>NZ_LR733288.1:0-9945 GCF_902506515.1 Plantibacter sp. T3 | reverse complement strand
TGCGATCCCCGCGCTACGGCCGAACCTGGTCGTGTTGTCCATCAGTCGAACCTGAGCTGAAATCGCTGACCCACGTTTTCGTGGTCTTCTGCCCTCCGGGCACCGATTTCTTATTCCCAGCTCAAACGAACGGATAACACGATGTTCAAGGCACGTTCCTACCTTCTCGCAACCGCAGCACTCACCACCGCTCTCGTCCTCGCCGGCTGCTCCGGCGGCGGTATGGGCGGCATGGACATGGGGTCATCGAGCTCGTCCGACAGCTCTGACGCTTCGGCAACGTCGAACAACGCGGACGTCATGTTCGCGCAGATGATGATCCCTCACCACGAGCAGGCGGTGGAGATGAGCGACGTCATTCTCGCCAAGGACGGCATCGATGATCGAGTTGTCGCGCTTGCTACGCAGATCAAGGACGCTCAAGAGCCCGAAATCACCCAACTGAAGGAGTGGTTGGGCGAGTGGGGCGCCGAGGAGAGCGCGTCGGACATGGATCACAACATGGACGGCATGATGTCAGACGACGATATGCAGGCGCTCGAGGCAGCCACCGGTGCCGAGGCAAGCAAGCTGTTCCTGGAACAGATGGTCAAGCACCACACGGGAGCGATCGACATGGCACAGACCGAGATCGCTGACGGGAAGAACGCCGATGCGAAAGCGATGGCTGAGACCATCGTTTCCACCCAGACCGACGAGATCACAACGATGCAGGATCTGCTCGCCACGCTCTAACCGTCCCTCCAGGCACGCCGATCTGCCGGCGGGCGCGCAACTGTGTTCGCGCGCCCGCCGGCACCCAGCAGAGCGGCTGCACGCTGTCCAAGCGAGCCTGGATGAAGCTATCTCGAAGGAAGCATCATCGACGACCTCACCCGTGAACCGTTTCCCACCCGCCGATCTCTCAGAGCCGAACGCGAAGCCGGCCACAGAGACACACCACCACCGCCCCCTCAGCCCTTCCCGCACTCTCGCCGACAAGCTCGAAGGCCCCAGCCCCAACCGGCCCCCCAGGTGCAGGCCACGCGTGCCCGCACCAGCGGACGACGCGGCGCCGGTGCAGCGGCCATGACGTTCGTCGTGTTGATGACGGCATCCATCTCGCTCCCCGCGTTCGCCACGCCGAGCGAATCCGACACCAACGCCTCGGCCGCACCGGCCGGGGACGCGCAGAGCCTCGCGGTCGGGCATGTCAATGCCACCGAGCTGCTGCGTGACGGGTACACGGTCGAGCTCGGGCCGACGACAGCGTCGTATGCGCAAACGGCGAGCACGTACACGAACTACCCGGGCGCGATCCAGTGGCCCTTCCTCGTCGGCGTGCCCATCAGCACTGACTACGGCCCCCGGGTGGCGCCGTGTTCGGGTTGCTCGACATTCCATAAGGGCATCGACATGAACCCCGGCGTTGGATCCCCGATCCAAGCAGTCGCGGATGGCATTGTCCGAGAGGTTTCACCGACCGACAACGGCGGGCTGGGCGTGTACGTCGTCATCGATCACACCATCGATGGGCAGCTCGTCAGCAGCGTCTACGCCCACATGCTCGAGGGGTCTGCCGCGGTGGAAGTCGGGCAGCCGGTGAAGGTCGGGCAGCTCGTCGGCAACGTCGGCAGCACCGGGCAGAGCACCGGCCCACACCTGCACTTCGAGATCCTGCTCGACGGCACCACCCCCACTGACCCGTTCGCCTGGCTCACTGCACGGGTGGGAGCATCATGACCGGTCGACCGTCGCGTGCCCGAACGTTCTCCGCCAGTGTCGCGGTACTCGCTTTCGCTCTGATCCTCGGAACGGCGCAGAGCTCAGCTGCTGAAGAGTATCCGAGCTGGTCAGATGTGGAAAGTGCGCGAGGGGATGAAGCTGCCGCGCAGGCGAAGATCGTGCAGATCCAAGCCCTCATAGACGGGCTCGCGGCTGAAGTCGATGCCGCACAAGACCTCGCAACCCTCCGGGCGGCGGAGTACGAGACGGCGCAGACTGCGTTCGATGAGGGCACGTACCGGGCTGCGAGCTTGCAGGCACAAGCCGATGCCGCGTCGCAGCGGGCCACGGCCTCAGCAGCGCAGGCCGGCCGTCTCGCCGTGAGCCTCAGCCGTACCGGCGCATCCGATCTCTCGTTGTCACTCATCCTGGAAGGTGACAACGCCGCCGACCTGCTCGGGAAGCTCAGCAGCATGAGCAAGCTCAGCGAACGCACCAGCCAGATCTACGACAACGCGACCCGAGACCGCAACGCTGCCGCCGCCGTCACCGCGCAAGCGGTCATCGCACGTGATGCCCTCAGCGCTCTCGCCGTGGAAGCAGAGACCGCCCTCACTGAGGCGACCGCTGCTGCAGCCGCGCTTGCCGCCTCGCTCGCGCAACAGCAGCAGAATGCTGCCACCCTTGCCGCCCAGCTCACCGTCCTGACGGAGAACCGAGCGGCAACCGAAGCGGACTACGCCAAGGGTGAGGCGGCACGCCGAGCTGCGGAAGCCGCCGCTGCCGCTGCAGGGACCGCGGGCCCGTCCCTGGACTCCGGTCAGCTCAGCAACCAGGGGTGGGCGTTGCCGGTCGCCGGTTGGATCAGTGACCGGTTCGGACCGCGCCCCGAGAAACCCGTCGCCGGGGTCAGTGCCTTCCACTCTGGCACGGACCTCGCCGCAGGGTGTGGCCGCGCCGTCTATGCCGCCACGGGCGGGACCGTCATTTATGCGGGCTGGTTAGGAAGCTACGGCAACTGGGTGCTCATCGACCACGGCAACGGTGTCCAGACCGGGTATGCCCACAACAGCACCGTCCTTGTCAGCGAAGGCCAAACCGTGGCGGCCGGCGAGAACATCAGCCTCGTCGGCACCACCGGGGCCTCCAGCGGCTGCCACCTGCACTTCGAGGTCCGTGTTGACGGAGCCCGCATCGACCCACAACCGTTCATGAGCGCCCGAGGAGTCCAGCTTGGCTAAGCCACCAACACATCGAATCACTCTCACCTCTATCGCCGCGGTGCTGCTGCTCGCCGGCCTGGCCGGCTGCACCGCAGCGAGCTCTGCGCCCGAATCGGCCCCGGACTTCGGGCACGTACACGGGCTGGCCGCCGATCCGAGCACCGGCCAAACGTATGCGGCAACCCACAACGGCGTCTGGCTGCTCCCCACTGGGGCGCTTCCTGACACCTACCTCTTTGGCGTCGGCCGCAGCGACATCACGAGCCCGACCCAGGTGGCCGGCAGAGCACAGGACACGATGGGATTCACTCTCGCCGACCCCGGACTGCTCTACGCCTCAGGACACCCAGACCCGGCAGAGCAGCCGGAGCTGAACCCGCCGAACCTCGGCCTCATCGCAAGCGACGACGGTGCTGAAACCTGGCAGACGATCTCCTTGCGCGGTGAAACCGACTTCCACGACCTCGACGTCGCCACCCAGGCCGACGGCACCCAGATCATCTACGGATACGACGCCACCACCAGCACCATTCGCCGCAGCGTCGAGGACGGGCGCAACTGGACCACTGGTGCCCAGCTCGAGCTGCGCGACCTCGCGGCCGACACCATCGACCCTCAGCGACTCTATGCCACCACGGCTGCCGGGTTGATGGAGAGCCGAAACGGCGGGGACAGTTTCGAGCCGGTCAGCGACGCCCCGGCGCTGCTGCTGGTCACGGCAACCGGACAGGGCGGCCTGCTTGGCGTTGATACCAGTGGGCAGATCTGGACTGCGGCGGCCGCAGACGGCGTCTGGACCGGCTCCGGGCGCACCACCGGGACACCAGAAGCCATTGGTTGGGTGCCGGGCGAACCCGGATGGCTGCTCATCGCCGACGATCGCGGCATCACCGCGAGCAACGACCTCGGCATCACCACCGTGACCATGGTCCCCAGCAGCAGTGGAGCACAAGAATGAGCATCCCCACCCGTCGGACGCGCATCGGTGTCGTCACCGTGCTCCTTGCGGTGCTGCTGGCTGGTTGTGCCAACGACCCGCTTGCGGCGCAATATCGCGCGGGTAGCGGCAAGAACTACATCGGCGGAGACGGCACCATCACTGAGATCGCCGCGAAGAACCGGGGCAAGCCGATCAGTTTCGCGGGCGAGCTGGAAACTGGAGAACCTACAGCCTCAACCGACTACCTGGGCAACGTCCTGGTCGTGAACTTCTGGTACGCCGGCTGCGCTCCGTGCCGGGCGGAAGCGGACGATCTCCAGGCAGTCTGGGAGAAGTACCAGGGCGAGGGTGTCGCGTTCCTCGGCGTCAACGTCCGCGACCAAGTCGACACCGCCCTCACCTTCGCCACAAGCTACGGAATCACTTACCCGTCGGCGATCGATGTGAACGACGGCAACTTCAAGATCGCGTTCACCGGCGAGGTCGCAGCCAATGCCGTTCCGACCACACTCGTCCTCGACAGGCAGGGGCGGGTTGCTGCACGCATCCTGGGCGAGATCAGCGACGACAGCATCCTCGACGCCATCGTCGCCACCGTCCTCAGCGAGCCCGAATGAACAGGCGGGAGTGTCATGGGTGAGACGTTCATCAGCATCGTCCTCAACGGACAACTCATCCTCGCCGCCCCGATCGCTCTCGCTGCCGGAATCGTCTCGTTCGCATCCCCGTGCGTGCTGCCGTTGGTCCCCGGATATCTCGGCTACATCGGCGGCATGACCAGCCAGAACAGTGCCAGACCACGGACTCGGCTGCTCCTCGGCGTGGGACTGTTCGTCCTCGGGTTCGCCATCATCTTCGTCACCTACGGCGCACTGTTCGGGGCCGCTGGTTCCTGGCTGATCCGCTGGCAGGACCTGGTCACCCGCCTACTCGGCATCCTCGTCGTGCTGATGGGGCTCGCGTTCATCGGAGGGATCCCCTTCCTCCAGCGCACCCTCAAACTCCCCACCAGTCCGACCGCCGGCCTGGCCGGAGCACCGCTACTCGGCATCGTCTTTGGGCTCGGCTGGACACCCTGCCTCGGCCCGACCCTCACCGCGATCTCGCTCCTCAGCCTGAACAGCGGATCGGTGCTGCGCGGCGCGCTCCTGGGACTGATCTACTGCGCCGGGCTTGGTATCCCGTTCCTCCTCATCGCGCTCGGGCTGAACTGGATGACCGCTGCCGTGACGTTTCTCCGACGCCACATCCGAGCCATCAACATCGCCGGCGGGGTGATGCTGATCGTGATCGGCGTGCTAATGATCTCCGGCCTGTGGACCGCGTGGATCTACTCCCTGCAGGCCCTCATCGGAGGATTCGTGCTCCCCATCTGACGACACCACCGCGTGTACGATTTACGCGTACTCGCTCGTGGGGCGGCGTGCGGCGTGTGATCACGCCGGTGAGGACGAGTCCAGCCAACCCGATCAGAGTGGGAATCGCATCGAATCGTCCGCCGGCTGCCGTCGCGGGGGTGATGGTGTCGCTCAATGGAACGTTTGCGAGCATGGTGCCTGGCTGGAATGTCGGCAGTTGCGTCATTGTACGGCCCGAGGGATCGATGATTGCGGAGACGCCGACCGTCGAAACATTCACCACGCTACGTCCCGTCTCGATCGCTCGGATTCGAGCGATCGCGAGCTGTTGGATGCTCTGATCCGAACGTCCGAAATCGGCGTTGTTCGTCGGTGAAATGATGATCTGAGCCCCGTCCGCCATCATCTGCCGGATCAGCGCATCGTCGACGATGTCGAAACAGATCGCGAGGCCGGCTCGCAGATTCGCGACGGTGAAGATGTTGTCGCGGCTGCCTCTGGTGAAGTCCCGGGGAATGAGAGAGAACAGTTCTGGTGCCAAAGGGGTCCAGAATTCCCGGTCCGGCAGGTATTCAGCGAACGGGACCGGGTGCAGCTTGTCATACTGGTCGACAGCACCACCTTCGCCGTCCCACAGCAGCAGGCTGTTGAAGTCGTCGGTGCCAGATTGGGTCAATGTTCCGGTGATCAGCGGAGCTCCGAGTTGTTCGCTGATGCGAGTGAGCGCACGAGCTGCAGGGTTGTTGCGGAGTGGATCGATGTCCGATGCGTTTTCCGGCCAAACAACCACATCCGCGTCCTGGCCGACAAGTGGTTCGGAGGCGGCAATGTGGTTGTCGAGTATCTCGCCCGGCGCTGGTCTGGAAAACAGGCCGGCGTCGGCGTTGCCTTGTACGGCGCCAACGCGGAGCGTCCCGTTGGTGACTACCGGGAAGCTGGGCACGCTGACAACGACCGTCAATGCCACGGCCGCTATCCCCACATTGCGCGGTAGCGACACCGGCCGCGTGCGTCGGGCAAACTGAGCGAGCAATGCGCTCATGGCGGCCATGATGAATGACAGCCCGGTCACTCCGACCCAGGAGGCAAGGTCACCGAACGGACTTTCTGATTGCGAGAATGCGAGACGACCCCAGGAGAAGCCGCCGTAGGGCCACGTGCTGGTGACTGTCTCGCGGGCGACCCAGAGCCCGCCGATGACGGCTGGTGCAATGAGGTAGCGCAACCACCAGTGGTTGCCCGCCCGGTCGGTGAATCGCCAGGCGAGTGCGATCAGTGTGCAGAAGAGACCGAAAAACAGGGTCTGCAACATTACGAGCGCAGCCCACGGCGCGGGCCCGAGGTATACCGTCAGCCAGAAGATATGCATTCCCCAGAACACGGCCCCTGCACCGGCCCCCACGAGGAGTGCGCTTTTCACTGAACGTCCGACGAGTGAAAGCAGAATCAGCGGTGTGCCGATCCACGCCAAGGGCCACCATCCGAGCGAGGGGAACGCTAGTGCGTTGAGCATCCCACCCAGCAGCGTTACCGGGACAGCCCAGTGCAGGGGTAGCGAGCGGTTAGTCGAGGTATGCAAGGACGCCCATCATTCCGGCTTCGCCGTGGTACAGGTTGTGGCAGTGGGTCAGCCATCGTCCTGGATTGTTGGCATCGAAATGCACTGTGAGTGTGCGGTTGGGGAGCACAATCGAGGTGTCTTTTCGGGCACCGCCGCGAGCGAGCTGGAATGTGTGCCCGTGGAGGTGCATGGGATGCCACATCGTGGTCGTGTTCACAAACTTCACAGCCACCCGTTCGCCGCTCGATACGGAGTAGGGCTTAGCCATCGGATCACTGAGGTCGAAGGAGTTGTAGTCCATGGACCAGTCGTACTGTTTCATTCCACCGCGCAGCCGGACCGTGATCTCGCGATCCACCGGCCGGTTGGGGAGCTGGGCGCTGTCGACAGCGACGAGCTGATCGGCGGTGAGTACTCGCCCCGTGAGCTCTGGGGTGTCGCCGTCGGGAGGCGGCGAGGTGCCCGCGGCAGTTCTGACGATAGCGACTGCTCTGTCCTGCTTGCCTTCTGCCTCGGCGATCAGCGCAAACGCGCCATCGCTTAGAGTGACGATGAAATCGTAGCGCTCACCCATTCCTACCAGGATGGCATCGGTCGTGGTCGGAGTGACCGGGAACCCGTCCGTGTGTGTGACGGTTAATTCGTGACTGGTTAGTGCGATCCGAAACGCAGTGTCAGATCCAGCATTGATGAGGCGTACTCGGACTCGGCGTCCGGGGGAGGACTGGTAAGTCTCGGGATCCCCGGAGGGGCGGCCATTGATGAGGTAGTGCGGGTAGTACACATCTCCCGCGTCGCCGCCGAGTGCGTCTGAAGTTGCACCCATTAACGTGTTTCCCATACGCATGGGCCCATCGCTCATCCCGGTCATGCTCCCCATGCCTTGGGACAGTTCGTCGAGCACTTGCGGTGGCGTTGTCGTCACACCGTCAAGCCAGTCGTCAACGATGACAACCCATTCCTCGTCGTATGCGAGGGGTTCGTTGGGATCTTCAACAATCAGCGCCCCGTACAGGCCGCGGTCGAGCTGGGTGCCCACGTGCGAGTGGAACCAGTAGGTGCCAGGATCGGGTGCGGTGAAGCGGTACTTGAATGCTGCTCCGGCCGCGACCGGGGCCTGGGTGAGGTTGGGGACACCGTCCATGTCGTTGCGTAGTGCTAAGCCGTGCCAATGAATGGTGGTGGGATCCGGCAACTCGTTGGTGAGCGTGGCCTCGAGAGCGTCGCCTTGTCGAAGGCGAATAGTGGGTGCGGGGAGCGGCCCGTAGGCCCATGTGGCAGCTGGAGTCCCAGCAAGGTCGACAGTGGTGACGGCTGCCTTCAACGCAACCTTCGTCAACGCGCCAGTCGCCTGTCTTGCTGCCTCGATGTCTCGAACAGCCGATGATGTTGGCGACAGGAAGCGTGGCTCGGGAGCACATCCCGCAAGCGCCAGCGCTGCGGCTCCTGAGAGCCCAGCCCGGAGGAGGGTGCGTCGTGATAGGCCCGCTGGGGGCTCGTTCGCGTTGAACATGACTTCTCGTTTTCTGATTAGCGGGCAAGAATATTGCCGGTGTGTTGTTTCCAGCCCGGCTCCGAGCGGAGGGTGCTGGTGAGGCGGGCTGCCAGGTGGATCACGAGTGCCTGCGGAGGGTGGCTATTTCTGGCCGGCGACGATGGCGCCGGCGATGAGGAACGCCGCAGCCATTGGGTAGCCCGCCGCGAGGTCCAACCACCCGGGAGGTTGCTCAGGCCCAAATGCTCCGAGATGGGCGAGCCAGTGGCTGATGCCGATCAACGCTCCGGTGACCATGAGTGCCTGGCCGGCGCGGAGGAAACGCTGTCGACGCCGGTATTTCCGACGGGCGAGGTCTTCTGCGTTGGCGGGTGCGTCATCAGATGAGGGGTGGCCGGCAGGATGCGGGGACATCGGGGTCCAATCGGTGTTTGGGTTAGGAATCAGTGGCTGGTCGGCGAGCTGGGCCAGATACGGATTGCGTGACAGGGTCTGACGGGCGGATGCCACGATTGGGCAAGTAGGGGCTCAGCTCGGGTTCTGGGTGACGTCGGCGTTGCACCAGTACCAGGGTGAGTCCGACCAGCGCGGTGAGCAGTGCGGTCAGCATGTTGATTTTCATGCCCGCGATGAGGAGTTCGGTGGGATCCAGGCGGAACGATTCAAACCACGCTCTGCCGACGCCGTAGATGATGAGATACAGCCCGAGCGCTTGGCCCCACCGCAGTGGTGTCCTTCGTTCAACTAGGAGGATGAGCGCGGCACCGGCGAGGTTCCAGAGAATTTCGTAGAGGAACAGCGGGTGAAATAGCGTGTTTGCGGGTAGATCTGCTGGAAATGCTGGTTGAGACGAGTCGATCTGCAGTCCCCACGGCAGTGTGGTGGGGGTTCCGAACAACTCTTGGTTGAAGTAGTTCCCGAGTCGTCCGAATGCTTGCGCGAGGAGCATCCCCGGAGCGAGGGCGTCCGCAAAGGACAGGAATCTGATCCCAGAGCGGCGGCAGGCTATGAAGATGCCGATGCTACCGACGATGATGGCACCGAAGATGGCCAGCCCGCCCTCCCAAACGTAGAGCGTCCGCCACAAGTTTGCTCCTGGATAGAAGTAGTCGCCGGGATGGGTGATGACGTGGTAAAACCGTCCACCAATGATGCCGAAGGGTACGGCCCACAGTGCAATATCGAGGACGATGCCCGGGCTTGCGCCCCTGCGCGTCAACCGTCGCGCGGTGAGAGCGATGGCAATGACGATTCCGGTGATGATGAATAGCGCGTAGAAGTGGATCTGGAACGGGCCGAGCTGCAGGTAACTGATATCGGGACTTGGGATGCTGATGGGAAACCGCATGGGGGAAACACCTCGTGTCGATGAAATGAGAATGACAATGGTTCGCGCCGTGACGCGGAGCGAGGAGAAGGTGGACAGCAACGGGCAGACACACCTCTGGTGCCGCGACGGTCGGGATGCGCGCGGCAGGCCCTGAGCCGCAGGTCGACCACGTCAATCAGCAGTGCTACCACCGGTGTCGAGCAGGCAAGCTTCGATCCCGAGCGCCCGAGGATATCGGCTTACGGCGTTATCGACTTGGGTCGAAGCGACTCGCGCGGCTTAGGTTCGACTGATGGACAACACGACCAGGTTCGGCCGTAGTGCGGGGATCGCG
>NZ_LR733287.1:0-47723 GCF_902506515.1 Plantibacter sp. T3 | reverse complement strand
ACCCTCACCGCAATCCGTCCAACTCGTGTGCGCCTGATCCGCTGCCGTTGCGGCCGGAGCCGGGGCATGGGTGTCGGCGTGTGTGGAGTGAGCCGATGCAGTCATCGGAGCAGCACTCGCGCTCGGGCTCCCGGCGTGCATGACAAACACGCCAATGAGGAGCGCTGCAAGCGCGACGAGAGAGAACAGCATCGACCTCAGACGCGGGGAAGGCATCGGACGAACAGGCGTTCGCGAAGTCGGGACCATTTCACCTCCACAGTCACGCAGTCGGACATATACCCCCACAGAGTACCCGAAGGGGTGCCGTTCCTCGCTGAGAGTGCTCTGACTCTGACCTCACCCACACCCGCACCTGGTCGGGGCCGGGGCAAGACGGCAATCGCTGATGACGGAGCATCTGCCACCACCTGCGCGACCGTATTCACCCGTGAAGGCTCGAGTGGTGACTCCCAACGAACCTATCGATCCTCGTGTCCGTCTCGCGATCGCGCAATGGCCCAGCGACGCACCGCGTGGTGCCGTCTCGACGTTCTGTGCCGAGCATGGCATTTCTCGCAAGTCCTTCTACCAACTTCGAAAGCGTGCCCGCGATGAGGGTCCGGCCGCGGTGCTTGAACCCAGGACCAGGCGACCGAGAGCAAGCCCGTCACAGATACCCGACGAGATCAAAGCGCGTTCCGTTCAGGTGCGTGCTTCACTCGAGGCCTCTGGGCTGGACCACGGGCCGATCAGCGTGCACGACAAGATGCGGACGATGGGGTTTGAGGCGGTGCCGTCGATTGCCTCGCTGGCCCGGATTTTCCGCGAGGCCGGTGTGGCCAGGCTGGAGCCGAAGAAGAAACCCCGATCAGCATGGCGGCGCTTCGTCTATCCGGCGCCGAACGCGTGTTGGCAGCTCGACGCCACCGAGTACGTCCTCATCGGTGGGCGCAAATGCGTGATCTTCCAGCTCATCGACGATCACTCCCGCTACGCGGTCGCGTCCCATGTCGCCTGGGGCGAGACCGCTGAGGCGGCTATCACGGTCTTTGACAAGGCGGTCGCCGCCAATGGGGTTCCTCAACGGCTCCTGTCCGACAACGGGGTCGCACTGAATCCCTCACGTCGCGGATTCCCCGGGCAACTCGTGACCCATGTTTCGGCGCTCGGCACCGAGGCGATCACAGGCAAGCCCTACAAGCCAACGACGCAGGGCAAGAACGAACGCTTCCATCAGACCTTGTTCCGCTACCTCGATAAACAGCCACTCGCCGACACCCTGATGACCCTGCAGACCCAAGTCGACGCGTTCGACCGCATCTACAACACCGAGCGCCCACGCCAAGGACTCCCCGGTCGCGTCACCCCCGAGACCGCCTGGAACGCCACCTCGAAGGCTGACCCTCCCCGCCCCAACCCCGAGCCGCAGCTCTTCGCCCGGACAGCCATCCGTCCCGACCTGACGCCGGCCGATCTGCCCACAGAAATCACTCTCAGGAGACTAAACAGCGCCGGCACCTTCACTCTCGCAAGAGTCATCTACATCGTCGGCGGACAGTATCGACTCCAGCAGGTGCTGGTCGTCGTCGACGGTGACAAGATCGCCGTCTCAAATCTCGACGGCGAAATCCTCATCGAACACATCCGCCCACCAGCCGGCGTGACCTACGTAGGAAACGGCCGCCCCCGCGGCCCGAGGCCCAAGAACATCGAAGCGCTACCGATGTCCTGATACACCGACTGTCACGGAAGTCCTGATGCAGATTCGTCACCGATGTCCTGAGACATCACAGTGCCCATCGTTACGCTTTGCGCATGGAACTCCCACGCTCGATCGCCGGCTCATTGTTCGCGGCCGCCGCACTTCTACAGCTCGCTGGCGTCCTCCTGATCCTGTTAGAGATGCAGACGGCGCGCCGCCTCGCAGGTAGCCCGAATCGGAACACGATCGACGGGGGTGGCGCAGACGGTGCATCGACGATGAACGACTCTGCCGGCGACGTAATCGCCTTCCTCCTCGACTCCCGAGCACGCCAACGAGGAGCGGTGATAGTGCTGGTCGCTGGAATCCTGATCGGTACCGCCGGCAACTTCGCTGCCCTCTGGGCTGCCTAATGAAGAAAACGCGGTCGGCCTGGGTTATCACTTGGTCACACACTCAGGGCCACGCCTCTTCAAACTGGCCCACGACGCCTCCCGGTTCGACACTCGCAGTATTCCCCCAGGACACGCCCGCAAAGGTGATCGAGGGGGCACTGCTCGGTCTCTATCAGGCCTTCACGAGCGAGTACCCCAGTGACCTCTTCCCGTACGTCCGCATAAAGGGCCACCCCGCCCCCTACCTGCCTCACTGGAACTGGAACGGGACCCACTGCTCCATCGGTCACGACATCGAAGTGATGGCCCATCGAGTGAAAGACTTCGAGCTGGATCCCGAGGGCGCGGGCGCCCTTCGATGGTCAGTCACCCCCGCTGGCACGCCGCCGGTCATCAACGGGTAGCCATTCCGGTAGCCGATCGTTCACCGGAACACCTAGCCATCGAGTCTTCGACCGCGTGGCGACGTTCTCGTATGTGGAGTTGCCCGCTCGGTGGCGGTGTTCTGTGATCGCTCCATGTCGCTGAGTCAGTTGCCGATGACGAGAACACTGGCGGCGGCTTCGATGACGTCGTCGGTGATCGTCTCGAGCTCGTTGATCTTGAGGACGCGGCTGATCTGAGGGAACAGTCGCTCGAGGAGGCGGAAGTTGCCTCGGGTGATGCGTTCGATGGCAGCGATGGCTTGGGCGTCGGTGAAGTCGTCTGGGTTGAGGGTGCGTCCGAGGTGTTTCCAGTGTCGGTCGAGGACGAAGAGGAGTTCGTCGCGGCCGAGGGCCCGGTAGCGGTGGGAGAAGCCGAGTCGGCTGTAGAGCTGGGGGTAGTGGCGGAAGCGTTGGTCGATGCCGGGCATGCCGATGAGGATCATCGCGAGGTGGGTGCGGTCGTGTTCGTCGCGGAGCAGCTCGAGCGCGGTCGGCGTCAGGCGCTCGGCCTCGTCGAGGATGAGCAGCTCGACCCGTCGGTACGCGTCTCCGTTGTGCACGCCAGCGACTTTCCCGATCGTGCGGAGGTGCTCGTCGATGCAGATGCCGAGGTCGATCTGCCACTTGCCGATCTCCCGCATGAGGTCCTTGGGGCGTGGGAGTACTTCGGGCGTGTAGAAGACGGTGCGGGAGCGGTTGGCGAGTGCGTTGTGTTTCGCGTCGTCTTCGCTGCGCGGGCCCCTTGCGGTGACGTAGGGCTCGAGGACGTCCCAGTTGGCGTAGCGGCGGGCGGAGTTGGTCTTCCCGACGCCGGCGTCGCCGTGGCAGATGCCGATGGTGCGTTCCTTCTTGACGGCGTTCGCGAACTCGGCGAACCGGCGGTGTTCCTTGGTGACGATGAAGCTCTGGCTCATCACTCCTCCTCGTAGGTGCGGAGACGTCTCTTGCGCGGGGTGGGGTCCGTGAGGTGGGGTTCTTCGCGGTGGGCGACGGTGGGGATGCGGTCATGGATCGCGCGGCGGAGTTCCTGGCGGCGGGCGCGTCGGGCGGCTTCGATGTCGCGGAGGCTGAGGCGGATGTTGGGGTGGGCTTCGTCGACGGCGACGCAGAGGAAGGTGTCGTGGTCGTAGACGCGGATCTCGGAGACGTCGCGGGGGTCGTAGCGGATGGTGACGGTGTGTCCGACGAACGGGGCGAGGGTGGGCGCGAGATAGCGCTGGCCCTGAAAGTGGATGCCGTCTCGTTGCACAGTGCGATGGGTCGGGACGGTGAGTAGCAGGCCGTCGAGCTCGTCGAGGGTGTCGGGCATGCGGGGTATCCAGCCGTCCGCGACCCACGCGTCGCGCGGGGAAATACCGAGCTCCTGATGGGTGCGCTGGTTGTAGGTGGCGATGAAGGCGCCGATCGCCCGGTCCACGCCCGGGAGATCGAGCGCGGGCTGCGGGCTGCGGTTCCCGGGGCCGAGGTGGCCGGGGAGGGTCGGGAGGACTTCGGTGTTGATGGTGCCAAAGAAGCGCTCGATCTTGCCGCGCCCCTGGGGTCGGCCGACGGTCGAGAAGATGAGCCGGAGGTGCAGCTCGACGGCGGTGCGTTCGAGGTGGTGGCTGGTGAAGTCGGAGCCGTGGTCGACGTGCAGCACGTCGGGGATCCCGCACATCGCCCACGCGGGGTCGGTCTTCCGCCAGATCGCCTGCCGCAGCGCGAGAGCGGTGTTCAGCGAAGAGGGTGCTCCGGTGAAGAGCATGTAGCCGCAGATCGCGCGGGAGTGATCATCCATGACGGTCGTCAGCCAGGGGCGGTCGGGCTTGCCGTTCGCGCCGACGATGAGGATGTCGAGTTCGGTGTGGTCGGCCTGCCAAATCTGGTTAGGCCGCTCCGCCCGGCGCCGGAACACCAGCTCGTGCCGGTCGCGATAGGAAGCAGGACCCTCCAACGCGAGAGTGACGAGCGCGGGGTCGAGGGCCTGCACGATCTGCCGGACGGTCGCGTAGCTCGGCGCCGGCCTGCCGTCGCGCAGGCACCCCTCGACGGTGAGGCGATGCAACGTCGCGATCGACGGACGAGGCCGAGTCAGGGCGAGCCCCTCTATGGCGGCGACGGTCGCCGGATCCGTGCGCCGACCGCCCTTGTCCGTCCTCGCAGTGTCGTCGAGCCCGGCGAGCCCGTCTCTCTTATAAAGCTGATGCCAGCGCTGCAGCGTCCGCGTGCCGATGCCGCTCTCGCGGGCGAGGGCCGCGAGAGAGACCTGATCTTCGACGTGAAGTCGAAGGATCCGCCACCGCTCGAGGCCGTCCATCAGTCGCTACATCTCTGCACTCTCGCGGGCCGCATGAGCCTGCTGGTGGCGATAGAGCGTCGCGCGACTCCACCCGACTAGACGAGCAGCGTCCTCAGCGGTGCGACCGCGCGCTCGCGCATCTGCGGCGATCGCGAGCTTGTCCGCGATCACGACCGGATCCGACAGAGGCCTACCGAACCGGGTGCCGTTCGCGCGGGCGGCCGCGATGCCGGCGTTGACCCGCTCCACGATGAGCTCTCGCTCGTACTCCGCAAGCGTGGCCAGCATGTTCAACATCAGCCGGCCCGTCGATGTCGATGGGTCGATCCCGTCGGAGATCGACCGCACCTGGACTCCACGCTCACGCAGCAAGTTCACCGTATTGAGAACGTCGATCAGGGAGCGGCCAAGGCGGTCGACTCGCCACACGACCACGGTGTCCCCGTCCTCGGCGTACTCGAGCAGCTTCTTCATCCCGGTCCGCTCGATCGCGGTCTTACTCCCCGAGGTGACGTCCGCGAAGACGTCGCGCTTCTGCACGCCGGCGGCGACGAGCGCGTCGAGCTGCAGCTGCGCGTCCTGACTCGACGTACTCACACGCGTATAACCCAGAAGCCTCACGAGCCCATTCTGACTCGGAAACACCCTTTGCGACCCCTCCTGAGACGAAACACGGCAAGACGGCTTTCCGAGACAGACTCGCGCCCGAGATCTCAGCTCCAGCGGACCTCGAGTCGCATCTTGATCAGGTGTCTCGAAAAGCTACTGTTTATTGAGGCGATAGAGGACAGAGCTCTCCCCTCCGCAGAGGAGGAGTGCTTTTTCGAGTTCGCTACGCCTGAGGCGGGCGACGGAGACGTCTGGCAATCTTCGCGACACGCTTCGCGGGAGCGTCGTTCTTGCCAAGCACGACTTTGTAGACGAGCGGGGCGAAGACGACGATCGCGAACAGCTCGGGGAGCTGCTCCGCGATTGCGGTCAAGAAGGTCACCTCCTCCGGTGTCTCGGGAAGCAGGATCGACATGACGAACCTCTCCGCGGGGACGCGCATGCGCATCCAGATGGCACCGAGCCGGACGACTCGGTTCTACTCCTTACAAGCAGCCATTCGGGCGCTTGCAGGAGAGGAGTGGGCCAGGAGAGCGTGGGCTGCTCAGATCCTGGGCATGAAAAAAGCCGGCTCGAGGCCGGCTGGGCAGGCGACGGATCGAGTGCCCATCATCAACGTACGAGGTGACATCGTTCCGCTGAAAATAGCAGGGCCGCGGCGTGGCACCGCGACTGAGGAGCGTCGAGGGCCTGCTCGAGGCGCGGACCGCCCGTTAACGCAGAAAGCCAGCCGGGTGGCTGGCCTCGGGCGCACGTGTATCCATGCGTTATCAGTATGGCTTGAAACGAGGGGGATGGCAATGTCTGCTCACCGATCGGAGCCACGTCGCGGCCTAGCACGAGCCTACCGATTTCAGTTCTTGTCGGAAGTCAAGGACTCGGCATGGCGTCTAACGCCGATCAGCCGGGTCGGCGCCGCTCGATGAGGATCATGTGGAAGCCGACGCGGCACCGAACGAGCGTTGTGTGTTCACTCCGTCGTGGTGCTGTGCCGCCTCAGGCGAGGGTGAGGAAGAGCTTCTCGAGCTCTTCCACGGTGAGCTTGCGCGGAGGGGCGTCAGCTGCGTCGTCGCCGGCGGAGTCGGTGTCGTCTGTGATGAGGCACTGACGCATGGCGGTGGAGATGATCGCGAAGCCGGCCCGATCAAGAGCGCTGGAGACGGCGGAGAGCTGGGTGACGACGTCTCGGCAGTCGCCGCCGTTCTCGACCGCACTGATTACCGCGGTGAGCTGCCCCTGGGCGCGCTTGAGGCGGTTCGCGATCTTCCGGACGGCGTCCGTGTCGTGGAGTTGGCCGGCGGTGTCGGTCATGCTCGTTCTTCCTGTTCGCGGCGCGAGGTGTGCGTCGAGTGCTCTGATGCTGCGGGTGCGCAGCGGCATGGGGATCAGATTACCCCTGGGGGTATCAGGGTGGAGGGCTGGGGCATGATTCTCGATCGCCCGCCATCTCGTTGCGAGAGGGTCAGCGGGTGAGTAGTCCCGTGATGCTGACGGACGCGACGAACAGGGCGACGAGGAGCACCAGTACGGCGAACACAATTTTGACGGTTCTGTCTGGGAGGCGGGAGGCGTAGCGGGAGGCGATGAGGGACCCGGCGATAGCGGCACCGCTGAACAGGAGGATGACGGGCCAGTCGAGGGTGGCGCCGGGGAGGTGGGCGCTGAGGCCTGCGACGGAGTTGATCACGATGATGACCAGCGAGGTGCCGACCGCGGTGCCGGCGGATAGGCCGAGAAGGAGGATGAGAGCGGGGGTGATGAGGAATCCCCCGCCGATGCCGAGCAGGCCCGTGAGGAATCCGACGACCAGGCCGACTCCGATCGCGCGGAGCGCGTAGAGGCGGACCCGGTGATCGTGTCCGGTAGGTGGGGCGGTGAGCATGCGGATGCCGGCAGCGACCATGAGGGCGGCGAAGAGCAGCATCAGCACGTCCGGGTCGAGGACCTCGTTGACCTGGGAGCCGACCCACGCGGCAGGGATTCCTGCGGCGCCGACGAGAACGGCGGTGCGCCAGTCGATCGCGCGTCGCAGTCGAGGGATCACGGCGGAGAGCGCGGCCAGTCCGACCACGATCAGGGACGCGGGGACGGCCTCGTCGGTCGACAGTCCGACGCCGTAGACGAGGGCGGGGACGGCGATGATCGAGCCGCCGGCGCCGACTAGGCCGAGGACTGCTCCGATGAGGAGGCCGAGAGGGAGGGAGATGAGGCTCATGCGCTCTTCCGGATTGTCGGGTCGGTGAGGGCGCTCTCGGCGAGGTCGGCGAGGGCCGCGGCGGCGAGGACGCCGGAGTGGCGGCGCACCGCCTCGCCGCGGCGCAGGAGGAGGACTGTCGGGATGGACTTGATTCCGGCTGCTCGAGCGAGAAGCGGTTCGGCTTCGATGTCCACGGTGGCGAAGAGGATTGCCGGGTAGTGCTCGGAGAGGCTCTCGAACACGGGCGCGAAGGCGCGACAGGGACCGCACCAGCTCGCCCCGTAGCTGATGAGAGCGACGTCGTGCGCTGTCGTCTCGGTGTCGAACGTGTCAGTGGTGAGGGTGTGGACGGTCATCGATCCGAGGTCAGGTGGTGGGGAGGCCGGCGAGGGTCCAGGCGTCCATCCCGCCGGCCATCGTGTCGGCGGTGAAGCCGGCGCCGGCGAGTGCTGCCGCGGCGGCGGCGCTGCGGCGGCCGCTGCGGCATACGACGATGATCGGCTGGGTGGGCGAGAGCTCGGAGAGGCGCTGCCCCAGCTGTCCCATCGGCACGTGCAGGGCGCCGGGGATCATGCCGGTGGCGACCTCGTCGTTCTCGCGGACGTCGAGGATCTGGCTCGTCGGACGACGACGGTCGGCTTCGGTGACGGTGATCTCGTTCATCGGTTCTCCTTCAAGTGGTGAGCGGGGTGATGCCTCACTGGGAGGGGTCAGCGGAGGGGTTCGCCGGCGGAGCGCCAGGCGGTGATCCCGCCGCGCAGGGAGTGGGTGCTGTAGCCGCGGTTGGCGAGAAGGCGTGCCGCGGATGCGGAGCGGACGCCGGACTGGCACATGAGCACCACGGGACGGTCCTTCCGGATTCCTGCGCTCGTGCTCTGCAGCGTGTCCAGCGGCACGTGCTTCGCTCCTGCGGCGTGGCCGGTGCGCCACTCCTGTGTGGTGCGCACGTCGACCAGGGTGGCGCCGAAGAGCACGAGCTCCTTCGCCTGCGCGACGGAGACAGTGCGGGACGAGCGGAACAGGCGGTCGAGAAGACCCATCAGGCTGCGCTCCGGACCGGGATTTGGGTGATGGCGCCTGTGGCTGTCGGCTCGACGGCGGCCTTGTTCCACGGCAGTCGTCCGAGGACGGAGGCCATCGGGCAGCTGTTCACGGCGGCCGAGAACGTCAGGCCCGCTCCGATCGCGCCGGACAGCAGCCGCAGCGGGGAGGCGATGACGCGTCCGCCGACAAGGCCCAGGAGCACGAGGACGCCGGCGGCGAAGCGGACCTGGCGGTCCATTGCCCATCGCTCAGCGCCGCGGACGACATCGCCGCCGGCGGCGGCGTAGCCGGGCACTCCGTCGGTCAGGACGTAGGCGCCGGTGAGGCCGGTCGCGGCCAGGCGCAGTCGAGCCTGCTCCGCGCGAACTCCGGACTGGCAGGCCAGCACGACGCGGCTTCCGAGGCGCTCGGCGAGCTGGTCGGTGTGCTCGGACAGCAGTGGCAGGGGCACGTTGAAGGAGCCGCGGATGTGCAGCGATTCGAACTCAGCTGCGGAGCGTACGTCGATGACGAGCAGGTCCTCGTGCTCGCTGACCCACTCCTGGAGGGTGCTCGAGTCGACGGTGAGAGGGGAAGAGGTGGTCGTCATGGTTGCCCTTTCGAGAGCGCGGCGACACCGCGAACGGGTGCCGCCGGTGATCGGAAGCGAGGAGATGGCCGCAGTCGGCACGGGTGAGAGACCGAGCGGCGAGGGCCGGCGGCCCGGCGCGAGAAGACTCACGCTCGGGCTGGTGTCCGCCCGCCGCGCCCGAGTTCGGGCGCGTGAGGAGGACGCGCCGGGGTTGGGCGCGGCGGGCGGGTAGCCGTGAGGAGGGTGCGTCAGGCGGTGGGTGCGTCGGCGGTCTGCTGAGCGCGGGAGTAGCCGAGGTAGCTGCCCTCGATCTCGATGACGGGGAACCCGGCTCGGCGCAGCGCCTGGCTGGCGATGATGTTGCGGGCGCCGCTCTGGCAGTAGCTGATGATCGTGCGATCCTTCGGGAGCCGGTCGGTCTCCCACAGCACGCGTCCTGCGCCGATCCGGGTCGCTCCGGGGACGTGGCCGGCGGCGTACTCGCTCGCTTCGCGCACGTCCAGCACGAAGGCGTCCTCGATGTCCTCGACCTTGTCGGGGGCGATGGTGGCGGAGGGGCGCGTCTCGAGCCCGTCGAGGGTGGTGAGGTAGCCGGCGTAGGAGTCGATTCCGACGCGGATCAGGTGATCGCGCACGTGATCGGCCTGCTCCGGCCCATCGACCAAGAGAAGGAGGGGGCGCTTCTCCTGCTCCGGGTCCACTGCCCAGGCACCCCACGCGGCGGTCTTCCCCGTCGCGGGGATCGCCAGGGCACCGGGCACCGAGCCGGCGCGCACGTCGGCCGGGGGGCGGGTGTCCACCAGGACCACGTCGTCGTCACGGAGAAGCTCGGCTGCGTCCTCGGACGTCACCGCCGCCAGCTCGGGCAAGGGTCCGAGCACGGCGGGGCCGTCGCGGTTCTCGCGCTTCATGCGGGCGAAGTAGGCGTGCGCGTCGGGCTGCCCGTCGAGCAGCTCGTGGACGAATCCGTCCCGGTCATCCGCCGCGAGGTAAGGACCCCACCAGGTGTAGAGGCGTTCGTATCCGACGGTGGTCGACGCGATCGCTCCGAGCGCCTTGCCGCAGGCGCTGCCCGAGCCGTGCGCGGGGTGGATCTGCACGTGGTCGGGAAGGGTGAGGAGGACGCGCTTGAGGCTGTCGAAGAGGTCCTGCGCGCCCTGGAATCGCGTGTCCTTCCCGCCCGCCGCTTCATCCAGCAGATCGGGGCGGCCGAGGTCGCCGACGAACACGAAGTCGCCGGAGAGCAGGTAGCCGGGATCGTGAGTGAGGGCGCCGTCGGTGACGAGGAACACGAGGTGCTCCGGAGTGTGACCGGGGGTATGCCGGGTCTGCAGGCGAAGGTTGCCGATGGGGATGACGTCGCCGTCGTGCAGCCGGGTCGCGTCGAAGCCGTACTGCCAGTCGACGCCGCCCTCCCCCGACACGAAGATCTCGGCGTCGGTGGCACGCGCGAGCTCGCGCGTGCCGGAGAGGTAATCGGCGTGGATGTGGGTCTCGGTCACCGCGACGATGCGCATCCCGTTGCGGGCGGCGGTATCGAGGTAGATCTGGACGTCCCGTCGCGGGTCCACGACCACCGCGTCTCCCGTGGCCTGGCAGCCGATGAGGTAGCTCGCCTGGGCGAGATCGTCGTCGTAAAAGCGTTCGAGCAGCATCACTTCCCCTTTCAGTAGGAACAAGCGACAAACTTATACCCCCGGGGGTATTTTGTCGAGTGTGGCCGCCCGGCGGCGTTCCGGACCCTCCGAGCGCGATCAGGGCATGCTGCGTCAGTTGGGCACCCTGTCCTGGCTGGCAATCCGAGGGCCGCGGTGCTTGCATGACCCCCATGTCGACCGCCTCAGCACCTCCGCCCTCCTCTCCCCGCGCGGAGCCGCACGACAGTGCCATCTCGGGGCGACTGAACTGGTTGCGGGCGGGCGTGCTCGGCGCGAACGACGGCATCATCTCGGTCGCCGCTCTCGTCGTGGGTGTCGCCGGAGCGACGACCGCGACGGCGCCGATCCTGACGGCAGGTGTCGCGGGCGTGGTCGGCGGGGCGATCTCGATGGCGCTCGGCGAGTACGTGTCGGTGAGCAGCCAGAGCGACAGCCAACGTGCGCTGATCGCGAAGGAGCGCGTCGAGTTGGCGGAGGATCCTGCCGGGGAGCTCGAGGAGCTCGCCTGGCTGTACCAGGCGCGCGGCCTGACCCCGGAGACAGCGCATCAGGTCGCCCGCGAGCTGACCGAGAACGACGCTCTGACCGCACACCTGGAAGCGGAACTCGGGTTGGACGAGGAAGCGGTCGCCAGTCCGCTCGCCGCCGCCGGCGCCTCAGCGCTGGCGTTCTTCCTCGGCGCCGCGCTGCCGCTGCTGGCGATCCTGCTCCCTCCGCCGGAGCTGAGGGTTCCGGTGACCTTCGTGGTGGTGCTGATCGCTCTCGCCGCGACCGGATACATCAGCGCACGGGTCGGCGGCAGCCCGGCTCTGCGCCCGGTGATCCGCATCCTCGTCGGCGGCGCTCTGGCTCTCGCTGCCACATTCCTGATCGGATCGCTGCTCGGCACCTCTGGCGCCGTGTAGAACCGATTCACGACCACTGCGACGCCAATAAGCGATGCAAAACGCCGCCACGAAGCGCTGTCAATCACAGTTCTCGTATGACCCGTTCCGGTAATACTTCCGGTGATGGTTCCCCAAACGGAAGGTTTCAGTATGCCCGGAGTGCTCGTCGGATACGCTCGCGTGTCCACCGATCGACAGGACGCGACGATGCAGCGGGATGCTCTCGCAGCTGCCGGCGTCGCTCCTGGCGTCCTCTACGTGGACGAGGGGCTGACGGGATCAACACGGGCCCGTCCTGCGCTCAGGGAGGCAATGGCGGCGTGCCGCGCCGGAGACACTCTCATGGTCACCCGCCTCGACCGGTTGGCGCGATCGGTGCCGGATGCACGTGACCTGATCGACGAACTGACACAGAAAGGCGTCCGGCTGCGAATCGGGGACAGCGTGCATGATCCTCAGGATCCGACCGGTCGACTGCTGTTCAACGCGCTGGCGATGGTGGCGGAGTTCGAGGCGGACCTAATCCGCGCTCGTACACGCGAGGGGATGCGGGTCGCGAAGGCGAAGGGCCGGCTTCGCGGACGCGCCCCGAAGCTCACGCCGGCCACAGAAGGCCACCTTGTGGCCGAGTTTCACTCCGGTGACTACTCGGTGCACGAGCTGGCGCGGCGATACGCGGTTGGTGTCGCAACGGTCTATCGAGCGGTTGAGCGAGCGAGGCTGAAGGGCGACCCCATCACACCCGCGCTTCCGACCGTCGACAACACCTGATGTCACGCACTCGCAGCACGCTCCGTCGACTGTTCGGACGGAGGTCGATAGCGTCAGCACCGCGAGAGAACTCCAACACCCTCGAACAGAGCACGGCGCTCGATGAAGCCCTGCGGATGGACATCCCGAAAACTACCGGCGTGCACGTAGTACTCTCGCTGGCCCCCGCGTGGTTGGTCATTGTTGCTCTCTGGCTGGTCAATGCTCTGGCCGGAAACCTCTTCTCGCCCCGCGCCCTCAATGGGATACCAGTGATCGTGACCGCATTCGGGTCGTTTTGGGTCGCCAGCTCCTTGCTCCTCCGGCCTCAGGTCGACAAGCTCCGACGCGTGGTCGACACCGCCGAGTCCTACGGCCGCGCTCTGATCGAACCCCCGCCGAACGCTCTCCCCGCGCGGGAGCGTCGGTACAACCTGAAGGCCGAGAAGGCCACCGACGCGATCAAGTTCTCCAAACGGCAGCTAGGCGAGTGGAAGGCGGCGATCGTCGGGCTCGAACGATCCGGTGCGGCACTGCTTGCGCTCGGCGCGCTCGGCGCATTCGCCGTCTGGCTCCTACTCCCCTAGAGCGCCGAGCGACGCCACGAACGCGTCTGCGGGCGCGTCTCAAATCACTTTGCGGGGAGCAACCTCGACTATGCCCACAAGGAAAACCCTGGTCAAGGCATAAAAAAATCCCAGCCTACAGCCGACGACAAATAACCCCTTGCGCGGGGTGCCGCCACGGGTGTAGACTGGGAGGGTGCAACAACCTGTCCAGGTCGGGCAGGAGGTAACCCAAACGATAACATGTGGTGTGTAGAAGACTATACGAGTTTGACTCTGAACTGTCAACTTTTTCCTCCGTGGATAGGTTGAACGTTCTATCGCAGGGGTTATTACGAAGGCACAGAGAGGCAGGTACCGATGAAGATCATTCGACGTCGGACCATCCGAATTCGGATCCGGCCCCGCCGCTAGACGCGGCGGGTGATCCCCTCCGGTTGGCCACGAGTGTTCTCGTAGCTCGTGGCCAACCACCCCTCGCAACCCCAACGATTGGAATCAGAATCATGGCTCGAAACAGCAAGCAGACCTCCTCGAAGGTCGCCAAGGTCGCCAGCGGCATCCTCCGCAACCCGCGTTCATCCGCGGCAGCAAAGAAGGTCGCCGGCAGCGCGCTCTCGCAGAAGGGCAAGGGCAAGAAGTAGCAGCCGAGAAGTGCGGGGTTGCTCTAGGAGTGGCCCCGCACTTCTGCGTGCCGGAATCTGCTGCGCCGTGGGGCTACTCGCGCCCTACCTGCGGCGACGGGAGCGGACCGCCACACTCCGTCGACCGGCCTCCGTGTACGGCTGCAGCGTCTCACGGAGCGCTGCAGCGTTGTCGGTGCTGAGGTCGATCTCGTATATACGGCCGTCGACACCGAACCGGATAGTCTCGCCAGATCCTCGCTCGAGTTCTGTCCCGTCAAGATCGTCGACGAGCGTGGTGATCGTTCGCTGTGCCATGGCCCCATCGTGCCAGCTGCGCGCAGAACGGCTCCTAGCCAACACGCGGGGGAACTTGCGCGTCGACCAGGAGCCTGCGACAGGAGGGGGGTCCCATCGCCGCCCAGCGTAGCTCTCGCAGAGGACACCGGGCCGCCTGGTGACGCGTGGTTGTGATTCGCGAGCTGAGGGAGCTACTCCCCCATGGGGCGCCCCTGGGGCAGCTCACGCGCTCCAATGGCAGGGAACGGCTGTCCGCCGTTGTACTTCGCTTCAAGTGCGGCGACCTTCTCCATCACGGCATCGTCGATGAACTTCGACAACGACCGTGAACCCTCCTGCACCTGAGTGTGCAGGATCGCACCGCGAACGCGGTCGGTGTCGGCAGGGTCTTGGTAGAAGCTCACCTTGGGGCGGTACTTCTTCCCCTCGACAGGCCCTGCCGCCGGCTTCGATGCAGGCTTGCTCTGCGCCTTCTCCACGAGGGCCGGCGGCGCAGCCACCTCGGCCGGTTCGGTCGCCGCGGCTACAGGTGGGGCGATGGGGTTCGATCCGGTCAGGCTGGACTTGCGGGGCGCTGGGCGGTTCATGAGGACTCTCCTTCGATGCTGGCGAGATGGTCGGCGTAGAGCGTTCCGAGCGCGGTCGCCTCGGCACTCCCCCACTCGTCGAGGCCACGTGAGGCCTCGGTGGCGTCGGAGATTACGACGCGCTTCGGGATCGGCGGGGAGAGCAGCGGCAGGCCGCGAGCCTCGGCCACGCCTTCGAGGTCGGTAAGCCACTGCTGGGCCCCTACCGTGCGCTCTTCGTACTGGTTGACGACGATCCCGGCGACACGCAGTGCGGGGTTGTAGTAGCTCCTGACGCTGTCGATGGTGTCGAGGAGCTGCGACAGCCCATCCAAGCTCCACTTCTTCGCGTGGGTGACCACCACGACGCTCTGAGCGGCCGTCAGGGCGTTAATCGTGAGCTGGTCGAGCGATGGGGCACAATCGATAAGAATCAGGTCGTAGTCGTCCGCGACGGTAGCCAGAGCCTCGCGCAGACGAACCTCTCGACCTGCTCCGGCGATCGTGAGCTCGTCGCGGACAGCGCCGAGTGTGACGCCGCTCGTGGGTACGACGTCGAGGCCAGACCAGACACCCGACACGATCACGTCGCGGAGGGTCTCGGGGGCTCGATTACTGAGTGCATCCGCTAGGCCCGCCTGGTCCCCCTCGACGGGCTCTGCGGTGGCGTTGCTGGTGAGGTTGCCCTGCGGGTCAAGGTCGACGGCGAGGACACGGAGCCCGGCGAGCACGGCGCGGCGCGCATGCTGGAACACAGTCGTGCTCTTGCCGACGCCGCCTTTCTGGTTGCAGTAGGCGCGAATCTGAGCGGTCATGGGTATTGCCTCCAATAGGGTTAATAGTACCGTTAGGGTCGCATTTTGCAAGCGACCCTAACAGTACTATTAGTGTCAATTCGTCAGATGAGGGTGCAGCTCCTCGGCTACTGCTCTGACACTGGCCCAGCGCTGGTCTGCATCGGCTCGGTCTTCGGCGCTGTAGTCGCCATAGCTCGCCTGGTGCTCGAAGTCGGCACGGCCTCGCTCGGCCAGGCGCAGCAACTCCTCCAGGCCCGCCACGGTGTCCTCGTCGAGCACGAGCACACGTCCGTGGTCCGTGGCGACGACAAGCGGGTCGCTGAGGCTGTCGACGTGCAACACGTTGGACTCCCCCTCCCGGGCCATGTATGCCGTGGCGATCGTGCACGAGGCGTCGTCCTCGAAGTCCACACGGCCGTAGTCGTCGGCCGAGGCCGGGCGTGGGCTTTCGTTGCCGGTAATCCCGTCGCGAACCCAGACGAACGGTTCCAGTCGAGCGCCGGTGTCATAGGGGGTTGGTTCGTGGTTTGTCATACTGATTCCCTTCGACTCTGTTAGTACTAATAGTACTATTATCATTATGCCGCGTCAAGTCTGGATCAGCTTGCCGACGCGCTCGATCTGGTCAGGCCGGAAGCCGGACCAGTGGTCCTCGTCGTCGACAACGACAATCGGCGCTTGTTGATAACCCAGCTCCTTGACGTACTCAACGGCAGCCGGGCTCTCGCTCAGATCGACGATGCGATAGGGGATGCCGCCGTTGTCGAGCGCTCGATAGGTGGCCGTGCACTGCACACACCCCGGCTTCGAGTAGACCACCAGCTCCTTGTCGATCATGTCGCCCATTGTGTCCTGACCCCTCCCTATATCCACAGCACTATTGGTACTATAAGTACTATTACCACCGTCGCGATATTGCCCTGTCATCCGAACGCCTCTTCCCAGCAGCTAGGGTGCGTGCCTGAAATCAGCAGCTCGCGGGTGGCTGGCGCGACGTCGGGCAGCACGTCCTGGATCGGCGTGCGAGCCTCAACGGCGGCGGCCTGCTCAGGCGTCAGCTCGACGTCACTCGTCCGGCGGCAGAACATGCACGGACGGGTAGTAATGGTCACGGTCTCGGCGGTGCGGTTCGTCATGGTGGCACCCTTTCTGTGGCTACCCCTAATAGCACTATTACCGCAGCTCGAAAGCAACGGTAATAGTACTATTGAGCTAGGCGGCGGTGGCGTCTTCGTCGGTCTCGGTGAGTGCGTCGGCCAGGGTGTGCGCGGTGCGGAGCACGTTCGAGGCGGTGGCCTTGATGGTCTCGGCTTCGCAGTTACTCCACCCGGCGACGTAGCCCACGCTGTAGTCGCTGGTGTCGAGTCCGAGAATCCCGGCGACGATGTAGGCGACGCTCTCGGCTTCGGTCTCCTTGATGCCGCGGTGCGCTACGTACTCGCCGGGCTCGTCGTCGGAGTGCAGCAACACATGGGCAGCCTCGTGAAGCGCGGTCTTGGCGGCCTGGGTGGGGGAGAGATCCGCGTCGACCACGACGCGCTGCGTCCCGTCCATGACGGTGTAGCCGTTGACGTCTCCGGCGATGGGCTCGCGGTCGACGGTCCAGCCCTTGCCGGTGAGGTAGTCCGTCACGGCGTGGAAGATGCCTGCCGGATCGTCTCCGGCGAGTGTATGGGCGATGTTGCTCGGGTCGCCTTCGTCCTCATCGATCAGGTCGGTCTGTCCCAGCTCGAACACGGAGACCGCGAAGAATCGCACGCGGCGCTGTTCCTCCTCCTCGCCGGTCTTCTCGTTCTCGACCGTCTCGCGGACGTCACGCCCGCCGAAAATGCGGATGCCAGCCTCTCCCTTGCGCACCTGGCGGTTGAGCTTCTGCCATGTCCGGTATCCGGCGACGTAAGACGCTTCGGGGCACTGGGCGAAGATCAGCAGGAGGTTACCCAGGCTGTAGCGGTGGAACGACTGGGCGAACGTCAGGAACCGCGCCCACACCTCGGACTCGCGCAGCTCCTCGACCTGCTCCGCGATAGTGGCTTGCAGCGCCTCGGCCTCGGCGCGACGCTCTTCGGGGCTCTTGGTGTTCTTGACCTTGCGGACCATCTCACTACCTCCAACGGTATTAGTACTATTGGGGCCACCATCCCGACCCCCCTCCACGTTTTTTTGCCGTGAAGGCGGTTTATCCGCCGCTAGGGAGCGCCTGGTGGAGTGCAACCCAAAGGGCGGGGGAGGAGAGAGTTTCTGGCCGAAATAAGGAGCGCAGCGACGCGGCGGGAAAGTCTCGGGGGAGCCGGCGGCGTAGCCGCTTGCATGGAGCCTGGCCGACCGTATGCTGCCGAAGGCTTCACGGTAAAAGAACGAGCGCCGCAGGCGCGACAGGAGCCGGCCGCGCAGCGGCTGTCGAGCACGGCCCTCGGCCGCCCCTGTGCTACTACTTCATCCGTGAGTCAGAGGCCACGAACGGCAAGACTTTCTGAGTGAGGAGCATGTAGATCTTGGCTTGCTGACGACGATTGATGGCGTCCTTGTCACGCTTGTTGAACATCTTCAACAGGAACTCGTAGTCGCCTTCGCCGTCGTGGTTGTTCCATTGATCGGGAGTGAACACGTCCTGAAACCAGAAGTACTCGAGCATCGCTCGTGAGAAGTGGTCGGCGGTGAGTTCGATCGACTTTCCGTCGCGGAGGGTCTTCCGCAGCGCCAACAGGTCGCCGAGAAGGTCAACCTGCCGATTCAGATCGTTGCGGCCGAACTGATTGACGCACGTGCTGCCGATTGGGTAGAGAACTGCCTGGTTGTTGACGTTCTCGATCGTGAACAGTTGGACGAGATTCTGCTGACCACAGACACAGACTCCCCGGCCGGCTGGGTCTTCCTCGACCTCAATGACTTCCCATTCCTGGACCGCCGTGGCCCAGGCGTTGGACACGGACGCATCAGTGACCGCCCGCACTAGCGTGTCGAAACTCTGGGATGTCATCTATGCCCCCTCGGTTGACTGTATCGAACCGGATTGGGCGCTGTCCGTCCCCACTGTGTGCAGGCCAGCCCTGCGATAGCTGGGCTGTGCACATTGGGGGCGGGGAGACCTGATGAGCGGGCTCGGTCACGAAAAGGTGTCAGGGATCTTGCGCATCTTTTTGCGTCAGGCGATCCGTACGGCTCCGAGTAGGTCGCTGAGCATCTGCTCGGTGGCGTCGAGGGGCTCGGTGCGGTCGAACACCGGAGCACGCTGGGCGACCCCTCCGCGTTCGTCCTGGACGACGCGGCGCGCTTCTCGCCAGTCCAACCGACCGTCGCCGCGACGAGGGTGCGGGCCGTAGGCGTTGGTGCCGTCCTCGGGCACGAGGGCGAGCTGTCCGCGGCCTGGTCGACGCTTCGAGCTGGTGCGCCGTGGTGCGCGCATCCAGGTGTCCTCGGCACGCCACCAGGCCCACAGTTCGCGCTCGATGCTGTAGCGCTCGGCTCGCTGGGCCAGGCTGCCGTCGACCCCGGCTCGGACGGCAGCGGCTCGACGCCGGTCGACGGCGGTCCTGCGCCAGCCCTGTGCGGTTCGCACGAGCACGCCGGCCGACGTCAGCCGGTCGAGGGTAAGAGCGGTTCGGGTGAAGCTGGCTCCGGTGGCACGGCTGAGGTCATCGAGGGTCTGAGGTTCGGAGCTGGTTCGGGCGTAGGTGTTCCCGGCGTGGTGGCCAAGGGCAGGACGTCCCAGCGTGAAGAGGTCATGTGCAGCGGCAGTCGTCCGGTCAGTGAGAGTTGCGAGGAGGGACGTACGTTCGGCGGCACCAGTAGTCATCGGGGGGAGTTGATCTTGCGGCCCCGGCCCCTGCGGGGCGCGGGTCCGCTTGTGACCGACGTCTGACTGGGAGTTGGGGATAACCTGCGCGGGGTCGATCGTCCAGTGCGCGCCGTGCGGTCCATCGGCTGCGCGGACGTGAGCGATCCATCCGTCATCAGAGAGACGCAGGAGCGCCGTGCGCGCCGTCTCGCGCCCCACTCCGGCCAACAGGGCCAGGCGGCGGGTGTCGGCCTCCACAGCGGCGCTGAGGGCTTGCAGGGTGATGAGGCAGAGGACGTCGAGGATGCGGCGATCGGCAGGGCCGCCTCCGCGGGTCCAGCGGCCGGCTGAGGCATCAGCGCGGGCTTGCAGCTCGCGCACGTGAGCGGCGATCGCGCCGGCCCGGCGGTCGAATGTGGGATCGTCCCCGATCTGTCGATCGGTCGTGGCCACGAACTTCACGGCCTTGTCCCACTGGCGGCGCAGTACTCGGGCGGCGTCGGTGCGGCCGCGTGTGCGGCGGGTGCCGCCGTCGCGGTAGCTGCGTACGTGCTCCAGGCCGGGCGCGGTGTCGACAAGGGCGGCGACGTCGGCGTGCCGCCACCTGGCGGCCACGGCTCCGATGAGCACCCGCCAAAGGATTGCCGAGGCGTCGCCGTGGGCGGCATCCTCTCGCAGCGCGGCCGCGCTCACGGCCGCGAGCTCACGACGTGGGCCGGGCAGGAACAGCCGGGAGTGATCGTCGAGTGGCAGGGGTTTGTGGGGGTCAATCGTGTGGGCGGGCTCGGCGTCGTCGACGAGGCGTGCGAGGCGCTGCGTGAGGGCGCGAACCTGCGCCACGGTGCCCGTGGGTTCAGTGAGCGTGCGCAGCTCGCCGCTGAGGACGGTGGAGTGACCACCGGCACGGTGCGGCGCCCCTGGCGGCCGTACGCATCCGGTGGCTGCGTTGTTGAGCTGCGACGTGTCGAGGGTCGGGCAGACGTGCTTCGCGAAGCGAGCCAGCTCGGCCGCGGCGCGCTCGTCGACGCCTTCGGCTAGGGCGGCCCAGACATGGCGGCCGCCGGACGGGCCGGAGGCGCAGACGACGGGCTGTAGGCCGACGTCGACGAGGAGGCCAGCGAGCACGTCGGCGTCGCGAGCAGCTGCGGCGGCCGCGCCGGGAGTCTTGGCGTCGAGGTCGAAGCAGAGCAGACGGAACAGCCCATCGCGGCCGGCGAGGTAGACCGCCCACGGGCGGGCGGGCTCGGTCCCGGTGATGCGCTGCCAGCCGGTGTAGGTGTTCAGGACGTCGCCGTAGGCGTCGACGGCAGCCACGCGGACGGTCGGCCGGGGGCTCAGAGCGCCGGTGAGGGTCCACGACTCGGCGGAGGCACCGTGGCGAGTGCTCGGGTTCAGCATTTGCGCACCCTGGCGATGGACACGCCGGGCGCAGGGTTCAGAAAGACGGACACAACCGTGTCCTCGTGCGTTACTATGGCTCCATCACCTCCAGTGGGTGGGTACGGAAAAGCCTCCGGGCGGATCCGGATCTGTTTCTAGGGGATTAGCTCGAACCGAAACTTTGGTCGGTGCAGGTTCTGAGCTACGAATCTTTGAGGGGCCCGGTGCGAAAGCACCGGGCTTCTTCGTTTAAGCGGCGGCTGAGTCGGTGGCCTCCGTCACTTCAAGCGTGGGCGAGAACACGGGCAGGCTCCCGTGTTCAGCTCGGACCAGGGCGAGCAGCTGCTCCAGGTAGAGCGAGCGGGAGACGTTGCCGGACGCTGTGCACACGGCGGACAGCTCCGCATCGGTCGTCGGGTCGAGGTAGACCTTGCGAGTCTTCGCCGTCGTGCCGGTAGCGAGACGGTTACGCTTCACACCTGCGTTGGTCCCCTGAGTCATGGACACATGATCCCGCGTTAAGGGACCGCTTAACAGTCGCCCTCGCGGCGTGTCGGATTCCGTGTTGCGGACGTGCGCGCGGCCGGCGGAGCCGGCGGTCGCCACGATCGTCCCATTCATGCGGGCCACGATACTGGATTCTCTACGTCAATAGTGACGGTCACAGTCAAATCTGACAGCCGGACGAGAAATTGGGATAAGTGATTACCCCCGCAGGGCCGCCTGGGGTGGTGAACCCGTTGTGTACTAGTGAGTACCCACTAGGAGGCCACTCAATTGACGATCATCACTGCGCTGTTCGCCGTGGGCTGCGTTGTGCTCGTGACCAAGCTGCCTCGGCTGCTCCGAGGCGAGGGCACGAACGCGTTCGTCGCGACGCTCTTGCTCACGCTCTCGATCGGCCTCGCGATCCCACAGCCATACCTCGTGATCGACCGGCTGCTGGGTGGCCACAACGTCGCCAACCTGATCTTGCACTTGATGCTGACCGCAGCGTTCTTCTTCATCGGTCTGGGCCTGGCTGACGCCCACCTTGGCGAGCGGGCTCGACGGCTCATCAAGGGCCCGGTGGGCCTGGTGGTTCTTGCTCTCGTGCTCGGGCTCACGATTCTGTTCTTTGCCCTGAGCGACACATCGGACAGTGCGAGCGGCATGTCCGCGGTAGATCGCCAGTGGACGATCACCGCTTACGGCACGATGGGCCGGGTGTACCCGGCTTTCATCGCGTTGGCGATCATTCCACCGATGGCTGCCGCCGTCGCGAATCAGAAGCGTTCTCGGTCGCTGCGCGTCGTTTCGGCGCTACAGGTCGCTGCGTTCTCGATCACGGTGCTGACGCTCCCGATCCAGGCGCTCGAACTGATCCCGGGCGTCAACGTCGGAGGGATCTACACCGTTCCGACGTGGATCGCGGTCGGGTTCTTCCTCGCGGGGGCTGTGGGGCTCGAGCTAGCTCGTTACCAGGGCCAGGATCGGCAGGTAGCAGAGGAAGACGGCAACGCCGCTGCCGTACCCAGCTAGGACCTGGAGGGGAGTGTGTGCGCTCTCCCTGACGCGGGCCCAGCCGACTGCGACTGGGACGAGCAGCAACACGCCCGCGATGAGGGGCGGCAGATAGGTGAACTGCAGGACGCCGACGAACGCGGCTATGGCTGCGTGGATCGAGAGCTTCCACACGAGGTTCACGGCTGTCACAACCAGGAGCCCGAGTATCGAGGCGATCCCGACTGCGAGGAGCTGAGCGCCGGCACCGAGCCAGATCAGCAGCGATACCCCGACGATGACTGACACCAGCACGCAGGCCAGAATCGGCCCGCGCTGGCGTCGTTCGGAGACGAATCGCCCGCTCACCCGGCCCGAACGGGCGAGGAGAATGAGCGCGGCGTAGGGCAGTACGGCGATCAACAGCGATCCGAGCAGCGCGGTCCAGATGCCGCGCGCCCCGGTTTGCGCCCCAGCTTGGACGAGGGCGAACGTCAGGAGGGGTGCCGGCCCGAACATCTCTGACAGCACCTGGGCGACACGGAGGCTACTGCGCGGGCTCGAAGAAGGTTGCACCCAAAGACAGTAGTGCCAGCCGCTCTAGAGGTTGCGGCGAAGCCGGTCGTCTATCTCCTGCGCGTCCGACACGTCGTCAGCCTCCGCGACTGCTGCGCGCTCGATCGCGTCGGAGAGCAGTGCCTCGTGCGGAAGATCCAGACCGCTGCACAGGGCGAGGAACTCGTAGACCGTTGCCGGGCGTCGCCCTCGCAAGATCCGCAGGACGGTCTGCGGGTTGAGACCGACCCGCCGAGCGAGCACGGTCGGAGTGACGTCAGCCGCGGCCGTGTGCGAGCGAAGCACCAGCGCTAGGGCGCGCTGTAAGTAGGTTTCGCTCGGAAATGCGGGCATCTGTCAATCGTAGAGGGAAGGAGCTTCACCTCACGCAGCGCAAACCGGTGATTTCCCTCGTTTGAGCCTCAAATTTGATAGTCTGAATCTGTTTAGAACGTACATATCCAGATTTGACGCCGTCGTGTCGGTTGTTTGGGGGACTAATTGCCCCTCAGGTCGCCTGGTTCCGGCCACCCGTCCGCGGTAACGAGCGCAGAACTAGAGGGGGCCACAGTGTGGCGTGATTTTGTCAGCGAAGCTGACGGCACAGTCCGAGTCGATGGGGAACAGGTACACGCAGCCGACGGGGGCAGTGCATACGGCGCAGCTATTGCCCTGTTCGCCGCAGCAGCGGGGGAGCAGGGCGCTCCTGTGCTCGTGCGCAGCTCTGGTGAGGGCGGGGAGACCTGGTTCACCGTGAGCGCGGAGGGCACGATCGCCGTCGCCGCTCACCCGGACGAAGCGTCGAAGGAAGTACCCACGACGACGGGGGAACGCCCGCGGGCGACGTCGGCCGAATCAAGGGCCACCAGCCACGCCGTGCCGGCCGTGCCGGTCGAGGTTGATACCAACACCCCAGAAACGCGCCGGAAGCCCTCAGCGGCCGATTTTGGGTCGCACAGGGCCGAACGCGCCCCCGGGCCGGCCGAAGAGGGTTGGCGGGGTGTCGTCAACGAGATGAGCGGTCACGCGTTCCGCCTGCCGCCGAGCTGCGCGGAGTTGCAGCGACGCGCCTGGCGTGCGGCCGCGCAGCGGGGACTGTCCGGGCACAAAACGATCGTGTTCGTGAACCTGAAGGGCGGCGCGACGAAGACCACGGCGACGTTCCTGGTCGGCGCGACGCTGGGCCGGGTGCGCGGCGGGAACGTGCTGGCGTGGGACAACAACGAGAACCAGGGCACCCTAGAGCAGCTGTCCATGGCGGCGTCGCACGACAACACCGCGACGGACCTCCTGGCCAACATCGACCGGTTCGCGATCCCGTCGAACTCGCCCGAGTTGACGAACTACATGCGGCCGCAGGGTGAGAACCGGTTCCACGCGCTCGTCTCGCAGAACGAGGCGTCGAACCAGGAAGTGATCGACGGTTCCGCGTTCGTGCAGCTGCACGGGATGCTGCGGCAGTTCTACCACCTGATCCTCGTGGACACCGGCAACGCCGCCACGGCGAGCACCTGGCAGGCTGCGGTGGAAATCGCTGACGAAATCGTGCTCGTCGCGCTGAACAAGCGCGACTCCACGAAGAAGCTCGCCGCGACCGTGGACATTCTGATCGCGCAGGGCTTGGAGTCCAAGCTCGCCCGCGGCGTGCTGATCCTCACCGAGCCGGCCGCGCCGGCACGCAAGGGCAGTAACCGCGACAAAGCAAGCGACGAGCGACGCGGATACATCGCGGAGCACTTCGGTCACTACGTCCGCGACGTCGTGAACGTGCCCTACGACGAAGCGCTGTCAGAGGGCGACGAAATCGTCTACGAGAACCTGGCACCGGCCACGCAGCGCGCGTACCTCGCAGCGACGGCGGCAATCGTCGATGGGCTCTGACATGTCGATAGTCACCCTCGCGCAGCTGAACGGGCCGATGTGGGCCGTTGACGGTCGAACCGTCGAGGTCCCGGCCGGCCAGCACCCCGCCCGAACCGTACTCGAGGCGGTGCCTGCGGCCGGCGGAACAGTCGTCGAGCTCAACGTGCGCCCGACCGGTCAAGAGCCCTTCACGCTCACCCTGGGCGCGGACGGAGCGGTCACGACGAACGCCCTCACCGACCCGCGTATCCTGCACTGGCTGCGGCCGGCGCAGGCGCGGCCGGCGACCGGCGGGGGAGCGGCCGAACCGGGTTGGCACCTGTTCGGCGCTCACCACGGCTCCGGCGTGAGCACCTGGACGGAACTGCTCGATGGTGTCGAGCTGGCCGACCCGGGCAGCTACAGCGGCCGGCTGCTCGTCGTCGCTCGGACCACCTTGCAGGGCGTCGAGGCGGCTAAGAAGCTCACGCACCGGGCCGGTGCAGTGCTCATGGTCCCTGACGCCCCCGGCGCCCTACCTGCGGACGTTCGGCGGGGCATCAAGGTGCTCTCCGGCGTCGCTCCGATCGTCCGTGCCCCGTGGATTCCCGCGCTCCGCGGGACGCTCACCGTTTCACACACCCCAGCCGTGGCAAAAGCCGCAGCGAAAACCGCTGCGGGCATCCGCAGCACCTGGAAGGACACACCATGATTGAAGTTCTCGACGCGGTATCGACCTCGATTGTCGCCGCCCCGTACTGCATGCCGGAAGCAGCGCAGAATGCTCTGGACACAGGGGTGTTCTGGATGAGGATCGTCGCGGTCTCGCTCGGCGTCATCGCGTTGATCATGATCGGCATCGGCATGTTCTACTCGGCCCGCCGCGGCGACGGTGGCGAAATGCTCAGCAAGCTCGGTTGGTTCATCGCCGGCCTGATCGTCGTCTCCGCTGCGGCCGGCATCGTCTCGATCTTCCTCGCCACGCCGACCGGCTGCACCCCTGGGGGTGTCTGATGGACCGCCGACGGACGAACCAAGTCACCATGTGGGCCGCGATCGTCTTCCTGGTGTTCGTGCTGATCGCCGTGCTGGTGATCTTCCTCGTTCCGAACGGGGAACCCGACGCGGCCAACACGTCGAGCCCGGCCAACACCAAGCCGGCCCCGAGTGCAACGCCGACGGAAGTGGCTGGGATCGGCTGCGAGGCACCGCCCAGCGACAACCGGAAGGTGCCGGCCGACTTGCGCTGGGAAGTCTCAACGGTAAGCGGCGTCACCTGGCCGGTGTCGGACACCGTTGGACCGACCGAGACGACCGAGGGATTCGCCTCGTGCTTCGAGCACTCGCCGGTCGGTGCAGCTCTCGCCGCTGTCGCGATCAACTTCTCGACCACCGATCGGACACAGCTCGACGTGGCCAAGTTCTACCTGGCTGACTCCCCGGGCCGCGACTACGTGCTGGCCAACACCGCACCGGATGCGTACTCTCCAATCGCCCGGCAGATGCAGGAGAACGGATTCTCGCTCGTCGGCTTCCGTGTTGAACAGTACGACGGCGATAGCGCGTCGATTCGCCTCGTCCTCCGAGCCCCTGGCAGCACCACGGGCTACCGGGGCATTCCTGCGCCGATGGTGTGGGCTGACGGTGACTGGAAGTTGAAGCCGCTGGACAACGGCTCGACCGGTCAGCCGACCGACGAGCGCGACGGCGACTTCACCGATTGGACGGCTGCCGGCAATGGCTGACGACTGCGGTCTAATCGACGTCTCCTGCGGCGTCTCGAACCTCGTCGGCGGCGAGCTGGAGAAGTTCGCGAAGGACGTCCTGGCCGGCGCGAATGACCTGTGGAACGGGTTCTTCACATCCTGGATCAACTCGGGTCTAGACGGCGTTGTCGGCGGTTCCACAGCGGACTGGTTCGCCACTATCGCTCTGCCAATTCAGGCTGTCCTGCTGACGCTGGGGCTCATGGTCGCCGGCATCCGCACGATGCTCTCGGCGCGGGGTGACCACCTCGGAGATGCCGCCAAAAGAACGTTCCGCGCCCTGGGAATCATTTTCGCCGGCACGACCCTGTTCGGCATTCTGCAGGTGGGGTCGAACGCCCTGGCCAAGTCGATCCTGGACGCGGCGACGGAGGGCACTCCGGCGGTCCTCTGGGACGCGGCGACATTCAGTTCCAACGTGGCCATGGGTCTGATCTTCGGAATCTTCGGGCTGCTGGCCGTGGGGATTCAGTGGATCATCATGATTCTCCGGGCGATCGCCGTTTCTGTGCTCCTGCCGTTCTGGCCGATCGCGGCTTCTGGGGCGCTGTTCGAGAAGCACGAAGCAATGTGGGAGAAGACCACCGGGTGGCTGCTGGCGTTCCTGCTGTACACACCGGTTGCCGCCGCGATCTACGGCCTCGCGATCAAGTTTCGCGACGGGAAAGACGGCGCTGAGGCGTCGATGTACGGCATTGCCGTGTTCATCCTCGCGATCTTCGCGCTGGCGGCCATCATGCGCCTGGTCGTCCCGATCACCTCTGCGATGGGCCGAGCGAGTGCCGGCGCTATGGCGATGGGTGCCGCGAAGACGGCCGTTGTCGCGACGGTTGCTGCGGGTTCCGCCGTGGCCACGGCGGGCGCTGCGGCTCCTGCCGCTGCGGCCGCGGCCAAGGGCGGTAGCAGCGCGGCCACAGCCGCTGGGTCCGCCGCAAGTGCCGGCGGATCGGGCGCTGCCGGCAGTGCGGGCGCGCCTGGTGCCACGGGCAGCGCAGGACAGGCCGGCGGCTCTGGCTCAAAGGGTGGAGCCGGTACGGCCGGCGGGTCCGGTTCGTCTGGTAGTTCGGGATCCTCGGGCTCTGGGCGGTCAGGTTGGGACGCCGCCCGTGATCTTGGAAACGCGATGCCCGGCGGGAGCCGGGGAGTGGGGGACATGATCGATGAGTGAGCAAACAGAAGCTCCGCAGCGGGTCCGGTTCGGCGTATGGCTGCCGACAACCCGCATGACCCTCGGCGGGCTGACAGTGCCCGGCTGGGCGGTGCTGATCGGGTCGCTGGTGGTCGGCGCGATGATCTCGACCCGCGGCCTGTTCTTGGAGGGCGTGATCCTGGTCGGCGCTGCGCTGCTGTTCGAGCTGGTGTTCGTCATCCGCTTCGGGGGAGACGCGACCGGCCGCACCATCGCGGACCGTGTGATGACCGCGCTGTCCGGCGTAATGCGCGCCGACCGTGGTGAGACGAGGTTCAACTCTGGCCTGTTCTCTACCCTGCCGGCGGACGCGATCACCTCGCTGCCGGGCATCCTCGCGAACCTTCGCGAAATCGACGGCACCGATGGCCTCGGCCGGCCGTTCACGCTGCTGCACAACCCGCGGACCAAGACGCTGACGGCGGTGCTGTCCTGCAACGCCGACGGCACCGACATGCAGACACAGCAGATGATCGACCGGGACGTCGTTGCCTACGGCGGCTGGATCGCCTCGCTGTCCGCCGATGAAGCGCTGGCCGGGGCGACGGTCGTCGTTGAGTCGGCACTGCGTGACAAGGGGCCCCTGATCGAGCGCATCGTGTCCGACATCGACCCCGACGCCCCTGAGGTCGCCCGTCGTCACAGCTTGGAAGCCGGCGAGGAACTGCCGGCGAAATACTCCGAGGTAGCGACGTGGGTCACGCTGTCCTGGTCGATCCCGTCTCTGGCGGCTTCCGTCGAGGACGCCGTGGCCGAGGTCGCGTCCAAACTGCCGTATCAAGTCGATGCGCTCCGCAACGCTGGCGGCGGAGCCGTCACCATTGCCACCAGCGAACTCCTGGCCGAGGGGCTGCGTGTCGCCTACGACCCCGAGCGCTCGGCCGAGTTCGCGAGTGACGCGCTGCGCGGGCAGCACTCCGGTCTCCGGGTGACGCAGGCTGGCCCCGACTACTTCGATGACGAGGCCAAGCGCATCTGCCTGCACGACGGCGTTGCGTCGATGACAGCACTCGTGCTGGCCCCGCCGAAACTGCACATCACCGAGGACACCATGTCGGCGTTGTTCCGCCCGTCAGAGCGGTTCTTGCGGAAGCGGGTCGCGATCTTCTACCGGGCGGTTTCGCCGGAGAAGACCGTGCAAATGGTCGAGCGATTGGGCGCGAGCGCATCGACCGCGGCGACCGCCAAAGCTCGCCTGACGGCGCACGACAAGGCGATGATGGCGAAGGCCGGGAAGCTGGAATCCGAGGTCACGGAAGGGGCTTCGGTGACACGGTTCGCGATCGCTGTTACGGCCACGTTCGAGGCCGACGAGCGGGCGTATCGGGAGGCGCTGGTGAAGATGAAGTCGCTGCTGTCACAGTCGGCGCTCTCGTACCGGTTCTGCGACTACGACTCAGGCCCGGCGTTCCACACCACGCTCCCGCTCGGCGTGCTGCCCTGGCTGCACGAGTCGCAGGTCGAAACGATCATGAAGGGCATGTCATGAAGCGTCTGCCGGCGTGGGCGCGCTCACGCCCCCGCGCGCTCACCCGCGCCGGGTTCGCCGGCCACGGCGGTGGCCGGTGGGGACGCATTCCGGCCGCGCCGCTCTGGTACGGGTCCTCCGTTCAGGCGAACGGCATCTACCCATTCACTGCGGGCACGGCCCGTCCGGTTTCCGGTGCGCCTTCTGGGACCGATCTGCTGACTCACACGGCCGTTGCAATCGATCATGAGGCGCTCTACCGGGAGGGCATCATCTCGTCGCCGTCCATGATGTTGTTCGGCATCAACGGCGTTGGAAAGTCCACTAGTGCTCAGACGATCATCCTCGGCCAGATGGGCCGCGGGCTGGTCCCGGCGGTGTTCAACCCGTTGAAGCGCAACGAGCACACCCCGCTGGTCGAGCAGGCCGGCGGGGCGGTGTTCGACTTCGGTCCGAACGCCCGCCACCAACTGAACCTCCTGTCGCTCGGCCCACTGGGTCAGGCGGCTGCGCGTATCGGTGGGGCCACCGGCGCAGAGCTGCGGGAGCTGGCGGTGTGGAAGGTCATCAAGCAAGCGCAGCTCGCCCTCCGGGTGAGCCGTGGCCACGCCCTCCGGGACTCGGAGGACGCTGTGGTGCAGGCGCTCGTGCAGTCGATCTTGGACCGCGACGACACCCCCGTTACCGGTGACCTCGCTCGAGCATTCGCAGCCCCTTCTGAGCGGGTGTTGTCCGTTGCACGGCAGCGCTCGGCTGAGGGGTTCGAAGAGAAATACACGGCGCTGGGCGACTCGATCGGGGCGCTGCTCTCCGGTGACCTCGGCCGGCTGCTTGGTGGTACGGAGTCGGTCGAGATTGACCCGGGCAACCGGGGAGGGTTCTGCTTCGATACGTCCTCGATCCCGGAGAACGCTACGACGTTGCTGTCCACGGCGATGCTCGTTTCGTGGTCGCTCGGTATGGACGCGATCGACGCTCACTGGGAGTTGGCCAAGCACGAAACCGCCCGCGCTGCGGAGGCAGCGGAGGCCGGTGACTTCTACGTGCCGGCGGTCAAATGGACCGGATACACGACGCTCATGGATGAGTTCTGGCACCCGATGCGAGCGGCCAAGGGCATCGTTGACCGAGTGGACGCGCTGTCGCGCACGAACCGCTCAAAGGGCACTGCGGAGATGAAAATCACCCACTCACCCAAGGACATGATGTCGCTCCCCGACCCGGAGGACCGTGAGAAGGCGCGCGGGCTTGCAGAGCGCTCCGGCCTGCTGGGGCTCATGGCGCTGACGACTGATGACCTGCACGAGCTGTCGAAGGTGAAGCCACTGACCGACAAAGAGATTCAGCTCGTGTCGAGCTTCAACGCCGCGTCTGCGTGGGGCAAGCCGCCCCGCAGATCGCAGGACGTGGGCGACGCGAGCGAGGCCCCTCCGGGTGCCGGAAAGATCTTGTTCAAGGTCGAGGGCCGGCCGGGGGTACCGGTGCAGATGGTGCAGACACCGACACAGAGAAACCTTCACATCACCGATGAGCGCTTCCGCGAACAGCGGCGCGCTGACCTGATCCGCCGGGGGGCGTAGCCATGTCCGCAGTCACACGCAGAACCGAATCCGCCGCTCCCGTCATCGCGCTCCTATGCGCGGTGGCGGTTGCTGCCGGCGTGGCGTCCATCTGGACGATCGCAGCTTGGTTGTCGGGGGCCGGCCTGGGGTTCGTTGATCCGATCGGAGCGATCCGTCGCGGCGACCCGTGGACAGGCGCTCACACCGCGGCCGCGGTGTTCATCGGCGCCATTTTCCTGATCGTTGCGGTGCTGGCGATCATCGCCGCGGCGCGGGCGGCGAAGAACCGCACGCCGGCCGACCGGGCGGCTCCGAAGATGGGAACCGGACGCGCGATCGCGCCGCTGCTGCCGGCGGCACTGCGCAAGCGCCACGCCCGGATGGGTATCCCGGCCGAGTTCGTCGGCGTGACCGTCGGCTACACCGTCGCCGGAAAGGTGCCCGTCCGCGCCTCCTACGAAGACACCGTGACGCTGATCGCAGGACCCCGGCGCAACAAGTCCGCAGCGACCGTGATTCCCAACGTGCTCGCAGCACCCGGGACGTGCCTCATCACGTCGATGAAGCCCGACATCCTCGCCGACACCCTCGCTGCGCGGTCCGCGCTCGGGACGGTGCACGTCCTCGACCCGCAGCGCCTTGCCTCCGCACACCGCGGATACGACACCTGGTGGAACCCACTGGCGAAGGTCCGCACGACGGAGGACGCCGCGGCCCTCGCCGCGGTGTTCGCAGCCGCGACCTACGGCGCGGCCGGCAACGACGACCCGTTTTTCTCTTCGAACGGACGGACGCTCATGTCGGACTACCTGTTCGCTGCGGCCGTGTCGGGTGAGTACCTGCCAACGGTCCTCGAATGGCTGAACCACCCGGAGAACCCGATCCCGCAGCTCGCGTTGAAGGATGACTATCCGCACCTCGCGTCGCGCATCAAGGCGATGGTGGACCTGACCGAACGCACGCGGTCCGGTGTCTACGCCTACGCCCGCGAAGCGCTGAGCTTCCTCGCGTCCGACTCGATTCGGGCGTGGGTTCAGCCAATCCCCGGCGCTCCCGAGTTCGACCCGGAGGCGTTCGTCGTGGCCGAGGCCGACACGCTCTACCTGTTCAGCGAGGAAGGACCCGGCTCAGCCGGCCCCCTCGTCGCCGCGCTCACCAAGGCGGTCCTGACGGCCGCGGAGAACGCCGCGAAGGCTGAACCCTCCGGCCGTATGCGGGTGCCGTTCATGGCGATTCTCGATGAAGCCGGCAACATCTGCCGCATCCCGGACCTGCCCGACAAGTACAGCCACTACGGCTCCCGCGGCATCATCGTGATCACCATCCTGCAATCGCAGGAGCAGGGCGAAAACGTCTGGGGTGTGACCGGCTTCGGGCAGCTCTGGGCATCCTCCACCGTCCGGGTGTTCGGTGGCGGCAACGCCTCGAACGCGTTCCTGCGCGACCTCTCCGAGCTGATCGGAGACTACGAGTACAACGAGTCGTCCGCCAGCACGAGCAACGGTCAGCGCACCGTCAGCCGGTCCCGCCGCTCCGAGCGGATCATGGACGTGGCCGACCTCGCTTCCCTCTCGCTCGGCCGAATGGTCGTGTTCGCGTCCGGGTGCCGGCCGGCACTCGTGCGGGCGGTCCCGTGGTGGGAGGACAAAGCGCTGGTGAAGCTCCACACCGCGGCCGCAGCGACGTCCGCGAACGACGACGCCGAGGTTCTGGAGGACGCCGCATGACCACCGAGAACTACCCCACGCTGACAGTGGAGATCCCGTTGGTGACTGCCGATGACTTCTACGCCCACATTGCTGCTGTGGAGCGGATCGAGGACGGCGCAGCGCCGATCGCACTCCGTGAGCTCGGCACTCGACTACTTGCCGCCGACCCTCGCTACACCACCGAAACCGACGAGCACGGGCACCTGATCCAAGCCACGCTCAACACCCCGGAAGGCTCTACCGATGCTGTCTGAACACCTGCCCCTGACCGACGTCCCCGTCGGCCTCGCTGAGTTCGTCGACGGCGTGCTCCTGGCGCGCCTGACCACCCTCGGCAAGAACGAAGTGTGGTGCGCCAGCTGGCGCGAGCACCCCGATGCCGTGCACCGCCTCGCGGCGATCCAGGACGAATGGCAACGGATGATCGCTGGTGAAGACGCGGAGCTGCACGCGTTCATCCGCGACGTCCTTGACTACCATCTACCGCGTCTGGTCGCTCGGCACGACGGCGGCGTCTTCGCTTCATGCGAGTTCAGACACATCGAGCCCGCTCGCCTCGATTCGGTCGTGCAACCGGGCTGAACTGACGATACATCCGGCAAAATGTGTCGAGATGAATGACTTTTTTGACCACGTTCCGTACCCACGAGTAATCGCGGAAGGCTTCACCGACGAAGAACTAGCGGCTGTCCGACCTCTCTGCGGAAACCTGGTGCGGATGACCCGCTCGTGGCACCACGAGGAACACGATGTGCTGTTGGATGCCAGCAACGACATTCTCACCCCCTCGCCTGTCCCGTTCCGGATCGTCTTCATGTCGCCACCGGCCAAGACTTCCGAAGGCAGCTTTATAACTCCCTTCTCAGTTGCCTACACCCAATTCAATCCCGCGAGAAATCTAGAAGTCATGCCGCATGCTGCTGCGGAGAAGATCGAAACGCTCGTTCGAAACAGCTGTGTACCAGATCCTGGTGCCAACTACAGGGGAATCATGCTTCCGGTTTCACTGTCCCTCACTGGGACGCCCCTCCTGCGCGAATCGCTAAGTGGTCCGCGGGTTCTCGCGGCGATCTTCGAGAGCAACGCTCGGCCAGACAAAGCCGACGAATACAGTTCAACCCTGTGGCTCCCGGCATCCGCTCGTCCTTATTTGGCGGACTGGGTTCGATACGCAATTTCGCGCTGGCGACAGTTCCGCCCTGACCTGTTCCCTGAATCCGCCGAGTGGCGATCGGGCGATGAGTGGGCTTCTTCGAGCGAGCTTCGCGTGCGCGCGACCCTCGTAGAATTCGACCAGAAGGAAGCTGAGAGGGTGTCCGAGGCCGCGGTGGAGCGAGACGCGCTGGTGAAGCACGTAGAACTTGCTCAGACAGAAGGAGACGAACATCGCCGCCTCCTAGAGTCAACTGGCGAAGAGCTTGTGACCCGCGTGCTCGGTGTCCTAGTAGACCTCGGATTCGAGGTGGTCGATGCCGACCAGCTCCCACAGCACAAAGGCAAGAAACGTGAAGATCTTCGGATCAGCGATGGTGATTGGACCGCGGTGGCTGAGGTGAAGGGCTACACGGGAGCTGCGAAATCGAACGACCTGATGCAGGTTCAACAGGCCATGATGACGTACACGGCGACTGAGGGAAAACTCCCGGACGCGGGTTGGTACATCATCAACGCTCATCGAGAAATGGACCCGTCGCAGCGCCCGGAACCGTTGTCGCAGCGCCCGGACGACGTTGCACTCTTCGCGAATAACAGCGAGGGAAGCGTGCTGGACGTCCGAGAGCTTTTCAGGTTGGGGCGCGCTGTCACTTCGGCTCAGCTGAGTGCAGACTCGGCGCGGGCCATGCTGCGACAGAACAGGGGCTACTTCAGATGCCCTCCGCTGAGCTAGCGCTCGGCTGTAGGCGACTTGTCCGGGACGCTCTGCTGACGCTCACGCGCCAGCCGAGCGTCCCGCTGCTGTTCCCGCCCGGTGACGCGCTGACGCTCCGCGTAGGCGTCGTCTTTCGACTTCTCCTGTGCCGGCGTGCCCGGCTGCGGTGCGGCCGGCTGCTTCGCGGCCGGGGCTGGGTCGCGGCGCAGCCCGTTGTGGTGCGCGATCGCGCGCTGCTCTGCGGCCCGCGCAGCACCCAACTTGCCGCCTGCGCCGGCAGCGACCGCAGCGCGCGCCCATGCCTGCCGCTGCGCCTCCGACGGCCGCGGCGTCGGCGCAACCCGGTGCCGGTCCTCGAACGCCCTGCGCGCCGCCTCGGCCTCCTTCTGCGCGGCCGCGCGCCGGAACACCGACGCTGACGCTGCGGCGCTCTCTGCCCGCTCTACGGCCGCGTAGTCGGTCACCCACTGCTGCTCCCCCGCGGCGACGGCCTCGCTCGAGGTATCCCCTTCGAGCTGCGCCCGGTGCTGGGTGGCTGCGTCCGCCTCGTGGCCGGCGGATTGCACCGCAGCTGCGTAGTCGTCCACAGGTGTCTCCGGGTGGCGGCTCTGCCATTGCTCGCGGGCGCTCTCCCACGCCCGGACCTCCGCGCGGTGCACTCGTTCTTCTGCGGCCAGGCGCGCGGCGCGCAGCTCACGGTTGTAGCTGTCTGGCAACACCACTCCTTCCACGTCGCGCTCGACGGTCGCGATTGCGGCCGCGGTGCCCCGGTCGCCGGCCTCGCGCCCCATCGCCGTGACGAACAGGTCGCGGGCGTCGGCGCGATCGCCGGCAACGATGTGCAGGGCGTTGTGGGCGCGGCCGCGGGTCGCGGCAACGTACACGGCCTGAGCGGATGAACCGTCGCTGACGACGCCATGCCCGTAGTCCACCGTCGCGCCCTGCACGCCGTACTCCGTCGAGGCGTAGGCCAGGTGCGTGTGTTCCTCGACGTACTCGCGCGGGAGCCGCGCTGTGCGCGCGCCGGCCTTGACCTGGACGGACCCGTCCTCGTGCACCCGATCCACCGTCCAGGTGTCCCGGTTCGCGACGCCCAGCTCGCTGTTGTTCTGCCGGGTCATGAGGCGGTCACCGATCCGCAGGGTGAGGCTGTCACTGCCGGCCACCTCGACCGCCGGGGTGCGCGTGCGGCCTGCGCGCTCGTGGGCGGCTTGCACCAGTGCGTTGACCTCTGCGGCCTGCTCGTTCGTGGCCACGGCCACGGCCACGGTCGCGCCGGCCTCGGCCTTCGCGGCGACGTCGCTCGTGATCGCCGCCCACGCTGCTTCGTCGGTGTCGTGAATGACGATGTTGCCGCGCTCGTGCAGCTTGTCGAACAGCGCGCCGGGTGCCTCGCGATCGCGCATCTGCAACGTCAGCTCGGCATACCCTTCCTCGCGGAACCGGTACAGCTCCGACAGGTCGAGCGGCCGCGGTGAAGCCGCGACGGCCATGTCGAGGACCCCACCGCGACCGATCGCCGGCAGCTGCGCCCGGTCACCGATGAGCGCGAGACTCGCGTCGCCCTCGTCTGCGACGGTCATCACCGCGTGCATGAGGTCCTGATCCAACATGCCGGCCTCATCGATCACCAGACGGGTGTCGGCATCGACGGTGAATGCCTCGGACGGTCCCTCGTACAGGACACCGCTCACGGGATCGACGTCGCCTACTTCGAGGCGCGTCCAACGGCCGTCGTCGTCCCAGCGGAACCCGTGCTCGTGGACGAGCTTGTGCGCGCTCGACGCGGCCGCGCCGATCGACGCCGCGGCTTCGTTCGCGGCGCGCAGCGTCGGCGCGAGGACGACGAACCGGGTTGCCTCGGACGCTCCGACCTCGCGTGCGGCCAGCTCCTTCGCCGCGGCGAGCATCGTCGTTTTGCCGGACCCCGCTGCGCCCTCGATGACGACGAGCGGTGCCCGGGTCGCCAGCGCCCGGGCGGCGAGTGACTGCTCCGCGTTCAGGCCCTTCAACGGCTTGGCGTTGGCGTCGAGCGCGAGCCCGGATTCGAGGCCGCGGGCGGCGAACCCCTCGCGGAGTTCCCGCTCGATCCGCTGCACGTGCTCGCTGGTGTAGTGCCGCACCCAGTTCGGCAGCTGGCCGGTCACTTCGACGGGCAGCGACGGCAAGCTCCCCGCTATTTCTTTGGCCATGTTGCGGGCGTAGTCCACGACCCGCTCAGGCTCAGCGGTGACGCCGGCTGCACCGATGAAAACGCCGATGTGGCCTTCAAGGTCGGCCAGCGACCATGCCGACGATCGAGCGCCCGCGACGGTGACAACGTGCTCCGCGATCGCCGCACGGTCGAGCTGGTTGAGGGTGGTCGATGCCGGCAGCTCGACGGGCTCGAACCCATCGACTTGCAGGCCGGCGTCGCGCAGCTCGGTGAGCCACTTGCTCTCCGCACTCTCGGTCGCTTGCACCTTCTGCGGCCGCTCGAACGCCCATGCCTGTTGGTCCCAACGGCGCAGCACTGCGGCGTCCGGCTCTTGCCCTGGGTGCTGCTCGCGCCATGCCGCTTCGAACCGGGCAAGGTTGCTCTGAATCTGGTTCGCCCGCTTCGACATCGTGCGCGCCTGCTGTTCGAGGTTCGTGACCTTCCCGGTGCTCGGGTCGAACGTGAACCCGGCCGCTGCGAGGGCTTCTTGCAGGCCGTCGTGGGAGTGGATCGCGGCCTCACCGACGCCACGCAATGCGCCCTGCTGCTTCAACGTCGCAGCGGTGTGCATGCCCCGCCACTTGCCCTCCGCGAACACGCGCGTATTCCACTGAACGTGAACGTGACGATGCGGGTCGCCGGCACGCGAAGAACGGTGCACAACCGACACCGATTCGAGCCGTTCCACGGGCACGAGCTTCTGCTCTCCACGCGGTCCTGTCCGCGTCACGGTGTTCTGCGCCATGTACTTGTTCATGGCCTCGGCCGCTGCGGCCTGTGCCTCGTCTAGCGCTGCCGAAACCGCCGGGTTGAGTGCCGCTGCGACTGACAGGCTCTTGTCGCAGTTGACGGTCATCTCAACGAATCGCGGTGACGCCGGGTTGACCACGACTTCACCGTCCTTGGTGACGCGGGTCTCTTCTCGCGGCCGTCCACGGCTCGCGCCGCTCTCCGGCTCTTTCCAGTCAACCCACGCCTGATAGTCGGTCCCTGAGAGGGTCGCTTCAGCCGTCAGCAGGCCCCTGCTGTCCCACGCCGTCCACTGGGCAACTGCTCCTGCGTCGGCCAAGTAGTACTCGTCGGCGTGCGAGTGGTCCGATTCGAGGTAGGCGCGCGCAGCGGCTCCCGCCCCTCGAAAGAACACCAGTCCGCCGCGCATACCGGCAGACTACTACGGCGCAAAGCCCGTAGCATACGTGCATCCGTTTATGAAGCTTTTCAGGTTCGAACGCAGTTCGACACCTGGGGAGCTGAGTCAAAACGGATCTTTGCCTTGGTCTGTGGGTGCACGTACTCTGAGGTACATGACCAAATCAGTGCAGGAACTCGTCCACGAACAGGTTGCAGCGAAGATCGCTGCGGGAGAAGCGTTGGAAGCCGCGGTCGCAGAGGTCGGCCGGGTTCAGGACGCACTCACTTCGGCCGAAGCTGAGGCCAGCAAGCACCGCAGGGCTGCGCTCAAAGCGGGATGGACCGAAGCTGAGCTAAAGAGTCTTGGTCTTGCTCCGCGGCCGCGCACGCGCCGTCGCGCCGCATCGGCTCCGACCGCCGCCCCTGAGAGCGGAACAGGCGAATGATCCGGGCAGCGCGTGCCGGGGGCGTCCTCGCGCTGCTCACCCTCGGAACCATCACTCTGACCGGGTGCGTCGGTGCAACTGAACCCGACCCCACCCGCTCACCTTCCTCGACGCCGAGTGCGTCGGGTAACCCCTTCGGGACGCCTGGTCCCGGGACGATCGCGCCGACCGGCGGGGCCTCCGACGACGAAGCCGCACCGGACCCGAACGCGGCGACCGACGCCTCTCGTGCTGCGTTCGATGCGCTCACCGCGTACTGCCGGCCGACGCTGCCAAAGTCGCAGTGGATCGCGGAGCTATCGCCGCTCCTGACCGCCCGCGGCGTCACCGCATACGAGACGGTGGACCCGGCCGTCGTACCGTGCACGGCTGTCACGGGTGAACCTGCCGTGCGCGACGGCGACGACTCGTTCACGTTCCGCATCAACGTTCCCACCGATGCCGGCATGTATGAGGTGTACGTCACCCGCTCGTACACGACGGCCCCATGGTTGGCCGAACGAATGTCACCCGCCGAATGAACCAGCGCGGATTTGCCGGTGTCATCACCGCCGCGATCGCAGCGCCGGCCGCGCTCATCCTCGGCCTGGTGCTCGCCGTGGCGTCCCTCGGGAGCCCGGCGAACGCCTGCGCCGCAGCAACCGGCGTCGTGGACGCGACGAAGATTCCCACTGACGCGAACGTCGCCGGCTTCTCCCAATCACAGCTCGCGAACGCGGCCGCGATCGTCAACGCCGCATCCGCGCTGGGCCTCCCGCCGGCCGCGCAGACCATCGGCGTGCAGGCCGCGATCGGGGAGTCCTCGCTCGTGAACATCGGCTACGGCGACGAAGGCGACGGCGTGACCAACCCCGACGGCTCCCCCACCTGTTCACTGGGCCTGTTCCAACAGCAATGGTGCCTCGGAGACTGGGGCACCAAAGAACAAGTGATGGACCCGACCCACGCAGCGACCGCGTTCTACCAGCGGCTCGTCGGCGTGGCCGGCTGGGAGGGCCTGGAACCATCGTTCGCGATCAACGCCGTGCAGATCAACGCCGACCCGTACCACTACACGAAGTTCCGCGCCGCGGCCGTGGAAGTGACCGCGTACCTCGCAGAGCTTGGCGGTGGTTCCGCCGGCGGCGGGTGCAGCGTCTCAGGCGACGCCCAGCAGCTCGCGCAGGGCCTCCAAACGGCGATGGACAACGGCACACTGACGTTGCTCGAATCGCGCTACGCAGAGCAGATCACAAACATGGCCAACGGGACGGCCGTCGAGGGCTGCAAGCTCGACGTCCGCACGTTGCAGTTCATCACCCTGGCACTCGACAAGTTCGGCAGCATCGGCCTGTCCGACCTCAACAGACAGTGCACCGGCTCGCTGCTCGGTGCCGGTGAAGGATCGTCCCACTGGGTCAAGGGCGGCGGGATGGGCGTGGACTTCACCGTCGTAAGCGGGACAGCCCTCGACGGTCGCAACTCGGAGAGCCTCGCGCTCATCGACCTGTTGTCATCGGTCGCGCCGGACGGAACACGAGTCGGACAGATCCAGTGCCGCAGCGGGCAGGCCTGGCCCCACCTGACCGAAATCGAGGACTCGTGCAACCACGTGCACATCGACTTCGCCTACACCGATCAACCACTCAACATCACAAGCTGAGGGGCAGGTTCATTCGCCTGCGACGCAATCCCTGTGTACCACGCATCTATACTCCTGGTTCTTCATGAAGAATCCCGTCGGGAGTGTTGACAGATCCGCCTGTTTTGAGCGTCATGACTCCATAGGCCAGAGTCCCGTGCGCGCTGATCATCGCGCCTTCCAGTGACACGTGACCGTCGGCGCAGACCGTCGTGCCGCTAATAGTCACGACTGCGCCGTCTTTGACCTTCAGGTCTCGGAGTTCCACGTACCCCCCAACGACCTTCAAGTTTTCAAGATCCACGAATCCGCTGACCGTCATGTCCCTGAAAGCGAGGATCCCATCGTTGCTGATCGTGGCATTGTGGAGATCGAAGTATGCACCTTCGTCGATGTCGCAGTTCCGCAGATTGACCATGAAATCGATGTGTGAGCCGTCGAGATTGAGCGGTCGTTCGCACCAATTGGATGGATTTTCCCTCTTCAGGTGGTCTTTGATGACTGAGTAGCCAGCTTGTTTTACGGCGATCTCCTGGGGCGTTGTGCGCTGAGCCTCTCGTCGCTCAGTAGCGTCGAGCTGCGCGTGTTCCTCTTCGGTCAGTGGAAGGAGCATGTCGTCAGAACGGGGGGCTCGCAGGTATCCGGTGAGCACTTCAATACACACCTGAACCTCGTCTCGCTTGCCGAATGCACTCCAATCATCAGCGAGAGCGCCGAGTGCGAAGATTGCCGCTTGACGATTGACCGGCGATGGATCGCTTAGAAGATTCACTGTGGTAACGAAGCGATCCCGCAGTGCGCGTTCTGTTTCCGTGCCGCGTTGAATTTCTGCTTCCTGACGCCGCGACTGTTCGCGCTCCTGGTCGTTGCGCAGACGTACACGATCGCGCGCTGCCGCTTCAAGCTCCTGGCGGTGACGAGAGAGACTGAGCCCGACACCGACGAGGGCAATCGTGCCTCCGAGGGCGAACAGGACCGCATTCGTTGCAGGGCCGAGGAACGCGGCTCGCTCCTTCGAGGAGAGGTCCGGGAACCAATTCGCCAGCAGTTGGTCGGGGACTTTCGCTAGCGCGACGCCCCCGACGATGACGTAGAGAATCACGCCGAGGGTGACGTACCAGCCAAACTGTTTCCACAGTGGTGGCGTTTCGCCGCGCTGGGTCATGTTCCTATGATCCCAGCAGCCGCGCCACGAAGTCGTGGCCGTCTCGGAGCTCGACGACGCTCACACTCACGCTGATTCCTTCATGAGACGGGTTGAGGGGCCTGCGAGCTGCTGAACGCGCTGGTAGCTCACGCCGAGAATGGCGCCGGCCGCTTCCATCGGGTAGCCCTCTTCGCGGAGCTTGCGTGCTGCCTCGCGGCGCAGGGTGTCGGCGCGCTCGATCGCAGCTTTGCCGGCCGCGTTGGCGTCGTTGCTCTCGGTGACGAGCTGGACAATCGCGCTGGGCGCGTCGACCATAACCGTCACCTCGAGTTCTGTGGGTTCGATGTCGAGCCACACCGCGGCGAGATCCGAAGCCGCCTTCTTCACACCTCGGAACGTGAGTGCGGAACCGGTAGCGACGATCGTCGCCCCGCTGGGCGCGGCCGACGTAAGTTCCGGGATCGTGATCGTCCAGGTGCCGTCCTCGTCGCGGGTGGCGTGCGCTGTGAGCTGCGTTGTCATGGCTGTTCCTTTCAGTTCCAGTTGCTCGGGGTGTTGTTGAAGGCGTCCTGCACCTGGCGAACGATGCCGACTTTCACCGTGTCACCGTGGACCGGGATCGAGATTTTCGAGGTGCCGTCCGCGGATGACCAGATGTGGTGACTCCCTCGCGTTCGGATGTGCTCCCACCCCTGCGAACGGAGGAACTTGCTCACGTCCCGGTACTTCTGCGGCTTCGTCATGACTCTATACTAGCAGCACTTGTATTGGCGATACAAGTTACATTTGTAGTTTATTGGCGACGCTTGGTCACAGCTGACCGCCACACCCATGCCTCCTGGAACCCGCCGCCGAGAATTGGGAATCGGACCAGCACGGCGCGCTCATTGAAGGCCACCGCCTCTCCCTCGACCTGGACGGCACTCTCGGGATAGCGAACCCAAGCGAGCACCTTTTCAGGGCGCTCGGGCAGCTCCACGCCGGCCCCGGAAGCCTGGCGCTCCTGTTCAGTGAGCGAGACGGGGCGCGGGCGCGTCACGGCCGCGTTCACAGCCTCCCGCGACACGTCCGAGCCGTAGCGACGATTGCCTCCCATGGAACAAGATTAGAACACATGTTCGAATGCGCTCGAGGTGCCCATCGTTACGCTGTCATGTCGCAGGACATCGGTGGCGAATCTGCATCAGGACATCGGTGACAGCCAGGGTCATTCTGGTGGTGACACTCCGGTTGGGCAGGAGGTGCCACGTGCGGTTTTGACGCGGCGGCTGGGTTCGGCGCAGTTTCGTGGCGCGCGCGTGCTGCAGTGCGCCGTCCCGCTCCTTGACGGAATACCAGCGGGGGGTATGATGTTCCCCTGAGAGTACCCCTATGGGGTATCTGGATTTGAGAGAAGGAGAACAGCCATGAGCACGACCGAGTACGCGGTGACCGGGATGACCTGCAGTCACTGTGAGCAGTCCGTCACCGAAGAGGTTTCGCAGATCCCCGGCGTCAGCGCCGTTGATGTCTCTGCCGCTTCCGGGCGTCTGGTGATCACGAGCAAGGCCCCGGTGGAGGATGCCGCGGTGCTGGCTGCGGTGGACGAGGCCGGCTACGCCGCGACTCGCGCCTAGCCACCCACACTTCCCTGACGTTCGGAGACCTGATGCCTCACCCTGATGCGACCGCTGACCGTGGCGTGGAACTCGAAATCGGCGGCATGACGTGCGCGTCGTGCGCGATGCGAATCGAGAAGAAGCTGAACCGGCTCGATGGGGTGACAGCGACGGTGAACTACGCGACTGAGAAAGCGCGCGTGACCGTCCCGGCCGGGTACGACGAGCAGCTGCTCATCAGCGAGATCGAGAAGACCGGGTACACCGCAGCTCGGCCGTCTGCGCCGGCCGAGCCGGCCGGCGCAGAAGCGCCTGATGCGGAGTTGACGAGCTTGCGGAACCGCTTGATCGGTAGCGTGATCCTCACGGTGCCGGTGATCGTGCTCGCGATGATCCCGGTTCTGCAGTTCACGTACTGGCAGTGGCTGTCGTTGACGCTCGCGGCTCCGGTGATCGTGTGGGCGGGCTGGCCCTTCCACAAGGCCGCATTCACGAACCTGCGTCATGGTGCCGCGACGATGGACACGCTGGTGTCGGTTGGCACGTTGGCGGCGTTCGCCTGGTCGCTGTACGCACTGTTCTTCGGCATGGCAGGCATGCCCGGCATGACGCACGGATTCGAGTTCACCGCTGACCCGCTGGGCGGATCGAGCAACATCTACCTTGAGGTCGCTGCCGGGGTGACCATGTTCGTGCTCGCCGGGCGCTACTTCGAGAAGCGCTCCAAACGACAAGCCGGTGCTGCATTGCGGGCGCTGCTGCAGCTCGGCGCGAAAGAGGTCGCCGTCCTCCGCCAGGGGCGTGAGCTGCTGATCCCGATCGAAGAGTTATCGGTCGGTGATGAGTTCATGGTGCGGCCGGGTGAGAAAATCGCGACCGACGGCGTCGTGGTCGACGGGCGCAGTGCCGTGGACGCGTCGATGTTGACGGGCGAGTCGGTGCCGGCCGAGGTCTCCGAAGGGGACGCGGTTGCTGGAGCGACGGTAAACGCCGGGGGCAGGCTGGTTGTGCGTGCAACGAAGGTCGGCGCGCAGACTCAATTGGCACGGATGGCGCAGCTGGTCGAGGACGCCCAATCGGGCAAGGCTGACGTGCAGCGGCTCGCCGACCGCCTGTCAGGAATATTCGTCCCGATCGTGTTCGCGCTGGCGGTCATCACCTTCGCCGGCTGGCTGCTCGCCGGGTGGCCGCTCGAGGCGGCCTTCACCTCGGCGGTCGCGGTGTTGATCATCGCCTGCCCGTGCGCGCTCGGACTCGCGACACCGACGGCGCTGCTGGTCGGCACCGGCCGTGGAGCTCAGCTCGGCATCCTCATCAAGGGTCCTGAAGTACTCGAGTCCACTCGCCGTATCGACACCATCGTGCTGGACAAGACTGGAACGGTCACCACTGGGCGGATGAGCGTCCGCCAGGTGCTCCCGGCCGTTGGCACGTCGGCCGAGGAGCTGCTGCGGATCGCGGGCGCTGTGGAGCACGCTTCCGAGCACCCCATCGCTCGTGCCATCGCCGCTGAGGCCGCCACTCATGGCCAACTCCCACCGGTTGAGTCCTTCCAGAACCGGGAAGGACTGGGCGTCGAGGCGATCGTCGAGCGGCACTCGGTGATCGTCGGACGCGAAAGCCTGCTGGCCGATTGGTCACTGGAGCTGCCCGCGGAGCTCGCCGAGCAGAAGGCAGCTGCCGAAGCCGACGGGGCGACCGCCGTGGCCGTCGCCTGGGACGGTCTGGTGCGTGGCATCATCACCGTCGCGGACGCGGTCAAGCCCAGCAGCGCCGAAGCCATCGCCGAACTGCGCCGACTCGGTCTCGATCCGATCCTGCTCACCGGCGACAACCGGTCCGTCGCGGACCGAATTGCCAGTGAGGTCGGCATCAGCACGGTCATCGCGGAGGTCCTACCCGAGGGAAAGGTTGACGTGATCCGTCGCCTGCAGGCAGAGGGTCGAAGCGTGGCGATGGTCGGCGACGGCGTGAACGATGCCGCAGCCCTTGCCACCGCTGATCTGGGGTTGGCGATGGGCACGGGAACGGACGCTGCTATCGAAGCAGCCGATCTGACCCTCGTGCGCGGAGATCTGCGCGTCGCGGGTGATGCCATCCGTCTGGCCAGGCGTACCCTCGGCACCATCAAAGGCAACCTGTTTTGGGCGTTCGCGTACAACGTTGCAGCGATCCCCCTGGCAGCGTTCGGTCTGCTGAACCCGATGATCGCCGGCGCGGCGATGGCCTTCTCCAGCGTCTTCGTCGTCGGCAACAGCCTCCGACTGCGCAGCTTCTCCAGCCGCATCACAACCTCACCGTCACCGACGGCACGCCGAGACACCACGTCCGCAACCGAAAGGATCGCCGCATGAGCGACAACTGCTGCACCCCCACCCACCAGCACACTGCCGCATCCGCCCCAGCAGGCCGTGATCTGCTCGCCGGAACCCCCACCGCAGACGTCGCGGAATGTCCCGTGATGAAGGGCCGCACGGTGGTGAAAGCCACCGCTGAAGCGGCTGGCCTCGTCCGCGACTACGACGGCAACCAGTACTGGCTGTGCTGCGCCGGATGCGGGCCGGCGTTCGACGCCGACCCAGCCCGCTACGCCACGGCCTAACCAAGCCAGCCTCACCCGCTGACGCACCCCCACAGAGCACGTCCCCGAACATCCACCGGCAGAGGAACCACCATGACTGACCACACCGGGCACCACACCCCGACACCACCGCAGGTGCCCACCGAGCACTCACCAGCACCGCACGGGGAGCACACGGGACACGCCGGCCACGGCGAGCACCCCGACAACGCTCACGCCGGGCACGGCGGGCACGCCGGCCACGGGGACCACGTCGGTCAGTTCCGGCGCCTGTTCTGGATCATGCTCGTCCTCGCGGTCCCCGTCGTGGGGTTCTCGCCGATGTTCGCGATGATCCTCGGCTATCCGCTGCCCGACGCGGCATGGGTGGCGTGGATCTCGCCGGTGCTGGGCACTGTCATGTATGTGTGGGGAGGGCGACCATTCCTCACCGGGGCTGTCGGCGAACTGCGCACCCTGAAGCCGGGGATGATGCTGCTGATCGCGTTGGCGATCACGGTCGCGTTCCTTGCCTCCTGGGGCGCATCGCTCGGGCTGCTGGACCATGAACTCGACTTCTGGTGGGAACTCGCCCTGCTGATCGTGATTATGCTGCTCGGACACTGGATCGAGATGCGCTCCCTCGCGCAGACAAGCTCAGCGCTCGACTCTCTGGCGGCACTGCTGCCGGATGAGGCGGAGCGGGTCGAAGGCGATACCACGGTGAGCGTCGCGCCCGCTGATCTGCGCCTTGATGATGTGGTCGTCGTGCGGCCGGGTGGGCGTGTGCCGTCGGATGGGCAGATCGTGTCCGGCTCGGCGAGCATGGACGAGTCGATGATCACCGGCGAGTCCAAGACCGTGCGTCGCAGCGAGGGCGACCAGGTCGTCGCTGGCACCGTGGCCACCGACTCCGGCCTGCGGGTGCGGATCACCGCGGTCGGTGAGGACACAACCCTGGCTGGCATCCAGCGCCTCGTCACCGAAGCGCAGAACTCCACCTCCCGGGCGCAACGGATCGCGGATGTCGCGGCACGGTGGCTGTTCTGGTTCGCGCTAGGCGCCGGCATCATCACGATGATCGTCTGGAACCTGATCGGGTTGCCCGACGAAGCCGTCGTGCGCACGATCACCGTCCTCGTGATCGCGTGCCCGCATGCACTCGGATTGGCCATTCCGCTGGTTGTCTCGATCGCCACCGAGCGGGCAGCACGCGGCGGTGTCCTGATCAAGGACCGGCTGGCGTTGGAGAGCATGCGCACCGTCGACACGGTGCTGTTCGACAAGACCGGCACACTCACCAAGGGTGAACCCACCGTGACCGCGATCGAACCGGCCGGCGACCTGACGGCAGACGACGTCCTCGCCCTGGCTGCCGCAGCCGAGACGGACTCGGAGCACCCGTTGGCGCGCGCCATCGTGACCGCCGCAACCCACCGACGTCTGACGGTGCCTCGAGCCACCGAATTCTCCTCCTCGCCCGCGGTCGGCGTGTCCGCGACCGTCGACCGAGCTCGTGTGCAGGTGGGCGGGCCGAACCTGCTCGAACAAGCGCACCGAGCCGAGCTGCAGGTCGCCGACGAGTGGAGGCAGGACGGCGCGATCATCCTGCACGTGCTCCGCGATGGTGACGTCGTTGGTGCACTGAAACTCGCTGACGAGATCCGCGAGGAGTCCCGGCAGGCCGTCGACGCACTCCACGCGAGCAACGTGCAGGTCGTGATGATCACGGGCGACGCGGAAGCCGTCGCGAGGTCCGTCGCCACCGAACTCGGCATCGACCGCTACTTCGCGGGCGTCCGGCCCGAGGACAAGGCCGACAAGGTGAAGGAGCTGCAGAGCGAGCACCGCCGGGTGGCGATGGTCGGCGACGGCGTCAACGACGCTCCGGCTCTCGCACAAGCCGATGTCGGCATCGCGATCGGTGCCGGCACCGACGTCGCGATCGCATCCGCAGGCGTCATCCTTGCTTCATCCGACCCGCGTTCCGTGTTGAGTGTCATCGAACTCTCCCGGGCAAGCTACCGGAAGATGCGGCAGAACCTGTGGTGGGCCGCAGGCTACAACCTCATCTCCGTGCCGCTCGCCGCTGGCGTGCTGGCCCCGATCGGGTTCGTGCTCCCCATGTCTGTCGGTGCGGTCCTGATGTCACTGTCTACGATTGTCGTAGCGTTGAACGCGCAACTGCTGCGTCGCCTGCAGCTCGACCCCGAGACGAGTGCCCGCACCGCTCTGGCCCAGAGCACCCACGACGCCCGAACACCCGCCACTGCCACCAGGTGATCGAAGGAAAACTGACATGACCGACACCGCCCCAGTCCAGGACGCTGCACCCGCTGCGGATGCTTCGTCCGAGAAACCGCATCACGGGTACATCACCGACAAAGACCGCTACCTCACCCGGTTGAAGCGCATCGAGGGGCAGGCGCGTGGCATCTACAGAATGGTCGATCAGGAACAGTACTGCATCGACAACCTCACCCAGGTCTCCGCGCTCACATCCGCGTTGGAGAGCGTCGCACTCGGGCTGCTGGACGACCACCTCAAACACTGCGTCGTCGACGCCGTCAAGCTTGGCGGTGACGAGGGCGAAGCGAAGATCAAGGAAGCCTCAGACGCCATCGCGCGCCTGGTCCGCGCCTAACGCACGTCGGCGCTCCTCTATCGGCGACGCCTGGCCGACGTCGCAGACCGCGCCTGAAGGATCTGGCTATTTCTCAGCCACTCGCGCCTCGCCGCCGGTACTCTCAGGGGGTATACGTAGTCGGCCGCAGCCGGCGCGTTCCAATATGGCCGCACGTGTCTGGAGGTGACATGGCTTCGTTCATCCGAGCATCAGCTCAACAGCCACGTCGTCGTGGCCTTCGTCTGATGCTCCTCGGAGCTCTCGCGCTCGGGGCGCTCCTACTGAGTGTGATAGTCATGCATTCAGGAGCAACGTCGCTCTCGACACCCGCGTCCGCCGCCCTCCCAGCAGCCGCAGGCGATACAACCATGCTCACCGGTGCCGTCGACAGCACAACGCTCGCACCAGCTCCCACCCTTGCGGCGTCGATGACCTGCGGGCAATTC
>NZ_LR733286.1:3781162-3983734 GCF_902506515.1 Plantibacter sp. T3 | reverse complement strand
GCCTCAGGGGGACCGGGGTTGGGGCTCGGGGGCCGAGGCACGGAACGACGAAGGCCCGCCCGGCTGATGCCGGACGGGCCTTCGTGACGGTGTCTGAGGGTTACTGACCCTGCTCCTGGTACTTCGCCTCGGTGGCGGCCTTCTGCGGCTTCCACCACGACTCGTTGTCGCGGTACCAGGCGATCGTGTCGGCGAGGCCGGCCTCGAAATCGCTGAACGCCGGGGTCCAGCCGAGCTCGGTTCGCAGCTTCGACGAGTCGATCGCGTAGCGGAGGTCGTGGCCCGGACGGTCGTTCACGTGGTCGTAGGCGTCCGCCGGCTGACCGAGCTGGGTGAGGATGAGCTCGACGACGTCCTTGTTGTTCTTCTCGCCGTCGGCACCGATGAGGTACGTCTCGCCGATGACCCCCTTGTCGAGGATCGTGAGGACGGCGGACGAATGGTCGTTCGCGTGGATCCAGTCGCGGACGTTCTCGCCCGTGCCGTACAGCTTCGGTCGCTCACCGCCGAGCACGTTCGTGATCTGGCGCGGGATGAACTTCTCCACGTGCTGGTACGGACCGTAGTTGTTGGAGCAGTTCGAGATGGTCGCCTTGACGCCGAAGGACCGCACCCACGCGCGGACGAGGAGGTCGCTGCCGGCCTTCGTCGAGGAGTACGGGCTCGACGGGTTGTACGGCGTCTGCTCGGTGAAGCGCTCCGGGTCGTCGAGCTCGAGGTCGCCGTAGACCTCGTCGGTCGAGATGTGGTGGAACCGCGTGCCGTGCTTGCGAGCCGCCTCGAGCAGCGTGTACGTGCCGATGATGTTCGTGTCGAGGAACGGGCGCGGGTCGTGGAGGGAGTTGTCGTTGTGCGACTCCGCCGCGTAGTGCACGACGGCGTCGTGACGGGCGAAGAGCTCGTCGACGAGCGTCGCGTCCTGGATGTCACCGACGACGAGCTCGAAACGATCGGCCGGGAGGCCGTCGAGTGAGGCGCGGTTGCCCGCGTAGGTCATCTTGTCGAGGACGGTCACCGAGTGATCGGTGTTGTTCAGGACGTAGTGGACGAAGTTCGAGCCGATGAATCCGGCGCCGCCGGTAACGAGAAGTCTGGACACGGTAGACGAGTCTACCCGGCGGTCTCTGGATACCGCGGGGGAATCCGGCCGTCGCTCAGTGACCGGGCAGGATGCGGCGCAGCAGGTTCGTGTTCGCGAGGTCGAGCAGTTCGTCGCCGCGGCCCGACATGACCGTCCGGAGCGCGTAGAGGGTGAACCCCTTCATCTGCTCGGCGGTGATCGTCGGCGGGATCGACAGTTCCTGCCTGGCGGTCACGACGTCGACCAGCGCCGGACCGTCGTGATCGAAGGCCCGACGGATGGCGCCCTCCAACTCGCTCGCCCGCTCGACGCGTTCGCCGTGGATCCCCATGCCCTCCGCCACACGCGAGAAGTCGGGGTTCACAAGGTCGGTGCCGAAGTTGACGAACCCGGCGGCCTTCATCTCCAGCTCCACGAAGTTGAGCGAGGAGTTGTTGATGACGATGATCTTCACGGGCAGCTTGTTCTGGGTGAGCGAGATGAGTTCGCCGAGCAGCATGGTGAGTCCGCCGTCGCCCGCGAGCGCGATGACCTGGCGGCCGGGGTGGGACGCCTGGGCTCCGAGACCGTGGGAGACGGCGTTCGCCATGCTGCCGTGGCTGAACGAGCCGATGAGTCGGCGCCGCCCGTTCATGGTGAGGTAGCGCGACGCCCAGACGACGGGGGAGCCGACGTCGGGGATGAACACGGCGTCGTCGGTCGCCAGCTGGTCGACGACCTTCGCGAGGTACTGCGGGTGGATCGCCTGGCCGTCGTGGTCCGCGGTCGCGAGGTCGTCGAGGCCCTTCCGCGAGCTGCGGTAGTGCTTGAGCGACTCCTCCAGGTGCTTGCGGTGCGTCTTGCGCTCGAGCTTCGGCAGCAAAGCGTCGAGCGTGTCCCGGACGGTCCCGACGAGCGGCAGGTCGACCGGGTGCCGCCGGCCGATCTGCTCACCGCGGATGTCGACCTGGATGACGGTCGCGTGCTCGGGGAAGAACTGCGGATAGGGGAAGTCGGTGCCCAGCATGAGGAGGACGTCGCACGAGAGCATGGCGTGGTAGCCGCTGGCGAATCCGAGGAGGCCGGTCATGCCGACGTCGAACGGGTTGTCGTACTCGACGTGCTCCTTGCCGCGCAGGGCGTGGACGATGGGGGCGCCGAGCGCGTCCGCGGTCGCGATGAGCTGCTCGTGCGCTCCGGCGACTCCGGCTCCGGCCAGGATGGTGACCCGCTTGCCGCCGTTGAGCAGGCGAGCGGCCTCATCGAGTTCGTGCTCCGACGGCAGGATCCGGGGTCGCGTCGCCCGGATGGCGGTGACGTGCTCCGAGACCGCGTGCTGGAGCATGACGTCGCCCGGGACGACCACGACGGCCACGCCGCGGCGCTCGACCGCGGTGCGCATCGCGATCTCGAGCACCCGCGGCAGTTGCTCCGGCTGGGAGACGAGTTCCACGTAGACGCTGCACTCACGGAACAGCTCCTGCGGGTGGGTCTCCTGGAAGTAGGTGGTCCCGATCTCGGAGCTCGGGATGTGGGCGGCGATCGCGAGCACCGGTACCCGTGAGCGGTTCGCGTCGAAGAGGCCGTTGATGAGGTGCAGGTTGCCGGGGCCGCAGCTCGCCGCGACGACCGCCAGCTCGCCGGTCAGCTCCGCTTCCGCCGCCGCGGCGAAGGCGGCCGCCTCCTCGTGGCGCACGTGCACCCAGTCGATGCCGCCGGAGGAGCGGAGAGCATCGGTGAAGCCGTTCAGGGAGTCGCCGGGGAGGCCGTAGACGCGTTGTACACCGCTGGCCTGGAGGGTGGCGACGACGGTTTCAGCGACAGTGGACATGGGTGCTCCTCGCAGCAGACGACTCGGCCCGGGTTCCCCGGCCCTCTCCATGGTCCTCGTCGCGGTTCGGGGCCCGCAAGGGAGCATCGGGGTCTTGCAGACGCCTACCAGGTGCGCTAGCCGTTCTCAACACTCCGACACGAATCCGCCTGAACGACGAACGCCTTGTAACGTGGTTGCTGGAACAGCCTGCCGAGAACACGGTGGCGCGGCCAACATCGACTGCACCGTGAAGGGGGCGGCCGTGAGCGACTCCCTGCACCGACCGCCGGCACACGCCGGATCGATCACCGATCCAGCTGCGATGTTCACCGAGCACACCGAGACGGTCGTCACCGGCGTCAGCCTGTCGAACGGGCGTTACAGCATCGGTGAGCAGCTCGGCTCCGGCGGGTCCGCCAACGTCTACCGCGCACGCGACGAGCTGCTCTCGCGCCCCGTCGCCGTGAAGCTCTTCCGCGACGAGGCCGCGACCGCGAACGACCGGCTGCGTCAGGAGCGGGAGATCCGTCTGCTCGGGGAACTCCGCCACCCGGGCCTCGTCGAGCTCTACGACTCCGGTTCCGTCGTCCACCGCGGCGTCGAGCACCGGTTCCTCGTCATGGAGTACATCCCGGGCGCCACGCTCACCGACAAGCTGCAGGCCGGCCCGATGCTCCCGCGTGACGCAGCCGCCCTCGGTGCGCAGGTCGCCGACGCGCTGTCCTTCATCCACACGCGGTCGATCGTGCACCGCGACATCAAGCCCGACAACATGCTCTTCAGCGACATCGCCGCGTTCGGCCATGCGAACCTCGTGAAGCTGTCCGACTTCGGGATCGCGCACTTCGTGGGCGGGTCGCGCCTCACGAACACCGAGGCCATCTCCGGCACGGCGTCCTACCTCTCGCCCGAGCAGGCGCTCGGCGACACCGTCGGCACCGAGACGGACATCTACTCGCTCGGCCTCGTCCTGCTCGAGGCCGTGACCGGTCGCCGGGAGTTCGACGGCGGTCTCGTCGAGGCCGCCATCGCACGCCTGCACCGTGACCCGGTGATCCCGCCCGAGCTCCCCGCCGCCTGGCACCCGCTGCTGCGGTCGATGACCGCCCGCAAGCCGGAGGACCGACCCGCAGCGCACGAGGTCGCAGCCAGCCTGCGCGAGATCTGGTCCGAGTCGCGCGTCCGCCGGGTCCGCCGGGTGCGTGCGCGCCTCGGTCTCGTCGTCGACCAGGGCGTCGACCCCCGGATCGCATTGCTCCTCGCCGCCGCGACGGCCGCCGCGGGGCTCGCGATCGGCGTCGCGATCGGCATCTTCGCGTTCTGATCGGCCCATTACCACGTTTCGTCCGGAACCGGGGAAGTCATCCGGCCGGTGTACCGTCTCAACAACGATCGATCCCTTCGAGTGAAAGGGCGCCATGACGCTCTCGACCCCCTATCCGCTCGGCGTCACCCTTCGGGGCGATGGTGCGAACGTCGCCATCTACTCGGAGACCGCCGACGCCGTCACCGTGTGCATCTTCCCCGAGGGCGGGGAGGAGCAGCAGACGCGCCTCGAACAGCGCACCGGACACGTGTTCCACGGACTGGTGGAGGGCCTCGTCCCCGGGACGCGGTACGGCATCCGCGTCGACGGCCCCTGGGACCCGGCGAACGGTCTCCGCCACAACCCGGCGAAGGTGCTGCTCGACCCGCACGCGACGGCGGTCACGGGGCGCTACGACCTCGGCCAGGCGCAGTTCAGCCACCGCCTCGACGCTCCGGAGACGATGGACGACACCGACTCCGCGGGCCACGTCGCGCTCGGTGTGGTCACCGACCCCTTCTCGTTCGACTGGGACGCCGACGGCCAGGACGTCGCCCCGCGTGTCCCGCTCGCCGAGACGATCGTCTACGAGGTCCACGTGAAGGGCTTCACCAAGCAGCTCGCCGAGGTGCCCGAGGAGATCCGCGGCACCTACGCCGGCCTCGCCCACCCGGCGGCCATCCGCTACCTCACCGACCTCGGCGTGACCGCGGTCGAACTCCTTCCGGTGCACCAGTTCGTGCAGGACAGCCACCTCGAGGAGAAGGGCCTCCGCAACTACTGGGGCTACAACTCCATCGGCTTCTTCGCCCCGCACGGCGAGTACGCGGCCGCCGGCGACAGCGGTGGGCAGGTCGACGAGTTCAAGGCCATGGTCAAGGCGATGCACGCCGCCGGCCTCGAGGTCATCCTCGACGTCGTCTACAACCACACGGCCGAGGGCAACCACATGGGCCCGACCCTGTCGTTCAAGGGCATCGACAACGCGGCCTACTACCGTCTCGTCGACGAGGACCGCGAGCACTACTTCGATACCACGGGCACGGGCAACAGCGTCAACGTCGGCCACCCGGCGGCGCTCGGCCTCATCATGGACTCCCTGCGCTACTGGGTGACCGAGATGCACGTCGACGGCTTCCGCTTCGACCTCGCGACGACGCTGACCCGCCAGGACGGTTCCGCCGAGATCCACAGTGCGTTCCTCTCGCTCATCGAGCAGGACCCGGTGCTCGCCCCGATCAAGATGATCGCCGAGCCATGGGACACCGCCGGCTACCAGGTCGGTGGCTTCCCCGCGAGCTGGTCCGAGTGGAACGGGAAGTTCCGCGACGACGTGCGCGACTTCTGGAACGGCGCCGACAGCGTGCTCGGCACCATGTCGCAGCGCGTCCTCGGCAGCCCCGACGTCTACGAGGCGTCCCGACGCTCGCCGCTGTCCAGCGTCAACTTCGTCACCGCGCACGACGGCTTCACCCTCGCCGACCTCACGGCGTACTCGACGAAGCACAACGCGGCGAACGGCGAGGACAACAATGACGGCGAGAGCGACAACCGCTCCAGCAACAACGGTGCGGAGGGTCCGACGGACGACCCCGCCGTGAACGCGCGCCGCGACCGTCAGCGTCGCAACTTCCTCGCGACGGTCCTGCTGTCGGCCGGTGTCCCGATGATCCTCGGCGGCGACGAGATCGCCCGCACCCAGGGCGGCAACAACAACGCCTACTGCCAGGACAACGAGGTGTCGTGGTTCGACTGGGAGCACGCCGACCACGACCTCCTCGGCTTCACGAAGCGCCTGATCGCTCTGCGCCTCGCCGAGCCGGCCCTGCGACCCGACTGGTTCCGCCAGGGTCCGGGCTCCAAAGCAGACGACCGGGTCTTCATCACCCGGTCCGACGACGAGCCCTTCGCCGACGAGGACTGGGACAACCCGGACGCCCGCTCGATCACCTTCGTGTTCCGTCACGCCGGATCGGCGTCGTTCGCCCTGCTGCTCAACGCGGCCGAGAACGGCGTGGAGTTCAGCCTGCCGAAGGCTCCCGGCCTGCCATGGGCGCTCGTCGAATCGAGTGACCCGGAGCAGATGCTCGCCGAGGGGTCGACGACGGTGATCGTGCAGGGGACCTCCTTCACCCTCCTGCGATCGGGGGTCGCATCATGACCACCGTGTCCGGCGGCGGCCCACGGCGTTCCACCGTGCCCGTCTCGACCTACCGTCTCCAGCTGACCGCGGACTTCCGACTCCAGGACGCCGCGGCGCTCGTCGACTACCTCCAGGCCCTCGGTGCCGACTGGGTCTACCTGTCGCCGATCCTCCGCGCGGAACCCGGATCCACCCACGGCTACGACGTCGTCGACCACACCGAGGTCGACCCGGAGCGCGGCGGTGCCGACGGGCTCACGGCGCTCGCCGAGGCAGCCCACGCCGCAGGCCTCGGAGTCCTCATCGACACCGTTCCGAACCACATGGGCGTCGCGACACCGGTGGAGAACGCCTGGTGGTGGGACCTGCTCCAGCACGGTCGGGACGCAGAGCACGCGGCCGCGTTCGACGTCGACTGGGAGGCCGGCGACGGTCGGATCCGGGTGCCGATCCTCGGGGACGACGAGGACGGCCGAAGTGCGCTGGACGACCTCGAGATCGTCGACGGCGAGCTCCGCTACTTCGACCACCGACTCCCGATCGCGCCGGGGACGGCGGACGACGACGCGAGCGCCCGCGAGGTGCACGACCGGCAGCACTACGAACTCGTCAACTGGCGCCGCGCCGACAGCGAGCTGAACTACCGACGGTTCTTCGCCGTCAACACGCTCGCAGCGATCCGGGTCGAGGACCCGGCGGTCTTCGACGGCTCGCACGTCGAGATCGGTCGTTGGTTCGACGACGGCCTCGCCGACGGGATCCGCGTGGACCACCCGGACGGGCTCCTCGACCCCGGTGCCTACCTCGACCGACTGTCAGAGCGCATCGGTGGAGCACCGATCTGGGTGGAGAAGATCCTCGAGGGCGAAGAGGACCTGCCGGCCGAGTGGGCCACGCTCGGCACCACCGGCTACGACGCCCTGGGCGACGTCGACCGGGTGCTCGTCGACCCGGACGGCCTGCCGACACTCGGTCAACTCGCGGGGGTCGAGCTGACGCGCGACGCCTGGGACGACCTCGTGCACACCACGAAGCGTGGCATCGCCGACGGGATCCTCGGTTCCGAGGTCCGACGCCTTGCACGGCTCGTGCCCGAGGTCCCGGACGCCGTGGACGCCCTCGCCGAGATCCTGACCGCGTTCCCCGTCTACCGCTCCTACCTGCCGCTCGGCGACGAGTACCTGGACGCCGCACTCGACGAGGCGGAGACCCGTCGGCCGGAGCTCGCAGACGCCTTCGCCGCCTTGGCTCCGCGCCTGCGCAACTCGATCGATCCGCTCGCCGCGCGGTTCCAGCAGACCTCGGGCATGGTGATGGCGAAGGGCGTCGAGGACACCGCGTTCTACCGCTACACGGCGCTCACCTCGCTGACCGAGGTCGGTGGCGACCCCGCCGAGACCGACATCAGCGTCGCCGAGTTCCACCACCGCCAGGCACGGCGACAGGCGGAGTGGCCGTCCTCGATGACGACGCTCAGCACGCACGACACGAAGCGCAGCGAAGACGTCCGCGCCCGTATCGACGCCCTGAGTGAGGTCGCGGACCGGTGGGCGGAGCACGCCGTCGCCCTCCACACCTCGAACGGCTTCCCCGACCGGCAGCTCGAGCAGCTGGTCTGGCAGGCGGCCGTCGGTGCGTGGCCGATCGAGCGCGAGCGACTGCACGCCTACGTCGAGAAGGCCGCCCGTGAGGCAGGCGACTCGACCACGTGGACCGCACCGGACGAGACGTTCGAGGCCGCCCTGCATGCAGCGGTCGACGGACTGTACGACAGCCGTCGTGCGAACGCCGCGCTGCTCGACGCCGTCGCGGACGTCGAGGCGGCCGGATGGACGAACAGTCTGGTCGCCAAGGCGATCCAGCTCACGATGCCGGGCGTGCCGGACGTGTACCAGGGCAGCGAGCTCTGGGACCGATCGCTCGTGGACCCCGACAACCGTCGCCCGGTCGACTACGCCGAGCGTCGCGCGGTGCTGGCCCGTCTCGACGAGGGCTGGCTGCCGCCGGTCGACGCCGACGGAGCCGCGAAGCTCCTCGTGACCAGCCGGCTCCTCCGCCTGCGACGGGAGCACCCGTCGCGGTTCGCCGAGTACACCCCCATCGGGGCGGACGGACCGGCCGCCGACCACGTCGTCGCGTTCTCACGCGGTGGCGTCACCACGGTCGCGACCCGGCTCTCGCTCCGGCTCGCGGAGCACGGTGGATGGAAGTCGACCACGGTCACCCTGCCGGAGGGCCGGCTCGTCGACGTGCTGACCGGCCGTGAGCTGCAGGGCGGCGAGGTCCGTCTCGCGGCGCTGCTGGAGCAGTATCCCGTCGCCGTCCTGACGCGGCCCGACGATGCGGCCGAGGCCGCGAGCGAGGAGTGAGCACGATGACGACCAGCACCACGAGCCCGGCTGACGGGTTCCGTGTCTGGGCACCCGAGGCCCAGCGCGTCGACCTCGTCCTGGACGGTGAGCAGCACCCGATGGACCGCGACGTCGCCGAGGGATGGTGGATCGCGCTCGACGGTGCCGAGCCCCGCGCGGCGGTCGTCGACAGCGACTACCGCTATCTCGTCGACGGTGAGGGTCCGTTCGCCGATCCGCGCTCGCGTCGGCAGCCGGAGGGCGTCCACGGCCCGTCACGCGTCGTCGCTTCCGACCCCGTGCCGTGCGACGGGACCGGCTGGCGGGGTCGCTCCCTCATCGGTGCCGTGCTCTACGAACTCCACATCGGCACCTTCACCGAGGCGGCCACCTTCGACGGGGCGATCGAACGCCTCGACGACCTGGTCGAGCTGGGCGTCGACGCCGTCGAGGTCCTGCCGGTCAACGCGTTCAACGGCGTCTGGAACTGGGGCTACGACGGCGTCTTCTGGTCGGCTGTCCACGAGGCCTACGGCGGAACGGACGGCTACCGTCGCTTCGTCGCCGCGTGCCATGAGCGCGGGCTCGCCGTCATCCAGGACGTCGTGTACAACCACCTCGGTCCCTCCGGCAACGTCCTGCCCCGCTTCGGCCCGTACCTCGCGGACGGCGCCGGCAACACCTGGGGCGACAGCCTCAACCTCGACGGGCCGGACTCCGACGAGGTGCGTCGGTACATCATCGACAGCGCGCTGCTGTGGTTCGAGGAGTACGGGGTGGACGGCCTTCGCCTCGACGCCGTACACGCCCTGCACGACACCCGTGCGATCCACCTCCTCGAAGAACTCGACGCCGCGGTGGATGCGCTCAGCGCCGACCTCGACCGACCGTTCACGCTCATCGCCGAGTCGGATCTGAACGACCCGAAGCTCATCACGCCCCGGGGGCCCGGCGGTGCCGGCGGGTACGGTCTCGACGCGCAGTGGAGCGACGACTTCCACCACGCACTGCACGTGGCGCTCACCGGCGAGGTGTCCGGCTACTACGCCGACTTCGCGCCGCTCGGTGCGCTCGGCAAGGTCATGGAGGAGGGGTTCTTCCACAACGGCACCTGGTCGAGCTTCCGCAAGCGCCACCACGGCCGCCGCATCGACCTCGAACGGACGCCGAGCTGGCGGCTTGTCGTCTCCGACCAGAACCACGACCAGATCGGGAACCGCGCGACGGGCGACCGGCTGGCCGCGACCCTCGACGACGGGCAGCTCGCCATCGCCGCCGCCGTCACGCTGCTCGGACCGTTCACCCCGATGCTGTTCATGGGGGAGGAGTGGGCCGCGTCGACGCCCTGGCAGTTCTTCACCTCGCACCCGGAGCCCGAGCTCGGTGAGGCGACGGCGAAGGGCCGGATCGCCGAGTTCGCCCGGATGGGTTGGAACGAGGCCGACGTGCCGGATCCCCAGGATCCCGAGACCTACCGTCGGTCGGTGCTCGACTGGTCGGAGCGGTCCCGTGGGCGGCACGCGACGCTGCTGACCTGGTACCGACGGGTGATCGAGCTGCGGCGGACGGTCCCGGCGTTCACCGATCCGGCGTTCGCCGACACGACCGCGATCGTCGACGAGGCGACCGGCTCGTTCGTCCTGCGTCGTGGCTCTGCGATGCTCGCGGTGAACTTCGGGACGGAACCGGTGGAGCTCACCCAGCGGGTCGGTGAGCTGCTCGACAGCTTCGGCGAGGTCGTCACGACGGAGGGGTCACTGCGGCTCGGAGCGCACTCCGTCGCCATCCTGCACCACTGAGTCCCTGGGCCTCGGGTCAGCGCGGTGCGCTGACCCGGGCGCGGGTCTCAGCCGACGGGCAGGGTCGACGGCGTCGTGAACCAGACCGTCGTGTCGCCGTGGATGGTCCTGCCGTCGAAGGGTCCGCTCGCGACGAGCACGGCCGAGTCCGCGAGCGACGAGGGCACGGCGATGTCGTCGGCACCGGTGTTCGCTACGACCGTGACCGCACCGTTCGTCAGCGCGAGAATGGTGTCGGGAGCCCCTTCGATCCAGGCGATCGAGCCGAGTCCCAGCGTGTGCTCGCGGCGCAGGCGGAGCAGCGTGCGGTACAGCTCCAGCGTCGAACCGGGGATGCCGGCCTGTGCGTCGCGCGAGTAGTCGTTCCAGTCGTCGGGCTGCGGCAGCCAGGACGCACCGGTCGTGTTGAAGCCGTACGCGGGGTGGCCGGCCTCCCACGGGATCGGCACGCGGCAACCGTCGCGGCCGTACCGTTCGTGGTTCGTGCGGAACCACGTCGGGTCCTGTCGGGCGTCATCCGGCAGGTCGATGACCTCGGGGAGCCCGAGCTCCTCGCCCTGGTACAGGTACGCCCCACCGGGCAGGCTCAGCATGAGGGCGGTCGCCGCCCTGGCCCGCTGCAACCCGAGGGCCCGGTCCGGCTGGCCGGGGGTGTTCGGACCGACGCCGTAGCCCTGGGGGTTCTCCTCCGTGAGCGCGAGGCGGGACGCGTGCCGGACGACGTCGTGGTTGGACAGCACCCACGTGCTCGGAGCGCCTACCTGCGCGAACGCCCGCAGCGACTCGCCGATGACCGCCTTGAGGTCTGCGGCGTTCCACGGGGTCTCGAGGTACGGGAAGTTGAACGCCTGCTGCATCTCGTCGGGGCGCACCCACAGGGCCATCTTGTCGAGCGGGTCGACCCAGGCCTCGGCGCACAGCACGCGGTCACCGTCGTACGTCTCCAGGAGGTCGTGCCAGTCGCGGTAGATCTCGTGGACGCCGTCCTGTCCCCAGTACGGCGCGGTCTCGGGCCACGAATCCGGACCGGTGCCGGCGGCTTCGAGCGACGCGTCCACGGAGGCGCCACCCATGCTGCCGCCCTCGGCCGGTGGGGTGTAGTCGGGCAGGCCGTCGGCCTTGATCATGCCGTGCGCCACGTCGACGCGGAACCCGTCGACGCCGCGGTCGAGCCAGAACCGGAGGATGTCGCGGAACTGCTCGCGGACCCACGGGTTCGTCCAGTCGAAGTCGGGCTGCGACGAGTCGAAGATGTGCAGGTACCACTGGCCAGGCGTGCCGTCGGCCTCGGTGACCCGCGTCCAGGCCGGACCGCCGAAGACGGACTCCCAGTTGTTGGGGGCGATCTCGCCGTTCTCGCCCTTGCCGTCGCGGAACATGTATCGGGCGCGCTCCGCCGAGCCGGGCCCGGCCGCGAGGGCCTCCTGGAACCAACGGTGGGCGCTCGAGGAGTGGTTGGGGACGAGGTCGACGATGACGCGGATGCCGGCAGCGTGCGCGGCAGCGGTCATCGCGTCGAAGTCGGCGAGCGTGCCGAAGATGGGGTCGACGTCGCAATAATCGGCGACGTCGTAGCCGGCGTCCTTCTGCGGGCTCGTCATGAAGGGGGACAGCCAGATGGCGTCGACGCCGAGCTCCTGCAGGGCGCCGAGGCGGGAGGTGATCCCGGGCAGGTCGCCGAGGCCGTCGCCGTTCGCGTCCGCGAAGGATCGCGGGTAGATCTGGTAGATGACGGCGGAGCGCCACCACTCCGAACCGGGGGTGGAGCCTCCTGCGGGGGAGGCGTGCTGAGCTGCGGTCGCCGACGTGGTCGGGAGGGCGGAGTCCATGTCGCTACCCTAGGCCATTCACGGGGCCCGTCGCCGCTCGTGGACTGGCCACCGCGGTGCGCTGACACGAGTGCGATGCATGGCGGCGAGCGCGGCGCTCCAGAGGGGGGGGGCGGTCGCGCTGGCACCCCGCGCTCACGTCGGTTCGGTCACACGGGAGCCACGTCGATTCGGACCGGATTCCCGGCCACCGACCCGCCCGCCCTGCTTAGAGTGGAGAGATGATCACGGAATCGGACGGCTCGGCCCGCAGCACGGCGAAGCGCGTCGCCGCGCAGGCGGGAGGCATCGCCGGATCAGCGGCCCGGACGACGCGTGGCATCATCCGTCGGAATCCGACCGCGAACCGGGTCTACCGGGCGGGCGTCGGTGTCGTCGGCGGTGGCACCGTGGCCCTCGGCGTGGCCCTGATCCCGCTTCCCGGACCGGGAGCATTGATCGCCGTCGGCGGGCTCGCAGTCCTCGCCTCGGAGTTCGAGGGTGCGAAGCAGGCCAGCACGAAGGCGAACGCCGCAGCCAAGAAGGGCGTCGCCGTCGCGAAGGACCTTCGGGCGAAGCGTCAGGCCAAGCAGGCTGCGAAGGCTGCCCAGGAGCACTGAACCTGCGGCGCACGGCGCCGACCGACGCGCGGGTACGGTGGACCGGTGGGGACATCGGCGAAGGGGAGTGGTGCGCGTCGGCCCCCACAACGCAAGACCGCTGCGCCCGGCCGACGCACGACCAGCGCCACCCGCTCGACGCGGAAGCCGCGGTCCCGACCGTCCGGCGCGCGCAACGGCTCCCGGCGCCCCGTCGCACCGACACGCCGGAACCGGCGGTCGAGCATCCGCGTGGGCTGGCTCGTCGCCGGCGGAGCGGTCGCGATCGTCGGTCTCGCCGTCATCGTGGCAGCGGTCGTCTGGGGACCGGAGCTCATCAGTCGGGCGGAAGCACGGGACTCGACCCTCGGAACCGCGCCACATGCTGCCGTCGAGGGACCGGGCATCCCCGCCGCGGGCTCGGCTGGAACAGCGCCGGCGGCCGTCACCGACCGGGTGGACCGTGCCTGGGCGACGGCCACGGCGCTCCGCCTCGGCATCCCCGAGCGGGCGATGGTCGCATACGCCGGTGCGGCGCTCGCCGTCGCGGAGACGCAGCCGGGCTGCGGGATCGCCTGGAACACGCTGGCCGCGCTCGGCAGCGTCGAGTCCGGCCACGGCACGATCTTCGGCGGTGCCCTCGACGACGCCGGGCGGGCCATTCCACCCATCGTCGGCCCGGCGCTCACCGGCACCGAGTTCGATGCCGTCACCGACACGGACCGCGGCGCCTTCGACGGCGACGCCAGATGGGATCGTGCGGTCGGGCCGATGCAGTTCATCCCGTCGACCTGGCAGCGGTGGGGCGCGGACGGGAACGGCGACGGCGTCGCGGACCCGCAGCAGATCGATGACGCGGCGCTCGCCGCAGCGCACTATCTGTGCCACGGTGGCCGGGACCTCCGCATCGAGGCCGAGTGGATCGCGGCGATCGGCTCGTACAACGGGGCCGCGTCGTACCTGCAGAAGGTCGTCCACGCCGCGGACACCTTCGCCGCGAACTGATCCCGATCCGGTGTACGAAGCACCCCTCGCGGGATGCTAGTCTCTACTGGTGCCATTTCCGCGTGAGCGGTTTGGTTCGCGCTCCGATAGCTCAGTGGTAGAGCACTTCCTTGGTAAGGAAGAGGTCGCGGGTTCAAGTCCCGCTCGGGGCTCGTTCTCTCCGTCACTGCTCTCGCCGGCATACGGAGAGACGTGGCAGGGTAGCTCAGTTGGTGAGAGCGCACGACTCATAATCGTGAGGTCGAGAGTTCGAATCTCTCTCCTGCTACCAGATCAGATGTTCAAGAGAGAAGCACCGGAGATTTCTCCGGTGCTTCTCTGTTTTGCCGCAGCGTTCGCTGAATCGCGCACGACTGCGAGTAGCGCTTGAAGCCGGTCAGCGACGCCCCGTGCATATCGTTGGCTCGATCGAGGCGACTGAATGCCCGCCGACACGATTCGATTCCCCTCGCCATTGGCTGAACGACCTCGCCCATCTTCAGAGATGTGAGAGCCCAGGACGACGCTCCACAAGGTCGGAGTCACATCGTCGTCGGCGTGAGAACACTCAACCGCCCGAGGTTGCGAACGTCGTGACCGGCGAGCCGTTGGCTTCGCAGGCGTCTCCGCCCACGCGGCGAGGATGTCATCGAGGCTACTGGTTCTCAGAGCGATACGGTCATCCCAGAGCGTCGTCGAGTTGCTGGAGCCACTGCTGGAACTCGCCGGGACCGGAGAAGTGGACTCCGGGTATCCGAGCGACCTCCTCCGCAGCATCGGGGCCGTCGACGACGAGTGCATACCCGCCGCTGGCCAGCGCCACCCTGAACGCAGGCAGGTCCCCACGGTCGTCACCGGCGTATGCGACGACACCCAAGCCATCAGCCCGGATGATCCTGTGCAGCGCCGTCCCTTTGTCCTCATCCAAGGGCATCCGCAGCTCTTCGACGCACTTGCCGGGTTCCCGCCTGAGCCCGTATTCGTCGATGACGCGCTCGACGAGCGGCGCCACCAATCGCTCGGCCGCCGCGCGGTCGAGTGCACGGCGCCAGTGGACCGCGACGGCGAGGGACTTCTCTTCGACGTCGACACCGTCGATGCTGTCGAGTTCTCGGTGGAGTTCACGCGTCGCTGACTGGACAGCAGTCGTCCACTCCTGGGCTTCGGGCACGACGTCGATGCCGCCGTCGGTGAGACGTTCGAGACCGTACGAGCCGTAGAGGTCGACACCGGGGATCGTGGCGCGGTCGGCGAGGAAACCCACCGGGCGCCCAGAGAGGAGCGCGACCGTGGAGAGCTTCCCAGCCAGCCGCTCGAGCGTCTGCGCTGTGCCAGGCAGCAACTCGCTGAGGGCCGGCTCGTCCGTGATCGGGGAGAGGACACCGTCGAAATCCATCACGAGTCCTGCATCGGAACCAGCGGCAAGGGCTTGAATCACTTCGTCGTCGGAGCTCATCAACCAAGCCTAGCCATGCCTCGTGCCCGTCGACGGTTGAGCAGACGGGCACGGTCCGCGGGGCGGCTCAGCGGTGGTCCCTTCCTCCTCCAGTGCGACGCCGAGATCGCCCTCAGATCTCCCCACGTCTCGTGCGGCGCCGGGTGAGCAGCCCGCCGACGAGGAGGGCGATGGTCGCGGCCGTCGCCAGGAGCGCGACGGCCTCCGTGTCGACCCCCGTGGACGCCAGGCCGTCCCTCGGGCCAGGGGCGCTGTCGGCGTCACCACCCGACGACGAACCCGGTTCCGCCGCTGGCGGGGTGGACGGCTCGGGTCCACCCGGCAGCGCGCCCCCTGCCCGCACGGTGACGGTGACGTCGACCGGCGTGCGGGCATCGTCTGCCGCCGTGCCCGACACGGTGAACCTGCCGGGCGCACCATACTGATCGGCCTGGACGGCCGCCCAGTCCACAGGGACGGTCTCGATCGAACGGTCCACCTTCGTCAGCACGGCGGACGGCAGGCTCGGAGCCGTTCCCACCGCGGTGACGACGTCGGGTACCGAGACGTCCTGGACGGCGACAGCCGGCGCGTAGGCGGTCAACAGACGTTCGTACTCGGCACGGGTCACGGGGATGACCGTGCCGTGCCTCGGTTTTCCGCCGTCCGCGTTCTGAGGAAGGTTCTCCCGGAGCTTGGCCCCCAACGGCTCCCAGGAGTCGCCGTCGTCGAGGGAGTCGGTCCCGAACGGGATGTAGTGGTTCGGGCCTCCGTGGTAGTCGGGCTGGTCGATGAACAGGTACCAGTCGAGCCCGTTCACGTCGCCGGGATTCGCGGGGAAGACACTCGGGCCCTCGCCGTTCAGGTAGACACCACCCGGCTCGCCGTTCGGCAATCCGGAGGCGACCTGGTCCTTGACGAGACTCCACTGGTCGGCAGGTCCTCCCGCACCGGGCAGGGTCCCCGTCTCGGTGGCGAGGAGATCCGTCGACCGCTCCTCACGGATGGTCAGCGTCCCCTCGTCCTTCGTGAACCGGTAGTAGTAGTCGCCCGACTTCGTGACCGAGGAGTCGATCGTGCCGAGACCGGGCCCGCGCGACACGTCGATCCACGGCTCCGGATCCGAGAAGGTGATGAAGTCGTCGGTCGTCGCGTACATCATCCGGTTGTAGGTCACGTTCGTCCGCTGGCTCTCGTCCGTGGTGTCGTACAGGTTCGAGGCCCAGAACACGACGAAGGTGTCCAGCTTGTCGTCCCAGTAGGCTTCGGGCGCCCAGGTGTTCCCGGCGAAGTCCGAGGAGACCTTCACATGCCGTTGCTCGGACCAGGTGACCAGGTCGTTCGACTCCCAGACCTCGATGTACCGCGACCCACTGATCTGGGCCGTGGCGAAGCCGCCGGGAAGACCGTCGATCTTCAGGTCGGTGGCGATCATGAAGAACCGGTCGCCATCGGGGGAGCGGAGGATGAACGGGTCGCGCAGGCCGGTCGTGCCCTGGGTCGACGTGAAGATCGGCTTGCCCTCGTTCAGCGTGTTCCAGCTCAACGCGTCGTTGCCTTTGGACGCGGCGAGGCTGACCTGCTCGGCACCACTGCCCTCCCCGGTGAAGAACGCCCACACATAGGCTTCGGGATCCGGCTGGTCCGCCGGCAGCGGCTGGACGGACACGGCGATGTCCCGCGTCAGTTCGGATCCGGCGATGCGCGCGGTGGCGCGGAGCGTCACGGTCACGGCACTCCCGGTGGCGGGGCGTACGACGTCGATGGTCTTCGACGATTCGTCGACTCCCGCGCGGACCGTCGCCGCCTCGGTGCCGCCGATGACGGACCAGGTGAAGGACGATCCGTTCGGGCCCTTGCCTGGGACGGAGAAGTTGGACCGGATGTCGTCCGAATTGGTGATCCGGATGCCCTCCAGGTCGAGGGCGAGCTTCTCAGCGTCGGAGCGGTCGGCGGCGACCCGGACGGGGAATGCCAGCGTCTCCTGTCGGTCTCCGGCGGTCACCGTGGCAGTGAGGGTCACCGTGGCGTCCTGCTCGCCATTCGTCGGCCGGACCACCCGCGCGAGCCCGTCCTCCACGACGATGGCGGCGTCATCCGAGGTCCAGCCCAGACGCGTGCCATAGGAGGTCGAGGGGAGTGGGAAGTCGCTCGTCGCCTCCGTCGGTACGCGCAGCCCGGACGACGCCTTCTCGATCGACTGCTCGATGAACGCGTCCTGGACCTCCGTCGCCGTCATCGCGACATCGCTCAGGACGACCTCGTCGATGGAGCCCTTCCACCCGGCGTCCGCGTAGGTGGAGCGGCCGAGGTAGGCGACGAGGTCCGGACCGAAGGACGCCACGTCGCGCGTGATGGCGGTCTGCGCGATCCGCTCACCGTTCACGTAGCTCGTCAACGTTCCGGCCGGGCCGTCGATCACGGTCGTGTAGAGCGCCATCCCGGTCGGGGTCCGGAGTCCGCTGGTGGGCGCGTTGGTCGAACCGGCGCCCACCTCGGTCGTCCAGGGTGCTCCGGGGTTCACCGAATCCGTGATGACGGACTTGACGTACCCGTTCGGATTCGCCGGATTGAGCAACCAGTAGCCCGCTGAGAACTGGCCATCGCCGACCGGGGTGCCGATGAAGGCTGCAGCGGTGTTCCCAGCTGGTGACTGCGACTCGAGCCAGATGCTCGAGGTCAACGTCTGCACCCCGGCCAGATCGTCGGTCGGGATGTCGAGATAGGGCGCCGAGTCGGCCGAGCCGCCGGGCAGGGTGAGCAGGCCGTCGGCGACCGTGCCGCCCACGTTCCTGAGCGTCCCGTCGTTGCCGTTACCGCTCACATCCGGCACCACACCGTTCGCGGCCGTGTCGAATCGATAGTGCAGCAGCGCGCTCGAGTCTGCGGCTGCCGTCGCAGGCGTGGCGCCCAGAGCGGAGATGACTCCCACCATGATCATCGCGCCCCAGGCAGCGGCCCGCTTGGGTGAGGTCACCAGCGGGGTTGTCCGGTTACGGGACAGGTGCCGGGGTCGTATGGTCGGTAGGCGTTGTGGACTCACCTGGAAACTCCATCGTCTCGGGATCAGGGTCACGGATTGTGATCGCTCACATCGTGATGTCGACCCTGGCGCATGCAGACCTGGTCCGTCAAGAGCGAGGAGCTGTGCGAGTCGACCCGGTGACGAGATGCTCGGACGAGCGGCGACCTCGGTCACCGCACGATCACGGCTTCGAGATCCCCTCGGGGTCGGGCCCGCGGCCTGCTCGAAGCAAGACCCCGACGAGCATCGCGGTGCCGATCAGGAGACTCACGCCGGTCAGCACCACACCGATCCCGACGACCGGGGTCCCCGGTCCGTCATAGCCCTCGAGCACCGCCGTGCCGGGGTCGTCCGCGCGGTAGATCACCGTGAGGACGTCGCCGACGGCGGGTTTGCCGTCGAGGGGCCAGTCCGCCCAGACCCGCTGTGGCGAACCGTCGGGTGCCAGATAGTCGGTCCTGAACCGGTGGTGAGATGCCTTCCGGCCGTCGTCGACCTCGGTGACCGTCCCACTCGTCCGCTCCCCGTTCTGCAACAGGTCGCTGTCGGCAGCCATCATGAAGGAGCCGACGACCACGGCCACCGGACCGGCCAACAGCATCAGGACGATCGCCGCCGTCTGGAACACCCTGCTGTGCAGGAAGCCCCGTGTGTCGCCCGTCGCGCGCTTGCGTGCCATCACCAGTGCGCCACCGTCCCGATTCGAAGCTCCCGCATCAGTGGTTCCCGGTGAGGGAAAGGCTCAGCATGATGATGGCGGGCACGATCAGGCCGATCGCGACGCCACCGGCCGCCGCCCAGAGCCCGATGCGCACGTGGGGGCTCATGCGGGGACGCAGACCGAGTTCTTCGCCGATCTCCTTGATCCGCGCGCGTTCGTTCTCGGGGCTGAACGCGATCTCGAACCCGCCGGGAGAGGTCCCGAGCATGATGACCCTGCCGTACCGGACACGGCCGGACTGCCAGGAGAACGACCAGGAGAGGCGCGGCACGAAGCCGGAGACACCAGCCGACCAGCTCATCCGCTTGACCGTGTCGGTGATGCTGAACCGCCGACGTCGCTCATCGACCCGCACGGTGTAGGTGATGCTGTCGGACACCTCGTTCAGCTGGAGGACGTTCCACCAGCGGGCGTCCGCGAGGTCGTATCCGACCTGGAACCCGTCGGGGAGGCTGGTGACGGTGAATGGGGTGTTCTGCAGCTCGGCGTCCACGGCCCACTGATAGTCCTGTAGCACGCCCGTCGGCGCAACGTCGGTTCCACTCACGGACTCAGTATGGCAACGCGGCGAGGGTGCGCGACGATCGTCGGATGGGCAGTGCTCCCCATCGCACACTGACCTCGAACTGCTATCGCTCCCAGATGCGACGGTAGCCGGGCATGAAGGCGATCATCGCCGCGAGCAGGGTGCCGAGGTTGAGCAGTGGCAGAGCGGGACCGATGGTCCAGGGCGAGTCGGCGTAGACCCCCATCAGCATGACCATCCAGGCGCCGATGTTGCCGAGGATGAGCACGATGATGAAGGTCACCGCGGTCGCTCCCGCTCGCGACGAGACCCGCTTGCCCGCGAGGGTCGGCGCGGTGCAGATCGTGCCGACGATCACGACGATGAGTATCAGGAACGCACTCGCGAACAGGATCGAGGCGGCCTCCGGGTCGCCGTCGTCGTCGCGATCGGCGAATCCCGCGAGGAAGAAGAACAGGTTGAAGGACTCAGGGTCCTCATCCGTCTTCGTCTGGCTCGCGTAGGGGACGAACAGCGAGAGGATGAGGGCGATCTCGAGCAGCAGCATCGGGACCGAGATCAGGATCGACTCGATGCCCGCCACGCGCTCCTCGAGCCGCGTGCGCGCCGCCTGGGCGGCGACCGACTCGGTGGCGGTCGCTGGTCCCTGCTTCGCTGACCCCTGCTTCGCTGATTCACTCATCGCTTACCCCCCGGATCGGGAGTCGGGCTCAGGCGTGTCCGACTCGGCTGCCGCGAAGGCGAGCGACCGGTAGCCCTCGACCTCCGACGTGGTCATGGTAGCCGCGATGGGCCGACCCTGCCGGAGCCGTGCCGGGTGGCGTCAGGCGGCGTCCAGCTCGGCCGGAAGCTCCTCGCGCAGCGCTGGGCAGTGCTCCGGCGTCGGGTGGAGGGTGATGTCGATGACCGCTTCCAAGCGGGCGCGTGCTGCTTCGAGGTCGGCCATCTGGGCGGTGATGCGGTCGCGTTCGGTCCGAAGCAGCGCGAGGGACTCCGGCGTCGCGACTCCCGCATCGACGCAGGGGAGCAGCTGGACGATGGTGCGGCTCGGCAGGCCGGCCGCGAAGAGCTGCTGCACGAGCTCGACGCGTTCCACCGCCGCTCGTTCATAGGTCCGCTGGCCACTCGTCGTGCGGGTGGCGGTGAGCAGCCCCTGCTCCTCGTAGTAGCGGAGCGAGCGGACGCTCACCCCGGTCCGAGCCGCGAGATCTCCGATGCGCATCGATCTTCCATTCCTGGCTTGCACCTGACATTGATGTGAGGTCTTAGCCTAACCAGGCTGCTGCGGGATCGACCCGCACGCGGAAGGGAATCATGGACATCGCAGGATCCGTCGCACTCGTCACCGGCTCGAACCGGGGCATCGGACGCCGGTTCGTCGTGCAGCTGCTCGAGCGCGGCGCCTCGAAGGTGTACGCGACCGCGCGGCGCCCGGAACTCGTCGACATCCCGGGCGTGGAGGTGCTGCAGCTCGACATCACCGATGAGGCGTCCGTCGCTGCGGCGGCCGAGATCGCGACCGACGTCACGTTGCTCGTCAACAACGCCGGCATCGCCACGCAGGGCTCGATGTTGACCGACGACCTCGCGAACGCTCGGCGCGAGATGGACACGCACTACTGGGGCAACCTCGCCATGGTGCGTGCGTTCGCGCCGGTGATCGAGGGGAACGGTGGAGGGGCGATCGTCAACGTGCTCTCCGCCCTGAGCTGGTTCGCGCACCCCGGTTCAGGCGGATACGCCGCGGCCAAGGCGGCGGAGTGGAACATGACGAACGCGGTCCGTCTGGAACTCGCCCCGAAGGGCGTCACGGTGCAGGGGCTCCACCTCGGGGCCGCCGACACCGACATCATGGCCGGCTACGAGGGCCCGATGGTCGACCCCGCGGACGTCGCACGGGCGAGCCTCGACGGCGTCGCAGCCGGCGCTTCCGAGGTCGTCGTCGACGAGTGGAGTGCCATGGTCAAGGCCTCGCTCGCCCACGGACCTGACGCGTTCTACGCGCAGTTCGCCTGAACATCGAACCTGGGCCCTGTGCGCCGGGCGTGCACCGTGCAGAATGGAGGAAGCCCCCGAGCAGTTACGGTCTGCTCGGGGGCTTCCTCGTGCCGGTGCGGCTATCGCGCGGCCGCGACGAGGTCGGCGATGCGCTGGCCTCGGGCGTTCGCCTCGGCGACGAGGGTCGAGACCTGGTCCTGGGTCAGCCCGCTGACCTGACCGTAGGCCTTTGTGTTGGCGGCGATGGAGAATCCCTGCCCGCCGCTGGCGGACGTGTACATCGTGCCGAACGTCTCGGTGACGAGCGCGATGGTGCCACCTGGCACGCTGATGATCTTGGGCATGTCTGACTCCTTGAGAGGGTGAACCGGGTCCTCGCCGTTCAGGCGAGCGTTGATGAAGAGATACGGATCGGTGGTGACGACGATGTCTGCGTTGTTCCACGTGCCGTCGGCGGTGAAGGTGATGGTGAGGTGGAGATGCGGCCCTCGAGCTGCGGACCCGGTGCTCCCGACGACGCCGACGGGTTCACCGCGGACGATCGCCGCACCGACCTGATGGGGTGAGGCCGCCGCCAGATGCGAGTAGCCCGAGTACATGCCGTCGGGATGTGCGATGACGACGATGTGGCCCAGGGTCGCGTTCCACCGGTTGGCGGAGACGACCCCGGCTGCGACAGCGGGGATCGCGGCTCCGGCGCCGGGTTGGTAGTCCAGTCCGCGGTGCGGTTGGGTCCGCCCGCCGGCCATCGATCCCCAGCCGTCGGCGACGTCGATCTGGGCGAACGGGTGTTGATATTTGAGAACCATGTGGCTCCTTTCGCTGTGCCGATGGGGATGCCCCCGAGCAGTTACGGTCTGCTCGGGGGCATCGGGTGCTGCTGGCATCGCGGTCGGTCAACCGCGGATTGGCTACAGCGGGCGGTTGGGCAGGTACAGCTGCCAACCGTCGTACTTCGGGTCGTTCGGACCCGCGGGAATCCGACGCTGCTGGGCGTCCAGGTTGTACTGGCCGACCCGCTGGATGATCGGATCGAAGTCCGCCGGCGTCAGGTCATTGGTCTTCAAGCCCTGAGCGGCGTAAGCCTTGTACTGCCCGATGTTGAGCGGGTACAGCGGTGCAAGAGGGTGCTCCTGCCAATACACTGCGGCGCCGCCCTGTCGCTTGATGAAGGTTCCTGCTGTCATGTCTTCTTCTTCTTCCTGTGGTGTGGTGGTGGGGTCGTCGCCGTTGAGGCGGTCCCTGATATAGGTGATCGGATCGGTGTGATCGATCCAGTGGGAGCCTCCGCCTGTCGCGCCGGACTGGTTGAGCCCGATGGTGAGGTGGAGGTGGGCGCCTTCGGAGTACTCGCCGGTGTTGCCGATTCCTCCGAGGATCTGGCCACGTGTGACGGCAGTCCCGACGGCGAGGGGTGACTGCTGGTACATGTGGCAGTACCCCGAGAACACGCCGTCCGGGTGTGCCAGGACGACAAGCCATCCGAGCCCGCCGCTCCGGTAGTTCTCGACGACGGTCCCGGCAGCGACCGCGGGGATCGGCGTGCGCTCCGGGAAGCCGTTGAAATCGGCACCCCGATGGTTTGAGCCACCGGCTCGTGGAGCGTTGTACCCGTCGCTGCTGTCGTAGTGACTGAGGTCATACGGGTATTGGTACTTGAGGCCCATGAGCCCTCCTTTCTGTTGATGGAGGAAGTGTCCTCCGACATTCGAACGTGTGTTCGAGAGAGACTCTACGATCATCTCGTCGTCTTGTCCAGTTCATATTGCCGATTCATCCTGAAATTCTTTCTCCAGTGGCAGATTCGGCGTCTGAATCGAGTCGAGCGTGGCGGGGCGTGGATCCTGCGCTCAGCCTCGTCAGGAAGCCGTTCACGCCGGGGATCGCCATGATCCGGGCCAGTGCTGCGGCGATCGCCGCAGTCGTGGCCACGGCCGCAGCCGCCCAGGCGTAGACGTCGTCCGGGAGGAGCTCCCGGATCGCCTCCAGGAGCTGTGGCGCGATGATGCTCGCGGTCGTGATGCAGGCCACCGAGCTCAGGATCACGGCCGCGGTCGTCTGGATCACGGTGCGGATGATCCGCTGTGCTGGAAACGGGACGGGCGGTGGTGTCGGTGGTTCCGGTGATGTCCGGTGTTCGGTCATGATGCCTCCTCAGGCGTCGTGGGTGGTGGTGGACGACCCGGATGGTTTTCAGAAGTTGTCTCATCTGGCATCATTCAGGTCGGAGGTGACACTATAGAGCGCATGAGGCAGGTTTTCTGCCGTTCGCGACAGGGTTTCTGGCTACGATCGGAACGTGAACGCAGCAGAGGCGATGGTCAATCAGGCGTTGGCGGACGAGCTCGTCGCCGCCTACAAGCGGCGACGCATGAATCAGCGCGCCCTGGCTGAGGCGACGGGGATGAGTCCGACGACACTGCAGCGGGTCCTCGCCGGTCGCAGCGAGATCAGTGGCCCGACCTTCGTCACGCTCTGCGCGGCGACCGGCGCCGATCCGGTGCGCCTCCTGGCCGACGCCCTCCAAGCCGTCGGGGGGATGAGTCGGATCGAGGCCGAACTGCAGGCGAGCGACGACGAGCGAGTGGCTCCCGTGTCGGACACCACTGCTACGAATGACGAGTTGGATCGCAGACGCCGGCAGAGGGAAGCTGCGTCGTGGACGACGGAGCAGTTGGAGGGGGAACGTGGGGCGGCAATCACCGATGGAGAACTGGAGCAACCCGAGCCGGAAGCCCCGTGAGCGTGGGCGCGCCTACGACCCGTATGCGCACGCGGAGGAGCTCGGTCTCGCGGTGATCTTCCGGCCCCTGCGGGTGTCCCATGAGCGCTGGCTGCCGTCGGCGCACACGATCGTCATCCAGGAGTCGCTCCGGTCCGTCCACCGCCGGAACGCCCTCGCCCACGGCATCGCGCACTGCGTGCTCGGCCACGAGGACGACCGACCGAAACACGAGGTGCAGGCCGACCGCTTCGCCGCGTCGAACCTCATCGACCTCGACGAGTTCCGGGCCATCGCGCGGTGGGCACCGGACCTCGAGCATCTCGTCGCCGAACTCGGCGTCACGAAGCGCCTTGCCCGGGCGTTCGTCGCGCAGCATGCGGATCTGTCCCGGCACGCCGATCTCGCATAGCGGCGCGCGCATACTGGGACCATGACCGACGAAGCCGAACCGGACCCGCAGCCTGCGGGAGCCGTGGACGACGGCCTCCTGGAGTCGACGATGCTCGACCTGCTGGGGAAGCGGGCCGCGACCTCGTCCATCTGTCCGTCCGACGTCGCGCGAGCCGTCGGCGGCGACGACTGGCGAGCGCTGATGGACGACACCCGCCGGGTCGCCTGGCGCTTGGTCGACGAGGGCCGGGTGCGGATCACGCAGGGCGACGAGGCGGTCGACCGCGCGACGGTCCGCGGACCCATCCGGATCCGATGGGCGAAGGACGCCGTCGACGAGCAGTGAGCCCCGTGTCGCGGTGAAGGCCGGAAGACCTCGGTCCGACGCCGGTTAGGCTTGAGACATGACCATCGCCCTCATCCGTCACGGACAGACCGCCTGGAACTTCGAACGACGGCTGCAGGGCACGACGGACATCCCCCTGAACGACACCGGGCGGGAGCAGGCGGCCACGGTCGCCCCTCGGCTCACCGGCACCTGGGACGTCGTCGTCAGCTCCCCACTGGGGCGCGCACGCGAGACCGCGCAGATCATCGCGGACGCGCTCGGTCTCGAACTCGGCCCCACCTACCCCGACGTGGTCGAGCGCCACTACGGCGACGCCGAGGGCGCGACGGCGCAGATGGTCCTCGAGAACTGGCCCGACCACCGGTACCCGAACCTCGAGACCGAGGAGTCGGTCATCGAACGCGGACTCCGCGGCATCGACGCCATCGCCCGTGACTTCCCCGGCCAGAACGTGCTCGTGGTCAGCCACGGAACGCTCATCCGTCTCACGCTCAGCCAACTCTCGGGTACGACGGTCCCTCCGCTGGAGAACTGCTCCGTGTCGGTCATCGAGGCGACCGACACCGGTTGGTCACTCCTGGACGCCGGTACCGCTCGCACGACGCCCTCGCTCGAGACGGCGCTGTCCGGCTCCAGCGCGCAGTGAGCGGGAGCGACTCGACCGGCCGTCCGGTCCGCTCCCCGTCGGGCATCGCCTGGCTGATCGGCATCGGACTGACCGCCGGATTCCTCTCCGGCTTGTTCGGCGTCGGCGGCGGTATCCTCATCGTCCCCGCCGTCGTCTTCCTGCTCGGCTTCGGCCAGCGGCTCGCCGCGGGGACCTCACTCGCGGCGATCGTCCCGACCTCGCTCGTCGGCGTCCTCTCCTACGCGGTGAACGGGACCGTCGACTGGGTGGCGGCGATCCTCCTGGCGATCGGTGCGATCGGCGGGGCACAACTCGGCAGCTACCTCCTCTCCAAGCTCCCCAAGAAGGCGCTCCAGTGGGGCTTCATCGGCTTCCTGCTCGTCGTGGTGGTCTCGCTGTTCCTGATCGTCCCGTCCCGCACAGCCGAGATCGATCTGCACGTCGGATCGATCATCGGCCTCATCGTGCTCGGCTTCCTGACCGGCGTCCTGTCGGGGCTGCTCGGCATCGGCGGCGGGGTCGTCGTCGTGCCGATGCTCATCCTCTTGTTCGGTGCGAGCGACCTCATCGCCAAGGGCACCTCGCTGCTCATGATGGTGCCGACCGCGATGTCCGGCACCATCGGCAACGTCCGGCGAGGCAACGTCGACCTGACGGCCGCAGCGATCATCGGCATCGCCGCCTGCACGACCACCGCTCTCGGCGCCATCGTCGCGTCGGTCGTCCCGCCGTTCGTCGGCAACCTGCTCTTCGCGGCGTTCCTCGTGGCCATCGCGATCCGGATGGTGTTCCAGGCGATCAAGCGCTCCTGACGGGCCGCTGCCGGTCCGTCCGTGCCCGGTCGGCGAGCCAGGGCAGCGGGTAGGCTGGAGGGCGTGTCAGTGAACCCAGAGCTCGCCGGTCGGGTCTTCCCGCCCGTCGCCCCGTACCTGGTCGGACGCGAGAAGATCCGCGAGTTCTCGCGGGCCGTCTTCGCGACGAACCCGATCAACCTCGACCCGGAGGCGGCCCGCGCCGCAGGATACGCCGACGTCGTGGCGCCGCCCACCTTCGCCGTCGTCGTCCAGGAGCACACGCTCCAGCAACTGCTCGCCGCACCCGACGCGGGTATCGACTTCAGCCGGGTGGTCCACGGCGACCAGCGTTTCGTGCACCACCGTCCGATCGTCGCCGGCGACGAGCTCACCGCGCAGCTCACCGTCACCGCGGTGAAGTCCCTGGGCGGACACTCGATGGTGACGTGCGACTCGGTCATGACCGATGCCGCCGGCGAGCCCGTGGTCACCGCGACCTCGACGCTCGTGGTGCGAGGAGACGAAGGATGAGCGACGTGCAGCAGACCCCGACCATGCCGGCTGTCGGCGACGTCGTCGCGGAGCGGACCGTCCACCTGACGCGCGACGCCCTCGTGCGGTACGCCGGCGCCTCCGGAGACTTCAACCCCATCCACTACCGCGACGATGTCGCGGCCTCCGTCGGGCTGCCGGGCGTGCTCGCCCACGGCATGCTGACGATGGGGATCGCCGCCCAGCCGGTGGTCGACTGGATCGGCGACCCCGGTCGGGTGCTCGAGTACCAGGTGCGGTTCACCCGACCGGTCGTCGTCGACCCCGAGACCGGCGCCGACCTCCAGATCGTCGCCAAGGTCGGCAAGATCGACGTGGAAGCCCGCACCGCGCGCGTCGACCTCACCGTCACCTACGCCGAGCAGACGGTGCTCGGCAAGGCGCAGCTCGTCGTCAGCTTCGCCTGACCCGGAGGACCATGAACGACGCCATCCGTCTGAGCGAGCTCACCACCCTCGGGGTGGGCGGGCCCGCCGCAGCCTTCGCGGAGTGCACGAGCGAGGCAGCGCTGATCGAGGCCGTGCTCGACGTCTGGAACACCGACCAGCCGTGGCTGTTGCTCGGCGGCGGGTCGAACCTGCTGATCGGCGACGAGCCCGTCGACGCGACCGTCATCCGGGCGGCCAACCGCGGCATCGAACGCCTCGACGCGCCGTCTGGCCGTGTCCGCCTGCGGGTGCAGGCCGGTGAGGACTGGGACGCGCTCGTCGCCTTCACCGTGGAGCACGGCTTCGCGGGCATCGAGGCGCTCTCCGGCATCCCGGGATCCTGCGGGGCGGCCCCCGTCCAGAACATCGGCGCCTACGGGCAGGAGATCGTGTCGTCGCTCGTCGCCGTCGACCTGCTCGACGAGGAGTCGCAGACCGTCGAGCGCGTTCCCGCCGCGGAGCTCGGTCTCGGGTACCGGACGTCGGTCTTGAAGCGCCACGGTGGCGGAGAGCCCGAGCGCTCCGGCGTGGTCGTGGCGATCATCATCGACCTCGACGACGTCGGTGTCGACGGACTGGCCGCACCCATCGCCTACCAACAGCTCGCCTTCGCACTCGGGGTCGAGGTCGGCGAGCAGGTCCGCCTGGCCCAGGTGCGCACGACGGTCCTCGCGCTGCGGACGTCGAAGGGTATGGTGCTCGATCCCGACGACCCCGACACCGCCAGCGCCGGGTCGTTCTTCACGAACCCGATCGTGTCGGAGCACGTCGCCCGCTCGCTCCCCGGCGATGCTCCCTGGTGGCCCGTCGACCCGCCGGCCGACGACGACACCGAGTACGTCTTCCCGCTCGGCGAGGTCGTCAACCCGCCCCGTCCGGCCCCGACCGAGCGCCTCGCGAAGCTCTCGGCCGCCTGGCTGATCGAGCGGGCCGGCGTCCGTCGCGGGTTCGCACTCCCCGGATCGCACGCTGCGGTCTCCACGAAGCACACGCTCGCCCTGACGAACCGTGGCGGGGCGACCGCCACCGAGATCGCCGAGCTCGCGCGATTCGTGCAGGCGCGCGTCCACTCCGAATTCGGCGTCCTCCTGCAGCCCGAGCCCGTCGTGGTCGGCGTCACGATCTGACGCTGATGCGAGGTCCGCTCGCCCGGGGACGAGCGAGCGGACCTCGGGTCAGGATGCGAACAGGCGCTGGAGGCGCTGGACGCCCTCGAGGAGCTGGTCGTCGCCGAGCGCGTAGCTGAAGCGCAGGTAGCCGGACGGCCCGAACGCCTCGCCGGGCACTGCCGCGACCTCGGCCTGGTCGAGCATGAGGTCGGCGAGTTCGAGCGACGTCGTGGGCGTCACGCCGCCGAACGTCCGGCCGAGCAGTGCCGTGACGTCGGGGTAGACGTAGAAGGCGCCCTGCGGGGTCGGCGTCTCGAAGCCGTCGATTTTGTTGAGCTCGCCGACGATGAGCTTGCGGCGGCGGTCGAACGCCTCACGCATCGCCTCCGCGGCGTCCTGCGGACCGGTGAGGGCCGCGATCGCCGCGCGCTGCGCGATGTTGTTCACGTTGCCGGAGAGGTGCGACTGGAGGTTGCCGAGCGCCTTGATCGCGTCCGCCGGGCCTACGGTCCACCCCACCCGCCAGCCCGTCATCGCGTACGTCTTGGCCACGCCGTTGACGAGGAGCGTCTGCTCGGCGAGCTCGGGCACCGCTTCGACGATCGACGTCGCGCGGACGCCGTCGTAGGTGAGGTTCTGATAGATCTCGTCGGTGATGACCCAGATGCCGTGCTCGAGCGCCCACTCGCCGATCGCCTTCGTCTGCTCGGGGGAGTAGACGGAGCCGGTCGGGTTCGAGGGGGAGACGAACAGGAGGACCTTGGTACGCGGGGTGCGCGCCGCCTCGAGCTGCTCGACGGTGACCTGGTAGTTCTGCGAGGCGTCGGCGAAGACGTCGACCGCGACACCGTCGGCGAGCGCGATGGCCTCGGGGTAGGTGGTCCAGAACGGCGTCGGCACGATGACCTCGTCGCCCGGGTTCAGGAGGACCTGGAACGCCTCGTACACCGACTGCTTGCCGCCGTTGGTGACGATGACCCGGCTCGGGTCGACCTCGAGACCGGAGTCGCGGAGCGTCTTCTCCGCGATGGCGGCGCGGAGGTCCGGCAGGCCGGCCGCTGGGGTGTACCGGTGCGCCTTCGGGTCGCGGGCGGCGACGAGCGCCGCTTCGACGATGTGCTCGGGCGTCGGGAAGTCCGGCTCGCCCGCCGCGTAGGAGATCACGGGTCGGCCTTGCGCCTGCAGCGCCTTCGCCTTCGCGTCCACCTTCAGTGTGGCGGACTCGGCGATCGCTGAGATCTTCGTGGACAGGCGGGGCGTGGGAGTCGATTCAGGCACGAGTCCGAGCGTACCGAACCCGGCATCGAGAGGACAGTGTGTGTCCGACGTCGCGTGCAGCGAGGTGAGGCACGTCGTCGCCCGGTCCGCCGGGGAACGACGACGTGCCTCACCTCGGTCCTCATGCGGGGTCGACGAGGTACCGCGTGTACGCCGGGACGGTGAGGAAGGTCGGGAACTCCTCCCTGAGCGCGACCTCGCGGAACAACTCGGCGGCGTCCTCGAAGCGGTCGTCCGCGGTGCGGGGGAGCGAGGAGAGGAGCTCGTCGAGGAGGTCCTCGACCCGCTCACGGGTGATCGGACGGCCGTCGTCGGTCGCGACGTCCTGGTGGATCCACTGCCAGACCTGCGATCGACTGATCTCCGCCGTGGCCGCGTCCTCCATGAGTCCGTCGATGGCCGCGGCGCCGACGCCGCGCAGCCAGGAGTCGAGGTAGCGGACGGCGATCGACACGTTGTCACGGAGACCGGCGTCCGTGACCCCCCGACCGATGCGCACGTCGAGGAGCTGTGACGGTGTCACCGACACGTCCTCCCGCAGTCGGTCGAGCTGGTTCGGACGATCGCCGAGGACCGCGTCGAACTCGGCCCTGGCTGTCTCGATGAGGTCCGGGTGCGCCACCCAGGTCCCATCGAAGCCGTCGCCCGCCTCGCGGCGCTTGTCGGCTGAGACCTTCTCGATCGCGCGCGCCGTCGCCTCCGGATCGCGCCGGTTCGGGATGAATGCGGACATCCCGCCGATCGCGTGCGCACCGCGGCGGTGGCACGTCTGCACGAGGAGCTCGGTGTAGGCGCGCATGAACGGAACCGTCATCGTCACCTCGCTGCGGTCGGGCAGGACGAACCGGGCACCGCGCCCCCGGTAGTTCTTGATGATCGAGAAGATGTAGTCCCACCGACCGGCGTTGAGACCGGCGCAGTGGTCGCGGAGCGCGTACAGGATCTCGTCCATCTCGAACGCCGCTGGGAGCGTCTCGATGAGCACGGTGGCGCGGATCGTGCCGTGGTCGAGACCCAGGCGTTCCTCGGTGAATGTGAAGGCGTCATCCCAGAGCTGCGCCTCCTCGCTCGACTCCAACTTCGGGAGGTAGAAGTACGGCCCGCGGCCGGCGTCGATGAGCGGGCGGGCGTTGTGGAAGACGTAGAGGCCGTAGTCGACGAGGCTCCCCGAGGCGGCCATCGCCGCCCCGGATCGGTCGATGAACCGCAGGTGCTTCTCCACGAGGTGCCAGCCGCGCGGTCGCATGACGATCGTCGGCGTCTCCGTCGCAGTGACGCGGTACACCTTCCCCGCCTTGTTCGTGAACGTCAGCTCACCGCGGACGGCGTCGCGCAGCGAGAGCTGACCACCGATGACGTTGGCCCACGTCGGGCTCGTCGCGTCCTCCTGGTCGGCGAGCCAGACGTTCGCACCGGAGTTGAGGGCGTTGATCGTCATCTTCGGATCGGTGGGGCCGGTGATCTCGACCCGGCGGTCCTCGAGACCGGGCCCGGCGCCGGCGACGCGCCAGGAGCGGTCCTCCCGGATCGCCGCGGTGTCGTCGCGGAACCGCGGGTCGCGGCCGTTCCCGATCTCGAAGCGTCGGCGCATGCGCTCGGCGAGGCGGTCGTGCCGCGCACCCGCGAACCGCTGGTGCAGTTCGGCGAGGAAGGCGAGGGCGTCGGGGGTGAGGATCTCCTCGTACCGGTCACCGAGACGACCGACGACCTCGATGGCGGGGCCGGTGCGCTGCGTGGGCACCGGCCCGGTGGTGGGTGTGGACGGGGAAGCGAGCAGGGTGTTCATGGGGTGACTCCGTTTCGGATGGTCGTGCGTCGGATGGGTCTTTCGAGCGGTCCCTGAGCTTGTCGAAGGGCGGGGCTGGTGTGGATCAGTGGAACTGTTGTTCCTCGGTCGATCCGGCGAGGGCGAGGGTGGCGCTGCCGGGGTTGAGGGCGGTCGCGACGAGGTCGAAGTAGCCGGTACCGACTTCCCGCTGGTGCTTGGTGGCGGTGTAGCCGCTGGCCTCTGCGGCGAACTCGGCTTCCTGGAGATCGACGTAGGCGCTCATCGCCCGCTCCTTGTAATCACTCGCCAGCGTGAACATCGAGTGGTTCAACGCGTGGAAGCCGGCGAGGGTGATGAACTGGAACGCGTATCCCATGGCGGCGAGCTCGCGCTGGAAGGACGCGATCTGCGCATCGTCGAGGTGCGACTTCCAGTTGAACGACGGCGAGCAGTTGTAGGCGAGCAGCTTGCCCGGGAACCGCTCGTGGACGGCCTCGGCGAACCGGCGGGCGAGGTCGAGGTCGGGTTGCGCCGACTCGACCCAGAGCAGGTCGGCGTACTCCGCGTAGGCGAGGCCGCGAGCGAGCACCGGACCGATGCCGTTCTCCACCTCGTAGAAGCCCTCCGGGGTCCGGTTCCCGTTCAGGAACGGCAGATCGCGCTCGTCGATGTCGCTCGTGAGGAGGGTGGCGGCCAGTGCATCGGTGCGCGCGATGACGATGGTCGGGACGCCGGCGACGTCCGCCGCCAGCCGGGCCGCATTGAGGGTCCGGATGTGCTGGCCCGTCGGCACCAGCACCTTGCCGCCCATGTGGCCGCACTTCTTCTCAGCCGCGAGCTGGTCCTCCCAGTGGACGCCCGCGGCGCCGGCCTGGATCATGCCGGCCATGAGTTCGTAGGCGTTGAGCGGTCCACCGAAGCCGGCTTCGGCGTCGGCGACGATCGGCGCGAGCCAGTCGATCGCCTCGCGTCCCGAGTCCTGCCCGACGGCTCGCTCGGCGAAGTCGATCTGCTCGGCCCGGAGCAGCGCGTTGTTGATCCGCCGGACGACCGCCGGAACCGAGTTCGCCGGGTAGAGGCTCTGATCGGGGTAGGTCTGCCCGGAGAGGTTCGCGTCGGCGGCGACCTGCCAGCCGGAGAGGTAGATCGCCTGCAGGCCAGCCCGGACCTGCTGCACGGCCTGGTTGCCGGTCAGCGCGCCGAGGGCAGGCACCCACTCCTCGGTGTGGAGGAGGTTCCACAGGCGCTCCGCCCCTCGGCGGGCGAGCGTCGGCTCCTCCCGGACACCGCCGCGCAGGCGGACGACGTCCTCAGCGGTGTAGTCGCGGCGGACCCCGTCCCAGCGCGGGTCGGTGTCCCACTCGCGCTGCAGTTCCTCGGCCGTCTGCGTCTGGTCGCCGGCGCGGAGGGGCGTGCGGTGGTCGGTCGGTCGGGTGGCTTCGTTGCTCACGATGACTCCTGTGGTGTCGAGGTCGGTGGGGCGGGTCGTGCTGTGGGAACGATCCTGCGCTCGCCGCAACCCCGACGGACGTCATCCGTGGACAGAAGAACGGCCGACCTTCTGTTTGCCGGAACAACCGGCGCGTGTGAGCATGATCACCATGACCAGCACCGCCGCTGCTCCACCCGTCTCCGCCACCTCTGGTGACGGACCTGCTCCGCACGCGGACGCCCTCGTCCTCGGTCGCCGGATCCGCGATGCCCGATCCCGTGCGGGCCTCACCCTCGACGAGCTCGCGCAGGCGATCGACCGCGCACCGTCGCAGGCGTCGGCGATCGAGAACGGGCATCGGGAGCCGAGCCTGTCGATGCTCCGCGTCATCGCCGCGGCCCTCGGCACCACCGTCGACGACCTCCTCCGTGACGAACCGCCGAGCGACCGGGCCGCGCTCGAGATCGCCGTCGAGCGTGCCCAGCGGGGGCCCGTCTTCTCCGCCCTCGGGATCGCGCCCATCCGCGTCTCGAAAGGGACAGCGGACGAGACGCTGCGCACCGTGCTGGCGCTGCACGACGAGGTCGCCCGCCTGCATCGGGAGCGAGCGGCGACACCCGAGGAGGCGCGCCGGGCCAACGCGGTCCTCCGGGCGGACATGCGCGCGGCCGACAACCACTTCCCCGAGCTCGAGGCCGTCGCGAAAGGACTGCTCGACGCCGTCGGCTACACCGGAGGGCCGGTCTCGCACCAGACGGTCGCGGAGATGGCACAGCACCTCGGGTTCTCGCTCCACTACGTCGGCGACCTGCCGCACTCGACGCGCTCGGTCACCGACCGGCGCAACGGTCGGATCTACCTGCCGACCGAACCCTCGATGTCCCGTGATTCGCGTTCCCCCATCCTCCAGGCGTTCGCCAGTCACCTGTGCGGGCACGAGGAGCCGGGAAACTACGCGGACTTTCTGCGGCAGCGCGTCGAGACCAACTACCTGACGGCGGCCATCCTGCTGCCCGAGCGTGACGCCGTGCGCGTCCTCGGTGAGGCGAAACAGCTCCGGCGCATCTCGATGGAGGACCTGCGCGACGCGTTCGCGGTGTCGTACGAGACCGCCGCGCACCGCTTCACCAACCTCGCGACGAGGCACCTCGGGCTCCCGGTGCACTTCATGAAGGTGCACGAGTCGGGGACGATCATCAAGGCGTACGAGAACGACGGGGTCACGTTCCCGTCCGACGTCCTCGGAGCAGTGGAGGGCTCGCTCGTCTGCCGCAACTGGACGGCCAGGACCGTCTTCGACGTCGAGGACCGCTTCAGCCCCTGGTATCAGTACACCGACATGGACACCGGCACCTTCTGGTGCACCTCGCGGATCGAGAAGGCCAAGGAGGGCGAGTACTCGGTCAGCGTCGGCGTCCCGTTCGCGCACGTGAAGTGGTTCCGCGGACGCGAGACGCCGCATCGGTCGACCTCGAACTGCCCCGACGAGCGATGCTGTCGTCGGGCGTCGCCGGCGCTCGCCGAACGGTGGGAGGGGAAGGCCTGGCCGGCGGCGCGGACGCCGACGAGTCTGCTGGCTGCGCTGCCGACCGGATCCTTCCCGGGGGTCGACTCCGTCGAGGTGTACGAGTTCCTCGAGTCGCACGCGCCGCGGGCGGACTGAGGTGAGGCACCTCGTCGCCCGACGTGGTGTCGAGCGACGAGGTGCCTCACCTCAGCGTGATCAGCTCGCGAGGCGCGGGTAGTCCGTGTAGCCCTCGGCGCCCGGGCCGTAGAAGGTGGCCGGGTTCGGGGTGTTCTCCTCGTGCTCGCCCGCCCAACGCTCGACGAGGTCGGGGTTCGCGATGGCGAGACGCCCGACGGCGACGGCGTCGGCATGCGCGTGCTCGACGAGGGCGATCGCCTCGTCGCGCGTCGTGACGGTGCCGAAGCCGCTGTTGACGATGAGCTTGCCGCCGAAGTGACCGCGCAGGTCCTGGACGAGCGCGCCGGCCGGGTCCTCGTGGAGGATGCTGACGTAGGCGAGGCCGAGCGGTGCCAGGGCGTCGAGCAGTGCCTCGTAGGTCGCGCGGACGTCGGCCTCGTCGGTCTCCGCCGTGTCACCGGCGCCGTTCATCGGGGAGATGCGGATGCCGACGCGCGCTGCACCGACCGCCTCGGCGACGGCGCTGACGACCTCGGCGACGTACGACGCGCGGGCCTCCGGGCTGCCTCCGGCGCGGTCGTCGCGCACGTTGGAGACGGGGGAGAGGAACTGGTGCAGCAGGTAGCCGTTCGCGGCGTGGAGCTCGACGCCGTCGAGCCCTGCCTCGATCGCGTTGCGAGCCGCCTGGACGAACTCCTCGCGGACCGTGTCGAGCTCCTCGGTGCTCAGCGCGTGCGGGACGGGGTACGGCTGGGCGCCCGCCGGCGTCCGGACCTCGCCGGCGATGGCGATCGCGCTCGGCGCGACGATGCGGTCGGTGCCCGTGATGTCGGTGTGCGAGACGCGGCCGCCGTTCATGAGCTGCATGACGATGAGCCCGCCCGCTCCGTGCACGGCCTTCGCGACGCGACGCCAACCCTCGACCTGCTCGGGGGTGACGATGCCGGGCTGGCCCGGGTAGGAGCGCGACTCGGCGCTCGGGTAGGTGCCCTCCGTGATGATGAGCCCGAGTCCTGCGCGCTGGCTGTAGTGCTCGGCGACGAGGTCGCCGGGGACGCCGTCGGCTCCTGACCGCATGCGGGTGAGCGGGGCCATGACGACGCGGTTGGCGAGTTCGAGGTCGCCGAGTCGAACGGGCGCGAAGAGATCCATACGGGTGATGCCTTTCGTGGGGGTGCGGCACGCGGAGGACGCGGCCTCCGGACGCAACCCGGCTGCGGCCGTCGATATTCCGGTGATGCTTCTGGACCTTGTGCATCTGGAATACTTCTTGCTAGGCTCACGGTGTGGTCGTCGGGCTCTGTCCCCGCAGCTCGCGACGAGCACGACCCGGTGTCGACGAATCCGAGGGGGAGGCGTCGGCACCGGGAACCCTGCCAGGATACGAAGATGCCCGCCCCCAGATTCGGCCTCGTCTCCGACCTCCGCCGTCCGGAGTCCGGTGAACGCGCCGAGCGCGTCACCTTCGTCGAGTTGTTCTTCGACCTCGTCTTCGTCTTCGCGCTCACCCAGCTGAGCAAGCTCATCGCCGACGACCAGAGCGTCACTGCCGCGCTCGAGTCGATCGTCCTCATCCTGGCGCTCTGGTGGTCCTGGGTGTCCACGAGCTGGGTGACGAACTGGCTCGACCCGGAACGGCTCGCGGTGCGACTCGCGCTCATCGGCTTCGGCCTGTTGGCGTTCGTCGCGGCGGTGTCGGTGTCGGCGTCGTTCACCGACCGCGCGCTGGCGTTCGCCGTCGCCTACGTCGTGCTCCAGCTCATCCGGACGCTGTTCATGGTCGTGGCGACCTGGCGGCACGACCGCGACGTGGCCCTGAGCTTCGCACGCGTCCTCGTCTGGACCGCGTTCGCCGCGGTCTTCTGGATCGCCGGGGCGCTGGTGCCGGCCGACTGGCAACTGGCGTTCTGGATCTGCGCCGTCGCCATCGAGTACGGCGGCGGGGCCCTCGGATTCCGGCTGCCGGGTGTGCGGACCTCGGAGGTCGAGAGCTGGGAGCTCTCCGGTGCGCACCTCTCGGAGCGGGCGTCGCTCTTCATCATCATCGCGATCGGCGAGTCACTGCTCGTCACCGGGTTCGCGTTCGTCGAGCTCGAGACGTCGGTCGCCGCCGTCGTCGGGATGCTGAGCGCCTTCGTCTCCGCGGTCGCGCTGTGGTGGTTGTACTTCCACCGCACGGAGACGGCGGGACGCCGAGCGGTCGAGGCCGCCGAGGAGGAGGCCGACCGCGCCGACGGTGACGAGGGTCGTCCCGGTCGACGGGGGCCGGGACGTCTCGGACGCATCGCGCGCGACGGATACAGCTACGCCCACGTCGTGATCGTCGCCGGGATCGTGCTCGTCTCGGTGGGGGACAAGGAGATCCTCGACCGACCGGCCGACGCCGTGGAACTCGCCGGGGGCGTCGTGATCCTCGGCGGACCGGCCCTCTACCTGCTCGGGCTGTCGCTGTTCCGGTTCGTCGTCGACCGCGCCGTTCCACTCGCGCCGGTCATCGGCCTCGCGATGCTCGCTGGCTGCGCGGTCGCCGCGTTCCTCGTGCCGCAGCTCGGGGAACTCGTCCTCGGGTGTCTCTGCACGCTGGTGCTCGTCCTCGCCGCGATCGCCGACACGGTCCTCCCGGACCGGCGGGTCACTGCGGAGCGTCGCCAGGCTTGATCTGGGCGCCCTCGCGGTGCGGCCCCGTGTCGTAGCGGGCACCGCCGCGGTCGCTCGGCTGCGCCGCGAGCCAGATGAAGAAGAACCAGCCGAAGATCGGGACCAGGTTGATGAGCTGCCACCAGCCGCTGTGGTCCGTGTCATGCATGCGACGGGCGTTCAGCGACAGCCCCGGGATGATCGTCGCGAGGCCCCAGATCCCGGACAGGATGCTCTGGACGCCCCAGGCGGGTCCTTCGGTGACCTGACCCTCCCAGAAACCGGCCGTCACCCCGGTCGCGACGTCGACACCACGTCCGATCACCAGGAGCGCGGTGACGATGACGGCGTGGACGACCACCCACCACCAGAACTCGCTCCGGCTGGCCCGCCCGGTGAAGATCGGATACCGCTTCCAGAAGCGGAGGAACGCCTGGATCGGGCCGGCGCCCGGGAGCGGGCTGTCATCCGCGAACCGGGCCGGGATCCGGCGATCGTCCTTGCGGTCCGTCTCCGCCGCGTTCGCGGTCACTGCGTGTTCGTCTGCGCTGCTCATCGGTCCCCTGGGTCGAGTCGTCGTGCATTCGTGCGTCCACCCTACCGACATCGCCAGCACATGTTGTATTTCAGAGCAACATATGGAATATTAGTTGTACAACACGTGCCGATTTCGGCCCCGACCCTGGAGAATCACCATGACCACCGCACTGTCCCCTCGATCCCGCCGCCTCGTCCGCTGGGCCGCGCTGCCCGTCGCCGTCCTGGCGAGCGGCGTCATCGTCTCGACCGCCTCCTACGCCGCCTTCACCTCGTCGACCGACAACGCCGGCAACGCCTGGAGCGCCGGAGCGATCGCGCTGAGCGATGACGACTCCGGCGCCGCCATGTTCGCCGCGGACGACCTGCAGCCCGGCTCGACCGGCGTGAACTGTATCGCCGTCACCTCGGACGGTTCGCTGTCGTCCGACATCCGTCTCTATGCGGACAACGCGGCGCAGACGCAGGACCTCGACCAGCACCTGCAGCTCGACATCGTCCAGGGCGCCGGCGGCGGCTACGGGTCCTGCGAGGACTTCGTCCCCGCGACCACGGGCGCGTCCGTCTACAGCGGCACCCTCGCCGGCCTCGCGAACACTGCGGTCGACCACGCGTCCGGACTCGGCTCGTGGGCCTCCGTCGGCGGCGGCGAGGAGCGCGTCTTCAAGGTCACGTACACGCTGTCCCCGGATGCGCCGAACACCGTCCAGGGCGGCACGGCGGCGGTCGACCTCGTCTGGGAGGGTCGCACCTCCTAGGCGATCCCGGTGCTCTCGTCCCGCTGACGGGAGCACCGCGGCCCGCCTGTCCCCGTCCACCTCGTCCCTCCGGGAGCTCTCATGGAACCGTCATCAGCCCGCCGGTGCATCGTGTCGTCCGGCATCGTGGTCGTCGCCCTCGGTGCGCGCGTCCTCGCGTTGCTCGCGCTGTGTCTCCTCGCCTGGGCGGCGGTGCCGAAGCTCATCGGGTGGGTTCCGACCACCGTGGCGTCAGGTTCCATGGAGCCGCGCATCATGACCGGCGACGTCGTCGTCTCGATGCCGATCGACGGCTCCGACGCCGCGGCAGGACAGGTGGTCCTCGTCGACGGACCGGGCGAGGACGACGCGCTGCTCCTGCACCGCGTCGTCGAGCGGGAGGCGGAGGGACTCCGCCTGAAGGGTGACGCGAACCGGCAACCGGATCGACAGCTCGTCCAGGACGACGCCGTTCGTGGCGTCGGCGTCCTCCGAGTCCCGTACATCGGTCTCCCCGTCGTCTGGGCGAACGAGGGTGCCTGGGGTCCCCTGGCACTCTCCGCGGCGTTCGCGGCGGCGATCCTCGGGGCGATCGCGGCCACGCGGCGGTACCTCGTCGAGGACCGCGAAGCCACCGCGCCGATCGGTCGGGTGCGTCGGGCCGCCCCGATCGGTGGTGCCGCCCTGGCTGGGGTCCTGGCCGTCGTGTCGGTACTGCCGACCGCTGGCGCGAACTGGCAGAGCTTCGCCGGCGCTTCCGACAACCGACTCGGCGCGGGGCCCTTCTCGTGCCTCGGGCAGCCGTTGGGCTCGCCCGAGTTCCGACTGGACTTCAGTGAGGCCGACGGGGCCGAGGTCGTGAACAGCGGAACCGGCAGTGGCACGGCACAGCTGGGCGGCACGGCGGAGCGCGTCGGCGGTAGCTGCGGCGACAGTCCGTTCGTCCGACTCGACGGCCAGGCCGGTCAGGTGGTCACCATGCCGCAGCTTCCGCAGCAGACCACCTTCACGCTGGAGACCTGGTTCCGGACCGCGGAGTCGCAGGGCAAGCTGATCGGCTTCGGGAACGCGCAGACCGTCCCGTCCAGCGCCCATGACCGCCACCTGTACATCGACCGGGACGGCCGCCTCGTCTTCGGGACGTGGAGCGGTTCGCCGCAGACGATCGTGACGCCGGACGCGGTCACGGACGGACGGTGGCACCACGTCATGGCGACCATGTCGACCACGGACGGCATGCGCCTCTACCTCGACGGCGCCCTGGTCGGAACGAATTCGAACACGGTGCTGCAGAGCTACCGTGGCTATTGGCGCATCGGCCACGACACGATCGCGTCCACCTGGCCTGGTGCGCCCTCCTCCGCTTGGTTCGCCGGAGATATCGACGGCGTCGGGATCCACTCGCGGGTGCTGTCGGCCGAGGAGGCTGCCGAGCACGCAGCGCTCGGGCGCCCGTGAGGCGTCCGTCCGCGCGCAGGTCGACGCTGGTTTTACAGCCGGGCGACCGTGCCGTACACTGGATGGAGGTAGTTGAAATCTGCCATGATTTTCTGCGCCTGTTTTCACCCGTGCGGTGAGGCAACGCTCAGGAGCTCAGGGTAGCTTCGACCCCTCCGGTGCGTCAGCACTGAAGGGCGGTGGCTCAATTGGTAGAGCAGCGGTCTCCAAAACCGCAGGTTGCAGGTTCAAGTCCTGTCCGCCCTGCGAGTCGGTGCGTATGCACCGGCACACGAAAGGTGTAACGAGTGGCCCCGAAGAGTACCGACACGCCCGGCGAGGACGTCGTCGTCAAGGCGAAGGCGGACCGAGCCGAACGGCGCGGCTTCTTCTCGGGCATCGTCCTGTTCCTGAAGCAGGTCTTCGCGGAACTCAAGAAGGTCGTCACGCCGACGCGGAAGGAACTCCTCAGCTACACGGCTGTGGTGCTCGTCTTCGTCTGCATCATGATGGCGCTCGTCTACGGCATTGACTTCGTCTTCGCCTGGGTCGTCACGCTGGTGTTCGGTACCGCGAGCTAGTTCCGCTCAGGTTCCGGTGCTCCGGTCCGGCACCCGGGTTCCACAATCACAGACGGCGACGCAGTCGTCACGCGCCAGGATCTGGCGCCGCGGTCGGGGATCACCCACGATCCGCACAACAGAAACGGAATGGAAATCAGTGTCTGAGCGAAACTCGAACGACGTCGACTGGGCAACCGCTGCCGAGCAGTCCTCGGAGGACGACGAGGCCCAGGAGGGCAACGTGCTCTCGGCCGACGAGCACTCCGTCGACCCCGCTGAGCACAACGCCGTCCACGTCGAGGAGACCGGCGACACCGAGGTCGACCTCGACGCCGTGCTCGACGCGATGGCCGAGGCCGTCGACCCCGAGGCCGACGCCGTCGTCGACGACGCCCTCGAACTCGACGAGGCAGCCGAGGTCGAAGCCGCAGCAGAGGCCATCGCCGAAGAAGAGGCAGACCCCACCGACGCCGACGCCGAGCCCGCCGAGGAGTCCGAAGAAGACCCTTACGACGCGTTCCGCAAGGAACTCCGCTTCCTGCCCGGCAAGTGGTACGTCATCCACTCCTACGCCGGTTTCGAGCGCAAGGTGAAGGCCAACATCGAGCAGCGCAAGTCGACGCTCGAGGTCGCGGACTACATCTACCAGGTCGAGGTCCCCATGGAAGACGTGGTCGAGATCAAGAACGGCCAGCGCAAGATGGTCACCCGCGTCCGCATCCCCGGCTACGTGCTCGTCCGCATGGACCTCAACGAGGACAGCTGGTCGGTCGTCCGCCACACGCCTGGCGTCACCGGCTTCGTCGGCAACGCGCACAACCCCACGCCGCTCCGCTTCGAAGAGTCCTTCAACATGTTGAAGTCGCTCGTCGAGGTCAAGGAGACCGCGCCCGTCAAGGGCTCCGGCACCAAGGGCAGCGCCACGCAGCAGCGTGTCATCCCCGCCGAGGTCGACTTCGAGATCGGCGAGACCATCACGATCAAGGAAGGCTCGTTCGCGGGCCTCCCCGGCTCCATCAGCGAGATCAAGCCCGAGAGCGGCAAGCTCACGGTGCTCGTCTCCCTCTTCGAGCGCGAGACGCCGGTCGAGCTCAGCTTCGACCAGGTCACCAAGCTCTAAGCCACACGGCTCCACAGTCCACCGCCGCCCGACGGGCGCGCGGGAGAGCGCACATCATCCGATGGCGTTCGAACCCCAGAAGAAGGAAGAAACATGGCACCGAAGAAGAAGGTCACGGGTCTCATCAAGCTGCAGATCCAGGCCGGCGCCGCAAACCCTGCTCCCCCCATCGGCCCCGCCCTTGGTCAGCACGGCGTCAACATCATGGAGTTCTGCAAGGCGTACAACGCGGCCACCGAGTCGCAGCGCGGCAACGTCATCCCCGTCGAGATCACCGTCTACGAGGACCGTTCGTTCACCTTCATCCTGAAGACCCCGCCCGCAGCGGAGCTCATCAAGAAGGCCGCCGGCGTCGCCAAGGGCTCCGGTACCCCGCACACCGTCAAGGTCGCGAAGCTCACCAAGGAGCAGGTCCGTCAGATCGCCGAGCAGAAGGCTCCCGACCTGAACTCGAACGACATCGACGCAGCCGCGAAGATCATCGCCGGCACCGCCCGCTCCATGGGCATCACGGTCGAGGGCTAGTCCTTCCGACCCGCACGGGGTGAGCCGTCCAGGCCACACCCTCGCACCTTTCTTTTTCACTCGTGGCAGCGCCGGCCAGGCGCAGATGACCACATTTCTCATAGGAGAACACACATGGCACAGAAGTCGAAGGCCTACCGGGCCGCAGCCGAGAAGATCGAGGCTGACAAGTTCTACACCCCGAACGAGGCCGTCGCCCTCGCCAAGGAGACCGGTTCCGCCAAGTTCAACAGCACCGTCGAGGTCGCCCTCAAGCTCGGTGTCGACCCGCGCAAGGCGGACCAGATGGTCCGCGGCACGGTCATCCTCCCGCACGGCACGGGCAAGACCGCCCGCGTCATCGTCTTCGCGACGGGCCCGGCAGCAGAGGCCGCGATCGCGGCCGGTGCTGACGAGGTCGGCGGCGACGAGCTCATCGCGAAGGTCGCCGAGGGCTACACCTCGTTCGACTCCGCGGTCTCCACCCCGGAGCTCATGGGCAAGGTCGGTCGTCTCGGTAAGGTCCTCGGTCCCCGTGGCCTCATGCCGAACCCCAAGACCGGCACCGTGACGCCGGACGTGGCCAAGGCCGTGTCCGACATCAAGGGCGGCAAGATCGAGTTCCGCGTCGACAAGCACTCCAACGTGCACTTCGTCGTCGGCAAGGCCTCGTTCGACGCATCGCAGCTCGAGGAGAACATCAACACCGCGCTCGAGGAGATCCTCCGCCTCAAGCCGTCCTCCTCGAAGGGCCGTTACATCCAGAAGGGTGCCGTGTCGACCACGTTCGGCCCCGGCATCCCGCTGGACGTCAACTCCATCTAGTCTCACCAGTACGAAGGCCCGGTCGCGTCACGCGACCGGGCCTTCGTCGTTCTCCGGGGTGGCGTCGTACGATGCAGGGATGGTCTCCACCCGCACCGCCACGGCAGACGACGCCGCCACGCTCGCCACGCTGGCCGCAGCGACCTTCGCCCTCGCCTGCCCACCCGGCACCGCGCAGGAGCACATCGACGCGTTCATCGCCGAGCACTTCACCCTCGACCGGTTCACCGGCTACCTGACAGATCCCGGACGCGCGCTCCGGCTCCTGATCGACGACGATGACCGCACGGCCATCGGCTACACGATGCTCGTCTTCGGTGATCTGATCGACCCCGACGTGCTCGCCGCAGTCACGCACCGCCCGACAGCGGAACTCAGCAAGCTGTACGTGCTCCCCGAGAGCCACGGTGCCGGCGGAGCGCGCACGCTCATGGAGGTGACCCTCGACGACGCCCGGTCCCGAGGGGTCACGTCGGTGTGGCTCGGGGTGAACCAGCAGAACGCCAGGGCGATCCGGTTCTACGGCAAGAGCGGGTTCGCGGTCGTGGGGACGAAGACGTTCCTGGTCGGGCCCGAACGGCACGACGACTTCGTGATGGAGCAGGTCTTCGGGGACGCACTTCGACAGGCTCAGTGACCGGTCCTTTGGTCCCTGAGCCTGTCGAAGGGCGGTCCACCGGTCCCTGAGCCTGTCGAAGGGCGGTCCACCGGTCCCTGAGCTTGTCGAAGGGCGGTCCACCGGTCCCTGAGCTTGTCGAAGGGCGGTCCACCGGTCCCTGAGCTTGTCGAAGGGCGGTCCGCCGGCCTTTGAGCCGGTCGACGGGCGGGATGGACTCAGCCGTCGGCGACCTTGAGGACGATCTTGCCGCGTGAGTGACCGCCCTCGAGGAGCACGTGGGCCTGCCGGACGGCGTCGAGGTCGAACACCTGGTCGACGAACACCCGGACGTCCCCGGACTCCAGCAGCCGACTGATGGTGTCGAGTGTGGCGCCGTCGGGGGCCACGGTGAACCGCGTCGCGCGGACGCCTGCGGCCCGGGCCTCCTCCTCGAGCGTCGGCCAGGAACCGGTCGGCGCGTTGATGATGAGCCCGCCAGGGCGGAGGACCCGCAGGGAACGCGACCCCGTGTCGTCCACGGTGTTGCCCACGAGGTCGATCACGACGTCGACCTGGTCGACGACGTCCTCGAACCGGTGCAACTCGTGGTCGACCGCCTGATGGGCGCCGAGTTCGCGCAGCCAACCGACGTTGCGACCGGAGCCGGTGGCGATCACCCGCGCGCCGAAGTACGTGGCGAACTGCACGGCGAAGTGCCCGACACCGCCGCTCCCGGCGTGGATGAGGATGCGCTGTCCCTCGTGCGCCTTCGCGACGTCGACGACCATGCCCCACGCGGTCAGCGCGGCGAGAGGGACCCCGGCGGCCTCGACGTGTGACAGCGTCGTCGGCTTCCGCGTCAGGCTCAGGGAGGACACCGCGACGTACTCGGCGTAGCTGCCGCCCGTCCGCGGGAAGCTCGTCATGCCGTAGACCTCGTCACCGGGCAGGAGGCCGGCGGCAGCGAAGGGCGACTCGACGACGATGCCGCTGAAGTCGTACCCGAGGACGGCCGGCATCGCCGTGATGGCAGAGGAGACGCCCCGGCCCGCGCGGGTCTTGGCGTCGACCGGGTTCACGCCGGCCGCGACGACCTTCACGAGGAACTCCGCCATGACCGGACGCGGTGTCGGTACGGTCTCCATCCGGAGGACCTCAGGACTGCCGACGGCGTCGATCACCGCGGCTCGCATGGTCTCCGGTGCCGGCTTCACCGCGTCCGCGGTTGTCGCCAGAGACCAGGAGTGTCCGACTCCTTGACGCATCGAGTACTCCTTCGTCGTTCATCCCCCGAAAGCTCCACCCGGCGGAGGTCGGCTCGGCGACGAGTCTCGCTCCGGTGCGTGGTCCGGCTCTGTTCTCATCAAAGCCGTCGAATGAGTCGGCGCTGTTACGGGGGTGTCAATTGGCTGGAAACGATTCCCTCTCTTCGGGGGACACGGCGGCCCGGCTGTCGCCCGATCCTCGGACGCGTGCTTCCGATACAGTGGCGCAATGCGCGCACTGTTCGGAGTCATCAGGATCATCGCGGGTGGGGTGATCATCGCCGCCATCGTCGGCCAGTTCGTCTACACCCTGTCCTTCGGTGACGCGCCCGACGACTTCTTCGTCAACTTCTTCAGCTACTTCACGATCCTGTCGAACGCGCTGAGTGCGATCGTCCTGTTGGTCGGCGCCGGGTTCTGCTTCCGGCTGCGACGCGATCCGGCCTGGTACAACCTGGTCCTCGGCTGCGTCGTGACCTACATGGCGACCACCGGCGTCGTCTACAACCTGTTGCTGCGCGGCATCGCTCTCGACCAGGGGCACACCCTCGGCTGGTCGAACGAGGTGTTGCACCTCATCGCACCGATCTACCTGGTGCTCGTCTGGATCGTGACGCCCGGCAAGTCCCGCCTGGAATGGCGTCAGGTGTGGGCGATCATCGCGTTCCCCCTCGTCTGGACCGTCTACACGATGATCCGCGGATCGATCGTCGGCTGGTACCCGTACCCGTTCCTCAACCCGGCGCAGCCCGGCGGCTGGGGAGCCGTCGTCGTCTACATGATCGCCATCGCCGGGTTCATCGGCCTGATGGGCTGCGCCGTCATCGCGTTGAGCCGGACGAGGCTCATCCGCGGATGACGGGGGCCACCTCAGACCAGCGGGTCTCTCGCACGTCGGCCGTCCGTCGGCGCCGATCCGTCGCCCTCGGGTTCGCGACCATCGGTGGCCTGCTCGTCGTGGTCGCCACGATCATGATCTGGGCCGCACGACTCAGCCTCGGCAAGAACAGCTACGTGAGCGGCCTCGGTGCCACCGGCGAGGTGACGGCGCCGGTCTTCAACGCGGCACTGCTCATGGTCGCGGTCGGTGGTCTCAGCATCGCTGTGGCGCTGCAGCGAGTCGTCCCGTCCCGCGAGCCCGGTCAGCGCCGCACGAGGGTTGGACTGCTGCTCGTCCCCTGGCTGCTCGTGGGACTGTCGAGCCTGTGCTTCCTTGTGGCGTCCCGGGTGACGTGCACCTACGAGTGCCCGATCCCGTCGAATCCGCTGTTCACGCTCCAGGACGCGGTGCACATCTCCTTCGCCGTGCTGGGCTTCGCCCTCGCCTGCCTGGCGATGATCGGGTCGGCCCTCGGGTCCCGGCTGCGCGCCATCCGGCGGCTGTCCTGGTTCGCCGGGTCCGCCGTCGCGGTGGTCGCGGGGCTCGGTGGCCTGCTCTCGCTCGCCGAGATCGGGCAGCAGGTGGGCAGTTGGTTGGAGTTCGCGGCGATGACCATCGCCCTGTTCTGGCTCGTCGGGTACGGCCTGGCGGAGGTCCTCGCCGTCGCGAAGACGGATGACGTCGGACGGCCTGGTTCCGCAGCGGAGGACGCGCGTCAGGTCGACGCGGCGTCGAGCGCCCGGGGCTGAGTCATCGCGTCGATCGCCGGTGCGGACAGGGCGTCGCGCAGCACCATGATCGCCGCTCCCAACACCCCGGCCTCCTCGCCGGCCGTCGAGGTGACGATGCCGAGGTGTCCGGTGGCGAGCGGCATCGACCGGCGGTAGACCACCTCGCGGACGCCGGTGAGGAGATGTTCACCCGCCCGGGTCATCGTCCCGCCGAGCACGATCACCGAGGGGTTCAGGAGGTTCACCACGACACTGAGCACCTCACCGATCTCCCGGCCGGCCTGCCGCGTGGTCTCGATGGCCATACGGTCGCCCGCGCGGATGAGTGCTGCGACGTCGCGACTGCTGACGGCGTCGATCCCGCGGGCGCGGAGCTCGGTCGCGATCGCCGGCCCGCTCGCGAGGGCCTCGAGGTCGCGCTCGTCGTCCGCAGCGCGTGGTGAGTCTCGGCCGACGGGGACCTGGACGTGCCCGATGTCGCCGGCCGCACCGAGTGCCCCGCGCTGCAGCTCGCCACCCGCGATGATGCCGGCACCGATACCCGTGGACACCTTCACGTAGACGAGGTCGTCGGTGTCCGGCCAGGAGATCGCGTGCTCGCCGAGCGCGAGGACGTTGACGTCGTTGTCGACGAGGACCGGGACGTCGATGGTCCGGCGGATGTAGGCGGGGACGTCGAAACGGTCCCAGCCCGGCATGATCGGCGGGTTCGTCGGCCGTCCGGTCGAGTGCTCGACCGGCCCCGGAAGCCCGATCCCGATCCCGATGACCGGGGGCGCGACCGGCTGTGGTGTGGCCCAGGTCTGCGGAGCGGCCAGCAGGGCCGACGCCGCGTCGACCACCCAGTCGAGGACGGGCTCGGGTCCCGCGGCGATCTGCAGCTCCGCGCGGCTCGTCGCGAGGATCGCGCCAGCCAGGTCAGTGACGGCCACCGTCCCGTGCGTCGCCCCCAGATCGACGGCGACGACGACGCGCGCGAGCGGGTTGAATGCGATCCGTGCGGGCGGGCGACCACCCGAGGAGGCTGCCTCTCCAGCGGGACGGAGCAGGTCTGCGGTCACGAGGGCGTCGATCCGGAGGGAGACGGTGGAGCGGGCCAGGCCGGTGAGGGCGCACAACTCCGACTTCGTGCGTGCCTCACCGCCGCGGAAGAGTTGGAAGAGGTCGCCGGCGCCCGGTGCTCCGGGGGAGGGGCGTAGCGGCTCGGTCATGGCGACAGTCAACCACCTCGGCCGACTTCTGTCGACTTGTCGTCAGAAGTCGGCGCTCAGCAGGGGTTCCCGGAGCGGCCCAGCGACGGGCGCGGGCTCCGGAAGGGTCGGGCGCCGAGCGGCTGGATTGGTGCGGTGGTACAGCTCGTCGATGAGCGCGTTCGCGAGGCCGACCAGCTTCGCGATCTCGGCGTCGTCGCGCTCGACCCACCGACAGAGGGGTTCGTCATCGATGGGGACGAAGTCCTTGTGCTCCTCCCAGACCACGAGCGTCCGCTCCGCGCCGATCACGTACTGCTGCCACCACACCTGGCGGAGGTAGTTGCGGGGGATCGAGCGCCAGGACTTCGTCGTGGTCTTGATCTCCGCGAGCACGACGGCCCCGCGCTCGGTCACGGCGATGCCGTCGGGGGTGGCGAGGTGGCGATGTTCGACCTCAGCCCGGAAGAGCGCCGACGAGGGGTTGATCCCGTGCGTCGCGGCGACCCACCGGGCGATCTCCGGCTCGCGGGCGCGACCGTGGTCGGTGAAGGCGTTGCCGGAGAAGCCCGTCCCGCCGAGCTTCGCATCGGCCGCCCGCTGGATCGAGGCCGGGGTCGAGAGGGTGGCGACGTCGGTCGCGGTGATCCCGCGCGAACGAGCCCGCAACCACGAGATGCGGTCGCTGGAGTCAGCGACGATCCGGGAGAGCAGAGCTGAGTTCACCTCTCCATTGTCCCCCACGCTTCCGACTCCTGCGGTATTCGTCGCCGGGGGAGCGGTGACCGGTGGGAGACTTTTGTTTGACCACCGACAGAAGTGTGGTTAGCCTGGATCTCGCAGCAGCGGCTGCCTGACACCATCATCATTGAGGAGCATCGTGTCGACTTCCCAACTCTCTGTCCAGCTCTACTCGGTACGGGAGCCGCTCACCGCGGATCGTGCCGCAGCGCTGCAGCGCCTGACCGAGATCGGTTTCCGCCAGGCCGAGCCGTTCGGCTTCGGTCCCGGCGTCAGTCTGCAGGACATCCACGATGCCGGCCTCGCCACCCCGAGCGCGCACGGCAAGGTCATCGCCGACGACATCGACCTGTCGGCGGCCTTCGGCGCGGCGGCGGAGCAGGGCGTGCAGGTCCTCATCGACCCCGCCATCGCCGAAGAGCGCTTCGCCACGGCGGAGACGGTCGCTTCGATCGCCGACGAGCTGAACGCCGCGGCAGCGGTCGCCGCCGGTCACGGAGTCCAGGTGGGCTACCACAACCACTGGTGGGAGCTCGAGGGCGACGTCGCGGGCACCAGCCCGCTCGAGCACCTCGCCGCACTCACCGACCCGGCCGTCGTGTTCGAGGTCGACACCTACTGGGTCGAGGTCGGCGGACGCCGCGCGGTCGACGTCCTCGGTGCGATCGGCGATCGTGTGCGCTTCATCCACGTCAAGGACGGCGACGCCTCGCGCGACACGCTGAAGCAGCTGCCCGCGGGTGCCGGGGTCGTCCCGGTGCTCGACATCCTCGCCGCGGCACCGCAGGCCTTGCGCGTCGTCGAGTTCGACGCGTTCGACGGCGACATCTTCCAGGGGCTCGAGCAGAGCTTCACGTACCTCACCACGAACGGAGTCCAGGCATGAGCAACAGCACCGGAACGGTCGGTGTCGGCCTCATCGGCGCCGGCGTCATCAGCGACCAGTACCTCAGCAATATGGTCACCTTCCCCGACCTCGACGTCCGGTTCGTCGCGGACCTCGACCTCGAGCGGGCGAAGACGCAGGCCGAGAAGTACGGGGTGCCCGGCCACGGCTCGGTCGCCGAACTCCTGGCCGACCCCGAGATCGAGATCGTCGTCAACCTGACGATCCCGAAGGTCCACGTCGAGGTCGCCATGCAGATCCTCGACGCCGGTAAGCACGTGTGGAGCGAGAAGCCCTTCGCGCTCGACCGTGAGAGCGGGCAGGCCCTGCTGGCCGCCGCGAAGGAGAAGGGGCTCCGCGTCGCCACGGCTCCGGACACCTTCCTCGGCGCCGGCATCCAGTCAGCCCGCCGGCTCGTCGAGGCCGGTGGCATCGGCCAGCCCCTCACCGCGCTGACCCTCATGCAGAGCCCCGGCCCGGAGTCGTGGCACCCGAACCCCGACTTCCTGTTCCAGGACGGCGCCGGTCCGCTCTTCGACATCGGCCCGTACTACATCACGGCGCTCGTGCAGCTGTTCGGTCCGATCGCCCGCGTCACCGCGCTGGCTTCGCAGGCCTTCCCGCAGCGGACGATCGGATCCGGCCCGCGCGCCGGTCAGTCGTTCGATGTGACGGTGCCGACGCACGTGAGCGCCCTCTTCGAGTTCGAGAGCGGCCAGCTCGCGCAGAGCGTCTTCAGCTTCGACTCCAAGCTCGGCCGCACGCAGTTCGAGGTCGCCGGCTCGACCGGCACGCTCGTCGTCCCCGACCCGAACACCTTCGAGGGCGACCTGCTCGTCTACGGCGGTGGCGAGGAGCCCGAGTCGATCCCGTCGACCGGTCCGACGCAGGGTCGCGGAACCGGGGTGGTCGAGCTCGCCCAGGCGATCCGCGCCGGTCGTCCCGAGCGCGCCTCCGGTGAGCTCGCCTACCACGTGCTCGACGTCATGGTCTCGACGGCCGAGTCGGGCCTGAGCCGTACCTCGGTGGACGTCGTCAGCACCGTGGAGCTCGCTCCCGCACTGCCGGAGTCGTGGACCCCGGCGGACGGCACCTTCGGAGCATGACCGTGGCCGGTCCCGGTATCGCGGTGGTGGGCGGTGGCTTCATGGCCACCGTCCACAGCCGGGCGGCCCGCGCTGCGGGTGCCCGGCTGGTCGGTGTCGTCGCCTCGACGCCCGAGCGCTCGCGGGAGGTCGCCGCGAACCTCGGGTTCGAGCGCGGGTACGGCTCGCTCGACGAGCTGCTGGCCGACCCCTCGGTCGACGTGGTGCACGTCTGCACACCGAACGCGCTCCACGCCGAGCAGGCACTCGCGGCCATCGCGGCCGGCAAGCACGTCGTCTGTGAGAAACCCCTCGCGACCGACGCCGCGACCGCCGAGCGTCTCGTCGCCGCCGCCGCCGAGGCCGGTGTCGTCGGCACGGTGCCGTTCGTGTACCGCTTCCACCCGCTCGTCCGGGAGGCCCGGGCGCGTGTCGCCGCCGGTGACCTCGGGACCCTGCTCACGATCAGCGGGTCGTACCTCCAGGACTGGTTGCTCGCGCAGGCCGACGACAACTGGCGGGTCGACTCGGCGGCCGGTGGCCGTTCGCGCGCCTTCGCCGACATCGGTTCGCACCTCGTAGACCTCTTGGAGTTCATCACGGGCGCGCGCATCACCGAGCTGAGTTCGACGGTCCGCACCTTCTTCGCCGAGCGCGCGAACACTCCGGAGGTCACGACCGAGGACGCGGCCGCGGTCGTGATCCGGCTCGAGGGCGGCGCCATCGGCACGCTGCTCGTCTCGCAGGTCGCGCCCGGTCGGAAGAACCGGCTGCACCTCGAGGTCGCCGGGACGGAGCTCAGCATCGGCTTCGATCAGGAAGCGCCGGAGACGCTCTGGCTCGGCCGTCGGTCGGGGACGCAGGTGCTGCCGCGCGACGCCGACCAGCTGCACCCGGACGCCGCACGCCTGTCCATCGTCCCCTCGGGGCACCCGATGGGCTACCAGGACGCCTTCAACGCGTTCGTGGCCGACAGCTACGCGGCGATGGCCGGGCAGTCGCCGGACGGCTTGCCCGTCTTCACCGACGGCCTCCGCACCGCGCGCATCACCGAGGCCGTCCTCGACGCGGCCGAAACCGGCCGCTGGGAAGCGATCGCCACCTCCACCGACGACGAGCAGAGGATCACCGCATGACCGACACCACCGACAAGCAGTACGCCAGCCGCCTCCCGGTGACCCTGTTCACCGGACAGTGGGCGGATCTCCCCTTCGAAGAGGTCGCCCGCCTCGCCGCCTCCTGGGGCTACGACGGCCTCGAGATCGCGGCCTCGGGCGACCACCTCGACCTGAAGCGCGCGGATGAGGACGACGCCTACCTGCAGTCCCGCCTCGACATCCTCGACCGGCACGGCCTCGAGGTCTTCGCGATCTCGAACCACCTCACCGGCCAGGCCGTGTGCGACGACCCGATCGACTTCCGCCACCAGGCGATCGTGCGCGACTACACCTGGGGCGACGGCGAAGCGGAGGGGGTGCGCCAGCGGGCGGCCGAGGACATGAAGCGGTCCGCACGGGTCGCGCGCAAGCTCGGCGTCGACACGGTCGTCGGCTTCACGGGGTCGAAGATCTGGCAGTACTCCGCGATGTTCCCGCCGGTGCCGGCCTCCGTCATCGACGCCGGGTACGAGGACTTCGCGACCCGCTGGAACCCCATCCTCGACGTCTTCGACGCCGAAGGTGTCCGCTTCGCCCACGAGGTGCACCCGTCCGAGATCGCCTACGACTACTGGACGAGTGTCCGGACCCTCGAGGCGATCGACCACCGCCCGGCGTTCGGTTTCAACTGGGACCCGTCGCACATGATGTGGCAGGGCGTCGACCCGGTGGGGTTCATCGTCGAGTTCGCGAACCGGATCTACCACGTCGACTGCAAGGACACCCGGATCCGGCCGGCCACCGGTCACGCCGGCATCGTCGGCTCGCACCTGCCCTGGGGCGACCCGCGACGCGGTTGGGACTTCGTGTCGACCGGTCACGGCGACGTGCCGTGGGAGGACGCCTTCCGCGCCCTCTCGAGCATCGGCTACGCCGGGCCGATCTCGATCGAGTGGGAGGACGCCGGGATGGACCGCCTGCACGGAGCCGAGGAGGCCGTCGGATACATCCGGAACCTGCTCTGGAAGCTGCCCGAGCAGTCCTTCGACGCGGCGTTCAGCACGCAGTAGCCCCGGACCCTGAACTGCTTCTCCGGTCCCTGAGCTGCTTCTCCGGTCCCTGCGCTGCCTCTCCGGTCCCTGCGCTGCCTCTTCGGTCCCTGAGCTTGTCGAAGGGCGGTCGCCGGTTACAACGCCTTCGCCGCCGCGACGAGCACCTGGTTGAGCGTCGGTGCGCCGGTCGCACGGAACACCTCGGTGCCGTCGTCGGCCGTGATGATGACCGTGGGGGTGGAGCGGATGCCGTCGGCCTCCGCCTCCGCCGCACGGAAGGCGACGTCGCGCTCCTCGACGACGGCACCGGCCACGAGCGCCGGGACCTCGGCCAGGACGGCGCGGGCCTGCATGCAGGGGGCGCAGAACGCGGAGGTGTACAGGGTGAGCTTCACGTCTCGTCCAACGCGAGCCGGCGGTCGACCATTCCGCTTCGGTCGCCCGATCCTGGGGGAGTTGTCAATCGTCCACGCGATCGCGGGTTGATGGACCAGGATGGGCGTCATGAGAATCGCAGTGACGGGAGGCTCGGGCAAGCTCGGGCGAACAGTGGTCGGCCATCTTCGGGAGCACGGTCACCTGGTGATCAACCTCGACCAGGCGGGAGAGCGCGGTGACGGTTTCGTCCGCATCGACCTGCGTGACGCTGGCCAGGTGTTCGACGCCTTCACCGGCGTCGACGAGCAGGCGCCGGACGGGTTCGACGCGGTCGTCCACCTGAGCGCCATCCCCGCGCCGGGGCTCTCGACGAACACGGCGACCTTCCAGAACAACATCCTCAGCACCTACAACGTGTTCAATGCCGCCATCAAGGCCGGCATCACGAACATCGTCACGGCGTCGAGCGAGACCGTCCTCGGGCTGCCGTTCGACACCCCGCCGCCCTACATCCCCGTCGACGAGGCCTACGCGGCGCGACCCGAGTCGACGTACTCGCTCTCGAAGCACCTCGAGGAGCAGCTGGCGATCGAACTCACGCGGTGGCACCCCGAGCTCAAGATCATCGCCCTCCGCTTCTCCAACGTGATGGACGAGGCCGACTACGCGGCGTTCCCGTCGTTCGACGCCGACGCCACCCTCCGCAAGTGGAACCTCTGGGGCTACATCGACGGCCGTGACGGCGCGCAGGCCGTGCGGCTCGCGCTCGAGCACCAGGCCACCGGGTTCGACCGGTTCATCATCGCAGCGGCCGACACGGTCATGTCGCGCGACAACGTCGAGCTCGTCGCGGAGGTCTTCCCGGACGTGCCCGTCACCGGCGACATCGCCGGCAACGGCACGCTGCTCTCGATCGACCACGCCCGCCAGGTCCTCGGGTACGACCCGAAGCACAGCTGGCGCTGACCCGTTCTCAGGAGTTCCTCGGCGCGTCGCTCGCTCGCGAGCCCGGCGCTCCAGAGGACTCCTGAGAAAGGGACTTCAGAGGGTGTCGTTGAGCTTCGCGAGCAGTTCGGCGAGCCGCCGCACCTCGGCCTCGTCCCAGGACGAGAGCTGCTGGTAGAGCATCGCCTGGTCGCTCGCCTTCGTCGACTCCATCCGGCGTTTGCCCTCGGCCGTCGCGACGACGAGGCTGGCTCGACCATCCTCGGGGTCCGGGGTCCTCGTGACGAGGCCGAGCTCCTCCAGCTGGTGGATGAGGCGGCTCACCGCGCTCTTGTCCGTCGCGAGCATCTCGGCCAGGGCACCGGCGCGGATCGCTCCAGAGCGCGAGACCATGCTGAGCAGCTTGTAGCCGGCCGGCTGGAGTCCGGGGGAGATCCGCTCGGCCCGGTCGCGGATGCCGTTGCGGATGCGGTTGATGAGCAGCGCGAACTGCTCCTCCACGGCACCGATCGCGAGGTCGTGCGCGGTGCCGGCCGCTGCGTCGTCGGCAGCGGCCGGCCCGGCCTGGGCGTCGTGATCGATGGACATCGTTCGCATTGTACGGACTAGCGGCCGTGGCGGGGGCTGTGTGCCTCGGCCTCCGAGCCGCTGTCGGCGTCGGCGGTCTCGTCCCGTCCTCGCTCGAGTCGGGTGTCCGCCTCGCCACCGATCATGGCCTCGGCCACGTCGAGCGCACCGGTCGCGAACGACTGGGTCGACGTGGACGCGGTGGCCGTCGTGACGGAACCGGTGGCCGCGCCGACGAGGGCCGGCTCTCCGGTGCCCTGCTCGGCCATGCGCTGCACGGCGTTCTTCGAACCGAGCTTCTTGTTCGGCAGGAAGATCACGGCGATGATCGTCAGGATCGCGAGTGGTGCGGCGACGAGGAAGATGTCGGCGACCGCGTCACCGTAGACGGATTCGATGATGGTCCGCACCGACTCGGGCAGCGTGCTCACCTTGGGGATCGTGCCGCTCGAGAGCGTCTCGGCGATCTTGGCACCGGGAGCACCGAGGGCGACGATGGCCGCCTGCAGGTCGTCCTGTCGGTCGGAGAGCATGTCGGTGACCTTCGTCGCGAGCACCGAGCCCATGACCGACACGCCGATCGTGCCGCCGAGGCTGCGGAAGAACGCGACACCCGCGCTCGCCGTCCCCAGCTGCTGCGGCAGGACGTCGTTCTGGACCACGAGCACGAGGTTCTGCATGACCATGCCGACACCGGCGCCGAGGACGAACATGTACACGGAGACGAGCAGGTAGTTCGAGTCGTAGTGGATCGTGCTCATGAGGAACAGGCCGACGGTGAGGAGGATCGAGCCGACGATGAGGTACGGCTTCCAGTGGCCGAAGCGGGAGATGAACTGCCCGACCACGATGGAGGCGATCAGGAGGCCGCCGATCATCGGGAGCGTCAGCAGGCCCGACTCCGTCGGTGTCGCTCCACGCGCCAGCTGCATGTACTGGCTGAGGAACACCGAGGTGCCGAACATCGCCACACCCACCGAGATGCTCGCGACGACCGCGAGGGTGAAGGTCCGGTTCTTGAACAGCGACATCGGGATGATCGGCTCGTCGACCTTGATCTCGACGATGACCGCTGCGGCGAGCAGGAGGACGGAGATGCCCACCATGACGAGCGTCGTGAAGCTCGCCCACTCGAACTGCGTCCCGGCCAGGGTGACCCAGATGAGCAGCAGCGAGACCCCGCCGGCGATCAGGGCTGCGCCCAGGTAGTCGATCTTGACCTTGCCGACGTTCCGCTTCGGGAGGTGGAGCGTGCGCTGCAGGAGGAAGATCGCGGCGATCGCGAAGGGGACACCGACGAAGAAGTTCCAGCGCCAGCCGAGCGAGTCGGTGAGGAGGCCGCCGAAGAGCGGGCCGCCGACCGTGCCGACCGCCATCACCGCGCCGAAGAGGCCCATGTAGCGGCCACGCTCACGCGGGCTGATGATGTCGGCCATGATGATCTGGCTGAGCGCCGTGAGACCACCGGCGCCGAGGCCCTGCAGGACGCGGAAGCCGATGAGCGTGCCGGTGTCCTGCGAGAAGCCCGCGAGCGCCGAGCCGAGTACGAAGATCCCGAGCGCCAGCTGGATGAGCAGCTTGCGGTTGAAGAGGTCGGCGAACTTGCCCCAGATGGGCGTCGAGACGGTGGTGGCGAGCAACGTGGCCGTGACGACCCAGGTGAACGCCGTCTGGTCGCCGTTCAGGTCGGAGATGATCCGGGGGAGGGAGGTCGAGACGACGGTTCCGGCGAGGATCGACACGAACATGCCGAGGAGGAGGCCGGAGAGGGCCTCGAGCACCTGGCGATGCGTCATGCCGTTGTCCGCGCGAGCGGGCGTGACTGGTGAAGAAGTGGTGTGTGACATGGGCTCCGCGATCGTGATGACGTCAGCTAGTTGATATGCGTCAACTATATGAGAAGTAGTTGATCAGTGTCAACCAATCACGACGGCGGGGTATTCCCGTGGCCCTTCGCCAGGCTCAGGGACCGGGGACCGGGGACCGGCGGCGCGGGACCGGGGAGGGGCGCGTCGGGGAGCGGACGAGTGGCTCGCGGACCGGGCAGGGGTGGCTCGGGGAGCGGATGTGCGCCGCTCCCCGAGCCTGCCGAGTGGCCGATCAGCGCCGAATCGTGACGTCCTTGAGCTTCCCGTTCGCGATGTGGAGACGACGCTCGGCGCGCTTGGCGACCGCGGTGTCGTGCGTCACCACGACGACCGTGAGCCCGCGGTCGCGCCACAGACCCTCGAGGAGGTCCATGATCTCGTCGCGGGTCTCCTCGTCGAGGTTGCCGGTCGGTTCGTCGGCGAGCAGCACCTCGGGCTCTTTGACGAGCGCACGGGCGATCGCGACCCGCTGCTGCTGCCCGCCGGACAACTCGGCGGGGAGGTGCGAACCCCGCTCCGCGAGTCCGACGGACGCGAGCGCCGCCCGAGCCCTGGTCTCGCGTTCGGCCCGAGGGGTCCCGATCGGGACCAGGGCCATCTCGACGTTCTCCTGTGCCGTCAGCGTCGGGATGAGGTTGAACCCCTGGAACACGAAGCCGATCTCCGTGGCGCGTATCCTGCCGAGCTTCGTCTCGCTGAGCGTCGAGAGGTCGTCGCCGGCGAGGGAGATGCTGCCGGCGGTCGGTCGGTCCAGCGCGCCGAGCATCTGGAGGAGCGTCGACTTGCCGCCGCCGGTCGGACCTTGGATGGCGACGAGCTGTCCGTCGGGGATGTCGAGGTCGACGCCGTCGAGCGCCGTGACCGAGCGCTTCGCCTGGCGGTACTGCTTGGTGAGGCCGGTGATCGTGTACATGGGGTCCTTCGTTCTGCTGGTCGGAGTGAGAAGTGGGACCGCCGGGTGGTCGCGGGGGAGACGACCACCCGGCGGCGTCTGGTGCGTCGCCTAGGCGACGGAGCGGAGCGCCTCGGCCGGACGCAGCCGTGAGGCGCGCCACCCGCCGATGGCACCCGCGAGCAGCCCGCCGATGACGGCGATCCCGACGGCGATGACGATGATCCACGCGGTCACGGGAGCCTGGAGGACGATGTCGGTGGTGGTCGCGGCCGCAGCGCCCGGGGCGCCACCGAACCCACCGGCCGTTCCCGCCACCGCGTCCGCCGGCACGCCCGCGGCGCCGCCGGGTCCGCCGAGTCCGCCACCGGCCGAGGTCGTCGCCGCCGCGCTGAGCGTCGGGGCGACGAGGTTCACGACGAGGATGCCGAGGAGGCCGACCGCGACACCGACGGCGCCGCCGATGAGTGACTGCACGACGGACTCACCCGCGACCTGGCCGACGATGCGCCGGTCGCTCCAGCCGATCGCCTTGAGCGTGCCGAACTCGCGCGTGCGGCGCGTGACGCCGGAGATCGTGAACAGGATAGCTATGAGGAACGCGGCGGCGAGCACGATGAGCGACAGCCAGGTGCCGAGGTTGGACACGAGCGTCGACGCCGAGGCGAGCGAGCCGGACACGGTGGACGCGAGGTCCTCCTGGGTGCTCACGGTCGCGTCGGGCAGTGCCGTCTCGATGTCCGTCTGCACCTGCGTGATGTCGGTCGACGAGGCGGCCTGCACGTACACGTCGCTGACCTGGTCGTCGAGTCCGGCGAGCGTCTGCGCGACGTCGAGGGGGATGTAGACGTTCGAAGCGGTCGTGGCGTCGGCTCCGGAGGCGGTCACCGTGCCGACCACGCTGAACGTGGTGCCCGCGATGTCGATCGTGTCGCCGGTGGCGATCCCCGCCTCGGTCGCGTAGGAGGCGTCGAGGACGGCGACGTCCGTGCCCGCGTCGTCGACTGCGAGCGAGCGTCCGTCGCTGAGGGTGACGGCCGAGAGCGGACCGACGGCGTCGCCCGAGGGGTCGAGACCGAGGACCGTGAAGGAGTCGACGCCGAAGGAACTCCCGCCTGCGCCGTCAGGACCGCCCTGCGGCGGGGTCGCGCCGGTCGCGTCATCGCCGGGCGCGCCTGCCGTCCCGTCGGATCCCTGCGCCTGCGAGAAGTCGGGCAGCTCGCCCGTGAAGGTCGTGTTCGTGAGCGACAGGGTGGCTGCGGCGGCCTCGACGTTGGCGACGTCGGTGATCGTGCCGAGCGCCGTCGCGTCGAAGGTCGACGTGCCGCGCGCCGCCTCCAACCGCGACTGGTTGACGGTCGTCGTGCCGTCGCTCGTCGACCCGTCGCCCGAGCCGAAGTCGAAGTTCTGGCCGGGGCCGCCGCCCTCCGTCGGCGCTTCGGCGGCTTGACTCACCGTGATGTCCGTTCCGACCCCGTAGACGGATTCCAGCACCGACGCCTGCGCCGTCTTCACACCGGCTGCGACCGAGTTGACGATGATCACGAGGGCGATGGCGAGCGCCATCCCGATGGCGATGATGATCGTCTGTTTCCGACGACCGACGAGTTCCCGCCGGAGATACGTTCCGAACATGTCTGTGTTTCCTTCTACTCTGGTGCACGTGCCGGCGTCCCCGTTGCGCGACGCCGACGATCCGCACGTCGCGGATGACTTGGACCGGACGCTACGGAGGCCCGCTTGGCCTGCGCCTCGGCGACGCTATGAATCGGCCCAGGTCGATGTGGGCGCCTCGCTGGCTCGGGGAGGGCACAGCATCCGTCTGGTCGGTTCATAGACAGCTCATAGGGCGGAGGCGAATACTGAACGCGTGAACATCCCGACCCAGGCGCCCGGTGCCGCGCGAAGCGCACTCAAACGGGCCGACGGCACCGCCGTCCGTGTGCTCGTCGTCGACGACGAGGCGACGCTCACGGACCTCCTGCAGATGGCCCTGCGCTACGAAGGCTGGGAGATCCGGACCGCCGCCGACGGCCGCGAGGCCCTCACGATCGCCCGCGACTTCCGCCCGGACGCCATCGTGCTCGACATCATGCTGCCGGACCTGGACGGCTTGCAGGTGCTGAACCGCCTGCGGACCTCGGGGAGCGACGTCCCCGTCCTGTTCCTCACCGCCAAGGACTCGCTCGACGACCGCATCGCGGGCCTCACCGCCGGCGGCGACGACTACGTGACCAAGCCCTTCAGCCTCGAGGAGGTCGTCGCCCGGCTGCGCGGGCTCATCCGCCGCTCGACCCTGCTGGCCGCCGACGAGTCCGGCCCGGACATCGTGGTCGGCGACCTCGTGCTGAACGAGGACAGCCACGAGGTGACGCGCGACGGCGAGCCCATCGAACTCACCGCGACCGAGTTCGAGTTGCTGCGGTTCCTCATGCGGAACCCGCGCCGGGTGCTGAGCAAGGCCCAGATCCTCGACCGGGTGTGGAGCTACGACTTCGGCGGTCGTGCGAGCGTCGTCGAGATCTACATCTCCTACCTGCGGAAGAAGATCGACGCCGGGCGCGAGCCCATGATCCACACCGTGCGCGGCGCCGGCTACATGTTGAAGATCCCGACGGTCGGTTCGTGACCACGAGCGCCCCCGTCACCGACCCGGCAGCGACGACCACCGAATCCACCCACCCCAAGCGTGCTCCGTGGACGCTCCGTCGACGCCTCATGGTCGTCGTCGTCGGGCTCCTCGCCCTCGGCAGCGCCGTCGTCGGAGTCGCGAGCGCGGTGGCGGTGAGCGGCCTCCTCACCGAGGGCGTCGACACCCAGCTCACGAAGGCCGCCGAGCGGATCGTCGACTACGGCCGCAACGGTCAACTCCCCACGCCGGAGTCCATCCCCGACGCCGCGATCCCGGACGGCTACGGCGGTGGCTCGGGCACGCGCGAGCCGCCCGCCTTCATCGGCGCTCCGGGCCTCGGCCCCGGCGCACTCGGGGCGATCGTCGTCGACGGCACCATCGTCAGCGCCGGATACCTCAACGCCGACGGCAGCACGGTCCCGTGCACCGAGAGTCAGGACGCCATGATCCTCACGGTGTCGGCCGGTGACCGACCGTCGACCATCAACCTCGGGGAGCACCTCGGCGACTACCGCGTCGTCGCCGTCACCGACGCGAGCGGCGCGACGAGGATCATCGGGCTGCCGCTCGCCGAGGTCGCGTCGACGGTCATGCAGCTCGTCACCCTCATCGCGATCATGAGCGTCGTGGTCCTGCTGCTCGCCGGGCTGGCCGCGTTCGCGATCGTGCGGTACTCGCTCCGCCCGCTCGACCGGGTCGTCGCGACGGCCGCGGTCGTCGCCGAACTGCCCCTCGACCGCGGTGAGGTGGCGCTCGCCGTCCGGGTACCGGAGTCGGACACCGACCCGCGCACCGAGGTCGGACGCGTCGGATCGGCGATCAACCGCATGCTCGGGCACGTCTCGTCCGCGCTGAACGCCCGGCAGGCGAGCGAGAACAAGGTGCGCCGGTTCGTCTCGGACGCGAGCCACGAGCTCCGGACCCCGCTGGCGTCCATCGCCGGATACTCGGAACTCGCCGCCCGGAAGTCGGACGCGCTGCCGGAGGACGTCACCCACTCCCTCGGCCGGATCCGCTCCGAGGCCGGTCGCATGACCACGATCGTCGAGGACCTGCTGCTGCTGGCGCGGTTGGACGAGGGACGCGAACTCGCGAAGCGCCCCGTCGACCTCACCGAACTCGTCATCCACACCGTCGGCGACGCCCATGTCGCCGGGCCGGACCACGTGTTCGAACTGGACTTCCCCGAGGAGCCCGTCCTCGTCACGGGTGATGCGTCCCGACTGCAACAGGTGATCGTCAACCTACTCGCCAACGCGCGGACCCACACGCCCGCCGGGACGACCGTGCGGACGGGGCTGGCGGTCGAGAGCGGTCCTGCGGGCGAGATCGCCGTGCTGACCGTTTCGGACGACGGCCCCGGCATCGACCCCGCGCTGCAGCCCAACCTCTTCGAGCGCTTCGTCCGTGGCGACGACTCCCGCTCACGGGCCACCGGGAGCACCGGCCTCGGGCTCGCGATCGTGCACGCCGTCGTGGCCGCGCACCACGGCACGGTCAGGTGCGAGAGCACACCAGGACGGACGGTGTTCCGCGTCGAGCTGCCGGCCGTCGCCACCCCGGACGTCCTCGTCCCGACGGCGGAGTGATCGGTGCGGCCGGGTAGCGTGGTCCCCATGTGGGTCAAGGTGTGCGGTCTGTCCGAGGCGTCCGACGTCGCTGCGGCGGTGGACGCCGGAGTCGACGCGATCGGATTCGTCTTCGCGCCGGGGTCGCCCCGGACCATCGAGCCCGAACGCGTCGCCTCGCTGCTCGCCGACGTCCCCGAGTCGGTGCTGACGGTCGGCGTCTTCCGCCGCCAGTCGGTCGAGGAGGTCTCGCGGATCGCCGGTGCTGCCGGGGTGCAGGCCGTCCAGCTCCACGGTGACGAACCACCCGAGGCGTTCCAGGAGCTGCAGGCGATGGGATGGCGGACGCTCCGGGCGACCTCGGCGGTGCACTACGCCTCCGAGAACGCCGCCGAGCGCGCCGCCTACGCCGAGGAGCTGTTGCTCCTCGATGCACCTGACCCGGGAGCCGGGAAGACCTTCGACACGATCGCCCTGGTGGCGAACCCACCCACCCGCACGTGGATCCTCGCCGGCGGTCTCACGCCGGAGAACGTCCAGGGCCTCATCGCGGAACTCCGGCCCTGGGGGGTCGACGTGTCCAGCGGGGTCGAGTCCTCGCGCGGGGTGAAGTCGCCGGAGCTCATCCGTTCGTTCGTGCAGGCCGCCCGCACCGCCCGGGCCGTCTGAGCGTCTGCGGGACACCCGCTGGTCCGGGGTGTGACCCGCACGCTACATTCGTCGGATGAGGCGGTCGGTCGACCGCGATGACGACAAGGAGCGCCACCACCGTGATCGACACCATCCTGCTCGCCGCGGACGACAACGGTCGTGCCGCCATCGAGTTCATGAACGCACCCGCCAACGTCTTCGGCGGCATCATCGGCTACGCCCTGTTCGTCGCCTCCGTCTGGGGGATGTTCGAGAAGTCGGGCCGCTCCGGCTGGACCGCGATCATCCCGATCTACAACTGGTACGTCGTCGTGAAGCTCGCCGGCTTCACGGGCGCGGCGACCATCCTCTACTTCATCCCGCTCGTGAACATCGTGTTCGGGTGGATCGTCGGATGGCACATCGGCAAGCAGTTCGACAAGAGCACGGTGTTCCGGATCTTCGGACTCGTCCTGTTCCAGCTGATCGGGTTCTTCATCCTCAGCTACGGTTCGGACCGCTACCTGGGCAAGCAGGCCGACCGCGCCTAGCCGGCGGTCACCTGGGCCGGACGCTCACCGGGACGGCCACGCCCACGGCGGCGTCGACAGCAGGCCCTGATCCTCGACGGTCGTCTCGCCGAGTCGCTTCACCAGCCGGTGCTCATGCACCTCGCCGGCCCCGAGCATGGCCTCGATGAGTGGGCGGGCGTGGGAGACGACCACGAGCTGTGTGTCGGCGCTCGCCGCGGTGATGAGCCGAGCGAGCTGGGGGAGGAGGTCGCCGTGCAGGCTCGTCTCGGGCTCGTTCAGCACCATGAGCTCGGGCGGGCGCGGAGTGAGGAGCGCCGCGACGAGCAGCAGGTAGCGGAGCGTGCCGTCGGACAGCTCGCCGGCCGAGAGCGGACGGAGCATCCCGGGCTGTTCGAGCTCCAGTCGGAACACCCCGTCGTCGGCGCGCACGCGCAGCACGCTGCCGGGGAACGCGTCGTCGACGGCGACGTCGAGCCGGTCCCGACCGCCGGACTCGATGATCGTCTGCACCGCGGCGGCGAGGTCCGCGCCGTCGTGGCCGAGGACCGGCGTCCTCGTGCCGACCTGTGGCGCACGTGCGGGGGCGTCGCGGTCGGTCCGGAACTGGTCGTAGAACCGCCAGCCGCGCACCTGGCCGCGCACGCGGAGGACCTCGGGCGTCGCGTCGGCGTCCGAGAACTCGGTGAGGATGCTCTCCGAGGTGCCGAGCGTTCGACCGATCGGACGCCACGACCCGTCGCGGACCCGGACCGCCGGACCGTGCCGGTCGACGAGCAGGCTGCTCGGTTTGGCCAGTGCGCCGGCGAAGATCTGCTCCCGCTTGATCTCGGGGTCGCGGCCGAACAGCGTCGTGGACGGCTGCGGGATCCCGAGGTCGACGAGATACCCCAGCGTGTCCGTCGCGAACCCGAGTCGCAGGCTGATCGGACCCGTGCGGCGCGTGCCCTGGACCGGGACGGAACCGTCGACCATGGCTCGACTCACGTGCTCGGGGCCGGCCCAGAGCGTCGAGGAGAGCCCGCCGTCGCGCGCGAGGGATCCGACGACATCGCCGTCGCCCGCACTCGCGAGGAGTCGGAGTGCCCGGTAGAGGTTGGACTTGCCGGTGCCGTTCGCGCCGGTCACGACGTCGAGGCCGTGCAGCGGCAGCACGGTGTCTCGGATGGAACGGTAGCCGGAGATGGCGAGCGTCTGGATCATGGCTCCATGGTGCCGGTCGCCTCGGACATCCGGACGGGCGGTCGTGAGCGCCCGGTGCACGCCTGTCGGAACGGGGCCGGGGGTGTGTTATGGTTGTCGAAACCAAAGACCGCCGGTCACTGTCGCGTGCAAACGAGACAGTCGAAGGTTCTCATGACGAGACGTCCAGCGCAGGTGTATGAAGATCTGATCGAGGCTCGCCTCTCCCCAGCTCCGTGCGCTTGCGCCGGAGCTTTTTTCATGCCCGAACCCTTCGCCGGCCCGGCGGTTGGTGTGTGCGGCCTCCGCTGCATGCATTCAAGATTCGAAAAGGAGTGGCCATGGCGAACAAGGAAGCCTCGGTTGCCGAACTCACGGAGAAGTTCCAGAGCTCGACTGCCGTTCTGCTGACCGAGTACCGCGGCCTCACTGTTGCTCAGCTCAAGAACCTGCGCAAGAGCATCAGTGCGGACGCAACCTACGCCGTGGTGAAGAACACGCTGACCAAGATCGCGGCGAACAACGCCGGCATCTCGTCGTTCGACGACGAGCTCGCCGGTCCGTCCGCGATCGCATTCGTGCACGGTGACCCGGTCACCGTCGCGAAGGCTCTTCGTGACTTCGCCAAGGCAAACCCTCTCCTCGTGGTCAAGGGCGGTTACTTCGACGGTAACCCGCTGACCGCTGAAGAAGTCGGCAAGCTCGCCGACCTCGAGTCCCGTGAAGTGCTGCTGGCAAAGCTTGCCGGCGCCGTCAAGGCCTCGCTGTTCGGAGCTGCCTACCTCTTCAACGCACCGCTCTCGAAGGCCGTTCGCACGGTCGAGGCGCTGCGCGAGAAGCAGGAGTCCGCGGCCGAGTAATTCGGTTCCGCGAACAATCAACCCCGTACCTGTCCGCCGCGTGATGCGGTTGCAGGGCATGAAACAAGGAGAACAATCATGGCAAAGCTGTCAAACGAAGAACTGATCAACGCGTTCAAGGAGCTCACGCTCATCGAGCTCAGCGAGTTCGTCAAGCTGTTCGAGGAGACCTTCGAGGTCACCGCTGCTGCTCCCGTCGCCGTCGCCGGCCCGGCTGCTGCTGGCGCTGCTGTTGAAGAGGTCGAAGAGAAGACCGACTTCGACGTCATCCTCGAGGCTGCTGGCGACAAGAAGATCCAGGTCATCAAGACGGTCCGCGAGCTCACCTCGCTCGGCCTCGGCGAGGCCAAGGCTCTCGTTGACGGCGCTCCGGCTGCCGTCCTCGAAGGCGCCAACAAGGAAGCCGCTGACAAGGCGAAGGAAGCCCTCGAGGCTGCCGGCGCCACCGTCACGCTCAAGTAGTCGGTCCCCTGCGGGGGACAACCACTGGGCTGGCGACCGACTCCGGTCGGTCGCCGCTGACGATCGCGGATCTTCCTGAGACGAGTGCTGTACGCACTCGGCAGAGACATGCGTGATCGGAGGGCATCGCCCCCGATTCGTTCGGGAGCGGTGCCCTCCGTCAGTTAATCGGAGGGCTTGCGATTCGTCGCGTCACTCCACACGGACGCGGATGCTCTGCACCCGTCGACGACGTTCGTCGACGGTTCGCGCAGGTATCCGCGTCGTCGTCCAGCTCCGTGTGAGCGTGGGCTGTCGGTGCGGTGCCCGAATCGGGAGAACCCACCACCATGAACACCCACGCACGCTGGCGTGCAACCATCACCTGGATCCGAGCCCAGCTCGCATCCGCCTTCACCGAGTCGGAACGGGCGAGCGACGCCCACCCGCCCGATCCACGGGTCAGCCAGTCCTTCACCACCTGGATGCGCTGACCGGTTCACACTTCAGGTCCGCCTGGGCGAGTCCCGCCCTGCGGGAGGCTCCTGGTGCCGACGCGCCGGGAGCCTCCTGAATGGTGATCACCGGACTGCATGTGCGAATGCATAGCCTGGCTATGTATACTGGATGGATCATGACCGAGAACCGTACGCATTCACCCCTGCACACCATCCTCGGCGACCTCATCACGGCATCGCACCGGCTCACCCGCCTTGCCGCCCAGGCCACCGGATCCTCCGAATCGCCCGCCGTCTGGCGCACGCTGTCCGTGCTCACCACGGTCGGCCCCGTCCGGGTCGGCGAACTGGCCCGCCAGAGCCGGGTGTCCCAACCCACGATGACGAAGCTCGTGCAGAGCCTCGACGAGCGCGACTGGATCAAGCGGATCGCCGACGTCGACGACCACCGCGCGTGGCTCATCGCCATCGCCCCGAAGGGGACGGCCGCCCTCCTCGCCTGGCGCGACGAGCTCACCGACGCCCTGGAGCCGGCCTTCACCGACCTCGAGGACGACGACCTCGCTGCGATCGCCAGGACCGTCGAGATCATCCAGGCCCGCGTGGCCGTCGAGGTCGCCTCGGAGCTGACGGCATGAGCGCCGACACCAGCGCACGCACGTCCTCCGTGCCCACGCCCACGGCGTCGAGCCACGGCCACGGCACCGGCCACAGCGCCGGTCTCGGTGGCATCCTGCACCAGCCGAAGGCCGTCTGGGCGGTCGCCTTCGCGAGTGTCATCGCCTTCATGGGCATCGGCCTCGTCGACCCGATCCTCCCCGCGATCGCCGAAGACCTCCAGGCGACGCCGACGCAGGCCGAGATGCTCTTCACGAGCTACCTGCTCGTCACCGGCGTGGCCATGCTCTTCACGAGCTGGCTGTCGAGCCGGATCGGTGCCAAACGCACGCTCCTCATCGGACTCGCACTCGTCGTCCTGTTCGCCCTCCTCGCGGGCCTGTCCGACTCCGTCGGAGCCGTCATCGGCTTCCGGGCTGGCTGGGGCCTCGGCAACGCGCTCTTCATCTCGACGGCACTCGCCACCATCGTCGGTGCTGCAGCGGGCGGCCGCGCCAACGCGATCATCCTGTACGAGGCGGCACTCGGGCTCGGCATCGCGATCGGTCCACTCCTCGGTGGTCTCCTCGGCGGCATCGGCTGGAAGTGGCCGTTCTTCGGCACCGCGACGCTCATGGCCGTCGGGTTCATCGCGATCGTGACCCTGCTGAAGACCGAGGGGCCGAAGCCTGCGCCGCTCAAGCTGTCCGCGCCGTTCAAGGCGCTGGCGATCCCGTCGCTCGGCATCCTCGCGGCAGCCGCCCTGTTCTACAACATCGGCTTCTTCACCCTGCTCGCCTACTCGCCGTTCCCGCTCGGCCTCGATGCGATGGGTCTCGGGTTCACCTTCTTCGGCTGGGGTGTCGCGCTGGCGATCACGAGCGTGTTCGTCGCACCGCTGCTCACGGCTCGGATGCGTCGCATCTCCGTGATCAAGCTGGTCCTGCCGTTGCTGGCGCTGGACCTCGTCGCGGCCGGACTCCTCGTGCAGTCCACCACCGGCCTCATCGTCTGCATCGTCGTCGGCGGACTCCTGCTCGGCGTCATGAACACGGTGCTGACCGAGTCGGTCATGGAGGCGACGGACCTGCCGAGCAACGTCGCATCCTCGGCGTACTCGTCCGTACGGTTCCTCGGTGGGGCCATCGCGCCGCCGGCCGCCGCGGAGATCGCGAAGCTCCTCTCGCCTGCCGCACCGTACTACGTGGCCGCCGGCTCGCTCATCGTCGCGGTCCTCATCGTCGTCCTCGGACGCAAGCACCTCGCCCGCGTCGACGGTCCGGTGGAGAGCGAACTCGACGAGGCCATCGCGATCACCGCAGCCGACGCGAGCTGATCCGACCGGTCACCGCGCCCCACTGACGCGAGCGCTCCCCTCCGGGGGCCCGCGCTCACGTCAGTGGGGCGCGCTCGCGTCCGCGCACCGCGCTGGGGGCGCAGCCGGGTGTCTACTCGGCGGACTCGCGGCGCGTCGTGGTCTGTCGGATCACCAGACGGGTCGGCCAGCGCACCTCGGAGACGGTGCTGCCCGGCTCCCCGGAGTCCGGGGCCTGTGTGCGTTGCTCGTCCTCCAGGTCTTGGAGGAGGATCTCGACGGCATGCCGCCCCTGCGCGCGGGGCTCCTGCTCGAAGGTGGTGAGCGCGAACATCTCCGCGTAGGAGTGCCCGTCGATCCCGATGACCGACAGCTCCGCCGGAACGGTGATCCCGAGGCGTCGTGCGGCGATGATGATGCCGATCGCCACCTCGTCCGTCGAGGCGAACACCGCCGTCGGGCGGATCCTCGCGTCCCGCAGCAACTGCGCCGCGGCCTCGTACCCGCCCGGCAACGAGTGGACCGCGGGCAGGACGTGCACGGCCGAGGTGAGCCCTGCATCCTCCATCGCCGCGAGGTAGCCGGCCAGGCGCCTGCCGTGCACGGTGTCCGTCTGCAGTTCGGCGTCGTGACCGGTGATGTGGGCGATGCGCGTGTGCCCGAGCGTCATGAGGTGCTCCGTCGCCTCGCGGCCGAGCGCCTGGTCGTCGATGTTGATGGAGTGGGCCCCGCGGATGTTGCCGCCGATCGACACGAGTGGACGGGGGTTGGCGAGCAGGCGCGCGATCTCGTCCTGCGAGGCCTCGATCCCGATCGAGATCATGCCGTCGAAGCGCTTGTTCGTGAGGTACGAGTCGAAGATGCGGTCGCGTTCCGGGGAGTCGGGCGGCAGATGGTGGAGCGTCAGGTCGTAGCCCCGCGCACGGAGTGCCCCCTCGGCGCCCTCGAGGACCTCCCCGAAGTACCAGCGGTTGAGGAACGAGGTGAGGACGCCGATGGCCAACGTGCGTCCGGTGGACAGGCTCGCGGCGATGGGCGAGGCGACGTACCCGATCGTGGCCGCGGCCTGTACGACCCGTTCCCGGGTCTCGGCCGACACGTATCCACGCCCGGTGAGCGCTCGCGAGGCCGTCGCTTTCGAGACGCCGGCGAGGGCCGCGACATCGCTGATGGCACCACTCATGCCGACTCCCTCCGTTGGGTAGCACCACCATAGCGAATCTGGAACAGACCTGGAACTGCAGACTGGAACTGATCCATAACATCTGGAACACGAATGGACCGCCCGGCCGCTTGATTTCGGTGGGAGCGCTCTCACTGTCTATTTCGTTATGTTCTCGTGCTTGCATCCTGTCGCCGGGTGAAGTACTTTGACGCATGGAAACGGTTCCGCATCCGGGCCGATTCCGCACCAGTGCATCATCGGAACGGCTCGACCCTGGAGACGTTCGAACCTGCAGCACTCAATGAGGAGGACACAGATGAGTTTCATTCGGACCCGCCGGACGGCCCTGCCGCTGGCCGTCCTGGCCGTCGCGGGCGTCGCGCTCACCGCTTGTTCAGGCGGATCGGGCAGCAGCGGCGGTGGCGACGACGACAAGACCGTCACCATCTACGGGACGATCGCCGACACCGAGGCGAAACTGCTCGAGGAGAGCTGGGCCGACTTCGAGAAGGACAGCGGCATCACGATCAAGTACGAGTCCTCCAAGGAGTTCGAGTCGCAGATCGGTATCCGCGCCCAGGGCGGTAACCCGCCCGACCTCGCGATCTTCCCGCAGCCCGGCCTCCTGGCCGACCTCGCCAAGCGCGACTACCTGAAGCCCGCGCCCGACAGCGTCAAGGCGAACATCGAGAAGTACTGGTCGAAGGACTGGGCCGCCTACGGCACCGTCAACGACACCGTCTACGGCGCGCCGCTCATGGCGAGCGTCAAGGGCCTCGTCTGGTACCAGCCGGCCAAGTTCAAGGAATGGGGCGTCGAGGTCCCGAAGACCTGGGACGAGCTGCTCACGCTGACCAAGACGATCCAGGAGAAGACGGGTTCCGCACCCTGGTGCGCCGGCTTCGGCTCCGGCGACGCCTCGGGCTGGCCCGGCACCGACTGGATCGAAGACCTCGTCCTGCGCCAGCAGGGCCCGGACGTCTACGACGACTGGGTGGCCAACAAGGTCAAGTTCACCGACCCGAAGATCAAGGAAGCGTTCGACTCGGTCGGCGAGATCCTCAAGAACCCGGAGTACGTGAACGCGAGCTTCGGCGACGTGTCGTCGATCAACTCGACCGAGTTCGGTGACGTCGCTCCGGCGCTCGCCTCCGGCGCCTGCGCACTGCACCACCAGGCATCGTTCTTCTCCGGCTTCCTCGAGGACGCCGGCGCGACCGTCGCACCCGACGGTGACGTGTGGGCCTTCGTGACCCCCGGCATCAAGGAGGGCGAGACCGCTGTCACCGGTGGTGGCGAGATCGTCGGCGCGTTCAGCGACGACGAGAGCACCGTCAAGGTCCAGGAGTACCTCTCGAGCCCTGAGTGGGCGAACAAGCGGGTCAAGCTCGGCGGCGTCATCTCGGCCAACAACGGCCTCGACCCGGCGAACGCCTCGACCCCGATCCTCAGCCAGGCGATCGAGATCCTGCAGGACGAGAAGACCACGTTCCGCTTCGACGCCTCCGACCTGATGCCCGGTGCCGTCGGCGCCGGAACCTTCTGGAAGGGCCTCGTGAACTGGATCAACGGCGACGAGACCGACCAGGTCCTCAAGGACATCGAAGCCGGCTGGCCCTCCAGCGAGTAATCGATATCCGGAACTGCTGCTCATGAGCGGAAGCGCCGGAGGGTGATCACCCTCCGGCGCTTCCGCCTCGGCAGTGGAACCCCCTAGGGTTCACTCAGGGTCCAACGCCGTACTCGAAAGGCCAGCTATGTCAGGTTTCCTCAACTGGTTGGGCGGACTCCCACCGCTCGCCCAGATCCCGATCGTCGTCATCGCCTTCGGCGCGGTGGTGGCCCTCCTCCTCTTCTTCGTGGACATCGCGCCACGCAAGGGCACCCTCTACACGGTCATCCGTCTGGCGTTCTGCGTCCTGGTGCCCGTCATCGTCGTCCTCTTCTTCGGCTCGTTCCTGTGGGCCGCGGCCGTCGCAGCCGTCCTGGGTGGCGTGCTCTTCCTCCTCGACTACCGCTCCAAGAAGGGCGTCGGGTACCTCGTCCAGCTCGTCGGCTTCCTCGCACCGGCCTTCCTGCTGCTGCTGATCGGCCTGATCCTGCCGTCGATCAACACGACGATCGCCGCGTTCATGTCGGCGTCCGGCAAGAACTTCGTCGGGCTGAACAACTTCATCTGGCTGTTCACGCAGCCGAGCGCGATCCGCACCGTGATCAACACGATCATCTGGGTGCTCCTCGTCCCGGCGCTGTCGACGGCCTTCGGCCTCGCCTATGCGGTGTTCATCGACAAGTCCCGCGGTGAGAAGTACTTCAAGATCCTCGTCTTCATGCCGATGGCGATCTCCTTCGTCGGCGCATCCATCATCTGGCGCTTCATCTACGCCTACCGTGAGGCCGGCGCGACCCAGATCGGTCTGCTCAACCAGATCGTCGTGTGGTTCGGCGGCACCCCGGTGCAGTGGTTGCAGAACGAGCCGTGGAACACGCTGTTCCTCATCGTCGTGCTCATCTGGGTGCAGACCGGGTTCGCGATGGTCGTCCTGTCCGCCGCGATCAAGGGTGTCCCCACCGAGCAGATCGAGGCCGCCGAGCTCGACGGCACGAACGGCTGGCAGCGCTTCACCAACGTCATCGTCCCTGGCATCCGCTCCTCGCTGGTCGTCGTCGTCACGACGATCTCCATCGCGTCGCTGAAGGTCTTCGACATCGTCCGCACCATGACCGCCGGCAACAACGGCACCTCGGTCATCGCGAACGAGATGTACACCCAGTTCAAGAACTTCGAGAACGGCCGGAGTGCGGCGTTCGCCGTGATCCTGTTCATCCTCGTGCTGCCGATCGTCATCTACAACGCACGGCAGATCAAGAAGCAGAGGGAGATCCGATGAGTGCTGTGCAGCCGATCGAACTACCGATCGACGAGTCCACCAAGGACCAGCTCGCGAAGGGTGAGCGCGGCATCGAGGCTGCGAGCCGACGGACGAAGAAGCGGCTCACGAGCCGTGGCGCGACCATCGCGGCCGTCGTCATCGCCGTGCTGTGGACGATCCCGACCTTCGGTCTCTTCGTCTCCTCGTTCCGGCCTGAGCAGCAGGTGAAGACCACCGGTTGGTGGACGATCTTCTCCGACTTCCAGGTCACCATCGACAACTACGTGCAGGTGCTGCAGGCCGGCAACTCGACGCTGAACCTCGCGGGCTCGTGGGTCAACTCGATCGCCATCGCGGTCCCGGCGACCCTGATCCCGCTGGTGGTGGCGAGCCTCGCGGCGTACGCGTTCGCGTGGATCGACTTCCGCGGCAAGAACTTCCTGTTCATCCTCGTGTTCGCGCTGCAGGTGGTGCCGATCCAGATGGCGCTCGTCCCGCTGCTGTCGACGTTCTCCCGTGGCCTGAACATCTTCGGTCTGCAGGTCGGCGAGGGACTGGACGCGAGCGGCACCTTCGCCCAGGTGTGGATCGCGCACACCATGTTCGCGCTGCCGCTGGCGATCTTCCTGCTGCACAACTTCGTCGCGGAGATCCCCGGTGAGGTCATCGAAGCGGCACGCGTCGACGGCGCGGGTCACGGTCAGATCTTCTTCCGGATCGTGCTGCCCCTGACCATGCCCGCCATCGCGTCGTTCGCGATCTTCCAGTTCCTGTGGGTGTGGAACGACCTGCTGGTCGCGCTCATCTTCGCGGACGGCGAGGTCGCACCGATCACGAAGCTGCTGGCGGAGATCACGGGTACGCGTGGCAACGAGTGGCACCTGCTCACGGCCGGCGCGTTCATCTCGATCCTCGTCCCGCTCGTCGTGTTCTTCGCGCTGCAGCGGTACTTCGTCCGCGGGCTCCTGGCCGGTTCGACGAAGGGCTGACCCGACGCCGCGGTTCGATCCTCCGATCGACAGCGTCGTCGGTGCGCGAACGCCCCGGGAGCTCACGCCCCCGGGGCGTCCGTGCGTCTGCGGGTCGTTCGTTCTCCTGGTCCCGATGGTCCTTTCTCAGGAGAGTTGTGGTGCGTCGTGCCCGAGTACACCCGGCGTGCCGGGGGAGTCCTGAGAAAGGGACGGAGGCGAATTCCGGCGGACGAATGACGGGGATGGTCCTTTCTCAGGAGAGTTGTGGTGCGTCGTGCCCGAGTACACCCGGCGTGCCGGGGGAGTCCTGAGAAAGGGACGGAGTGCAGGCTGGCAGGTGCGAGGGTGATCGGATCCGCTCAGCGGGGCCTTGGGCGGCCCCGCGCGAGCGCTGCGCGGACCGCTCCGATGACCGCGTACCAGTCGTCCATCACCATGCGATACGTGAAGCGGAGAGAGCGATAGCCGAGGATCGCCAACTGGGCGTCGCGCCAGCGATCCTGTTCATGGGCGTCCGGGGTGTCGTGGAACGCACGTCCATCCCACTCCACCACCAACCAATCGTCGATCAGCTCGTCGACGCGTCCGACGCCCGGGATCTCGACCTGATGTCGACCGACGATCCCAGCGCGTTCGAGCCGGATGCGACCGATGCTCTCGAGGAAACTCTCGCATCCCGACTCCAGCCGAGGGAGTCTGCGCCTGCGTGCGTGCGGGAGCTCGTCCAGCCACGCGTGGAGCGCCCGCCCGCGGTGGGGTTCTCGGCGCAGGACGGAGTCCAAGATCGCGCCGGCGACGTCAGGGTGCTGGCAGGTGACGATCTGACGAACGGCCGACTCGCGGCTCACCACGAGGAGCGGCGCGATCGAATCGCCCCGAGGGACCACTGGTTGATCGTCGTCCCAGTGCAGGACCGCGTCGTCCCGGTCCTGCGCGGGCGGATGGCACCGGCGGTCGCCAGCATCGCGGAGGCGCCCCGCGTTCGACGGGACAGCGACGTGTATGCGCTGGTCTTCCGGTGTGGCCCAGCCGAACCAGGCGGCCGCCGAGATGCACGCGAGTCTCCCGCCGACCCGAACGGCTTGGACGATCTCCGGGGGCGCACCGGGGTCCGCGTACCAGCCTCGTTTCACCCTGATCAGCTCGGCCATCTCGACCGCGAGTCGGAGCGACCGTTTGGAATGACCGCGAGCCCGAAGCTGGTGCACCGTGGCGACACCGTACGCCGGGCGGAAGGCGTAGGTTCCTCCTGTCATCGGTCGATCGTCCACCCGGTGTCGCCGGACCGCCGAGCCACGCTGCTGATTTGGGGATGATCCGCCCCGCAGTGGACCTGGGGAGCGGACTCGCGGCGGTGACCCTTTCTCAGGACAGTTGCGGCGGGTCGGAGAGCGGGCGAGGTGACGCGCCAGCGGACTCCTGAGAAAGGACACGGAGCGGGAAGCAGACGGGGACGGGGACAAGGGCGGGGAGGACGGTGGGCGGGGATAGGGTGGCGGGATGAGCATGCACGGCGGACGGGGCGGGCCACGCGGCGGTGCACCCGGGGGCGGCGGGCCTCGAGCGGGCAGCCGCGTCAGCGGTGGCGACATGGCGGCGCAGAAGGCGCTCAACGCCGAGGCGCCGAGGATCCCGAACCTCGGCAAGCGCATCGTCGCACTGTTCGTGCCGTTCCGCGCGAAGATCATCCTCACGATGGTGCTCGTCGTCATCGGTGCCGCCCTCGCGGTGCTCCCTCCGCTGCTGGTCAAGCAGGCGTTCGACGTCGGCCTGTTCCCGACCGACGGTGGCCGCCCGAACCTCGTCGCCCTCGCGGAGATCGTCGGCGTGATGGTGGCGCTGTTCATCATCGCCGCCCTGCTCGGCGTCTGGCAGACCTATCTCACGGCGACCGTCGGCAACAGTGTCATGGGTGCCCTGCGCATCAAGCTGTTCTCGCAATTGCAGGCGATGGAACTGAGCTTCTTCACCCGCACGAAGACGGGCATCATCCAGTCGCGCCTCCAGAACGACGTCGGCGGCGTCGCGAACGTCCTCACCAACACCGTGTCGAGTGTGCTCGGCAACACCGTGACGGTCATCTCGGCGCTCGTCGCGATGCTCATCCTCAACTGGCAACTGACGATCGTCGCCCTCATCCTCATGCCGATCCTCGTGATCGCGCAGCGCCGCGTCGGTCAGGTCCGGGCACGGATCGCGACGAAGACCCAGGAGTCGCTGTCGGAGATGACCGCGATCACCCAGGAGGCCCTGAGCGTCTCCGGTGTGCTCCTCGCGAAGAGCTTCAACCGCCAGGACACCGAGGTCGAGCGCTACAGTGCCGAGAACCGCACCCAGATCCGCCTCCAGGTCAGCCAGGCGATGAGCGGCCAGTGGTTCTTCGCGATGGTGAACATCTTCCTGTCGTCCATCCCCGCGATCGTCTACCTGGTGGCCGGCTGGCTCATCACCGGTGGGGCGGTGGACGTCACCGCCGGCTCGATCGTGGCCTTCACCACCATCCAGGCCCGCCTGCTGTTCCCGCTCATGGGCGTCATGCGCGTCGCCCTCGACCTGCAGACCTCCGGCGCCCTCTTCGCGCGGATCTTCGAGTACCTCGACCTCAAGCCCGCGATCGCCGACCGCCCCGGCGCCACACCGCTGCCGAGCATCGCACCGCAGATCCGCTTCGACGACGTCACCTTCCGCTACGCCGACGCCCAGGACGACTCGACCCCCACCCTCGACGGCGTCTCCTTCACGATCGAACCCGGACAGTTCGCCGCGTTCGTCGGGCCCTCGGGAGCGGGCAAGACGACCATCTCCTACCTCATCCCGCGCTTCCAGGAGGTGTCGGGCGGCCGGGTCATGGTGGCGGGCGCCGACGTCCGCGACGTCACGCAGGAGTCCCTCGTCTCCCGCATCGGGATCGTCAGCCAGGAGACCTACCTCTTCCATGCGACGATCGCGGAGAACCTCCGCTACGCGAAGCCCGACGCGACCCTCGCCGAGCTCGAGACGGCCTGCCGCGCGGCGAACATCCACGAGACGATCGCTCGGTTCGAGGACGGCTACGACACGCTCGTCGGGGAACGCGGCTACCGCTTGTCCGGCGGCGAGAAGCAGCGCATCGCCATCGCGCGCGTACTGCTGAAGGACCCGGAGGTGCTCATCCTCGACGAGGCGACGAGCGCCCTCGACACGATCTCCGAACGGGTCGTCCAGGTCGCCCTCGATGACGCGACCCGCGGACGCACCACGGTGTCGATCGCCCACCGCCTGTCGACCATCGTGCATGCCGACGTCATCTTCGTCCTCGACCGCGGGCGCATCGTGGAGCGCGGCACCCACCAGGAACTGCTCGCCGCCGGCGGCGTGTACGCGACCCTCTACGCCCAGCAGGCCGTCACCGTCTGAGCGGTCCAGCCCATTGTGCGCGTGTGGCACGGGTGGCTAGAGTGAGCGCCATCGTGACCCCCGAAGGAGGGGGTGACCGTGCACCGCCGGATCGAGTAGGGGACTCGTCGATGACCGCAGCTGTGGACGCACCATCCGGACCCTCGCCAGACGGCGCCGCGCCGACGGGCCCGACAGACCCACTGATTCCACCGGCACCCTCCTCGGCCGCCAGGTCCCGAGGGCTCGGCCGCGGACGGTTCGGTCGCCCCGGCTTCAGCATCCAGTCGAAGCTGCTCGTCATGCTGCTGCTCGTCAGCGTAGGGGCGTCGATCGTCACCGGGATCGTCGGCTATCTGTCCGGCAGTGACTCGCTGCGCCAGGCGTCGTTCGAGCGGCTGACCGAGGTCCGGGAGTCCCGCGCCCGTGAGATCACGAACTACTACGACCAGACGCGCGACTCGCTCGTCGTCTACACCCGCGGCACCACGGTGGTCGACGCGATGAACGGCTTCCACGACGCCTTCCACGAGTTGGAGGAGCAGCCGGTGGACCCGGCGCGCGCGTCGACGGTGACGTCGTTCTACGAGGACACGTTCGCTCCGGAGCTCGCCGAACGCACCGGTGACGAGGCGGACCCGGCTGCGTTCATCCCGACGAACCCGGCCGAGACCTACCTGCAGTCGGTGTACACGCCGGGCGACCTCGACTACGACACCGCCATCACCGTCGACGATGCCGGTGACGGGAGCGCCTGGTCGTCCGTGCACGCGCAGTACCACGACTACTTCCGCGAGATCATCGACCGTTTCGGGTACGAGGACGCCCTGCTCATCGATGACGAGGGCGACGTCGTCTACAGCGCCTACAAGGGTCCGGACCTCGGTACGAACGTCCTCACCGGCCCCTACAAGGGCGGCGTGCTCGAGGACGGCTTCACCGCGGCGCTCCGGTCGAACGCGATCGACTACGTGGGCATCACCGACTTCGAGCGCTACCAGCCGTCGCTCAACGTCCCGACGCAGTGGATCTTCTCACCGGTCGGCGAGAACGGTCGGGTCGACGGGGTGATGGCGCTGCAGGTCCCGATCGAGGCGATCAACGACATCATGACCGGCTCCGGCCAGTGGGAGCAGGACGGCCTGGGGGAGACCGGTGAGACGTACCTGGCCGGGCCCGATCAACTCATGCGCTCGACCTCCCGTCTGCTGATCGAGGATCCGAAGGCGTACGAGCGGGCCGCGGTCGCCGCCGGCACACCGCCGGAGACCGCCGCGCGTGCCGTTGCCGTCGCGGGGACGATCCAGATCCAACCGACCCGCACCGTCTCGGTCGAGCGTGCGCTCGCGGGCGAGACCGGCACCACCATCGGGCGCGGCTACCTCGGTGAGGAGAACCTCACGGCGTACACCCCGGTCGACATCGACGGGCTCCAGTGGGTGCTCGTCGCCCGGGTCGACGCCGCCGAGGCCTTCGCGCCGGTGACCGACTTCACCCGCAACCTCGTCATCTCGGTGCTCGCGATCGTGGTCGTGGTGTCGTTGCTCTCCCTGCTCCTGGCGCAGGTGTTCGCCCGGCCGGTGCGGGCACTCGTCGGCGCGGTGCGGCGGGTGGCCGGTGGCGACTACAGCGTCGAGGTGCCGAACACCCGACGCGACGAGTTCGGTGACCTGGGCACGGCCTTCAACGACATGAGTCGCAGCCTGAGACTCAAGCAGGAGCTCATCGAGGAGCAGCGAGCGGAGAACGAGAAGCTGCTGCTCACCCTCATGCCGGCGTCGGTCGCCAAGCGCTACAAGGACGGTGAGGAGACGATCTCCGAGGTCCACCAGGACGTGTCCGTCATCTTCGCCGACCTCGTCGGGTTCGACGACCTGACCCGCGGCCTCGATCCGGAGCGGGAGCTGTCGATGCTCAACGCGCTGGTCCGCAGCTTCGACGAGGCGGCCGAGCGGCTCGGGATCGAGCAGGTGCGGACGCTGCGTGAGGGGTATCTCGCGAGCTGCGGACTGATCGTCCCACGCGTCGACAACGTGCGTCGGACCCTCGACTTCGCGCTCGAGATGCGCACGATCGTCGAACGCTTCAACGCGCAGCACCAGGCGAACCTCACCCTGCGGGTCGGCGTGGACGCCGGTGTCGTGACGAGCGGCCTCGTCGGCCGGACGAGCCTCGCCTACGACATGTGGGGTGACGCGGTCAGTCTCGCCAACCAGGTGCAGTCGGTCTCCGGGACGGCCGGCATCTTCGTCAGTCAGCGGGTGCGTGACCGCATGCAGGACACCGTCGCGTTCGAGGCCGCCGGCACCGTGGAGACGCGCGGCGGTCCGCAGGCCGTCTGGCAGGTCGTCTCGGGGCCGAAGTCATGACGCAGGTGTGGCAGGAGGCGTGGTTCCCCTGGGCCGTCGCGCTGGCCGTCGGCGTCCCCGTGCTGCTCATCGTCCTGACCGAGGTGCTCGGTGCGCTCAACCGCCGGAAGCACGCTGCGGCGAAACCGATCCGTCTGCTGCGCAACTACGTGGTGCCGGTCGGCGCGGTGTTCGCGCTCCTCGTGTTCGCCACGGCGCGGGCGGACGACAGCACCTGGGTGCGGATCGTCGGCACCCTCCTCGGGTTCCTCGTGATCCTGCTCATCCTCTCCGCCTTCAACGTCGCCCTGTTCGCGAACGCCGAGGAGGGGTCGTGGCGCGACCGGATCCCGTCGATCTTCGTGGACCTCGCCCGGCTGGCCCTCATCCTCATCAGCCTCGCGATCCTGTTCTCCTGGGTGTGGGGAGCCGACATCGGTGGCCTCGTCACCGCGCTCGGCGTGACGTCGATCGTGATCGGCCTCGCCCTGCAGAACGCGGTCGGCGGGGTCATCTCGGGACTGCTGCTGCTGTTCGAGCAGCCGTTCCGTCTCGGCGACTGGCTCGACACGGGAAGCGTTCGCGGTCGCGTGGTCGAGGTGAACTGGCGTGCGGTCCACCTCGACACCGGCAACGGCATCCAGATCGTGCCGAACTCCTCGCTCGCGGGGGCGTCGTTCACGAACCTCAGCCAACCGGTCGGTGCGTACACCGCGAGCGTCGAGGTGACCTTCTCGACCGATGACCCGCCGGACGACGTGCTCCGGCTGCTCCGCGAGGTCGGATCGGGCCTGCCGATGCTCGAGCCGGGGGACGTGGTGTCCGCGTCCTACCTCGGCGCAGCGCGGTTCTCCGTCACCCTGCCCGTGTCCGGGCCTTCCACCGCCGACGCCGCCGTCGCCCTGTTCCGCGCCTGGCTCTGGTACGCCTCGCGGCGCCGCGGTCTCGCGCTCGACGGCGACGGCTCCGACCCGGTCGCGACGCCGGAGCGCTTGCGGAGTGCCATCGCCGAATTGGCGCCGACCCTCCACGCGCGGGAGGAGGACTACGACGAGCTCGCCCGGACGTGCACACTCGAGCGGTACGGGCCGGGGGAGACCATCCAGCAGGCGGGCACGATCCCCGGCGCGATGCGGTTCCTCGTCGAGGGTGGCGTCCATCTCGCCGTGCCGACGACGGACGGGCTCATCACCTTCCAACGACTCGGCGTCGGCGACTTCATCGGCCAGACGGCGCTGACGAGGGAGGTCGCCATGGCCGTCGCGATCGCCGACGGCACGACCCTGGTCCTGCGGATGCCGCTGTCCACCATCGACCAGCTCGTTCGCAGTAAGCCCCGCCTGGCTCAGGAGATCGGTGCCTCGATCGACAACAAGCACCGGCAGGCACAGGCGGCGCTCGCCGAGGCGGGGATCGTCCGCGGTACGATCGGCCGGTAGCCAGCAGCCGTCCCCAGCCGAGCGAGGAACCGATGCCGAACCCCGATGGACCGTCCGGGTCGCAGCCGTCGCCTGTCGGCGATTCCGTGACCGAGCGGATCCGCAACGCGATCTACGACGGGACGCTCGCCTCGGGCGAGCTGCTCATCGAGGAGGAGCTCCGGGAGTGGCTCGGCGCGCCGACGGACGCGATCGTCGGAGCACTCCGGGAACTCGAACGCGTCGGACTGGTCGAGACGGCACCGCAGCGGCACACCCGGGTCGCGCAGCCACGGGCCGAGGACCGGACAGCCGTGCTGCAGACCCTCGGAGCGCTCGTCAGCGGCGTCGTCCGGGTCACCGTCCCGACCTTGACCGCGGGGCAGCGGGCTGAGCTCATGGCGTTCGTCGAGCACACGATGACCACGGTGACGGCGGAGGACGCGGATGCGCACGGACGCTGCGTCTGGGGGCTCGTGGACCGGTTCCTGAAGCACTGCGAGAACCCGGTCCTCGTCTCCGCGACGAAGGACGTGATCGGCGCCCTGATCTACCGTGTCTCGGCCACGCGCTCCGCGGCGACGGTGGACTGGTCGGATCTGCGCGTCGGGTACCCGCACCTCCGCTCCGCGATCGCCTCGGGCGACGCCGTCGGCGCGGAGCTCGCGATCGAGCACGTCTTCCGGCTCCAGGTCCCGCTCCACGACCTGGAGGTGCACTGAGCGACGGCGACATGCTGACCTCGGGGCTGTCGCCGGTGGGACGCGGGGCAATAGTCTGCTGATGGCGCGGTGCTCGCCAGAGCTCCGCGTCCACGTCGTCACCTCGAGCGAGAAGAGCCCAGATGTCCTCCCCGGAAGTCCCACCCTCCGTCGAACCGACCACCGCGTCGCAACTCCTCGCAGAGCTGGCCGGCACCTTCCTGCTGGTCTTCGGTCTCGTCGGGACGGCGACCTTCTCCGCGTTCTTCGGCGAGGAGACCTCCAACCCCCTCGGCGTCGGTTTCCTCGGGGTGGCGATCGCCCTCGGCCTCTCGGTGACCATCGCCGCCTACGCGTTCGGCCCTATCTCCGGCGGGCACTTCAACCCGGCGGTGACGCTCGGGCTGGCCGCCGCCGGTCGGTTCCCCTGGCGTGCGACGTGGACGTTCATCCTCGCGCAGCTCGTCGGAGCGTTCCTCGGTGCGCTCGCGGTGTTCGGCCTCGCGGCCGGCGGCCCGGCAGGATTCCTCGACAAGGCCGTCGCGGGCGGCTTCGTCTCGAACGGGTTCGGCGAGCTCTCGCCCGGCGGATTCGGACTCGTCTCGGCGATCGTGATCGAGGTCGTCATCACCGCACTCTTCCTCTACGTCATCCTCGGCGTCACGCACACGCGGGCCGCCGCGGGCTTCGCGCCGATCGCCATCGGCGGCACGCTCACGCTGTTCCTGTTGATCGCGATCCCGATCGACAACGGCTCGATCAACCCGGCGCGCTCCATCGCGACCGCCATCTTCGGCGGGGGCGACTGGCTCGCGCAGGTCTGGGTGTTCATCGTGTTCCCGATCATCGGCGCACTGATCGCCGGATTCAGCTACCGGATCCTGTTCGAGGGGACCCGCCCGGTGGGTTCCCGGCCGGTCGCGAACCGCGGCTGAGTCGTACGAGCGTCGCCCGCACCCCGTCCGCCCTGGTGGACGGGGTGCGTCGTTTCGGGCCGGCACCCCGCGAACGCGGGCAACCCGCATTGGGGGACGCGCTTTCCACGGGCACCGAGCATGCTTGAGGTTCGAGCGCCGGAACCTTGGAGGGGCGATGACGATGACCGAACGCGACGCCCCCACGACCGCGTGGGTTGGTCCGCTGCAGGACGGCGGCAGCATGCCCGATGCGCCGCTCCCTCCGGACGTCGCCTGGGAGCTCCTCCGGGAGGCGCTCGTCGAGGACTTCATCGACGACCTCCCGCGTCCGGTCCGGACGGCGGAACTCGCCGCGCGGCTCCATGTGAGCCGAGCGTCCCTCATGACGAACATCCGTCGTGGCAATGTGGTCGCGAACCGTCGCGCCGGCCGCTGGGAGATCGACACCGTCGCGAGCCGCACCTATCTGCGGTCGGCCATCCTCAGCCTGGGTGAACGTCGTCGTGCGCTGAGCGGTGTCGATGAAGACCGCTCCGCGACCGTGCAACTGACGCTCAGCGGACGCGCGTCAGAAGTCCTCTCGGACCTCATGCAGGACACGCACCTGTCCGCTCCCGAACTCGTGGCCATCGCGCTCGACCGGTTCCGGAGCAATCCCGTGGACGCCGGCGTCGACGGGCACTGATCGACCCGGAATGACGATCGAGCGCTGACCGGCACAGACGTGAACGGCCGGGCGCCCATCGGGACCCGGCCGTCACGCGTGTCGAGCCGGGGACTACTCGTTGCCGACGGCCTTGTCCGCCGCGTCGCGGGCGCCGTCGATCTGCTCGTCGAACTTGCCGCCGGTGACCTTCTTGGCCGCGTCGGCCACGCTGCCGAGGAGCTTGTCGCTGATGTCCTCGGCCTGTTCGCTCTTCAGCGCGTCCTTGACCTTGTTGTCCTTCAGGAATTCCTGAGCCTTCTTGGTGATGTCGTCGAGTGCCATTCGTCGCTCCTGTTCATCGGGCCCGTTCGGGCGTCGGGATCATTCTTCGCCGTCAGCCGGTGTTCTGGCTAGCCCCTTGTCGGAGCCCGCCCGTCGCCCGGGCGGTCGACAGGAGGGGTCAGCCGGCGAGGTCGACCGGCCCGCCCCGGTCGTCGAGCATGCGGGTCATGAGCTCGATCTCCGCCTGCTGGCTGGCGATGACCGCGCGCGTGAAGGCCAGCGCGGTCGCGTTCGTGGTCCGCGGCTGCAGCGCCTCGGCCATCTCGACCGCGCCCTGGTGGTGGGCGATCATCAGCGTGAGGAAGACCCGCTCCGCCTGGAGTCCGGACGCCGCCGTCAGCTGGTCGATCTGGGCAGGGGTGGCGAGGCCCGGCATCGGGTCGCCCGGGGTGTGGGTGGACCCCGGGGTCGCCGTGTCACCGCCGTGCGCATGGCCGCTCGCGCCCGTGAGTGTGGGGAGTGTCATCCACGTCATGTCCGGCTGCCGTGAACCCTGCGGCAGGTTCCACTGGACGAGCCAGTCGTACAGCTGGCCCGACTGCTGCGCCTGGGTGGTGGCGATGTCGTAAGCGAGGGTGCGCACGTCGACCGCGTCCGTCCGGTCGCGGATGATCATGGCGAGCTCCACGCCCTGGTTGTGGTGCACCTGCATGTCGCGCGAGAAGCCCGCTTCGGCACTCGTCGTGGTGGGTGTCGGGTCGGCGAGCGTGCTGAGTCGACCGACCGAGAAGCCGATCGCCGCGGCGACCATGATCGCGATGACGGCCATCGCGGCGATGACGATGCGCGTCCGGCTGGAACCGTCGGGGGAGCCTTGCGCCTCCCAGGCGGCGAGTTCCTCGTCGGTCACGCCGCCGTCGGCCGGTTCACCGGTCGCCGGTGCGTCGGGTGTGCTCGCCGGGGTCAACGGATCAGACCTTGCCGGGACCGTCGATCGCGCCGGTGCAGGCCGCGCCGGGTTCCGGGACGTTGTTGCTCTTCCAGAACTCCTCGAAGAAGTCGGCGATGCGCGCGTCACTCGCGTTGTTGACCTGCAGCTGGGAGTTCCAGCCGCTCAGCACGATCGGCGAGGGGAGGTCGGACTTCGGCGACAGGACGACGTACGTGGTGGGGAGCAGCTCCTTGAGCTTCGTGAGCTCCGCGTCGCTGAGGGACGGGTCGTAGGTGACCCAGATCGCGCCGTGCTCGAGGGAGTGGACCGCGTTCTCGTTGGTCTGCTCCTCGGTGTAGATGCCGCAGTTCAGCCAGTACTGGTTGTGCGGGCCACCGGCCGGCGGGTTCTGCGGGTAGTCGACCGTGCCCTCGACGTGCTCCGAGGTGTTCTGGAACAGCTCCACGCCCGCGATGTCTTGGCCGGTGCCGGTGCCACCGCCGGGGTAGCTGGCGTTCTTCGGCAGGGTGAGGACGACGCTCGTGATGAGGACCGCGATGACGGCCACACCGCCCACGACACCGGCCCAGATCCCGATGCGGCGGTTGCGGTTCTTCCGCTTCTGCGCCTGCTTGAACGCGGCTACCTTGGCCTGACGCTGGGCTTCGCGCTCCTGCTTCACGCTCTGCTGCTTGACGGCGGGCGGGACGGGGGTGTTCTTGGGGCGATCTGCTGCAGGGGTCACGGGGGCCTCTCGAAAAAGTTGTATGCGTAACTATCGAACCAGATGTGCTTCCGAGGGCCGTTCCGGCGCCTGACGATGCGCAGTCGATTCTCAGGCTCATCCAAGCAGACAGCCGGTGAATCCAAGAGTTAGACTCGTCTAACAAATGTAGCTCGGTCTTGCTAACATGGCCGATGTGACCAGTGACCTCGCCGCTCCGACGACCCGCGCGCCCCGCGGACCACGACTCCTGTTCCTCCTCGGGCCCGCCTTCGTGGCGGCGATCGCCTACGTCGATCCCGGGAACGTCGCGGCCAACCTCACGGCGGGAGCCCAGTACGGCTACCTGCTCGTCTGGGTGCTCGTCGCCGCGAACGCGATGGCCGTGCTCGTTCAATACCTCTCCGCCAAGCTCGGCCTCGTCACCGGGCAGAGCCTGCCCGAGCTGCTCGGCTCGCGACTGCGCACCGGCCCGCGTCGGCTCTACTGGGTGCAGGCGGAGCTCGTCGCCGCCGCGACCGACCTCGCCGAGGTGATCGGCGGCGCCGTGGCGCTTTACCTGCTCTTCGGGATCCCACTCGTGCTCGGCGGCGTCATCGTCGGGGTCTTCTCGATCGTGCTCCTCGCCGTGCAGAACTGGTACGGCCAGCGGCACTTCGAGTTCGCGATCCTGACGCTCCTCGCCGTCATCGCCGTCGGCTTCCTCGCCGGCCTGTTCGTCAGTCCCGTCGACTGGGGTGCCGCGGCCGGTGGCCTGGTGCCGCGGTTCGAGGGCACGGCGACGGTCCTGCTCGCCGCGAGCATGCTCGGCGCGACGGTCATGCCGCACGCGATCTACCTCCACTCCTCGCTCAGTCGGGACCGGCACGGCGTCCAGACGAGCGACGGTGCCATCCGTCGGCTCATCGTGGCGACCCGCTGGGACGTCGCGGCGGCACTCGTCCTCGCCGGAGCGGTGAACATCGCGATGCTGCTGCTCGCGGCCGCGTCGCTCGGCGGTGTCGAGGGGACGGACTCGATCGAGGGGGCGCACGCGGCGATCACCGCTGCGCTCGGGTCGGTCATCGGCGTGATCTTCGCCATCGGCCTGCTGGCCTCGGGGCTCGCCTCGACCTCGGTGGGCGCCTACGCGGGAGCGGCGATCATGGGCGGGCTCCTCAAGGTGCGCATCCCGTTGCTCGCCCGACGCGTGATCACCCTGATCCCGGCACTCGTCATCCTGGCTGCGGGCATCGACCCGACCACCGCGCTCGTGCTCAGCCAGGTGTTCCTCAGCCTCGGCATCCCCTTCGCGCTCATCCCGCTCGTGCGCTACACGGGCGACCGGCGGATCATGGGTGTCCACGTCGACCGGCTCGCCACCCGCGTATTCGCCTGGATCGTGGTCGCGCTCATCGTCACGCTGAACGTCGCGCTCATCGTGCTGACGTTCTTCGGGTGATCAGCCCGGCGGTTCGCTCGCCGGAACATCGGCGGACGGAGATGCCGGCGATCAGGCGACGACCGTCACCCAGACGGCGTCGGCGGCGAGGCGACCGAGCGTGAGGCGGGTGCCGGTGGCGGTGAGCCGGAGTTCCAGTTCGCCCGCGAACGCCCGGTGGTCGTCCACGCTGAGTTCGGTGTCGAGGACGATGCCGAGGGTGCTCAGATGGCGGAGGGTCTCCGGGTCGGCGTCCGAGATGCGGCACACCGTCAGTGGGCTGTCCGACGGAGCCTCGTTCAACCGGACCGCGTCCGGGCGGTGCGGCGTGCCGTCGGCAGAGGGGATCGGGTCGCCGTGCGGATCGCGGATCGGGTGGCCGAGCGCGGCGTCGATGCGCTCGATCATCGTGTCGCTCGCCGCGTGCTCGAGGATCTCCGCCTCGTCGTGGACCTCGTCCCAGCCGTAGCCGAGCATCTCGACGAGGAAGGTCTCGATGAGCCGGTGCCGCCGCACCATCGCGACCGCGTGCGCCTGCCCGGCGGGGGTGAGCTCGATGCTGCCGTAGGGCTCGTGCACGACGAGTCCCTGGGCGGCGAGTCGCTTCACGGCGTCGGAGGCGGTCGCGGGACGGACACCCATGCGATCCGCGAGCAGCTTGACGGTGGCCGACTCGTCGGCCCACTCGGAGGTCGTCCAGATCGTCTTGAGGTAGTCCTGGGAGACGGCGGAGAGGCCGGAGACGGTCATGCCTCCAGTCTAGGGAGCGCGGTGCGCGTCCATCATGCGGCCGTCGGCAGGCCACCGGGTGTTCACGCCCGCCTGGCAGAATGGGCACCGGCACCCCCGAACAGGGCACCCGACTGCTACGGTCGAGTCCTCGCACCCGCGAACACCGATCCATCCGACGAGAAGGGCCACGCGATGTCCCAGGCGCTGCGCACCTCGACCACACGGCTCGGATCCGGCGCGCGTGCCACGCTCGAACTCGTCGCCGCGGCCATGGCGGGCGAAGGCCACCTGGAGGCACCCGAGGCGGACGGGACACCCCGTCGTCGCCCGGTCGAGCTCGCGCTGCGTCGGCTCCCGGCGCTCGTCGCGGTGCTGCTGCTCGCCGCGGTCGTGCTCACGGCCATCGGTGTCCTCATGGTGCTGACCCTCGCCGTCCGGCTGGTGTCCTCGGCTGTCTCGGCACTCGGTCCGCGGCAGCGACTCGTCGCGATCCACTGACGTCGGATCGGCCCCGTCATCCGGCTGCGTTCCCTGCACTCGCCGGGTAGGGTGGTCTGCATGCGTCTCCGCCTGTCGTGTTCCTGCTGTCCCCGCTGAACCGTCCCTGCCCGGGATGCCGCCTCAGCCGCCCCAGCCATCCGGTGACGCACGCGAGAGTCGTGCGGTGACGCACCACAGGAACAGATTGCAGACATGAACTACGCAGACTCCGTCCTCGATCTCATCGGGAACACGCCCCTCGTCAAGCTCAACCGGGTCACCGAGGGCATCGCGGCCACCGTGCTCGTCAAGGTCGAGTACCTCAACCCGGGCGGCTCCTCGAAGGACCGGATCGCGACGCGCATCATCGACGCCGCCGAGGCGTCGGGCGACCTCAAGCCGGGCGGCACGATCGTCGAGCCCACCTCCGGCAACACCGGTGTCGGCCTCGCCCTCGTCGCCCAGCAGCGCGGGTACCGCTGCGTGTTCGTCCTGCCCGACAAGGTCGGCGAGGACAAGCGGAACGTGCTCACCGCCTACGGTGCGGAGATCGTCGTCACGCCCACCTCCGTCGCTCCCGACAGCCCCGACTCCTACTACAGCGTGTCCGACCGCCTCACCGCCGAGATCCCGGGGGCGTTCAAGCCCAACCAGTACGCGAACCCGAACGGGCCGCGCAGTCACTACGAGTCGACCGGTCCCGAGATCTGGCGCGACACCGAGGGCGAGATCACCCACTTCGTCGCGGGCGTCGGCACCGGAGGAACCATCTCCGGGACGGGCAAGTACCTCAAGGAGGTCTCCGAGGGCGGCGTGCGCATCATCGGCGCAGACCCGGAGGGCTCGGTCTACTCGGGCGGCACCGGTCGCCCGTACCTCGTCGAGGGTGTCGGCGAGGACTTCTGGCCGACCGCATACGACCCCTCCATCCCCGACGAGATCATCGCCGTCACCGACGCCGAGTCGTTCGCGATGACGCGTCGCCTCGCCCGTGAGGAGGGACTGCTCGTGGGCGGCTCCAGCGGCATGGCGGTCCAGGCCGCTCTCGTCGCGGCGCGCGACCTCCCGGCGTCGGCCGTGGTCGTCGTCCTCCTGCCCGACGGCGGGCGCGGCTACCTCGGCAAGATCTTCAACGACTCCTGGCTGCAGTCCTACGGCTTCAGCGAGGTCGCCGACGACCGCACGGTGGGCGACATCCTCCGTGGCAAGGGCTCGGAGATGCCGGACCTCGTGCACGTGCACCCGAGCGACACCGTCCGCGACGTCGTCGACATCATGACCGAGTACGGCGTCTCGCAGCTCCCGGTGCTGAGCGCCGAGCCGCCCGTGGTGATGGGCGAGGTCGTCGGTGCGATCGACGAGGCCAGCCTCATGGACGCCGTCTTCAGCGGCGCGGCCAAGATGAACGACGCCGCGAGCGCGTTCGTCGGCGACCCGCTGCCGCTCATCGGTCTCGGTGAGTCCATCCCGGCGGCGCGCGCGGCACTCGGTTCCGCCCCGGCGTTCCTCGTCACCGACGGTGGCAAGCCGATCGGCGTCATCACGCGGCACGACCTCCTCACCTACCTGGCGGGTTGAGCGTGGGCGGCATGCAGGTCGTGTGGGCGGAGTCCGGGCGATGTCCCGACCACGCCCGACCCCGGTGACCGGGCCAGTCCGACCGGTCGCCCACCCCGACACCTCCCCGAATCCTGAACCGAAAGAGTCACCCATGAGCAAGCACGACCACGGCTTCGCCACCCGCAGCATCCACGCCGGACAGGAGTTCGACCCCACCACCGGGGCGATCATCCCGCCGATCTACCAGACGTCGACCTTCGTCCAGGACGGCGTCGGCGGGCTCCGCGGCGGCTACGAGTACAGCCGCTCCGCCAACCCGACCCGCACGGCGCTCGAGACGCAGCTCGCCGCGCTCGAGGGTGCGAAGCACGGCTTCTCCTTCGCCTCCGGCCTCGCCGCCGAGGACGCGCTCATCCGCACGGCCCTCCGCCCCGGCGACCACATCGTCATCGGCAACGACGTCTACGGCGGTACTTACCGGCTGATCAACCGGGTGCACGGCGCCTGGGGCATCGAGCACACGGTCGTGGACCTCGGCGACCTCGCGGCCGTCGAAGCGGCGATCATCCCGGGCCGCACGAAGCTGCTGTGGGTCGAGACGCCGAGCAACCCGCTCATGAAGATCAGCGACATCGCGGCACTCGCGGCCCTCGCGCACCGCCACGAGGTGCTCTCCGTCGTGGACAACACCTTCGCCTCGCCGGCGCTGCAGCAGCCGCTCTCGCTCGGGGCCGACATCGTCGTGCACTCGACGACCAAGTACCTCGGCGGTCACTCCGACGTCCTCGGTGGCGCCGTCATCATGAACGACGACGAGCTCGCCGAGCAGCTCGGCTTCGTGCAGTTCGCCGCCGGCGCGGTCTCGGCCCCGCTCGACGCGTGGCTCACGACCCGCGGCATCAAGACCCTCGCGGTGCGCATGCGCCAGCACAGCGCGAACGCGCAGGCGATCGCAGAGTTCCTCGACGGCCACGCCGCCGTCGAGCGCGTCTACTACCCGGGCCTCGAGAGCCACCCCGGTCACGAGCTCGCCGCCCGCCAGATGTCCGGGTTCGGCGGCATGCTGTCGCTCGCGCTCGTCGGTGGCCCGGCTGCAGCCACGCGCCTCGTCGAGAAGACGAAACTCTTCGCGCTCGCCGAGTCGCTCGGCGGCGTCGAGTCGCTCATCGGCCTGCCGGCGCAGATGACGCACGCCTCGGTGAAGGGCACGGAGCTGGCGGTCCCCGAGAACGTCGTCCGGCTGTCGGTCGGCATCGAGGACGTCGCCGACCTCATCGCCGACCTCGACCGCGCGCTCGCGAAGGTCCTGAAGGCGAGCGCCAAGCACTAGCGGGCGGTCCCGGCTCGTTCGCAATTCAGGAAGGCTGCGGCGCGTCCTGCGCCGAACCCGTCGATCGGCGACGGCGCGCCGGGCACGTCCTGAATGGTGAACGGGCAGGGGTTCGTCAGCGCTTGACCTCAAGTCACGTTGAGGTTCTAGGCTCGGATCGTGACCACAGCGACGACCCCCGAGCCCGTGACCGGAGCCGACACGACGCCCCGCGACCGTGGGATCTTCAGCCGCCGGTTCGTCCTCGTCACCATCGGTGCGTGCGCGCTCGTGTTCCTCGGCGCCTTCGAGTCCCTCGCCGTCACGACGATCATGCCGCTCGTGAGCGGGGAACTCGGCGGCGAGCAGCTCTACGCGCTCGCCTTCGCCGGCCCGCTCGCGGTCAGTGTCATCGGCATGGTCGCCGCGGGCTCGGTCGCCGACCGCATCGGTCCGGTCCAGCCGCTGCTCGCGTCAGTCGTCCTGTTCCTCATCGGTCTCCTCCTGGCCGGAACCGCGACCACCATGTGGGCCGTCGTCGCCGGACGCCTCGTCCAGAGCCTCGGTTCGGGAGCGATGACCGTCGCCCTGTACGTCCTCGTCGCCCGCATCTACCCACCGGCCCTGCACCCGCGGATCTTCGCAGGGTTCGCGGCCGCCTGGGTGGTCCCCTCCCTGATCGGGCCGTTCCTCGCCGGGGTGGTCGCCGAGCGGTTCAGCTGGCACTGGGTCTTCCTCGGGGTCGTCGGCCTCGTGGTCGTCGCGACGCTCCTCCTCCTGCCGGCCCTCCGGATGCTGCGCGCCTCCGCAACCGAACGCGCGGAGCGGCAGGCCGCCGAGGAGGAGTCGGCGAAGGAGAGCGGCGAGGTGGCCACCGTCGCGCGCACGGGCGCGGAGCTGCGTCGACTCGGGTGGGCGGTGCTCGTCGCGGCGGCGGTCCTCGCGGTCAACCTCTCGACGGAGTTCTCGGGATGGACCGCCTGGGCGCTCCCGGTCGTCGGTGCCGTGGTCGCGATCCTCGCCCTCCGCCCCCTGATTCCGCTCGGCACGCTCACCGCACGCCGCGGGCTCCCGACGGTCATCCTGGTGCGCGGACTGACCTCCGCCGCGTTCTTCGGCGCCGAGGTGTACGTGCCGTACCTGCTGACCCGCGAGCACGGGCTCACGCCGGCGCTCGCCGGACTCGCGCTCACCGGTGGGGCGATCGCGTGGTCGCTGTCGTCCTGGTTGCAGGGGCGCCTCGGGGACCGGCTGTCGAATGCGAACGCCGTGCAGATCGGGTCGTCACTCGTCACGGTCGCCGTCGCGATCGCCCTGTCGGCCGCCCTCGTCGGCCTGCCGCCGGTGGTGCCGATCGTCGCCTGGGTGGTGAGCGGCGGCGGCATGGGCCTCATGTTCCCGCGCCTCAGCGTCATGACGCTCGCCTACTCCGACGAGCGCTCGCAGGGGTTCAACAGCGCGGCGATGTCGATCGGCGACGCGATCGGCGGTGCTCTCGCCCTCGCGGCGACCGGGCTGGCGTTCACGGCACTCGACGGCTCCCGTATGTTCGCCGGGCTGGGCTGGATCGCTCCCGGCGGGGTCGCGTTCGCCGGATGCTTCGCGATCGCCCTGGTCGCCGGTGTCGTGGCGGTCGTCGTCGCGCGTCGGGTGAGCCGACCAGCGGAGCCAGGCGCGACCGGGTGAGCCGAGACGCCGTCGCCTGGGTAGTGCTGCGGTGCGTGGGGGGTAGCGTCGCCCACGCATCGCTGCAGTGTCCAGGCGGCGTCGGCTCCGTCACACCGTGCGCACCCGGGTCGGGCCCTCATCGCTCGATCCGGCGCAGCAGCCACGCGCGGAACCGACCTCACTCAGGTGCCCGCGTGCACGAGGGGTGCGGAAGCCGCGTACCCTTGATGCGTACGTCTCGGCTCGTCCCCCCAGTGACCCGCTCCTCGTGTCTCGGAGCCGGACTGCAGAAGGACTCTCTTGAGCGACGAATGCAAACACGGTTTCGACAACGGACTCTGCGCGACCTGCTTCCCGCCGCCGCCCCGCGAGGTGCCGGTCGCTGAACCACCCGCTCCCAAGGTCCGTCGGTCGACGGTCGCTCCCTCGCTCCGCGAGCCGGCCCCGACCCGCGTGCGGACCGCGGCCACCACGAAGACGGTGACGAAGGCGGCGGCAGCGCTGCCCGTGGTGCGCGTCGGCGAGCAGCGGCTGTACCACGTCACCCACATCCGCAACCTCGAGCGCATCCTCGAGACCGGTAGCATCCTGCCGGTGGCGTCACCGGCGCTCCCCGACGGGCCGGTCGTCGACATCGCCGCCGCGAGCCACCGCGAGGCGCGACGCACGATGGTGCTCGCCGGCACCGACGACCTCACGCCCGCCGACTTCGTCCCGTTCTTCCTGACCCCGGACGCCGACCTCTGGGCGGGCATCCGCGCGGGCGAGCACGACGTCCGTCTGTCCGCCGAGGCGTTCGCGTCATCGGTCAACGACTACGTCGTGCTCGTCACCACGATCGACGGCGCAGCCGTACACCCGGGCGAGTTCGACGCCGACACCGGCCGGCCCTCCCGCGCGCGGGTCGTGGTCGCCGACGGTGACGCCTCCCACGTGCTCACGAGCATCGGCGCGAACGCGATGACCGCCGACCGCATGGTGCAGCGCTTCGCGACCGACGAGGACCCCGCGGCCCTCCGACGCGCGGAGGTGCTCGTCGCCGACGCCGTGCCGTTCGACCGCGTCACCGTGATCGGTGTCGCGACGGTCAACGTCCGTGAGCACGTCAAGCGACTCGTCGCCGGCGCCGGCCACCGCACCAAGGTCGCCGCCTACACGCCGTGGTTCCAGGAGCACGTCGCCGAGTAGCAGCTGTCTCGCGTTCACAACTCCTGCTGGACGGCACCGGAACCCGGCTGCCGGCGCGGTGTCAGGCGGCCTTGCCGCCCTCAGCAGGAGTTGTGCGCGGGAACGAGTGCGCACCTCGGCTGTGTGGAGGTGAACGCGTCCCCTTCCGAGGACACCAGGCTCAGGGCGTGCTGCTGTCCGCAACTCCTGCTGCATGGCCCCAGGGCCACTGAGCCGGACGCTGCACACCCCGATCGGGGCGAGCTGCAGGAGTTGTGCCCCGGTGAACGCCCCGGGGGAGGAGACGGACTGGCGAGTCAGGCGCGCGGCGGCGTGCTCTCGCGGAGGAGGACCGTCGCGCCGACGGGCTCCGTCGTCGTGCTGTCCGTCGCCGGGTCGAGCGCCAGCCGCACGGCGTGCTCACCGACCGCCTCGAGCGGCACGGCGACCGTGGTGAGCGCCGGGGTGACGTCGCGGGAGGTCGCGATGTCGTCGTAGCCGGCGACCGCGAGGTCCTCGGGAAGGCGGAGTCCGGCCGCGCGGAACGCCGACATCGCCCCGATCGCCATCACATCGTTGACGGCGAAGACCAGGTCGACGTCGTCGAGTCCCAGCTGCAGGAGTTCGGCGGCACCCTGGCGCCCGCCGTCGCGGGTGAACTCGGCCCGGACGATCCTCGACGGATGGATCGCGATGCCGTGCTCGGCCAAACCCTCCGCGAACCCGCTCACCCGCTCGCGGGAGGTCAGCAGGCGGTCGTCTCCGGCGATGACGGCGAAGCGGCGGTACCCGGCACCGACGAGTTCCCGGGCCAGCTCGCGGGCACCGGTCGCGTTGCCGAGCTGCACCGTGGCGAACGGGAGCGTCCGCTGCGAGACGAGGACGACGCGTCCGCCCGTCGACTCGTAGGCCGCGAGCTCATCCGACAGCCGGTGCTCCGACGCGACCCCGTCCCAGCGACTGCCCGTCAGGATGATGGCGCGTGGCCGCTGCCCGCGGAGCACCCGCACGAGTTCGAGTTCACGCTCGTGGTCGCGGTGCGTGACGGCCATGGTCGTGGCGATGCGCTGCTCGTCGGCCGCGCGGATGGCCCCGGCCGCGATGGACGAGAAGTACGGGTCGGCGATGTCGCTCACGAGGAGCGAGATCGTCGACGACAGGCCCTTCGCGACCGCCTGGGCCGACAGGTTCGGCGTGTAGTTCAGCCGGAGCGCGGCGTCGAGGACCCGCCGACGGAACGTCTCGTTGACCGTCCGGGTGCTCCCGTTGAGCGCGCGCGACGCGGTGGCGAGGGAGACCCCCGCCTCACGGGCGACGTCGTGCAGCGTCGGTGGGACCGGCGTCGCCCGGTGCTCGTCGACCGACATGGCGCTCCTTCGTACTGGCGGCTGCTGAGACACACTCTGCCACAGGGCGGCCGCGGCGATCAGGGGTGGTGGATCGCGTCGTCGTGGTCGATGTGCGGGACGACCGTCGCCTGGAACGCGTCGACGGTGCGATCCACCACCTGCTGGAACGGGCTGTCCCAGATGTCCTGGTTGAAGAGCTCGACCTCGATGTCGCCGGTGTACCCCGCCGCCTCGACGGCACGGGTGAGCGAGCCGAAGTCGACGACGCCGTCGCCCGGATAGTGCCGGGAGAGGAGGACGTCCGCGGCGAGCGGCGTCGCCCAGTCGCACGCCTGGTAGCTGGAGATCCGACCGGTCGCGCCCGCGCGGGCGATCTGCTCGAGCACCTGCGGGTCCCACCAGATGTGGAAGGTGTCGACGACCACTCCGACGGCCTCCGGAGCGAACTGCTCGGCGATGTCGAGGGCCTGACCGAGCGTCGAGACGACCGCGCGGTCCGAGGCGTACATCGGATGCAACGGCTCGATGGCGAGCTGCACGCCGGACTCGAGCGCGTGGTCGGTGAGTTCACCGATCGCGTCTCGGACGAGTTCGCGGGCGCCGATGAGGTCACGGGATCCGGCCGGGAGGCCGCCGACCACGAGGACGAGGGCCGGTGCGCCGAGGGCGGCGGCCTCGTCGATCGCGGTCCGGTTGTCGTCGATCGACCTCCGGCGAGCCGGCCCCTCGGGCATGGTGAAGAAGCCACCACGGCACAGGCTCGAGACACGCAGGCCGCTGTCCGTGAGGAGGCTCGCCGAGGCTGCGACGCCGTACTCCTGAACCGGCTCGCGCCAGGCGCCGAAGCTCGTGACACCGGCCGCGGTGACGGCTGTGACCGCCTCCGGGAGGGTGGCGTACTTGATCGTGGCCTGGTTGACCGAGAGTCGCGGGTGCGGGGTGAGGTGGCCGCTCACCGCTCCCTGAGCTTGTCCCGCCGCTCCCTGAGCTTGTCCCGCCGGTCCCTGAGCCTGTCGAAGGGCGGTGGCGCTCATCGGGTTCCTCCCGCAGTGGTCAGCGTGCCGACGACACCGGCCGTGCGCAGCAGGCCCGTCCAGCGTTCGGCGGCGAGCTCCGGGTGCTCGAGTGCGCCGGCCGCGTCGGCGAGGCGCACGATCTCCGACAGGTGCGGCAGGCTCCGGGCAGCGTGCAAGCCGCCGACCATCGAGAACGCCGGCTGGTGGTCGTTCAACCAGCTGAGGAAGGCGATGCCCGTCTTGTAGAAGTAGGTCGGCGCGGCGAAGATCTGCCGCGACAGGGCCTCGGTCGGTCGGAGGATCCGCTCGTAGGCGGCCGGGTCGCCGGCGTCGAGCGCCTGGATCGCGGCGGACGCGGCCGGAGCGATCGCGGTGAACGCACCGAGCAGGGCGTCGGAGTGTCCGACCGTGTCTCCGGCGATGAGGTCGACGTAGTTGAAGTCGTCCCCGGTGAACATCGTCGTGCCGGCCGGGAGGCGACGTCGGACGGCGATCTCCGCGTCGGCGTCGAGGAGGCTCATCTTGACCCCGGCGACGTGGTCGACGTGGTCGGTCATGATGCGCAGCAGGGTATCCGAGGCCTCGGCGACGTCGCTTGCGCCGAAGTAGCCCTCCAGGCTCGGGTCGAACGCCGTGCCGAGCCAGTGCAGGACCACGGGCGACTGCGCGGCCGACAGGACCCGGTCGTAGACGCGACGGTAGTCGTCGGCGGACTGCGCGGCCCTCGCCAGGTGTCGGCTGGCCATGAGCACGGTCCCGGCGCCCGCGTCCTCGGCGAACGCGAGTTGTTCGAGGTAGGCGTCGGCGACCGCGTCGAGCGAGACGGTCTCGTCGGCGAGGTGGTCGGTGTTGACGCCGACGACGAGCGCGCCGCCGACGGAGGCGGCCTCGGCGGCGCTCCGGGTGATCAGCTCGCGCGTGGCGGCGGTGTCGAGCCCCATGTTCCGCTGGGCGGTGTCCATCGCGTCCGCGACGCCGAGGCCGTACGACCACACGTGGTGGCGGTAGGCGAGCGTCGCGTCCCAGTCGAGCTCGGCGGGCGCGCCCGGCACGTTGTCGCCCCAGGCCGTCGGGACGACGTGTGCCGCGGCGTAGGCGGTGCGGCTCGCCAGGGGCGTGGTCGGGCGCTCGGCCACGACGGGCTCGCGGAGCTCCTGCGCGGTGACCGTGCCGTCGGTCGAGAGCAGCGGGACGGACGTCATCGTGCGACCGAGGCCTCGAGCGACGCCAGCTCCTCGTCCGCGCCGGCGACGTCGCCCGCGCTTCCGAGCGTCACCTCGGGCAGGTCGAGGCGGCGACCGGTGCGCGAGCTCTCGAGGCCGAGCTCCGCGAGCAGGACGCCGCGCGCGCCGGCGAGCAGGTCGTACTCGTAGGGGCCGTCCTCGACGACGTGGAGGAGGAACTCCTCCCACTGCGTCTTGAACCCGTTCTCGAACACGTCGTTCGTCGGCACGTCCTGCCAGTCGCCCGCGTAGTCGTGGTCGTCGGCGAGGTCGGGGTTCCACACCGGCTTCGGGGTGACGTTCCGCGGCTGCACCTTGCAGCCGAAGAGGCCGGCGACGGCGGAGCCATGCGTGCCGTCGACCTGGAACTGCACGAGCTCGTCGCGGTCGACGCGCACCGTCCAGCTGGAGTTGAGCTGGGCGATGACGCCGCCCTCGAGCTCGAAGACCCCGTAGGCGGCGTCGTCGGCGGTGGCCGCGTAGGCCTCGCCCCGTTCGTCGAAGCGCTCGGGGATGTGCGTCGTCGCCTTCGCGTACACCGACTCGACCCGACCGAAGAGGTTCTCGAGCACGTAGCTCCAGTGCGGGAACATGTCGACGACGATGCCGCCGCCGTCCTCGGCCCGGTAGTTCCAGCTCGGGCGTTGCGCCGGCTGCCAGTCGCCCTCGAACACCCAGTAGCCGAACTCGCCACGGACGGAGAGGATCCGACCGAAGAAGCCCGAGTCGATGAGGCGCTTGAGCTTGCGCAGCCCCGGCAGGTAGAGCTTGTCGTGCACGACGCCGTTCTTCACGCCCGCCTCGGCGGCGAGGCGTGCGAGTTCCAGCGCCTCCTCGAAGGTCTCCGCCGTCGGCTTCTCGGTGTAGATGGTCTTGCCGGCCGCGATCGCCTTGCGCAGCGCGGTGGCGCGGGCCTTCGTGACGAGGAAGTCGGCGTAGATGTCCCAGCGGGGGTCGGCGAGGACCGCGTCGAGGTCGGTCGAGGTGTGCTCGATGCCATGACGCGTGGCGAGCTCGTCGAGGGTCGCCTGGTTGCGGCCGACGAGGATCAACTCGATCTGGCGTCGGGTGCCGTCGGACAGCTGCACACCGCCCTGCTCCTGGATGGCCAGCAGCGAGCGCACGAGGTGCTGCCGGTAGCCCATGCGCCCGGTGGCGCCGTTGACGATGATCCCGATGGTCTGCTCTGACACGGTGGCTCTTCCTCTGGTTCGTGTTCCGGTCCCGGCGGCCGCGGGCCATCCGGAAAGCGTTTACCGGGTCACTGTAGAACGGCGCGCGCGGTCAAGGCAAGCGTTCGAACCGATTCGGTCGCAGGTGATCACAGATCGGACACGGATGCGGATTGAATCGTTGCATCGTCCGACGGGGCCGTGATAGAACTTGATGCAGCTCAGCCGGGAAACGCTTTCCGGGAAGTCATCAACGACGATCGACAAGGAGGTCCGACGTGGTCCGTGCAACTCCAGGAGCGCCCAGGACGACACTCGCGAGGGGTGTTCGGTGAGCGCGCTCGGCGAGCTCCGCAAGCTCAGCGCCGGCAAGCGCCCGCAGACGGCGGCCGAGAAGGCCTTCATCAAGAAGGACAACCGCCGCGACAACAAGGCCGCCTACCTGTTCCTCCTCCCGTGGCTCATCGGACTCGCCGTCATCACCGTCGGCCCGATGGTCGCCTCGCTCGCGCTGTCCTTCACGAAGTACAACCTGCTGCAGGCGCCGAAGTTCATCGGCCTGGACAACTTCATCCGCATGGTGGGCGATGAGCGCCTCCACAACTCGCTCGGCGTCACCTTCGTGTACGTCTTCGTGTCGGTGCCGCTCCAGCTCGCCGCGGCACTGGCCCTGGCCGCTCTGCTCGACCGCGGTCTCCGCGGCCTCGCGATCTACCGGTCCGTGTACTACCTGCCGTCGCTCCTCGGCTCCTCCGTCGCCATCGCGGTGCTGTGGAAGCAGGTGTTCGGCGGCGAAGGCCTCGTGAACCAGTTCATCGCGATCTTCGGGATCGAGGGACGCAGCTGGATCGCCGACCCGTCGACCGCCCTCTCCACGCTCATCACGCTCAACGTGTGGACCTTCGGCGCACCGATGGTGATCTTCCTCGCCGGTCTCCGCCAGATCCCCGTCATGTACCACGAGGCGGCGCAGATGGACGGCGCGACGAAGTGGCAGCGCTTCACCAAGATCACCCTGCCGCTGCTCACGCCGATCATCTTCTTCAACCTCGTGCTGCAGATCATCCATGCGTTCCAGGCCTTCACGCAGGCCTTCATCGTGTCGGGCGGAACGGGCGGCCCGGCCGACTCGACGCTGTTCTACACGCTGTACCTCTACAACCGCGGATTCTCGAACTTCGACATGGGCTACGCCTCGGCCATGGCCTGGTTCCTGCTCCTCATCATCGGAGTCTTCACCGCGATCAACTTCTGGGCCTCGAAATACTGGGTGAACTACGATGACTGACACGCTGACCACACGGTCCATCACGACGGACAGCAAGAACCGCAGTCGCGAGGCCAAGGAGGCCGAACGCCAGTACCGCCGCGCTCGTGGGTGGTCGCCCTGGAAGTCGGTCCTGAAGCACATCGGCCTGATCCTCGTCGGCTTCATCATGCTCTACCCGGTGATCTGGCTCGTCGTCTCCTCGCTCCGCCCGACGGAGGAGATCTTCCGGAACCCCGGCATCGTCCTCGACAGCTTCGAGGTGAGCAACTACAGCGAGGGCTGGAACACCCTCTCCGAGCCGTTCCACGTGTTCCTGCTGAACTCCGTGCTCATCGTCCTCGGCTGCATCGTCGGCAACCTCGTGTCCTGCTCGATGGCCGCCTACGCCTTCGCCCGACTGAAGTTCAGCGGCAAGCGCTGGTGGTTCGCGGCGATGCTCATGACGCTCATGCTGCCGATCCACGTCATCATCGTGCCGCAGTACATCATGTTCTCCCAGCTCGGCTTCGTGAACACGTACCTGCCGCTGATCCTGCCGAAGATCCTCGCGACCGACGCGTTCTTCGTGTTCCTCATGGTGCAGTTCATCCGCGGCATCCCGAAGGAACTCGACGAGGCGGCGCGCATCGACGGCTGCGGTCACGCCCGCATCTTCGGGGTCATCATCCTGCCGCTCATGGTGCCGGCGCTCGCGACGACCGCCATCTTCACCTTCATCTGGACCTGGAACGACTTCTTCAGTCAGCTCCTGTACCTGACGAAACCGGAGATGTACACGGTGCCGCTCGCCCTCCGGGCGTTCATGGACGCGCAATCCTCCACCTCGTGGGGGCCGATGTTCGCGATGAGTGTCGTCTCGCTCCTGCCGATCTTCCTCGTCTTCCTGTTCGGTCAGCGGTTCCTGTTGAAGGGCATCGCGACGACCGGCGGCAAGTGAAGCCCGACCCACCGACCAGCACCACCGAAGCACCCGCACCAGACCCAGCACCACCGGATCCAGCAGCTCCGGATCCGGATCGATCGATTCGAAAGGGAACAGCATGAGCATCAGCAAGCACGGCAGAGCCGCCGGCTTCATCGCGACGGGAGCCGTCGCGGCCCTCCTCCTCGCCGGCTGCAGTGCCGGGGGCGACGCCGCCACCGAACTGTCCGACGAGCCCGTCACCCTCCGCTTCACCTGGTGGGGCAACGACGCCCGTACGGCGGCCACCCAGGAGGTCATCGCGGCCTTCGAGAAGGAGTATCCGAACATCACCATCGAGCCGCAGTTCACGGACTGGGCCGGCTACTGGGACAAGCTCGCCACCGAGACGGCGGCGAACGACACCCCCGACATCATCCAGATGGACGAGAAGTACATCGCCACCTACGGCGACCGGGGCGCGCTCCTCGACCTGAACACGGTCACCGACCAGCTCGACCTCGGTGACTTCCCCAAGGAGACGCTGACGTCCGGCACGGTCAACGACTCGCTCTACGGCGTCCCCTCGGGCATCACGAGCTACTCCTTCGTCGTGAACCCCGACCTGCTCGCCTCGGCCGGCATCGAGATGCCCGATGACGAGACCTGGACGTGGGACGACTTCACCGAGCTGAGCGAGCAGGTCTCGGCAGCCGGTGGCGGATCGATCTACGGCTTCCAGCCCTTCGGCTTCGAGGACGGCGGCCTGAACAACTGGGCCCGTCAGCACGGCGACGAGCTGTACAACGACAAGGGCGAGGTGTCCATCAAGCCGGAGACCCTGTCCTCCTGGTGGACCTACCTCCTCGACCTCGTGAACGCGGGAGCGACGCCGTCGCCCTCCGCGATCATCGAGAAGCAGGCCGGTGGGCTCGCCGAGTCCTTCACCGCGACCAACTCGGCCGCGTTCGCCCCCTGGTGGAACAGCCAGCTGACGGCCCTGACCGAGGCGAGCGGGTCGCCGCTCGAGCTCCTGCGGGTGCCGACGGTGGACGGCGGCGCCGATGGTTCCGCCTACTACAAGCCGTCGATGTACTGGTCGGCGTCCGCCCGGACCGAGCACCCCGCCGAGGCGGCGCTGTTCATCGACTTCCTCGCCAACAGCGAGACCGCGGCCGACTCGCTCCTCACCGAGCGCGGCGTCCCGGCCAACACGAAGATCCGCGAATACATCACGCCGAAGCTGGCCGAGACCGACCAGGCGGTCGTCGAGTTCCTCGACGGGCTCGCCGACGACATCGGTGAGCCGCCGACCGTCACGCCTGCCGGTGGCAGCGCGATCGAGGCGCTCGTCAAGCAGTACACCGAGCAGGTCCTCTTCGGGAAGAACACGCCCGACCAGGCCGCCGAGGGGTTCATCAAGGACCTCAAGGCCGCGGTCGCAGCCGGCTGATCCGGCCACAGCCTCTCGACCGGCTCGGGAACGACGTCCGTTCCCGAGCCGGTCGATCGGTAGCTCCACCACCGCTTCATCCGAGGGGATCCCGTGACCACCGACCACCGCCCCCGTCCGACCGGTCTCGCGCTGACGCACGAGGTCGGTTCGGCCATCACCGTGCACTTCGACGGGATCGACATCCTGCGGTACACCTACCGTCCGGACACGGTCCAGCGCGAGTCGCCGAAGCCGTACCTCCATCCGGTGCGGACGGCCGGTGGCGCACTCGTGACGCTGACCAGACCGCACGACCACGTCTGGCACACCGGGATCGCCTGGGCCCTCCCTCACGTCGGTGATGACAACTTCTGGGGCGGCCCGACCTTCACCGGGACCGCCTACGAACAACTCGCGAACAACGGTCGCTCCGAGCACGTCGCGGTCACGGACGCCCGTGCCGACCCGGGCGAGGTGCGGTTCGCGCACACGCTCAGGTGGATCACGGAGGACGGTCGGCACCTCGTCGACGAGGAGCGCGCGCTCACCGTGCGACCGGCCGCCGGCGACTGGACGCTGACCTTCGAGACCCGGATGCGCAACGTCTCCGGCCGGGACCTGTCGATCGGATCGCCCACGACGAAGGGGCGGGAGAACGCCGGCTACGGAGGGCTCTTCTGGCGCGGCCCGCGATCCTTCACCGGCGGCACCCTGCACACCCCCGACGGGAGCGGCGGTGAGGAGCTCCGCGGCACCCGCCACGCGTGGATGGGGTTCACCGGCCTCCACGACGGAACGGCCGCGGCGTCGAGCATCGTCATCGTCGACGACGTGCGGAACCCGGCGCACCCGCCGCAGTGGTTCGCGCGCACCGAGGAGTTCGCCGGCCTCTGCCCGGCCCCGTTCTTCAGTGAGGAACTGCCCTTCGGAGCCGGCGAGACCCTCGAGTTCCGCTACGCCGTCGTCGTCGCCGACGGTCCAGCCGGGGACGGCCGGGCCGCGGCGCTCGCCGCATCAGGTCGAGACGCGCTCGAACGGGCGCGTTCTGGCCGTGCCGATCACCACGACAGCGCGCCGACCACAGCGCCCGCCGCACCGACCCGGAAGGACCCACACGCATGACCACGACCCGCGAACGCTACGCCCTCATCGGCACCGGACACCGCTCGCAGATGTACCTCGACGCCATCGTCGGCCCGCACGCCGACGTCGCCGAGCTCGTCGCCTGGAGCGACAGCAACCCCGGCCGGCTCGACCACTACGAGGCGGTCCTCGCCGAGCAGGGTGTCGCGCTGCCGGCCCGATACGGCCCGGACGACGTCGAGCGGCTCATCGCCGAGCAACGCGTCGACCGGGTGATCGTGACGACCCCCGACTTCACGCACGCCGAGATCGTCTCACGCGCGCTCCTCGCCGGTGCCGACGTCGTCGTCGAGAAGCCGCTCACCATCGACCGTGAGGGCGTCGAGCGCATTGCAGCGGCCGTCGCCGAGAGCGGCCGGAACGTCGTGACGACCTTCAACTACCGCTACAGCCCGCGGAACTCGGAGCTGCGCCGCATCGTGCAGGACGGTGGGATCGGACGGGTGACGAGCGTGCACTTCGAGTGGGTGCTCGACACCGTGCACGGCGCCGACTACTTCCGTCGCTGGCACCGCGAGAAGGAGCACTCCGGCGGGCTCCTCATCCACAAGGCGTCGCATCACTTCGACCTCGTCAACTGGTGGATCGGGGCTCGGCCGGCCTCCGTCTACGCCACCGGAGGACTCCGCTTCTACGGTGACGCCAACGCGGCCGAGCGCGGGCTCGCGGCGCGTCCGGGGCGTGGATCGGTGCCGGACGACGCCGAGGCGGCGGTTCGCGGGCGTTCGACCGACCCGTTCGCCCTCGACCTGCGTGACGACCCGCGGCTCGAGTCGCTCTACCTGCGGGCCGAGCAGCACGACGGGTACCTGCGCGACCGCGACGTCTTCTCGCCCGGGATCGACATCGAGGACAACCTGTCCGTCCTCGTCGAGTACGACGGTGGCGCCTCGCTCAGCTACTCCCTGAACGCCCACGCGCCGTGGGAGGGGTATCGCGTCGCCATCAACGGGACGGAGGGCAGGGTCGAGCTCGAGGTCGTGGAGCGCGCCGCCGTGCTCGTGGGGGCCGACGGGCGCGTCGTCCTCGACCCGAGCCTGAGCGGCGACGGCGAGACCGCGGACGGCGCCGCGTCCGTCGCGCCGGTGCGCTCGCGCGGGGAACGCCTCGTGCTGCAACGCCATTGGGAGGACGCCCGCGAGATCGAGATCCCCGAGGGCGTCGGCGGACACGGCGGCGGCGACGCGTTCCTGCTGCGGCACCTCTTCGAGCGCGTCACCGAGGACGAACTGGGACGGCCTGCCGGCTACGATGACGGCGTCCGGGCGATCTCGGTCGGCATCGCCGGGAACGAGTCGCTGCTGACCGGGCGTCCGGTCGCGACGATCGCGCCGTGAGCTCCGGCCCGGATGCCGGCGCCGGCGCTGACTCGGACGTCGGGTCGACCCCGGCCACTGAGCCGGTGACCGAGCCCGCCCAGATCACCGAGTCTGTCCCGGCCGGTGAGACTGTTCCGGTCGCTGAGCCCGTCCCGGTCGCCGAGCCTGTTCCTGTCACCGAGCCTGTCGAGGTGCGGTCCCGGACAGGGTCAGTCCCGGCCCCGGATGCTGCCTTGCGGGACGGTCCCGTACCGGTCGGCGTCCCGGTCGCTAGCCACGTCCCGGTCGTGGACCATGTCCCGGTCACCGAGCCCGTCGGGGTGCGGTCCCGACCGGTCACACCTTCACCTGCGCGCGAATCCCGTCTGCGGGCGCTCGCCGCTCGCTTCCGCGCATCCCCGCACCAGAGCAACCCGGGCGACCGGTCGCTCGGCAGGACGCGCACGCGCCTCGACGAGATCCTCGGTGTCCTCCCGCGACCGGCGCAGACCGAGCCGCCCGAGGAGCTCGGCAGCTGGACCCGCGACGGCGTCGACGGGGTCGAACTCCGCTGGTCGACCGGGTTCGGCGCGTCAACGTCGGCGTGGCTCCTACGGCCGGCCGGCGAGACCGGCGTGCTCCCGGGTGCGCTGGCCCTGCACGACCACGGTGGGTTCACGCGCGTCGGGCGGGAGAAACTCGCGGACGGACCCGATGGTGTCCCCGCCACGTCGACCGTCACGCGCGAGGAGCTGCAGGCGTTCCGTGACCGTTACTACGGAGGCCGCGCCGTCGCGTCCGACCTCGCGCGCGACGGGTTCGCCGTGCTCGTCCACGATGTGTTCGGGTGGGGCTCCCGACGGATCCCGGACGAGGCCGTCGCCGAACGCTTCCATCGGACCGTCGACTTGCAGCTCGCCGGCCGTCGGGCTGCGTCGGTGCAGCGCGGGGAGGAGGCTACAGCGGTGTCGCCCGGGCAGCGGTCCGAGCTCCTCGCGGCGGCCAACGAGCCGCAGCTCGCGAAGGAGCTGGGCGTCCTGGGCACCTCGCTCGCTGGTCTCGTCCTCCGCGACGACCTCATCGCGCTCGACCAGCTGGCGGCCGCGCCCGGGGTCCGTTCCGGAGCCGTCGCGTGCTTCGGTCTCTCCGGTGGCGGCGCCCGGGCCGTTCTGCTCGCAGCCATGGACGACCGGATCCGTGCTGCCGGCGTGGTCGCGATGATGTCGACGTTCGACGGTGTGCTCGACGGGCACGCCGATCAGCACTCGTGGTCGTTCCTCTCACCGGGGCTGTCGCGGGTCGGTGACTGGCCGGAGCTCGCATCCCTGCGCCCCCGCTTGCCGCTGCTCGTCCAGTACGCCGAGCGCGACGAGCTCTTCGAGCCGGCGGGCATGCGTGAAGCGCACGCGATCCTCACGGAGCGGTACCGGGTCGGCGCCGAGCACTCGGCCTACACGGGCACCTTCCACGACGAACCGCACAGTTGGTCGGCACCGATGCAGGCCGAGCTGCGTGCCTGGCTCGCCGCCACCCTCGCCTGACTCGCCCTGGTCCCGTCCCCAACTCAGGAGATGTCCGGTGTGTCGTGCCCGGGCTGGAGCGGCGCGCCGGGGGAGTCCTGAGTTGGGGACTGTGGTCACGGTGTTCGCAACTCAGGACGGCTGCGGTGTGTCGGGCACGGGGCGGGTGCTGTGGCGCACGGCGCGCCGGGTGCGTCCTGAGTTGTGAACGTAGGCGGTGGAGTGTCCCCAATTCAGGAGACATCCGGTGTGTCGCGTCGCGGTTGCGGCGGCACGCCGGGGGAGTCCTGAGTTGGGGACGGTGGTCGCGGTGTTCGCAATTCAGGATGGTTGCGGTGTGTTGGGCCCGGGGCGGGTGCTGTGGCGCACGGCGCGCCGGGTGCGTCCTGAGTTGTGAACAGGGGTGGGTGTGGTTGGTCGGGGTGTCCCCAACTCAGGAGACCTCGGGTGTGTCGCGTCGCGGTTGCGGTGGCGCGCCGGGGGAGTCCTGAGTTGGGGACGGACCGGACGGTGGTCAGGCGCGGGCTGCGGCGGGGAGTTCGAGGACGCCGTCGACGCGGCGGGGGAGACGGAGTGGGTTCGCCTCGTGCAGGGCCTCGGGGAGCACACGCTCGGGTGCGTCCTGGTAGACGATCGGACGTTGGAAGCGGCGCACCGCCGACGCGCCCACCGAGGTGTGGAGCGAGGTCGTCGCCGGCCACGGTCCGCCGTGGTGCTGCGCCCAGCCCACCGCGACACCCGTCGGCCAGCCACCGAAGAGCACCCGGCCGGCGATCGGCTCGAGCCGTGACACGAGACCAGTGATGTCCTCACCGGGCGCCGCGTGCACGGTCGCCGTGAGCGCGCCACCGACCTCGGCCAGGACCGCGTGCAGCTCGGCATCGTCGGCGACCTCGATGACGAGCGTCGCCGGCCCGAAGATCTCCTCGAGCAGGACTTCTGGCGCGTCGAGCACCGTCGCGGCGGTGGTCGCGAGGACGGTCGGAACGCCAAAATCCGCAGCCGCCGTCTGGCCGCCGAGGAGCGTCCGCACCCCGGGATGGCCGGCGGCGCGAGCGGTGCCCGCGGCATACGCCTCGGCGATGCCCGGCGTGAGCATGCGCCCGGCGACGGCGTCGGACGCCGCCTGAGCGACGAGCTCGGCGAACCCGCTGCCGCTCGGTACGAGGACGAGACCAGGGTTCGTGCAGAACTGCCCCACACCGAGCGTGAACGACGCCGCCAGCCCACGCGCGAGGTCCGCCGCCGCCTCGCCCTGCAGTGCGGCCGCGGTGATGACGACCGGGTTCGTGCTGCCGAGCTCGCCGTAGAACGGGATCGGGGCCGGCCGCTGCGACGCCAGGTCGAACAGTGCGCGCCCGCCGGCGAGTGAGCCCGTGAACCCGACCGCGGTGATCGCAGGATGCTGCACGAGGGCGGTGCCCTGCTCGCGACCCTCGACGAGCGCGAACGTGCCGTCCGGGGCGCCGGCCGAGCGCAACGCATCGACCACGATCGCCGCGGTCAGCCGGGAGAGTCGCGGGTGGGCGGAGTGCGCTTTGACGATGACCGGACATCCGGCCGCCAGCGCCGACGCCGTGTCGCCGCCGGCGACCGAGAACGCGAACGGGAAGTTCGACGCGCTGAAGACCGCCACCGGTCCCGTCGGCCGGAGCATCCGTCGCAGCTCCGGCTTGGGCGGGGTGGCGGAGGCGTCGGCGTGGTCGATGACGACCTCGAGGAAGGCCCCGTCGCGGAGGACGGCGGCGAACAGTCGCAGCTGGCCTGTCGTCCGCGCGACCTCGCCAGTGAGGCGCGTGGTTCCGAGGTGGGACTCCTCGTCGGCGAGTGCGACGAGCTCGTCGACCCGGGCGTCGAGGGCGTCGGCGACGGCCTCGAGCCAGGCGGCCCGGGTCGAGGGCACCGTGGATGCGAGCTCGGAGGAGGCCGCGGCTGCTGCCGCGGCGACGTCGTCGACGGTCGGAACGGCGGCACGTCCGGCGCCGGACGCGGCGTCGCCAGCGTGACCTGCGGGCGTGACGGTGCCGCCGCCGGGGCCCACGCTGCTGCTGCTTCCGTTGCCGTTGCCGCGGCCGTCGGTACCGTTGTCGTTGCCGTCGTTGCCGTCGTTGCCGTCGTTGCCGTCGTTGCCGTCGTTGCCGTCGGTGTCGTCGATACGGCCGCCGACGCCGTTCGGGTCGTCGGTGCGCGCCCTGGCGGGGGTGGTGTGGTCGATCGTGCCGGTGCTGTGGTCGGTGTCGTGCATGGTGATGGCTCCTCGAGGATGCGGATGCGGCAGGTGATGATTTGGGCGTCTGGTCGGCCGATCAGACAACGTCAGTGGGCGTTGATAACGGTCTCGGTGATCCGGTCGCGGATCACGAAGCCGAGGCCGGGGCGCTGCTCGACCTGCACCAGGCCCTCCGCGATGGTGACCGGCCCGGGCGGGTCGATGGCGCCGATCGCGACGAAGCCCGCGTCCTCGACATCCTCGACCTCGGTGCGCTGCGGGAGGGCGAGGGCGAGCTGTCCGGAGAGGTCGGGGAGCAGGTGCGGCGCGAGCGTCAGCCCGGCGTCGTCGACGAGCGCGGCGATCGCGAGGAAGGGGGTGATGCCACCGACGCGGACCACGTTCGGTTGCAGGACGTCGGCGACGCCACGGTCGACGAGGTCGCGGAACCGGTGGATCGTGTGCACGTTCTCGCCCAGAGCGATCGGGATGTCGGTCGCCTGACGCAGCCGTTCGTATCCCGCGGTGTCGTCGGAGCGCAGCGGCTCCTCGATCCAGGCCGGGGCGACGACACCGAGCCGTTCCAGGGAGGAGACCGCTTGGTCGACGTCCCAGCGCTGGTTCGCGTCGATCATGAGCCGGCGGTCCGGTCCGAGCAGTTCGCGCACCATCGTCACGCGGTCGACGTCCTCGGCGAGGTCGGGCTTGCCGACCTTGATCTTGACGGCGTCGTAGCCCGCCGCGATCCACCGCTCGACCTGCGCGGCGAGCGAGGCGGCGTCGAGGTGGAGGTTCACCCCGCTGCCGTACGCCCGGACCGTGTCGCGTCGACGGCCGAGGAGGTCGGAGAGCCCGAGCCCGGCCCGTCGTCCACGGAGGTCCCAGAGCGCGGTGTCGAGCCCGGCAAGCGCGATCGTCGTGATCCCGCCGCCACCGGCCTCGTGCAGATGCGCCCACAACCGGGGCCACAGCGCTTCGGGGTCGGTCGTCGATCCGACGGCGGCGGCGGAGATGTCGTCGTCGAGCAACGCCCGGACGGCCGTGGCTCCGATGGTCGGCGTCCACGTGAAGCCCGACCCGGTCGCCCCCTCGTCGTCGACGACGTCCACGCGGATGAGATGCAGCCACGGGGCTTCGGGCACCCACGGGCGCGGCATGGCGAACCGGCCGAGCGAGGTGGTGATGGAGGCGATCCGGGTCATCGTCAGCGCCCTGCGGCCAGCGTCGCGTGCTCGGCGACGAGGTCGGCACCGGTTGCGAGGAGTGCCTCCAGGCGGTCGGTCTGCTCGGGGGTCGGATCGACGAAGGGCGACCGCACGGAACCGACCGGCAGGCCGCCGAGCCGGACGCCGGCCTTGATGAGCGACACGGCGAAGCCGGGGGTCTCGTCGCGGAGGGCGACCAGCGGCCGGTAGAACTCGCGGAGCAGGCGCTCGCGCAGCGGTTCGTCGTGCTCGGTGTACGCGCGGTAGAACAGCGTCGCGAGCTCGGGCAGCATGGCGAAGACGGCCGAGGAGTAGAGCGGGATGCCGATGCCGCGGTAGGCGGCCTGCGTGAGCTCGGCGGTGAGGAGGCCGTTGAAGAAGGCGAAGTCATCGCGTCCCTCCTCGTGCACCGCCAGCACGATGTCCTGGGCGGCCGCGACGTCGCCGACGCCGTCCTTGAAACCGACGACCTGCGGGTTGCGGGCGAGGTGGCGCATCGTCGCCGTCGTGTACCGGGCGTTGTTCCGGTGGTAGACGATCGCCGGGAGGCTCGTCGCCGAGAGGACGTCCTCGACGTACGCCTGCAGACCGGCCGCCGGCCCGGAGACGAGGTATGGGGGCATGAGCAGGATCGCGTCGGCTCCCGCCTCTTCGGCCGCCACCGCGAGTTCCTTGGCGGTCGCCACGCCTCCTCCGGCGCCACCGATGACCGGGACGGCGCCGTCGACGACCTCGACGGTCCGTCGGACGACGCGGGCGGCCTCCGACGGCGACATCGCGTGCAGCTCGCCGGTGCCGCAGGCGGGGAACACCCCACCGGGCCGGTGTTCGAGTCGCGACTCGAGGTGGGTGCCGAGGAGCCCAAGGTCGACCTCGCCCGCGGCGTCGAAGGGGGTGATCGGGAAGTACAGGACGCCGTCGAAGGCGAGCGGTGCTGGCATGGTGGAGGTCCTCGTCATCGTGGGGCTGGGGCTGGAACAGGAGTGGTGGCCGGCCGGCCGGTGTCGGCGGCGAGCAGATCGGTGAGCCGGGCCGCCTCGGCGGGGCTGAGTGCGGACCGCCAGTCGTGCTCCGGGCGCCACCCGAGGTGGGCGGTCGCCTTCGCGCTGCTGAAGGCGGCGGCTCGATCGACGAGTCCGTCGGCGAATCCGGCGGTGCTCGGGACCTGCGCGGGCAGCAGGGTGGACAGGGGTGCGAGGGCCAGGGCGTCGTCGGCGCCGACGAAGTACACCTCGCCGGAGTGTCGGGCTTCGGCACGATCGATCCAGGCGGCGACGAACCGGCCGGCGTCACGCGCGTCCACGTAGTTGTAGAGGGAGACGGCCGCGAGCGCGGGATCGGCGAGCCGGTCGACGATGGTGTGCCCCTGCTGCGTCGGCGCGCCCTCCCACTCCTCCGGGGAGACGACGAAGCACGGCCGGAACGCACCGGTCACGACGGCGTCGCCGTGGGCTCGGGCGAGCATCGCGACCGTCGACTCGATCGCGACCTTCGACAGCGCGTAGGCGTTCCACGGGGCGACCCGGTGCTCCTCGGTGATGGGGAGCGCCTCGGGCGTCCACCCGTGCGGGGCGCCGTAGCCGATGACGGTCGGGCTGCTCGCGGCCAGCAGCCTGGTCGCCCCGGCGGCGATCCCGGCGGTGAGGGCGGTGAAGGCGAGCGTCTGGTTGGTCGCCAGGATGACGTGCTCCGGCGCGCTGAACGGCACCGCGATCGCCGCCAGGTGCACGACGGCGTCGGGCCGCAGGGTGGCGAAGAGCTCGTGGGTCGCATCGTGGTCGAGGAGGTCTGCGGTCCGGCCCTCGACGCCGGGGAGTCCGGGGTCGGTCCGATCGACGGAGACGACCTCGTGGCCTGCTTGGGCGAGGGCGCTCGCGACGCTCCGCCCGAGTCGTCCTGCACCGCCGGTGACGATGATGCGCATCGGTGTCCTCTCTGACCACGTCCGGGTCGACCGGGTCGACCACGCAAACTGGGAAACCGGTTTCTCAGAGCGAGCCTATAGGATGATTGAGAACGGCACCACCCGTGACGAGTTGAACGAGGACGTATGAGCAACCGGTTCCCCAGTGCTGGCCCGACGCCGACGATCTCGGACGTCGCCGTGGAGGCGGGCGTCTCGAAGGCCACCGTGTCGCGGGTGCTCAACGGGAAGGCGACCGTCGACGCGGCGATCGCCGACCGCGTCCTCGCCGCGGTGGACGCACTCGGCTACCGCCCGAGCATGCTCGCCCGAAGCCTGTCGCTCGGCCGCACGAACACCATCGGGGTCGTCGTGCCCGACCTCGAGAACCCGATGTTCCAGGAGATCCTGCGCGGGGTCACCCGGGCCGCGGCGGCCGACGGCTACCGCGTCCTCGTGACCGACACCGAGGAGGACCCGACCGACGAGGCGGCGGCGGCCCGCGAAGCCCGCCGTCGCTGCGACGCGATCGTCCTCTGCTCACCCCGTCTGGCCGAGCCGGAGCTTCGAGCGCTGCTCGCCGAACTCCACCCGGTCGTGCTCGTCAACCGCGAGCTCGCCGACTCGCCCGTGCCGTCGGTGTCCATCGACTACGCCAGCGGCATGGAGCAGGTGCTCGCCGAGCTGCACGCGCTCGGGCACCGGCGCATCCTGTACCTCGCGGGTCCCACCGCGAGTCAGGGCGATCGCCTCCGACGGGTCGGCATCGCCCGCGCGTGCTCGGACCACGACGACCTCTCCGTCGACATCGTGACGGCCGGATCAGCGCTGGTGGACGGCGCGACGGTCGTCGACACGGTGGTGCAGCACGACGCGACCGCCGTGGTCGCCTTCAACGACCTCGTCGCCCTCGGGCTCGTCTCGGCGCTCCGCGGTGCCGGTGTGTCCGTCCCCTCGGCGCTCAGCGTGGTCGGCTTCGACGACATCCCGTTCGCGGCGTTCGCGGTGCCGGCGCTCAGCACGGTGTCCGTCCCGCGACGCGAGCTCGGCGCCGAGGCGTGGACCAGACTGCGCGACACGATCGGCGGTGCGGAGGGTGGACACCCGCTCGTCTTCCGGCCCCGGTTCGTCGCCAGGGAGAGCGCCGCCGCCCGCCCGGCCGCGAGTCCGCCCGTCTGGCGTGGAACCGACCACCCCATTTCACCGGAGCTGACCGCCCGGCTCGGCGACCGCGAGGTCCTCGTCCTCCACGACGGCAGCGGCCTCGAACCGACAGACGCCCCGCGACCGTTCGCACACCCCGTCACGTCGCTCGGCGGGACCGTCGTCACGGAATCCGCTCCCGAGGACCACCCCCACCATGTCGGACTCTCGATGGCCGTCGCCGACGTCGACGGCGTCTCCTACTGGGGCGGTCGCACCTACGTCGCCGGGCAGGGGTCGACGATGCTCGACAACCACGGTGTCCAGCGCGTCACCGAGACCGAGGTGGACGCCGGTGTGCTGCGTCAGTGGCTCGACTGGATCGGACGCGACGGGACGACGCAGCTGAGGGAGTCGCGCCGCACGGTCGTCGAGGAGTTCGCCGTGCCTGGCGTCGGGAGCGGGAGGTCGGCGCTCCGCGTCGCCGTCTCCAGTGTCTTCCGGACGACGGGATCGACGGTGACGATCGGATCGCCGGCCACCAACGGCCGCGAAGGTGCCGGCTACGGCGGATGGTTCTGGCGGTTGCCCGCGGACGCCCACCGGTCCGTCCTCAGCGCTGACGGACCGGGGGAGTCGACCGCGCACGGCTCGCGTGCGGCCTGGGTCGCCTTCGTCCTCGACGCCGACGGGAGCGCTGACACACAGACTGGCGACACCACCGGGCCCGCCCCGACGCCGCCTCGACGCCCCACCACGGTCCTGTTCCGACAGCCCGCAGCGAACGCCTTCCCCTGGTTCGTCCGCGCGGCCGAGTACCCGGGTATCGGGGTCTCGCTCGCCGCGACCAGCCGCACCACCATCACCGCCGACACCCCGCTCGTCACCGGTCTGGAGGCGGTCGTCGTCGACGGCGCTCTGGACGCGCAGCAGGCGGACGCCATCCACCGCGCGCTCCTCACCGCCGAGGAACGCAGCACCGAACCGCGCAGTACTGAACCGCGCAGCACAGGGAGTGACGCATGACCAGCACCGAGCACGCCACCGCCACCACCGCCCCGACCGTCGTGGTCGTCGGGATCCACGGCCATGGCGCCAGCCACGTGGCGGCAGCCAGGGCGCTCGCCGCGACCGGCGCGATCCGTCTCGTCGGACTCGTCGACCGGACCTTCACCGAGGAGGACCGCGCTGCCGGGGACGCGCCGCTCCGCGACTCGCTGGAGGAGTGCTTCGCCGCCGGGCGGGTGGACGTGGTCATCCTCTCGACCCCGATCCACACGCACCTGGACCTCGCCGTCGCCGCCCTCGAGCACGGCGCCGACGTGCTGCTCGAGAAGCCGCCGGTCACCTCGAACGACGAACTCGACCGGCTGCAGGCCACCGCCGCCCGGACCGGCGGGCTCGTCCAGGTCGGGTTCCAGAGCCTCGGATCGCACGCGATCGGTGAGATCGCCGAGGTCGTCGCCGGCGGGGAGATCGGGGCCGTGACGGCGCTCGAGGCGAGGGGCACCTGGGTCCGCACCGTCGGCTACTGGACGCGTGCCGCGTGGTCGGGCAGGCGCACGCTCGACGGCACACCCGTCGTGGACGGCGTCGTCACCAACCCCTTCGCGCACGCGGTCCAGACCATGCTCCGACTCGGCGGCACGACCGACCGCGCGGCGATCGCCACCATCGACCTCGACCAGTACCGGGCGAACGACATCGAGGCCGATGACACCTCGGTCGTCCGCATCACCCCACAGCGCGGTCCGATCATGACCGCGGCGCTCACCCTGTGCGCGCAGGAGACGACCGACCCGGTGGTCACGGTCCGCGGGGAGCTCGGCTCGATCCGGTTCCACTACACACGCGACGAGGTCGAGCTGGTCGTCGACGGCGTCACCCTGCGACGCTGGACGACGGGCCGGACCGACCTGCTCCCCGACCTCCTCCGCGCGCGCGAGGCGGTCCGGGCTGGTGAGGATGCCGCACTCGTCAGCTCCCTGGCCGACGCGTCCGCCTTCACCGCCGTCCTCGACGCGGTCCGGTCGGCCCCAGCGCCACACCGCATCCCCGCTGATCTCGTCGAGTGGCTCGGGGCGGGCGACGAGCGCCGCCCCGTCATTCCGAGGATCGAGGAGCTCGTCGCGGAAGCGGCCGCCACCGGCAGCACCTTCGCCGAGCTCGGGACCGATTGGGCCCGGCGATGAACCACGAGCGGCCCGGTCCGGACGAGGACGACCGCCGTCGCAAACACGCCCGACTCGCGTCGCTCCTGGAGGCCCGCGGAGCAGGCACGATCGTGCTGCGGTCCGCCGCAGCGGTCAGCTGGTACCTCGACGGCTCGCGCGTCCACGTGAGCCTCGCGGCCGACCCGATCGTCGCGGTCGTGGTCTCGCCGGGCGACGCGTGGCTCGTCGCGACCTCCAACGAGGTAGACCGGCTGCAGGCCGAGGAGCTGCCCGACATCCGCGTTCGGACGGTGCCGTGGCACACGCCGATCGACGCGGTGCTGCCGAGTGGGGACGGGGTGCTGCAGGAGGCCGACATCGCCGCCGAGCTGCGCGCCGCACGTGCGTCGCTCCTCCCGGCCGAACTCGCGCGCTTCCGTTCGCTCGGGCGGGAGACGACGTCGGCGCTCGAGACGCTCGTCGACGAGCTCGACCCCGCCCGGACGGAACGCGCGGTCGCTGCGGACCTCGCCGGGCGCCTCGTCGCAGCCGGTATCGACCCGCTCGTCCTCCTCGTCGCCGGGGAGGGCAGACTCGCCCACCGGCACCCGCTGCCGACCGAGGGGCGACTCGGTTCCCGGGCGATGCTCGTCGCCTGCGGCCGCCGCGACGGGCTCATCGTGAACCTCACGCGGTGGTTCGACGAGGGCGGCACCCCGGCGGAGCCGTTCGCCACGGACATGCAGCGCATCCGCGCCGTCGAACGCGCCTATCTCGACGCCACCGTGCCAGGTGCTTCGCTCGCCGACATCCTCCGCACGGGGAGTGCGGCCTACGCCGAGCAGGGCTTCGACGCCGACGAGTGGACGAGGCACCATCAGGGCGGTGCGGCCGGCTACGCGGGACGCGATCCGCGCGCCACGCCTGAGGCGACCGACGTCGTCCAGCTCTGGCAAGCCTTCGCCTGGAACCCGACCGCCCCCGGCGTGAAGGTCGAGGACACCGTCGTGGTCACGCCGGACGGTGTCGAGGTGCTCACGACGAGCACGGCCTCGACCCACCCGACCCCGTCCACCGTGGGAGGCTGAAGACATGACCCGGCACATCGTGATCGCACCGGACTCGTTCAAGGGCACGGCGACCGCCGCGGAGGTCGCCGAGGCGATCGCCGACGGGTGGCGGACCATTCGGCCCGACGATCTCCTGCACTCGCTCCCCATGGCCGACGGCGGCGAGGGCACGCTCGACGCCTTCGCGGCCGCCGTGCCCGGGGCGCGTCGGCACCCGATCACGGTCACCGGCCCGGTCGGCGACCCGGTGGACGCCGAGTGGCTCGAGCTGCCCGACGGTTCGGCGGTCGTGGAGCTCGCCCAGACGAGCGGGCTGACCCTGCTCGACCCCCTGCAGCCGTTCGCGGCGCACACCGTCGGCTTCGGTGAGGCCATCGCGGCCGCCCTGGACCACGGTGCGCGACGCCTCCTGCTCGCGATCGGGGGAAGCTCCAGCACGGACGGTGGAGCCGGGCTGCTCACCGCGCTCGGAGCGCGGCTGGTGGACGCCGACGGTGGACCGGTGGCGCCCGGCAACGCCGGACTCGCGACGCTCCGCGACATCGACACCGCCGGACTCCGCGCGCTGCCGCCGGACGGCGCGGTCATCCTCAGCGACGTGACCAACCCGCTGCTCGGCGACCGCGGTGCCGCTGCGGTCTTCGGCCCGCAGAAGGGCGCGACCACCGCCGACGTCGCGGTCCTCGACACCAACCTGGCCCGGTTCGTGAGCCGCGCTGCGGAGGTTTTCGGGACGGACCGTGCGGAACGCGCCGCGGCCGAACCCGGTGCCGGTGCCGCGGGCGGTGCGGGCTACGGCCTCCTGCTGTGGGGCGCCACCGCCACTTCGGGCGCGCGCGGTGTCGGCGAGGCGATCGCCCTCCCGGAAGCGGCCGCCACGGCGTCGATCGTGATCACGGGCGAGGGCCGCTTCGACGACCAGACGGCCGACGGCAAGGTCGCCTCCTGGGTCGCCGGGCTCGCGGCGGACCGGACCATGCTCGTCGCCGGGGCGATCCAGGCGCCCACCGAGGGGATCTTCCTCGCGGCGGCATCGCTCACGGCGCTGGCCGGCGGTGTCGAGGCGGCGATGGCCGAACCGCTCGTCCACCTGCGTGCGGCAGGGGCGGCACTGGCCACCCGGTACCGCCCCTGATCAGGTCACGTCGACGCGCCGGCGGTCATGCCGTGACGTCGATGAGGACCTTCCCGACCGTGTCGTCCTCGACGGCGGCGTGGGCCGCAGCCGTCTCAGCGAGCGGGAACACCGTCAGCGCTAGACCGTGGTCTTCGCCGACGGCGAGCGCGCCGTCCTCGATCGCTGCGGTGATGTCCTCGGCCGCGGCGTGGAGCGCAGCGTCACCGACCGTGTAGAGCAGCATGAACTGGAGCCGCGTGTTGAGCCCCATGTGCGGACGGATGTCGAGCGTGATCTGGTCACCGCCGTTGTTGGCGTAGCTGACGACCGTGCCGCGCGGGGCGAGGACCGCCTGGTCGAGGGGGAGGTTCTGCGCGATCGCGACCTCCACGACGAGGTCGACGCCGTCGGGTGCCACCTCGCGGATCGCCGCGGCGGTGTCGCCCTCGCGGTAGTTCACGACGTGGTGTGCTCCCGCGGCGGTCGCGAGGCGGGCCTTCTCGTCGCTGCTGATGGTGGTGATGACCGTCGCGCCGGCCCAGCGGGCGAGCTGGATCGCGGCGTTGCCGACGGCGCCGGCACCACCCTGGACGAGGACCGTCCGGCCGTCGAGGGCACCGGGGGAGAGCCGGGCCGGGCCGTCCTGCGCGACGGTGAGGGCGCGGTGCGCGGTCATCGCGGGGACACCGAGGCTGGCACCGAGTTCGAATGACGCGGCGTCGGGCAGGGGGACCACACGGGAGACGGGCTGCACCGTGAACTCCTGGGCCGTGCCCAGCGGGCTCTCGTGCGCCGCGAGGTACACCCAGACGCGGTCGCCGACGGCGAAGGTGGTTGTGGACACCGCGTCGCCGGCGGCCGGGCCGACCGCCTCGATCACGCCGGCGCCGTCGAGGTTCGGGACGACCTGGGGGAAGGGCATGCCACCCGAGGGGCCGCCGCCGCGCCTGGTCTTCCAGTCGGTCGGGTTGACGCCGGAGAACGCGAGCTTGATGCGGACCTCGCCGGGGCCGGGCTCGGGGAGCTCGCGCTCGACGAGGCGGAGGACGGACGGGTCACCGTTGGTGGAGTAGACGATCGATCGCATACCGGGGCCAACGTCTCCGCCGCGCGGAAGATTCCGCGGTGGCACTTCGACAGGCTCAGTGACCGGGAGGGGTTCGCTCAGTGACCGGGAGGGTTCGGCCCACCGACCGGGGAGGGGATACCCGTTCCCTGAGCTTGTCGAAGGGCCCCCGGGGTGACGTTGCGTCTCGGGAGGCTTCTGCGTGTGGCACTTCGACAGGCTCAGTGACCGGAGGATGTTCGCTCAGTGACCGGAGGATGTTCGCTCAGTGACCGGGTGGTGCTCGGTGACGGGGGAAGGGATGCCCGTTCCCTGAGCTTGTCGAAGGGCCCCCGGGGAGCGTTGTAGGTCGGGAGGCTCCGGTGTGTGGCACTTCGACAGGCTCAGTGACCGGCGACCGGTGCCGCCTCAGGCTCGGGCGGCGTACTGCTCCCGCGCGATCCCGGACGCGTCCGCAGCGAGAGTGTCCGCATGGTCGGTGCCGTCGCCGGCCCCCACTGCAGCCCACGCCGGGCGAGTGCCGCTGAGCGCCCAGGCCGCCTGGACGGCTGCGCCGTCCGCCACATACTCCCCGGGTGCCGGCACGACGACCGGCACGCCGAAGACCTCGCGAGCGATCGCCTGCACCGCCGGGTTCTGCGCCGCACCACCGATGAGGAGCACGCGCTCCGCCGTGACGCCCTGCGCGAGCACCGCGTCGAGGCCGTCGGCGAGTCCGCAGAGCAGCCCCTCGATCGCCGCTCGGGCGAGGCCCTCGCGCGTCGTCGACTCCAGGGTCATGCCGAAGAGGGTCGCCGTCGCGTCCGGCCGGTTCGGGGTGCGCTCGCCCTCGAAGTACGGCTGGAGCACGAGTCCCCGTGCCCCGGCCGGGGCCTCGAGCGCGAGTCGACCGAGTTCCGTGTGGTCGACGCCGAGCAGCGCGGCCACCGCGTCGAGGATCCGAGCGGCGTTGAGCGTCGCGATGAGCGGCAGGAACGCGCCGTCGGCCGAGGCGAACCCGGCGACGGTGCCCGAGCTGTCGCGGACCACGGCCGGCGTCACGGCGAACACCGTCCCGCTCGTGCCGATCGACACGACGACGTCGCCGGCCGTCGCCCCGAGCCCGAGGGCGGCTCCCGCGTTGTCGCCGGCGCCCGCCCCGATGACGGTGTCCGGCCCGATGAGGCCGCCGTCGACACCGGTCCCGGCGGGCTCCTCCGGCGCGAGCACGCGCGGGAGGATCGCATCGTGGCCGAGCGCTGCCACGAGCAGCTCGCGGTCGTACTCGCCGTCGGTGGGGGACCAGTACCCGGTGCCGGAGGCGTCGGAGCGGTCGGTCGTCAGCTCGGCGAGGTCCGCGCCGAGCGGGCTCTCGTCGGCCGGACCGAAGCCGCGCAGACGCCACGTCAGCCAGTCGTGGGGGAGTGCGACGGCGGCGACCTCGGCGGCGTTCTCGGGTTCGGTGTCGCGCAGCCAGCGCAGCTTCGTGATCGTGAAGGAGGCGACGGGGACGCACCCGGTCCGCTGGGCGAGTTCCGCAGCGCCGAACTCCGTGATGAGGTCAGACGCGGCCTGCGCGCTCCGGGTGTCGTTCCAGAGGAGTGCCGGACGGATGACGCGTCCGTCGACGTCGAGCGCGACCATGCCGTGCTGCTGGGCCGCGACCGACACCGCGGCGACATCGGCCAACCCGCCGGCGGCGGCGGCCGCCTCCTGCAGCGCCTGCCACCACGCGGCCGGGTCGACCTCGGTGCCGGCGGGGTGCGCCGCGCGTCCTTCGCGGACGAGCGCTCCGGTCTCGGCGTCGCGGATGACGACCTTGCAGCTCTGGGTGGACGAATCGATGCCGGCGACGAGCGTCATCGCTCTCCCTGTTCTCGGTGGTGGGCGGTCGGGTGACCGCCGGGTCTGCTGTGGGGTGGAACGCGGAACGGCGTTCCGCCCCCGATCCTCTCGGATCAGGAGACGGAACGCCAGGTTCGCAGGTGTCGGTTAGCGCGCACCCATGAGGTGGTCGACCGCCAGCTGCTGCAGGCGGACGAACCCGAAGCCCTTGCCGCCGAAGTAGGCGGCGGCGTCGAAGTCCTCGTACGACGAGCGGTCGGCGAGCAACTGCTCGACGGTCTCGCCGGGGTTGAGCGTCGGCTCGCGCAGCTCGGGCACGCGGGCGGCGGCCAGCGCCTCCTGCACCTCGGGGTCGGCGCGGAACGCCTCGGCGCGCTCCTTGAGCAGCAGGTACATGCGCATGTTGGCGGCTGCGGAGTCCCACACGCCCGTGATGTCCTCGGTGCGGCTCGGCTTGTAGTCGAAGTGACGCGGGCCGTCGTACGCGGGGCCGCCGTTCACGCCACCGTGCTCGAGGAGGTCGACGAGCGAGAACGCGTTCTGCAGGTCGCCGTGACCGAAGACGAGGTCCTGGTCGTACTTGATGCCCCGCTGGCCGTTGAGGTCGATGTGGTAGAGCTTGCCCTGGTAGAGCGCCTGGGCGATGCCGGCGGTGAAGTTGAGGCCCGCCATCTGCTCGTGGCCGACCTCGGGGTTGATGCCGACGAGCTCCGGGCGCTCGAGGGTCTCGATGAACGCCATCGCGTGGCCGAGCGTCGGGAGCAGGATGTCGCCGCGGGGCTCGTTGGGCTTCGGCTCGATCGCGAAGCGGATGTCGTAACCCTTGTCGGTCACGTAGTCACCGAGGAGGTTGACGGCCTCGCGGTAACGCTCGAGGGCCGCCTGCACGTCCTTCGCGGAGTCGTACTCGGCGCCCTCGCGGCCGCCCCACATGACGAAGGTCTTGGCGCCGAGCTCGGCGGCGAGGTCGAGGTTGCGGAGCACCTTGCGGAGGGCGAAGCGGCGGACGGCGCGATCATTCGAGGTGAAGCCGCCGTCCTTGAAGACGGGGGCGCTGAACAGGTTGGTGGTCACCATCGGCACGATCACGCCGGTGTCGGCGAGCGCCTGCTTGAGACGGTCGATCTGCTTCTGGCGTTCGGCGTCGGTCGAGCCGAAGGCGAAGAGGTCATCGTCGTGGAAGGTGAGGCCGTAGGCGCCGAGGTCGTTCAGGCGGGTGACGGCCTCGACCACGTCGAGGTCGGGGCGGGTGGGGCCACCGAACGGGTCGGTCCCGTTGTAGCCGATCGTCCAGAGGCCGAAAGAGAACCGATCGGCTTTGGTGGGGGTGAGGCTCATGCGTGCAGTCCTTCAACGTCGTTGGTGAGCGGATGATTTGTTGTTAACCACAACTTATGGTCGAGACTAGCAGATCGTCGGCCGCGCGTCACCGGTCGAGTGTCGCGAAATATTTCGTTAGCATGGGCAGAACTTCTCGCTGCAGAGACGGCCGTCCGGCCCGACGGAGCGGGATCGGAGGACTCGGATGAGCGACGACCCCGCGGCGCAGACCGCTGGACACGGTGCCGGTGGCGGGCGCGCGACCCTGTCGCGCATCGCCAGGGAGGCCTCCGTGTCGGTGTCGACCGCCTCGAAGGTGCTCAACGGGCGACCGGGGGTGTCGCCGGACACCCGGGAGATCGTCGAGCGACTCCTGGACCGCCACGGCTACAGTCGCCGCGGTGCCGAGCTCGCGCAAGGTTCGCTCATCGAGCTCGTCTTCGAGTACATCGACAGCTCCTGGTCGCTCGAGATCATCCGCGGTGTCGAGAAGGTCGCGCGTCAGCACGGCATGAGCGTCACCCTCACCGAGACGGGTGCCCGGCGGTCGACCGGCGAGGGTTGGGTCGAGAGCATCATCTCGCGGAAGCCGGTCGGGGTCATCCTCGTGTTCTCGGACATCGACCCGGCGTACCGGCGCCAGCTCCACACGCGCAACATCCCGGTCGTCGTGGTCGACCCGGCGGGGGACCCTGGCCCGGAGGTCGCCGCCATCGGCTCCACGAACTGGTCCGGCGGGATGGCCGCGACGCGCCACCTCATCGAGCTCGGACACCGCAGGATCGGGCTGATCTCGGGTCCGCAGGACCTCATGTGTTCGCGGGCGCGGGTCTCGGGCTACCGGTCCGCGCTCGAGGAGGCCGGGATCCCGCTCGACGAGACCATCCTGCGGCGCGGTGAGTTCATCCCGGAGGCCGGACGCGTCCTGGCGCTCGAACTGCTGCAGCTCGAGGACCGACCGACTGCGATCTTCGCCGGCAACGACATGCAGGCGTTCGGCGTCTACGAGGCGGCGCGCTCGCTCGGGATCTCGATCCCGGAGCAGCTGTCGGTCGTCGGGTACGACGACGTCCCGCCGGCCAAGTGGGTCGGCCCGGCCCTCACAACCATCCGGCAGCCGCTCATCGAGATGGCCGAGGAGGCGACCCGCCTGGTGCTGAAGCTCCGGTCCGAGACGGTCGACAACATCCGCCTCGACCTCGCCACCTCCCTCGTCGTCCGGGGTTCGACCGCAGCCCCGCCCACCCCGTAGCCCGCGAACTGTCACTCGCTGCTAGTCCGAGCGGCGGGGACCGTGCCGGAGTGACAGTTCGCGGGCAGGGGTGGGGGGTGCGGGCTCGTGCGAAAAGTTTCCAATGCGGGAGAGGGAAGTTGCGGGGAGACAGGCGGCGGGGCTAGCTTCAGGGCACCGCAGCGAAGCGATCCGGAACCCCGGGGCCGCAGCTGCGCGAGCATCTCGGGAGCGTTGCACATGGCGGGAAGCGGACGGCCGGAACTCCGGGTCGCGATGATCGGATACGGCTTCATGGGAGCCGCACACTCGCAGGCCTGGCGCACCGCACCGCGCTTCTTCGACCTCGACGCGGAACCGGTCATGGCGACGATCGTCGGCCGCAACGCCGAGGCACTCGAGGCAGCCCGCGTGAAGTTCGGCTGGGAGTCGGCCTCGACGGACTGGCGGAGCGTCATCGCCGACCCGTCCATCGACATCGTCGACGTCTGCACGCCCGGCTCCTCGCACGTCGAGATCGCGATCGCCGCCCTCGAAGCCGGCAAGCACGTCCTCTGCGAGAAGCCGCTCGCCAACAGCGTCGAGGAGGCGGAGCTGATGGTCGCCGCGGCCGAGGCGGCGAGGGCCCGCGGCGTCCGCTCCATGGTCGGCTTCAGCTACCGTCGCGTGCCCGCCATCGGGTATGCCCGTCAGCTCATCGCGGAGGGCGCGCTCGGGGACGTCCGCCAGATCCGCGCGCTCTACCTCCAGGACTGGCTGAGCGACGCCGAGGGTCCGATGACCTGGCGCCTCGACAAGGACCAGGCCGGTTCCGGCTCGCTCGGCGACATCGGCGCGCACGCCATCGACCTCGTGCAGCACCTGACCGGCGCCCGACTCGACACCGTCAGCGGGACGCTCGCGACCTTCGTCACCGAGCGACCGCTCCTCGGCGAGACCGTCGGCCTGAGCGGGACCGCCTCGGACGAACGCGGCGCGGTCACCGTCGACGACGCCGCCTGGTTCACCGCGAAGCTCACGGGCGGACTCGCGGACGGCGCCATCGGTGCCTTCGAAGCCACCCGCTACGCGACCGGCCGGAAGAACGCGCTCCGCATCGAGCTGAGCGGCTCCCGCGGAGCCATCGCCTTCGACCTCGAGCGGATGAACGAGCTCGAGGTGTACGACGCCACCGCTCCCGCCGGCAAGCAGGGCTTCACGCGCATCGTCGTGACCGAGCCGGAGCACCCGTACATGACCGCCTGGTGGCCGACCGGCCACGGGATCGGCTACGAGCACCCGTTCTCCCACCAGGTGCGGGACCTCGTCCAGGGCATCACCGGCGGCACCGATCCCGAACCGTCCTTCGCCGAAGGCCTGCAGGTCCAGCGGGTCCTGCGCGCCGTCGAGTCGAGCGCCGCGAACGGCAGCGCCTGGACGCCCACCGACTGACCCGACCACATCGCACCATCAGCAGCAGCACCCACCAAGGAGAGAACGCAATGACGCTTCGTACTTCATCCCGCCGACGGACCCGACTGGCCGCAGTCGCCCTCGGCGTCTCGGCCCTCATGCTCGGCGCGACCGCCTGCTCCAGCGGCGGTGGCGCCCCGAGTGGCAGCGCCACCCTCTGGGGCCTCACCGGCACCGACGAGGACACCGTCCTCGGCCCGTCGCTCAAGGAGTGGAACGGCGCCAACGCCGACGGCCAGGTCGCCGCGACCTACTTCCAGAACGACGCTTACAAGACCAAGATCCGCACGGCCGTCGGCGCGGGCAGCGCCCCGACCATCATCTACAGCTGGGCGGGCGGCACCCTGAACTCCTACGTGGACGCCGGCAAGGTCGCCGACATCACCTCGGAGACCGCGGACGCCAAGGGCAAGTTCCTCGAGTCCGTCTGGAACCAGGGCGTCATCGACGACAAGGTCTACGCGGTGCCGATGAACGCCACCACGCCGATCATGTTCTATTACAACAAGGACGTCCTGAAGGCCGCCGGCGTCGAGGTCCCGACGAACTTCGACGAGATCATCGACGCCATCCCCAAGCTCAAGGCCGCAGGCGTGGCCCCGTTCTCGCTCGCCGGTGCGTCCAAGTGGCCGTCGCTCATGTGGGAGGAGTACCTCGTCGACCGCGTCGCCGGCCCCGAGGCCTTCAACAAGATCATGGCCGGTGAAGCCGACGCGTGGAGCGACCCCGGCATCATCGAGGCGAACGAGAAGATCCAGGAGCTCGTGAAGGCCGGCGCGTTCGTCGACGGCTACGCCTCGGTCACCGCCGACAGCAACGCCGACGTCGCCCTGCTCTACACGGGCAAGGCCGCGATGATGCTCCAGGGCGCCTGGGTCATGACGACCTTCAAGCAGCAGGCGGCCGAGTTCGCCGAGAAGGGGCTCGGCTACACGACCTTCCCCGCCGTCACCGGTGGCAAGGGCGACCCGTCGAACATCGTCGGCAACCCGTCCGGGTACTTCTCCATCTCCGCCTCGGCGACGAAGGAGCAGAAGGCCAGCGCGCTGAAGTACCTCACCGAGGGCGTCTTCGACAAGGGCTACATCGACCGCATGGTGAAGGCCGGCCAGGTGCCGCCCATCACCGACATCGACGCGGAGATCGCGGACGCCGGCGGCGACTTCGGCACGACCGTCTACGACCTGACGAAGAACGCCAAGAACTTCCAGATGTCGTGGGACCAGGCGCTCCCGCCCGCACAGGCGACCGCGTTGCTGACGAACCTCGACCAGCTGTTCAACCTGCAGATCACCCCGCAGGAGTTCTCCGACAACATGAACAAGACGATCGGACAGTGATCTCCCGATGACCGTCACCCGTCCATTGAACGGGGCCCGAGGGGCCGGTGCGGCAGCGATGCGCCGCCGCACCGGCCCCAGCGGCTGGATGGTCGCGCCGGCGCTGGGCTTCTTCCTCGTCTTCGCGATCATCCCGCTCATCGTCGCCCTGTACCTGAGCTTCACCCGCTGGGACGCGATCACCGACCCCGCGTGGGTCGGCCTCGACAACTGGGCATCCGTCCTCGTCGACCCGGTCGCGATCGACGCCCTCGTCCTGACCCTCAAGGTCATCGTGATCTCCTGGATCGTCCAGACCCCGATCAGCCTGCTGCTCGGGACCTGGACCGCCGGCAAGCAGCGCAACCGGGCCGTCCTCGGCGCGATCTTCTTCCTGCCGCTGCTGCTGTCGTCGGCGGCAACCGCCATCGCGTTCAAGGCGATCCTGGACCCGAACTTCGGCCTGTCGGCGTCGCTCGGCATCCCGTTCCTCAAGCAGGACTGGCTCGGCAACCAGCAGCTCGTGCTCTTCGTCGTGATCTTCATCATCGCGTGGCAGTTCGTGCCCTTCCACACACTCCTGTTCCAGGGCGGCGTGCGGCAGATCCCGGCGTCACTCTACGAGGCGGCCGAGATCGACGGGGCCGGGACGGTCAAGCAGTTCTTCCACATCACGCTCCCGCAGCTGCGGTACACGCTCGTGACGTCGTCCACGCTCATGATCATCGGTTCGCTCACCTACTTCGACGTGATCTTCGTGCTCACCGGCGGCGTTCCGAGCGCCGGCACCCGCATCCTCCCGATCCTCATGTACGTGACGGGCTTCTCCGCGAGCCAGTTCGGGCAGGCGAGCGTCATGGCGATCATCCTGGCCGTCATCGGTCTCGCCATCGCCCTGCTGCTCACCAAGCTCAGCGGCTTCGCGAAGATGGACAGCCAACAGGAGGGCCTGTGATGTCAGCGACCAACCGACTCACCAAGCCCGGCACCCTGCCGACCGGGAGCCTCGACACCGTCAGCGTCTCGACCGCCGGGTCCAAGCGCGGACGCCCCGGCGAGCACGAGACGCGAGGCAAGCGCCCCCGCGGTGCCCGCCGCAAACCGAACATCCTCGGCGGGATCGGCGCCTGGATCTGGCTGCTCATCATCGTGCTGCCGATCTACTACATCGTCATCACGAGCGTGCGCCCGCAGGCCGGGTTCTTCTCGAGCAACCAGCTCATCCCGCCCACCGACCCGACCCTCGACGGCTACGCCCTCGTGCTACAGAGCGACTTCTTCCTCTACCTCGGCAACAGCGTCATCATCACCGTCGCGAGCGTCGCCGTCACCGTGTTCGTCTGTCTCATGGCGTCGTACGCGATCGTGCGCACCAACTCCCGGTTCACGCGGGGAGCGTTCTCGTTCTTCCTGCTCGGCCTCGCGATCCCGCTGCAGGCGACGATCATCCCGCTGTTCTACATGCTCAGCAAGGCGGGGCTCTACGACACCCTCCTGGCGCTGATCCTGCCGTCGATCGGCTTCGCGGTGCCCGTCACCGTGCTCATCCTGTCGAACTTCATCCGCGACATCCCCAAGGAGCTGTTCGAGTCGATGACCGTGGACGGGGCGTCGAGCTGGCGGACCCTCGTCTCGCTCGTCCTCCCGCTCGCCCGGCCGGCGATCGTCACCGTCGCGCTCTACAACGCGCTCAACGTGTGGAACGGCTTCCTGTTCCCACTCGTGCTCACGCAGTCGCCGAGCAACCGGGTGCTGCCGTTGTCGCTGTGGACGTTCCAAGGGTCGTTCAGCGTGAACGTGCCGGCCGTGCTCGCCGCCGTGGTGCTGTCGACCCTGCCGATCTTCATCCTGTACCTGTTCGGCCGACGCCAGCTGATCAGCGGCATGACCGCCGGCTTCAGCAAGTAGTGCCGGTCGCGACCCGACCGGACACCCGACCATCCCCTGAGAGGAACACATGACTGACAAGCAGGCGCTCGTGGTGCGAGGCGGCTGGGACGGGCACATGCCCGTCGAGACGACCGCGGCCTTTATCCCCTTCCTGGAGGCGAACGGGTTCACCGTCCGCGTCGAGGACGGGACCACCGTCTACACGGACACCGACTACCTCGACACGGTCGACCTCATCGTGCAGATCAACACGATGAACACCATCGAGCCGGAGGAGTTCGCCGGCCTGCAACGCGCCGTCCTGAACGGGACGGGCATGGCCGGTTGGCACGGCGGGATCGCGGACTCCTACCGCAACAACGCCGACTACCTCCACATGATCGGTGGCCAGTTCGCGCACCACGCCGGCAAGGACCCGGCCGAGCGGACGGGGGAGCAGTCCGACAACTACATCCCCTACACCGTCCACATCACCGAGTACGGCCGGACGCACCCCATCACGGAGGGGATCGAGGACTTCGACCTCGTCACCGAGCAGTACTGGGTGCTGAGCGACGAGTACAACGACGTCCTCGCGACGACGACGCAGGAGGTACGGCCCTGGGACGCATGGAACCGTCCCGTCACGGCGCCTGCCATCTGGACGCGGCAGTGGGGGAAGGGTCGGATCTTCGTGTCCGCTCCAGGTCACCGCATCGAGATCGTCGAGGACCCGAACGTCCGCACCATCATCGAAAGGGGCCTGCTGTGGGCAGCACGCTGAACGGGATCGTCGAAGACCGGTGCCAGAACGCCGGCCGCGCCATGATCGAAAGGGGGCTGCTGTGGGCAGCACGCTGAACGGAGTGTCCGAGACCACCGGAGGGTCCGTCCTCCGGGTCGGCGTCATCGGCGTCGGCAACATCTCGAAGCAGTACTTCGCCGAGTTCCCGAAGCTGCCGAACCTCGAGCTCGTCGTCGTCGCGGACCTCGACCTCGCCCGCGCCGCGGAGGTCGCCGCCGAACAGGGCGTGCGGTCGTCGAGCGTCGACGAGCTGCTCGCCGACCCCGAGGTCGACGTCGTCCTGAACCTGACCATCCCGGCCGCGCACGCCGAGGTCGCGCTCCGAGCCCTCGAGGCCGGCAAGCACGTTTACGGGGAGAAGCCGCTCGCGCTGTCGACCGCCGAGGCACGACCGGTGCTCGAGCTCGCGGCGGCGAAGGGCCTCCGCGTCGGCAGCGCGCCGGACACCGTCCTCGGGTCGGGCGTCCAGACGGCGCTCGCCGTGCTCGACAGCGGCGCCATCGGTCGGCCGATCGCCGCGGCGGTCGCCTGGAGCGCCCCCGGCCATGAGCTGTGGCACCCGGCCCCCGCGTTCTACTACCAGCCCGGTGGCGGGCCGCTCCTCGACATGGGGCCGTACTACCTGACGAGCCTCGTGTCGTTCTTCGGTCCCGTCGTGCGGGTGTCGGGGGCGGTCGCGCGGTCGGATCGCGAGCGGTCGGTCGCGACCGGAGCGCTGGCCGGGACGCCGATCCCGGTGCACGAGGAGGTCGACACGCACGTCACCGCGATCCTCGAGCACGAGAACGGGGTGGTCTCGACCGTGACGGTCTCGTTCGAGGTGTGGGCGAGCCGCGTGCCGCTCTTCGAGGTCTACGGGACGGGCGGGACGGTCGCCGTGCCCGACCCGAACCGGTTCTCGGACCCGGTGGAGATCGCGACGGCCGACGACCGCACCTGGCGTGCCGTCCCCGACAGCGCCGGCTTCGTCGACGCCGGCCGCGGCGTGGGCCTGTCCGATCTGGCCGAGGCCATCGAGCAGAACCGACCGCATCGGGCCTCGGGCGACCTCGCGTTCCACGTGTTGGAGATCATGGAGGCGATCATCGTCGCCGGTCGTGAGCACCGCGTCGTGGAACTGACCAGTACCGTCCCCCGCCCGGCACCGGTGCTGCAGCCCGCGACCGTCGCCTGAGTTCCTCCCCTGCCCGCGAACTGTCACTCGGCGCTGGTCCGGGCGGCTGGAACTGTGCCGGAGTGACAGTTCGCGGGCAGGCGCGGGGACCGGTCGGTGTGCGAGGATGGGCTGATCCGAGCACACATTTGGGGGAATGATGTCGTTCACACGAGCACACCGACGTCCGGTCGTCACCGTCCTGGCGCTCGCCGCAGCACTGGCGTTGGCCGGATGCTCGGGCGGCGCTGGGGCATCGACGCCCGCACCGACCGAGACCGCGATCACGACGGCCACGCCGACACCGTCGCCGACGCCGACACCCACCGGTCCCGACCTCGCCGATCCCGCGTCCTGGATCGTGTCGTTCACCGGGGTCGGCCCCATCGAGGTCGGCGCACCGATCGAGGGCACGGCGTCGTTCATGACCGCCTTCACCGTCGCGACGCAGGAGCCGTGCCCCTGGGTGACCGCCTACGCCGCCGACGGACTGCCCTCCGTCTGGCTCCCCGATCCGCAGAGCACCGGCGTCGTGAACCAGATCGTCCTGCAGGCGTGGGGCGGGCCGGCGTCTGCGGCGGTCTCCTCTTCGCCGATGACCGCTGAGGGCGTCGGCGTCGGATCCACCCTCGAGGAACTCCGGGCCGCCTACCCGGCGCTCACCGAGCAGCAGGGCAAGTACGCCATCTTCTACGCCGTCACCGACGACGCCGGACACTGGATCAACTTCTCCGTGACCGACGACCTCGTCGACGGCATCGTCGTCCGCGACGAAGCGAAGATCGACAGCGAATACTGCGGCTGATCCGCCTCAGCGGGCGATGGGGACGACCCGGACGTCGATGAGCGCGCCGTCTTCCACCCGAGCGGTCATCATCGTGCACTCCGGTTGACGACGGCGGTCCGTCGGCGACCCGGGGTTGAGCAGACGCAGACCGGCGGGGGAGACCGAGTCCCACGGGATGTGGCTGTGCCCGAAGACCAGGACGTCGGTGTCGGGGAAGGCCTCGTCGGCCCGTCGCTCGCGACCGGTCGCCGCCCCGGTCTCGTGGACGACAGCGAACCGCAGCCCGTCGAGCTCGAAGCGCGCGACCTCGGGAAGACGCGCGCGGAGGTCGGGGCCGTCGTTGTTGCCGAAGACGCCGACGAGGCGGGCGGCGCGGGCTTCGAGGGCGTCGAGGGTCGCCTCGTCGACCCAGTCACCGGCGTGGACGACGACGTCCGCTGCGTCGACGGCGGCCCAGACCGCGTCAGGCAGGACCTTCGCCCGCTTCGGCAGGTGGGTGTCGGCGAGGAGGAGCAGCGAGGTCGGCATGTTCCCACGGAAGCGGATCGCGCCGACGCCGTCAACCGGGTGGTGCTCCCGCGCCCGTCGACCCGCTCGGGACCGGCGCTGGTCGAGCGGCGCCTTTCGACAGGCTCAGGGACCGGACCGGACTCAGGGACAGGACCAGGGACAGGACCAGGCTCGGGGACCGGGCCGCGGACCGCCGTTCACGGACACTCACGCAGAGTGGGCGACTAGGGTGATCCCATGCCCGCAACCGACCTTCGTTTCTCCGGGAGGATCGCCGGCTACGGCACCACGGGCGGCGTCCGCATCGTCCTCGGGCTCTGGTCCACCTCGCCGTTCGGCTCCTTCGCCGACGCGATGATCGAGGACTCCCGCGGCAAACGCCTGTTGCTCGCGCCGACGCAGGAGATCGCCGACTTCATCTCCTCCACGTACACCTTCGACGACGTCGAGATCGGCACCGTCGGCTGGACGCGCCTGCCGACGGGGCTCCGCTTCGTGGGCGGTCCGCTCGACACGACCCTCCGCATCGGTGGGAGTTCGCCGCTCGGTCGTGCGCTCCGGGTCGTCCCCAAACCCGTGGCCGTGAACCCCGTCTGGCTGCAGACCATCGACCCCCTCGCCCGCGTGCTCCAACCCGGCGCCCGGACGGCGGGCTCCGCCGGCAACGGTCGACGCGAGTACTACGGCGTGACCGGCGCTCGCCGCATCACCGCCGCCACCGCGAGCTGGTCCGGTGCGGACCTCGGCACCCTCGCCAGACTCGACCCGCCCGTGCGCTTCGGCTTCGGCTCCGCGCCGGCCGACCCGCACCTCGTCGACATCGTCACCACGGTCCGCCAGCCGGCGTGAGCGGCTCCGGGGTCGCGCGGCTCACCCGCTAGCCGGTGCCGGCGTCGTGGCAGGAGGAGATCCGCTCGGTGGCAGGACGTTCCTCAGCCGGACGTCCTGCTGCGGTGCCGATCTCCTGCTGCCGTGCCGCTGGGTGTTCAGCCTCGGCGGACCATCCAGACGTCGACCTCGTCCTCACGTTCGAGCGTGAAGCCGTGGCGCTCGTAGAGGCGGCGGGCCGGGCTGCCCTGCAGCACGTTGAGACGGAACGGGCGCGGATCGCCGTCATCGGACAGGAGCTGCGAGAGCACTGCGGTGCCGAGGCCAGCGCCCTGGTGCTCGGGCGCCAGATAGAAGTGCTCCACCCACCGCTCGCGGGCTTCCGGACGGAGGGCGACCAGCCCGGCCGTGACGCCGTCGACCTCGATCACCGAGGTGTGCTCCGGGCGATATCCGTCGAGGAAGCGCTGGCGCACGCGGGTCTCGTCGTAGCGACCGAGGCGCTCGAGGTCGGGCCGCATGACGACGGCGCGCAACTCGGCCATCCAGGTCGAGTCGTCGATGGTGGCGGGGCGGAGTGTCCAGGCGGCGGGCATCCGTCCAGTCAACCATCCACGGCTGACGGCGGGTGAACCTGCGTGTGCCCGGATAGGGAACACTGGAGGGATCGAGCAGAGGGTGTGTGTGTGAGCGAGTCGACAGCGGTCGGGGCGGGTCCGGCGGGCGGATCCGGCATGGGGAGCGGACTCGACTCGGTGCGCCGTCGCAACCTCGGGCGGATCGTCGAGCTCGTGCACCAGGGCGGGGTGCAGTCGCGGTCGGCGCTCACGAGGACGACCGGCCTCAACCGGTCCACGGTCGCCGCGCTCGTCACGGAACTCGCCTCGATCGGCATCGTCACGGAGTCGGTCCCGGTCGGCGGACAGGGTGTCGGCCGGCCGTCGCCACTCGTTTCAGCCGGCCCGCGAGCCGTCGCCTTCGCGGCGAACCCGGAACTCGACGCGATCACGGTGGCGGCCGTGCGACTCGGCGGCGAGGTCCTCGAGCGCGTGCGTCGCGAGGTCGACATGACACCGACGGCGGCCGAGGCGACGGCGATCATCGCGGAGTTGGTCGAGGAACTCGCCGATCGACTGCCCGACGAAGCGCGCGGTGGCGGCGGGATCGGGCTCGCGATCCCCGGTCTCGTCCGGGACGCCGACGGCGTCGTCCGGCTCGCGCCGCACCTCGGGTGGGTCGACGAGCCCTTGGTCGAACGGCTGCGTGCCGCGACCGGTCGAGCGGTGTTCGCGGCCAACGACGCGAGTCTCGGCGCTCGGGCGGAGCGGACCTTCGGGGCGGGCCGCGGCATCGACGACCTCGTCTACCTGAACGGTGGCGCGAGCGGTATCGGTGGTGGCATCATCGCCGGTGGCCGACCCGTCGGTGGTGCGCGCGGGTACGCGGGGGAGTTCGGTCACACCTCGGCGACGGCCACCGGCAACGCGCTTGAAGACGCCGTCCGGCGCAGTGAGCTGCTGCACGTCGCCGGCCTCACCGCCGGGGACGACGCGGTCCTCGAAGCGGCGCTCGCCGAGGGCATCGCGGCCGATCCGGTTGGGGCGATGCGGGAGGAGGTCGTCCGGCAGGCCAGGACGCTTGGACGGGCGCTCGCCGGGACGGTGAACATCCTCGACCCCGAACTCGTCGTCCTCGGTGGGCATCTCGGGATCGTGCTCGAACTGGCATCGGAGGAGTTGCACGACGCGGTCCGTGAGCGGGCGCTCGTCCCGCCGTTCGAGGACGTCGCGATCGTGCGTGCGGCACTCGGCCAGGACCTCCTGCTCATCGGTGCCGCGGAACTCGCCTTCGATCGACTCATCGCGGACCCTGCCGCCTGGTGATCGTCGCCCTGGGTGCTGCTGTCGGCCTGGTCGTCAGCGCACCGCGCTGGCGTGAGACGTGGTCACCCGGCGTCGGCGCGGTGCGCTGACGCGAGATCGCCCGAATCGGCGTGGGTGCGGGGCATGGACGTCGGCGCGGGTCTCCGGAGGGTAGCGCTCACGCGTGTGACCCGCGCTCACGTCAGCGCACCGCGCTGGCGCCACCACCGGACCACGACCACGAGGGGTCAGAAGGCCGGGCGACCCGTCGACTTCCGCACGATGAGCTCCGGCTCGATCGTTCCGCGGTAGCCGACGGCGTCGACTTCGAGGTTGCCGAGCAATCGCGCGACACAGCGACGCCCCAGCTCGTCGAAGTCCTGCCGCACCGTCGTGAGCGGCGGCCAGAAGTGCGGTGCTTCCGGGATGTCGTCGAACCCCACGATCGACACGTCCCGGGGCACGTCGTACCCCTCGTCGCGGATCGCGTGGATGAGGCCGAGCGCCATCTGGTCGTTCGACGAGAAGATCGCCGTGAAGTCGCGCACCCGCATGAGTTCGATCCCGGCGCGATACCCGAAGTCGGCGGTCCAGTCACCGAGGATCGGCGCGGTCGTCGGCACGTCCTGCGCGCTCATCTCGGCGAGGAACCCGTGCATGCGCGCCTCCGCCTCGATCCAGTCCTGCGGGCCGGCGAGGTGGTAGATGTTCCGATGCCCGAGCTCGATGAGGTGCCGCGTCGCCAATCGTCCACCGGCGACCTGGTCGACGCCGATCGAGTGGTCGTCGAGGTCGCCGCCGGACTGCACCGCGATGAACGGCACCCGCACCTGCAGCTCCTCGATCGCCCGGAACACCCGGACCTGCGGCGCGATGACCACGATGCCGTCGACCGACTGCGCGAGCAGATGCTCGACGGCCGCGACGATCGACGCGTCGGAGACGTCGGGCAGGTTCGCCGTGCTGACGAGGTATCCGGCGTCCTTGCTCGCGTTCTCGATCGCCTGGATCATGCTCGCCGGACCGTACTGCGACCGCTGGCTCGCGAGCACGCCGATGGTCCGCGACCGACTCGTCACGAGCGCCCTGGCCGCGCGGTTCGGACGGTAGTTGACCTCGTCCATGACGGCGAGGACCCGGTCGCGGGTGGAGTCGCGGATGCTCGGGTGGTTGTTGAGCACTCGCGAGACCGTCTGGTGGGAGACCCCGGCCAGGCGCGCGACATCACGGATATTGGGGGCTCGCCCCCGTTCGGCGTCGTCGCTCACGGATTCCTCGGACCTCGATGTGCACGGTCACATTTCGTGCTGCACCCATTATGCACACGCCTCAGGCCCCCGACGGATCGGGTCCCTCGGGGTGCGTGGAGCCACGGAGGGGTCCGCGACGGTACCGTTGGGGGATGGATACCGAAAGCGTCGCCCGCGTCATCGAAGCCACCGACTTCTCGGGCGTCGTGCTCGTCAAGCGCGGTGACGAGACGCTCTTCGAGGCCGCCCGAGGCCTCGCCTCGCGGGAGCGCGACGAGCCCATCACGCTCGACACCCGCTTCGACACGGCGTCCATCACGAAGCTCTTCACCGCCGCCGCCGTGCTCCAGCAGGTCGACGCCGGACACATCGACCTCGACGAGTCGATCCACGAGTACGTCGACCTCGACGGCACCACCATCCGCCGCGACGTCCAGCTGCTCCACCTCCTCACCCACACCTCCGGCATCGCCGACGACGCCGACGAGACCGCCGGCGAGAGCTACGACGACCTCTGGGCCGAGCGCCCGGCCTCGTCCATCCGCGAGACCGCCGACCTCCTGCCGCTCTTCGCCGACAAGGAGCCGCTCGCGGCCCCTGGCGAGGAGGCGAACTACGTCAACGCGGGCTACGTGCTGCTCGGGCTCGCGCTCGAGGGCGTGACGGGGTTGCCCTACCGCCAGCTCATCGAGCAGCAGGTGTTCGCGTTGCTCGGCATGGACCACTCGGGCTTCGTCGACCGCCGGACGGGCGAGCCCGGCCTGGCCGAGGGCGGCGACGTCGACGACGACGGCGTCTGGCACTCGAACGCCGACGCCTTCCCGCCGCTCGGCGGCCCGGACGCCGGTGCGCAGTCCACCGCGGCCGACCTCATCACCTTCCTGCGCGCCGCCCGCGACGCGAAGATCCTCACCGCCGAGCTGACCGAGGAGTTCACCTCTCCGCAGATCGAGGTCGACGAGGAGATCTCCTACGGCTTCGGCTTCGAGTTCGACGTCGACGAGGACGGCCAGGTGCGATCGATGTACCTCGACGGTGTCAACCCCGGCGCGAGCGGCATCGTGCGCACCTACTTCGGCCCGACGGCCGCCGACGCCATCGACGTCGTCGTGCTGTCGAACTCCGAGGACGGCGCGTGGGACGTCATCCGCGCGATCGACGCCGAACTCTAGGCCCCTACTGGGATCGCCGGGGCACATCCCCGGGTTCCGGCCACGCCGATCGAGGCGTACCTGCGCCCCCGGCACGTGCCCGCACGGGCTCACTGAGAGCGCGACCATGCCCCGACAGTCGCCGGTTATGAAAATGAGACCCATCCCGACTTGACATCAGGTGGAGGTCTGGGGCTATCGTGTGACACACAATGTGAACGGTCACATTCGGAGTGACGAGGAAGTCGACGTGGGAACGAAGCGCAATGGAGCGAGCAGGTCGGCGATGAGCCGCCTCCCGATCCACGGCACCGATCGATCCGACCACAGCTCCCTCTCGGCCCGGCTCTCCGCCGGCCACCTCTCCCTGCACCCTCGCCGGCATCACGACGAGGCGTCCGCACCCGCACCCGCGAACGCCACGTAGTCGACGAGCGGCCTCGATGAGCTGGACACATCGAAGCCGACAGACCTGCGCATGACAATGACGTCCAAGCAACTCCCTAGGGAAGGAACCACACAGTGAAGAAGAGAATGCTCCTCGCCACGCTGGCCGCAGGCACGATGGTCGTGTCGCTCGCCGGCTGCTCCGGCGGCGCAAGCGGCGGATCGGGCGGCGGCGAAGGCGACGGCAAGCTCGTCGGCGTCGCGATGCCCACCAAGAGCTCCGAGCGCTGGATCCAGGACGGCAACGCCGTCAAGGAGCAGCTGGAGAAGGAGGGCTTCAAGGTCGACCTGCAGTACGCCGAGGACGACATCCCCACCCAGGTCTCGCAGATCGAGAACATGATCACCAAGGGCGCCTCCGTCCTGATCATCGCCTCGATCGACGGCACCACGCTCACGAGCGTGCTCCAGGAGGCCAAGGACGGCGACATCCCCGTCATCGCCTACGACCGCCTGATCCGCGACAGCGAGAACGTCGACTACTACGCGTCGTTCGACAACTACAAGGTCGGCGTGCAGCAGGCCAACTCGGTCCTCAACGGCCTCGGCCTCGTCGACCTCGAGGGCAAGCCCACCGAGGGCGCACCCGCCGGTCCGTTCAACATCGAGATGTTCGCCGGCTCGCCCGACGACAACAACGCCACGTTCTTCTGGGACGGCGCTCAGGACACCCTGAAGCCGTTCATCGACGCGGGCACCCTCAAGGTCGCCAGCGGCCAGACCTCCTTCGAGCAGGCTGCAACGCTCCGTTGGGACGGTGAGACCGCGCAGAAGCGCATGGAGAACATCCTCACGTCGACCTACTCCGACGGCAGCAAGGTCAATGCGGTCCTGTCGCCCTACGACGGCATCTCGCGAGGCATCATCTCGGCGCTGACCGACGCCGGCTACTCGGTGGGCGACGGCTGGCCCGTCATCTCCGGCCAGGACGCCGAGCTGGACTCGGTCAAGGCCATCGAGTCCGGCGAGCAGTACGCGACCATCTTCAAGGACACCCGCCAGCTGGCGAGCGAAGCCGTCAAGATGGCCGTCGCCGTGCTGAACGGTGAGAAGCCCGAGGTCAACAACACCGAGGACTACGACAACGGCAAGAAGGTCGTCCCGTCCTTCCTCCTCGAGTCGCAGATCGTCGTCAAGGACAACATCCAGGAGGTCCTCGTGGACTCCGGTTACTGGACCGAAGACGAGATCAAGGGCTAGTCAGTCCTGCAACACCCCTTTCGACAGGCTCAGGGAACGGAATCACTTCCGATCCCTGAGCCTGTCGGAGGGCCCGGTTCAACGACGATCACCTGTAAGGAGACACGGTGTCAGGCGAGACCACGAGCATCCTCGCGATGCGCAACATCATCAAGACCTTCCCCGGCGTCAAGGCCCTCTCGAACGTCACGCTCGATGTGCAGCGCGGTACCGTGCACGCCATCTGCGGTGAGAACGGCGCCGGCAAGTCGACGCTCATGAAGGTGTTGTCCGGCGTCTACCCGTTCGGCACCTACGAGGGCGACATCGTCTTCGAGGGCGAGACGATGGAGTTCAAGGACATCCGCGACTCGGAGTCCAAGGGCATCGTCATCATCCACCAGGAGCTGGCCCTCAGCCCCTACCTCTCCATCGCGGAGAACATCTTCCTCAACAACGAGCTGAAGGGGCCGCTCGGCCTCATCGACTGGAACCGCACCAACCAGGAGGCGGCAGCACTGCTCGCCCGGGTCGGTCTGCGGGAGAACCCGACGACCAAGATCCTCGAGATCGGCGTCGGCAAGCAGCAGCTCGTCGAGATCGCGAAGGCCCTCTCGAAGCGCGTGAAGCTCCTCATCCTCGACGAGCCGACGGCCGCACTGAACGACGAGGACTCCGACCACCTGCTCGACCTGATCCTGCACCTCAAGGAGCAGGGGATCACGTCGATCATCATCAGCCACAAGCTCAACGAGATCAAGAAGGTCGCCGACACCGTCACCGTCATCCGCGACGGCAAGACCATCGAGACGATCGTGAAGAACGACGTCACCGAAGAGCGCATCATCAAGGACATGGTCGGCCGCGACCTCGAGCACCGCTACCCGGACCACACGCCGAACATCGGCGAGGAGATCCTGCGCGTCGAGGACTGGACCGCCCACCACCCGCAGGACCCGACCCGCGTGATGGTCGACGCCGTCAACCTCAACGTCCGCGCCGGTGAGATCGTCGGCATCGCCGGCCTCATGGGCGCCGGACGCACCGAGTTCGCGATGAGCCTGTTCGGTCAGTCATACGGCAGCCGCATCAGCGGCAAGGTCTTCAAGAACGGCACCGAGATCCGCACCCGCACGGTGTCGGAGGCGATCGACAACGGCCTCGCGTACGCCACCGAGGACCGCAAGTACTACGGCCTCAACCTCATCGAGGACATCAAGCGGAACATCTCGATGGCCTCGCTGAAGAAGCTCGAACGCGGCGGACTCGTCAACGACAACGAGGAGTACAAGGTCGCTGAGGAGTACCGGAAGAGCATGAACATCAAGGCTCCGAACGTGCTCGCGAAGACCGGGAAGCTCTCGGGCGGCAACCAGCAGAAGGTCGTCCTCTCGAAGTGGATCTACTCCGACCCCGACGTCCTCATCCTCGATGAGCCCACCCGTGGCATCGACGTCGGTGCGAAGTACGAGATCTACACGATCATCAACCGCCTCGCCGCCGAGGGGAAGGGCGTCATCGTCATCTCCTCCGAGCTCCCCGAGCTCATCGGCATCTGCGACCGCATCTACGCCCTCAGCGAGGGCCGCATCACCGGCGAACTGCCGATCGAGGAAGCGAACCCCGAAGCGCTCCTCAAACTCATGACCATGGAGAAGCCCCGCTGACGCGGGCGCGGACGGATCGAAGGAGAACCGCAATGTCCGATCTGGACACCAAACCCACCGTCCCGGCAGGCGACGGCACCGCCGCCGGCGGCCTCGTCAACCCGGCCACCAACCGCTTCACGAGCTGGCTGACCCACATCCTCAGCGACCTCGGCAAGAACGGCATCTTCATCGCCCTCCTGCTCGTCGTCGTGTTCTTCGCCGTCATCACCGACGGCATCCTGCTGCGGCCGCAGAACATCTCCAACCTGATCGTGCAGAACGGGTACATCCTCGTCCTCGCGATCGGCATGGTGATGGTCATCATCGCCGGCCACATCGACCTGTCGGTCGGTTCCGTCGCGGCCTTCGTCGGTGCGGTCTCCGGTGTGTTCGCCGTGCAGATGCAGATGCCGTGGTGGATCGCGATCATCCTGTCGCTCGCCATCGGCGCGCTCGTCGGTGTCTGGCAGGGCTTCTGGATCGCCTACGTCGGGATCCCGGCGTTCATCGTGACGCTGGCCGGCATGCTCATCTTCCGCGGCCTCGCGCTCGTGGTGCTCGGCAACGCCAACATCGGTTCCTTCCCGGCGGAGTACCGCGCGCTCGGCAACGGCTTCCTGAACGACGTGTTCGGTGACTTCCCGATCGACCCGCTCACGCTCGGGATCGGCGTCATCGCCGTGGTCGGCCTCGTCGTGCAGCAGGTCCGTACGCGCCTCGGCCGTCAGAAGTACGGCCAGGACACCGAGCCGTTCCCGTGGTTCGTCGCCAAGCTCGTGCTCATCATCGCGGGCATCGGCTTCTTCGTGTACGCCCTCGCCGCGTACAAGGGCATCCCGGTCACGCTCATCGTGCTGGCCGTCCTCGTGCTCGTCTACGGCATCGTCATGAACCGCTCGGTCTTCGGCCGCCACATCTACGCGATCGGTGGCAACCGTCACGCCGCGGAGCTGTCCGGCATCAAGACCCGCAAGGTCGACTTCTTCCTGTTCGTCAACATGGGCTTCCTCGCGGCGCTCGCCGGCCTCATCTTCACGGCCCGCCTGAACCTCGCCGGTCCGAAGGCCGGTGACGGCTTCGAACTCGAGGCGATCTCCGCGGCCTTCATCGGTGGAGCCGCGGTGCAGGGTGGCGTCGGTACCATCGGCGGCGCGATCATCGGTGGTCTCATCATCGGTGTGCTGAACAACGGTATGTCGATCATCGGCCTCGGCATCGAGTGGCAGCAGGCCGTCAAGGGCCTCGTGCTGCTGCTGGCCGTCGCGTTCGACGTCTACAACAAGCGCCGCAGCGGCGGACGCTGATCCCGAGGTCCGCGACCGCGGAACCCGGATCGATCCGACGCATGGACATCCACCACGGAGGCGAGAGCACCGGCGACCTGGCCGGTGCCCTCGCCTCCGTGCGTGGTGGCGAAGCGACCGCTGAGCCCGACTCCTCGTCGGTCCCGCCGACGGCGCTCGCGATCCGGCGGGACGGCCGGCCGCTGCTCGAGGTGCCCTTCGGTACGGTGCACGCCGTGCTCGGACCGGTGCCGGTCCTCCGGCACCTGATCGCGCGGTTGTCCGGGACGTCCACCGGACCGCGCGGCGCGGCCAGGGTGTCCGGCTCCGAGACGGTGCTCGTCGACGGCAGGCCGGCGCGGTTGTCGTCACGGGCCGCGTCGAGTGCCTCCGGGGTGGCCGTCGTGACGGCCGGGCAGGCCATCAGCTGGTCGCAGACCATCGGTGAGAACGTGCTGCTCGGGTCCGAGCGTGGGGTGGGACTGCGGGAGGCGGTCATGCGGCTCCTCCGAGGGCCGCTCGCCGACCGGACGTCCTTGAGGCAGAGCGATGCCGAGCGGATCCACCGCGCCCTGGGCGTCGTCGGGCTCGACCGTTCACCCGCGGACTCCGCCGGTGTCCTGTCGGTCGTGGAGCGCCGGCTCGTGGAGCTCGCCAGGGCGGTCGCCGCGGAGGCGTCGCTCATCGTGATCGACGACAGTGGCCCCGCACTCCGAGCGGACGAGGTCGAGCGTTGGCGGCAGGCGATGGTCGAGGTGGCCCGAGCTCCTCGAACCGCCGACCCCGCACCCGGTGTCCTGCTCGCGACCGGGGCCGTGACCGGGCTGGCGAGCGTCGCATCGGCCGCGACCGTGATCGCCGTCGGTGGTGACCCGTCGCCCCCGATCCGGCTGTCGGCCGTGGACGGTGAACGCGAGGTGGTCGCCGCGTTGGCCGCCGGGGTGGGCGGCGTCGACGCGTTCCGTCCGCTTGCCGCCGGTTCATCGACGTCGGAGCGTGCCTCGTCGATCGCGTCCTCGGTGACGGCTGCCGGCCTCGCCGTCGAACACTGGACCGCGAGCCACCCGGCGGACCCCGAGCGGAACGTCGTCGACGACCTGTCCTTCACCTGCGCGCCGGGGGAGGTGCTCGGGCTGTTCGGGCCGCCCGACTCCGGTGCGGGGGAGGTGCTGCTGAGCGTCTTCGGACGGTCGTACGGCGCACGGACCCGTGGTTCGGTGGCGCTCGATGGCGCGGTGGTCGACGTCTCGACGACGGACCTGGCGCGCGCCGCGGGGGTCTTGTACACGACCGAGCATCCGATCCGCTTCGACCTCTCCTTCCTCGGCGGGGTGCCGTCGAGCGTTTCCCCGGACGCCCTCACGAGGATGGTCAGGCTCGGTGTGGCCGACCCGCGGCGCGACTACCGGGCGACCACCGTGCCGAGCGGCCTGGTCGCCGCGCTCCCCGGCGTGCACCGCGGGCCGGACGCCGACCAGTTCACCGAGTCGCTCCGGATCATCGCGGACACGCGGGCGCGCGCCGTGCTGCTCGCCGAACCGTTCGGTCGGGCGGGCGCCCCCGGCTCCGAGGACGGGCGTCGGCGGGCTGAGCGGTACGCCCTGATCCGATCGCTCGCGGCGTCCGGCCGGGCGGTCGTCGTCTCGAGCGAGGACCCTGCAGCGCTCGCGGCCGTCTGCGACCGGGTCGTCGCCGTCCGCGCGGGCCGGATCGTGGGGACCGTGGGCGCTGCTGAGGCGCCGGATCCCGAGCCGCTCGACACCCGCGCCGTCATCGAGGCGATGGGCGGTCTCGCATGACTCGAGATCGCATCGCCCTGTCCATGGCCACGGCAATATACAACGTTGTACACTGGAGCGCGGCCCAGCCCTGATCCACCCGGCCGAGCAGCCGCCCCCACCCGCTTGCACCACAGCATCGCGAATCAACCGAGCACCAGATCGACGAAGGAGTCCCACCGGTGAACACCGAGCAGAACCCGGCCGCCAGCGCCCCCGAGCAGGCGACAGCCACGCACGCAGAGACCTACACGATCGGTGTCGACTTCGGCACGCTGTCCGGCCGAGCCGTCGTCGTGCGTGTGTCCGACGGCGCCGAACTCGGGTCGGCGGTACTCGACTACCCGCACGCCGTCATGGATCGCGAGCTCGCCTCGACCGGCGCCGCGCTGCCGCCCGACTGGGCGCTGCAGGTGCCGGCCGACTACGTCGCCGTCATGCAGTCCGCCGTGCCGCGCGCCGTCGAGGCCGCCGGGATCGACCCCGCCGCCATCATCGGCATCGGCACCGACTTCACCGCCTGCACGATGGTCCCCGTCATCGCCGACGGGACGCCGCTCAACGAGCTGCCCGAGTACGCCGACCGCCCGCACGCCTATGTGAAGCTGTGGAAGCACCACTCCGCGCAGCCGCAGGCGGACCGCATCAACGAGCTCGCCGCCGAGCGGGGCGAGTCCTGGCTGCCGCGGTACGGCGGCCTCATCTCGAGCGAGTGGGAATTCGCCAAGGGACTCCAGCTCCTCGAGGAGGACCCCGAACTCTACGAGCGCATGGACCACTGGGTCGAGGCGGCCGACTGGATCATCTGGCAGCTCACCGGCACCTACGTGCGCAACGCGTGCACCGCCGGCTACAAGGGCATCTACCAGGACGGTGCCTACCCGAGCCACGAGTTCCTCGCGGCGCTCAACCCCGCGTTCGAGCGGTTCGCCGACGTCAAGGTCGCGCACGAGATCGGTGAACTGGGCGCCGCCGCCGGCACCCTGTCGGCCGAGGCCGCAGCGTGGACCGGTCTCCGCGAGGGCATCGCGGTCGCGGTCGGGAACGTCGACGCGCACGTCGCAGCACCCGCGGCGCAGGCCGTCTCGCCCGGCCAGATGGTCGCGATCATGGGCACCTCCACCTGCCACGTCATGAACGGCGACGTCCTCCGCGAGGTCCCGGGCATGTGCGGCGTCGTCGACGGCGGCATCATCGCCGGCCTCTACGGCTACGAGGCCGGGCAGTCGGGCGTCGGCGACATCTTCGCCTGGTACGTCGCGAACCAGGTCCCCGCCCGGTACACCGAGGAGGCTGCGGCGCGTGGTGTCAGCATCCACGAGTACCTCACCTCGCTCATCCAGGACCAGCCCGTCGGCGCGCACGGGCTCGTCGCCCTCGACTGGCACTCGGGCAACCGCTCGGTCCTCGTCGACCACGAGCTCTCCGGCACGGTCCTCGGCCTGACACTCACGACCCGCACCGAGGAGGTCTACCGCGCATTGTTCGAGGCGACCGCGTTCGGCACCCGGAAGATCGTCGAGACGTTCAACGCCTCGGGCGTCCCCGTCACCGAGTTCATCGTCGCCGGCGGTCTGCAGCGGAACCCCTTCCTCATGCAGACGTACTCCGACATCCTGCGCCTGCCGATCTCGATCACCGCGAGCGACCAGGGGCCGGCGCTCGGCTCGGCCATCCACGCCGCCGTCGCCGCGGGTGCCTACCCGGACGTCCCGGCCGCCAGTGCCGCGATGGGCAAGGTGAACCGCGCCGTCTACACGCCGAACGAGGCCGCGGCCGACGCGTACGACCTGCTCTACGCGGAGTACGCGACGCTCCACGACTACTTCGGTCGTGGCGCCAACGACGTCATGAAGCGCCTGAAGCGCATCCGCCGAGCCGCCCTCGGTGGCGGCGTCGACAGCCTGCCGACCGACACCGAGACCACCGCCCTCGAAGGAGCAACCGCGTGAACACCTACTCGCCCGAGATCGAGGTCGCGATCGCGCGCGTCCGGTCCGACGTCGCCAAGCTGCACGGGGAGCTCGTCCGGTACGGGCTCGTCATCTGGACCGGCGGCAACGTCTCCGGTCGGGTGCCGGGAGCCGACCTCTTCGTCATCAAGCCCTCCGGCGTCGACTACGACGACCTCGCGCCCGAGAACATGATCCTCTGCGACCTCGACGGCAAGGTCATCCCGGGCACGCCCGGTGCTGAGCGGTCGCCGTCGAGCGACACCGCGGCACACGCATACGTCTACCGGCATATGCCCGAGGTCGGCGGCGTCGTTCACACCCACTCCACCTACGCGGTGGCCTGGGCGGCACGCGCCGAGCCCATCCCGTGCGTCATCACGGCGATGGCCGACGAGTTCGGCGGGGAGGTCCCGATCGGTCCGTTCTCGATCATCGGCGACGACTCGATCGGACGCGGCATCGTCGAGACGCTCACCGGTCACCGGTCGCGCGCGGTGCTCATGCAGAACCACGGTCCGTTCACGATCGGGAAGGACGCCCGCGACGCCGTGAAGGCCGCGGTCATGGTCGAGGACGTCGCCCGCACCGTGCACATCTCGCGTCAGCTCGGCGAGCCGAAGCCCATGCCGACCGAGGCGATCGACGCCCTGTTCGACCGCTACCAGAACGTCTACGGCCAGGCGCCGCAGGGCGCGCTCTAACCCGACTGACCTCCGGTCCCTGACACCCTCCCGGTCCCTGAGCTTGTCGAAGGGCCACCCCACCACGGTCCCGCCCTTCGACAGGCTCAGGGACCGAAACGACCTCAAGAAAGAACCCACCCATGCCGAAGCCCACCACCACGCTCGACCACTACACCGTCTGGTTCCTCACCGGCAGCCAGAACCTCTACGGCGAGGAGACCCTCCGTCAGGTCGCCGAGCAGTCCCAGGCCATCGCCGCCGAGCTCGGCGCCGCCGCCGACGTCCCCGTGCGGATCGAGTGGAAGCCCGTCCTCAAGGACTCCGAGTCGATCCGTCGCGCGATGCTCGACGCGAACGCCGACGACAGCGTCATCGGTCTCGTCACCTGGATGCACACCTTCAGCCCGGCCAAGATGTGGATCGCCGGGCTTGACGCGCTGCAGAAGCCGCTGCTCCACCTCCACACGCAGGCGAACGTCGAGCTGCCGTGGTCGGAGATCGACTTCGACTTCATGAACCTCAACCAGGCCGCGCACGGCGACCGCGAGTTCGGGTACATCCAGACGCGTCTGGGCGTCGCCCGCAAGACGGTCGTCGGCCACGTCTCCGACCCGCGCGTTCAGCGTGAGGTCGGCATCTGGCAGCGCGCCGCTGCGGGGTGGGCGGCCACGCACGAGCTCAAGCTCGCGCGCTTCGGCGACAACATGCGCTACGTCGCCGTCACCGAGGGCGACAAGACCGAGGCCGAGCTGCGCTTCGGAGTGCAGGTCAACACGTGGAGCGTCAACGAGCTGGCCGAGGCCGTGCACGCGTCGACGGACGCCGACATCGACGCCCTCGTCGCCGAGTACGAGGAGCTGTACGACGTCGTCCCCGAGCTGCGGAAGGGTGGCGAGCGGCACGAGTCGCTCCGCTACGGTGCCGCGATCGAACTGGGCCTGCGCTCCTTCCTCGAGGCCGGCGACTTCGCCGCGTTCACGACGAGCTTCGAAGACCTCGGTGAGCTGCGTCAGCTGCCGGGCCTCGCCGTCCAGCGCCTCATGGCCGACGGCTACGGCTTCGGTGCGGAGGGCGACTGGAAGACCGCCGTCCTCGTGCGCGCCGCGTCCGTCATGGGTGCCGGCCTCCCCGGTGGCGCGTCGCTCATGGAGGACTACACGTACCACATGGAGCCCGGCAACGAGCTCATCCTCGGGGCGCACATGCTCGAGGTCAGCCCGACGCTCTCTTCGGCTCGTGCCACCCTCGAGGTGCACCCGCTCGGCATCGGCGGCAAGGAGGACCCGGTGCGCCTGGTCTTCACGGCCGACTCCGGCCCCGCCGTGGTCGTCGCGATGAGCGACATGCGCGACCGCTTCCGGCTGACGGCGAACGTCGTCGAGGTCGTCCAGCCCATCGAGGCCCTGCCGAAGCTGCCCGTCGGGCGCGCCGTGTGGAAGCCGGCTCCGGACTTCGCGACGTCTGCCGCCGCTTGGCTGACCGCCGGTGCCGCGCACCACACCGTCATGTCGACCGCCGTGGGGGTCGAGGTGTTCGCCGACTTCGCGGAGATCGCCAAGACCGAGCTCCTCGTGATCGACGAGTCGACCACCACGCGCGACTTCCAGCGTGAGGTGCGCTGGAACAACGCGTACTACCGCCTCGCCCAGGGGTTCTAACCCCGGGACGATCCGATCGAGACGGCCTCCCGCCCACCGGCGGGAGGCCGTCTCGTGTCGTGGTGTCGTCGATCGTGCGGTGCGACGACGGCGCTTGCTAGCCTGGGGCGACGTGCCGGGGGTGGTGCGCTGAGCGACGGGGGTTGACCGATGACGGATGTGTTCACGCAGACGGAGCAGCACGAGCCGGGCGATGAGGGGACGGCCGAGCCGACGAGGCTCGGGTGGAAGCTCGCGATCGGTGGGACCGTCCTCGTCGCCGGCGTCGGAGCGGTCCTCGCGATCGTCGCAGCGACCGGCGGGCTCACCGCCGCCGACCCAGCGGCCGCCGAGCGGGCGATGGAACGGTGCATCGAGGAGCAGTCGAGCCGCATCGTCGACGCCGGCGACCGCACCCCGGCGGAGGCCGCCGCCGAGGGATGTGCGCTCGATGCCGAGTCGGACACCTTCCTCGACGAGTACGGCGACTGACCCGGATCGGTTCGGGAGCGTTCGAGCGCGCTACCGGAGCCCGATGATCGTGCCGACGACGAACAGCCCGAGCGCGCTCCACATGAGGATGTCGTCGACGCTCATCCGGACGCTGAGGCGCCGACCACGGGTGCTGACGCGGCCGGCCGCCGCGGTCGAGGCCGACTCGTCCGTCTTGGCGCTTCGCCGGTCACCTCGGGTCTCCCGCCACCGTGCCCAGCGTTCGACGCGGTCGTCCACGGCGTCGACAGCGGCGGCGATGTCCTGCCAATCGTCGACCTTCGTCGTGACGAGATCGTCGCTGGTCACGAGCAGGAGCCAGTCGTCGACGATCTCCACGTCGAAGCCGCGCACGTGGTCGAGCAGTCGGGCCATCACGTCGGGCGTGAACAGATAGAGGGCATCGGCCTCGTAGCCGACCGGGCAGTACAGCTGGAAGTGGCGGTCGAACCCGCCCTCGAGGCTGAGCCGCTGCGCATCGGCCGGGGCGCCGGCGCCAGTCATCCCTCGGCGGCGGCCGTCCTGGGCGCGGAGCAGGATGTGGGGGAGGGCGACGGGCATCCGGAGTGCGCAGTAGCCACCGAAGGGGGCCGCGAGGTTCTTGCGGTTGCCGATGACCTCGTAGTCGGCGATCTCGATGCCGCGCGGCTCCCGGCTCCGGAGGACTCGGTGGAGGTTCACCGACCCGCGGCTCCGCCAGGGCATGTCGCGCTGGAGGGCGATGGGACCGACGCGGTAGTCGAACCCGTTGGCCTCGGCGAAGCTGGCGAGGCGGAGGTGTGTGCGCCGCAGGGTCCTACGCGACCAGACCCGGATCGTCATGCGGACGAGGATCACGGCGAGGAGGATCATGACCACCACGAGCGTGCCCATGCCGAAGGCGATCCCTCCCGCGTTCCTGCCGCCTTGAGCGTAGGCGAGCAGGCCGACCAGGCCGAAGAAGAAGATGCCGAACAGTCCGCCGATCGCGCCGAGGGTGGTGGTGAGCCGTCGGACTCGCCCGATGCGATCGCGGGCGCCGGGGTCCTCCCTGACGAAGGCTCGCCACTGCTCGTGAACCTCGTGTCGGGGAAGCGGCCGGGTGAGCGCACTCATGTCGAGTGGTTCGGGAAGCGCCTGCACGCCCTCCAGCCTAGTTCCGCGTCGAGGCGCGGCCGGCTCAGTCGGGGGCCTCCGTCGGAGCCTCGTACCCGACCGGCAGCTCGGGGACGGTGCTCGAGCCAGTGTGGAACGCGGTGACCGCGAGGAGCATCGGTGTCGGCGCTTCCGCAGAGCGGCCCGCCTCATCGACGACGTCGGGGACGAGCCCGATCGTCAACCGATCGGTCGTGACCGGTTCGAACACGTGCACCCTCGAGACGCCGACGGAACCGGCTTCGACGAGCGTGCGGCCGTCCGGTGTCCGGACCTCGTGGCGGTCGGTCAGCTGCCCGGCGGTGAGGTTCTCGTGCAGCCGGAGGTGATCGATGGTGACCGGCTCCGCGAACGTGACGGTGACCGTCGACCCGTCGGCGGTCAGGGTTCCCGGGATCGGCCGCGCGAAGCGGCGGTCGCGCTCCGCGGCCCAGGCGGTCACGCGTTCCACATCGGCGTCGGGGAGGAGCCCGCGGGTGTCGGGTGGGAGGTTGAGGAGCAGGTTCGCTCCGAGTCCGACGGACCGGTAGAAGATCGCGAGCAGATGCTCCATCGACTTCGGCTCGTCGTCCGGGTGCCAGAACCAGCCGCGGCGGATCGAGACGTCGCACTCCGGCGGCAGGTACAGGGCCTCCTCGAACCGGCTGGTGACGACGGTGTAGTTGCTGAAGTCGGTGTGGTCGACGACGTACCGCACCGGGTCTTCGGCGAGACCGTTCTCGTTACCCACCCAGCGGATCGTCGGGGCGCCCATGTTGAACACCATCGCCTGCGGCTGGAGTCGTTCGATGATGGCGGTGATGCCGGGCCAGTCGTAGGTGTACCCCTCGGACCCGGCGCCGTCGAACCACAGCTCGACGAGCTCGCCGTAGTTCGTGCACAGTTCGGTGAGCTGCCGGGCGTACACCTCGGCGTAGCGCGCCTCGTCGGCGTACTCGGGAGCGTGGCGATCCCACGGCGAGAGGTACAGCCCTAGTCCGAGACCCGCTTCGCGACAGGCTGCTGCGAGCTCGGCCACGATGTCGCCGTGGCCGTCCCGCCACGGTGAGGATGCGACGCTGTAGTCGGTCGTCGTGGTCGGCCAGAGACAGAACCCGTCGTGATGCTTCGCGGTGAGGATGACGTATCCGGCGCCGATCGAGGCCGCGACGCGCACCCACTGCCGCACATCGAGGTCGCTCGGATCGAAGCTCGAGGCGGGCAGGGTGCCGTCGCTCCATTCCTTGCCGGCGAAGGTGTTGACCCCGAAGTGGAAGAACACGCCGAAGCCGTCCTGTTGCCAACGCAACTGGCCCTCGGTCGGGACGGGACGATGCTCGTGGTGGTGCGGCTGTCGACTCACTTGACTCCTCCTGCTGCGACGCCTCGGTGGAACCATCGTTGCAGCACGATGAACACCACGAGGACGGGGACGACGGCGATGATGGATCCGGCCATCACGACCCTGGGGTCGAACCCGAACGACGACGCCGAAAGTCGTGCGAGTCCGAGCGAGACGGTGAACGACGACTCGCTCCGCAGGACGAGGAGCGGCCAGAGGAAGTCGTCCCACGCGGTGATGAACGAGTTGACGACGACGACCAGCATCGCGCCGATGGACGACGGCCGGAACAGGGCGGTGAACCGCTGCCACTCCGAGGCTCCGTCGAGGAACGCGGCGTCTTCGATCTCGTCGGGCACCGCCGTGAATGAGGCCCGCATGATGAGGACGTTCATCGCGGAGACCGCACCGGGGAGCCACGCGCCGACGAGGGTGTCGAGCAGACCGAGCTCCTGGGTCATGAGGAAGAGCGACACCATGATCGACTCGAACGGCACGACCATCGACACGATCAGCACGGTGAAGGCGACCCGCCGCCCGCGCCAGCCGCGTCGGGAGAGCATGTACCCGGCTGCGGTCGGCAGCACCACCTGGGAGGCGATGGTGAGCGCGCAGACGATCGCGCTGTTCGTCAGGTAGGCGTCCATCGGGATCTGCCGGAAGATCGTGACGTAGGCGTCGAACGTCGGCAGCTGTGGGAACAGGGTGGCGTCGCGCCCGAAGAGTGCTTCGCCGGAGCCCTTGAGCGACGACAGGAACTGCCACAGCAGCGGGCCGACGGAGATGACGAGGACGAGGAGCAGGAGCGCGTACCGCGCCGGTGTCGTCCTCGACCAGCGCCGACGCCGACGCCGCAGGAGCGGTCGTGCGGGCGACTGCTCGATGCGCGCGCTCATGCGTCCCGCTCCCCGCCGAAGCGCTGCGCCAGCACGGCGAACACCGCGGTGAGGGCGAAGAGTGCCACGCTCGCGGCCGCACCGTAGCCCGCGTTCCCGGTGATCGGGTCGAGCGCTGCGTCGCGGATGAAGAAGGGGAGTGTCCGTGCCTCGCCTCCCGGACCACCGGTGGCGCCGCCGAGCAGGTAGACCTCGCTGAACACGCGGAGCGACCCGATGCCGGCGAGGAGCCCGACGAGGAGCATCGTGAGGCGGGTGCCCGGCACCGTGATGGTGAGGAACCGTCGCGTCGGGCCGGCGCCGTCGAGCTCGGCCGCCTCGTACAACTCGCGAGGGATGTTCGAGAGCGCCGCCAGGTAGAAGATCAGGTACCACCCGAGCCCACGCCACACCGTGAGGGCGATGGCGCTGAGCAGGATGAGCGACCCCTCGGAGAGGAACGGCACCGCCTGCTGGATGAGACCGACCCGCTGGAGCACCGTGTTGACGGGCCCTTGTTCACAGAGGAGGTTCTGCCAGACCAGCCCGACCGCGACCACGGACGCCACGATCGGAGCCGCGTAGGCGGAGCGGAAGAACCCCATCCCGGGGAGTCGGGTGTGGACGAGCTGCGCGAGCAGCAACGGGAGGACGACCAGCAGGGGGACGGCGATGATCGTGTACAGCACGCTGTTGCCGGTCGCGGACCAGAACGCGGGGTCCTGCAGGATCGAGCGGTAGTTGTCGAGGCCGACGAACGCTCCACCCATGCCGAGCGGGGAGGTGTCGGTGAACGACAGCGCGATGGTCCCGATGAAGGGCCCGACGCTCCAGATCGTGATCATGAGCAGCGCGGGTGCGCACCACAGCAGCGGCACCCAGGGCGGTCGATAGCGGGCCGCCCCGTTGAGGTGGATCGCGGTCGTCATCGAGCATCGGCTCCGATGACCCGGTTGGCCGCGTCCTGGGCGGCCTGGAGTGCCTCACGCGGCGCCTTCTTCCCGGTGAGCGCCAGCTGGAGCTCGGCGTTGACCGCGTTCGCGACCGCGTCGCTCCACTGCACGATGGTGACGATCTCCGCTTCGTCGGCGAGGTCGACGGCGAGACGGTTCGCCTCATCGATGGGTGCGGTACCGGTGATGTCCGTGAGTTTCGGGATGCCGAGCGACTCGGTGGTGCTCGGGAAGTTCTGGATGCGTGGGTCGCTGATGAAGCGGCTCTGTTGCTCGGCGGCGAGGAGGAACCGCGCGAAAGCGATGGCGGTGGCCGGGTTGGTGCTCGTGCTCGGGACACCGATGGTCTGCACCTCGGCGATCGCGGTGCCGCGGCGGTCGAGGAGGGACGAGACGCCCACGTGCTCGTACACGCCCGGGTTGCCCTCCTGCACGTACCGGAGCGACGAGGCGTTCGGTGAGCCCCAGACGGTCGCGCCCTGGGTGAACAGGGCGGTGGGCTCGTCGTCGGACGCGATCGAGTCCTTCGGGATGCCGCCGGCCAGCGCGAGTCGCGTCATGCGCTCGGTCCACTCCTGCACGGCCGGATCGTCGGCGAAGACGAACGCCGAACCGTCGTCGGCGATGACCTCGGCCTCCTGCAGCTGCCACTCGAGCGGGAGTCGCAGACCGAGACTCGCGGAGAAGGCACTGAACTCGCCGTTCGACCGTTCGGCGACCTGATCGGCCGCGTCGAAGAGTTCCTCGAAGGTGGTCGGCGGCTGCTCCGGGTCGAGCCCGGCGCGCTGCATGAGCTCGGTGTTGTACGTCTGGAGGCCGATGAGGCCCCAGTGCCAGGGGAGCACGTAGTGGTGGTCGTCGCCGGGGAGGACCAGACTGTCCCACAGGCTCGGGATGAAGTCGTCGCCGATGCCCGGTGACGCGGCGTCGAGGTCGGCGAGGAAGCCCTGTTCGCGGAGCCCGCCGGCGGTGGCGAGCGGCATGTTCACGACATCTGCCAGCGAGCACGCCTGCGCGTCCGCGACGAGCCGGGTGGCGAAGCTGCCGTCGCCAGGGTCGTCCTCCCAGGTGACGGTCGTGCCGGGGTAGGCGGCCTCGAAGTCCTCGATGAGTTCGGTGAAGTACTCGGAGAACGAGGCCTTCAGTGCGGTGGTCTGGAAGGTGATCTCGCCGGACGGCGTCGCGTCGACCGGCGTGCCAGCGGCGAACTCGTCTGCGATCGCGCAGCGACCGACACGCTCGCCCCCGGCGTCGCCCGTGCACGCGGAGAGCACGGCCAGCGTGGCGGCTGCAGCGGCGATCGACAGGGTTCGTTGGTGCTTCATGGGGGCTCTCCTCGTCCGCGGACGGGTTCGTCAACCGTCCTTGCATATCGAGGATAAGCATGAGGTATGTGATATGCAAGCCCTGTGTACAAAAGCCTCATGAGGGCTGCTTGTGGAGTGCACTCAGCCGTCCAGTCGACGGAACCCCATGGTCATGGCCGGATATCGGTGGCCCATGGCCGGGAATCCCTCGGCAGGGTTCGCAGCACCCGTCAGAATGAGGGCATGACCGAACAACGCGCCGTCCTCGATGCCACCGTCAGCTTCCTGAACGGCGGCGGTCTCGCCGTCGAGGACTTCCGTCTCGACCTGCCGCCCGCCATCGCGCAGGCGAAGGGGAAGGCGCAGCAGCAGGAGGTCGGTCGGCTGCTCGTCACGCACCTCGGTCTCGCGATGGTCGGCGAGATCCGGATCACCAAGCTCGAGATCGTGCGCGAGCAGCACAAGGGCTCCCGCGGGATCCTGGCGGCGGCAGCGGCAGCCGGACTCGAAATGCCGGACGCCGCAGCGGATGCGGACGCCGTGCGCCCCCGTCCGGAGGGCGCGCTCGTCGAACTCAGCCACCCGATCCGTGCCGGCCTCCGCACCTACCCGGGGCTGCCGGAGCCGGTGATCCGTCCGTTCCTCACGCGTGAGGACTCGCGCCCGAAGTACGCCGAGGGCACCGAGTTCGCGATGGACATCATCGAGATGGTCGGCAACACCGGCACCTACCTCGACAGCCCGTACCACCGCTACGCCGGCGGCGGCGACCTCGCGAGCCTGACGCTCGAGCAGCTCGTCGACCTCCCGGCCGAGGTGTTCCACCTCCAGGACTCCACCGAACGCGGCATCGGCGCGAACGTCTTCCTCGAGCGCGAGCTGCGCGGGACCGCCGTCCTCCTGCACACCGGGTGGGACCGCCACTTCGCGACCGAGGCCTACACGAAGGACGCTCCCTACCTCGCCGAGGACGGGGTGCGGTACCTCGTCGAGCAGGGCGTGGTGCTCGTCGGCATCGACTCCATCAACATCGACGACACCGAGCCGGGATCCGGTGGCGCGCGTCCGGCCCACTCGCTGCTCCTCGAAGCCGGGATCCAGGTGGTCGAGCACCTCACCGGCCTCGAGCAGCTCCCCGCGAGCGGCGCCGCCTTCACCGCGACGCCGCCGCTCGTCGAGGACTTCGCGACCTTCCCCGTCCGCGCCTTCGCGCGACTGCCCTAGGCGCGGTCGGAAGACCGTCCTCGCGGTGCCGTCGGCGCGCTGAGGACGGTCCCGATCACTCCTCGATCTCGGCCCGCAGCAGTGCCGCGTCAGTGTGCTGCTCCAAGCGCTCGTGCGCGTCCGCGAGTTCGGCCGTGACCGTCGTCCAATCGGGCGAGCCGGCAGGCAGGCGTCCGCGAGCCGAACGGAACAGGTCGACGGCAGCGGCGTGGTCGTCGACGGCGACCCGCGACCTCGCCGCGAACACCTCGGCCACCGCCGCGCCGTTCTCGTCGCCGGCGGCCACGAACCCCGCAGCGGCGAGCCGAGCGGTCGCCGTCGCGTCGTCGGCGCGTCCGAGCGCACCGAGCGAGCGGGCCTCCGAATCGGTGATGTCGGCCACGAGCCACGCGGCCTCGTGCGCCGAGGCGATGTCACGAGCCTCCGAGTAGAGCGGCAGCCCGGTGTCGTCGCCGAAGGCCGCCCGTGCGCTCGCCGCACGCTGGAGTGCCTGGACGAGGAGCTGCGGGTCGCCCAGCCGGCGAGCGGCGGCGAGGGCCTGGTCGATGACCTCGATCGCGTCGTCGTCCTCGAACTGGACGAGGAGCGTGCTCAACCCGAAGCCGGTGCGGATGACCACCTGGTCGTTCCCGACGGACGCGGCGTCGTCGATCGCTGCGCGCCACACGCCGTACGCCATGCCGTGTTCGCCGATCATGCGCGCGGCCTCGCCCATGTTGGCGAGCAGGTCCGCGAGCTCACCCGGCGCGGCGTGCTCGCGCTTCGCCTGGTAGACCTCGTCGTAGTGCTCGAGCGCCGTGGCGGCATCGCCCGCGAACTGGAGGTACCGCGCGAGTTGGAGGGTGAGCGAGTCGAGGTCGTCGTACTCCGCCCGCTTCGCGTGGGTGATCGCCAGCTGCATGCGGGCCGCGGCCTCGCGGTCACGGTCGGCGTCGCTCAGGAGTGCCGCCGAGAGGGAGCACGCCTGGATGATGCCGAGCCGGTTGCCGAGGAGTGTCTGGAGGGCGACGAGTTCGTCGGCGAGCGCGACCCCTTCGGCGAAGGCCCCGGCCCCGCCGAGCATCCGGGTGCGGAGCGTCAGCGCGGGGAGGCGGACCGACGCCCGCTGCCCGGGCTCGAGGAGTGGGTCGAGAAGCTCTGCCGCCTCCTCGATCCGGCCGGTCACGGCGAAGAGGTGCGCGTGCAGGAGACGGGCCGGCGGGCCTGCCTCGCCCGGGTCGTCGACCGCGGCGGCGAGCACGGCCTCACCGGCGAGCCGGTCGGCGATCCCCATGAACCGTTCCGCGGACTCCTGCTCGGTCTGCGCTCCCGCCAGCTCGAACGCATGGCGTGCGGTGACGACGAGCGTGTGGATGAGCCGGTCCGCGTCGACGGGGACGAGACGGGCGTCGTCGAGCTCGGCGAGCAGGAGGGTGAGCCGGTCCTCGGTCGCCGTGCCGAGGAGGGCCACACCGAAGCGTGCCTCGACGTCGGCGACCGCGATGCGTCCTGCCGCACGGAGCGCGGTGTCGCGGTCGGCCCAGGCCCCGCTCGCGCGGTCGTCGTCACCCTCGATGACCGCTGCCTGCGCGATCGCGCCGAGGAGCCCGGCGCGGAGGTTCTCGTCGGGATCCGCGTCGTCCGCGAGGAGCGCGAGGCCCTGCTCGGCGGCGACGATCGCACCGCGTGGGTCGGCGCTCTGCAGGAGCGCGGAGGTCCGTTCGCGCCACTCGGCGGCCGTGGTCGCCGGTTCCGGCTCGGCGACCGGGGCTGCGAACCCCTCGACCGACAGCGGGAGGTCCCAGTGCTCCGTCGCGAGTGCCCGCGCGGCCTCGAGCCGCTCGGTGCGGAAGCCGTTGCCGTTGCGTTCGTCGAAGGCACGGGTCAGGTGCTCGGCTGCTGCCCAGGCGCGCGCCGCGACCGCGCTGACGGTCCAGTCGGCGGCGTCGGTCGACTCGGTGCCGAGGTACCGGGCAAGGTCCGGGGCGTCGGCACCGCGGACGGGCAGATCACCGTGACCGGCTCGGGCGACGGCATCCAGCAGGACGCCGACCGCGATGAGCCCGTCGGCGTGCCCGGACAGGTTGATGGGGTCGTTGACGAGGGCCGGCAGGTGGCGTTCGAGCATCGCCAGGCCGCGCGCCTCGTTGCCCGTGACGGCGCAGAACACGAGGTGGTCGGCGATGATGCCGAACCCGTCGGCGTTGGAACGGGCGACCCGGTAGCTGCGCTGGTGCGCCGCCTTGGCATCGTCGAACCGGCCGGCGCGGAGGTAGGGGAGGAGCGCCTGTGCCTCGCTCGTCTCCGGCTCCTCGCCACAGCTCATGCGGTTCTCGAACATCTCGTCGTAGATCCGGATCGCGTCGTCGTCGTGCCCGCGGAGCTGGTGGAACCAGGCGTCCTCATTGCGCACGCACGCTTCGCAGTGGCTGTAGCGGTCGTCCTCGATGGTCGAGCGGCGTTCCAGGAACGCGGCGGCCTCGTCGAGGCGACCGGTCACCGTCGCGATGTGGAACTGCGACTGCACCACGCCGCTCATCGTGGCGCCCGCTGCCGCGTACCTCGCCCGCATGTCCTCGTGCATCGCCTCGATCTGCGCGAGCGAGAACGTCGGGTTCGTCGACAGCCGGCCGGCCATCCACTTGTACTGGAACAGCAGGTCGCAGCCGTCGACCGTGATCGGGAAGCGCTCCGGGTCCGCGTCGTGCTTGCCGACGCACCAGCCGAAGGAGCTGAACATGGCGTCGGTGTCGCCCGTCATGTGTGCCGACTGGGTCAACCGCATGCGGGTCGCGTACGCGGCCTCCTCGTCGCCGGCGGCCTCAGCTCGCCGGAGTGCCTCGTCGAGCAGGGCGCGCTCGGCGGGACCACACGGCAGGGTGTCGGCCTCCTCGAGGAGGTCCTGGACGCTCGCCTCGGGGTCGATGTCGTTCACAGGGGTGTCGGTGGTGTCGGTCATCGGAGTTCCTTGTCGTCGAGACCGACACTGAGGCCGATCAGGTCGGTCATGGCTGCGTCGAGCATGCGGCGGTCGCGTGCTTCGAGGGGGCGGTGCCCGGCGAGGAGCGCCTGGACGTAGAGCAGTTGGATGCTGCGCTCGAACACGAGGTCGTCGTCGAGGGTCGCCAAGCGGCGGACGAGCGCCGCGTTCCAGTTGAGGCAGAGCCGGGCCGCGGTGTCGGCCTCAATGCCTCCCGGGCCGGCGTCGGCGAGGAAGGAGTCGACGGCCCCGACGACCTGCGACCAGATACCCGGCGCGACCGAGGCGGCCCGGTGCCGCTCGAGCCGTCGGAGTACGGACGGGTCGGCGACGTACAGCGCGGCGAGGTCGTCCGGCCGGTACCGGCGCACCGAGACCCGGCACTCGACCTCGGCGAGCACGCGGCTGGCGCGGTCCTCGAGTGCCGTCGTCGCGGCGAGGTCGTCCAGGTGCGGCGGCTCGAGGTTGTCGAGCTCGTCGGCGACCGTCACCCGTTCGACCCGAACGCCGTCGATCAGGTGGGGCAGCCGCTCCAGGATCTCCTGGTCGTACACGTACCCGCCGTTGACGATCGGTGAGGCCGGATCGACGACTGCGGCGATCTGACGGAACTCGTCACGGGATGCCGTGTACCGGATGACGCCGGTCTGCGACAGATGTTCGTCGATGGTCATCGTGCCGGCGGAGGTCTCGATCGGGAGCCACCGGACGACGGCGCTCGCGAGGTCGTCGTCGTGCGCGGCGATCGCCTTGATGCCGAGCTGGTGGACGCCGATGAACTCCTGGAGTCGGTGCGGCCGTTGGCGGGCGAGGTCGAGGATCCACCGTCGCAGGGTTGCTCCGATGGCCTCGCGGGTGAACTCCAACGCGTCGTCCTGCACGAGCTGCTCGCGCGACGCCGTCGGTCGGAGTCCTGTCGTGTCGACGATGCAGCGCACGAAGAACGCCCACTCGGGAAGCAGGTCGTCGATCTGTTCGCTCAGCAGCATGCCGCCGAGGTAGACCCGGCTCGCCTGCCGGGCGCCCGGCGGAGGTGGCGAGGGGAGGACGAAGGCGGTGCCGCGGGTGCCGGTGCCTGGCACCACGATCTCGACGGCGTCGAACGGGCGCGTCCCGAGGAGGTCCTCCCCGAACGCCAGAAGTGCCTCGCGAGTGGTCGCTTCAGCCGTCCGGAACACCGGGTCGACGTTGATGCGCACCGGGTGGTCGGGTGCGGAGGGATCGACCACCTCGACGTCGAGGTCGAGGAACCGTCCGAAGGTGCTGGCGAGGCCGAGCACCGTGCCGTGCCCGAGCAGACTGCCGTCGTGCAGTGGGCCGTCGATGCGCGGGTCGAGTACGACCTCCGAGCCGATCGGCATGGCGGCGGTCGTGGCGTCGTCGAGTTCTCGGATCGTGAACGTGCCGTCGGCGTCGCCGATCCACTCGATGGCCGGACCGCCACGAGCCGAGCGGCTGCGGACGGTGATGGTGTCGGCGACCATGAAGCAGCTCAGCAGCCCGATGCCGAACCGGCCGAGGTAGTCGCCGCGCTGGAGTTCGTCGAGGTCGCCGCGCTTGGAGCTGCGGCCGACCGTCGCCAGCAGCTCGGCGGCTTCGTCGCGGGTGAGCCCGACACCGTCGTCGCGGAATCGGAACGGCGTACCCGCCTCCGAGCCGGACGGTGGCACGTGCGGGGTGATGAGGAGTCTGCCGGGAGGCGCCGTCGGGTCGTCGGCGCGACGGGCTGCGACGGCGTCGCGTCCGTTCTGCAGGAGCTCGCGGAGGTAGACGCGCGGTCCCGAGTAGATGTGGCGGCTGAGCAGGTCGACGACTCCGCGAAGATCGACCTGGAACGGCAGCGGGGCTCGGGAGTGGTCTGGCATGGCTCTCTTCCGTCGGCGGCTACGGGGCCTGCATCGGGGGTACATGCAGGGTGGATCGGGCTCCAGGCAGGCGGACCGCGACCGGTTCGTCTGCAGCCGGATCAGCCTAGCGAACGTCGTGAAACGGATGCTGGGCGGTCGCCTGGGGGTCGTCGAGGCGAGGCTGCTCCCCAGGGGCTGTGGAGCGAGGTCGACGCCGATCGGTCGTCCGGGGGTGTCGCGAAAACGCGTCCCCGACTGCTAGCCTTGACGCCGCTTCTCGAATCGATTCGACATCGATTCGGACCACTCCTCCCACCCCCGCACCTCGCTAGGAATCCGTTCACCAGTGCACACCGCAGGAATCACCGTCGTCCACCCAGGGGACTCGCTCTCGGGCAGGCAGCGCCTCGTCTACATCCTCGTGCTCGGCGCGCTCACCGCGCTCGGGCCGTTCACCATCGACCTCTACCTGCCGGCGTTCCCGATCCTCGAACAGGACCTCGACGTCCCGGTCAGCCTCATCCAGCTCACCCTCACCGGGACCACGATCGGCTTCGCGGTGGGTCAGCTCTTCATGGGGCCCTGGAGCGACAAGGTCGGCAGGCGTCTCCCGCTCATCCTCGCGACGAGCATCCACATCCTGGCCTCGGTCGGCGCCGCGTTCGCGCCCGACATCGGGTGGCTCATGGTGTTCCGCGTGCTGCAGGGTGCCGGTGCGGCGGCCGGTGGTGTCGTCGCGATGGCGATGGTCCGCGACCTCTTCGGCGGGAAGCCGCTCGTGCGGATGCTGTCGCGACTCGCGCTCGTCAACGGCCTCGCGCCGATCGCCGCCCCCGTCATCGGGTCGCAGCTCCTCCTCGTCCTCGACTGGCGCGGACTCTTCGTGTTCCTCGCCGCCTACGGGCTGTTCGTCGTCATCGCGGTGTCGCTCTGGATCGTCGAGACCCTGCCGCCCGCGCGGCGTCGCGACGCCGGGCACAGCACCGTCCGCGACCGCTACCGCTCGGTGTTCAGCGACCGCGTGTTCGTCGGTGTCGCCCTCATCGGTGGCATGAGCTTCTCGGGCCTGTTCGCCTACCTCTCGAGCTCGTCGTTCCTCTTCCAGGAGGTCTACGACTTCGACGCACAGCAGTACGGTCTCCTGTTCGCGGTGAACTCGCTCGGCATCGTCGCCGGGGTGCAGATCTCGTCGCGCCTCATGCGCTGGTATGGGCCGCAGTGGATCCTCGCGTGCACGACCATCGTGCAGCTCATCTCCGCAGTGACGATCGTCGCGCTGACGATGGCCGACGTCGGGCTGTTCGGTGTGCTGGTGCCGCTGTTCTTCTTCATCCTGTCGTGTGGCTTCGGCTTCCCGGCGGTGCAGGTGCTCGCCCTCGCGAACCACGGGCACGAGGCCGGGACTGCGGCGTCGCTCCTCGGGGCGCTCAACTTCGGGCTTGCGGGACTCATCTCGCCCATCGTCGGTGTGCTCGGGATCGGTACCGCGATCCCCATGGGTGCCGTGATGGCCGCGACCTCGGTCGTGTCGGTGTGTGCGCTCTGGTTCATCGTGCAACCGAAGAAGGTCCCGGCCCTCGCCGGCTGACCTGGTGGCTCGCGCCGTCAGGTCACCGGTCCACGCAGTCGAGGTACGTCCACGCGCCGGTGTCCTTCGAGAACCGACTCCGTTCGTGCTGGCTCCCCGCCGAGCCCCGCACGCCGGGAACCTTGTGGTGTGCGACGAACTCGACCATCCCCTCGGTGTCGAGCAGCCCACCGCGGGAGGTCGCGAGGATGTCGAGCCGATACCAGCGGAGCGAGCCGTCCAGCTCGAGCGACGCCGGCCTGGTCGACGGATGCCAGGTGCGCAGCAGGTACTCCGCGTCGCCGACCGCGAAGGCCGAGAATCGCGACCGCATGAGCGCCTCCGCGGTGGCCGCCGACGACTCACCTCGGTGCAGGCGCCCGCAGCAGGCGCCGTACGTCTCGCCGGACAGGCAGGGGCACCGCGCGTCGTCGGCGAGGGGAGCGGTGCGGGCGTCGTGGGTCACTGCTCCAGTATCGCCCGCCAGGCCCGCAGGTCGTGCTCGTCGGCCGTCGGTCGCCAGCGCATATCCGGCGGCGCATCGGCGCGGCGATCAACGCGTCATCCTCCTGGCGCAAGCCCACGCGTGAGACATACCCGACACGGCATGATGGGACGATGACGGCACCCGACGACCACGACGACCCAGCAGCTGCACCGGCTCCCGAGGTGCACAAGGCGGTCTCGCCAGCCCTCGACGAGTCGGGTGCGCTCGCGATGGATCCGGACCCGGCGTCGATCCGGCCCGATCCGAAGCTCGCTGCGAAGGTCTCCCGGCGGTGGCCGTTGATCAGCGGCGCGATCGCCGTGGTCCTCGTCCTCCTGCTCGGCGTGCTGCTCTTCCAGCGCGGCCCGAACGCCCCGTTCGGGTTCGACGAGGAGTGGATGCAGGAGGTCCTCGAGGAGCGGTCGCCGTGGCTCGTCCAGGCTGCGCTCGTGATGAACTGGCTCGGCGGCGGGGTCGTCGCGATCTTCGTCGTACCGCTGCTCGGGATCGCCGTCCTGCTGTTGTTGCGCCGTCCATGGGCCGCCCTGTACTTCGCGATCGTCTCCGCCCTGAGCGCCGGAGCGGTGCAGATCATCAAGAACATCGTCGGTCGATCGCGGCCCGAGGACATCCTGGTCCACGCGGACTTCGGTTCCTTCCCCTCGGGGCACAGTGCGAACGCGGCGACCATCGCCGTCGCGTTCGGGATCATCTTCCCGCGGGTCTGGGTGTGGCTGATCGGTGTCGCCTACACGCTGCTGATGATGCTGTCGCGGACCTATCTCGGCGCCCACTGGGTGAGCGACACGATCGGTGGGCTGCTGCTCGGTGCCGGTGTCGCGCTCATCATCGCGGTGCCGTTGCTGCACCGGATGTCGACCGAACCGAAGAAACGGGTCCCGCTGACCGACGGCTGATCGACGCGCTCGCGTCAGCGCACCGCGCTGGCGGCCACGACACCCCGTGCCGGCGGAGCGGTAGTCTGCTGACAGCCGGGAGCCGGCCGGGGGAGGAGACGCGTGTCGATCACGATGCACGACGTCGCCGCACGCGCGGGCGTCTCGATCAAGACCGTCTCGAACGTCGTCAACGACTACCCGCACGTGAGCGATGCGACCCGCTCCAAGGTCGAGCGCGCGATCGCCGAGCTCGGCTACCGCCCCAACCTCTCGGCCCGGAGCCTCCGCTCCGGCCGGTCCGGCGTGATCAGCCTCATCATCCCCGACCTCCGCAACGCCTACTTCGCGGAGCTCGCGGACGCGGTCATGCGTCAGGCTCGTGCGCGCGGGCTCTCGGTGCTCATCGAGCAGGTGGCCGGCGGTCGCGACGTCGAGCTCGAGATCCTTCGCGGGCCGCGCATGCAGCTCGTCGACGGCATCCTCTACAGTCCGCTCAGCCTCGACCGCGACGACAGTGCGCTCCTCCCGGACGGGCCCATGGTGATCCTCGGCGAGCAATTGTTCGACGGCGACCGCGACCACGTGACGATGGCCAACGTCGACGGCGCCCGCGCGGCGACCGAACACCTGCTCGCGCAGGGCAGACGCCGCATCGTCGCACTCGGCACCGACCCGCACGACACCCTCGGGCCGGCCGCCCTCCGTCTCCAGGGGTATCGCGAGGCGCTCGAAGCCGCGGGCATCCCGGCCGATCCCGCCTACGTCAGCACCGTCGTCAGCTGGCACCGTAGCGACGGGGCGAACGCGATGCGCGAGGTCATCGCCGCGGGCCTGCCGTTCGACGGCGTCGTCGCCTTCAACGATGCGATGGCCCTCGGTGCCATGCGCGTCCTCCAGGACGCCGGGCTCCGCATCCCCGACGACGTCGCGATCATCGGCTTCGACGACCTGGACGAGACGCGCTACGCCCTCCCGACCCTGTCCACGGTCGACATCGGCCGGGAGGAGATCGCGGAGCGCGCCGTCGAGCTCCTGATCGAGCGGATCGCCGCACCCGGGCAGCCGGAGGCACCGCGCGCGATCGTCAGTGGCTTCCGCGTCGTCCCGAGGGAGTCCACCGGCTCCGTGATCGCCCACACGCCCGGATCCAGGGCCGCTCCTTCAACGTTGTAGAGTGCGTACAGGGCGGCCGGGCATGCCGCCGCCGAGGAGGATCATGGCGACCACCCTGCACGACGTGGCGAAGCTCGCCGGGGTGTCCGCCAAGACCGTCTCGAACGTCGTCAACGACTACCCCCACATCAAGCAGGCCACCAAGGAGCGGGTGCTCGCGGCGATCGCCGAGCTCGGCTACCGCCCGAACCTCTCCGCACGCGGGCTCCGCTCCGGCCGGTCCGGCGTCATCAGCCTGATCATCCCCGACCTCCGGAACTCCTACTTCGCCGAGCTCGCCGACGCCGTCATGCACGCCGCGGCGCAGCGTGGTCTGTACGTGCTCATCGAGCAGACCGGTGGCGACCGCGAGCGCGAGGCGGCGCTCGTCCGTGGTCCGCGGACGCAGCTCGTCGACGGCATCCTGTACTCCGCGCTCGAGCTGGGGGAGGAGGACGTCGACATCCTCGCCGAGGTGCGCACACCGATGGTCCTCCTCGGCGAACGGATCTTCAACGCTCCGAACGACCACGTCACGATGCAGAACACCGAGGGTGTCCGGGCGGCGACGGAGCACCTGATCGCTTCGGGGCGCCGACGGATCGTGGCGTTCGGTGCACACCCGGGGGAGGAGATCGGTTCGGCCGGGCTGCGCCTCGTCGGCTACCGTGAAGCGCTCGACGCCGCGGGGCTGCCGTACGACGCGTCCCTCGTGCGGGAGGTCGAGATCTGGCATCGCCTGGACGGCGCGGTCGCGATGCGTGCGATGCTCGACGAGGGAGTGCGGTTCGACGGTATCGTCGCCTTCAACGACGCCCTCGCCCTCGGCGCGATGCGCGTGCTGAGTGAGCGTGGCATCCGCATGCCGGAGCAGGTGGCGATCATCGGCTTCGACGACATCGACGAGGGACGCTACTCCCTGCCGTCGCTGTCGACGATCGCGCCGGGGCGCGACCAGATCGCCGAGACGGCCGTGGATCTGCTGCTGGAGCGCATCGAGCGGCGCGACGAGTCCTTCCCGCCGCGCCTCGTGCTCGCTGACTTCGAGCTCGTCCAGCGGGAGTCCACCGCGCTCCCAGCCGTCTGATCCACCACTTCGATTCGTCCTTGACATCGCTGGAACCACCCGGCATCATGCTTTTACAACGTTTACCTTCAACGTTGTAAAACCCGGCACGATGACAATGAAGTTCCATCTCCGAGAGGACAGCACCCACATGAAGTCACGAGTTCTCGCAGCAGTCGGCACGGTCGCCGTTGCAGCGATGGCCCTCACCGGATGCTCCACCGGTGGCGCAAGCGGAGGCGGCGAAGCCTCCTGCACCAACACCATCACCAAGAAGGACGTGCCGCAGGTCACCGTCTGGGCTTGGTTCCCCGCCTTCGAGCAGGTCGTCGACCTCTTCAACGAGACGCACGACGACGTCCAGGTCTGCTGGACGAACGCCGGCCAGGGCAACGACGAGTACACGAAGTTCTCCACCGCCATCGAGGCGAAGTCCGGCGCACCCGACGTCATCATGCTCGAGTCCGAGGTCATCTCCAGCTTCACGATCCGCAAGGCGCTCGTCGACATCGGCGAGCTGGGCGCGAACGAGGTCAAGGACAAGTACACCGAGGGCGCGTGGAACGACGTCACGAGCGGTGATTCGGTGTACGCGATCCCGGTCGACAGCGGCCCGATGGGCATGCTCTACCGCCAGGACCTCTTCGACAAGGCCGGCATCGCCGTCCCGACCACCTGGGACGAGTTCGCCGCCGCCGCGAAGCAGCTGAAGGACGCTGGCACGGGTGTCCTCGCCAACTTCCCGACGAACGGCCGGGCCTTCAACCAGGCGTTGTTCGCGCAGGCCGGCTCCAAGCCGTTCGAGTACGACAAGACGAAGCCCACCGAGGTGTCGATCGACGTGAACGACGACGCGTCCAAGCGGGTCCTCAACTACTGGGACGGCCTCGTGAAGGAGGGACTCGTCACCACCGACGACGCCTTCACCGCCGACTACAACACGAGCCTCGTCGACGGCACCTACGCCGTCTACCTCGCGGCCGCGTGGGGCCCGGGCTACCTGCAGGGCCTCTCCGACGCCGACGACACCGCCGTGTGGCGCGCCGCCCCGCTCCCGCAGTGGGACGCGGCGAACCCCGTCCAGGTGAACTGGGGCGGTTCCACCTTCGCCGTGACCGAGCAGGCGAAGGACAAGAAACTCGCCGCCGAGGTCGCGAAGGACATCTTCGGCACCGACGAGGCGTGGAAGATCGGCATCGAGCAGGGTGCGCTGTTCCCGACGTACAAGCCGATCCTGGAGTCCGACTACTTCACGAACCTCGAGTACCCGTTCTTCGGTGGTCAGAAGATCAACAAGGACGTCTTCCTCGCCGCGGCGGCCGGCTACAGCGGCTTCACGTTCAGTCCGTTCCAGAACTACGCGTTCGACCAGTTGACCGAGCAGCAGTACGCGATGGTCCAGGGGGAGAAGACCGCCGACGAGGCGCTCGACGACCTCCAGGCGAGCCTCGAGAAGTACGCCACCGAGCAGGGCTTCACCTCGAAGTAGCCCGCCGGGGCGGCCGCGACGCCGCCCCGCACGTCCTCCGTCACCGGGGCGGCGCAGTCGCCGCCCCGGTGGTCCCCACGACTCGAAAGCAGCATCATGGCACTCACCACCGGATCGGCCTCCACCGCCGCGTCGGCCGCCAGGATCGTCCGTCCGCGACGAGGCGGCATCGGCGCGATCGACCGGCGACGGCAACGCTGGGGCTGGCTCTTCGTCGCCCCCTTCGCCGTGGTCTTCGCGGCCTTCCTCATCTTCCCGCTCTGCTACGCGTTCTGGATGAGCCTCCAGACCTCCACCCTCGCGACCGGTACCGAGTTCACGGGCCTCGCGAACTACGCGAAGGCCTTCACCGACCCGATCTTCCTCAGCGGGCTCGCGCGGGTGGCGATGTTCGCCCTCGTCATGATCCCCGCACAGATGCTCGTCGCGCTCGTCGCAGCCCTCGTGCTCGACAACCTGGCGACCGTCCTGTCGAAGTTCTCACGACTCATGATCTTCGTCCCGTACGCCATCCCCGTGGTCATCGGCGCGCTCATGTGGGGCTTCCTCTACAGCCCCCGCTTCGGTCCGGCGACCGACGTCTTCGCGCTCTTCGGGGCCACGGCGCCGTCCTTCCTCGACCAGAGCAGCATCTTCGGCAGCCTCGTCAACATCGTGACCTGGCAGTGGTCGGGCTACTACATGATCATCATCTACGCGGCGCTCCGCGGCATCGACCCGTCCATCTACGAAGCCGCCCGCATCGACGGCGCGAACGCGTTCCAGACCGCGCTGCGCATCAAGGTGCCGATGATCTCCTCGTCGATGGTCATGGTGCTCATCTTCGCCATGATCGGCACGCTGCAGTTCTTCACCGAACCGCAGGTGCTGCGCGGGGTCGCCCAAGGTGCCATCCCCATCTCGTACACACCGAACATGTACGCGTACTCCCTCGCCTTCTCGTACAGCCAGTTCAACTACGCCTCCGCGATCTCCTTCGCGCTCGGGATCATCGTGTTCATCGGCTCGTACGTCTTCCTCTTCCTCACGCGCAAGCAGAGCGGACTCAAATGATGAGCGCTACCACCGCCATCCCGGCCGTCAACCCGAAGGCCGGACGACGACGTCAGGGTCCCGAGGCCCGTACCGGTGGCCGACGCGTCGGCTCGCACCTCTTCCTCCTCGCCCTCGTCATCTACTTCATCCTCCCGCTGTGGTGGTTGATCGTCGCAGCCACGAAGGACACCTCCGGGCTCTTCACCGGCTCCGGCGGGCCGCTCTGGTTCGACGGTGAGTTCAACTTCTTCGACAACGTCGCCGAGCTCTCCACCCACCAGGGCGGCATCTACTGGCGCTGGCTCGGGAACTCCTTCCTGTACGCGTTCTCGGGCGGGATCGGTGCCACGGTCCTCGCGGTGCTCGCCGGATACGGCTTCGCCAAGTACCGGTTCCGTGGTCGCTCCCTGTTCTTCAACCTGCTGCTCGGCGCGGTCATGGTCCCGCTCACGGCCCTGGTCATCCCGACCTTCGTCCTGCTCAGCCAGGTCGGGCTCGTCAACACGATCTGGGCCGTGATCCTCCCGTCGCTGCTCAGCCCGTTCGGCGTCTACCTCATGCGCATCTACACCCAGGACGCCATCCCGGACGAGATCCTCGACGCCGCGCGGGTCGACGGCGCAGGGGAGCTGCGGACGTTCTTCCAGGTCGCGCTCCCGCTGCTGCGACCGGCGATCGTCACGGTGCTGCTGCTCTCGATCGTCGGCACGTGGAACAACTTCTTCCTGCCGCTGGCGGTGCTCAGCGACCCGAACCTGCTTCCCGTGACGGTCGGACTGAACAACTGGACGGCGCTGTCGAACGCGGGCGCCGGCGGCGAGCAGGTGTGGAACCTCATCGTCACCGGGGCGTTCATCTCGATCGTGCCGCTCATCATCGCCTTCCTCTCCCTGCAGCGGTACTGGCAGGGCGGGCTCTCCCTCGGCAGCGTGAAGTGAGTCGCTCCACAGACGCGCCGCCGCGGCGTCGCCCCGACCGGGCACTCCACGACATCATCGACACCACGACCGCCCACGCAACGCACGAACGACCAGCACTGCACGCCACGGCCGACTCCGGCCCGAACGAAGGACACCTCCCGTCATGACCACCGCACGCATCACCATCGACCCGAACGTCACGGTCGCCCCCGTCAACCGCCGGATCTTCGGCTCGTTCGTGGAGCACCTGGGCCGCTGCGTCTACGACGGCATCTACGAGCCCGGCCACCCCACCGCCGACGCCGACGGCTTCCGCGGCGATGTGGTGGACCTCGTCACGGAGCTCGGTACGAGCACCATCCGCTACCCCGGCGGCAACTTCGTCTCCGGCTACCGCTGGGAGGACGGCGTCGGGCCGCGCGAGGACCGCCCCGTGCGCCGCGACCTTGCCTGGCACTCGCTCGAGACCAACCAGGTCGGCGTCGACGAGTTCGCCAAGTGGTGCAAGCTCACCGGCAGCGAGATGATGATGGCCGTCAACCTCGGCACGCGCGGGGTGCTCGAAGCGCTCGACCTCCTCGAGTACACGAACCACCCGAGCGGCACCGCGCTGTCCGACCAGCGGATCGCGAACGGCGCACCAGAGCCCTACGGCATCAGCATGTGGTGTCTCGGCAACGAGATGGACGGGCCGTGGCAGGTCGGCGCGATGTCGGCCGACGACTACGGCAAGCTGGCCGCCCGCACTGCGTCGGCGATGAAGATGGTCGACCCGAAGCTCGAACTCGTCGTCTGCGGATCGTCGAGTTCCTCGATGCCGACCTTCGGCGACTGGGAGCGCACCGTCCTCGAGCACAGCTTCGACTCGGTGGACTACATCTCCTGCCACGCGTACTACCAGGAGCGCGATGGCGACCTCGGGTCGTTCCTCGCCTCGTCGCTCAACATGGAGTACTTCATCCGCACGGTCGTCGCGGCCGCCGACCACGTGCAGCACAAGCGTCACTCCGACAAGCAGATCCAGCTCTCGTTCGACGAGTGGAACGTCTGGTACCTCGACGAGTGGAACGCGATCGAGGGCACGATCGAGGAGTGGGCCTACGCGCCCCGCCTCATCGAGGACGTCTACTCGGTCGCCGATGCGGTCGTGTTCGGCAACCTGCTGATGACGCTCCTCAAGCACAGCGACCGCGTCGGTTCCGCGAGCCTCGCGCAGCTCGTGAACGTCATCGCCCCGATCATGACCGAGCCGGGCGGTGGGGCCTGGCGGCAGACGACGTTCTTCCCGTTCTCGGTCACCAGCCGGCTCGCGTCGGGTGTCGTGATCGCGCCGCGCATCGAGGTCGGCAGCTACACCACGAAGGTCCACGGCGACGCACCGCTCGTCGACTCGGTCGCGACCTACGACGCCGAGGCCGGGACCGCGGCCGTGTTCCTCGTGAACCGCCACCAGGACGAGGCGATCACGGTGACCGTCGACGTCTCGGCGCTCGGCGTCGGTTCGATCGTCGAGGCGAACGGTATCCACGACGAGGACGTCTACGCGAAGAACACGATCGACGACCGCGAGCGCGTCGGTCTCGTCGCGAACGAGAGCGCGTCGCTCGCCGACGGCACCCTCACGATCACGCTCCCGCCCGTGTCGTGGACGGCGGTCGCACTCGGCGCCTGAGTCGGGAAGGGGGAAGCGGGCTGCGGGAAGCGGACTGCGAGCCAGGGGTCTCGACGTTCGCAACTCAGGACGATCGCGGCGAGTCTGCCTCGCTCGCGGCGATCGCGGGACGGCGCGCCGGACCCGTCCTGAGTGATGCACGTATCGGCGTCGGCGGTGGGTGGGGGAATCCACCCACCGCCGACGCCGTGCGGCCCTACAATCGGCACATGACGGCACGGGGCTCCTACGCGAAAGGTGTTGCGCGCCGCGAGGAGATCCTGCGCGTCGCGCTCGCGGTGTTCGCGCGCGAGGGGTATCGCGGCACGTCGCTCCGTGAGGTCGCGCGTGAGGTCGGCGTCAGCCTGCCGGGGCTCATGCACTACTTCGAATCCAAGGAGCACCTGTTCGCGGCGATCCTGCGGGAGCGCGACGCCGTCGACTACGAGGAGTTCGCCGCGGCCGGCTCCCAGGACGCGATCGAGGGTCTGGTCGCTGTCATGCGCCACAACAGTGATGTCCCTGGGCTCGTCGAGTTGTACCTGACCATGGCTGCCGCCGCCGGTGATGCGGAGCACCCGGTGCGCGGGTTCTTCGTCGATCACGTCACGGCGGTGCGCCGGAGCATCGCCGACGTCGTCCGGGATCGCCAGGCTTCCGGGCGGGTCGCGACGGGCATCGACCCCGATCACGTGGCGCGCGTCATGGTCGCCCTCGCCGACGGGCTGCAGGTGCAGTGGACGCTCGACCCCTCCGTCGACATGGCCGGCGACCTCGAGCGCGCCTGGGCCCTCCTCGTCGGTGACGCCGGCGCGGTGCGCTGACCCGAGCGCGGGTCTGTGGGGCCCGGCGCGGTGCGGTGACGCGAGCGCTGGGGAATCGGCGTGGGTGCGCCCCGGGCGCGTGAGCGCGACCCTCTGGAGACCCGCGCTCACGCGGCTGGGGTGCGCTCGCGTCAGCGCACCGCGCTGGCAGCAGCCACACCGACAGGTTTCGTGAAAACCTATTGACCACTCGGGTTTCGCGCCTATACTCAAAGCCGTGCAGTGATCGGTTTCCCGGGCCTGCCGGGACAGCACCACCCGCGGGCCAGAGCCGGTCCGCAGCTCAGCGTTGAGAGGAACTCGGATGTCCAACCCACCCCGCCGCCCCAAACCCACCGGTCAGCGTGCCTCGAGCGGCCCATACGTCAGCCTCGTCACCGGCCCGTCGGGACCGACGGAACGAGCATCGAAGCGTGTCGTCACCACCATGGCGCTCGCCCAGTTCGGTCTGTTCGTGGCCCTGCTCGCCCCGGTCACCGTGAGCCTGGCCCTCAAGACGCAGCAGCTCGTCCCCGGTGACCAGGCAGCGGTCGTCAACGGCAACGTCCTCTCCATCGCCGCCCTGTTCGCCCTCGTCGCGAACCCGGTGATCGGCCGCCTGTCCGACATCACGCTCTCGCGCTTCGGTCGCCGCCGCCCGTGGATGTTCCTCGGCGCCATCGGCTTCGTCGCCTCGCTCACGATCGTCGCGTTCGCTCCGAACGTCCCGGTCCTCATCGCCGGTTGGTGCCTCGCACAACTCACCGGCAACGCCATCCTCGGCCCGCTGCTCGCGACCATCGCCGACCAGGTCCCGCCGGAACAGCGCGGGAGTGTCTCCGCGAACGTCGGCGTCATGCAGAACGTCGGCATCCTCGCTGCGGCCTTCGTGGCCAGCTGGTTCGTCACCGACATGCTGCTCCTCTTCGTCGCTCCGGCCGTCTTCGCACTCATCACCGTGTGGCTGTACTGCTTCGTCCTGCCCGACCGCGCGATCACCACCCGTGCGGACGTCGGCGGATGGAAGGGTCTGCTCTTCACCTTCTGGGTGAACCCGCTCAAGCACCCGGACTTCGGTTGGGTCTGGCTCTCACGGTTCCTGTTGACGCTCGCCTCGTTCCTCTTCGTCGCGTTCCGCCTGTTCTTCCTGCAGGAGGAGGTCGGGCTGTCGCAGCAGGGCGCGGTCGACACCCTGACCATGGGTGTGCTGATCTACACGATCGCGCTCGTCATCACCGCGAAGCTCGGCGGTTGGCTGTCGGACCGGATGCTCAACCGCAAGGTGTTCGTCATCGGGTCGACGGCGGTGTTCGCGGTCGGACTCATCCTGCTCGCCCACACCACGACGGTGCCCATGTTCTACGTCGTCGAGGCGATCATGGGGGCGGCGTACGGCGTGTACGTCGCGGTGGACACCGCCCTCGTCGTGGACGTCCTGCCGAACCCGGACGACGCGGCGAAGGACCTCGGTGTCCTCAACATCGCGAACGCCCTGCCGCAGTCGCTCGCCGGCGCGGTGGGCGCGTTCCTCCTCGGACTCGGCGCGGTCGGCAACAACTACACGGCCCTGTTCTGGGGCGCCGGGGTGATCGCCGTGCTCGGCGCGCTGACGATCCTGCCGGTCCGACACCGCATGACCCGGAACGCCGACGGGACGATCACCGGATCGATCGCGACCCGGGGGTGATCCCGGTCGCGCCTCTCGCACCCCGATCACCAGCTCCACTCCATCACCCAGCGACGCCAAGGACGGCGTCAGAACGGACGGCAACACCATGACCGCACCAGCGCTCTCCGTGCAGCTCTACAGCATCAAGGAGCACCTCGACCAGGGCCTCGACGACGCCCTCGCCCGGCTCGCCGGTATGGGCCTGCGCGAGGTCGAAGCCTTCGACTTCGTCTCCCGCGCGCCCGAGCTCCGCGAGGCCTTCGACCGCCACGGTCTCGCCGCCCGCACCGGCCACGCGACCCTCCTCTCCGACGAGATCCGCTTCGGCGACCAGGTCATGCCGGTCGCCCCGCAGGAGGAGGTATTCGCCGCCGCGAACACACTCGGCCTCGAGATCGTCATCGACGCGTTCGTCAGCCCCGACCGGTGGCTCGACGAAGCCGCCGTCGCCGACACGGCCGCCCGCCTGAACGCCGCAGCGGAGCGCGCCGCCGACCACGGTCTCCGCGTCGGCTATCACAACCACTCCCAGGAGTTCGTCGCATCGTTCGGCGGACGCAGCGCGTTCGAGGTCTTCGTCGACCAGCTGCGTGACGACGTCGCGCTCGAGGTCGACCTGTTCTGGGCGGCGACCGCCGGTCAGGACGTGCCCGCGCTGCTCGGCCGCCTCGGCGACCGCGTCCAGGCGCTCCACGTCAAGGACGGCCTGCTGCCCGCCGACCCGTTCGCACCGGGCGCCGCCCCCTTCGTGCCGACGAGTCTCGACCAGCGACCGTTCGGGCAGGGCGAGGTCCCGCTGCGTGAGTCCCTCGCCGCAGCGCCCTCGGCGCGGTTCGCGATCATCGAGTTCGACCACTACGGCGCCGGCGACATCTTCGACGGCATCCAGGCGAGCGTCGACGCGCTCGTCGCCGAACAGCTCGTCTCGACCGAAGCGGTGGTCCGCTGATGCCCGCGGCAGCGCAGGGCACGACAGCACGCGCACCGCAGGGCAGCGGCCCGGTCGGCGTCGGGTTCATCGGCACCGGCATGATCAGCGACACCTACCTCGAGCACCTCACCGCGTTCCCCGACGTCCACGTCGTGATCCTCGGCGACCTCGACGTCGACCGCGCGAAGGCCCAGGCCGAGAAGTGGGGCGTCGGCGAGTGGGGGACCGCCGACGACGTCCTCGCGCACCCGGACGTCGAGCTCGTCGTGAACCTCACGATCCCCGCCGTCCACGCGCAGGTCGCGTCGCAGGTGCTCGCCGCCGGGAAGCACGTGTGGACGGAGAAGCCGATCAGCGTCGACCGTGCGAGCGGGCTCGCGCTCCTCGAGCAGGCCGACGCCGCAGGACTCCTCGTCGGCATCGCGCCTGACACCGTCCTCGGCCCGGGCGTCCAGTCCGCGCGTCGCGCCATCGCCCGCGGAGACATCGGTCAGCCGCTCACCGCCCAGACCGTCATGCAGTACGCCGGCCCGGACATCTTCCACCCGAACCCGGAGTTCCTCTTCGCGAAGGGCGGCGGGCCGCTGTTCGACATGGGGCCGTACTATCTGACGACGCTCGTGCAGGTGTTCGGTTCGGTCGCCTCGGTGTCGGCGGCCGGCTCCCGCGGGCGTGCGACGCGGACGATCCAGCAGGGCGACCGCGTCGGCACGGAGTTCGCCGTCGAGGTGCCGACGCACGTCAGCGCCATCGCCCGCTTCGTGGACGGCGGCGTGAGCCAGAGCGTCTTCAGCTTCGAGTCGCCGCTCGCGAAGATGGGCGTCGTCGAGATCACCGGCACCGAGGGGACGCTCGTGATCCCCGACCCGAACATGTTCACGGGCGAGGTGCGGATCACCCGCGCCGCTCCCATCGAGCGGATGCAGCAGGACCCGGAGTGGGAGGTCGTGCCGACCGAGGGTGTCCTCGCCGGCCGCGGGACCGGGGTCCTCGACCTCGCCCGGGCGATCCGTTCCGGCGGCACGCCGCTCGCCTCGGGTGCCCTCGGCTACCACGTGCTCGACACGCTCGTCTCGATCGACGAGTCCGTGGTGTCCGGCCAGACCGTCGACGTGGCGAGCCGGGTCGCGCCGGTCCCGCTCGTCGCCGAGGACTGGGACCCGTTCGCCGCGACGCTCTGAGCGTTGTGAACCGAACGGGGCACCGCCGAACAGAACCGAGCAGCATCGGAGCAGGCTGAGCAAGCCCCCGGTGGTGTCCGTCGCCCCACGTACGCTGAGGCGATGGACACCACCGGCCGGAGCGCCGCCGAGCACCCCGATGAAGCGGCCGCTCGCCGGCGATGGATCCTCACCGGCCAGCTCGGCCCGGCGTTCGACGACGGCGGACCGATCCTGCTCATCGAATCGAAGTCCACCTTCACGAAGCGCCCGATGCACCGGGCGAAGGCGCACCTCTTCCTCTCGGCCATCCGACATCGAGCGGCGGAACTCGGCGACCGGGCGGAGTTCCACCAGGTCGACCGCTACGAGGAGGTCGTCGAGGTCGGCGCCGACCTCGAGGTGATCGACCCACCCTCGTGGACGGCTCGGCGCTTCGTCCGCGAGCGTGGCCTCCGGGTGCTCCCGAGCCGCGGCTTCGTGACGTCGGAACCGGACTTCGCAGCCTGGGCGTCGACGCGGGACGGCAAGCGGCTCCTCCTGGAGGACTTCTACCGCACGGTGCGGGAGCGGACCGGGATCCTCATGCACGGCGACCAGCCGGAGGGTGGCCGCTGGAACTTCGACCACGACAACCGGAACCCGCCGCCGAAGGGTGCCGCCCGGCTCGGTCTGCCCGAGCCGCTCTGGCCCGAGGAGGACGACATCGACGCGGAGGTCCGGGAGGACCTCGACCGGTGGCAGCGCGACGGACTGGTCCAGCTGGTCGGTGATGACGGGCCCCGACGCTTCGCGGCCACGGCGGCCGAGGCGGAGGCGGCGCTCGCGGACTTCATCGAGACGAGGCTCGGCGACTTCGGCCCGTTCGAGGACGCCATGCTCGGCGGTGACTGGACGATGGCGCACTCGCTGTTGAGCGCGCCGCTCAACCTCGGCCTGCTCGACCCGCGCGACGCCGTCGAGACCGTGGTCGCCGAGTACCACGCCGGTCGCGCACCGCTGTCGAGTGTCGAGGGCTTCACCCGCCAGATCATCGGCTGGCGCGACTACGTCTGGCATCTCTACTGGCACCTCGGCGAGCCGTACCGGACGAGTCACAACGCCCTCGGAGCACACGAGCCGCTCCCGCGCCAGTTCCGCGAACTCGACGCCGCCGCCATCCAGTCCAACTGTCTCCGCGAGACGATCGACGGGATGCGTCGCCACGGTTGGGCGCATCACATCCAGCGGCTCATGGTGCTCGGCAACTGGGCCCTGCAGCATGGATACGACCCGGTCGCACTCAACGACTGGTTCATCGACATGTTCGTCGACGGCACCCCCTGGGTGATGCCCGCGAACGTCATCGGCATGTCGCAGCACGCGGACGGCGGCATCGTCGCGACGAAGCCCTACGCCTCGGGTGGCGCGTACATCGACAAGATGTCCGACTACTGCGGTGGGTGCGTCTTCAATCCCAAGGTGCGGCTGGGCGAGGACGCCTGCCCCTTCACCGCCGGGTACTGGGCCTTCCTCGACCGCGTGGAACCGCGCATCCGGCACAACACCCGTATGGCGCAACCGCTGGCCGGGATGCGCCGACTGTCCGACCTGCGCGCCGTCGTCGACCAGGAGCACACCCGCGAACAGTGGTGATCGGAGCAGTCGTCCAGCCCTCGCACGACCCCTCGACCGGTGGGGAACGCGTCGCTAGGCTCGGCACATGACGCCCAGTGATGCAGCATCCGACCCGCAGATCGCCGCACTCCAGGCTGCCGCCGCCCAAGCCCAGGCCGAGCTCGAAGCCGCCCAGGCGCAGGCGGCACTCGCCGCAGCCAAAGTGAAGGCGGCCGAGGCGGCAGCGGCGCTCGCCGGGGCCGGGATCACGGCGTCGGGCGGGGCCACCGGAGCAGCGTCACCGGTCGAGCCGGTGGACCCCGGTTCCGCGGGTGATGCGCCGGCCGCCGAGGCCCCAGCCGACGTCCCAACCGACGACGCGGTCGGTGCCGACACCAGCACCGTCGGCACTGGCACTGCCGACACCAGCAGCTCCGACGAGCTCAGCGCCGACACCATCGGTCCGGGCCCGCTCGGCCTCGACGACGTGCTGAAGATCCGCGGCGGCTACCTCGTGCACGGCCCGGCGCTCGAGATGGGTGCCCTGGTCAACGGGGAACCGCTGCCGGGGGTGCAGGTCCGCATCCCGCTCAGTGTCATGAACCGGCACGGACTCGTCGCCGGCGCCACCGGAACCGGGAAGACCCGCACGCTCCAGGGCCTCGTCGAGCAGCTCTCGGCCGCCGGCGTCCCCGTGTTCGCCGCGGACATCAAGGGTGACCTCTCGGGCATCGCGACCCCGGGGGAGTCGAACGAGAAGCTCCTCGACCGCACCCGCGGCATCGGTCAGGACTGGACGCCGGCCGCCACCCCGACGGAGTACTTCGCGCTCGGCGGCGTCGGCAAGGGCGTCCCGATCCGCGCCACCATCGCCGCCTTCGGCCCGCTGCTGCTGAGCAAGGTCCTCGGCCTCAACGCCACGCAGGAGTCCAGCCTCGGTCTCGTCTTCCACTACGCCGACAAGGCGGGCCTGCCGCTCCTCGACCTGAGCGACCTGCGCGCGGTCCTCACCTACCTCGCGAGCGACGACGGCAAGGGTGAGCTGCAGGAGCTCGGCGGGCTGTCGGGCGCCACCGTCGGGGTGATCCTGCGGGAGCTCATCACCTTCGCCGACCAGGGCGCCGACGTCTTCTTCGGCGAACCCGAGATCGACACCGCCGACTTCATCCGCCTCGACCCCAGCGGGAAGGGCATCGTCAGCCTGCTCGAGGTGCCGGGCGTCCAGAACCAGCCGGCCCTCTACTCGACGTTCCTCATGTGGTTGCTCGCCGACCTCTTCAACACCCTCCCCGAGGTGGGCGACCCCGAGAAGCCGAAGCTCGTGTTCTTCTTCGACGAGGCGCACCTGCTGTTCCGCGACGCGTCGAAGGACTTCCTCGCGCAGATCACGCAGACGGTCCGGCTCATCCGGTCGAAGGGTGTCGGCATCTTCTTCGTCACGCAGACGCCGAAGGACGTCCCGGGCGAGGTGCTCGCGCAGCTCGGTTCGCGCGTCCAGCACGCCCTCCGCGCCTTCACCCCGGACGACGCGAAAGCACTCAAGGCGACCGTGTCGACCTATCCGACCTCCGGCTACGAGCTCGGCGAGGTCCTCACCTCCCTCGGCACCGGTGAAGCGGTCGTCACCGTGATGAACGAGAAAGGGGCGCCGTCGCCGGTCGCGTGGACGAGACTGCGGGCGCCGCAGGGACTCATGTCGCCCAGTGCCGACACCGCGATCGACGCGGCGATCGCGGCGTCACCGTTGCTCGCGCGGTACGGAACGCCCGTCGACCGTGAGTCGGCGAGGGAGATCCTGACGGCGAAGCTCGAGGAGGCCAACCAGGCCGCGCTCGCCGCCGAGGCCGAACTCGAGCGGCAGCGCATCGCGGCGGAACTCGCGAAGCAGCAGGCCGCCGCCGACAAGGCCCAGGCCGCAGCACAGAAGCAGGCCGACGCCGAGTACGAACGGTTGCTCCGGAAGACCGCGGGCACGACCCGCCGGACGTCGACGAGATCGTCGTCGACGTCCTCGAAGAGTCCGCTCGAGGAGATCCTCGGGTCGAAGGCGACACGGTCGATCCTCACCGGCGTCGTCGAGGGCATCTTCGGGACGCGTCGCCGCCGCTGAGCTGCCGCTCCGGTCTTCATGCGGTGTCCCGTTCCCCTGAGCGGTTCCCCGGTCCCTGAGCGGTTTCCCGTTCCCTGAGCTTGTCGAAGGGCGCGAACCTACCGGAGGCCGTCCTCGGCGAGGCGACCGACCTCGACGGTGGCGCGGGCGTCGTCGAGCAGCCCGTCCTGCAGCGACCACACGGCGGACAGCGCGGAGCGCGCGACCACCCACTCGAGGAGCTCGGTTCGTGACAGGCCGAGCGATCGACTCACCAGGCCCACCCGCTCGGCGAACAGCCGCGGGTTCCGCGCCGTCGCTGGATCGGGGTTGCTGAACAGCGCTGTGGCGTCGAAGGCGCGGTGGCCCACGATGCCCTTGGGATCGATCGCCCGCCAGTCGCCGGGTGCGAACTCGAGCACGTTCAGGTGGTGGAGGTCGCCGTGCAGCACGACGACGTCGGCAGGCATCGTGGTGTCGAGCAGCCGACCGGCGAGTTCCCGCCCGCGCTCGAGGAACGCGGCGCTCGCCGGATCGCCGAGGAGGGTGCCGAGGGCGGATGCGTCGTCGGCGAGCAGTTCACGGAACCACCGGCGGAGCGTTGGGAGTTCGGCGATGACATCACCGGCATCGGTCGGCGCCGGGGTGGGGATCGCCGCGTGCAGGGTGTCGAGCACGGAGCACAGGATCGCGACGGCTCCGAGGTCGTCACCTGCGCGGGTCAGTGAGGCGAGATCACGGCCGCCCGTCGCGCGTTCCAGGACGATCGCGTGGTCATCGCCCGCGAACACCGCTGCACATCCGGCGCCGTCCCACGCCGCGAGCAGCTGACCGCCGAGCGCCTCCTCGTGGACGAGCGGCACCTTGAGCATCGCCGGTCGACCGTGGTGCGTCACGGGGAGCAGCCGGCTCGACGGCGTCACGATGAGCTCGCCGTCGGGCACCAGCCGCCACTGCTCGACGGCCGCGTCGATGCCCCCTGGTCGCCATGTCACGGGACTCAGCCTAGGCACCCCGGTCGGACGGGTGCCTGGGTCGCGCCTCGGTCCCTGGATGGCACCGCGGTCGGTGCCTGAGTCGCGCCTCGGTCGGGCCCTTTGGTCACGCCTCGGTCTCCGTCTCCAGGTCACGCCTCGGTCCTTTGGTCGCCCTTCGGTCGGTCCCTGAGCTTGTCGAAGGGCACACGGGCGAACATCGCCCTTCGACAGGCTCAGGAACCGGGAGGGTGGTGGACGGGCACACGAAGGAGCGTCGCCCTTCGACAGGCTCAGGGACCGGGGAGTGTGGGGCTCAGGGACCGGGAGGGTGGAGCTCAGGGACCGACCGAAGGGCGACCAAAGGACCGAGGCGTGACCTGGAGACGGAGACCGAGGCGTGACCAAAGGGCCCGACCGAGGCGCGACTCAGGCACCGACCGCGGTGCCATCCAGGGACCGGGAACGCCGGTTAGGCTGGCGCGGTGACCGACATCCGCGCGTACCGACCGTCCGACCGCGCCGCCGTGGCGGCGATCTGCACCCGAACGGGCGACTCGGGGGCGGACGCGACCGGACAGTTCAGCACGGACGACCTCCTACCCGACATCTATGCCTTGCCCTACGTCGAGCACGAGCCCGAGTTGGCGCTGCTCGTCGACGCCGGTGCGGGCCCGATCGGGTACATCCTGGGCACGGCGGACACGACCGCCTTCGACCGCTGGTTCGTCGAGCGCTGGTGGCCGACCGTCGAGGGGAAGTACGCGGCGGCCGCGGCCTCTGGTGCCGCGTCGGAGGGCGAACGCGGCATCGTCCGATCCGCTACCGTTCGCGGCGGGCTGTCCCTTGAACTCCTCGCGCAGTACCCGGCGCATCTGCACATCGACCTGCTGCCGGAGACGCAGGGGATGGGTGTCGGCAGACGGCTCATCGACGCGTTCTGCGAGCTCCTCGCGGAGCGCGGCGTCCCGGGCGTGCACCTCGGCGTCGGCGTCGCGAACACCGGGGCGCAGCAGTTCTACCAGCGGACGGGATTCACCCGGGTGGACGGCGACCCCGGGGCCCACTGGTACGCCAAGACGCTCTGACTCGAGCTGCATCCCACCCGAGCCCGATGCCGCGTGGTGCGACGACGCTCTCGCGCTCCAGTGCAGTAGCCGGTGCAAGACGTGTCGGCTAGAGCAGTTCGGCGCGCGCCCAGCGCAGACGCTCGAGCGGGGTGAGCAGGTCGGGGTGGTCCTCGCGGAGGTCGTCGAGCGAGACCGGCTGGCGAGGTCGCTCCACCGGGCCGTCGTAGGCGGCGACGACGGCCGCGATGCTGTCCGTGCTCCATCGGTTGCTCCGCATGCGCAGGAGTGGGCGGTTCTCCGAGTCACAGACGAAGAACTGCGAGCTCGCTTGCAGCCCCCGACCTCGGAACTCGAAGAGCAGGCTGCGGCCGATCGCCTCCCGCGGAACGAACCGTTGCCGCCCGACGATGGGCTGCTCGATGAACCCGTCACGACACACGACGATCCGTTGGCGCCGAGACAGGACGGCCACGCCGAGCAGCACGACCATGCCGATGATGCCGAGCGTGATGACCCACGTGCGCTCGATGCTCTGGGTCGGGCCGACGAGCCAGAGTGAGACGCCCCACACGGGGAGGACGACGATTGCGGCGCTCAGAACGGCGCTCCAGAGCACGCGCGGATGCGGTCTGACCGTCACCGGTTCATCACCCCGTCGCACCACGCACTCACCCCCGCAGATCATCGTGGCCTGCTTTCAGTGGGTGGACAATCCGCCATCTGGGGGACAAGTAGGACGAATACCCCACTCTGCGAGCCGGTCCGACCGGTTGCGCCGGTACGCTTGACTTCTCGGTCCTGCGATGTGCAATATATTGCATGCCCGCTCCCGCTCAAGCCAACCCGCAGCGCCGAGCGCTCCTCCGCGACGACGTCTATCAGTCGCTCCGCAACGCGATCGTCGACGGGACGTTCACCCCGGGCGAGAAACTCGTCGACACCGAACTCGAACGCTGGCTTGGCGTGAGCCGCACGCCCATCCGCGAGGCCGTCCTGCGTCTCGCCCGGAGTGGGCTCGTCATTGCGAAACCCGGACGGTCGACCGTCGTCGCCCCGCTCGACAGCCGGGCGACGTTGCAGGCTCAGGCGGTCGCCGCCGCCATGCACGAACTCGCCGTCCGTGAGGCGGTGCCGCACCTGAGCGCGGCCGACCTCGATCGCATGCGCGCGGCGAACCGTGACTTCGCAGCCGCGCTGCAACGTGACGATGCCGACGCCGCGCTCGCAGCGGACGACGCCTTCCATGCCGTGGCCGTGGAGGTCGCCGGGAATCCGTTCATCCGTGATGCGCTCGAGGCGGTCACGCCGTTGCTGCGCCGGATCGAACGGCTGCGGTTCTCCTCGGTCGCCGCACGCGGGTCGATCGCGCAGCACGACGCCGTCATCGAGCGCTGTGCGGCGGGGGACGTCGATGCGGCGGCCGCGCTCGTCCGAGGCAACTGGACGACCCTCGCCGACCTCGTCCTCGCCCACCTCGACGAGGACTGAGCAGCGCCCACCACCCGCCCCATTCCCCGACATTCCGCCGCACCACCGAGACCCAGGAGCCACCACATGTCCCTCAGCGACTTCTCCCGCTACCCGCTCACCTTCGGACCGAGTCCCGTCCACGAACTCAACCGCCTCACCGCCCACCTCGGTGGCGCGACGATCTGGGCCAAGCGCGAGGACGTCAACAGCGGTCTCGCCTATGGCGGCAACAAGACCCGCAAGCTGGAGTACCTCATCCCCGACGCGATCGCGCAGGGTGCCGACACGCTCGTGTCGATCGGCGGCTACCAGTCCAACCACACGCGTCAGGTCGCGGCGGTTGCGGCGAAGCTCGGGATGCAGGCCGTCCTCGTGCAGGAGAACTGGGTGGACTGGCCCGACTCCGTGAACGACCGGGTCGGCAACATCATGCTGTCGCGGATCATGGGGGCCGAGGTCCGTCTCGATCCAGCGGGCTTCGGCATCGGCTTCAAGTCGAGCTGGGAACGTGCCCTCGACGACGTGCGCGAACGCGGCGGCACCCCGTACGCGATCCCGGCCGGGGCGTCGGACCACCGGCTCGGTGGTCTCGGGTTCGCGAACTGGGCCGCGGAGGTCGAGCAGCAGGAGCGTGAACTCGGCGTGTTCTTCGACACGATCGTCGTGTGCAGCGTCACCGGGTCCACGCACGCCGGCATGATCGCCGGGTTCGCCGGCCAGGACCGACCGCGCCGGGTGATCGGCATCGACGCGTCGGCGAAGATCCAGGAGACCCGCGACCAGGTCGCGCGCATCGCCCGCAACACGGCGGAGCTCATCGGCCTTGAACGCGAGCTCCGCGACGACGAGATCACGGTGTTGGAGGGGTGGGCCGGCGACCTCTACGGGATCCCGGTCGAGTCGACGATGGAGGCGATCCGCCTGACCGGTCGGCTCGAGGGCGTCATCATCGACCCGGTCTACGAGGGGAAGTCGATGGCGGGACTCATCGACCTCGTGACGAGCGGTGACATCCCGGCGTCCAGCAACGTCCTCTATGCACACCTCGGTGGGCAGCCGGCGATCAACGCGTACAGCGCCCTCTTCCGCGACTGAGTCCGTGCCCGGTGTCCCGCCCGAGCGGGGTGCCGGCGCGGTGCGCTGAGCCGAGTCGCCGGAAACCGGTGCCGGCGCGGTGCGCTGACGCGAACCCGAGGGAACCGGTGTGAGCGCGGGTCAGTCGACCGAGCGCGCCCCTCCGGAGACCCGCGCCCACGTCGCTGACCCGCGCTCGCGCCAGCGCACCGCGCTGACCCACTACCAGGGTCGATGGTCGTGGTCCAGGGGCGGGCGGTCGCGAGCGGCGGTGCGAGACTTGGACCTCCACGACGCGAGGAGGTCGCATGCGCGCACCGATGGAACCCCGACACCAGACGCGGATCGCATGATCCGTCTGCAGTCCACCGCCTGGCCCACCAGCGGCACCTCCCTCGACCTCGGCGCCCTGCACGACGCGGCGTCAGGTGCGTTGGCGAGCATCGAGTCGCGTCTGGCGTTCACCTCCACAGCCGTGCGACTCGTCGGTCCGCTCGAGCAGCAGACCGCCGGGCGGGTCTTCGCGGGACTCGGCGCGATCGCCGCGGTCGACGTCACACTCGCTCGGGTCGTCGAACCGCACCTCGACGCGCTCGCCATCCTGCATCAGGCCGACCTCGAACCACCGGCCGTCTCCACTTGGGGCGTCTTCGCGGCCGAGGCACCCGGGCTGCGTCTCGACGCGACCCTGGTCGACGACGCCTGGCAGCTGACCGGTACCAAGCCGTGGTGCTCCCTCGCGTCCCACCTGAGCGACGCCCTCGTCACCGCCCACACCGCGCCGGGGGAGCGGCGGCTGTTCGCCGTCGCACTCACCGATCCCGGGGTCACGACCGACGACAGCGCGTGGCTCGCCCGCGGACTGCCGCTCGTCCCGAGTGGCCCGGTCGGCTTCGACGGGGTCCCTGCTTCACCGGTCGGCGACGACGGGTGGTATCTGCGACGCCCCGGATTCTCCTGGGGCGGGATCGGCGTCGCCGCCTGCTGGTGGGGCGGCGCGGTCACGCTCGTCGACCGCTTGCTCGCCGCGGCACGCACCCGACCCGACGCAGACCTCCTCCTCCGTACGCTCGGCGCCGCGGCCATCGACCTCTCGATCGCCGAGCAGGCGATCGCCGACGCGGCCCAGGCCATCGAGCACGGTCACGCCGACGACGTGGCCGGTCCGCGCCTCGCCCAGCGTGTGCGGTCGACGGTCCGCGGCCGGGTCGACGCCATCCGCGCCGGGGTGCTCGGAGCGCTCGGCCCCGGCCCACTCACCTCCGAGCCCGCCTACCTCGCGCGGATGTCCGACCTCGAGCTCTACGTCCAGCAGGACCACGGCGACCGCGACCTCGCGCGCTACGGCCGCATGCTGGTGGAGGCCGACTGATGCCGGCCTTCGACCACCGCGACCCCGGCACGTCGGCAGCCGCCTGGGCGACCCGCTTGCACGAGCTCGACCTGCCCGTCTGGGACGGCTGGCGGCACGCCACCGGCGTCGTCGTCCTGTCGCCGCACCCCGACGACGAGTCACTCGGAGCCGGTGGGCTGATCGCGGCCGCCGCAGCCGCCGGGATCCCGGTCGAGGTCCTCCTCGTGACCCTCGGCGAGGGATCGCACCCCGACTCACCGACCACCACGCCCGAGGAACTCGCCCCGCGCCGGGAGGCCGAGTTCATCGATGCCGTCGGTCGTCTCCACCCGACGGTCGGGTACGAGGTCCTGCACATCCCGGACGGCGGCCTCGACGCCGAACGCGCGGGCATCGCGGAGCGACTGCGTGCAGCCGTCGCCACCGCCGGATCGCGACCGCTCATCGTCGCCCCCTGGCGCGGAGACGGGCACCGCGACCACCGGATCGCGGGCGAACTCGCCACGGCCCTCGCGACCGAGCTCGACCTCGCGCTCGTGGAGTTCCCCATCTGGCTCTGGCACTGGGCCGACACCGACGACGCGACCCTGCCGTGGGCCGAGGCGCGGATCGTGCCGCTCGACGCGGCGGCGCACGCGGCGAAGATCGCCGCGATGGACGCCTACCCCTCGCAGACGGAGCCCCTCTCGGACGCGCCGGGCGACGAGGCGATCGTCGACCACCACCACCTGCAGCACTACGCGCGGCGGTTCGAGGTGCTCTTCCCGAACGGCCGTGCGCTGGGCCTCGCGGAGGGATCCGACACGGATGCAGGTGCGGCGGCGAACTCCGACACCGGCACCGCCGCCGGCACCGGCACGGACACCGTCGCGACGGCCGATGCGACCTCGCGCTCGAAGGAGTCGTTCGAGGACCACTACCGCGATCACCCCGACGGCTGGGACTTCGGCTCCTGGTACGAGGAGCGCAAACGTCGGGTCCTCCTCGCCGCCCTGCCCCGCCAGCGCTACGGCTCGGTGCTCGAACTCGGGTGCGCGACGGGTGTGCTCACGGAGCGGCTCGCGGACCGCAGCGACGACGTGCTCGGTGTCGACATCGCCGAAGCGCCCCTCGAGATCGCCCGTCGCCGGGTGCCTGCCGCCCGGTTCGAACGCGGCACGCTCCCCGACGACTGGCCGAGTGGTGCCTTCGACCTCGTGGTGATGTCGGAGGTCGGCTACTACCTGTCGGCGACCGACCTCGACCGGGTGATCGACCGCCTCGTCGGCTCGCTCACGCCCGGCGGGAGCATCGTCGCGTGTCACTGGCGGCACCCGGACGACCACGCCACGACCTCGGCCGAGTTCGTCCATCGCCGCCTGCTCGAACGCTGGCCCGGCCGTCGGTCGATCCAGCACGTCGAGGACGACTTCCTGCTCGACGTCCTCGTGCCTGCCGATGAGGCGAGCATCGCTGCGGTGGACGGTCTGACGGGCTGATGCTGCGACGGATCGATGCCGTCGTGCCCGCGCACGACGAGGAGGAGCTGATCGGGGCATGCCTCGACGCGCTACTCGTCGCGCGTGCCGCCGTGCTGCGTCGTCGTCCCGAGCTGCAGGTGGGGATCGTCGTGGTGCTCGACGACTGCCGCGACGACACGGCGCGGATCGTGCGGGAGCGGTTGGCGGGCTTCGATTCTGACGAGATGGTCACCGTCGTCATCGACGAGCGCAGTGTCGGGGCGGCCCGACGGGCGGGTGTCGCGGCCGCAATGGGATCGGGTATTGGGGGAGCGGGCGCTGCCGACGTCTCAGAACGGTGGATCGCAAACACCGACGCCGACTCGCGCGTTCCTGAGGACTGGTTCTCCGTGCACGCCGATGCCTTCGACGACGGTGTCGACGTCCTCCTGGGGACCGTCCGTCCCGACTTCACGGACTTCTCCGAGGACGACGTGGAGCGGTGGTCGCTGACCCACCCGCCCGGACATCTGCCGGGCAACGTGCATGGGGCCAATCTGGGTGTCCGGGCCGATCGGCTCGACGAACTCGGCGGCTTCCGTGAGCTGCCCGAGCATGAGGACGTCGAGCTCGTCGAGCGCGCCCGGGCGGCGGGTCTCCGGGTCGTGCCGACGCTGGATGCGCCCGTCGAGACCTCGGGTCGGCGACGTGGCCGGACCCCGGGTGGCTACGCCGCGTTCCTCGCCGAGACCTACCCGCGATCCTGACGGTCCAGCGCGTCTGAACCCCCGGCCTGTGTCGACGGGTCGCGTGCATCCGTCTGTGGATCGACGATGACCTCGGTGACCTCGCCGAGGTCGAGCACCGGGTACCGGGAGACGGCTCCGACCTTCTCCTCGCTCGCGAGGACGTAGACGTCGGTGCTGCGCTCGGCGAGGGCGCGCTTCGTCGCGGCGTCGTCGAGGTCGCCGGTGGTGAGGCCGTGTTCGGGATGGAAGCCCGTGACGCCGAGGAAGCAGGCGTCGGCGCTCAGGTGACGGATGGCTTCTGCGGCGAGGGCGCCGCCCGCGACCATCGAGTGACGTCCGAGTTCGCCCCCGATCATGATGACGCGCCCAGGCGAGTGCTCCGCCACGGCGAGGGCGACCGCCGGGCTCGGGGTGATGACGGTGAGGGTCGGATCGTCCGGGAGGAGTCGCGCGAGCGCGAGCGCGGTGGTGCCGGCGTCGATGATGATGGTGCTGCCTGGTCGGATCCGCTCGGCGGCGATGCGGGCGACGCGCTCCTTGCTCGCCGTTCCGAGGGACAGCCGATCCCGGAACGGGCGGTCGGCCGCGGGGACCGGGAGTGCGCCGCCGTAGACGCGGACGCAGAGGCCGGCTTCGGCCAGCTCGCGGAGGTCTCGGCGGATCGAGTCCTCCGAGAGTCCGAGCGCAGCGGCGGCGTCCTTCGCGACGATGCGGCCGTCGCGGTCGAGGAGGTCGAGCAGGTGTGATCGTCGTTGTGCGCTCAACATGCGTGCTCCTTCATGATCTTGCACGATCGTGCACGCTTAACGCTACAGTGCTGGACATGACAACGCCACTCCTCATCCTCATCGCCGGCCCCTACCGCTCCGGGACCGGCGGTGATCCCGACGCCATCGCCCGCAACCTGGAACGACTCGAAGCCGCAGCGGCGCCCATCTTCGCGCTCGGTCACCTCCCGATGATCGGGGAGTGGGTCGCGCTGCCGATCCTGCGCGGGATCGACACCGCGTCGGGCGACGGCGACGTCATGTACGAGACGGCGAGGCGGTTGCTCCAGCACTGCGACGCCGTGCTCCGGTTGCCGGGGGAGTCGTCCGGTGCCGACACCGACGTCGCGATCGCCCGTGAGCGCGGGATCCCCGTGTACACCGACCTGTCGGAGATCCCGGCGCTCGAGGGCTGAGGTCGCTTGCCCGCGGTGTCCCGGCGCTCCGGCTAGGCTGGCGCGCGTGCTCGACGACCTCCGGATCCGCCGCTACTGCGACACCGATGCGCGGGTGACCAGGTCGATCTTCGAGCGCGCGGTGCGGGTGACCGCTGCCGCCGACTACACGGCCGAGCAGCTCGCGGCCTGGGTGCCGGAGGACCGGGCAGACACCGTGCTGGACGACTGGGCCGCCCGACGTACCGCGGTCACGACGTGGGTGGCCGAGCTCGACGACTCGGTGGTCGGATTCACCGACCTGGACGTCAAGATCGGCTACCTCGACATGCTGTTCGTCGATCCGGACGTGGGACGAGGCGGCGTCGGGTCCGCGCTCATCCGTCACGTGCTCGACGAAGCCCGAGCGGTGGGGCTCCGGGAGGTGACCGTGCAGGTGAGTCGGACGGCGCAGCCGGTGTTCGCGCGCCACGGCTTCGTCGTGGTCCGCGAGCAGCGGGTCGAGCGTCGTGGGGTGCTCATCGAGAACGCGGTGATGCGGATGCCCCTGGACGCTTCAGCCGGGTGATGCTCCCGGGACGTCCCGCGCGCCCGGCGGGGTGTCGCCAGCGCGGTGCGCCGACCCGAGCGCGGTGGTGTGGGTGCCGGCGCGGTGCGGCGACGTGAGATCGCTGCAATCGGCGTGAGCGCGGGGCATAGACGTGGGCGCGGCCCTCCGGAGACCCGCGCCCGCGCGTGTGACCCGCGCTCACGTCAGCGCACCGCGCTGGCAGTCCGTCAGGCGTCGGCGAGTTGGGCGTCGGCTCGCTCCGGGGAACCGGCTGCGAGGCCACGGTCGATGGCACGTCGCGAGCCGAGCCAGAGCAGGACACCGACCAGGAAGACGATGACCTCCGTCACGGTGAGCGACCAGACGATGCCACCGAGTCCGAACCACAGGTTGCCGAGGAGGACGATCGGGACGAACAGCACGCCCTGGGTGACCGCCATGACCGCCGCGGGGAGTGCTCGACCGGTCGCTTGGAAGAGCGAAGTGATGAGCCCGGTGAACCCGTTGGCGATCATCGCGGTGAGCTGCGCGACGAGGATCGTGACGCCGAGACCGAGGACGGCGGGGTCGGCGATGAACGCGGAGACGATCGGCTCACGCAGGACGAAGACGACACCGGCGAAGAGGACCGAGATCCCACCGACCGTGAGCGCCGAGGCTCGGAGAGCGGACCGGAGGCGCGCGCCGTCGCCCTTGCCGAACGCGTAGGCGAGCAGCGGGAGCACGCCGAAGGTGACGCCCATGACCAGGAACTCGGGCACCTGGGCGATCCGGACCGCGACGCCCATGGCCGCGAGTGGGGCGTCTCCGTAGGCCGCGGCCAGCGTGTTCAACACGAGCGCGGTGACGATGAGGAACCCCGACTGCAGGAGGGTGCTGACGCCGACGCCGAGGACCGGCTTGAGGATGGTCGGCGACAGCGTGAACCAGCGCGGTGCCAGGCTGACGTGCTCGCTGTTGCGCTGCAACCACGCCACGAAGTAGACGAGGACACCGAGGTTCGCCAGACCCATCGCGAGCGCTGCACCGGCGACGCCCCACCCGAACCCGAGGATGAAGACGAGATCGAGGACGAGGTTCGCCACGGCCGACGCGATGAGGGCGATCATCACCTGACGGGCGGCACCCTCGGCCCGCACGAGCTGTTCCAGACAGAACGCGGTCGCCATGACGGGGACGAACGCGAGCATGACACCGATGAACGCCGAGGTCGCCGGCGCGGTGACCGCGTCCGCCCCGAGCAGTGACACGAGTGGGCCGAGGAACACGAGGCCGATCCCGCCCAGGACGGCGCCCGTCAGGAACGCGCCCCAGACGGAGAAGGAAGCGGCCCGTTTGATGTCCCCGGCCTGTGCCGGGTCGTGTTCGGAGGCGCCGAGGAGTCTGGAGATGAGCGCGCCGCCACCGACGCCGAACAGGTCGCCGATGGCCATGATCAGTCCGAGGATCGGGGCTCCGAGGGTGATCGCGGCGAGCAGGGTGGTGTCGTGCAGTGAGCCGACGACGCCCGCGTTGATGAGGTTGTAGACGGCGCTGACGACGAGGGCCGCTGCCATCGGGATGCACAGATGGATCAGTGCCCGGATGATCGGGGCGGTCGACAGGTACCAGCGGTTGCTGCCGACCGTGTCGGCTGCGGTCGAGGGTGTGGTGTCGGTCGACGGAGCGGTGGCCGTCGATGGTGCGGTGCCACTCGGGACGGGTGTTCCGGTTGCGGGATCGGTGTGGTGTTCGGGGTGCATGGCAGGCTCCGTTTCGGGCAGGTTCCGGGCGCGACGATGAGCGCCGGCGCGGCGAAGGTTCGATGATGAGGTGGTCGTCCGGCGCGGCCTGAGCGGACGGGCTCAGCAGGCGTTCGGGCGCGACGGACAGCGCCGTCGTGGCGTTCGCGGTCGCCATCGTGTGCGGCGGTCGGTGAGTGACGCGGCGAGTGGTCTCGGCGCGTGGTCAGGGAGCTCGGGTTCCCCGAGCGGTGATCAGCGGGTCGGCTGTGGCAGGTATGCCGTGAGCTTCGTGAGCAGAGCGTGCAGCGTGTCGCGTTCGCTCCGGTCCAACGGGGTGAGGATGATGTCGTCGGCCTCGGCCATCGCGGTCTCGAACCCGGCGATGAGGTCGGTGCCGAGCGCGGTGGCGTAGACGCGCTTGGTGCGTGCGTTGCCGTCCTCCGTGCGGCGTTCGACGAGGTCCCGACGTTCGAGTCCCTGCAGGAGGCTCGAGACGCTGGCTGCGCTCGTCCGGCTCACCTCGGCGATGTCGCGTTGGCTCGATCCTGGATGCCGGACGAGGTGGCCGAGGACGAAGGCCTGTTCGTGACTGAGCTCGCGGGCTCGGATCCAGTCCTCGCCGGCCTTGCGCTGTGCCCACCCGATCCAGCGGACCAGTTCGAGTGTGCTGCTGAGGGTAGGTGTCTCGTCGTCCATGGTTAGAACGCTAACGCTTTGAGTTCTAACTGTCAACCCTCGAATAATCGACTCGCTCAGCGCGGTGCGCTGACGTGAGATGTGCGGACTCGGTGCCAGCGCGGTGCGCTGGCGCGAAACCGACGAGTTCGGCGTGGGCGCGGGTCGTAGCCCTGAGCGCGACCCTCCGGAGACCCGCGCTCACGCCAGCGCACCGCGCTGGCAACCTGAGGACACGTCGCCGGGGTACCCCGGAAACGCAGAACGCCCCGCGCGAGGCGGGGCGTTCTGGCGAAGCTGGCGGAGAATGGGGGATTCGAACCCCCGAGGGCGTTAACCCAACACGCTTTCCAAGCGTGCGCCATAGGCCACTAGGCGAATTCTCCATGGCTGTTTGTGAAAAACGGCCAGATAGCAGCATACCTGGTTCCCGGACCGCCGCGCGCCACCCGGACCCGCCGCCGCGCTCCGAGCCCGGCCGAGCACGAACGCCCACGGTCGGAGACATCGGCACGAACCGCCGCACGCCTCAGCTCGCGGCAGGCGGCCGCCAGTCCACCCGTTGATCACGCCGCAGCACGAGCGACCGGGGGATGACGACCGCGAGGGCGCGTTCGAGCGGTTGACTCGCCGACCGCAGGGCCGCCTTCGCCTCAGCCAACGCCGCGTCGACCGAACCGGCGCTCGCCGCACCACCAGCGCTCGGCGCATAGCTCTCCCGCTCGACCGCCGCCACGAGTCGGTCGACGGCCGGCGACTCGATCCGGAACTGCCCGCGCAGCCGCGACGCGAACCCACGTGGTGACTCTGCCGACGTCACGGGGAAGCCGAGGTCGCGGGCGGTGTCGAGGAACTCCGCCCAGGCCCAGCCCGCCGAGGTCCCCTCGGCGAGGGCACGCCGACGCCCGGCCGAACGCCGGAGCCCCCGGGCGATCGACGGGGTGGCGAGCAGCACGAGCACGCCGAGCAGGATCGCGAGCGGGACGAGAGCGGCGGTGAAGGCCCCGCCGGACCGGGTCGAGGTCGGTCCGCCGAGCGCGTCCGCGGTGGGCGTGGGCGTCGACGCCGCGGTCGGAGCCGGACGGCTGTCGGGGCTCACCGATCCGCTGCCGGGCGTCGCCGTGCTCGCGTCGTTGAACTGCGTCACGACCCCACGGCTGGCCGTCGGCTCGAACGGCACCCAGCCCACACCCTCGAAGTACAGCTCCGGCCAGGCGTGCAATTGGTCCGAGGTGACGATGTAGGTGTCGCGGTTCGCCGGGGTGTTGTCGATCGTCGTGCCCGGCAGGTACCCGATGGCGATGCGCGCGGGGATGCCGAGGACGCGCGACATCACGGCCATCGCGGACGAGAAGTGGATGCAGTAGCCGGCCTTGCGCTCCAGGAACGTCGCGATGACCTCGGCTCCGCTGCCGTCGAAGCCCTCCTCGACGGGTGCCGACTCCGAGTACTCGAACGTGCTGCGGAAGTATCGCTGCAGGGCGATCGCGCGGTCGTAGTCGGTGGAGGCGGTCGCCGTGACGTCGGCGGCCGTGTCACGGATGATCTGCGGCAGGTCGTCGGGCAGCTCGAGGTACGGGGCGGCTGACGCCGGGTCGGCGACCGGCGGGACGTCGCGCATCTGCTGCGCGGTCGGCAGGATCGCGGTGCTCGTCGCCGTGTACGTCTGCCCGCGGGTGGATCCACGCTCCGCCATCGCCGTCAGCCCGGCGGCCTCGAACCGCCAGTCGCCGCGGAGCCCGTCGACCTTCTGTGTCGGATACGGCAGCGGGAGCCAGGGGCTCGACAGCGAGTCCACCGTGACCGTCGTCTCGAAGGTCTCCACCGGGATCGCCTCGCTGAGCCCGGCCGGCGCGGGGAAGGCGTCGAGCGTGTTGCCGTCGTTGTAGCCCGAGTTGTCCGGTCCCCAGACGGTGCCGGTGAACTCGTTGAGGTCGGTGACCTTGAGGTACGGCGGTTCGTCGGCGGTGGTCGTGTACTCGAGGGCGGTCGTGTTCGCTGGGCGCCGCAGGCTCTGGCCGAGTGAGATGAGCGGGTTGATGCCGTTCACGAACGGACCGCTGCCACGGGCACCGGCGGTCACGTCCCGGACGGCGAGGTCGGGGAGCACCGCCGGCGTGAGGAGGGCGACCACCACCGCGACGGCACTGACGAGGACGGCCGGACCGAGACCTCCGAAGCGGCCGACACCGGTCATCGCCGACGGTCCGGCGCCGCGTCCGTCGCCGGCAGCCCGGGCCGAGGCGAGCGCTCGCAGCAACTCGCGGCGCCGGACGTCCTCGCGGAGCAGCCAGAGGAAGGAGAGGGCGACGAACGCGAACACCCACGGATCGAGGGGGAACGACACGGCGACCGTCGGCCCGGCGTACACGGCGAAGACCAGGACTGCCGCGAGCACCGGTGCGTGGCGGCCGAGCACGAGCCAGGCGACCGCCAGCGCGACGAGCCCGCCGCCCGCGGCCATGACGAAGACCACGCCGGCGTCGGTGTCGAGTGGGGCTGAGCCGTCGTGGAAGGTCTGGAACCCGGCGTCGCGCAACCGCTCGAAGGCGCCGAGCGTCGTCGGGGTCGGCACGATGCCGATGATCGCCGTCTCACTGGCGAAGAACAGCGTGATCGTCAGCAGCCATGCGATGCCGGCGCCGAGCCACACGAACACCGCCGGCAGTCTCGTGCGCCGGAGGAGGATGGCCGTGGCGAGGACGATCGCGATGACGAGGTTCGTGACGAACCACCAGTCGAGCGCGTCGAGCACCCGGCCGAACCCGAGGCCACCCGTCGCGAGGAGCAGGAAGGCGGCGAGGCCGAGACGCAGGTCGCCGACGTTCGCGGTGTCGCGTGGGTCCTCCCGGCGTCCGCCGGCGCTTCCCGACCACGACCCGCCGCTGGTTCCGCCGCCGGACGGACGTCGGGGGTTCGACGAGCCGGCACCAGGACGGACGCCCGATGGCACGCCTCCGCGAGACGACACTCGGCCACGGGCGGCGGCGGCCGCGCGGCGTTCCTCAGCGACGGACATACGCACCTCCGGCACCCCGACGGCCGCCCCGACCGCCGCGGCCGGCCGACTGCGGCACTAGCGTTGTGGTCGCCGGACCGCTCGTGCCGGACCACAGGGCCTGGAACGATGCGCCGCGCTCGCCGACGTGGCAGCGCCACCCGGCCGACTCCAGGAGCTCGATGGACCGACGCCGCGCGCCGGCCGGGAGGAGTGCGACGGGGAGTGGTGAGAGGTGCGCGACCGCGGTCAGCTCACCGAGATCGCCCTCCTCGACGTCGCCGAGGATCGCGATGACCGGTTGCGAACGGCGCGCGGCGATGACGGGTGAGAGGTCGAGGAACCGATCGGGCCGGACCGACGGACGCAGGAGGGCCAGGTCGAGCAGGGCCGCATCGAGGTCGTCTTCCTCGAGATGCTGGCCGCCGCGGGCGAGCGCGTCGCCCATGTCGCCGACGGGGCTGGACCGCAGGCCACCGGCCGCGGATCTCGCACTGATCTCCCGGGAGAGCTCCTCGGTGCCGGCACCGACCAGGTTGACCCGGTAGTCGGCGTCGACGAGGTGGGCGGTGATCGAGGCCGCCAGCGACACGGCCTGCTCGAACGCCGGCAGGTACGACGGATCGTCGTCGGGCCAGGCCCAGTGGGCTGCGGCGGTGTCGAGGAGGACGGTCGCCTCGGGGTCGTTGCGCTGCTCCTCCTGCCGCACCATCAGTTCACCGTGGTGCGCGCTCGCCCGCCAGTGCAGTCGGCGGATCGCGTCCCCCGGCAGGTAGGGGCGGGCGATGATGTCGTCCTCGCCGGCGCCGACATGCAGCGACGACGGGCGCGTGGAACCGTCGCGGCTGGCCGTGAGTGCGGGGATCTCCGGCAGAACCACGACCTCCGGCAGGACGACGACCGCATGCGTCCCGCCCACGTCGCGACGACGGACGACGAGCCCGAACGGGTCGCTCACGGTGAGTCCGAGCGGACCGAGCTCGTGTTCCCCGCGACGCAGCGCCGTCACGGTGTACTCGGCGGTCCGGCGGCGAGAACCGATGCCGGCGACGCCGGTACTCGGCAGGGTCCCCTCGGCGCTGCCGGCGAGCCCGGCCGGCACGCGGTCCTTCCACTCCGTGTGGACGTGGGGGAGCGCGCTCGTCTCGGCGATCGTGACCTCGACGGAGATCCGGCCGCCGACCGCGACGAGGTCGGGCCGGGTGGTGCGATCGACCCGGAGCGACGGTCGCTCGAGGTAGACCGCGCCGAAGCTGGCGGCGACGAGCGCGACGAGCAGGCCGGCCGCTGCGAGCAACTCCGGCGAGCCGATCCCGCGCGCGAAGATCAGGCACACGCCGGCCGCGATGAGCACGCCGACCGCGCGTCTCGTCAACGGCACGCGACGCTTCATGGGCTCAGGACCTCCGGTGCCGGATCACGGCGATCCGGCGGTCGCGGTGCGGGGCCATCGGATCAGGACCTCAGCTCGGTGCGCCCGGAGTGCGGCACGGGTGTCCGCTCCAGCAGCTCGACGAGCACCTCGGAGACCGCCTGCACGCCGGAGCGGTCGTGGGCGCTCACCGCGCGGCGGGTGGGGATGAGCCGGTGGGCGAGGACCGGGCCCAGCAGCTGGTCGATGTCGTCGGGGAGGACGAACTCGCGGCCGTCGAGCGCGGCGAGCACCTTGGCCGCGCGGACGAGCTGCAGGGTGGCGCGCGGGCTCGCGCCGAGCCGGAGTTCGGGGTGCACGCGGGTCGCCTGCACGAGCGAGACGCAGTACTGCTCGACGATCGGCGACACGAAGACACCGCGGGCCCAGGCGATGAGGCGCTCGACGTCGCCGCGTGAGGCGACCGGTCCGATGGTGTCGAGCGGGTTGACCGTGTCACGCTGGCGGAGCATCGCGAGTTCCGCTGACGCGTCGGGGTACCCCATCGAGATGCGTGCCATGAAGCGGTCGCGCTGGGCCTCCGGCAGGGCGTAGGTGCCCTCCATCTCGAGCGGGTTCTGCGTGGCGACGACCGTGAACGGCGACGGCAGGGCGTGCGTCTCGCCGTCGACCGTGACCTGACGCTCCTCCATCGACTCGAGCAGCGCCGACTGGGTCTTCGGCGAGGAGCGGTTGATCTCGTCGGCGATGACGATGTTCGCGAACACCGCTCCGGGCTTGAACTCGAACTCGCGGTCGACCTGGTTGAAGATCGAGACGCCGGTGACGTCCGACGGGAGCAGGTCGGGCGTGAACTGGATGCGGCGGACGGTACTGCCGACGGAAGCGGCGAGGGCCTTCGCGAGGACCGTCTTGCCGACGCCGGGGACGTCCTCGATGAGCAGGTGACCCTCGGCGAGCATCACGATGAGGGCCATCCGGGCAGCGAAAGGCTTGCCGTCGAGGACGCGCTCGACGTTGTCGAGGATGCGCTCGGCCAGTACCTGGAACTCCTCGGCGTTCAGCGCGGGCTTCAGCTCGGCGACGGTGTCCCGCGGGGCGCGGCTGGTGTTGCTCTGCTCGGTCATGGTCGGCTCCTGCGGTCGTGGTCGAGCATGCGCTTGAACAGCAGCGCGACGATGGTGGCGAGGCCGATCGTGATGAGGGTCGGGGCGAGTGCTCCGAGGAACTGCATCCAGAGGTAGTTGTCGGTCGGGCCGCTGTCGCCGACGAACCCGCGGTAGAGCAGGGTGAACGACTGCCACAGCCCCACGCCGCCGCCGAGCGCGAAGACGACACCGACGATCCAGAGGACCCGTTCCCAGACGACGGCCCGGACCCGGTGGGCTTCGGCGGCGTCGAGGTACTCGTCGTACCGCTCCTGGTCGAGCTGGGTGAGCTGCGCGTCGGGACCTGCCGCGCCAGGCTGATCGGCGACCGCCGCGGTGTCGCCGGTCCGGGCTTCGAACGGGTGGACGCGACGGTCTGCCTGCGACGGCATGCCTCGGGACGGCTGGGCGCGCGGGCCGTCGTCGAACCGGTCGTCGGTCGGCGGGCGGACGGGGCGACCGTCGGTGGGCGGCTGGATGAGTTGCGGGGCGATCTCCTCGAGCGAGGCGAGGTGGCTGCGGCGGCCGGTGTCGGAGGCGTTCGGGCGCGTGCGCTCGTCGGTGTGTCCGCGCTGGAACGCGGGGTCGTAGCGTTGGTCCATCATCGGCCTCCGTCGCGCTGCGTACATCGTCCGGGCCGGAACCCGTTGCCCGATCCTAGGACTGATAACGAACAGGTAACACCCCTGGACGTGTCGCCCACAGGAACTCCATATGTGCGCCAGGTTGCGCGCACACGATGCCGGTGCGGGTCAGAGAACTCTTCGGAGCCGTCGTGGGCATCGGTTGTGTGGACCCGAGCACTGAGCACGTACCCGGTCGGTGAGACGTTTTCCGGTCCCTGAAACCCTCTCCGGTCCCTGAAACCCTCTCCGGTCCCTGAAACCCTCTCCGGTCCCTGAGGCCCTCTCCGGTCCCTGAGCTTGTCGAAGGGTGCGGTGTCCCGTGTGCACTTCGACAGGCTCAGTGACCGGTGTTCGCTGCCCGTCCCCGCTCAGGGACCGGACTGACTTACAGTGCCGCGAGCGCCTCGCGGATCGGGGTCTCGCCGCCGATGACCTCGAACTGCGTGCGGGACGCCGCGCCCGACTCGATGAGCGCGAACAGCACGGCGGCGACGTCGGCGCGCGGGATCGAGCCGCGGTCGGTGGTCGTCGCGGCGGTGATCGTGCCGGTCGGGGCGTCGTCCGTCAGGCCGCCCGGACGGACGATCGTCCAGTCGAGGTCGCGCCCGCGGAGGTCGGCGTCGGCCTCGGACTTCGCCCGCAGGTAGACCTGGAACACGTCGTCCGACTCCGGGTCGAAGTCGTCGGTGCTCATCGCCGACACCATGAGGTAGCGGGAGACCTGGGCGAGCTCGGCCGCCTCGGCGAGGAGGATGGCGCCGTCGCGGTCGAGGGTCAGCTTGCGGTCGGCGCCGCTGTTCGGGCCGGCTCCCGCCGCGAACACGACGACGTCGGCTCCGGCGAGTTCGTCGGCCAGTTCGGCTGCCGAGGAGTGCTCGAGGTCGAGGACGATGGCTCGGGAACCGATGCCCTGGAGTTCGCCGACCTGTTCGGGGTTGCGGATGATGCCGGCGGGGGAGTGTCCTGCTTCGGCGAGCAGTCGCTGCAGGTGCAGGGCGATCTGTCCGTGTCCTCCGGCGATGACGACGTCGGTCATGTGAGTCCTCTCGTTCGATGCGGTCCCGATCGGTGCGCCGTCCGTTCGTGGGGACGGCGGTCGACCGGTGCTCTGGGTCCAGTGGTCCCAGATCCGCCAGTCAACGCCTCAACCGGGGCGTACGCAACCCGGTCGCGGCTCGGGTACACTAGGTGACGGCTCCCCGCGTGGCGCCATCCAGGCCAACTCCCCCAGGGCGGAAACGCAGCAAGGGTAACCGGGCTCTGGCGGGTGCGCGGGGAGTCTTTTCGTGCCCGCGGTGCCTGCTCCCGCTCCCTGCCCGCCCGCGCCGCAGCAGGACATCCGCCCCACAGCAGGACATCCGGCGCCGCTTCCTCCTGCTCTCGCGCCGATCTCCTGCGCTCGCGCCCGTCCGCCAGAGCGCCACGACATTGTGCGCTTACCCAGCCCCCGCCGAGCCCGCCCCCGTAGGCTGGAAACCGTGGCGCGAAGCATTTACATCATCTCTGCCGAAGGACACTCCGGGAAGTCGACGGTGGCCCTCGGGGTCCTCGACACCCTGAGCCATCAGATCGAGCGGATCGGGGTGTTCCGCCCCATCGCACGGTCCACGACGAAACCCGACTACGTGCTGCAGCTGCTGCTCGAGCACGACGGCGTCGACCTCGCCTACGAGGACTGCATCGGCGTCAGCTACGACGACGTGCACACCGATCCCGAGGCGGCGCTCTCGCGCATCGTCCAGCGGTACAAGCACATCGAGGCGCAGTGCGACGCGGTCGTGATCCTCGGCTCCGACTACACCGACGTCGGCAGCCCGACGGAGCTCGGCTACAACGCGCGGATCGCCACCAACCTCGGTGCCCCAGTCCTCCTCGTGCTCGGCGGCCGCGCCGGCCAGGGTGCGGGGGAGCAGCTCGGCCAGTCCGTCGCCCGCACACCCGACGACATGCGCAACATCGCCGAACTCGCCCTGGGCGAGCTCGCAGACGCCCACGCCCAGCTGCTCGCGGTCGTCGCGAACCGCGCCGATCCCGACAATCTCCTCGAGATCACCGCAGCGATCAGCGACGCCATCCACCCGAACGGCTCTGCGAACGGTTCTGTCGTCGCCCCGGCCGGCCACGCCGCCGGTGCCGCGATGGTCCCCGTCTGGGCCATCCCTGAAGACACCTTCCTCATCGCGCCGACCATGGACAGCATCCTCGAGGCCGTCGACGGCACCCTCGTGAAGGGCAGCGAGGAGCTGCTCACGCGCGAGGCGCTCGGCGTCGTCGTGGCGGGCATGTCCATGGTGAACGTGCTCCCGCGCATCACCGAGGGATCCGTCATCGTGATCCCGGCAGACCGCACCGAGGTGCTGCTCGCCGCGCTCATGGCCAACGCCTCCGGCACGTTCCCGTCCATCGCGGGCATCGTGCTCAACGGTGGGTTCCCGCTGCCCGAGGTCGTGGAGGAACTCATCTCCGGTCTCGGCGAGATCCCGCCGATCGTCAGCACCGACCTCGGCACCTACGACACCGCGGTCCGCGTCATGAACACCCGTGGTCGTCTGGCCGCCGACTCGCAGCGCAAGTACGACACCGCTCTCGCTCTGTTCGAGCAGAACGTCGACGCACCGCTCCTGCTCGAGCTGCTCAACGTGGCGCGCGCCGACGTCGTGACGCCCCTCATGTTCGAGTACGGCCTGCTGGAGCGCGCGCGGTCGAACCGCAAGCACATCGTGCTGCCGGAGGGCGACGACGACCGCATCCTCCGCGCGGCCGGCACTCTGCTCGCTCGCGAGGTCGCCGACCTCACCATCCTCGGTGAGGAGATCGAGGTACGGTCGCGGGCCATCGAGCTCGGCATCGACCTCAGCAAGGCGACCATCGTCAGCCCCTTCGACGCGGTGCTGCGCCTCAAGTTCGCCGAGGAGTACGCCAGGTTGCGGGCCCACAAGGGCGTCACGATCGACATGGCGAGCGACGCCGTCACCGACGTCTCCTACTTCGGCACGATGATGGTGCACCTCGGGCTCGCCGACGGCATGGTCTCGGGCGCCGCCCACACGACGGCCCACACCATCCGGCCGTCGTTCGAGATCATCAAGACGAAGCCCGGTGTCTCCGTGGTGTCGAGCGTGTTCCTCATGGCGCTCGCCGACCGCGTGCTCGTCTACGGCGACTGCGCGGTGAACCCCGACCCGACCGACGCCCAGCTCGCCGACATCGCGATCTCCTCGGCCGAGACGGCGGAGCAGTTCGGGATCGAGCAGCGCATCGCGATGCTGTCGTACTCCACCGGTGACTCCGGTGCGGGTGCCGACGTCGAGAAGGTCCGCTCAGCGACCCGGCAGGTGCGCGAGCGTCGGCCCGACCTCCTCGTCGAGGGTCCGATCCAGTACGACGCCGCTGCCGATGCCGCGGTCGCCGCGACGAAGATGCCCGACTCGCAGGTCGCCGGCCGCGCGACCGTGTTCATCTTCCCCGACCTCAACACCGGCAACAACACGTACAAGGCGGTGCAGCGTTCCGCGGGTGCCGTCGCGATCGGTCCGGTGCTGCAGGGGCTCAACAAGCCGATCAACGACCTGTCGCGCGGCGCGCTCGTGCAGGACATCGTCAACACCGTCGCGATCACCGCCATCCAGGCGCAGGAACAGGAATAGGTCCAGACACACATGCCCACCGTCCTCGTGGTGAACTCCGGTTCCTCGTCGTTCAAGTACCAGCTCATCGATGTCGAGACGGAGCGGACGCTCGTCAGCGGGCTCGTCGAACGCATCGGCGACGCGACGGGTGCCGCCGAGCACCGGTCCTACCTGCCGGACGCCGCCGGGAGCACGACGCCGCCCATCGAGGAGCGCTGGGTCATCGAGCGTGAGATCCCCGACCACACGGCCGGGTTCCGGGTGATGCTCGACGCGTTCGCCGAGCACGGGCCGTCACTCGACGAGCATGCGCCGATCGCGGTCGGCCACCGGGTGGTGCACGGTGGAAAGCGCTTCTTCGAGCCGACCGTGGTGACGGACCTCGTGAAGATCAACATCGAGGACATCTCCGAGCTCGCTCCGCTGCACAACCCGGCGAACCTGCAGGGCATCAACGCGGCGCAGGTCGCGTTCCCCGACGTCCCGCACGTGGCGGTGTTCGACACGGCGTTCCACCAGACCATCCCGGCCGCGGCGTACACCTACGCGATCGATGCGGAGCTCGCCGCGAAGCACCGCGTCCGTCGGTACGGCTTCCACGGCACCTCGCACAAGTTCGTGTCGGAGGCTGCGGCGGCCTTCCTCGACCGCCCGCTCGGTGAGCTGAAGCAGATCGTCTTCCACCTCGGCAACGGAGCGTCGGCGTGCGCGATCGACGGCGGCCGATCGGTCGACACCTCGATGGGCATGACGCCGCTCGAAGGACTCGTCATGGGCACGCGCTCCGGCGACCTCGACCCCGCGGTGCTGTTCCACTTGCATCGCAAGGCGGGGCTCGGGTTCGACGAGCTCGACACGTTGCTCAACCGCCGCAGCGGTCTGCTGGGGCTGTCGGGTACCGGAGACATGCGCGACGTCACCGAGTCCGCGTCGAAGGGTGACGAAGCGGCGCAGCTCGCACTCGACGTGACCGTCCATCGCCTGCGGCACTACCTCGGGGCGTACCTCGCGGTCCTCGGCGGTCTCGACGTGGTGGTGTTCACGGCGGGCGTCGGCGAGAACGCGCCGCTCATCCGTGCGGCTGCGGTGCAGGGGCTCGAGGGGCTCGGCATCATCCTCGACGAGGATCGTAACGCCGAGCGGTCGCGTGGCATCAGGGTGATCTCGACGGACGACTCCCCGGTGACCGTTCTCGTCGTCCCCACGAACGAGGAACTCGAGATCGCCCGCCAGACGGTCGCCGCCCTGGCGTAGCTGCGAGTCGCCGACCCTTCGGTCCCTGAGCACCTCTGCCGGTCTCTGAGCACCTCTGCCGGTCCCTGAGCTTGTCGAAGGGTCCACGGGCGAGCTGTTCGATCGGCGGATTTTGCGCGCGCACTTCGACAGGCTCAGTGACCGAAGTCGTCCTGAGTACCTCTGCCGGTCCCGGAGCACCTGTGCCGGTCCCTGAGCTTGTCGAAGGGCCCACGGGCGACCTGTTCGATCGGCGGATTTCGCGCGCGCACTTCGACAGGCTCAGTGACCGAAGTCGTCCTGAATACCTCTGCCGGTCCCTGAGCACCCCTTCCGGTCCCTGAGCACCCCTTCCGGTCCCTGAGCTTGTCGAAGGGCACCACGGGCGACTTTTGCTCCGATGTCCCCTGTGCGGAGGACAAAAGAATCAGTGGTTCCCCCTATTAACTTTCCCTGAGAATCCGCTTAGTCTCAGAAAACCAACAGGTACGTCGCGCCTGTCGGACCCCTAGACGAAAGTACTCACCTCAGTGAATTTGAAGACGTCACGCCGCACTGCGGCTCTCGCCACCGGCCTCGCAGTTGTCGCCGGATCCACCCTCCTCATCGCCGGACCCGCGTCCGCTGAAGACTTCCAGGTCACCGCCGACCAGATCGCTGCTGACGAGACCGTCTACGCAGGCTGGCACGAGGGCTACGGAGCCGACGAGCTCGGAGCTCCTGCCGTCCTCAGCGAGGCTGGCTTGACCATGACCGGTCGCTCGCAGATCATCTACGGCTTCAACAACGACGGCGGTCTCCCGATCGACGGCACGACCGTGACCTTCGCGTCGCTGGTCGAGACGGCCGACTTCTCCTCGGCCTCCGACGCGCTCGTGTACCAGATCCCGGTCTTCGTCGATGGTGTCGACTCGGCCTTCAGCACGCTGCGCCCGGTCAACGCCGGCGCGGCGGGCATCGACGGACTGTGGCAGGCGAGCAACGCGAACGTTCCCGGTATCGCTGCCAACACTCCGGTGACGGTGGATGAGATCTCGGCTGCTCTCGGTGGCTTCCAGCTCCTCGCGTTCGGCGTCGTCGCGATCGACGGCCAGACCGATGTTCTGCAGTCCGTGACCTTCAACGGCGACACCCACAACTTCGCCGCTCCGGTCGTTGCTCCGGACAAGCCGTCCGTCGCCATCGACCCGGAGACGATCTACTTCTCCGACGTCCGTCCCGGCGGAGCCGGCTTCACGGTGACCATCGCGGGCTTCACCCCGGGCGACACGCTGTCGATCGCGGTCACCGACCCGAATGGCGAGATCTTCGGTGCTGCTGATGGCGGGAACACCTTCATCGCCGACGAGAATGGCGGCGCCGTTCTGCCGGGCCTCACCCTGCAGGGCGAGGGCATTCAGGTTGGTACCTACACGTTCACTGTGACCGACACTGCGGGTGTCCCCGCAGCTGACTCCATCGCCGTCATCGCCGACCCGGTCGCCGCTGGCGCCCCGGTCGTCCCGACGCTGGCTGACACCGGCTCGGACTCGGGCGTCCTCGTCGGTGGCGCTGCCGCGCTGCTGCTCCTCGGTGCTGCCGGCATGCTGTTCGCAGCAGCTCGCCGCAAGGGCGCGCAGGTCACGGCCTAGTCTCACCCTGCGAAGCCCCGTCCTCGACTCCGGTCGAGGGCGGGGCTTCGTGCTGTCGCCGGGGTGCTGCCACGTCGACAGGCTCAGTGACCGATAGCCCCCGTTCCCTGAGCTTGTCGAGGGGAGAGGTTTCTCGTGTGCATTTCGACAGGCTCAATGACCGGGTCTCCGTTCCGGATCACTTCCCCTCGGTCCCCTGAGTGCTTCCCCCGGTCCCTGAGTGCTTCCCCCGGTCCCTGAGCGCTCCCTCGGTCCCTGAGCTTATCGAAGGGTCGTCCGTGGCGCATTTCGACAGGCTCAGTGACCGATACCACCCCGTTCCCTGAGCGTGTCGAACCCGGTTCGAGCTCCGCGGGGGAGGAAGGCGGAGCGGCAGCCCCATTGCTGCACTCCGCCCGGTCGCATGTGCCGGGACTGCTTGGCCCAGGCCATGCGCGCCGGCCATTTGCGCGTTCGGGTAACGAAAATGACCGGAACCCATACTTCGGAGCACTCCGCAGACCGGTTTGGGTCGGAATCGACGCCCGGGTTCGCCCTAGGAGTGCGACGGTGTTGTCAGGCGGCGCGCAACCTCGGCTTGCCGCCGCGGCGTGGAATGCGATGCGGATCGATATGCGCGGGCGGGATGAACCAGGGCACGTGGTCGCGCACGATGACCTCCCATCCGTCGTTGTGGATGCGATGGTGATGGAAACTGCAGAGCAGGATGCCGTTGGACAGGTCGGTCGGTCCGCCTCGAGACCACCAGACGAGGTGATGAGCCTCGGTATACGACGGTGGATGGGTACAGCCGGTCCAGGCGCAGCCGCCATCACGCTCGGCGAGGGCCATCTTCTGCCCCTTGGTGAACAACCGTGTGCCAACTCCGAGGTCGAGCACCTGTGACGGCCCGCCGAGCACCATCGGGATGATCCGGCCATCGGCCGCCATGCACCGTGCGGTGCCGGCGGAGATCGGTTCGGAGACGCCGTCGATGTAGGCCTTGCCGTCGGACCACTGGCCGTCGTCGGCCAGATCGGGTTCGTCCATGCGGATGATGAGGGAGACGGGCGCGAGTTCCATGACCGCCGACTCGCAACCTGCGGCGTGACGGAAGACCCCGACGAGGGCTTCCACCCGGCGTTCGTCCATCGTGCGGGTGTCTGGCATCTCTGCGGCCGGAACGTAGGCGTCGTCGAGGGGATCCGCGGAGGGCAGCTCACTGCTGGTCACTGCCGCCGCGGCCGCTTCATCGGATGGATCGACGAACCGGACCTGCCGCAGCTGCTTGCCGACGACGGCGTCCATCGTCGCGCGGACCCATCCCGCCGCCTCGGGTGCGAGGAAGGCGCGGAGCTCGGTCATGCCGTCGGGGAGTTCGCGGAGGGTGCAGCGCTGCTGCTTCCGGAGCGCGATCTCCCGTGGCACAGGGCCGTCTTGGTCGAGGCTGGTGCGGACGAGCTTGGCGAGGCTGCTGACCTCGGCGAGCGGCGCACCGTCGCAGTGCTCGATGCCGGCGCTGACGGCACGGTGGATGCGTTCGTCGTCGACACCGGAGCCCACCAACCGCAGCTCGCGCAGCAGGATGCCCGCGCCCTCGACGCTGAGCGTGGACCGGACGAAGCCGGATGGGGTGGTCGCTTCGTCGTGGTCGACCGTGCACGTCGGGTTGTCGCCCTCGGACAGCGGCACGCAGGGGGCGTCAGTGGCGAGCCGGGGTTCGATGGCGGCGGCGATCTCGGGGCGGTCGCACTCGATGACGTCGCCGGTGAGGGCGAGCTTGGGGGTGATCGCCTGGGCGACCGAGGTGATCGTGGCGGCGCGTCCGCGCGGGATACGCCACCGTTCCGAGAGCATGACGGCCGGCGTCGCATACCCGTGGCGGCGGGCCAACGGGTCGTGGCCGACGATGCCGCCGCGGGAACGCTCCGACACCGAGCCCATGACGCGCGCGGCCAGGACCTCGACCACGTGCTGCACAGCACCCAGCTGGTCGAGGACGCGGACCACGCCGGCGTCGTTCATGCCGGCGAGCTGCTCGATGGCGTCGTCGCCTGGCCGGATCGGGTCGAGCGCGCCCGACCACGTGCGGAGGAGCTCGGAGACCGCCTCGCTCAGCGTGCCCAAGGGGTCGGTGGAGACCGGACCGAGGGGAACGCGTGGGCTGCTGGACATAGGACCATCCAAACATGAGCCACTGACATTCGAACCTGGAACGATTCTCGCGCTGATCTGGGATATTTAGCCACCATCTGTTGCGCGCGAGTGCCTCTCCAGGCCCTGCGAGCGGTGAGCGACTTCCCGCGTGGCCCGCGTACACTCGCCATATGCGCCCCCTCTCCGTCCGCGAGCGCGACCTCCTGGTCGCCATGGTCGCCCGTGGTACGGAGGACGGTGTTGATCGGGTGATCGCCGCCTCCGATCGGGAACGATGGGCGGGACAACTCGCAGACATCTCGGTGCACGGGACGTGCGGTTGCGGCAGCTGTCCCTCGATCGACCTTGTCCCTGAGAGCGACGACCGGCCCTCCACGGCGCGACAGACCGTCCTCGAAGCGAGTACCTCGACCGCGAGCCTGCTCCTCTTCATCGAGGGCGATTGTCTGACGTACCTGGAACTCGCCCCGTGGGGTGATGAGTCGATCACCGAGTTCCCGCTGGTGGCGGACGTCGAGTTCTGAGGTCGCACCTCGACGGGGGTCGCCACCCTTCGACAAGCTCAGGGACCGGGAAAGGTACTCAGAGACCGAGTGGGGTGCTCGGGGACCGGGAAGGGTGCGCCGGGACTGGGTGGGGTGCGCAGGGATCCGGAGGGGTGCTCGG
>NZ_LR733286.1:3574432-3781062 GCF_902506515.1 Plantibacter sp. T3 | reverse complement strand
GTGCTCGGGGACCGGGGAGGCGCTCGGGGACGGGAGCGGTGCGGAGAGGACCGGAGCGTTCGCATCCGTCTCGATCCGGTTCGGTCCCTGAGCTTGTCGAAGGGCACCACCGCCCGCTCAGTCCCGTGTGCCGAACAGCCCTTCGCCGTGCTTCGTCAGCACCTCGTAGGCGTCGGCGTAGTTGTCGGGCAGCGGGGCGCCGGGTTCGTACTTCGCGAGGAGGATCCCGATGAGTCCGAGGGCCGGCGGCGTGAGTGGTCGCTTGCGGTCCTTGTCCTTGTCGGCGCGGGCGTTCGCCTCGGGGTTCGGCGGCACGTAGGCGGGCGTCACCGTCGGCCACAGCACCGGTTGCCGCGGGGAGGTGAGGTTCACCGCGTTGAAGATGCTCGTGGCGGTGCGGTCTCGTTCGGTCAGCGGGTCGAGTCCATGAAGCTCGGCGAGGGTCTTCATGAGTGAGCCGTGATGCATCTCCTCGTTGATGACGCTGCCGGCGTTCGTGTACGCGGAGATGACGATCGTCGGCACCCGCAGGCCGAGGCGGTCGAAGGTGAAGCCCATCTCGCCCGCCTCCGGCTCGCCCGACGGCGGGGTCGCCTTGGGTGGTGCCACGTGGTCGTAGATGCCGCCGTGTTCGTCGAAGGTGACGAGCATCACCGTGTTCATCGCGTTCGAGCCGGTGTTCGACGCCCCGTGCTTGATCGACGTGTAGACCTCGCCGAGGAGTTGCTCCCCGGCGCGCATGTCGGAGTAGGCGGAGTCGAGCTCCGGGTCGACGTCGCCCCGGCTCGGGTTGTCGGGACGGACGACCGGCGGGTGCATGTCGTTGTGGTCGAACACCATGCGTGGTTCGACGAAGGCGTAGTCGGGCAGGTCGCCGTTCGCCGCGTCCTCATGGAACTGCTCCATGCTGCGGAAGTTGCTCTTCCAGAATCGCTCGATCGACGGTGCGCTCAGGAGACCGGTGAGGGACACGACCTGTTGGGCGTCGTAGTAGACGCGCCAGGTCTTGCCGGCCTCCTCGAGCCGGTTGAACACGGTGGGGACGGCCGGTGCGCTCAGCCACTTGCCGATCCCGTCGCCCTCGATGTTGGTGACGTAACCGTGGGAGGTGCTCGCATGGAAGAAGGAACGGTTGCAGAAGGTCTGGGAGGGGACCGCCGCGTACCAGTGGTCGTAGACGCCGAAGTTCTTGGCGAGCGTGGACAGCACGGGCAGCATCTCGGGCGAGAATCCGCCCATCACGGTGGAGTACTCCTCGGGCGTCGGCTTGCGTCCGCGGGCGAGCGTCGAGTTGACGATGTAGTCCTTGACGAAGCCGTCGTTCTTGGGGGAGGAGGTGTCGGCCGGGAGGTTCCACGGTGGCTGCAGCGGATTGCGGAGGTCGCCGTTGCTCTCGGGGTCGATGGTGCCGAAGAGCTGCGTGTTGACGTGTGGGTAGAACTCGCCGGGGTCCGGGTCGGGTTGCGCCATGATCTGGTCGGTGGCGCCCGTGTAGACGTGGGCGGGGACGGGTTCGCCGGACTCGCCGGGGTTGCTGTAGTCGCCCTGGGCGAGGCCGTCGAAGGTCTGGCCGGCCGGTTCGCCACCCGCGGGGTACAGCCATCCGAGCATATGGTCGAAGGAGCGGTTCTCGAACATCACGACGACGACGTGGTCGAAGCCCGGTTCGCTGCGCTTGGGGAGCGGCGTGAAGCCGTAGTCCTCCTGCGGGTTGGCAGCGGTGGCGGCTGCGATCCCGCCGGCGACCGCTCCGCCCGCTGCCAACCCGGCGACGCCGAAGCCTGCCGCGCGGAAGAAGTCGCGGCGGGAGGCGGGGCGTTTGGGGCGTGCCTCGGGCTGGGACTCCTGGCCGGGATCCGGACGCGGTTCCTCGTCGTGTGCCACTCGAGCCTCCCCCTGATCGGCGGCGACACCTGGTCGAGGGTCGCCGCTGTGCTGCCTAGCGTAGACGCGCGACGGATGTCGTGCTGTGGGTGAGTGGGGGATTTCTCTCGCCTCGCCGTGCTGCGCTGCGCGAGCTGCACCGGTGTGCGGGACCCCGCAAACGACGAAGCCGGCGGGCTGCTCCGAGTGGAGCGAGCCCGCCGGCAGCGGTCGTGGTGGTGACTAGGCGCGCGGTGCGGCGGTGTTCGCTGCGGCGCGAGCCGTGCGGACCGAGCGCGTGCGGACGAGCATCAGCAGGATGCCGGCAGCGGCGAGCAGGCCTGCAGCACCGATGAGGGACGGCGACTCGACGCCCGTCTTCGCGAGCGTGGCGGGGGAGTTCGTCGGTCCGGTGGCGTTTCCGTTGTCGATGACGACGGGAGCGGCGGCTACCGTGAACTCGACCGGGTCGGAGATCGGCGAGACGGGAACGAGGCGCTCAGCGGTCGAGTCGATGAGCACGGCGAATGCGACGTAGTCACCGGCGCCGAGGCTGAGCATGATGTTCCAGTTTCCCGAGTTGTCGACTCGCACCGCGGAGAGCGGGTAGACGGGCTCGGCTGCAGCTGCGGAGACGTCGGCCGCGCGTGCTCCGGCGGCGGCACCCGACAACAGGAGGTCGGTCTGGGAGGAACGCGCGGTCGGGTTCTCGACCAGTTCGCGCGGAACGGCGACCATGTACACGTCGGTCCCGCGAGTCGCGGTGCCGGTGAAGTACACGAATCCAGGGGTCACCGTCTGACCCTGCGTGGGGCTGGTGAAGACCGGTGCGTCGTAGAACACCGGCTCAGACGTCGGCAGGGTGATGACACGGGTGATGGCGCCGAGGTACTTGTCGCCGAGCGTCTCGTACACCGCGAAGGAACGCTCGCCGGAGAAGCTGGCGAAGGACAGCTCGGCGCTCCACACGCCGTTGACGACGGTGACGCTGTTCTCGCCGTTGACCGGGCGGCCGAGCGAGTCGTTGACGGTGACGATGGCACCGTCAGTGCCCGTACCGGTGAAGGTGATGTCGGCGGTGGTGAACACGTCACCGTTGTTCGGGGAGGTGATCGTGAAGGTCGGCGCGGGTACCGTGATGGTGCGCTCGATGGTGTTCACGACTGCGTTGTTGACCGACTCTTCGATCGTGAGCGTCTGCACGCCGTCGTACGTGGCGAAGGAGAGGTCCGTCGTCCACGTGCCGTCGAAGGCGGTCACGTCGCTCTGCCCGGGGACACGCTCGCCGCTTGCGTCCCGGATGGTGATGACGGCCCCGACCGTGCTGGTGCCGGAGAACGTGATGTAGCTGTCGGTGAAGATCTGGCCGTTCGTCGGAGCGGCGACGTCGAAGGAGTCGACCGGCGCTGCGGGTGCTTCCGGGAGGTTGAAGTTCACCGGGACGGCGGCTTCGGAGCCGTCTTCGACGGTGACGACGATGGACTGCGCGACGGTGTCGTTGTCGTCGTAGGGCGTGAGCGTGATGTCGAAGGTGCCCTGTGTGGCCTCGGCTTCGGCGGTGACGGCACCGCGGCCGAGCTCTTCCGTCTGCGCTGCGTTGAGCACGACGACCGTGGCGTCTGCCGGTGCGAGACCGGTGACCTCGACGGTGCGCGAGGCGACGGTCGAGCCATCAGCCGGCGCGGTGACGGTCAGCAGGCTCGCGGCGTTCGCGGCCGGAGCGGTGAGCACCGACCCGCCGACGACGAGCGCAAGCAGGGCGGGCGTGGCGAGCAGCGCGCGCCAACGAGAGCGGATCATGTGGTTCCCCCAGAAGAAATTCGCAGCGACCGGACTCGGTCGGCTCTTCAACCTAGCATTCAGGCGATTCCCAAACAGGCATGCAGGGGTGGGGTCGGGGAGGTTTGTCCTAGGCCTGGTGTGGCCCTCGTCAGGCTGCTTCGAGAACGACGTTCATCCGCGCGGCGCCTTCGTCGGACCTGGCCCGGGCCGTTTGCGCATAGGGGCAGGAATGGGGCCGCCGCGGTTGCGTTCGTCGACTCCTGCGAGGCCGTTGAAGGCCTCTGGCTGGCTGCGTCGCCTCCGGCAGGGTAGAGCCATCCGAGCATGTGGTCGAAGGAGCGGTTCTCGAACATCACGACACAACGTGGTCGAAGTCTGGTTTTGCTTCGCTAGGGGAGCGGCGCAAACCAGAGTTCTCCTGCAGGTTGGCTGCAGTGGTGGCTGCGATCCCACCAGCATAGGCACCGCGCGCTGCCTACCCGGCAATGCCGGAGCTCGCTGCGCGGTAGAAGTTGCGGCGGGAGGTGGAAGGCATCCTGCAGTCGATCTCTCGCGCAAACCCGGCATACTGATCGTTGTGACCCTCCGGACGCAACGACTCGACTCAATCACGGGCCTCCGATTCGTGGCCGCTCTGCTCGTCTTTGGCCACCATGTGGGCGGTCTCGGCGTCATGACGAACGAGGGGCTGAACTTCCTTCGCCCGGGAACCGTAGGCGTTTCTTTCTTCTTCGTCCTGAGCGGTTTCGTGCTGACGTGGACAGCGCGAGACAACGAACAACCACGTCTCTTCTGGTGGAAGCGGTTTGCAAGAATCTATCCGGCATACATCGCCGCGTGGCTTGGCGTGCTGGTTGTCAATATCGTCAGCGGCGACGGCGTCTCGCCCTGGGACCTCTTGTCGGCGACCCTGTTGCAAGCATGGGTGCCCTCTGAATCAGCCTACTTTGCGAGCAGCGCGGTTTTTTGGACTCTTAGCGTTGAAACATTCTTCTACCTAGTCTTTCCCGCACTGATCCTGCTGGTCAGGCGACTGACGGTTCCCGGTCTTTGGTGCGCCATGGCCGGGCTAGTCGGCTCCGTCGTCATAGTAGCCTTCCTGGTCAACCCCGTTGAGCGTGGCACGTTTGGGAATTGGATATCGTCGGTGTTTCCTCCGACACGACTACTCGAGTTCATCATCGGTATGGTCCTCGCGCGTCTGCTCATCTCCGGTGCGTTGCCACGAATCGCGCTCTGGCTAGGATGCCTTGTAGCGGCGACAGCATTCGTCGTGGCAGCGTTCGTTCCTGTGGCCTTTATGTCCGCCGCCGTGACCATTCTCCCCCTTCAGATACTCCTCGTGGCGGCGGCCCAAGCTGACCTCAACCGCACCCCATCACTTCTTCGTGGTCGGATAGCGGTTCTACTGGGAGACTGGTCATACTCGTTCTACCTGACGCATCTCACCTGCATTTCGGTAGTCGTCAGTCTCGTTGAACGGCTAGTAGGTGACCGAGAGCAATGGGACGGGCTCGGGCTCGTAGGTGTGATCGTGGCTTGCCTGATCGTGAGCATTGGAGTCGCCGCGGCGCTGCACTACATAGTTGAGCGCCCGCTGGAGCGCCGACTCCGGGGTGCGAACTCACTTCTCAATCGCGACTGACGAACCCTCGATCGATCTGACTCTACTGGTTAGGGCTGCTCAGAGTGCTCGATCCCTGTTCCGCGGCTGCCACAGTGCTCAGAAGCCGTGCTGTGGCTTGAAAGGCATCTCTGTGCGTGCCAGGTCCGTATCCTCGTGATAGGTGGCACACTGCAAGGGGACTGTCAGCGCATCCGCGGGGTACTAATTGCCTGTAGAGGACATCCCAGGACTGGATCTCGGAGGCGCCGCAGAGGCAAATCGCGCGCTGATAATCTTGGACAAGCTATGAAATGGCCGTTCAACGAGTCGAGTGAACACTGTAGCCGCGAGCAGTGAAATTGGAAGAGAAATGGCGATCCCGGCCCACGGGGAAAGGTCAATTGTGACAATCCGAGCGGCAATGACGATCGGCTCGTGTACAAGGTACAAACTGAACGATATCTTGCCGAGCCACTTGAACGGCGGCCACGTAAGTACCCGCACCGCATCAGTCCAGAAGCCGGCTATCGGTACCAGCATCGCGGCCCCGATGAACGCGAGGAACTGTGACTGAGGCACGGTTATGGGGCTAAGTGTTAGACCGTCGGACAGCCAGCGAGATGTTAGAAGCAGGATCGATACTGAAAATGCACACAACCATGTCCACCTCGACAGGTTGCGAGTGTGCTCACGGATGGTCTCCCACTCAGCTGCAAACAGTGTCCCCACGGCGAACATAGGCATAAATATTAGGTACCCATTTCCGACATGAAAACCCATCGCCGAAACGATAAGAACGCCGATGAGCTTGAAGGCCCAGAGGCGGCGAGCGTATATCACGAAGGCTACAAAGGCGGGGAGTGTCAGCGAGAAAATGACCTCCCATTGTAGTGACCATAAGGGGCTGAGTACTCCAGAAGTTCCAAACACTAGGCTTGCGTCCCTCAGAAGGAAGCCAGGCTGCCAGGCCTGGGGCAACGAATTAAGCCAACTTCCGAACTTATCGTTAGAGGCGCGGGGAACGAGCGTAATCATGACGATCGCAAACCCGATTGCCACCCACACCGGGCCATATATGCGAACAACGCGCCGAGGATAATACGCTTTCCAGGCGAAACGTCCTCCTAGCACAGGTAAAATCAATACGACGCCGCTCAACACAAAGAATATATAGACAGCTTCCGTGCCAGCCCAAGCTAGATGGAGCGGGGTGTAGGCGAGTGCCCAGTCACCCGTCCAGGGCGCAGGGCGCTCGCCTCCCTGGAAGTACGCGCCGGCAAGGGGCGGGACGGTCAACAGTGCGTGGTGGAAGAGTACGACGAGGGAAGCCGCTCCGCGGAGACCATCGAGCGATTCATACCGCCCACGTCTCGATGGGCGTGCGTGACCCTGCGGCTTCCCCATAGTCCTCCGGAGCCTATCAGTGCGCTGATACAGATCGTGTCGACCGTGAGCGCGTTTGCCATCTGGATCGGTCAGGACTGACGTGTTCGAGAGCTGATCCGCAACTAACAGCGAGAGTCTGGGCCCGCGTCCGCGAGGCACTTCGTCCTCGTGAACGGATATTTTGACCCGAAGAACACCCGAAGGTTCGCACGAAATCTGAAGTTGAGCTGTCCGGAGCCAATAGAATGAAGTGCTGCTGCGTTTGGGGCTGCGAGCCGAGATTTTCCGCTTGGATGTGAGCGTCCAGGCTGCCCCGCGCAGCATTTATTTGACACCCGGGCCTCACGACAACGGGAGATCTGCGGCGAAACCACCCTGGGGGCTCAATGATCCACGATCGACCTGAGACGGTTGAAGAGCGAGATGATGACCGCCGACCCACTGTGGCGGTCCTGGTTGTGAACTTTCGAACCGCTGGGTCAGTCGAACGGTTGCTCCGGTCGATTGCCGCCCACGCTGGCCTCGCCCGAATCACCGTATCCGTGACGGACAATTCGACCGATTTCGGCCAGCTTGCGGAGTTGCGTGCCGTCGCCGATCGGTTGGCTGGGTCGTTCGAGGCCATCAGGATCACGGATGCTGAAACCAACTCTGGCTACGCCAGAGGAAACAACCTCGCCTGGGGGGCCATACCTGAACCTCGCCCTGATGTCGTTGTGGTCGCCAACCCCGACGTTGTTGTTGATCGTGGTTCGCTCGCAGCCTTAGCCGACAGGGTGATCAGCGGTGGCACGACCGTCTGGTCAGTGTGCACGTTCAGCGATCGACGTCAGGGCAACGGACAATCCCGGCTTGATCCGTTCACTGGAATGACCAGGCGCGCTCGGGCGCAGGCACGGCAGCGGTCTCTGCAGTACGTGGGTGGCCACTTCCTTGCCATGTCGCGTGAGACGTGGGAAGCCGCAGGTGGTTTCGCAGAGTGTTACTTCCTCTACTGCGAGGAACTCGACCTTGCACTGCGACTTCACGAGCTGGGAGACAAAAAGGGGCCAATGGCGATGTCGGACTTCGCGGTCACTCACGTAGGCGGGGAGTCCACGGGCCATGATGCTCGGAAAGCGTCTTCGATAGGCACCTTCCATGCCAATCGGAGTCGGGTAATCCTTTATAGGAGACACAAGCGGCTCTGTGCCTATCTACCGATCCTGATCTGCTCTCGTTTCGCGTACGTCCTAACACTGGCCGTCCGCGGCCGAAATCAACAAGCTCGGTCAGTTGTTGCTGGATTGTGGTCAGGTTTGCGGAGCCCGGTGTCATGATGCTCGGAGACGACATCTTTGTATTCGCGACGATCCTGGTATTTGGTATCTGGCTAGTCGCGATAGGTAGGCTTGGCTTTCTCCTGCTCATCGCATTTGGATCGCTCAATACACTGATCGGGCTAGTGGGCCTTGCTGAACTCAACGGTGACGCGCCTGACTACATTGCAATCTTTGTCGCGTGCAACTTGGCGATTTTCGCGGGCTACGTGCTGGCAGGTAGGCGCAGGAAGCCAGTTGAGGCTATCGAGGTTGCCAGCGATGGCGTCCCTCGACGCCTGACACGAGGAATAACTGCCGCCGTTGTCCTCGCGGGCGGACTGGCCGTATATCACCTTCTGGCTGCAGGGATTCCGCTATTCGCATCGGATATTGAAGTTGCAAGATTTGACTTTACATCGTCCGGCTTGCTGGGAATACCTGGCCGAATGTATCTATTCGGAGTGGCAATCAGTTGTTGCATGGCGAGCGCTGCCGCTACCATTCACGGCGTCCGGTGGCGAGACTACATGCCGTGGCGTATTGCCTTTGCGTTACTCCTGGCCATCTCTATCCTGGGCGGATTGAAGAGTGGTATCGTCGGACTCGCAACCACACTAATCGTGATATCGGTGGTGATGACCGGGCGACAGATGTATATACATACTGCGATCGCTCGATATTGGTGGGTTGCCGCCGCGGGGCTCGCATATGGGGCAGCTGTCGCGGCGAGTTACGTGACCTACCAGCGAATGGGAGGCTCATTTCTTGGGTCCATATTTGACCGATTGACGGTGATCGGTGCGGAGCCAAAAAGGATTGCCCTCCTAGGGGAGGTCGCAGTGCCAACGGGCGGCGTGGTCTCAGACTTTCTCTACTTCCTCACGAAGTACACTGGCGGAGATGTCAGTGGCCGTTATACTCTCGAGCGCGCCGTATCGGCGAAAATAATAGGCGTCGATCCCGCGAGTAATGCGTGGACGACGCCGGTAACGGTGGGCGCGATCCCGGAGGTGGTGCTCTTTTTCGGACCGATTCTCGCGATTGTTTTGTGCGTGCTTATCGGCCTTGCAATGAGACAGTTCACCAAGATTGCCGCTAGTGGTTTTTGGAGAATGAGCTCCATTGGAGTTGCGGCCCTCATGTTCTTCACTTGGATGTCCCGCGGCGGTCTGGCTTACTATGTAACTAACTACGCCATCGTAACCCTATTGCTGTTCGGCACGTGTTACGCAGTATACCTATTCAGTTCAGACTTGGAACAGCGTTTTAGGAAACTACATTCTAAACCCGCGAAAAGTCGCAACGATGTGGATTTGGGTGCGGCCAGATGAGCGACAGTCTTAGACCAAGGGCCGTTTCGGTAACTGCCTTTCTTCCATACCCGGGCGTGCCTCATGCCGGGGGTGAGTATGTGCTTCGACACTTCTCGGCCCTGTCGGCAGAATACGACCTCACGATTATCGCGCCTGAGGGTGAAGCCTCGGAAGCTGCTAGGCGTTTCGCTTCAACTCGAGGCTGGAATCTACTGACTATTTCCGAGGAGTCATCGCTACCTTCGTCCATTCGCCGGATCCGATCTACCCTGCATAAGGCTCTCAGCGGTTCAGCCTATGAGCCACATGTGGAGAGCGCTTTTCGAAACAGTGAGCTGATCGAAGGTGCATGCCGGGATGCCTCTATTGTCGATCTTCAGTGGCTTCAGTCGGCCCGTCTTGGACGGCAGGTGCGGGCCTGGAATCCGAAGGCGAGCCAGATCTTCGTCGTGCACGACGTGCTGACGAATCGCTGGCAGAGGTCTGCCGAAGCGGCCTCAGGGTGGAGGAAACTTTACTTTTGGGCGAGGAGACTATTCGCTCAGCGAGCCGAACGCCGCATTTTTGCAGACGTTGATTCGGTAGTTACATTCAGCGCGTCGGACAGGGACGCGGTTAAGCGAATACAGCCCGGATCTCGGGCGGCGTTCGTAGCGCCGCCCCTTGTCGATTCGGCGATGCCCGTTAATGAAGGAGAGCTCAATGCGCTCTCACTGCATCGCGGCGACTGTCGCGTCCTTCTGACGGCTGCATTCGCGAGGCCAGAGAATGACGAAGCCGCAGCGTGGCTTCTGCGCTCGGTGTGGCCACTAGTGCTCGATCAGTTGCCGCAAGCTCGGCTGGTGCTTGCGGGTGCTGGTCCCTCTGACTCCCTTCGCGAACTTGCGAAGGATAATATGGTCGAAGTAACCGGGTATGTCGAGGACCTGCATGACTATTACAGGACGGCTGATCTCTTCGTTGTGCCGTTGAAACGCGGCGCTGGAGTGAAGTTCAAAACGATCACAGCTATGCTATGGGCCATACCCGTAGTTTCGACTCCGGCAGGTGCAGAGGGGATTGGTGAGCGAGGGAACTACGTCGACGTGACCTCGGACCCTGCGACGTTCGCAGAGGCGATTGTGTCCGCGCTCCAAGAGCGGCCGGCTGCGATGATCAGGAGGACGTGGCTCTGGGCTCACTCAACGTATGGTGTCGAGGTATTCGAGCATCGTGTAAGGGAGCTCTATAACCAGTGAGAACTGGTTGACAATTCGCGGCCATCGAACTTTCACTGGTATTGCTCGAGGCCACTCTTCAATCGTTAGTGCTGTATACGGCGTCTGGAAGCTTGTAGGTCTCTCCGAGTTTGCCGCGGATTCCGCTGACAGTGGCGGTGATGATCCGCGCGTATAGTCCGAGGTTTCGGTGACGGACGGCGAAGATCGCAAACGCAACAATGCGGACGGTGTAGTTCATGATGAAGCGCGCAGGCACCCGCTCTTTCGTGGCCAAGCGCCAGTTTGTGTAAGCCGCGTTGCGGAGGCGGTACAGGAGGCGCCACTCTTCTTCTACTGGTGTCGTGAAGAGCTTACTCATGTAGTGCTGTCTCTGAGTGGAAATGGCCTCTTTGCCGTCGGCATCATTGATCTTGATGCTGGTTTCAAGCATCAGAGAGGTGCCACTCTCCACATGGCGTCGGGTGAAGTCATAGTCATCGTGGTACAGAACGAGCTCGCGATTCGGGTCGATGGCTTTGTTGATTGCCCCTCGTGACATTAGTAGGCCGCCATACGGCGCGACTGGAATCGATATGGCTGTGCAAGGCGGCACTGACACTCCCAGACTCTTCCTACCGAGCTTCTCCTTCAGGCGATCGATGAGATCAAATCCTTCAAATCTACCGGGTATGCACAAAGGATACGCCCGTCGAATGGGGACTCCATGCGAGACCTCATGCTGTGGCCCATTAGCGCTGTGGTATCCGGCAATCATTACATCCGGTTGAGTGTCCAAAGCGCTGTCGAGGGCTCGCAAGTAGCCGACCAAGGAGGTTGGGTCTAACCAGTTGTCATCGTCCAGTATCAGTACATGATTGGAGTTCAGTCTTCTTGCCTCAACTATGCCAGCGGCGAAACCCGGGGCCGATCCAATATTGCGCGGGTTGCATACGTACTGCACCCGAAGGTTGTGCCTCTCCGCGAGGGTCTGGATCGCGAGCCTGGAGTCGGGGTGGCTTCCATTGAGGACAACGACGAAGTCGTGGACGCCTGCCGCAGCAGCACGGGCAATTGTCTCTGTCACCAGATGAGCTCTATGGCCGTACGTAACCGTCAATACGGTGATGCAGTTTGGGTTGATGGGCACTTATCGCCAAACCTTCCGTGTCAGCGTTCTCATGGCAAGCAATTGGTAGGTGGTGACACACACTTCTGCGACGGCGATGCTCCAAGTGGCGCCGACGTAGCCGAAAGTGAGCGTGGCGGGAACGAGTAGGAGGAGTCCCACCGCGGCGCCGACCAGAGCGCTGTGTAGAACGGCGCGAACGCCGCCGAGCGGGATGAGAATGGCCGAACTCACTACCCGGGAGATGACCGTCATCCATATCATCAGTCCAACGCCTGCCGTTGCCCAGAGTGAAAGTTGGATCTGATTGTGCGATAGGAGGGAGCTCAGGAATGGCGCCACAAATGTGACCGTGCTTCCGCAAGCCAACCCGAACAGCGTTGAGAAGTGTAAAGCTGGGAGCGCGCGCGACCTAAAATTGCCGTCTCTCGCGGGAATCCAGCCCTGCAGCACCTGGGTGACAGGTGTAATCGCTGTGACTGTCCACTTCAGGAAGCGATCGCTCATCGCAAAGGGTGCCACAGCTGCCGGGCTGATCGTGGGCATGACGATGAGGGGGAGCGCAAGGTATGAGGCAGCGACAGCTGCCGTGCTGAGAGCCGGAACCTGGCGTCGCAGTCTGAAGGTCATCCGTCGAAGGCCTGCTGAAGCGGTCGCAGCGGGCTTGCGTTGCGTGCCTACGATAGCGAGATGTGTGAGTACGACGACGGCAATTGTCCCGGCCAGCTGGAGCCCGGCGTAGATTCGCGCGTCGGCGCCGAGGTACAGGAAGGCGATACCCGCGAGAGTAACTAGGACTCGAGGTAGCGTATCGACCAAGAACATTTGCTTGGGCATACCCCGTCCGATGAAGTACCAAGGCGATGCCGCCCCATATGACGCAATAGCCAGAGCTTGCAGAAAGCTGGCCGCATGGTCGGCCAGCGGAAGTAGCCATGCAATCCCTGCGATCGCCATCGATGCGGGGATTAGCAGAATCAAGCGGGGAACGAGAGAAGATTCGTAGTACCGCCGTTGGCTCTCGGCCTCCCGGCGTGCGATGCTTGCCGGTCCCACCACGCCCCAGCCCCAGGCCACTGCAATCGAGCCCACAACGCCTATCGCTTGACCGACAGCGAGGCCTGACCAGGCCGTGGTACCGAGTTCGGATATGAGAGCCGGGATTGACACAAGTGAAAGAAGCGCGAGGATGGCAGCTGAGCTCGAGAAGCCGAACACCCGCGAGACGAGTTTTGGAAACTTCACATCAATTCTGTTCCTGCGACCGGAAGACCCAGGGCGGATGCATATTGGTCCACGACTCTCGTGAGGCTTCGTTCTTCGCGAACACGCAGTCGCCCGAGACTACTTGCCGATCGAGCGGCGCTTGGATCAGCTTGGATCCCCTCCAAAATGAGCCGGATCGACTTGGCGCCAGAATCAGCCTCCCACACGTACCCCTCGTGTCGCGCATCGAAGAACTCTCCAGCACCACCACGTGATGGAACCACGACAGGAATTCCTCTAGCCAGTGCTTCCCCAACTGTACGGCCGCTTGCTTCTCTTTCATTGACCACGAGCAGAACCGAGATCTCTTTATAGAGTGAGTCAGCGTCTTGTCTGCCTCTCCAATAAACCGGTGCTTTGCGAGCGGCAGCGTAGCGGCTCAGTTCTTCAGCATAGTGGTCGGATCCAAACGAGGAGCCGAAGACATGAAGTTCAGTGTTCGCCATTGGCGCCACGGCGTCGATGGCTAATTCGATGTTCTTCTCTGGCACTATTCGTCCAACCAGTCCTACCTTCAGAGGGTTCACTGGAAGTGCTTCCTGTTGAATCTCCGCTGTGATTGGCCGCGGGATGAGATATGCGTGCCGATTCTTAGACACCATGCCTCCGATGAAGTTGCTTATGTAGATCGCGCGGTCGAAGAGCAGGGCCATAATTCGGATGCGTGCGCGCATCATTGGCGAACTGAATGAGTCGTGCAGGTCTATCGCTGTCAACACATCGCGCCTCCGCCACAATATCGATAGCGGACCGAGCATATACAGATTCACACTGCAAACCACCACGCGCTCGGTGGGCTCGTTCGTAGTGAGCAGATACCTCGAGAAGGCTCGCCACCTTGATAGTCGACTTGAATGGGAATGTGAGATTTGTACTGTGTTGATGCCAGGCTCCTGGCGGAAGAACTTTGCTGCCGTCTCCGAAGAGACAACTACGCGCACTCGGTAGCCCCTCTTCACTAACTCCTGCGCGATAAGCCGGATACTCGTCTCCGCGCCCCACGCGGCTGCGGCTGACGAGACGAACGTTACGCGAGGGTCGCGGAAGCCGCTCATTAGGAGTCACCTAGCAATCGAGAGGTCCATGCGAGTACCTCTTGTCGGAAGCGGGCCGTTCCGAACTGGCCGGCGGCGGCTGCCTGTGCGCGGGTCATGTCTAGTTCTCGTGCACTGTTGGCTCCGCGTCGCAGTTGGTCGTCGTTGAGGGTGTCTAAGACTATTCCGCCTTCGAGCGAGAGCACGCTTTCGGACGCGCCGCCTTCTGACACCACGAGAACTGGCGTGCCGAGGGCCATCGCCTCGACGGGCATGATGCCGAAGTCCTCCACCGCTGCGAACACGAGGAGCGATGCCGCCTGGTACAGCGCGAAGAGCAACTCGTCGCTCGGCCTCGTCGTGATGATGACCGGCACCGTCGCGGCATCCGCGAGCGCCTGCAGTTCGGCGTGCTGCGGTCCCGCGCCCGCGAGCACGACCGGCAAGCCAGCGAGTTCGCCGGCGCGGATGGCGACGTCGAGTCGCTTGTAGTCGACGAAGCGGGAGGCACCGAGGATGTACTCGGACGGCAGCGTCGAGAACAGGTAGGCGTCCTCAGCGCTGAGTCGGTCCGCCCAGGACGGCACGCTCTGGAGGTACTCGACGCGGACCGGCGGATGGATGACCTCGGCCTCGACGCCCCACGAACGCTCCATCCGCTGACGGATGTAGTCGCTGTTGGCGGCGAACGTCGCGCCGTCCTGCGCGCGCTTGCGGTCGACGCGACGGAGGGCGGGGGCGAGTGCGCGGGCAGCGAGGTTCCCGCCACGGACGTCCAGCTCGGGGGCCCAGAGGTATCGGGCAGGCGTGTGGACGTACACGAACCGCTGCGGGCCGTCGGCCGGCTGTCGTCCGCCGGCGTGATGCGCGAACGCGTGCGAGCTGATGAGGACGAAGTCGGCGGCGGAGACGTCGGTCCTGGCCCAGGTGGCCGGCATGAACGGCAGCGCGGCCGCTTTGCTCTTCCGCAGGGGTGTGCGGGCGATCCAGGATTCACTCACGGTGTGGCCGGCGAAGCGGTCGGGAGCGTTGCTCCACAGGCAGTGGATGTCGGCGTCCGGAAAGACAGCCGCCATCTCATCGACCACGTTCTCGGAACCACCGTGCCGCTCGATCCACTCGTGGATGATGAGCCCCGCCATCAGTGGGCTTCCTTGCCCGGAGCCACGACGGCCCGGATCGTTCGCCAGAGGATGACGACGTCGCCCATGAGCGACCAGTTCTCGACGTAGTACAAGTCCAGGCGGATCGCGTCCTCCCAGCTGAGCGCCGAGCGCCCGCTGACCTGCCAGAGGCCCGTCATGCCGGGCTGGACGATCAGACGGCGCTTGGCTGCCGAGTCGTAGAGTGCGACCTCGCCCTCGCGCTGCGGGCGCGGGCCGACCAGGCTCATGTCGCCGCGGAACACGTTGATGAGCTGAGGGAACTCGTCGAGCGAGAACTTCCGCAGGGTGGCGCCGACGCGGGTCAAGCGTGGGTCGTTCTGCACCTTGAACAGTGGGCGATCGCTCCTGCCCTGCTGGGCGAGCAGCGCGGCGAGTTCAGCGTCCGCATTCACCCGCATCGAGCGGAACTTGAGCATGTTGAACGGCTCGCCGTTGAGCCCGACCCGCTCCTGGCGGTACAGCACCGGTCCCGGGCTGGTGAACTTCACGAGGAGAGCGACGATAAGGAGGATCGGCGAGGCGACGAGCAGGATCGCACCGGAACCGAGGATGTCGAAGAACCGCTTCGAGAACCGCTTCCGTCCCTCGTAACGCGGGGTCTCCACGTGGATGAGCGGCAGGCCGGCGACGGGGCGCGTGTGGATGCGAGGGCCGCCGATGTCGGTGAGGCTCGGCGCGACGATGAGGTGCTGGCGACCAGGCTCGAGGCTCCAGCTCAGCTGCCTGACACGTACCGGCGTGAGCTCGTCGGAACTCGTGATGATGACCGTGTCCGCGCCCGTCGCCTCGAGCGCCTGGAGCACGGTGTCGACGGTACCGGAGACCGGGATCGTCGTCGACCCGAGCGTGCCGCCGACCTTGCCCGTCGGAACGCAGGCACCGACGACGCGGTACCCGGAGTCCGTCGAGCGACCCAGCTCGGCCGCGATGTGCTCGGCTGAGTCGGCTGACCCGACGAGGAGGACGCGCGAGGAGTAGTTACCCCGCGCGCGTTGCACCGATAGCCACTGGCGCCACATCCAGCGCGACAGCAGCAGCACGAGGATGCCGACGGGGAACGCGAGGAGGAAGTACCCGCGGGCGAGATCGAGTTTGAAGAGGAAGGCGACGATGGCTACGAGGCCGAAGAGGCGGATGCTCGCGTCCGCGATGAGCTTGTACTCGGTGTTGCCGCTCCCGACGATGCGCGCCTCGCGGGTGCCGAACACCCTGAGGACGATCATCCACGCGCTGATCAGGACGAGCGAGATGACCGTGTAGTTGACTATGACGCGTGCCACATCGAAGTCGACGGAGGTGGTCTCCTGATCGAAGTCGAACCAGACCAGCTGGGTGCCGAACACGACCCAGACGAGCACGAGCGCGTCGGTGAGGGCGAGGCGGTTGGCGTAGACGCGTCGCCAGTCGCGCGCGGCGACGGGAGCTGGGGCGGGGGCTGTGCTCGCAGGCGTCGTTGACAGCGGCACGGAAGGCTGCGACAGCATGCGGTCTCCGTGGTGGAACACGTAATTACTACTGATGACGAGGGGCGGAATCGTTGTTTCGATACGCGGCTGTATCGATGTTGTTGACACTAGCGGTGAAGATGCCCCACATCTGTCCCCTTTTTGGTGGTTGTGCCCCACACGGGCCTCATTTGCGACAACTGTAGGGGAAACCCTACGTGCGAGCCAGGTGTCGTTCGATGCGCTCAGGGCCCCACCGAGACCCATGAGACGCCGTCGTCGGTTGAGTTGAAGAGCGTGTCGCCCACCCAGAGCCAGCTGACTCCCTCGGCCGACGCGAGCGCTGCTGGCGCAGTGACGTCCGCGCCTACGACACATCCGACAACGTCCGGCGTGGACGCCGCGGTCATCGCCGTGCCGGGCAAGAGCAGCACGCCCAGACCGGTACATCCGGTCACCCCACGAGCTGCGAACAGGATCTGCTCCGGCTGCACGTCCACGGCATGGATGCCGGCGAACGGGATGGCGGTCCATGAGCCGTTCGTCGTGTCCCACTCAGCGAGGACGGCCGAGCATGCCGCCACCGTGCGGGTCTCATCCGCGCCGAGTGCCTCGACGGCCGGGCATGGCGCTGCCACCGGCTGACCCGCCATGACGACGGCGGTGGAGCCGTCCGGCGCCACCGGTGTCTGGTACGGGACGGTCGAGAGCAGTTCGGGCGAGGAGTCCCAGGTGTCGCCGGCGTCGGTCGACGAGAATCCGCCCACCGCGCACTCCGCCCCGGCTGATCCGACGAGTTGCACCTCGTCCTCGCTCGTCGCCGTGAGGGCGTAGACGACGCGGAGGTCGAACGCCTGGGCGGTCGGGATCACTGCCCAGGTGACCCCCGCGTCCTCGCTGCGCTCGACGACGGCGGGAACTTCGCAGGTGCCCTGAGTCGCACGCCAGAGGACCGTGGCGTTCCCAGCAGCCATGAACCGCTCGGTCGACTCAGCGGCAACGGGCTCCTCGGTGACCTCCGGTGAGGCGGTGGCCGACGGTGTCCCGCCGAACGTCGGAATCGGGCGCTGCGTCGGCTCCTCAGTGCTGCGGCCGTTGGCCGTGAGGGCGAGCCCCACGAGGACGACGTCGGCGATGAGGAACAGCACCAGCCCGATGATCGCCAGCGTCCGACGTTTGGAGCCGAGCCGATCCCAGAAGGTCTCCTTGCGATCGCCCGCGCGATATGTGGACCTGCTCTGCTTGGGCGTCACGCTCGGTCGCCTGCCTGAGCGAGTCGATCCGCGATGACGGAGACGTGGTCGTGGATCTGGTCGCCGACCCGCGCGTAGGTGGACGCGCTCCGGCGGTAGGGGTCTTCGATGTCGTCGTCCTCCGCGTCCTCGGGCGGCGGGACGGAGCCACGCTGCGCGGCGACCTCGTCGACGAGCGTCCAGGGGTCGGAGACGACGTGGGTCTCTGCGACGAGCCTCGCGAACTGGGGCACGGTGAACGTGACGCGGGAGGCTCGGGGGAGGAGCCGTGCCACGACGCTGCGGTGTTCGCGGGTCGCCGTCAGGATCAAGTCGGCATCGGCCACGAGGTCGCGGTCGAGCGGTGTGGGGACGTGGCCTTCCGGTGATCCGCCGAACCGACGCGACTGCTCGACCACCTCGTGGGGCATCTCGAGGCCCTGGCCGACGCCCGTCCCCGCGCTCGACACGGCGATCGGCCGGCCACCCGCGGTGACGCCGGCGGCCGCGAGCCGCGCGGTGAGGATCTGCGCGCCCAGTGCGGAGCGGCAGATGTTGCCGGTGCAGACGAAGAGGACCGAGAACGGCCGAGAAGGGGTCCCAGAGGAACCGGTCACTTCTTCACATCCTCGGCGTAGCCGTACCCGGCTCCGTAGCCGTAGCGTGCGTACCCGTAGGCGTCAGGGCCCTTCGTCGGCACCATGGTCATGACGAGTCCGGCGACCGAGGCGTTCACATGCGCCAGTGATTCGAGTGCACCCTTGAGCTGGTTCTTGTGGGTCCGGCCGGCTGCGACGACGACGAGCGCCCCACCGGTGTGCCGCGCGAGCAGTGCACCGTCGGTGACCGGCAGGAGTGGCGGTGCGTCGATGATCACGTAGTCGAACTGCTGCTCCAGCCCACGGATCAGCTTCTGCATCACGACGGAACCGAGCAGCTCACTCGGGTTCGGCGGTACGGCACCGGCTGGGAGGATCTGCAGCAAGCCACGTCCCCACTGCTGCATCGTGTCGTCGAGGGTGGCCCGACGGATGAGGACGTCGCTCAGGCCGACGGCGCCCTCGATGTCGAAGTAGTTCGCGAGCTTCGGGCGGCGGAGGTCCGCGTCGATCAGGACGACCTTGTGGCCGGCATCCGACAGCGCGATCGCCAGGTTCGCCGCCGTCGTGCTTTTTCCCTCGCTCTGGATGGACGACGTGATGACGTAGCTGCGTGGCTGGTCGGTGACGTCGAGGAACTGCAGGTTCGTCCGGAGGCTGCGGAACGACTCGGCGCGCGGGCTCTTCGGGTCGGCCTGCACGATGAGCGGACGCTGCTTCGCCTTCGGGTCCCACGCGATGCCGCCCATGAGCGGGATGTCCGTGACGCCTTCGACGTCGCGCTCGTTGCGGATGCGAGTGTCGAGCGTCTCCTTCAGCACGGCGAAACCGACACCGATCGCGAGGCCGACGAGCAGGCCGAGCGCGATGTTGAGGGGGACGTTCGGGCTCACCGGGGTGTTCGGGACGCCGGCCTGCTGCACCAAAGTCAGCTTGACCGGGCTGGACGCCCCGTCTTCCGGCGTCTCGATCTTCGACACGACAGCCGTGAGGCTCTCCGCCGTGGTGTTGGCGATCTCAGCGGCCAACACGGGGTCGGGGTTCATGGCCGTGATCTCGATGAGTGTCGTGTCGAGCGGCGCCGAAGCGGTGAGCTGCTGAGCGAGCTCGCCCGCCGTGATGTTGAGTTCCAGGGAGCCGACGACGGGGAGCAGCACGATCGGGGTGCTCACGAGGTCGGCGTAGGTCTTCACCCGCTGCTGTGTGAAGGCGTTGCCCTGGGCCAGTTCCTGCACGTTGTCGCTGGACTGCGTCGAGACGAACACCTTCGCCGATGAGCTGTACTCGGGCGTCTTGACGAGCGAGTAGGTCGCTGCGATCGCGACCCCGAGGAGCGCGAGCGCGACGATCAGCACCCAGTACTTGCGAAGGACACGGAGATAGTCACGAAGCTCCACGCGGTGGCATCCGATCAGTCAGAGGGGAGAGCATGGCACCTCGGTTGGAGGCGGCCCCGAAGAGGGGGTTGTGAGCCATGGTGCCACAAACCGTCAACTGTTCCCGAGCGTCGTGATCGAGCGAGTCGACGCGTGCCGTAGCTTTGCGACCGTGACGGACGACCTGGGAACCCCTTCGAGCACGGACGCGCGACGCGCCAGAATGCGGCTGACCATCGCGCTCATCGGGCTCGCGGCCGCGGCGCTCCTGGCCGCGACCATGCGAGCTGGCGTGCAGCTCCCGCAGCCGTTCGACGCGCTCGGCGGCTACCTGCTCGTGTGGGTCCCGCTTGTCGGTGCGGTGCTGCTCGCCCGGTTCGCCGTCTCGGCCCCTCGTGGAAGCGCGCCGGTGATCGGCCTCGCCTTCCGACCGATCGACCTGCTCTGGGGGCTGGCCGCGGGGCTCCTCCTCCGCATCATCGTCAGTGTCCTCGAGGTGGTCGTCTACGGCTCATTGCCGGCGACGGCCAGCGGCGGAGCGCCGACCGGGAGTGCGCTCATCGTGATCTCGTTCATCGTCGCCGTGCTTGCGGCCACGGTGATCGCCCCCGTCGTGGAGGAGCTGTTCTTCCGAGGACTGCTGTTGCGATCGGTGCGCGGCAGTATGCCCGGCCGGGCGGCTTGGATCGCCGTCGTGATCTCGGCAGCGCTGTTCGCTTCGCTCCACGTCGTGGTCGCCAGCGGGCCGTCGGAAGCACTCGTCACCGGTGTCGGGACGTTCCTCGTCGGCCTCGGAACCGGCATCGCCGCAGTCCTCACCGGGCGACTCGGCCCGGCCATCGTGACGCACATCGTCTTCAACGCCTCGCTTCTCGTCCTCGGTGTGACCGCCGTGACCGGTGGAACAGGCGTCGTGATTGAATAGCGCCCATGCCGTCCCCATCCGACGACCGTCGCTCATCTTCCGGCGGTCGCCCCGCCGCCCGACGGTCAGAGGGCTCGAGCCGCACTGACCGTGCCCGCCGGAGATCGAGCGCCAGTTCGCGGGCCCGCCGTCGGGAGGGTGCGCGTGACGAACGCCTGAAGGTGCGCCGTCGCAGGACGCTGCTCATCGTCGGTGCTCTCGTCCTCGTCATCGTCGGCGCCGTGGCTTGGATCGGCGTGCGCGCCTTCCTCGCCAAGGGCGAGCTCGAGGCGGCGGTCCCGTTGGCGCAGACGGTTCGCGAGCAGGTCGTCGCCGACGATCCCGGTTCGGCCGGCAAGACCGCACGCGAGCTGGCTGCGCATGCTCGATCGGCCGCCGGCCTCACGAGTGATCCGATCTGGCGAGCCGCCGAGATCGTCCCGTGGGTGGGACCGAACCTCACCGCCGTCCGCGAGCTGGCCGGCGCGACCGAAGACGTCGCGGTCGGCGCCATCACGCCGCTCGTGAACCTCGCAGGGTCGTTGCGCCCGGAACTGTTCAAGCCCGTCGACGGCGCGGTGCCGCTGCAGCCGATCGTCGACGCGCAGGAGGACGTGCGCAAGGCTGATGACGCTCTGGAAGGTGCCGCCAAGCGGGTGCGGACGATCGACGAAGGCCCGCTCATCAGCCAGGTTCGCGGAGCGGTCGACCAGTTGCGCCCCGTCCTCACCGAGACCGCCGACACGGTGGACGCGGCGAGACGCGCGATCGACCTGATGCCGGCCATGCTCGGCGCCGACGGACCCCGCACCTACCTCGTGATGTTCCAGAACCCCGCCGAGCCGCGCGCGAGTGGCGGGAACCCCGGCGCGCTCGCGCTCATCGGCACCGACGGCGGCCGGATCTCGTTGCTCCAGCAGGCGTCCACTGCCGACTTCCCGCGGTTCCCGGAGCCGGTGTTGCCGCTCGCGAGCGACACCGCCGGCATCTACGGGAACATCACCGGTCGATGGTTGCAGAACGTCACGCTGACGCCCCGGTTCCAGGAATCGGCCCAGCTGGCCTCCGAGATGTGGCTCGAACGGTTCGGAACACGGGTCGACGGTGTGCTCAGCATCGATCCGGTCGCCCTCGGTTACCTGCTCGACGCGACCGGCCCGATCCCGCTCGCGACCGGCGACGAGCTGACCTCGGCGAACGCAGCCGCCCTATTGCTCAACGAGGTGTACATCCGGTACCCGGCCGGTCCCGATCAGGACGCGTTCTTCGCTGCGGCGTCGGGCGCGGTCTTCGACCGGATCGCCTCCGGGAACTTCGATCCGACCGCGTTCATCGGTGCGCTTGCGAAAGCCGGTTCGGAACGACGGGTGTTGATCTGGAATGCGGCCGAGACGGAACAGGCCCTGCTGGACGGGACGACGCTGACAGACCTGCTGCCGACCGCGGCCCAGGCTCCCAACGCGTTCGGCGTGTACATCAACGACGCCACCGGCAGCAAGATGGGCTACTACCTCGACGTGCAGACGGCTGTCGGGACGGCGCAGTGCGGCCCCGACGGAAGACTCCTCGGCCTGCGATTGACCCTGACGAACACCGCACCTGCTGACGCGGCGACGACGCTCAACGACTACATCACCGGCCAGGGCCAGTACGGCGTACCCAAGGGCAGCTTCCGGTTCCGGGTGATCGTCTATGCGCCCCCCGGGTCCATGCCGGGCGGCGTCGAGCGCGATGGGGCAGTGCTCCCATCGCAGCCGGCGACCGACGGTGAGTTCCCGATCACGCAGTTCGCGATCGAACTCGCGCCTGGCGAGAGCACGACCGTCGACCTCGGTGTGACGGCGTATGACGCATCGGGAACCCCGGAAGTCGTGGCTACGCCGAAAGTTCATCTCTCTGAAACACAACAGGCGTCCATTAACTGTGAATTTGCTCTACAGTAGGGACTGTTGTCGCTCTTGACCCGTTTTCGGGGGGTGTCGGGGAGGCACGATCTACTTCCGCCGCACGACGACAGCGTCAAGGCGGTCGGCTACAGCACTGTCATTGCACCAGCACACCTGCAACGCCTTCAAGGGGACACTCATGATCAAGAAAATCACCGCGATCTTCGCGCTGGTCCTCGCGGGCCTGTTCATCGCGCCTGTCGCAGCCAACGCCTTCTACGCTCCCGACGGATCCGTCACGGTCAGTGGCACGATCACGCCGGGCGGCACCAGCACGGTCGCCTTCACCGCCGGATCCTTCCAGCCCGGCGAGACGGTCTCGTTCACGCTGACCGGTGAGAACGCCTCGGGCGCCACCCTCGCGGCGGTCGACTCGAAGTCGCTCCAGAAGACGGCTTCCGGAACGGGTGCCGTCAACCTCAACGTGACGCTCCCCAGCAACGCGTCCGGCACGTACACGGTCACGGCCACCGGCCTGACCTCGCTCGTCACCGTGAACGCGACCCTCACGGTCACCGCTGCCGGCTCCGGCTCGGGCGGCAACGACAACGACCTCGCTGACACCGGCTTCGGCGCTCCGGCGTTCGTCGTCTGGGGCGCAGCCGGCGCAGTCGCCCTCGGCGCAGCGCTCATCGCGGTCCTCGTCATGGTTCGTCGCCAGCGCGCTTCGCTCGCGGCCTAGTCACACCGCGGCTCACGCCGCACACGAAACGGCGGTCGGTGCTTCTGCACCGGCCGCCGTTTCGTCGTTCCCGAACCCTACGCGTCGTCGCTCGGGTGGTCGGGGTCCTCCTCCTGGTTGAAGTTCGAGGCGTCGGGGTCGTGGCCGACCGCGAGGCCGTCCTCGCTGTTGGGGATGGTCTGGTTCTCGCCCAGGCCGCCCGGCTTCGGCGTTCCCTCGCTGCTGTTCTGGTCGGTGTCGTTCGTGTCGTTCGTCATGGGGACAGGTTAAGAGGTACGCGAGCGCGCGTGAGCAGGCTTGACAGGGTGCGCGGGCGGCGGTTCTTGGCCCTTCGACAGGCTCAGGGACCAAGGGGGCCGGGCCCTTCGACAAGCTCAGGGACCAAGGGGACCGGCTATCTTGCGGAAAACGGATAGGCCGGGACATACCTCCCTTCCGGGGGACAGGGGTGCGGCAATACCCTTCGAGCAGCCTGGGTCCGGTCGTCGGATCCTCCACGACCGAAACGAGCATCATGGCCACGACCGCTGGTACCAAGACCGCCCCCACGCCGATCGTCATCTCCTTCTGGCTGTGGGTCGTCTCCGCCGTCCTCTCCGTCATCTCCGGCGTCACCGCCGCGATGTCGGCCGGAACCGTCGCCGAGGCCGCAGCCGAACAGTCGGCCTCGGGAGGCGTGCTCTCCTCGAGCGTGCTCCTGATCTCGACCGCCGTCGGCGCGTTCATCGTCGGCGCACTCCACGTGCTGTTCGCCTTCTTCATGCTCCGGGGTCGCAACTGGGCTCGGATCGTTCTCACCGTGGTCGGCATCCTCTCCGTCCTCGGCTCGATCACCGGGCTGATCGCCCTCAACCCGCTCTCCTTCATCTTCGTCATCGTGACCATCGTCGCGATCGTCCAGATGTACGTGCCGGCAGCACGCGAGTACTTCGCCGCGAACAAGCGATGAGCGACCACTCCGCTGCACCGGCGGAGACCGCCCCGCGCCCGGGCTCGCGCCAGGAACGGGCCGAAGCGCGCCGCGCCGAGGCGCGCCTGCCCTACACCCCCTCGCCTGACACCCGGTGGGGTACCCCGACCGCGCTGGTGACCTTCGTCGCGATCATCGCGCTCCTCGTCGTCGTCGAACTCGCGCGGACCTTCGGCGTCCTGTCCGGCGAGGTCGGCACGATGATCATGTGGATCATCTTCGACGGCGGCATCCTCGTCGCCCTCGCGATCGTGTGCCGCACCTGGGGAAGCGGGTCCTGGGCGAAGGATTTCGGACTCCGCTTCCGCTGGTTCGACGTGTTCATCGGGCTCGGTTCCGCCGTCGGCATCCAGCTGATCGGCGGCATGATCGGCCAGTTCGTCATCGCCCTCACCGGCGAGACACCCAAGTCGAACATCGCCCCGCCGTCGCCAGAGCTCGTCTGGGTACTGGTGAACACCGTGTTCGTCACCGCGATCGTCGCGCCGTTCTGCGAGGAAGCGCTCTTCCGCGGGCTCCTGCTCCGCGGGTTCCGGAACACGATCCTCCGCGGACGGACGGCGAACGGCGTGCGCCGAGGTGCGGCGACGCCCTCGACCGCCCGACGTCGCACAGCGGCCATCGTCTCGGTGGGAGCGAGCGCACTGATCTTCGCCATCGTCCACCTCTATGAGGGCTGGGGCAGCCCGGTCACCATGGTGACGCTCGGACTCACCATCCTCGTGCTCGGCACGGTGAACGGTGTCTACGCCGCGACGACCCGACGCCTCGGACCGGGCATCTGGACGCACGTGTGGTTCAACACCTTCACGGTGCTGCTGACGCTGGCACGCAGCGGCAGCTGAACCCGGGTGCCGGTCCCTGGGCGAAGCGGGGAGCCCGTGGGCCCTTCGACAGGCTCAGGGAGCCGCGGAGGCTCAGGGACCGGCGGGGGCTCAGGGAGCGGCGGGGGCTCAGGGAGCGGCGGAGGCTCAGGGAGCGGCGGAGGCTCAGGGACCGGCGGAGGCTCAGGGACCGGCGGAGGCTCAGGGAGCGGCGGAGGCTCAGGGACCGGCGGAGGCTCAGGGACCGGCGGGGACCGAGGGGTCACGGCGTGGAGGGGCGGACCCGACGCTCGTAGGCGGCGTCGGCCGCGAGCACCGCACGCACGCGGGCCAGGTCGAACTTCGGCCTGCGATCGAAGTCGTAGACGCCGTTCTGCTCCTGGAACGTGTCGGTGAGCTGCGTGTAGCAGTAGCCGAACATGTTCTCGTCGTCGGTCAGCACCCGGACGAGCCCCGCGAAGCGCTCGTGGAACTCCTCGACCGACGCCACCCGCGCACCGTAGCCCCAGGAGTCACCGCCGGTGTCTGCGGCGGCGAGCTCCGCGTTCCACCAGATGCCGCCGAACTCCGACACGAAGAACGGCTGCCCCTCGTACGGCAAGGAGATCGTGCGTCCGTCCTCGAGGTTCGTGAACGGCTCTCCGACCGCGATCCCGCGCTGCTCGACGGCGAACGCCGCCGGGTCCTGCTCGTAGGAGTGCGCGTCCCACACGTCCGTCTCCCGCACCCGGTGCGCGTAGCCCGAGGCGTCGATCACCGGGCGACTCGGGTCGACGAGCTTCGTCGCGAGGAACATGCCACGCGTGACGTCGTCGAGGACGGTCACCCGGTCGTGCAGCGTCTGGTGCGTCTCGTTCAAGGGGCACCAGCCGATGATCGACGGATGGTTGACGTCGCGCTCCAATGCCTCGATCCACTGCGTGATGAACGACGCCGTCGGACCCTGGTTGTGACCGACCGTGCCCGCGCCGGACACGCCCCAGTCGCCGAACTCGCCCCACACCAGATACCCGAGCCGGTCCGCGTGATAGAGGTACCGTTCCTCGAACACCTTCTGGTGGAGCCGCGCACCGTTGAAACCGGCGTCCAGCCCGAGCGTGATGTCGGCCACGAGCGCGTCGTCGTCCGGCGCGGTCATGAGCGAGGACGGCCAGTACCCCTGGTCGAGCACGAGCCGCTGGAAGACGTGCTCGCCGTTGATCAGCACCGCGGTGCCGTCGATCGCGACACTGCGCAGCCCCGCGTAGCTCGAGACGCGGTCGGTGACGCCGCCCGCACCATCGCGGATCTCGATGTCGAGGGTATAGAGGAACGGGTCGGCGGGACTCCAGAGCCGCTGCTGGTCCGCCGGGACCTCGAGTCGCACCGACGGCGACATCGTCGAGCCGAGGTGCGCGGTCTCGCTCGCGACGACGACATCGCCGGCGGACAGGGTCACCGTCGCGGTCGCACCGGCGGCGTTGCGACTGGGGATGAGCGTGCAGTCGAAGCGCGCGGCGACCGCATCGGGGACCACCGTGAACCGACGCAGGTGCAGCTCGTCGACGGCCTCCACCCAGACCGTCTGCCAGATCCCCGTCGTGCGGGTGTAGTAGCAGTCGGTGTTGCCGTACCAGGTGGCCTGCTTCCCACCGGCCTTCGGCTCGTGGCGGGTGTCGCGGGCGCGCACCACGATCTCCAGCTCCTGGCCCGGCTCGACGGCACCGAGCGGCACCCGGATCGGCGTGAAGCCACCCCGGTGCCGCATCGCCTCGACCCCGTCGACCCACACGGTCGTGTCGTGGTCGACGGCACCGAAGTGCAGCACGCCGTGCTTCCCCTGCCAGCCGGCCGGCACCGTGAACCGCGTGCGGTACCAGACCGCCTCCATGAAGTCCGTGTGCTCGACGCCCGATGCGGCCGACTCCGGCGCGAACGGGACGAGGATGCGGCCGGTCAGTTCGCGGCCGAGGAGCCCGCGCTCGAGCCCGCTGTCGCCGGCGTCGATCTCGAACTCCCACAGGCCGTTGAGATTGACCCAGCCATCACGGACGAGCTGCGGCCGGGGGTACTCCGGGCGCGGCTGCGGCGTGGAGTCGGCGCGGCCGCTCGGCAGCGGGGCGGGGAAGAGGAGAGGGTGCGTCATGGGTGTCGTTCCGATGCGTCGTGATGGGTGGAGGTGTCGTCGGCCCTTCGACAGGCTCAGGGACCGGGGGTGGGGCTCAGAGACCGAGGGCGGTTAGGTCCTTCGACAGGCTCAGGGACCGGGGGTCGGCTCAGGGACTAAGGGGGCGGAGCCTGTCGAAGGGTGGGGGAGTTGCTACCGGGCGTCGTCGACGGCCTTCGTCAGCTCGGCGACGAAGGCTTCAGCGGCCTCCTTGGGCGTCGTCTTGCCGAACTGGACGTCCTGGTTGTAGCGGCCGAGGATCTTCTCGCTGTCGCCGCCACCGACGGGCGTGATCGCCGGCGGGGTGCCGGACTCCTCGCGTGCGGCGTCGACCACGCCGGCCACGATGCGGTCCGTCGGCGTCAGGTCGGGGTCGATCGCCTTCTGGAAGTCCGGGTTCGCGGGCATGCCGCGCTCGGTGCCGAACAGCTTCGCGACCTCGGTGTCCGTCGTGAGGAAGTCCACCAGCAACGCCGCCTCAGCGGGGTGCTCGGACTTCGACGAGACCGACCAGTACATCGACGGCTTCAGGTACTGGAACCCTGCAGACGAATCCTCGCTCGCCGGGAACGGCAGCAGGTCGAGCTGGTGGTCGGGCGCAGCGGCCTGGAAGGCGGTGAGCACCGACGACGGCTGGAAGGTCATCGCGACCTTGCCCGTACTCATGTCCATGAGGTCGATCGCCACACCGTTGCCCTCGGCCAGCTGCGAGGCGCTCGGGGCCGCGCCGCTCTCGATCTGGTCGAGTGCGTACTGCCAGTAGCTCTCCACGACCTCGGGCTTCAGGATGACCTTGCCCTCCTTGTCGTAGATGTCGTTGCCGTGCTGCCGGGCCCACAGGGTGAGGGTCGGCATGTCGCCGCCGAAGGGGGACATCCCGTGGACGGCACCGCCCGAGGCCTCGGTCACCTGCAGGGCGACCTCGTTGAGCTCGTCCCAGGTCCAGGTCGTCGCGTCGGGCAGCTGGATCCCGTACTGCTCGAAGATGGACCGGTTGACCATGAGACCGACGGTGCCGACGCCGATCGGCACGCCGTACAGCTCGTCCTTCACCCTGCCCTGGTCGAGCACCTCCGCGCTGAGGTCGGAAGTGTCGAGGAACTCGTCGAGCGCACCGAGGTCGGCGAGGGCCCCGCGCTGGGCGTAGGAGGCGAGGTAGAGCTGGTCGAACTGCATGACGTCGGGGGCGTCTCCGCCGGCGACCGTGGTGGCGAGCTTGTCCCAGTAACCGCCCCACTCGGTGGACTGGCCCTTCACGGTGATGTTCGGGTACTTCTTCTCGAAGAGGTCGATGGCCGCGCGGGTGCGCTCGTCGCGGGCCGTGGCACCCCACCAGTTGAAGGTGATGGTGACGTCCTCGTCGCTGAGCGCGGCGTCGCCGTTCCCACCGCCGACGGCGCAGCCGCTGAGGGCGAGCGCCGAGATGGCGGTTGCGGCTGCGAAGCCGAGGAGACGGGACCGGGATCGTGGTTGGCGTTGCATGATGCTCCTTTGCATGGGGTGGATTGGGTGGGAGGGGCTCAGCTCGCGGCGGTGATCGCCGTACGGAGTTCGTCGATGTAGGCCTTCGCGGCTTCGGCCGTGGTCTTCCTGCCGAACTGGACGTCTTGGTTGTACCGGGCGAGCATGGACTCCGCGTCCTCGGCACCGACCGGGGTGATGCCGGGTGCGTCGCCCGACAGTGCGGTCGCGGACTCGATCGCATCAGCGACGACCTGATCGCCGGGCGTGAGGTCCGGCGCGACCGCCTCCTGGAAGGTGGGCGTGGCCGGCATGCCGCGCTCCGTGCCGAACAGCTTGGCGACCGCCGGCTCCGAGGTCAGGAAGTCGATGAGCAGCGCCGCCTCAGCAGGGTGCTCGGACTGCGACGAGACCGTCCAGTACATGGACGGGCGGACGTACATGTAGCCGTCCGTCGCGTCCGCATCCGCCGGGATGGGGACGAGGTCGAAGGTGCTGTCGGGTGCGGCGGCCTGGTACGCGGTGACGAGCGCGGACGGTGCGAAGGTGAACGCGGTCTTCCCTGTCGCGATGTCGGACAGGTCGAGCGCAGAACCGGCCTGCTCAGCCAGTTGCGATGCCGTCGGTGCGGCACCGCTGTCGATCTGCGCGAGCGCGTAGTCCCAGTAGTCGGTGAGGACCGACTCCTCCAGGATGAGCTCGCCCTCGGTGTCGTAGACGTCGTTGCCGTGCTGCCTGGCCCACAGGGTGAGCGTCGGCATGTCCCCGCCGAAGGGGGTGATGCCGTGCACCGCGCCACCGGATGCCTCCGTCACGGCGAGTGCCGTCGCCGTCAGGTCGTCCCAGGTCCACGTCGTGGGATCGGGGAGATCGACGCCGTACTGCGCGAGGACGCTCGTGTTCACGAGGACGCCCGTCGACCCCACGCCGGCCGGGACGCCGTGCAGCTTGCCGTCGACCCTGCCCTGATCGAGGAGCGGCTCCGGGAACTCCGAGGTGTCGAGGACGTCGGCGTACTCGTCGACGTCGGCGAGTGCTCCGCGCTGCGCGTAGGAGGAGAGGTGCGTCTGGTCGAACTGCATCACGTCGGGTGCGTTGCCACCCGCGGCGGTCGTGGCGAGCTTGTCCCAGTACCCACCCCACTCGGTGGACTGGGGCTTCACCGTGATGTTCGGGTACTGCTCCTCGAAGAGGTCGATCGCAGCGCGCGTGCGCTCATCACGCGCACTCGCGCCCCACCACGCGAACGAGATGGTGACGTCCTCGTCGCTGAGGGACGCGTCGCCGTTCCCGCCGCCCACGGCACAGCCGGTGAGGGCGAGTGCGGAGACGGCGGTGGCGGCCGTGAAGCCGAAGATGCGGGACCGGGGGCGGAGGTGGCGTCGCATGGTTCTCCTTTGCATGGGGTGGATCGGTTGGCCCTTCGACAGGCTCAGGGACCGGTTGAGGACTCAGGGACCGGGTTGTGGCTCGGGGGCCGGCAGTGGGTCGGGGGCCGGGCCCTTCGACAGGCTCAGGACACCAAGTACGGCCCCGGGCCTACTTGCCTCCGGTGGTCGCGATGCCCCGCAGGAGGAAGCGCTGACCGAACAGGAATGCGAGAAACACCGGCAGCAGGGTGACGACGCTCATCGCGAAGAGGGCACCGTAGTCCGATTGCGACTGCGTGTCGACGAACGAGCGGAGGGCGACCGACGACGTGTACTTGTCGGGGTCGGTCACGAAGATCAGCTGGCCGAAGAAGTCGTTCCACGTCCAGATGAAGGTGAAGATCGCCGTCGTCGCGAGGGCCGGGGTCATGAGCGGGAGCATGATCTGCACGAAGATCCGCAGGTGCCCGGCTCCGTCGATGCGCGCCGCTTCGTCGAGCTCCCGGGGGATGCCGCGGATGAACTGCACCATGAGGAAGATGAAGAACGCGTCCGTCGCGAGGAACTTCGGAACGATGAGCGGCAGGTAGGTGTTGATCCAGTCGAGCTGGGCGAAGATGACGTACTGCGGGATGATCAGCACGTGGATCGGCAGCATCATCGTGAGCAGCATCGCCGCGAAGGCGAAGCGCTTGAACCGGAACCGCAGCCGGGCGAAGCCGTACGCGGCGAGCGAGCAGGTGAGCAGGTTGCCGATGATCGAGCCGACGACGACGATCGCCGAGTTCGCCAGGTAGCTGCCGAACGGCTGCGCCAGAGCGTTCCAGCCGTTCGTGTAGTTCGACGCCTCGAAGGTGTCGAGCACGAGGCCCGGGTTGTCGAAGATGTACCCGTTCGGGCGGAGCGACGACACCACCATCCACAGCACGGGGTACAGCATCAGCAGCCCGAGGAGGATCAGCAGCGCATGCTTGCCGATGCTCGAGATCCGCTGGCGGCGCAGGAGCTTGGCGCGCTGAGCGTCGCCCCGCTCGCGACGGGCGGCCGCATCGGGCGAGAGGCCGTCCTCGGACGAGGGGCGGGTCTTGAGGTCAGTCATCGTAGAACACCCAATACTTCGAGGCCCAGAAGTTGATGGCCGTGGCGGCGGCGATGATGATGAGCAGGAGCCACGCGATCGCCGACGCGTACCCCATCTGGAAGCTGCCGAAGCCCTTCTGGTACAGGTACAGCGTGATGAACAGCGTCGAGTCGGACGGCCCGCCCGATCCGTTCGACACCACGTAGGCCTGCGTGAACGACTGGAACGCGCCGATGATGCCGAGCACGAGGTTGAAGAAGATGATCGGGCTGAGCAGCGGCAGGGTGATCGACCGGAACTGCGTCCACCGGCCGGCACCGTCCGTCGACGCCGCCTCGTAGTACTGCCGCGGGATCTGGCGGAGCCCGGCGAGGAAGATCACCATCGGAGCACCGAACGTCCACACGTGCAGGATGATCAGCGTCGACAGCGCGGTGTCGGGTTCCGAGATCCAACCGGGGCCCTGGATACCGAAGACGGCGAGCAGGGCGTTGACGAGGCCGCTCGAACCGAAGACGAGGCGCCAGAGGACGGCGATCGCGACGCTGCCACCGAGCAGCGACGGCAGGTACAGCGCCGACCGGTAGAACGAGAGTCCGCGCAGGCCGCGGTCCAGGAGGACCGCGATCGCCAGGGCGACCATGAGCTGCAACGGCACCGAGACCAGGACGTAGGTGATCGTCACTCCGAGGGACTGGTGCAGGCGGGGGTCCTCGACCATCCGCTGCGCATTCTCCAGCCCGGTGAAGTTCGGGTTCTGGAGGAGGTTGTAGTCGGTGAACGACAGGTACAGCGAGACGAGGACCGGCCCGAGCGTGATGACGAGGAAGCCGATGATCCAGGGGCCGAGGAAGAGGAGCGCCGCGCGGTTGTCCCGGAACTCGGAGGCGTCGCGATGCTTGATCGCCCCCTTCGGCGTCCGCAGCGCGCGCAGCTCGTTGAGCGCGCTCATGTGGCGGCTCGGGTGATGGGTGGTGGGCTCTCGAACATGCTGCGCATCTCCTTCGACTCGCTGCGACCGTGCTGACAGGGAGACACGCTAACCGCTTGTGCTACGTAGCACAAGACGGATTTGGAAATCGGTTTCCGTTGGTATCCGGCGGTCGTGGAGTCGGTACGCTTGCGTCAGTACCGGCGCACGGTGGAGCGCGCGCGACCGACGGGGAGGCACGGATGGCAGTGACCGCACGGGATGTCGCGCAGGCGGCCGGCGTCTCCCAGCGCACGGTGTCGGACGTCGTGAACCTGCCGGGACGGGTCGGTGCCGAGACCCGCAAGCGCGTGCAGGCGGTCATCGACGAGCTCGGCTATCGGCCCAATCCGCACGCGAGAGGACTCCGGAACAACCGCAGCGGACTCATCGCCCTCGTCGTCCCCGAGCTCGACGTTCCGTACTTCTCCGACCTGGCCCGCTGCCTCATCCCCGAACTCACGAAGCGCTCGCTCACCCTCGTCGTCGACCAGACGAACGGCGACCCGGAACGCGAGCGCGCCGTGCTCACCGGGGGAGCGGTGTCCTCGACGTTCGACGGCGTGCTGCTCAACGCGCTCAACCTCACGGCCGCCGACGTCGAAGCAGCCGCCGCGACCCAGCCGATCGTCCTGCTCGGCGAGCGCGACTACGGCGCGAGCGCGGACCACGTCGCCATCGACGGTACCGAGGCGGCTTACGTGGCGACCCGGCACCTGATCGAACGGGGATGCACCCGCATCGGCGCCATCGGTCGGCAGGCCCACTCCACGGGCACCGCGAAGCAGCGCGTGGACGGGTTCACCCGCGCGATGCAGGAGGCAGGACTCGACCCGAACCGGTATATGGCCGAAGGGGAATACGATCGCGCGAGTGGTGCAGCGGTCATGGGTGGAATGCTCGACGCCGGCGATCCTCCTGACGGGGTGTTCTGCTTCAACGACCTCATGGCGCTGGGCGCGATGCGTGCCGCGTGGGATCGCGGTGTCGACATCCCGCGCGACCTGGCGGTGGTCGGCTTCGACGACATCGAGGACGGCCGGTACGCGATGCGGTCACTGACGACGGTCGCGCCCGACAAGGAGGCCATCGCCCGCGAGGCGGTCGCGATGCTGGTCGAACGCGTGGCCGGGCACGTCGGGCCGGGGCGGCGGGTGCGCGCCGGGTTCGAGCTGATCGTCAGAGAGTCGTCCGGTCCGGCGCGACTCACCCGATGACGGCGCACGTCGGGTTCGTCCCGAGGAGGCCCGTCCCCACCTGCACGATGGCCCACGGCGACGTCCAGATCGTGTCTCGGGCGAGCGGCGGAACGCTCAGGCTCGATGGAGCTACGCGGACGCCGAGATAGCCGGTTCCGCCGAGTAGCCCGGTGAGCAGTCCGTCGAGGAGACCGCGGTTGAACGTGACGGAGTACTGCCTCGTCGGGTTCGGGGTCGGCGAGGTCGCGGCCGGTGTGACCGCCGCGGAAGCGAGCGCGATCGTGGCCGACGTGTTCCCGCCGCCGACCTGGATGTCCGCCGCGCCGTACCCCTCCGGCATGGTGAACGTCAGGGTGTAGGAGTTGATGACCAGACCGACGCCGAGCACCGACGTCGTCGAGATGGAGCATCCGCTTGCTCCGGCGAGGTAGACGGGCTTGGGGATGCTCAGTGCGGCGAACGTCGCGGCACCCGACTCGGCGTCCTGCCATGCGGCCTCCACCGGTTGCGGAGCAGGAGCCGCGACGAGCGCGACAGCGGTCGCGAGGACGACCGCCGCGACGTGTCTCGACCGACCTGGTTTCATCAAGCGCCCCTCGCCGAACGCGAGTGCTGACGCAGCGCGCCGAACCACGCGCCGACGAGACCGATCAGGATCGCGCCCGCAGCCGCCCACACGGCGAATTCGATGCTCGCGCCGGTGCGGGGGAGGGTGGTGATCGGGCCGGGCGAGACCGAGACGTCGTCGCCGATGCCCTCGGCGGTGACCGTGAGGGCGACCGAGGCGTTCGCCGCCGCTGTACCGGACGGCATCCGGACGTCGAACCTCAGCCACCACGCCTCCGAGCTGCGCATCGAGAGCACTGCGCGCTGGACGCCGTCGACGGGCACCGCCATCTCGTCGAACAGGTGGGTGACGGTGCCGACGCAGCCGGCCGCGGTCCAGCGGACGGAGCAGGCGTCGACCACCATGACGAGCCCGAGCTCCGACGAGCCGGAGCCGACCATGGACACGTCGATGGATCCCGGTGTGGCTTCGGGCTTGGTGCTGACACCCACCTCCCAGGGCGTCGACCGACCCGGAGTGAGGGATCGCATGGCCGACGGGTCGCCGATCGAGGTGAGGACGACCGCCTCACCGGTGATGACGTCGACCATCGGCTCGGCGTGCGCGGGAGCGGCGCCGCCGATCGCGAGGCCGGCTCCGAGGAGGAGGGCGACCGGTGAGCAGCGGAGCGCGGCGTGGCGGGCCGGTCGTGGACCGGTTCCGTCGTCGCCGACCGTGGAGGATCGGTGTCGGGAAGCAGTACGACCGTTTCCGTCGGTCCCTCCCGAGCCACCTGGCGGGCGCTTACGGTCGGAGCGCGGCCAGAACGCCCACATGACGAGGGCCGAACAGCTGAGCGTCAATCCGGCCAGGACCCACGGGTTGGACAGCCACACGACGAGGTACGCGAGCCCGGGCACCGAGGCGAGCACGATGCGGACCGTCGAGACGGTGTATGGCTCGGGGTCCTCCGACAGGTTCGCGTCTCCCTGCATGGTGATCGTCCGCTGTGGGCCTGCGGAGTCGACACCGGCGGTCACCGAGGTGACGCGGTGGGTGACCGGCAGCTGACCAGCGCGATCCACCGTCACCACATCGCCGACCGCGATGTCGGACGCGGGGATCTCGCGGACGAGCGCGAGTGAGCCGGTGGGGATCGTCGGGCTCATGGAACCGGTCTTGAACATGATGAGGGTGATGTTGAAGCAGGTCGCGAGGATGACGAGCACGATGCAGACCACCCCGCCGACGGCGGCGAGGTTCAGCAGGGTGCTGCCGACGATCGACGCCACCGAGCGGCGGGGGTGCTGCCGCTCGGTGGCGTCGATCGCTTCCGTGGAGGGTCGGGTCACGGTGCTCCGATCAGGAACTGGAGGTGCTGGTGAACACCCAGGTCGCCGACGCCGTGCCGCCCTGGAAGCTGGAGGCGGTGCCGGCCTTCACCCGCACGTCGAAGCAGAAGCGCACGGTGGAGTTGCCCGCCGCGGTGAGCGCGCCGGTCGCGGTCGGCGGAGCCGTGCCCGTCGAGAGCGACGCGGTGTACGCGGGGACGGTCGCCGAGGCGAACGCGGCGGCGTTGCACGCCGTGCCCGCCGCCGTCGTGACCACGCGGTACTCGAGCTGCGGCAGGAGGGTGCCCGTCGCCGCCGAGACTGCCGACAGCGCCGCCGTCCCGCCGATGTTCGTCGCAGCGGTCGTGCGGATGTCGATGTAGGCGAACTGGGAGAGTCCTGGCGACATGGCGGTGGCGTTGAACACCAGCGTGGCCGGGTTCGCCGCCTCGTGCGCCGCCCAGGTCGACGACGAGGTCTGCGACTCCACGGCGAAGGTGCTCGCCGCGAAGGTCGCCGTTCCGAACTCGTCGTCGCTCCAGGCCGCGAGGGTGAGCGAGGTCCCGACGCCCAGCACGAGCGCTGCCGCGAGGGCCGCTCTGGCCTTCGTGTAGCGCGACGTGCTCCGTCGTGCATCGGTGCGGTGGTGTCTCCCCGCCGCCGGGGTGTGCCGTCCCATGGTCGTCGTTCCGCTGCGGGTTACGGCAGCGGGGTGGTGGACTCGGCCGCGAACTCCCAGACGACGGTGCCGCTCGGCGACGACTGCGGGAGGCTCGCCGCCGGGGTGACCTCGAAGCAGAGGAACACCGGCGTGGTGACGGCACCGAGCGTGAAGATGTCCGCGGCCGTGCTCGACGTCGTGGCGGCATCCGTCACGAGCGGGTCGCCGGCGGCGAAGCTCGCGGCGTCGCAGCCGAAGGTGGTGGTCTCCACGACGGAGTAGCTGAGCGAGGAGGCGATGGCGGCTCCGCTCGTGGCGGTGATGTCGACCGTGCCGGCGTACGTCGACGCGGCGGTCAGCTGGACGGCGAAGCCGGCGTAGACAGGCTCCTCGGGCGCCAGGTTGTCGGCTTCGACCGCGAAGGTGAGCGGGGCGGCCGCAGCCTCGGTCGGGTGCTCGGTGAACGCGGTGCCGTCCGTGCTGCCCTCGATGCCGAACCCACCACCGGCGAAGATCCCGGTCGCGAACTCGGAGTCGTTCCAGGCAGCGAGCGTGATGGCCGCACCGACGCCGAGCACCAGGCCGCCGGCGAGGATCGCCTTCGCCCGCTTGCTGCGCTGGCCGCGGACGGGCGCGTCGGTGCCGGTGGCCGCTGAGGCCTCGGTGCTGGTGTCGATGGTCATGGAAGCCCCCTGGAGTCCGCCGGTGACGGCTCGCGTCACCACAGGTGTCGGGCGTGCGGAGACGACCTCCGCGCGTCTCACGACACCCTCAGGACGATAGGCAGCAGGCTGACGGTTGTAACCAGTAGTGGGGTACTGGGATCGCCGGACGCTACCGAGAAAACTGCTGAACCGCGCTGCGTCGCCCGCTCAGGGGATCAGGCCTGACGCTGCGAGGACTGCGCGACCAGGCGGCCGAGGTCGCGCCGTCTCCCCGCGCCCAGCTTCGTCCGTGCTTGGAGCACGTGCGACTCGACGGTGCGGACGCTGAGGAAGAGCCGCGTCGCGATCTCCTGATTGCTCAGTCCTTGCGCGATGAGCAGGGCGACCTCCAGCTCCCGCCGGGTGAGTGCGCTCAGGTCGGCGGCGGCGGCCTCCTGGCCGGTGTCCGTCTGCCCGCGGGAGAGGTAGGCCAGGGGTGCGTGCGTCGAGTGCGGCTCGACCGGGACGGTGCGCTCGACCGGCGCGGTCTCCTCGGTCGTCTCCGGCCGGTAGGTGGCGAACACGGGCGACGGAGACACGACCGAGGTCCATCGGGCCTCCGCATCCGCAGCGGCGCCTGGCGTGGGACCCACGAGTTCTGCGGCCCGCTCCGCGCAACGGCGGGCGTGCTGCAGTCGCCCCTGGGCCTCGTGGAGTCGTTCTGCGAGCAGATGGGCCCCGATCGCCCGATGCCGCGCTCCGACCTCCTCGAGCGAACAGGCGGCCTCCTCTGCGCGGCTCGCGTCGCCGGCGGCGCCGGCCTCGAGGAGCAGCATGAGCGACGCCTGCAGGGGCGTGAGCTCCTGCGATCGGGCGTCCACGACCCAGGACAGTGTCTCGGACAGGTCGGCGCCGGCCGCGGCGGCCAGGCTCGCGGAGTAGATCCGCTGGGTCAGCGGCTTCCGGATGTCCTGCGCGAGCCGACGCAGGTGATCCCGGGCGTCCATGACGCGACCGCCTGCCATCAGCAGACCGAAGTCGGCGATGTCGGCCAGATAGGAGAGGACCGTGGAGGCGGCGATGAGGCGTTCGTCCTCGGCAGCTCGCCGTTCCGTCGCCTCCTCGAGCTCGCCGGTCTGAGCGAGAGCACCGACGAGGAGGAGCGCGGTCTGCGTGTGCACCTCGGGCGGAACGGTCGAGTCGAGGAGCCGTTCGACGACCCGGAGGTCGGCCACGGTTCGGTCCGGGCGGCCATCGAAGAACGCCAACTGGGCTCCGAGGATCCCGACGATGCACTGGTCCGTCGTCGCCAGGCGCCCGGTCCCGCGCTCGGCACGAGCGACGAACTCGTCGATGTAGCGCGCGAAGCCGGCCCAGGAGAGTCCGGTGAGCAGGCGGATGGTGCCGGCCGACAGGACGTACATGGCGCTCGCGTCGCGCAGGGCGTGCGACAACGGCCGCGCTGCGCTGTAGGGCACCGACCGATAGACGGCGTCACCCAGCTGGAGCAGCTCCCGCAGCTCGGACGGTGGCAGCCTGAGGCCGAGCCTGGTCACGAGCGCAGCGGCGGCATAGAGTCGCGAGGACTGCGCGGCGTCGGTGTCGCGCAGGACCTTCCAGAAGACGGCATCGCCTTCGGTCGGCTCCTGCCGATCCTGGTCGCGCCAGGTCTCGACCATCAGGATGCGCTGGGACAGCAGGCGGCTGTGCTCCTCCTGCTCCGTCAGCTCCTGCGCGCAGGTGCGTTCGGACCAGCGATCGAGGGTCGCCCGCCAACTCACGACCTCCGCCTGCATGTCCTCGTCGGAATCGGCCGCGGGATCGACCTCGAGGACCCGCTGAGCCCCGTCACCGTCGCCCAGCATGGCGAGCGAACGTGACCACTGGAGCGCCGCTGCCACGGATGGGCGCCAGGTGTACGCGCGTTCGGCGAGCAGACGACCGTCCTCGGCGAGGCCGGAGACGTTCGCGACGTGCGCCGCCTCGAGGAAGGTGCGGGCCATCGTGAGTGACTCGAACCCCTCGTCCAGCTCGGTGTGCGGGGCCGTCAGCCAGTACCGGCCGAGGATGAAGGACTCGTTCGGCGTGAGACGGGCACCGCCACGCAGGTCCGAGATGAGCGTCCGCTGGACGCGGTCGTGGCGGTGCAGTCGCCCGCTGTGGCGCCACTCCGCGAGTGCCGACCACGCGTGCAGTTCGTCGGCGACGATGCGGTCCTGGCCCGAGCCGTCGTTCCGCGCGAGTCCGAGCCGGAGGAGCGCGTGCAACTGATGCTCGCCGAGCAGGCGGATCGCGCGCGAGTAGGGGACCGGACCGAGCTTCGCCAACATGACCAGGGCGTACCGGCCCTCGTCCTCGAGCCGGGAGAGCTGGGGTTCCGTGAGGTCGTGCACCCTTGGTGAGACCCCTGCGACCCCGAGCGAGAGGATGCTGCGCGGCAGGTAGAACTCCCCGCCCGTCTCGAGGGCGTCCTTCGTGAGCTCATGCACGAGCCGTGGCGAGCCGTTGCTCAGTCGCACGATGACGGCCTTGGCCATGTCGTCGAGGACCGCGTCGTCGGCGGCCTCGTCCACCATCGTCGAGGCTTCGAACCCGTCGAGCGCCGGGAGGTCGATCCGCGTGAGCGACCCGGTCCGCCAGACGGCGAGGAGCCGGTCGGCTGAATCGTCGCCGCGCCCCTGCAGTCCGGCGAGCTCCTGCTCCAGCGTCACCAGGGCGACCTGCTCACGCGACCGCGAGAGTTCGATGATGTCGGTGAGGCTCGCCGGGTGGAGGTTCGCCCCGTCGTCGACGATGAAGACGGCACCGCTCGGTACCGTGCGCCAGTCGCTCAGCGTGTGCGAGGCGTCCCGTGACGCACCCGACACGTGGATGACCGGGCGTCCTTCCTCGTGCATCCGACGTCCGATCGCGTCCGCGGTGAAGGTCTTGCCGTAGCCGTGTGGTCCGACGAGGAGCGTGCTGGTCCGGTTCGCGATGAGCGCCGTCATCCGGGCGATCGCGGCCGCTCGACCGCTCGGTTGGGCGGGAGCGCGGGTGGCGGATTGGCGGAACTCGCCGGAGCGACGGGTGGGCGATGCGGCGGACCGCGCGCCGCCACTGAACCGATGCGCACCCGGGTTCATGGGATGACCTGCTCGGCCGACCTCGGATGTGGCTTTCGCTCCACTGCCGTCGCAACCGGTTCTTCCATATCGCAGCCCCCTCAAGCTCCGTCAGGACGACGGGATCCGCATCACTAGGGACGCTGCGAATACTCCGTCGGATGCCCCATTATCCGTAATCCCTGAGTGCTCCCGCAGCCCTAAGAGAGCGTTCTCAGTAGAAACTACGCACCCGTTTGGGGGGTAGACCCCCGGCCGGTGGGGGTTATCTCTCAACCGTCATCGATGACATGACGCGGATGGATCCGACTGCACTGGAGCACCGCCACCGATGACGCGTCGGAGGCCCTCCGGGACCGATCGAAACCCGGCGTCCCGCGGCGCCGCCTCCCACTGCGGAGGCCAGTACCGGTTTTCCATCCGGCACTACGGAGGTTGGGGTCCCTCCTCTGGGGGACAGGGGAGCCCGCCCATAGATTGGCCGGGATCGACGCCAGTCGCGGGTTCGCCCGTGCACCGAAGAAAGGGTTCCACCGTGGGGGAACAGCAGCGAAGCATCCTCGGCCGAGGCCGTGCGTGGAAGGTCGCGGCCATGGCCGTGGTCGGCACGGTCATCGCCATGGGATCGACGACGGCGGCCACAGCGGCCCCGTCCGACGTGTCCGACGGCTTCGGCCGCTTCCTCGGTGGACAGGCGGCCGGAATCAATCTCGACGCCCTCGCCGCAGTCGCCGGCGCCCGTGCCGAGAACCCGAGCGGGGTGCACCCGGTCGCCGCGAACCCGCTGTCCGCCGAGGTGCTGAACACCCTCGGCGTCGACCTCGGCAGCTCGCTCCAACTGTTCGGCGCCAACGGCGTCATCGAGCTCGGTGCGGTCGCCCAATACGGTGCCGCGGCCGACAACGGTGACGCGATCGCCGGCTCAGGCGCGGTCACCGACCAGGGCGGCGTCTCCATCGGTGGCCCCGATGCTCCGCCGGCGAACGCCGAACTCGACCTCACCGGTCTGCTCGGCCGGGTCGGGACCCCGACCGGCGGCATCCTCAGCGACCTCTCCCTCAGCCTCGGTGCCCTCGCCTCCACGATCTCGCAGACGGGTGGCGCCACGGCCGTTCCCGACTACCAGATCGCCGGTGCGACGCTCACCTTCCAGAGCCCGCTCGTGCAGAACGTCGGGACGCAGGTGACCGGTCTCCTCCCGCCGCTGCAGACCACGCTCAACGGGCTCACCTCGGCGCTCAACACCGCGCTGAACGCGAACCTCATCGGCGTCCTCCGCGTGAGCGCGACGGGGACGGTCACCCCGCCGAACCTCGCGACCGTCGTCAACGGCATCCTCACCACCCAGGCGTCGCAGTCGGCGGCGACCGGCGTCTCCGTCAACCTGCTCACGGGCGCCGTGACCGTCGACCTCGCGACCCTGCTCGCGAACGACCCGACGCTGCCCGACCTCAACGACCTGCCGCCGAACACCTCGCTGCTGTCCGGCCCGATCGGTGCCGCCATCGCGGCCGCGATCACGTCTGCCGTCACCGCGCAGGTCACGGCCGTGTCCGCCGGCCTGCAGACGGCCGTGGACAACACACGTATCCAGGTCACCGGCAACGTCACGACGAACGTCGTGGTCACCCAGGTGCCGGTCATCTCCCTGTCGCTCGACTCGACCCTCGGGGCGGTCCAGAACGGTACCGCCGCCTTCACCTCGGCGGGGCTCCTCCCGAACGTGCTGAACCCGATCCTCGCGACCCTCGGACTCACGCTGGACGGCGTGGTCAACCTCGTCCTCAACCTCGTCAAGGGCGTCGTCGGAACCGCGTTCACCGGTCTGAACACGCTCAACACCGGTCTCAACGGGATCACCGGCGGCCTGGCGGCGAACGTCGTCGGCCCCATCCTGAACATCGTGCGGCTCGTCGCCGACGTCACCGCCAACGTGCAGCCGGCGACCGGCGACCTCGGTGACGGATCGGCGACCGTCCGAGCCGTGCAGATCTCCCTCGTCCCGGCGATCTCGCTCGCGACGGTCAACCTCGCGTCGTCCTCGGTGCGCGGCACGCTCGTCGTGTACGACACGGCCATCACCGCCACGCCCGCGACCGTCAACCCCGGCCAGTCCACCGTGATCGACGGCACCGGCTTCGCGGCGAACGAGCAGGTCACCGTCACCGCGCCAGGCCTCGACCCGGTCACCACGACGTCGGATGCCGCCGGTGTGATCAGCCAGAGCGTCGCGATCCCCGCCGGCTTCACCCCGGCGACCCTGACGTTCACCGCCACCGGTGCGACCTCCGACACCCCGGCCACCACCGACCTCGTCGTCGCGCCGTTCCTGACCGCCATCACCGCCGACCCGGCGACGATCGCGCCTGGTGGCAGCACCACCATCACCGGCACCGGGTTCCTGCCCGGCGAGTCGGTGTCGATCACCGTCCCCGGTCTCACCGACCCGATCGTGACCACAGCGTCGGGCACCGGCACGATCTCCGCCAGCCTCACGCTCCCGGCGGACTTCCCGCTCGGCCCCGTGACGGTCACGGCGACCGGTGCCTCCTCGGCCAGCCCCGCGACCACGACGGTCACCGTCGAGGCGACCCAGTACGTCACCGCCATCACCGCCGACCCGGCCAGTGTCGTCGCCGGTGGGACCACGACGATCACCGGCACCGGCTTCGCCTCGGGCGAGACGGTCTCCGTCTCGATCCCCGGCGTCGACCCGGTCACCACGACGGCCACCGGAACCGGCACGATCTCGGTCGACCTCGATATTCCCGCCGACTACGCCGCAGGCCCGGTCGTCGTGACCGCGCTCGGTGAGACGTCCGACACCCCGGGCACCACCAACCTCACCGTGGTCTACGAGACCTCGATCGTCGCAGTCCCGGCCACGGTCGCGGGTGGCACGACCACGATCATCAACGGCGCGGGCTTCGCGCCCGGCGAGGACGTCGTCGTGACGTTCCCCGGCCTCGATCCGATCACCGTCACCGCCACGGCACTCGGCGCGATCGGCACCCCCATCGCGGTCCCGCAGGACTTCGCGGTCGGCGACGTCACGGTCACCGCGCTCGGCGCCGTGTCCGCGACCGAAGCGACCACCGTCGTCACCGTCACCGCGACGATCTACGACACCGCCATCACGCTGGACCCGACGTCGCTCATCCCCGGGAACACCACGACCGTGACCGGCACCGGCTTCCTGCCCGGTGAGACGGTCACCGTCGGCTACCCGGGCGGCACCCCGGTGACCGTCGAGGCGGACGGCGACGGTGGCTTCACCGTCGACCTGCCCGTCCCGGCCGGGACACCGGCCGCGACGCTCGTCGTCACCGCCACCGGCGAGACCTCCGCCACTCCGGCGACCGCCGACCTCGAGGTGCTGCCGTACGACACGGCCATCACCGCCGACCCGGCCTCGCTCCTCCCCGGCAACTCGACCACGATCACCGGCACCGGCTTCGCCGCGAACGAGTCGGTCTCCGTCTCCTACCCGGACGGCACGCCCGTCGTCGTGACGGCTGACGGCGATGGCGGCTTCACGGCCGTCTTGCCGATCCCCTCCGGTACGCCCGCCGGCCAGCTCACGGTCACCGCCACCGGCGCGGTCTCCGCCACCCCGGCCGAGACGGTCATCACCGTCGAGGCGTACGACACCGCGATCGCGCTCGACCCACAGACCGTCGCCCCTGGCGGCAGCACGGTCGTCACCGGCTCGGGCTTCGTCCCTCAGGAGACGGTCACGATCACCATCCCCGGCCTCGCCACGCCCGTGACGACCACGGCGAACGGCGACGGTGAGATCACGGTCAGTGTCACGCTCCCCGCGGACTTCCCGCTCGGCGACGTCACCGTCACCGCCACCGGCGCCGTCTCGGCGACCCCAGCCACGGCGACGCTCGCCGTCGAGGCGACCACCTACGTCACGGCCATCACGGTCGACCCGACGACCGTCGTCGCGGGGGAGAGCACGCTCGTCACCGGTACCGGCTTCGAGCCCGACGAGACCGTCACGGTCTCCATCCCCGGCGCGCCCGCGGTCACCACCCAGGCCTCGGCGACCGGCACCATCTCCGTGTCGCTGCCGGTCCCGGCGGACTACGCGGAGGGCACGGTCGTCGTGACCGCCCTCGGTGAGGTCTCCGAGGCCCCCGCCACGACGAACCTCGCTGTCGACGTCGTCTACACCCCGACGATCACCGCCGACCCGGCCACGGTCCCCGGCGGCACCAGCACCGAGATCTCGGGCACCGGCTTCGCGCCGAGCGAGAGCGTCACAGTCACCTTCCCGGGCCTCGACCCGATCACCGTCACGTCGAACGCAGCGGGCGAGATCACGACCACCATCGACGTCCCGCAGGACTTCGCGGTCGGTCCGGTCACGGTCACGGCCCTCGGCGTCGTCTCCGCGACCGAGGCGACGACCACGGTCACGGTCGAGGCGACGGTCTACGACACGGCGATCACCGCGGACCCCGACACGCTCCTCCCCGGCGGCAGCACCACCGTCACCGGAACGGGCTTCCTGCCCGGTGAGTCCGTCTCCGTCTCCATCCCCGGCGGCACGCCCGTCGTGGTGGAGGCCGGCCCGGACGGCGACATCACCGCCATCCTGCCGATCCTGCCCGGCACCCCCGCCGGCCCCGTCGTCGTGACGGCCGTCGGAGCGGTGTCGGCCACGCCTGCCACTGCGGCGGTCACCGTCGAGGCGTTCGAGACGACGCTCACGGCCACACCGTCGACGCTGAACCCCGGTGACTCGACGATCCTGTCCGGCACCGGCTACGTCGCGAACGAGTCGGTGACCATCTCGGCTCCCGGCTTCGACGACGTCGTGACCACGGCGAACGGTCTCGGCGAGATCAGTCAGGTGGTCGCCTTCCCGGCGGACTTCGTCCCCGCGACCGTGACGTTCACGGCCACGGGCGCCCTGTCGCTCACGCCGGCGCAGACCTCGGTCCTCGTCGAAGCGGTCGTGTACGACACGGCGATCACGGTGGACCCGACGACGGCCAACCCGGGTGGAACCACCACCGTCACGGGCACCGGCTTCACGCCGAACGAGACCGTCACCATCACGATCCCGGGCGGCGACCCCGTCACGGTGACGACGAACGGCGACGGCGGCTTCACGCAGCCCATCACGATCCCCGCCGGAACCCCGGCCGGACCGATCACGATCACCGCGACCGGTGACACGTCGAACACGCCCGCCGACGCCGACGTGACCGTGGTGCCCTACGAGACCGCGATCGCCGCCGACCCCGACACGCTGCTCCCCGGCACCTCGACGACGATCACCGGTACCGGGTTCGCACCGAACGAGTCCGTCTCGGTCTCCATCCCCGGTGGCACACCGGTTGTCGTGACGGCGAACGGCGACGGCGGCTTCACCGCCGCCCTGCAGATCCCGTCGGGCACCACCGCAGGGGAGCTCGTCGTCACGGCGACCGGTGCCCTCTCGGCGACCGACGCGACGACCACCGTCACGGTGCTCGCCTACGAGACGGCGATCGCCCTCGATCCCGCGACCATCGCGCCGGGTGGCAGCACGACCGTCACCGGTGCGGGCTTCGCCCCGAACGAGAGCGTGAGTGTCACGGTCCCGGGCATCGTCGACCCGTTCCCGACCACGGCGAACGCCGACGGCGAGATCTCCGTGAGCGTCACGCTCCCCGCGGACTTCCCGATCGGTGACGTCACGGTCACCGCCACCGGTACCGTCTCGGCGACCCCCGCCACGGCGACGCTCACCGTCGAGGCCACGACCTACGTCACGGCCATCACGGCTGACCCGACCACCGTCGTCGCGGGTGCCAGCACCCTCGTCACCGGCACCGGTTTCGCGCCGACCGAGAGCGTCACGGTCTCGATCCCCGGCGCCGACCCGGTGACCACCACGGCGACGGCGACCGGCACCATCTCCGTGTCGCTGCCCGTGCCGGCCGACTACGCCGAGGGTGCGGTCGTCGTGACCGCGCTCGGTGCGACGTCCGACACCCCTGCGACGACGAACCTCACGGTCGACGTGGTCTACACGCCGACGATCATTGCCGACCCGGCGACGGTCCCCGGCGGCACCTCGACGGAGATCACGGGCACCGGTTTCGCGCCGACCGAGAGCGTCACGGTCACCTTCCCCGGCCTCGCGCCGGTGACGGTCACCTCGAACGCCGACGGTGAGATCACCACGACGTTCGCCGTCCCGCAGGGCTTCGCGACCGGTCCGGTCACGGTCACCGCACTCGGCGTCGTCTCGGCGACCGAGGCGACCACCACCGTCACGGTCGAGGCCACGGTTTACGACACGGCGATCACCCTCACACCGGACACGGTGAACCCGGGCCAGACCACCACGGTCACCGGTACCGGCTTCCAGCCGAACGAGTCGGTCAGCGTCTCGATCCCCGGCGGCGACCCCGTCGTGGTGACGGCCGACGGCGACGGCGGCTTCACCGCGACCCTGCCGGTGCCGCCCGGAACGCCCGCCGGGCCCGTCACGGTGACCGCGGTCGGTGAGACCTCGGCGACGCCCGCCGAGGCGGAGCTCACGGTCGAGGCCTACGAGACGGCGATCACCGCCGACCCGAGCACGGTCGCGGCCGGCGGAGCGACGCTCGTCACGGGCACCGGTTTCGCGCCGAACGAGTCCGTCACGGTCACGGTGCCCGGTGGCGCCGCCGTCCCTGCGACCACGAACGGTGCCGGCGAGTTCTCGGTCGGGATCACGGTCCCCGCGAACGCGCCCGTCGGCCCGCTGGTCGTCACGGCGGAGGGAGCGGTGTCGCAGACGCCGGCCACCGCGACCGTCACGGTCACCGCCATCGTGTTCTCGCCCGTCATCACCGCCTCCCCGAACGCGCTGATCGCCGGCAACACGACGGTCATCACCGGATCGGGCTTCGCAGCCAACGAGACGGTCACGGTGTCGATCCCCGGCGCCCCGGTCGTCACGCAGGTGACGAACGCCGGCGGCGGCTTCACGGTGACCCTGCCGGTCCCCGACGGCTACGCGCTCGGCGACGTCACGGTGACGGCACTCGGTGCAGCATCGGACGAGCCGGCGACGACGATCATCGAGATCCTCGCGTACGACACGGCCATCACGGTCGACCCGTCCTCGGTGCTGCCGGGTGAGACGGTCACGGTCGACGGGACGGGCTTCGCCGGTGGCGAGACGGTCACGGTGTCCATCCCGGGCGCACCGTCCGTCACCGTGGTGACGAACCCTGACGGTTCCTTCACCGTGGACCTGCCGATCCCGGACGACTACACGCCCGGACCGGTCACGGTGACCGCCGAAGGCGATGTCTCCGAGACGCCGGCCGAGGCTGACGTCACGATCGAGGACGGAGCGGTCGACGTCGACACCGACGCAGCTGCGGTCGATGTGGACGCTGCTGCCGACGTGGACGCCGACGTGGATGCCGCCGCTGATGTGGACGTGGACGTCGATGCCGCCGCTGATGTGGATGCTGCTGCAGACGTGGACGCTGCCGCTGACGTCGACGCTGCGGCTGACGTGGACGCTGCTGCCGATGTGGACGCTGCGGCTGACACGGACGCTGCGACTGATGTGGATGCTGCGGCTGACGTGGACGCTGCCGCCGACACCGACGCTGCTGCCGATGTGGATGCTGCCGCTGACGTCGACGCTGCTGCCGATGTGGACGCTGCGGCTGACACGGACGCTGCGACTGATGTGGATGCTGCGGCTGACGTGGACGCTGCCGCCGACACCGACGCTGCTGCCGATGTGGATGCTGCCGCAGACGTAGACGCTGCTGCCGATGTGGACGCTGCGGCTGACACGGACGCTGCCGCAGACGTGGACGCTGCCGCAGACGTGGACGCTGCCGCCGACACGGATGCTGCTGCTGACACGGATGCTGCTGCTGACACGGATGCTGCTGCTGACACGGACGCTGCTGCCGACACCGATGCTGCGGCCGACGTGGATGCGGCGGCTGATGTGGATGCTGCTGCTGACACGGACGCTGCTGCCGATGTGGATGCTGCGGCTGACACGGATGCTGCTGCTGACACGGATGCTGCTGCTGACGTCGATGCTGCGGCTGATGTCGACACGGATGCTGCGGCTGACGTGGACGCCGCTACCGACACCGATGCTGCTGCCGACGTCGATGCTGCGGCTGATGTGGATGCTGCGGCTGACACGGACGCTGCTGCCGACACGGATGCTGCTGCTGACGTCGATGCTGCTGCTGACACGGACGCTGCTGCTGACACGGATGCTGCGGCTGACGTCGATGCTGCTGCCGACACGGATGCTGCTGCCGACACGGATGCTGACGCTGACACTGACGCTGCGGCCGATGTGGATGCTGCTGCTGACGTCGATGCTGCTGCCGACACTGACGCCGCTGCCGACACCGATGTTGCAGCTGACGTGGACGCTGCTGCCGACACCGCCGCTGACGCCGATGGCGACACCGACGCCGGCGACGAGCGTCAGGCGACGGTCAAGTACTCGACGATCGTCCGCGACACGGGTGTGATCCAGGAGGTCTACGCCACCGGCTTCGAGCCCGGCGAGACCATCTCGGCCACGGTCTTCTCGACCCCGTTCGCACTGACGCCCGTCATCGCTGACGTCTCCGGGAACGCCACGTTCACCTTCCCGATCGACTCGTCGCTCGAGCTGGGTGCGCACCGGGTGGAACTCTCCGGATCCGTGACCGGCGACCTGCCGCTCGATCGTGAGGCCACCGCCTTCACGGTCACCGCGGTGGCCGCCACCGCACCGGGGTCACGCCCCGGTCTGCCGAGCACCGGCTTCGACGGCCTGTGGCTCGGGGGGCTCGGCGCCATGATGCTCCTCCTCGGAGGCGCCTTCGTGGCCACGCGACGGGCGCGTATGGAGTGACCTCGCCGAGCAGGCCGTGCCGCATTCGGGTCGGCACGGCCTGCTCCTTCTCCCGCGGAGACACCGCCGAACCGGTGCCCCGCGGTTTCATCACCACCCAGCACCAAGGAGGAACCGTGACTCCGATCACACGCACACCCGTCGGGGGTCGTTCTGACACCCTTCGACAAGCTCAGGGACCGGAAGGGGCTCAGGGACCGGAAGGGGCTCAGGGACCGGACGGCCGCGAGGAACCGGACGGCGATCAGGCACCGGCATCCGGTCGGCAGGACCGGGGAGCGGGATCGTCTCGGGACGAAGCCGCCCCACCGAAGCGGGCCGCGCGCATCGCCGCCGCGGTGTCGATCGCCCTCGTCGGCGTCTACGTCGCGGGCACCCTCGTCATCGTCTCACCGACCACACCAGTCCGTGGTGCCGTCGTCGCCGCAGCCGGCCCGTACTTCACGCAGAAGTGGAACGTCTTCGCGCCGAGCATCATGAAGACGAACATCACCTTCTCCGTCCAGGCCCAGTGGCGCGACGCCGACGGGACGCTCGTGAAGTCCGACTGGGTCAACGTGACGAAGCTCGAGCAGCAGGCCGTCCCCGGCCACGCCGAGCCGTCGCGCATCCAGAAGTCCTCGTGGAACGCGATGCTCGCCTACAACGCCCGCTACCTCGCCCTCGACGCCCAGCAGCGCGAGCTCGTCCGCGACACCTTCATCCAGCGAGCCGACGGTGGCGGGTATCGCGCCCAGTCGGCCGAGTCGCTCATCGCCGACCTCGACGCCGTCAGCACGACGCCGGGCTCGGGGCAGGGCGACGTCGTCCGGTTCCTCCGCTACGACTACATGCTCAAGGAGTACGCGACCGCGTTCTCCACGGCGTACTTCGACCAGGACGTCGAGCGCGTCCGGTGGCGGATCGACCGCACACGCCCGAACGACTTCGAGAACCGCTTCTCCGAGGAGCAGCAGTTCGACGACACCGCCGTCACCTTCGGCTGGCGGCACGTCGACGACGTCATCGACCCGGAGACCCTCGCCGTCTACCGCGACGTCGTCACCCGCTACGGAGGTGCGCGATGAACGCCGTCCGCGCATCGTTCGACCGGTTCGCCGGCTGGGTCACGGGTGCCAAGCACGCCGGCTACAGCCTCTCCGCCCTGCGGATCCTCTACGGTGTCGCGATCGTCAGCTTCCTGTTCACGAGCCTCGCCGACCGCCACTACCTCTGGGGCGTCGCGTCGAAGTGGGTCGACCCGGAGGCGAACCGTCGCGCGTGGTTCCCGCTGTTCGAGCTCGTCTTCACGAAGGACAGCGCCTTCGTCTTCGACCTCGCCTACGGGGTGCTCATCGTGCTCGGGCTGCTGTTCCTCGTCGGCTGGCAGACCCGGTTCGTCACGCCCGTCCTGCTCGTGTTCTGGGTGGGGCTCGCGACCAACAGCACGGTGCTGACCAACGGCGGCGACACGATCATCCGCATCACGCTGCTGTTCCTGGTGTTCGCGGACCTGTCGCGTCACTGGTCGGTCGACGCCTGGCTCACCAAGCGGCGGGGTCGAGCGCTGCGGCCGATCCTGCGCGGTCGGTTCGCGATCCCGGCCTGGCTCGCGAACGCCGCCAACAACACCGCGGTCCTCCTCTGCGCTTACCAGATCATGCTCGTCTACGTGAACTCCGGCATCTACAAGCTCATGGGTCCCGAGTGGCGGGAGGGCACGGCGTTCTACTACTCGCTCGTCCTCGACGTGTTCCGGCCGTTCCCCGCACTGAGCGACCTCGCCTGGCAGGTCGGTCCGTTCGTCTGGGTCGCCACGTTCCTGTCGGTCTGGGTGCAGCTGCTGTTCCCGGTGCTGATCCTGTGGCGGCCGACGCGGATCCTCGCGCTCGGCTTCACGATCCTGATGCACCTCGGCATCGGCCTCTTCCTCGGGCTGTGGCCGTTCTCGCTCGCGATGATCGCCCTCGACCTGCTCTTCGTCCGCGACCGCAGTTGGGTCGCCGTCGGTCGGTGGGCGTCGCACGCCGGGGGAGTGCTCCGCCAGCTGCTGCCGGAGCGCCAGAGGACCGAAAGACCCGTCACGACGTCGGCCGGTTCGCCGTCGTGACCACAGCCGTCTCGCGCGTTCGGGTGCGAGACGAACCGGCGGTCGGCGCCACGGTTGCGCCGACCGCCACCCCTTTGCCGGTCCCTTCCCTCGCGCCCTGAGCCGCTGCCGACCGTCCTACTCGATCGGTCACTGAGCTTGTCGAACTGCGCCCTTCGACAGGCTCAGGGACCGGGGATGGTTGCTGCCCTTCGACAGGCTCAGAGTCCAGGGATGGTTGCTGCCCTTCGACAAGCTCAGGGTCCGGCGTAGAAGTGGATCTGTGTTTCTCTGTGTTTGTGTGATACTTTCTTCGCACTGCAAGCCTGCAACACCGGAAACGAAGGTCAAGGACGACGCATGTACGCGACGGAGCGGCACGAGCACATCACCAGCCGGGTGAAGACGAGCGGACGGGTCTCCGTCGCCGACGTCTCCCGTGAGCTGGGCGTCACCGCCGAGACGATCCGCCGCGACCTCGACCAGCTCGAAACCTCCGGCGTCCTGCGCCGCGTCCACGGCGGCGCCGTCTCCGCAGCGCGTGCCTCCGTCGCCGAGGCCAGCCTCGCCGACCGCCAGGGCCAGCGGAGCGACGCGAAGGCCACGATCGCCCGAGCGGCCCTCCGGCTCATCCCGGCCACGTTCAGCGGCTCGATCGTCATCGACGCCGGCACGACCACGGCCCACCTCGCCGACCTCCTCGTCACCTGGCGCCCGGCCACCGCCGGCCAGACGCTGACGGTCATCACCAACTCCGTCCCGATCGCCGCGACGCTCCACCACTGCGACCACGTCGAACTGCACCTCCTCGGCGGCCGCGTCCGTGGCATCACGAGCGCGGCGGTCGGCAGCACGACCGTCGACGAGCTCGGCCGGTTCCGCCCCGACATCGCCTTCGTCGGCGCCAACGGAGTCAGCGCCGACTTCGGCCTCAGCACGCCCGACGAGCTCGAGGGCGCCGTGAAGTCGGCGATCGTCCGCGGTTCGCGACGGGCCGTCGTCCTCGCCGACGCCGCCAAGCTCGGCGAGGAAGCGCTCATCCGCTTCGCCGCCCTCGACGAGATCGACACCGTCATCACCGACGAGGTCGTTCCGACGACGCTCGCGGATGCCCTCGAGGCTGCGGGTGTCGAGGTGGTCGTCGCATGATCATCACCCTGACCGCCAACCCCTCGCTCGACCACACGGTGGAGCTCCCCGGCATCGTCGAGCGCGGCGAGGTCCTCCGCGCACTCGCCAGCCGGGAGCAGCCGGGCGGCAAGGGCGTCAACGTCTCGCGGGCGATCGCCGCCGCCGAGTTGGCGACCATCGCCGTCCTCCCCGGCGAATCGACCGACCCGATGATCGAGTCGCTCCGCGCGCAGGGCATCGACGTCCTCGCCGTCCCGACCGGGCAGCCCGTGCGCCGCAACATCACGCTGACCGAGCCCGACGGCACCACGACCAAGATCAACGAGCCGGGTCCGCTCCTCACCGAGGACGACGCTGCACGCCTCGTCGACGCGACCGCCCGTGCCGCCGCGAGTGCCGAGTGGCTCGTCATCGCCGGTTCGCTGCCACCCGGGCTGCCGGCCGACTTCTACGCACGGATCGTCCGGGCCGCTCGCGCCCTCACCGACGGCACTCGCCCGCTCGTCGCCGTCGACAGCTCGGGGGAGCCGCTCGCCGCCCTCCTCGCCGCCTTCGCCGTCACCGGGGAACGCGTCGACCTCATCAAGCCGAACGGTGCCGAACTCGCCGAGCTCACCGGCACCGCGTCCGGCGAGGAGATCGAGGCGGACCCGGCGCTCGCCGCGTCCGTCGCCGCCAGGCTCATCGGCACCACGGACCGAACCGGCCCGGTCGCCGCCGTCCTCGTCACGCTCGGCTCCCGAGGAGCCGTCCTCGTGGAGGGTGACACCGCCTGGTCGGCCCGGGCCCCGAAGATCGTCGCGCGCAGCACCGTCGGTGCGGGGGACTCCTCCCTCGCCGGCTACCTGATCGCCCGAACCGCAGGTCACGCACCTGCAGCACGCCTCGCGCAGGCCGTCGCCCACGGAGCCGCAGCCGCGGCACTCCCGGGCAGCGACGTGCCGGCGCTCAGCGGGACGGACGCCGCCGCCATCGACGTCGCCCAGCTCCCGCAGCGGATCCCCTCCGCCCCCTGACCGCCCCGGTCCCTGACCGCCCACCCCGGTCCCTGACCGCCCACCCCGGTCCCTGAGCTTGTCGAAGGGCCGCCCCGACCACCCGAAGCACCAGCATCCGTTTCGAAGGAGAACCCAGATGTCCACCCCACTCATCACCCCAGGGCTCGTCGCCCTCGACGCCGACCTCGGCACCGATCGCGCGGGTGTCATCCGCGCGCTCGCCGAGCTCGTCGTCCGCGCCGGCCGTGCCACCGACACCGAGGCCCTCTTCGCCGACGCCTGGGCGCGGGAGAGCAAGACCGACACCGGCATCCCCGGCGGCATCGCGATCCCGCACTGCCGTTCAGCCGCCGTCACCGAGCCGACGCTCGCGATGGCCCGCGTCTCGCCGCTCGTCGACTTCGGTTCCGACGACGGCCCGGCCGACCTCCTCTTCTTCATCGCGGCTCCGGACGGCGCCGACCAGGCGCACCTCGCCCTCCTGTCGAAGCTCGCCCGCTCGCTCATCAAGCCCGAGTTCGTGACGTCGCTGCGAGAGGCGCCCGACGCCGCCGCGGTGGTCGCCCTCGTCGATGGTGCACTCAGCGATGCACCCAAGCCGGCGTCGGCTCCCGCAGCCGAGCGCGCCGCGACGGCTCCCGTCGAGGCCGGCGACCAGGCCGCACGGCCCGTGCTCATCGCGGTCACCTCGTGCGCGACGGGCATCGCCCACACCTACATGGCGGCCGACTCGCTCGCCGCCACCGCCAAGCGCCTCGGTGTCGAGCTGCACGTCGAGACGCAGGGCGCCTCCGGTGCGACCCCGCTGCCCGCCGACGTCGTCGCGAAGGCGCAGGCGGTCATCTTCGCCGTCGACGTGGACGTCCGCGACGTCACCCGCTTCGCCGGCAAGCCCGTCATCAAGGCTCCCGTGAAGCGCGGCATCGACGCCCCGGAACAGCTCATCAACGACGCGGTCGCCGCGATCTCGAACCCGAACGCCCCGCGGGTCGCCGCAGCGGCCGGCGATGCCTCCGCGTCGACGTCGGACAAGAAGGACGCCAACGTCGGTCAGTCGATCAAGCGCTGGCTGCTCACCGGCGTCAGCTACATGATCCCGTTCGTCGCGGGTGGCGGTCTGCTCATCGCCCTCGGCTTCCTCCTCGGCGGATACAACATCACGGAGAACGCCGGCAAGATCATCGTCGAGAACAGCCTCGTGAACCTGCCGGCCGGCGGACTCGGCGCCTACCTCGGTGCCGTCGCGTTCTCCATCGGCAACGCCTCGATGGCGTTCCTCGTCCCGGCCCTCGCCGGCTACATCGCCTACGCCATCGCCGACCGCCCGGGCATCGCGCCCGGGTTCGTCGCCGGCGCCGTCGCCCTCCTCATGAGCGCCGGCTTCCTCGGCGGACTCGTCGGTGGTCTGCTCGCCGGTGGTGTCGCCTACGGCCTCGGCCGACTCAACGTGCCCCGCTGGTTGCGCGGGCTGATGCCCGTCGTGATCATCCCGCTCCTCGGATCGATCGTCGCCTCCGGCCTCATGATCCTCGTCCTCGGCGGCCCGATCGCCGCGCTCATGAACGGCCTCAACTCGTGGCTGTCCGGTCTCACCGGCGTCTCCGCCATCCTGCTCGGGGTCATCCTCGGCACGATGATGGCGTTCGACCTCGGCGGCCCGGTCAACAAGGTCGCGTACTCGTTCGCCGTCGCCGGACTCGGTGCGGGAACGCTCGCCAACCAGGCACCGTGGCAGATCATGGCCGCCGTGATGGCCGCCGGCATGGTGCCGCCGCTCGCGATGGCGCTCGCCTCGACCGTCCTCAGCCGTCGTTCGTTCACCGCGGTCGAGCGGGAGAACGGCAAGGCAGCCTGGCTGCTCGGCGCCGCGTTCATCAGCGAGGGTGCGATCCCGTTCGCCGCGGCCGACCTGTTCCGCGTCATCCCGGCGTCGATCCTCGGTGGTGCCGCCACCGGTGCGCTCATCATGGCGACCGGCGTCACCTCGCAGGCACCGCACGGTGGCATCTTCGTGTTCTTCGCCATCGGCAACATCGGGATGTTCATCCTGTCGGTCGCCGTCGGCACGGTCATCACCGCCGTCGCGGTCATCCTGCTCAAGCGGTTCGCCCGTCGTCGTCCGATGGAGGGCGCCGACTCGGCAGCCCCCGCAGTCGCCACCGAGCCCGCGACCGTCTGATCCGTACCCGTCCGATCCACAGCCTGACCTGATCCACTGGTCCGGCCGGCACCAACCGAACCGCAGAAGGAGCATCATCATGGCCGAACGCCAAGCCACCATCGCCAGCCGCGTCGGGCTGCACGCCCGCCCCGCCAAGCTCTTCATCGAGACGGTCAAGCGCCAGCCGGTGCCCGTCACGATCGAGCTGGGCGACTCGGGCCCGCTCGACGCCTCGAGCATCCTCACGATCATGAGCCTCGGCGCCACCAACGGCGACGTCGTCACCCTCCGCGCTGAGGGCGAGGGCGCCGACGAGGCGCTCGCCGAGCTCGCCGGTCTCCTCGAGACGGACCTCGACGCCGAGTAGTCACCCCGCACCACGAAGCCCCGCCGCCCGAGTCATCTCGGACGGCGGGGTTTCCTCGTGGGCCCTTCGACAGGCTCAGGGAGCGGGTCTCTCCGCGGGAAGGGCTCCGGTCACTGAGCTTGTCGAAGTGTCCTCGGGGAACCGTTTCGTGTCGTGCGTGGAACCGTTCCGGTCACTGAGCTTGTCGAAGTGTCCTCGGGGAACCGTGTCGTGTCGTGCGTGGAACCGTTCCGGTCACTGAGCTTGTCGAAGTGCCCCCGGGGAACCGCGCGCCTGCCGACACACGACGAACCCCGCCACCCGAGACGACGGGTGACGGGGTTCGTCAGGAGCGACCTACTCCGCGGAGCGACGGCGACGCGCGAGCAGCACCGACGCGAAGCCGACGAGGCCGAGGAGCAGCGCGACGAGCCCGATGCTCGACACGTCCACACCCGTGCGCGACAGCGAGTCGGTTCCGGCAGCCGAACCGCCCGAGGGGGAGCTCGTGCCGTCACCACCGCCGACCGCGCCACCGCCGGATCCCGTGCCAGGACCGGTCCCGGGGTTCGTCCCCGGGTCGGTGCCGGGATCGGTCCCCGGGTCCACCGCGGCGGCGAGCACCGTCACCGGCGTGGACGTCGTCTCGGCCGGCGCGAAGCCATCGGCCGAGACCGTGACCCGCACCGCGAGCGCCGCACCAGCACTGCCGGTGAGCGGCGTGAACGTCGCCGTGTCGGCTCCGTCCACGACCTCGTCGTCGAGCAGCCACGCGTAGACGACGGCCGCGTCCTCCGGGTCCACGACGACTGCCGCGGTCGTCGGCACGCCCTCGCGGGCCACGCTCGACAGCGTCGCGGTCGCGACCGCCGTCCGGGCGAAGGTGATGGTCGTCGACTGTGTGGTCACACCGTCGGCCGCCGTCACCGTGATGACGACACCGTCGGTCGCGTCAGCCGCAGCACGGGCCGTAGCCGCCGGTGCTACTTCGAGCGGCTCGATCGTCACCGTCGCGTCGCGGTCGGCCGGGATGGCGTCGACCACCGGGTCGGCGGACCCGGCGAGCGGCACCTCGTACTCGAGGACGCCTGCGTCGAAGCCCTCGACCGGCGTGCCGTTCACCCGCAGCGCGGCGAGGCTCGCCTCGGTCGCGACCGACGGTGCGAGCGCGTAGATCTCGACCTCCGAGACGACCAGGTGGGTGTTCGCGTAGGCCGTCATCACGATGCGCACCGCACTCGTCGTGACGCCACCGAGGTCGACGTCGACGACCGGAGCCGTCCCATCGGTCGGGACCGGCACGGCGACCGCCCCACCCGGAGCGTCGATCCACGCGCCGTCGGCGTCGCGGACCTGCACGGTCAAAGCACTCGGCCAGCTGTTGGTGCTCCCGTCCTTATAGGCGTAGAAGGTGACGTGCTCGATCGTGTGCTCACCGCCGAGCTCGTAGCTCAGCGTGTCGCTCGCCGGCTTGTTCGACGAACGCCAGTTCGACCAGCCCTTGTCGTTCCGCACACCGTTCTTCGTGTTGCTCGCGGGATAGCCGGACTCGGTGGACGTCGCACCCGCGACGGTCGTGGCGTCCGGTGCGATGTTCCGCTCGCCGGGCGCCGTGACGATGATCGACAGGAGCGCGTCGATCGGTGCCGCGGCCGGATCGTTCGAGGCAGCCGTGCCGCGCACCTGCACCACACCGGTGTCGGCGAGGTCGGTGTCGTCGAGGGTGCTGAAGTCCCAGGTGACGGGCGTGTCGAAGCGGTTGACACTCGCCCCGATCTGCGCCGGGACCGTGGTGGGGGCCGCAGCGATGACGGCGCTCGCCGGGGACCCTGCCGCGACCGTCAGGGAGACCGGTTCGGTGGTGGTGAAGCCGCCGATGTCGACGGTGGCCTGTGCGGTGAACGCCGCACCCCAGCCGTCGGTGCCGGAACCGTTCACGACGATCGTGCCCGGCGTGTTCCAGTCCACGGCCGAGGTGTCCCAGGTGACCGGCACCGGCGCGCCCTGGACCGCGCCGTACAGCGGCACCACGGTCGCGGGCAGCGCCGCCGGAACACCGGCGACGGTCTGCACCGTGACCGGCTGCACGCCCGTGAGGGCGGTGTCGACGAAGTTCCAGGTCTGGTTCGCGCCGTTGTTCGACTGGTAGACGCCGACGGCGGCGCCCGTCGTGGTGGACTGCCCGCCGACCTCGAGGGCCTGGCTGGTGCCGACGTTCACGAGGCTCCATTCGGAGCCGTTGGTCGTCGTCGGGATCCACTGCAGCGATGGGTCGGCCGCAGCCTGTTCCCGCGTCGCAGCGACGAGCGAGGTGCCGGCGGAGTTCGCGGAGAGGAGTGCCCCGGACGAGCTGCGGACGGCGTAGCGGTCGGTGTTCGTGCCGCCGCCCGAGAGTCGCTCGGCGGTCCACACCTGTGCGGCACCGGTCGTGGCGTCGGAGGCACGCGGGGTGATCGTGCCGGCCGGGACGGTCCCGGTCGTGGCTGCGGCGGTGAACGCCTTCGCGCTCTGCTTGCCGACGAGCTGGTAGGCGTGTCCGTCCTGGAACGGCGCCGCGTCGGCTGCGACACCGGTCGCACCGTCGACGAGGAAGGTGGTGACCGACTTCGCCGGGACGGTGAGCGTCGCCTGCTTGGTCACCGGGTCGATCGACACGGCATCGCCCTGCACGAGTGCGTTGGCGGTGACGTCGTCCGCGGGGGACTCCGTCGTCACGATCGGCGTGACCGTCGCGCCGGGAGCGATGTCCGCGAACTTCGACAGGTCGATGGTGATCGTCCGAGCCGAGGTCGACGGGTTGGCGTGCACGAGGGTCGCACCGGTGCCGTCGGCACGGAGCGCCGTGGTGGTCTGCGCGTCGGTGGACGGGATGAGGTGGTCACCGGGCTGCACGTAGTGGGTGAAGTTGCGGAGCGTGTTGTACTTCGCGTTCGTCTTCACGGAGCAGCTCGGGTCGGCGTCACCGTCGGCGATGCGTCGCTCGGAGTCGCCCTCGGCGTTGCAGTCGAAGTCGATGAGGACGCTGCCCCAGTTGAGCTTCTCGACCTTCTCCATGTTGTAGAGGTCCTCGACGGGCTGCCAGAGCACCCACGCGGTCGGCTCCAGGTTGCGGAGGTCGTCGATGAGGTGCGTCGCCATACCGATGCCGTTGTCGATGTTCGTGAGGTTGTGCTTGCCGCTGGAGTCCCAGTTGCCCTCGACCTCACTCATCCACAGCGGCTTCCCGGCGGTCTTCGCGATGTCGCGCGCGACGACGCTGCCGCCCTGGCCGTAGCTGTGGACGTTGAGCTGCGTGACGAGGTCCTTGGCGGTCTGCGACCAGCCGTTCCAGTTCGTCGCGAAGATGCCCGGGTTCGTCTCGTCCATGGCCGCGATGACGGCCTCGGTCGAGGTGCCCTCGGCGGCGAGGCGCTCGGCGAGGGCCTTGATGACGGTGTCCTGCATGGCCGGGCCGATGTGCGCACCCTCCTGGCGTCCACCCTTCGGCCAACCGGTGGCCTCGTCGATCTGGGTGCCCCAGTAGTTCGTGTTCGGCTCGTTGAAGGGGTCGATGGTGTCGAAGTCGATACCGGTGTCGGCCTCGAGGTGGTCGACGACGGTGGTGAGGTACGCGACGAAGTCGTCGACGCTCTCCGGCTTCAGCTGCTCGTCGGCGGCGTTGAAGTTGCCCGACGCGTAACCGCTCTCGGTCATGAAGTAGGGCGGGGAGTTGCTGAACGCCTCCCACTTGGTGATCTTGTCCTTGAGCGCCGTGAGCCACCAGCGCTGGGTCTCGTCGGCGTCGAAGTCGTAGGAGGCCGGGTCGTCGGCGTCCCAGGCGGCGGCGTAGCGGTCGCGGTCGGCGTAGCCGGAGGTGATGGGGCCGTCGGCGTCGCTCGCGGCGAGGTCCGGGTTCCACCAGCCGTCGACCGCGCCGCCGGCCCGCAGGTAGGGCGGGACGTCGCTCGCGTTGCCGCCACCGATGTTGTAGCGCGCGATGTTGAGGTTGAGGCCGTCCTCGCCGAACACTTTGTCGAACAGGTCCTGGCGGACGTCCGCGGGGTAGTCGCCGGTCGCGTTGGCGAACCAGGCGAGGCTCGTGCCCCAGCCCTCGAACGCCTCGTTCTGGTAGGCGGGGTTGGGGGTGATGGTGAGGGGAGCGCTCTCCGCGGCGGCCGCAGGTGCGGCGTCCACGGTGGCGAGTGCTGGTGCGATCGCGGCGATGCCGAGGGCGACGGCGACGGTCGCTCCGATCGTTCGTCGGCGGACTGGTGACGGCAGTGTCATCGGTGGTTCCTTCGTTGGAGGCCGTGGTGCAGAGGATGTTCACGTGAACATTCGGCGGCATCGGACCACCGTGTTCACGTCAACATTTCCGACGAGTATGGGCGACCCCTCGCTCGGGTGTCAAGGCGGGTCCGGTCATTGCAGCCCCATTCCGGTCCGTTCCGGCTGAGGCCCCTGCGCCGGTCACTGGGGCCCCTACGCCGGTCACTGGGGCCCCTGCGCCGGTCACTGAGCCTGTCGAAGTGCGGAGGTGGGCATTTCGACAGGCTCAATGACCGGGGATTCGTTCGCCGAGCTGGTCGAGGTGTCGCCGTGGGCATTTCGACAGGCTCAATGACCGCGTGGAGTGTCTCGCTCGCCTCAGCGCGCGGGCGGGGGAGCCGTGCTCGCGCGGACGACGAGGGACGTCGGGGTGAGGGGCTCAGTGGAGAGCTGCGGGCCCTCCTCGATCTCGCGGAGGAGGGTGGTGATCGCCCGGCGTCCGATCTCGTCGAAGTCCTGGTGCACCGTCGTGAGCGGCGGCCAGAACGAGTCCGATTCCGGGGTGTCGTCGAAACCGACGACGCTGATCGACTCCGGCACGGCGCGCCCGCGCTCGTGCAAGGCGCGCAGGAGTCCGAGCGCCATCTGGTCGTTCGAGGCGAACACTGCGGTGATCTCCGGGCGCTCGGCGATCTCGAGGCCGATCTCGTAGCCCGAGGTCGTCGACCAGTCGCCACGGAACACGGGCGGCGGCGTGATCCCGGCCTCTCGCAGGGTGTCGGCCCAGCTCTGCTCGCGACGAGCCGCCGAGTACGAGGTGCGGGGGCCGGCGATGTGCCAGACGCCCTGGTGCCCGAGGTCGAGGAGGTGCTGAGTGGCGAGCGCCGCGCCCTGCGCCTGGTCGTTGTCGACGACCGGGTAGTCGGTGCGTGCCGCGGAGTCGATGACGACGACCGGGAGACCTGCGGGCAGTTCGACGTCGGCGCCGTCGACGATGTGCGACTCGATGACGATGATGAGGCCGTCGACGTCCTGCTCGCGGAGGCTGTCGAGGGCGACCGCGACATCGCGTTGCGTCGGGTATTCGACGGGGACGACCGTGACCGAGTAGCCGGCCCGTGCGGCCTGCACCGTGATCGCGTCGAGCGTCCGCATGTTGCCGTAGGAGGAGAGCGTGAACATCGTGATCCCGATGCTGCGGGTGCGCCCCGATCGCAGCGCCCGAGCGGCCTTGTTCGGGCGGTAGCCGAGCTCGTTCATGGCCTCCAGCACGCGGTCGCGGGTGCCGTCGTCGACGTTGGTCAGCCCGTTCGCGACGCGGGAGACGGTCTGGGAGGAGACGCCGGCGTGCGCCGCGACGTCCGCCATCGACGGTGCTCGCCTGGCGCGGCCAGGCGCTCTCCGGGTGGTGTCCGTCATGGTCTCCCTATCGTCGCATCCATCCTTGCATGTTGACGTGAACATGCTATGGTACCGATCAGATGTTGACGTAAACATCCACCGCGATCCCTCCCCCGCACGGCTCCACCGCACGACGGTTCCGCCCGAATCCCAGCAAGGAAGCTGCCCATGACCACTACGACCGCTCGCACCGGCCGGCCACCAGCGGTCCGTGTCCACCGACGCGACCGCCGGGATTGGAAGGGCTGGGCGTTCATCGCCCCCTTCATGATCGTCTTCGCGCTGATGATCATCGCGCCGCTCGTCTATGCGCTCTACCTCAGCTTCTTCCAGGAGAAGCTCATCGGCGGCAATGCCTTCGTCGGTTTCGACAACTACGCCCAGGTGCTCCAGGACCCCAAGTTCTGGGAGCCGTTCGGTCGCGTCGCACTGTTCTTCGTCGTGCAGGTGCCGATCATGCTCGCCCTGTCGCTCACCGCCGCGCTCGCGCTCGACAGCGCCAGGCTCCACGGCGCCGCCTTCTTCCGCATCGCGCTCTTCCTGCCGTACGCCGTCCCGGGCGTCGTCGCGGCGCTCATCTGGGGCTTCATCTACGGCGACCAGTTCGGTCTCGCCGGCAGTTTCAACGACCTCGTCGGTGCCCAGATCCTCGAGCCGTTCAGCTCCCAGGCCGTCCTCGCCTCCATCGGCAACATCGTGACGTGGGAGTTCATGGGCTACAACATGCTCATCTTCTACGCCGCCCTCCGCGTCGTGCCCGGTGAGATCTACGAGGCGGCCGAGATCGACGGGGCCGGACAGTTCCGCACCGTCTTCAGCATCAAGATCCCCGCCCTCCGCGGAGCGCTCGTCATCGCGACGATCTTCTCCGTCATCGGCTCCTTCCAGCTCTTCAACGAGCCGAACCTGCTGAAGAACCTCGCGCCCAACGTGATCACGAGCAACTTCACCCCGAACATGTACGCCTACAACCTGTCCTTCGCCGGCCAGCAGTTCAACCTCGCGGCGACGGTCGCGATCATCATGGGCGTCATCACCGCCGTCATCGCCTACGTCGTGCAGGTGCGCGGCTCCCGACAGGAGAACAGCTGATGGCCACCGTCTCGAACCCGACCGTCCGCCCGCAGACCGTGTCGACCAGGACCGCCCGCAACCCGCGCGCCTTCGACCGGCCCACCCGGAAGCGCCACGACCCGCGCCGCAAGCGCTCGATCGTCCTCACGATCGTCATGGCCGTCTTCCTCATCTACTCGGTCGTCCCGATCCTGTGGCTCGTCATCAACGCGACGAAGTCCCAGCCCGACCTCTTCACCTCGTTCGGCCTCTGGTTCGGCGACGGCGGGTTCAACCTCTGGCAGAACATCGTCGACACCCTGACCTACCGCGACGGGCAGTTCGTCGGCTGGTTCGGCAACACGCTGCTCTACGTGGTGGTCGGCGCCGGCGGGGCGACCCTGCTCGCGACGATCGGCGGGTACGGCCTGGCGAAGTTCCGGTTCCCCGGCAAGCGCGCTGTGTTCGCGATCATCCTCGGCTCCATCGCGGTGCCCGGTACCGCACTCGCCGTCCCGACCTTCCTGATGTTCAGCCAGCTCGGCCTCACGAACACGCCCTGGGCGGTCATCCTGCCCTCGCTCGTCAGCCCGTTCGGTCTGTACCTCATCTGGACGTACGCGGTGGACGCGGTCCCGACCGAACTGCTCGAGGCCGCCCGCATGGACGGCGCGGGGGAGTTCCGCACCTTCTTCACGATCTCGCTGCGACTCCTCGGCCCCGGCATCGTCACGGTGCTCCTCTTCGCGATCGTCGCGACCTGGAACAACTACTTCCTGCCGCTCATCATGCTGTCGGAGCCGACCTGGTATCCGCTCACCGTCGGCCTCAGTCAGTGGAGCGCCCAGGCCACCGGTGTCGCCGCACAACCGATCTTCAACCTCGTGATCACCGGATCGCTCCTGACCATCGTCCCGATCGTCATCGCGTTCCTCTTCCTGCAGCGCTTCTGGCAGTCCGGTCTGAGCGCCGGCAGCGTCAAGGGCTGATCCTTCCTGCGGTCTCGGTTCCTGAGCTTGTCGAAGGGCCACCCGCACCAACATCCGTTCCCAACCCGCACCACCCGCATCACCTCCTCCTCCCAACGCAGTGAAAGGAAACACCCATGAAGCGCATCTCACCGTCTCGCACGGTTCTGCGCCGCGCGGCCACGGCGGCCGTCGCGTCCGCGATGATCGGAGCCTCGCTCGTCGCCTGCTCGTCCGGCGGCGGCAGCACCGCCTCGGGCGACGCCAAGGACATCGAGTCCGCCCTCGAAGCCGGTGGCGAGATCACCTACTGGTCCTGGACGCCGTCCGCCGAGGCGCAGGTCGCCGCGTTCGAGAAGGCCTACCCCAAGGTCAAGGTCAACCTCGTCAACGCCGGCACCAACACCACCGAGTACACGAAGCTGCAGAACGCGATCAAGGCCGGTAAGGGTGCCCCCGACGTCGCGCAGGTCGAGTACTACGCCATCCCGCAGTTCGCGCTCAGCGACTCCCTCGTCGACCTCAACGCCTACGGCTTCGGCGACCTGAAGGACGACTACAGCCCCGGCCCGTGGAGCTCCGTCAACATCGGCGACGGCCTCTACGCCCTCCCGCAGGACTCCGGCCCCATGGCAATGTTCTACAACAAGACGGTGTTCGATCAGTACGGCATCGCCGTGCCGACCACCTGGGACGAGTACATCGCGGCAGCCGCACAGCTGCACACGGCCGACCCGTCGAAGTACATCACCAACGACTCCGGTGACTCCGGCTTCGCGACCAGCATGATCTGGCAGGCCGGTGGACGTCCGTTCACCGCCGACGGCACCAAGGTGAGCGTCAACCTCGCCGACGAGGGCTCCAAGAAGTGGGCCGACACCTGGAACCAGCTCGTCGAGGGCGACCTCCTCTCCGAGGTCCCGGGATGGAGTGACGACTGGTACAAGTCGCTCGGCAACGGCAGCATCGCGACGCTCATCACGGGCGCCTGGATGCCCGGTGTGCTCGAGTCGTCCGTCGCCGAGGCCTCCGGTCAGTGGCGCGTCGCACCGATCCCGACCTACGACGGCAAGCCCGCCAACGCCGAGAACGGTGGCGGTGGCCAGGTCGTGCTGAAGCAGAGCAAGAACCCGGCGCTCGCCGCGGGCTTCCTCAAGTGGCTGAACAACGACGAGGACAGCGTCAAGGTCTTCCTCGACAACGGCGGCTTCCCGGCGACGACCGCCGACCTCAACTCCGACGAGTTCCTCTCCGCAGCTCCCGAGTACTTCGGTGGCCAGAAGATCAACGAGGTCCTCGTGCAGGGCGCGAAGGACGTGTCGACCGGTTGGCAGTACCTGCCGTACCAGGTCTACGCGAACAGCATCTTCGCCGACACCGTCGGACAGTCCTACGCGAACAAGGCCGACCTGAACGACGGTCTCGCCGACTGGCAGAAGCAGCTCGTCGAGTACGGCAACACGCAGGGCTTCACGGTCACCGAGAAGTAGTCGACCGGCACCTGCACCACCAGCACCATCGACCGCGGCCGGTCGGAGGGTCCTCCGGGATCCGCTCCGGCCGGCCGTGGTCGCTCCATCCGCACCCCTTCATCACGGAGCCCCAGCATGCCCACCTTCTCCATCGGCGACGACGACTTCCTGCTCGACGGTCAGCCGTTCCGGATCATCTCCGGAGCCCTCCACTACTTCCGGGTGCACCCCGAGCAGTGGGCGGACCGCATCGCGAAGGCGAAGCTCATGGGCCTCAACACCATCGAGACCTACGTCGCGTGGAACCAGCACAGCCCCGAGCGCGGCGTGTTCGACACCACGGGCGTGAACGACCTCGAACGCTTCCTCGGCCTCGTCGCCGACGCCGGCATGTACGCGATCGTGCGTCCCGGCCCCTACATCTGCGCCGAGTGGGACAACGGCGGCCTCCCCGGCTGGCTGCTGCACGACCCCGAGCTCGGCCTCCGTCGCAGCGAGCCTCGCTACCTGGCCGCCGTCCGCGAGTACTTCGAGGCGCTGTTGCCGATCGTCGCCCCGCTGCAGATCGACCGCGGCGGTCCCGTCATCCTCGTGCAGGTCGAGAACGAGTACGGCGCCTACGGCGACGACCACGACTACCTCCGCACACTGACCGACTGGACCCGCGAGCTCGGCATCACCGTGCCGCTGACGACCGTCGACCAGCCCACGGCCCAGATGCTCGAGGACGGCAGCATCCCCGAACTCCACAAGACCGGCTCGTTCGGCAGCCGCTCGCTCGAACGCCTCGCGACCCTGCGGGAACACCAGCCGACCGGGCCGCTCATGTGCTCCGAGTTCTGGGACGGCTGGTTCGACCACTGGGGCGAGCACCACCACACGACGCCCATCGCCGAGACGGCGGCGGACCTCGACGCCCTCCTCGCTGCCGGCGCGTCCGTGAACATCTACATGTTCCACGGCGGCACGAACTTCGGGTTCACCGGTGGCGCGAACGACAAGGGGCAGTACCGCTCGCACGTCACCTCCTACGACTACGACGCGCCCCTCGACGAGGCGGGTCACCCGACGGAGAAGTTCTTCGCCTTCCGCGACGTGATCGCGAAGTACGCCGAGGTGCCGACGGAGATCCCACCGGTGGCGACGGACGCCCCGGCGTTCACCGCGTCGTTCGAGCAGGAGGTCCCGTTCGCCGACGTTGCCGACGAGATCGCGCCACTCCAGGCGTTCGACCGGATCCCGACGATGGACGAACTCGGAGCGTTCAGCGGTCTGGCGCGGTACCGGGCGTCGCTCGGTGGACGCGGCGGGGTGCTCCGGTTCGCCGAGGTGCGCGACCGCGTGGTCGTCTCCGTCGACGGCGTGCCGGTCGGTGCACTCACGCGCGAGTTCAAGGAGCGCTCCATCGTCATCCCGGCGGGTGAGACGCTCGAACTCCTCCTCGAGAACCAGGGCCGTGTCAACTACGGCAAGCGCCTGGGGGAGCCGAAGGGGATCATCGGGCCCGTGTCGCTCGACGGCGTGGAACTCACGTCGTGGGGCATCGCGCCTGTGGCCCTCGACCGGCTCGACGCCGTCGTCGACGCCGCAGCCACGCGCACGTCCGGCGCCACGATCAGCGGTGCCGGGCCGGTCCTCCTCACCGCCACCGTCACGCTCGACGCGCCCACCGACCTGTTCCTCGACACCGCAGCCTGGGGCAAGGGGCTCGTCTGGGTGAACGGCTTCCTGCTCGGCCGCTACTGGTCGCGGGGGCCGCAGCACACGCTGTACGTCCCCGGCGGCCAGCTCCGTGCCGGGGAGAACCGCTTCACGGTGTTCGAGTTCCATGCGCTCACGACGCCGACGCTCTCCTTCCTCGCCCGCCCCTCCCTCGGCCCGACCGAGTTCTAGCCGCCCACGATCCGGTCGGCGTCGCCCGCACAGACGCGGCGCCGACCGCACCACCCGGTCCCTGACCTTGTCGAAGGGTCACAGGTCCGCTCCCCGCCCTTCGACAGGCTCAGGGACCGATCCAAACGCCAGCACCTCCACCCCGGTCCCTGACCTCAACCCCGGTCCCTGAGCTTGTCGAAGGGCCGCAGCACCTGAGCACCACCTCCGCAGCACCCCACGATGACGTGAAAGGACGCCGCAGCATGCGACGAGCGACGAGACGACCCGACCGATCGACACCGGATGGAGGTGCCGCCGTCCTGCGGCGGGGTGGTCTCGCCGCCGGCCTCCTGGCGGTCGGTCTCGTCGGTGCCACCGTCCTGACAGCCGGGAGCGCGGCCGCGGCCGAGGCACCGGCGGGCGCCCTCCTCAGCTGGGGTGACCCCGCTGCTCCCGCGGAGCTCATCGGCACCCCGGTCACCGGTGTAGCCGCCGGTCTCGGCCACGCCGTGGCGCTCGGTGCCGACGGAACGGTGCTCGCGTGGGGCGCCGACGGCTTCGGCCAGGCGACCGTCCCGAGCCTCGCTGTGGCGATCACCCAGGTCGCAGCCGGCACGAACCACTCGCTCGCGCTCGCCGCTGACGGCACCGTCACCGCCTGGGGCCGCGACGCCGACGGCCAGGCCACGGTCCCGGCAGGACTCGACCGGGTCCTCCGCATCGCCGCCGGCGGACCGAACTCGGCCGCCGTCCGCGCCGACGGCACGCTCGCGCTCTGGGGTGACGACGCGTTCGGACAGAACGACCTCCCGACCGCGCTCGACGGTGCACGCGTGACCGACGTCGCGATCGGATCCGGCTTCACCGTCGCCCTCACCGACGACGGTGACGTCGTCCCCTGGGGGCGGAGCGACGCCGGGCAGCTCGAGCTCCCGACGGCGCTCGCCGACGAGGACGTCGTGCAGCTCGCCGCCGGCACCGACCACACACTCGCCCTCGCCGACGACGGCACCGTCCTCGCCTGGGGTGCGGACGGCTCCGGCCAGACCGAGGTGCCGGCGTCCCTCGACGGGGTCGACGTCGTACGTGTCTTCGCGGGTCCGTACCTGTCCGGGGCGATCGCCGCCGACGGATCGGTCACCGTCTGGGGTGCCGACGATGCCCGTTCGGCACTGCCCGACGGTCTCCTGGCCGCTGGTGTCGCGCTCGGCGAGACGGGCGCCGTCGCCGCGGCCGGTGCAGTCCCCGTCGCCGGTGGCACGAACGGCGGTCCGGGCAACACCGTCGATTCCCTGCCCGGCGGCACCGATCCCGGAACCGGGCCGGGCGGCGAGCCCGGGGCGGACCCGGGGGTCGGTCAGCCGGGCTCGGGCACGAATGCGGCTGGTGCCGGTGGGCTCGCCGTGTCGGGTGTCTCGATCGCCGCCGCGGTGATCGTGGCTGCGGTGCTCCTGCTCGCGGGTGCCCTGCTCATCCTCCGCCGTCGTCGGGTCGTGGCCTCGAGCGCCGCCGAAGACGCTTCCTCCAGCGGCGGTGTCGGACGCAGTGGCGTCGCGGGCGCGGTCGTCCTAGCGCTCGGGCTCTCCGGCGCACTCGTCACGGCGGACGCACCACGTGCCGAGGCCGCACCGAGCTACCCGAGCCCGACGGTCGACGAACTCGTCGCCAACGACTTCGTCCTCTACTTCGCGAACGCCGGCAGCACGGTGACCGACGCGGTCTCCGCCGGCGACCACATCGGGCTGTACCAGTCACGCACCGACCAGTCCTACGGGGTCGACGCCGCCACCGGCGCGTCCTGGGGATTCGTCGCCGACGCGAACAGCAACCCGACGGCGAACAGCTCCTCCGGGACCGAGAAGACCGCCTCCCTCCGGTACGACGCGCCGCCCGCGGGCAGCTCCCTCCCGACGCGGTCGGTCGACTACGCCTTCGACCTCCCGGCCGGCGAGTACGAGGTCACCCTCGGGTTCAATCTGCCGAGCGGCTGGGCGGCACGACCGCTCGACCTCCGGGCCGAGGGCGAGACGCTCGCCCAGGTGACCGCGCCAGCCGGCGCGCTCCTCGAGCAGCAGCTCACCGTGAGCGTCGACGACGGCACCCTCGACCTCGAGGTCCACAGCCCGGCGGGTCGGACCAACACCTACACCGACCCCGCGGTGAACTACCTCGTCATCCGAGCACCGCACACGGCGTCCACCGAGGTGCTCGCAGCGAAGATCCGAGCCGTCACGCTCGACGAGGGGCAGCGCGCCGGCTACGTCGCTGACTCGCTCGCCGTCCTCGACGCGGCGATCGCCGACGCCCAGGCGCTCGTGGACGCAGGGTCGACCGACACCGCTGCGCTCACCGCCGCTTACGACGCGCTCGGTGCCGCACTCACCGCACTCCGGCCGATCGTCACCTACGACTCGTTCCGCCCGGGCCAGGCCTGGGTGGACGACCAGGGCAACCCGATCCAGGCACACGGCGGGCAGGTCGTGCCGTCGACGGACGCCGACGGCCAGCCGATCTACTACTGGTACGGCGAAGACCGGTGGAACGGCTACGCGAGCAGCCGCGGGGTGCACGTGTACTCCTCGCGCGACCTCTACAACTGGACCGACGAAGGTCTGGCGTTGCAGGCCCTGTCGACCGCCGAGCAGCTCACGACCGATCCGGCCGCAGCCGAGCTGTACGCCGACTACACGGCCCGGCAACGCGCGGCGGTCGTCCGCGACCTCCTGACGGTCCCGAGCGACCCGGCCGTCCCCGCAGCGATCCTCGAGCGGCCGAAGGTCATGTACAACGCCGCAACCGAGCAGTGGGTCATGTGGATCCACACCGACGGCCCGAGCGCGACGTCCGACGCGCAGTACGCGAAGGCGACCGCCGGGGTCGCGGTCTCCGACTCGCCGACCGGCCCGTTCCGCTACGTGGACAGCTACCGCCTGAACGTCGCACCGGAGGGCGAGCCGAACTACCAGCCCGACAGCCCCGGCATGGCCCGCGACATGAACCTCTTCACCGACGTCGACGGCACCGGCTACATCATCTACGCGAGCGAGGAGAACCTGACCCTCTTCATCTCCAAGCTGTCGTCGAACTTCATGTTCCTGTCGGCACCCGTCGACCGCGCCGTGAAGGGCGAGGACTTCACCCGCACCTACATCGGTGGACAGCGCGAGGCACCGGCGGTGTTCGTCTACGACGGCACGTACTACCTCATCACCTCGGGCGCGACCGGCTGGAACCCCAACCCGGCCAAGTACGCCACCGCCGACTCGATGCTGGGGGAGTGGACCGACCACGGTAACCCGGTGAGCGGCTCCGGTGCGTCGACGACCCACGGCAGCCAGAGCACGTCCGTGATCCCCATCGACGCGGCCGCCGGCAAGTTCATCTACATGGGTGACCGCTGGATGCCGTCCGACCTCCGCAACGCGCCGGCCGTCTGGCTCCCGCTCGAGTTCGGCGACGACGGATCCCTGTCCCTGAAGTGGTACGACGAGTGGACGCTCGCGGACCTCGAGGGGAAGGGCAAGGTCGCGGTCGACGTCGACGTGCCGACGACCGTCCGACTCGGCGATGCGAGCACCCTGCCGAGCGAGGCGCAGGTCACGGAGGGCGGCACGACGACCACGCGAGCGATCACGTGGGACACCGCTGCGCTCGCCGTCCCCGGCCCGGTCTCGCTCACCGGCGCGGTCCAGGGTGTGTCCCGCCCGGTGACCCGGCAGGTGACGGTCGTCCCGAAGGACCTCGTCTACCTCGTCGACGCAGGGGGATCCGCGTCGCCCGAGTACGACGCGATCCGCTCGGTGGCGGACGCCGACGGCACCCTGCTCAACTCGACGTCCGACCGGACGCTCGGGACCGACGCGGCCACCGGCGCGAACTGGGGCGTCGTCGGCGCGGAGACGGGCACGACCGACGGGCCGTTCTCGGAGTCGCTCCGCTACGTCGCGAGTTCCGCGACCGACCGCACCCTGGAGTACGCGTTCGACTCCCTCGACGCGGGGAGCTACGACGTGTACGTCGGGCTGTACGACCCGTGGTCGCAGTGGGCGGACAACCGGCGCGCGGACATCGGGGCGAACGGTGCGACGCTGCTCAGCGCGCAACCGATCACCGGCACTCCGACGGTGGCGACGCTGTCGTCCGTGCAGCCGGACGCGGACGGCCGCCTGTCGCTCACCCTCGATCCGGTCGGTTCGGGCGGCGGCACCGACGTGCAGCTCTCCTGGATCATGATCGTCCGACGCTGACTCCACGTCCCCTCGCCCGTGCCCGGGCGAGGGGACGAACGTCCGCCATCCGGCCACGGGGCGGTTCAGCGGGGCGGTTCCTCCCACTGGAAGGTGTGGATGATCGCGTCGACGAGCGTCACGAGCACCTCGACCGTCGACGGCGGGAGGCGTTCGTCGCCGACCCGGCCGAGCACCGTCGCGCTGACGATGAGCGCGAGCTCGCGTTCGCGTTCCGGCGAGACCGGGATGAAGTAGTCGACTCGGATGAGGTCGGCGGTCGTGCCGGCTTCGTCGGTCTGTTCCCGGCGCACCCGGAGGTGGCGGGTCACGGGCAGCTCGCCGATGAGGTCGGCGCGGCGTTCGGCGCGATCAGCGCCTCCCTCCGCCGACGCCCATCCGGTGGGGAGCCCGCCGGATGCGTACTCCGACCGTTCCTCGGCACCGGGCCGTGCGATCACGATGTTCGCCGGGATGATGGCGCCGGCACGAGGGGCGACCGGCAGCAGGATGTCGACGCCGCCGCTCGCGACGGTTCGACCTCGGAGCGAACGCAACTGTTGGCGGAGGACGGGGCGGAGCTTGGCGAGGGCGGCCCGTCCGGCGGTGGGTCCGTCGTCCGGAACCAGTCTGGCGACGGCGGCCTCCACGCTCTCCGAAGCAGCCAGATACCCCCAACCGGCCGGGAGGACGAACCGGTAGCGACGAGCAACGCTCACGAGACCACCCCGCGGTGACGAGCGGCCGAGCGCTCGGCGAGGTACGCGAACCCCTGGCCGACGATCATGCACCCGATGCCGATCCAGACCGCCGTGCTGAGGTCGTGCGGCCATGCGAACTGTGTCCGCCGCGGAACCGATCGGACGCCTGCGCCGCTCGGAGGGGAGGGTCGCGTCGAACTCACGAGTCGACGACCTGCTCGTCGACCTGCAATGCCCGTGCCAGCGCATCGAACTCGGGCCGCAGGCGCTCCATCAACCCGAGGTCGAAGTCGGCGTAGTACATCGACACCCAGCAGGTGGGGAGGGTCCAGCCGTACGAGCGCACTGCGGAGAGCGTCCGGTCGGCGTTCCGCTGGTGCATGATCGCCGTGATGCCCTCACCGAGGTGGGGCGACACGAACGGTTCGACGACCGGTGGGCCCTCGAGACCCGGGGTGTCGAGCTGCATGAACTGCTCGAGACTCCGGTACGTCCCCACGCGGCTGTCGTGCACCTCGATGCGGGCGATGCGCGCCGGGCGGCTGAGGTCCGGGGCGTAGGCGACCGTCCAATGAGCGCCGACGCTGTCCCGGCTCCTCGACATCTCGATGAGGTCGTCGCGGAGCGCGGCTCGTTTCACGAAGGCGAACCCTGACCGGCGTGCGACACCCTTCGCCGCGGCGTCCGCCCAGCCCCGCGGGTCGGCGAACCCCTCGTAGGGCCAGGCGTGCGGAACCCATATCCAGCGGTCGAGGTCGACGCCGTCGAGGCGGACGGTGATCACGGACGGGGTCGGCGCGGTCATCCCTGACCGTCCGTGCCCGTGCCGGTGCCGGTGTCCGGCACGGTCGGGTTCGCCGGGCCATAGGTCTGACCGCCGGGGACGACCGGCGAGGAGCCCGGCAGGGTGAGCGGGTACGGGCTGACCGTCGGCGGTGGCTGTACACCGGTCCCGTTGCCGCCACCACCGAACACGGTCGACGGCGTGCCGAAGTCGGGCACCAACGGGTCGAGGCGGTACTCGTCCGGCGGCACGTACTGCGAGTCGCCGGGGTGCCATCCCTCCTGGTGCGCGTTCGGCGCCTGGTCGTTCGGTGTGAGGTCGGGCAGCAGGGACGGCGTCCCCGCGGTGATGTTCTTGCCTGCCTCCAGCCCAATGGAGGCGAAGATGTCGACCTGATTGTCGAGGTAGAACTCGACGGCGGCCTTCTGCGTCTCTCCACCGCGCCCTGCGGCATCGACGAAGCGGTTGGTGGTCGGCGTCGTGCCGGAGACACGGGGCACTCCGGCGAGGGAACCGGGCCCGGTCGTCGGCACGTCCATGTTACGGAGGGCCTTCGCGATCGGGCCCTTGAGGAACTTCGAGAAGGGGAGGAGTCCGATCGCGTCCCATATCAACTGGTTCTCGAGGCCCTTCTCGCCCGACAGCATCGCGCCGCCCGTCATCAGGCCCATGAGTCCGGCGATGCCGACACCCGCTGCACCGATCACGGCGACTCCCGCGACGACGAAGGCGGGGAGCCCGATACCCGCGGTCCCGATCGTCGCGAGGACGAGGCCGACGATCGCGACGACGGCGACGATCCCGACGATCCACTTGCCCACCTCCGAGAGGACGTCGTAGAGGCCCTTCCCCCAGTCGTCCCACCAGGTGTCGTTCATGCCGTCGCCGTCGACGGCCGTGGTGATCATCGAGGCGGCGGTGCGTCCGGCGTTCTCGGCGCGGATCTGGGCGTTCTCGAGGTCCACCTGGGCCTGCCCCTGCGCGATGCGGGCCTCTTCCAATCGGTACCACGCGGCGTCGGAGGCGGTCCTCGTCTCCGCGACGTCGGTGGCAGCCGGATCGTGGGCCGCCGTGTCCGCGGCCTCCCACTTCGTCAGGTAGTCGCTGTTCGCGCTCGCGTGCTCGGTCTCCGCAGCCTCCGCTGCGGCGATCGCGTCGCGCTCGGTCTGCTGGGCTGCCTCGAGCTCGTCGGCGTAGAACGTGAGCGCCTCGTGGACCGCGCGGTACCGGGGCTCGGTGAGCGCGATGTTCTCCCCGAGGTACTGCGCGTTGTCGTGGTATTCGATGACCGCGATGCTCGTCTGCTCGCCCAGTTCCAGCGACTGCAGCTGCGAGGAGGCCTCGACGATGGTGTCGGCGATGCCGCCGTAGGTGGTCGCCCAGGTGCGGATGGAACCGGGGTCGCCGGCTATCGGGCTCATCCTTCGTCTCCGTCTCCGCCGGCTGCCGCGGCCTGGTCGGATTCCCAGCCTTCGAAGTGGTCGGCGATCGCCGTGCCCATCCCGTTCAAGGTGGTGATGGCCTCCGAGAACTCCGAGCGCCGGGTGTCCCAGCCGCTCGCGAACTCCTGGAGGGTCCGGGCGAGGAGCTCGTGGGGGATCACGTCGGCGGCCGACGCGGTGTGCTTCTCCGCGGCGTCGAACTCGCTCTGGATGACGGTGAGGTTGGCTGTCGTGTCCCTGATGAGGGCCGTGTCGACCGTGAACTGTTCCATCTGGTCCTCTCTGGTGGCGCTGACCATTCTAGGAAGCGACGGGGACGGCCTCGATGGGGAGAACTCCCCACCGTGCGGAGCCGACCGGTCCTGCCGGGAAGCCGGCTCCGATGTCGGGGGCGACGGCTACCATTGGTGGGTGGTCACAGCTCTGTATCGCCGGTATCGGCCCGAGACGTTCGCCGACTTGATCGGTCAGGCGCAGGTGACCGATCCCCTCATGACGGCCCTCCGCACCAACCGCGTCAACCACGCATACCTGTTCAGTGGTCCGCGTGGTTGCGGCAAGACGACGTCCGCCCGCATCCTCGCGCGCTGCCTCAACTGCGCCGAGGGCCCGACCGACACCCCGTGCGGTGTCTGCGCGAGCTGCGTCGACCTCTCCCGCGACGGCTCCGGCTCGCTCGACGTCGTCGAGATCGACGCGGCCAGCCACAACGGTGTCGACGACGCCCGCGACCTCCGCGAGCGCGCGATCTTCGCGCCCGCGCGCGACCGCTACAAGATCTTCATCCTCGACGAGGCGCACATGGTCACCCCGCAGGGGTTCAACGCCCTGCTGAAGATCGTCGAGGAGCCGCCGGAGCACGTGAAGTTCATCTTCGCGACGACCGAGCCCGACAAGGTGATCGGCACGATCCGCTCCCGCACCCACCACTACCCCTTCCGGCTCATCCCGCCGGCGCAGATGCTCGACTACGTCCAGCAGCTGTGCGAGAGCGAGCACGTGGGTGTCGAGGCCGGCGTGCTGCCGCTCGTCGTCCGGGCCGGAGGCGGCTCCGCCCGCGACACGCTGTCCCTGCTCGACCAGCTGATGGCCGGCTCCGAGGGCGACTCCGTCGACTACGAGCGCGCGGTCGCCCTGCTCGGCTACACCCACACGGCCCTGCTCGACGAAGTCGTCGACGCCCTGGCCGCCCGCGACTCGGGTGCAGCCTTCAGCACCGTCGACCGCGTCATCCAGACCGGCCAAGACCCACGCCGCTTCGTCGACGACCTGCTCGAGCGACTCCGCGACCTCATCGTCGTGGCCGCCACGGGCGAGAACGCGGCGGCGGTCCTCCGCGGGCTCCCGCAGGACGAACTCGACAAGATGCTCGCCCAGGCGCGGGCGTTCGGCATCGCCGAGCTGTCGCGCACGGCCGACGTCGTGAACGAGGCGCTCACCCAGATGACGGGCGCGACGTCGCCCCGGCTCCACCTCGAGCTCATGATGGCGCGCATCCTCGTGCCCGCAGCCGACGACTCCGCTCGTGGTGCATTGGCCCGGGTGGAGCGGCTCGAGCGTCGCATCGGCGTCGAGGGTGCTGCCGTCGAGAGCGGCCAGGCCGCGGTCTCGGCGCAGCCCGCGGTCTCGACGCAGCCCGTGGTCGCCGACCGCGCTGCAGCCTCTGCCGGCGCTCCGGTCTCTGCCGGTGCTGTCCCCGCGAGCACGGCGGCGAGCTCCACCCCTGCTCCCGCCCCGGCCGCTGCCTCGACAGCATCCGCGGCCCCCGACCGTCGACCGGCGCAGGAACCTGACCACGCGCAGACCGCGGCACCGACCCCCGCCGCCCCTCGGGTCGGCCCGGTCACCCTGCAGCACATCCGCGACGCCTGGCCCGAGATCGTGGCGCGGGTCGAGAAGGCCGATCGCAAGGCCTGGATGATCGTCGTCAACACCCAGGTCGGCGGGTACTCGGACGACGACGTCCTCACGCTCGTCTTCGCGAACAACAGCGACCTCAACGACTTCAAGGCACGTCACGCCCCCGGCACCGGTGTCGCTGAGGTCCTGCGCACGGCGGTCCTCGACGTCCTCGGTGTGCGGGTGAAGTACCTCGCCAAGGTCGCCGGTGCCGACGAGCCGCCGGCACCGCGGGCCACTGCGCCCGCCACCGGTGCTCCGTCGTCGGAGTCGTCCGCCTGGTCGACTCCGAGCCTGCCGCAGACCGTCCCCGCCCCCGCAGCCCCGTCGTCGTCAGACAGCAGTGGCGGGTCGGCATCCCGATCCTCGTGGCCCACCGTCGCTCCCGCCGGCGGCGAGCCCGCCTCCGCTGCGCCGGCCGACGCCGAGTCGTCGCCCGCTGCGTCCTCGCCCGCTGCCCCGGCGGCTCCTGCGCCCGCGGCCCCCGAGCCCGTCGAGGAGCAGACCTCCGTCTCCGCCTCCTCGTGGGCGACGGTCGCGCCGCCGGCCGACGAGCCCGAGCCGACCCCGGCCCCTGAGCGGTCTCCGGTCCCTGAGCCGTCCCCGGTCCCTGAGCCTGTCGAAGGGCCCACGTCGTCACCTGGTGCCGCCTCGGCGACGCCATCATCCTCGGTCCCTGAGCCGGTCGAAGGGCCTACGTCGTCACCTGGTGCCGCCTCGGCGACGCCACCATCCTCGGTCTCTGAGTCTGTCGAAGGGCCAACGTCGTCTGCCACGCCTGCCTCGTCGACGCAGCTGTCTCCGGTCCCTGAGTCTGTCGAAGGGCAGGCCGCGCGACCCGCCGGATCCGGAGCACCTGAGACGCCGGCCAGCTCACCCGCGCAGCGGCCGTCCACACCGCCGCGCCAGCAGGCACCCGCCAGAGGCCCATCGAACGGCGACGCGCTCGGCTCGCGCACCGTCACGTGGGACGTCGTCTCGATCCCGTCCGACGACGACGCACCGCCGCCGGACGACGAGCCGCCCTACCCCGACCCGTTCGAGTCGTCGGCACCTGCTCCATCCCCAGCGGCCGTCGCGCCATCCGCAGCTCCTGCAGGCTCCCCGCAGGCCGCACCGCCTGCGGCCCCGGTCGCCGAGCAGCGCCCGCAGCCCCCGGTCCGGATGCGCCAGGCGCCCCCGGTGCCGACGTCCCACCCCGCGGGCGACAACCGGTACGGCGAGAGCGTCGTCCGCGAGCTTCTCGGCGCCACATTCATCGAGGAGCAGCCGCACGAGCCGCGCTCCGGAGGGCGGTAGGCCATGTACGAGGGAATCGTCCAAGATCTGATCGACGAGTTCGGGCGGCTGCCCGGTATCGGTCCGAAGTCGGCGCAGCGCATCGCGTTCCACATCCTCCAGACGGAGTCGTTCGACGTGTCGAAGCTCGCCGAGCTGCTCACCGTCGTCCGCGAGAAGGTCAAGTTCTGTGAGATCTGCGGCAACATCTCCGAGCAGAACCTCTGCAGCGTTTGCCGCGACCCGCGTCGCAACCCGGCCCTGATCTGCGTCGTCGAAGAACCGAAGGACGTCGTCGCCATCGAGCGCACGCGTGAGTTCCGCGGCTTCTACCACGTACTCGGTGGCGCCATCAGTCCGATCGACGGCGTCGGTCCCGACGACCTGAACATCCGTCGTCTCATGCAGCGCCTCGCCGACGGCACCGTCACCGAGGTCATCATCGCGACCGACCCGAACCTCGAGGGGGAGGCGACCGCCACCTACCTCAGTCGGCTGCTCCTCCCGATGGGGATCCGCATCACGCGCCTCGCCTCCGGCCTCCCCGTCGGCGGCGACCTCGAGTACGCCGACGAGGTCACCCTCGGTCGTGCCTTCGAGGGTCGCACCGTCGTCAGCGGCTGACACCCCGCCCCGTCGTCCGCCCCTCCGCCCCCTGGTTGCCATCGGTCCTTTCTCAGGAGTCGGCCGGTGTGTCGGGGCTGGTGGGTTGCGCCGCGCCGAGGGACTCCTGAGATAGGGCAGCTGTGCCGCCGTCAGGCTCGGGTCTGCTTGCCGGGCGAGGGGTCTGCTTCCGGTCGGTCCCTTTCTCAGGAGTCGGCCGGTGTGTCGCGGCTGGTGGGTTGCGCCGCGCCGAGGGACTCCTGAGTGAGGGCAGCCGGGCGCGCCTCAGGCGTCGGCGGAGGGCGCCGGCCACTCGGCGACCACCGGTCGAGCCGACAGCTGTCGGCCGATCGCGGAGAAGCCGAGCTTGCGGGCGACGGCGCGTGAGCCGGGGTTCGTGTCGGCGGCCCGCCACTGGGGGAGGAGTCCGGCCGCGAGGGCGTGCTCGACCGCGGTCGAGGCCAGACGGGTCGCGAGACCGGTCCCGCGAGCCTCCGGGGCGGTCAACGCGGTCACATGCGCGACGCCCAACGGCCACGACCGGTAGCCGGCGACGGCGAGGACCCGTCCGTGCTCGCGCACCGAGAACAGCGGCGAGGTGATGCCGAAGATCCCGCTCTCCGAGGCTTCGTCGTCGCCCACCTTCGACAGCAGCGACTCGATGGCGGGGTCACTCGCCTTGCTCGCCACGACGTCGATCTCCTCGGCCGGTCGGAATCGCCCGGGCAGCAGGTAGTCGAGGGTCGCCGGCCCGAGCACCTCGGCGACCTGCACCCGCGAGCGGAGGAACTCGACCGTTCCGACGCTCCTCGGTGACTCGTCCTCGATGGCGAGCCGCCTGGCGGTGTCCTCGTCGGGCACGATCGCCAGGGCGCTGCCGTCGATCTCCACGACGCCGATCCATCCGGGCGGGCACGCCATCGAGCCGGCGTTCACGACGACGGCGACCCGGCCGGCGGAGAACCGCGCGGTCGGCGAGGCGAGCCCCTGCCAGAGGCGTCGCACCGTCGCGAGCACCCGCGCGTCTTCCTGCTGCATAGGCCAACCCTACCGAGGCCCACCCGTCTCCCCACCGCAGGAGATCGGCCCGACAGCAGGACCGGACGGGCCGATGCGTCCTGCTGCGGGGCGGATCTCCTGCCCCGGAGCGGGTGAGGGTGCCCTTCGTCACATGAACGGCGCGGAATGCCCGGATGGGTAGGATGATCGCTGGGCCGCTCGTGCCCGCACCGACTTCCCCAGGAGATCCGATGGCATTGATCGTGCAGAAGTTCGGCGGGTCCTCCGTCGCGGACGCCGAGAGCATCAAGCGCGTGGCGAAGCGCATCGTGGAGACCCGCAAGGCGGGCAACGAGGTCGTCGTCGCCGTCTCGGCGATGGGCGACACGACCGACGAACTGCTCGACCTCGCCCACGAGGTGACGCCCATCCCGGCGCCCCGCGAACTCGACATGCTGCTGTCCAGCGGAGAGCGCATCTCGATGGCGCTCCTCGCGATGGCGATCAGCAGCATGGGTTACGTCGCACGCTCCTTCACCGGCAGCCAGGCCGGCATGATCACCGACGCCCAGCACGGCGCCGCGCGCATCGTCGACGTCACCCCCGTGCGTCTGCGCGAGGCCCTCGACGACGGCGCCATCGTCATCGTCGCCGGCTTCCAGGGCTTCAACCGCGACACCCGCGACATCACCACGCTCGGTCGCGGCGGCTCCGACACCACGGCCGTCGCGCTCGCCGCAGCCCTCGACGCCGACGTCTGCGAGATCTACACCGACGTCGACGGCATCTTCACCTCCGACCCCCGCGTCGTCCCGAAAGCTCGGAAGATCGACCGCATCTCCAGCGAGGAGATGCTGGAGCTCGCGGCCTCGGGCGCCAAGGTCCTCTACATCCGCGCCGTCGAGTACGCACGCCGCCACGGCGTGACGCTCCACGTCCGGTCGTCCTTCAACAACAACGAAGGCACGCTCGTCCTCAACGACGCGAGCCGCAACAACCCAGGAGCAGGTGAGGCACCCATGGAGCAGCCCATCGTCGCCGGAGTCGCGACCGACCTCAGCGAAGCCAAGATCACCGTCGTCGGTGTCCCCGACCTGCCGGGCAAGGCGGCGGAGATCTTCACGATCGTCGCGAAGTCTGGCGGCAACGTCGACATGATCGTCCAGAACGTGTCGACCGCCGTCTCCGGCGTCACCGACATCTCGTTCACCCTGCCGAAGCCCGAAGCGCAGCAGGTCCTCCGCGCGCTCGCGGCCGAGCAGGAGCGGGTGGGCTTCTCGGCCATCCAGCACGACGACCAGATCGGCAAGCTCGCCCTCGTCGGGGCCGGCATGCGCACGAACACCGGCGTCTCGGCGAAACTCTTCGAGGCGCTGAGCGCAGCGGGCATCAACATCGAGATGATCTCCACCAGCGAGATCCGCATCTCGGTCGTGACGCGTGCCGACACCCTCAACAAGGCCGCCAACGTGGTCCACTCCGCGTTCGGTCTCGACGGCGAGGACGAAGCCGTCGTCCACGGCGGCACCGGCCGCTGAGCAGGCTCGTCCACAGGCTCCGGAACCAAGCCGACCACGGACCGACGGGCGGGATCCCGCCGATCCTGATGCAAGATGGTTCACAACAACCCCCTGAAACCAGAGGAATCCCCATGAGCAACGGTGTACGTGTCGGTGTCGTCGGAGCGACCGGTCAGGTCGGCAAGGTCATGCGCCGCCTGCTGGAGGAACGCGAGTTCCCGATCAGCGAGATCCGCTTCTTCGCGACGGCTCGTTCGGCGGGCACGACGCTCCCGTTCCGTGGCCAGGACATCGTGGTCGAGGACGTCGAGACGGCCGACCCGAGCGGCATCGACATCGCCCTGTTCTCGGCCGGTGCCACCGGCTCCCGTACGCAGGCTCCGCGGTTCGCGGCTGCCGGTGCGCTCGTCATCGACAACTCGAGCGCGTGGCGGATGGACCCCGAGGTCCCGCTCGTCGTCAGCGAGGTGAACCCGCACGCCATCAAGGACGCGGTCAAGGGCATCGTCGCGAACCCCAACTGCACGACCATGGCGGCCATGCCGGTCCTCAAGGTCCTCGACGCCGAGGCCGGGCTCACCCGCCTCATCGTCAACACCTACCAGGCCGTCTCCGGGTCCGGGCTCGCCGGTGCGGCTGAACTCGCCGGCCAGATCGAGGCCGCGGTCGCCCAGGGCGACCTCACCCGACTCGTCCACGACGGTTCGGCGATCGACTTCCCGGCCCCCGAGAAGTACGTCGCCCCGATCGCCTTCGACGTCATCCCGCTCGCCGGTTCGATCGTCGACGACGGACTGGGCGAGACCGACGAGGAGAAGAAGCTCCGCAACGAGAGCCGGAAGATCCTCGAGCTCCCCGAGCTGCTCGTGTCGGGCACCTGCGTGCGCGTGCCCGTGTTCACGGGCCACTCGCTGTCGATCAACGCCGAGTTCTCGCGCGACCTGTCGCCGGAACGTGCGATCGAGCTGCTCAGCGACGCCCCGGGTGTCCAGCTGTCGGACGTGCCGACGCCGCTCGAGGCCGCCGGTGCAGACCCGTCGTTCGTGGGGCGCATCCGTCCGGATCAGAGCGCGCCGGCCGGCAAGGGCCTCGCCCTGTTCATCTCGAACGACAACCTCCGCAAGGGTGCCGCCCTCAACGCGGTGCAGATCGCCGAGATCGTCGCCGCCGAGCTGCTCGCACAGCCCGCGACGGTCTGACCGGCCCTCCCTCCACCCGATCGGGGACGACGACATGGCCCGCCAGCGACCACGCCTGCGCCGACGCTGGTTGGCCGCGTTCATCGCGGCGGCCATCGCCGTCACCGCGGTGATCACCGTGAGCGGTCTGCGTGCCGACGTCCAGCAGACGACGGTCGCCCGCGCCGACACCTCCGGCTCCGAGGTCGCCGTCGGACCGCTCGTCGCGTTCTACGGCGACTCGTACACGAAGGGCTCGGCAGCGTCGTCGCCCGCCGCGCGCTGGTCTTCGCTCGTCGCGAAGGCTGAAGGCTGGACAGAGTACAACGCCGGCTACCCGGGTCTCGGCTTCGTCCGCAAGCGCGACAAGGTCGGTGATGTCACGGCCGACGTCATCGCCCAGCACCCCGAGGTCCTCATCGTCGCGCTCGGCATCAACGACAACTTCGAGTGGACCGGCAACGAGCAGGCGATCCAGGAGGCGATCCTGCCGGAGTTCCAGCGGCTGCGCGACGGGCTGCCCGGCACCCGCATCATCGTGGTGGAGCCCTGGTGGTACACCGCCGAGCGACCGGCGTCCGTCGAACAGATCATCGGATGGGTCCACGACGCCGCCGACACCATCGGGGCCGACTACATCTCCGGTGCGTCGCACTGGCTGGACGACGACCCGGCGACGTGGATCTCAGCCGACGGCCTCCACCCGAGCGACGCCGGGTACGCGCACCTCGCTCAGCGCATGCTCGAGGAACTCGACGCCCTCACCCCTGCGCTCCCCGGACGCTGACCCGGCGGTCGGGCAGTCTGGTCGAAGTGTCTCGACATCGAGCGATCTCACTGCACGCGATCAGCGACAGCACGCGGGTGGGGAGCTCGGGCCTCGCCGCGACTAGACTGCTCTGGTGACCGAAACCATCGACGTAGCCCTCATTGGTGGTGGCATCATGAGCGCCACGCTCGCCGCCCTCATCCACCAGGTGCAGCCTGACTGGAAGGTCGAGGTGTACGAGCGCCTGAGCGACGTCGCACTCGAGAGCTCCAACCCGTGGAACAACGCCGGGACGGGCCACGCCGCGCTGTGTGAGCTCAACTACATGCCGCAGGACGCCCACGGCCAGGTCGACCCGGCGAAGGCCATCGGCATCAACGAGCAGTTCCAGCTCAGCCGCCAGTTCTGGTCGCACCTCGTCGAGGAGGGCCTGCTCGGCGCACCCGACACCTTCATCAACCCGACCCCGCACATGACCTTCGTGCGCGGCGAGAAGGACGTCGAATACCTGCGGAAGCGCTACGAGGCGCTGAAGGATCAGCCGCTCTTCGCCGGCATCGAGTTCTCGGAGGACCCGGCCGTCATCGCCGAGTGGGCTCCACTCCTCATCAACCGTCGTGCCGTCGGCGAACGCATCGCCGCCACCCGGATCACCGCGGGCACCGACGTCGACTTCGGCTCGCTCACGCACAAGCTCTTCGGTGCAGCACCGAACACGCACGTCCGTACCAACCACGAGGTCCGGTCGCTGAAGCGGTTGAAGGACGGCACGTGGCGCATCCGTGGCCGCCAGACTCTCGGTCGTTCACCGATGGAGATCAACGCCCGCTTCGTCTTCGTCGGTGCCGGCGGATGGGCGCTCAAGCTGTTGCAGAAGTCCGGCATCCCCGAGATCAAGGGCTACGGCGTCTTCCCCATCGGCGGGCAGTTCCTCCGCACCGACAACCCCGCGGTGGTCTCGAAGCACCAGGCCAAGGTCTACAGCCAGGCCTCGGTCGGTGCCCCGCCGATGTCGGTCCCGCACCTCGACACCCGCGTCGTCGACGGTCAGGCGAGTCTCCTCTTCGGCCCGTACGCGACGTTCAGCCCGAAGTTCCTCAAGCGCGGATCGATGCTCGACCTCGTCACCCAGGTGCGCCCGCACAACCTCCTCCCGATGCTGGCGGTCGCGAAAGACAACCCGAGCCTCATCACGTACCTCGTCGGGCAGCTCCTGCAGTCCCGGAAGCAGAAGATGGACAGCCTCCGCGAGTTCCTGCCGACGGCCAAGGACGAGGACTGGTACCTCATCGAGGCCGGGCAGCGCGCCCAGGTGATGAAGAAGGACAAGGCCAAGGGTGGCGTCCTGCAGTTCGGCACCGAGGTCATCACGGGTGCGGACGGCACGATCGCGGGACTGCTGGGCGCTTCCCCCGGCGCGTCGACGGCCGTACCGATCATGCTCGACGTCCTGCGCAAGTGCTTCCCCGACCGGATGACCGCGTGGGAGCCGAGGCTCCGCGAGATGATCCCGACCTACGGCTCGACGCTGAACGACGTCCCCGCGACGGCCGCGAAGGTCCTCGAGAGCACCGCCGAGGCCCTCGACATCTCGCTGTAGCCGCCCCACGGGCGCTCGCCCGGTCCGTCGTCGGATGCGACAGGTGAAGCTTGGGACCCTAAGCTTGCCTGGTGGCGAAACTGTACTTCCGATACGGGGCGATGAACTCCGGCAAGAGCACCGCTTTGCTCCAGGCGGCGTTCAACTACGAGGAGCGCGGCCACCGCGTCCTCCTCGCCAAGCCGTCCCTCGACACGAAGGGCGACGCCGCCATCGTCAGTCGCCTCGGCGTGACCCGCGACGCCGACTTCCTGCTCGGTCCTGACGACGACGCCGTCCGGGTGTTCGCAGAGCACCGTCGCCGGGTCGTGCAGGAGACCGGCCAGGACGTCAGCTGCCTGCTCGTCGACGAGGCCCAGTTCCTCCACGGGGAGCAGGTCGACGACCTCCTGCGCATCGCGTTGCTCGAGGGCATCCCGGTGCTCGCCTACGGCATCCGGACCGACTTCCAGACCGTCGCGTTCCCCGGGAGCCGGCGTCTCCTCGAAGTCGCCCACAGCCTCGAAGAACTCAAGACGATCTGCCGGTGCGGTCGGAAGGCGATCTTCAACGGCCGCCGGTTCGGCGACACCTTCGTGTTCGACGGCGACCAGGTCGCCATCGACGGCACCACCGTCACCTACGAATCGCTCTGCGGCGTCTGCTACCTGCAGGAGTCCGGCGGTCGACTGTCCAGCACACCCACCGTTCGTCCCATCAGCGAAGGATCACACGCATGAAGCTCTCCGTCATCGGCTGCGGCTACCTCGGGGCCGTGCACGCGGCCGCCATGGCGTCGATCGGGCACGAGGTCGTCGGTATCGACGTCGACCCGGCCAAGATCGAGGCGCTCGCCGCCGGACGCTCGCCGATCTTCGAGCCCGGTCTGCCGGAGCTGCTGCTGGCCGGCGTCGAGTCGGGCCGCCTGCGCTTCAGCACGGACATGGCCGACGCGGCCGGGGCGACCATGCACTTCGTCGCAGTCGGTACGCCGCAGAAGGCCGGCTCCAACGCGGCCGACCTGCGGTACGTGGACGCTGCGGTGACGGCCCTCCTGCCGTACCTGTCGGCTGGTGACGTCGTCGTCGGGAAGTCGACCGTCCCCGTCGGCACCGCTGCGCGCCTTGCGGAACTCGTCGCCCCCACCGGCGCCGTGCTCGCCTGGAACCCGGAGTTCCTGCGGGAAGGCTTCGCCGTGCAGGACACCATCGCGCCCGACCGACTCGTGTACGGGCTGCCGCCGGCTCCCGAGGACGCCGCCGTCGCGCGAGCCGCCTTCGACGAGGTCTACGCCCAGGCGCTCTCGACCGGCACGCCGCTCGTCGCCACCGGCTACTCGACCGCGGAGCTCGTGAAGGTCGCGGCGAACGCGTTCCTCGCCACGAAGATCTCCTTCATCAACGCGATGGCGGAGATCGCCGAGGTCACGGACGCCGACGTCACGGAGCTCGCCGACGCGATCGGCTACGACGCCCGGATCGGCCGCCGCTTCCTCAACGCCGGTGTCGGGTTCGGCGGCGGATGCCTGCCGAAGGACATCCGGGCCTTCACCGCTCGTGCCGAGGAGCTCGGTCGTGGCGAGTCGGTGGCGTTCCTCAAGGAGGTCGACGCGATCAACCTGCGTCGCCGTCAGCGCGTCATCGACCTCGTCGTCGAGGAGCTCGGCGGGAGCGCCTACCGGAAGCGGGTGGCGGTGCTCGGGCTCGCCTTCAAGCCCGACAGCGACGACGTCCGCGACTCGCCGGCCCTCGACGTCGCCGTCGGACTCAACGGCCTGGGTGCGGAGGTGCTCGCCTTCGATCCGGAAGCGGTCCCCAACGCGCGTCGACTCCACCCGCAGCTGACGTTCGCAGACTCGGCCGAGCAGGCTGTGACGGACGCGGACATCGTCGTCGTCGTGACCGAGTGGAAGGCGTTCCGTGCCCTGGACCCCTCGGCCGTCGCCGAGTTGACCGCGGGCAAGACGATCGTGGACGGACGCAACTGCCTCGACGTGGACGCCTGGCGGGGCGCCGGGTGGCGTTACGTCGGTCTCGGTCGTCCGTGACCGGCGACGAGTAGCCGGACGACGAGCACGATCGTCGCGCCGAGCAGCCCTCCGGCTGCATTGGCGTAGACGTCGGCGATCGTCGCGACGCGCTCGGGGAGCAGGGTCTGTCCGAGTTCGATCGCGACCGAGAACAGGGTCGTCGTCAGCGGTGCGATCCACCAGAGCCGCAACGGCAGCTCCAGGGCGAGCAGCGCGCCGAGCGGGATGAACAGCACGACGTTCGCGGCCGATTCGACGAAGCGGTAGTCGAACCAGTCCGGCGCGCCCGCGGCCTGTAATCGGTCGAGGATCGCGAGCAGCGTCGTCCGGCCGTCGGCGTCGACGGGCGTGGGCCAGAACGCGATGCCGAGCATGACGCACAGGCAGAGCAGCAGCAGGATCCCGATCACGATGCGCGGCGTGCGGGTCATCTGCGGTGCGGCTCCAGATCGGTCGACGAGCGTGCTGACGGCATCCCGCAATCGTAGGCCATGAGTGGCCGGGAGCCCGGTCGCCGCATGCGCCGTCCACCCCTGAAAGGGGGCGTGCACCGACCCTCGGAGGCCGTCATCCGGCGGTTAGGCTGTGCCTACCCGAACAAGGAGCACTCTTGGCTGACCCACGCCCGGCGACGGCCGGCATCCGCCTGCCCGGCCATCGGCGTTCGCGTCTGTGGTGGATCGCACTCGCCGTCCTCCTCGTCGTCCTCGCGCTCGGAGCCTGGCTCGGCGTCCGGGCGTCCCTGGCGAAGAACGCGCTCGAAGCCGCCCAGTCGGAGGCGAAGTCGCTCCAGTCGGCCGTACTCAAGGGTGACGCGAGCGGCACCGAGGCAACGCAGCGTGACCTCACGAAGCACACCGGCGAGGCGGTGTCGCTGACGAGTGATCCCATCTGGCGGGCGGCCGAGGCGGTCCCGTTCCTCGGCGTGAACTTCTCCGCGGTGCGACAGGCTGCCGCTGCGACCGATGACGTCGCGGTCGATGTCGTGCCGAAGGTCGTCGAGATCGCGGATCACGTCAACCTGTCGTCCCTGCTCCCCGGGGACGGCTCGATCGCGACGGAGCCGCTCCGCGCCGTCGCGCCGACCGTGGCCGAGGCGGCTGTAGCGGCTGACGCCATCGCCGGGCGTGTGGACACGATCGGCACGGACGGTGCGCTGCCGGTGGTCGCCGACGCCGTCGAGAAGCTCACCCGGACGATCACCGGTGCGTCCACGATGCTCGACACCGCCGCGCGGGCCACGGCGCTCCTGCCGGACATGGCGGGCGGGGCCGGGCCTCGGAACATCATGGTGATGATCCAGAACAACGCGGAGTTGCGCTCGAGTGGCGGCATCGCCGGGGCGGTGGCCCTCATCCACGCGGAGAACGGCGTCATCTCCTTCGTCGGTACCCGGGGGAGCGACGACTTCTCCGGCTTCCCGGCCCCCGTGCTGCCGCTCACCCCGTTCGAGCAGAACGTCTACACCGACAACCTCGGCCGGTACATCCAGGACACCAACCTCACGGTCGACTTCAGTCGCACCGGGGAGCTCGCCGCAGCCATGGGGACCCAGGTGTTCGGCGTGCCCATCGACACCGTGGTCGCCGTCGATCCCTACGTCCTCGCGCACCTGCTGGAGGCGACCGGGCCCGTCGCCCTCCCGGACGGCACCGAGCTCACCGCCGACAACGCGGCGAAGACGCTGTTGAGCGACGTCTACGCCCGGTTCCCGGACCGGCTCGTGCAGGACGCGTTCTTCGCCGCGGTCTCGGGTGCGGTGTTCGAGGGGATGATCTCCCGCTCGCCCGACCCCGCCGCGCTCGTCCAGGCCTTGTCCGAGTCCGGCGCGGAGAACCGTCTTCACGTCTGGAGTGCGGTCCCCGCCGAACAGGCGTTGATCGCCCAGACGAGCCTCGCCGGGATCCCGCCGACGACCGACGACGCGGCCGTCTACACCGGGGTCTACCTCGAGGACCTGACCCGCGCGAAGATGGACTACTACCTGGAGACGAACGTCGACATCCGCGACGCCCGGTGCACGAAGCACGGCGCCGAGTACGTCGTCGCCGTCACCCTGACGTCCACTGCGCCGGCGGATGCCGCGACCTCCCTGCCGGACTACGTGACCGCGGGCGGGCGTTTCGGCACCCCCGCGGGAGACATCGCGACGCGCGTCGTGATCCACGGTCCGCTGGGCGCAACCCTGCTCGGTGCAAGCGACGGCGAGGACCTGCCGGTCAAGGCCGTGACCGACCCGAACGGTCGTCTCTACGCCCAGACCGACGTGACCCTCACTCCGGGGGCGACAACGGAACTCGTCTTCACGGTGCTCGCTCCGAAGGCCTCCGACGTACCCCCAAACCTGGTCACAACCCCCGGAATCACGGGCAAAACGACCATTTCAGCCTTCCCTCGGTGCGGCTCCTGACATAGCATGACAACACCGCAGGAAGCCACGCACCCGAATTCGTGACCCTGGGGAACCTCGCGCGGACGCCCACCCGAAATCGGCGGACGCAGGGGGTATTCGACGTTCCTTGGGGATATCAACATGAAGCGCACCCTTGCCCTAGCATCGCTCTGCCTCCTGGCAGTCTTCGCGGCCCCGACCGCCGCGAGTGCAGCGACCGACTCGTCCACCTACGGCCCTGCCGGCTGTGCGACCCTCACACCGGTGTCGGTGACCCAGGGGGAGTCGACCGTCTTCCGCTGCGACGGCACCTTCGATCCCGGCACTCCGGTGACGGTCACCGTCGCCGGGCCCGGCTGCAGCATTCCCGCTGCGAAGCCCAACACCGCCGGCGCGACCGAGCAGGCCGCCGAGCAGAGCGCCGTGCCGACGTCCGGCACGTTCAACACCGACGCCGCCCGTGCGTTCGCGGTGACGATCGAGACCAGCAAGACCGCCTCCGGCACCTGCATGGTCACGGCGACCCAGGGCGCGACCACCGAGAGCGCCTCGTTCCAGGTCTCGGAGCGCGAGTTCGCCTCGACCGGCTTCGACGGTGGAGCCCTGCCGTGGATCGGCGGAGGCCTCCTCGTCGTGGGTGCCGGCGTCATCGGTGCGATGGCGATCCGTCGCCGCAAGACGGCCTGATCCGTCAGTCGGGATCCGTGGTCCGAGCGGTCGTCCGCTCGGACCACGGCCTGACCGGAGGGCATCTCGCCCTCCTGGGCTTCGGCGTGGCACGGTCCTCGCCCGGCTTGGCGTCAGGCGGACAGGTCGTACCCCCAAAGGTGGTCACATCCGCGGAATTCCGCGGTTTTCCAGCCCTGGCGAGATGGCGGCTGCCCTAGCATGATGACGGCCATGGAGGCCACGAGTGATCAGCGCTCGGCTCCAGGCCCTGTCCGCATGTCGCATCACGCAGCGCATGCGCCATCCGCACACCAAGGGGCCCGCACATGAAACGAACTCTCTCCGCCGCCGCACTCGTCCTCCTCGCCGTCGTCGCGCTGCCCACCGCAGCCAACGCGCTCGAGGGCGACAGCTACGGTCCTGGCAGCTGCAACTCGATCACGCCGGCGAGCGTCGCGCGCGGCGCGGCGGTCTCGTACTCGTGCTCGGACTTCTGGGCGGCGAACCAGACGGTGTCGATCACCATCGAGTCCTCCGCAGCCGGTGTCTCCGCTCGCACGCTGTCGACCGTCGCGGGCGAGACCGGCGACATCCAGGTCTCCATCGACACGGCTGCTGACCCCGCAGGCACCTACACGCTGACCGCGACCCAGGGTGCCGTGACCGACTCGTCCGACTTCACCGTCCTGGACCCCGCGGATGCCGCTGCGGCCGCCGCATCGGCCTCCGACCCGTCTGCCGGGGGCAACGCCCTCGCCGACACCGGGTTCGCCGGAACCGCCCTCCCGTGGGTGGCCGGAGGGCTCCTCGCCTTCGGTGCTGCCGCGCTCGGTACCGTGGTCGTGCGTCGCCGCCAGCAGGCGTGAGATCACGGATCGGCCGGGCGGCGATGGCGGCGCCCGGCTGATCCGGTCCGGGATCAACCGATTCCAGGAAGTGGCGAACAGCCGCTGAAAAATCGGCTATCCTAGACAAGGCCTTCGGGCCATCGGGGTGTGGCGCAGTTTGGTAGCGCGCTTCGTTCGGGACGAAGAGGTCGTGGGTTCAAATCCCGCTACCCCGACAGTACGAGCCCGGTCAGACGAGAAATCGTCTGGCCGGGCTTCTCTGTTTCCCGGGTTGGCGGTCCGCTGGGCTGGCGGGTTGCACATCCCGCTACTCCGACAGTACAAGCCCGGTCAGATGAGAAATCGTCTGGCCGGGCTTCTCTGTTTCCCGGGTTGGCGGTCCGCCGGGCTGGCGAGTTGCACATCCCGCTACCCCGACAGTACAAGCCCGGTCAGACGATAAATCGTATGGCCGGGCTTCTCTGTTTCCCCGCGGAGAGGCCCGGTCCCTGAGCCTGTCGAGGGGCGGCACTTCGACAAGCTCAGTGACCGGCGGAGGGTGCTCAGTCACCGGCGGAGGGTGCTCAGTCACCGGCGGAGGGTGCTCAGTCACCGGCGGAGGGTGCTCAGTGACCGGCGGAGGGTGCGCGGGCCGGAGAGTCCCGGTCCCTGAGCCTGTCGAAGGGCAGTCGGGCCGGGTCAGACCACCGTGCGGCGGGGGAGGAGGGTCACGAGCGACGCTTCCGGCCGGCAGGCGAATCGCACTGGCGCGTAGATGGAGGTCCCGATCCCCGCCGACACGTTCAGATACGCCGAGCGCAGGGCATGCCGCCAGACGCTGAGCCCCTTCGCCTGCTGCCGGGGGATGTCGCAGTTCGTCACGAGTGCGCCGTAGCCCGGCACACAGACCTGGCCACCGTGGGTGTGCCCCGCGAAGATGAACTGCGCACCCTGCGTCACGAAGGCGTCGAGCACCCGCCGATACGGAGCGTGCATCACGCCGACCGTCACCGTGTGGGCCAGCGACGGGTCGTCGGTCTCCAACGTCTCGGCGTCCAGTCGCTCGTCGATGAGCGCCGTCAGCGTGTCCAGTCGGTCGAAGTGCTTGTGCGGGTCGTCGACGCCGAACAGGTCGAGGCGGGTGCCCCGGATCGAGATCTCGCCGACCGCGTTGTTGAGGTCCATCCACCCGAGCTCGTCCATGAAGAACCGCTCGAGCGCAGCCGTGTCGAGCGTCGTCGGGGAGACGTGCTTCGAGGACGTCTGCACGAAGTACTTGAACGGGTTCTTCGCACTCGGCCCGTAGTAGTCGTTCGAGCCGTGCACGAACGCGCCCGGGACACCGGCGAACACGGAGAGCGCGGCCCGGATCCCGTCGATGCCCTGCTCGTGCCCCAGGTTGTCGCCCGTGTTGATCACGACATCCGGTTGCAGATCGGCGAGTGACTGCAGCCAAGCCTGCTTGCGGCGCTGCCAGGGGGCCATGTGGAGATCGGACAGGTGCAGGACGGTGATCGGCTCGGCGTCGGGCGGGAGGACGGGAGCGGTCACCCTGCGGAGCGTGAAGGCGTTGCGCTCGACGATCGACGCGTATCCGAGGGTGAGGGCCCCGAGGCCCGCCACAACGGCTGCCGCCGTACCGAGTCTGCCGCCGGTGCTCATGGATGCCGCCATCGATCGTCTCCTCCTCGGTCGTCGAGTGGTGCCGACCGTCCCACGAGCGTACCGGTAGCCCCTCCGAAGACGCCCGGAGGGGAGCCAGGCGCAGACGACGGAGGGCCCGATCGAATACCGATCGGGCCCTCCGTGCTCGCGTCAGGACGCTAACAGCTGGTCTTCGAGACCGTCACCGTCACCTTGCCGTCCTTGCGCGCTGCGGTGCCGGCTGGTGGATCGACGCCGGTCACCTTCGGTGTCGTGGCAGCGGGATCGACCGCGCATTTCTGACCCACGTTCGTGAACCCGGCGCCCTGGATGGCCGCCTTCGCCGCGTCGAAGTTGCCCGCTCCGCTGACGTCGGGGATGACGCCCAGGAGCCCGTTGCTCGTGTAGACCGTGACGATGGAGCCCTTCGGCACCGTGCCGGACGGGTTGGTGCTCGCCGCCTGGCCGGCCGGCAGGGCGGAGTCGCCCGCGCCGCCGTTCTCGAAGCCGAAGCCGGCGTCCTCGAGGAGCTTCTGCGCCTCTTCGATGGTCTTCCCGGCCACGTCGGGCACCTGGACCGACTGGCCGTTGATGAGCGACGGGTCGGGGTCGCCGAATGCGTCGCCGCCGAACTTCGCGTTGGCGGTCGCCATGACCCGCGGCCAGATCTTGTGACGGATCGTCGCGGCCTGCCCGGCGTCGAAGTAGGTGCGCCGCAGGTTGACGTGGCCGGTCGCGTTGAAGACACCGACGACGGTCGCCGCCTTCGTGCTCGCGCCACTCATCCAGGTCGCCTCGTTGTTGTCGGTGGTACCCGTCTTGCCGATGAGCGGGATGCCGTCGCCGATGCGGGACGAGCTCGTCGTGCCGCCGTTGAACGTCGCCTGGAGTGCGACGTTCGCCGTAGCGGCGACATTGGCTTCGAGGCCCTGCCGGCAGTTCGCCGGCGGAACGGGGATCTCGGTACCGTCGGGCTTCACGACCCGGTCGATCGCGATCGGGTCGCAGGTGATGCCGCCCGAAGCGAAGGTCGCGAAGGCCGTCGCCATGCTGAGCGGAGCGACCTCGTTGGTGCCGAGGACCGTCGCAGGGGACTGCAGCAGCGGACCGCCGTCGGCGCGATGGACACCCATCGACTCGGCCGTCTTACGGATGCCGCAGAGGTCGAGCTGCTTCGCCATCGCGATGAAGCCGGTGTTGATGGACTGCTTCGTCGACTGGAGCGCGGTGTACTGGCCACCGTTGCCGCCCTCGTCGTTGCCGGGGTTCCAGTCGGAACCGGCGTAGACCGTGCCGCCGTCGGCGCACGAGTCCTTGAACGTGCCCCACGGGGACCGTTTCCGGCCGTCGACGCCCTCGTTCAGGCCGTGCCCCTCTTTGAGCCATTCGGCGAGCGTGAAGGTCTTGTACGTCGATCCGGGTTGGAAGCCCGTGGACCCGCCGTAATCGACGTCGGTGTTGTAGTTGACCGCAGAGTAGTTCGCACCGGTGGCCAGGACGTCTGGGTCGTTCGAGTAGTCCTTGTTCTGGGCCATCGCGAGGATGCGGCCCGTTCCGGGCTGCACGGTGACGGACACCGCGCCGATGTCGAGCTGGTCGCTCACCCGCGGGATGAGCTCGTCGATCGCCGCCTGTGCGGCACCCTGGACGTCGAGATCGAGCGTCGTGAACACGCTGTACCCACCGCGGTTGAACGCGGCCCAGCGTTCGTCCTCCGTGGCGCCGAAGATCGGGTTGTTCTGGAACACCCGGGTGACGTAGTCGCAGAAGTAGCCGGCTCCCGGGCTGACGTTGACGGCCGTCTGGCAGCCCGTGCTCGCCGGGTTGATGGTCGGCGTGATCGGCTGGCGGTACGCCCAGAAGTACTGCTCCTCGGTGATCTTGCCCTCCTTGATCATCTGATCGAGGACGTAGTTCCGCCGTTCGAGCGTGAGGGCGTACCCGTTGGCCGCGCCGTTCGTCTCGCTGTCGGGCCGGTCGAGGCGCAGCGTCTCCGGGTTGTTCACGATCGCCATCAGCGCAGCGGCCTGCTCGAGGTTCAGGTTGGCGGCAGTCGTCGCGAAGTAGTAGTTGGCTGCGGCCTCGATGCCGTAGGTGCGACCGCCGAACCCGGCGATGTTGAGGTAGCCGCGCAGGATGTCCTGCTTGCCGTAGCGCTTCTCGAGGCCGATGGCCATGCGCATCTCCTTGAGCTTGCGCTCGGGCGTCGCCTTCGTCGCCTCTTCATACGCGGCCTTCATCTTGGCCTCGTCGGTGATGGCCTCGGCCTTCTGCACGAGCACGTTCTTCACGTACTGCTGGGTGATCGACGAACCACCCTGCAGGTCGCGTCCCGTCGCGCTGATCGCGACGGCACGGATGGTACCCGTGAGGTCGACACCGCCGTGCTCGTAGAAGCGCGGGTCCTCAGCCGAGATCGCCGCGTCCTTGACGAACTGGTTGATCTGGTCCCAGCCGACCTCGATGCGGTTCTGCTGGTAGAAGGACGCGAGCAGCTGCGGGTTGCCTGCGCTGTCGGTCGCGTAGATGTTGGACTTCTGCGCCAGTTCGTCGAGGGCCAGGTAGTCGGGCAGACCGTCGAACACGTTGATCGTGCTGTTGGTCGCGATCCCGGTGACGGCGAGTGCCGGCGTGACCGTGGCGGTGACGAGGACACCCGCTGCGACGCTCAGCCCGAGAAAGCCGAGGAAGCCGCCGAGCACACCGGTGGCCGTGCGATGTTGTTGAGGCATGGATCGATGCTAAGCGACAATCCTGAAAAAGGCCCGCTCAGCGACGCGTTGAAACCCGATCGTTGCCGCCGGGCGACCCGGGGCGGCTGCCGGTCTGCGTTCGACCGACAGCCGCGGACGATCATCCGGGTGCGCCGTTCCCGTTCCCGTTCCCAGCGCCGCCGCCGTTCCCGTTGCCGTTCCCCGGAGCCGCAGGCCCGCCGTCCTCGCCGGTCCCATCGGTGTCCCCGCCGTCACCCGGAGCCGGTGTCGGCGCCTCGCTCGGTGCCTGCGTGGGGTCGGCCGTCGGCGTCGGAGTCGGTGTCGAGTCCTCGCCGCTGCTTCCGGAACCGTCGCCCTGCAGCGTGGCGCGATCCGCCTCGGGGAAGTCACCGCCCGGGTACTTGGCGAGCGCGGCCGACATGACCGCCGGCCAGATGTAGTGCCGCATGGAGGCCACCTGGGTGCCACCGATGTAGGTGTCGCGGAGGTTGACGTGTCCGCTGACGTTGAAGGTGCCGACGACCGTCGCGACCGTCGTGCTCGCGCCGCTCATCCAGGTCGCCTCGGCGTCGTCCGTGGTCCCGGTCTTGCCGATCAGCTCACCGACGCCGTCGGTGCGGGCACCCGAGGCGGACGCGGTGCCGTTGGAGACGACGCCCTGGAGGACGTCGTCGGCCGCGGCCGCCACCTTCGCATCGACGGATTGACGGCAGTTCGCCGAGGGGACCTCGGCGGTGGAACCGTCGGGCTTCGTGATCGAGTCGATCGCGATCGGGTCGCACGTCTTGCCGCCGGCGGCGAGCGTCGCGAAGGCGGTCGCCATGCTCAGCGGAGCGACCTCGTTGGTGCCGAGCACGGTCGCGGGGGAGTTGTTCAGGGGCGCGCCGTCGGCACGGTGCACGCCCATCGACTCAGCGGTCTTGCTGATGTCGCAGAGGTCGAGCTCCTGCGCCATCGCGATGAACGCGGTGTTGATCGACTGCTGCGTGGCCCGTCTCACGGTGTAGGACCCCGATTCGCCCTCGTCGTTCCGCGGACTCCATCCGGCCTCCGCCTGCTCCGTCCCACCCGGGACGCAACTGTTGGTGAAGGTGCCCCAGTCGGATCTGCGGTTCGCGTTGATCGACTCGTTGACGCCCTTGCCCGACTTCAGCCAGTCCGTGAGCGTGAAGATCTTGTACGTCGAACCGGGCTGGAAGCCGGCCGAGCCGCCGTACGCCTGATCGGTGTTGTAGTTGATGGCGCTGTAGTTGGAGCCCGTCGCGAGGACGTCGGGATCCTGCGAGTAGTCCTTGTTCTGGGCCATGGCGAGGATCCGCCCGCTCCCTGGCTGCACGCTCACCGAGACGGCGCCGAGGTCGAGTTCAGTGGTCGTCTTCGGGACGTATTCGTCGATGGCCGCCTGCGAGGCGCTCTGGAGGTCGAGGTCGAGGGTCGTGAAGACGCTGTACCCGCCGCGCTTGAAGTTCGTCCACCGTTCGTCCTGTGTGGCGCCGAAGATCTCGTTGTTCTGCAGCACCTGGGTCACGTAGTCACAGAAGTAGGCGGACGACCCGGCCGCGGAACAGCCGGTGACGGGAGGCACGATCGTCGGGGTGATCGGGATCGCCACGGCGGTGTCGTGCTGCTCCTTCGAGATCTTCTGCTCCTTGAGCATCTGGTCGAGGACGTAGTCCCGTCGCGTCTTCGTCAGGGCGTAGCCGTTGGCCGCGCCGTTGTCGGCGCTGTCGGGCTTGTCGATCCTGAGGTTCTCGGGGTTGTTGACGATCGCCAGCAGCGTCGCCGCCTGCTCCAGCGTGAGGTTCGCCGCCGTGGTGTTGAAGTAGTAGTTGGACGCCGCCTCGATCCCGTAGACGCGTCCGCCGAAGCCGGAGATGTTGAGGTACCCGCGGAGGATGTCCTCCTTGCCGTAGGTCTTCTCGAGACCGATCGCGAGTCGCATCTCCTTGAGCTTGCGCTCAGGGGTCGTAGCGGTCGCCTCCTCATAGGCCGCGTCGCTCTCCGCCTTGTCGGGGATCGCCTCGGCCTTCTGCACCAGGACGTTCTTCACGTACTGCTGTGTGATGGAGGAGCCACCCTGCGTCGAGCCGCCGGCGGCGTTGTTGACGACCGCTCGGACGGTGCCCGCGAGGTCGATGCCACCGTGGTCGAAGAAGCGGGGGTCCTCGGCCGAGACGGCGGCGTCCTTCGCGAACTGGGAGATCTGGTCCCAGCTGTCCTCGATGCGATTCTGGTCGTAGAAGGAGGCGAGGAGCACCGGGTTGCCGGCGGAGTCCTTGGCGTAGATGCTCGACTTCTGGGCGAGCGAGTCGAGCTGGAGGTAGTCGGGGAGGCCGTCGAAGACGGAGATGCCCGTGGAGGTGGCGAGACCGGTCATCGCGATGGCAGGGGTGACCGCGGCGGTGGCGAGCACACCGGCGGCGACGCTCAAGCCGACGAAGCCGAGGACGCTCTGCGCGACCGTCTTCGCGGGGGTACGTGGTTCAGGCATAGGATCGAAGGTAAGCGGGGAAACTGTGAGCGAGCTTCACTTGGGGCTCGCCATGAAGATCCCCTGCGCCTCCGCCTCTCCGTGCGGAGCGCCCGATCGAGGAGAGACATGACCCGCTGGGAGTACCTCACCACGCCGTTGATGATCCACAACACGGCTGCCATCCTGAACAACTGGGGCGGGGAGGGTTGGGAGCTCGTCCAGGTCGTCACCGGTCCGGAGGGCGGGCTCGTCGCCTACCTCAAGCGCCCCATCGCTGACTGACCCGACGTCCCGGAGGAACCCCCATGTCCCAGATCGCCGACCGACTCGCCGAGCTCGGTATCACCCTGCCAACCGTCGTCCCGCCCGTCGCCGCCTACATCCCCGCGGTGGTCTCCGGCGAGCACGTCTTCACCTCGGGCCAGCTGCCCATGACCGACGGCAAGCTCCCCGCCACCGGCAAGGTGGGTGAGGGCGACGGACTCGTCTCGCCTGCGGACGCCAAGACATACGCCCGGACGTGCGCCCTCAACGCGCTCGCCGCGGTGGAGAGCCAGATCGGTTCGCTCGACCGCGTCACCCGCATCGTGAAGGTCGTCGGCTTCGTCGCCTCCGACCCGGCGTTCACCGGCCAGCCCGGCGTCATCAACGGTGCGTCAGAGGTCCTCGGCGAGATCTTCGGCGACCTCGGCGTGCACGCCAGATCCGCCGTCGGCGTCGCCGTGCTCCCGCTCGACTCGCCCGTCGAGGTGGAGCTCATCGTCGAGTTCGCGTAGCGCCTCCCCGCGCCACATGCACGAGAGCCGGACGGAATGACTGATTCCGTCCGGCTCTCGTGCTTGGAGCATCGGGTTACGTGCTCTTCACCATCTTGTCGGTGATGATCTGCATGACCGTGGTGTCGGCGAGCGTCGTGGTGTCGCCCACCTCGCGGCCCTCGGCCACGTCGCGCAGGAGACGGCGCATGATCTTGCCCGAGCGCGTCTTCGGCAGTTCGTTCACGAGGTAGACCTCGCGTGGGCGGGCGATCGGACCGATCTGTTCGCCGACCCAGCTGCGGAGTGCCCCGGTGATGTCCGCGAGTCCGGACGCCTGCTCGAGGTGGGACTCCTTGATGATGACGAAGGCGACGACCGCCTGCCCGGTGGTCTCGTCGGCCGCACCGACCACGGCGGACTCGGCCACCATCTCGTTGGCGACGAGCGCCGACTCGATCTCAGCGGTCGAGAGTCGGTGCCCGGAGACGTTCATGACGTCGTCGACGCGGCCGAGCAGCCAGACGTCGCGGTCCGAGTCGAGTCGGGCGCCGTCGCCGGCGAAGTAGAACGGGCCGCCCTCGACGTCCCAGAACTTCTCCCAGTAGGTCTCCTTGAACCGCTCGGGGTCGCCCCAGATGCCGCGGAGCATCGACGGCCAGGGCTCGGTCACGACGAGGAGTCCGCCGCCGCCGGCGCCGACCGCGTCACCGGCGTCGTCGACGACGTCGATGGCGATGCCCGGGATCGGGACCTGCGCGCTACCGGGCTTCGTCGACGTGACACCGGGAAGGGCCGACACCATGATCGCCCCGGTCTCCGTCTGCCACCAGGTGTCGACGATCGGCGCGAGCTTGTTGCCGATGATCTTGCGGTACCACATCCACGCCTCGGGGTTGATGGGCTCACCCACCGAGCCGAGCAGGCGGAGTGACGACAGGTCGAACTGCTTCGGGATCTTCCGCCCGAGCTTCATGAAGGAGCGGATCGCCGTCGGAGCCGTGTAGAAGATGCTCACGCCGTACTTCTCGATGATCTCCCACCAGCGTCCCGGGTGCGGGGCGTCCGGCGTGCCCTCGTAGAGCACCTGCGTCGCGCCGTTCGCGAGGGGTCCGTACGTGACGTAGCTGTGACCGGTGATCCAGCCGATGTCGGCCGTGCACCAGTACACGTCGGTCTCGGGGTGCAGGTCGAAGACGTTCTTGTGGGTGAACGCCGTCTGCGTCAGGTAGCCACCCGAGGTGTGCAGGATGCCCTTCGGCTTCCCGGTGGTGCCGGAGGTGTAGAGGATGAAGAGCGGCTGCTCGGCGGGGAACGGCTGCGCGTCGTGCTCGGGTTCGGCGTCGGCGATGGCCTCGTGCCACCAGAGGTCGCGCCCGGCCGTCCAGTCGACCTCGTTCTCGCCGCGACGGACGACGAGCACGTGGTCAACGGTCGCCTGCTCGGGCAGCTCGCCGCGGCTCGCGAGCGCCGCGTCGACGGCGGGCTTGAGTGCGGAGACCTTGCCCTTGCGGTAGCCGCCGTCGGCGGTGATGACGAGCTTGGCCTCCGCGTCGTCGATGCGGGAACGCAGGCTGTCCGCGCTGAACCCGCCGAAGACGACCGAGTGGACCGCGCCGATGCGCGCGACGGCGAGCATCGAGACGATCGCCTCCGGGATCATCGGCAGGTAGATGGCGACCCGGTCGCCGGCTTCGACGCCGAGGCTGGTGAACAGGTTGGCCGCGCGCTTGACCTCTGCCGTGAGCTCGGCGTAGGTGATCGTGCGGGTGTCGCCGGGCTCGCCCTCCCAGTGGAGGGCGACGCGGTCGCCGTTGCCGGCCTCGACGTGCCGGTCGAGGCAGTTGTAGGCGACGTTCAGCTCGCCGTCGTCGAACCAGGTCGCGAAGGGTGGGTTCGACCAGTCGAGGGTCTTCGTGAACGGCTTGCTCCACGTGAGCAGTTCGCGGGACTGCTCGGCCCAGAAGGCGAGCCGGTCACTCGACGCCCGCTCGTAGAGCTCGGCGCTGGCGATCGCCTGCGCGGCGAACTCCTCCGACGGTGGGAATCGTCGGTCTTCGTGCAGCAGGCTGTCGATCTGAGTGCTCATCGTGTGTGTCTCGCTCCCTTGCGAATCCGCGTTCCTGACTCGACCTGCCGAGGCGGGTCGAGTCCGTGCCATGCACGAGCGTAGCGCGTTCTCGGTTGCGGGTTTGTCACTCATCCGAACAAATTCACGGGCCCAGTCTGTGAATGATCTGGGCATGGTAGGGAAACCACTCGATCTGGGGTCGTCTGAGTGCTTGTGTTCCCCGTTCACTGGCGTACACTTGGACCCGGCCGAATACACATTCGTGCATGCAGTGCCAGCGATTCCCCCCAATCCGGCACTGTAGAGGCGGCACCCATTCCCCCCAATGGGTGCCGCCTTCTTCTGTCTCCGATGTCGGCCGCAGGCGGCCGCTGGTGAGTATTCGAACATTGCTTATAGTTCTGCCACTATCAGCTCTATGCTTCTGGGATGACCGATCTCTTCTTGGCCGTCGTCGTCGACATCGTCGGTTCCCGCCGTCTCGACGATCGCACCCGCGCTCAGCGTGCGATCCAGGACGTCTTCCTCCAGGTGGAGGCCACCTGGCCCGCCGAGCAGCCGCTGCGTCCCACGGTCGGCGACGAGTTCCAGGTCGTGTACGCGGACGTCGCGACCGCACTGCGGGCCACCACCCTCGCGCGGCTCCTGTTCCCCGCGGAGGTCGACTGTCGGTTCGGCCTCGGCTGGGGCGAGGTCACGGACATCGACGCCGGGCAGGACGTGCTCATCCAGGACGGTTCCGCCTGGTGGCGGGCCCGAGCCGCCATCGACGAGGCGCATCGGCGGGAGGACAAACGTCAGCCGTACCTGCGATCGTGGTTCGAGGGCGAATCGCCCCAGGACGGAGACGCCATCGTGAACGCACTCCTCACCCTGCGCGACCACACGATCGATCAGATGCGGAACCCCCGACAGCGACAGCTCGCCGCGGGTGCACTCCTCGGCCGGTCGCAGGAGTCGATGGCGGCCGACGTCGGCATCTCGCAGTCCGCGGTGTCGCAGAACCTGCAACGATCAGGCGGCGCCGCGCTCGTCTCGGCCCTCGACCTGCTCGCCGGAGCGCCGATTCGATGATCACGGCCGTCCTGCTGCTCATGATCGGGGTCGCCGACATCTGTCGTGGACTGATCCGGGGCCCGCGCTGGTCGCCGGCCATCGGGCTGATGGCGGTCTGGCTGTTCGCCGTGTTGGGGCTCGGGCTCGACTGGTGGTGGCCGACACTGACCGGCCTCGTCGCCCTCGGGTGGATGGTGACCATGCCGTCCTCGGACACCTCGCGACCGCGCGGACTCTGGCCCGTGCTGCTGCTCGGTCTCCTCGTCGTCGCCGCCACACTCGTGTTCGGGGCGGGAGGGACGGCCGACAGCCCCGCTGCACAGGTCTACGCGGGCTTCCACCTCGGCGTGCTGCAGGAGGTGCCCCTTGCCCTCGCCGTCGCAGGCGGGTCGACGCTCGTCTTCCTCATGCGGAGCAGCAACCTCATCGTGCGGGCGTCGCTGCGCCGCGCGCGTGAGGACGATGAGCCGCAGCCGACCGCGACGCCCGCCTCCGCCTGGACGGTCAAGATCCGCGGTCGAGAGTTGGGGAGCGTCGAGCAGGGCGGCACGCCGCTGCGTCCGACGACGCAGCTGCTCGGCGGCCGACTCATCGGCCCGCTCGAACGCGTCTTCATCGTCGTCCTCGCGCTGAGTGGCACCGGCATGGTGATCGCCGCCCTCGTCGCGGCCAAGGGCATCGTGCGCTTCCCGGAGATCTCCGAGGACCGTGGTGTCGGCGGCAAGGCGGAGGAATTCCTCGTCGGCAGCTTCACGAGCTGGGCGATCGCCGCTGCTGCGGTGCTCTACCTCTGGGTGATCGCGGCCGGGTGAGACGCCACGGGGTCCCGCGTCGATCGACGCGGGACCCCGTGTCTCATCGCTGCTCGAGGAACGCTGCGAGCTGCTCCTGGTCGGGGTACGACGCCTGGGCGCCGGCCCCGGTCGCCGCGTAGCTGCCGACGGTCGAGGCGAATCGAGCCGCGTCGACGAGCTCGTCGCCGGCAGCGAGTCGCAGCGCGAGGGCGCCCATGAACGCGTCGCCGCAGCCGGTGGTGTCGACGGCGTCCACCGTCGGCGACGGCACCGACGTCGGGGCGGCCTCGCCGTCGATCACGACACTGCCCGCGGCCCCGGTCGTGACGACGGCTCGTCGGATGCCGTGGCTGCGCAGCGCCGTGGCGGTCACCTCCCACCCGGCCTCCTCCGGGTCGACACCAGCGAGGTCGGCCGCCTCGTGCTCGTTCACGAGGAGGACACCGGTCGCCTGGAGGAGCTCCTCCGGCACCGGACCGTAGGGGGAGAGGTTGAGGAGCACGAGCGCGCCGGCCGCAGCGCCCCGCCGGGCCGTCTCGAGCACGGTGTCGATCGGCACCTCGAGGCACAGGCAGACGACGCCGGCACCGTCGAGCGCCGTCCACGCCTCGCCGATCAGATCCGGCGTGAGGGTGCCGTTCGCCCCAGGCGACACGATGATCGTGTTCTCCCCGGCGTCGTCGACGGTGATGACCGCGGTGCCCGTCGCGACGTCGTCACGTCGGGCGATCCGGGTGACGTCGACCCCGGAGCTCGACAGCGACTCGAGCAGGAGGGACCCGTGCGCGTCGTCGCCGACCGCGCCGACCATGGTGACGTCGCCGCCCAGTCTGCCCGCGGCGACCGCCTGGTTGGCGCCCTTGCCGCCGGGGATGACGGCGAGTTCGGATCCCGTGAGTGTCTCCCCGGGCTGCGGGAAGCGTGCCGTGCGGACGACGAGGTCCGCGTTCAAGGACCCGACGACGACGATGCGTGGACTCTGCATGGTGACCTTCCTAGGCTGCCGAGGCGGTCTCGGCCGGGCGGACCTCGGCGCCCGCGGGCTTCGGGATGAGGAACGACACCAGCAGGGCGACCGCGGTGATGCCCGCGCCGACCAGCATGGCACTCGTGTACCCGGCCGTCGACGTCCCTCCGGCGGGTGCGACGGCGATCTGGACGGCGGGGAGGACGACGAAGCTGAGCCCGGCGCCCAGGTTGAAGGCGCCCGCGTTCAGTCCGGGCAGGAAGCCCGGGTTCTCCTTCGGCGACAGGACGATGCCCAGCCCGTTCAGCATGATGTTGCCGATGCCCGCGTAGGTCGCACCGATGAGGACGGTCGTCGCGATGAGGACGGGGAGCGAGTGCACGCCGACGAGCGCCATGACGACGATCGAGACGATGCTGCCGATGAGGCCGATGCGGAGCACGTTCAGGTAGCCGAGCGTAGGCGCGAGACGACCGGCGAACGGGCCGACGAGCCAGCCGACGAGGGCGTACGGCGTCAGGAACGCGAGGGAGGCGAGGTCGGCCTCCATGCTGAATCCCGCGTCGGCGTTCTGGGCGATCGAGGTGACGAGGCCGTTGGCGACGGCGAAGACACCGGTCATCGTGAGCAGCGTCGTGAGCAGGAGTGCCCAGGTGCTCCGCTGGCGGAGGTACTTCGTGGCGACCAGCGGTTCGGCGACGCGGTTCTCGACGGTCCAGAAGATCGCGAACGCGACGAGGGCGAGGACGATGAACCCGCCGACGAGCAGCCAGTTCGCCGCTGCGAGCTTGCCGGCCTCGTTGAACGCGGTGAGCAGGGCGGCGATCGACACGACGAGCGGGAGCACGCCCCACCAGTCCATCCTCGTGCCCTTCGAGGGCTGCGAGTTCGCGGCCCACAGGACGACGAAGACGATCGCGACGGCTGCGACGACGGCCATGGTCCAGAAGACGGACCGGAAGCCGTGGTTCGTGACGAGCCAGCCGCCGGCGAGGGCGTCGATCCCGGCGATGCCGCCGTTGACCGCGGTGATGAGGCCCATCATGGCGCCGTACCGCTTCGGGTCGGTGACCTCGGCGCGCAGCATGAGCAGGGTGATGGGCACGACCGGCCCGGACACGCCCTGGATGATGCGGCCGGCGAACAGCATCTCGACGTTCACGGCGAGGGCTGCGACGACGGTGCCGACGAGCATGATGACGAGCATCCCGGCCAGGACACGCTTCCGGCCGATGATGTCGCTGAGGCGGGGGAGGAAGACGGAGAACAGTGCGGCGGTGGTGAAGAACATCGTCTGCGAGAGGCCGATGGTGGCGTCGTCGGTCTGCAGCTCACGCGCCATGCTCACGAGCGCGGGGCTCAGCATGCTGGCGTTCAACTGGAAGGCGACGCAGGCGGCGAGCAACGCCGTCATGAGGGCGCCGATGCGGACGGCGGGCTTCGTGGAGTTCAGGAGGTCGCTCACAGCTCGATCTCCCCGATGTTCTCGAGGGCGTCGGTGACGAGGCCCCAGAAGCGTGCGTGGTCGAGTTCGGTCGCGGCCCAGGTGCTGCAGTCGTCCGGAGCCGGGCTGCGGAAGTCGGCGACCGTCATGCCGAGGGTGAGCGTGCCCGTGAGTTCGATGTCGATCGGCACTTTGACGGTCCGCACGATCGTCGGGTCGATCACGTAGGCGACCGCGCACGGGTCGTGCACGGGCGGACTGTCGAAGCCCTGCGCGTCCTTGTAGGTGGTGCCGAAGAACTCGAGCAGCTCCTCGACGAAGCGTGCCGGGCCGGTGCCGATCGCAGCGATCCGCTCGACGACCTCCGGGGTGGCGAGGGCCTGGTGCGTGAGGTCGAGGCCGACCATGACGACGGGCCAGCTCTCGTTGAAGACGATGTGCGCGGCCTCGGGGTCGATCTTGATGTTGAACTCGGCCACCGCCGACCAGTTGCCGACGTGGTACCCGCCGCCCATGAGGACGACCTCCTTGACGCGCTCCACGATGCGCGGCTCCTTGCGGGCTGCGAGGGCGATGTTCGTCAGGCCGCCGGTCGGGACGAGGGTGATCTCGCCCGGCTCGTGCGACATGACGAGGTCGATGATGAGGTCGATCGCGTGACGGTCGTCGAGGGTGATCGTCGGTTCGGGGAGGACGGGGCCGTCCATGCCCGATTCGCCGTGGATGTCCGGCGCGTTCTCGAGCGGGCGCACGAGCGGGCGGTCGGCACCGGCGGCGAACGGCACGTCGGTGATCCCGGCGATGCGGGCGACGGCGAGGGCGTTCCGGGTGACCTTCGGCAGCGTCTGGTTGCCGACGACGGTCGTGACGGCGAGCAGCTCGATCTCGGGGTTGCCGTGTGCCAGGAGGATCGCGATCGCGTCGTCGTGGCCTGGGTCGCAGTCGAGGATGATCTTGCGGGGCATGGTTCTCCACATCGTTGGGGTGCTGGGGGAAGCGGGCAACGCCGCACGTAAAGCGCTTCAGGTCCGCCGGGAGCAGCCTACGTCAAGCGCTTTAGGTTCGCCAAACCGGGTCGTTCGGCCCAGGGTTCCGCGGCCCCGATACGATCGACGGGTGCCCCTCGAACCGAACGATCCCCAGCCACGCGCCGCCCGTCGCGTCACGGCGGCGATGGTGGCGGAGCGGGCCGGGACGTCGGTCGCGACCGTGTCGCTCGTCGCCAACGGCAAGGATGCCGGGCACGTCTCGGCACAGAACGCCGAACGGGTGCGCCAGGCGATCGCGGAGCTCGGCTACGTCGCCGACCACGCCGCGCGGGCGCTCGCGAGCGGGTCCAGCAACCTGGTCGTCTTCGTGACGCCGGATGCGTCGAACCCCTATTTCGGTGCGGTGATCCGCGGGCTCCGGGCCGGCCTCGGCGACGCGTACCAGTTGCTCGTGTCGGTGACCGGGGAGGGCGACGTGCCGACGGCGGCGGCGCTCGGCCGACTCGCGGCCCTCCGACCGGCCGGGGTCGTGGTCGATGCGCCGAGCGAGGCCTTCCTGGACGAGCTCCGGCTCGACACCGCGCTCGTGTTGCTCGACGCACCCCGCCTCCCGGCGACGACGGCGGAGGCAGCGTCCGGTGCCGTCGTCACCGACCGACGCGCCGTCTCCGTCGACTTCGACCTCCTCGGCGGTGTCCGAGCGCTCCTCGACCACCTCCACGTCCTGGGCCACCGGCAGCTCGGGTACCTCGGTGGGCGGACGGCGACGGACACGTTCCTCCTGCGTCGGCTGCTGCTCGAGCGCGAGGCTGCCGTGCGCGGGATGCGGGTGCACGCCGACGATCGCGCGGAGAGCATCATCGACCTCGAAGCGGCGGCCGCGGCATTCGTCGACAGCTGGCCGCGGTGGCGCGACTCCGGGGTGACCGCGCTGGTCTGCGCAACCGACACGCACGCGTACGGGGTGCTGCAGTCGGCGCGGGCGATGGGCATGCCGGTGCCGGGGGAGCTCGCGGTGGTCGGGTTCGACGACCTGGCGTCGTCGGTGGTGAGCGACCCGCCGTTGACGAGTGTGCGGTTGCCCGGTGAGGCGCTCGGTCGCGCAGGCGCCGAGCAACTCCTCGCCCGGATCGAGGGCCGGACGGTGGCACCCGCCCCGGTGATCGCTGCGGACCTCGTCATCCGCGCCTCGACGATCGGTCGCTGAGGCGCGTCGACGTCCATCGAGGCCGCTCCACAAGCGAGGTCGGTCGCGTGAGCTTGCGAGGTCCGCGCCTCCGCGCCTCGGCGTTCGAGCCAGGGCTTCTACGCTCGCCGCATGTCCGATCGCTTCGTCGTCTCCGTCCCACCCGATGCCGCCTCTCCTGATTCTCCGGAAGCGACGGTCGACGCCGAACCCGCTGGTGCAGCCGAGTCGCGCGGGGTCACGGCGCTCGCCGACTTCGGGGCTCTTGCTCCCTACCTCGCCGATCCGGGGGTCACCGACCTCTTCGTCAACGGTTCGTCCGGCCTCTGGCTCGACCACGGTGCCGGGCTCGTCCGCGAGGTGGGGTGGCGCTCCGATGAGGCGACCATCCGAGCGCTCGCGGTGCGCCTGGTGGCGAGAGGCGGGCGGCATGTCGACGAGGCGACCCCGTGCGTCGACGTGCGTCTGCAGGACGGGGTGCGGGTGCACGTGGTCCTCCCGCCGGTGTCGACCCGGGGGACGTTGCTGTCCATCCGGGTGCCGCGGGACGAGGCGCTGGGGTTCGATGCGCTGCAGGCCGCTGGGATGTTCCCGGCGGCGGTCGCCGAGCTGCTGCGCGAGGCCGTCGCCGCTCGGACGAACATCCTCATCACCGGTGCGGGTGGCTCCGGGAAGACGACGCTGCTCGGCGCCCTGCTGGGCCTCGCCTCGCCCGTCGAGCGGCTCGTCGTGATCGAGGACGTCGCGGAGTTGCGGATCCTCCACCCGCATGTCGTCGCCCTCCAGTCGCGCCAGGCCAACCTGGAGGGGGCCGGCGGCATCGACCTCGAACGCCTCCTGCGCGAGGCCCTCCGCATGCGTCCCGACCGGCTCGTCCTCGGCGAGTGCCGGGGGCCCGAGGTGCGCGAGCTGCTGTCGGCGCTCAACACCGGGCACGACGGTGGTGCCGGCACCCTCCATGCGAACTCCGTGACCGACGTGCCCGCCCGTTTGGAGGCGCTCGGTGCGCTCGCCGGCATGAGTCAGGAGGCCGTCGCCCGTCAGGCGACGAGCGCGATCGGACTCATCGTGCACCTGGCACGGCTCCCGGTCGGCCGGCAGGTGGTCGCGGTCGGCCGCCTCCTGATCGACGAACACGATCGCCTCTCCGTCGAGGAGTTACCGTGACCTGGCTACGGGTCCTACGGCGGGTGCTCGCCGCGCTTCCCGGTGCGGCCCAACCCGATGACGACGGCCCGGCACGCGTGGCGCGCACCACCCGTCGTCTGGCCGTGCTGCTGGGTGCCGGCGTCGCACCTGGCAGCGCTTGGAGGCATCTGGCCCTGGAAGCGGACGCCGATGCGCGAACGCGATCAGCGGCGGGGTCCGTCGGCCTCGCGACGGATGAACCGGACGACGAAGCCGGCCCGACGAGCGATCATCGGGCCGACGCGGCGGTGCTGTCAGCGGTGGCCGATGCTGCAACGCACGGCGGCGACCTGCCGGCGGCGATCGCCGCCATCGCTGATCAGGAGACGGGTGCTGGCGCGCGCACAGCCTGGGCGGGCCTGGCAGCCGCTTGGCAGGTCGCTGCGATCAGCGGCGCACCACTCGGTGTCTGTCTGCGGGACCTCGCCGGGTCGCTGCGCGAGTTGGACCGCATCGGTCGCGACGTCGGCACAGCGCTCGCCGGACCGTCCGCGACGGCGAGGCTGGTGCTCTGGTTGCCGCTCGTCGCCGTCCTCCTCGGGATGGCCCTCGGCTTCGACACACTGCGGACGCTCTTCGCGACGCCTCCTGGGCTCTGCTGTCTCGCGGCGGGCGTGGCGTTCCTCATCGTCGGTGCGCGCTGGAGTTCGGCGCTCAGCGCACGGGCGGCCAGGCGCGACCCCGCACCGGGGTTGTCGCTCGACCTCGTCGCGGTGGCGATGGCGGGTGGGGGAGCGGCGCCGGCGGCCCGGTCGATGGTCGAGGAGGCGTGCGAGCGGTTCACCGTCCCCTACGACGGTGCCACGATCACGAGCGTCCTCGCGCTCTCTGCCAGGGCCGGGATCCCCGCCGGTGAGCTGCTCCGCAGCGAGGCGGAGCAGCAGCGTGATCAGGCGCGGTCCGACGGCGAGCGGGCTGCAGCCATCCTCGCGACCCGCCTCATGATCCCGCTCGGGGTCTGCATCCTGCCGGCCTTCCTCCTCGTCGGTGTGGCTCCGCTCCTCCTCAGCGTGGTCACGTCGACGACGCTCGGGTTCTGACGATCCGGTCGACGCGGACCTGCCTTGCTCCGATCGCGAGACTGCTTCAGCCGCGGGAGCGTGGGAGTGCGCGCCAGCAGCGTGCACCGATGAGCACGGCGACGGCGATGATCACGATCGGCACGAGGATCCACGCGACGTCACCGGACCAGCCGACGCCGATGCCATCCTCGTTGGCGAAGGCGAGCACGTCGACGAAGAAGAACCGTGCGTGCGCTTCATCGAGCGTCGACTGCTCGACCACGGCGAGCATCCCGAGGGTGAACAGGGCGAACGAGAACCAGTAGGCGAGGATCGCGACGCCGCCCCAGATGACCCCGATCGACCAGGTCGGTCGCAAGCGGGCCGGGTCGTCGGCGTAGCGGGCGGCCAGAGCGCGTGGTGAGCCGAGGTCGGCCACGGCGATCGTCATCGGTCGCCGATCGACCGAGAGCTCGTCCCGGAGTGAACGGATGATCGAACGGCGTTCCCGCCCCGTGACCACGGCCTCGAGGTGCCAGTCGAGGCGCTGCAGGTACGAGTCTCGTCGCCAGCGGTCCGCGACGCTCAGTCCGCGTGCAGCGCGCTCGGCGAGCAGGTCGTCCGCTGTGGGGCGCTTCTGGTCGATCATGCTGATGCTCCTTCAGGGTCGATTCCTCGTTCGGCGATGTCGGTCATCGCCCTCCAGCGGGCGATGGCGTCGAGCCTCGCCGCGTCTCCTCGTTCGGTGATCGCGTAGTACTTCCGTGCTGGTCCGCCCGAGGAGGCGACCCGACGCGCGGTCACCAGTCCGTCGCGTTCGAACCGGCTGAGGACCGGGTACACGACGCCGGTCGCCAGGTCGGCCAGCCCGAGGGCTCGGAGCCGTTCGACGAGCTCGTACCCGTAGGTCTCGCCGCGGTGCACGGTGGACAGGATGAGCATCGGCAACACGCCCCGGAGGAGTTGCGAGTCGCGCGCCGCCAGCTGTTCATCCATGACTATTACTCAAGCATGAATAGCCACTGGGTGCAAGGCGAGTTCGCTCCACAACCGGCCGGTCGACGCGGCCCGTCGCCGACGTCGGCTCCGCTCGCGCGTCGCTGGACGCGGTCGCCGAACATGGAGGTGTTCGTGCCACGAGCGCAGCACTCCGGTGCGGGGAAGGAACATCATGATCACGATCGGTCGTCGAGTCGAGCAGCGTGTCACGCGCGAGGTGCGGCGCGTCCTGCGGGACGAACGAGGGTCCGCCACGGCGGAGTACGCGGTGGCCACGATGGCGGCCGTCGGGTTCGCCGGGCTCCTCGTCGCCATCCTCCGCGGAGACGAGGTGCGGGGCATCCTCACCGACCTCATCCGACGAGCCCTGACGGCGAACGGTTGAGCCGTGCGGCTGAAGGTACCGACGTGCCGTTCGGAGGAAGGCGCGGTGACGGCGGAGTTCGCTGTCGTCGTCCCGGCCGTCGTCCTCGTGCTGGCCATGGGACTCTCCGCGGTGCAGGTGGGGCTGACCCAGCTCCGTGCGACCGACGCAGCGGCCGACGCCGCCCGGAGCCTGGGGCGAGGCGACGACGCCGGGACCGCGGCGGGTCGGGTCGCGCGCGTCCTGCCGGGGGCCACCATGACGAGTGGCGTGGAGGGCGACCTCGTCTGCGTGCGCGTCGACGCCGTCGGCGGGTCCGGCCTGGCCGGCGTCGTCCCGGTGTCGGCATCCTCATGCGCCATGGGCGGCGGCCGATGAGCGTGAGGTGGCGCCACCTGGTCCTCCGCGCGGCGCGAGACCTGCGCGACGAGACCGGAGCAGGGTCGGTTCTGGCGGCAGGCATCCTCGGGGCGCTGGTCGCCGTCCTCCTGGCGACGCTGCCCGTCGTGACGTTGTTCGCCGCTCATCAGAGAGCGGCCAACGCGGCTGACGCAGCCGCGTTGGCGGCAGCCGACACCGCGTCCGGTCGTCTCCCAGGCTTCCCCTGCGAAACTGCTCGCATGGTCGCGGCGCGCAATGCGGCGTCGCTCGGCACCTGCAGTGTGGAGGGCGTCACCGTCCTCGTCGACGCCACTGTCGACACGGCCTTCGGCGCCATCACGGTCGCCGCGAGAGCCGGACCTCCTCCGGAGGCGTCCGGCGCCGTCGTCGGGGTGCCCGCGACCGCCACCTATTAAGAGGTAGCGGTGAGAACGGTCAGCCCTGACCGGAGTCGGTCGTGAAGACCGCCTCCAGGAAGCGGTAGTCGACGGCGCTCGGGGCGCCGGAGTCGTCGTACTCCTCGCCGGTCGTCCGGGCGTATCGGTAGACCTTGCCGGCGGTGCCGCTCGGCACGTCGACGGTGGGCGTCGGTGATCCGTGGTCGCTGAGTCGGGCGCTGATCGTCTTGCCCTCCAGCGGACCGTCGGTCAACTTCACGGTGTAACTCGTCTGGGTACTCATGGCAGACATTCTGCTCCGAACGCCGCAGAACGCAAGGGGATGGACACGCGCGCGGCCGCCCCACGATTGGACAAGCCTGCTGTGCACGTGTGTATGGTGTGCCTGATGGAAGGAGCCTCGTGGCAGGCAAGAAACTCGTGATCGTAGAGTCACCGACCAAGATGAAGTCGATCGCCGGATATCTCGGTGACGACTACGAGGTGCTGTCCTCGGTCGGTCACATCCGCGACCTCATCGAGCCGAAGAACCTTCCCGCCGAGCTCAAGAAGGGCTCGCTCGGCAAGTTCTCGGTCGACGTCGACAACGGCTTCGAGCCGTACTACGTCGTCTCCGACGCGAAGAAGAAGACCGTCGCGGACCTCAAGCGCGCACTCAAGAACGCCGACGAACTCCTCCTCGCGACTGATGAGGACCGCGAAGGCGAGGCCATCGCGTGGCACCTCCTGCAGGTCCTGCAGCCCAAGGTCCCCGTCAGCCGCATGGTCTTCCACGAGATCACCAAGGACGCCATCCTCGCCGCGAAGGACAAGACGCGGCCCCTCGACACCGACCTTGTCGACGCCCAGGAGACCCGCCGCATCCTCGACCGCCTCTATGGGTACGAGATCTCGCCCGTGCTCTGGCGCAAGGTCGGCCCCGGGCTGAGCGCCGGACGCGTGCAGTCCGCCGCCACGCGACTCGTCGTCGACCGGGAGCGCGAGCGCCTCGCCTTCCGCGCCGCGTCCTACTGGGACGTCATCGCCCGCTTCCTCCCCGAAGCAGACGCCACCGGAGCACCCTTCACCGCACGTCTCGTCCGGCTCGACGGCGACCGCGTCGCCACCGGCCGCGACTTCGACGACCTCGGACAGCTCAAAGGCAGTGCCGTCCCGCTCGACGAGCAGCGGGCCACGGCGCTCGCCGCAGCACTCGAGCAGTCGAAGGCGACCGTCCTCTCCGTCGAGTCCAAGCCGTACTCCCGCCGGCCGGCGGCGCCCTTCACGACCTCCACGCTCCAGCAGGAGGCCGGTCGCAAGCTGCGGTTCTCCGCTCGCCAGACGATGAGTGTCGCGCAGTCGCTGTACGAGAACGGTTACATCACGTACATGCGTACCGACTCGCCCTCGCTGAGCAAGCAGGCGATCGACGCGGCGCGGAAGCAGGCTGCTGCCCTCTACGGTGCCGAGACGGTGCCCGACAAGCCGCGCCTGTACAGCGGCAAGAGCAAGAACGCGCAGGAGGCGCACGAGGCGATCCGTCCCTCGGGCGACACGTTCCGCACGCCGTCCTCGCTCGCGTCGACCCTCCGTGGCAACGACTTCAAGCTGTACGACCTGATCTGGAAGCGCACCGTGGCAAGCCAGATGGCCGACGCGAAGGGCTCCACGGCGACGATCACGCTCGAGTCGAAGACCGACGTCGGCCGCGCCGAGTTCACCGCGTCCGGCACCGTCATCACCTTCCGTGGCTTCCTCGCCGCCTACGAAGAGGGCCAGGACGAGGACCGCAACTCCCAGGACGACGCGTCCGAGGCGAAGTTGCCGCCCCTCACCGAAGGCCAGCAGCTCGGCATCGAGGACCCGGAGGCGAAGGGGCACGAGACCTCGCCGCCCCCGCGCTACACCGAGGCCAGCCTCGTGAAGCGGCTCGAGGAGCTCGGCATCGGCCGACCGTCCACGTTCGCATCGATCATCTCCACGATCATCGATCGTGGCTATGTGACGCAGCGCGGCCAGGCGCTCATCCCCAGCTGGGTGGCGTTCAGTGTCGTCCGTCTCCTGGAGGAGTACTTCGAGGAGCTCGTCGAGTACGACTTCACCGCTGAGATGGAGAACGACCTCGACCGGATCGCCGGTGGCTCGGTCGACCGCGTCGACTGGCTCAAGGGCTTCTACTTCGGCGACGATTCGGGTCGCGGCCTGCGTCAGGTCATCGACAACCTCGGCGACATCGACGCCCGCCGCATCAACTCGATCGTCATCGACGACGGGGTCACGCTCCGCATCGGCAAGTACGGCCCGTACCTCGAGGTCACGCCCGACGGTCCGCCGCCGGCCGAAGGAGAGGAAGCCCCGACGCCGCGTCGGGTCAACCTCCCCGAGGACCTCGCGCCCGACGAGCTGACGCCCGCGAAGGCGCACGAGCTCATCGACGCACCCGTCGTCGGCGATCGCGTCATCGGCGTGAACCCGACGACCGGCAAGGAGATCGTCGCGAAGGACGGACGCTTCGGCCCGTACATCACCGAGGTCGACCCGGAGCCCGAGGCGGAGCTCTCCGTCGACACGGCGACCGGCGAGGTGACCGAGCCGGCAGCGGGTGCCAAGAAGAAGGCTCCCGCCAAGAAGAAGGCGGCGGCCGAGAAGCCGCGCACCGCATCGCTCTTCAAATCGATGGACCTCGCGACCATCGACCTCGAGACCGCGCTCAAGCTCCTCGACCTGCCTCGCGTCGTCGGTGCCGATCCTGAGTCCGGCGAGGAGATCCTCGCGCAGAACGGGCGCTACGGTCCGTACCTGAAGAAGGGCACCGACACGCGGTCGCTCACCTCCGAGGACGACATCTTCGCGGTCGACCTCGCCGGTGCGGTCGAGCTGTTCGCACAGCCCAAGTACGGAGCCCGGAAGGCGTCGAGCGCCCTCAAGGAGTTCGAGGCCGACCCCGAGAGCGGGAAGCCGATCAAGATCAAGGACGGCCGTTTCGGCGCCTACGTGACGGACGGCGTGACCAACGCGACGATCCCGCGTGGCGAGGAGGTCGACGACGTCGACTTCGAGCGAGCGGTCCAGCTCCTCGCGGACAAGCGTGCGAAGGGCCCGGCGAAGCCGAAGGCCGGTCGCAAGGCTCCCGCGAAAAAGGCACCTGCGAAGAAGGCTCCGGCCAAGAAGACCGCCGCCGCGAAGACGGGGACCGCCAAGACGGCGGCCACGAAGTCCGCGACGGCCACGTCGACCGCCCGTTCGGAAGCGGCGAAGAAGGCTGCCGCGACCCGCGCCGCGAACAAGGCGGCTGCGGCGAAGGCCGACGCCGTCACGTGAGCGGGGGAGGACGCCCCCGGGGCCTGTTCATCACCCTCGAGGGCGGCGACGGCGTCGGGAAGTCGACGCAGGCGCGACTCCTGAGCGACTGGTTCGAGCAGCAGGGGCGGACGGTCGTCCGGACCCGTGAGCCGGGCGGCAGTGAGCTCGGTGTCGAGATCCGCGAGATCGTGCTGCATCACCGGGGCGACATCAGCCCGCGTGCCGAGGCCTTGCTCTACGCGGCGGACCGCGCACACCACATCGCCACCGTGGTGCGCCCGGCCCTCGCGAGGGGCGAGGTCGTCCTGCAGGACCGGTACCTCGACTCGTCGGTCGCATATCAGGGCAGCGGACGCGTGCTCGACGCCGAGCAGATTCGCGGCATCTCGCTCTGGGCCGCCGAGGACCTCCTGCCCGACGTGACCGTGCTCCTCGACCTGGACGTCGCCGTAGCCCGCGGTCGTCTCGACAACGCCAACAAGCGGTTCGACCGGCTCGAGGCCGAGGCGCAGGACTTCCACACCCGGGTGCGGCAGTCGTTCCTCGCCCTCGCGGCCGCGGAGCCCGAGCGGTTCCTCGTCGTCGACGCCGCGCTCCCGCCCGAGCAACTCGCCGCCGAGATCCAGGCCCGCATCGCGCCGCTCCTCTGAGCGCACCCCACTCCGGTTCCTGAGCCTGTCGAAGGGCACACCCTTCCGGTCCCTGAGCCCACACCGTTCCGGCCACTGAGCCCACACCGCCCTGTCCCTGAGCCCACACCTTCCGGTCCCTGAGCCTGTCGAAGGGCCCCGCCGGCTCAGGTCGGTACCGCCCGGTATCGTAGAGGCATGGCTTCCTGGACCGACTTGACGGGTCAACGCGACGCGATCGAGCTCCTCCAGTCGGCGTCGGACCCGGTCACGCCCAAGGGCCTCACCCACGCCTGGCTCATCACCGGGCCGCCCGGTTCCGGCCGGTCGACCCTCGCCTATGCGTTCGCCGCCGCGCTCCTCAGCCGCGAGCCCGGGGGCGACGACATCACCCGTCGTCAGGTGGAGGCGCGCACCCACCCCGACCTCTCCGCCTTGAGCACCGACCGCGTCATCATCACGATCGACGAGGTCCGCGACCTCGTCCGGAACGCCTACCGCGCGCCGTCTGTCGGTCGCTTCCGCGTCATGGTCGTCGAGGACGCCGACCGCATGACCGAGCGCACGTCCAACCTGCTGCTGAAGTCGCTCGAGGAACCGCCGAGCAGCACGATCTGGGTGCTGTGCGCGCCGAGCGAGGCCGACCTGTTGCCCACCATCCGGTCGCGCGTCCGCTCGGTCCGCCTCGGCGTCCCCACCATCGACGACGTCGCCGAGCTGCTGGAACGGCGCGACGGTGTTGCACCTGAACTCGCTGAACGCGCCGCCCGCGAGGCGCAGAGCCACGTCGGCATGGCCCACCGCCTCGCGACCGACCCCGGCGCGCGGCAGCGTCGTGAATCCACGCTCCGTGCCGTGCTCGACATCCGGAGTGCCGGCCAGGCTGTTGTCACCGCTGGCCGCCTCCTGGAGCTGGCGGGCGACGACGCGAAGGCGTACACCTCGTTGCGCGACGAGGCCGAGCGGGAGAGCACGCTGCGCTCACTCGGCGTCGAGCCCGGTCAGTCGGTGCCGCCGGCCCTCCGCTCGCAGGTCCGGGCGATGGAGGAGGACCAGAAGCGGCGCGCCACCCGAAGCCTGCGCGACGGGCTCGACCGGATCATGGTCGACCTGCTCTCGCTGTACCGCGACATCGTGCTCCTGCAGCTGGGGCACGACGCCACGATCATCAACCGTGAATTGCGTCCGGAACTCGAGGAAGCCGCTCGCCGGACGACGCCTGCGGTTACGATCGAAACCTTGGAGGCGATCTCCGTCGCCCGCACACGAATCGAAGGGAACGTCGCCCCGGCGCTGGCCTTGGAGGCCATGCTCGTGTCGGCGGTCCGGTAGGGAGCCTCTGTGACTTCGCCCAGGCAGCAGCCGTCGGACTCGACGGGATCGACCGGTGCACCCCGTCGCAGGGGTCCCGGTGCGCGCCGTACGGCGCGGGTCGCCCTGGTGGCCGGTCTCGCGGTCGCGGCGCTCACCCTGAGCGGGTGCGTGACGGCCTTCCTGCCGCCGAAGGCCGCCGAGCCGACGGCGTCGTCCTCGCCGGCGACGAGCGACGTCGACGCCGAGCTGAAGCCCTTCTACGAGCAGAAGCTCGACTGGAAGACCAACGGCTGTGCCGACGGCTTCGAGTGCGCCACGGCGAAGGCGCCCATCGACTGGGACAACCCCTCGGACGGCGAACTCTCCCTGGCGCTCGTGCGTCACCAGGCGACGAACGGCAAGCCGATCGGTTCGCTCTTCATGAACCCCGGCGGCCCGGGTGGTTCCGGCTACAGCCTCGTCGCCGACAGCCTCGATTTCGCGGTCGACAAGGACCTCCAGGAGAACTTCGACGTCGTCGGCTTCGATCCCCGCGGTGTCGGCAAGTCGACGCCGGTGACCTGCCTGACCGACTCGGAGATGGACGCGTACCTGTACGACGTGACGCCGGGCAAGCGCGGCTCCGACGAGTGGATCGCCGCGAACGAGAAGGCCGCGAAGGACTTCGGCGACGCGTGTGCGGAGGAGACGGGCAAGATGCTCGAGTTCGTCGACACGCAGAGCGCTGCGAAGGACCTCGACATGCTGCGCGCGGCCGTCGGCGACAAGCAGCTCTACTACCTCGGGTACTCGTACGGCACCTTCCTCGGCGCGACCTACGCGGAGCTCTTCCCGAAGAACGTCGGCCGACTCGTGCTCGACGGTGCGATCGACCCGTCGACGTCGAACTTCGAGGTCGTCAAGGAGCAGGCCAAGGGCTTCGAAAGTGCTCTGCGTGCCTACCTCGAGGACTGCATGACGGGCAAGGACTGCCCGTTCAAGGGTTCCGTCGACAGCGCGATGACCGAGATCAAGACGCTCCTCGACGAGGTCGACGCGAACCCGATCCCCGGCGACGACGGACGAGAGCTGGGCGGCAACACCCTGCTGACGGCGATCATCTACCCGCTGTACCAGGCCGATGCCTGGCCGTACCTCAGCCAGATGTTCGACGAGGTCATGCAGGGCGGGACCGACATCGCGTTCCAGTTCGCCGACGGCTACAACGGTCGCAGCGAGTCCGGTAAGTACGCCGACAACCAGACCGAGGCGTTCAACGCGATCAACTGCCTCGACTACAGCTACGACGACGACAAGACCAAGATGGCCGACGAGGCCAAGCAGCTCCAGGAAGCGGCTCCCGTGATCGGCGAGTACATGGCCTACGGTGACACGTTCTGCGCCAACTGGCCGTACCAGACGCGGACCGAGCGTGGGGAGATCCACGCGAAGGGTGCTGCGCCGATCCTCGTCGTCGGGACGACGAACGACCCGGCCACGCCCTACGTCTGGGCGCAGAACCTCGCGGAGCAGCTCGACAAGGGTCAGCTGATCACCTACAAGGGTGAGGGTCACACCGGCTACAACAAGGGCAGCGACTGCGTGAACCAGGCGGTCGACCAGTACCTCATCGACGGCACGGTGCCGTCGAAGGACCCGATGTGCAGTTGACGGCGGGATCCTGATGACCATGACGGCGCCGGCTGAACTCGGGCTCCGCGAGCGGAAGCGGCTTGCGACGCGTCGGGCGATCCAGCACGCGGTGTTGACGCTCGCGAGTGAGCAGGGGCTCGAGAACGTGACAGTCGAGGAGGTGAGCCGTCGGGCGGAAGTCTCGCCGCGGACCTTCTTCAATTACTTCGGGACGAAGGAGGAGGCGCTGATCGGCGACATTCCGCTGATCCCTGACGGCGACGCCCTGCACGCCTTCCTCACCGCCGGACCTGCCACCGACGTGCTCACCGATCTGGGGGAGCTCCTGGCCCGGACTGTCGGTGACGCCGACGAGGACGTCGAGATCCACCATCTCCGTAAGGACGTACTGCGCGACCACCCGCACCTGCTGGGCGCGCGGATCGCGAGTATGCGCGGCTTCGAGGAGGGCCTCTACAAGGTCGTCGAGCGCCGGGTGCTGAACGACGACCCGACGCTCGCGGAGGACGCCGAGGCGCTGTTCGACCGCTGCTGGATGGTGACGATGGTGGGCTTCGCCGGCCTGCGTCATGCCTGGCGCTGCTGGGCCGATGCCCCGACGCCAGGGTCCCTCGCCGAGCGGATCCGTCGTTCTTTCGCCGAGCTGTACACGACGGTCCAAAAGCTGCGCTAACATGGATACTCGTGCGCCGGGCGACCAGCGCACGCGCCGCCCTAGCTCAGTCGGCAGAGCATCTCACTCGTAATGAGAAGGTCAAGGGTTCGATTCCCTTGGGCGGCTCCATCAGCATCACCCGGCCGTTGCCCTGGAACACCCAGGTCAGCGGCTGTTCTGGTTTTCGGAACGCTTCCTCGTCCGCCGCCGAAGCCGGTGCGGAGACAGCCGTAGGATGACCGGATGGATGCACTCGCCAGAGCCACGGACGCACAGATCGATGCCGTCTGCGAGGCGTTCACGTCGGTGTCGTGGCCGCTCGGTCGCGACGACTTCAAGGCGCTCGCGGAGCGTCTCGGGTGGCAACTCAAACTGGAGACGTCGAGCGGTGTCCAGCACCGTTCCGGGTATCCCGTGAACCTACCGACTGTTCGTTCGCTCGTCGCAGATGAAGCGATCGCCCAGGTCGTGATCGCGGTCTCCGACAAGAGCGACGACCCCGGCGCGCTGCGGAGCGCCGCTCAGGAGTTACAGTCGGCGCTGAGCGCGCACCTTGGTCAACCCTCCGGCTCCCAGGCCGGCGACCCGTACTGGGAACTGGCGAACGGCGGCAGGATCTGGCTCAAGACGGTTCCCAAGAAGGTGCTGCTCGTCGTCGAGGGGCAGCGGTTCGCCGACGTGGAGCGGAGCGAGGAACGCCTGGGCATCGACCCTTGCCGCACGCCGGGCGCCGGTGACGACACTGACTGATCCCGTCTGGTCGACTGCGGTGTCATGACGACCCGTCCGCCGGCCTGACGAACACGCTCGCGATCGCGGTGAGGAGGATGAGCGCCGCGGCGATGACGAGGCTGAGTCGCAGCCCGGCGATGAAGCCCGTCGAGCCGGTGAGGAGCGCCCCGAAGACCGCGATGGCGACCGCACCGCCGAGTTGGCGGAAGGTGTTGAAGACCGCACTCGCGGTGCCGGCGCGCGATGCCGGGACGCTGGCGAGCACCACGGAGGTCACCGGCGGCATCGCCACGGAACCTCCCGCGGCGGTGAAGCACGCGAAGACACCCACCCAGATCGGCGACCCCAGGTGCGCGGTGGCGACGGTGCCGACGAGCCCGACCACCATGAGGAGCAACCCCGCCACGATCGGCACGCGCACCCCGAAGCGGTTGGCGACGGTGCCACTGACGATGTTGCCGACGACGGCGAAGAGGGCCGACGGGAGGAACACCAGGCCCGCGAGCAGCGGCGGCAGCCGGAGCTGCTGCTGCAGGAACAGACTCAGGACGAACACGGTCCCGAAGTTGCTCACCATGAACGCGAATCCGACGGCGAGGGCGATGCGCATACCGCTCGATCGGAACAGATCCAACGGCATCATCGGGTGCGCGCTCCTGGCCTGGATGACGAGGAAACCGACGATGCCGACCAGCGCGACGCCGAGGCTGGCGACCGCGACGGGACTGGCGAACCCGTCCGCCCCGCCCTCGATGAGTCCGAACACGAGCGCCGTCGACGCGATGAGCCAGACGAACTGTCCGGCCCAGTCGAACGGCTCCGGCCGGGACGGGGATGATGCGACCGTCCGGAGCAGGAGGAGCATCATGATGCAGACGGGCAGGTTGATCGCGAACACCAGTCGCCAGTCGAGCGTCGTCAACGCGCCGCCGAGGACCGGCCCGAGCGCGGTGGCGACCGCGCCGCCGACCGCCCAGATGCCCAGGGCGCGAGCGCGCTCGCGAGCTCCTGGGAACGCCTCACGGATGAGCGCCATGGACGCCGGCAGCATCAACGCCGCACCGGCGCCCTGCAGCGCTCGAGCGGCGATGAGGACACCGATCGACGGGGCCACTGCACACGCGATCGACGTGACGAGGAAGACGGTGATGCCGACGCCGTACGCCCGCTTCGCACCGAACCGCTCCGAGAGGTTGCCGGCGAGGAGCAGGAGGGCCGCGAACAGCACCGTGTAGGCGTCGATCACCCACTGCAGCGATGCCGTCGTTCCGCCGAGGTCTCGCGCGATGCTGGTGAGCGCGATGGTGACGATGAGGATGTCGAGGGTGATCAGGAAGAACCCGAGCGCAGCCAGCAGCAGCGTCAGGCTTTGTCGCGGCTTCCGGCCTGCACGGTCGGCGAGGCCGTCGTCCGAGGTCGGTGATGACACGCGGTGTGCTGCCGCGTTCCCGTGGTCGATCTGCATCCCTCGATCACACACCACCGGCGACGAAGCAGGGATACTCCGCCAGGGCACGTCTCAGGGCGGCGCGAGCACGGGAGACGCTGCGTGCCTGCCCGGACGGCCTCCACGAGGTCGAGGATGGGTGTCCTGCGGGAACACCCCAGCGCCGGAGGCCGCGTCATATCGTTGTCGGCATGGACAATCGAGACGAGGTGCGCGAGTTCCTGACGACCCGTCGGGACCGACTCACGCCAGAGCAGGTGGAGCTGCCTGGCGGGACGAACCGACGCGTGCCGGGGCTGCGTCGCACCGAGGTCGCGATGCTCGCCGGAGTGAGCGTCGAGTACTACTCGCGCCTCGAGCGCGGGAACCTCTCGGGGGTGTCGGAGGCGGTCCTCGACGCGATCGGCGCCGCACTGCGGTTGGACGACGCGGAGCGCTCCCACCTCACGGACCTCGCTCGGGCGGCGAACGAATCGCCGATCCGGGCCCGCCGACGGTCTGCGCCGGCCGGCGTGCGGCCCGGTATGCAACTCGCCCTCGACTCCATCACCGCAGGCCCGGCGTTCGTCCGGAACGGCCGGATGGACGTCCTCGCCGAGAACGCACTCTTCCGCGCGCTGTACGCCGATCTCTACGCGCTCCCGGAGCGCCCGGTGAACCTGGCTCGATTCGTGTTCCTGCACCGCGACCTCGCGGAGGCGTTCTACCCGAGCTGGTCGACCTCGGCCGACATCAACGTCGCGATCCTCCGCACCGAGGCGGGGCGCAGTCCGCACGATCGGGCCCTGCAGGACCTGGTGGGTGAGTTGTCCACGCGCAGCGAAGAGTTCCGCGTCCGTTGGGGTGCGCACAACGTCCGCCATCACACGTCCGGCGAGAAGGTGTTCCATCACTCGGTCGTCGGCGAGCTCCGCATGATCTACGAGGCGATGGAACCGATGGATCAGCCCGGCCTGAACTTCCTGATCTACAGCGCCGAACCCGGCTCACCGAGCGAGGAGTCACTCAAACTCCTCGCCAGCTGGGCGGCCACCTCCGAACACCCCTCGCCCCACCACTGACCCAAGGAGCACCAAGCATGGAGTACACCCGCCTCGGAGCGACCGGCCTCCGCGTCAGCCGCCTCGCACTCGGTTGCATGACCTACGGCGATCCGCACCGCGGACTCCACCGTTGGACCCTGGACGAAGCGGCGTCCGCGCCGTTCTTCCGGCAGGCGGTCGAGCTGGGGATCACGTTCTGGGACACCGCGAACGTCTACCAACAGGGCAGCGGTGAGGAGTACGTCGGACGCGCGATCAAACGGTTCAGTCGCCGTGAGGACATCGTCCTCGCGACGAAGGTCTCGGGGAGGATGCATGACGGGCCCGGGGGATCGGGACTCTCCCGAACGGCCATCCTCGAACAGGTCGACGCGTCGTTGCGACGACTCGGGACCGACCACATCGACGTGTACTACGTCCACCGTTTCGACGAGGAGACGCCGGTCGAGGAGACGATGCAAGCGCTCGACGACATCGTCCGCGCGGGGAAGGTGCGCTACCTCGGCGCCTCCTCCATGTACGCCTGGCAGTTCGCGAAGCTGCAGACGGCCGCAGCGGTCAACGGGCTGACGCCCTTCGTCGCGATGGAGAACCAGTACAACCTGCTGAAACGCGAAGAGGAACGGGAGATGATCCCGATGTGCGCGGACACCGGAGTCGGCCTCACGCCCTACTCGCCGAGCGGCAAAGGACGACTCGCCCGGCCGCGCGGCGCAGCCACGGACCGCTCGAACATCGACGAGGTGGCGAAGGCGTTCGACACCGACGCCGACGGCCCGATCATCGACGCCGTCGAGGAGATCGCCGTCGAGCGAGGGATCCCGATGGCGCAGGTCGCGCTGGCCTGGGTCCTGCGGAACCCGACGGTCGCAGCTCCCATCATCGGTGCCACCAGACCGGCACATCTCTCGGATGCCGCCGCCGCGCTGGACGTGCAGCTGACCGACGACGAGGTCGCCAGGCTCGAATCCCCCTACGTGACGCAGGCGCCCTTCTGGTGGTGAACGCCGTTCGGTCCGGGCGCCGGTGAGGACATCAGCTGATCCCGTCGGGTCTTCTGCTGCGGTGCCGCTCAGAGCGTCGTGATCCGCAGGGTGCTGGCGTATCCGTCGACAAGCGCAACCGACTGCTTCCAGTAGGCGTCCTCGATCGCGGCGTCGACCTTCGCTTCCACGCTGCCGTGCTCGTCAGGCAGCAGGAGCAGGACGGTGCCTCGGCGGGTGCTGGCAACGGCCTGGGCACCCGGACTCGACTGGACGACACTGTCGATCAGCCGGCTGACGAGATCGTTCGCGTGCGCCACGCCGTAGGCGTCTTTGACCACGGTGAGATCGACGATCTCGATGGAGTGGACCACAGAACCCGGGTGATCACGATGGAGCGCCCAGAGCCGACGGACCGTCGTGAAGCAACCGGGTCCTCCGCTCGCCCGCCGGCTGGAGAGCTCTTCGATTCGCAGGAACACCAGGACCAACGTGGTGACGACGACGAACACCAGGTTGATCACCGTCGTGATCTCGGTGTTGAAGTACCGCTCGAACACATCGCCACGGGGGCCCTGGAGACCGAAGACGACGGCGCGCGCACCGCTGTAGGACGCGTGGAGTGCGTGCACGATCGTCATCGCCCAACTCACCCGGAACGACCTGAAGAGACCCCTCCGCGATTCGACTGCGGTCAGCGCGGCGAAGAGGCTCAGGCTCAGGAGTTTCGGGACGACCCCCGCCCAGTTCGGACCCCGGGACTCGGGCAGGAACGTCAGGATCATGACGATCAGCACCACCGTGACGACCAGCCCGAACCGGATCCGCCGGCCGTTGAACGCCTGGCAGCCCAGCCAGACGAACCCGACAGCGCCGACCATCGCGCCGTTCCCCACCGCCACCACCAGGGGCGGATGCCCCAGCCCCGTCGCGGCGAGGTAGGAAGCGGTGCACAGGACGGCGAGCATGGAAGCGGTGAGCCAGAGGTTGATGTACCGGCCGGAGAGCGACTGACGGCTGTCGACGACGAACAACAGCGCACACGACCCGGCAACCAGCACGGATACGGCGAGCAGGACGAAGGTCTCGGAATTCATCGGTCCTCCGCATCGTCGCGCCTACCCGTTTGGCCAGCACTCTAGTCCTCCCACCACCTTCGTTGTCCAGAGCTGGAGGGGCATCGCTCGCACGCTCACGGCAAGACTGCTCCGGGAACGGTCAACGGTCTCCGACCGTTCGTCGACGCGCACTGCGCCGCCGTGCCGAACGCCTCGTCGGTGGCGTCAGGCGGCCGAATGCTTCCGACGGGCCAGTGGCAAGCGGACGATGAAGGTCGTCCCGGGGTCACCGGTGGCGAACGCCTCGATCGTGCCGCGGTGCGCCTGCGCGATGGATCTGGCGATGGTGAGTCCGAGGCCCGATCCGCGGATCGTCTCCTCGCGCACGTTCCCGGCTCGGTGGAACCGTTCGAAGACCCGGGTGAGTTCGTCCGTCGGGATGCCGATGCCCGTGTCGGTGACGCGGATGATCGCATCCACGCCGTCCGAGCGCACGCTCAGGAAGATCTCGCCGGCGCGGGTGTAGGTCACCGCGTTGTCGAGCATGATCGAGAGCAACTCCCGGAGGCGTGCTCGATCGCCGACGAGCTGCAGCGTCGGCACGGCAGCCGTGCGCAGCTCCACGCCGTCGGGCAGGCCGAGTCGTCGTCGCTCGTCGGCCGCCTCCAGGACGATGGCGCTGAGGTCGACGGGTTCGTCGGTGATCTCCAGGTGGGGTGCGCTCGCTGCGAGGAACTGTTCAGCCAGACGCCCGAGATGATCGGCGCTCCGACGGATGACGGCGAGCTGGGCCTGCACCCGGGGTGCGATGTCCGTGTCGTCGTCGAGCATGTCGAGGTACCCGAGGATGCTCGTGAGGGGTGTCCGGAGCTCGTGGCTGAGGCTCGTGAGCGACTCGGTGCGCATCCGGACGGCTTCGGTGAGCTCGGTCACGTCCTGTCCGACGAGGAGCGCTCCGTTCGGTTCGCCGTCCGCGCCACTGACCGATCGGCCATTCGCGACGAGGGCTCGTTGCTTGCCGGGAGGCCCCACCCAGTAGAAGAAGTCGCGGACGTCCTGTCCGTCGAGGACCCGCACGACCGGTTGGTCCTCCGTCGCCAGCGGGGTGATGCCGTCCGCCGCCCAGATGAAGCGGGCGCCCCCGGTCGACGCGTCGTAGCCGGCCAGCGTCGCGAGTTCGACGGCGAGTCGGTTGTTGAGGATCTGGTCTCCGTGTTCGTCGAAGAAGACCAGTCCGACGTTCACCTCGTCGGCGACGGTGCGGAGCATCAGGGCCAGCCGGTTCTGCCCCTCCATGGCTTCGACCTTCGCCTCGCCCTCGGCCCGCACGCTCGCCTGAGCGCGTTCGAACCGTTGCGACTGCAGGCCGACGGCGATGATGACCAGCACCAGCAGCAGGGTGAGCGCGACGAGATCACTCTGGTCCTGCGCGCTCTCGGGACCCTCGCCGTACAACAGGCTGGGCAGCCAGATGACGAGCACGCTCCCCACGAGAGCGAGGACGACGCCGAGGCGTCCGAAGCTGTAGGACAGCCAGAGCACGGGGAAGGCGAGCAGGACGATCGAGGCGCCGAGGACGGGGGACACCGCATGGTTCACGAATCCCACGACGGCGAGGTCGGCGCTGACGAGGGTGAGCGCCCACGGGCGCGCGATCCGCTCCCACGGAAGCGCGAGTGTCGCGACGAGCGCGAGTCCCATGACGGCCCAAGCCAGTTGGAGCTCGGTGACCCGGAGGACGGCCGGACTGGTGGTGCCGACGATCGCCGTGACGATCCCCACGCCCAGCGCCAGCGGACCCTGACTCCGGCTCAAGAGGCCGAACCGGGGGTGGTGCTCCGTGCCTTCGATCCAGCGTGGCATCGGGCCTCCCAGGTGTCCCGCCCGGTGTCGGGCCAGTTCACTGTATCGCCGCCGTGATCGATGGCGGCTCCCTTGATCCGCCCTCATACGACGGCCTATGTGCTGGACGCGTCCGCCTCCGTGGCCGCGTCCGAGCGACCGATGCCTACACTCGTCGCATGGGCTTCTTCCGACGCAAATCCCAGCAGCCACCGACGCCGCTCGCCGCGACCGAGCCTACGGTGGGCGGGCCCGACGGACCCGACGACCTCGACGACCTCGACGAGCGGGGATGGGACGCCGTCACGCAGGCGGTGTCGCAGCACTATCCGGGTGCCCGCGAGTTCCATGTCGCCTACTCACCCGGTCGCGCTTCAAGAAGCAGGCCTCGAGGCGCTCGACGTGCTTTCGTGAGTTGGCGCGTCGTATTCTCGCGACATGGTCTGCGGGCATAGGGCTCGTAGAGGCCGCTTGAGTACTTGACGCCATCAGCTTGCGGATTGCCTCGTAGAGATCGTCCTGCACAAGCCCATCGAAGTTGACGGAGTCCAGCGGTAGCACCACACCATTCGAACCCATCCCTCCTCCACGTGGTTCGATCGTGTTCATAAAAGTGCTCAGATGCTTGTCAGCTGTAACGAACACCACGGGCCCCGGCAACGGTCCATAGAGCGGGGTGGCTACCGCCAGTCGCGTGTAGGTGAGGTCGAAGCTCGTGTTCCAAGCAGCGTCCAAAGTCTGTGAGAAACCTACTTCGTTCTGGAGCTTCATGATGCTGAGCGCAAGCGCCCTTCCTTCATGCGTCCCAGCGATGAGGAGGATCGCAAGCATCATCTCCCTCGACCCTCGACAACGCGTCTCATTGGCAACCCGCTCCACGGCGCGTAAGCCTCTCGCGGGAACTGGATCGCTCAGGTACGACCAGTACGCCTGCAGAACCAAGGCGTAGGACGGGAGGAGGTAATTTTCTGTCACAGTGCCGAAGAGACTCTCCGTCTGCTTCTGACGCTCGCCCTCGAGGTCGACACTGACCGGCTCTACATGTTCACCCGCCGCCCAACGCCGCAGCGAGTCTCTGTTCTCGTTCAGGAGCGACAGTGCATGTGCGGATCGCCGGTGGAAGTTCGAATAATCCGTCTCGCGGAACTCCCGCCTGATGTCTCCCTCGGCTGCGCCCAAGCCCGCCATTGCTAAAACCTCGGAGTCTCCAAGGCGAGCGAGGAGACCTCCTATCCGTTCACGGACAACCTCATCTCGAAACGCTGAGCCCCGTCTAGCGATTGAGTCAAGACTAGCCGTGACATTTGCATCCAGCATTACTGACCCGATCGGACCTGAGCCACGTGGGAAATAGGTGTATTCATGTGTCATGCATTGATCCGTTCGGGTTCCAGCCAACCGTAGATTGTTTCAATCTACTCGGTTCGTTGCACTGCCGGCGCGGCCAGGATTGACTGTCTTGCCTCAGGTGGGCGGCCGAAGGATCACTCACAGTCGACACGACCGATCTTGAGCTGGAAGTGTTCGCCCGGCTTATGTCGCCGAAAAATTGCCCTTCCAAGCGCCCTCCAGCGATTCGAGAATGACGTTCTAGTCGAAGTTGCGACACTGGCCAACCTGCACCTGCGGTCAGCCTAAGACGCAGCCGTCGGGGGCGACTGGCTCGGGTCTCCCGCATGCAGTTTCAGCTCTCGACGGGCTGCTGTGTAGAAGGCCTCACGTGCGCCCTGTGCTGCTTCATACTCACGTTCCACGATGTCCGAGGACGTAGATTCAGTTCCGTTTGCCCACTTGTGGAATGTCCACGCAAAACCGTGCCACTCGCGAGCAGCAGCAATCACCTCCGAGCCGCCGATGACCATGACCGCTTCTAGTCGCTCGCTTCGATTGTTCTCGTCAATGTCCAACAGAGGCAGTCCGAGCTCGCGGGAGATCGGTGTAAGCGTTGGGCTGAGTCCCATTCCACCCAGAATGCTCCGGGATCGGATGATCGACTTCTTGACGCTTGATGCGTACTCCGTATAGATCTCCCGCTTCGTTTCATCCCAGCGCATAATCTCCTCGCGTTCCCAACGAGATCGCTCGATTCGCTGGGTTGCGAAGTAGGTTCCCGCGGCCCCGACCATGACAGCTGCGATGGTGATGAGTCCTTGGATCACAAGAGCAAGAGAGTCCATGCCCGTGAATATATCGGCAGGCGACTTCGACCATCTGCCCCCAATTGTGGCGATCGATCAACACGAGGACCTTCTCGGAGTGAAACCGGGCCGCTCGGCGGACATGGCTGGCCGGTCGAGGGTTTGTTCAGCGGGATCCGCGCTAGCACTGACGCAGTGCCTGCGACCGATGCCTACACTCGTCGCATGCGCTTCTTCCGACGCAAGACCGAGCAGCCACCGACCCCGCCCGCCGCGACCGAGCCTGCGGCAGGCGGGCCCGACGGACCCGGCGACCTCGACGACCTCGACGAGCGTGGATGGGACGCCGTCACGCAGGCGGTGTCGCAGCACTACCCGGGTGCCCGCGAGTTCCATGTCGCCTACTCGCCGGGACTGCACTTCGGGTCCGCTCTGCAGGGGTGTTCGGCACTGCCGGGACCCGACCACTGGTTCTACGTCACCTACGGGCTCACCGAGCTGTGGGGCAAGGACTCCGACGATCCGACGACCAGCGGTTTCGGGTACGAGCTCACGATGCGCGTGCGCCGGTCTCCGGCCGACGAGACGCCGCCTCAGTGGCCGTACCGCGCGCTGATCGTCCTCGCGCAGTACGTGCGCAGTGGGCCGCAGGAACTGTGGCTGGGGGATCGGATCCGACTCGCCGACGGCGTGACCGACGATCCCGACGGCACCCTCACGACCCTCGCCGTCACCGCCGACCCGGTGGTCGCTCCCATCGAGACGCCGAACGGCCGGGTCGCCTTCTGGCAGGCCGTCGCGCTGACCGACGCCGATGTCGAGGAGGCGAAGCGGTCGACGACGGACGAGGTGCTGGACGGCCTCGCAACGGGCGACCCGCTCCTGATCATCGACCCGGAGCGCCGCTGAGCCGTTGCCGGGGTCGAGCGGCCACGCAGTGTCGGTGAGAGACCGCGTCCGAGCCTGACGTTCAGTCCCGTTCGTCGATGTCGCCGCGGTGGAGACGGCTGAACGGCGCTTGCGGGAAAACCTGCTCGGTGAACGTCACTCGGCCGTCGCCGACGAAGACCTCGATCAGGTAGGCGTCCACGATGATCGTCAGTTCGACGCTGGAGCCGGTGTCGGCGGGGAGTGCGGCCCAGTCGACCGAGGGGTATGTCGGGTGGAAGGTCGTGTTCCCGGAGCTGGTGCGGTCGCAGCTGATCCTGCGCTCCGAGCCGTCGACACTGATGACGAATCGCTCGTCGGTGGTCGTCTCAGGGGTCAGCGTCAGGGTCGTCCGGACGCCGTCGGTGCAGGGGACCGTCACCTCGAAGCGGGTCACCTCGTCACCCGGCAGCACCGGCGCCTGCACCACGTGGACCCGCCCGTCGGTGGCCCGCACGAGTTCGATCTCGCGAGCGAGGGACATCGCCGACCGCCACGGTCCCGTCGGCGTCTCATTGGCGTACTCCCAGTTGCTCGCCCAACCGATCATGAGCCGCCGGCCGTCCGGAACATTGCTGAACGAGACCGCCGCATAGTAGTCGCGGCCGAAGTCCAACCAGTCGTAGTCGGAGGGGTCGAGTGAATCGCTGAGACGCTCGGCGGTGAAGACCCGTCCGTCGAAGTCACCGATGAAGTACTGCGTGCCGGAACCCCCGGCGATCGCTCCCGGGTTGAGGCTCACGACGAGGACCCATCGGGTCTCGTTCGTCCCGCGGATGCGGAGCGGGAACAGGTCGGGGCACTCCCAGACGCCGCCGACAGCGTGCGCCGGCCCGAAGTGCGAGGCGAGTGCCCAATCGATGAGGTTCGGCGACGTGTAGAACCCGATGCGGTGCTCCACGGGATCGGCGACGACCATGACCCAGTGACCACCGTCACCATCGCCATGCCAGAACACCTTCGGGTCCCGGAACTCGCTCGACCCGATGTCGAGGACGGGGTTGCCGGCGTAGCGCGTCCACACCGCACCGCCGTCGGTGCTGAACGCCAGTGCCTGGGCCTGGGAGCCCGGGTCGTCGTCGGTCCCGTGCCGAGCGGCCGTGTAGATCGCGACGAGTGCCGGTCGTTCTCCCGACGCGAACCCTGCCGTGTTGCGATGGTCCACGACGACGCTTCCGGAGAAGGCCATCTCGCCGTCCTCCTCGGGGATGGCGACGGGGCGGTGCTCCCACGAGAGCAGGTCGGTGGAGACCGCGTGTCCCCAGGCGATGTTGCCCCAGGTGGAGCCGCTCGGGTTGTTCTGGAAGAACAGGTGGTACTCACCCTCGTAGAACACGAGCCCGTTGGGGTCGTTCAGCCAGGTCGACTCGGCGGTGTAGTGGGCTGCTGGACGAAGGGACTGGGGGGTGGTGGTCGAGGGCGTGGTCATGGTGCTCCTGACGGAAGTCGGTCGGTGTGCGGGCGGTGGATCGGTGTGCTGTCGGGGCCTCGGGGGCGACGCGGACGTCGCCCCCGAGGGGGCTACTCGCCGCCGGCCTGGAAGCGGTCGTAGGCCTGCTGGTAGGTGGCGATGACGTCGTCGATCCCCATCGAATCGAGCTGCGTGACGTAGCCGTCCCATTCGTCGTCGACGGTGCCGTTCACGATCCAGCTCGCGAACTTCTCCTTCACGAGCGTGTTGATGTCGGTCACCGCGAAGGACGTGGCATCGAGCTCGTCGTTCGAGAGCATGACCGGCGGGTACGCCTCGTTGGCTTTGAACGGTGCGTAGAACTCGTTGACGAGGTCCTGACGTTCCTTCGCGCGCGGCTCCGGCGCGACGACGGTCTCGAAGTCCTCGGTCGTCGTGATCTTCGGTCCGCCCGGGGCCACCTTCTGACGTCGCTCGCCTTCGGCCTCCCCGGCGGGTGCCGGGATCTGGACGAGGACACCGTCGGCGTTCTCCTCGAGGGTCACGCCGATCGGGCCCCAGTTCACCTGGGCGCTCATGGTCGGGTCGAACAAGCGGTCCGCCCAGCGCATCGTCGCCGCGGGATACTGGTTGGCGCGGGTGATCGCCATGGCGCCGCGGTTGATCTCCTGGTTGTTCGCGACGCTGGCGAGCTTCTCTCCACCGACGCCCTCGAGCACGCCGAGCATCGCGTAGTCGCCCATGCGGTTGTCGCCGACCATCTCCTTGAGCTCCCACCAGAAGAAGGAGCCGAGGACCGCGGTGTCGGCCTTGCCCTTCGAGAGGTAGGCCAGGTCGTCCTGCGAGAACGACTCGGGATCGATCAGGCCGTCGGCGTACCAGTCGGACAGGGCCTCGACGCCGGCCCGGTAGCCGTCGGTGTTGGCCGTGAACTCGACCTCACCGTCACGCACGATGCGGTGGTCGTTGTTCTCGGGCTGGCCGCCGAGGGCCGCGATGAGGTCGTTCGGGTTGGCGCAGAAGGAGTCCGTCCGGAACGAGAGCGGGATCTCGTCGGCCTTGCCGTTGCCGTTCGGGTCCTGCGTCCTGAACGCCTCGAGGGCGGCGTGGTACTCGTCGATCGTGCTGGGCATGAGCAGCCCCAGCGCGTCGAGCCAGGCGGTGTTGATGTAGAGGAAGTTCGGGTACTGCAGGATGCCGAGCTCCTCGACGGAGGGCAGCGTGTAGATGTGGCCGTCGGACGCTGTGATCGCCGCGCGGATGTCGGGGCGGTCCTCGAGGATGCCGGACAGGGTCGGCGCGTACTCCTCGATGAGGTCCTCGAGGGGCAGCAGGGTGCCGTTCTCGCCGTTCTGCACGATCTCGGCGTCGGTCAGTCCCGAGTTGTAGAGGACGTCCGGCAGCTCATCGCTGGCGAGCATGAGGTTCTTCTTCTCGGCGTACACCTGCTCGGGCAGGTTCTTCCAGTCGATGGCGATGTTGGTGTCCGTCTGCCACTGCTGGACGAGCTGCATGTCGCCGTAGTTCGGGGCGAGCGCGGACTTCGTCCCGCCGAACGACAGGGTGAGGGTGTCGTCGACGATCGGGAGGCCGGTCTGGTTGAAGCCGAAGTCGTCGGACTTGTCCGCGACCTCGGTGGAACCTCCGCCGCCGGTGCAGCCGGCGAGGAGCAGGGCGCCACCGGCCGCGAGTGCGGTCAGTGCGCTGAAACGACGGTGTCTCATGATGGTCTTCCTTCTGTGATGGTGCAGGGATGGTGGTGCGGCTGGGGTCTGCGTCGCGGAGGCGCGCACGATCAGCTCTTCACGGCGCCGAGGAGGGCGCCCTTGGTGAAGTGCTTCTGCATGAAGGGGAGGATGATCAGCAACGGGATGCTGGAGATCACGATCATCCCGTACTTGATCAGTTCCCCGATGCGCTGCGCAGCAGCGTAGGAGTCGAGCCCGCCGGTGCCTCCGGCGGAGGTCACCTCGGACTGGATGAGGACGTTCCGGAGGACGAGCTGGAGCGGGTACTTGCTCTCGTCGTCGAGGTAGATGAGGGCGTCGAAGAAGGCGTTCCAGTTCGCGACGAGGTGGATCATGATCATCAGGAAGATGAGCGGTTTCGACAGCGGTAGGACGATCTGCAGGAAGAACCGGAAGTCGTTCGCGCCGTCGAGCTGGGCCGCCTCTCGGAGCTCCGCCGGCACGTTGTTCTCGAAGAACGCCCGGGCGATGATGAGGTTCCACACGCCCACTGCGCCGGGGAGCACGACGGCCCAGACGGTGTCGAGCATGCCGAGGTCGCGGACCACGAGGTACCGTGCGATCAGGCCGCCGTCGATGAACATCGTGACGATGAAGAACAGCATGAAGGCGGTCCGGCCGTACAGGTCCTTCCTCGACAGCGCGTAGGCACCGCAGAGGATGCAGATCACGCTGATGGCGGTGCCCAGGACGGTGTACAGCACGGAGTTCGCGAAGCCACGCCAGATGGTCGCGTCCGCGAAGATGCGGGCGTACCCCTCCGTCGTGAACCCCTGTGGCCAGAGCCAGACGTTGCCGTTGAGGATCTCGGCCGGTTCGCTGAAGGAGGCGATGACGATGAAGTACAGCGGATAGATGATCGCGGCGATAGCGAGGACGAGCGTGCCGATCGCGACGACGTTGAACAGCGGGTCGGCGAGGCGTCCGCGACGATCGGGACGGACCGGCGGCGGGCCCGGGTGCACGGGCCGTCGGGCGGCGCGTCGTTCGGCGGGCTTGGGCGGGGTGGAGATCGTGTGCGTCATCGCGTCATCACCAAAGGCTCGATTGGCCTGCTCGCCTGGCGATCCAGTTGAAGGTCAGGAGCAGCACCAGGTTGATCAGGGAGTTGAAGAGGCCGATCGCGGCCGAGTAGCTGAACTGCGCCTGCTGCAGTCCCGCCTTGTAGACGTAGGTCTGGATGACCTCCGAGGTGGGGAGGTTCAGGTCGGTCTGCATGAGCAGGACCTTCTCGAACCCCAGGTTGAAGAGGTTGCCGATGGCGAGGATGAACAGGATGGTGATCACCGGCAGGATCCCGGGGATGTCGATGTGGCGGATCCGCTGCCATTTGTTCGCGCCGTCGACGCGGGCCGCTTCGTGGAGCGCCGGGTCGATCGCCGTCAGGGCGGCCAGGTACACGATCATCGAGAAGCCGGCGTTCTGCCAGATGTCGGAGCCGATGTAGAGCGGACGGAACCAGTCGGGCGAGCCCATGAAGAAGATCGGTTCGCCACCGAAGGCCACGAGCGCGTTGTTGACGATGCCGGCCCGCGGCGAGAACAACAGGTGGATCATGCCGACGACGACGACCACGGAGATGAACGAGGGGGAGTAGAGCACGGTCTGGGTGAACTTCTTGAACCGTTCGCTCTGCAACTGGTTGACGATCAGCGCGAGGATGATCGGCACCGGGAACGCGATGAGCAGACCGAGACCGTTGATCGTCAACGTGTTGGCCAGCAGCCGCTCGAACTGGAACGACTCGATGAACCGCGTGAAGTGCTCCAGGCCGACCCAGCGACTCCCGGCGAACCCGTCCGCAGGGTTGTAGTCGCGGAAGGCGATCTGCGCGCCGTACATCGGCCAGTACTTGAAGAGCAGCACCGAGACCGTCGCCGGGAGGAGTAATACGTATAACTGCCAACTCCGCAGCGCGCGGTTGACGTGTTCGCGAGGCCCACGTCTCGGCCTGATGACGCGCTGCTTCGCGCTGGGGTGGGGAGGTGATGCAGTGGTCATGATGGCACCTTCGCCTTCGACACCGATCCGCGGAGGATCAGTGAGCATTCGATCGGGGTTCTGCTGGGCTGTTCGCCGCCGCCGGCGAGCAGGATCTCGAGTCCGGTGCGCGCCATCTGCTCGTAGGGGAGCTCGACGGTGGTCAATCCGGGGTCGAGATAGGGCGCGATCATCTCGTGGTTGTCGAAACCGACGATCGCGCAGTCGTCGGGGACGCGGAGTCCGAGCCGCTCGATGGCGCGGTACGCACCCCAGGCCGTCCGGTCGTTGCCGCAGAAGATCGCCGTCGGCCGGTCCGTTGCGGAGAGCAGTTCGGCGGTGATCGCCAAGCCGTCCTCGACGATGCCTGAGCCGTGCCGGATCCACTCCGGGCGCTCGGTGAGGCCCGCGTCAGTCAGTGCCCGACGGAACCCCGCCAGGCGGCCGATGCCGGCGGGCAGGTCGCTGTCCTCGTCCTGGATGTTGATCATCGCGATGCGGGTGTGGCCGGCCTCGATGAGGTGACGGGTGGCCGCGTAGCCACCGAGTTCCTCGTCCGGGAAGACGCTCGGAACATCGCCCGCGCGGTCCTGTGCATTGACGATGACGGTCGGGATGTCCCCGAGGGATGCGGGGAGGTCGAGCAGGCGGTGGTACATCGACGCGTAGACGACGCCCCGCACGCGGTACGACCGCATCATGTCGATGGCCGCCGCCTCGAGGCCGGGTTCGTTGTAGGTGTCGACACTGAGGATCACGTTGCCCGTCTCCCAGGCCGAGAGCTGGGCGCCCTTCAAGAGCTGGCCCGCGAACGGTGCGCTGGCGACCTCGTCGGAGATGAAGCCGATCATGCCGGACTCACCGCTGCGCAGTGACTTCGCAAAGGCGTTCGTCCGGTAGTCGAGATCGTTCACGGCGTCGAGAACCCGATTGCGTGTCGCCTCGGCGACACGATTGCCTTCCACGTTGTTGAGCACGAGGGACACGGTGGCCTGCGAGACGCCCGCGCGCTCGGCGACCTGCCACATGGTGACCGTCTGCGTCTTCCGTGCCAAGGTGTCCTCTTCATCGAGTGGGTTAATCGTATGACCTGATGCTAGACGGCTCGGCGGCCCGTTGCAAGCGCTCCGCAGTGCCGACGCACGTCGGTCAGCGCAGCGTCGGCGGAAGACCGCGCGAGATCCGCAGCTTCTGGGCCCGCCGCTCGACGACGTAGTACCGCCACGCGATCGGGGTGAAGAGCATCTCGAATCCGAGGAAGAACCACTCCACCGGACCGAGCGGGTGGTCGTCCGGGTTGCTCGCGAGGAGGCCGTTGGCCTGGGCGATCCCGACACCGATGAGGACGAGGATGAACACGTTGAGCACGGTCAAGAGGAGCGCGATGAACAACAGACCGCCCGCCGAATTGACCGGTCGGACGATACTGCCGACGTCCCCCTTGTAGACGCCGTACTCCTCGGCGGTGAGGCCTCGGCGCTTCGCGTCCTCCGATGACAGCTCGTCGTAGAAACCCTGCTTCCGGGCCGGACGGGGTGCGAGGGGCGCGCGTGTCATACGGGGTTTCGGCGGGGCACGGAAGAACCGGACGACGCCGAGGACCAGGACGCCGAGGGCGAGGATGACACCGACGATCATCGTGAACGTGACCGTACGGATGGCCTCCCTGGGGGCGTCCACCGATCGCAGGGCGACGATGAGGAGTACCGCGGCGACGATGATGACGGGGATGGTCACGAGCGGTGCCACCCAGGTGCGGTGCCGACGCGTGCGAACCACGCCGAGGGTCGGCGTGTTCGTCGGCGGCCCGCCCTGAACCGCCGCCGACCAGGTCTGCTGCGGCTGCATCGGCCCACCAGGCACCCACTGCGCTTGCCGGGCGGCCTGCCTGGAGCGGTACTCGCGCTCGGCGCTGCGTGCGACAGTGAAGCGCCACCATGCGGCGGGTGTCGCCGCGACTGCGAGGAACAACCATGCTCTGGACCCACCCGTCCCAGCCCGTTCGGCGATGAAGTCCCCGAACCCGGCGACCATGACGATCACCGACACGATCGTGAGCCCGATGGCGACCGCGAGCAGGACGCCGGAGGTCCGTCGAGGCTCCGGTTCATCGCCGGGGAGTGGGTTCACGTTGGCGCTCATGGATACAGTCTGACGCCTTCCGGCGCCAGGGCCCGAGGGCCCGCCTGCGCCGGGGACCTTTCGGACGGCCCACGGGTGCGGCAACATGGATGGCGCCGACTCGCAGACCGTTGAAGGGGACCTCGTTCATGACCGCACCGCACGGCAGCCGACTCGCCTTCGTCTGGGGCTCCGCCCTCCTCGTCGCCGGCCTCCTCGCCGGATGCTCTGCACCGTCCAGCGGGGACCGCGACTCCACGGCGCCGTCGTCGACCCCCACCGCTACTGCGACCGCCGACGTCGCGGACGGGCCCGCCGACTACACGGCGTTCTGCGCGGCCAACCGCGCGGCGGCGACCGCGAAGTCGGGCACCGTCGGCGAGGACCTCGAGGCCGTGCAGGCGCAGGTCACGACGATCCGCGACCTCCTGCCGCTGGACGGCGTGAGCGCCGAGGTCGCAGCCGGCGCCGAGGTCTTCGCGACGTCCGCTGAGGAGACCGCAGCGATCCTCGCCGAGTTCCCGGCCGACAGCCTCGTCTCCGACGTCGGGCTCGACCCGAGGTTCACCGAGTCGCAGGCCGTGCAGAGCGCCGCGACCGACCCGGACTATCAGGCGTTCATCGCCTGGACCATCCAGACCTGCGGATTCGACACCGCCGGCGAGTGAGCCGGCCCTCCGCCCGACAGACGACACCGCCCGCCGACGGTGCCGCCGTCACCACGTCTGCGCGATGATCGCCTCGGCGACCCTCACCCCGAGCTCCGATCCGACTCGGACAACCCGGCGATCGCGGCCCGCACCGTCTCGCGCCCGCGTGAGAGTTCCTGCATCCGCTCCTCGATGACCTCGAGATGCTCCCGCAACAGGTCCACACGCTGCGAGACGGGCATGGTGTCCCAGTCGCGCATGCGATCCCGCATCTCGTCGAGCGAGAAGCCGGCCGCCCGACCCGCCTGGATCAGTTCCAGACGCCGCACGGCGCTCGGCCCGTAGTCGCGATACCCGTTCGCGCGCCGTTCGACCTGCCCTGGGCTGAACATGTCGCGCTGCTCGTAGAAACGGATCGCGGACGTCGCCAGACCGGTCCGTCTCGCCAGCTCACCGATCCTCATCGGAGTCCTCCTTGACCTTCAAGTGACTTGAATCTCTAGCCTCATGGACGGAAGCCCGTTCCACAACGTCCTGAAGGGTCATCATGTCTCAACCGATCTTCGTCCTCGCCTCCGTCCTGTTCGGATGTCGACTGCTGCTGCTGATCGCCCTCCATGTCGTGCCCGGCGGGATCCACCCCGTCCGAGACACCGTGAGCGACTACGCGGTCGCCGACTCGCGCACCACGCGGACCCTCGCGACCGTGTCCTCCTGGAGTGCGGCTGCCGCCTGGGCGGCACTGGGCGCAGGCGTGTTGACCGACGTGTCCCTCGGCGACAGTCGGCTCGGTGTCGGCGGCTGGCTCCTCGTGCTCGGGGGCCTGCTGGCGGCGATGCCGTTCGTGCCGACCGATCGGACGGGTTCCTCGACGACAGCGGGCGGAAGGGTGCACCTCCTGTTCGCCATCGCTTGGTTCACCCTCGGGTACTCGACGATCAGCCCGCTCGGACGCCTGCTCGGTGGAGCGCCGGGCGCCGTCCTGGGCGTCCTCGATCCGATCGCCGCCGTCGCGCTCGCCGCCCTCGTGGTCTCACTCCTGGTCCGGCCGCTTCGTCCGCACACCTTCGGCTTGGCCGAACGCGCGTTCATCCTCGTCGTGACGGTCGCGCCGCTCATCGCGAGCGTCGGTCTCGCCGCTACCGGGTCTGGGCGATGATCGCCTCAGCGACCGTCTGCGCGCCGTCGCCGGAGCTGACGGCATAGAACGTCTCACCGACGGTGAGGTAGAGCGGCGACCGCGGACCGTCCATGCGGCGCGCGACGAGTGCCGACTCGCCGTCGACCGCGCCTTCGAGGGTGACCGGCTCGAGCGCCGCCGCCATGTCGGGCTGGGCTGCCAGCTCGTCGATGATCGTCGCGCCGTCGCGCACGACCAGGATGTCGGTGTACCCGAAGCCCTCGGCGAAGAGTTCGCAGCTGAACGCACCGACTCGGGCGCTCGCCGCATCCTCCAGATCGCCGATCGGCTGTGCCCGCGGATCGATGACGGTGTAGGTGGTGGTGGCCTCGCCATATTGCAGTGCGGAGACGATCCCGGCCTCGTCCAGCCCGCCGTCGCAGGTCGCGTCGCCCTCGCGCGGCGCGAGCGCGGGCCAGGCGAGCTGCGCCTCGGAGGCGGGCTCCACCGTCGTGAAGGTGGTCTCCGCCGCCGTGGCGAGGTTGTCGAGGACCTCGCCCGCCGGCGTGCCTTCGAACCGGCTGCCGGTGGAGGTCAGTCCGGAGGCGGTGATCGACAGCTCGACCCAGGCCGAGCCGACGGGCGCCGAAACGCGCCACCCGGTCTCGCCCGACGAGGTGGTCGCCTCGACACCGGCGATCGTCCTCGTGTCCTCGGACGGTGTGTCGCCGGCGTAGGGCGGCGCCCAGTCGTCGGCAGCGCCCGGCAGGATCTCGATCGAGAGGTAGGCCCAGTCGCCCGCTCCGTCGCCGATCATCTGCTGTCCGGCGCCCACCCGCCAGGAGCAGGCGAGCCCGCCGGCCGCCGTCAGGACGGCCAGATCCACGGCGTCGGACGGCTGCACGGCCTCGACGACGTCCGCCGGTTCAGCGGCGAGGACGCCGGCGACGGTGTCGAGCGATGCGAGGTCGCTGCACGCGAGGAGGTCGGCCGACGCCGGGCTGCTCGGCGCATCGGAGGTCGGCGACTCGTTCGGCGTCGCGGATGATCCGCACGCCGACGCCGACAGCACCACCATCACGGCGAGCCCCGCGCTGATCCCGACCGACCGCATCCCCGCACCCCTGATCCCCATGCGCCGAGACTATCGGTGGCGCGCGCCGAACGCTCACGGGGGAGGATGGAAACGGCGTCGTGCCGATGCCATCACCGAACCGAGGAGTTCCCTGTGACCACGACCCGCCGCGCCCTGATCCTGATCGACGTCCAGCAGGAGTACTTCGCCGGTCCGCTCGCGATCCAGTACCCGCCGCGCGAGGAGTCGATCCTGCGGATCGCGACCGCCATCGAAGCGGCGACGGCAGCAGGAATCCCGGTCGCTGTCGTCCAGCACTCATCGGGCAGCGGGGCTCCGGTCTTCGACCCGGACACGAGCGCGTTCGAGCTCCACCCCGAGGTCGCCCGCCGCGCGCAGCCGTCGTGGAAGCCGGTCGTGAAGGAGTACGGCTCGGTCTTCGCCGGGACGGACCTCGAGGCATGGCTGCGCGGTCAGGGCGCGGACACCGTGACGCTCGTCGGGTACATGACGAACAACTGCGTCATCGCGTCCGCGGCGGGCGCCGAGGAGATCGGGATCGACGTCGAGGTGCTCTCCGACGCGACCGGCGCGATCAACCTCGAGAACGCGGCCGGGTCCGTCGACGCGAAGACGGTGCACACGACCCTCATGGCGCTGCTCGACTCGAACTTCGCCGCGGTCGCGACGACGGCCACCTGGACGCAGGCCCTCACGGACGGCAGGGCGCTGCCGAAGGACGACCTGGTGTCCTCCGCCACGCGCGCCGCCGAGCGCGACTAGCATCCCGCCGCCGATCAGTCGGTGACGGCGACGTCCCTGAGATCGAGGTGCTCGCTGACGAAGTCGGTGGGGAAGCCGGTGACGCCGTCGTGTACGACAGTGAGGGTGATCCCGGTGTAGAGCCAGTCTGCGGCGTGGTCCTTCGAGACCAGCGCTGCGGCTTCGCGGAGTCGTTCATCGGCGACCTCGGGGTCGGTCGCAGCCCTGGCCTCGGCGACCAACGACTGCACCGACGGGTTGTCGTAGCCGAAGTAGTAGTCCGGGTCCGCCCAGTGCTGGACGTCGCGTGCCTCGACGTGGTTCACGAGGCTGAGGTCGTAGTCGTGGTTCGTGTAGACGTCGTTCAACCAGGTGGGGAACTCGACGCTGTCGACCGTGAGGGTGACGCCGATGGCCTTGAACTGCGACACCAGGACGTTGGCGGCGGCGGTGCCGTAGTGGTTCGGGACGGTGAGCGTGAGTGCGAGGTCTTCCTGGCCGGCCTGGGCGAGGAGCGCCTTCGCCGCTTCCGGGTCGTAGCTCACGACGTCACTGAGGTCCTCGTAGCCGGGGTCGAGCTCCGGGATCGGTCCGTACTGCAGGGCGGCGGCGCCGCCGACGGCCTCGATGATCGCCGCGTGGTCGATGGCCGTGCGGAGCGCCTGCCGGACGAGGGGGTCGTCGAGCGGTGCGCGCTGGTTGTTGAAGGCGAGGGTGTACTTGTCGGTCGTCTTCCCCTCGACGATCGTCAGGCCGTCGGCACGCTCGACCTGGTCCCGCAGGTTCGCGTCGAGACCGATCTGCACGTCGACCTCGCCCGCGAGGGTCGCGTTGACCGCCGAGGATGCATCGGGGATGTAGCTGAAGACGACCTCCTTCACCTTCGGCGCGTCACCCCAGTAGTCGTCGTTCCGCTCGACGGTGATGCTGTCGCCCTGCTTCCAGGACGTGAGCGTGAACGGGCCGGTGCCGTTCGCCGTCGTCGACAGGTCGTTGTCCGCCCCGGCCTGGAGGACGAGTCCCGCACGACCCGTCAGCGCCCACAGCAGGTCGGAGTCGGGGGAGCTGAGCTGCAACCGGACGGTGTGATCGTCGACCGCCGTGACGGTCTGCAGCTGCGCCAGGTCGAGGTGGTCGACGAACGCCGCGTTCTGCTGCACCTGCGTGAGCGAGTCGACCACGTCGGCCGCGGTGAGCGGAGCGCCGTCGTGGAAGGTCACCCCGTCGCGGAGGACGAAGGTGTAGGTGAGCCCGTCGGCGCTGACCTCGTGGCGCTCGGCGAGGGTGTCGATGATCTCGTTGTCCGGTGTGCGCGAGACCAGCCCCTGGTAGACGTTGTCGATGAGGACCTGTTCGAGTGCGACGCCGGAGGTCGTGCGGATGTTCAGGTCCGACGGCTCGAGGACGAGGCCCACGCGGAGCGTCGCGTCGGTGTCCGCGGTCGGCGTCGTCGCCGGGCCAGCGCAGCCGGTGAGGACGAGGAGTGACCCGGTGGCCGCGATCACGGCGGTGAGGAAGTGACGACGCAGTCGGTGACGGGGCATGGAGAATATTCTCGCGGATCCCGGCACCGCGCCGAGCCGGTCGGCCCGACCCGGGTCAGTCCGAGGCGTCGTCCGACAGCGAGCCGCTGATGACCGCGAGCGTCGCCGACTGGGCGCGCTGCGCACGATCGCCACGTCGGCCCACGAGCAGACCGACCACGGATTCCGTCACGAGCATGATGGCCGCCCGGGAGGTGTGCACGAGTTCGTCCCGGAAGGTCGCGTCGATGGGAGCGACCACGAGCGCGACATCGGCGAGTTCGGCGACGGCCGAGCGCGGGAAGGAGGTGATCGCGAGGACGGTCGCGCCACTCGCCCGAGCTGCCGCGGCCACGTCGACGGACGCCCGGTTCGCGCCCGAACCCGACAGGACCAGACACGCCGCGCCCGGGCCGAGGTGGGTGGCCGCGATCTGCTGCCCGAGGGTGTCGGGCAGGTACTCGGCCGGCCGGCCTGCGGAGATGAGCCGCATCGCCAGATCGGAACCGAGCGGTGAGGAGAGCCCGTTCGCCGCGATGAGCAGTCTCGGTGCCTCGTCGAGCACACGGACGAACCGTTCGAGCGTCTCCTCCGTCATCGCCGACGTCGTCTGGCCGAGGCGACCGGCGAAGTGGTCGATGGCACCGCGGAGGGTGCCGAGCATTGAGTCGTCGCCATCGTCGCGGGCGATCGGTGTCCCGAGCGCGACCTCGCGGGTGAGGGCGACCCGCAGCTGCGGGTAGCCCTCGTACCCGAGCGATTGCGCGGTGCGGATGACGGTGGCGCGGCCGACGCCGGCGAGGTCGGCGACCTCTTGGGCGGTGCGCTCGATGCTCGCCTCGATGTCCTCGGCCACCGTCTCGGCCACCCGGCGTTCGCTCGGCTGGAGCGACGGCGCGAGCATCGCGATCCTGGCCGTCGGCGGGGCGTCAGCGGACCCTGTCCACATTGCGGCTCCTCGTCGTGCGGGCGGGAAGGGTGGTACGGGTGGTGCGGGCGATGCCGGGGCCCCGGGTGATCCGGCGTCGGATGGCACCCGAGATCGCGTCCATCGTCATGGTCACGACGACCACCACGATCAGCAGCATCCCGACTGTATCCCACTGGCGATAGTTGGTGTAGTTCGCCAGCATGCTGCCGATTCCGCCCGCGCCGACGAGCCCGAGGACCGCCGAGGTGCGGATGTTGATCTCGAACCGGTAGAGCGCGAGCGACAGCAGTGCCGGGGCGGCGGCAGGCCAGAGCGCCCAGCGCGTCACCTCGGCGGTACCGCCACCGGCAGCGCGGACGGCCTCCGAGGCACCCTCCTGCACGGACTCGATCGTCTCGTAGACCCACTTCCCCTGGGTGCCGATGCCGGCGATCCCGAGGGCCAGCGCGCCCGTGAACGGAGTCAGCCCGGTGATCGTGAGCAGGATGAGGGCGATGATCACCTCCGGGACCGCGCGGATGACGGCGAACACCCCACGCAACGGCAGCCGCAGCCAGACCGGACCGACCGACCCCGCGGCGAGCATGCCGAGCGGGATCGACACGAGGACGCAGAGGATGGCCCCGATCCAGGCCATCGAGATCGACCGCCACATCTCGGTGAGCGCCCGCGGCAGCTTCTCCCAGTTCGGGCTCTCGAACATGAGCCCGCCGAAGTGCACGAGCTGCGCCGGGACGGTGCCGAGGTCGCGCCAGTCGATCGGCAGGCCGGCGGTCGCGGCGATGACGACGATCCCGACGGCGACGGCCGCGAGGGTCGGGACGAGTCGCGAGGGACGGCGGGGGAGCAACGTGTTCGGATCGTTCGCGGTCATACGAGTCGCCTTCGCAGCAGGTTGGACGCGACCTCGATGAGCACGACGACGACGAGGATCTCGAGGACGATCACCGAGACGTCGTCGTAGGCGTAGAACGCCCGCCGTTCGTCGAGCAGCCGACCGATGCCGCCGGCGCCGACGATGCCGAGGATGGCGGAGATGCGGACGTTGAGCTCCAGGGTGTACAGCCACTGGTTCGCGAACAGCGGCCAGACCTGCGGGAGGACGGTGACGCGGTTGATCTGCGTGTGCGTCCCACCGGCGGCCGTGCCGGCTTCGATGTACGGGTGGTCGGCGGAGTCGATCGCCTCGGAGACGAGTTTGACGATGATGCCGAGGTCGAAGAGGAAGAGCGTCAGGAGGCCGGGCAGCGCACCGACGCCGACCATGGCGACGAGGATGGTCGCGTAGACGAGGTCGGGCACCGCGCGGACGACGTTGACGATCGCGCGCAGGATGCGACGCGACAGGCCGTTCGGGTTCGTCGGGGCCGCCGCCCACAGCGTCAGCGGGACGGACAGCAACGCAGCGGCCACCGCACCCACGAGCGCCATCTGGAGCGTCTCGAGCATGGGTTGCACCGTGCGCGGCAGGAAGGCGAAGTCGGGTTGGAAGAGCTGGAGGAGCAGACCGGAACCGTTGTCCCAGTGGGAGACGAGCGCGCCGAAGTCGAGCTGCACGCCGCCGATCGCCGGGAGGCAGGTGGCGATCGTGAAGGCGGCCACGGCCCCGATGATGAGCGCGGTCCGCAGTCGGGTGCTCGGCCTGGGCGGGAGCTGCCAGTCGGTCCCGGACGGCGGCTTCGCGTCGGTCCTGGTCGCCGTCATCGGTCCAGCCGATCGTCGGGCTGGATGGGGCGACCGTAGATCCGCTCGAAGTCCGCCTCGGTCGCGTCGGATGCGGAGCCGTCGTAGACGAGTTCGCCGTCGCGGAGCCCGATCATGCGGGTCGTGTAGGTGCGGGCGAGGTCCATGAGGTGGATGTTCACGAGCACCGTGAGACCCGTCTCGGTGTTCACCCGACGCAGGTCGTTCATCACCGCGTGCGCGGTCGGCGGGTCGAGGCTCGCGACGGGCTCGTCGGCGAGCATGACGCTCGGCTGCTGCGTGAGGGCGCGGGCGATCGCGACCCGCTGCTTCTGCCCACCGGAGAGCTGCGCCGCGCGGGTCCAGACCTTGTCGAGCATGCCGACCGACTGGAGCGAACGCAGGGCGAGCTCCCGGTCGGTGGCGGTCGTCAGGCCGAGGAGGTTCCGGTACGTCGGGGTGCTGGCGAACCGGCCGACGAGCACGTTGCGGTACACGCTCGTCCGGTCGGCCAGGTTGAAGCCCTGGAAGATCATGCCGACGTGCCCGCGCAGACGACGGAGCTGCCGGCCGCGCAGACCGGTGACGGTGTGCGGCCCGACGGCGACGGTCCCGCTCGTCGCCGGCACGAGGCCGTTGATCGTACGGATGAGCGTCGACTTGCCGGAGCCGGAGAGCCCCACGACGGAGACCATCTCCCCGGCGGCGATGTCGAGGGAGACGTTGCGGAGCGCCTTCGTGCCGTTCGGGTAGGTGACCGAGACGTCGTCGAGACGGATGGACCACGACGCGGAGGCCGCGAGCTGGGCTCGGGCCTCCGCGCGATGCTGATCAGTGTTCATGCACCGGATTCCTGGAGAGGGTCGATCGGTTGGAGCGGGTCAGTTCGAGAACTGGTCGAGGATCTCGCCGTAGCGGGTGATCTCGTCCGGTGCGGTCTTGTCGGTCCAGCCGGAGAGGCCGACGAGGTCGAACATGACCTTCTTCGCCGCATCGGAGGAGTCCGCGTAGCCCGCCATGAGCTTGGTGAGCTGCTTGGTGAGGTCGGCCGGGAGCGACTTCGAGACGGCGACGCCGCCGTTGGGGATCATCTCGGTGTACGCGAACGCGACGACCTTGTCGGCGACGTCGGGCGCCTCCTTGAGGACGGTCGTGCGCGCGTCCCAGTAGCCGAACGAGACCTCGGCGTCGCCGTTGTAGACGGAGAGGACCGCGTTGTTGTTGCCCTCCACCGGGACCTGGGTGATGTCGGCGTCCGTGTCGATGCCGGCGTCACGCATCGCGACCACGGGGTACTGGTACCCGGCGGGCGAGGTCGCGGCCTGCAGGGCGACCTTGGTGCCCTTCGAGATCTTGTCGAGGGCCTTCAGCGCGGCCGGTCCTGCACCGGTCGCAGCGTCTGCACCGGGCTCGATGCCGTTGCAGTACGAGAGCGGGGTGTCGCTCGCCGCGTAGGTGACCATGACCGGCGCTTCGGCGCAGTACTTGTCGGGGTTGTTCGTGTAGGCGACCGACGCGTACGAGGTCGCGCCGAAGCGGACGTCGCGCAGGACGAGGTTCGCGTCGTAGCGCTCGGTCGCGTTGTAGAGCGAGCCGGCGTCGGTGATGATGACCTGTGCCTGGTCGCTGCCGAGGGCCTCGACGGTCGCGGCGTAGTCGGTCGCGACGACCCCGTTGACCTCGATGCCGAGGTTCTCCGACAGGTAGCTGGTGAGCGGGTCGAGTGCTTCGGCGAGGTCCTCGCCCTCCACGGACGGCACGAGCGAGATGGTGATGGAGTCGGGCCAGGACGCCGTGCCCGTGGCCGACGGGGACGAGGCGGCGGGGCTGCAGCCGGCGAGGGCGAGGGCGGCGACGGCCGCGACGCCGGTGAGGAGCAGGGTCTTGCGCATGTTCGGGATGCCTTTCGAGGGTGGAGGGTGATCAGGAGGCGGACGGAGCGGGAGTGGAGGTCTGGGAGGCGTCGGGGTGGCGCGATGCGGCTGCGGCCCAGGCGATGATCTGGTCGTACAGGTCGGCGAGTGAGCGCCCACGCATCGTGGCTGTGGCCGTCGAGCGCTCGAAGGTCGCGCCGACGAGGGCGGTGTCGGCGCCCAGCTCGGCGGCGGGAGCGAGGTCGTTCTCGACGATGTCGCCGACGGCGAGGACGGGGCCGGCGGCGAGCGCGTCACGGATGAGCGGGACGAGGCCCGCCGGCTTCCCGACGGTGAAGTGCACGGCGTCGAACGCCTCGGCGACGCCCCAGGACTGGAGGAGCGCTGTGATGCCGTCGCCGGGGGCGTTCGTGGCGAGGACGAGTCGGGCGTGGGTGCCCAGCGTCTCGAGGAATGCGGGCAGGCCGTCGGGGGAGTCGACCGCCGCTTCGCTCGAGCCGAGCAGCGCGCGCGAGTCGTCGTAGGACGCGCCGATGACGTCGGCACCGACGCCGGCTTCGCGGGCGATCCGGGTCACGGCGTCGTACCCGTCGCGGGCGTCGGTCTCGCCGGTCGTGAACGCGGCGAGGGCGGCCTCGGCGCGCATCGCGAATCCGGTGTCGCCGGTGCGCTCGGCGATGGCGCGGGCGAAGGCCGTGATCGGCCCGTCGCCGAGGGCGAGGGTGCCGTCGAAATCGAAGAGGATGGTGGGGGCCACAGGCGCTCCTTCTGAGCGTGTCGTTCACACGGCCGCTCCTGCGGACGCTGCGTCCATCATGGACGGCGAGTGTGGACGCAATCACCATGGCGGGTGAACGGCGGGTGAATTCACCGACGCACGAGCCGCCTATGCTGTGGTGCTGTGATGATGACGGAGCTCGCGCGACGAGCAGAGACCGAACCCTCGACCGTGCTCGAGGAGCACTCCTGGTTGGGTGCGGCGATCGACGAGGACACGGTGGCAGGCCGGTTCGCCTCGTGGGGTGCGTCGACCGTCATCGACGAGCACACGGGCGGGCCCGTGATCCCACGTGCGCTGTTCGAGGCGCTGCATGCGCGCGCCGGCCTCGCCGCGGCCTGGCCGGTCGGGAACGCCGGGCTCCTCCACGTCTACGGCTACCTGCTCTCGGCGGTCCCGACACCCTACGGGTTGAAACGCGACCGCTGGCTGGACGGAGCGCTCGCGCGCGCGTTCGGGCTCCCTGACGACGAGTTCGTCCCATGGGCCCGTGCGTCGTCCCTGCTGTCGCGGGTGACGGCGGCCGCGCAGGACCTGCTCGCACGACCGGTACGGATGGCCGACGGCCCGTCCGGTCGGATGGTTCTGGGGCTCGGCGATCCGACGGACACCGACGCCGTCGCGCTCGTGTACGGCATCGACGAGCGCCTGATCACGACCTTCCCGGTCGCCTCCGGTGCAGCGCTGCTGGAGGAGTGGGACGCCGACCCCGACCGCCTCCGGTGGAATGCTGCGGCTGCAGGCTGACGCGGATCAGGCGTCGGAGGATCCTCGGCGGACGTCCCGGCGACGCCCTGATCGCACGCCGGATCGGCGGAGGCGCCCGGCGACGAGACCGGCCAGCTCCATCGCGAGGACGTAGCTCACGACGCGGACCGCGAGCAGCACGATGACGAGCACCGGTGAGACGAGATCGGGTGAGATCACCGCGAAGGACAGCGCCCAGATCGCGACGCCACCGGCCGCGGCCGCAAGCCAGGTCGTCGTGCGGGCGGGGTGCCGTCGGCGGGCGAGCACCAGGTCGATCGCCGCCGCCGGGACGACGAGCGCGACGATGATCGCCGGGCCGAGGGCCGTGACGGGCAGCGCGAGGAGCCCGGTGACGGCTGCGGTGAGCACCGTCGCACCGGGGACGCCCGTCCAACGCCTGGCGAGCATCGGCATGACCATCGTGACGGCGGCGATCGCGGCGTAGAGCACGGGGTTGAGCACCGCGGCGGTCGACGTCAGCGGGCTGACGAGGAACAGGATGACGGCACCGACGGCGCCGAAGGCCGCGCAGCGGAGCAGGGTCGTGGTGGTCGCGGTTCTCATGGCCTCAACAGGCTAGTGGTGGTGGAAGGACGACGGGCGGGCCGAGCCCGAAGGCTCGACCCGCCCGATCGGTCAGTTCCGGGTCAGCGTCCGGTGACGAGGCGGCGTCGGATGACGAGCCCGGTACCGAGCAACAGCAGGATCGCCGCCCCGACCGCCAGTGGTGCGACGGTCGTTCCGGTCGAGGCGAGCACCGGACCCGGCGTGCTCACGGTCGCCGTGGACGGGTCGGAGGTGAACGACTCGCCGCCCGGCGTCGTGCCGGTCCCGAACGCGGTGTTGCGGATCGAGCCCGCGTTCAGGTCCGCTTGGGTGACCGTGTAGGTCGCGGTGCAGACGACCTGGAGCCCGGGGGCGAGGAGCGCCGTGCCCGTCGGGCAGGTGATCGCGGACAGCGTGCCCGTGCCGGTGAAGTCACCTTCCTGGACCGCGACGTCACGAAGGGTGACGTTGCCGGTGTTCGTCACCTCGAACGAGTAGGTGATGACCTGTCCCGCAGTCGTGGCCCGCTCGACATCGGCCGTCTTGACCACCGAGAGGCCGGGGACGGGCGGCGACGGGATCGTGACCTCCGATGGCGGCGAGACCGGCGGCACACCGTTCACACTGCTCGGCGGCGTCGCCGTCGCGGTCGCCGAGTTCGTGATCAGGCCCGCGTCGACGTCGGCCTGCACGACCGTGTAGGTGGCCTCGCAGGTGATCGTCGCGCCCGGTGCCAACGAAGCGGCTTCGGCCGGGCAGACGACGTCGGACAGCTCGCCGGCGCCGGAGAACTCCCCTTCCACCACCGTCGGGTTCGTCAGCGTGACGTTCCCGGTGTTGGTGAGGAGGAAGGAGTAGGTGACGACCTGGCCGACCGCGAGGCCGTCCTGGGCCACCGCATCGGCCGACTTCACGACCGTGATGGCGGGTGTCGCCGGGAACGCGACGGTGGTCTCCGACGGTGGCGAGACCGGGGGAGTGCCACCGTTCGGCGGGGTGCCGGTCGCGGTCGCGGTGTTCGTGACGGATCCCGCGTCGACGTCGGCCTGGGTCACCGTGTAGGTGGCCTCGCAGGTGACGGTCGCGGCGGGAGCGAGCGCACCTGCCGCGGGCGGGCAGACGACGTCGGAGAGCTCACCGGTGCCGGTGAAGTCGCCCTCGTCGACCTGGACGTCGGTGAGGGTGACGTTGCCGGTGTTGGTGACGAGGAACGAGTAGGTGACGTCCTCGCCGGCGTTCGCGACCGTGGTCGGCGTCGCGGACTTCGCCACCGTGATGGCGGGCGCTGCGGGGAACTCGACCGTGGTCTCCGACGGCGGTGAGACCGGGGGAGTGCCGCCTGCCGGCGGGGTGCCGGTCGCGGTCGCCGAGTTGGTCACCGAGCCGGCGTCGACGTCGGCCTGCGTGACCGTGTAGCTCGCCTCGCAGGTGACGGTCGCCGCCGGGGCGAGCGAGCCGGCTGCGGCCGGGCACACCACGTCGGAGAGCTCGCCGGTGCCGGTGAACTCGCCCTCGATGATCGAGACGTCGGTCAGGGTGACGTTGCCGGTGTTGGTGACGAGGAACGAGTAGGTGACGTCCTCGCCGGCGTTCGCGACCGTCGTCGGCGTCGCCGACTTCGCGACGGTGAGCGCCGGGGCCTGGGCCACGCCCGGGATGGTGACCTCGGACGGCGGTGAGACCGGTGGCTGGCCCTGCGGCGGGGTCCCGGTCGCGGTGGCCGAATTGGAGACGGTCCCGGCATCGATGTCGGCCTGCGTCATCGTGTAGGTGGCCTCGCAGGTGACGGCCGCCGCGGGGGCGAGCGTCGCCGCTCCCGGCGGGCAGACGACGTCGGAGAGGTCACCGGTCCCGGTGAACGCGCCCTCGTCGACCTGGACGTCGGTGAGCGGCACGTTGCCGGTGTTGGTGACGAGGAAGGAGTAGGTGATCTCGTCGCCGACGGCGTACTCCGCAGCAGCGGGTGACGCGGACTTCACGACGGTGATCGCGGGAGCCTGCGGCACGAACTCGACCGTGGCGTCGGCCGGCGGGTTGAGGCCCACGCTCGTGATGTTGTCGGGACCGTTCGTGAACGTCCCGGCGACGGGCGACGTGACCTCGACGGTGACGGCGCAGGAGGTCATGCCCTGGCTGAGGTTCCCGGTGACGTCGATCGACGAGCCGCCCTCGGGCGCGGTGACCACACCCGACGGGCAGGTGGTCGAGGCGTCGCCGTCGGCGATCGTCAGGCCGGCGGGCAGCGCGTCCGTGAAGGACCAGCCGTTCTTCGCCGCGAGCTCGTCGGTGTTGGTGATCGTGAGGGTCAGCGTGGACGTCTCACCGGCGACGACGCTCGCCGGGCTGAACGACTTGTCCAGCTGCGGGGAGACGTCGAGCACCTGGATGTTGTCGAAGGCGTGGTCGTTGCCGGCCGTGCCGCCGCCGGTCAGGTTGCGGGCGACGATGCCGACGGTCGCCCCGGGGAGCAGGACGGCTCCCGGCGAGACGTAGGTGCCGACGCGGACGTTCTCCGCCCCGGCCGCACCGGTCGCCGGCGCGGTGACGGAGCGGGAACCGGCTGCGGTGCACCCGTTGACGGCACCGACGGAGTGCGCGTCGCCCTGGTCGTCGGTGAGGAAGAACTCGAGGACGGGCTGCTGCGACGCGTTGCAGGACACCGCGGCGAGGTCCACCGAGGTCGTGAGGAACCGGCCGGCGCTTGTGAGCGCGATCGGGTCGACGGTCGCGAACTCGACCGCGTTCGGCGGGTTCATGGTGAGGTTCTGCTGAGACGTCCAGGCGCTCACGGAGTGGTTGGACGTGTCGCCGGCGCCGAGGGCCCAGGCGAGCTGCCGCGTGCGTCCTTCACCGGACGCCGATTCCGCGAAACACTGCGGCTCCGCTGACGAGGCGAAGCTCGTCACGTTGCCGTTGCACTGGGCATGGTCGCGCCAGGAGGCGTCCGCGGTGTAGCGCGTGCCGTCGGCGCCGACGTAGTCCTCGATGTACGTCGGCGACGTCGCTCCGTTCTCGAAGTCCTCGGCGTAGACGATCGATCCCGACTGCGGCGTCCCCGGCGTCCCGGGCAGCGCCTGCGCGCTCGAGCCGACCCCGACGAGCGAGAGCGCCGACAGGACGGTCACCCCGATGATCCCCATGGTCGCGCGAGCGGCGGACGGTGCGCCCCACCGGTTCCGCCACCGTGCGCGGTGACTCCTTCGACCCGTGTGCTGCTGCATGTGTGTTGCCTTCCCCGTGAAGCGGCGGTGCGCCCGCCGAAAACCTGGCCCCAGCTGAGGGGCCGAGGATCAGTAGAGCGGCAACCCCGACGCGTTCCGGGCGGATCGGCCAAAGACCACCCCGCATCCTGCCCCGGGTGTTCCCCGACAGGTGAGGGTCACCTAGGGTTGACCCGTGCACATCGGTCGGAATAGGTACTTTCCCTCCCTCGGGGCGGGGTTCCTCCACCCCACGGACGTCGCCCCGGTCACCCGTCTCCTCACCACGGCCATCCAGGAGGAGGACTGGGACACGGTCGTCTCGGTGATCGAGTACGAGTGGGGGATCCTCATGGCGCTCGACCTCGCGACGCTCGACCGTGCGCTGCAGGCGCTCCCGGCGCGCGTGCTCTCGAACCACCCCATCGTCTTCGCCGTCCGGGAGATCCGGCTCAACATCCGTGGGGAGACCGACGCACTCGACCAGTCGGTGGGGCGGTTCCAGCTCCCGACCGATCCCGACGACCTCCGGGACCGAGCTCGCACCGAGCTCGCGCGCATCAGCCTGAGCGCATCGACGGCGTTCATGATCGCCTACCGCGTGCACGGTCGGCACCAGCGCGCGTTGCACTACGCGCGGATCACCGAGGAGCTCGCGCGACGGGCCCGCGTGCACCGCCCGACCGAGTTCGCGCCCCGCGTCCCCACCGCCCTGTTGCAGGTGGGGATCACGAAACTGCTCGTAGGTGACCTCCACGAGGCGAGCCTCGTGCTCCGCGAGGCGTACGAGCTCCGACACGAGTCGTGGGACGGCCGGAACGGCGGTGACGCCTCCGGCAAGCTCGCCCTGCTCTACGCGGTGCGCGGCGAGATCGTGGAGGCGGACCGCTGGCTCGAGCGCCACGACGACGGGGGCGGCGCGCACGGGTGGATGGTGCCGCTGGTCCAACTGTCGGGTGCCATCGCCCGGGCCTTGATCGCCATCGCCCGCGTCGACCGGGCGACGGCGGAGGCGGCGCTCGCGACGCTCGAGCTCCAGGTCAACCGCGAGCGGTCCTGGGCGCCGTTCATCACCTACGCGCAAGCGCAGCACGCACTCCTCTGGGGCGATCGACGGGCGGCGCTGCAGCTCATCGAACGCACCCGCGTGTTCGCCGGTCGCAGCCTGCGTCATGCCGGGTCGGAGCGACTCCTCGACGCAGTGGAAGCGTCACTCCTCCTCGCCCTCGACCGTCCGACGGAGGCCAGCGTCCTCCTCGACGGCCGTGACCGGAACGCCCACACCGCGGCGGTCGCCTCGCGGCTCGCGCTCCTGACCGACCGCAAACCCCTCGCGCGGGAGCTCGCAACCGCCGGGCTCGCAGAGGAGCACATCGACGCCGGTGCGCAGACGGAGCTGCTCATCACCTCGGCGCTCGCCGACGACTCGGACGAGGACGGTCGGCGGCATCTCCTGCAGGCGATCGCGACGACGGCGCGGACCGGGATGCTCACACCGTTCGTGGTCGCGCCGCGCAGGCCGCTGCGACACCTCCTCGGCACGATGTCGCCCAGCGAGACCCATGCGCGGATCGAGCGGACGCTCGCCTCGAGTCCCGAGCCGACGCCGGAGACCGTGCAGCTCGTGGAGCTCACCGCCACCGAGCGTCGGATCCTCCAGCTCTCCGCGGAGGGCCGGACCCGGCAGGACATCGCGCAGGCGCTGTACGTGTCCGCGAACACGGTGAAGTTCCACTTCCGGAACGTCTACCGGAAGCTCGGTGTCGACTCCCGCGAGGACGCGCTGGCCACCGCACGGCGGTTGGGGCTGCTCCCGACCGAGCGGTGAACGTGCCGGGTCGCCACGTCGCCGGAGTCTTCATCGGATAGGACATCGCCTCGCGGTTCGCAAGCCCCCATCCGCTCGCGGCACTCCCTCCGAAGCTGGTCTGAGTGGCCGCGACCTGCGGCCCGGGAGAGGAACGCCATGTCGGAGATCACCGCACACCACGGCCTGCTGAAGGAGACGAAGCTGCACGTCGACGACACCGGCGGCAACGGACGCCCGGTCGTCCTCATCCACGGGTGGCCGCTGTCGGGCGAGTCGTGGAGGGAACAGGTCCCGGCCTTCGAGGCCGCCGGCTACCGTGTCATCACCTACGATCGCCGCGGCTTCGGTCGCAGCGACAAGCCGCTGACCGGTTACGGCTACGACCGGCTCACCGACGACCTGCAGGCCGTCATCGAAGCCCTCGACCTGCGCGACGTGACGCTCGTCGGGTTCTCGATGGGTGGCGGCGAGGTCGCCCGGTACTTCACCCGCCACGGTTCGGAGCGCATCCACAGTGCGGTGTTCGCCTCCGCAGTGCCGCCCTACCTGCTGCAGACCCCCGGCAACCCGGACGGTCCGCTCCCCGTCTCCGAGGCCGCGAAGATGACCGCAGGTCTCACGGCGGACCAGGACGCGTTCTACGACCAGTTCACGACCGACTTCTTCTCGGTCGACGGCGAGCTGAAGGTCACGGAGGAGCAGCGTCAGGAAGCCCTCGCGCTCGCGCACCAGGCGTTCAAGCCCGCCGCGCTCGAGGCGATGGCGTCGTTCGCGAACACCGACTTCCGCGACGACTTGCCGAACGTCACGGTCCCGACGCTCGTCATCCACGGCGACAGTGATGCGACCGTCCCCTTCGAGGGCTCCGGTGCACGGACGCACGCGGCGATCCCGACGTCGACGCTGTATGTCGTCGAGGGTGCGCCGCACGGCGTCAACGTCAGCCACGCGGAGGAATGGAACGAGGCCGTCCTGGAGTTCCTCGCGAAGTAGGTCCGGCGACTGCACGCGGTGACGCGCGGCGCATTCCGTGCCGCGCGTCACCGCGTTTCCGGGTCAGTGGGATGCCGACACGCCGCCTGCCGTGGGGAGGGCCAGCGACCAGGCGTCGGCTCGCACCCCCGCGTCCTGCCGCACGGCGTATCGCTCGCCGTCGGCCGGATACGCCCGGAACGTCTGGGCGGGGTGCCCGGTGTGGTGGATCTCGACGATGGACGCGTCGATGAGGATCCGGACCTCGTCACCCTCGGCCAGCTCGCCCCGCCAGATCAGCTGCGTGTCCGAACCCGCCAGCGCGAGGGAGGCCGCGCCTGCACCCGTGAGTCGCACCTCCGCCTGATCAGGGAGTTCCGCCGCATCGACGACCTCGGCCCGGAGTCCCGTCAGTTCCCGCGCGGGGACCAGCTCGACCTCGTCGCCGCGGACCACGAGCTCGCGCGGGAACGTCAGCATGCCCGACCAACCCTGGTCGTCGGTGTCCGCCTGCGTCCGGCCGCGCACGCCGTCGGGGGCGATCTCCTGGGCCCAGCCCCAGAGGAGCACCCGCTCCGGCTGGCCGTCCGAACCGTCGGACTGCACGGCCTGCGGTGCGTAGAAGCTCGACCCCTCGTCGATGATGCCGGTCCGCCGGGCGCTGAACACGGGTCGCCCCGTGGCCTCGTCGAGCTCCATCGAGCCCAGGACCCAAGCCACCCCGCGGTGCGGCTGGCCGTCGAGCCACAGCGACACCAGCAGCACCCAGTCGTCGCCGACGCGCACGAGCTGCGGGCACTCCCAGCCTTCGCACGGAGCGAGCTCCGAGACGACCGGCGCCTCGGCCGTCAGCAGGTACCCCTCCTCGGTCCAGGCGTCGAGGTCGTCGACACCGCAGAGGAGTAGTGCGCCACCGACGTCGGAGCGGCCGGCACCCTGGATCGCCCAGCGGCGCCCACCCAGCTCGAAGACGAACGGGTCGCGTACCATCGTCACGCGCTCGTCCGCGGGGAGCGAGGCCGCGACGACACGTTCGCCGCTCCAGTCCTGCGCATCCGCCGAACCGTGGACGACGACGACCTCCGAGAACCCGTGTCGATCACGCGCGCCCGAGTAGACGACGGCCGGCCGGCCCTGGTCGACGACCCCGACGCCACTCCAACAGCCGAAGCCGTCGGTGGTGCCCGGCCGGGGCGCCAGGGCCACCGGGTGCTCCTCCCAGGCGAGCAGGTCCGGCGAGCTCACGTGACCCCAGTGGATGTCCTCGTGCCGGGCCGACCCCGGGTTGTACTGGAAGAAGACGTGCCAGCGACCGTCGACGAACATGATGCCGTTGGGGTCGTTCAACCACCCGGCCTCGGGTCGTGGGTGCAGCAGTGGGAAGCCGCGGTCGAGGACGTGCGTTGCGTGGAGGCCGGTCATGGCTTCCTTTCGGTTCGAGATCAGTCGGATCGAGGGGAGGGCGGTGGTGCTGGTCACTTGCTGACGCCGGCGGTGAGCCCTTCGCGCAGCGGCTTCTGGCCGAAGACGAAGACCAGCGCAGCCGGGATCATGGACAGGACGACACCGGCGAGGACGGTCGCGACCGACCCGGTGCCGAGATTGCCCTGCAGGGTCACGAGCCCGAGCGGGAGGGTGAAGTTCTGCTCGCTGATCGTGAGGATCAACGGTCGGAAGAACTCGTTCCAGTGGTAGTTGAACGCGAGGATGCCGACGATCGCGAGGCCCGGGGCGGCGAGCGGCAGGTAGATGCGGAAGAAGATCTTCCACGGTCCCGCCCCGTCGATCTGCGCCGCCTCGGCGAGCTCCGGCGGCAGCCCCATGAAGTACTGCCGCATGAGGAACGTGCCGAACGCCGTCGGGATCATCGGGATGATGAGCGCGAGGAGCGTGTCGGAGAGTCCCATGCCGCGGATGAGCATGAACACGGGGACGATCGTCACCTGCATCGGCACCATCATCGTGGCGAGGATGAGTCCGAACAGGATGCGCTTGCCGCCGAAGTCGAAGCGCGCGAACACGTAGCCGGCCATGGCCGCACTGAGCATCTGTCCGGCCGCGATGAGGAGCGTCACGAGCGCGCTGTTCCAGGTGTAGAGCAGGATCGGGATCTTCTGGAAGACGTCGATGAACGCGCCCGGGCCGAACTCGGTCTGCCCGGTGGCGACGTTCGCCGGGGTGAGCGCCGTGATGAGCGTCCACACCACCGGAGCGAGCGTGAGGAACGCGGCGATGACGAGGACGAGGAACTTCCCGGCCGTGGCGAGTCGGCGGCGTGATGAGTCGGGGGTGACTGCTGCGATGGACATCTGGGACCTCATCCGTAGAAGACGAAACGCTTGCTCAGTCGGAACTGCGCGGCGGTGACGAGCATGATCAGGAGCGTCAGCACGATGCCGATCGCTGCGGCGAGACCGAAGTCGAGCTGCTGGAACGCGGACTCGTAGATCACCATCACCGCGGTACGGGTGTCGTCTCCCGGCCCACCTCGCGTGAGGACGTACGGCTGGTCGAAGATCTGCAGGGCGCTGATGATGGCCATGACGGACGCGACGAGCATGGTGGGGCTCACGAGGGGCAGGGTGACGTTCCGGAACTGGCTCCAGCCGTACGCGCCGTCGAGCGACGACGCCTCGTAGACCTCGCGCGGGATCGCGGCGAGTCCGCCGATGAACAGCAGGAAGGTGAACCCGAAGTTCTGCCACACGTACACGAGGAGGACGACGATCTTCGCTCCGAACCCGGTCGTCAGCCAGCCGATGTTCTCGACGCCGAAGAGCCCGAGGAACTCGTTGACGAGGCCGAACTCCTGGTTGAACAGGTACGACATCACGAGCGACACGGACGCGGCCGACAGCACCAACGGGAAGAACAGCGCGGAGCGGAAGAAGGTACGCAGCCATTCCGGCATGCGCGACTGCACGAGGATCGCGAGGAGGAGCGCGACGGCGAGCTGCAGCGTCACCGCAATTACGACGAAGCCGACCGTGTTCAGGAAGGACACGCGCACCGTCGGGTTGGCCGCGAGGTCGACGAAGTTGCCGACGCCGACGAACTCGGGTGCCGAGATGATGTCCCACCGGAAGAAGGCGAGGACGAACGACCCGATTATCGGGACGAAGCTGAAGAGTCCGAGGCCGATGAGCGTCGGGGCGAGGAACACCCAGACGAGCAGCCGGCTGCCGCGAGGGGCCTGCTTGCGCCGTCCGGTCTTGGCCTCGGGCGGGACGACCAGTGCCCGGGTCGCCGTCGGTGACTGCAGTGCCATCATCGTCCCTTCAGCGCGAGTTCGAGGTCTCGCTGCATCGTCTCGAGGCCGCGGCGGACGCCGTTCGGGCCGTTCGTGATCGTGCCGACCACGTTCTTGATGAGGGCCGACTCCACGGCCGCCTGCTGAGGCGGTGCGGGCATCGGGCCGGTCGTCGGGAACCGGTCGAGGGTGTCGTAGAAGACCTCCCAGTGCTTCGGGCCGATGTCACCGCCGTACAGCTCGGCGTTGAGCGAGCGACGGGGCAGCGACGAGTCGGGCTGGCTGTGCGCGATCGACATGCCCTCGACGGAGATGCAGTACTTCATCCACTCCCACGCCTCGTCCTTGCGTTCGGAGGTCTGCATCATCGCGTAGCCGCCGGCTCCGAACTGGTGGCGTTGTCCGCGCATCTTCGGGAAGTAGGTGACGTCGTACTCGTCGTCGCCGAGGCCGGCGTCGTTGAGTCCCTTGACCCAGAACCCGCCGGCCGGCGTCATGCCGACCGAGCCGCGGGAGAAGAGCGAGACGAGCTCGTTGCCGCCGCCCTGGGCGGGGTTCGCGGCGATGCCCTCGGAGACCATGCGCTGCAGGACCTCGAAGCTCTCGACGGTGCGGTCGCTGAGCGCGTCGGCGTTCTCCCACAGGTACCCACCACCACGAGGGGTCTCGTTCGGGTAGAACTTCGACCACATCCAGTCGCCGCCGGGTGCTTTCTCCTCGGTGAGGAAGCTCGTGTCGTTGATGTACAACCAGGGCACGACGCCGCCCCAGAGTCGGTTGTTCCAGAAGTACGGCAGGAACGATCCGGGGGCGCTGGCCTGCATGGTGCGGCCGACGGTGAAGAAGTCGTCGACCGACCAGTCGTCGCGCGGACGCTCGAGGCCGGCCCGCTCGAACGCGGAGGTGTTGTAGTACATGTTCGCCGCGTTGAAGTTGTCGGGCAGTTGGAACAGGTTGCCCTTGTACATGAACGACTCGATGAGCGAGGGGTTCACGTCGTCGAAGTACTCCTGCAGCTCGGCGGCGTCGCGCTGCACGTACTCGTCGATCGGGTGGGCGAGGCGCTCGGCGAACAGCTGGGTGCCCTCCGTGGCGACCGACACGATGTCCGGCGGGGTGCCGGCCGCGACCATCGTGAGGATCTTCGCGAAGAAGTTGCCCCAGTCCTGGCCCTGGATCGCGATGATCCGGACGGGGATGTCGGGGTGCAGCTTCTGGAAGCCGTCCACGAGCGACTGCCGGGCGGCGGCGTCCTGGGCGGTGCCGAAGAGGGCGACGGTGAGGGCGTCGTCACCTCGGCCGGGGATGTCTCCGCCGGTGAGGCGCGGCCAGGAGATGGCCGTGCCCGCCAGACCGAGACCGAGCAGGGCGAGTGCCGCCCTGCGACTCAGATCAACCACGTTGTTGCTCCTGCGAAATCGGGGCCGACCGTTCGCAGGGCGCGGACGATGAGCCGTGAATGGAGGTGCTGAACGGATTCAGCAGTCGAAACATAACACAGCTCCGCGCGATATGCTGAACTGATTCAGCAAACCGCACGAGGGAGTGTCATGTCCACGCAACGCCGCCGCACGACCCTGGCGGACGTCGCGGAGCGCGCGGGCATGTCCAAGGCCGCGGTGAGCATGATCATGAACGACCGCCCCGGTTCCCGGCTGTCCGCGGACGCCGTCGAGCGGGTCCGCGCCGCCGCAGCGGAGCTCGACTACCGCCCGAACCCCGCGGCCCAGGTGCTGCGCCGCGGGAAGACCAGGACGATCGGGTTCATCTCCGACGAGGTCACGCTCACCCGGCACGCCTCAGGGCTCATCGGCGGCGCGCTCGAGGTGTCGAAGGCCCATGACCACACGATGCTCATCGCGGAGACCGAGGGGATCGAGGGCGGCCTCGCCCGCGCCTTCGAGACGATGATCGACCACCGCGTCGACGGCATCCTCATCGGCCTCCTCGGCGCCCGCCTCATCGACCTCCCCGCCACCTCGACCGGTGTTCCCGTCGTGGTGCTCAACGGAGCGTCCTCCTCGGGACACGCGAACGTCCTGCCCGACGAACGAGCTGCCGGGTACGCGGTCGCGAAGCGGCTCGTCGACGCGGGTCACCGACGGATCGGCGTGGTCGGCGACCTGCCGCAGGACGTCATCAACGATCCGCGACAGACGGCGACGGTGGCACTCCGCTTCGCGGGCATCGCCGCGGCGTTCGCGGAGGCCGGGATCGAACCTGCTCGGGTCGACATCGTCGAGTGGCAGCCGGAACCGGGCTACGAGGCGACGGCCACGCTCCTCGAGCGCCACCCGGACGTCACGGCGATCCTCGCCGCGAACGACGGCGTCGCCTTCGGCGCCTACCAGGTGCTGCTCGAACGGGGGCGTCGGATCCCGCAGGACGTCTCCGTCGTCTCCTTCGACGACGAGATCCTCGCCGGCTACCTGCGCCCGGGCCTCACCACCGCGCGGCTGCCATACCAGGAGATCGGCGCGCTCGGAGCCTCGATGCTCCTCGGCCAGCACGCCCTCGGGCACGAGCTGGTCACCATGCCGATCATCGAGCGCGACTCGCTCATCGCCGCGGTGTCGACCGCCGCCGGCTGACGCCACCCGACCCTCGCACCCAGCAGAGAGAGATGCCATGCACGCAGCCCCCACGACCGACGTCCTCATCGCCGGCGAGACCCTCATCGACATCGTCCGACGGCTCGACGGGACGCAGGCGGAGAGCCCCGGCGGCAGTCCGGCGAACGTCGGGATCACCCTCGGTCGGTTGGGCCGTGCCCCGGCCCTGGTGACCCATGTGGGCGACGACGAGCGCGGCGCGGCGATCCGCTCCTGGCTCGACGCGTCCGCGGTGACCCTCGTGTCGGCTCCGACCGGTCGGACGTCCACGGCTCAGGCGACCCTCGACGCCGAGGGGGCGGCCACCTACGAGTTCGACCTCTCGCTCGATCTGGAGGCCTCGGGTGCGCCGGACGCCGCCGTCGTCCACACCGGCTCGATCGCCTCGGTCCTCGAGCCGAGTGCCGACCGCCTGCGCGAGCTGGTCGAGACGCGTCGTCCCTCGGCGCTCATCACCTACGACCCGAACATCAGGCCATCGCTCATCGACGACGCGGCCCGCGTCCGCCAGGCGGCGCTCGACTGCATCGCGCGCGCCCACGTCGTGAAGGCGAGTGACGAGGACGTCGCGTTCCTGCTGCCCGGTGTGGCACCGGTCGACGCAGCTCGAGAATGGGTCGCGGCCGGGCCGGGACTCGTGGTCGTGACGATGGGTGGTGACGGGGCGGTCGCGGTCAGAGACGGTTCCGTGCTCGAGATCGAGACGCCGCGGGTGCAGGTGGCCGACACCGTCGGTGCCGGCGACACGTTCATGGGTGCGCTGATCGACGGACTGCTGACCGCCGGTATCGCTGGGCCCGGGGCCGAGGAGCGACTTCGCGAGGTGTCCGACGAGGTGCTGCAACAGCTGCTCGACCGCGCCGCGCGGGCCGCGAGCATCACGGTGTCACGGCCAGGAGCGAACCCGCCCACCTCGGCGGAACTCGACGCCTGAGGCGCACGACGTCTGCGCGTCAGGACGACTCGGACGGCGGGAGTTCCGTCCCGGCGAAGCGCTCCGACGACACCACCTGCTGGGCCGCCCGACGGAGGGCGAGGATCAGCGGCTCGGTGAGCACGGTGCCGAGCACGATGTACTGCACCGCGAGCTCGGGTGAGTCCGCCGGGATGCCGTCGATCTCGGCTTCGGCGATGCTGCGCGCTGCGTCGACATAGCGGTCGAGGACTGCGGGTGGCACGGTGAAGCCAGCTCGTTCCAGGGTGTCCAGGGCTCCGGCCAGGCCGGCGAGGAGTCCGGGATCGCATTGCGCCTCGATCCCGCCGAGTCGTTCGTAGAGCTCCAGTGCGCGGGTCGTGTCGACCGGACCACTCGGGCGCGGGGTGACGGCGGTGTGGGCGACGCCGAGGAGGTCGTACGGACCCGCCGGCGGTGAGTCGAGCGCGGCGACGACGTTCCGGGTCTCCGCGATGCTCACGCCGGCGGTGAGCAGTGCGCGGATCACGCGGAGCCGGGACACGTGGGCGTCGCCGTAGCTCGCTTGGGTCGCCGAGGTGCGCTCGCCCTCCGGAAGGAGTTGCTCGCGCAGGTAGTACTTGATGGTGGCCACCGGCACCTCGGACACCGCCGCGAGTTCCGAGATCCTCATGCTGTCCTCCTCGTCTGGATAGTGCTACTATCCAACTTGGATAGCGTCACTATCGAACAGGAGCAGTCTATGTCACGCGTCGTCGTCGGCCGAATCACCCATCGTCACGAGGGGGAGCTCGTCGTGTTCCACATCGGGATGACCATCAACCAGTGGTGGCGGGTGGACAAATGGCTCCCGATCTTCGGTGACATGCCGCGGATGCTGCAGGAGCTCATGTCCGACCCGGAGTCCGGGCTCCTCGGTTCGCACATCCTGCTTGGTTCCAGCGGCCCGTACCTCGTGCAGTACTGGTCGTCGATCGACAAGCTCTACGCCTACGCGTCGGCACCGGCCTCCGCCCATCGGCCTGCCTGGTCGCGGTTCAACAAGCGCGCCCGGTCTGCTCCGAAGGCCGTCGGCGTCTGGCACGAGACGTTCCTCGTCGACCGCGCCGAGAGTATCTACGTGTCGACGCCGTCCATGGGTCTCCCCGCGGCGACCGAGGCGGTGCCCGTCGGGGCACGGCAGCAACACGCGCGACAGCGGTTCGCCGACGGCCGGACCGGTGCGTCGGAGGCGCCGGCCTGACCGCTCGTGTGTTGAGATGGGCGGGTGGACCTCCAGAAGCAACCTGCCGCCGCGGCGTCGCATCCCACCCGCAACCGTCTCGGCGTCGTCGCGCTGATCCTGGGCATGCTCCTCGTCGGTCCGGTGATGATCGCGATCGGCGTCGGCCTCCGGCTTGCGGACGACCAGTTGCTGGAGACGGGGACGCGCACTACCGGCACGATCACCGAAGTGCAGGACGGTGTCGAGGCCTCCGACCTGGATTTCCGGGTCGACTACCGGTCCACCGACGACGTCGTGCACTCGGTGTGGGAGTCCTGGGACATCAGCGACCGGCCGTCCGTCGGCGACGAGGTCGTGATCGTGTACCGGGCGACAGACCCGGGTGCGGCGGTCGTCGAGGGCTATGGGGGCGAGGGCGAGTGGATGACGGGCCTCGGAGCGGTCTTCACCGTCATCCTCGGGGGGACAGGCGTCATGATGCTGGTGATGGCCGCCCGTGGTAGGTCGGAGCGTGCCCAGGCGCGCCGTGCGGCGATCCAGGCTGCCGCCGGTCAGCGATAGCGCGGCGGAACCGCGAGGGGAGCGGAGACGAGGGCGGCACCCTGTGGGACCTCGCCATCGCCGCGCCGGATCGGACCGCGCAGGGCGAGGGTGATCCGCAGGCCGTCGGCGGGATCGTGCGTGGTGTCCGGCTGCTCGAAGCTCAGCGTCGGCGGGTCCTCCGAGGTGCTGTAGCTCAGCAGGATCATCGAGCTCGACCCCGAGGCCCGCAGCCGCGGCCTCGAGAGGCGCACGGAGGATTCGCGCACGGTCAGGACCTCGTCGCGGTGCAGGATGCGTCCGGGGCCGTTCAGCTCGTTCCCACCCGCGCGGACCGCGACCTGTGGGCCGGCGAAGCCGACGATCGCGTGGTTCATGTCGTCGGGGGCGGCGATGAGCCCGGCGGCGTCACGGAGCTCGACGACCTGCAGTCGCCAGCGGATGCGGCGGTCGACATCGGTGCTCGTCCAGACGTCTCGCACGCTTCCTCGGCCGCGGTCGAGTGGTTGCCGCACGAGGTCGGCGAACCGGACGAGCCGGGGCGGGCCCGGGTCGGCCGGTGGTCGTGACGCGACGTCGACGAGGACGAGATGAGCGGGGGTGGCAGCCGGTTCGGGTCCAGCTGCTCCGCGCATCTCGTCCTCGTCGGGTCGGGTCGGGCAGGTCGTTCAGGCCGGTGGATCAGGCCTTGGTGTCGACCAGGACGTATCCCTCTTCACCGTGGACCACGGTGTCGATGCCGGCGATCTCGTCCTCGTTCTTCACGCGGAAGCCGATCGTCTTCTCGATCGCGAAGCCGATGATGAAGGCGAGCACGAAGGAGTAGATGAGGACGGCGAACGCGGCGATCGCCTGGACGAGCAGCTGTGAAGCGTCACCACCCATGAAGAGGCCGGTGCCGTTGGCGAAGAAGCCGAGGTACAGGGTGCCGATGAGGCCGCCGACGAGGTGGATGCCCACGACGTCGAGCGAGTCGTCGAAGCCGAGCTTGAACTTCAGCTCGATAGCGAGGGCGCACACGACACCGGCGACGAGGCCGAGGACGATCGCCCAGATCGGGTGCAACGAACCGCACGCCGGGGTGATCGCGACGAGACCGGCGACGGCACCCGATGCGGCACCGACCGAAGTCGGCTTGCCGTCCTTGATCTTCTCGACGATGAGCCAGGCGAGCAGGGCTGCTGCCGGCGCCGCGATGGTGTTGACGAACACGAGTGCAGCGGTGCCGTCGGCCGCCAGTTCCGAACCGGCGTTGAAGCCGAACCAGCCGAACCAGAGCAGACCGGCGCCGAGGAGCACGAACGGCGGGTTGTGGGGGACGTGGACGCCCTTCTTGAACCCGACGCGGCGGCCGAGGACGAGCGCGAGGGCGAGGGCTGCAGCACCGGCGTTGATGTGGACCGCGGTGCCACCGGCGAAGTCGATGACGCCGACGCCGAAGACGTCCTGCAGGCCGTGCGTGATCCAACCGCCGTAGGCGAAGCTGCCGTCGTCGGCGAGGCCGAAGTTGAACACCCAGCTCGCGACGGGGAAGTAGACGACGGTCGCCCAGATGCCGGCGAAGATCATCCAGGAGCCGAACTTCGCGCGGTCGGCGATGGCGCCGGAGACGAGGGCGACGGTGATGATCGCGAAGGTGGCCTGGAAGGCGACGAAGGCGAGTGGCGGGTAGGCCGCTCCCTCAGGCGTCTCGAGGGCGGCGGTCAGGCCGATGTTCCCGGTGTCGATCGCCCAGGGGGCGACGGTGCCTTCGGAGCCGGGGAACGCGATCGCGTACCCGTAGAGCACCCAGAGGACGCCGATGAGGCCGAGTGCGCCGAAGCTCATCATCATCATGCTGATGACGCTCTTCGCCTTGACCAGGCCGCCGTAGAAGAACGCGAGCCCTGGTGTCATGAGCAGCACGAGTGCCGCTGATATCAGGATGAACGCTGTGTTTCCTTGATCCATTCGAGGTGCCTCTCCGCAGGGACGCGGCTGGAGCGCGTCGGGTGCGCCCAGCGTGACACCGGCGTGTTTCCGATGGCCTGTGCGCGTGTTTCCGGCACGTTGCGGAATCGGCCGCTGCGTAAACAGCACATGACGGATCGCTCGACGTACAGTGGGGGACGAACGGAAGGGAGCCCCGATGTCGACATCGAGCACACCCGAGGACGGCCCGCAGGTCGTCCGCAACGACGAGCGTCACGAGTACGAGATCCTCGTGGGGGAGCGCGTCGCAGGGATCGCCGGGTACCGGGAGGAACCGGGTCGCATCCTCTTCACCCACACCGAGATCGATCCGGACTTCGGTGGGCAGGGGCTCGGCAGCGTCCTCGCCGCCGCGGCGCTCGACGATGCGGTCGAGCGAGGACTGACGATCGTGCCGTACTGCCCCTTCATCCAGGCCTACCTCCGCAAGCATCCGAACTTCAGCGGCGAGGTGTCCTGGCCCGAGTGACGGCTCGTCACTCGGTGCGTGGCAGCCGGAGCAGGGCGGCCTCGCACCGGTAGTCCTGCGAGCTCGCCATGTCTCCGCGGAACCAGAGGAGCGAGACGGCCGAGGGGTCACCGGGCGGGACGATCGGCCGCAGGTTGTCGACGTCCGAGCGTTCCGTGACCGGCGTCCAGGCCCAGGTCGCCCCGCCGTCGTCGGTGCGACCGTGGAAGATCTCGTGGTGGGCGAGCGGTTGGTCGTTCCGCGGATCGACCGGCGTCGAGACGTAGAGCGAGTCGAGGTCGTCCGGGTCGATCGCCACGAGTCCGGTGTAGTCCTGCTCGTGCGGGAGGAGGCCGGGGCCGGCGAGGGCGAGCGGATGTACCTCCCAGGAGCCGCCGGGCGTCAGGCGGGCGAACAGGAACCGGTGGTCCAGGACGGGCCGGAGTCGTTCGGCCGCCTCGTCCGAGTGCGCTGGTCCGTCGTCGGCGCGGGCGGAGACGACGGCGGCCACGGTGCCGTCGGGGGCTCCTCGCACGTCGACGGTCCAGCAGTGGGAGAGCAGGTCGCCGGCCCAGCTACCGCCGTCGGGCATTCGTGAGCCGGCGGCGACGAGGGTGGTGAGCTCGACCTGCGATGGTGCGTCGCCACGCAACGGATGTGGGTCGACGACGGCACCGTCGGTTCGGTGGAGCCCGTCGGTGTCGAGGAAGCCGTGGTAGACGCTGTTGTCGTAGTCGCGCGGGTGGTGGTCGGTGGTGATGAGGTCGATGCGCCCGGGGGAGGAGACGTAGCGCGTGTAGCCGTTGACGTAGCCGACCTTCGGCCGGGTGAACAGCTTGCCGGCGTAGCTCCAGGTGTCGCCGTCGTCGTCCGACACGAGCGCGCACTGGTCGTCGTTGACGGCGCGGGCGAAGCAGTACAGACGGCCGTCGAGTTCGTGGAGGTTCGAGTACGTCACGCCGAGTCCGCCGGTGTGGGCGCTCCAGTCGAACGTGTGCTCGGGCCCCCAGCGGCGTGGGTCGTGTGGTTCGCTGATGCGCCAGCGGGTGAGGTCGTCGGTCTTGTGGCGGGTGTACATCGCGAGCCAGCGTCCATCGCGCCGCCGCCAGAATGCTGGGACATCGTGGTCGTCGGACTCCAGGCGTTCGTGCAGGACGACGATGTCGGCGGTGCCGGTGCTGAGGTCGACGACGGTGACCTCGACGTTGCCGCCGCGCTGCTCGCCGTCGACGCCGCCCGTCGACGCGATCGAGCCGACGACGAGGAGGTTCGAGACCGGATCGACGAGTGCGCGCTCGTCCTGGAACCAGCACCAGGCGGCGTTGTCGTTGACGACGCTCGGCGTGGTGGAGGTGTCGTTTCGGCGCAGCATCGCGACCTTCCGGGTGGGGTTCCGGACGAGGTTACCGGTGCGAGCGCCCGCTCGGCAAGCGCTTTCCAGGACGTGGTGCGGCTCGGAGCGCCCTCTGGCCGGCGGAGGTGCCGGGAGCACCCCGGGTGGGCCTCTTCCGCTCACCGAGGTGTCACGACCCGGCTGCCCTTCGACAGGCTCAGGGACCGAATCGCTCCCGGTGAGCGTCTCCCGCTCGCCGAGGTGTCACGACCCAGGTGCCCTTCGACAGGCTCAGGGACCCAGGCGTTCCCGGTGGACCTTCTCCGGTCACTGAGCCTGTCGAAGTGCCCACGAGGACGCCTCATCGTTCCGGGCACACCTCTCCCGGTCACTGAGCCTGTCGAAGTGCCCACGAGGACGCCTCATCGTTCCGGGCACACCTCTCCCGGTCACTGAGCTTGTCGAAGTGCCCACGAGGAACCCTTCGATCTGAGTACGCCGAGGCAAGTCAGAACGGTGCGGGATCCGGTTCCGTCCGATACTGCTTCCCATCGGGTGTTGTCCAGTCGAGCACGCCGCCGGGTCCGTGGTCGAGGTCCCACCCGGGGAGGTGCTTCATCCGGTGGTGATGTCGACACAGGCAGGCGAGATTGCCGACATCTGTTGCGCCGCCGTCCTGCCACGCGACCGAATGGTCGAGGTCACACGCTCGGGCTCGCCTGCCGCAGCCTGGCGCCCGACAGGTGCCGTCCCGAAGCCGCACCGCCCGTTGGAGGTCAGCGGGAACCCGGTACTGATTCCGCCCGACCGACAAGACCGCGCCGGTTTCCGGCTGGACGAGGATCCTGGTGAAGCTCGGTGCATTGACCGCGAGCCGGGCGGCGGTCTCGGGATCGATCGGACCGTAGCCGTCGAGCATGCCGGGTGCGTCGGAGACGCCGGCCATGCTGAGCGCCGGGACCGTGATCTGCACCGTGGGCTTGATATGCTCCTGGACCTCGATCGGGTGTGGGAGCACCGGGCTCGACATCACATCTTCCGGAGTCACGCCAGTGAGTGCGAGCGCCGCCAGGGCGTCGGCCTGCAGCTGGGCGCACGTGCGGGTGTCACCGGCGTTACGTGACTCCGCCGCGGCCGCCTCGATCCGCTCGGCGATGCCCTGCGCGATGGGCGCGGTGGTGAACAGGTGCACCCAGGCCATGCCATCGGCGGCCGGTTCGAACTCGACCCGGCGGTCGGCCTCGGAGCGGACCGCTCGGGCGGTGATCGATTCGGGGTGGAGGCGCTCGCGCAGGACACGGGCGCGTTGCCGGAGGTACGAGACGGTCGCACTCTCGGCGACCGGCAGCACCTGCTCGAGGAACACCGCCCGCCCAGCAGCAGGGACGTCGCAGAGCTGGTCGGTGATCACCTGCGCATGCCGCGCCGAGATACGGCCTGCCTCCAGCGACGCGAGCACGGCTGGTGCGTCGTTGACGAGACGTTCGGCGTCGTTCGTCGCACGCTGGATCGTCCGTTCCGGCGTCCGCGTCGCCATCGCGAGGGCCGCACACGTCGACCGGCGGGACAACTCCCGACGCTCGGCCGGCGGAAAGATCGCCGGGACCGTGACGTCCGCGAAGGCGTCGGCATAGGCGGCGGAGCGGGCCAGAAGGCGCGCTTTCCGGGCGTCCAGGACGGCCTGCTGGCGGTGGATCTCAGTCCACTCGTCCGAGAACTCCGCGAGCTGCGCGGCGTACTCGTCGCCTGCGCGGGTCGCGGTTGGGGTGGTCTCGGTCATGGAACAAGTCCATCATTGACCACTGACATTCCAGATGCCGAGTCAAGTTGGTTGGGGAAGTTCCTCGTGTGCCCTTCGACAAGCTCAGGGACCGGAGGGGGTTGCTCAGGGACCGGGAGAGGGTCGCCGGAGCGGGAGGTTCCTCGTTTGCCCTTCGACAGGCTCAGGGACCGGCGGGGGTTGCTCGGGCGCCGTAGGGGAGTGCTCAGTGATGGGAGGGGCCACTCAGGGGTCGGCAGAGGGATCATCGAAATGCCGCGGAGCATGCCCGAAGTCGGTCGGTGGCGCAAGTTGTTCTTGAGTGGTCATGTGTTATGCCAGGATCTCAGTACCGTGTACCTCGATCGAAAGACACCATGAGTTCCAACACCACCCCTGAATACCCCGCGACGCCGACGTACGGGCAGCCGTACGCGCCCGCTCCGATCCGCGGCGCCGCCTCCCCGGAGGATCTGACGCTCCCGCTGTACGGGGCGACCTTCCCGCAGGCCATCAAGCGCTACCTCCGCAAGTACGCGACCTTCACCGGCCGCGCCTCGCGGAGCGAGTACTGGTGGGCCACGCTGTTCGTCTTCCTCGTCGCGCTCATCCCGAACATCCTCTTCTTCACGGGCTTCCTGATCGGCGCGACATCGGCTGCCGCGCAGCGCGAGGCCGTCGTGTTCGACAGCAGCCCGGGCGCACGGACGTACTACACCCAGCCCGGCATCCTCGAGATCCCAGGGGCTGCTCCGCTGATCCTGACCGGTCTGGTGCTCCTCGGCCTCATCTGGCTGGCGACCATCGTCCCGAACCTGGCCCTCGCCTGGCGCCGCCTGCACGACGCCAACTTCCCCGGCCCGTTCTACTTCCTCTCGCTCATCCCGTCGGTCGGTGGCCTCATCCTGTTCGTCCTCTTCCTCCTGCCCTCGAAGCCCGAGGGTCAGCGGTTCGACACGGTGCGCTGAATCGCAACCTGACGACCGGAACGGGCCGGTGTGGACGTGATGTCCGCACCGGCCCGTTCTCCGTCCGCTCCAGGACGTGCGCGAACGCCTCAGCCTGCCGCCGCGACGTCGAGGACCCACGTGACGCCGAACCGGTCCGTCACCATGCCGAAGCCGGGGCTCCAGGCGGACGCTGCGAGCTCCTCGACGATCGAACCTCCGACGACGAGTCGGTTCCAGAACACCTCGACCTCCGCGAGCGTCTCGCCACGCACCGCGACGAAACAGGACTGCTCGGTGACCGTCGTCCCGTGCTCGCGGCGGGTCGTTCCAGTGCCGATCAGTGACGCCGCCGGAGCTCCGGGGCTGTCGTACGCCATCACCCGGAAGCCGTCCTCGGATTCGACCTGACCGAAGACGACCAGGTCGGCACCCGGGGCGTCCTTCGGCATCCCGAAGTCGCTGTAGCTCGCGATCGTCGTCCGCCCGCCGAAGACGGACTGGTAGAACTCCAGCGCAGCGCGGGCGTCTCCATGGAAGTTGAGGTGGGTCGTGGTCGTGATGCTCATGTGTGCTCCTCGAGTCGTGCCGGGCTCCTCCCGGTCGAGCACCACTGTCCCAGGCGTCTAGGACAGATCATGTCCTGCACTCGGACTACGCTCGCACCATGGCCTCACCGACCTCCAGACTCCTGCAGTTGCTCTCGCTCCTGCAGGCGCGGCGCGACTGGCCGGGTGCCCTGCTCGCCGACCGGCTGGACGTCAGTCACCGCACGATCCGACGCGACGTCGACCGGCTCCGCGAGATGGGGTATCGCATCGAGGCCACGATGGGGCCGGACGGCGGGTACCACCTCGACGCCGGGAGCGAACTCCCGCCGCTGCTCTTCGATGACGAGCAGATCGTCGCGCTCACCATCGCCCTCCAGACCGCCGCCGTCGCGGGATCCGGGTTCGAGGAGCCCGCGCTCCGAGCACTGACGACCGTGAGACAGGTCCTGCCGTCGCGGCTGCGGCATCGACTCGACGCCCTTGACGTCACCTCGGTGCCCCGAGCCGGCGACGGACCGACGCCGCAGGTGGCCGTGCCGGTCCTCCTGGCACTCTCCGCAGCCATCCAGGCGCGGGAGGTGCTCCGGTTCGGGCGATCCGACGGCGACCCGGAACCCCCTCGGCGCGTCGAGCCACACCACCTGGTCACCTCCCAGGGGCGCTGGTACCTCGTGGCCTGGGATCTCGACCGCGACGACTGGCGGATCTTCCGCGCCGACCGCATCGTGCCGAGGACGCCGACCGGACCGCGGTTCCCTCCGCGTGAGGTGCCGGGTGGAGACGTGCAGGCGTTCGTGGCGGCGAGGTTCAAGGGTTCAGAGCAGACTGACGCCTGGCCCTGTGTCGGCACCGTCGTGCTCCACCTGCCGTTCGAGGCGGTCCGACCGTTCGTCGGCGACGGCACCGCCGAGCCCCTCGGCCCGGACCGCACGCGCTACACCGCCGGCGCGTGGTCGTGGGTGGCGCTCGCCGCCTCCCTGAACCGCTTCGACACCGACGTCGACGTCGTCGAGCCGCCCGAGCTCGTCACCGCGTTCGCACAGCTCGCGGAGCGCAATGCCGCGACCGGGCAGACCGTCAGCCGTGGAGCGCGTCGTCCGGCGGACCGAGACGGACGGCGGTGAACCGCACGGTGAGACCGGTCCGCGTCGGGGCCGCGCAGAACAGTCCCGCCTCGACGTCGGCCTCCGGGTCGAGGTGGGCGACGCGGACCAGTCGCCAGTTCTCGTCGTCCACCCGCGCGCGCACGGTGACGGCGTCGCCGTCGCGGCTCGCGCGCACGGTGACCGTTCGTCCGAGCCAGTCGGGGACCGGTGCCACCGACCAGTCGGAGGTGCCATGCGTGACGACCGCGCCGAGCTGGGCGACCCCGTCGGACACCTCGACCCCGGCCTTGATCCACGTCGACTCGGAGGCGCGGAGGAACACGCCGGCTTGATCGAACTGCTCGGAGCCGTCGAGGACGAACGACACCTCGATCGCCGCCCGTCGCTGCATCGGCGCGATCAGCGCGTGCTCCGTGTCGTGGACGAAGCCGTAGGAGGTGTGCCGCCAGGCGTCACTGCCCTCGACGGCGGTGACGAGCAGGGAACCGTCCGGCTCCGTCGTCACCGCCGCAGGGGCCGTCGTCCAACGTCCGTGTTCGACCAGGTTCTGGAGATCCATCCGTCCATCCTGACGTATGGGTCGGCATGCGATGGCGCGAGAGTGCATTCGATCCTTCAGGCCGGCGACGTTTCTGCTGTGCCGCCGGTGCGGTGTCGCCTCGTCACGATCAGGTACACCGTCACGATGAAAACGACGTGGACGGCCGAGTTCGAGGCGCCGGAGGTGATCCAACCCTCGAGCCACTTCGCCGGACCCTGATTCAGGTCCAAGACGGAGAACCGTCCGACGAGGAGGGCGACGCCGACGGCGACCTGCACGAGCGTTCCCGTGCCGAAGCCGAGTCGCAGGAAGCGTTGCACGTCCGACCCCGTGGTCCCGCGCCGCATCAGGATCCACAGCACCGCTCCGCTCGCCACGGCGATCCCAAGCACCTGCAGCAGGCCGGCGTTCGGTTCGGTGACGGCCATCAGGGTGTTGCTGAGGTCGAACACCGCGCCACCGGCGAGACCGGAGATCTGGACCGACAGCACGCCGACCAGGGAGACGTAGACCAGGCTCAGCGCGAGCCCGATCGCGTACGACGCGGCGTTCTTCACGGGATCCCCATCTCCTGTTGTCCGGCGATCCCGCCGGAAGGAACGTCAAGCCTACCGAGCGCACCCGTCGGACGCGGTCGGGCACGGTCACCGTGCCCGACCGCGCTCGCCTCAGATCGCCGTGCCGAACTCGCGGATCGTGATCCCCGAGGCGGTCAGTGGGCCGCCATCGGTGTAGAGCGAGATCCCCGTGTCGCCCTCGGCGAAGTGCACCTGCTGCGAGACGACGGTGTGACCGGCGTCGACGAAGACCTCGACGCTCTGGGTGTCGACGAAGACCCGCAGGTGGACCGAGCGTGCAGCCGCGTCGATCGGTGCTGCGGCTCGCGTGTACGGCAGCAGCGAGAAGCCGGCCAGGTCGGACGGTGCGCGGTCGACGTAGAGCTCGGCCCCGGCCTTCCCGATGTTGGTGTGGCGGGAGCCGTCCGCCGAGCGCCCGACGGAGAGACCGACGTTGGACGCGGTGTCCCAGGTGAGGTCGAGCTCGATCTCGTACGCCCGGCCGCTCCAGGGCAGGACGGCGCTCCCGGTGACCGTCTGGTCCGGGAGGGAGACGGTCGAGGTCGCATACCCGGCCAGGGCGTCCACGGGTGAGCTGAGCAGGCTGTACCGACCACCGGACTGGGCCTCGAGTCGCAGCTCCCGGACGACGGAGTTCTGGCCGTTGTAGCCGTCCGAGGCGTCGGTGGGGACGTCGCGGGCCGCGTACTTCCAGTTGTTCATCCAGGCGATCGCGAGCCGGCGGTCGTCGGGCGACTCCGCCTTCGGCCAGGTGACGGCGGCGTACCAGTCCCAGCCCCAGTCCAACCACTGCGGCGTGAGGTCGTCGGCCGTGAACCGCGTCCCGTCCCAGGTGCCCGTCCAGTAGGCGTAGGTCATCGGCAGGCCGATCGAGTAGGCGTCCATGCTGGCGCCCAGCACCCAGTGCCAGCTGCCGTCACCCGCTCGCATCTGGAACAGGTCCGGGCACTCGATGCCGCCGAGGTCGTGGTTCGGGAAGTCGAAGTTGTGCTGCAGCTGCCAGGTCGTGAGGTCGGGCGAGGTGTAGAAGGCCGCGTAGCGCGCCCGGCCGATGACGCAGACCCACTCGTTCCTGGCCGCGTCCCAGTGGACCTTCGGGTCCCGGAACCATTCAGCGTTCTCGATCTCCGCCGTGGTCTGGGCGGCACGTCCGTCGGTGTTCACGATCACCGGGTCGGGGAGCATCGTGAACGTGAAGCCCCCGTCCGTCGACCAGTAGAGGTACTGCTCCTGGTACTTCCGGACGCCGTCCGTGGGCTGCGTCGCGAGGGCGATGACCGCGCCCGCCCCGAAACCGGCGGTGTTCGCGGTGTCGACGACGGCGGATCCCGACCACACCGGGAAGTCCGGTTGCAGCGGCATGACGGTCCCGTGGTGGGTGAAGGCGACGCCGTCGGTCGTCGTCGCGTGATCCCAACCGCCCGGGCCGTTGTTCTGGCCGGAGTGCAGGTAGTACAGCTGGTACGCGCCGTTCGTGAACACCGGTCGTTGCGGGTCGCAGAGCCACCCCGACGGCGGCGTCATGTGGAACACCGATCTGAGGGAGGCCTGCGCCTGGGCGGTGGTCTGCGCCTGGGCGGCGAGGGGCGTGCCGGCACTCACGAACAGGGCGAGCGCCCCGAGGCCGGCGCCCTGGAGGACGGTCCGGCGGGAGAGGTCGTGCGTCATTGCGGTTCCTTTCGTCGATGCCGCGGGCGCGCCGAAGGCACCCGTGGCGGGGATGGTGCTGGATCGTGCGGTGGAAGAACGGTCAGGCGAGCGCGTGCACCTGGTCGGTGGCGGGCGCCCGGTCGAGGACGGCGACGGCGACCGAGACGGGACTGGCGCGTTCGCTCGCGAGGGTCAGCGTCGGTCGTCCGCTCCCGAGGAGGACGAGGTCGGAGACGGTGGCGAGACCGCCGTCGACGAACAGCTCGAGCAGCGGGCCGTCGAGGCTGAGGATGAGCCGCGCCGAACGGTCGCCGGCGAGCGGGACGATGCTCGTGGAGGCGAAGTCGGGGTGCACCGTGTCCATGGCACCGCCCGACCGGGTGACGGCGAGTGACGACGACGTCGGGTCATGGACGATGAGGACCGCTCCGCCGGTGTCGGCCGTCAGTCGGAGCCGCAGCTCACCCGTGATCGACGGATCCCAGCGCAACTCGACCACGCCGTCGCCATCGAGCGCCAGGTCGACGGCGTCCGAGGACAGGGCGACGGTCGTCGGTTCGATCGCGGCCAGTCGTTCCCGGACGAAGGCCGGCGGCTCCTGCACGAGTCGCGGCTGGCCGTCGACCGTGGTCAGGGACAGGCGTCTGGGGAGCGACATCGCGCCCCGCCACGGCGAGGCGGGGAGGTCGGCCGCGTAGCGCCAATTGCTCATCCAGCCGAGGATCACCGCTTCGCCGTCCGGAGCGCCGTCGAACCCGACCGCCGCGTAGAAGTCCCGACCGTGGTCGAGCCGCTGCAGCTCGGCCCGCTCAGGCGTGAACACCGAGCCGTCGAAGTCGCCGACGAGATAGCTCATCGACGACCCGTCCGGGTCCTGCGCGTCGCCGATCGGGTTGGTGCTGAGGAGCAGGACCCACCGGAGCTCGTCCGGGCGGCCGTCGACCGCGAGCGGGATGAGGTCGGGGCACTCCCACACGACGCCGGTGGGACCGAACGGACCGACGGTGCTGACATGCTCCCAGGTTCGGAGGTCGGTGGAGGAGTACACGAGGACCTGACGCTCCACGGCTTCCACCGTCAGCATGATCCAACGGAAGCCCGCGGCGTCCTCGTACCGGATGATCTTCGGGTCGCGGAACGCGTGCGAGCCGCGGTCGAGGATCGGGTTCTCCGGGTCGCGCTGCCAGGTGAGCCCGTCGTCGTCACTGGTCGCCCGGGACTGCGCCTGCCGACCGTCGGTGGACACGCTCGTGTAGTACGCCGTGAGGCGTCCGCCGGGACCCGCGGCGACCACCGATCCCGAGTACACCTGCTCCTCGGTGGTGTACCGCAGGGCGACCGGATGCTCGTCCCAGTGCTGCAGGTCGACGCTCGAGGCGTGACCCCAGCTCATGTTGCCCCAGTCGCCACCCTCCGGGTTGTACTGGAAGAAGGCGTGCCACCGCCCGCGGTGGAAGACCAAGCCGTTCGGGTCGTTCATCCAGTTCCGCTCGGGCGTCAGGTGGAAGCGGGGCCGTGGAAGGGCGTGCTGTTCGTCGTGCACGGTCGCACCCTCAGACGGAGTGCCGCGGGACGGCCGGGCAGGCGATGAGCTGCGGCCCGGCGGGCAGCGTGGCGTCGAGACCGAGCAGCCGACGGACACCGGCAGCCCCGAGCTCGTAGTGGGGGAGGGCGACCGTCGACAGCGGTGGCCGGAGGTGGGCGGCGATGACGTCCTGGTTGTCGAACCCCATGACGGCCATGTCGTCGGGGATCCGCAGTCCGTGCTCCCGCAGTCCGTCGTAGAGGCCCATCGCGACACGGTCGTTGTGGCAGAACACCGCGGTGGCGCCCGAGTCGACGACCTCGGCGGTCGCCGCGTACCCGCCCTCCTGCTCCGGTGAGGCCGGGAACACGAGGGCGTCGTCGAAGGCCACCCCCGCCGCCTGCAACGCCGAGCGGTACCCGGCGAGCCGGCCGGTCTGTGCCGGTGAGGGGGTCGTCGTGTTGACGAACGCGATCCGTCGGTGACCGGCCGCGAGCAGCGCCTCGGTCGCGGTCCGCCCGCCCTGCTCCTCGTCGGGGACGACGGCCGGGAGCCCGCTGCCGGCGGCGTAGCAGTCGACGAGCACGGTGTCGGTCTGGAGGAGCGCCTCCGGCACGGTGATCTCGTGGTGGAACCAGGTCGAGTAGAGGATCCCGCGGACCTGGTGCTCGAGCATCATCGCGATGGCCTCCTCCTCGGCGGCCGTGTTGCCGTCGGTGTTGGCGACGAGCAGGACGTAGCCGTGGCGCCACGCCTCGTCTTGGGCGCCGTGGATGATCTGGCCGGCGAACGGGGTCGTCGCGATCGCGTCGGCGACGAGGCCGATGAACCGTGAGTGCCCCTGGGACAGCGTCTTCGCGAGGGCGTTCGGCCGGTAGCCGAGCTCCGCCACCGCCTCGTGCACCCGACGTTTCGCGTCCTCGCCGATCCGCGACCCCGGCTTGTCGTTGACGACGTGCGAGACGGTCGCCACGGAGACGCCGGCGGCCTTCGCGACGTCGCGCATCGTGATGCCCGAGGTGTTCTTCGGGTGGTCCGCGCCGGGCTTCGGCTGGTCGGTGCTGCTCATCCCTTGGTCGCTCCGCTCTCGAGGCCGCTGATCATCGCTTTGTTCAACACGAGGAACACCAGCAGCAGCGGTGTGACCGTGACGCAGACGGCGGCGAACGTCGCCGTCCAATCAGTGTTCCCCATCGCCCCGATGTAGTTCTGCAGGCCGAGCGGGATGGTCTTCAATCCGTCCGAGAGCACGAAGGTGTTCGCGAAGATGAAGTCGTTCCAGATGAAGATGCTGTTGACGAGCACGACGGTGATGATCGTGTTGACCGAGAGCGGGAAGGTGATCTGGCCGAAGATCCGGTACGGACCCGCCCCGTCGAGCGACGCGGCCTCGTACATCTCCCTCGGGATGTACTCGTAGAACGACGAGAACAGGTACACCGCCATCGGCAGGGCGAACGCCGCCAGCGGGATGATCATCGACAGGTGGGTGTCGAGCAGGCCGACCTGCGAGTAGTCGATGAACAGCGGGACGAGCGCGATCTGCACGGGCACGATGATGCCGAGGAGGAACAGGCCGCGGACGAGCCCGCTGAACCGGAACCCGAGGACCTGGAGCGCGTACGCCGCCATCATGCCGGCGATGACGATCAGGACACTCGACCCGAGGGTGACGATCAGGCTGTTGACGATGTTCAGCCCGAGGTTGCCGGTTGAGAACGCCCGCGCGTAGTTCTCGAGCGTCCACTCGGACGGTAACGCGAAGGGGTTGCCACCGGCGAAATCCGCCGCCGTCCGGAAGCTCGTGAGCAGCAACCAGACGAGCGGGTAGACCTGGACGAGCACGATCGCGACGACGGTCACGGTGAGGATCGTCCGCTGCACCCGCACGCGCGGGGTGTGCCGGAGTTTCCGCTTCGGTGTCGGCGCTACTGGGGGCGCAACGTGTTCGGTCGGCCGGGCGGGGAGGGTGGCGGTCATGACTTGTCCTTCCGTCGGAGCAGCAGGAAGATGAGGCCGACGGCGACGAGACACTCGACGACGATGAACATGGAGATCGCGCTGGCGTAGCCGTAGTCCGTGTGGACGAACGCCGTCTTGTACATGTACGTGGTCAGCAGCTCGGACGACTGACCGGGACCGCCGTTCGTCAGCAGGTACGGGATGTCGAAGCCACGGAGGGCGAAGGTCGTCGCCATGACCGTCGTCGTGATCCACACCGGCCGGATGTACGGGAAGCGGATCCGCCAGAAGATCTGCCACCAGGAGGCGCCGTCCAGCCTGGCGGCCTCCTCGAGGTCGCGGGGTACGGCCATGAGGGCGGCGTAGATGATGAGCATGTACAGGCCGGTGAACCGCCAGCCCTCCGGGATCGACACGGCCGCGAGGACGGTCTGCACGTTCGACAGCCAGGCCGTCTGGAGGTCGCCGAGGCCGACCCACGCGAGCAGCTGGTTGATCAGCCCGACCGGTTCGAGCGCGTACAGCCGCTGGAACAGGATGGCGATCGCGACCGTGGAGATGACGGCCGGCAGGAGGTAGAGCGTCTTGACGAGCTCGCGGGCCCGGGGGAGGGCCGTGAGCAGCCCGGCGACGAGGAGCGCGCCGCCGAGCTGGAGCACCAGACAGATCGCGAGGTAGCCGAGGGCGTTGCCGAAGGAGGTCCAGAACACGTCGTCCCGCGTGAGCATCTTGACGTAGTTGTCGAGTCCGACGAACGCCATGTCCGTGATGCCGTCCCACGAGAAGAGGCTGAGGAACAGCGACTGCACGATCGGCAGGAGCACCGCGACACCGTAGAGGACGAGCGGCGGCACGAGGAACACGAGCACCGACAGGGTCGACCGGCGGGGCAGCATCGAGGTGGACATCGGCTTCCGCCGCCGCGGTGGGCGGGCCGGTGCCGCGCCCACCGCGCTCTGGGTGAGCTCAGTCATCGACGTTCTCCGTGAGGGCCGCATCCATCGTCGTGATGAACTCGTCCGGCGTGATGTCGCCCTGCACGAGCAGGGTCAGCTCCTGCTGGAGTCGGGTGTTCGTGGCCGGGTCGAGCTGGGTGTCCCAGGGCATCGCGATCGCCGGTCCGACGCCGTCGGCCTGCGCCACGGAGCTCGCGTACAGCTCGGTCGCGTTCGCGGGGACGGTGGTCTGCGCGGAGGTCGTCGGCGACAGCGCGCCAGTCGCCGCGTAGAGCTCCGGGTAGCGCTCGAGGGCGAATGCGAGGAAGTCGCGCACGAGCGGGTCGTACGTCTTCGCGTTCACCGCCATGCCGATGCCGGAGGGGGTGACGTACTCGTTGTCGGCCGTGACGGCACCGTCGATGGTCGGCAGCGTGAAGGTGCCGACCGCGTCACGGACGCCGGGGTCGAGCGCATCCGTCGCGAGGTTCGAGAGCTCCCAGGTGCCGATGTTGTAGACCGCGGCCTTCCCCGAGGTGAAGAGCGCCTGCGCGTCCGCGTAACCGGTCGAGGAGAAGCCCTCCTGGAAGCAGCCGGCCTGCCCGAGGTCGTACAGCCATTCGGCCGCGGCCTTTCCTGCCGGGTCTGAGAAGGATGCCTTCCCGGCCTTCAGGTCCTGGATGTACTCGGGACCCGCCATCCGGAACGGGTAGTAGGCCATGTAGCGCTCGAGCGGCCACTGGTCCTGACCGTCGAGTGCGATCGGGGTGACGCCCTTGGCGCGGAGCGCCTTGCACATGGCGGGGAAGTCGTCGAGCGTGGCCGGGACGGTCACGCCGGCGTCCTCGAGCAGGGAGCGGTTGTACCAGAAGAACTCCAGCTGGAACTCGAACGGCACCATGTACAGCGAGCCGTCGTCGAACCGCTGGTAGTTGAGCGCCGCCTCGCGGTAGGAGTCGGCGAGCCCGAGGTCCTCGAGGAGCAGGTCGACGTCGACCATCCGGCCCTGCTTCGCGAGCTTCTGCGCGAACGGGGTCGCGTCGGTGTCGAAGAGCTCGGGGAGCTTGTTCGCGGCCGCGAGGGTCTCGTACTTCTGGATGTAGGACGGGCGGTCGGGCGTCGTGATGAGGTTCAGCGAGAAGCCGGGGTGGTCCTTCGCGTACTCGTCGGCGATCTGCTCCATGGCGGTGATCACCCCGCCGTCGGCCGGGCGGGAGAGCAGCCACGAGATCTCGCGGGGGACGATGTCGCCCTTCGGGTCGACGTCGGTCGGATCCGTGGCACTCGATCCGCCGGCACAGCCGGAGAGGGCGAGTGCTGCAGCGGCGACGAGCGCCACGAAGGCGGTGTTGCGGGTGGGGCGCATGGTGCGGGGGCGTGCGGTGGTTGGCATGGTCGGAATCTCCGTTGATCGATCACAGGTGGGTACGGGTGTGCGGGTGGTGGTGCAGCAGGGTGGAGCGTGGTGTCGGGATCAGGACGTGGTGCTGGTGAGGAGTCGGTGTGAGGTGGGGGCGTCTTCGGAGTCGCCGCCGTCGCGTTCCAGGAGCGTGCACGCCTCGACGGTGACGGTCCCTTCACCGACGAAGACGCCGACGCGACCGCTCGGTCGGTCGTAGAGGCGCGTGCTGAGGACGACCGCGTCGTCGACGGTCGCGACGCAGAGGTCGCCGTCGACGATCACCTCGAGCTCGTGCAAGCCGGGGGCGAGGTGGCAGGGGCGTTCGAGTTCGACGACGAACGGGACGTCGCCCGAGATCTGCCACTGCTCCGTGCCGGTGCTGGAGCGGGGCCAGCGGTCGAACACGAGGCGGTCGCGCTTCGGCTCCAGGCGCAGGACGTAGCCCTCGTCGCCGTCGTCGCTCGCCCGGAGGAGGACGCCGCACTCGGTCGTGCCGGGGGCGATGTCGAACCGGGCGACCAGTCGGAAGGAACTCGGTGCGTCCACGGCCGACAGGGCGTCGCCGTACCCGTCGGGGGCGCTCAGGACCGTGCCCGGGGCGACGACGGTGTCCGTCGGCTCGTCGGCGGGCGCGAAGGTGTCGCGGAGTTCGGTGGGCGGATGGAAGGCGAGGGTGCCGTCGGCACGCTGCTCCGCTTCGAGGACCGACATGGTGCCGGCCCACTGCCAGGCGCCGGCGTCGTGGGCTCCCTCACGCGAGGCGATCCAGCCGAAGAAGAACCGGCGTCCGTCACGGGCGGCGGACTTCGCCGCGTAGTAGGCGCGTCCGTCGAGTGTGTCGTGCTCGGGGACGAGCCAGGGTCCGTGCAGGGTGCGCGACATCCGGTAGCGCGTCGTGAACGACTCACTGAACTCGGAGTACACGAGGTACCACCAGTCGCCCCACTGGAAGACCTCGGGGCACTCGTGGGCGATGTAGCGGCGCGGGTCCCAGAACGGCTCGACGGGTTCCCAGGTCGAGAGGTCCGTGGAGGTGCACTGGGCGATGACGCCGCGACGCCGTTCCGGGCCGTGTGCGTGTCGGGCGGTGATGAGCATCCGCCAGACGGCCGCGTCCTCGTCCCAGAAGACGAAGGGATCCCGCCAGTCGGCGGTCTCATATCCTGCGGTGGCGCCGAAGGTGTCGGCCTCCCGGCGCTCCCAGGTGCGCATGCCGTCGGTGCTGATAGCGTGCATCACCACTTGCAACGCCAGACCGTCGGCACCGCGGCGGTCGGGGTTCTGACCCGTGTAGAAGACGTGGTGGGCGCCCTCGGGGCCCCGGACGATGCTGCCGGTGTAGACGTTGAAGTCCGGTGCGGACGGTCCGCCCGACGCCAGCGCCTCACCGAGGTCGTCGACGTCGACGAGGTTCCGGGTGGTCACGCGATGCCATGGCATACCGATCTTCGGCATGCGGCGTGACTCGTGCAGGTAGAGCAGGTGGAAGACGCCGTCCTCCTGCCAGGGGATGATGTCTCCGACCCATGCGCCGTTCGGCTGGTGGAACCCTCGTTGGTTCATGACGTCCTCTGCAGTGAGTGGTTAATCGGTTACGCAGTTACCGTAGCGGGACGCCGAGAAGGTGGTCAAGCGGTTAAGCAAAGTTAAGCAGCTCGATCGTCAACTTGCCTCATGTGACATTCGAACGTATGTTCGACACATGCCCCGCCCGCGTCCGATCCGCCTCGACCACGACACGTGGCTCGTGATGCGGAACGACCCGGTGATCCCGAAGGCGGTCATCGAACGGCGCCGCGATCGGGGTGGTGCCGACGCGTACTTCGTCATCGCCTGGGACATCGATCCGCTCAAGCGGGTGTTGATGAGTGTGCAACCGAGCCTGGAACGCGCCGACGCCCTCGTGCGGTACGACGTACCGCGCACCACCTCCGACCGCGACGGACCACCCAACGGGCTCAAGGCCACCCCGCGCTGATCCGCGGGCTCGGCAACCGCCCAGCAGACCCATCGACGACGTATGGACGGCTCATAGGGAGCCCATAGCCGGCACGCGGATGCTCGTCTCACCACCGATCGAGACCACCGATCGCAGACGAAGGCGAGGCGCACCATGAGCAGGATCCCGACACCCGAGACCACCCCGGACGGCCCGGCCTACGAGGGCCGCCTGCTCGATCGGGCCGACGAGGAGGTCGTCGACCAGGGCGTCGCGTTCGACCTCGGGACCCTCGTCAGCCGACGCACGGTGCTGAGTCTCGTGGGTGCCGGGGTCGGGGCCGTCGCGCTCGCCGCCTGCTCCACCGGGGCGTCCGGCAGCAGCAGCACGGGCACGGGTGCCGCGAGTTCCGGCACGAGCACCGCGACGGCGACCGGCGACCTCCCATCGGGCGAGATCCCCGACGAGACCGCTGGCCCCTACCCGGGCGACGGCTCGAACGGAGCCGACGTGCTCGAGGAGTCCGGCATCGTCCGCAGCGACATCCGGTCGAGCATCGGGTCCGGGACCACCGCGAGCGGGGTCCCCATGGCCCTCTCGCTGACCATCCTCGACATGGCGAACGGTGACGCCCCGTTCACCGACGTCGCCGTGTACGTCTGGCACTGCGACGCGTCGGGCGGCTACTCGATGTACTCCGACGGGATCGAGGACGAGACCTACCTCCGCGGCGTCCAGGTCGCCGAGAGCTCGGGGACCGTCTCGTACACCTCGATCTTCCCGGCCTGCTACTCGGGCCGGTGGCCGCACATCCACTTCGAGGTGTACCCCACGGTCGCGGACATCTCCGACTCCGCGAACGCCATCGCGACCTCGCAGGTCGCCCTGCCGCAGGCGGCGTGCGACACCGTCTACGCGCTGTCCGGCTACGACGGTTCGAGCGGGAACCTCGCCCAGGTGAGTCTCGACGACGACAACGTCTTCGGTGACGACGGCGGTGCCCTGCAGCTCGCGACGGTGACGGGCGACGCGACCTCGGGGTACCAGGTGGCGCTCACCGTCCGGGTGGACACCACGACGACGCCGACCGCCGGTGCCGCTCCGTCCGGCGGTGGCGGGGCTGGCGGCGGCGGAGGAACGCCGCCGAGCGGGCGCTGACCGCGCCACCTCCACGCACTCCTGTCCCGACCCGTATCGACCCGAAAGGCCCCGTCATGGGATTCCTGCAGAACCTCACCGGCTGGCACGCCCTCATCGTCCTCGCCGTCATCCTGCTGTTCTTCGGCGCGGCGAAGCTCCCGAGCCTCGCCCGCAGTGTCGGGCAGTCGGCGCGCATCCTGAAGGACGAGGTGTCGGGCGACGCAGACACTCGCGCCGACACCCGCGCCGACACCCCTGCCGCCTGATCATCGGAGCGCATCGTGTTCGGACTCACCATGGACAAGCTGATCGTCATCGGCATCCTCGCGGCCGTGCTCATCGGCCCGAAACAGTTGCCGGTGTACGCCGAGAAACTCGGGGTGCTGGTCCGCACCGTCCGCGACCTCGTCGCCACGACCAAGGCGCGAGCCGCCGAGGAACTCGGACCGGAATTCGACCCGACCGAGTGGAAACGCCTCGACTCTCGACAGTTCGATCCCCGACGGATCATCCAGGAGGCGCTCGTCGAGGATCGTGGGTCGGTCGCGCAGCTCGAGCCGTCGACGGCGTCGGAGGTGCAGGTGGAGCCGTCCGTGCCGTCTGCCTCGGCGAAGCCGGTCGCGAGCGGCGGCTGGCAGGCCGCGCTCCTCGAACGGGTCGGACGCGACGGGGCGGATGCGCACCGCGCACCCGCCCCGATCGCGATCGACGAACCCGCTAGCCGAGGGGCGTCGTGACGCGTCCGTCCTGGCCGTCCGCCGCGGCACCGGTGGTCGACGCGGGCGGCAGGATGTCGAGCGGCATCGTGTGGGTGTCGATGAGCGGGTTGTCGTCCTGCCCCTTGACGAGTTCCACCGCCTCGGCCTTCGTCTCGACCGTCGGCACCGAGCCGATGAGCGGGCGACGAGCCGTCTCCCGCATCGTGAGCACGCCGACGCCCGCCACCGCCGCGAAGAACATGATGTAGAACGCGGGCATGAAGGTGTTGCCGGTGAGCTGGATGAGGAACTCGCTGAACAGCGGCGTCGTGCCGCCGAAGAGCGAGACCGACAGGTTGTAGGCGATCGCCATCGCGCCGAAGCGGGACGCCGTCGGGAAGAACGCCGGCAGCGAGGCCGCGGACGGTCCCGCCCACAGCGCGACCGGGGCGGCCACCATGAAGAGGGCGATGAAGATGGCCCAGATCTCACCGATCTGCATGACCGCGAACGCCGGCACCATGAGGGCGAGGGTCGCACCGACGGCCATGAGGTAGACGGGCTTGCGGCCGAGCTTGTCGGACATCCGGCCGACGAGCGGCAGGCAGGCGGACATGATGAGCAGGACCGGGATGGTCGCGACCGCCGCCGTCAGGTTGGAGACGCCGACGTCCTTCTCGAGGTAGGTCGGCATGTAGCTCGTGAGCGCGTAGCCGGCGGTGTTCGTCGCGGCGACGATCGCCATCGCGATGAGGATCTGGCGCCAGAAGTGACGGAAGATCCCGAAGACGCCCTGGCGGGCCATGGGGTCCTCGTGCTCCGCCTCGATGCCGCCAGCGGTCTCGGCGACCTCGTAGGCCGGGGTCTCGGGGATCTTGAGGCGGAACCACACCGCCACCGCACCGAGCGGTAGGGCGATGAGGAACGGGATGCGCCAACCGAACTCGGTCATCGCGTCGGGGCCGGCGAGGCCCTCCGCGATCAGCGTGGTGAGGGCGACGGTCCCGGCACCGGCCGCGAAGCCGACGTAGGACCCGACGTCGAGCCAGGAGGCCCAGAACCCGCGGCGACGGTCGGGTGAGAACTCGGCGACGTAGGTGGAAGCGCCGGCGTACTCACCACCGGTCGAGAAGCCCTGGATCATCTTGAGGAGGTACAGCGGGGCGATGGCCCACAGCCCGATCTGGGCGGCGGTCGGCAGTACGCCGATGAGGGCGGTCGCCGCGGCCATCATCGACATCGTGAGGAAGAGGATCTTCTTCCGGCCGATCTTGTCGCCGAGCGGTCCGAGCACGAGCCCACCGAGCGGACGCACGAGGAACGACACGGCGAAACCGAACAGGGTGACGAGGATGCCGGCCTCAGGAGGGAGTCCCTCGGTGAAGACGACGGTCATCGTGACCGCGAGGTAGCCGTAGATGCCGAAGTCGAACCACTCCATGAAATTGCCGACGACGGTGCCTGAGATGGCGGTGCGGATGCGCGACCGCTTCACGACGAGGACGTCGTCGACGCGGAGACGCCTGGTCTTGCGGGCCGGCTTCCGGCCGGTTTTGGGGGAGGGGGATGCGGGGGACGATGATGCCGCGTTGTCGCTGGAGTTCACAAGCAGTACTCGTTTCCTGACAGTCGTGTTGAATCATTCGGCACTCGCGTAATCGCTCAGTGCCCGAGAAATGCCGGAGGATCGCCATGCTGCACTGGCACGGAGCTCGGGGAGCTGCACGTCGGGTGGCGGGTCGTTCTCGGGGAGAACGCGTCCTCTCGGCTCTGGACGGGTATAGACAATACCAGGTGTCCAGTGGCGCCCCTCCCCGCGGTGGTGCGGGCACAATGGACGGCATGGATCTTCGGCGCGGTGTCTGGACCCTCGACGGCGGTCTCGGAACGCTGCTCGAGGCACGAGGGCACGACCTCTCCGACGCGCTGTGGAGCGCGCGTCTGCTCCTTGAGCATCCGTCGGCGATTCTGGCTGCTCATCGGGAGTTCTTGGCCGCCGGTGCGCAGATCGCGATCACCTCGTCGTACCAGGTCGGGTTCGAGGCGTTCGAGCGGATCGGCATCTCGGTTCAAGAGACCGAACGGCTCCTGCGATCGAGCATCGAGCTCGCGCGTGCGGCGCGCGACACGCGGTCGGAATCGGACCCCGACGGCCCGCTCCTCGTCGCCGCGTCGGTCGGTCCGTACGGTGCGACGGTCGGCGACGGCTCGGAGTACGAGGGTGCCTCCGGTCTCAGTCGGACCGAGCTGCGGCAGTGGCACGAGCGACGTCTGGCAGTGCTGGTCGACGCGGCCCCCGATCTCCTCGCCCTCGAGACCATCCCGACGCTCGACGAGGCGACGGCGCTCGCCGATCTGGTGCGGGGTTCGGGCGTGCCGGCATGGTTGTCGTTCACGGTGGACGGCGGTCGTCTCCGCTCGGGCGAGCCGATGGCGGAGGGCTTCCGACTGGTCGAGGGGATCGACGAGTTCCAGGCCGTCGGTGTCAACTGCTCGCACCCGGACGAGGTCCTCCCGGCTATCGCCGCCGCGCGGTCCGTGACGGACAAGGCGGTGGTGGTCTACCCGAACTCCGGCGAGCAGTGGGATGCCGGCGCCCGCTGCTGGCGCGGAGCCGCCGGGGTCGGCGAGGTGGAGGCCTGGCTGGAGGCCGGGGCGACGATCATCGGCGGCTGCTGCCGGATCATGCCGGCCGACATCGCCGACATCCGTATGCGGATCGGCCGGGAGCGACGCCCCTAGCCGACGTTGAACCCGCCGTTGCTCGAGAGCACCTGGCCGTTGATCCAGGAGCCCGGGGCTGAGAACAGGAAGCGGACGAGGTCGGCGGTGTCGGACGGCGTTCCGAGCCGGCCGGCGGGCGTCGCCTCGGTGCCCCAGCGACGGATGTCGTCGGTCATCCAGCCTGTGTCGATCGGACCCGGGTTGATGACGTTCGCCCGCACCCCGCGGTCGCCCAGCTCCACCGCCGCAGCGGTCACGATGCGGTCGAGCGCGCCCTTGCTCGCCCCGTAGGGGAGGTTGTGCACGGTGTGATCGCTCGTGAGGGCGACGATGCGACCGGCCACCCGGGGCGGTGCCTCCTGCACGGGGAGCTGTTCGGCGAAGGCCTTGATGAGCAGCCACGTCGCGCGCGCGTTCACGGCGAAGTGACGGTCCCAGCTGTCGAGGTCCGTCGTGAGGATCGAGCTGTCCACCGACTCGCAGTGCGACATGACGAGCCCCGACACGGGACCCAGCTGCGTCGCCCGCCCGACGAGCTCGGCCGGGAACGCCGGGTCGGCGAGGTCGCCGAGCACGAGCTCGACGGTCACGCCGAGCGCACGGCACTCGTCGGCGATCGACTCGGGGTCGTCGGGGGTCCGCTCGTAGCCGACGCGGTCGTCGTAGGGTCGCCAGGCGTTGAGGACGAGGTTCCAGCCGTCCGCGGCGAGACCGGTGGCGAGCCCTGCGCCGATCGAGCGGCGGCGCCCGACCCCGGTGACGATGGCGATGCGGTCGGTGCTGTTCTCGCGGTCGGCGGCGGTGGCGTCGTCGGTGAAGTCCATCCCGAGACCCTACGCGATGTCGGGTTGTCGGCGACAGACCGGCGCCGGCTCCGGTCAGGCGGCCAGGAGCCGACCGGCGATCGCACGCGCGGTCTCGAACGGTTCGCGGAAGGTGCGCATCCCGACCGTCACGATGGCGCCCTCGTACAGCAGCATGAGTTCGCGGGCGCGCGCCCCGGGGTCCGACAGGCCGGCTTCGGTGATGAGCTCGGCGAAGCGGTCGAGGAGCCACTGCTTCTGTCGGGTGACCTCGGGGAGGACGAGGCCGCTCGTCGCGTGGTCGGGGATCTCCGCGCGGGCGTTGACGGCGCTGCAGCCCTTGGGGCTGTTGTCGTCCGACCAGCCGATCGCCGCGTCGAAGATCGCGAGGACCCGGTCGATGCCGGGTTCCGGGTGCCGGGCGAGGAACTCGTCGACCCAGACGCGCCAGCGGGCGTCGCGATGCTGCAGGTAGGAGAGCACGAGGGCCTCCTTGCTGCCGAAGCGGTCGTAGAGCGTCTTCTTCGTGACGCCGGCCGCCTCCGCGATGGTGTCGACGCCGACCGCGTGGATGCCGTTCTCGTAGAAGAGCACGGAGGCGGCGTCGAGCACGCGTCGGGCACCCGGCGTGAGGGGTGCGAGCTCTGGAGTGTGGACCGTCATGCGAATACTATACCAGTCTGTATACTGCCGGGATGAGTAAACAGATCGGTATACCTGTGGTTCGTGCGATCCGCGCGGTCATCGTCCCCCTCGCGGCGATCGGGTTCGTCCTCGCGTGGAGCTCCGGGTTCATCGTCGCGAAGATCGGAACCGAGGACGTGCCGGTGCTCACCGTGCTCCTCTGGCGGTTCGTACCGCTCGCCGTGGGGCTCGCGATCGTGCTACTGCTCAGCGGGCAGTGGCGGAACGCCACCCGGGCACAGGTGCGGTCGCAGCTCGTCATCGGCCTGTTCGCGCAGTTCGGCTACGTCGTGTTCGTCTACGCCTCGGTCGCCGTGGGCATCTCGACCGGGACGACCGCGCTCATCGACGCCGTCCAGCCGCTCGTCATCGCGGCGCTCGCCGGACCGCTGCTGCACGTGCGGGTCCCCGGCGCTCAATGGTTGGGGCTCGGGATCGGCGCAGTCGGGGTGTTCCTCATCGTGCAGTCCCAGTTCGGCGCCTCGGACGCACCGCCGATCGCCTACGCCCTGCCCGCACTGGCCATGGTCAGCCTCATCACCGCGACGATCCTGGAACGGCGCTCGCCGCACCGAGCCCCGGTCCTCCTCACGCTCACCGTCCACGCGACGGCGACCATGGTGCTCCTCGCCGTGCTCGCCCTCGCGACCGGTGAGGCGGTACCGCCGGGCGACGCGACCTTCTGGCTCACGACGCTCTTCCTCGCGCTCGTCCCGACGCTGTCGGCCTACGGGCTCTACTGGTGGCTGCTGCGTCGCATCGGGGTCACGGTCCTCAACGCGCTCCTGTTCCTCGTCGCGCCGACGACCGCCGTCGCGGGTGCGCTCCTGTTCCGGGAGCCGTTCACGCTCCTGACGGCCGGCGGGTTCCTGCTCAGTGCGGCGGGCGTCGCCCTCGTGCTCGTGAGCGACGCCCGCGGTCGCGTCGATGCCCGTCGGGTCAGGGCCCGTCCGGTCAGTGCCCCTCCGGCTGACGATCCTGCTGACGGCGCATCTCCTCGGCCAGTGCCGGATTCCGCTCAGCAAGGTGCGCGGTGATGTCGTCGACCACCTCGGGCGTCTTGTTCTGACTGAGCTTCGCACGGGCGTCGAAGCGGGTCACGCGCATCCGGAGGCCGACCGTCCCCTTCGCTGCGCGCCGGGTGCCGGCCTCGTCCTGGGACAGGTGGCGGCCGTCCGGTCGGTGGTTCTCGAAGTGGTCGGTGAGTCGCGAGAGCATCTCGTAGTTCTCGTCCTCGCTGAGGACCTCCGGCGTGCCGTACAGGTGCGCGGTGACGTGGTTCCACGTCGGGATCAGCTGGCCCTCCGGGTACCAGCTCGGCGAGACGTAGTCGTGCGGTCCCTGGATGATGACGAGGATCTCGTGCTCGCCGAGCTCGTGCGAGTGCTCGTCCGGTCGGCCGAAGTGGCTGACGATCGACAGCTCGTCCCGGTCCTCCTCGAGGATCGCCGGATAGTGGGAGGCGACGAGACCGGTGCTCGCGGGCGAGACGAACGTCGCCCACGGGTGGTTGCGGATGAGGCGCTTGACCTCGTCGACGTCGGTCATCAGGTACGTGGGGGTGTGGCGCATGGTGGGGTCACTTCCGGTCGAGACGGGTGCGGACGGCGAGGCCGGCGCACAGGATGACCGCGAGCCCGCCGAGCACGGTGGCCCAGTCGAGTCGCTCGCGGAGGATGAGGGCCGCCCAGGCGATGCTCAGCACCGGCTGGACGAGTTGGATCTGGCTGACCCGGGCGATCGGGCCGATCGCGAGTCCGCGATACCAGGCGAAGAAGCCGAGGAACATGCTCACGACGCCGAGGTAGCCGAACGCCAGCCAGCTGCCGATGGCTGCGGTCGGCGGCTGCTGGACGACCGACAGCGCCGTGAGGGCGACCATGAGTGGTGCTGCCACGACGAGCGCCCAGGAGATCGTCTGCCAGGAGCCCAGCTCCCGGGCGAGCAGTCCGCCCTCCGCGTAGCCGACGGCGGCCGCGACGACGGCACCGAGCAGGAGGAGGTCCGACCAGGCCATCGGCGCGAGGCCGCCGTGCTGCACCGAGGCGAAGACCATCGCCGCGACCGCGCCCGAGCCGGCGAAGATCCAGAAGCGACGCGTCGGGCGCTCGCCGCCCCGGAGGACGGCGGCGACCGCCGTCGCCGCCGGGAGGAGGCCGATCACCACGGCGCTGTGACCGGCGGGAGCGGTGGTCAGCGCGAAGGAGGTCAGGAGCGGGAATCCGACGACGACACCGCCGGCGACGATCGCGACGCGCGCCCACTGCATGCCGGTCGGTCGCCGCGCTCGCAGGGTGGCGAGCGTGATCGCGGCGAGCAGGGCTGCGACGACCGCGCGCCCGGAACCGATGAAGAGCGGCGAGAGCCCGACGAGTGCGACCTTCGTGACGGGGACCGTGAACGAGAACGCCAGGACGCCGAGGAAGCCCCAGCCGAGCCCGTTGCGGGATAACACTCGCGCCGGCGCATCGATAACGCTACTCTTTGGACTCATGGACAACGATAGCACCGGGCGGATCGTCGCCGCCATGACCGCTTGGATCGCAGCGGCACCTCCGGGTGCACGCGTGCCCTCCAATCGGGCGTTGACCGCCGAGTTCGCAGCGAGCCCCGTCACCGTGCAGAACGCGATGCGCCAGCTCGCCGGGCGAGGACTCATCGAGAGTCGGCCGGGCGTCGGCACCTTCGTGCGGGCGGCTCGTCCGGCGCGGTCGGTGGACTACGGCTGGCAGACCGCTGCGCTCGGCGCGCTGCCGTGGCGCTCTGGCGCGCTCTCCTCGGCGCAACGGTCGGTCGCACCCGCCGCGATCGCGATGCACTCCGGATACCCCGCCCGAGAACTGTTGCCTGAACGGCTGGTCCGCGCCGCGCTCGCGCGTGCCGCCCGCACCGACGCGGCGATGACCCGATCACCGGCGGCCGGCTCGCCGGAGCTCCAGGCGTGGTTCGCAGCCGACCTCGCGGCAGCCGCACCGCCCGGGGTCACGCCGCCGACCGCGCGGGACGTCATCGTGATCTCCGGCAGCCAGAGCGGACTCAGCTCGATCTTCCGGGCGCTCGTCGGCCCGGGGCAACCCATGCTCATCGAGTCGCCGAGCTACTGGGGTGCGATCCTCGCGGCCGAGCAGGCGGGCGTGACGCTGGTCCCCGTGCCGACCGGCCCGGACGGACCGGACCCGGACGTCGTGGAGCGCGCGTTCCAGGACACCGGTGCGCGGGCGTTCTACGCACAGCCGACCTTCGCGAATCCGACCGGCGGCCGCTGGTCGCCGGAGACGGGGGTCGCGATCCTCGAGACCGTCCGGCGGCACGGCGCGTTCCTCATCGAGGACGACTGGGCGCACGACCTCGCGATCGACGTCGATGCCCGGCCGCTCGCCGCGCTCGACGACGACGGACACGTCATCTACCTGCGGTCGCTGACCAAGAGCGTCTCGCCGGCGCTCCGGGTCGCCGCCGTCATCGCGCGGGGGCCCGCCCACGACCGGATCCTGGCCGACCTGGCTGCCGAGTCAATGTACATCAGTGGGGTCCTGCAGGCCGCAGCCCTCGACGTGGTCACCCAGCCCGGGTGGCGGTCGCACCTCCGTGGTCTGCGACCGCTCCTCCGGGCCCGGCGGGACCTGCTCGTCGCGAGCCTGCGCGAGCACGCCCCGACGGCGCACCTCGAGCGGCTGCCGCTCGGTGGACTGAACCTGTGGCTGCGGCTCCCGGAAGGCACCGATGTGCCGCGCGTGGTCCGCACCTGCGAGAGCCGTGGGCTCATCGTCTCCGACGGCACCGAGTGGTTCCCGGCGGAGCCCGCGGGGTCCTACCTCCGGGTCAACTACTCCGGCGAGGACGCGGGTCGCTTCGATGAGGCGGCCCGCATCCTCGGCGGTGTCCTGGCGGACGAACGCGCCTGACGGTGTCCAGGCGACCGTTCGTTACAGGTCGAGCTTCGCGTTGTCGCCGCCGTCGTAGGTCTCGCCGGTGACCTTCGACTTCACGAACGCGACGGCGGTCGCGATCTTGCCGCCGGGGCTGTCCCAGTACTCGGCGCTGTCGGCCGAGAACTTCAGCAGACCGACGCGCGGGTCGGAGGGGCCGTCCGGGAACCAGGCCTCGACGACGCTGTTCCAGAGCTCTTCCAGCTTGGCGTGGTCCTCGACGAGCTCGGCGGTGCCGGCGAGCGACACCCATGAGCTGTCCGAGCTCAGCGTGACGCCTGCGTTCGGGTTGACGTCGAGCTGCTGGACGGCGGAGGCGTCCTTGCCGACGATGAACCATAGGTCGCCGTCGAACTCGCGCTCCTGGACGGTGAGCGGGTGGGCGACGAGCTTGCCGTCGAGGTCCACCGTGGTGAGCATCGCGAAGCGGAAGTCCGCGAGCAGCTTGTTGAGGGTCGTGTAGGGGTCGGTGTCTCCGGCCATGGGGGTCTCCTTCGTCTCGTCGACCGGCCCGTCGGTGTCGGGGTGCCGGTCTGCGTGGCTCGCAGCCTACGACTCGCGGCTCCGACCGCACCTGGATGGTGCCGACCGTTGACGCGAGGCGGATCTTCTGCTCCTGCGGCGACTCCGGTCGTCGTGTCCGGTCGCCGACTCCAGTCGACGTCTCCAGTCGCCCCATCGCACATCTCGTGCGCGAGCGCCATGCTCCCGCCGTTCCCGGGTCCGCTCACTACCCTGGACTCTTCACCACCGTAGGGAGAGACACATGAACACCTCATCGCTCACGAACCAGATCAACGAGGCGCTCGCGGCACTTGGCGGCGGTCCGTTCCTCACGACGAAGACCACCGAGAAGGACGCCACGACCACGGTCACCGGCACCCTCGGCGACAGCGAGATCCACATCGACTTCATCGAGGAGGGCAACGGCACCGAGGCCGAGAAGGACCACACGGTCGTCGTCCGCGACGCCTCGGGCAAGCAGATCGGCGAGGGACGAGGCGACTCGACCTTCGCCGACGCCATCTCCGCCTTCGGCTGGGCGGGCGTGCTCGACGCCGTCAAGAACGGCTGATCGCGTCGTCATGACCTCCAGGGTCCGGTCTCGTCCGCATTCGCGGTGGGCCGGGCCCTGCGTCGTCTCCGGGAGGCACCCGTGACGCCGCGATCGGACGACGGGCCGGTGGCGGACGAGCACTGGTTCGTCGTGAACGGCAGGCGCTGGCGCCGGACGGATCCGAGTCTGCCGTCGGAGCTCGTCGCGTCCCTGCAGTCCCATCTCGGCCGCGGGCGCTCCGGCGTCGGCGTCGCGAAGCGGGCGGGTGACGACAAAGCGGTCGCTGCTGCCCGCCGTCGCGTCGGCCTCGCCAAGCACGGGCTCGGTGAACGCGGCCCGAAGTGGTGGGAGGAGCCGGCGGTTGATCGACTCGAGCGCGCCGAGGCGGCGCTGCGTGAGCTCGAGGCGCTCGACGAGTCGCCGCCCGGATGATCCGGTCGGGTGGACGTGCTCTCCGCCCCCTCTTGCGTTCTGATCGGTCTTGGCATATCGTTTATCGATACCAACGACAATCGATATGGATGTGATGATCATGACCGAGTCCACCGATCGCCCGACGCCGTCCGCCTTCGACCACGCGGCCTGGCAGGCTGCGAAGACCGAGCGCTCCAACCGCAACGACCTCGTGTCCGTGCTCGGTGCCGCCGTCGTCGCGGCAGGGGCTGTCGTCGTCACGCTCGTCCTCCGGCTGCTCGACGTCTTCGGCACCGACGGGACCCGGGTGCCCGTGTTCTTCGACGCCGTCGACGCAGTCCTGCCGGGTGCGGCAGGAGCCGGCGCCTTCACGATCGACCAGGGTTCGGTCGTCGTGGCCGACCTCCCCGTGGTGACCTTCGTGTGCGTGCTGCTCGCCGCGATCCTGCCGGCGATCGCGAACCTCGTGGTCATCGTCTGCGCGTTCCGCTTCTTCCGCCGCCTGCTGCGTGGCGATGCCTTCGCGCCCGGGAACGCACGGCTGCTCTCGATCGCCTCCATCGCCATCCTCTGCGGGTGGATCGCGGACACCTGGTTCGGCACGATGGCGTCCAACGGCGCGCTCGCGGCCGCGACCGACGGCGCCGTCGAAGGAACCCCCTACCCGCTCACCTGGATCCCGTTCTTCGTCGCCATGGCGGTCGGCGGCCTCGCGATCGCGTTCCGCGCCGGTGAGCGACTGCGCGCCGACACCGAGGGGCTCGTCTGATGGTGCCGGCGCCCGAGGAGGACATCGCGACCGGCGTGCACTGCAACCTCGACCGGTTGCTCGCCGACCGTGGTCTCACCCTCGCCCGGCTCAGCGAGCTCGTCGGGGTGAGCGTGGTGAACCTGTCGGTGCTGAAGAACGACCGCGCGAAGGCGATCCGGTTCTCGACGCTGACGGCGATCTGCCGGGTGCTCGACTGCACGGTCGGCGAACTGCTGGAGCTCGACGACGCCCGCTGAGTGGTCCGGTACCGACCGTCAGCGCCGGCGTTCCCGGAGCAGCAACTGCGTGAGGTACAGCCCGCCGACGACCACCGTGACGACGCCGACCGGGACCGTCAGCGGGATCAGGTGCTGGGCCACGAGGTCGGATGCGAGGAGCAGGACGCCGCCGACGAGCCCCGTCGCGACCAGCGGGATGCCCGGCGAGCGGGTCAGCCGGCGGGCGATCTGCGGAGCGGCCAGGGCGATGAACGCGATCGGGCCGGCGACCGCGGTCACCGCGCTCACCAGCGCGACCGCGAGGCCGATGAGGATGGCGCGTTCACGGGTGAGGCGCACCCCGGTCGCGGCAGCCACGTCGTCACCGAGTTCGAGCTGGCGGAGCGCGCGGGCGGCGAACGGCAGGACCGCGAAGAGCACCACGAGGCACGCGAGTGCCGGCCAGACGACGGTCGCGGTCGCGGTGTTGAGCGTCCCCGCGCCCCAGGCCGCCGCGAAGAGCGCGACGTCGAGGTCGGCCCGGAGCAACAGCCAACTGTTGAACGCGGCGAGCATGGCCGAGACGCCGATGCCCACGACGATGAACCGGAAGCCCGACAAGCCCTGGCGGAGGGCCAGGATGAAGATCGCGACCGCGGCAGCCAGACCGCCGAGCAGCGACCCGGCCATCAACGCCGGCCAGCTGCCGCCGAGGAGGAGGAGCGCGACGAGCATCCCGGTGAACGAACCGTTCGCGAGGCCGATGATGTCGGGGCTCGCGAGCGGATTCCGGGTGAGCGTCTGGAAGATCGCTCCCGAGACACCGAGCGCTGCGCCGAAGCCGATCGCCGCGAGCACGCGGGGCAGTCGCCAGTCCAGCACGACCGTGCGGGCCAGGCCGTCGACGCGTCCGGTGAGGACGCCGATCACCTCGTCGGTGGTCAGCGGGTAGTCGCCGAGCGCGAGACCGGCGATCCCCGCGACGACGATCGCCAGGAGTGCGGCGGCGCAGACGAAAAGGGCTCGTCGTGCCGGTCGGCGCCCGGTGATCGGACCGGCGGTCACCTGTTCCCGTGTCGTGCTCACAGTCCCGAGGCCGTTCTGCGTCGGGCGAGCGCGATGAGGACGGGCGCCCCGACGAACGCGGTCACGAGCCCGACGGGCATCTCACCTGGGAGCACCGCGATCCGTCCGACGACGTCGGAGCCCAGCACGAGGACGCAGCCGACGAGGACCGAACCCCCGAGGATGCGGCGCTGATCACTGCCGACCGACCAGCGCACGAGGTGGGGCACGACGAGGCCGACGAAGGCGATCGGCCCGGCGATCGCGGTGGCGCCGCCGGCGAGCAGGGTCACCGCGGCGAGCACCAGGATGCGGCTGCGCGTGACGCTGACGCCCTGTGCTCTGGCGACGTCCGGGCCGAGGGCGATCGCGTTCAGGCTCCGCGCGCTCGCCGCGGCCAGGACGAGCCCCACGGCGAGGAAGGGGAGGACCGGCACGACGACACCGAGGTCGCGTTCGAGCAGGCTGCCGGCGTTCCAGCCGCGCATCCGGTCGAACGCGTCGGGGTGGGTGATGGCGATCCCCGTCGTCAGCCCGGCGAGTACGGCACCGAACGCGACACCCGTGACGGTGAGGCGGGCGGTGGAGGACTGCTCACGCCCGCCGGAACCGATCGCGTACACGACGAGGGTGACGACGAGCGCCCCACCGCAGGCGAGCCAGGCGATGTCGCCCGGCGCTCGGACACCGAGGAACGCCAGGCCGACGGCGACCGCGAAGCCTGCCCCGGCGTTGACGCCGAGGATGCCGGGGTCGGCGAGCGGATTCCGGGTGAACGCCTGCATGAGCGCGCCAGCGACGCCGAGGGCCGCACCGACGGCCAGCGCCGCGACCGTGCGCGGCACCCGCTGATCCCACACGACGAAGTTCGCCTCGTCCGAGCCCGTGCCGAGGAGCGCCGCACGGACGTCATCCGGAGCGATCGGGTTCGCGCCGACGAACAGCGACAGGAGGACGGCGACCGCGAGCGCCGCGACGCCCGCGAGCAGTGGGATGAGCGGGCGGTGTCGCCGCGGCGCCCGCCGTCCCACCGAGGTGTCGCTGACGTTCAGGATCGCGGTCGGCTTCGTCACGACCCGTCGGAGAGCAGCCGGTCGAGGTCGTCGAGGACGGCCATGCCGCCGAGGGGGCCGACGCCGGTGATCCAGAAGGACTGGTCGACGAGGTGCAGCTCGGGGAAGGCGTCGGTGTTTGCGGTGAGGGAGGCGGGCAGCGTCGAGGTGTCGTCGGGATCGACGCTCGTCACGAAGACCTGGTCGGCCTTCGCTTCAAGCACGCGCTCGGGGGAGAGGTCGAGGGAGATGTCCTCCCAGGCGTGTTCGGGCGTCGTGAACCCGGCGCACTCGAGGGTGCTGCCGGCGAAGGAGGTCGGGCCGTAGAGGGTCAGGACACCGTCGCGGGGGCGGATCAGCTGTGCCGTCTTCCCGGCGGTGTCGTGCTCCTCGGCGATCTCCGCGCAGCGTGCGTCGTAGGCGTCGAGGAGTTCGTCCGCGCCGTCCGGGTCACCGAGTGCTTCGGCGACGAACTGCACGTTGTCGCGCCAGGGGTCGGTCTGCGTCGCCATGAACACGGTCGGCGCGATCTCGGACAACTGGTCGTACAGGGCGGAGTGCCGTGATTCGGTGCCGATGATGAGGTCGGGCTTCGCGGCGGCGATCAGCTGCACGTTCGGCTCCGCCACGGTCCCGACGGTGGGGATGTCGGCGGCCTGCTCACCGAGGTAGGCGGGGACGCCGGCGGTCTCGTTCAGCACCGCTGCGCCCACCGGGGTGATGCCGAGCGCGACGGTCGTGTCGAGCTGCACCGGTTCGAGGACGACGACCCGCTTGGGTGCGTCGGGGATGCTGGTCTCGCCGTGGGCGTGCTCCATGACGTGCGTCGCGCTCGTCGCGGTGTCCGAGGGGGTCGAGGCGCTCGAGCTGCTGCAGGCTGAGAGGCCGAGGGCGGCGATGGAGAGGGCGGCGACGGCGACGAGACGTCGACGATCGGCGAGGAGGAGGGGCACGGATCACCTTTCGAACGGGTCGCGGCGGATGCGACCGAGTAAGGCAAGCATAACCTTCATTCGGGTGTGGCTCTGGGGCGGGCGTTCCAGTAGCCCTGCCCGTGGACGCGCTCCGGGTCGATCCCGTGGTCGGTCGTCGCAGCGCGCAGGAGGGGGATCCGGGTGCTCTCGGTCACCAGCCAGGCGGCGAAGCCGGTGCCCAGAGTCGCCGCCGACGACCCGTGTGTCCGGAGCCACTGTTCGACGCCGGCGACGAGCGCCTCACCGCCCGCCTGCCCGGCCCGTTCATGGACGTCGACCGTGTGGCGCTCGAGCAGCGGCCCGAGCAGGGCGGTGTCGGCGGGGTCGCCGAGCTCGAGGAGGACGTGGGCGCGGACGTGGTCGTCGAGAGAGCGCAGGATCCCGTGGACGGCGGGGAAGGCCGTCTCGTCGGCGGCGATGAGCACGGTCGTCGCAGTGCCGGGCGCCCACTGGACGCCGTGTGTCGGGTCTCCGCGACGGACGTCCGGACCCGAGACGAGCAGCCGGTCGCCCACCCGCGCGCCGAGCGCCCATCGACTGGCCGGGCCGGCCGGCTCGTGGATGAACACGTCGAGGTCGACCTCCTGCTGCGCCGGCCTGACGCGATGGGCCGTGTAGCTGCGCATCACCGGACGGTCCGCCGGTGGGAGTGCGCGCCAGGCCCTCCGCCACGCGTACTCCGGCAGGCCGTCGTGGAGTCCTTCCGGGTACGCGCCGTCGTCTCCCGGCAGCAGGATCTTGATCCGCTGGTCCCGCTCGTACGGGGCGAAGTCGGCGAGCGAGGCACCGGTGAGGGTGAGGCGGAGGAAGCCGGGGGACAGCCGTTCCGTGCGGTCCACGACCGTGTCGAACAGGATGTTCGGCGAGTGGAGGAACGGGACGGGCATCGCATCGAGTCTAGGAGGATCAGGCGCTGGCGTGCCGGGTCCTCCGTCGTTCACCCGCGGCGGATGGCGCGTGCGATCACGGCGCAGAGGGGGATGGCGACGACGGTCAGCGCGGCGGCGGCCGGGAGGAGCAGGGCCGGGCCCCAGGTGCCGAGGATGATCCCGCCGACCGCCCCGCCGGTGGCGATCGAGCAGTTCCACACCGTGACGAGCGCCGACTGGGCTGCGTCAGCAGCGTTCCCGGCGACCCGGGCGATCGCCACCTGGAAGAGCACGGAGTAGGCGCCGAAAGCGAGCCCCCAGCCTGCCGCGGCGGTGAGGAGGACGACGACCGGCGGATCCCAGGCCACGACGGCGAGGCCGACGGTCCCGAGGAGAGCGGCCGTGAGGATGGTCATCCCGAGGCGCAGGTTCGCCAGCCGTCCAGCGCCGAGCGTGCCGACGACCGACGCCACACCGAAGGTTGCGAGGAGCACCCCGAGCGGCACGGGCGTCCCGCGGGAGGACAGGACCGGTGCGAGGTAGGTGTACGCGATGTTCTGGCCGATGATGCAGACGGCGAGGGCGACGAGGATCGTCACGACCGCGGGGATGCGGAGCGCCGCACCCATGCGCGTCGAACGCCCGCGGGCGCTGCCTGCCACGCGAGGAGCGACGACGACCGCGAGCACGCCGAGGAGCGCGGTGGTGGCGGCGACGATCCCGAACACCGCTCGCCAACCGAACTCCTCACCGAGGACCGCGCCGGCCGGGACGCCGAGTGCGAAGCCGAGTGTGGCACCGGACAGCACGACGCCGAGCGTGGAGCCGAACCGCTCAGGGGTGGTGAACCCGCGCGTGTACCCCGGGAGCATCGCCCAGACGACGCCGGCCACGAGCCCCGCGACGAACCGGGTCGCGAGATGCGTGAGCAGCTCGGGCGCGACGGCCGTGCCGGCGTTGGCGAGCGCCGAGACGATCAGGGCGAGCAGTACGACCGTCCGGCGGTCGAGCTTCGCGAGCGCACGGCTGAGCGGGATCGCCGCGACGATGCAACCGAGTGCGAAGACGGCGACGCTCTGGCCTGCGATCGACTCCGAGACGCCCAGGTCGGCGGCCATCGCGGGGAGGACCCCGGCCGGGAGCACCTCGGTGAGGAGTGTCACGAATCCGACGGCGGCGAGGAGCAGCGCGGTCGGGAGGGGAGAGCGGGTTCGGGTGGCAGGAGGGGGCGTGGATCGTGCCGTGCGCAAACTGTCGGTGGTCATGTCGGTGAGTCTCCCGGCCTGCCACTGGTGGCAGGGTCAAGTCGACGAGGGTGCGCCGGGAATATCCGCCCGGCACCGACGGCTGCTCCAAGAGGACACAACTCGGTCGAAGGGGTCTTGCATGCGCATCGGCGAACTGGCGGCGGCCACCGGGAGCACGCCGCGGCTGCTCCGGTACTACGAGGAACAGGGGTTGCTGCGCCCGACCCGCTGCCCGAACGGGTACCGCGAGTACGGGGAGCACCTCGTCGCGAAGGTGCAGCGCATCCGCGAGCTGATCGCCGTCGGCATGCCGACCGCGCTCATCCTCCAGGTCCTGCCCTGCTTCGAGGACGACGACACGATCTACCAGGTGACGCCCTCGGCGGAGGTGCTGGAGCGGTTGCTCGAGCATCGCGAGCGACTGGATGCGAAGCTCGGCTGCATCCAGGAGAGCCGGGACGCCATCGACGTCTACCTCCACCGCGTCGGCGGCATCGTGGTCTGAGTCGGCTGAGTCGGGCGAGTCTGCTGGGTAGGCTCGGCGCATGTCACTCGATCCGTACTACCGCGACCGCCTGAGCCTCTTCGACGGGTTCTCGAACGCCGATCGCGCTGCCGCCGGTGGGACCCTCGACGAGGAGTTCCAGGAACGACTCATCGCATACGGTGACGACGGGCCGTGGAGCCCACCGAGCGACGTGGTGATCACCGACGAGGTCGTCGACGGTCCGCACGGCACGGTCCCGATCCGACGCTACGTCCCGGCCGACCCCAGTGGTGTCGCCCTCCTCTGGGTGCACGGCGGCGGCTTCGCGGCGGGGACGCTCGACTGGCCGGAGGCGCACGTCGTGAGCGCCGAACTGGCGGCGCGAGCTGGTGCCGAGGTCGTCTCCGTCGACTACCGACTGGCGGACGGCACGACGCGATACCCGGTGCCGCTCGACGACGTGCTCGCGGTCTGGGAGCAGCTCGACGACGAGCGGTCGGCCGTTCCCGGTGCGCGGACGGCCATCGGTGGGGCCAGCGCCGGAGCGGCCCTCGCGCTCGCCGCGTCACTCCGCAGCGATCGACGTGCGGACGCCGTGCTGCTGGCCTACCCGTTCCTGCACGCCGTCGTGCCAGCCCTGCCCGCGGACGTCCTGGCCGAGATGGCGGTCCTCCCGGACTTCATGCGGTTCCCGACCGAGTCGATCGACTGGATGGTCGGGAACTACGTCGGTCGGCTGGAGGACGTGCCCGAGCTCGCGCTGCCGGGAATCGTCCCCGTGACCCCGGACCGCCCGCCGCTGTCGGTCCTGCTCTCGGAGTTCGACGACCTCCGGCCGTCGGGGGAGCTGCTCATCGCGGCGTCGGAGGCCGCCGGTGCTCCCGTCCGCAGTCGGCTCGAGCCAGGCGTCCTCCATGGCCACCTCAATCGCCATCCGGTCGCGCCAGGCGTCTCCCCGTCGCTGGACTGGCTGGCCGACGGGCTGCGCGCCATGGGGAATCACGCCGACTGAGTCTTGCGTGATCCTCGTCAGCGGGCATACTGGAGTCACGCTCCGTTCCCGAACGGAGTTCGGTTTTCGCTTCCGGCTCGCCCGAGCCCGGGTGATCCCGACGCCGCCCCACTCACTGACGAGAAACGGACCACCCATGAGCGAGCATGAACCGGCGCTGCCCTACCGCGACGCGAGCCTGCCGGTGGAGGACCGGGTGGAGGACCTCCTCGGACGGATGACCGTCGCAGAGAAGGCCGGCATGCTCTTCCAGACGATGATCGCCCCGGGGCCCATCGACGAGGCGAACCCGCACATGGGACTCGCGAGTGGCGAGCACATGATCGGCGAGCAGCTCATGTCCCACTTCAACGTCCTCGGCACCGCGCCCGACACGACGGCGCTCGCCGAGTGGACCAACGCCCTGCAGGAGCGCGCGTCGCGCACGCGACTCGGCATCCCGGTCACACTGTCGACCGACCCGCGCAACCACTTCACCGACAACGTGGGGACGGCGGCCCGCGCGGGCGCCTTCTCGCAGTGGCCCGAGACGCTCGGCCTCGCGGCGATCGGATCGGTCGACCTCGTCGAGGCGTTCGCCGACACCGCGCGGCAGGAGTACCTCGCCGTCGGGATCCGGCTGGCGCTCCACCCGCAGGTCGACCTCGCGACCGAGCCGCGCTGGTCGCGCATCGGTGGCACGTTCGGTGAGGACGCCGAGCTCAGTGCCGAACTCGTCGCCGGCTACATCCGAGGGTTCCAGGGTGCCGAACTCGGGCCGCAGTCGGTCTCCACGATGACGAAGCACTTCCCTGGCGGTGGGCCCCAGCTCGACGGGGAGGACCCGCACTTCGCCTACGGACGCGAACAGGTGTACCCCGGCGACAACTTCGACTACCACCTCATCCCGTTCCGAGCCGCGATCGCCGCCGGAGCCGCGCAGATGATGCCGTACTACGGGATGCCCGTCGGGACCGAACACGAGGAGGTCGCGTTCGCCTTCAACCACGGGATCATCACCGGGCTCCTCCGCGAGGAACTCGGCTTCGCAGGCGTCGTCTGCACCGACTGGGGACTCGTCACCGACACGTCGATCATGGGGCAGGACATGCCCGCGCGCGCCTGGGGCCTGGAGCACCTCGACGAGCTGTCGCGGGTCGAACGCATCCTGCAGGCCGGTTGCGACCAGTTCGGTGGCGAGGCCCGACCCGAGCTCGTCGTCGAGCTCGTCGAGCAGGGGCGCATCACCGAGGACCGTGTCGACGCCTCGGTGCGCCGACTCCTGCGCGAAAAGTTCGTGCTCGGGCTCTTCGAGCAGCCGTACGTCGACGCGGGCGCCGCGAGTGGGATCGTCGGCCGCGCGGACTTCGTCGCCGCCGGCGAGGCCGCACAGCGCCGCGCGTTCACCGTCCTGACGAACGTGGAGGAGACGCTGCCGGTGCGCTCGCCGCGTCCGCGGTTGTACCTCGAGGGCGTCGATCCCGAGGTCGCGGGCGCGTACGGCGAGGTCGTCGCGGATCCGGCTTCGGCGGACGTCGCCCTCGTGCGCATGCAGACGCCGTACGAACCGCGGCCCGGCGGCTTCGAGGCCATGTTCCACGCAGGCTCCCTCGACATCCCGGCCGACGAGGTCGAGCGGTTGCGCGTGCTCGCGCTGACGGTGCCGACCGTGCTCGACATGCACCTCGACCGACCGGCGATCCTCACCGGGGTGGTGGACGCGGTCGCGGCGCTCGTCGCGAGCTTCGGCGGCAGTGATGCGGCGTTCCTCGACGTCGTCTTCGGTCGGGCGCTGCCGGAGGGCCAGCTGCCGTTCGACCTGCCGCGCTCGATGGCGGCCGTCGAGGCGAGTCGGTCCGACGTCCCCTACGACACCGAGGACCCGCTCTTCCGTTTCGGCCACGGCCTCACGTACCCCGCTGGTCGCTGAGCGCCCGTCCCCGGTCCCTGAGCTTGTCGAAGGGCGGTCCAGGTGCACCTCTCCCCGTCCCGGAGCACTTGTCCCGGTCCCTGAGCTTGTCGAAGGGCGGCGTCTTCTCGTGTGCCCTTCGACAGGCTCAGGGAGCGGTTCTCCGTGCGCGGTTTCTTCGTGCTCGAGGTCGCTTCCCCCGGTCCGTGAATGCCCCTCCGGTCCCGGAGCACCTCTCCCGGTCCCTGAGCTTGTCGAAGGGCGGTCCGGGTGCACCTCTTCCGGTCCCGGAGCACTTGTCCCGGTCCCTGAGCTTGTCGAAGGGCGGCGTCTTCTCGTGTGCCCTTCGACAGGCTCAGGGAGCGGTTCTCCGTGCGCGGTTGCTTCGTACTCGGGGTTCGCTTCCCCCGGTCCGTGAATGCCCCTCCGGTCCCGGAGCACCTCTCCCGGTCCCTGAGCTTGTCGAAGGGCGTCAGCGCTCGGAGCCGCGCAGCTCCAGACGCACGTCCAGCGTGTGGGTCACGGGCGGGCCCGCCTCGCCGGCGATGAGCGCCAGGAGGGTCTCCGCCGCGACCCGGCCCATGAGCGCCACGTCCTGCGCCACCACCGACACCGCCGGCGTCACGAGCGGTGCCGCCTCGAAGTCGTCGAACCCGACGAGCGGCAGCCGTCGGCCCGCCGTCGCGAACGCCTGCATGGCCCCGATCGCGGCCCGGTTGTTCGCGGCGAACACGGCGTCGACCTCGCCCGACGCCAGGAACCCCGCCACGACCGCCGCAGCGTCCTCGACGGAGTGTGCGCCGTCGGAGACGATCGGCTCGATCGGCCCCGTCCCCGTCGCGCCGCCGAGATCGGCCTCAGCCAGCGCCCGGTGGTAGCCGGCCAGTCGCTCGCGCATCGTGTACAGCTCGAGTGAGTCGCCGAGGAACGCGACCCGTCGTGCGCCCGCGGCGAGCATGGCCGCGGTCGCGCGGGTCGCCCCGCCCGCGTTGTCGGCGAGCACCGTGTGCACCTCGACCGACTCGAGCGGCCCGGTCGGTCGGTCGACGAGCACCATCGGGACGTGCACGACCGTGCTCGTCGCCCAGGCCGCGGTCGCCTGCCGTGGTGGCACGACGACGAGGCCGTCCACGCGCTGCGCGACCAGCCGGTCGACGAGGAGTCGGTGTCGGTCGGCGTCCTCCTCGGAGCTCGCGGACATCAGCAGGTAGCCGTGTTCGGTGCACACGCGCTCCACCGAGCGTGCCAACACGGAGTAGTAGGGGTTCGCCAGGTCGCTGATGATCAGCCCGATGACCTTGCTGGACCGCCCGGGCCGGATGCTCGCGGCCGCCAGGTTGTGCCGGTAGCCGAGGGCCTCGATCGCCGCGCCGATCCGTTCCGACAGTTCCTGGTTGATGTTCGTCGCGCCGTTCACGTACCGCGACACCGTCTTCAGCCCCACCCCGGCCGCCGCGGCGACGTCGTTCATGGTCGGGGGTCGGGAGCTGCGCATGCTCACCATCCTGGCGTATGCGAGATCACGCGATCGGCTCGTCCGCCCCCGCGACCGCGAAGAGCCTGCTGAGCCCGGGTCGCAGTCGGGTGATCTCGGCCGCCGTCGGACGGCGTCCCGCGATCGTCGCAGCGGCACTCGCGCCCGCGACTTCGGCGGCTTCCGCCGGTGCGGCACCGCGTGACATCGCGAAGAGCAGGCCGGCGGTCGAGGCGTCCCCGGCGCCGTTGGTCGACACGAACGTGGGTGCGGGGACGGGCGGCGCGACGAGGTCGACGTCGGCCCAGGCCTCGGCGAGCGGTGCGAGCATCCGTCCGCCCAGGCGCAGGCGGTCGACACCGGCGGCCCGGAGGAGTAGCCCGTCCTCGCCGGCCGAGATCGCCACGACGCCGGCACCCCAGGCGAGCAGGAGGTCCGCGAACGCCGCCGCTTGGGCCAGGGGCGATGCGCTGGTCCCGGCCGGGAGGCGGAGCGTGCCGAGGGCCGAACGCAGGTCGTCGACGCTCGGACTCACGATGTCGGTCAGCGGCAGGGTGCGCCGGAGGATCGCCTCCCAGTCCAGATGGCCGACGGCGCTCGTGGGGTCGACGACGGCGAGGTCCATCGAGGTGGTCGCGCCGTGTCGGTGGATCCGTTCGAGCAGCTTCGCGAGGGGCGCCGCATCGTCGGCGACGATCCCGGGGAGCAGCGGGGGATAGCCGAGGTGGACGAGGTCCGCGTCGCCGACGGCCAGGTGCTCGCCGGTGAACACCTCGTTGGCACCGGTGTGGTGCCAGAAGGTCCGGTCGAGGCCGACGGGCTCGACGACGACGCTGTAGGAGGTCGCGGCCCGGTCGGTGACCTCGAGCGCCGGGTGCAGCCGGTCGTGCGCGGCGATGCGTGACGCGACGATCGCGCCGAGCTCGTCGTCGCCGACGGTCGCGTGCAGGCGGACCGTGCTCCCGAGATCGGCGAGGGCGAGGCCGGTGTTCGCGACGCAGCCGCCGAGGGAGATGCGGAGCGGGCCGGTGTCGATGAGGGCGCCCGGATCGATGCGTGCGTTCGCGCTCAGCCCTGGCGACAGGTCGACGCAGATGTGGCCGGCGACGACGATCTCGCCCATGGACCCTCCGTTCTTCGCCCCGGGGGTGACCCGACGCAAGCTAGACAACGTTGTCTCAGGCCACTACTGTGACACACCGAGGGACGATTCGGAAACCCTCCCCGTCACGATCAGGAGCCGCCGCAATGTCGCTGTACCGCCTCAATCGTCTCTTCAACGCCCGATCAGGTCGCGCGCTCGACGTCGCCGTCGACCACGGGTTCTTCGGCGAGCGTTCGTTCATCACCGGCATCGAGGACATGGGCGAGGTCGTCCGCACCCTCGTCGCCGCGGGCCCGGACGCCGTCCAGCTGACCCTCGGCCAGGCCCGTCTCCTGCAGCAGGTCCCCGGCAAGGACAAGCCGGCGCTCGTCCTGCGGACGGACGTCGCGAACGTCTACGGCAACCCGCTCGACTCGATCCTCTACAGCCACCACGTGCCGCACGCGATCGAGGAGGCCGTCCGGCTCGACGCCGTCGCCGTGTGCGTCAACCTCATGCAGATCCCCGACCACCCCGAGGTCCGCGAGGCGAACATCCGCTCGATCATGGCCCTGCGCCGCGAAGCGACCCGGTACGGGATGCCGCTCATGATCGAGCCGCTCGTCATGCAGGACAACACGACGGCCGGCGGGTACCAGGTCGACGGCGACATCGAGAAGATCGTCACCCTCGTGCGCCAGGCGGTCGAACTCGGGGCTGACCTCATCAAAGCCGACCCGAGCAGCGACATCTCCGAGTACGCGCGGGTCGTGCAGGTCGCCGGAGACATCCCCGTCCTCGTCCGTGGCGGCGGTCGCGTCGACGACCGGACCCTGCTGGAGCGCACGGTCGCCGTCCTCGACGCGGGGGTCAGCGGCATCGTCTACGGCCGCAATATCATCCAGCACGGGCACCCGGCCGCCATCACCGCGGCACTCATGGCGGTGCTGCACGACGGGGCCGACGCCGATGCCGGCCTCGCGATCCTCGAGGCGGCTCGCGCATGAGCGCCGACCAGGTGACGGCCGACCGGGCGACGGCGGAGCGCGTCAACGTCGCGATCATCGGCGGTGGACTCATGGGGCGCGAGATCGCCGCGGCCATCCAGCGCTGGCCGGCACTCATCGACCACCCGGTGCGACCGCGACTGACGGCCGTCTGCGACATCAATCCGGCGGCGCTCGACTGGTTCGACGAGATCGACACCGTCGTCACGAAGACCACGGACTACCACGAGCTGCTCGCCGACCCGTCGGTGGACGTCGTCTACGTGGCCGTGCGTCACGACCTCCACGAGCAGATCTACACCGACGTCATCCGAGCCGGGAAGGGCCTGCTGGCGGAGAAGCCGTTCGGGATCGATGCGGCGGCCGCACAGTCCGTCCTCGCGGCGATGGCCGAGCACCCGGAGAGCTTCGTCCGGTGTTCGAGTGAGATGCCGTTCTTCCCGGGAGCGCAGCTGGCGATCGACTACGTGCGGTCCGGAGCGCTCGGCACGATCGTCGAGGCGCGCAACAGTTTCCTGCACTCGAGCGACATCGATCGGGGCAAGCAGATCAACTGGAAGCGCCAGACGCAGTTCTGCGGTGAGGCCGGTGTGATGAACGACCTCGGGATGCACACCTGGCACGTGCCGCTGCGGCTCGGCTGGGCACCCGAGAGCGTGTACGGGGTGCTGCAGAACATCGTCACCGAGCGTCCCGGTCCCGACGGTTCGCTCGTGCCGTGCGACACCTGGGACAACGCGGTGCTGCACAGCTGGGCGACCCACGACGGTGTCCGGTTCCCGCTCACGACCGAGACGAAGCGCATCGATCCCGGGCAGAAGAACACGTGGGAGTTCGAGGCGATCGGTCTCGACGGCGGGGTCCGGTTCAGCACGAAGAACCCGAAGCTCGTCGAGGTGTTCGCGGTGCGGGACATCCCGGGTGGCGGTCGGGAGCAGGTGTGGCAGCAGCTCGACGCAGGCAGCCAGTCGGTCTGGCCGACGGTGACCGGCCCGAACTTCGAGTCCGGGTTCTCCGACACGATCCTCCAGATGTGGGCCGTGTTCCTCGCCGAGCGGCACGGCTCCCTCGGCGACCGGTTCGGGGCGGCGCGCCCCGAGGAGGCGGCGCTCACCCACGACATCTACCGAGCGGCGATCCGCTCCCACGAGGAGGGTCGCGCGATCGCGCTGTGACGTGCGCATCGGCTGGGAGGCCACCCGGCCGTCTCCCAGCCGGGAGCGCGCGGGCCGGCCCCTGAGCTTGTCGAAGGGCGCTCCCTGTCCGCTCACCTGTCCTGTCCCTGCCAGCGCAACGAATCGGTCCCTGCCAGCCCAACCGATCGGTCCCTGAGCTTGTCGAAGGGCGGGCTCTGTCCGTGTGCCCTTCGACAGGCTCAGGGACCGGGGTCGGAGTCGGTCGTGTCTGAACGGTCGGTCCCTGTCCGCTCACTCAGCCGGTCCTTTGCCAGCCCAACCGTTCGGTCCCTGAGCTTGTCGAAGGGTGGGGTCTGTTCGTGTGCCCTTCGACAGGCTCAGGGACCGGGGTCGGAGTCGGTCGTTTCTGAATGGTTGGTCCCTGTCCGCTCACTCAGCCGGTCCTTTGCCAGCCCAACCGTTCGGTCCCTGAGCTTGTCGAAGGGTGGGTTCTGTCCGTGTGCCCTTCGACAGGCTCAGGGACCGGGGTCGGAGTCGGTCGTGTCTGAACGGTCGGTCCCTGTCCGCTCACTCAGCCGGTCCTTGCCAGCCCAACCGTTCGGTCCCTGAGCTTGTCGAAGGGTGGGTTCTGTCCGTGTGCCCTTCGACAGGCTCAGGGACCGGGGTCGGAGTCGGTCGTGTCTGAACGGTCGGTCCCTGTCCGCTCACTCAGCCGGTCCTTTGCCAGCCCAACTGATCGGTCCCTGAGCTTGTCGAAGGGTGGGCTCTGTCCGTGTGCCCTTCGACAGGCTCAGGGACCGGGGTCGGAGTCGGTCGTGTCTGAACGGTCGGTCCCTGTCCGCTCACCCAGCCGGTCCTTGCCAGCCCAACCGTTCGGTCCCTGAGCTTGTCGAAGGGTGGGCTCTGTTCGTGTGCCCTTCGACAGGCTCAGGGACCGGCCATCGGGTCCGTTCCGGGTTCTGGATCGCGCCATGCGGTGATCCGCGAGCAGCTGAGACGCGGGAGATCGTCGAACCGCCCGTCGATCACGGCCTGCTTCTTCGCCCGGCTCCACCCCTGAAGACGTTTCTCGATGAAGAATGCGTCGTCCACGCGGTCGTACTCGGCCGACCAGACGAGTGTGACGGGCAGTCGCTCGCGGGTGTAGGTCGCTCCGAGGCCGTCCATGTGCTCGGAGATTCGTCGAGCGAGGTCGATGGTGCTGCCGGTGTAGAAGGATCCGTCGGCGCATTTGAGGATGTAGACGTGGGGCATCCGGGAAGCCTCGCAGGACCTCGATCCTGTCGGTCTGCGCTGACGTCCGACGGTGGACGCTCTCGGATCACGGGGGAGTTGTGGAGGACCGTCGCTCGACCCTGCCGCTTCGCCCGATCGGTCCCTGAGCCTGTCGAAGGGGTGGGGTCTGTTCGTGTGCCCTTCGACAGGCTCAGCGGCCGGGGTTGGAGTCGATCGTTTTGTTCGCCCGTCCGTTCCGTCTTTGCCGGCGCAACCGTTCGGTCCCTGAGCTTGTCGAAGGGCGGGGTCTGTTCGTGTCCCCTTCGACAGGCTCAGGGACCGGGGTCGGAGTCGGTCGTTTCTGAATGGTTGGTCCCTGTCCGCTCACTCAGCCGGTCCTTTGCCAGCCCAACCGTTCGGTCCCTGAGCTTGTCGAAGGGTGGG
>NZ_LR733286.1:1464382-3574390 GCF_902506515.1 Plantibacter sp. T3 | reverse complement strand
GTGTCGGCGGGGTGGGGGACACTCGGGGGATGCCCCACAGACGATGCGTACAACCCGGGTGCGACGCCGCGGCACCGGTCGACGCGCCCGTCGCGCTCTGCGAGGATCACCTGGCCCTCGCCGCCGACTGGGCGGAGCGCCGCTGGGGTGTGGTCGACGCCCTGCCGTCGCCGTGCATCATGTGCGGCTCGCGGCTCGGCCGTCACTACCCGTCCGCGTGGTTGTGCGCCGCGTGCGAGTGGCGGCAGGGGGACGTGCCCGACGACGACCTCGCCCGGCCGCGGATCGACGTCGTCTACTACCTCCGTCACGGCGACCGCGTGAAGATCGGCACCACGACGAACCCTCGCCAGCGGTTCGCCGCGATCTGGCATGACGAACTGCTCGCGCTCGAACGCGGCGACCGGCACGTCGAGCGTGCGCGTCACGAACAGTTCGCCCGCGAGCGCCTCGAACGCTCCGAATGGTTCACGGGGTCACCCCGACTGCTCGCCCACATCGCCTCGGTCGCCCGCGACGTCGACCCCTGGGACCTCTACAGCCGCTGGCTCAGCGAGGCCGCGGCGCTGCGTGGGCGATAGCCCCTCCGGTGGGCACCACGCGCGGGGTACGCTCAGCGCGTGTGCACTCGAATCTTCTGGAACGACAACGCGGTCGCCAAGACGGTCAGCCGCTGCATGGACTGGTCGGAGAGCGACGAACCCGAGCTGTGGTTCGTCCCGAGCGGTACCGACCGAGGTGGCACGGGCGACGCCACCTCGCACCGGTGGACCTCCCGGTACGGCAGTGTCGTCACGAGCATGTGGGGGATGGGGACCGTCGACGGCCTGAACACGGCGGGCCTCGGAGCACACGCGCTCTACCTCGACCCGGAGGACGTGACGTTCGCCGAGCCCGACGGCCGTCCGACGGTCTCGAACGCGCTGTGGGTGCAGTACCTCCTCGACAGCTACGCCTCGGTCGCCGAAGCGATCGCCGACATCGACACCGTCCGCATCACGTCCCCGATGTTCCGCGGCCTGCAGATGGGGATCCACATCGCGATCGAGGACGCCTCGGGTGACTCCGCGATCATCGAGCCGATCGACGGCCGGCTCGTCGTCCACCACGGCCGCGAGTTCACCGTGATGGCCAACTCGCCGAGCCTCGACGAGCAGATCACCAACCGCGACCGCTACCGGCCGTTCGGCGGCGAACTGCCGCCTCCCGGCGACATCACCTCGGTCGACCGGTTCGTGCGCGCCTCCTACTTCCTCCACTACCTGCCGGAGCCGGCGGACACCGTCGAGGCGGTGGCGGGCGTGTTCCAGCTGATCGCGAACGTGTCGGTGCCGTACGGCGCGCCGTACTCGACGGGCGACGTGTACCCGACCTGGTGGCGGGCCGGTGCCGACCTCACGAACCTGGTCTACTACTTCGGCTCGACACGGAGTCCGAACATCTTCTGGATCGAGCTCGACGAACTCGCGGACGTCGGTGAGGTCCGTCGCCTCGACCCGCGCGACCCGAGCCGCGTCGGCGACCAGACCGCGGAGCTCGCGCCGGCGACGTTGAGCTACTAGCCGGGAAGGCTCAGAGCACCGCAGGCGATACCCGACAGGAGTCGCGCTCGACGAGGTGCACCGGGAGGACCGTGCTCCGGCGGTATCGCGCGTCGGGGCGGTCGAGTCGGTCGATGATCCGTTCCGCAGCGAGTCGGCCGAGGGCCTCCGGGTCCTGCGTGATCACGGACACCGAGGGTCGCAGGAGCTCGGCCAGCGGGAAGTCACCGAACGCGACCAGTGGGAGCGGTTGCTCGGCGAGTGCGGGCAGCAACGCCATCGTGCAGACGGCGTTCGACGAGAAGAGAGCAGTCGCCTGCGAGTCGATCGCCGCCAGCGCACGCGCCGCCCCTTCGCGGGTCGCCGCACCGAGGGCGATGAGCTCCTCGTCGGCGGGCAGCCCGGCTTCGGTGAGTGCCGCCCGGTACCCGCGCAGCCGCTCGGCGGTCGTCGGGAGGGCCAGCTCGTCGCCGACGAAGGCGATCCGGCTGTGGCCGTGCTCGACGAGGTGGGTCGTCGCCGCGAACGCCCCGCCGAAGTCGTCCTGCGTGAAGGCGTCGGCAGCGAGCCCGCCTGGCGCGCGGTCGACGAACACGAACGGCGTCCGCGACGCCCATGCACTCAGCGAGCTCTGGTCGTCGCCGATCGGCGCGAGCACCACTCCGGCCAGCTGACGCCGGAGCATCGGCTCGAGGACCGCGCGCTCGCGGTCCGGGTCGTCGCCGAGGCTCGTCACGAGCGTCGACATGTCGTGATCGCGCGCCGTCCGCTCCACCGCACGCGCGATCTCGGCGAAGAACGGGTCGACGATGTCGGGGACGGCGACCCCGATGACCGACGGGCGGCCCGAGCGGAACGCCGTCGCGAGGGAGTTCGGCACGTAGTCGAGCTCCCGCATGATCGACTCGACCCGTTCTCTGGTCGCCGGGAGGACGTGCGGGTCGTCGTTGAAGACCCGCGAGACCGTCTTCGCGCTCACGCCGGCGGCAGCGGCGATCTGGCGCATCGTGGCCATGCTCGGGTCCCTCCCGTTCGGTCCTGCCGGATCGGGTCAGCGCGCGGTGTAGCCGCCGTCGATCGGCAGCGAGACGCCCGAGATCATGCCGGCGGCGTCACTCAGCAGGAAGGTGATCGGGCCGGCGATGTCGTCCTCGGTGGCCCACTTGCCGAGCGGCATCGCCTCGAGGAAGGGACCTTCGATGTCGGGGCGGCCCCAATACCAGGCGGACATCGGCGTCATCACGACCGTCGGGTTGACGGCGTTGACCCGGATGCCGTACTTCCCGAGTTCCAGGGCCGAGACCCGCGTGATGTTGTCGAGCGCGGCCTTCGACGAGCCGTAGGAGATGTGGCCGGAGAGGGCGACGAGGCTCGCCTGGCTCGAGACGTTGACGATCGCCCCGCCGCGCTCTTGGCGGATCATCTCGCGGGACGCGTACTTGGTGACGAGCAGCGACCCGCGTGCGTTGATGCTGATGACCTTGTCGAACACGTCGATGTCGGTCTCCTGTGGGGAGGCGATCTCGCCGCCCCAACCGCCGGAGTTGACGACGCCCCAGATGTCGCGTCCCTCGATCGCGTCGCGGATGCTGTCCTCCGAGGTGAGGTCGAAGGGCAGCGGTTCGGCGCCCGTCTCGGCGGCGATGGCGTCGAGGTGCTCGACGTTGCGACCGGAGGCGATCACCTGCGCGCCCGCTGCCACGAGGTGGCGGACGGTCGCGCCGCCGATGCCGCCGCTCGCTCCCGTGACGAGGATGGTGCGGCCGTTGAAGTCAGTCATGAGGTGGTCCGATCGACGTGATGAGGCCCGTGCGTCGGTGCACCGGGTCGGGAGCATCATAACCACGGAATGGCAACCATGTCACCCGTGACATGGATTTCACCAGCAGATCATGACACCGGTGACATCCGGTGTTGACACATGCATCCCCTGGACCTACCGTGAGTCGGGCGACGGCGCGTCCGCGACCGGTCGGCTCCCAGGAGAGGTCAGGCATCACGATGAGCGGCATCACGATCGGGACCGACCTCGACGGCCTCATCGATCACGCCCGTTCGCTCGCCGCCACCGGGTCCCGCCGGATCCTCGGGATCGTCGGTGCGCCCGGTGCGGGTAAGTCGACCGTCAGCGACGCGCTCGCCGCCGCGCTTGGCGACCAGGCCGTCATCGTCGGGATGGACGGCTTCCACCTCGACAACGCCGAGCTCGTCCGCCTCGGGCGACGCGACCGCAAGGGCGCGCCCGACACCTTCGACGTCGACGGCTACGTCGCACTGCTGTCCCGCCTCGCGCGTGCTGGACGCACCGCCGATTCTCCGGGCACACCGATTTACGCACCCCGGTTCGACCGCTCGCTCGAGGCGTCGATCGGCAGTGCCGTCCTCGTCCGCCCCGAGGTGCCGCTGGTGATCACGGAGGGCAACTACCTCCTGTTCGACGACCACGGCTGGCAGGGTGTCACCGCGCATCTCGACGAGTCCTGGTACGTCGACGTGGACGACGAGGTGCGCCGCGACCGACTCATCGCCCGACGCCTCGGTCACGGCCACCCGCTCGACGAGGCCGAAGCCTGGGTGCTCGGCGTCGACGAGCCGAATGCCCGCCTGGTCGACGCCACCAAGCAGCGTGCCACCCGCATCGTCACGCTCGACGCGTCGACGCCGGTGGAGACCGAATCCACCCACGGCACCTGATCCACCCTGCAGCCGCAGCACGCTCGACCTGCACCACCCTCGACCTGCACCACCCGGAACCCGCTCACCGACGAGAAGGCACCACATGACCCAGCTCTCCGACGCCGCCCTCACCGCTCTCGACGAGCAGGTGGCCGTCCCCGCCTACGACCGCTCGGCCATCCGACCCGGCATCGTCCACTTCGGGGTCGGCGCCTTCCATCGTGCGCACGGGGCGATGTTCGTCGACCGCGTGCTCGGGCTCCCCGGCGACGAACACGCGTCCTGGGGACTCGTCGGCGTCGGCACACTGCCCGGTGACGCCGCCATGCGGGACGCGCTCGGCGCTCAGGACCGGCTCTACACGCTCGTGACGACGAGTCCGGACGGCGAGGTCGAGGCGCGCGTCGTCGGATCGATCGTCGAGTACCTGTTCGCTCCCGACGATCCGGAAGCGGTCCTCGCGCGGGTGAGCGATCCGTCGACGCGGATCGTGTCGCTCACGATCACCGAGGGCGGCTACGGGGTGAACGATGCGACCGGGGCGTTCGAGCCGAGCGACGGTGCGACGCTCGCGGACCTCGACGGGCTGCCTGCGGGGGCGCTGCCGCAGAGCCCGCTCGGGTTCATCACGGCGGCCCTCCGTGCCCGACGCGACGCCGGTGCGGTTCCGTTCACGGTCATGTCGTGCGACAACATCCAGGGCAACGGGCACGTCGCCCGGACCGCGATCCTCGCCTTCGCCGAGCGCATCGACCCGGCGCTCGCCGCCTGGATCGCCGCCGAGGTGCGGTTCCCGAACTCGATGGTGGACCGCATCACGCCGGCGACGACGGACGAGCAGCGCGCGTTCGTCTCCGAGCGGTTCGGGATCGACGACCGCTGGCCGGTGCTCTCGGAGTCGTTCGAGCAGTGGGTGCTCGAGGACGACTTCTCGGACGGCCGTCCGCCGTACGATCAGGTGGGCGTGCAGCTCGTGGAGGACGTCGAGCCGTATGAGCTGATGAAGCTCCGGTTGTTGAACGCTTCCCACCAGGCGATGAGCTACCTCGGGCTGCTGGCGGGGGAGACGTACGTGCACGACGTCTGCCGTGACGAGCTGTTCTCGCGGTTCCTCCTCGGGTACATGCACGAGGAGGCGAGGCCGACGCTCGCGCCGGTCCCGGGGATCGACATCGACGCGTACTGTGCAGAGCTGATGCGCCGGTTCGGCAGTGAGGCGATCAAGGACACGTTGGCGCGGCAGATCGTCGACGGCTCGGAGCGCATCCCGAAGTTCCTGCTCCCGGTGGTCCGTGAGCAGTTGCGGACCGGCGGCGGGATCGCGCGCTCGGCGCTCGTCCTCGCAGCGTGGAGTCGGTTCATCGAGGGTGTCGGTGACGACGGGCGGGAGCTTGCCCCGGTCGACCGGCGGTTGGCCGAGTTGCAGGCAGCCGTCGCGCAGGAGGCGGAGCGCCCCGGCGCGTTCCTCGACCTGGAGGTCGTGTTCGGCGACCTCGGATCGGACGCGCGACTGCGCGAGGCGTTCATCGCGGCCCGTGCGCGGCTGGCGGCCGTCGGTGCGCGGGTGGCGGTGGAAGAGGTCGTCGCCGCGGGGTGACCCTGCGGCGGTCGGACGGGGCCTTGACGGCCCTTCGGCCGGTTGAGGGGGCGCTCGGTCGCTGCGTCGTTCCCGTCCTCGAGTGCTGGTGGTTCACGTCTCGGTCCTTGAGCTTGTCGAGGGGCAGGTTCAACGGCTGTTCGTGTGCCCTTCGACAGGCTCAGGGACCGGGGTGGCCGGGTTGTCGAGGACGGCGTCGGTCGCTGAGCGTGTACGAGGCATGGTGGTTCCCGTCTCGGTCCCTGAGCTTGTCGAAGGGCAGGTATGACGGTTCGTCGTGGGCCCTTCGACAGGCTCAGGGACCGGGGTGGCCGGGTTGTCGAGTAGGGCGTCGGTCGCTGGGCGTGTCCGAGGCAGTGTGGTTCCCGTCTCGGTCCCTGAGCCTGTCGAAGGGCAATGGGGCGGTTCCTCGTGGGCCCTTCGACAGGCTCAGGGAACGGCGCCCCGGATGCGGAGCCTGCGTTCGGCCGGCGGGCGTGTCGAGACGTCATGGTGTCCCGTCTCGGTCCCTGAGCTTGTCGAAGGGCAGGTATGACGGCTGTTCGTGGGCCCTTCGACAGGCTCAGGGACCGGGGTGGCCGGGTTGTCGAGTAGGGCGTCGGTCGCTGGGCGTGTACGAGGCAGGGTGGTTCCCGTGTCGGTCCCTGAGCTTGTCGAAGGGCAGGTATGACGGCTGTTCGTGGGCCCTTCGACAGGCTCAGGGACCGGGGTGGCTGGGTTGTCGAGTAGGGCGTCGGTCGCTGGGCGTGTCCGAGGCAGGGTGGTTCCGGTCTCGGTCCCTGAGCTTGTCGAAGGGGGGGTCCCGTGTCGGTCCCTGAGCTTGTCGAAGGGTGGTTCCCGTGGCGGTCGCTGAGCTTGTCGGAGGGCAGGCGGGTGTGCAGGCAGAGGGGTGCCCCGGGTTCAGGCGGCGAGGTGGAGGCGTCCGCCTCGGATGGGGGTTTGGTGGCGGTCGATGTGGCTGGGTGGGATGAACCAGGGGACACCGTTTTGGATGGTGATGGTCCAGTGGTCGTCGTGGATGCGGTGGTGACCGGTTTCGAGGGTGTCGTGGTCGGCGCGGATGATGACGGTGACGGGGGTGAGTTCGGTGGCGGCGCTGCTGCAGCCGGCCAGGTGTCGGAAGGTCTCGGTGAGGGCGATGGCGCGTCGCCGGTCGGTGGGGATGAGCGACGGCCCGTCGGGCATGGGGTTCCCGGACCCGTCGGGTTGGTCGGCGGGGTCGGCCGTGTCGGGGTGGGTGAAGTGGGGTTTGCGGTGGGTGGCGGCGATGAGGGCGTCGAGGCCGGCGCGGATGAAGGCGGCGCTTTCGGGGGCGAGTTCGGCGCGGAGGAGGGTCATGCCGGTGGGGAGTTCGTGGATGGTGCAGCGTTCGGCGCGGCGGAGGAGTTCGTCGCGGGGTTCGCGGCCGTCTTGGTCGAGGCGGGTGCGGACGAGTTTCGCGATGCGGGTGACGTCCTGCAGGGGCGCGTGTGCAGCGTGCTCGATGGCGATGACCGACGCCGCCTGGAGTTCGGGTTTGGTGCAGATGCGGCTGGCGTTGCGGAGCTCGCGGACGATGACCGCGGCACCGTCGACGCTCAGGGGTGCCGGAGGGCTGCCGAGGGCAGCCGACGCGTCACCATCCGTGGTGGCCGACGAGGATGACCCGCTGGGTCCGTCGGCCGGGGCGGTTGTGGCGTCGGAACCGGGTGCCGGTTCGAGGGCGGCAGCGACCGCTGGGAACGGGCATTCCTCCAACTCGCCGAGCAGCCCGCGCGGCTGGGTGATCGCGGCACCGACCTCCGCGATCGCTGCGCCGCGGGCGCGCGCCACCCGCCACCGCTCGGACACCATGACGCCCGGGTTCGCGTAACCGGCGGCGCGCACGAGCGTGCCGTCGCGGCGGGTGGGCGACGGGCGCAACGCGATCGCGCCGACGACGCGGGCAGCGAGGACCTCGACCGCGTGCTGCACGGCACCGAGTTCGTCCAGGACCCGGAGGACCGCCTCGTCGTTCATGTTCTCGAGCTGCTCCGCGACACCGGAGCCCGGACGGATCGCATCGAGCGCGCCCTGCCAGACCGCATCGAACCCGGCCGCGGCGGCGGCGAGCGGGTTCGGTGCGGTGCTGGTCATGGATCCATCCAAACACGGACCACTGACATTCGAACGTGCACCGAATCGGTCCCTGATCTGGGAGTTTTATCCGACACTTGATGTTTGCTCGGGGTGCCCTTCGACAAGCTCAGGGACCGGCCGTGACACGGTCGCCGAGCCGGTCGAGGTGCGAAGGGGGAGGTTGTTCGTGGGCCCTTCGACGGGCTCAGGGAACGAGTCTCCGCAGTCGTCGAGGTGCATTGCGGAAGGGATCAGTGAGAGCGTCCGCAGGACCAGGGGTTCAGCGCTCGGTCGTCAAGTCGGTCGAGGTGCTCGCCGATGGTCGCGTTCGGACGTGCGGCCGGACCTCACGCGAAGACGAAGTAGAACGACAGGTGGAGCGTCAGGATGAGGTGCATGGTCGTGAACCGGCGACGGAGCCACGCGAGCAGGAGGCCGAGTGCGAGCATGCTCAGTGCCGGGAGCGGGTTCGGCACGAGCCCGAATTTGTCGGGGAGCAGGATGACGTGTCCGAGGGCGAACAGGACGGCGACGACGGGGATGACCGCGCGCGACGGCAAGCGCGCGGCGAGATGGTGTTGCAGGAGTCCGAAGGTCAGGTAGTCCTGCCAGAACACTGAGACGGTCATCCAGAAGATGTAGAGCAGCACCGGGAACTCGAGCTCGTAGTGCAACGGCAACGCGAGTGCGAGCACGACCGGGATGACGTACAGGAACCGCTGCCGAGACGGTGCGAAGAGTTCACGGGTGTGGGTCTGCTGCAGGATGGCGATGGCGATCACCAGGAGGCCGGCGATCAGGGACTCGAGGAACACCACGAGGGTGTCCTCCTGCACCGCGAGACGGACGGGGCCTCGGTCGGTGATGCCCGGGGTCAGGCACCACAGGGCGAACCACGCCGCGGCTATCGCGAGTGCGGAGAACAAGCGGAGGGATTGGCGCGAGGGGGCGTTTTCGACGGTCGACATGGCAGTCGATATGTTAGCAGTGTTATTTCAGATGCAAGGCAAGGGGGATCGCAACCGCCCGAGGCGGCGGCGGAGAACGAGCCGTCGTCGTGGGGTAGTCGTCACGATCGAGGAGGGGTTCGGAGGCCCTTCGACAGGCTCAGGGAGCGAAGGTGCACGGTTGTCGACGTGCGGTGGGGAGGGTACTCGGAGGCCCGTCGACAGGCACCGGGATCGGGCTGCCGCTCAGCCGAGCGAAGCCGGGACGAGTCGGAACCCGCCCTCGGCGACCGGCTCGAGCCGCAGTTGGAAGAGGCCGTCGATCACGAGGTCCGCATCGAGTTCGTGCGCCTCGTGCGTCCCCGCGATGCCCACCGTCCAGCAGCCGGCGGCGCGCGCTGCGGCGAGCCCGGCCGGTGCGTCCTCGAACACGACGCACGGCTGCGAGTCCATGCCCAGCCGGGTGCGGCCGAGCAGGAACGGTTCGGGGTCCGGCTTGCCCTTCGTGACGTCGTCGAAGGTCACGACGACCGCCGGCCGCACGAGCCCGGCGGCGGCGATCCGGTTGGCGGCGATGAGCCTCGTGCCGCTCGTGACGATCGCCTTCGCGTCGTCACCGAGCGCCGCGAGCGCCTCCGCCGCCCCTGGGAGCGCGATGACGTCTGCGACCTCGTCGGCCTCGATCTCGATGATCCGCGCGAGTGCTCCGGCGACCTGCTCGGGCGGGAAGATCGCGGCGAGCACCTGGGCAGCGGGCTGGCCGTGTCCCGCGGCGAGCAGGTCGCCCTCGAGGCCGTACTCGCGGGCGAGTTGCGCCCATGACCGGTTCACGGCCGGCGTCGAGTCGATGAGGGTCCCGTCGAGGTCGAAGAGCCCGGCGGCGAAGACCTGGTCGAAGATCGGTGCGGAGGCCTGGATGGTCCGTCCGAGACCGAGCGCGCGTTGGACGGCGGCGAGCTGCTGCGAGGTGGACAACGCGGCTTCGATCGACAGGTGCTCGATGGCGGGCGGGGTGTCGGTGGACGGGTCGACGATGTGTGTGTCCCGCTCGGCACCGCGTTCGGCGCGGCGAGCCGCGAGCGTGGCGGCATCGGCGTGCAGCCAGACGACCTTCGGGACGACCCCGGCCGCCTCGACGAGCGCGTCCCATTCGGCGCCGCCACGGAGCTCCGCGGTGAAGGGTGCGACGAGTACCGCGCCGACGCCACTGTCGCGCTGGTCGGCGAGGACCGCTCGGAGGGCCGCGTACCGCGCAGGGCGCATGGTCGGGCGCAGCTTCGCATCGTTCCAGTGGAGTGGTTCGGCGCTGTCGGGATCGCTCACCGCGCCGAGACCGTCGAGCAACGGATTGGTGATGGTGTCGAGGTCGAGGAGCGGGAGTCGGAGGGCTCTGGCGAGCTCACGTCCGAGGGTGGTCTTGCCGCTTCCGGCTGCTCCTGCGACGACGACGATCACGCTGACTCCTCGATGATTCCGGGGTGGCGACCCGCATCCGAGGGGTCTGAACGCCTCTTCGATGCGAGTTCCAAATGAATTTGATCTCTTTCAGACAACGTTGCTTGACAACGTTGTCGGTCTGCGGTCAGTATAGGCGCACGAAGGAACGACGGGGTTCTGCAGCTGCACCACCCCGACCAATGACAACGCTGTCAGGAGGTGGAGCCCATGGGCACCTGCAACCCCGCGATCACCGCGACCAGTCCGATCCGGACACGTGCGCACGTCCCGTCGCTCCGGACCGGCTGCGACGTCCGACCCGTTCCGCTTCCCGTCAGGGGGACCCGCTGATGCGGCCGCCCGGGATCAAGGATGTGGCTGCGCAGTCCGGCGTCAGCATCAAGACCGTCTCGCGGGTGGTGAACGGCGAACCGTCCGTGCACCCCGAGACCCGAAGCCGCGTGCTCGAGGCGATCGATCGCCTCGGGTACGTGCCCAACACGGCCGCCCGTTCTCTGAAGTCCGGCACCGGCGGCGCTATCGGCGTCCTCATCGACTCGCTCGCCGACCCGTTCTTCGCCTCGCTCGTGAGCGCCATCGAGGCCCGTGCGCTCAAGGAGGGCCTCAGCGTCCTCGTGGCGAGCACCGGGCTCGACGAGGGGCGCGAGCGCGACCAGCTCACCGGGTTCATCGCCGGCCACCAGGTCGCCGGCGTCATCATCGCCCCGGTCGCCGCGGAGCTGCCCTACCTCGAGGCGTTCCGGAACGTGACGCCAGTCGTCGCCGTCGACCGTCCGCTCGCCGCCTTCGACAGCGTCGTGGTCGACGACTACGCCGCCACCCAGCTCGCGATCCGCCAGTTCGTCGAGCTCGGCCACACCCGCATCGCCTTCTACGACCGGGACGAACGCTTCCTCACCATCCGTCGGCGCTACCAGGGCTACACCGACGTCCTCGCCGAGGCCGGCATCGACCTCGACCCGTCGCTCGTCTCCTGGACCATCGACGGCTCGCTCGACTACGCCGCCGAGACGGAGCGCCTGCTCGGACTCGAGGACCCGCCCACTGCGTTCTTCGCGTCGAACGCGAAGGCGGCGATCGGTCTGACGACCTCCCTGCACCGCATCGGGCGGGAGGGGACGGCGCACATCGCGTTCGGCGACTTCACCCTCGCCGACGTCCTGCGACCGGCCGTCAGCTGCATCAACCAGGATCCGTTCGTCATCGGTACCGCCGCGATCGAGCGACTCCTCGAACTGCGCGAATCACCGGCCGACGAGCCGCGCGAGTGGGTCGTCCCGACCTCGCTGGTGTCGCGTGGTTCCGGGGAGATCCCCGGCCCGGCACAGCGTCACACCGTGGACGCGCGTACCGCGTCCACCACGAGCATGGTCGGAGGACCAGCAGCATGAGCACGACCCAGCCCACGAGGCTCGCCCAGCCGACGCGACTCGCGCCGAACCTCATCGAGCACTTCTACCGCGGCGGCGACCGCATCGCCGGCCTGCGCGGCATCGAACAGCAGAGCGAGTTCCAGCCGGAGGAGTGGCTCGGGGCGACCGTGAGCCGCGCCGACCAGGAGCCCGGCGGCGCCATCGGCCTCGCCCGCACCGTCGACGGCGTCCTCCTCCGCGACCTCGTCGCGGCCGACCCCGCGCACTGGACCGGAGCGGGACCGGACCACGGCACCCACGCCGCCGACACCGGCATCCTCGTCAAGCTGCTCGACGCGCGTCAGCGGCTCCCCGTCCACGTGCACCCGGATCGGGCGTTCGCCGCCTCCCACCTCGACTGCGCCTACGGCAAGACGGAGGCCTGGTTCATCCTCGACGCCGAGCCCGGTTCGGCCGTCCACCTCGGATGGAGCGAGGACGTCGACCCCGACGAACTCGACCGTCGTCGTGACGCCCAGGACAGCGAGTGGATGCTGTCGCACATGAACCGGATCGTCGTCGAGCGCGGCATGGGCATCCTCGTCCCGGCCGGCACGGCCCACGCGATCGACGGCGGCATCTTCCTCGCGGAGGTGCAGGAACCGACCGACCTCTCCATCCTCCTCGAGTGGTCGGTCACGACCTCGACGCGCGACGAGTCGCACCTCGGTCTCGGATTCGAGACCGTGATGGGCGCGGTGTCGACGACGGCACTCCCGCAGTCCGAGATCGAACACCTCGTCGTGCTGCACGACCTCGACGCCCGCACGGACGCGCCGGTGTCGCTGTTGCCCGAGGCCGCCGACCCCTACTTCCAGCTCTTCGCCGTGGCGCCCGGCACCGATGGCAGCGCACCCGTGGACGCCGGCTTCTCGGTGGCCCTCGCGCTCACCGGCGCAGGCGCACTGGTCTCTGAGACCGGCGCCGAGGCCGTCGAGTTCTCCGCCGGAGAGGTCTTCGCCGTCCCGGCCGGGTTCGGGCCCTGGACCGTCAGCGGCTCGGGCACCGTGCTCGCCGCCGGCCCCGGTGCGGGCTGGCCGGCGACCCTCGCGTCGGGAGGCATCCGATGACGCCACCCCTCGACGCAGGACCCACGATCACGCAGCAGCTCACCACACACCACCGCCTCGAACGGCGGTACGACAGCCACCACACGCCGGACCCGTCCACCGGGGCCGGCTGGAAAGGAACGAGAACGACATGACGACTCCCGTCTTGGAGGCCAGAGGCCTCACCCGGCAGTTCGGGCACGTCCGCGCCCTCGACGAAGCGGACTTCGAGGTCTACCCCGGCGAGGTCACCGCCCTCATCGGCGACAACGGGGCGGGCAAGTCCACCCTGGTCAAGGCACTCTCCGGCAACCTCGCGGTCGACAGCGGTGTGATCAAGTTCGAAGGCGAACCGATCACCCTCACCTCGCCCATGCAGTCGAGTGCGCTCGGCATCGAGACGGTCTACCAGGACCTCGCCCTCGCGCCCCACCTCGACCCTGTACAGAACGTCTACCTCGGCCGCGAGATCATGCGGCCCGGCCTCGGCGGGCTGCTCGGCCTCATGAACGTCAAGGAGATGAGCAAGCAGTCGCGGCACGCCTTCGACGAACTCGGCGCGACCGTCCGCTCACTCACCGACCCGGTGGGCGCGATGTCCGGTGGGCAGCGCCAGGCGATCGCCATCGCCCGCGCGGTGCACTGGGCCAACAAGGTCGTCTTCCTCGACGAACCGACGGCCGCCCTCGGCGTCCGCCAGACGAAGAACGTGCTCGAGACGATCCGCCGGGTGCGCGACAAGGGCATCGCGGTCGTCTTCATCAGCCACTCGATGCCGCACGTCATGGAGGTGTCCGACCGCGTGCAGGTGCTGCGGCTCGGCCACCGCGCGGCGACGGTCGATACGAAGGACACGAACATGGAAGAACTCGTCGGTCTCATGACCGGTGCCAGCACGAGGAACGTCGCATGAGCGCGGTGAAGCAGGCCGAGATGGGGCCGGAGACGACCGCCATCGAGACGGCCAAGGATCGGGAGACCCCGATCAGGAAGCTCTTCAAGGCCCAGGCCTTCCAGATCTTCATCGTCCTCCTCGTCGTCATCGCGATCTTCTCCGCGATCGCGCCCGACACCTTCGCGCAGCTGTCCAACCTGCGGCTCGTCGTGCAGAACGCCTCGATCCTCGCGGTGCTCGGCGTCGGCATGACCTACGTCATCATCACCTCCGGCATCGACCTCTCGATCGGATCCGTCCTCGTCTTCTCGGGCGTCGTGTCCGCGACGACGATGCGGGCCATGGGCGGCGACGACTGGGGGACCGCGATCGTCGGCATCATCGTCTCGATCGGCGTCGGCATCCTCTGGGGCACGTTCAACGGCATCCTCATCTCCAAGGCGAAGGTGCCGCCGCTGATCGTCACCCTCGGTAGCCTCGGCATGGCGCTCGGCCTCGCCCAGATCCTCACCGGCGGTGTCGACATCCGCGAGGTGCCGTCGGTCCTCACCGACTCGATCGGGTACGGCAACATCTTCGGCGCGGTTCCGATCATCTCGGTCATCGCCCTCGTCGTCGTCATCATCGGTGCGCTCGTCCTCCACAAGACGAAGTTCGGCCTGTACACCTACGCGGTCGGCTCGAGCGAGGAGGCGGCACGACGCGTCGGCGTGAAGGTCGACCGTCACCTCATCCGCATCTACGCGATCTCCGGAGGCCTCGCTGGTCTCGCCGGCATCCTGTCGCTGTCGCAGTTCGGCACCACCGCGATCGCCGGTCAGTCGCAGACGAACCTGAACGTCATCGCCGCGGTCGTCATCGGTGGCACCTCGCTCTTCGGCGGCTACGGGACGATCTTCGGCACCGTCGTCGGTCTGTTCATCCCCGCCGTCCTCCAGAACGGCTTCGTCATCACCGGCGTGCAGCCCTTCTGGCAGCAGGTCGCGGTCGGCGCCGTCCTCATCCTGGCCGTCTACGTCGACCAGGTCCGCCGTTCCTCCGCAGCCCGCGGTGGGTCCACGAGCTTCTGGCGAGCCCTCGTCAGCAGGAAGAAGAAATAACCCCTTACACAGATCAACACCCCCCGCACCATCCCAGTAGTCCAGCAGTTCAAGAGAAACGGGTAATCACAATGAAGTGGAAGAAGTCAGTTCTCGGAGTCCTCGCGCTCGGCGCGTCGGCAGGCCTCATGCTCACCGGTTGTTCCGGTGGCGCGAGCTCGGGCGGCAGCAGCGCAGGCGCAGGTTCCGACGGCTACAAGATCGCGTTCATCCAGGGCGTCGCAGGCGACGAGTTCTACATCTCGATGCAGTGCGGGATCGAATCGGCGGCGAAGGATGCCGGCGCGACGGTCACGACCCAGGGTCCGGAGAAGTTCGACCCGACGCTGCAGAAGCCGCTCGTCGACTCGGTCGTCGCCTCGAAGCCGGACGCGATCCTCGTCGCCCCGACCGACGTGAAGGCCATGGAGGCACCGCTGAAGGCTGCGGCCGACGCGGGCATCAAGGTCGTCCTCGTCGACACCACCGTCGACGACCCGTCGTTCGCGGTCTCGCAGATCTCGAGCGACAACAAGGGCGGCGGCGCTGCGGCGTTCGACGCGATCAAGGAAGCGCACCCCGAGGGCGGCAAGGTCCTCGTGGTCTCGGTCGACCCCGGCATCTCGACCACGGACGCCCGTGCCGAGGGCTTCCAGGAAGCGGTCAAGGGCGATGACAAGTTCACCGACCTCGGCGTGCAGTACAGCCACAACGAGCCGTCCACGGCTGCCGAGATCGTGACCGCGGCGCTCCAGAAGGACCCCGACATCGTGGGCATCTTCGCAGCGAACCTGTTCGCGGCCGAAGGTTCCGCGACCGGTGTCAAGCAGGCCGGCAAGGAGGACTCGGTCACCATCGTCGGGTTCGACGCAGGTCCCGCCCAGGTCAAGCAGCTGAAGGAGGGCACCGTCCAGGCGCTCGTCGCTCAGGAGCCGGCCACCATCGGCAAGGACGGCGTCGCCCAGGCGATCGCCGCACTGAACGGTGACAAGGTCGAGGCCAAGATCGAGACCGGCTTCACCATCATCACCAAGGACAACGTCGACGGCGACGCGAAGGATGCCGTCTACCAGTCCAAGTGCGGCTAGGCCCTCAGGCCACCCCGCACCACCAGACCGCGACGGCGTCGGAGCTTCGAGCTCCGGCGCCGTCGCGCTGCGTCCGGCAGCTCCGCCTCGACGCCACCCTCCACGGGGTGCGAGAATCGCGACATGACCCAGGTGATCGTCGCGGCGACCGCGGTGCGCCGGCTGTCCGACGATGCTCCGGGACGGATCGAGGCCGAGATCGTCGATGCAGCGGGGCGAGCCCACCGCCTGGTCATCACGGTCCCCGAACGCGCGAGCCGGACGGTCACCGCGTCGACCGACGTCCCGTTCCGACTCGGGCTCCGGGCCGAGTACGTGCGTATGGAGGGACGGGCCGTGGTGATCCGGTTCGCGGACGGCGTCACCACCACCGAGGGCCTCGGCGGGGTCTGCCTGGACCCGGACATCGTCCACTGGTTGTGAACGACTCGATCGACCGACGGTCGGGTCTGCGACGAGTCCTATGCGACGAGGGTGAGGAGCCGCGCGACCTCGGCGGCGACGGCGTCGCGTGCCGGGCCGAGGTACTTCCGCGGGTCGACGAGTGACGGGTCCGCGTCGAGGCGCTCACGGACGGCTCGGGTGAAGACGCCGTTGATGTGGGTCGAGATGTTGATCTTGCGCATGCCCGCGTCCACCGCCCGCACGAGGTCCTCGTCGCTCACGCCGCTCGAACCGTGCAGGACGAGCGGGACGGGGACGGCTGCCGCGAGTTCGCGGATGAGGCCGAAGTCGAGGGTCGCGCTCCGCGAGGTCATCGCGTGCGAGCTGCCGACCGCGACCGCCAGGCCGTCGACGCCGGTGCCCGCGACGAACGCCGCGGCTTCACCGGGGTCGGTCCGGACGCCGGGCGTGTGTGCGCCGCCCTTCCCGCCGATCGCCCCGAGTTCCGCCTCGACCCACACGCCCTGCGCCTGGGCTGCGCGGGCGACCGCTGCGGTGCGCTCTCGGTTCTCCTCGTCGGGGAGGGTCGCTGCATCGAACATGACCGAGGTGAATCCGAGCCGCACCGCCTCCTCGACGAGCGTCTCGTCCTCGGCGTGGTCGAGGTGCACGGCGGTCGCGGTGCCGGCCTCGCGGGCGAGCTCCAGGCTCGCGAGCCCGATCGGCGCGAGGCCGCCGTGGTACCTCGCCGCGTTCTCGGACACCTGCAGGATGACGCCCCGGCCCGCGAGCTCCGCGCCGCGGAGGATGGCCTCGCCGTGTTCGAGCTGGATGACGTTGAAGGCGAGCACGGCGCGCTGCGCGTCGAGGAGCGCGGCGGTGGAGACGAGCGTCATGGTGGTTCCTCTCGGGGTGCACGCGGGATGATCGACCCGGTGCCGGTGGGGATGGTCAGGTGGTGGCCAGCAGCAGCTCTGGACCGCTCTCGGCGAGCGAGTCGACGGTGTCCGGGTCGAGCCCGTCGTCGGTCACGATCTGATCGAACTCGTCGAGTCCCGCGGCCCGGTGGAACGAGGTGGTGCCGAACTTCGCGGCGGTGACGGCGAGGATGCGTCGTCTGGAGATACCGAGCATCGCCCGCTTCACCTCGGCCTCCTCCGGCAGGGTCGTCGTGGCTCCCGAGGTGAGCCCCACCCCGTTGGCGCCGAGCACGGCGACGTCGGCGTGGAGTCCGGACAGCCGTTCGACGGTCCACGCACCGACGGTCGCCTGCGTGACGGCGCGGACCCGCCCGGGCAGGGCGAGCACGGTGAGTCGCGGTCGGCCACCGAGCAGAGCGACGATCGGCAGGCTGTTCGTCACCACGAGGAGTCGGCTGGAGTGGGGGAGGAGTGCGGCGACCTCGAGGGTCATCGCACCGGAGTCGAGCAGGACGACCCCTTCCTCGGGGAGCTGCTCGACGACGAGGCGGGCGACGGCGGCGCGCTCGATGCGCTCGCCCTCGCGGCGTCGTTGGAGGCTGGGCTCGAACGCGGGTCGCCGGGCGAGGACCGCGCCACCGTGGTGGCGGCGGATGAGCCCCTGTCGTTCGAGCACCGCGAGGTCGCGACGGATGGTCTCCGGTGTGACGCCGAGTCGGCTGCTCAGCTCGGCGACCGACAGTGCGCCGTCGCCGTCGCGGGCGCCCGCGAGGATCGCGGCGTGACGCTCTGCTGGGTACATGACTGCTCCGTCCGGTCTGGCCAGCGTATCCGAATCTGTCCGATATCCCTTCCGATTCGGTGGGATCGGTGCAAAGATCAACATGATCGGGCGCACCCGACGACGACGATGACGACGAACGGAAGGCCGCCGATGGCTGAGCACGGGCCGCACAGCGCACCCCACGAGTCGGGGTCGCGGTTCCTGCTCGGGATCGACGTCGGGCAGACCGCCGTCAAGGCCGTCCTGCACGACGAGCGGTTGCTGCCGGTCGCGGTCGCTCGGCGCGCGAGCCCCGTCGACCGCCCGGTCGCCCGGCACGCCGAGCGGTCGCAGGACGCCCTGTGGGCCGCGGTCGCCGATGCGGTGTCGGAGGTGATGGCGACGTCGGGTGTCGACCCGACCCTGGTCGCCGCCGTCGGGATCACCGGCCACGGCGACGGCCTGCACCTCGTGACCGCCGCCGGAGAGCCGGTCGGCCCGGCCATCACGGCGATGGACTCCCGGGCGCACGTCGAGGCCGCCGAACTCGCGGCTGACCCGGACCGGCTGCGCGTGGTGCTCGAACGCTCCGGACAGCTGCCGACGCCGGGCGCCGCCGGCAACCTCCTCCGCTGGTTGCTCCGCCACGACCCGGAGCGTGTGGAGCAGGCAGACGCGATGCTCTTCTGCAAGGACGTGGTCCGCCTGCGGCTCACCGGCGAGATCTCCACCGACTACTCCGACGCCTGCGCCTCCTTCCTGGACGTCGGGACCGCCACCTGGGGCGCCGAGGTCCTCGATGCCTACGGCCTGCCCGCCGAACTGCTCCGTCTGCTGCCGCCGATCAACCCGAGCGGCACGATCGTCGGCTCGGTGCTGCCGGAGGCCGCCGCGGTCACGGGCCTCGTCGCCGGGACACCGGTCGTGTCGGGACTCCACGACGTGCAGGCCTCGTCGATCGGTATGGGAGCGCTCGTCCCCGGACGGCTCGCCCTCGTGGCCGGCTCGTTCAGCACCAACGGCGTGACGACGACCCAGCCCGACGTGGACCCGCGGTGGCAGTCCCGCCTCTCGATCACCCCGGACCTGCGGATCGCGATGTCCACCTCGGCGACGGCATCGCCCTCCTTCGACTGGACGCTCCGGCTCCTGGGCGTGACTGACGCCACCGGCCGTGACGCGCTGATCGCCGAGGCCGCAGCACTCCCTCCGGAGGAGCAGGTGCCGCTCGTCCTGCCCTTCCAATCGGACTCGCCGCTCGGCGCCGAAGCCTCGGCCACCCTCGCCGGCGTCCGAGACTGGCACACCCGGGCGCATGTGCTGCGCGGAGCACTCGAGGGCATCGTGCTCATGCACCGCTGGCACACCCGGGCGCTCGGCGAACGGTTCCGGTGGGACGAGCCGATCGTCCTGGGCGGCGGCCTCGCGCGGTCGCGGCTGTACGTGCAACTCGTGGCCAACGCGCTTCGAGCGCCCGTGACGGTCGTCGACTCGGAGGAGGCCGGAGCCCTCGGCGCTGCGATCGTCGCCGGGGTCGCCACCGGACTCCTGCCGTCGGTGGAACAGGCCCAGCACGACGTCGTCCGACACGCGCCCGCCGTCCTGCCGACGGACGCCTCGGCCGCGTACTGGGCCGGGGTCGGACACGCGTTCGACGAGCTCGTCGAGGCCCTCGGCCCCTGGTGGCGACGACGGGCCGAGGAGTCGAGCCCCGACGGTCCGGCGTCCGAACGCGACGACCGTGCCGGGGTGGAACGATGAGCGCGTCCGTCGGCGGCCGCGGGACGGTCACGTCCAGTCCGGTGGACGACCGGCGTCGGGAGATCCTCACCCGACTCGACCAGGACGGGCGGGTCGAGGTCGGCGTGCTCGCAGTGGACCTCGGCGTGACCGAGGAGACGATCCGGCGCGACCTCCGCGTCCTCGAACTCGACGGACGTCTCCGACGCGCGCACGGCGGGGCGGTGCGTACCGACCTCGACCCGGGCCAGGATTCCGGGGTGTCCGGTGCGCTCGCGGCGCAAGCGCTGACCCTGGTCGACCCGGGCTCAGCGGTCTTCCTCGGCGCGGGCTCGGCCTGCGAGGCGCTCGCCGCGGGTCTCGCCACGACCGCCGGGACCGTCATCGTGACCGCTTCGGTGCCGGTGGCGTTGGCCGCTGCCGCTGCCGAGGAATCGGCCGTCGTCCACCTTGTCGGCGGGACGGCGGACGGGCGGGGCGTCCTCACCGGCGCCTGGGCGCGCCAGCAGCTCGCCGGCCTCCGCCTCGACGTCGCGGTCGTCGAGGCGCTCGGTGTCTCCGCGGACGGCCGACTGCTCCACGCCTCGCCGGAGGAGGCGGCGGTCGTCGCTTCGGCGGTCGAGCTGGCCTCCACGACGATCCTCCTGGGCGACCCGGCGACGTTCGGCGCAGACGGCCTCGCGGCCTCCGTCCCGGCCGCTCGTCTCGAGGTGGCGGTGGTGCATCAGGGCGTCGACGAACCGACCCTCGACACCCTCCTCGCGACCGGCGTCCGCGTCGAGACGGTCGGGGTGGACGCATGAGCGGCATCGTCACGGTCACGCCGGCGGCCGCGATCGACCAGACCTACCGCGTCGACGGGCTGCGACTCGGCGACGTCAACCGGGCGGTGGGCGTGTCGATCGAGCTGAGCGGCAAGGGCGTCAACGTCGCGCGGGCGGTCACCCTCTCTCGGCTCGCGGTCCGTGCGGTGGTGCCGATGGGTGCGGACGGACGGATCCTCGCCGACGACCCGGCACTCCGGACGTTGCTCGCCGTGGTCCCGACCGACGGTCGGACGCGGGTGAACACGACCATCCTGGACGCCGCGACCGGGACGACCAAGGTCAACGAACCGGCGATCCCGCTGCGCGCCGAGGACTGGGCCGCCGTCGTCGCGACCGCCGGGGCCGAGATCGACCGGATCGGCGCGGACTGGCTCGTCCTCTCCGGCACGATCCCGACTGTCCAGGGTGGCACCGGCCTGGTCGACATCCTCCAGTTGCTCCGTCAGGCGGGTGATCGGGGAGCGCGCGTGGCCGTCGACACCGCGGGTGCGGCGCTCGAGACCGCCGTCGCGAACCTCGACCTCGTCCACCTGCTCAAGCCGAACGCGCACGAGCTCGCCGAGCTCACCGGCCGTGAGCTGCTGACGATCGGTGATGTCGCCTCCGCCGCCGACGAACTGCACCGTGCCGGCTGCGACCTCGTCTACGTGAGCATGGGGGCCGACGGGGCGCTCCTCCGCACGGCGGCGGGCTTGTGGCACGCGCACGTCGCAGCCACGGTCGTGAACACGGCCGGTGCCGGCGACGCCTCGTTGGCCGGATTCCTCGTCGGACTCCACGGCGAGGACGGACGGGACGATCCGGCGGCGGCGGTCGCTTCGGCCGCCGCCTGGGGTGCACTCGCCGTGTCGAGCGCGACGACCATCCTCACCTCCCTCGAGGCGCTGACCACACCGGTCGCCGTCCAGGACCCCGACCCGACGACGCCGCTGAGCGAACCGGCCACGCCGCCACACGACGAGGCGACGACGCCGCTGAGCGAACCGGCCACGCCGCCACACGACGAGGCGACGACGCCATGACCGATCAGACCGTTCCACGCTTCCACGCCGCCGTGGACCTCGGTGCGTCGAGCGGTCGCGTCATGCTCGGGCGCTGGGCCGACGGCCGCTTGGAACTCACCGAGGTACACCGGTTCCCGAACGGCCCGATCATGCAGGACGGTCGACTCCGGTGGGATGCGGAGCGCCTGTTCGAGGAGACCATCGTCGGGCTCGCGGAGGCCGTCCGGATCGCAGCGGCCGCCGGCGGCGTGCTCGACGGGATCGGGGTCGACAGCTGGGGCGTCGACATCGCACTCGTGGGGGTCGGCACCGGTACGGCGTTCCCGACCGTGCTGCATCACCGCGGCGCCGACGCTGATGGACCGGCCCGTGCCGCCATGCTCGTCGACGCCGTGACGGCCTACGCGGTGACCGGCGTGCTGGAGCAGACCATCAACACCTCGTATCAGCTGCGGTCCCGCGCCGAGGAGCTCGAAGCGCGCCGCGCCGACGGCGATCGCCCGACCGTGTTGCTCGTCCCGGACCTCTGGGTGTGGCTGCTCACGGGCGTCGTCGGAGCGGAGCGCACGATCGCCTCGACGACGCAGCTGCTCGATCAGGGCACCGGCGACTGGGCGGCGGAGCTCATCCGTCGCTGGGGTCTCGACGGCTTCGACTTCCCGCCGGTGGTCGCACCGGGGACGGTCGCCGGCCCGACGACGCCGGAGGTCACCGCGCGTCTCGGGTCGAGCGTGCCGATCCCCGTCCACCGCGTCGCGGAGCACGACACCGCGTCAGCCCTCGCCTTCGCCCGCCCGGACGGCGCGGAGCTCCTCGTCTCGAGTGGCAGCTGGTCCCTCGCCGGGGTATGTCTGCCGGCGCCGGTGCTCACCGAGCGCGCGCGGGCCGCCGGCTTCACGAACGAGGCCGGTGTCGCCGGATCCTCACTGCTCCTCCGCAACCTGGCTGGGATGTGGCTGCTCACGGAGTGCGCCCGCGCCTGGTCCGCCGAGGACGGCAGCGCGGTCGACCTCGTCGAACTCGTGGCGGCCGTGTCGGAGATGGAACGAGACGCAGCCACGGACGTCACGCCCGCCGTGTTCGACGTCGCCGACCCCCGGCTGCTCGTCCCGGGTGACATGCCGGAACGGATCGCGACCCTCTGCCGGGAGACCGGACAGCGTCCACCGGGGGGACGGAGCGACGTCGTGCGCAGCGTGGTCGAGAGTCTCGCGGTCGCCTACGCCGAGACGGTCCGGGCCTGCGAGGCGATCACCGGGGTGACGATCCGTTCGGTCCGCATCGTCGGCGGCGGATCGCGCAACCGGCTCCTGTGTGCCCGCACGGCGGCACGGACCGGTCTTCCCGTCACCGCTGGTCCTGCGGAGGCCTCGGCGCTCGGCAATCTGGCCGTGCAACTCGTCGCGGCCGGCCACGCACCGTCACTCGACACGGTCTACCGGCACGGCCAGGACGGCCAGGACGACCACGACAACCACGACCATGAGCGGACACCGACATGACCGACCGCATCGACCAACCGGAGACCGAGACGGACCTCCTCGACCGCTTCGTCGCCTTCTCGCGCGACCTCGGGCGTCCCGATCGGGCGTGGGCGCTCCTGGCGGAGGGCAACACCTCCCTGCTCCTGACCGAGGACGGTGCTCGGGCGATGCTCGTGAAGGCGAGCGGCGCGTCCCTGGCCGTGGCGACCACCGAGGACGCGGTCCGTCTCGCGATCGGACCGGTGCTCGACCTCGTCGACTCGCACACGGGCGGGGATACCGAGGTGGCCGCGCTGTTCGATGCCGCGGCGCTCGCCGGGAACGGTCGGCGCCCCTCGGTGGAGGCGATCCTCCACGCCGTCTGCCTCGACCTGCCCGGCGTCGTCGCGGTCGGCCACACCCATCCCGTGCCGGTGAACGCGCTGTTGTGCTCGCCGTCGGCCGACGCCCTGACCCGCGGGTCGCTCTTCCCCGACCAGATCGTGGTCCTCGGCACCGATCCGCTGCTCGTGCCGTACGTCGACCCCGGGCTCGAGCTCGCCCGCACGGTCCGCCGCCTGGTGCGCGAGCAGCTCGCAACGACCGGCCGGGTGCCGAAGGTCGTGTACCTGCAGAACCACGGGATGTTCGCCCTCGGATCGAGTACGGCCGAGGTCCTCCGGATCACCGAGATGGCTGTGAAGGTCGCCCAGGTGCTGCTCGGAGCGCTCGCCGCCGGCGGGCCGGTCTACCTGAGCGACGAGGCCGTCGCCCGCATCGACACGAGACCCGACGAACTGCTGCGTCGAGCCGCGCTCGCCGCGCAGGAATCAACCACCGACCGCGCCGGGACGGCGCACGGAAGGACCACGACATGAGCGTGTCGACAAGCGCCACCGACCTCACCGGGCAGGTCGCGATCATCACCGGAGCGTCCTCGGGCATCGGCCGCTCGTACGCCCAGGCGCTCGCCGCTGCCGGGGTGCGCACGGTGCTCGTGGGACGCTCCACCGAGCGACTCTCGGGCGTCGCCGACGCCCTGCCGACACCGAGCGTCTTCCTGGCGGGTGACCTCGCCGACCCCGCCGTGTCCGAGCAGGCCGTCGCCCTGGCGCTCGCCGCCTTCGGACGCCTCGACATCGTCCTCGCCAACGCTGGCCTCTACGTCGGCGGTGACGTCGTCGACACCCCGATGACAGCGATCGAGGAGCTCGTCGGCGTCAACGTCCTCGGAGCGATGGCGACGGTTCGCGCAGCGCTGCCGCACCTCGTCGAGCAGGGCGCGGGCGACGTGCTGGTGACGAGCTCGGTGTCCGGGCACCAGGACATCCACTGGGAGCCCGTCTACTCCGCGACGAAACACGCCATGCAGTCGTTCGTCCACACCACCCGGCGGAACCTCGTCGGATCCGGGGTGCGGATGGGCGCGGTCGCCCCCGGCGTGGTGCTCAACGAACTGTGGGGGATCGCCGAGGGGGCCTCAGGCGTGGAGGACCAGATCGCCGCGCGCACCGGCATCCGTTCCGAGGACGTCGCCGAGGCCGTGCTCTTCATGCTCACCAGACCCCGGCACGTCACCATCCGCGACCTCGTCATCCTGCCCACCGACCAGGAGATCTGAGCGACTCGCGTCGCCCGACGACACCTCCACCAGTCCGCCCCGATCGAAGGACCGCACATGTTCTCTGACCTCCACGGCCGCACGGCCGTCATCACCGGCGGGGCCCGCGGGCTCGGCTACTCGATCGCCAGGGCGCTCGCCGCGCAGGGCGTCCAGGTGGCGCTGCTCGACCTCCTGCCGACCGTCCACGAGTCGGCCGAGCGGTTGGCGTCCGAGTACGGCGTCCGCACCTCGGCGCATGCGGTCGACGTCACCGACGCCACCGCCGTCGAGGCCGCCTTCGCCGCTGCGGAGGCCGAGCTCGACGCGCCGTCGCTGCTCGTGACCGCGGCGGGCATCACCATCTGGGGCGACAGCGTCGACGTGCCGGCGGACACCTGGCGGAAGGTGCTCGCCGTGAACCTCGACGGCACCTTCTTCGCCGCGCAGTCCTTCGCCCGTCGTGCCATCGCGGCGGGTCGGCCCGCCTCGGCCGTCTTCATCTCGTCGATGTCGGCGTTCATCGTGAACCAGCCGCAGTTCCAGGCCTCGTACAACGCCTCGAAGGCGGCGGTCAGTCACCTCGCGTCGTCACTCGCGGTCGAGTGGGCACCCTCCGGCGTCCGGGTCAACGCGATCGCCCCCGGGTACTTCCTCTCGGACATGACCCGCGAGTTCACCGAGGCGAACCCCGACCTCGCCGCCGAGTGGACCGCGGGCATCCCGGCGGGCCGGATGGGCCAGCCTGAGGACCTCCACGGGCTCGTCCTGCTGCTCGCGTCCGACGCGTCCTCGTACCTCACGGGCCAGAGCCTCGTCATCGACGGCGGCTACACCGCCCTCTGAGCCAGCCCCGCCCGCCGAACCGTTCGACCCGACCGCACCGACCGCACCGACCCGAGGACCCGCCATGACGACGCCGCCGCCCGAACAGACGCCTGACGACCAGGCCGACCGCGACGCCGTGTGGGGCGCCCGGCGTCGACGCTTCGTCGAAGCCCGATCCGGTGCCGTCGAGCGTGCGTGGGCTCCGCGTGCGGTCCGCGTCGACGACGGGCCGTCGACGGGCCGGCGCCAGATCGAACTGCGCCATCTCGGCGGACTCGAGGTCACGGTCGAGGTCGACCAGTTCCTCGACCTCGGCGAGGCCTCCTGGAACGGCGAGGTCGTGTCCTTCGTCGCGCCGACGACCGCTCCGCAGGCCGAGAGCTGGGCCCGTCGCTGGCAGGGCGGTCTGCTGACGACCTGCGGGCTCACCGCGGTCGGTGTGGCCGCGGAGGCGGACGGTGGGATGCACGGTCGGGCGCATCGCATCCCGGCGACCCTCACCCGACGGGAGGGGCGATGGACTGCGGCGGGCCGGTACGAGCTCCTCGTCGACGGCCTGCTCCGCGAGGGCGCCGTCTTCCAGCAGAACCTCACGGTGACCCGCAGCATCCGAGCCGAGGTCGGTGTCGCGCGGATCCGTCTGCACGACGTCGTCCGGAACGAGGGGTTCGTCGCCGAGCCGGTGCGCCTGCTCTACCACGTGAACCTCGGCTGGCCGGTGCTGCACGGCGGTGCCGTCGTGGCGGCTGAGGCCGACGTCCCCGGCGGGGCGGGGTCCGAACGCCCGGACGCCGGTGGCTGGCGGCGGGTGATCGGCGAGCCCGAGCCGGCGGCCGACGAGCAGGTCGACGCCCTTGACGCGGTCGCCGGGCCCGACGGCTGGTCCCTCGCGACCCTGTCGGGCGAGGCAGGCACGGTCACGGTCCGGTTCCGGCCGGAGCAGTTGCCGTTCCTCACGGTGTGGCGGAGCACGGCCGCGGGGTCGTACGCCCTCGGTATCGAACCCGGCACCTGCTGGCCGAGTCACGCCGCCGGTCCGGATCGCGGGAAGGCGGGTCGGATCGTGGAGCCCGGGGAGTCGTTCGAAGTCGACCTCGAGATCGTGTTCGAGCCGGCGGCGGACGACTTCGGCGACTGAGCCCACCGGCCTCCGCCAGCATCCGGTTCCCGGTTTCCGAAGAATTCACGCTGGGGTATGTCATCGATGACATGAACGATGTATGCTCGCCATGACATCGATGACATGAAGTCATCGTCGGAAGCCGACACGGACGTCGGAACCTGAACGGACACCGCCGTGCACCCTGCTGCGAACCTCGACTCGACCGCCGTCACCTCCGTGGCCTCGGATCGACTCGTCGCCGGCCTCGACCTCGGCAGCACCGGCGTCAAGATCCTCGTGACCGATGCCGACGGCGCCGAGGTCCTCATCCACCAGCTGCCCACCCCGTGGCTCGCCGGTCCAGGCGGCACGACCGTGATGGAGGCGGCGTCCCTCATCGCCACCGTCAGGGAGCTCCTCGACCACGTCGGTGCGGAACTCGTCGACCGGTTCGGGCCGGCCGCGCGGGTCCGGGCGCTCGCCGTCTCCGGCATGGGGGAGTCCGGGATCGTCCTCGACGCCGTCGGCCGGCCCGTCGCGCCTGCGATCGCCTGGTTCGATCCGCGCGGCGCCGAACAGCTCGCGGCCCTCCCGGCCGAGATCGCCGAGCAGTTCGCCGGTCGGACCGGCCTGCCGCTCGGCGTGCAGGTCTCGGTCATCAAGCTCCTCCACCTCCGAGACGCCGGACTCGACCTCGCCGGAACGCGCTGGCTCAACCTGCCGGAGTACCTCGTCTCGGCGCTCGGCGGCGAGGAGGCCGCCGAGTACTCGCTCTCGTCGCGCACCGGCCTGCTCGACCAGGACACGGGTGAGCCGTGGCTCGAACTGCTCGACCACCTCGGCGTCGACGCGTCGTTCCTCCCGCCGTTCACCGACGCCGGTGCCCCGCTCGGCGCCGCGAGCAGCCCGTGGGTGCCGCCGGTCTTCTCCGGTGCAGCCCTGACCGTCGCCGGCCACGACCACCTCGTGTCGGCCGTCTCCACCGGCTCGTTCCCCGCCGAGCGGTACCACGTGTCGATGGGCACGGCCGAGGTCCTGCTTCGACGCCTCGACGAACCACTCCCGTTCGCCGCCCGGGAACGCCTCGCCGAGGTGTTCATCAACTGCGTCCGTCACGTCGTGCCGGGCACCTGGGTGCTCGTCGCCGGCGTCAAGACCGGCCTGCTCATGCGTCGCACCCTCCAGCTCGTCGGGGTGACCGACCGCGCAGGGCGCGACCGCCTGGACGACGAGATCATGGCGCTCCCGGCGGGCGGGCTGCTCGGCGACGGTGACATCTCGGTCGCGGGCGCCCGGAACGACGACGGCGTCCTCAAACTCACGGTCCGTGCCGACGGCGCAGGACCGGCAGAGATCTTCGAAGCGGTGCTCCAGCACGGCAACGACGAACTCGCCGTGCTCATCGCGGCGATGGACCGCGAGGTCGCACCCGCCACCTCGGCGCTGCTCACCGGCGGCTGGGCCAGCATGCGGTCCGTGCAACGCGCCCGAGCCGCCGTCCTGCCCGGCGTGCAGGTGTCGCACCGATCCCAGGACACGGCATACGGCGCAGCCGTCTTCGCCGGGGCCCTCCTCGAACCAGCCATCTCCCGACCACACCCCTGACCGACCGACCACCCGACGACCCAGACCGATCCTCCCCGGCGCGACCGCTGCCGGGATCAGACCCCATCCGAAGCACAAGGAGCACCTCATGAACGCAGTAGCCACCAGGACCAACGAGCTGACGACGCTCGAACGCCGCGCCATGGCCACGATCAGCACCCCGGGCGGCGGCATGCTCATCGTCGCCGGCGACCAGCGCAACGGCATGAAGGCCGTCATGACCGACGCCCCGAACGGCGCGGCCGGCATCAGCCGTGACGAACTCGCCGAGGCCAAGAGCGACCTCGTCCGGTTCCTCGGCAACCACGCACCCGCCATCCTCCTCGACCCGGAGGTCGCCCTCCCGCTCGTCGTCGACGAGCGCACCCTCTCCCGCACGACCGGTCTCGTCGTCGGCATGGACTCCTCGGGCTTCGACACCGAGAACGGTCTGCGCCGGACGAAGTACGTCCCCGGCATGGACGCCCGCCGAGTCCGCGAACTCGGTGGCGACGCCGCCAAGATGCTCTTCTACCTGCGCTCCGACCAGCGCGAGGCCGAGCAGGTCGTCATCGACGAGATCGCCCGCCTCGTGGAGGAGTGCACCGCCGAGGGCGTGCTGCTCATCGTCGAGATCCTCGTCTACCAGCTCGACGGCGAGAGCGACGAGGCCTACGCCGAGATCTTCCCCGAGCTCGTGCGCGGCGCCGCGGAGATCTCCGTCGCCGCCGGTTCCAAGGTCCTGAAGCTCCAGTACCCGGGCTCCGCAGAGGCCGCCGCAGCCGTGACCGAGGCCGCCGCCGGCGTGCCGTGGGCCGTGCTCTCCGCCGGGGTCGACCACGAGACCTTCGTCGGCCAGGTCCGCACCGCGGTCGAGAACGGTGCCGGCGGCGCGATGGCCGGTCGTTCGCTGTGGAAGGATAGCCTTTCGATCTCGTCGGCGAAGCGTGAGGAACTGCTCACCAACCGTGCGCTGCCTCGCCTCCGTGAGCTCGAGCAGGTCATCGAGACCGCGCTCGCCGGTCGCTGACGGATCGCGGGCGGCGTCCTCGGTCGCCGCCCGCGAACCAGCCCGATCCGACCACGCCACCAAGGCGGAACCACCCGAGGAGCAGCCATGGCCACGATGCAGGACGTGGCGTCCCTCGCCGGGGTGAGCTCGAAGACGGTCTCCCGCGTGTTCAACGACGACCCGCACGTGCTCCCGGAGACGCGGTCGCGGGTCGAATCGGCCATGCGGGAACTGAACTACGTCCCGAACGTCCTGGCGCGCACCTTCCGCGCCGGGCGGTCCTCCTCCGTCGGCGTCGCGGTCCCGGACGTCGTCGACCCCTTCTTCGCCGCGGTCGTCCGCGCCGTCGAGGAGGTCTGCTCGGTGTCGGGCATCACCACCCTCGTCACGAGCATCGGCGACGACCCGGCGCGCGAGCGTGCCGTGCTCGACTCGCTGCTCCGCTCGCAGCTCATGGGGCTCGTTCTCGCGCCCGTCGCGGAGGACCAGTCGTGGCTCGCGCCGTGGGCCGAGCACACGCCCATCGTGTTCGTCGACCGGGCCCCCGGTGGACTCGACGCCGACAGCTTCGTCGAGGACGACCACCGCGGCGCCTACCTCGCGACGAGGCACCTGCTCGAGCATGGGCACACCCGGGTCGCCTTCATCGCCGACTCGGCACACCCGCCGAGCACCCGTCGCCGACTCGAGGGCTACCGTTCGGCGATCGCCGAGAGCGGGATCGACCTCGACGACACCCTCGTCAGCCTCGACGCGACGGACCGCGAACCGGCCGCCGCCGTGGTCGACGGTCTCCTCGGCCTCGCCTCCCCGCCGACGGCCCTGTTCTCGGCCAACGCGCGGGTGACGATGGCGCTCGTCCCAGCGTTGCGCTCGCGGGGGATCGCCTCGCTCGGCTTCGGCGACTTCCCGATGGCAGACCAGCTCGATCCGGCGGTCAGCGTCATCGAACAGGACCCGGCACGACTGGGCCGCCTGGCCGCTACCCGGGCGCTCGCCCGCTTCGGTGACGCGGACGGTGAGCACGAGCGCAGCACCGTCGTCCCCGTCGGGCTCCTCCTGCGAGAGTCCTGCGGCTGTCACCTCACCGCGTGATCCCCCGGGCGGCGGATGCGCCCCGCGCCGTCGCTCCGTAGCGTGGGAAGCTGTTCGCGACCACGGGGGATCACATGCAGCGACCGGACGACACACCGACCGAGGGCGGCTGGGCGCCGATCGGACAGCCCGCGCCTGGACCGATCCGGACGCCGCTCGCCGGCGGATCACCTGCACCGGCCGCGGCTCCGGTGATCGGTGCCGCCGGGCGGGCCGTGCTCGCGCAGCAGCCGGAGTCGGCGGCGGACCGCCAGCGCCGGCGCAACCGCGAGCTGGCCCCGATCCTGCCCACCAGGGTCCCGTGGGTCGCCGTCACGGTCTTCACCGTGCTCGCCGTGGGCCTCGCCTGGCTCATCGCCGCACCGCTGTGGCTGTCGGGTGAGGGACTCGCGAACCCCTGGTTCCAGCTCATCGCCCTCGGCATGATGTACACCCCGACCATCGCCGCGCTCGTCGTGGTGCTGTTCGTCGCCCGCCCGAGGAGCATCCCGCGGCTGCTCGGACTCGCGCCGCTGCGTCCCCTCGGCCGGACCCTCGGGCTCTGCGCGGCGGCGCTCGTCGGGTTCCCCGTCCTCGCGTTCTGCTCCATGCTGCTCGGGCAGGCCATGGGGCTCATCGAGCTCGACCTCGTCGGCCTGTCCGGTCTCGCCGCCATCATGACCGCCTCGGGCGCCGGCGAGCTCGGGCGGGACGACCTCACCACGGTCGCCCTGGTCCAGCTCCTCACCCTGCCCCTCGGCGTCCTGGTGGCATCGCTGTCCGCGTTCGGGGAGGAACTCGGCTGGCGCGGCTGGTTGCTGCCGAACCTCCTGCCGCTCGGCACCTGGCCCGCCCTCCTGCTCTCCGGGGCGATCTGGGGCGTGTGGCACGCACCGCTCATCCTCCTCGGCTACAACTACCAGCGGACCGACGTCCTCGGCCTGCTCCTCATGGTGGGCTGGTGCGTGCTGCTCGGCGTTCTCATCGGCTGGTTGCGTCTCCGCTCCGCCTCGGTCTGGCCGGCGGTGATCGCCCACGGCGCGGTGAACGCCGCCGTCGGGGCACTGCTGCTGTTCGCCAGCCCGACGTCGATGCAGGACACCGGCAGTGTGTTCGGCACCCTGCTCGGCTGGCCGGGCTGGATCCTCCTCGCAGCGACGACGCTCATCCTGGTCGTCACCGGCCAGTTCGGTAAGCGTGCGGTGCCCGGGCTGCGTGGCTCGGAGGTCGCCTCGCCCGTGAGCTGATCTCCGACGCATGCGCGCCGCGTATGAGTCGCACCGGGCAGGCTGCTTGTCCGCCGCTTCGACGCTTGGTGCACTGGGACGATGCGCAGACCCGATCTCCCCGAGGCACCCGTCCGTCCACGTGCCGCTCACGCTCGCCGTCACGGCGGTGGGGTGAGCGCGCGGGTCCGCCGTCGGCGCCTCATCGTCGGCATCGCAGGCGGCCTCGTGCTCGCGCTCCTCGGGGGTGTCGGTGCGCTCGCACTGCGGCTGCAGGGCAACCTCAGCTCCGAGGCCATCGCCGCCCCGACCGGACGTTCGACCGAGCCCGCGCAGCCGGGCGCACCGGACCCGGCGGTCAACGTCCTCCTCCTCGGCTCCGACAGTCGTGACCTCGCGGTCGGCGACTACGGAGAGGACACCGGCACCAAGCGCAGCGACGCGATGGTGCTCGTGCACGTCTCCGAGGGCAACTCCCGGATCGACGCGATGCAGATCCCACGTGACACGCTGACCGACCTGTCGATGTGCACGGACACCGGCCGGGGGACGCCCGACGACTACGGCATGGTGAACGCGGCGTTGAACTCGGGGGCCGCCTGTTCGGTCGCCGCGGTGCAGGCGATGACCGGTGTGCCGATCGACCACTTCGTCGAGCTCGACTTCAGCGGCTTCCAGGCGATCGTCAACGGCATGGACGGGCTGGCGGTGTGTCTGCCGTCGGACATGGAGGACCCCTATTCGAACCTCGCGCTGCCCGCAGGAGCGCAGGTCATCGACGGGACGCAGGCGCTCGCGCTCGCCCGCACCCGGCACGCGGTGGGTGACGGCAGCGACATCTCCCGCCTCGGCAACCAGCAGATGGTGATGTCCGCGATCGTGCAGCGGGCGCTGAGTGCCGAGGTGCTCACCCGGCCGGACCGCCTCATCCGCTTCCTGGACGCGGTCACCTCCTCGCTCACCGTCGACACCGCGCTCGGCGACCTCGCGAGCCTGACCTCGCTCGCACACCGGGTCTCGCAGGTGCCGGCGTCGGCCATCACCTTCCTGACGATGCCGTGGACCGAGGCGCCGTCGGACGCCAACCGGGTCGTCCCGAGTGATGACGCCGCGATCGTCTTCTCGAGCCTCGCCACCGATGTCCCGGTGCCGATCGCGGGAACCGCTGATGCGTCCCCCGCCGAGCCGGTCGCCCCGGTCGAACCGGTGCGGGTCGAGGCGGTCAGCGTCCTCAACGGCTCGCAGACGAACGGGGTTGCGACGGCGACGGCCGACCGACTGACCGCCCTCGGTTACACCGTCGCGTCGATCGGCGACGCGGAGACGGACACCCCGGTCACGGTCCTGCTCGCGCGCGACTCGGACGCGGCTCGGGCGACGGCCGCCTCGCTCGCCCAGGAGTTGGGGATCACGGTCGTCGTGAGCGGCGAACCGGGACCGGACGAGGAGGACGTCGTGCTCGTCATCGGCGACGACTTCGCCTCACTGACCCCGCCTGCCGCGCCCGCGCCCGTCGAGGTCGAGTCCCGCAACGCCGCCGCGGACCTCTGCGGGTGACGCGGGGCGTCGTCAGTCCCCGGCTGGGACCCGCCCCGCCAATCGGAGGAAGGCACTCACGGCGGGTGTCCGGACGCTGTCGTGGCGCACGAGCAGGCCGATGCTCCTCGTGACCGGTGTCGGGAACCGGCGGACCCGGGCGCCGTTCGCCGCAGCCCAGTCGGCGAGACGCTCGGGCACCACGGTCAGCCCGACGCCGGCGGTCGCGAACCGCGTGAGCGCGTCGCGCTGGGTGGTCACGATGACCCGCGGTGGCTGCACGCCGAAGCGGGCGTAGGCCTCGTCGGTCACGGCGCGCATCGACGTCCCGCGCGGCAGGGTCACCAGGGTGTGTGCGGCCAGCTCGTCGCCGGTGATGGTCGGCGGCGTGTGCTCGGCCTCGCGCTCGGCGACGGTCCTGAGGCCGGGGAGGACGATCGCGAACCGCTGTTCCTCCAGGAGCCGCACCTCGACACCGGGGCCGGCGGTGGCCACATCGGCCACGCCGAGGTCGATGCGCCCGAGGTCGACGGCGTCGAGCAGTTCGGCGGAGTCGACGGCGCCCGTGACCTCGATGCGGACGTCGGGGTGCGCGGCGTGGAACCGGGCGACGAGCTCCGGGACGTGGGTCGCGACGAGCGAGGGGAGCGCGCCGATCCGGAGCGTACCGGCGGTGAGCGCCTGCTGGGCGTCGGCGAGTGCACGGAGCCCGTTCGCCTCCTGGAGCATCCGCCTCGCCGGGCCGAGCACGGACCGTCCGGCGTCGGTGACCTGCATGCGCCGACCGACCCGGGTGAAGAGCGCGAGCCCGAGGTCGGTCTCGCAGCGTTGGATGCGTCTCGTGAGCGAGGGCTGCGAGATCCGGAGGACGTCGGCAGCTGCGGCGTACGAGCCGTAGTCGACGACCGCGACGACCGCTTCCAATTGCTCCAGGTTCATGCGTCGTGGGTCCGGATCATGCCTCCACGCTACCGACACCTGCTGGAGATGCCTGGGCGCCGGGGCCCACCCCGCAACAGGACGCTTCGCCGCGGAAGCTCCTGCCCCGGGGCGGATCTCCTGCCGGGGCCTACCGAGCGCAGGCTTCGAAGACGTGGGCGGGGTCGCCGGCCGTCCGGAGGTCGCGGTCGCGCAGGATCGTGGAGAACGGGACCTGCGGATCAGCGCACACCTCGTCGAAGGTGCCGCGCAGGTCGTCGGTGTACTCGATGTCCAGCACGGCGCCTCCGTACACCTCGGTGTAGGTGGCGCACTCGTCGAAGCGGTGGCACTCCTCCGCGACGGCGAAGTCGAACCCGACGTCGTCCCGTCCTCGCGTGCCCAGCTCGGCGGCGTTCTTCTGCCCGATGAGGAGGCCCGCGTCGTGTGCGAGGTCGGCGTACCGGGTGGCGAGGGCGATCGCGTCCTCCACGGTGAGTCGACCGTCGGACCGGGTGTACGAGTCGAGGTTGTCGATCTCGACGGCGTCGAAGCCGGCCTCCGCGCAGCGGGTGATGCTCGCACCGACCCGCTCGGCGATGCGCGCGCGACGGTCGTCGGTGGAGAGGTCGAAGATGAGTTCGTCGGGCCAGTTCTCGTCGATGACCGGTTCACCGGCGTCGTCGGTGAGGACGAGGTCCGGCTCGGCCAGCCAGGCCTCGCGATCGGCCGGCTGGCTCTGGAACCCGTTGACGTAGCAGATCGAGTACCGGTCGGGGTCGGGGGAGTCGGTGCTGTCGCGGGCGACGCCGCCCACGCCGGCCGCCGGCTCGTAGCCGCCACCGAGCTGGTAGTCGAAGACGACGTCCGTGGGGAACCCGCCTGCCGAAGGAGCCGACTCGGCGCCGGAGCGTGCACCGCTCGGGAAGGTGGAGCAGCCGGCGGCGGTGACCGCGAGCAGGAGGGCGGCGCCCGCCGCGATGAGTAGGTGCGCGCGACGGGGGAGACGGGTCATGGCTCCAGCCTAGGTCGCGGTCCCGTCCCCTGGTCGCCGCTCAGCCGGTACCGTTGGGGCATGAAGTATCTGGTGTTGTTCTCCGCGGGTGCCGCGCTCATCGTGCTCGGGGTCGTCTTCGCGTTGCTTCTGGAGCTGCCGGTCGGGTTCCGGATCGCCGGGCTCGTCGCCATGCTCCTCGGCACCGTCGTCATGGGTGTGAACATCGGTCTCCAGTTCTTCGACCGCCGCAAGGAGCGCGCACGTCGGCTCTGAACCCTGACTGCGCAACCACCTGACCCGGTCGGTTCCCCGGCGTTACCCTCGATGGAACCCACCTCCACCGAGGCGGGACGACGACAACCCGGAGGCATCGTGGCGCGCGCGCTCTTCATCATCGACGTACAGAACGATTTCACCGAGGGCGGTGCGCTCGGCGTGGACGGCGGCGAGGCCGTCGCCGCGGGGGTCACGCAGCTGTTGGCCGAGCACGGGGCCGATTACGCGCACGTGTTCGCCTCACGCGACTGGCATGATGCCGAGGGCGACAACGACGGTCACTTCGCGACGGGTGAGCCCGACTACGTGACGAACTGGCCGGTGCACTGCGTCGCGGGGAGTTCAGGCGCCGAGTACCACCACGCGCTCGACACCAAGAGCGTCGACACCCACATCCGCAAGGGCCAGGGCGCCCACGGATACTCGATCTTCGAGGGCGTGACGCCCGAGGGGCTGAGCCTCGACGAGGTCCTCACGGATGCCGGCATCACGGAGGTCGACGTCGTGGGTCTCGCGACCGACTACTGCGTCCGCCGGAGTGCGCTCGACGCCATCGAGCACGGCCTGCAGGTCCGCGTCCTCGCAGGTCTCGTCGCGCCCGTCGACCGGGCCGCCGGGGATGCGGCGCTCGCCGAGATCGCTGAAGCCGGGGGAGTCGTCGTCCTCGCCTGAACTCCGTCGCCGGGCACCCGACGCAGATAGTAAGCTAGCTGCATATTATTCGGAGCAGGGCGAGAACGGGGCGCGCGCATGACGCACGGACGACACGGCGGAACGCAGACGGACGCGGACACCCGGACGCAGCAGCGGGACCGTGCGGGTGCGCCGCGGTGGCTGCGGGTCCTGCTCCCCGCGGTCCTCATCCTCCTCTGGCTCACGGCCGCCGGCGTCGGCGGTCCGTACTTCGGGAAGGTGAGCGAGGTCGCGACCAACGACCAGACGAGCTTCCTCCCCGCGAGCGCGGATGCGACCGAGGTGCAGACGGCACTCGACGGATTCCGGGAGGGTGACGACATCCCGGCCCTCGTGCTGTTCGTCCGCGACGGCGGGATCACCGACGAGGACCGGGCAGCGATCGACGACGAGCTCTCAGCCCTGTCCTCCACCGAGGGCGTCGCCGACGGCGTCTCTCCGGCCATCCCCTCCGAGGACGGCGACGCGGTCGAGGTCTTCGTCCCGATCAGCGGCGACGCTGAGGTCGGCGACGTCGTCGAGGCCCTTCGTGCACAGCTCGCCGAAGCTGCCCCGGCGGGCCTCGACGTCTTCGTCACCGGCCCGGCAGGGTTCACCGCCGACCTCACCGACGCCTTCGCCGGCATCGACGGCATCCTCCTCCTGACCGCGCTCGGCGCCGTCTTCCTCATCCTCATCGTCGTGTACCGCTCGCCGGTCCTCCCGTTCCTCGTGCTCGGCACCTCGCTGTTCGCCCTCTGCACCGCACTCCTCACCGTGTGGTGGTTGGCGAAGGCCGGCGTCGTCCTGTTGAACGGGCAGGTGCAGGGCATCCTCTTCATCCTCGTGATCGGTGCGGCGACCGACTACTCACTGCTCTACGTTTCGCGGTACCGGGAGGCCCTCCGCGACCACGAGCGGCGGTGGGATGCGACGTGGGCTGCGCTCCGCGGATCGTTCGAGCCGATCGTCGCGTCGGGCGGCACCGTCATCGCCGGTCTGCTCTGCCTGTTGCTCAGCGACCTGAACTCGAACAAGGCGCTCGGACCGGTCGCCTCGATCGGGATCGTCTTCTCGGTCCTCGCGGCGCTCACCTTCCTGCCGGCGCTCCTGCTGGCCTGCGGTCGCACCTCGTTCTGGCCGTTGCGCCCGAAGGTCGGGAGCGAGCACCGGGTGCGCGCCTCGTCGACCGACGACACCGCCGTGCCGACCACCGGCCTGTGGGGTGGGATCGCCCGCCTCATCTCCCGTCACGCCCGCGTCGTCTGGATCGGGAGCACCCTGCTCCTCCTGGTCGCGAGCCTCGGCGTCTTCCAGCTCAAGGCGGACGGCGTCGCCCAGAGCGACCTCATCCTCGGCACGTCCGAGGCCCGCGACGGTCAGGCCGCCCTCGGTGAGCACTTCCCGGCCGGTTCGGCGAGCCCCGTGTACGTCCTCACGCAGGAGGGCGATGCCGCGCAGGTCATCGGGATCCTCGAGAAGGCCGACGGTCTCGACAGCGTCCAGGTGCTGTCGAGCGACTCCGCGACGGGCGCCGCGGATGCGACGGTGAGCGACGGGGAGGCGGTGTTCACGGCTCCCGCCGCGGGACCCCCGGGGACCCCGGTGGCGTCCGCCGAACCGACGGTCGACGACGGCCGCATCCTGCTCCAGGCGACGCTCGACGCGGCCCCGGACTCCGCGTCGGCGGAGGAGAGCGTGCGACAGTTGCGCTCGACCCTCGACGCCGAGGTCGGCACCCACACACCCGTCGGCGGCGTCACGGCGACCGCCATCGACTCGAACGACGCGTCCATCCACGACCGGAACCTCATCATCCCCGTGGTGCTCGCCGTCATCCTCCTCATCCTCATGCTGCTGCTCCGCTCGGTGCTCGCCCCGGTCCTGCTGATCCTCAGCGTGGTGGTGTCCTTCGGGGCGGCCCTCGGGGTCTCCGCGCTCGTGTTCAACCACGTGCTCGGGTTCCCGGGCGCGGATCCGAGTGTGCCGCTCTACGGCTTCGTCTTCCTCGTGGCGCTCGGGATCGACTACAACATCTTCCTCATGACGAGGGTCCGCGAAGAGTCGCTGCGGGTCGGAACGAGGGCCGGCGTGCTGCGGGGGCTGGCGATCACGGGTGGCGTGATCACCTCGGCCGGACTCGTGCTCGCGGCCACGTTCGCGGCGCTGGGCGTCATCCCGATCCTGTTCCTCGCGCAGATCGCGTTCATCGTGGCGTTCGGGGTCCTCCTCGACACGATCATCGTCCGGACGCTGCTCGTCCCAGCCCTCAGTCACGACATCGGGAGCGCCATCTGGTGGCCGTCGAAGCTCGCGAAGGGTCGGGTCGAGCACCGGCACGCGGCCTGACCGAGGGGGTCGCGGGGGAACCGTCTCCGGCCACTGAGCTCACCTTCCGGTCACTGAGCGCCCCTTCCGGTCACTGAGCTTGTCGAAGTGCCCCGGACAGGTCCTCCGCAGCGAGTACCCTGACCCAGGACGGCTAGCCTTGCTCGGCGAGGAACGCCAGCACGGCGTCCTTGAACGCCCGCGACGAGACCGCGTTGAAGTGTTCGCGGCCGGGCAGCCCCACGTAGCGGGCACTGGCGGCTTCGGCGAGCCGCCGACTCCCGGCGGCGACCGCGTCGTCGTCTCCGGTCACGAGCAACATGGGCAGTGGCGGCACCTCGGCCGTGCTCGGCTGCGGTCCTCCGCGGAGGCCGTCCACCAGGGCGATGAGCGCCTCAACGTCGTTGCCCGGGACGCCCTCGGCCATCGTCACGTACGTGTCGGTGAGGGCGTGGGCGATCGTCGTCCCGGTCCTCACGTGGTGACGGGCCGCCTCCAGGTCGAAGTCGCGGAGCGAGTCGCCCTCGGGGAGGCCGCCGAGACTGAGGGAGCGCACGCGGTCGGGGTGCCGGACGCCCAGCCGCCAACCCACCCGGGAGCCCAGCGAGTACCCGAGGTAGTGCGGCTCGTCGACGCCGTAGCCGTCGAGGACGGACAGGACGTCGTCGACGAGGATGTCGAGGCGGTATGCGGCCGGATCCGTCGGTTTGTCCGAGGCTCCGTGACCGCGTTGGTCGAGGGTCAGCAGGCGGTACCCGGCGCGCGTGAGCGTGCGTGTCCACCCGGCGAGGTCCCAGTTGAGTCCGGCGCTCGAGGCGAAGCCGTGCACTGCGATGATCGTGCCGAGGTCGCCTGTGCCCGGAGCCGGTTCGTGGAGGTACGTCGCGATCCGGATACCGTCCGTCGACATGACGTAGGTGGGTGCGGTCGGGGCAGGCTGAGGAAGCACCCGTCAACGATACCCGCGGTGGCACCGCGCAGGCTCAGTCGACGGCGACCGGTCGTGGTCCCTGCTGCATCATCTCGGAGAGGTACGGGGCGACGACGCTCGTGGAGATGCGGCAGTCGAGCAGGAGGACGCCCTGCGCTCCGGCGTGGACCCAGTCGGTGAGTCCGTCGAGGTCCGCGAGCGTGTCGATCGTCACGCCCTGGCCCCCCAAGGCCCGCGCGAGGGCGGCGAAGTCGACCTCGTCGATGAGCATCGGGGTCTGGTCGAGTCCACGCGAGCCGTACTGGTGGACCTCGGCTCCGTAGGCCGCGTCGTTGAAGACCACGATCACGCCGCTCGGCACCGTGCGGATGACGGTGTCGAGGTCGGGGAGCGCCATGAGGCCGCCGCCGTCGCCGGTGCAGAGGACGGTGGTGCCCGTGTGCCCGGCCGCCGCGGCACCGACGGCGCTCGGGAACCCGAGTCCGATCGACTGGTACGCCGTCCCGACCATGACGAGGCGGTCGGGGGAGGGGATGTCGAAGTACATCGGCGCCCAGCCGATGAAGTGGCCGCCGTCCTGCACGACCGTGCGGTCGGCCGGGAGCAGCTCGTCCAGTCGGTGCGCGACGCTTCGTGGGTCGAGGCGCCCGTCCGCGCACAGCCCGTCGCCGGTCGAACCGTCACCCAGGTCGCGGTCGAGGTGCGGTGCTGGGCGGGCGCGGCCGGCCGACGCGACCCATCCGGACCCCGCGCTGTCGGAGAGCCGTTCCAGGAGACCTGCGGCTGCGAGGGCCGCGTCACCGTGGATGAGCTCGTCGACCCTGGCGTTCGTCGGGGCGTCTGCGAGGTCGACCTGGATGACGTGCGCATCGGCGGAGAAGGCCTCGCCGAACCGCATCGTGAACTGGTTGAGGCCGGCGCCGACGACGAGCACGACGTCCGCTTCGGCGATGCGTGTCGCGGCGTGCTCCGTCGCGAAGCCGCCGGCCACCCCGAGATCACGGGGGCCGGAACCGAAGAGCCCGCGTCCGAGCGCCGTGGTGGCGGTGTGGGCGTCGAGCCGCTCGGCGAGCTCGCCGAGGACGGGTCCGGCGTCGGCCAGCCAGGCTCCACGCCCGGCCAGGATGAGCGGACGGTGTGCGCTGCGCAGGGCGGCGGCGGCGGTGTCCAGGCGCCGTGCGACGGGCTCCACGCGGGACGGCCGGACGAGCGCCGGGTGGTGTGGTGTCCCGTCCGCCCGCAGCGGCTCGTCGGACGCCACGGCGGCGAGGTCGTAGGGGATCGCGAGCACGACCGCGGTCCGGCGGTGGACGGCGTGCTCGATGGCCCGCAGCGTGGTCGCGGTGGCGTCGTCACGACCGACGGTGAAGGTGGGGGCACCGAGCCCGGCGGCGATCTGGAACTGGTCGACGTCCCAGGGGCGGGCACCGGTGGTCGGGGCGTCACCGACGACGAGGACCAACGGGATCTGGGCCATCACCGCCTCCGCGAGGGGTGTCAGGGTGTTGGTGAATCCGGCTCCGTAGGTCGCGGTCGCGGCAGCGAGACCGCCGCCCGCGCGGGCGTAGGCGTCGGCTGCGGCGACACCGCCGGCCTCGTGCCGCATGGCGGTGAAGCGGGTCGTGGTCGAGGCGAGGGCGTCGAGGAGGTGCGCGTTGCCGTTGCCCATGACGCCGAACACCTCGGAGACATGGCGGCTGAGTGCCTGTGCCACCCGGGCGGAGACGGTGGAGGAGCGGATCGACGTGAGAACGGTCGACGAAGCGTGTTCGGACATGGGAGACCTTCGAGAACGTGGACGGATGGGATTCCGTGTGTGTCTCGCCGGTGCTGGCCGCGCTATCGCCCTTTTTTCGAGCAACGACCCCGTGTTGCGGAGTCTGACGAGCACACTCTACTCCGCGGTGACCGCGCTGCACAGTGCGGCCGCGACAGCATCCGCTCCACATGCGTGACGCCTGCCGGGCAGTCGGACCCGGGTTCGATCGAGGCTTGCTCCATGACCCACATCGTGCAGGCCAATGCGGCCGAAGACCTCCTCGCCCTCATCCCCGGACTCGTCGGAAGCACTCCGAGATCGAGTCTCGTCGTCGTCCTGTTCGCGGGCCGTCACAGCCGCGGCGCACTCCAGGTGCACCTGCCGGCCGGAACGGACGTCGACCGGCAGGTGGCGGACGCCGCCGCGGAGCGCGCCCTCGGATTCGCCTGCCGGGCCCCGGGTGTCGACGCCATCGTGCCCGTGGTCTACACGGACGACGCGTTCGGAGCAGGGGCGGAGCCGCCGGGCAGGACCATCGCCGACGCGGTCCTCGAGCTGGCGAGTGCACAGGGGTTCACGGTCAAAGACGCGCTCTGCTCGGCCGCTGACGGCTGGGGCTCCTACCTCGACCCTGGACTCCCCGCCGGAGGGCGCTCGCCGGGGATCGTGGCCTCGGCGGCGGTCCCGCCGGTCCCGCCGCTCCCGTGGGAGCTCGTCACGACCGAGGTCCCGCGGGTGGACGTGGCGACGTTCGCAGCCGTCGACCTCGAGTACCGGGTGCTCTGCGCTCGACTGGCCTCCATGCTCGACGCGGCCGCCGATCACGCGCGCACGACCTGGCGGATCGACGTCGGAGACGCCGTGGAACGACTCGACGGCCTTCCTGCGGTCTTCGAGGACGCGCTCGCCCGCGGCGTCGATGCGATGACCGCTCGGGAAGTGGCCTTCCTGTTGCTGAGCCTGTCACGCCCGTGGGCGAGCGATCTCGCACTCATGCAGTGGGCGTTCGGGCGCGAGCTGGGCGAGGAACTCGACGACGCCGAACGCGCGTACGGGCATCTGCCGGTCGGGACGGACGACCCGGAGGTGTTCCACCGGGTCGCCCACCTGCTGGTCGGCGACGGACCGCATCCCGACGTCCAGCGCATCCGTGCGGCGAGCAGCCTGCTCCTCGGCGTCGCGGCGCGAGCGTCGGAGCCGGCACGCGTCGCGCCGCTCGCCATGCTCGCCTGGCTGTCGTGGGCGCTCGGTCAGAGCACGCGCACGGCCGCCTTCCTCACCGAGCTGATCGACGAGGAGCTGGACCACCCGCTGGCGGCGACCGTCGGTTCGCTGATCCGCCAGGGGCACCTCCCGGCCTGGGCGTTCTGCAGCACCCCGGGAACACGCGAAGGCGTCGCCGCCCCCAGCGATCAGCCCGCCGCGTGACGCTCGAGGAAGTCGTAGACCTCGGAGTCGTCGACGCCGGGGAAGGTGCCGCTCGGCAGCGGGGAGAGGATGTGGGTGTGCAAGCGGGCGCTCGGCCAGGCCTGCTCCCGCCACTTGTCGGCGAGGTCCGACGGCGGTCGACGGCAGCAGGTCGGGTCCGGGCAGGTGGAGACCGCACGCGTCGTGGTCTCCCGTCCGCGGAACCACTTCGCCTCGCCCCAGGGCACGCCGACCGAGATCGAGAACTCCCCGGCCTCGGTCGTGCCGGTCTGCGTCGCGCACCAGAAGGTACCGGCCGGGGTGTCGGTGTACTGGTAGAGCTCCGTGGTGCGGTTCGTCCGCGCGAAGGCGTTCCGCGCGCTCCACTTCCGGCACACGATCTGGCCCTCCACCGCGCCCGTCACGTCGACGGGCAGCGGCAGCGCATCGTTCTCATAGGCCTTCGAGATCGCCCCGTCCTCGGAGACCCGCAGGAAGTGCAGGCGCATGTCGAGCCGGGCGGTCGCCAGGTTGGTCAGGCGCAGCGCCGCGGCCTCATGGGTGACCCCGAAGGCGTCGCGGAAGTCCTCGACGGCCAGGTTGCGATCGCGCTTGGCCTGCTGCAGGAACGACACCGCGGCCGTCTGCGGCATGAGCGCCGCCGCAGCGAAGTAGTTGATCTCGAGCCGTTGCCGGAGGAACTCGGCGTAGCTCGTCGGACGCTGGTGCCCGAGCAGGCGGTGCGCCATCGCCTGCAGGGCCATGGACCGCAGGCCGTGCCCGCCGGGGATCGACGCCGGTGGCAGGTAGATGCGCCCGTTCTCGAGATCGGTGACGCTGCGCGCGGAGTGCGGCAGGTCGTTGACATAGATGAGATCGAAGCCGAGCTGTTCCGCCATGATGCTCACCGTGCGGTGGGTGAGTGCGCCGGTGCTGTGTCCGGCACGCAGCACTCGCGACTCCGCGAGTTCCTCGATCTCGGGCAGGTGGTTGTCACGCTCCCGCATCCACTCCCGCAACTCGGTGTTGGCACGCCGCGCCTCCTCCGGGGTCGCGATCGCCTCGCTCGCGTGCCGCTGCAGTTCGCGGTGCAGGCCCACGAGTGCGCGGAGGGCCTCGTCGGGGATGCCCTTCGACGGTTTGACGATCGGCAGGGTCAACTCGCCGTAGAGGGCACTGCGCTGGAGGCGGTCCAGCTCGATCTCCAGCGCCGCGCGGGGGTTCGGTGCCTCCTTCGACAGGAGGTCGGTCAGGTCGACCCCGAGCGCGGTCGTCAGCTCCTGCAGCACCGACAGCTTCGGCTCGCGCTTCCCGTTCTCGATGAGGGAGAGCTGGCTCGCCGCCAGCCCGACCCGTTCGCCGAGGTCGTCGAGGGTGAGGCCTCGCCGGGTCCGGAAGTGCCGGATCCGATGGCCGAGCGTGAGGAGCTCGGCGGCGGCGTTCGAGGCAGGAGTCGGCGTCATTCCTTCACCGTATCGAAAGAACCGCGATTCTTGAAGGAGGACAGGCCATCAAGATCGACCGAAACGGGCGCATGGTGGCTCTACGACCACTTCTTGACCGTCCCACCAACGCCGGAGGAACGCATGTCCATCGCAGCACTGATTCCCGATACCGCACCCGCTCCCGCCGCCGGCGTGGGGCTCCGAGCGGTGCCGCGCCCGAAGCGGACCGGCCTCGACGAGCTGCACGCCTGGGTCGACGAACTGGCGGCCCTCCTGGAGCCGTCCGCGATCCACTGGGTCGACGGCTCCGCGAGTGAGTCGCACCGGCTCACCCACCAGCTCGTCGAGGAGGGGAAGCTGATCAAGCTCAACCCGGAGTGGCGGCCGAACAGCTTCCTCGCCCGCAGCGATCCGCGCGACGTCGCGCGCGTCGAAGACCGCACCTTCATCTGCTCCGAGCAGGAGGAGGACGCCGGCCCGACGAACAACTGGCGGGATCCCGCGGTGATGCGCGACGAATTGCACGGGGTCTTCGCCGGCAGCATGCGCGGTCGCACGATGTACGTCGTACCGTTCTCGATGGGCGCGGTCGGCGGGCCGCTCTCGCAGCTCGGCGTCCAGATCACCGACTCGGCGTACGCGGTCCTCAGCATGGGCATCATGACGCGGATGGGCGACCGCGTCCTCGAGCTCATCGCCGACGGACAGCCGTGGGTCCGGACCGTCCACTCGGTCGGCGCTCCGCTCGAAGCAGGGCAGGCCGACGTGGTCTGGCCGTGCAACGACACCAAGTACATCGTCCAGTTCCCGGAGACGCGCGAAGTGTGGTCGTTCGGTTCCGGCTACGGCGGTAACGCACTCCTCGCGAAGAAGTGCTTCGCGCTGCGGATCGCCTCGGTCATCGGACGCGACGAGGGTTGGTTGGCCGAGCACATGCTGCTGGTCCGGGTCGTCTCGCCAGAGGGCCGGGCGTTCCACATCGCCGCCGCGTTCCCCTCTGCCTGTGGCAAGACCAACCTCGCGATGCTGCGGCCGACGATCCCCGGGTGGACGGTCGAGACCCTCGGCGACGACATCGCGTGGATCCGGCCCGGCGACGACGGCCGTCTGTACGCCATCAACCCGGAAGCAGGCTTCTTCGGGGTCGCACCCGGCACGGGCGCCGGCACGAATGCGACAGCCGTCGACACCTTGTGGGGCAACACGATCTTCACCAACGTCGCGCTCCGCGACGACGGAGACGTCTGGTGGGAGGGACTGACCCCCGAGCCGCCCGCCCACCTCGTCGACTGGCAGGGGCAGGACTGGACGCCCGAGTCGGGGCGCCCGGCGGCCCACCCGAACTCGCGGTTCACCGTCGCGGCGGCGCAGTGCCCGTCGATCGCCGACGACTGGGACGCGGCCGACGGTGTCCCGCTCGACGCGATCCTCTTCGGCGGGCGTCGTGCCACGAACGTCCCGCTCGTGGTCGAGGCCAGCAGCTGGGAGCACGGCGTGTTCATGGGTGCGACGATCTCCTCCGAGCAGACCGCCGCCGCCGAGGGCACGGTCGGGGAGCTCCGTCGCGACCCCTTCGCGATGCTCCCGTTCTGCGGCTACAACATGGCGGACTACTGGAGTCACTGGTTGCGGGTCGGCGGTGCACTCGAGCACGGCAAGGCGCCGCGGATCTTCCAGGTCAACTGGTTCCGGAAGGATGCCGACGGCTCCTTCCTGTGGCCTGGCTTCGGCGAGAACTCGCGGGTCGTCGAGTGGATCGTGCGGCGGCTCGAGCACGAGGTCGATGCACGGGAGTCGGCGATCGGCCGGCTGCCCGTCCTCGACGAGCTGAACCTCGACGGCATCGACGTGCCGGACGCCGACCTCGACGCCCTGTTCGCCGTCGATCGCGAGTCCTGGCTCGTCGAGTGCGACCTCACCGAGTCCTTCTTCGACACCTTCGGCAACCGGGTCCCGGCCGCCCTCCGTGCGGAACTCGCCGCCCTGCGCTACCGCCTCCGGTCCTGATGCGTCCGCTCGCTCGCCCGACCACGGTCGGGCGAGCGGAGCGTCACACGAGGAGCTGGTGCTTCGCGAGTTCGCGGTAGAGCGGGACCTCGGTCACGAGGTCGCTGTGGGTGCCGACGCCGACCACCCGACCCTCCTCGAGGACGACGATCTGATCGCTGTCGACGACGGTCGAGAGCCGGTGCGCGATGACGATGAGCGTGCGTCCCGTCGCGACCGCGTCGATGGCCTCGCGCATCATCTGCTCGTTGACGCCGTCGAGGCTCGAGGTCGACTCGTCCAACAACAGGATCGGGGGAGCCGCGAGGATGGCGCGCGCGATCGCGAGGCGTTGCCGCTCGCCACCCGACAACATGATGCCGTCCTCGCCGACCGGAGCGGCGAGACCGAGCGGGTTGCGGTCGAGGACCCCGCCGAGGTTGACCGCGTGCAGCACGCGCTCGCAGTCGGCGTCGCTCGCATCAGGTGACGACAGCAGCAGGTTGTCGCGCAGCGTGCCGGCGAGGACCGGGGCGTCCTGCTCCACGTATCCGATCTGGTCCCGGAGGTCGGCGCGGGGGATCGTGCGGATGTCCACGCCGCCCAGGCGGATGGCTCCGGCCGTCGGGTCGTAGAACCGTTCGATGAGCCCGAGGATGGTGCTCTTGCCGGCGCCGGACGGTCCGACGAGCGCCGTGCGTCTGCCCTGCATCGCGGCGAAGGACACCCCACGGAGCACCTGACGACCGAGCGCGGACTGCGCCTCGGTGAGTCGGGCGGCATCGGCGGCGACGACCTCCGGCGCGCTGGTGCCCTCGCTCAGCGCCTCGGTGGCAAGCGCTTCCGCTGCGGCCCGTTCGCGCTCGATGACCGCCGCGTCCGGGTAGGCGAACTCGACCCCGTCGAACTCGATCGCCGGAGCGGACGCTGAGGCGGTCCCGGGACGTCCGACCCGCGCGGCGATGGCCGCGTCGTCGTCGCCCTCGTCGGGCAGGTCGAGGATCTCCTGGATCCGACCGAGTGCTCCGAGCGCCTGGTTGACGCTCGTGATCGCGCCGAAGGCCTGGCCGAGCGGCATGATCATCATGAACAGGAAGAGGATGAACGCGACGAGACTCGCGATGGTGATGGCCCCGGACGCGACGCGGAACCCACCGACGCCCAGGACGACCAGGAACGAGGTCTGCATGGCGATGCCTGCGACCGGGACGACCAGCGAGGAGATCTTCGCGATCCGCACGCCGACGCCGTAGACCTCCTTGGCCACGCCGTCCACCGCGTCGATCTCGCGGTTGGTCGCGTTGGACGCCCGGATGGTGCGGATGGAGCTGATGGCTCGCTCGACCGCGGCGGCGAGCTCACCCACCTTGGTCTGCTGCTCGCGGCTGGCGACGCGGATGCGTCCGCTCAGGGCGACGACGACGACGACCGAGACGATGACGACGAGGAGGGTGAGGCCGAGCAGGACGGGGTCGATGATCGCCATGGCGATGAGCGCGCCGAGGAAGGTGATGGCACCGCCGACGGCGTCCACGAAGCCCTGCGTCAGGACGGCGTAGAGCATGGTCGTGTCGCTGCCGACCCGCGAGACGAGGTCGCCCGTCCGGCGCGTGTCGAACTGGCTGATCGGCAGCCGGAAGATGCGCGCGATCAGCTGGCGCCGGGAGGAGTACACGACCCCGGTGCCGGCGCGCTGGAGGAGGTAGTGCTGGTACCCGCTGATGACGCCGGAGACCACGACGAGCCCGACGAGGAGCCACGCCAGGTTGCCGAGCGACCGGCCCGCCTCGACGACCCCGATCACCTGGCTGACGATGAGCGGCTGGGCGAGTGACGCGGCCGCTCCGATGACGCTCAGGATGATGACGACGATGAGGATCGAACGGTGCTCGAAGATGTACGGCATGAGCTGCTTGAGGCTCGCGCGGGGACCGTCGTCCTTCGGTCGGCTGAACGGGTTGCGGCTGCGGGCCGGGCGCGCTGGGGTGCTCATGGTGCTCTTCCTCCGAGGTGCGGTGCGCGGCTCCGAGACGTCCATGGCGACGGCGCACCGTGGTTCAACTCTAGGCGACGGTCGCACGCGCCGGGCCCGAAGCCGACGCACCGAGCGCGGACGCACCGAGGGCCGGTGCGCGGAGACGTCCTCCACGCACCGGCCCTCGGTGGTCGCCTCGATCAGGCGTCGATGTCGACGTCCTTGGTCTCCTTGGAGACGATGAGGGCGACGAGCGTGATCAGGGCCATCGCCGAGAGGTAGACGCCGACCCAGAACGGGCTGCCGCCGCCGGCGCTCCACAGCGCGACGGCGATGAACGGTGCGACCGCGGCACCGAGGATCGACGACACGTTGTAGGAGATCCCGGACCCGGTGTACCGCACGTTCGTGGGGAACAGCTCGGGCAGCAGGGCGCCCATCGGTCCGAAGGTGAACCCCATGAGGCTGAATCCGATGATGAGCCAGATCATGACCCCGGTGAACCCGGCGCCGAGCAACGGGACCCAGACGAGACCGAACACGAGGATCGCGCTCGTCACGACGATGAGCGTCTTGCGGCGTCCGTACTTGTCGGCGAAGGGACCGGACACGAGCGTGAAGATCCCGAAGAAGACCACGCCGGCGATGAGCATGAGCACGAAGGTCGTGTAGCTGTAGCCGAGCCCGGCGACCGGGGCGTCGAGTGGCGCACGGCCGTAGCTCAGGGAGAACGTCGTCATCAGGTAGAAGAGCACGTAGGTGGCGAGCATGAAGAAGGTGCCGAGGAGCAGCTTGCGCCAGTGCAGCTTGACGACGCTCGCGAGCGGCGACCGCTGCACCTTGCCCTGCTCCTTCGCGTTCGTGAACGCGTTGCTCTCGACGAGACGGAGACGGACCCAGAGGCCGACGATGACCATGACGACTGAGAAGAGGAACGGGATGCGCCAGCCCCACTCGAGGAACGCCTCGGACGGCATGGACGGGTCGTCGCTCGGCAGGATCGCCGCGATGATCAGGAACAGTCCGTTGGCGATGATGAAGCCGATCGGCGCACCGAGCTGCGGGAACGTCCCGAACAGGGCGCGCTTGCCGGTCGGCGCGTTCTCCGTCGCGACGAGGGCGGCGCCCGACCATTCGCCGCCGAGCGCGAAGCCCTGACCGATGCGGAGGATCACGAGGAGCAGCGGGGCGACCCAGCCGACGAGCTGGTAGGTCGGCAGCAGGCCGATGAGGAAGGTAGCGATCCCCATGGTGAGGAGGGCGCCGACGAGGGTCGCCTTCCGACCGCGTTTGTCGCCGAGGTGCCCGAAGATGACGGCACCGACGGGGCGGGCCACCATCGCGGCGCCGAACACGGCGAAGGAGGCGAGGAGACCCGCGGTCGGGTCCTCACTCGGGAAGAAGAGGTGCGGGAAGACGAGGACGGCGGCCGTCGCGTAGACGTAGAAGTCGTAGAACTCGATCGTCGTGCCGATGAGGCTGGCGAGGACGACTCGGGAGCGCGGATTGACCGGGGCCTTGGTGACTGGGGTTGCTTCGAGAGACATGCGTGCGCGTTTCGGTTCGGGAATGGACGCCGTCGAAGCATCAGCACCGGTCGCGCACGCCCGCCGACGACGGCAGGATCAGAGGTTCGCCCGCTTGTGGCAGGACCATGACACTGTACGCCGAAGTACGGCATTCCGGTATTCGGTTGCCCGGACGGGCGTATACCGATACCGGAATGCCGCGTGATGCGCCTCTGCTCGGGTCAGCCGCGCAGCTCGCGGAGGACGACCGCGGTCGCGACGGCGGCATCAGCGGCCTCCGCCCCCTTGTCCTCCTTCGACCCGGGCAGCCCTGCGCGGTCGAGCCCCTGCTTCTCGTCGTCGAGGGTGAGCACGCCGAAGCCGACGGGCTTGCCCGTCTGGATGCTGACCTGCGTGAGGCCACTCGTCGCGGCGTCGGAGACGTACTCGAAGTGCGGTGTGCCGCCACGGATGATGACCCCGAGTGCGACGACCGCGTCGGCCCCGGCCTCGAGGGCGGCCTTGGCGACGACCGGGAGTTCGAAGCTCCCGGGGACCCGCACGAGGCGGTGGTTGGCGCCGCTCGCATCGAGGGCCTTGACTGCTCCGGCGATGAGACCGTCGGTGATGGTCTCGTGCCAGGTGCCGGCGATGACGACGATGTCGAGGCCGGTGCCGTCGACGCTGATGGTGGGGGATCCTTCGCCGCTCATGCGGTCTCCTGTCTTCTTCCCTCGAGCGCGTCGAGGGGTTGGTGGTGTTCTCGCTCCTCGAGGGAATCGAGGGCGGCGGTGGACTACTGGTGGGGGTGCGGTTCGGGTGCGAGCTCGAACCCGATGCTGTGGCCCATGCGGTCGCGCTTCGTCTCGAGGTAGCCCTCGTTGAACAGGCCGACGCCGACCACCAGGGGGACGCGCTCGCTCACGGCGATGCCGTGGTTCGTGAGCTGTCGCTCCTTCTCCGGGTTGTTCGAGAGCAGGCGCACGGAGGTGATGCCGAGGTCCGTCAGGATCGCGCTCGCCGCCGTGTAGTCGCGGGCGTCGGCCGGCAACCCGAGCGCGAGGTTGGCGTCGAGGGTGTCGAGACCGTCCTCCTGCAACCGGTAGGCGCGCAGTTTGTTGACGAGGCCGATGCCGCGCCCTTCGTGCCCGCGCAGGTAGACGACGACTCCGCCGTGGCGCTGGATGGTGTCCAGAGCACTGTCGAGCTGCGGACCGCACTCGCACTTGAGCGAGCCGAACGCCTCGCCGGTCAGGCACTCGGAGTGGACGCGCACGAGCGCACCGGTGGCCTGCGGGTCGCCGGCGATGATGGCGACGTGGTCGGCACCGGTCCTGCGGTCGCGGTAGGCGCGCAACCGGAACGAGCCGTGCGTGGTCGGGACGGTCGTCTCCACCTCGAACGACACGTTCGACGATTCGGGGATGGCCGCCTGGGCGGCGCGTTCCTCGGCGCAGACCGCAGCCGCATCGGGGTTCTCCTCGAGGAAGGCGATGAGTGCGGCGATCGTCGTGACGAGCACGTCCTCCCGCTCCCCGAGCGCGATGAGGCCGGGCAGGCGCATCATCTCGCCGTCGTCGGCGACGATCTCGGAGATCGCCCCGACGGGGACGAGCCCCGCGAGCTTCATGAGGTCGACGGCCGCCTCCGTGTGGCCGTCGCGCTCACGCACCCCGCCGTCGACGGCGCGCAACGGGACGATGTGTCCGGGGCGCGAGAGACTGGCGGGCACGGACGCCGGGTCGGCGAGCACGCGCAGGGTGTGGGCGCGGTCGGCGGCGCTGATGCCGGTGCTGAGCCGGTCGGCCGCGTCGACCGTGACGGTGTACGCGGTGCCTCTGGGGTCCTCGTTGAGCGCGACCATCGGCGGGAGGGCCAGGCGGTCGGCGATCTCGTTCGTCATCGGCGCACAGATGAATCCGGAGGAGTGTCGGACCGTCCACGCGATCCACTCCTGGGTGGCGGACTCCGCGGCGAGGATCACGTCGCCCTCGTTCTCTCGGCCTTCGTCGTCGGCCACGATGACCGGTCGGCCCTGGCGGAGTGCCGCGAGGGCCTCCGGGATGCTGGCGATGCTCATGCGTTGCCCCTTCCGGTGCCGGTGGTGCCGACCGGGTCCGCGGACTGCGGATCCTGGCCGATGCTGCTGGGGAATGCCGACTCGAGACGGCTGAATGCGAGCATGCGCTCGACGTGCCGGGCGAGGATGTCGGTCTCGAGGTTCACACGATCGCCGGGGACGCGCTCACCGAGCGTCGTCGCGGCCAGCGTCTCGGGGATGAGGGACACCTCGAACCAGGCTTCCGGTGCGTCCGGTGCGCTGATGGCGCTGACGGTGAGCGAGACGCCGTCGACGGTGATGGATCCCTTGTCGACGACGAGCGGCGCGAGTGCCGCGGGGAGCGAGACGCGCACGACGCGCCAGGCCTCGCCGGGCACCGTGGCCAGGACGGTGCCGGTGCCGTCGACGTGCCCTTGGACGATGTGGCCACCGAGGCGGTCGCCGACGCGGGCCGCACGCTCGAGGTTGACCGGAGATCCGACCGTGACGCCGTCCAGCGAGCTCATCGCGAGGGTCTGGGCCATGACGTCGGCCGTGAACGTCTCGCCGGTCTGCTCGACGACGGTGAGGCAGACACCGCTCACGGCGATGGAGTCCCCGTGCCTGGTGCCCTCGAGGGCGAGCGGGCCGCGGACGGTGAACCGTGCCGAGTCCTCGCCGTGGTCGATGGCGACGATCGTGCCGAGTTCTTCGATGATGCCCGTGAACATGGGTGGTCCGTTCTCTGGGGGTCAGGCGGTGAGGTCGTGGGCGGCCGAGGCGGAGGCGCTGCGGTCGGGTGTCGTGATGACGAGGAGGTCGTCGCCGAGTGGTTCGACGCCGACGGTGGTGAGGCGGATCACATCGCCGATGGTGTCGACACCGAGGTCGCCGATCGCGAGGCGAGGGCCGCCGAGGAGCACCGGGGCGAGGTAGGTGAGGACCGTGTCGGCGAGTCCCGCGCGGAGGAACGCTGTGGCGATGGTCGGGCCGCCCTCGATGAAGACGCTCCGGACGCCCGCGGCGCGGAGCTCGGCTAACAGCGCAGCCGGATCATGCCCGTGGTGGACGACGACCGGCCGGGGGTGGCGGTGGACGGAGGCGTCCAGGGGGATCTGGCGATCGCCCATGACGACGGGCAGGGGCTGCTCGGGTAGGAGGTCGCCTCGGTCGTCGCGAGCGGTGAGGCTCGGATCGTCGGCGAGGACCGTCCCCGTGCCGACGAGGATCGCATCGTGGGCGGCCCGTCGACGGTGGACGTCGTCGCGTGCGGCATCGCCGGTGATCCAGCGGCTCGTGCCGTCGCTCGCGGCGATCCGCCCGTCGAGACTCGAGGCCCACTTCACCGTCACGAGCGGACGCCCGAGGCGGGCGGTGGTGAGCCAGTCACCGAGGAGGTCCTCCGCCGGTCCGGCGAGTACGCCGCCGACGACGGTGACGCCGCCGTCGCGGAGTCGTTCCGCTCCACCTCCGGAGTGGTGGCCGGGGTCGTCCACGGCGAACACGACGCGCTCGACGCCGGCCTCGAGGAGGGCGACGGCACACGGTCCGGTCCGGCCCGTGTGGTTGCAGGGTTCGAGGCTGACGACGGCGGTCGCGCCGCGGGCCGCTCCGGGCGCGAGGTGGGACAGGGCGTCGACCTCCGCGTGCGGGGTGCCGGCTCCACGGTGCCAGCCCTCGGCGAGCACGGTGCCGTCGGCGTCGAGGACGACGCAGCCGACGCGGGGGTTGACGCCGCGGGCCGGGCCGTTGGCGGCGAGTTCGAGCGCGCGCAGCATGGCCTGCTCCTCGCGGACACTCGCCTGCGGTGCCTCAGTTCCTGCGCTCATCTGTCCGTCATCTCGGTCGGTACTGACACGAGTTCCGGGGTCGCGGGCAGGTGCTCGCCGGCGTCGACGATCGGCCGACGCCCGTGCTTCCTTCCATCCGGACTCGAACGCCGCCTGCGAGCAGACGCGTTCATAACCGTCGGTCCTGGAGTTCCACCAGGTCAACCGGGCCTCGCTTGCGCGAGACACGGGTCGCGGACTATCACCGCCGGTTCGGACTCTCACCGACCCCGGAGCACGTTACGTGTTGTCGATTCTAGGTCAACGGGCTGAGTGGGTGCCCTATTCCCGGTTCGGATGACGCCCGGTTGCAGCGCCTGATGCGGCCGGGGTCAGCGCTGGGCGTCGTGCTGGTCGATCGCCGCGCGGGCGGTCCCCTCGTCGACCACGAGGTCGGAGATGAGCCCGCCCGCCAACGCCCCGAGGAGCGGGGGCACCTTGGCGGCTCCCGCGACCACGCAGATCCGACGGGAGACGCCGCGCAGCACGTCGAGATCGGGCCCGGACGCACGATTGTTGAAGGGGATGTCGCGCCAGGAACCGTCGGCGCGGAAGAACACGGTCGCGACGTCCCCGACCGCCCCGGCGCTCGCGAGCGCCTCGAAGTCGCTGTCGTCGAGGTAGCCGCCGACGTAGACGTGGCTGGGCACCCCCGAGAGCTGCGAACCGAGACCGAACAGCGCGACGTCCATGCGGCGTTGGATCTCGAGCACGCGTCGGATGCTGCGTTCCCGCCAGAGGGCCAGCTTGGTCGACGGGTCGTCGAAGAAGGCGGGCACCGCGAACTGCTGCGCGTAGGCCCCGTAGGCGTCCGCGTACCGATGCAGGATCTCACTCGCGTAGAGGATGCCCGAGGTGCGCGTGTTGGCCGCACCGTTCAGCTGGACGATCTGCGAGTTGTGGGTCCGCTTGGGGGTGAGGTGCCTCGCCACCGCACTCACGGTCGAGCCCCATGCCAGGCCGAGCGTCATGTTCGAGTCGAACACCGAGCCGAGAAAACGTGCAGCCGAGAGGGCGACCCGCTCCAGGCGGTCGATGTCGCTCGTGTGGTCGGGGACCGGGACGATGTGGGCGGTCACGCCGAACCGGTCGCGGAACTCCGCCTCGAGCCGCGACGGCATGTCGTGCGGGGAGCGCACCTGGATGTCGACGAGCCCGCTTTCCCGCGCATATCCGAGCAGGCGGGAGACCGACGACCGGGAGGTGTGGAGCTCCTGGGCGATGGCCTCCATGGTGAGGTCCTGCACGTAATACAGCTGTGCGGCGCGGAGCGCCTCGGCCGTCCGGTCCGGCTGGCTGAGCGCGTCTGCGAGCGACATCGGGTCTCCTTGCACGTTTGTTCACTAGGGCTGTTCAGAGTTGCAGCGGGTGTCACGATGTATTCAGTCACATCATTCAGCGGCGCGCAATCCCGGCAGCGTCGCGTACCAACCGCGAAGAAGCGAGGCATCTCATGTCCCTCAAGTCGTCAGCTCCCCGTTCCACCGTCCAGTCCGTCATCGACCGCCCGCAGGCGTCGGTGCTCATCATCGGCGGCGGCATCAACGGCATCGCGACCTTCCGCGACCTCGCGCTCCAGGGCGTCGACGTCACGCTCGTGGAACGCAACGACTGGGCCTCCGGCGCCTCCGCCGCGTCGAGCCACATGATCCACGGCGGCATCCGGTACCTCGAGAACGGCGAGTTCCGTCTCGTCCAGGAGTCGGTGCAGGAGCGCAACGGGCTCATCAAGATCGCCCCGCACTACGTGAAGCCGCTCGAGACCACGGTCCCGATCTTCTCGACCTTCTCCGGCATCCTCTCCGCACCGCTGCGCTTCCTCACCCACAAGCAGGGCAAGCCGCAGGAGCGTGGTGCGCTGCTCATCAAGGTCGGCCTCACCGCGTACGACTCCTTCTCCCGCGACGGTGGCAGCGTGCCGCGTCACCGCTTCCACGGCCGGAAGAAGTCCCTCGCCGACCTGCCGAAGATGAACCCGGGCCTCAAGTACACGGCGACCTACTACGACGCCTCCATGCACGACCCGGAGCGTCTCGCACTCGACGTCCTCATGGACGGCCTCGCCGCCGGCCCGCACGCCCGCGCCGTCAACTACGTCGAGGCGGTCGGCATGGGAGCCGACGGCGTCGAGCTCCGCGACACCGTCACCGGCCAGACCTTCACCGTGACGAGCGACGTCGTGGTCAACACCTCCGGCCCCTGGACCGACCTCACGAACGCCGGCCTCGGCGAGCCGACGACCTACATGGGCGGCACGAAGGGCTCGCACATCGTCCTCGACAACCCGGAGCTCTACGCGGCCACCAAGGGGCGCGAGATCTTCTTCGAGCACGAGGACGGCCGCATCGTCCTCATCTACCCGCTCAAGGGCAAGGTCATGGTCGGCACGACTGACATCGACGCCGACCCGAGCACCCCGAGCGTCTGCACCGAGGAGGAGGTCGACTACTTCTTCGACCTCGTGAAGCACGTCTTCCCGACCATCGCGACCTCGCGCGAGCAGATCGTCTACCGGTTCTCCGGCATCCGCCCGCTGCCGAAGCACGACGACGAGGCCCCCGGCTTCGTGTCGCGCGACTACCGGATCGAGCGTCGGGCCGCCGCTGCACGTCCGTCCACCACCGTGTTCAGCCTCGTCGGCGGCAAGTGGACCACCTTCCGGGCCCTCGCCGAGCACCTCAGCACGGACGTGCTCAACACCATCGGGGCCCCGCGCCCCGTGGAGACCCTCGGCCTCGCGATCGGCGGCGGCGCCGGCTTCCCCCGCACCGACTCGGCGACGCGCACCTGGGTCGCCGCGCACGAGGACGGCATCGGTGCCAAGCGTGCCGAGCAGCTGCTGGGCCGGTACGGCACGAAGGCCGCCGCACTCCTCGAGCACCTGTCCGAGCACGGCGACGACCGCTTGCAGGGCGCTGCCGACTACAGCGTGCAGGAGCTGGAGTTCCTCGTCGAGCAGGAGCAGGTCGTGCACCTCTCCGACGTGCTGCACCGTCGTACGAGCCTCGCCTTCACCGGATCGCTGACCGCCGGCCTCGTCGACGAGATCGCCCGCGTCGTCGGCGGTGTCCTCGGGTGGGACGACGCCGAGCGGGCCGCGCAGATCGCCGCAGCGCTCGACCGCCTACGCGACGCCCACCAGGTCGACCTCCGGGTCGACGCCGCCAAGGAGGCCCCGGCGTTCTCATAATGCACGAATGTGCAGGCAAGGCCCTTGTCCTGTGCAACAGGAGCTGGCTACCTTACAAGCAACTGGTCAGTGCAACCTCGCCCAGCGGGGGCTCGCGCCTCGGCGTCGGGCCCCACACGGCCACACCTATGAAAGGTCAATGAAGACATGAACCTCGGAACCATCTTCCTCTCCGAGACCGTGGGGACGGCGATGCTCGTACTCCTCGGTACCGGTGTGGTCGCCACGGCGATCCTCACGAAATCCAAGGGCCTCGGTGGCGGCTGGCTGCTCATCAACTTCGGTTGGGGCCTCGCGGTCTTCGCCGGTGTCACGGTGTCCTACGCCTCGGGCGGACACCTGAACCCCGCCGTCACGATCGGCTTCCTCACCACGGGGTCGATCGACTTCGGTACGGCGCTCGTCTACTGGGCGGCGCAGATGGTCGGTGCCTTCATCGGTGCCGTGCTGACGTACTTCGCCTTCAAGCAGCACTTCGACCAGGAGGAGGACCCGGGCAAGAAGCTCGGTGTCTTCTCGACCGGTCCGGAGATCCGCAGCTACGGCTGGAACCTCGTGACCGAGGTCATCGCGACCTTCGTCCTCGTCTTCGTCGTGATGTCCTTCGGCAAGACCGGCCCCGACGCGGTGGTCATCGAGGGCGTCCCCGGGGGACTCGCAGCCCTGGGCGCCCTTCCCGTCGCCCTGCTCGTCGTCGGCATCGGTGCCTCCCTCGGTGGCCCGACGGGCTACGCGATCAACCCGGCACGTGACCTCGGTCCGCGCATCGCCCACGCCCTCCTCCCCATCAAGGGCAAGGGCAAGAGCGACTGGTCCTACGCCTGGGTGCCGGTCGTCGGCCCCCTGCTCGGTGGTGTCCTCGCGGCCCTCGCCTCGATGGTGCTGCTCCCGGCCGTCTGATCTGACGCTGCGGCGGTGACCGGACACGATCACCGCCGCGGCACCCCGGGGTACCGGTTCCGGTGCCTCACCTCGCAACGCACGCAACGAAGGAGTATCCAATGGCGGACTACGTCATCGCAATCGACCAGGGGACGACGAGTTCCCGGGCCATCGTCTTCGACAAGAGCGGATCGATCGTCTCGACGGGCCAGCTCGAGCACGAGCAGATCTTCCCGAAGGCCGGCTGGGTCGAGCACAACCCGAACCAGATCTGGAACAACACCCGCGAGGTCATCGGCCAGGCGCTCAGCAAGGCCAACATCACCCGGCACGCCATCGCGGCCATCGGCATCACGAACCAGCGCGAGACCGCCGTCGTCTGGGACAAGACCACCGGTCAGCCCGTCTACAACGCGATCGTCTGGCAGGACACGCGCACCCAGGACATCGTGAACCGCCTCGCTGCGGACGGTGGCGTCGAGCGCTTCAAGAAGACCGTCGGCCTGCCGCTGGCGACCTACTTCTCCGGCACGAAGATCGTCTGGATCCTCGAGAACGTCGAGGGTGCTCGCGAGAAGGCCGAGGCGGGCGACCTCCTCTTCGGCACGACCGACAGCTGGGTCATCTGGAACCTCACCGGTGGTGTCAACGGCGGCGTGCACGTCACCGACGTCACCAACGCCTCGCGCACGCTCTTCATGGACCTCGAGACCCTGCAGTGGGACGACGAGATCCTCAAGGCGTTCGGCGTCCCGAAGTCGATGCTCCCGGAGATCAAGAGCTCCTCCGAGATCTACGGCCACGCGTCCGACGACAGCCTCCTCCGCGAGACGCCGATCGCCGGCATCCTCGGCGACCAGCAGGCGGCGACCTTCGGTCAGGCCGCCTTCCAGCAGGGCGAGGCCAAGAACACCTACGGCACCGGTAACTTCATCATCTTCAACACCGGTGAGGAGATCGTCCACTCCGAGAACGGTCTGCTGACGACGCTCGGCTACAAGCTCGGCGACGCGAAGCCGCACTACGCGCTCGAGGGTTCGATCGCCGTGACCGGTTCGCTCGTCCAGTGGCTGCGCGACAACCTCGGCATGTTCTCCTCCGCTCCCGAGGTCGAGGCGCTCGCCAAGACCGTCGAGGACAACGGTGGCGCGTACTTCGTGCCGGCGTTCTCCGGGCTGTTCGCGCCGTACTGGCGTCCGGACGCCCGCGGTGCGCTCGTCGGGCTCACCCGGTACGTCAACAAGGGCCACATCGCCCGGGCCGCCCTCGAGTCGACCGCGTTCCAGACGGCCGAGGTCATCGACGCCGTCAACGCCGACTCGGGTGTCCCGCTGACGGAGCTCAAGGTCGACGGCGGCATGACCGCCAACGACACGCTCATGCAGTTCCAGGCCGACATCCTCGGTGTGCCGGTCATCCGACCGGTCGTCGCGGAGACCACGGCGCTCGGCGCTGCCTACGCGGCCGGTCTCGCCGTCGGCTTCTGGTCCGACCTCGACGACCTCGCGAAGAACTGGCAGGAGGACAAGCGCTGGGAGCCCAACATGGACTCCGCGGAGCGCGACCGCCTCTACCGCAACTGGAAGAAGGCGGTCACGAAGACCTTCGACTGGGTCGACGACGACGTGCAGTAGTCCCGACCGACCGGAACGGCCCGTCCTCCTCGCGGAGGGCGGGCCGTTCTGTCGTGGTCCGTTCGCCCGAAGATGGGCGAACGAGGGCGGGATCAGGCGCGGCGGAGGAGTCCGACGCGGTCGTAGACCTCTGCGAGGGTCTGCTCGGCGACCTCGGTCGCGCGGGCGGCGTTGACCGCGAGCAGGCGGTCGAGCTCGGCGGGGTCGTCGAGGAGCTCGAGCGCGCGCGCACGGACCGGCTCGAGTTCGCCCACGACGACCTCGGCGAGACCCTTCTTGAGGTCGCCGTAGCCACGACCCTCGAACTCGCCGACGACGGCCTCGATGGGGGAGCCGGTGATCGCGGAGTAGATGCTCAACAGGTTCGAGACACCGGGCTTCTCCTGTGCGTCGAAGGCGATGACGCCGTCGTTGTCGGTGACCGCACGCATGATCTTCTTCTGCGTGACCTTCGGCTCGTCGAGCAACCAGATGATCCCCGCCGGGGTCTCGGCGGACTTCGACATCTTCGATGTCGGGTTCTGGAGGTCGTAGATGCGTGCGGAGTCCTTCTGGATCTGCGCCTTCGGGACGACGAAGGTGTCGCCGAAGCGGGCGTTGAACCGCTCGGCGAGGTCGCGCGTAAGCTCGATGTGCTGCCGCTGGTCGTCGCCGACCGGCACGATGTCGGTCTGGTAGAGCAGGATGTCCGCCGCCATGAGGATCGGGTAGGCGAAGAGCCCGACCGACGAGGCGTCGCGTCCGTGCTTGGCCGACTTGTCCTTGAACTGCGTCATGCGCGCGGCCTCGCCCATGCCGGTGATCGTGTTGAGCACCCAGGCGAGCTGTGCGTGCGCCGGGACGTGCGACTGGACGTACAGGGTCGACGCCGAGGGGTCGATGCCTGCGGCGATGTACTGGGCGGCCGTGCGACGGGTCTTCTCGCGGAGCTCGGCGGGGTCCTGCGGCACCGTGATCGCGTGCAGGTCGACGATGCTGAAGAAGGCGTCGTGCTCCTGCTGCATCTGCTTCCACTGCAGGAGGGCACCGATGTAGTTGCCGAGGTGGAGCGAGTCGGCGGAGGGCTGCATGCCGGAGTACAGGCGTGGCTTGGTCATGTGGGTTCTCGCAGAGGGATGAGCGGCCGGAGCCGGGGCACGGAGTGGTGGGGTGGCGTGATGCCGGAGGGTCAGACGGCGTAGTCGACGACGACGGGGGCGTGATCGGACCATCGCTGGTCGTACGCGGCGGCCCGGTCGATCGTGTAACCGGACGCGAGGGCTGCGAGCTCGGGCGTGGCGAGCTGGTAGTCGATGCGCCAGCCGGTGTCGGTGTCGAAGGCCTGGCCGCGCTGGGACCACCAGGTGTAGGGACCGGGGACCTGGCCGGCGGACTGACGCCCGATGTCGACCCAGCCGAGGCCGGTGCCGGTCACGCCGTCGACCCCCGTCACGGTCTCGCCCGCCGGGCCGAGGTAGCGGTCGAAGTAGGACCGCTCGGCAGGCAGGAAGCCGGCACGCTTGACGTTGCCCTTCCAGTTCTTGATGTCGAGCTCGGTGTGGCCGACGTTGAGGTCGCCGACGACGAGGGACAGCGGGTTGTGCTCGCGCAGCGCGGGCAGCCGCTCGAGCATCGCCTCGAGGAAGCGGAACTTCTCGACCTGCTTGGGTGTGTCGACCTCGCCGGAGTGCACGTAGGTGCTCACGACCGTGACGAGGGTGCCGTCGATGTCGAAGTCGGCCTCGATCCACCGACCCGCGCTGTCGAAGTCGTCGGCTCCGAGGGCGACGCGGTGGATGCCCGCCGAGCGACGGCTGACGATCGCGACGCCGGCGCGCCCCTTGGCGGTCGCGGCATCGTGCAGGATGTTCCACTCCGGTCCGAAGAGCGTCTCGAGGTCGCTCGTCGCGGCGCGGACCTCCTGCAGGGCGAGGATGTCGACCCCGCGGTCTTCGAGCCAGTCGCCCATCCCTTTGCGGAAGGCCGCGCGGACTCCGTTGACGTTGACACTGGCGATGCGGAGGGGTGCAGACATGCCTCCAGCTTAGTCGCGGGGGCCGACAACGCCCTGGCCCCGGCGTCCGCCCGGGCGTCGGCGATGGGGTGGATCCGACGCGTCCGCCGCTGGCGACTCGGGGGGTTCGCCGTGCTCTCGGATGAGCTCGGCCGAGGCCTCCTCGGCGTGCCGGACGCGCCGACGGGCGAACCAGACCGCCGGGCCCTTGGCGCGCCGAAGGGATTCGCGAGCCTCCCGCAGTTCCGCCTCGGCGATCAGCCTCCTGGCCGCCAGCTCTTCGGCCGCCTGCTCCTCCGGCGTCGTCGTGCGCACACTGATGCCCTGGTCGTCGAGCCCCACGGCGATCCACGCGGCGGAGGCGAGGATGACGCGGCTCACGAGGTTGAACCACAGCATGAGGCCGATGAACACCGCGAAGGTCGCGAGCAACGGGTTCCGGGAGGCCCCGGCGATCACCGCGCTGCTCGCGACGCTCAGGAGCGAGAGCACCAGACTGCCGAGGAGCGCGCCGCCGAAGAGGTTGCGCCACGGGATCCGGATCCGGCTGAGCACGCGGTACATGGCGCCGAGGGTGACGAGGTTCACGACGACCGCGACGACCAGACCGACGACCCGGCTGCCGACGGTCACCCAGAAGGTGCCCTCCAAGCCGACGAGCGACAGCAGCCAGCTGAGTGCCTGTGTGCTGGCGACCGACAGCGTCGCGGAGACGAGGAGCAGGACGCCGAAGGCGAGTGCCAGGACGAGGTCGACGACCTTCAGCAGGAAGAAGCTCGCGGCGACCTTCGGGAGCGCGAAGATCGACCTGACCGCCTGCCGGGTGTAGTACAGCCAACCGATCGCCGTCCAGATGAGACCGACGGCGGCGATGACCCCGGTCCAGCCGAGCAGGGAGGCGCTCGACAACTGCTCCTCGGCGATGATGCCTTCGCCGTCGGCGCCGATGAGGCCGGGGACGGCGCGGTTGATGATCTCCACCAGCGCTTGGAAGACCTCGGCATTGTTGCCGAGCCAGATGCCGGTGATGGCGAATCCGACGTAGACCGCGGCGAACACGGCGAAGACGGCCTGGAAGCTGATCCCGGCGGCCAGGAGGTTGCCGTCCATAGCGAGATACCGATGGATGACGCGATAGGGCTTCAGCCGCATGACCCACGTCGTGGCGCGCTCCGCTCTCGCCGCGCGGGGCGCGAGTCGCCGGATGAACGGGTTCTCGCTGTTCTGGATCCATTGGAACACCAGTGGAGGTGGCGTCTGCTGGAGCCGCACCCTGGGGGTGGTACTCACGTCCGGCGCGTCGGCGGAGTCCTTCCTCGGCGCACGCGGATTGGTCACCGGACCAGCCTACAAGCGGGCCGGACCGGGGGAGAGGCGGTGCACTAGGGTCGAACCATGCGCGAGGCGGAGGGGCAACGCACGTTCACCGGCACCGGCGTCGGACGCGGCGTCGTGGCCGGTCCCGTGCTCCGCATGCCGGAGCCGCTTCCCGAACCGAGTGCCGACCCGTTCCGCGGGGACGTCACGCTCGAACAGGCCCGTGCCGTCGCGGCGCTCAGCGCGACGCGGGCCGACCTCGAGGAGCGGGCTCGACGAGCCGGCGGACATGCGCAGGACGTGCTCGAAGCGCAGGCGGTCATGGCCGACGATCCGGCGCTCGCGGAGGACGTCGCGACGCGCATCGCAGCGGGGCGTTCCGCGGAGCGCGCCGTGTTCGAGGCCCTGGCGACGGTCCAGCAGGTCCTCTTCAACCTGGGGGAGCCGATGGCGGCGCGCGCGACCGACGTCGGCGACGTCTCGCAACGGGTCATCGCGCGGTTGCTCGGTAGACCTGTCCCCGGACCACCCGAGTCGGACGAGCCGTTCGTCCTCGTCGCCGCGGACCTCGCTCCGGCAGACGCCGCGCTCCTCGATCTCGAGCGCGTGCTGGCACTCGTCACGAGTGGCGGCTCGGCGACCTCGCACACGGCCATCCTCGCGCGTGAGCAGTCGCTCATCGCCGTCGTCGGTGTCGCCGGGGCAGAACAGTTCGAGGACGGTGAGATCGTCCTCGTCGACGCCGGAGCCGGGGTCGTCACCGGGTCGCCGACGAAACGCGAGGTGCGGTCGGCCAGATCCACCGCGGCCGAACGCGTGCGGGTCTCGCCGCGCTCGCCGGGCGAACTGGCCGATGGCACTCCGGTTCCCCTGCTCGCGAACCTCGGGTCCGTCGCCGGCGCGGCCGGTGCCCTGGCCCTCGGCGCCGAGGGCGTCGGGCTGTTCCGCACCGAGTTGCTCTTCCTCGACCGCGCGGAAGCGCCGGGCGTCGCCGAACAGGCCGACCGCTACGGCGAGTTGCTCGCGGCGTTCCCGGGCAAGCGCGTCGTCGTCCGGGTGTTCGACGCCGGAGCCGACAAGCCGCTCGCTTTCCTCCGACCGGACGAGGCCGAGCCCAACCCGGCGCTCGGGGTGCGGGGCATCCGGGCGCTCCGCGCGCGTGACGAGGTGCTCCGAGACCAGCTCACGGCGCTCGCGCTCGCACAGGACGCCCACGAGGCGGACCTCTGGGTGATGGCCCCGATGATCGCCGACCTTCCCGAGGCCGCGGCGTTCGTGACCCTCGCGAAACGGCTCGGGCTCCGCACGGTCGGGACGATGATCGAGGTGCCGTCGAGTGCGCTGCTCGCCGCGCAGATCCTCGGGGTCGCGGACTTCGTGAGCATCGGGACCAACGATCTGACGCAGTACACGCTCGCGGCGGACCGTCTGCTCGGGCCGCTCGGCTCGTATCAGGACCCGTGGCACCCGGCCGTGCTGCGGCTCGTCAAGCTCGTCGGCGACGCCGGTCTCGCCTCAGGGCGCTCGATCGGCGTCTGCGGGGAGGCGGCAGCGGACCCGGCCCTCGCGGTCGTGCTCGTCGGCCTCGGGGCGACGAGTCTCTCGGTCACTCCGGCCGCGCTCGGCGACGTCCGGAGCGAGCTGCGCCGCTACACGCTCGAGGCGGCTCGTGCCATGGCCATGGATGCCCTGAGCGCGGCGTCACCGGCTGAAGCCAGAGCTGCCGCGCTGGCCTGATGTCGCACGACGCCCAGGTCGTCCCGCACGAACACGTCCGGCCCAGCGCAGTGCGCTGGGCCGGACGGACGAACCGGGTGTGGGCTAGGAGACCTTGCCGGAGATCATCGCCTGCTTGACCTCGGCGATCGCCTGCGTGACCTGGATGCCGCGGGGGCACGCCTCGGTGCAGTTGAAGGTGGTGCGGCAGCGCCACACGCCCTCCTGGTCGTTGAGGATGTCCAGACGGACCTGCGAGGCGTCGTCGCGGGAGTCGAAGATGAAGCGGTGCGCGTTCACGATCGCCGCCGGGCCGAAGTACTGGCCGTCGGTCCAGAAGACGGGGCACGACGAGGTGCACGCGGCGCACAGGATGCACTTCGTGGTGTCGTCGAAGCGGGCGCGCTCGGCGACCGACTGCACGCGCTCCTTGTTCTTCTCCGCGGGCTTGCCGGGCATGAGGAACGGCTGCACCTCGCGGAACGACGCGAAGAAGGGGTCCATGTCGACGACGAGGTCCTTCTCGAGCGGCAGACCCTTGATCGCCTCGACGTAGATCGGCTTCGAGATGTCGAGGTCCTTGATCAGCGTCTTGCAGGCGAGGCGGTTCCGGCCGTTGATCCGCATGGCGTCGGAGCCGCAGATGCCGTGTGCGCAGGAGCGACGGAACGTGAGGGTCCCGTCCTGTTCCCACTTGATCTTGTGGAGTGCGTCCAGGATGCGGTCCGTCGGGAACATCTCGACGTCGAAGTCCTCCCAGCGCGGCTCGGCGTCCACGTCCGGGTCGAACCGACGGATGATCAGGGTGACCGTGAAGGACTGGATCTCCTCCGGTGCTGCGGCCGGCGGGTTCTCGAGCGTTGCAGTGCTCATCGCTAGTACTTCCTCTCCATCGGCTGGTACCGCGTGATGACCACGGGCTTCCAGTCGAGCCGGATGTGGTCTGCCGCGTCGGACGAGTGCGGGTCGCCGGACAGGTACGCCATCGTGTGCTTCATGTAGTTCTCGTCGTCGCGCTTCGGGTAGTCGTCGCGCATGTGACCGCCACGGCTCTCCTGACGGTTGCGAGCGGAGTAGACGACGACCTCGGCGAGGTCGAGCAGGAAGCCCAGCTCGATCGCCTCGAGGAGGTCCGTGTTGAAGCGCTTGCCCTTGTCCTGGACGGCGATGTTCTGGTACCGCTCGCGCAGGTTGTGGATGGTGGCGGTGACGCCGGCGAGGGACTCGTCGGTCCGGAACACCTGGGCGTTACGGTCCATCTCCTCCTGCAGCTCCTTGCGGATCGTGGAGATCCGCTCGGTGCCGTTGGAGTTCCGCATCTGCTCGATGAGGCCGGAGACGAAGCCGGCGGGGTTCTCGGGCAGTGGCGTGAAGTCGACGCCCTGGACGTACTCGACGGCGTTGTTGCCGGCGCGCTTGCCGAACACGTTGATGTCGAGGAGCGAGTTCGTGCCGAGCCGGTTCGAGCCGTGGACGGACACGCACGCGCATTCGCCGGCCGCGTACAGACCGGGGACGACGGTGTTGTTGTCGCTCAGGACCTCGGCCTTGACGTTCGTCGGGATGCCGCCCATGGCGTAGTGCGCCGTCGGCATGACCGGGACGGGCTCCGTCACCGGGTCGACGCCGAGGTAGGTGCGCGCGAACTCGGTGATGTCGGGCAGCTTGGTCTCGAGGACCTCGGCACCGAGGTGGGTGCAGTCGAGGTAGACGTAGTCCTTGTTCGGCCCGGCACCGCGGCCTTCCGCGACCTCCTGGACCATGCAGCGCGCGACGATGTCTCGCGGGGCGAGGTCCTTGATGGTCGGGGCGTACCGCTCCATGAAGCGTTCACCGCTCGCGTTCCGGAGGATCGCACCCTCACCTCGCGCTCCCTCGGTGAGGAGGATGCCGAGACCGGCGAGGCCGGTGGGGTGGAACTGGAAGAACTCCATGTCCTCGAGCGGGAGACCCTTGCGCCAGATGATCCCGACGCCGTCGCCCGTGAGGGTGTGGGCGTTCGAGGTCGTCTTGTAGATCTTGCCGAAGCCACCGGTGGCGAAGATGACCGCCTTCGCCTGGAAGACGTGGATCTCGCCGGTGGAGAGCTCGTACGCGACCACACCGGACGGCTTGTCGACGCCGTCGACGTTCGTCATGATCAGGTCGAGCGCGTAGTACTCGTTGAAGAAGTTGATGCCGAGGCGGACGCAGTTCTGGAACAGCGTCTGCAGGATCATGTGGCCCGTGCGGTCGGCCGCGTAGCAGGCACGGCGGACCGGCGCCTTACCGTGGTCGCGGGTGTGGCCGCCGAAGCGACGCTGGTCGATCTTGCCCTCGGGGGTGCGGTTGAACGGCAGACCCATGTTCTCGAGGTCGATGACCGCGTCGATGGCCTCCTTCGCGAGGATCTCCGCCGCATCCTGGTCGACGAGGTAGTCGCCGCCCTTGATGGTGTCGAAGGTGTGCCATTCCCAGCTGTCCTCCTCGACGTTCGCGAGCGCAGCGGCCATACCGCCCTGCGCCGCTCCCGTGTGGGACCGCGTCGGGTAGAGCTTGGAGATGACGGCCGTCTTCGCTCCGGGGCCGGCCTCGATCGCGGCGCGCATGCCGGCACCGCCGGCACCGACGATCACGATGTCGAACTGGTGGTAGTGGATGCCGTCGATGACGGTGGACTCGGTGGTTTCTGTAGTCACGGTTTCCGTTGCTCGGTCTCGGTTGCTCAGTTGGCGGGGCAGAACGACGCGAGCAGGTCTGCAGGTGCGCCGGCGGGGCACGGGTCGAAGGTGAAGACGACCAGGGTCCCGAGGATGATGAGGATGGTGACGGCGGCGAGGATCGCGACCTTGAGGACACCGCGGATCGTGCGACCCGTGGCGTAGTCGTTGACGATGGTGCGCATGCCGTTTCCGCCGTGGATCAGCGCGAGCCACAGCATGGCGACGTCCCACCACTGCCAGAAGGGGTTCGACAGCTTGCCGCCGACGAAGGCGAAGTCGATGGCCTTGATGCCGTCACCGACCATGAGGTTGACGAACAGGTGGCCGAAGATGAGGACCAGCAGGATCACGCCGGAGACGCGCATGTAGATCCAGCCCCACTTCTCCCAGTTGACGCCCTTGCGGCGCGCGGGACGAGCGGGGGTGCGGGGAGCGGCGATCGTCGTCATCAGTGGCCCATCTCGCTGAACACGTTGATCAGGTGGCGCGGCGTGAAGCCGAGCATCGTCACGACCCAGAGACCGATGACGATCCAGAACATGGGCCGCTGGTACTTGGTGCCCTTCGACCAGAAGTCGATGAGGATGATGCGGATGCCGTTGTACGCGTGGTAGGCGATGGCGGCGACGAGCGCGACCTCACCGAGCCCCATGATGGGGTTCTTGTACGTGCCGATGACCGCGTTGTACGCCTCGGGGGAGACCCGCACCAGCGCGGTGTCGAGGACGTGCACGAGGAGGAAGAAGAAGATGGCGACGCCGGTGATCCGGTGGAGCACCCACGACCACATGCCTTCACGGCCCCGGTACAGGGTGCCGGCCGGGCGTTTGGATGTCGTGGATTCCAACGGTGACGTTCGCGTGAGACTCGCGGTCACGAGGTCCTCCCTGATAGTCGCTATCTGCGGCAGATCGTTCTGCCGTGCGGGGGTTGTTGCCTGCCGTGCGTCGAATCGGCGCGCTGGACCAAGTGTAGGCGTGGGATGCGCGGTCCCGCCGCTAAGGCTGGCCTAACTGTCTCGACGTCGAGAGAGGCCGGACATCTGCGCGACGACCGCGCGACACCGGGTGTTCACAACCAGTTCCGACGCTTGAACACCTTGTAGAGGATGACGCTCGTGGTGGCCATGAGCGCGAGCGCCATCGGGTAGCCGAACCACCACGACAACTCCGGCATGTGGGTGAAGTTCATGCCGTAAATCCCCGCGATGAGACTCGGGCCGAACAGGATGGCGGCCCAGGAGGAGATCTTCTTCACCTCGTCGCCCTGCTTGAGGCTCGCCTCGGTCATCTTCGCCATCTCCTCGTTCTGGCGTTGCCCGACGAGGGTGCTGTTCACGGTCAGGATGTCGCGCAACAGCTCGCGGTAGGCGTCGATCCGTTGGTTGACGCTCGTGAGGTGGTCGGCGACGTCGCGGAGGCCGCGTTGCAGTTCGTCGGCGACCCCGTACTTCGCGCTGCCCTGCTCGAGCGACAGCATCACGTCGCTGAGCGGGTGCGTCGCCCGTTCGAAGGCGATGACCTCGCGGGAGAGCTGGTAGATGCGGCGGGACACCTGGGATTCGCCGACGAAGACCTGCTCTTCGATCTCGTCGATGTCGTTCGAGAGCCCGGCGACGACCGGACCGTAGCCGTCGACGACGGCGTCGATGATGGCGTACAGGATCGCCTGCGGACCATAGGCGAGGAGTTCGTGCTCCTGCTCCATCCGCGCCCGCACGTGCGACAGGTCGGGGGACTCGGCGTGCCGGAGGGTGATGACGAAGTTCGGACCGACGAAGACGTGCAGCTCGCCGAACTCGACGGTCTCGGTCTCGTCGACGTAGTTGGCGGCCCGGAGGACGACGAACAGGACGTCGTCGTACCGCTCGATCTTCGGCCGCTGGTGCGCGGTGATGGCGTCCTCGACGGCGAGCGGGTGCAGACCGAACTCAGCCGCCAGGACGCCGAGCTCGCCTGCGTCGGGCCGGTAGAGCCCGATCCATGCGACGCCGTCCGGGGTCTCATGGAGCGCGCGGAAGGTGTCCTCGAGTGAGGTGAGCGTCGAGCTGCGGGAACCGTGGCGGTAGATGCAGGCGTTGACGATGCTGTTGCGGCCGTCCAGGTCCGCTGCGTCCGGCGGACCGACGGGGACCGGGGGAGCCTGCTTGCTGCCGAAGGACGGGATCGGGATCCCGAGGACGTTGCGTCCAGCCATGCTCGTACCGTTCTTTCTCGTGCTCGATCTGGCGCTCATCGTAAACCCGTCAGATGACGCTTCCGTGCCGTCGTCCTCAGGCTGGAGCCTGGCGGTACGCTCGGGGGATGACCACGCCCCTCGAACGCTTCTACGCAGTGATCCCGGCCGGCGGCATCGGCAGTCGTCTCTGGCCGCTCTCGCGAGCCGACGCACCCAAGTTCCTGCACGACCTCACCGGCTCCGGCAGCACGCTGTTGCGCGCCACCTGGGACCGCCTCGCGCCGATCGCCGGCGACCAGCGCATCATGGTCGTCACCGGGCGTGCGCACCGCGCGGCCGTCGAACAGCAGCTGCCCGACCTCGCCGACGCCAACGTGGTCCTCGAGAGCGAGCCGCGCGACTCGACCGCCGCGATCGGGCTCGCCGCAGCGATCCTCGTCCGTCGCGAACCCGACGTCATCGTCGGCTCGTTCGCCGCCGACCACGTGATCCGCGGCGACCGCCTGTTCCGGGCCGCGGTCGCCCAGGCCGTCACGGCCGCCGAGGAGCGCTACATCGTCACGATCGGCATCCAGCCCACGGAGCCCGCCATCGGCTTCGGCTACATCAAGAGCGCCCGCGACCTCGGCATCCGCGGGGCCGAAGGGGTCATGCTGGTCGACTCCTTCGTCGAGAAGCCCGACCTCGCCACGGCCAAGCGGTACGTCTCGAGCGGCGAGCACCTCTGGAACGCCGGGATGTTCATCTCGCGAGCCGACGTCCTCCTCGAGGAGATCGGTCGGCAGAAGCCCGAACTCCTGGCGGGTCTCCTCGAACTCGCCGAGGTCTGGGACGACGCGGCGGCCCGTGGCCCGGTCGTCGACCGCGTCTGGCCGGCGCTCGAGAAGATCGCGATCGACTACTCCGTGGCTGAGCCCGCCGCGGCCGCCGGTCGCATGGCCGTCGTGCCGGCGCACTTCGACTGGGACGACGTGGGCGACTTCGCCTCGCTCGCCAAGCTCAACTCCGGTGGGCGCAAGTCCGACCTCGCCATCCTCGGTGAGAACGCGCGGGTGCTGTCGGACGCCTCCAGCGGCATCGTCGTCAGCCAGACCGGTCGGGTCATCAGCCTCATCGGTGTGCAGGACATCGTCGTCGTCGACACCCCGGACGCCCTGCTCGTCACCACGAGCGCCAACGCGCAGCGGGTGAAGAGCGTCGTGGACGCCCTCAAGTTGTCCGGTCGCGACGACGTCCTCTGATCGGCGACCGACGGTGACCGCGCTGCGCGAGCTGCTCCTGCAGGCGGGCGCGCGTCTCCAAGCCGCAGGCGTGCGTGACGAGGCCCTGGCGGAGGTCTACACACCCCGCGGACTCCCGCTCGTGAAGCGGGCACCCGCGCTGCGGCCGATCGGCCGGGCGTGGCGCCTCGGGGTCGTCCTGCTCTCGGCCGACGGTCGCCTCTTCACCGCCGCCGAATCCACTCGGGCCGTGGAGCCGAAGTGGTTCAACCACCGCTCCTCGGAGGTCGAGCACCGTCGGATCGCGCAGCAGGCGGCCCACCGCGGCCCGTTCGCCGAGGGCGACGTCGTGAACTTCGAGGTCGTCGAGCTCGCGCTGGACGAGGCGTCACTCCGGGAAGGTTCAGGCCCGCTGCGACTCGTCGACGACACCGTCATGCTCCGCTGGGCCGGGCACGACCTCGGGCTCACCCCGCTCGACGCCTACCTCGACGACCGCGTCGCGCTCCTCATCGGCGAATGACCCGTTCGTTCGCCCATCCTTGGAAGAGCGAACCGGGCGATCAGACCGCGGGGCCGAACCACTCCGTGTAGAGCCGCCAGAAGTTGCGGTTGCCGTAGGCACTGCAGGCGTCGCCAGTGCCCGAGACGTTCGCGAGGGCCGCGGCGTTCGGTTGGTACGGCGTGTAGAGGTAGAGGTTCGCCGTCGCCTGATTGCGGATGTCGACCTGGGTACCGCCGCAGGCCGCGTCGGGGCTGTACTGGATGTAGACCGATCCCAGGTGATACGCCCGGTGATAGGACTCGCCCGGCACGTTGAGCGGGTACAGCGTGTACTGCCGGAACTGCCATGCGGAACGGTAGACCTGGTTCTGGAACCCGAAGTAGTCCGCGTCGCAGCTCGCGCTGAAGTTCGGGCCGGTGTCGGGGCAGCCCCAACCCATGGCGCGCGCGTAGCCGTACTCGCTCGGCCCGGTGATGAGCGACTGCTCCTTCTGCATGAGGACGAGCAGCACCTTGGGGTTGATCCCGCACGCGTGGGCGACCTTCGCGACGATCCTCGCCGCCGACTCGTTCACGGCGCCGCGGTAGGCCTCGCAGTGCCCGGGCTCGGCCGCCGGGACGGACTCGGTGCTGGCACGGAAGTCCGCCAGGCACGGCACGCCGTCTTTCGGGGTACAGGGCTGGGAGGCGAAGAACGCCTGGACGTCCGCCTCGCTCATGGCGTTCGCGTCATAGAAGTTCGCGTCGCTGATGATCTCGCCCGGGTCGAAGTCCGTGCCGCGGACCGTGGGCGGCGCCGGCTGGGCAGGCTTGCTGGGAGCCGGCTTCGTCGGCTTCGGGGTCGCCGTCGAGGGCGTGGTCGGCGAGGGACTCGGGGTGGGCGTCGGCGTCGTCTGCGTCCGACTCAGCTGCGAGCTCGCAGCGGCCGCGGTCGCCGGCGTGGTCGGCAGTGCGCCGAGTGCGACGAGCGCACCGATACCGAGCGCGGCGAGCAGCGAGGCCGCGGTCGATCGATGCGCACGGCGACGCCGCGCGGGCGAGGGGACCGACGGAGCACGCATGACGACCAGCCTAATCGGGACCGGTGACGTGCAGGGCTTGCGGCGGCCGACAACCGACGGATAGCCTGAGATCACTGTGAAGAACTGAGCGAATCGACGTCCCGCGCCTGCGGCAGACCATCACGAACGTGATGTGCCCGGCGGGAATCCATCGAGGTACGCCAGACGCTTCCAGGTCCGCCCAGGAGTTCGAGCCCAGCGCTCACTCCTGACGTGTCGGACGACGACCGTACCCGGCGTGCCCCATCTCGAAAGGGGCCTCCATGCGAGCACCCATGACCCAAGCAACACCAGTCCACCGTCGCGCCGCTTCGACCTTCGGGCGATCCATCGACATCCAGCAGCTCCGCGCCGACGGCGTCACCCGCTCCTACGGCGACCGCGTCGTGTTGCGCGACGTGGACCTCGTCGTGTCGGCCGGGGATCGTTTCGGCCTGATCGGCGAGAACGGCGCGGGGAAGTCCACGCTGCTGCGCATCCTCGCCGGGATCGATGAGCCGGACGACGGCGAGGCCGTCCGCCCGCTGCGCACCGGCATCCTCATGCAGGAACTCGAGCTCCCGGAGGACACGACGGTCGGCGAGTTGCTGGAGCAGGCGCTCGGCGAGGTCCGCGCAGTCGAGCAGGAGCTCGAGACGTCGGCGGCGGCACTCGGTGAGACGGGTTCCGCCGGTGACGGTTCCGCCGAGCAGCGGTACGCCGCCGCGCTCGATGCGGCGGAACGTGCCGACGTCTGGACGGCGGACGCCCGGTTGGACGCGGTCGTCGACGGCCTCGGCATCGCCGCGATCGAACGGTCGCGACGACTCGGTGAGGTGAGCGGGGGACAGCGATCCCGCTTCGCCCTCGCCGCGCTCCTCGTCGCGAGACCGACCGCACTGCTGCTCGACGAGCCGACCAACCATCTGGACGACGAGGCGGTCGCGTTCCTCCGCGGCCACCTGTCGGAGTGGCCGGGTCCGGTGCTCTTCGCGAGCCATGACCGCGCCTTCCTCGACGAGGTGGCGACGGGGCTCGTCGACATCGATCCGTCCCGCCCCGTCCCCGTCGGCGAGGCGTCACCCGTCGTGGAGTTCGGCGGGCCGTTCAGCGAGTACCTCGACTGGAAGGCAGCGGAACTCGATCGCTGGTCGGCGCGTCATGAAGAGGAGCAGGCCGAACTGCGCCGCCTCGCGTCCGCGGTGCACGACGTCGCCCCGCGGATCAACCACGATCGGGGCATCCGCGACAACAACCGCATGGCCTTCGGCATGCGCGGCGACCGCGTCGAGCAGCAGATCAGTCGGCGGGTGCGGAACGCGCAGCTCCGACTCGAGGTCCTCGAGCGCGAGCAGGTGCGGCGCCCGCCTCGCCAGCTCTCGTTCGCAGGGATCCCGAGCGGATCGACGGTCCTCGACGAGGGGGAGCAGCTGCTCGACCTCGCCGACGCCCGCGTGGACGGCCGGCTGCACCTCGAACGCCTGCAGCTGGCACCCCGGTCGCGGGTGCTGGTCACCGGGGCGAACGGTTCGGGGAAGTCGACGCTCCTGGCGGTCCTCGCCGGGTCGCTGCGCCTCGATGCGGGGACCGTCCTCCGGCGGAAGGGGCTCCGCGTGGGGCTCCTCGAGCAGGACGTCGCGTTCCCGGATGCGGAGCGATCACCTCGGGAGGTCTACGACCGGACGCTCGGCGAGGCGCGTGCAGCGCGCACCCCGCTCGCGGGTCTCGGGCTCCTGGGGCTTCGCGACCTCGACCGCCCGATCGGCCAGCTCTCCGTCGGGCAGCAACGCCGTCTGGCCCTCGCGCTGATCATCGCGCGGCCTCCGCACCTGTTCCTCCTGGACGAGCCGACGAACCACCTGTCGCTCACGCTTGCGACGGAGCTCGAGGACGCCCTCGGCGACTATCCGGGCGCGGTCGTCATCGCGAGCCACGACCGATGGCTCCGTCGGCGCTGGAGCGGCGACACCCTGATGCTGGACCGCCGCTGACCGGGATCCCGGTCGGTTCGGCCTGGGCTCCGAGCCGCGCTCGGTGCCCAGGTGGGAACCGCAGCTACCCGGAGCGCAAGGCGACCGCCGACGGGGCCGCTCCGCGCTCACGTGCGCAGCATCACGGCCCGGCGATGCGCGTCTGCGCATCCGCGTGTTTCCGGCGCATGACGCCGGTGCCACCGTTCTGTAACGCTTCGGTCGCGAAGCCGGGATCGTCCGTTCGGCGGTCGTCGTATTGGGTAACGTAACCCCATACGCCCCGTGACCCGCGGGGCTGCATCTTGGAGGCTACCTTGGCAATCTCAACTCGGAAGGCCGCTGCGGGCGCAATCGCCGGCGTCGGTCTCATGGCACTGCTCGCCGGCTGCGCATCGGCTCCCAGCACCGGCGACGGCGACTCGACCGGTGCCGCATCCGACTTCCTCCCGTGCATGGTCTCCGACGCCGGTGGCTTCACCGACAAGTCGTTCAACCAGCTCGGCTACGAGGGTCTGACCGAGGCGGCGAAGGAGCTCGGCGTCGAGCCCATCACCGTCCAGTCCGACAAGGCCGACGACTACAAGCCGAACCTGCAGAGCCTGGCCGACCAGGGCTGCTCGCTCATCGTCAGCGTCGGCTTCGCCCTCTCCGCCGACACGGTCGACGCGGCACTCGCGAACCCGGACGTCGACTACGCGATCATCGACGACGCGGCCGACAACGACTTCGACGGCAAGGTCGACGCCCCGAACATCAAGCCGATCCTGTTCGACACCGTCCAGGCCGCGTTCCTCGCGGGCTACGCGGCGGCCGACTACTCGAAGACCGGCGTCGTCGGCACCTTCGGCGGCCAGCCCTTCCCGTCCGTCCAGATCTTCATGGACGGCTTCGCCGAGGGCGTGGCGTACTACAACGAGCAGAAGGGCAAGAGCGTCCAGGTCGTCGGTTGGGACGTCGCCGCTCAGACCGGTTCCTTCACCGGTGGCTTCGAGGCGAACGACACCGCCAAGCAGCTCGCCCGCACACTCATCGACCAGAACGCCGACGTGCTCCTTCCGGTCGGTGGCCCGATCTTCCTGAGCGCGATCGCCGAGATCCAGGAGACCGGCAAGGACATCGCCATGATCGGTGTCGACGCCGACCTGTACGAGACCAACGCCGAGAACAAGGGCCTGTTCCTGACCTCCATCCTCAAGGGCATGAAGGCCGGCGTCGCCGACACCGTGACCGAGGCCGGTGGCGGCAAGTTCGACGCAGCTGCGTACATCGGCACCCTCGAGAACGAGGGCGTCGGCCTCGCGCCGTTCCACGACTTCGAGTCCAAGGTCTCCCCGACCCTGGCCGACGAGCTCGACACGATCAAGGCTGGCATCATCGACGGTTCCATCAAGGCGACCTCGGTCTCCTCACCCGTCAAGTAGTCCCTCTTCACCCGGGCCCTCGCCCGGGACTCCGGGGGGAGGTCGCGATCCGCGACCTCCCCCCGCTTTGTTCGCGGCACGGCCGGACGGCGATCCCGACCGCCTGTGTCGACATCCGACACGTGACTAGATTGGGACCCATGAAGCTCGAGCTCCGCGGCATCACCAAACGGTTCGGTGCACTCACCGCCAACGACCACATCGACCTCACCGTCGAACCGGGAGAGATCCACTGTCTCCTCGGCGAGAACGGTGCCGGCAAATCCACCCTCATGAACGTCCTCTACGGCCTCTATCAGGCCGACGAGGGCGAGATCCTCCTGGACGACGTCGTCCAGCACTTCCAGGGCCCTGGCGACGCCATGGGCGCCGGCATCGGCATGGTGCACCAGCACTTCATGCTCATCCCCGTCTTCACCGTCGCCGAGAACGTCATGCTCGGCCACGAGCAGACCAAGGGCGGTGGCCGCCTCGACGTCGCAGCGGCCCGCAAGCTCGTCATCGACATCTCCGAGCGGTTCGGCTTCAGCCTCGACCCGGACGCCATCGTCGGCGACCTCCCGGTCGGAGTGCAGCAGCGCGTCGAGATCGTCAAGGCGCTCTCCCGCAACGCCAACGTCCTCGTCTTCGACGAGCCCACCGCCGTGCTCACCCCACAGGAGACGGACGAGCTCATGGCGATCATGAAGCAGCTGAAGGACGAGGGCACGTCCATCGTCTTCATCACCCACAAGTTGCGAGAGGTCCGCGAAGTCGCCGACCGCATCACCGTCATCCGACTCGGCAAGGTCGTCGGCGAGGCCTCGCCCACCGCGACGAACGCCGAGCTGGCGTCCCTCATGGTCGGGCGTCCCGTCGAACTCACGGTCCACAAGGAGGCGCCGAACCTCGGCGACACCACCTTCACCGTGCACGACCTGTCCGTCGTCGACCACCTCGGCCAGCTCGTCGTCAACGGCGTCAGCTTCGAGGTGCGCGAGGGCGAGGTGCTCGCCATCGCCGGCGTCCAGGGGAACGGGCAGACCGAGCTCACCGAGGCGATCCTCGGGCTGCAGCCGCACACCAAGGGCAGCATCAAGCTCGACGGTGTCGAACTCGTCGGGTCCACCCCGCGCAAGGTGCTCGACGCCGGCGTCGGCTTCGTGCCGGAGGACCGATCCGAGGACGGGCTCGTCAAACAGTTCACCATCGCCGAGAACCTCATGCTGGACCGATCGACGGGTGCACCCTTCGTGAAGGGCGGCAACGTCCAGCGCGGATTCCGCGACGAGTTCGCACGCGAGAAGTCGCAGGAGTTCGACGTTCGGTCGCAGGGCATCGAGTCGCCGGCCGGCTCCCTGTCGGGCGGCAACCAGCAGAAGGTCGTCCTCGCCCGTGAGCTCAGCCGTGAGCTGCGGCTGTTCGTCGCCGCACAGCCGACCCGCGGGATCGACGTCGGCTCGATCGAGTTCGTGCACAAGCGCATCGTCGCCACGCGCGACGCCGGCATCCCCGTCATCGTCGTGTCGACCGAGCTCGACGAGGTCGTCGCGCTCGCCGACCGCATCGCGGTCATGTACCGCGGCGGCATCGTCGGGATCGTCCCGGCATCGACCCCCAGAGAGGTCCTCGGCCTCATGATGGCCGGCGAACTCCCGGCAGGAGCAGCAGCATGAGCGAGACGTCCCACACCCCGCCCGGAACGGTCCAGCCGGTGGCACCGGGCGAGGCGAAGCCCGACACGACCCAGCCGCGCTCGAACAAGGTGCTCGCCGAGATCCTCAACTCGAGCATCGTCATCTCGATCCTCGCTGTCGTCCTGGCGATGGTCGTCGGTGCGATCCTCATCGCGCTGACCGATCCGAAGGTCCACACCGCCGCCGGGTACTTCTTCGCCCGCCCGGGCGACACCATCGCGGCGGTCTGGCAGTCGGCGACCGGTGCGTACGGCGCGCTCTTCCAAGGGTCGATCTACAACTTCAAGCGCCCCGACTTCCTGAACGGCATCCGCCCGCTGACGGAGACGCTGACCTTCGCGACCCCGCTGATCCTCGCCGGACTCGGTGTCGGCCTGGCGTTCCGGGTCGGCATGTTCAACATCGGTGGGCGCGGTCAGATGCTCATCGCCGCCGCCTGCGCCGGATGGGTCGGCTTCACGCTCGACCTCCCGCCCGTGGTGCACCTGCTCGTCGCGATCGCCGCCGGCATCATCGGTGGCGCGTTCTGGGGCGGCATCGTCGGTGTCCTCAAGGCCCGCACCGGCGCGCACGAGGTGATCATCACGATCATGCTCAACTACGTCGCGTTCTACCTCATCACCTTCATGCTCTCCACGCAGGGGCTGTTGCAGGCTCCCGGGTCGAACGTGCCGAAGAGCGCGGGGATGGCGGAGAACGCCGTCCTGCCCAAGCTCCTCGGTGACCGCTACAACCTGCACGCCGGTTTCCTCATCGCGATCCTCGCGGTCGTGTTCGTGTGGTGGTTGTTCAGCCGGTCCTCGATCGGCTTCCGCTTCCGCGCGGTCGGTGAGAACCCGAACGCCGCGCGCGTCGCGGGTATCGACGTGAAGAACACCTACGTGTACGCCATGCTCCTGTCCGGCGGACTGATCGGTCTCGCCGGCGTCTCGCAGGTGCTCGGAACGGTGACCTCCGGGTTCGACAACGGCATCGACGCCGGCATCGGCTTCGACGCCATCACCGTCGCGCTCCTCGGACGCAGCCGGCCGGGCGGCATCCTCATCGCCGGCATCCTGTTCGGTGCGCTCAAGGCCGGTGGGTACTCCATGCAGGCCACCCAGGGCGTCAACGTGCCGATCGACATCGTGCTCGTCCTCCAGGCGCTCATCGTGCTGTTCATCGCGGCTCCGCCGCTCGTGCGGGCGATCTTCTTCCTGCCGAAGCCCGACGGTTCGACGCGCCGAACGCGTCGCTCCGCCAAGAAGGAGGTGTCCGCATGAGTGGATTCACGCTCGACAAGCAGACGCCGCAGCCGGCTCCCGACGCCCCGATCGTCCTCGAGACGGTCGCCGTCCGGAGCTGGAAGGCCCCGATCGCGTTCGGGATCTTCACCGTCATCGCGTTCCTGTTGTTCGTCATCTGGCACCGCGACGGCAACAGCACGTTCCGGCTCTCCAGCGACGGCGACGTCATCCAGCTGCCGACGGTCGTGCTCCCGTCCACGGTCACCGGCATCGTCGTCACGATCCTCCTGGCCGCCATCACGGCACTGAGCGCGTACCTCGTCACGACGGGCAAGAAGGTCCCGCTCTGGCTCATCACCGTGTTCGGTGTGCTGTTCATGGTCGGGTTCCTGTCGTGGGCCGCCGCGGGCAAGGCGATCCCGATCACCGGGCTCCTGCTCGGCACAGTCGCCCTGAGCGTCCCGCTCATCTTCGGTGCGCTCGGCGGCGTCATCTCCGAGCGGGTCGGCGTCGTGAACATCGCGATCGAGGGCCAGCTGCTCGCCGGCGCGTTCTCGTCCGCCTTCGTCGCCTCGGTGACGGGGAACGCCTTCCTCGGGCTCGTCGCGGCGATGATCGCCGGCACGCTCGTGAGCTTCCTGCTCGCGGCGTTCTCGATCAAGTACCTCGTCGACCAGGTCATCGTCGGTGTGGTGCTCAACGTCCTCGTCGTCGGACTCACGAGCTTCCTGTACTCGCAGGTGCTCACGAAGAACGAGGCGCTCTTCAACAGCCCGCCGAAGTTCCCCCGGATCAACATCCCGATCCTCAGCGAGATCCCGCTCATCGGGCCCGTGCTGTTCCGCCAGACGATCATCATCTACCTGATGTACATCGCCGTGGCCGTGGTCTTCTTCTGCCTGTTCTACACGCGCTGGGGCCTCCGCCTCCGCGCCGTGGGTGAGCACCCGCAGGCGGCCGACACCGTCGGCATCAACGTGAACCGGACCCGGTTCTGGAACGTCGCGCTCGCGGGCGCGATCGTCGGCCTCGGTGGGGCGTACTTCACCCTGGGCTCGGTCGGCGCGTTCAACAAGGAGATGACGGCGGGCGCCGGCTACATCGCGCTCGCGGCGGTCATCTTCGGACGCTGGGACCCGCTCAAGGCGACGCTCGCCGCGCTGCTGTTCGGCTTCACACAGAACCTGCAGTTCGCGTTGAGTGCCATCGGCTCCCCGGTGCCGAGCGCGTTCATGCTCATGCTCCCGTACGTGGTGACGATCTTCGCGGTCGCCGGACTCGTCGGCATCTCCCGCGGACCGGCAGCCGCCGGCAAGCCCTACGTGAAGGGCTGATCGTGAGCGACACGACGACCACGCCCCCCGTCGACTGGGAGGCGCTGCACACCGCGGCCCGGGAGGCGATGGGGCACGCCTACGTGCCCTACAGCCGCTTCCCGGTCGGCGCGGCTGCCCTCGTCGACGACGGCCGGATCATCTCCGGCTGCAACGTCGAGAACGCCAGCTACGGCCTGACGCTGTGCGCGGAGTGCGCGCTCGTCTCCGCCCTCCACATGTCGGGCGGAGGACGCCTCGTGGCGTTCGCCTGCGTCGACGGCAAGGGCGAACGCCTCATGCCGTGCGGCCGGTGCCGACAGCTGCTGTACGAGCACTCGACGGCGGGCATGCTGCTCGACACCGTCTCCGGCATCCGCACCATCGACGAGGTCCTGCCGGACGCCTTCGGACCCCGTCAACTCGAGGAGTACCACGCATGAGTTCCGTAGAAGCATTCGACGTCGTCGACCTCATCCGCACGAAGCGCGACCGCGGCGAGCTGTCGACGCCGCAGATCGACTGGCTGATCGACGCCTTCACCCGTGGCTATGTCGCCGACGAGCAGATGTCGGCGCTGGCGATGGCGATCCTGCTGAACGGCATGGAGCGGCGCGAGATCCGCGACCTCACGATGGCGATGATCGCGAGTGGCGAGCGGATGAGCTTCGCATCGCTCGACAAGCCGACCTCGGACAAGCACTCGACGGGCGGCGTGGGCGACAAGATCACCCTGCCGCTCGCCCCGCTCGTCGCCGTCTTCGGCGTCGCGGTGCCGCAGCTGTCGGGCCGCGGGCTCGGGCACACGGGTGGGACGCTCGACAAGCTCGAGAGCATCCCCGGCTGGCGTGCGGCGCTGACGAACGACGAGATGATGGCGCAGCTGGAGGCCGTCGGCGCGGTCATCTGCGCCGCCGGCTCCGGTCTCGCCCCGGCCGACAAGCGTCTGTACGCCCTGCGCGACACGACGGGCACGGTCGAGGCGATCCCGCTCATCGCGTCGAGCATCATGTCGAAGAAGATCGCCGAAGGCACCGGGGCGCTCGTCCTCGACGTCAAGTTCGGCTCCGGCGCCTTCATGCAGGACTACGAGCGCGCCGAGGAACTGGCGCGCACGATGGTCGCGCTCGGGACGGACGCCGGTGTGGCGACGACAGCACTGTTGACGGACATGAACGTCCCGCTCGGCCTCGCGATCGGCAACGCGAACGAGGTCCGCGAGTCCGTCGAGGTCCTCGCGGGTGGTGGTCCGGCGGACGTCGTCGAGCTGACGCTCGCCCTCGCGCGGGAGATGCTGACCCTCGCCGGGCAGCCGGACGCTGACGTCGAGGGCGCCCTCGCGGACGGTCGGGCCATGGACGTCTGGAAGCGCATGATCCGCGCACAGGACGGCGACCCGGACGCACCGCTGCCGGTCGCCAAGGAGACCCACGTCGTCACGGCGTCGCGCGACGGCGTGCTGGCGACGCAGGAGGCACTGCCGTTCGGCATCGCGGCCTGGCGCCTCGGTGCCGGTCGGGCCAGGCAGCAGGACCCGGTCATCCACGCGGCGGGCATCGACCTGCACGCGAAGCCGGGCGACGAGGTCCGGGCCGGACAGCCGCTCTTCACGCTGAGTGCCGACGACGCGGCACGCTTCCCGCGGGCGCTCGAGGCCCTCGACGGTGCGTACACGATCGAGGACACCGCGCCCCCGCGCGGCCCCATCGTCCGGGCCCGCATCGAGGCCTGAGCCCGTTGAGGTGAGGCAACTCGTCGTCCATCGCCGTTCCGGACGACGAGTTGCCTCACCTGAGGACGCGACCTGTGGAGAACGACGGGGGAACCTCCTGCCGGCGGCACGATCGAGGGATGACCTTCCGATCCTCGATCCCGATCATGGCCGGGCCGAAGTCCGCTCAGTCGGCGGTGCGCGCCGGGTTCACGCCTCGTCAGCTCCGGAACCCCGCGCTCGGTGCTCCCTTCCACGGGATCCGAACGCCACCGGGCTATCCGACTGACCTGTACCACCAAGCGGTCGCCTACCTGAGTGTTCTCCCGATCGGGGGAGCCTTCAGCCATCAGACGGCCGCTGCTCTGCACGGCATCCCGACGCCCAGGTCGACGAGCCCGGACGTCCCGCTGCATGTCATGTCCCCTGCTGGCGTCCGGGCGCGAGAGGGGCGCGGCGTGGTGGGACATCGCGGCACCCTCGGTCCGGGAGACGTCGTCGATCTCGACGGACTCCCGGTCACCAGTGTCGAGCGGACCTGGTGCGACCTCGCGACGGTGGTGCCGCTCCCGGCCTTGATCGCCGCCGGCGACGCCCTCCTCTGGTTCCTGGATCCTCGGACGTCCCTCGATCGGCTCCGTGCGGCCGTCGAGGAGTATCCATCGCGTCGTGGCGTCGTCGCCCTTCGGTCGGCGATCCCGCGGTTGCATGACCGCTGCCAGTCGCCGAAGGAGACGGAGCTCCGGTTGATCCTCGAGGCATCGGCGCTCCCGAAGGCGGAGCACAACGCCGAGATCGTCCTCCACGGCTCCGGGCGAGTGGTCCGGGGCGATGTGGTGTTCCGTGACCAGCGTCTGGTCCTCGAGTACGAGGGAGACCATCACCGGACCGACCGGTCGCAATGGCGGAAGGACATCGCGCGCACGGAGGAATTGGCACATGAGGGATGGACGGTGATGCGCTTGACCGCCGACGACCTCCGTCGACCGTCGATGCTCGCGGAGCGCATCCGGGTGCGCCTCGGCGGCCCCGGCCGAGTTGAGGCGGTTGGTCGTTGAGGGCGATGGGGAGTGACGAAGTGCCTCACCTCGACGGAGGGCTGAGCGGTACAGTGAACCCCGTGACCTCTGCAGACGAATCCCCCCTCTCCGGCGTCGACCTCCGCGCGCTCCCGAAGATCTCGCTCCACGACCACCTCGACGGCGGTGTGCGGCCCGCCACGATCATCGAGCTGGGCGAAGCGAACGGTGTCGACGTCCCCGTGTCGGACCCCGACGGCCTGGCCGACTGGTTCTACACGCAGTGCAACGCCGGCTCGCTCGTCGAGTACCTGAAGACCTTCGACCTCAGCACCGCGGTCATGCAGACCGAGGAGGGGCTCGTCCGCATCGCGCGCGAGTTCGTCCAGGACCTCGCTGCGGACGGCGTCATCTACGGCGAGGTGCGCTGGGCTCCCGAACAGCACCTCACCCGGGGTCTCAGCCTCGACGCAGTCGTCGAGGCCGTCCAGGAGGGCATCGAGCTCGGCATCAAGGACGCGGCCCACTCCGGCTCCGACATCCAGATCGGCCAGCTCGTCACGGCCATGCGGCATGCCGACCGCGCGCTCGAGATCGCTGAGCTCGCCGTGCGCCATCGCGAGCGCGGCGTGGTCGGGTTCGACATCGCCGGCGCTGAGGCGGGCTTCCCCGCCAGCAAGCACCGGCTGGCGTTCGACTACCTCGCGGCCGAGCTGTTCCCGGTCACCGTCCACGCGGGGGAGGCCGACGGCATCGAGTCGATCCGGAGCGCCATGCTCGACGGCCGTGCGCTGCGACTCGGCCACGGTGTCCGCATCGCGGAGGACATCTTCATCGAGCGCGACGACGCCGAGTCCCTCTACGCCACGCTCGGTCCCGTCGCGGAGTGGGTCCGCGACCGCAAGATCCCGTTGGAGCTCAGCCCGCAGTCGAACCTGCAGACCGGAGCCATCGCGGCCTGGGGCGAGGAGCTCGAGGACCACCCGTTCGACCTGCTCTACCAGCTCGACTTCGCCGTCACGGTGAACGTCGACAACCGCACGATGAGCGACACGAGCCTGACGAAGGAGCTCGCGCTCCTCTCCGAGGCGTTCGACTACGACCTCACCGACCTGGAGACCTTCCAGCTGAACGCCGCCGCCGCGACGTTCCAGCCGCTGGAGATCCGTGAGGCTCTGGCGGACCGCATCAGCGAGGCGTTCGACGAGTTCCTCGACGACGACGAGGACTGACGATGCCGGCAGGTGCTGTTCCGGCGACCGCCTGGGCGGCACCTGCGCGGCAGGCTTCCAGCCTCGGAGCGTTACGATGGTTCCGATCCATTCGGGTCGACCGATCCTCTGATTGAAGCGATGCCACTCCCAGAACTGTCCGAAGCAAGCGTCGCGCTCCACGTCGAAGCCGACGACTGGCGCGAGGCGATCCGCGTAGCCGGAGCGCTGCTGTCCGACACCCACGCGACGGACGCCGCATACACCCAGCGGATGATCGACGTCGTCGAGGAGTTCGGCGCATATGTCGTGATCGCGCCGGGCCTGGCGCTCGCGCACGCCCGACCGGGTGCCGACGTCCACGACGACGCCCTCGTCGTCGCGACCCTGGCTGCTCCGGTGCGGTTCGGACACCCCCACAACGACCCCGTCTCGGTGGTCCTCGGCCTCGCCGTCACCACCGCCGAGTCGCACGTGGGCTGGGTGGCGGAGATCGCCAATGTCTTCAACGACGAGACCGCCATCCCGCGGCTCGCAGCGGCCACGACGCTCGACGAGGTGCGCGCCGTGTTCGGTGCGTCCCCCCTGCGCATCGGAGACCAGGCATGAAGATCGTCGCCGTCTGCGGTTCGGGGGTCGGCTCCTCCGCGATCCTCAAGCTCAACGCCGAACGCGCGCTCGAACGCCTCGACCTCGAGGCCGATGTCGTCGCCGGTGACATCGAGAGCCTCGGCACGACCGCGGCCGACGCCCAGGTGATCCTGACCTCGCCGGAGCTCGTCGAGCGCATCGGCAAGACCTTCGCCGACATCGTCGTCATCGACAACTACTTCGACCTCGCCGAACTCACCGAGAAGCTCGAACGCGCCATCGGCTGACCGGTGCGGCCCGGTCTCCGGGCCGCACACCGCCAGGCCGCTCAGCCCGTCGAGGCGCTAGGAGACGAGCGCCGTGAGATCCGTCCGCAGCGCGGCGAGCCGCGCGGTGACCGTCGCCGCCCGCTCGGCGGCGTCGCCGTCGGCGGACTGGACGTCGACGTACACCTTGAGCTTCGGTTCCGTGCCGCTCGGCCGGATCATGACCCGGGTGCCGTCGTCGAGCCAGACGCGCAGGACGTCGCTCGGCGGGAGCGCCTCGAAGCCGTCGGCGAGGTCGTCGATCCGGGTCACCCGGGCTCCCGCGAGCTCCGTCGGCGGGAGTGCCCGGAGCCCGGACATGACCTCGCCGATGCGGCTGAGCTCCGCGTAGCGGATGGAGATCTGGTCGCTGCCGAAGGAACCGAAGGTGTCCGCGAACCGGTCGAGGAGCCCCGCGACGCTCTCGCCCGCCTGCGCCGACGCCGTCGCGAGACCGAGGAACGCCACGGCGGCCGAGATGCCGTCCTTGTCGCGTACGGTCCCGGGGTTCACGAGGTAGCCGAGGGCCTCCTCGAAGCCGAAGATCATGCCCGGCGTCCGGGAGATCCACTTGAACCCGGTGAGCGTCTCCCGGAACTCGAGGCCGTGCGCCTCGGCGACGATGCGCAGGGCGGGGGAGGAGACGATCGAGCACGCGAGCGTGCCCTCGGGTGCCGCGTCGCCGTCGAGTGCGGCACTGGCGGCCTGGGCGGCCCGCCAGCCGAGGAGGAGACCGACCTCATTGCCGGTGAGTCGACGGAACCCCGACGGCGCCGCGTCGTCGGGGATCGCGATCGCCAGGCGGTCGGCATCGGGGTCGTTGGCGATGATGATGTCGGCGCCGACTGCTCGCGCCGTCGCGAAGGACAGGTCGAGTGCGCCCGGCTCCTCCGGGTTCGGGAAGCTGACGGTCCGGAAGGTGGGATCGGGATCGATCTGCTCGGTGACGAGTTCCGGTGCCGGGTACCCGGCGGTCTCGAGGACGCGTCGGGTCGTCTCCCAACCCACGCCGTGCATGGCCGTGTAGACGACGCGCAGCTGGCCGCCCGCCGGGGCGGGTGCGACGGCCGCGGTCTCGGCGACATAGGCGTCGACGACGTCCTCGCCCGCGATCTCGAACCCGTCGTTGCGCGGGAGGTCCTGGACGAGCGCCGTCTCGGCGATGCGCCCGATGTGGGCGGCGATGGCCGCGTCGGCGGGGGAGACGATCTGGGACCCGTGGTGCTCACCGCCCAGGTACACCTTGTAGCCGTTGTCGGCGGGCGGATTGTGACTCGCGGTCACCATGACTCCGGCGGAGGCGTCGAAGAACCGCACGGCGAACGCGAGGACGGGCGTCGGGAGGAGCCGTGGGAGCAGGATTGCGCGGACACCGGCACCGGCCATCAGCTCGGCGGTGTCGCTGGCGAACACGGCGGAGTTCTTCCGGCCGTCGTATCCGATGACGACGCTCGGCGTCACGCCTGCCGGCGCCTGCTCGATCAGGTAGGCGGCGAGCCCGGCCGCGGCCTGCGACACGAGAACCCGGTTCATCCGGTTGGAGCCGGCCTCGATGCGACCGCGGAGCCCGGCAGTGCCGAATTGCAGTCGGGTGTCGAAGCGGTCGTGCAGCTCGGCGACGGCCACGTCGTCGGACACCCGGGCGCGTTCGACGAGGCCTGCCAGTTCGGCCCGGGTCTCGTCGTCGGGATCCTGGGCGAGCCAGGCCTCGGCGGTCGCGAGCAGGCTCGTCGCCTCGCTCACAGGGCCGCGACGATCTGCGCGAGGAGCTTGCTGATCACCGGCTCGGCCGCCTGGCCGGCTTCGATGACCTCGGCGTGGCTGAGCGGCGTCTGCTGGATGCCGGCGGCGAGGTTGGTGATGAGCGACATCCCGAGGACCTCCATGCCGGCCTGACGTGCGGCGATCGCCTCGAGCGCGGTCGACATGCCGACGATGTGGCCGCCGATCGCCTTCGCCATCTGGACCTCGGCCGGGGTCTCGTAGTGCGGTCCGCGGAACTGCGTGTAGACGCCTTCGTCGAGCTCCGGAGCGACGCTGTGCGCGATGTCCCGCAGCCGCTTGGCGTAGAGGTCGGTGAGGTCGATGAACGTCGCGCCCTCAAGCGGCGAGTCGGCCGTGAGGTTGATGTGGTCGCTGATCAGCACGGGCGTGCCGGGCGTCCAGTGGTCCTTGATGCCGCCTGCGCCGTTTGTCAGCACCATGATGCCCGCGCCGGCCGCAGCGGCCGTCCGCACGCTGTGCACGACACGCCGGACACCATGGTTCTCGTAGTAGTGCGTCCTGGCGCCGATGACGAGCGCACGCTTCCCGCTCGGGAGCAGGACCGAGCGCAGGGTGCCCACGTGGCCCTCGAGCGCCGGCTTCGAGAAGCCGACGATCTCGGAGGCCGGGATCGTCGCCGTCGTCTCGCCGATCAGGTCGGCCGCCTTGCCCCAGCCACTGCCGAGGGTGAGTGCGATGTCGTGGCGTTCCACGCCGGTCTTCTCAGCGATCTGGCCGGCGGCTTCGCGGGCGATCTCGAAGGGATCGACATCGGACAGATCGAGTGGGTTCGCAGAGGTTTCGGACATCCTCTCACTCTAGACAGGGGCGGGGCCGCCGCCCAACCGTGCCGACCCCGCTCATCCGCGCACGATGCCCACCGCCGCAGGCCCGAACGGGTTTGGTCCCGCCCCTGGTGGCGCGCGAGAATGGACGCATGGCCTACGAGTTCGAACGCAAGCAGCGAGTGGCGATCATCGGAGGTGGACCCGGCGGGTACGAGGCTGCCCTCGCCGGGGCACAGCTCGGGGCCGACGTCACGCTTGTGGAGCGCACGGGTGTCGGCGGCGCGGCGGTCATCACCGACGTCGTCCCGTCCAAGAGCCTCATCGCCACGGCCGACGCGGTCGGGGCCATCGGCGAGGCGGCCGACCTCGGTGTGCAGTTCTTCGTCCGCTCGGAGACCACCGGCAAGCCCAGCCGTCCCGAGGTCGCCGTGAACCTGGCTGCCGTCAACAAACGGCTGCTCGGATTGGCCCGCCAGCAGTCCGAGGACATGCGGGCGAGTCTCATCCGTGCCGGTGTCCGCATCGTCAACGGTCAGGGGCGGCTCGACGGACCGAACGAGGTCATCGTCTCGACCGACCTGTCCGGCGGCACCGACTTCGACCGCATCGAGGCTGACACCGTCGTCGTCTCCGTCGGCGCGAGCCCGCGCCAGTTGCCCTCCGCCCTGCCGGACGGCGAGCGCATCCTCACCTGGACGCAGCTCTACAACCTCACCTCCGTCCCCGAGCACCTCATCGTCGTCGGCTCGGGCGTCACGGGCGCCGAGTTCGCCTCCGCCTACACGGCGCTCGGCTCGAAGGTCACGCTCATCTCGAGCCGCGACCAGGTGCTGCCCGGTGAGGACGCCGATGCGGCAGCGGTCATCGAGAACGTCTTCAAGCGCAACGGCATGACGGTCCTGTCGAAGTCGCGGGCCGACTCCGTCACACGGACCGAGACCGGCGTCGTCGCCACGCTCTCCGACGGGCGCACGGTCGAGGGTTCGCACTGCCTCATGGCGGTCGGTTCGGTGCCCAACACCGCCGGGATCGGTCTCGAGGAGGCTGGCGTGCAGCTGACCGATTCCGGGCACATCCGTGTGAACCGGGTGGCCCGCACGAGCGTCCCCAACATCTACGCCGCCGGTGACTGCACGACCTTCCTGCCGCTCGCGTCCGTCGCGTCGATGCAGGGTCGCACCTCGATGCTGCACGCGATGGGCGACGCGGTGAACCCGACCGAGATCCGCAACGTCGCCGCGAACATCTTCACGCAGCCCGAGATCGCGACTGTCGGCTGGACCCAGAAGCAGATCGAGGACGGCATCGCCCAGGGCGAGATCTACAAGCTGCCCCTCGCCCAGAACCCGCGCGCGAAGATGATGGGCATCAAGGACGGTTTCGTCAAGCTGTTCGCGCGGACCGGCAGCGGGACGGTCATCGGCGGGGTCATCGTCGCCCCGAAGGCCAGCGAGCTCATCTTCCCGCTCGCCCTCGCGGTCGAGCAACGGCTGAACGTCGACCAGGTGGCACGTGCCTTCACGGTCTACCCGTCACTCACCGGGTCGATCACCGATGCTGCGCGCGCCATGCACATCGTCGAATAGGCGTCGTCCTCGTCCAACCGGCGCTGAGACGCCGGAGTTCACCGATCGCGGTTCGCGAGCACGATGCGTGCGACGGCGACCCGCGAGCGCACGCCCCAGGCCTGGAAGACGGCGCTCAGATGCTTCTCCACGGTCTTGCGGGAGATGCCGAGGGCCGTCGCGATCTCGTCGTTCGACAGGCCGTCCGCGACGAGTTCGGTGAGGTCCCGCTGTCGGGGCGTCAGCGGCGCGGTCGGGACGGGGACGGCGGTCAACGGCAGCGTGGCCGGGAGCCGAGAGGGGAGCTGGCGGCGGGACACGATCCCGAACGCGGCGAGCACCCGGGTGACGTGCGCGTCGACCGTGCGCGAGGAGAGCTGGAGGACGGACGCTATCTCCGCCGTCGAGTTGCCCTCCGCGGAGAGCAGGGCGACCTCGCGTTCACGGGGCGACAGTCCGTCCCAACCGGATCCGGCGACCGGCGCGAGACGTCGGCCGATCGCCTTCAGCTCCCGGGCGGCGGAGCGGGTCGCGGCGGTGTGCCCGCCGAGGACCGCCTGCTCGGCGAGCGCGGCCAGCTCACGGACGGCCTGCGTCCGGTCGGACATGGCGATGAGGGCACGCGTCGCGAGGATCTCGCCGATCCCGGCTTCCAGCATGCGGCCGTCGACCAACGCGCGGGTGGTCGCCGTGCGCGCGAGCGCCAGCGCCTCGGCGGGTCGCCCACGGAGGAGTTCGAGCTTGCACTGCATCCGGAGGATGGCCGGCCCGGGGACCCTGCGGTCGACATCGGCGGCGATGAAGCCGATGAGGCGTTCCGATTCGACGAGGTCGCGGTCGAGGAAGGCGCTCGAGACGAGCAGCTCGATCGCGAGGGCGCGGTCCTGGACGGACAGGCCGCTGAAGTCGTTCCCCGAGGCGCTCCTCGCGAGGGCTGCGGCTCCGTGGTCGTCCGCGAGGGCGGCGAGACCGTAGCCGACGAGGAGGTAGCACGTCGTCTGGAAGGCGCCCGTGGGCTCGGGGATGGCCTGGCGGACGCGGCGTGCGAGTGTCCTGGTCGCCCCCTGCTCAGCACGGTTCCCTGCGACGAGGCACTGCACGGCCTCCGCGTACAGCGCGGTCGGTCCGCTCCCGGCCCGCTCGAACATCGCGAGCGCGGCGGCCTCTGCCTCGGCGACGCGTCCCTCGTTGAGCAGGAGGCGGGCGAGGACCCCGTCGACGAGCGTCCGGTACAAGCGGCCCGGGGTGGCGGCGATGTCGTCGGCGAACGCGTCGGCGAAGCGCCGGGCGGCGTGGATCAGGACGTTGACGACGGCACCCTCGACCAGCAGATACCCGACGAGCCAGGCCAGGGCCGGCTCGAGGTCGCCGCCGTCGTCGACGAGGGCGTCCGCCTCCGCGAAGCACCCCTCCAGCTCCGAGCCGGACGAGCGGTCCGAGCCGAGGGCCAGCCCGGCGGCCCCGAGCACGAGCAGGCGCGTCGTCCGGTCGGAGTCCGTCGAGGCGGCGAGCGCGTCCACCGCGTCCCGGCGACAACCCGCGAAGTCGGCGGTGGTGAACCGGGCGTAGGACAGGAGGGCGAGGACGCGGGGATCGGACGCCGCGTGCGGCTCTGCCTCGAGCAGCGCGATCGCACCGGCGGCGTCGAAGTCCGCCACACGATCCAACGCATCTTCGAGGAGGTCGGCTGCTGACACCTGTTCAGCGTATCGTCGCCGGGTCCGATGCGACGCCCGAAGGCGCCGGTCGGGTCAGCTGATGGTGAGGAGCTGGTGACCCGAGGAGACCGTGGCACCGACCGTCGCGTCGATCGCGCCGACCGTGCCGTCCTTGTGCGCCGTGATGGGCTGTTCCATCTTCATCGCCTCGAGGACGACGACGAGGTCGCCCTTCACGACGACATCGCCCTCGGCGACCGCGAGCTTCACGATGGTCGCCTGCATGGGCGCCGATACCGAATCACCCGTCGCACCCGAGACCACCGCTGCACCACCGCGGCGGTGTGGGGCGGGAGCGGCGACCGGTGCACCGACGTTCAGCCCCAGCTGTCCGCCCGGAAGGCTGACCTCGAGCCGCTTGCCGCCGACCTCGACGACCACCGTCGAGCGGGCAGCGGGTGCCTGCTGTGCATCGATGGATCCGTCCCAGGGCTCGATGTCGTTGACGAACTCCGTCTCGATCCATCGGGTGTAGACGCCGAAGGTACCGTCCTCCGCGGTGAACGCGGGGTCGCGGACGATCTTGCGGTGGAAGGGGATGACGGTGGGGAGGCCGGCGACCTCGAACTCGTCGAGCGCGCGACGGCTGCGCTCGAGCGCCTCCTCGCGGGTGCGTCCCGTGACGATGATCTTGCCGAGGAGCGAGTCGAACGCGCCCGAGATCGTGTCGCCGGCCGTGACGCCGGAGTCGAGCCGGACACCGGGGCCGCCGAAGGTCTTGAAGACGTGGATCGGGCCCGGCTGCGGGAGGAAGCCGCGTCCCGGGTCCTCGCCGTTGATGCGGAACTCGAAGGAGTGGCCGCTCGGCTGCGGGTCGTCGTAGTCGAGGACGCCGCCCTCGGCGAGGCGGAACTGCTCGCGGACGAGGTCGATGCCGGTGATCTCCTCGGAGACCGGGTGCTCGACCTGCAGGCGGGTGTTGACCTCGAGGAAGGAGACGGTGCCGTCCTTGCCGATGAGGAACTCGCAGGTGCCGGCACCGAGGTAACCGACCTCCTTGAGGATCGCCTTCGACGCGCGGTACAGCTCCGTCACCTGGTCGTCGGTGAGGAAGGGTGCCGGTGCCTCTTCGACGAGCTTCTGGTGGCGACGCTGCAGCGAGCAGTCGCGGGTGGAGACGACGACCACGTTGCCGTGCGCATCGGCGAGGCACTGTGTCTCGACATGGCGCGGCTGGTCGAGGTACTTCTCGACGAAGCACTCGCCCCGTCCGAACGCTGCGATGGCCTCGCGGGTGGCTGACTCGAAGAGCTCGGCGACCTCCTCGCGCTCACGGGCGACCTTGAGGCCGCGACCGCCGCCGCCGAAGGCAGCCTTGATGGCGACGGGTAGGCCGTGGATGTCGACGAAGTCGAGCACCTCCTCGGCACCCGAGACGGGGTTGAGCGTGCCGGGGGCGAGCGGAGCGCCCACCTTCTCGGCCACGTGGCGGGCCGAGACCTTGTCGCCGAGCCGCTCGATGGCCTCGGGCGACGGGCCGATCCAGATCAGCCCGGCGGCCATGACGGCACGCGCGAAGTCAGCGTTCTCGGCGAGGAAGCCGTAGCCCGGGTGGACGGCGTCGGCGCCGGACCGTCGGGCGATGGACAGGAGCTTGTCGATGACGAGGTACGTCTCCGCGCTCGTCGTCCCGTCGAGGGCGTAGGCCTCGTCGGCGAGACGGGCGTGCATGGCGTCGCGATCCTGGTCGGCGTAGACGGCGACGGAGGCGATCCCGCTGTCCTTCGCGGCTCGGATGACGCGGACGGCGATCTCGCCACGGTTGGCGATGAGGACCTTGGTTATACGTGGCACAGTCCACGAGCCTACCGGGAGGCCCGGGTGAGCCTTTGGCTCACACGCACAAAAAAGCCGCAGGAACGACGTGTCGCCTCTACAAGTGCTGGGGTGTCAGAGGGCGCCGCGCCGGTTGCGGAGCTCGTGCCAGTCATGTCCCAGCGTGCGGACGAGACGCCGCAGGGTCGGGAGCGAGAGGCCGACGACGGTCGACGGATCGCCCTCGATGCGGGTGATGAAGGCGGCACCCAGACTGTCGATCGTGAACGCTCCCGCCACCGCCAGGGGCTCGCCCGATGCGATGTACGCGTCGATCTCGGCGTCGTCGAGGTCGTCCGCGAAGGACACCTCGGCGCTCGCGACCGCGCCGATCCCGACCGGCGAGGCACCGGTGCAGTCGATGAGCCAGTGACCGGAGTACAGGGTCCCCGTCCTCCCGCGCTGGGCGTGCCAGCGTTCGCGGGCGCGCTCGGGCGTGTGGGGCTTGCCGTGGACGACGCCGTCGAGGACGAAGACCGAGTCGCCGCCGAGGATGAGGTCGACCGCGTCGCCACGTTCGCGCACGACGGCCAGAGCGGCCTCCGCCTTCGCACGGGCGAGGAGTGCCACGACCTCGTCGGGGGCGAGCGGCGCACCCGCGGCACGGGTCGCGTCGTCGACGGCCTGCTCCTCATCGACCGACGACGAGACGACGATCGGCTCGATGCCACTCGACCGCAGCAGGGCGAGTCTGGCCGGTGACGTGGAGGCGAGCGTGAGGCGCATGACGGTTCCTTCTGCAGTGGACGGTGGACTCCCTGCAGCCGCCCGTGTGACATGCTCGACGCATGAGCACGACGACTGCACGCACCGTGGAACTGGACATCACCAACGTAGCCCACGGGGGTGTCTTCGTCGCCCGGCACGAAGGCCGGGTGGTCTTCGTCCCCGACACGCTCCCCGGTGAGCGCGTGCGGGCGCGCATCGTCGACGAGAACGAGAAGCGCTTCTGGCGGGCGGAGACCCTGGAGGTCCTCACGCCGTCCGAGCACCGCCGTCCGCACGTCTGGGCCGAGGCCTCCGTCGACCGCGAGCCGAGCGAGCGGGCCGGGGGAGCGGAGTTCGGACACATCGAGCTCGCCCACCAGCGCGCGTTGAAGCACCAGGTCCTCTCGGAAGGGCTCGAGCGGTTCGCCGGCGTCGCTCCCGAGTTCACGGTCGCCGCGGTCGACGGCGAGACGGCCGACGGCACCCGGTGGCGGACGCGGGTCTCCCTGCACGTCGACCAGCACGGCAACATCGGCCCCTACGCCTCGAGGTCCCACCACGTCGTCCCCGTCGACGACCTGCCGCTCGCGATCGAAGCGGTGGCCGAAGCGGCCAAGCTCGAGGAGCTGCCGCACGGCACCACCTCCATCGACATCGTCGCCTCCTCGACCGGGGCGGTCCGCGTCCTGACGCGTGCGGACGAGGCGGGAGGCGGCGACCGCCGACGCGGTGGCGGGCGCGGTCGACGCGGGGGACCGAAGCCGGTCCGTCCCGCGGCAGACCCGATCCGCGAGCTCGTCGGCGAGCGCGAGTTCATCGTCGACGCGAACGGATTCTGGCAGGTCCACCGTCAGGCTGCGACGACCCTCCAGCAGGCGGTGTCGGCGGCCATCGACGACGCGCGCTTCGACCCGCGCGCCGCGAACCTCGACCTCTACGGCGGCGTCGGCCTCCTGGCCGCGGGCGTGGGGGACCGCTTCGGCTCCACCACCCGCATCACGACCGTGGAGAGTGACGAACGCGCCACCGAGTACGCGGGCGAGAATCTGTCCGAGTGGGTGGGCGCACAGGCCGTCACCGCGAAGGTCGACGCCTTCCTGCGGTCGGAGATCGCGACGGGCAGCCGGATCGAGCGGTCCCGGTACGCCACCGCGACCGTCGTGCTCGACCCGCCCCGCTCGGGTGCCGGCGCGGAGATCGTCGCCATGCTCGGCGAGCTGCGGCCCGCGTCGATCGTCTACGTCGCGTGCGACCCCATCGCGCTGTCCCGCGACGTCGCCCTCCTTGCCGAGCAGGGGTACGAGCTCGACCACCTCGCGGCCTACGACCTCTTCCCCAACACGCATCACCTCGAGGCCGTCGCGGGCTTCTCGCGAACGGCTTGAGCGGGCCCGTGCCGACGGAGGCGACTCGCGATCCGGCCGTCGCGCCCGGCGGGTCCGTCACTCGCTACGATGGTGCCGTGGTGACCGTCGCAATCATTGATGATCACGAGTCCGTCAGGCTCGGGATCGAAGCGGTGTGTGCGCACGCCGGGTATCAGGTCGTGGCGAGTGCCCCGACCGCCGTCGAGTGCATCGCCGCGTTGAACGGCGTGGTGCCGGACGTCGTCGTGCTCGACCTCTCGCTCTCCGACGGCAGCACGCCGACCTCGAACATCCAGGCGGTGCAGGCCGTGGGGGCGCACGTCCTCATCCACTCCATCGCGGATCGGGTCGCACTGGTGCGCGAGGCGCTGGCCGCCGGAGCGTCCGGGGTCATCCCCAAGTCGTCACCGACGGACACGGTCATCGCCGCCATCGGCACGGTGGCCCGTGGCGAGGCCCTGAACAACATCGAGTGGGCGAGCGCGATCGACGCCGACAGCGACTTCGCCCGGGCGCAGCTGGGCCGTCGTGAGCGCGACGTCCTGCACCTCTACGCGTCCGGCCTGCCGCTGAAGACCGTCGCCATGCAGCTCGGCATCGCCTACTCCACGGCCCGCGAACACATCGACCGCATCCGGGTGAAGTACGTCGAGGTGGGTCGCCCGGCACCGACGAAGGTCGACCTGCTCCGCCGAGCGGTCGAGGACGGGATCCTCCCCGGCCTCGATCAAGGCGGGACGGATGTCTCCTAGCTTCCGGGCACCGACCAGGCATCCAGCGATCCCCGCGACCACGAAAGATGCCCAGGTTCAGCGCCGGATGCTGAACACCGCGAACTTCGAACGCCTCCTCGGCCGTTCGGTCGCGATCATCGGACTCGTCTTCGGACTGCAGACCGCGTTCACCACGCTCGGGCAGGGTGTCCAGATCACCGGCTGGTTCGGCGTGGTCTACGTCTCCCTCGTCTTCGGGACGATGTTCGGCGCCATCATCTGCTGCTTCTTCCTGTGGCACCACCGCATCGCCTCCGGCGTCTTCGCCGCCGTGTTCTTCGTGGCCCTCCTCATCTGGCCCGCGGTGAACGTGCAGGCGTCGGCGGACATCAACCAGGAACCGTGGATCTGGTACCTCTGCACGATCGCCGTCGCGTTCGCCTGCATCCCGCTGCAGTTGCGGGGGGCCATCGTGTACCTCGTGGTGACCTCGGTCATGTACGGGGTCAACCGCGTGATCGACGCGGACTTCGCGCCCGCGTCCTTCGAGATCGGGGCGCTCGACGCCTCCTACGCGACGATCATCGGTGGGCTCATCGTCGTGCTCGTCGGGCTGTTCCGCGTGCTGGCCGGTCGGGTCGACACCGCGAGGGCGGCGGCCCTCGCCACCTACGACGCGGCCGTCAAGCAGCACGCCACGGAGGTGGAGCGCGTCGAGGTCGACTCGATCGTCCACGACAGCGTCCTCGCCTCCCTGCTCGCCGCGGATCGGGCGCTGACCCCGAAGTCGGAGGCGCTCGCCGTCATGATGGCGCGGGTCGCGATCGAGCAACTCGAGGGCGTCGGGGCGCCGATGACGAACGAGGACGAGGTCACCGGGCTCGCCGAGCTCATCGAACGGCTGCGTGCGGCCGCGTCGATGCTCGGTGAACCGTTCTCCGTCACGGTCGAGGGGGCGTCCGGCCGGGTCCTGCCCGTCACGGTCGCGAATGCGGTCTACTGGGCGACGGTGCAGGCGATGGTCAACAGCGTCGAGCACGCGGGTTCGGGAGCGGCGCGGAGCCTGTCGATCGAGGGCACGGTCTCCGGTGGCGTCTGCGTCATCGTCGGCGACGACGGCGTCGGGTTCTGCCCCGAGCAGGTCGCTGAGGAGCGGCTCGGGCTGAAGGTCTCGATCGTCGAGCGCGTCGCCGCGGTCGGCGGCCGCTCGACGGTGATCTCCCGTCCGGGTGAGGGCGCCGTCATCCGCATCGAGTGGTCACCGGAGCACGGCTCGTGACCCCGGCACCGCGGTACGCCCTCGTCATCCTCGCCGCCCTGTTCTCGGCGTACCACCTGCTCCGTGCGGCGCTGACGCTCGAGACACCCCGCGACGTCGTCCCGGTCCTCATCGCGATGCTCGTCTACGCCGTCGCGAGCGTCCTGAGTCTCTGGCCGATGGGCACGACGCGCATGCCGTCGTGGCTCGCGAGCATCAACCTCGCGACCGCGATCATCGTCCCGTTGCTCGTGACCAGCCAGCTCGACCCCACGCGGAACAACGGGTACGCCACCTGGCACGTCGCGTCGATCGGGACACTGATGACGATCACCGTGGTCCGGCAGCGGGAGGCGGTCGCCTACATCGGGATCGTCTTCCTCACGTTCCAGTCGCTCCTCTGGGCGGGTCCGGGACTGGCGCTCGGGATGGGTGTCACGGGCAGCCTCATCTGGGTCATCCTCGCGAGTGTGCTCACCCGATCGATCGCCGGGGCCCAGCACGACGCCGAGCGCCTCACGCAGGCGGAGCATGCGACCTCGGACTGGCAGGCGGCGCAGTACGCGCACGTACACGAGCGGCGGCGACGCCTCAGTCAGACGGGCCGCCTCGCGACCCCGATGCTGCGTACGATCATCGCCAACGGCGGCAGGCTCTCCGTGGCCGATCGCACGGAGTGCCGCACGTTGGAGGCCAGTCTCCGCGACGAGATCCGCGGGCGTCACCTCCTGAGCGACCCGGTCCGGTCCGAGGTGCTCGCGGCCCGGCGGCGCGGAGCGATCGTGAACATGCTGGACGAAGGTGGCCTCGAGGAGCTGGACGCCGGCGTCCTCGACGCGATCCACGAGCAGATCGCCGAAGCGCTCGCCGCCTCGCACGCCACGCGCCTCATCGTGCGGAGCGTCCCGGACGACGAGCGCGTCGCGGTGACCGTGGTCGGCCTGCGCGCGGTGCACCGCGATCCGGGCGTCGCTGCGGGTCCGGACGACGACGACGAGGAACTCGACGTCTGGCTCGAGATCCCGCGCGACGGCTCCCGTGCCGGCGTGGGCGCGGTCGGCGTGTCCGACGAGGACTGAACCGCTCCAACGGGGACGCTGCCCGTCGACAGGCTCAGGGACCGTTCCCGGTGAACCTCCTCCGGTCACTGAGCTTGTCGAAGTGCCCACGAGGAACCCTTCGATCAGGGACCGAGGCGTTCCCGGTGTAGCTCCTCCGGCCACTGCGGTGTCACGACCCAGCTGCCCTTCGACAGGCTCAGGGACCGAGGCGTTCCCGGTGAACCTCCTCCGGTCACTGAGCTCGTCGAAGTGCGACGCAGCTCAGGGACAGGCAGCGGTCAGAACGGCGCGGGGTCCGGTTCCGTCCGATGGCGCTTCCCGTCAGGTGTAGTCCACTCGAGCGCCCCGCCGGGCCCGTGGTCGAGGTTCCATCCGGGCAGATGCTTCATCCGGTGGTGATGTCGGCAGAGGCAGGCGAGATTGCCGACATCTGTGGTGCCGCCGTCCTCCCACGCGACCGAATGGTCGAGATCGTAAGCCCTGGCCCGTCTCCCGCAGCCTGGTGCCCGACAGGTGCCGTCCCGGAGGCGGACCGCGCGTTGCAGATCGGCCGGGACCCGGTACTGGTTGCGTCCGACGGAGAGCATCGCACCCGTCTCTGGCTGGACGAGGATCCGGGTGAAGCTCGGGGCGTTCACCGCGATGCGCGACGCGGTCTCCGGGTCGATCGGGCCGTACCCGTCGAGCATGGCCGGTGCGTCGCTGACGCCGGCCATACTGAGCGCCGGGACGGTGATCTGCACGGTCGGCTTGATGTGTTCCTGGACCTCGATGGGGTGCGGGAGCACTGGGCTCGACGCCACGTCGTCAGGCGTGACGCCGGTGAGCGCGAGCGCCGCGAGGGCGTCGGCCTGCAGTTGGGCGCACGTGCGGGTGTCACCGGCCTTGCGTGACTCCGCGGCAGCCGCTTCGACCCGCTCCGCGAGGCCTTGCGCGACGGGCGCGGTGGTGAACAGGTGTACCCACGCCATGCCGTCCGCTGCCGGCTCGAACTCCACCCGGCGGTCCGCCTCGGACCGCCGGGCGCGTGCCGTAATGGACTCGGGGTGAAGGCGCTCGCGCAGGACGCGGGCGCGCCTGCGGAGGTTCGCGTTGGTGGACTCTTCCGCAACCGCCAGGACCTCAGCGAGGAACACCGCCCGCCCCGCGGTCGGCACGTCACTGAGTTGATCGATGATCGTCTGCGCGTGCCGCGCTGAGATGCGGCCGGCCTCGAGGGACGCGAGCACGGCGGGTGCGTCGTTCACGAGACGCTCGGCGTCGTTCGTCGCCCGCTGGACCGTCTGCTCGGGCGTGCGGGTCGCCATCGCGAGGGCTGCGCAGGTCGACCGGCGGGAGAGCGCCTGCCGCTCGGCAGGCGGGAAGATCGCCGGAACCGTGACGTCTGCGAAGGCGTCCGCGTAGGAGGCGGAGCGGGCGAGGAGCCGAGCCTCCTCGGCGTCCAGGTTGGCGCGACGCCGCTGGATGTCCGCGTAGTGGTCCGAGAACTCCGCGAGCTGCGCGGCGTACTCGTCGCTCGCACGGATCGCGGTCAGGGTGGTCTCGGTCATGACTCCAGTCCACCATGGACCACTGACATTCCAGATGCGGAGTCGAGTTGGTTGTGGAAGTTGCTCGTGGGCCCTTCGACAAGCTCAGGGACCGGAGAAGGTTGCTCAGGGACCGGAAGAGGATCACCGGAGCGGGAGGTTCCTCGTGTGCCCTTCGACAGGCTCAGGGACCGGCGGGGGTTGCTCAGGGACCGGTGGGGCGTCGCCGGTTGTGGATGCTTCTTCGTGTGCCCTTCGACAGGCTCAGGGACCGGAGGGGGTTGCTCAGGGACCGGAGGGGGTTGCTCAGGGACCGGAGGGGGTTGCTCAGGGACCGGAGAAGGTCGCCGGAGCGGGAGGTTCCTCGTGTGCACTTCGACGAGCGCATGAGCCGGACACATCCGAGCACAGCTCGCACGATCACTGAGCCTGTCGACGTGCCAGGTCCCGGATGAACGAAAGGAGGGCCAGCACCCGATGCTGGCCCTCCGTGACGTTCGTGGGTCAGAGCGGTAACCCGAATACCGCTCTGACCCGCCCCCGAACTCCTGCCCGCTTACCCTAGATGGAGCAGGAGCTGGTGAAGTGGTCTCGATGAGACGCAACTTTCGAGAATGATGATCCTCCATCAGGGGTACCCCCGACAGTCGGCACTATGGAGGACACGAATGGGGGACAGCACCGCGCGCCACGAGGGGCAACCGGCGTGAGTCCTCCGTCGAGACGGCTCAGCCCGTGAACGCGCGCCAGTGTCCTGGGCCCACGGTGATCCCCGTGCGGAGGTTCCGCCTCGTCCGCTCCCACGTCGACGGGACGCGAGGTGCCGGGGCGGTGTCGGCGTCGCGCAGCGCCTGTTCGGCGATCGCCACGCTCAGCACCGCGGTGAGTGCCGCGAGCTCCTCGTCGGTCGGGGTACCGAGCTCGATCCGGAGATCGATCGACGACGGCTCGGTCGTGCTCGGCTCGGTGCCGGTGCTCACAGCGGGATGTTCCCGTGCTTCTTGGCGGGCAGGCTCGCACGCTTCGTCCGGAGTGCACGGAGCGCCTTGATGACCGAGACCCGCGTGGCCGCCGGCTCGATGACGCCGTCCAGCTCGCCGCGCTCGGCGGCCAGGAACGGGCTCGCCACGTTGTAGGTGTACTCGTTCGCGAGGCGCGTGCGCACGGCGGCGACGTCCTCGCCGGCCTCCTCGGCCCGCTTGATCTCGCCGCGGTACAGGATGTTGACGGCGCCCTGCCCACCCATGACCGCGATCTCGGCCGTGGGCCAGGCGAGGTTGATGTCGGCTCCGAGCTGCTTCGAGCCCATGACGATGTAGGCGCCGCCGTAGGCCTTCCGCAGGATGACGGTCACCAGGGGCACCGTGGCCTCGGCGTAGGCGTAGAGGAGCTTCGCGCCGCGGCGGATGACGCCGGTCCACTCCTGGTCGGTGCCGGGCAGGTAGCCGGGGACGTCGACCAGGGTGAGGATCGGGATGCTGAACGCGTCGCAGAACCGGACGAACCGACTCGCCTTCTCGCCCGCTTCGATGTTGAGCGTCCCGGCCATCTGGGAGGGCTGGTTGGCGATGACGCCGACCGACCGTCCCTCGACGCGCGCGAAACCGATGACGATGTTCGGGGCGAAGAGCGGCTGGACCTCGAGGAAGTCGGCGTCGTCGACGACGTGCTCGATGACGGTCTTCACGTCGTAGGGCTGGTTCGGCGAGTCGGGGATGAGGGTGTTGAGTCGGCGGTCCTCGTCCGTCGTCTCGAGCTCCACCTCGACGTCGAAGACCGTGGCCTCGGACAGGTTGTTGTCGGGCAGGAAGCCGACGAGGGTGCGGGCGTAGTCGAGGGCGTCCGGCTCGTCGCTCGCGAGGTAGTGGGCGACGCCCGAGCGGGTGTTGTGCGTGTACCCGCCGCCCAGCTCCTCCATGCCGACGTCCTCGCCCGTGACGGTCTTGATCACGTCGGGGCCCGTGACGAACATCTGGCTCGTCTTGTCGACCATGATGACGAAGTCGGTGAGCGCGGGGGAGTAGACGGCGCCGCCGGCCGCCGGACCCATGATGATGGAGATCTGCGGGATGACCCCGGAGGCCTGCGTGTTGCGTCGGAAGATCTCGCCGTACTTGCCGAGCGCGACGACGCCCTCCTGGATGCGCGCGCCGCCGGAGTCGAGCATGCCGATGATCGGGACGCCCGTCTTCAATGCGAGGTCCATGATCTTGATGATCTTGTCGCCGGCGACCTCGCCGAGCGAACCGCCGAAGATGGTGAAGTCCTGCGAGTACACGGCGACCTGGCGGCCGTGGATGGTGCCGGTACCGGTGACGACGGCATCGCCGTACGGCCGTGAGCGGTCCATGCCGAAGGCGGTCGTGCGGTGCCGCACGAACTCGTCGAGTTCGACGAAGCTGCCGTGGTCGAGCAGCTGCTCGATGCGCTCCCGCGCGGTGAGCTTGCCCTTCTTGTGCTGCTTCTCGATGGCGGCTTCGCCGCTCGCCGTCACGGCCTCGTGATAGCGGTTCTTGAGGTCGGCGAGCTTCCCGGCCGTCGTGTACAGGTCAGGGCCGGAGGTGGTTTCGTCGGTCACGCTTTCACCTTACCCGGTGGTACCACGGCCGACCCGTTGACGATCGGGTACAAGCGGCGCGCCGATCCGTTGTCGGCATCGTCCAAGCGTGCCGGCGGGCGACGCAGGCGCCGACGACCGGCCTCAGTAGGGTTGTGCCATGGATCTGCCCCTCACCGCCGCCCTCGTGCCACGCCTCGAGATCCTCGCCCACGCCGGCTCCACCAACGACGAACTCGCCCGACGCGTGCGCGAGGACGGCGGCGACGCGTGGCCCGACCGCTCGGTGGTCCTCACCGACGACCAGCGCGGGGGACGAGGCCGTCTCGGTCGCGTGTGGACGGTGCCACCCGGCACGTCACTCGCCGTCTCGGTCCTGCTCCGGCCGGTCACTCCGTCGGGTGATCCGCTCCCGCTGCAGGCCTACGGCTGGCTCCCGCTCCTCGCGGGTGCGGCGCTCGCGGAATCGCTCCGGGAGCTCGGGGTGCCCGCCGACGTGAAGTGGCCGAACGACGTGCTCATCGGCGGTCGGAAGGTGTCCGGCATCCTCGCCGAGCTGCTGCCGAGCGGGGACGCGGTGATCCTCGGGACCGGTGTCAACCTCCGTCAGCGTGCCGAGGAACTGCCGACCGACCGGTCCACCTCGCTCGCGCTCGCCGGGCTCGCCGATCCTGACCCGGACACCGTCCTCGTCGGCTACCTGCGTGCGTTCGGCGCCCTGTACGACGCCTACCTGGCCGCGTCCGGTGACGCCGAGGCCAGTGGGCTCGGAGCGGCGGTCACCGAGCGATGCGTGACGTTGGACAGCTCGGTGCGGGTGGAGCTCCCCGGCGGCGACGTCCTGACCGGCACGGCCGAGCGGATCGACGCGGACGGGCGGCTCGTCGTCCGACCGACCGACGGTGGTGCGCCGGTCGCGGTGGCGGCCGGCGACGTCACGCACGTGCGCTGAGCGTTCCCGCCTGTTCGCTGAGGGACCGGCGTGCGAGCACCGTCGCGCCGGAGACGGCTGCCGGCATGACCAGCACGGACAGGACCGGCACGAGGAAGAGGACCGCGACCGTCATCCCGAAGCCCAGGGTGCGGGCGCGTCTCCTGGCGAGGACCTGGCGGCGGTCGCGTAACGACAACCCCCTCGCGTCGAACGCGTAGCCCGTCAGTTCGAGGGCGAGGAACCAACCGCTCACGGCGAGCCCGAGCACCGGGACCACCGTCTGGCCGATCACCGGGACGAAGCCGAGGAGGAAGAGGACGGCCGCCGTCGGGATGGTGAGCAGGAGCAGGCCGAGTGCCCGGGTGACACCGGTGAGGAGTCCGCGCCAGGCGGACTCACCCGACTCCGGAGGAGCGTCGCCGAGGGTGCGTTCGACGTCGGCCCAGATCCGCTCGTAGAAGGGATCGCCGACGAAGAGCGTCGCTGCGGCGTAGGCGTACAGCATCACCACGACGGCGACGGCCACCAACGCCACCGCGGCGGCCACCCGGATGGACGAGCGGTACGGCTCGTCCCAGGTGTCGGCGAACGGTGTCGCCCAGTCGACGATCGTGGCGGCATTGACGCCGAGGAGGACGAGCAACGCGATGAACACGACGCCCACGATCGCGGCGGGGACCATGCCGAGCAGCATGCGCTTCGGCGAGGTGCCCCAGAGGCGGAACCCGCCGAAGAGGATGCCGATCCCCTCGAGGAACGACCCGACCACGCCGGGGTGCTGCGCCGTCGGTGCGGTGCTCTCGGCCGGTTTCACGCCTTCATGCTAGCCGGGCGGCCGATGCACGGATGTTCGGGATCGCCGACGGGCGGGGTGGGAGCAGGCGGCGGGTTCCCGCGACTGCTAAGAATGGGAGTATGGCTGATCCCGGTATGACGGGGCCGGGCAGGCCGGCTCCTCCCGCGGCGGCGACCGAACGTGTGGTCGCACGCCTGCGTCCGCATGCCCGGCGGCTCCTGCTCCCCGCCCTCCTGCTCATCGCGGTGAGCGGCGCCGGTGCGTACTTCTTCGGCTCGTTCGACCTCGAGTGGCAGAACTGGGCCGTCCTGATCGGCGGCGGGGTGATCGTGCTGGTCGCCTGCGTCCTGCCGTTCATCGCCTGGCTGTCGGTCCGCTACGTGATCACGACCCGGCGACTGATCGTCCGTCGCGGGTTCTTCGTGCGGACGCGCCAGGAGCTCTACCACGCCCGCGGCTACGGCATCACGGTGCACAAGAGTTGGGTGCAGAGCGCCTTCGGGAGCGGTAACGTCCGGGTGACGAGCGGTGGCGAGGTGCCGGTCGTCCTGAGGGACGTGCCCGGTGCGGTCCTCGTCCAGAACGCCCTGCACGAGCTCGTCGCGGAGAACCAGAGCATCGCCGCGCCGTACCCGGCAGCACCGCCTCCGATGCAGCAGCCACCGGTCCGACGCTGACCGGTGCGGGGCGCGCCCGGCCGGTACGATGTTCCAGTCGGGGCACCCGCCGATCCGCCTCCGGATCCGCCCGTCCCGCCTGCTGAAACGAGACCCGCCGGCCGGTCGCCGGAGAGCTGGAGTGAACCCATGAGCATTCGCGTCGGAGTGATCGGCGGCGGTCAGCTGGCCAGGATGATGGTGCCGGCGGCCGTGAACCTCGGACTCGACATCCGGGTGCTCGCCGAGCAGGAGGGCATGTCCGCCCGACTCGCCACCGTCGAGGTGGGCGACTACCGCGACGCGGACACCGTGCTCGCCTTCGCCGAGACGGTCGACGTCATCACCTTCGACCACGAGCACGTGCCGCAGCACGTCCTGCGGGCACTCGTCGACGCCGGTGTGCAGGTGCACCCGGGACCGGACGCGCTCGCCGTCGCCCAGGACAAGCTGCTCATGCGCGAACGCCTGACGGAGCTCGGACTGCCGGTGCCCGACTGGGCGCGCGTGCACGATCAGGAGGAGCTTGCGGCCTTCCTCGCCGAGCACGGCGGGAAGGGCGTCGTGAAGACGCCACGTGGTGGCTACGACGGCAAGGGCGTCCGTGTCGTCCATGGACCGAACGAGGTCGACGACTGGTTCACGGCGCTCTCCGAGGACGCCAACGGCGGAGCACTGCTCGTCGAGGAGCTGGTGTCGTTCCGGCGCGAGCTCGCCCAGCTCGTCGCCCGGCGCCCGTCCGGCGAGGTGGTGCCATGGCGCGTCGTCGAGACCGTGCAGCTCGGTGGGGTGTGCAGCGAGGTCATCGCTCCGGCGCCCGGCTCGGCTGGTCGGCTCGCCGACACCGCGGAGGAGATCGCCGTGACCGTCGCGACCGCGCTCGGGGTGACGGGCGTCCTGGCCGTCGAACTCTTCGAGACCGACGACGACCGCCTGCTCATCAACGAACTCGCCATGCGTCCGCACAACAGTGGGCACTGGACGCAGGACGGCAGCGTCACGAGCCAGTTCGAGCAGCACCTGCGCGCCGTCCTCGACCTGCCCCTCGGCTCGACGGGCTGCCACCGCGATTGGACCGTCATGGTGAACGTGCTCGGCGGGCCTGCCGAGGGGACGCTCGACGACCGCTACCCGCAGGTCCTCGGTGCGCACCCGGTGGCGAAGGTGCACAACTACGGGAAGGACCCGCGCCCCGGGCGCAAGGTCGGCCACGTCAACGTCGCGGGCGACGACCTCGACGACGTCGTGTACGAGGCACGTGCCGCCGCAGCGCTGCTCGGCGCCGAGAACGCCTGACCGGACGCCGAGCCTGTCGAGGCGCGCCCTTCGACAGGCTCCGGGACCGGTCGAGGAGCGCCTCAGTACACGTCGCGGATGTAGCGCTTCTCGCGCTTGAGCGTGTGCACGTACTCGGCCGCGGCCTCCGTCGAACGCCCGCCGTGTTCGGCGATGAGCTCGTGCAGCGCCTGGTCGACGTCCTTCGCCATCCGGGAGGCGTCACCGCAGACGGCGAAGTGGCCGCCCTCCTCCAGCCAGGCGTAGAGCTCCTTGCCGTTCTCGCGCATCCGGGTCTGGACGTACACCTTCTCTCGCTGGTCCCGGGAGAACGCGAGGTCGAGGCGGTCGAGCACCCCTCCGGTGAGCAGCTCGCCCAGTTCGTCCTCGTAGATGAAGTCGTGCGCCCGGTGCTGGTCGCCGAAGAACAGCCAGTTCCGACCGGTGGCCCCGCGCTCGCGGCGCTCTTGCAGGAACGAGCGGAACGGCGCGATCCCGGTTCCCGGGCCGACCATGATGAGCGGCGCATCGTCGTCCGACGGCACCCGGAAGCCGGCGTTGGCCGAGACGAAGATCCCGCTCGTCCCGCCCTCGGCGACCCGGTCGGCGAGGTGCGTCGACGCGACGCCCCCGTGGGCCCGGTCACCGACGGCGTAGCGGACGCTCGCCACGGTGAGGTGCACCCGCCCGTCGGCAGCCAGCGGGCTGGACGAGATCGAGTAGGCGCGGTGCTGGAGGGGACGCAGGACGTCGAGGAGCGACTCGGCGTCGAACCGCACGGACGTGGAGCGCAGGAGGTCCAGGATGTCCCGTTCGCGCAACCAGGAGTCGAGCGTCTCCGCCTGGGCGAGCGCCAGGATGCCGGCGAGCTCCGAGTCGGGCGCGCGGTCCGCGAGCTCGGCCACGAGGTCCTTCGAAGGGGTCCGGATCTCGAACCCGTGGGTGAGCCGGTCCGCCAGGGTCGAGCCGTCGACCGACTCGTCCGCGGTCGCATCCAGTTCGGCGATGATGGCATCGACGAGCGCCGGGTCGTTGCTCGGCATGACGCCGAGGGCGTCGCCCGCCGCGTACTCGATGCCGCTGTCGCCAAGGTCGAACTCGTAGTGCCGGATCTCCTTCGACGAGGCCGGCCCGGAGAGGACGCGGTTGACGGCGAGGGTCGCGCCGTACGGCGTCTTGCGGGTCCACGGTGAACGCGTGCGGCCGGGCTTCTTCGCCGGTTTGGCGGCCGGCGCGGGAGCGGATGCGGCATCGGCGTCCGTCGGGGCGAGGGCGCCGAAGAGCGACAGGGCCTGCGTGGTCCACGCCGCGGCGGGCTCCTCGTAGTCGACGTCGCAGTCCACGCGGGCGAGGATGCGTTCCGCGCCGAGCTGCTCCAGACGCGTGTCGATGAGCTTGCCCGCCTGGCAGAACCCGTCGTATCCGGAGTCGCCGAGCGCGAGCACGGAGAACTTCAGGCCGTCGAGGCGTGGTGCGGTGCTCGCCTGGAGCGTCTCCCAGAACAGTTCGGCGTTGTCGGGCATCTCCCCTTCGCCGTAGGTGGAGGTGATGACGACGACGTGTCCCATCGCCGGGAGCCGGTCCACCTCGACGTCGTCGAGTCCGATCGTCGTCACCGCCACACCGTAGCCGGAGGCGGCTCGGCCGAGATCCTCCGCGATGGCCTCCGCAGTGCCCGTCTGCGTCCCGACGAGCACGTGCAGGGCGAGCTGCGGTGTCCGGCCACCGGCGTCGGTGACATCGATCGCGCTGGAGCGGACCCCCGCCAGGAATCCGGCGAGCCAGACCCGCTGCTCGGGGCTGAAGGGCGCGTCAGCCGGGATGAACGGGTCGTCTGCGCTGCTGCCGAGCGCGGCGAGCGCCTCGAAGAGCACCGGGCTCGGTGTGCTGGTGGCCGCCGGGGCCTGGGTCGAGGTCATCGTCCCCTCCAGTTCGGGCGCGTTCATCGGGAACCCGCCAGGGTCAGTTCGGCCAGAGCGGCCGATGCAAGGAGTGCTTCGGTGCCACCGGTCGCTGCGGATCGGGTCCGGTTCTTGGCGTGCTGGTGCATGATCCACCCCGTGGTGCCCGGGTGGTCGATCGACAGCACGTTCCGCAGGCGCAGGGCTTCCGTGTAATCGTGGAGGCGCTTCGCGGCGATCATGGCGGCCAGCGCCTCGTCGTCGTACCGTTCGAGCAGCTCTCGAGCCGCCCGCTGCACCCGCTGCATGACGAAGAAGTCCTCGGTGAGGATGAGCGTGCGGACACTCGCCTGCACGAGCGGGTGCGACGGGTCGTCGACGCCGGGCGTGCGGGACATCGCGACCTCCTGGGCGAGCTTCAGCACCGTGTAACTCGTGAGGAGCGCGTAGACGTCCTGCGGGTCGGCCGCGGGCTCGCCGAGTCCGGGGGCGCGACCGCCGCGGACCGGCCGGCGGTCGCGGTAGTCGAGCTTGAAAGTGCGCAGCTGCTGTGCCGCGAGGGCCGCGCCGAGCTCGTCGAGGAGTTCCTTCCGGCTCTTGGCCGCGAGGATCGCGTCGCTGTCCTGGTAGAGCAGCAGCGCGCGCGGCATGCCGAACACGAACTGGTGCCTGGCCGTGTCCCACTCGGCGAGCAACCGGGAAGCGAGCGGCGAGCCGGTCGCCTCGACGTGCCACTCCAGCAGCAGGAGCACGGCGGCCTCGTGGAACGCCGCCTGCTCGCCCTCGGTGATCGATCCGAGGAGGAGGGAGTCCGCGCTGACCTTGCTCGGCAGTTCGCCCCGCGGGTCGTACTGGTAGACGAAGCCACCGCTCATCCCGTTGCCGAAGCCGATCCCGAAGCCGCCGAGGTTCAACACGGCGCCGTTGGTCATGTACTCGCAGGCGTAGTCGCCGACGCCCTCGACGACCGCCGTGGCGCCCGAGTTGCGGACGGCGAAGCGGTCGCCGGCCTCGCCCTGGACGAAGGTGCGGCCACCGGTCGCCCCGAAGAGCGCGAAGTTGCCGATGAGGACGTTGCCGCCGTCCTCCGAGCTGCCGCCGCCGGGGGAGAGGATCGCGATGGTGCCGCCGGATGCGCTCTTCCCGACGCCGTCGTTGCAGGTGCCGGTGTGTCGCCAGTGCAGGCCGTCGACGCAGAACGCCGCGTACGACTGCCCCGCGGAGTGCTCGGTGCGGATTGTCACGGTGTCGGCGGCGAGCGAACGGTGGCCGCGGTCGTCGGTGACGACGGAGGGGATCGCCGCCGCCTGGTCGTCGTCGAGCTCGTGGTTGAGGATGCGCTCGAGGTCGATCGCGAGCTGCCCGCCCACGGAACGCCAGCGGTTGCCGAGTCGGATCCCGCCGTCGGCGTCCTCGGCGCCCAGGTCGAGCGTCGTCCGGCCGTCGTCGAAGAGTCCTGCCCGTACCCGCTCGATGAGGGCGTCGTCGAGCGTGAAGTCCTTCTCCAGGTACACCGGGTCGGTGACGACGACCTCGGGGACGACCGCGAGCATGGCACGCAGGTCGAGGTCCGCGACGGCCGCCGGGTGGTCGACGAGGTGGAGGAGGTCGGTGCGACCGCGGGCTTCGCGAAGCGAGCGGAGGCCGAGGATGGCGAGCCGCTCGCGGACGTCGTGCGCGATGTTCAGGAGGTACTGCGCCAGCGCGCGCGGGTCGCCGTCGAAGGTCTCCGGGTTGGTCGTGAGACCAGCCGGGCACTTCACGTTGCAGTTCTTCGCCATGACGCACTTGAGCATCATGAGCGCAGTGGTCCCGAACTCGAAGCTGTCGCCGCCGAGCAGGGCGGAGATGACGACGTCGCGACCGGTCTGGTGCGCGCCGGAGCAGCGCAGGGTGACCTTCGATCGCAGACCGTTCGCGCTGAGGGCCTGGTGGACCTCGGCGATGCCGATCTCGGCGCTGCGTCCGGCGTACTTGAGGCTTGTCACGGCGGCTGCGCCGGTCCCACCGGTGTTGCCGGCCACGTTGATGACGTCGGCGCCGGCCTTGGCGACGCCGACGGCGATCGTGCCGATGCCCTCGGAGGAGACGAGCTTGACGACGACGCGGACCCGTGCCGCCTTGCAGTCGTGGATGAGCTGCGCGAGGTCCTCGATCGAGTAGGTGTCGTGGTGCGGCGGCGGCGAGACGAGCTCGATGCCGGGCGTGCCACCCCGGGCAGCGGCGATGTCCACCGTCACCTTGGGAGCCGGGAGCTGACCGCCCTCGCCGGGCTTGGCACCCTGGCCGATCTTGATCTCGAGCTCCTGCAGCATCGGGTCGGCGAGGTAACCGGCCCAGACACCGAAGCGCCCGGAGGCGAACTGCTTGATGCGCGAGCCGCGGATGGTGCCGTAGCGGGACAGGTGTTCGCCGCCCTCGCCACTGTTCGACATCCCGCCGACCATGTTGGTGCCGTGCGCGACCGCCTCGTGCGCGGTCGCCACGAGGGCGCCGTGGCTCATCGCCCCGGACGCGAGGGATCGGGTGATCTCGCTCGCCGGCTGGACGAGGTCGGTCGAGATGCTCTCGGCACCCTCGACGAGCATCGAGAAGTAGTCGTCGGCGGACCCCGTCGCCTCCACGATGAGGTCGCCACCGGAGATCCAGTGCCCCGTCACCTCGCCGCCGAAACGGTGGACGTAGTACTCGCCGAGCGCCGAGACCCGTGTGAGGTCGCCCGCGAGCGGTCCCGTGAGCTGCAGCCGGTGCCGCCCCTGCTCGGTCCGCGTCGCACGCAGGCCGCGGACGACGATCGAGGAGTTGCCGACGGGGCCGAGCCGGTCGAGCTCGCGCGCGAACTCCTCCGGGGTGGTCAGTCGGGTGATGTCCTCCGGCAGCACGAGCACGTCGCGGAGGGCCGCCGGGCGACGGCGGCGCTCGGTCGTCATCGACTGGACGAAGGAGCGGTAGCCGGGCGTGATGGTGAAGGCGTCGATCTCGTCGTCGTCGAGGGCGTCGAAGGAGGTGTGCTGGTAGGCGTCGTCGTCGATCCCGAACGCGTCCTCCAGGTTCCCGATGGTGTGGAGGCGCAGCGGGTCGTCGCCGAGCGTGCCGCCCTCGCGGTCGACGGCCGTGGTGTCCGCTCGCGGCAGCTGCACGGGCTCCTCGGTGAGGTCGACGAAGCCGCGGACCGCGGTCGTCCCGTAGGAGTGGCCGGCGCCCTCGGCGCGTTCCTTGAACAGGCCGAGGAGCGGGACGTCCGCGTCGCTCGACGTCGTCAGGGCGCGCTGGTGCCAGGCGCTCGCCGTCCGGGCGATCCCGGCGAAGCCGACGCCGCCGACGGGGGCGCGGAGGTGCGGGAAGGCGCGCGCGAGCACGGGGTCGCTCGTGTCGAGGTAGTTCGGCTCGAAGAACTCGCCGCCGATGTAGCTCTCGACGGTGCAGAGGCCGACCCGGCCCATGGTCTTCAGGAGCGACTTCTCGGCGGCGTAGGCGAACCGGCGGAACGCTGCTTCCACCTCGTCGGGGTGCTGCTGCTCGGCGCGGAGGCGGACAGCGAGCGGGTGGACGGCCGACGCACCGAAGCCGAGGGCGGAGGCGACGTGGTGCGAGGACGGCAGCTGGCCGCTGTCGACCACGAGCGACACGCGGAGCCGGAGGCCGTCGTCGATGAGTCGCTGGTTGACGGCCGCCACGACGAGGATGAGCGGCAGGGCGGCACCCTCCGCGTGGACGCCGCGGTCACTGAGGATCGCGATGCCGCCGTTCTCTGCGGCGAACCCGGCGACCGCCGCGGCCACACGCTCGACGGCGGCCTCGAGCGCGTCGGCGTTCGCCTGCGCGTCTACCTCGGGCCGGTAGAGGATGTCGAACCACGCGGCCGGCGACTCGTGCTGAGCGCTGAGGCGCCGCAGTTCGTCCTCGCTGATGATGGGGGATCGGAGGACGAGTTGCTTCGTGCCGACCGTGCCGCTGCCGGGCTTCGGGCCGAGCGCGACCCGGAGGGTCATGCCGTCCGCCTCACGGATGCTGTCGAGCGGCGGGTTGGTCACCTGGGCGAAGCGCTGGGAGAAGTACTTCGCCAGGCCGCCCTCCTGGTCGGACAGGGCGTTGATGGCGTTGCCGTAGCCCATCGCCGAGATCCGCTCCTTGCCCGAGGCGAGCATCGGGTCCGTCATGAACCGGAAGCTCTCCTGGTTGAGGGAGTACGCGACGTAGCGCTGCACCTGGCTCAGCCCACCGCGGTAGGCGAACGCGTCGTCCGCCGAGGCCGTCGGTGCCGACACCGGGACGCCCCGGTCCTCGAGCGCATCGAGGTCGGTGGCCGATGCGGCGAGCATCGCCGGGTAGTCCTTGCGCGCCGCGAGGAGCTCGAGCGCCTCGCCCGTGCGGAGGCGCGTGCCCGTGCGGTGGTCGTAGGCGAGCATGCCGCCGGCCTCGATGCGACCGCGGTGGACCACCTCGTCGTCCGGGAACGGCAGCTGCCCGGCCTCGGAGGTGACGCAGAGGTAGTCGGCCGTCTCGACGCTGCGCAGCGGGCGCAGGCCGAGCCGGTCGAGCCGGGCGCCGACGGTCGTGCCGTCGTTGAAGATGAGCGCGGCCGGGCCGTCGTTCTTCTCCTCGACGAGCGAGAAGTACTCGAGCATCGCGCGCACCTCGCGGCTCAGGGTGCGATCGTTCTCCCAGGCCGGGGGCATGACGGACACGACCGCCTCGAGCAGTTCGAGTCCGTCCTCGACCACGCGGCTGTGCAGCGTCTGGTCGAGGCGCGAGCTGTCCGACTGGCCCCTGGCCCGGATGATCTTCCGGCCTCGCGATGCAGCCAGCGCCGTCTCGGACAGACGGTTCTTCCGGTCGGTGTTGAGCTCGCCGTTGTGCGCCATGAGGCGGAAGGGCTGCGCCATCGACGGGTGGGGAGCGGTGTTCGTCGAGAACCGGGTGTGGAAGGCGAGGGTCCTGACCCGGTGCAGGGGGTCGGCCAGGTCGGCGAAGTAGGGGATGACCTCGCCGGAGTTGAGGCGTCCCTTGAGAACCTGGGTGCGCGTGCTGAGCGACAGCGGGTAGAGGCCGTCGAGGGTGAGGTCCGTGTAGGCCGTCGCCTCGATCGCGAGCAGGGCCGCGTGTGCGCGCTGGTCGAGGTCCTCCGTGGAGGCGTCGTCCGAGGGCTCGAAGATCCACTGCCGGATCGGCAGTTGGTACTGCACGGCCTTCGGGCGCAGGACGGCGTCGACCGTCGGCACGGCACGGGCGAGCAGCACGGTGAAGCCGGCCTCGCCGAGCGAGCGTTCGATGAGCGCCTCGGCGTCACCGATCCGACCGTGGTCGACCGGGAGGAAGACGTTCGCGACGCCGAACCGCCCGGCGACGAGCGGCTTGCCGACGAGGGAGCTGAAGAAGTCGACCGAGAGGTCGATCTGCACGCCCGCTCCGTCGCCGACACCCTCGGAGGACATGCCGCCGCGGTGGGGGATGGCGCACAGGGCGGTGTCGCCGAGTGCGATGACGTCGTGGCTCTGCACGCCGTCCTTCCGGGTGATGAAACCGACGCCGCAGTCGCTCTTGTCGGTCTGGCGATCGACGAGGTCTGGCAGGGGCGACGGTGCGGCGGTGCGCGGGCGCGGTGGAACGGAAGACGAGATCACGACGGGGTACCCCTCGGAATGCGGGCGCTGGACGGCCCGGAGACGGTGAGATGACGGGACCGGATCTACGTCGCTGGAGGGAGGGTCCGTGTCGACGCGGGCGCTGGGTGCGGCGGCCGTCGTCTGCATGAATGGAGGTGTTCCGATACTAACCGGGCCGTCCCGCCCACTCAACCGTAACGAGCCGAACCGGGCCGTTCGGCGTAGGCTGGGTGTTTCCGGTACGCATGGGACACGCCGTGAGCGCTCCGGCAGCTCCCGTCGACGGCCCATCGTGCAGCGCCCGGATGCGCTGCGGGACGGCTCACGAGCCGGCCCCGTGGCGGATCGGATCGCGACCGGACGACCGATGTGCAGCCAGCTGCATGTTTTTCGGACCAGAATGGTGAAATGACGACAGAGCACACGGCTGCGACCGGTCGCGGCTTCGCGCACGCCAAGGCGATCCTGCTGGGCGAGCATGCCGTCGTGTACGGGTCTCCAGCCGTCGCCCTGCCCATCCCGTCGCTCCGGGTCGAGGCGACCGCCCGACGCATCGACGGAGCCTCGGTGCTCGACACCGAGATCTCGCTCGGCCCGCTCGACGCCTCCGATCCGCTCGGGACCACCGTCCTCGAGACCCTCGCGCACGTCGGTGCGGCACCGGCCGGTGTCGAGGTCGTCGTCCGCGGGACCCTGCCGATCGGCCGAGGCCTCGGTTCGAGTGCCGCGGCCGCCAACGCGATCGTCGACGCCGTCGCCGACCTGCACGGCGTGGCGCTCGACGACGCCGACCGGTTCGAGCTCGTGCAGCGCGGCGAACGCGTCGCCCACGGGACGCCCAGCGGTCTCGACGCCCGGGCCACGAGCGCCTCGACACCCATCCTCTTCACCGCCGGCCGCGTCGAGCATCCGCCGATCCGCTTCGGCGGCAGCTTCGTCGTGGCCGACACCGGTGCGCGCGGGTCGACCCGGAAGGCGGTCGCCGACGTCCGCGCCTTCGTCGAGCTGCACCCCGAGCGTGGTCGCGCGCTCCTGGCCGAGCTCGAACGCGGGACCGTGGCGGGCGTCGCCGACCTCGCCGCGGACCGCCGCGACGACCTCGGGACCCGCATGGACGCGGCGCAGGTCGTCCTCGACGAACTCGGCGCCGGCCACCCGGCCATCACCGCGCTCATCGCGGTCGCCGCGGGGAACGGCGCCCTCGGCGCGAAGCTGACGGGCGGCGGGCAGGGCGGATGCATCATCACCCTCGCCGCAGACCCCGCGTCAGCCCGACGCATCTCGCAAGCCCTCCTCGAGGCCGGAGCACTCGGCACCTGGACGATCGACGCGGAGGACTACGCGTGACCCTGACCCCGCAACAGCTCGCGACGACCGCCTCGGAGGAGGGCAGTGCGACCGCGCTCGCCAACCCCAACATCGCCCTCGTCAAGTACTGGGGCAAACGGGACGAGGCGCTCATCCTCCCGTGGACCGGAAGCCTCTCACTGACCCTCGACGCAGCGCCCACGACGACGACGGTGCGACTGACGGACGCACACGACGACGTCGTGCTCCTCGGTGGACGACCCCTCGAGGGCACCGCCCGCTCCCGCGTCACGCGCTTCATCGACCTCGTGCGCGCGCTCGCCGGCCGGGACGAGCGCGTCACCGTCGACTCGCACAACGAGATCCCCACGGGCGCCGGCCTCGCCTCCTCGGCCTCGGGCTTCGCTGCGCTGGCGCTCGCCGCATCGACCGCGTTCGGACTCGACCTCGACCGCCGCGCCCTCTCCCGGCTCGCGCGCCGCGGCTCGGGCTCGGCCTCCCGCTCGATCTTCGACGGGCTCGCGGTTTGGCATGCCGGTCATGACGACGAGAGTTCCTTCGCCGAGGGGGTGCCGGCCTCCGGGCTCGAGCTCGGCATGGTCCTCACCGTCCTCGACGCCCGGGCCAAGTCGGTCTCCAGTCGCGACGGCATGCGGCGCACGGTCGACACCTCCCCGTACTACCCCGCCTGGGTCGAACGCACCCCCGTCGAACTCGAGGAGATGCTCGCGGCGATCTCCCGCGCCGACTTCACCGCGGTGGGCACGATCGCCGAGCGGAACGCGATGCGGATGCACGCCACGATGCTCGGCGCCGAGCCGCCGGTCCGGTACTGGGGACCGGCGAGCGTGGAACTGCTCGATCTCGTCGCAAACCTCAGAGGCGACGGCCTCGAATGCTATGCGACGATGGACGCCGGCCCGAACGTGAAGATCCTGTGTCGAGCCGACGCGGTCGACGAGCTCGCGACTCGGATCCTCGAGGCGCAGCCCGACATCGGCGTCATCCCCGCCAGAGCCGGACGGGGCGCGAGGCTCATCACCTCGGAGCCCGGCGGATCGGCGGGCGAGCAGACAACGGAAGGAGCGCGATGATCGAGATCAAGGCGCCCGGCAAGCTCTTCGTGGCCGGCGAGTACGCCGTCGTCGAACCAGGGCACCCCTCCATCCTCGTCGCGGTCGACCGGTGCGTCACCGTCCGACTCGAGGCGAGCGAGCACGAGGGCCGCATCTTCTCCGACCAGTACGGCCGAGCGCCCATCATCTGGCGTCGCAACCGCAACGGGGTCGTCGTCGAGCACGAGGAACGCCCGCTCGACCACGTCCTCTCCGCCGTGAGCACGATGGAGACCCTCGTCGCCGAGCTCGGCGTCGCGCAGCGGTTCTCCGCGCTGTCCATCACGAGCGAGCTCGACGACGCGAGCGGCCGGAAGTTCGGCCTCGGCTCGAGCGCGGCCGTGACGACCGCCACCATCCGCGCCCTCGACGAGTTCTACCAGCTCGACCTCACCCGCACGCAGATGCTCAAGCTCGCGATCCTCGCCACCATCGACGTCGCGCCGGCAGCCTCCGGGGGCGACCTCGCGGCGAGCATGTTCGGCGGCTGGCTCCGCTACACCTCGCCCGATCGGGCCCGGCTGCGGGAGGTGCGCCACCGAGAAGGGGTGCTCGCCGCCCTCCGCGACCCCTGGGCCGAGCTGGGGCTCGAGCGACTGTCGCCGCCGACCTCGCTCCGGCTCCTCGTCGGATGGACCGGCGAGCCCGCCTCGACCACGCGTCTCGTCGACGAACTGCAGTCCCGCAAATGGGCGGAGACCGCCCACTACACCTCGTTCCTCGCGGCCAGTCGCGCCGCCGTCGACGCTCTCACGATCGGCTTGAACGACGAGGACCCGGCCCTCGTGCTCGGTGCCGTCCGCTCCGCGCGCGCGACGCTCGCCGGTCTCGGCCGCGACGCCGGTGTCGACATCGAGACCGCCGCGCTCGCGCAACTCTGCGACGCCGCCGAGCGCCTCGGCGGGGCGGCCAAGTCCTCCGGTGCCGGTGGTGGCGACTGCGGGATCGCGTTCATCGGCCAGTCCGTCTCCACCGCCGCCCTCGAGGACGACTGGTCGGCCCACGGCATCGAGCGGCTCCCGCTCACGGTGCACCCGCCGACCGGCCTCATCGACGCCGCCCACAGCCCGTGGGGGCCGTCGGAGATCAGCCGTACCGACGACGACGCGGTCGAATCCATCAGATCCACCTACGCTCGTGCCTTCGCCGAGCAGCACGACGTCCTCCGGGGCGGAACGGAACCCCACGCATGAGCAACGAACCCGACGGCGTCGCACCGGTCCCACTCAAGTGGATCGGTCCGCTCCACCTGAGCGGCAACGTCATGGAGGGCGAGCAGGAGGTCCCGCTCGCCACCTACGAGAGCCCGCTCTGGCCGTCGGTCCGTCGGGGCGCCCGCATCTCCTCCATGGTCCCCGGCGGCATCCGCGCGACGCTCGTCGACGAGCGGATGAGCCGCTCCGTCCTCTTCGAGGTCGACTCCGCCGGCGACGCCCTGCAGGCACTCCGCGAGATCGAGCGCAGCCTGCCCGAGCTGCAGGCCGTCGTCGCCCAGTCGAGTCACTTCGCCGAACTCATCGAGATCAACTCGCAGATCGCCGGCAACCTGCTCTTCCTGCGCCTCGAGTTCCGCACCGGTGACGCGTCCGGCCACAACATGGTCACGCTCGCGGCGGACCGTCTCATGCCGTACATCATGGAGCGTTGGCCGATGCTCCGCTACGGCTCGATCTCCGGCAACTTCTGCTCCGACAAGAAGGCGACCGCGGTCAACGGCATCCTGGGTCGCGGCAAGAACGTCGTCACCGAGATGACGATCCCGCGGGCGATCGTCGAGCGGTTCCTGCACACGACGCCCGAGCAGATCGTGCAGCTGAACGTGCGCAAGAACCTCGTCGGGACGATCCTCGCCGGCGGCCTGCGCAGCGCGAACGCCCACTACGCCAACATGCTGCTCGCGTTCTACCTGGCGACCGGCCAGGACGCGGCGAACATCGTCGAGGGCTCGCAGGGCGTCACACACGCCGAGGTGCACGACGGCGACCTCTACTTCTCCTGCACCCTGCCGAACCTCATCGTCGGCACGGTCGGCAACGGCAAGGGGCTCGGCTTCGTCGAGGAGAACCTCACCCGCCTCGGGTGCCGCGAGGACCGTGAACCCGGCGCCAACGCCCGGCGACTCGCCGTCCTGTGCGCTGCCGCCGTCTGGTGTGGCGAACTGTCACTCCTCGCCGCGCAGACCAACCCCGGTGAGCTCATGGCCGCCCACCTGAAGCTCGAACGCAGCGCGCAGACCGCAGCCGGCGCGCCCGCCTGACCCTCCCACCGCACCGGGGGACCGGTGCATCGTCGACGCTCGAACGGAGCACCCCGCACGTGAACACCAACCAGACCAGCAGCCCCGCCGTCGGCATCGACGACATCGCCTTCGCGACCGGGGCGAACCGCATCGACCTCGCCGAGCTCGCGGGGCGCTTCGGTGTCGAACCCGCTAAGTACTACGTCGGTCTCGGCCAGAGCGAGATGAGCGTCCCGGCCGCCGACGAGGACATCGTCACGATGGCCGCCGCCGCTGCCGCGCCCATCATCGAACGCCACGGCAGCGACCGGCTCAGGACCGTCCTGTTCGCCACCGAGTCCGGGATCGACCAGTCGAAGTCCGCTGGCGTCTACGTGCACCGGCTGCTCGGCCTGCCGCAGGCGGTCCGCGTGGTCGAGCTCAAGCAGGCCTGCTACTCGGCCACCGCGGCGCTGCAGTTCGCTGCTGCGCTCGTGGCGCGGAACCCCGAGGAGACCGTCCTCGTGATCGCGAGCGACGTCGCGCGGTACGAACTGCACTCCAACGCCGAGCCGACGCAGGGCGCCGGGGCCGTCGCCATGCTCGTGGCCGCCGATCCGGCCATCCTCGAGCTCGAGACCGCGACCGGCGTCTACACGCAGGACGTCATGGACTTCTGGCGCCCGAACCACAGTGCGACGGCGATCGTCGACGGCAAGCTGTCCATCTCCGCCTACCAGGACGCGATCGAGGGGGCCTGGGCGGACTACCGGTCACGCGGCGGAGCGGACTTCTCCGAGGTCGACCACTTCTGCTACCACCAGCCGTTCACGAAGATGGCGATCAAGGCGCACCGGCACCTGGCCAAGTCGCTCGGCTCCGAGCGCACCCAGGAGGAGTTGGACGCACAGATCGAGCCGACGACCGGGTACAACCGCCGGATCGGGAACAGCTACACGGCCTCCGTGTACCTCGCACTGCTCGCGCTGCTCGACGGCGACGACGACCTCACCGGTCGGCGCATCGCGTTCCTCAGCTACGGCTCGGGTGCGGTCGCGGAGTGCTTCAGCGGCATCGTGCGTCCGGGCTACCGCTCGGCTCTGCGGAGCGACGCGAACCGTGCGCAGCTCGATGCGCGGACGGTCGTCGACGACGCCCGCTACCTGCAGCTCCTCGAGGACGCGGCGTCGGCCGACGTCCACGACTCCGACCGCCCTCGCGAGACCGGTGCGCCGTTCCGTTTCGCGGGCGTCGTCGGCGACCGCCGGCAGTACGAGCCCACCTCCGCCTGACCGCTCCCGCGTCCGAGCTCTCCTGGGTGGTCGCCAGCGCGGTGCGCTGACGTCACCGCGGGTCGGGGACGTCAGCGCGGGTCTCCGGAGGGGCGCGCTCACGCGTGTGCCCCGCGGTCGTGCCGGTTCCGCCGCGCTCGCGTCAGCGCACCGCGCCGACGCCGGGTTCGACACCCTCGCGTCAGCGCACCGCGCTGGCACTCCACCCGATCGGGGACTGGTCACCCTCGGGAGGTGGCGGCTCGGATCCGGTCGACGAGGAACGGGCCCAGGGTCCGCGACCAGGTGGCCGTGATGTGGTGCAGATCGCGATAGACGAGCACGTTCCCGACGGCGAGCGGACAGGTCCCGGCGGCGCAATACAGCTCGCCGAGATCCACGACCGGCACGGCGCCGTCGGTCATCGCCGCCGTGGCGGTGTTCAGGTCGAACGTCGGGTACGCCTCGTCCACGGGGAAGGCGCACGCCCCAGCGATGAGCTCGGCGGCACTCGTGCGGTCGACGCACGCCGCGGCCGCGGTCGGCACGCGGGGATTGTCCCGCAGCACCACGATCGACGTCCCCTGCTCGAGCACCGGTCTCCACGCCGCGAGCGTCGCGCTGCGGATCGCGGCCTGCACGGCCACCGAGGTCTCGTCCGGACTCTTGGAAGTCACCAGGATGATGTCGTACGGCCGCTCACTCGTGAACGCCTCCTGCATGAGCGTCCGCCGGGCGACGCAGGCCGCCGAGTCGTCCGGTCCCGGCTCCCGCCACTCGCAGCCCTTGCCGACGTACACGTCGAGTCGCCAGTTGCGTGTCTCGAGCTGGTCGACGAGTCCGGGGATGAGCATCGTGGCGTGCGAGTTCCCGGTGAGCGCGACCCGCGTGGCGTCCGGGCGCTCGGAACCGAAGGTGCAGCCGGGGAAGTCCGGTGCGTCGGCCGCCGCGGAGCACCGGAAGGTGTCGCCGGTGTCCTCGGTCCGCACCGACAGCGGCGGTAGGAGTTCGTCCGCCAACGCCGGATTGGTGCAGCCCGACACGGCCGCATCGGCACCGAAACACGGCTCGCCGTCCGCGACGTAGGCGTCCACGGTGCTCGCGAGGGTGCGTTGCTCGGTAGCGACGGTCAGCAACCCCGCCGTCGGGATGCAGAGCACGAGTGCGGTCGCCACGCCCGCCAGCAGGACGGTCCGTGCGGAGCGTGCGTGCGCGAAGACGGGGGTTCGTCGCACAGGGTCCTCGACGAACCGTTTCGTCAGCGCGGCGAGGACCACGGCGATGACCAGGAGTGCCGTAGCGACAGCCCACCCGAGCGGGTCGTCGAGCGCGACGGGCACGCCGAGCACCCACGGCGCGACCACGATGAGCGGCCAGTGCCACAGATACAGCGGATAGGAGAGATCGCCGAGGAGGAGCGACGCACGTGTGCGCGCAAGGGTCGTCACGGACCACCGGTGGGTCGACGACCCACCGACGATCACGAGGAGCGTCCCGAGGACCGGGAGGGCGGCGGCGATCCCGGGGAACGCCGTCCGCTCGGTGAAGGCGACCAGGGCGACCGCCAGGAGGACGACACCGAGGACGCCGGAGACCGTTCGCCACCGGGTGCGGTGCACGACCACGACCGGCCCGAGGAGCGCGAGCAGACCGCCGGCCGCGAACTCCCAGGCACGGGTCGGCGTGGCGAAGTACGCCGGAGCCGGGTCCGCCGCCGTGTACACGATCGAGCACAGGAGTGAGGTGGCACCGATGATCCCGAGCGCAACACCGAGGGTGCGGCGGAGGTCTGACGGTCGACGCCGGGTGAGCCACACGCACAGCACGACGACGAGCGGCCAGCCGAGGTAGAACTGCTCTTCGACGGAGAGCGACCAGAAGTGCTGGACCGGTGACGCGGCGCTGCCCTGTGCGAGATAGTCCACGGAGCTCCCGGCCAGGAACCAGTTCTCCCAGGAGGTCGCGCTCGCCACGGTCTCGGTGAAGAACTGCGTCCAGGCGCTCGGCGGGGCCAGCCGCCAGATCAGGACGGCGGTGACGGCGAGGACGAGCAGAGCGGCCGGCAGGAGTCGCCGGATCCTCCGGGCCCAGAACGCCGGGAGGTCGACGCGGCCAGTCTGGTCGGCCTGGCGTGCGAGGTGGCTCGTGATCAGATAGCCACTGACGACGAAGAACACGTCGACGCCGACGTACCCGCCGGGCAGGAGGCTCGACGACAGGTGGAAGACCACGACGGACAGGACGGCGATCGCGCGGAGCAACTGGATGTCAGGCTGCGTTCGCGGAACCGCTCCGAGGAGGGGAGACACGTCGGTCCGGTCCTGCACCTGCCTCACGCGCCCTCCTCCGCCCTCCGGGTCGACGGACGGCGGGCTTAGCGTAGGGAACGCCGGTGACGCACTCGTGGACGGCAGATGACGTGTTCGCATCGACTCCCGGTGTCGCGCGGCGGACGACCGACGGCCGGGTCAGCCGACGTTCGCGCCGAAGAGCAGGCCGAGCACGTAGGTCGCCGCAGCAGCGCCGTACCCGATCGCGAGTTGTCGCAGTGCCCGGCGAAGCGGTGGCCCCCCGGAGAGCAGCCCGACGACGGCGCCGGTGCCGAGCAGGGCCACCCCGACCAGGAGCGCGGCGACCAGCAATGCAGCGACACCCTGCAGTCCGAACAGGTAGGGCAGGACCGGGATGACGGCGCCCGACGCGAAGAAGCAGAAGCTCGAGAGCGCGGCACCGAGCCCGGTCCCGATGGCCTCGTGCTCCATCGCCGTCCGGGCCTCGCGCTGGTAGGTGCCGGCGCCGACGCGGGCCAGGACGTCCGCTGCGTGGGCCTCGGCTTCACCGACCTCCATGCCGCGTGCCCGGTAGACGAGCGCGAGTTCATTCGCGTCGACGTCGAGGTGGGGGAGGGCGTCGTCGGCCGCCGGGTTGGGGCTGGACGCCTCGAGCAGTTCACGCTGCGACCGGACCGAGACGTACTCGCCGGCTCCCATCGACAGCGCGCCCGCCAGGAGGCCCGCGAGCCCGGCGGCGAGGACGACGCCGTTGCCGACGCCGGTGGCGCTCATGCCGATGACGAGCGCGAGGTTCGAGACGAGTCCGTCGTTCGCTCCGAACACGGCCGCCCGGAAGGTTCCGGACAGGCGGTTGCGTCCTCGGGCGGCCAGGCCCCGGACGACCTCCTCGTGGATCTGCTCGTCGGCGGCCATGCGCTCGGTGGCCGCCCGTTCGGTCGCGTAGGGCGAGCGCGACTCGGCGCGCTGGACCAGCGCCAGGACGAAGACTGATCCGAACCGCCTCGCGAGCCAGCCGAGCAGCCTGGTCCGCAGGTCACCGCGTTGCGGCTTGCCGACGTCCTCCCCGAGCAGGGCGATCCAGTGCGACTCGTGGCGTTTCTCGGCCTCCGCGAGCGCGAGCAGGATGTCGCGCTCCTCACCGCTCCGCCGCCCGGCGAGATCCCGGTAGACGGCGGCCTCGGCGCGTTCGTCGGCGAGGTACCCGCGCCACCGCCGCAGCTCGCGCTGGCTGGGCGGCTCGTGGCGTGCTGCGGATCCGTCCGCGGTCGACGTGCTCATCCGCCGATTGTCCCAGACACCTGTCGACCGGTGCGCTGCGCGGTACCGAGGCGTCCCCGGACTGGGGGCTCCTGGGCGAGGGCTTGTCCGCCAGCTGCGGTGCGTCCTGAGCCGATCTTCAGGCACCGCGATCTACGATGGTGCTCATGCCCGAGAACTCCGCCCCGTCCCGTGACGCCCCGCCGCTCGTCGGCGTCGTGATGGGCTCGGACTCCGACTGGAACGTCATGAGCGACGCGGCGCAGGTGCTCCGCGACTTCGGCGTGCCGTTCGAGGTCGAGGTGCTGTCGGCCCACCGCACGCCCGAGAAGATGATCGCCTACGGCAAAGCCGCCCACGGCCGTGGCGTCAAGGTCGTCATCGCCGGTGCCGGTGGAGCGGCGCACCTTCCCGGAATGCTCGCCTCCGTCACCACGCTCCCGGTCGTCGGCGTCCCGGTGCCGCTCTCCCGCCTCGACGGCCTCGACTCGCTCCTGTCGATCGTGCAGATGCCCGCTGGCGTGCCGGTCGCGACCGTGTCGATCGGCGGCGCGAAGAACGCCGCGCTGATCGCCGTCAAGATCCTCGCCACGGCCGACGACGCCCTGCACCAGGCACTCGTCGCCTACGCCGCGGGCCTCGCCGACTCCGTCGAGGAGAAGAACCGGAACCTCAAAGCGCAGCTATGACGAGTGCAGCCACCGCCGCGAAGCCGATGCGGTATCCCGACACCCGTTCGCGCGAGGTGATGACGAAGCGCGCCTGGTGGCTGGTCCTGCTCAACCTGCTGATCCCCGGCTCCGCGCAGGTGCTTGCCGGGAACCGGAAGCTCGGTCGGTTCGGCCTCGGGTTCACCCTCTTCCTCTGGCTGCTCGTCGTCGTCGGCGTTGCCCTCATGTTCCTCGCCCGCGAGGTGCTCTTCACCCTCGCGACGAATCCGATCGCCCTCACCGTCGCGCAGATCCTCCTCGCCGCCTACGCGATCCTGTGGATCGTGTTGACGCTCGACACCCTGCGGCTCGTGCGCCTCGTGAAGGCCTCGCCGAACGCCAGGCTCGGTGTGGCGCTGTTCACGACCCTCGCCATGGTGCTGGTGGCCGGTGGGGCCGGCTACGGAGCGGTGGTCGCAGGCGCCACCCGCGGGTCGATCTCCTCCATCTTCGGCAACACCGGCCCGTCGGAGCCGCCGGTCGACGGCTACTACAACATCCTGCTGCTCGGTGGCGATGCAGGTCCCGACCGCGACGGCATGCGGCCGGACAGCATGTCGGTCGTCAGCATCAACGCCGAGACCGGACAGGCGACGACCATGTCGATGCCGCGTGACCTCGTCGACATCCCGTTCCCCGAGGGCAGCGAGATGGCGTCCCTCTATCCGGACGGCTACGACGACTCCTGCGACGTCGACGTCTGTCAGCTCAACTCGATCTATACCGAGATCGAGCTGAAGAACCCCGAACTGTTCCCCAAGGCGACGGCTGAGGCGAGCGAGCCCGGCATCGAGGCGATGAAGCAGGCAGCCGAGGGCATCACCGGGCTGCACATCCAGTGGTACGTCCTCATCGACATGTACGGCTTCGCCACGCTGATCGACACGCTCGGTGGCGTCGACATCGACGTCAAGGAGCGACTGCCGATGGACGGCGACGCCGACCTCGAGAACGTCACGAAGTGGATCGAACCCGGCGAGCAGCACATGGACGGCTGGACCGCGCTCATGTACGCCCGGTCGCGGCACTCGACGAGCGACTACGACCGCATGGAGCGCCAGCACATCCTCCAGACGGCGATGCTCAAGCAGTTCAACCCGGCGAACGTCCTCGCGCGCTTCCAGGACGTCGCAGCTGCGGGAGGCGACGTCGTCAAGACCGATGTGCCCCAGGGCATGCTCGGCTACTTCGTGAACCTCGCGCTCAAGACGCGCGAGCTGCCGATCAACTCCCTGCAGTTCGTCCCGCCGACGATCGACCCGGAAGAGCCCGACTACACGCTCATCCACCAGATGGTGCAGGACCAGCTGTTCCCGCCGTCGCCGAGCCCGGAGCCGGACGCCGGCTGAGGCCGCTCTGAGAGGTCGTCCGTCCGGCTCGGCGTCGGTGTCAGATCTCCGCGTGCAGCTGCCAGACGCGTTCGGCGGAGTCGCGCCAACTGAAGGCCTGCTCGCGGTCCATGCCGAGGATGCGCAGGCGGGCGAGGCGTTCGCTGTCGCCAATGACGTCGTTGATGGTGGCGATGAGTCGATCGGCGTACCCCTTGGCACCGGACTCGACCACGACGCCGGCGCCGCCGCCGACCTCGACGAGCGCCGGGACGTCGGAGTGGATGACGGGCGTGCCGAAGCGGAACGCCTCGACGAGTGGGAGCCCGAACCCCTCGGCGAGACTCGGGTAGATGAAGGCGGTCGCGCGATCGAGGACGACGGCGAGGTCGGCGTCGTCGAGGAACCCGAGCGCACGCACGCGACCCTCCGGCAGCCCGGCCTCGTCGGCGACCTGCGCGAGGGTGACGTCGCCCCAGCTGTCCGTGCCGACGATGAGCAGGGGGAGGTCGGGTGCACCGGGTCGTCCGAGGCCGGTGATGAGTTCGGTGATGCCGCGACGGGGGTCGAGTGAGCCGACCGACACGAGGTACTCGGCGGGGAGGTCGAGCGTCCGTGCTCGACCGTCGGCGTCGGTCGGGATGGTGAGCGTGGTCGCGGCGGCCCCGCCGATGACGCGGACGCGGTCGCCGAGATCGACGATGTCGCGCAGTTCGTCGGCGACGGCGTGCGTCGGGACCACGATGGCGTCCGCGTGCTTCCGCGCCCGCTTGACCATCGCCTTCTGCCACGCCACCGACATCGGTGTCAGTGACGACGGGTGCGACCAGGCGAGCGTGTCGTGGATGGTGACGACGATCTGGTTGCCGTCGTTGATGCGGTCGTGGCGGTTGAGCGGGGCGAGCAGGCCCGGGGCGTGCACCATGCCGTTCGCGGTGCCGGGTGCGACGATGCCGAGCTGCCAGGCGGCACTGAGCTCGCGGCGCGGGAGCGTGGTGCGATGCAGCGTCGCCAGTCCGGGGAGCTTGGACTCGAGGAGGTCGATCTTCTCCTTCGATACCGCCGAGACGATGCCCTCGACGTCGCATCCCGCTGGGGCGCTCGCGATGAGCTCACGGGTGAGTTCCTCGGAGTAACGACCGACCCCGCCGGCGACCGGCGCGACGATCTGGTCGACGACGACGCGCAGGGTGGTCACGGTGCCGTGACGACGCCGTGCTGCGTCGCTGCCTCGAAGGCCTCCCGCCAGTCACGCATCGGGGCGAGACCGGCGGTGGCCCAGGCGTCGTGGCCGAGCACCGAGTAGGCGGGGCGCGGCGCGGGGCGGACGAACGCCGAGCTGTCGGTGGGGGAGACCCGGGCCGGGTCCGCGCCGACCGCCGCGAAGACCGCCTGGGCGAACTCATACCAGGAGGCCTGTCCGGCGTTGGTGCCGTGGTAGACCCCGGCAGGAGCGTCGGCGTCGAGCAGTGCGACGATTTGCGCGGCGAGGTCGGCGGTCCACGTGGGCTGACCCAACTGGTCGGTCACGACGGCCGGGTCGACGCCGTTCGCCGCGAGCTTCGCCATGGTGGCGGCGAAGTTCGGTCCGTTCTTGCCGTACAGCCATGCCGTCCGCACGATGTAGCCGCCGTTCGGGTGCTCGGCGAGGACGGCGCGCTCCCCGTCGGCCTTCGTCCGGCCGTACGCGCTGATCGGGGCGAGCTCGTGGTCCTCCTGGTACGGCGAGGTCGCGGAGCCGTCGAAGACGTAGTCGGTCGACACCTGGACGAGCTTCGCGCCGGCCTCCCGAGCGGCGATCGCGAGGTTGCGGGCCCCGATGGCGTTCACGGCCGCGGCGTCTGCTTCGTGCGACTCGGCGTCGTCCACCTTCGTGTAGGCGGCGGCGTTGATGACGGCCGAGTGCCCTGCGACGGCGGAACGGACGGCCTCGAGGTCGGTCACGTCGAGCTCGGCGCGACCGAGGGCGGTGACCTCGCGACCCGTCAGGGCCTCCTGCAGGTCGTGGCCGAGCATGCCGGAAGCGCCGGTGATCAGGTACGTCAAGATAGGGGTCCTCTCGGGAGTGGCCCGTTCATCGTACCCGGCTCGGGCAGGGCGGAACCTGTCGGTGCCTGAGTCGCCGGTGGCTCCTCGAACAGCGTTCGCTGGGCCTCCTCAACGCGAGCGAGGTTGGCGAGGCCGTCCGCCCGATGGTGTCCGTAGACCCAGAAGCGGTAGAGGAAGAAACGGAAAAGGGTCCCGAGGCCGAGCCCGATGACGTTCGAGGCCAGGTTGTCGGCGAGCAGCGAGGTGAAGCCGAGGACGTAGTGGCTGACGTAGAGACACCCGACGGCGATGGCCATGCCACCCAGGGAGACGATCACGTACTCGCCGAGTTCCAGGACGAAGTTCTTCCGGCGATGCTCGCGGAAGGTCCAGTACCGGTTGCCGATCCAGTTGAAGACGATGGCGACCGAGACACTGATGACCTTGGCGCCGAGCGGGGACTGCGCGACGTGGTCGTGCCCGAAGACGCCGACGCGCAGCAGGTTGAACACGAGCACATCGAGGCCGAAGCCGATCAGCCCGACGACGCCGAACTTCACCGCGTACGCGGAGACACCGTTCCAGAGGCGGCGGAGCAGAGGGATCATGGCGGGCCGTTCTGTGCGCGGACACTCGATTATGCCTGAGACAACCGGTGACGGAACCGCGGAATACTGTCGCCGAGCGCCGACTTGGTAGACTCCCCGGGTGCAGATCCGCGAACTGAACGTCCCCGACAGCTATGAGATCACGCCGAAGCAGTTCGGCGACGACCGAGGCGTGTTCCTCGAGTGGTACCGCTTCGACAAGCTCGAAGAGGCCTCCGGTCGGTCGATCAAGCTGGCCCAGTCCAACACCTCGGTGTCGAAGCGCGGCTCGGTGCGCGGCATCCACTTCGCCGACATCCCGATCGGGCAGGCGAAGTACGTCACGGCCACCCGCGGTGCCGTCCTCGACTACGTCATCGACATCCGCGTGGGCTCACCGACCTTCGGCCAGTGGGACTCGGTGCTGCTCGACGACACCGACCGCAAGGCGATCTTCATCTCCGAGGGCCTCGGCCACTGCTTCGTCGCCCTGACCGACGACGCCACCGTCAGCTACCTCGTGACCGACGTGTACCGCCCCGACCGCGAGCACGGCATCAACCCGCTCGACGAGCGGATCGGTCTCGTCATCCCACCGGAGGCCGGCACGCCTCTGCTCTCACCGAAGGACACCGAGGCCCCCGGTCTCGACGAGGCGGCCGCCGCCGGCCTCCTGCCGACCTGGGACGACGCCCGGGCGTTCTACGCGACCTTGAAGGGGAACTGACGATGCGCGGCATCATTCTCGCCGGTGGATCCGGCACGCGTCTCTGGCCGATCACCAAGGGCATCTCCAAGCAGCTCATGCCCATCTACGACAAGCCGATGATCTACTACCCCCTGTCGACGCTCATGATGGCGGGGATCAAGGAGATCCTCATCATCACCACCCCGGAGTACAACGAGCAGTTCCGGGCGCTCCTCGGCAACGGCGACGACCTCGGCATCCGCCTCGAGTACGCCGTCCAGCCGTCTCCGGACGGCCTTGCGCAGGCGTTCATCATCGGTGAGGAGTTCATCGGAGACGAGAGCGTCGCCCTGGTCCTCGGCGACAACATCTTCCACGGCACCGGCCTCGGTTCAGCTCTCCGCAGTCACAACGACATCGACGGCGCGCTCATCTTCGCCTACCAGGTCGCCGATCCGAAGGCCTACGGCGTCGTCGAGTTCGACGACGACTTCAAAGCGCTTTCCATCGAGGAGAAGCCCGCGCAGCCGAAGAGCAACTATGCGGTGCCCGGACTGTACTTCTACGACAACTCGATCGTCGAGATCGCCAAGACGATCGAGCCCTCCGCCCGAGGCGAGCTCGAGATCTCGACGGTCAACGAGCGCTATCTGGAGCGCGGCACCCTGCAGGTCCAGGTGCTCGACCGTGGCACCGCCTGGCTCGACACCGGCACCTTCGAGTCGATGATGCAGGCGTCCGAGTACGTGCGTGTGATCGAAGACCGCCAGGGCTTCAAGGTCGGCTGCATCGAGGAGATCGCGTGGCGTGCCGGTTGGATCGACGATGAGCAGCTCGCAGCCCTCGCCGCTCCGCTGGTGAAGAGCGGTTACGGTCGCTACCTGCAGACGCTGCTGGCCCAGCAGGCCTGACCGTGTCGCCTCTCAGCTCGCGGCTGACGGCGGTACGCACCCGCGCCGCCCGTGTCAGGACCCGTGCCGCCCGCCTCCTCCGGTTCTTCAAGGACCTCGGTCCGAAGGCCTTCCTCGGTCGGGTGTTCAGCAAGCTCTCGACCCAACTGAGCCTGCAGAACGCCGGCGGGGAGATGCTCGTCAACCTCGAGCACGCCGCAGCCGTCGACTGGACGGTGCCCGGCGAACGCTTCGCGAACCCGGTGACCGTCGCCGACGGCCCGGTCCGCATGGCCTGGATCATGTCGCCGCCGGGAGCCGAGAGCGGCGGCCACCAGAACCTGTTCCGGTTCATCGACTTCGCTGAACGGGCAGGTCACCACTGCACGATCTACCTCTACGACAATCTGCACCTGACGCCGAGTCTCGACGCGACGAAGCAGATGCTCGCCGCTTCGAAGTCGTACCCGGATCTCAATGCCGACATCCGGATGTACGACGCCTCCGTCGGCGTGGACGCGGACACCCAGGCGTTGTTCGCCACCGGCTGGGAGACCGCCTACGCCTCCTACCTCGATCGCTCGACGGCGAAGCGCTTCTACTTCGTGCAGGACTTCGAGCCGTACTTCTATGCGATCGGCTCGGAGTACATCCTCGCGGAGAACACCTACCGCTTCGGATTCCACGGCATCACGGCTGGCGGGTGGCTGGCCCACAAGCTCAGCACCGAGTACGGCATGGCATGTGACTCCTTCGACTTCTCGGTCGACACCTCGCTCTACCGGATCACGAATGAGCGTCCACGGAACGAGATCTTCTTCTACGCACGCCCGGTCACCTCGCGGCGCGCGTTCGAGCTCGGCGTCCTCGCGCTGAAGGACTTCTCGGAGCTGAAGCCGGATGTCACCATCAACCTGGCCGGTTGGGACGTCTCCGGATGGGACTTGCCGTTCGCGTACAAGAACCACTCCAGCATGCAGCTGGCCGAGCTCAACGAGCTCTACAACCGCTGTGCTGCGGGGCTCGTGTTGTCGCTGACCAACATGTCGCTGCTCCCGCTCGAGTTGATCTCGAGCGGCGTCGCCCCGGTCGTGAACGACGGTCCGAACAACCGCATGGTGTCGGACAACCCGTTCATCGAATACGTGCCTCCGGTGCCCATGGCGCTCGCTCGGACGCTCGCCGGCGTCTTCGACCGGCCGGATGCGACCGCTCGTGGTCTGGCCATGTCCGCCTCGGTCGCCGGTGCAAGCTGGAGCGACTCGGGTGACGCGTTCGTGTCGGCAGTCGAACGGGTCATGCGTGGCTAAGGCACTGGTCATCGGTGCGAACGGGTTCATCGGTTCGCACCTCGTCGACGCGCTCGACGGTGCCGGCCACGAGGTGACCGCGTTCGACCGGTTCAGCTCTGGCACGACGACCTTCAGCTCCGAGCGGGCCCGAGTGCTGACCGGGGAGTTCCTCAGTCGGAGCGACCTCGAGGAAGCCGTCCGAGGTCAGGAACTCGTGTTCCATTTCCTGTCGACGACCACGCCGGCGACGGCGGAGAGCGATCCGACGCTGGACGTCCGCACCAACATCGCCCAGACGATCGAGCTCCTCGAGTCGAGTGTCGCCGCGGGTGTCGGCCGATTCGTGTTCGCATCGACCGGCGGGGCGATCTACGGGCAGCAGGGTCAGGACGTCTACTCGGAGACGGACCAGGCGCTCCCGATCTCGCCCTACGGCATCGGCAAGCTCGCGATCGAGCACTACCTCGACTACTTCCGGGCGAAGCACGGTCTGGCCTCGACGGCCCTGCGGGTGTCGAACCCCTACGGCACTCGCCAGCGTCCGAACCGCAAGCAGGGGCTCATCCCGATCGCGCTGAGACAGATCGCTCTCGGCCGGCCGATCCAACAGTTCGGCGACGGGTCGATGGTCCGCGATTACGTCTACGTCGAGGATCTCGTACGGATGATCCTGCCGGTGGTTGCGACCACGCCGGAGCACTCCACCTACAACCTCGGCAGCGGCATCGGGTTCTCCGTGTCCGAGGTGTTCGCCTCCTTGCGTCGCGTCACCGGCGTCGACTTCGCGATCGAACGCCTGCCGCAACCGAAGACGTTCGTCGATCGGGTCGTCCTGGACGTCTCCCGGTACGAGGGCGAGTTCGGTCGGCCGCAGTCGCCGACCTCACTCGACGACGGCGTCAGCGCGCTCTGGGCCGAACTGGGACGGGACGCCGGCTGACAGGGTCCGGCTCGAAGGGTCTCGTCGGGGACCGCAGCGTGGCGTCTCTCCGGTGCTGGTCCGCTCGATACCCTCAGAGGACGACATCCCCGAGCGGAAGGCCCCGAGATGCCAGAGACGATCGGGGCCCGACACGTCGGTCCGAGACCACGACGCAGAACCTCGGTCGCGATCGGCGCGGTCGTCGCCATCGCGGTGGCCTCGACTGCCCTCGGTGCCGTCCCCGCGGCCGTGGCCGAGGCTCCGCAACCGGCTCCGACGGGCGCCTACGTCTCTGCACCGTCCGTCGCACCGGATGGCGCGTTCACCGTGGACTTCATCGGCGAGACCGCCGAGTGCGGTGACGGCGGTGACGCGTTCTCCCAGAGCTGGGCGTTCGTCGACGCCGCAGCATCGACACCGCTGCCGTCGCCCTCGGAGGCGAATTCAGCGCTCGGCGTGACCTCCCGGGACGGTCAGATGTCGGCGTCGATCCCCGATGGTACGGCCGGGTCCCTGCAGCTCACGTGCACACCCTCGGGAGGTGGCGCAGCACAGACCATCTCCCTACCGCTGACGGTCCGTTCGGGCCCGACGGCGACCAGGTGGAGTTGGAGCATCACGGGCCCCGTCGGGGCGGGAGCCGTGGTGACCGCCAGCGCGTTCGGCTTCACGCCTGGTGAGCAGGTGACGGCCTCGATCACGAACGTCACGCGGGGACTAGCGTCGGGCGGCGACCTGTCCGGTGCGGTCGCTGCACCTGTCGGGGCGACGGTCGACGGATCGGGTGCGGTGACGGTCGACATCGTCGTTCCGAGCGGCTGGGTTCCCGGGGACGACCTGGACCTCTCGATCGCGGGCGCCACCAGCCGGTTCCGCCTCGCGTCCGGTCCGGGCACCCCGATGCCACTCAGCTCGACGGAGGCGCTCTCGACGAGCGGGGCGGTCTTCTCGGGAGGCGACCTCGTCGTCCGGGCAGGAGGGTTCGCACCGGCGGAGACGGTCACCTTCTCCCTGCACCCGTCGACGGGTTCCGCTGAGCAGGTCGGAGCGCTGGTCGCCGATGCGGGCGGCGGGGTCGCGGGGACGCTTCGACTGCCGGCCGACGCTCCCGCCGGCGTGCAACGACTCTGGGGGGTGAGCGGGTCCGACGACGGACGACTGGTCTCCGCCGCGCTGACCGTGGCCGCTTCGCCGGAGGTCGTCCGGATCTCGGGGGAGGACCGCTACCAGACCGCGGTCGCGACGGCGCAGGCGTTCGCTCCGTTCGACACGGGTACCGGAACCGTCTACCTGACGTCGGGGAACACCTTCCCGGACGCGCTGGGAGCCGGAGCCCTCGCCGCCTCGATCGGTGCGCCGGTCCTCCTGACGGCACCGGAGGTCCTGCCGGACGCGGTGCGGGCGGAGCTGCTCAGATTGCGTCCCGCGACGGTGAAGGTGGTCGGTGGGACGTCGGCCGTGTCCGACGCGGTCCTCAGCCAGGTCACGGGGCTCGCATTCGCACACGGTACGACCCGCATCGGTGGGTCGGACCGGTTCGAGACGAACCGACTGCTCATCGCGGACGCGCTGCGTAGCGCCTCGACGGTCTACCTCGCGATCGGGTCCAACTTCCCGGACGCACTCGCCGCCGGCCCGGCCGCAGCCAGTCTGGGAGGTGCCGTGGTCCTCGTCGACGGTGGTGCGTCGACCGTGGACGCTGCGACGCTCCGGATGATCGCCGGGCTCGGGGTCCGCGACGTCAGACTCGTGGGCGGGCGTGCGGCGATGAGCGCCGGTATCCAGTCGCAGTTGGAACACCTCTACCCGGGCAAGGTGACGCGGTATGCGGGAGCCGACCGCTACGACACGGCCGCGCAGATCGTGGCCGCCGCGTGGCCGGGCGCCGTCGATCAGGTGCTGTTGGCCTCGGGGGCGAACTTCCCCGACGCACTCGCAGCCGGCGCGTTGGGTGTACCGATGCTCACGAGCGGGTCCACCTGTGTGTCGTCTTCCGTACTCGACCGCCTTGCGGCGTTGCAGCCCAAGACGGTGTCGGTGGTCGGCGGGACCACGGCACTCACGCCGGCGGTGGCGGCACTGAAGCGCTGCTGACCCCGATCATCGGAGCCGTGCCTCGAGGGTGCAGTACTGAGGTGATCACCTCTGCTAGAGTTCAGCTCGCCTGCCGAACCCGAGCGGTCGGCGGCAAGGACAGCGCTGTGCACAGAACGTTCGCTCCACGCGGTCGATTGGCGATGCTCGCCGTGGCGGCGACCATCGCTCTCGCAAGCGCCGGCCTGATGGCTGGCACAGCCGCTCCAGCTCAGGCGGCGACGGTCAGACTGGCGGGCGACGATCGATTCTCGACGGCGGTCGCCATCTCGCAGGCAGCGTTCCCCGACGGCGGGGCCACCGTTGCGTACTTGGCGACCGGCTTCAACTTTCCGGACGCCCTCAGCGCGGCGCCCGCAGCGATGGTAGAAGGTGGTCCACTCCTCCTCACGATGCGCGATCGGCTTCCCGAGACCGTTCGAGCGGAACTCTCGCGCCTCGGCGTCACGAAGGTCGTCGTCGTCGGCGGTGTGAACGCCGTCGACGCTTCGGTGGTCGACGAACTCGGTGTTCTCGGTATCACCGTCGAGAGAGTCTCGGGTACAGATCGGTTCGCGACGTCGCGAGCGCTGATTCAGCGAGCGTTCTCGGTGACCGGAGCAACGCAGGTCTTCCTCGCGACAGGATCCAACTTTCCCGACGCCCTCTCCGCGGGGGCCGCAAGCGGACCCCGCGGGATCCCGGTGTTACTGGTCGACGGAAGCTCATCGGGCCCTAGCTTGGATGATCTGGGACTGTTCCAGGCGTTGGGAACGACGAGTGCGACGCTCATCGGCGGTTCGGCCGCTATCGGGGAAGGCTACGCGGGCGGATTGCGGAAGTCCGTCTCATCCGTTGGCCGCATCGCCGGCCAGGATCGCTACGAGACGTCGGTCCTCATCAACAGTCAGTTTCCATCGGGAAGTTCGTCTGCCCTGATTGCAACGGGAACCGCGTATGCGGACGCACTGGCGGGTGCCGTCCTCGCGGGCCGCACCGGCTCGTCGCTGTACGTCGTGACGCCGACTTGCCTTCCGCCTGTCGTCGCCAACGGTTTGGCTTCGGCAGGAGTTACGGAACTGACCTTGCTCGGTGGTGCCGCGGCGCTTTCTCCCGCTGTGGCAGATCGCTTCGTCTGCCTTCCGCCACCTGCGCCGGCTCCTGCTCCGAACCCGCCTCCGGCGCCGGCGCCACCGCTCGGTTCAGCAGGGAACCCGCATCGGGACGGTGTCACTCCGGGGGCGTTCTGTAAAGCTTCGCTCGACGGGCAGTACGGCCGAACGGCGACCGGGCTCCTGATGGTCTGCTCGCGATCCGCGACAGATTCCAGACTTCGGTGGCGTCAGGCCTGACTCAGCATCGGCGGGACCACGGCACTCACGCCGGTGGTGGCGGCACTGAAGCGCTGCTGAGACCGGTCAGCGACGGCGGACGAGTCGTGCGAGTCGATCCGTGGCGCGCACGACCCGCCTCGAGCGCAGGGCCGCCGCCTCACCTTCCACAACGGCGAGGCGGGCTGCGAGGTCGGCCTCGCGCTCCGCTGCGGCTTCGAGTCGATCCTCGAAGCCGGAGGCGATGCGCTTCGCCCGCTGCACACGGTCGTACCGGAGCGCCTCGCTGAAGGCGAGCTGTGCTTTCCGGGTCGCCTTGTCGAAGTCCGCATCCGGCACGGGCGCCGTGAGCGCATCGGCGAGCACGTCATCGCGCACCAGGGTGCCGTCGACCGCTCCCTGCTCGAGCTCCTCGGGCGTGGGGTGGCGCATGAAGTAGTACGGCAGCAGCGCACCCGCCTTCAATCTCGCATAGTCGCGCATCCCGTGGTGGTTCGGGCTGGGTGTCAACTCGGGGTTGCTCTCGTAGGCGCGCCCGGAGATCTCGACCTTGTTCTTGTACTGCTTCCACGAACGCCACGGCAGGTGGAGGACCTCGATGGCGAGTTCCGGCGGCGGGGAACCCTGCGACGCCAGGCTCACGAAGTGGTTGCCCTGGATCACGTCGATGTCGGGGGACCCGATGTGCACGGCGTCCGGGGTCGGGTGGGCACGCACCCCGGCGAGCTCGAGCTGGTCCTGGGTTCGGGCGTCGCGGTAGACGAGCCGATCGAAGCCGGTGCCGTCCTTGGCCGGTGCGCCGGTCAGGTTGACGACCGGGACGAGGAAACTGAGGTAGGTCTTGGGGATCTGCTCGAACACCTCGTGGAGGGTCTTGGTGCGATCGACGGGCAGGAAGAACTCGTCGGCATCGGCGTTGATGACCCAGTCCGCTCCATAACGGGTGTAGGCGTCGCGCGCCATCTGCGTGACCACGGGCGCCTGCTGCTTGCGGTGCACCGGGTCATGACGGAGGTCGATCCGCCCCTCGGCCGCGTAGCGCTCGAGGATCTCGGTGGTGCCGTCGACCGACCCGTTGTCGGTGACGATGAAGGTGTCGACCCCTTGGGCCTCGTGGTGGTCGAGCATGGCCGCGATGATGTCCGCTTCGTCGCGGACCATGATCGTCATGGCGAGTTTCATCGAGTGTGTTCCTGTCGGGTCGGCATCGGGACAACCGCTCCAGCTTACGCGTCGGTCGGTCCGGTGTGGTCGTGGTGCAGGTAGGCGTAGAACTCGTCTTTGATGTACGCGAGCGTATGGTTCTGATTGGTCTCGTCGAGGACGAACGTGACGGGGAGGTCCGCCTTCTCCAGACGCCACCCGAGGCGGGCGGCCAGGAACGACATCCAGATGTCCTCGAGGAACCGGTACCGCTCGGGCAGGTCGGTGAAGAACGCGTCATCCGTGACGATCTCGGAATCGCAGACGCAGCCGCCGGTGCCGACGTAATCGGCCCGCTCGCGGTCGGCGAGATCCGTCCGGTTCCAGTAGGAGCCGTGGTTCGCATAGGCCCAGACCCCCGCGATCACCCGCTCGCCCGCTCGTTCGAGGAGCGATCGGATGAAGTCCGGTTCGACGTCCTGATCGTCGTCCAACATCACGAACGGTCCGCGATAGCCGGCGAGTCTGAGCTTGCGAGCCGCCCAGAAGCGTCCGATGCCGCCGATGTTCTCCGGGCTGGCGCGGAACTCGATGCTGCGGAGCGCACCGCCCACGCCGACCTCCGCGATGACCCGGCGATAGTGTGCCTCGTCGTCCGGCTGGTTGTTCCAGAGCACCAACCGGAGGTGGCGGTCGACTCGTTGGTCGCGCAGCAGACGGATCACGTCGGCGAGCCGCTCCCGCCGGTTCCACAGGCACACGACGACCGCGAGGTCCTCCTCGTGCACCTCACCCGCCAGGAGCTCGATGGTGAACCGTCCGTCGAGCATCCGCCGCATCCGCTGGTCGGCCCGGCGCTGCTGGTAGGCGAGCACGGCTCCACGGTAGTCACGCGCCGCGCGGCCGAGGGCGCGCCGCGGGAGGCTCCGGTATCCGTCGGGCACACCGACCTCGCTTTCCTGGAGATTGCCTGGCGGGAGTCCGCTTCGAACCCCAGCACGCAGTCTCTCATGTTCACTCCTGTATCCTCGGAGGCGTCTCTGCTCGAAATCAGCGGAGAGCTGTTTCGAACTGCTAGGAGATCCACTGCATGGCTATTGCTGCGCCGAGCCCGGACGATCGGGCGGAACGACTGGCGGGACTGCCCTGGGAGGACGCCGGTTCACCCGGGTCGTCGCTGGGGGGTTCCACCTCGCAGCTGAAGGACATCTGGCGGCACCGCGAGCTCCTCGGTCTGCTGACGAACCGCGAGGTGAAGGCGCGGTACAAGGACAGCGCACTCGGCTTCTTCTGGAGCCTCATCAAGCCGCTCATGCAGCTGCTCATCTACGCGGTCGTCGTCGGGCAGTTCCTCGGAGCAGCCCGCAACATCGAGAACTTCGCGATCTACCTGTTCGCGGGTCTGACCGCCTACGGGCTCTTCAGCGAGATCGTCGGCGGCTCGACCTCCTCGATCATCGCCAACTCGGGCCTCGTCAAGAAGGTCTACCTACCGCGTGAGATCTTCCCCCTCTCCGCTGTGGGCTCGGCGATCTTCAACTTCTGCATCCAGTTCGTGATCCTGTTGGTAGCCGCCGCGTTGTTCGGGACACTGCAGTTCTCAGGCAACCTGCTGTTCGGCCTCGGCGGCTTCTTCGTGCTGCTGGTCTATGCGACGGCGATCGGACTCCTGCTGTCCGCCCTGAACGTCTACCTCCGCGACGTGCAGTACCTGGTCGAGGTGCTCCTCATGCTCTTCATGTGGGGTTCGCCGATCCTGTATCACTGGACGTTCGCGGTGCAGCACATGCCGGGTTGGCTGGCCGACATCTACCTCAACAACCCGATCACGCTCGGGGTCATCGGATTCCAGGAAGCGTTCTGGGCGAGCACAAGCAACGGCGAGACCCTGCCCGACCTCGGGCTCCGCCTGGCCATCGCCGCCGTGGTCGGCATCGTCCTCCTCTTCGGAGCCCAGCGCGTGTTCGCGAAGCTCCAGGGCAACTTCGCGCAGGAGCTGTGAACATGAGCACCTCAGTCCCCATCGTCCGTCTCGACGACGTCTCGAAGCGGTTCGTCATCCGCAAGGAGAAGAGTCTCAAGGAGCGGCTGGTCAACGCCGGCCGGTCGGCGAAGCACAAAGAGGACTTCTGGGCTCTCCGGAACATCTCGCTGGAGGTCGACTCAGGCTCGACCATCGGGCTCATCGGGCCGAACGGCTCCGGCAAGAGCACCCTGCTCAAGGCGATCGGCGGCATCATCGAGCCGACCAGCGGTTCGGTGAAGCGTCGCGGTCGGCTCGCCGCGCTCCTCGAGCTCGGTGCCGGGTTCCACCAGGACCTCACCGGTCGCGAGAACGTGTACCTCAACGCCTCGATCCTCGGGCTGTCCCGCAAACAGACCGACTACTACTTCGAGGACATCGTCGAGTTCTCGGGGATCCGTGACTTCATCGACACGCAGGTGAAGTTCTACTCGAGCGGCATGTACATGCGGCTCGCCTTCGCCGTGGCGATCCACGTCGACCCCGACCTGCTCCTCGTCGACGAAGTACTCGCCGTCGGCGACGAGGCGTTCCAGCGGAAGTGCCTCGACAAGATCCGGTCCTTCCAGGCCGAGGGCCGCACGATCGTCATCGTCACCCACTCCCTGGGCCAGGTCACCGAACTGTGCGATCGCGCCGTCCTGCTGAACCGCGGCGAGGTGCTGTTCGACGGCGAACCGCACGTCGCGACGACGGAGTTCCGCGACGTGCTCGAGGAGCGACGTCAGGAGGAGATCGCCGAGCACCCCGAGGAGCAGGAGGGCGCCGGACGCATCATCTCGGTGAACGCCCACGCCGTCGGTAAGGCGGTCGGTGAGCCCGTCGCGCCCGGAGACGACCTCATCGTGTCCGCGACCTTCTCCCACAGTGAAGGGCTTGACGACTGGATCGCCGCGGTGCAGATCGACAGTGCGCTCGGCCAGGTCGTCTACGGCACCACGAGCAAGCGCATCGGACTGTCGCTCCCGCGGCTCCGGAGCTCCTGCACGGTCGACTTCGTGCTCGAGAAGGTGACCTTCGGCGAAGGCAAGTACTTCGTCAACGTGTCGCTGATGACCCACGACGGGGTCCACCTCGCAGACCGGCCCCAGATCGCGTCGTTCGATGCCCCGCACTTCCAGCTTGCCGTCGGGACCGTGCACGCCGTGCCGACCGCCAGCGTGGTGGATTCCGTCGCGTGACCTCTGGGTCTCGCCTACACGCAAGCCCAGCGAACTCCAAGTCGGCGCCTCGGTAGGATGGAGCGTTGACTCGTGGGGAACGGACGAAGGTGGGACGACGTGACTGAAGAGGCCGGAACCGGAGAGCTCCGACAGGCGAGGCTCGAGATCGCCCGCCTGCGAGCGGAAGCGGCCCGCCTGGCACGTCAAGCCGACGACGCAAAGCGGCTGCTCCGGGCTGAGCGTGCGAAGTCTGCGAAGTACGCGGAGCAGGTGCGCGAACTGCGCCGATCCTCCTCCTGGCGCCTGACGAAGCCGGTGCGAGCCGTGAAGCGGCGCGTGTCATCGCTCCGCAGGGGCCGCTGAGGTGGGCGGTACCGTTCTGCGTGAGGTCCTCCCTCGGGTGGTGATCGAGCGCCCTCGAGCGCTCCCGACGCACCCCGAGCGGGTGGCGTTCGTCGCCAGTTGGGGCGCGGATCCGCACGTCTCACGGTCGCTCTCCACTCTCGTCTCGGAGCTCGCCCGTTGCGGCTACTTCGTCGTCGTCGTCCGTGCGTCGGACTCGGTCGAACCACTGGTCTGGCCGACGCCTCCCGAGGCGCTGGTGGTGCGCAAGCCCAACATCGGGTACGACTTCGGTTCATGGGCGACCGGGATGGCGTTGTACCCGCAGCTGCTCCGGGCCCCGTTCGTGCTGCTTGCGAACGATTCACTCGTCGGCCCGTTCGGGTCGCTGCAGCCGATGCTCGAGGACTTCGAGACTCGCGACACGGACGTCTGGGGCGCGACGAACACGCTCCAGTTCTCGCCGCATCTCCAGAGCTACCTCCTGGGCTTCCGGAACGGGATGCTCCGGGACCGCCCGGTCCGCACCTTCTGGCGCACGCTCGTCGACCACGACGACAAGCAGCAGATCATCGACCAGTACGAGATCGGGCTGAGCGAGCTGCTCCACGTCGAGGCCTACGTCACGAGCGCCTGGATCGATCACGCCCAGGTCGTCGAACCGGGGGAGAACCCGGTCATCCGTGGCTGGCGCCGACTCGTCCAGCTCGGGTTCCCGTTCGTGAAGCGGGAGATCATCACCAACCCGAGCGTGGTCGCCGACGGCGTCCGCGCTCGCGAGACCGTACGAGCCGCCTTCGGGGAAGACCCGATGGACTGGTTGCCGACCACACCGGACACGAAGCCGAGGTAAGACATGAGACGAATCACCCCCGGCGGCGCGAAGCGGTTCGCCGGCCGCAAGATGATCTCCGCGGGCGTCAAGCTCGCCGAGCTCGACCCGGCCATCGTCCAGCACCACGTGCCGACGGCCTATCCGGCCGGGTTCGAGAACTGGCTGCGACGACGCAACGACCGCCTGACCTCGCTCTTCCCGAGCGAGTGGCGCATGCGCGAGGCGTCGACGGTGCCCGCCGCGCGCGTCGCTGTGGTCGTGCACGTCTTCTACGCCGAGCTCGTGCCGGAGATCCTCCACGAGCTGCAGCACCTGCCCGTCGAGTTCGACCTCATCGTCACCAACGCCACCGGCGTCCCGCTCGACCTCGACACCTCGTCCCTCGACCGCGTCGGGCGGGTCGAGGTGTACGAGGTGAACAACCAGGGACGCGACATCCTGCCGCTCGTGTCGCTGGTCAACGCCGACATCCTGGAGCCGTACGAGCTGGTCCTCAAGATCCACACGAAGCGCAGTGCCTGGCGTGCCGAGCACACGGAGCTCAGCGGCACGGGCGATGAGTGGCGCCGTTCGTTGTACGCCGGCCTGCTCGGCTCGCCGGAGCACGTCGAGTCCATCCTTTCGGCATTCGCCGGGGACCCGTCCCTCGGTCTCCTGACCGCCGACGGCAACCTCGTCGGTCCCGAGTTCTGGGGCGGCGACCAGCAGATCGTCGAGGCGCTCCTCAAGCGTCTCCAGCTCGAACTCGAACCGGAGACCCTCCACTTCGCGTCCGGTTCGGTCTACTGGGTCCGCGGCTTCATCCTGCAGGGTCTCCGCGCGCTGCAGTTGAGCGAGTGGGACTTCGAGGCGGAGGCCGGGCAGGTCGACGCGACCACGGCGCACGGCGTCGAGCGCCTCATCGGCATCGTCACGGAGGAGGCCGGATACGACCTGCGCGAGGTCGGTTCGCTCACCGCCTCCTCGACCGATGTCGAGTCCGACGGTTGGAAGCGGTTCCGACGGGATGCCGAAGTGGAACCGCGGGCCAGGGCGGTCCCCTTCTACCTCCCGCAGTTCCACGCCTTCCCCGAGAACGACCAGTGGTGGGGCACCGGCTTCACCGAATGGTCGAACGTCGCCGGAGCACAGGCCATCTACGAGGGGCAGAACCAGCCGCTGCTCCCCAGCGACTTCGGCTTCTACGACCTCCGGGCGCCCGGTACCCGGCGGAAGCAGTACGACCTCGCCCAGTCCATGGGGATCGAGGGCTTCATGTACTACTACTACTGGTTCGCGGGCAAGAAGCTCATGAACCTGCCGGTGGAACAGCTGGTCGCGGACTCCGATGACGAACCGTTCTGCATCATGTGGGCGAACGAGAACTTCACGCGGCGATGGGACGGACGTTCGACGAACGTCCTGATCGGTCAGGACTACGAGCGGGTCCCCGCGACGCAGTTCATCCACGACGTCATCGACCTGCTCACCGACGACCGCTACATCCGAGTCGACGGTCGCCCGGTGCTCGGTGTATACCGGATCACGCAGATCCCCGAGTACCGTTCGGTCGTCGCCTACTGGCGTCAGGTCGCTCGTGAGGCCGGGTTGGACGACCTCCTGCTCCTCAGCGTGGACGTGAGCGGCGCGTTCGACGGGGTCGAAGGCGACCTCTCCGAGCACGGCATGGACGCGTACATGGAGTTCGCTCCCCACAACAAACTGTGGAGCCCATGGGACCGCGCGGACACGGAGTTCGACGACCGGTTCCAGGGGAACACGTTCCGCTACGACGCCATGGTGGAGAACGCCGAGCTCACCTTGTTGGAGGGTGTGTCCGATGACCGCTACCCGGGCGTGATGGTGAACTACGACAACACGGCCCGACGCCAGTGGCAGCCGGATCTCTGGTGGGGCTCGAACCCGTACACGTTCCGACGCTGGTTCGACGCGGCCGTGTCGGCCGTCGCGGACCGCGATCGCGAGCACCGTCTGGTCTTCGTCAACGCCTGGAACGAATGGGCGGAGAGCGCCGTCCTCGAACCGACGCTCCGCTTCGGCAAGTCCTACCTGATGGCGATCCGCGACGTCCTGTACCGCTGAGCGCGATTCGCGCGAACGTCGAAGGGGCTGCACCGAACGGTGCAGCCCCTTCGACGTTCACGGCTCCGGTCAGGGAACCGTGGTCGCCTTGCACCCCAACTTCACGCTGGTCGATGCTTCGTAGATGCACACGTTCCGCGCCCCGGACGCCGCCGGAACCGTCAGGTCGAACCCATGGTCGGTGCCGGCACCCGGGTAGAGGCCGTCGAACCAGGACAGGGTGCTGTTGGCGCGGTAGGCGGCACCGACCCCGTCGACGTCCACCCAGACGAACGACGTCGTCGTCGCCGGGTCCACGCCGGGCTGGTACGCCCAACCGGTCACCCGGACCGTGCCCGCCGCGGGGGTGATCGTGTCGAACGATCCGGTCGCGGTGGTCGGGGTCGGCGTCGGTGCGACCGGCGTCGGCGTGGGGGTGGGCGTGGGGGTGGGCGTCGGCGTCGGCGCGGGTGCCGGAGCCTTCCCGGCGCCGACGGTCACCGTCTTGCAGCTGAACAGCACCGAGGTCGCGGATCCGTAGGCACAGATCCGGTAGGTCCCCGGCCCCTTCGGCAGGGTGACGTCGAACCCGTGGTTCTTGCCGGCTCCGGGGAACAATCCCTCGAACCAACTGAGGCTCGTGTTCGCCTTGACCGCGGTTCCGACGCCGTTGATGTCGAACCAGACGTAGGACGGGTCCTTCGTCGCGGAGTTGTAGGCCCAGCCGGTCAGCTTGATGCCGCCGTCGACGGCGGTCGCGGTGTCGAAGGAACCGTATTCTGCCGGAGCGGGGACGTTGACGGTCTTGCAGCCGAGCAACTTCGAGGTCGCCGAACCATAGACGCACACTCGATTGTTGCCCGCCGTCGTCGGGATCGTGAGGTCGAACCCGTGGTTCTTCCCCGCCCCCGGGAACATGCCCTCGAACCAGCTCAGTGCGGTGTTCGCGCGGTAGGCGGAACCCTTGCCGTTGACGTCGACCCAGACGAACGTCGAAGCCGTGGTACTCCGGTCGAACGCCCAACCGGTGAGCCGGAGCTGATTCGCCGAGGCCGTCGCGGTGTCGAACGACCCCACCTCCTCGGACTTCAGCGTCACGGTCTTGCAACCCAACCGACCCGAGATCGCGTCGACGCACACGTTGTACGTCCCGAGTGGTCTGTCGAGCTTGATGGAATACCCGTGATTGGCACCGATGCCGGGGAAGTATCCGTTGATCCAGGGCAGGGAGACGTTGGCCGCGACCGCCGGTTCAGCCTTGCCGTTCACGGAGACGGTCACGTTGGTCGGGTTCTTCGTCGTGTAGTCGACTGCCCAACCGCTGAGGATCATGCCGCCCGGGACCTGCGTCGCAGTGTCGAACGATCCGGCACCCTTCGGGACGGTGACCTGCTTGCAGCCGAGGAGCGTGTTCATGGTCGAGTTGTAGACGCACACCTCGTACGTCCCCGGCGGCTTCGCGATGGTCCCGTCGAAGCCGTGATTCGGGCCGTAGCCCGGGTAGAGGGAGTTGAACCACGCACGGGACGTGTTCGCCAGGAACGGTCCTCCCTGGCCGTTCACGTTGACCCACACGTATGCGGGCGCCGTGCTGTTCGGGTTCATCGCCCAGCCGGACACGGAGATGCCCTGGTATCCACCGGACACGCCGTCGTACGAGCCGTACGAGGAGCCCGTCGTCGGACCGAACCAGTCCGTGTAGATCCGCCAGAAGTTCCGGTTGCCGTAGGCACCGCAGCCGTCGCCGGTGCCGTAGAGGTTGGCGAGCGCGGAAGCGTTCGGCTGATAGGGCGTGTAGTTGTAGAGTCCGGCCGTCGCAGCGTTCTGGATGTAGACGGTGCTCGAACCGCAGGCGGCGTTCGGATTGAACCGTACGGCGTTGTTGCGACCGGGGACGTGGTTCCAGCGGGTCGGGTTCGCCTGGTAGTTCTTGAACTGCAGGGCGGCCGCGTACACCTGGTTGAAGAAGCCGTAGTAGTTGGTGTCGCAGTCGGCCGTGTCCGGGCAGCCGTAGCCCATGGCGCTCCGGTACTGCCGCGCGGAGGGCCAATCGTCCGTGATGAGGCTCTGCTCCTTCTCGAGCATGACGATCAGGACCTTCTGGCTGATGCCGCAGGCGACGCCGACGCGCGTGATGATCTCCGCCGCGCTCTGGTTGCCTCCCGAGTACGCCGCACATCTGCCGGAGACCGCCGCGCGGTTCGGGGTGTTCTCGCGGAAGTCCTTGAGGCAGGTGTAGCCGGACCGACAGGTGGACACCCGAGAGTTCAGCACCGACTGCACTGCTGCCGCCGACATGGAGATGTCGTTGTAGAAGAGCTGGTCGCTGATGATGTTGCCGGGGTCGAAGTTCCGTGCCTCGGCGGCTTCGGACGTCTCCGGCGTCGAACCGACGACGAGGCCGGCCACGAGGAGCGAGAAGATGGCGAAGAATGCCGCCAAACGATGTTTCACGGGATCTCCAGAGTGGTCGGGGCGGAGGTCGTCGTGACCGCCGCTGAAGCGTAGTCGAGCGTGACGGACCAGGTGCCCGTGAGCAGGGCGCCGGTGTCCAGCTGGACGACCCCGCACGAGGTCTGCCCGGCGTCAGCAGCCCCGACGGACTCGATGCGCTGTTCGTCGCCGGGCCCCGTCAGGACGTAGGTGCACGAACCGTCGTTCTCGATGACGCCGGCGACGTAGCCGGAGATCGAGATGGTCGCACCGTCGGGATCGATGGTGGCGAACACGATCACGGCCTCCGGCTCGATCGGCGCCGGCTCCGGGCTCTTGCCCGGTACCTCGCTGGTCGAGCCGGTCGGTGAGGGGCTGGAGTCGGGAGCCGCGTCACCGCCGAAGCAGCCGGTCAGCCCGAACGTGGCCACGAGACCGACCACTGCGAGCAGTCCTCCACGACGTGCGACCAGCATCGGCTTCCTCTCATCCACCCCCGGATGGGTGACCGGCGGTTCTCGGCTCAGTATACGGCCGGACTGGAGAGTCGCTGAGAACGGCCCCGAACCGCTGCGTTCCGTGCAACTCAGCGCGCGATGCGGCGCTGCAGCCCGTTCACGGCGCGGCGGGCGAAACGCTCGGCCCGCGCGATCGGGCCGGCCTCCTCGCGCCTGAGGACGACCATCGCCTGTTCGAACAGCTCTCCGGTCGGGATCCAGGACTCGACGACGAACCCGTTGGCGCCCCACGTGCGCTCGACGAACTCCCGGGGTGCGGCCGCCCAACCGTAGAACGACTGTTCGCGCGGTCCGTCATCGCCGCCGCCTCCGAAGATGAATTCGCCGTTGCGGAACTGCTCGAGCGCGAGCTGCGCGTCGGGGACCACAGCCGCGAGGTTCGTCGCGAACGTGTCGGCCTCTCCTGCGGCCACCGCAGCCTGTGCACCGGCGACCTGGGCGAGGAAGTTCTCCTCGAGCACCGTGATGAAGACCTTGCTCCCCGGCCGGGTCATCCGCGCGAATTCGGCGGACCACCGGCGGTGGGCCTCCTCGGAGAGGTGGGAGAACACGCTGAACGCCGTCACGGCGTCGAAACTGCCGCTGTGGAAGACGGTGGGCGGCATCGGGCGGTTCGTGACCGCGTTGACGCCGGGCAGGGTGTGGTGCAGGAGCGCCGTCATCTGTGTGTCGACGTCGCTCGACCAGATCTGGTCCGCCCGGAGGCGACTCATCAGGAGGCGGGTGATCCGGCCCCAGCCGGAACCGAAGTCGAGGACGAGGTGTTCGCCCTGGTCGCCTGTCGGCCACCGGTCGAAGGCCGCTCCGATGAAGCGCTCCGCCTCTCGGTAGGCGTCGAGGTAGCTCGCGCCGACGAACTTCTGCTGGATACGCCGCGGTGGATTGGACGGTGCCTGGACCCTGGGGTCGACGATCCCGGGGACGTCATCGAGGGTCTCGGCGTCTGCGAGTCGTTCCACGTAGGAACGCTGGGTCTCGGCTTCAGTCAATCGGGGCCTCCTGGTGGGAACGGGTGGGTTCAGTCTTCCACGACCTCGGAAGCGACGGGTGACCTGTGACGAGCGGTCCGTGCTCGGGCGGTGACGATCGTCATCAGAGCTGCAGCTGTCGACTAGGCTCGCGGAGGGCGACCGGGCCGACGGCCGCCGCGGATGAGGGGGCGGTCGTGGTCGAGGTTCGTCGTCAGCAGACGGATCCGGGGGAGACCGGGACCGTCGCGCACCGCAGCAATGCATCGCCTCCCCTGGCGCTCTCGTCCGGGACGGTCCTCGCGGCCGCCTACCTGGTCGGCGTCGTCCTGCTCGCCGTCTGGGCGCTGTGGTTCGGGGGAGCGGGATGGCCGCTCTGGCTCGCCGTCTGGCTCGGTGTCGGTGCGCTCGTCGCCCATCGGACGGACTGGTTCCTCGGCATCGCCGCCGGCCCTGCCGTCGGTCTCTTCGTCGTCACGATGCTGCTCCGTCTGACGCCCCTCCTCGGTGTCGGCATCGCCACACCGGTCCTGATCGTCCATCTGGCGATCGGCGTCGCCGTGGCGGTGCTGCTCTGGCGACACGGTGTTCTGACGCTGGATGCTCGCCTCGTCCGACCGCTCCGCCAGATCCTGGTCGCCTCGGCGAGCGCGCTCGCCGGACTCGTGGCCGTGTTCGCGATCGTCGTCGTCCCCGGCCGGTGGAACATCGCGTGGGTGACGAGCGGCGACTCCATCACCAGCCTGATGTTCTCCCGATACATGTTCGGCGACGGCGGGATCAGCCCGGAGCGGACCAACCCGGTGCCGGTCCCGTATTCGCTCGTGGCCGCAGCGCTGGCACCCGGGCGGCATTCCATCCCACCCGAGGAGTATCTGCGACACGACCTCGGTCAGCTCGCCCAACTCTGGATCCTGGTGCTCCTCGGTGCTGCCGTCCTGGCCGGTGCGGTCGTCGTCGCGTCGCGGGGTACGGCCTCCTGGTGGGTCACGACCCCCCTTGCGCTGGTCGCCGGTGCGCTTCCCCTCAGTTGGTTCGTCGCGGGGAACGCCCTGCAATTCGGCTTCTTCAACGCTGCGCTCGCCTGTTTCCTGCTCCTGGCCGGGTGGCTCGTCTACCTGCGCGCCGAGCAGTACCCGGTGCCGGCCTACGTCGTCCTCACGCTGATCATCACGGTGCTCCTCGGCACGTGGGGTCCGGTCGCCATCGTCCTGGGGTCGGTGCTGCTCGTCCTCGCCGGACGGAACCTCCGAGTGCTCACCAGCAGGGTCGACGTCCCCCGGTTCATCCTGGTGATCGCGGCGACCGCGCAGATGGTGGGGTACGCGTTGTTCGTCACCGTGCCCGACTTCCTCCGTGAGCAGGGTGCGCTCTCCGCCGACGGCGGCATCTTCACCTCCACGTCCAACACCGCCATCGCGGTCGGGGCCGCTCTGCTCGTCGTCGCCGCGTGCGCCCGCCTGCAGCAGGGCCGATCGCACGTCTTCGCCGGCGTCCTCGCCCTCACCGGCGCGGGGGCGCTGCTGGTCGTCGTCTTCGTCCTCCTGCGCCACGCCGTGCCCAACCCTTGGGGGTACTATCCGGCGAAGTTCGCCTGGTTGCTGGAGGCGCTGGCGCTCGTCATCATCCTCGCCCTGATCGCTCAGGCGCTGTCCGTCCGGCTGGACCAGGTGCGGAGCGCCCGTGTGGTCCTCGTCGCCGGTGGCATCGTGCTGGTCGGATCGCTCGCGTGGCAGATCACGCCGCTCGGCCCGGGAACCTCGGCGGTGTCACCGATCGTCGAGGTCTGGCGGAAGACGGGTATCGCCGCGTCGGGCGACGCCGCGGAGCTCGCCATGCGGTTCGCGACGCCGGGGGAGAAGAACATCCTGGTGGGGTACGCCGATCCCTCGACGGACGCCTACGTGAACTCCTGGAGCCTGCAGATCAACACGACGGACGCGACCGACCCCATCCGGATCTCCGCCTACGCCCTGGACGTGACGAAGATCGACGACGTCTGCACGGCGATCGGTCGGTTCGAGAGCGGAGCGACGATCCGGACGCGGAACCCCGACCTCGAGGCCTCCCTGCGTGCCGAGTGCTCGGATCAGGACTTCTCGGTCGTCCTCGACGGCTGATCGTCCAAGCGGTCGGCGCTCGGTTCGACGGCCCGATGGTCGGGTGCTCCCAGGAAGAGCTTCCTGCTCAACCAGACGGCGACGACGAGCACGAGGAGGAGCGCGACCGACAGCGGGCGCCAGCCGATGGGCGGCTCCCAGCTCGGGTCGAAGACGAATCGGCCGAAATCGCCGTCGATCCCGACGGCGTAGCGCCTGAGGGTCATGACGAAGGCGAACAGGTGGCCGATCGCCAGGAGGACGAACCCGCCGACGACGAACCGCGCGATGCGACGGTCGGCACCGATCCCGACACCGGCGTCGTCGAGCGCCAGACCGGCGACGATGACGAGGCACAGCAACATCGCGAGCATGTAGCGGCCCTGCCAGATGTATCCGTACTGCGCGTAGACGGAGAGGGTCGTGAGGACGGGCACGACGAGGCACACGACGAGGAGGCCCCAGACCGCGACGGTGGTGCGTCGTCGACCCCACACGACGGACGCCGACAACAGGAGCAGCAGTGCGGCGCTCCACGCGATGATCGTGGCTGACGGGGCGGGGGTGTCGACCCAGCCGAAGAACCCGATCATGCCGAACACCCAGTCGATGGACTGGATGAAGGTGTAGCCGGCCGCGAAGAGATAACTCACGATCCCGAGACTCGCGGGGGCCGAGCCGGCGAGGGCTGGCGGTTGCAGGTACCAGGCGACGGTCACGAGACCGACGACGGCCGCCCCGACGAGCAGTGCCAGGCCTGGTGGCGACTTCAGGAGGGCCGCCACCCGCGGCCGGTTGCCCAGGAAGATGGCGGCGACGACGATGAGGAGCACCCAGAGCAACGAGATGCTCCGCGTCGTCATGAGCAGGCTCGCGGTGACGAGCGCGAGGCCGGCCTGTTCCCAGAGCCGTCGTCCGGTGGCCGTTCCTCGGGTCATCGCGAGCAACGTGGCGAAGAGCCCTCCGGCAGCCGCGACCTCGAGGCCGTTCGGGTTCAGGGAACCACTGAGGTAGAGCACCATCGGGGTGACCCCGACGATCGCGCCGACCATGGCCCACCGCCAGCGGGGGAGGAGGGTGAGCTGCATGACCATGACGGCGAGCGCGAGGGCGCAGACCGCGGCCCCGGCGATGCGCATGGCGTAGAAGGCCGCGTCACCGGTGACGAAGAGTGACGGCCAGCCGACGATCGCGTAGAACGCCGGACTGTTGAGCCCGGCCGAGGACCCCGTGGTCACGAGATCCTCGTCGCGATCCCGGAGTCCCGCCTGGCAGTCGGCGGTCAGTTCGCCGTCGAAGGCGAAACACACGAGCTGATGCGCGTTCGCGATGTTCTCGGGTACCGTCGCCTCGGTCAGGCTCGGATTCTCGGGCCAGGGCACGGACACGAGCTCTCCGCGCGCCACCGCAGCGGCGCGGATGGCGTGGGACGGTTCGTCCGGAATGGACCCGATCGGCGAGGCCAGCGCCCAGAGGACCATCGGCGCCAGGATCGTGACGAATGCGAGGAGGAAGGTCAGCCAGCGTCGTCGCTCCCAGCGGGTGGGGGCGGAGCTGCGGGCGGGAGAATCCATGTGGTGGAGGTTCCGATCAGGTCGATGCGCGACGGTTCGCGGTTCCGTCGCCGATCAGCTTAGCGGCGGGTCCGAGCGGATCCTCAGAGCGCCGCCCCGGTGTCTGGGCGACGGAGCCGACCGGCGCGTCCTGGTCGTTGAGGAGGCGTCGGCGAAGGAGGACGGCCCCGGCCGTCAGCACGACGAGATATGCCACGGAGAGCGGCAGCCAGCCGGCGGGAGGCTGCCAGGTGACGTGCTGGAGCATGTCGGCGAAGGAATACTGCGAACCGACGGTGTACCGCCGCAGGGTGTTCACGAAGGCGACGAGGTGCGCGATCACCAGGGCGCCGAGTGCGATCGTCGCGAGTCGACGGGTCGTCCTCACCCCGAGGACGACGTCGCTCCCATCGATGACGACGCCGCACAGGACGAGGAGGACCGCGAACATCGCGAGCGTGTACCGTCCCTGCCAGATGTAGCCCATCTCGGTGACCAGGGCCGCCTGGACGAATGCCGGGACGAAGACCAGGACGAGCACCAGCAGGAGCGGGGCGAGCAGAGCGCGACCTCGGCCCACGATGAAGGCGGCCGCCACGAGCGATCCCGCCGCGACCGTCCAGATGGCCATCGCGGAGAGCGGGAGTGCCGTGTCGATCCAGCCGAAGAGCCCGATCCACCCCTGGGCGTAGTCGAAGGTGCTCACGAGCATCTGGAGGAATCCGGTCCAGTACCCGGTGCCCACCTCCGGATACGTCTGCCCTCCGTCACCGTAGGTGGTGAGCGGGGTCAGGAACCAGGCCATCGCTCCGACCGCGACGAGCCCCGAGACCACGACGGTGACGATCGCGGCCGGTCGTCTGAACAGGTCCTTCGCGGATCGCCAGTCGGCGGCGAGGAGCGCGGCGACGACGATGACGAGCACCCAGAGCAGTGAGATGCTGCGGGTGCTGGACAGGAGCAGTGTCGCGAGGACGACCATCGCTCCGCGCTCCCAGAGCAGTCGCGTCGACGAGGCGCGCCTGAGGGTGAGGAGCAGGACCGAGATCAGGGCCACCGCGGCGGTGACCTCGACACCGTTGGGGTTGAGCGTTCCCGACAGGAACGCGACCATCGGTGTGAAGCCCGCGACCAGCCCCATCAGGGCGAACCTCGCCCGTGGGAACTGCCAGAGCGACATCGTCGCGATGGCGAGCATCGCCGCGTTGAGCAGGGCGCTCATCCCGCGCATCCCGTACAGGGCGGCGTTGCCGTCGAGGACCAGCGTGGGCAGCCCGGTGATGGCGTAGAAGAGCGGGTGGTTGGAGTTCGCCGTGGTGACGGCCGGGGTCGGTGTGTCGTCGGGGTCGACGGGTCCGTCGCAGCTCGCGCTGACGTCGGGCTGGTAGGCGTAGCAGGTGCGCCCCTGGGTGTCGGCGATGTACTTCGGCACGAGCGACTCCGAGAGCCAGGTCTCGCCCGCCTTCGGCTGCCCGGTGAGGTCGCCACGGACGACCGCGGCGGCGCGGATGAAGTGGGCCGGCTCGTCAGGCGAGGAGCGCAGCGGGGAGGCGAGCGACCAGAGGAGGTTGGCTGCGAAGAAGCAGACGAACGCGATCACGAACACGCGCCAACGGTTCCTGACCGGGCGTGCGCCACCGGACGGTTCGAGCGGGCCTGCGAGCGAGATGATGTTCCATTCGACGTGATGACGGGCGATCGTGCGCCGACCGCGGAGACTGCAGACAGTTTATGCGGAAGCCGTCACGGGCGACGGCTGACGACGGGGTATCCTGACTCCACCTCGGACCGCCCATCGGCGTCCGTCCAGGGGCCGGCCCCGCACTCAGGAATGGAACGCATGACGTCGACGACGAACGTCCCGTACGACCAGCCGCGTCGTCCGGGCAAGCGTCTCCGCCTCCCGGGCGGTGGCATGTCGCTCAGCGAAGGACTGGGCGGCCACCGCAACTCGCTCGGCGTCCTGCGGCTCATCCTCGCGTCCATGGTCATCTTCTCGCACGCGTTCCCCACCGGGGGCTGGGGGGAGGATCCGTCGAAGGGGTGGACGAACGGCCAGGAGACGATCGGTGGGTTCGCCGTGGTCGGCTTCTTCACGATCAGCGGCTACCTCATCGCGAAGAGCGGTGCGTCCGCGGACATCCTCCAGTTCGTCTGGCGGCGCGCCCTGCGGATCTTCCCGGCCTTCTGGACCGTGCTCCTCGTCGGTGCCGTCATCGTCGGACCGATCGCCTGGCACCTCTCCGGCCGCGGTCTGCGCGACTACATCGGGGTCAGCCCGGTCGCCTACGTCTTCTCCAACGCGGACCTCACGATGCGGCAGTGGGGAGTCTGGGACATCTTCCAGAACACGACGCCGTACGGCGAGGTCGTCCAGTACAGCGTCTTCAACGGCTCGCTCTGGACGCTCACGCTCGAGTGGGGGTGTTACATGCTGATCGCCGCCCTCCTCGTGGTCGGCGTGCTCCGCCATGCCCGCTGGGTCGTGCCGGCGCTCGCCGCAGGGTTCTGGCTGGCCGACATCGCCTACAGCGTCGCACCGCAGATCGTGACGGTGTTCATCCCGCAACTGGTCGACGCGAACCCCATCAAGCTGGGTCTCGCCTTCCTCATCGGTTCGTCGCTCGCGATGTACTCGAAGCGGATCCCGCTGAACGACTGGATCGGCGTCGCGTGCGGTGTCGTGGCGGCGGTCACGCTCGTGACCGGAGGGTGGGTGCTCCTCGGGTACCCGGCTTTCGCCTACTTCATCCTCTGGCTGGCGGCTCGCCTCCCGAAGCGCGTCCAGTGGATCGGCGCCAAGAACGACTACTCCTACGGCATGTACGTCTACGGGTTCCTCGTCCAGCAGTTCACCGCCTTCCTCGGGTGGAACGCCCTGGGTTACTGGCCGTGGGTCGGGCTGACCATCCTCGTCACCTCGGCGTGCGCGTGGTTGAGCTGGCACGGGGTCGAGAAGCGGGCGATGGCGTTGAAGGATCGCGGTCCCGGGCGGGGACTCGAGTGGCTCGCGACGCGTCGGACCGCGGATCCCGTGTGACGGTGACCGCGTCGAGTACCATCGAATGTCGGCCCGCCTACAGCTAAGGACACCCATTCGTGACTGCAACAACGCTCGGAACCGTTCTGGTGACGGGAGGCGCCGGCTTCATCGGCTGCGCGCTGTCCCACAAGCTCGCTGCCACAGCCGAGCGGTGGGTCGTCATCGACAAACTGCACCCGCAGGTCCATCCGAGCGCAGAACGGCCAGCCGACCTCCACGAGGCTGCCGAGCTGGTCGTCGGTGACGTCACCGACGCCGCCGCCTGGGACGCCCTGCTGGCGGACGTCGAGCCGGACGTCATCGTCCACCTGGCCGCCGAGACCGGCACGGCGCAGTCCCTCCACGCCGCCACGAGCCACGCTCAGGCGAACGTCGTCGGAACGACGGAGATGCTCGACGCACTCGGCCGGGCGGGGCAGGTCCCGGGACACTTCGTCCTGTCGTCGAGCCGGGCGGTCTACGGCGAGGGCCAGTGGCGGCGCACCGACGGGTCCGTGTTCGAGCCAGGGCAACGTTCGCACGCTCAGTTCGAACGTGGCGAGTGGGACTTCCCGGAGGCCTCACCCCTGCCCAGCCGGGCCGCGGTCACCATGCCGGCCCCGACGAGCGTCTACGGAGCGACGAAGCTCGCCCAGGAGCACATCCTGTCCGCTTGGACCGCCGCCCACGACGCGAAGCTCACCGTCCTCCGGCTGCAGAACGTGTACGGTCCCGGCCAGTCGCTCATCAACTCCTACACCGGCATCGTCTCCCTCTTCTCCCAGCTCGCGATGGACGGCGGCACGATCCAGGTGTACGAGGACGGTCGGATCGTCCGTGACTTCGTCTTCATCGACGACATCGCGGAGTCCTTCCGCGCGGTCATCACCGCCGGACCGTCCGCCGACGTGTCCCGCTTCGACATCGGTTCCGGCGTCGGGACGACCATCCTCGAGCTGGCACAGGCCATCGCGGCCTATCACGGCGCGCCCGCGCCGGTGATCAACGGGATGTACCGCGACGGCGACGTCCGGCACGCCGAGTGCAGCATCGACGACACGCTCGCCGGACTCGACTGGGCCCCGGCCTGGGACGTCACGCGGGGGGTCGCGGCGCTGCAGGAGTGGATTGCCGCCCAGCGATAGCGCCGTTCCGCCCGAGGCCGTGCGCCGCGGGCCGAACGGTGCCGTCCTGATCCTCGCGGCGACCGCCATCGGGGGAGGCGCGGGCTACCTCCTCCAGATCATCACGGGCGCAGCCCTCGGGACGGCGGCGTACGCGCCGTTCGCGGTCTTCTGGTCGGCGCTCTACCTGCTCATCAGCGCGCTGTCGGGCGTCCAGCAGGAGGTCGCGCGTGCCACCCACGTCCTCGGTGAGGGAGCACGGGGCGCATCCCGTGCGCCGGTCGTCCGCAACTTCGCGGTGGTCGCGGCGCTCATCATCGCTGTGCTCATCGCCGGCACCGCCTGGATCTGGGTTGGCGCGGTCTTCCCCGCGAACGGCTGGTCGCTGGTGCTTCCGCTCGTCATCGGCCTCGCCGCCTACGTCGTGGTCGCTGCGACCGCGGGCGTGCTCTACGGCCTCTCGCTCTGGGGGTCCGCTGCGGCCCTCACGATCGTCGACGGGCTCGTCCGGTTCGCCATCGTGGCCGTCATGCTCTCGCTCACCACCGATATCGCGGTCCTCGCCTGGGGCGTGACGCTTCCCTTCGCCATCACCCCGCTCATCCTCTGGCCGTTCATCCGACGCGGTGTCGTCGGGCGGTTCGGGATCGACGTCGGACCGCGGGAACTCAGCTGGAACGTCCTGCGGACCGTCACCGCCGCCGCCGCGACCGGGGTCATGGTCAGCGGCCTGCCGCTGATGATCCAGGCGACCGGCGACATCGTCTCCTCGGACGCGTTCGGTTCCCTGAGTTACGCCATCACCCTCACCAGGGCACCGATCGTCATCGTCGTACTCGCACTGCAGAGCTATCTCGTCGTGGTCTTCCGTACCGACGCCGACGCCATGCTCGGCCGGGTCGTCCGGTTCGCGATCATCGTGCTCGCCGGTGCGGGCCTCCTCGCCTTGCTCGCCTGGTGGCTCGGTCCCTGGGCGCTCTCGATCCTGTTCGGGCGTGCGGACGTGCTGTCCGGAGGCACCATCGCCCTCCTGGTGGCGACCGCGGGCCTCGTCGGTGTCCTGTGCGTCACGGGCGCGGCCACCCTGTCGCGCGCGCAGCACGGGCCGTTCGCCGGTGGCTGGATCGTCGCCGCCGTCTCCACGATCATCGCGTTGCTCCTGCCGCTGGGCTTGCACGAGCGCACGATCCTCGCGATGGTCGTCGGCCCGGTGGCCGGTCTGATCGTGCACATCGTCGCTCTGCGCCGGCCGGCGTCGGTGCACCTCGGCCCGCCGGCGCCGGACGACCCGATTTCCTGATCCGGGGCGGCGCGGATAGCGTGGGCGGGCGCATCGACAGGCCGCAGCACAGCCCGTCACCGTCAGGAGGCAGACCGTGAGTCCCAATTCGTTCACCGCACTGCGCCTCATCGCGGCGGTCGCAGTCCTCGTGCGGCACTCGCTCATCATCCTGGACGACGAGATCTCGCCGTTCGGTGCGCTGGACATCCCCGCACTCGGGCTCTGGGTCTTCTTCGTGGTCTCCGGGTTCCTGCTCCCCGGCGCGTGGGAACGCCGTCCGCAGCTCGTGCGATACGTGTCGGCCCGGGTCCTGCGCGTCTTCCCCGGACTCTTCGTCAGCCTCCTCGTGACGGTGGTCATCATCGGCGCGATCGCCACGCCACTCGGCGTGCGCGCATACCTGTCGGATCCGCAGACGCTCAACCACCTCACGAAGAACCTCGTGCTCCTGCCGGACTACACGCTGCCGGGTGTGTTCTCGGACAACCCCTACGCGAACGCCGTGAACGGTGCCCTCTGGTCGCTCGGACCGCTGTTCGCGATGTACCTGTTGGTGCCGGTCATCGGATGGATCCCGTGGCGGCGGGTGCGGGCCTCGGTCTGGACGGGGCTGCTCGTCTGGTGCGTCGTCGCTCCGCTCGTCGACGCGATCCCGACGCGTGACATCGTCTGGGGCAACTTCGTCGACGACATCCTCCGGGTCGCCGCGTTCTTCTGCGCCGGCGCGGCGCTGCGCGAGTGGCGTGTCCCGCTCCGACTCGACGCGGCGATCATCGCCGCGTCCGTGTTGGCCATCGTGATGGTGCTCGAGCCGGAGCTGACCTGGTTCTTCGCGCACCTCGTGGTCCCGTACGTCCTCGTGACCGTCGGGTCGCAGCCGATCCCGGTCCTGCGATCGGCCGGTCGCTTCGGAGACCCGAGTTTCGGGATGTTCCTGATCGGTTTCCCGGTCCAGCAACTCGTCATCCATCTGAACCCGCAACTCGACTGGGTCCCGAGCATCCTGACGACGCTCGTCCTGTCGGTCGCCTACGGCTATCTGCTGTGGTGGTTCGTCGACCAGCCGCTCGCGAGGATGCGGGTCAGCTCGCGTCGTCCGGGGACGAACCGTCTCGAGGCACCTCGGCCAGCCGCTGTTCGAGCGCCCTGATCCGAAGATCCTGCAGAGCGCTCTCCTCTGCCAGCGTCCGGCTCCGGTTCTCGAGGGTGGTGAGCTCCGAGCTGTGCTGAATGCTCACGAGGAACAGGATGAAGATGCTCACGAAGAACACGAGGTTCGTCGGGATCTCGACGCCGATGACGCCGGCGGCCCAGACGAGGACCTGCGGGAACACGCCGATGACGAGTGCGAGCAGGCCGGCGATGAGCCACCAGACGGCGTGCCGTTCGCGCAGTCGCCGTTTCCGCAGCATCTCCACGACGATCCCGAGGGTCAGGACCGCGCCGACGATGCCGAGGATGTAGGTGCCGATGGGGATCATGCGGTCACCACCTCGTCTCCGTTGTGCAGGGCCACGGGCGGTCGGATGAGCGCGAACACGAGCGCGAGACCGGCTCGTGCGAGGTACTTGGCGGCCTTGAGGGGATTGTGGGAGGGCGTGCCGCCCGCGCGAGGGCGCATGGCGACGGGGACCTGGCGGATCACACAACCCGAGCGGGCGGCGATGACCAACGATTCGATGGTGTCTCCGAGGTACTCCGCGGGGTAGTGCTCGGCGAACAGTCGCACGGCGCGGGGGCCCGTGGCGCGGAAGCCGCTCGTCGTGTCGGTGAGTCTCGTCCGCGCGACCCTGCTGAGGACGCCAGAGAGCACGACCATCGCCCACTTCCGTGGACCACGCACCTCGTAGTCGCCCTCTCCGGCGAAACGGGCGCCCAGCACCAGGTCGGCGGTCTGCAGCTCCTCGACGAGTCGCACGACACCCGAGGGGTCGTGCTGGCCGTCGGAGTCGACCTGCACCACGTTCCGGTACCCATGGGCGAGGGCGTACTTGAACCCGGCACGCATCGCGCCACCGACGCCGAGGTTGTAGGGCAGTTCCGCGACGATCGCGCCGGCCGACCGGGCTTCGACGGTCGTGTTGTCGGTCGAGCCGTCGTTGACGACGAGCACGGCGACGCCCGGGAGTTTGGCGTGCACCTCGCGGACGACGGCGGCCACGGACGCCTCTTCGTTGAGCGCCGGCATGACGATGAGCGTGCCGGCGAGAGAGGTCGTCATACGGGGAATCCTAGCAATCGGGGGCGGAGCCGACCCGTCGACAGGCTCGGGGAGCGGGATCCGGGGCGGGGAGCGAAGCCATCGTCCTGGGCGAGGGTGCGGTGCGTGGGCGGGATGGGGTCCGGCTCAGACTCGCGCGAACACGTGCTCCAGCAGGGCACGGCGTCCTGCGGTGTTCTGAGCGCGCAGGGCTGCGGGCAGCTCGCTCAGGGCGTTGGCGCGGGAGGTCCAGTGGTTCGCGGCGGCGCGCGCGGCCCGGTTCCATCCCATCGCCCGGAGATCGCGCCGGGCCTCTCCGAACAGCGTGCGCTCCTGACGGAATTTCGAGCCGTCCGGACCGGTGACCGCGGAGACGCTCTGCGAGTGCCGGCGGTAGGCGAAGCAGATCTCGTCGTCGAGGACCAGACTCCCGCCGTCCTTCGTGATCTCGAGCAGCATCGCAAGGTCCTGCACGACATCGAGGTCCAGTCGGAACTCGTGCTTCCTGAGCGCCTCGACCCGCCAGACGAGCGACGGGAAGTACGTCCAGTTGCCGCGGAGCAGGCTCGTCGCGAGCTGCTCCCCCCGGTACTCGCGGGCACCGGTGCCGGAGAACCGGTAGAGCGCTTTGATCCGGTCCGCGAGCGGACGGGAGGGTGTGCCGTTCTCGTCGATGACCGAGACACCGGGCTGGATGATCGAGGCCTGCGGGAATGCGGCGATGAGCTCGCGCACGCGGCGGACGTAGTCCGGCAGCATGACGTCGTCGCAGCCCATGATGACGGAGAACTCCCCGGACATGAGGGACACGCACTTGCGATAGTTCTTCGAGGGGCGGAGGTTCACCTCGTTGCGGATGTAGGTGATGCGCGGATCGCCGAGCCCGACAGCCCACCGGCCCGGGGCGAGGTCCGGGTAGACGTCGTCGACGATGGTCAGGTGCCAGTCGGGATCGGACTGCGCGAGGACGCTCTCCACCGCCGCCTGGAAGTGGTCGAAGCGGCCGTAGAAGGGCATCATGATGTCGAGCGTCACTCAGGTAAGCTAGCAACGATTCTCGGGCAGTGCGGAATTCTTCGACGATCTCCCGGCCCGATCACACGCACCGATCCAGAGCGGAACCTCATGACTGACACCCCCGTGAAGAAAGCTGTCATCACCGGCATCACCGGTCAGGACGGCAGCTACCTCGCCGAGCTCCTGCTGTCGAAGGGCTACGAGGTGCACGGCTTCGTGCGTCGCGCGTCGACCTTCAACACCGGCCGGATCGACCACATCTACGACCCCGAGGCGACCCACGACGGTTCGCCCAGGCTCCAGTTGCACTTCGCCGACCTGGCCGACGGGTCGCGCCTGGCGACGCTGCTCGCCGAGGTCCAGCCAGACGAGGTCTACAACCTCGCCGCCCAGTCCCACGTGCGCGTCAGCTTCGACGAGCCGGAGTACACGGGCGACACGACCGGCATCGGGACGGTCCGGCTCCTCGAGGCCATCCGTCAGGTCGGTCTCCACTGCCGCTTCTACCAGGCGTCGAGCTCCGAGATGTTCGGGGCGACGCCGCCGCCGCAGAACGAGGAGACCCCCTTCTACCCGCGCTCGCCCTACGGCGTCGCGAAGGTCTACTCCTACTGGATCACCCGGAACTACCGTGAGGCCTACGGCATGTTCGCGGTCAACGGCATCCTGTTCAACCACGAGTCGCCGCGACGCGGTGGCACTTTCGTGACCCGCAAGATCACCCGCGCCGCGGCGCGCATCGCCGCCGGCCAGCAGGACTTCCTGTACATGGGCAACCTCGACGCCGTCCGCGACTGGGGCTACGCGCCCGACTACGTCGAGGGCATGTGGCGGATGCTGCAGGCCGACGAACCGACCGACTTCGTCCTGGCCACCAACACCGCGTACACCGTGAAGGACTTCCTGCAGTTCTCCTTCGAGCGGCTCGACCTCGACTGGGAGAAGTACGTCAAGTTCGATGAGCGCTACCTCCGTCCCACCGAGGTCGACGCGCTGATCGGCGACTACGCGAAGGCCGAGTCGGTCCTCGGCTGGACCCCGAAGGTGCTGCCACCGCGCCTCGCGCAGATCATGGTCGACTCCGACGTCGCCGAGCTTGAGGCGTCGGGCAAGCCCTACATCGACACCGCGGAGGTCTAGGCGCGGTGCGCGTCCTCCTCACCGGTGGAGCCGGCATGCTCGGTTCGAGCATCGCCGAGGTCTGGCCCACGCTCCGCGCTGCCGACGAACTGATCGTGGCGACGCGCGCAGACGCCGACCTCACCGATCGTGCCGCCGTCGCCGCCCTCATCGGGCGCACGTCGCCGGACGCGATCGTGCACGCCGCCGCGAAGGTCGCCGGCATCCAGGCGAAGCTGCAGCGTCCCACCGACTTCCTGCTCGACAACCTCCTGATCGACACCTCGGTCATCCGAGGCGCGATCGACGCCGGTGTCCCCGAGCTGCTCTACGTGTCGAGCGCGGCGATCTACCCCGAGGGGCTCCCACAGCCGATTGGCGAGGGCGCACTCCTCAGCGGCACGCTGGAGGGCGCGAACGAGGGATATGCGCTCGCGAAGATCGCCGGGACGAAGCTCTGCGAGTACGCGAGTCGGCAATACGGGTTCGCCTATCGCGCAGCCGTGCCGTCGAACCTCTACGGCCCGGGCGACGACTACACCCACGGTCAGGCGCACCTCATCGCCGCCGCCCTCGGCAAGGTGCACGCCGCCGTGACGAGCGGCTCCGACGAGGTCGAGGTCTGGGGCGACGGCACCGCCCGACGCGAATTCACCTACACGCCCGACCTCGCGGCGTGGCTCGTCACGCAGCTCGGCTCGCTCGACGCATGGCCCGTCACGCTCAACCTCGGGCCGGGTGTCGACCACAGCATCACCGAGTACTACGAAGCAGCCGGTCGCGCCGCCGGCTTCACCGGTCACTTCCGGTACGACGCCACCAAGCCGTCCGGCGTGCACCAGCGCCTGCTCGATTCGGCCGCCGCCCGTGCGCTCGGCTGGAACCCCACCACCCCGCTCGCGGCCGGCGTCGCCGCGAGCTACCACGCCTACCTCGCAGCTCAGGAGCCACAGACAGCATGACCGACGACACTTTCGACTCCGGTTTCCCCCTCGCCACCTCCTCCTGGGATGCTGCGGAGTACGCCGCCATCCAGCGCGTCGTCGACAGCGGCCGCTTCACCATGGGTCCGCTCGTCGCGCAGTTCGAGCGCGATTTCGCCAGTGCGTTCGGCGCCGGATTCGGCGTCATGGTCAACTCCGGGTCGAGCGCGAACCTCCTCGCGATCGCCGCTGCGGTCCTCGACGAGCGGGTCGACCTGCAGGCGGGCGACGAGGTCTTGGTGCCCGCCGTGTCGTGGGCCACCACCTACTACCCGCTCCAGCAGTACGGCCTCATCCCGAGCTTCGTCGACATCGACGTCGACACCCTCAACCTGGACCTGTCGCTCGCCGAGGCCGCCATCACCCCGCGCACCAAGGCGATCTTCGCGGTCAACCTCCTCGGCAACCCGAACGACTTCGCGGCGCTCACGGCACTCGCCGAACGTCACGGTCTCCTCCTGCTGGAGGACAACTGCGAGTCGCTCGGCGCGAAGGACGACGGTCGGTTCGCCGGAACGGTCGGAGCGATGGGCACGTTCAGCGCCTTCTTCTCCCACCACATCTCGACGATGGAGGGCGGGATGATCCTGACGGACGACGAGGCCACGGCGCAGATGCTCATCTCGCTGCGGGCCCACGGCTGGACCCGTGGGCTCCCCGAGAAGAACGCCGTCCACGACAAGTCGGGCGACGAGTGGGACGACCTCTTCCGCTTCGTCCTTCCCGGTTACAACGTCCGTCCGCTCGAGATGTCCGGCGCGATCGGCATCGAGCAGATCCAGAAGGTCCCGTCGCTCATCGCGGGTCGTCGGGAGAACGCCGTGTACTGGACGGAGCGCTTCGCCGACCTCGATTCCGTGCGCATCCAGCGCGAGCAGGGCGAGAGCAGCTGGTTCGGCTTCTCCCTCGTGCTCGAGGGCGCGCTCGCCGGCCGACGCAAGGAGGTCGTGCAGGCGTTCGCTGCCGAGGGGATCGAGTCACGGCCCATCGTGGCGGGCAACTTCACGAAGAACCCGGTCATGAAGTACCTCGACGCGAAGGTCCCGGCCGAACTCCCCGCCGCCGACAAGATCCACGAGGACGGGCTGTTCGTCGGCAACCACCACTTCCCGGTCCACGCCGGTATCGACCGCGTGTACGACGTGGTGGCCAAACTCTCCTAGGCTGGGTCTGCGCGGCCGCCCCACCGGTCCGCAGCAGCTTCCGTTCCACTGTCCACCTCTTCCCCCAAACCGACGAGGACCGTGCACCGTGACCCAGCCGATCAACGCGCCATCGAACGACGTCCTGACCCTTGGCGAGGCGGCCTCGCGGCTCCTCGGCTGCCGGGCGGTGCTGTTCGACCTCGACGGCGTCATCACCCCGACCGCCGAGATCCATATGCACGCCTGGGCGAAGCTCTTCACCGACGAGCTCCTCGCCCATGGGATCACCGAGCCGTACACCGACGCCGACTACTTCCAGTACATCGACGGCAAACCGCGGTACGACGGGGTGCGCGCGATGCTCGCGTCACGCGGCATCACGCTCCCCGAGGGTTCGCCGACCGACGCGCCTGAGCTGGAGACCGTGTGCGGTCTCGGCAACCGGAAGAACTCGGTGTTCACGGCCGTCCTGGAAGCGGACGGCATCGCCGCCTACCCGGGATCGTTGACCTTCCTCGACACGGTCGAGCAGGCAGGGCTCGAGGTCGCCGTGGTGTCGAGTTCCAAGAACGCCGAGGTCGTCCTCCGAGCGGCAGGACTCCGTGAGCGGTTCCCGGTTGTGATGGACGGCGTCGTCGCCGCGCGCGAGGGGATCGCCGGCAAGCCCGCGCCGGACACCTACGTCGAGGCCGGTCGTCTGCTCGGTTACGCGCCGTCTGAATGCGTCGTCGTCGAGGACGCGCACTCCGGGGTCGAGGCCGGTCGACGTGGCGACTTCGGACTCGTGCTCGGCGTCGATCGCGGCATCGGGCACCAGGCGCTCATCGATGCGGGAGCCGACGTCGTGGTCGACGACCTCGACGAGCTCGTCGACCCACTGCGGTCGGCTTCGCGAACAGCGGGGCCGGACGATCCGGCCGACTCCCAGACCTTCACGGCACCCCACGACTCCTCCGAGGACCAGGCATGAACCACATCACCAGCGACCCGCTCGACCGTCACCGGTTCCCGCTCGACGACTGGGCACTCGTCGAGACCCATGTCGACGCGGACGACGAGGGCACGACCGAGACCCTGTTCGCGCTCGGCAACGGCTACCTCGGCTTCCGCGGCAACGTCGAGGAGGGCCGCGACGGCCACGTCCACGGCACGTTCATCAACGGGTTCCACGAGACCTGGCCGATCCGTCACGCCGAGGAGGCGTTCGGCTTCGCCCGCGTCGGTCAGACGATCGTCAACGCGCCCGACACGAAGGTCGTGCGCCTCTACGTCGACGACGAGCCGTTGATCCTCAACGACGCCGACCTCCTGAGCTTCGAGCGTCGCCTCGACTTCAAAACCGGTGTCCTCAGCCGTGAACTCGAATGGCGGACGCCCTCGGGCAAGCGGGTCCACATCCGCTCCCGTCGCATGGTGTCCTTCACCGACCGCCATCTCGCGGTCCTCGACTACGAGGTCACGTTGCTCGATGCGGATGCGTCGCTCGTGCTCTCCAGTCAGATCATCAACCGGCAGGACCGTCAGGACGACTACCTCACGAACGCACCCGAGCCGGGGATGGGCGACCCGCGCAAGGCGGAGTCCCTCACCGAGCGGGTGCTGCAGCCGCGGTTCAAGCTCATCGACGGTCCGCGCGCCATGCTCGGTTACCAGACGACGAACTCCGGGATGACGATCGTGGCCGGCGCCGACCACATGATCGAGACCGAGAACGAGTACGAGGTCTCGACGCACATCGAGGCCGATCTCGCGAAGCACGTGTACACGATCCGCGGCCGCGCGGGCGTGCCCACGAAGCTCACCAAGATCATCAGCTACCACACCTCCAACGCCGTCCCTCCGAAAGAACTCGCCGACCGTTGTGCCCGCACGCTCGACCGTTCCGCGGAGAACGGCATCGAATCGGCGATCCGCAACCAGGAGCTGTGGCTCGAGGACTTCTGGGCGCGCTCCGACGTCGAGGTCCACGGACAGCCGGCAATCCAGCAGGCGACGCGCTGGAACCTCTTCCAGCTGGCGCAGGCGTCCGCACGCACGGACGGTGGCGGTGTCGCGGCGAAGGGCGTGTCCGGCTCCGGGTACGGCGGCCACTACTTCTGGGACACCGAGGTCTACGTCCTCCCGTTCCTCAGCTACACGGCGCCGCTCGTCGCGCGGAACGCCCTCCGGTTCCGTCAGAACATGCTCGACGCCGCCCGCTCACGCGCGACCGAGCTCAACCAGCACGGCGCCCTGTTCCCGTGGCGCACGATCAACGGGCTCGAGTCGTCCGCGTACTACGCGGCCGGCACGGCGCAGTACCACATCGACGCCGACATCTCCTATGCGCTGCGGCAGTACGTCGCGGCGACCGGGGATGAGGACTTCCTCGCCCGCGGAGCCGTCGACATCTTCGTCGAGACGGCGCGCATGTGGGCCGACCTGGGCTTCTGGCGCGCGAACGGCAAGGACTCGTTCCACATCTACGGGGTCACGGGGCCCGACGAGTACACGACCGTCGTGAACGACAACCTCTACACGAACGTCATGGCGCGGGCCAACCTGCTGTCGGCCGTCGAGGCCGTGGAGCGCCTCCGCGAGGACGATCCGGCCTCCTTCGAACGCCTGGTCACGCGGCTGTCGCTCGACGACGCCGAGATCCGCGAGTGGCAGCGCGCCGCCGAGCACATGCACATCCCCTTCGACAAGCGGCTCGGCATCCACCCGCAGGACGCCCAGTTCCTCGAGAAGGAGCTGTGGGACCTCGACCACACCCCTCCCGAGCACCTCCCGCTGCTCCTCCACTTCCACCCGCTCGTCATCTACCGGTTCCAGGTGCTCAAGCAGGCGGACGTCGTGCTGGCTCTGCTCCTGCAGGGCGACCACTTCACCGACGAGGAGAAGCTCGCCGACTTCGACTACTACGACCCGCTGACGACGGGTGACTCGACCCTGTCGGCGGTCGTGCAGTCGATCATCGCCGCCGAGGTCGGGTACCAGCGGCTCGCGCTCAAGTACTTCTGGTCGGCGCTGTTCGTCGACCTCGCCAACCTGCACCGCAACACCCCGGACGGTGTGCACGTCGCCTCCACCGGTGGGGTGTGGAGCGCGCTCGTGCTCGGCTTCGCCGGGATGCGCGACCACGGCGGCGTGATCTCCTTCTCGCCGCGACTGCCGGTCGACTGGCAGGGCATCACCTTCCGGCTCACCGTCAAGGGCACGCGGGTGCGCATCTCCGTCCGGCGCACCGAGATGCGGTTCACCGTCGAGGAGGGCGATTCCGCCTCGTTCGTCGTCGGCGGCGGCAACGTCCTCGTCGAAGCCGGCACGACGGTCACCGTTCCGCTCGACAACCAGGGTCCGCACCTCGTCGGCGAGCCGAGCGCGAGCGACATCGAGGGCAGCCGCCGTGCCGACGGTTCGCTCATCACCGTGTCGATGCCGACCATCGCGCTCGGGCCGGCGGACACCGAGTCGATCCCGATCATCCAGCCGCAGTCGGAGTAGGCGACTCCCGTCGTCCACTGACCCGCTCGACCGACCGTCGAGTGGGTCAGTCGACGACGGTCGGCTCCGGGCTCGGTTCCTGGCCGCTGGGACCGGGGACGGCGCCGCGCTAGACGGTCAGTGCCCGCCGGAACGTCTCGAGCGTCTGGGTCGCCGTGCGCTCCCAGGAGAACCGCTTCGCCTGTTCAAGACCGGCCGCGGCCAGTCGTCGCATCTCATCGGGCCGGGTCACGGCGGTGCGCATGACCGACGCGATGCTGTCGAGTGACGTGGGGTCCAGGTACAGGGCCGCGTCGCCGCACACCTCGTGGTAAACGGGGATGTCGCTCATCATGACGGGGAGGCCGACCATCATGGATTCGAGCGCCGGGAGGCTGAACCCGTCGACGAACGAGGGCATCGCCATGATGGTCGCTCGTCGGTAGAGCTCACCCAGTTCCTCGCTCGTGAGCCAACCTTTGAGTTCGACCCAGTCCTGCATGCCGGTCTCCTCGACGACCGCCTGCAGGGGATCGTCGCCGTGACTTCCCGTGATCACGAGCCGCGGCCGTTCGTGCTCGAGGAGCAACGGCAGGGCGCGGATGAGGCTCGCCCAGTTCTTGTGCGGGCGGCGGTTCCCGGTCGCGAGGACGAACGGATGCTCCTGATCCGGGTCGCGGTCGCCGTCGATCGTCGGCATGGTGCCGGCCAGGGGCACGAGGTCGATCCGGGCCCGCGGGACGTGCAGGTACTTCTCGATCTCGGCACGTGAGACCTCGCTGATGGTGAGGACCCTGGTGGCGTTCCTGGAGGTGAGGCGCTCCATGAGCTTCACGGGAGCGGTGTACAGCGGCGTCGTCATGAGCTCCGGATTGCTCCAGTACAGCATGTCGTGCATGGTGACGACCGACGGCATCGACGATCGCGCCGGCCCGAGCGTGGCGGGGGAGTGGATGAGGTCCGCCCCGTGTCGCTTCGCCTGGCGGGCCACCTGGAACAGCTCGCCGTAGGCCCAGATGAACCGGTTCTCCCCGCTGATCCCCGTGTCCACCATCTCACCCGGGAACCAGGAGCGGTCGAGCTGGTAGCCCTCTCGGCTGGCGAGCCCCACGAACTCGAACTCGCTGCCCTGCCGGCCGATCTCGCGGTACAGCTCGCGGGCGTAGGTCTCCATACCGCCCTTCGTGCCGGTGTACGAGAGGAGGTCGACGGCTACGCGGGGCATAAGGCACGAGGATACCAGTGGGGCGGCCGGGATAGGCTGTCGGGTGGTCCGGTGAGCGGTGAGGAGCGGATCCATGCCAGCAGCATCAGTCGACGCACGCGTGTCCGTCGCCCTCTGCACCTACAACGGTGGGGAGTTCCTCGCCGAGCAGCTGGAGAGTGTCGCGCGGCAGACGGTGCTGCCCGGCGAGATCGTGATCAGCGACGACGGGTCGACCGACGGTACGTCGGCCATCGTCGAGCGGTTCGCCGAGGCGTCGCCGATCCCGGTCCGCTTCCTGCGGAACCCGACCGCGCTCGGCGTGACGCGCAACTTCGAGAGCGCCATCCGCGCGACCGTCGGGGAACTGGTCGTCCTGTCCGATCAGGACGACGTATGGCGGCCCGACCGCGTCGAGCGTGCCCTTGCCGCCTTCGACGCGCGTCCGGAGCTCCAACTGGTGTGCTCGGACGCCAGGCTCGTCGGAGCCGACGGTACCCCGCTCGGCACCACCCTGTTCGCCTCGCTGTCGATCGGGCCGTCCGAGCGCGACCGTATCCGCGCGGGCGAAGCGTTCGGCGTGCTCTTGCGACGCAACCTCGTCACTGGCGCGACCGCGATGTTCCGACGTGCGGTCTTCGACGCGGCAGCGCCGTTCCCCGCTCCGTGGGTGCACGACGAGTGGTTGGCGATCGTGGCCGCAGCACGAGGACCGATCGAGTTCCTGGACGAACCGCTCGTCGACTACCGGCAGCACGGCGCGAACCAGATCGGGATCGTCGAGCCGACGCTGGCGTACAAGATCTCGAGACTGATGCAGCCGGGGCGCCAGCGCAACCGCGACATCGCAGATCGCGTCGCCGGTCTCGCTTCCTGGCTCGACGATGCCCGTGAGCCCGCGCCGCGCGCCGACCCCTCGGCCGTCGTCGCCAAAGCGGCCTTCGAGCGGTTCCGTGCCGATCTCGCTCCGGCCCGGTGGCGACGGATCCTCCCTGTCATGCTGCGTGCTCCCCGCGGCGAGTATCAGCGGTATGCGAGCCAGGGGGCGCTGGACATCGTCAGGGATCTGCTGCAGCCGGCCTAGCCTCGAGTCACCTGCCAGACGGCCGCGCCGACCACGACGACGCCGAGGGCGAGGAGGCCGCCCCGCCACGGGGCTCGGTGGCGCGCGGCGAGGAGGAGCAGCGCCATCACGACGAGTTCCCGGGCGTTCACGAGCCAGGCCGCGAGCTGCAGGTCGTGGAGGGCGATGATGCCGACCGGGAGGGACAGCAGCACGCCGACCGCTTTGACCGGACTCGCCCAGCGCATCCGGCTCTCGGCCTGGAGGACCGCCGTGACCGACCAGGCGACGACCGAGGGAGCGACCGACAGGGCGAGGACGGGGACGAGTGCGAGGGCGGGGTCCCAGTCGTCTGCGAGGACGGGGTCCACGACCAGCTCAGCCCCGATGCTCGTCGCCACGGCGGCCACGACCGCCAGGACCAGCGATCGTCGGAGCGAAGCCTCCGTGACCGCGACGATCTCGGACCCACGGCTGTCGCGTGCCGCCTCGGCGAGGACCGGCCGGAGGACGTTGATCGTGGCCAGCGCCGCCGCATCGCCGATGCTCCGTGACAGCGACATGGCGAACGCGTACTGGCCGAGACGTGCCCCGCCGGCGAGAGCCCCGATCGAGAGGCGGTCGGTCTGCCCCTGTCCCCAACCGAGGAGCGAGAACAGCGCCGTGTGCAGGTAGTCGCCCAGGACGTTCACGGTCGGTTCGCGGGAACGCGCGTCGGCGGCGGACGCGCTGGGGAGTCGCGCTGCACGTCGCCGGTTGAGCAGGGCGAACCCCGCCTCCGCGAGCATCGCCTGCAGGGCGCTGGCGAGCAGCGATCCCGTCGCCAGGAGGGTCGGCACGCTGCAGAGCAGGGCTGCTGTCGACGACCACGCCTGATGCGATGCGATCTCCTTCCATCTCCCGGCTCGCTGCAGGCGGACCAGGGCGTCGATGCCTACGGCCGAAGCCGCCGGGACGAGGACGAACGGCGCGAGGGCGATCGCCTGCCATCGGTCCTCCGCGTGATGCGTCAGGAGCAGGGCTCCGACGGTCACGGCGAGCGCGGCGCCTCCGATCAGCGCGGACCAGACCCGGAACCGGTGGACGAACCGGTCTCCGGCCTCGGTGCCTCCGTGGACGACGGCGGTCTGCCGGGCGGCCGTGTCGCCGACGGTCTGGACGAGCGTGAGGGCGAGGACCATCCACGCGTACATGCCGACGAGGGACGGCGTGAGGCGGGCGGCCAGGACGAGCATGACGAGCGCCGACGCCACCCGGGGAAGGATCCGCTCGACGATCGCCCAAGCGAGGTGGATCATCGTCCGCTCACCCGCACGGTGGTCGATCCGCGTCTCGGTCGGTGAGCGTTGTCGTGGCGTCGGCGGGACCCTCGTCGTCGTCGGATGCCACGATCGTCGTGATCACAGGTACCACGTCCTCGATTGCAGGCTCTCGAATGCGCGCCCTGCCCTCGACGAGAGCCGCTCGACACCACGTCGACGGCGCGTGCCGTCGCGGCTGGGGCTGATGACCTGGAGCGCTCCGACGACGAGGACGATGGGGAGCTCCCAGCCGAAGGACCTCGGCATGCCCAGCCCACGGTGTCGTCGGAACAACCGCACCGTTCCCCGGCCGTAGCCGAAGAACTGCCGAGCCACGGCTCGAAGGTCACCGCGAAGTCGGTACTCGACCACGGCCTCAGGGACCGCGGTGGTCGGGTGACCAGCCGCCGCCGCCCGCCAGAAGAAGTCCGTCTCGTCGCCGCCGCCGAGCAGGGTCTCGTCGAATCCACCGAGCCGGTCGAACACCCGTCGTTGAAACCCACAGTTCGCTCCCGGCGGCCATGGATGGAAGCCGTGCACGGTGCTGACGGCCTCCTGTCTTCCCGCAGGTGTGCCGTCCGGGAGGGTCCGCTCGAGCGCGCCGCCGACGCAATCCGCACCGGCTTCCAGCGCGCGCCGGTGAGCCTCGATCCAGCCGGCCTGGACGACGTCGTCGGCATCGCAGAGGAGCACCGCTGAACCCCGTGATGCCCGGATGCCGGTGTTGCGAGCGTGGTTGATACCCGGCCTGCCGCTCGCGTCGACGAGGCGAACGCGCCCGTCCTTCTCACTGAACCGGCGGACGAGTGCTGCGGTGCCGTCGACAGAGCCGTTGTCGGCGACGATGATCTCGATGTCGACGGACGAGCCTTGAGCGAGCAGGGCTTCGAGTTGCGTGGCGAGGGTCTCCGAGCCGTTTCGGCAGGGAATGACGATCGAGTACACGGGCCTCCGGATCTGGCATGGGCGAGGTGACCAACTTTGGCGTCGACTAACATACAACATATGAGATATGAGCCTGATCGTCGTCGTCCACCCGCTCATCCCGTTCGACGAGCGGCAGACATGACGACCGTGCTCCATGTCACCGACTGCTACGCGGGTGGGATCCCCGTGGCGATCGAGGCCTACGTGCGGAATTCGCCGCCGGGTGTCGAACATCACCTGCTCGCGCAGATCCCGGACGGCGCCCCGCTCGACGAGACACTGTCCGACTGCTTCGCCTCCGTGACCGCGCTCGGGCGGCGGCCGCTCGCTGCCGTGCGAGCGATCCGGCGGGTGCGCCGTCGTACCGGGGCCGACATCGTGCACGCCCACTCGAGCTTCGCCGGTGCGTACGCGCGGGTCGCCCTGCGCAGCTCGCCGCGGACCCGCATCGTCTACACCCCGCACTGTTACGCGTTCGAGCGCGCCGACCTCTCCGTCTGGAGCCGCCGTACGTTCCGGGCCGTCGAATGGTTGCTGTCCTTCAACGTCGAGACCATCGCCGCCTGTTCCGAGGGCGAGGCCGCAGCCGCGGAACGGCGCGGCCCCCTCAGGCCGCGCGTCGTCCACGTGCCGAACGTCGTCGCGGTTCCGCTGCCCGATACCCGCCGAGAGGGCGCGGGGCGGCACCGGCCGCTGCTGGTCGCGAGTCTCGGACGCGTCGCTCCACAGAAGGATCCGATGCGGTTCGCCGACGCCGCGGCGTCGATCGGTGCCCGAGGGATCGAGGTGGTCCCGGTCTGGATGGGTGATGGCGCGGACGACGACGTCGCCCGGTTGGAAGCCTCCGGTGTGCACGTCACCGGGTGGATCCCGCATGCCGAGGTGGGCAGGCGGCTCGCGCAGAGCGACGTCTACCTCCACACCGCCGCCTGGGAGGGGTTCCCGCTCGCCGTCCTGGAGGCGGTGCAGGCCGGTGTCCCGACGCTCGTCCGGCCGATCGCCGCGTTCGGGACGCTCCCGGACGGCCTCACACTCGACGGTGGTCTCGAGGCGCTGATCGCCAGCAGACTGGCCGGACCCCGGGCGTTCGCCGCGTGGGCCGAGACGAACGTCGCCCGCTGGTCGGATCGCCTTCGGGGCCACACTCCCGCCCATCAGCGGACGGCGCTCGCCGAGGCCTACCGGATACCGCAGGTGGCCTGATGCGGGTCGCTGTCGTGCAGTGGGGCCGCACCGGTGCGGGCCCGCTCTTCGCCGCCGAGTTGGCTCAGGCGCTCCGCGACGGCGGGTGCGACGTCGTCGTGTCGCACTCGCTCGACGCCGAGGTGGCCGATCGGTTCGTCGCCCTCGACGTGCCGGCCTTCCCGATCCGCACGTATCGCGACAAGCGCGGCGCGGCGCTCGGTCTCCCGCGCCTCCTGTGGGCGGCGCTCCGGCTCGACCGCTTCCTCCGGCGACATCGCATCGACGTCGTCGTCATCGCCATGGAGCAGCTCTGGCAGGGGGTGGTCGCGCCCGTGTTCCGCTTCGGCGGTCGTCGGAGTCTGCTCTGCGTCCATGACGCGACGATGCACCCCGGGGACTTCTCGCGGCTCGAGCACCTCCTGCGTCGTGCCGAGCGCCGGGCGGCGGACGGAGCGATCGTGTTCTCCGCGCCGGTCGCTGCCGCACTCACGTCCCGTGGCGAGTTCCGCGCGGACCGCGTCCACGAGACCGTCCATGCCGCGTACCGTGTCGACGCGGACCGTGCCGTGGTCCGGTCGACGTACCGGGAGGGTGTTCCGGTCATCGGATGCTTCGGTCGGCTTTCGGCGTACAAGGGGCTCGGTCTGGGGGTGGAAGCGATCACCGAACTGCGCCGCCGCGGGATCCGGGTCCGGTTGCGGGTCGTCGGGTCCGGGACCGACGACGCCCTCGGCCTCCTCCGACACGAGGACGACGAGCTCGAGAACCGCTGGGTCGGCCAGGAGGAGATCGCGCAGGTGGTCGGCGGGTTCGACATCGCCCTCCTGCCGTACACCGAGTCCAGCCAGTCCGGTGTGCTCGCCTACGCGATGGCGCTCGGGGTGCCCTCCGTCGTGACGCCGGTCGGCGGCCTCGCCGAGCAGGCGATCGCGTCAGGATCGGGCATCGTGGCCATGGCGGTGACGTCGACCGCGCTCGCCGACGCGCTGGAGCAGATCCTCGCCGACGCCGGTCGTTACCACGCGCTCTCCGCGGCGGGGGTGCTCGCTGCAGCGGGTCCGTTCTCCTGGGCGCGCGTCGCGGCCGACGTGCGCGTCGCGGCAGCATCCGTCGTGTCCACGGGGCGCTGACCCCTTCGAGATGCGGCGGATGGCGGCCCCCACCGGGCCGGGGCTCCCGTCGCTCCGGGCCGCAGGCTCAGGAGGAGGCACACGGCGACGATCAGCATCGGTGTGAGATGCCGGAGGAACGAGCCGTAGTCCGGCTCGAAGATCGACTGCACGATCAGGAAGGCGAGGATCGCCGCGAACAACCGGTTCTGGAACGCCGTGAGGACCGACGAGCCGCGGGGCGCTCGGATCCTCGCCGACCGGATCGCGGCGATGAGCGACCCCCAGATGGCGAGCAGGACGAGCGCGACGACGAGGTAGATCGCCCCGCCGCGGAGCATCAGCGGGATCGGGATGATGAACGAGGCGAAGGTGAGGGCACTGTTGACGAACCCGGACACGGGGCCGGCACCGGGGAAGAACTGCACGATCAGGGTGTTGACCGATTCCGCGCTGCGGTGCTCGTTCACCGTGAGGCGGTAGTGGTCGAGGTCGACACCGACGATCAGCGGGAAGACGACGGAGAGCCCGGCGTAGAGCGTGAGAATGACCGCCAGCGTGGCTGTCCAGCCGCGCCGCGCCCGCAGCGCGAGACGGAGCGCCAGATAGAGGCCGGCTACGAGGAACCAGTACGTGCGGAAGCCCTGGGCGTAGAGCAGCATCGCGGCCACCGGCACCAGCTCGGCCGACAGGCCCCGTCCACGGTGCGCGATGAGGGCGAGTACCGCGCCCACGGTCAGCAGGTCCTTCGTGTACGCGCCGTGGTAGACGGCGGCGAGTGCGACGCAGCTGATGATGATGGCCCAGTCCACCCACTCGGCGGTCGTCGTCCGGGTGCGCGAGATCGCCACCGTCAAGACGAGCAGGTAGCTCGCGACACCGACGAGGGCGGCGAGCGTCGGCAGCTCGGCGAGGCCCATCCAGCGGTAGACCGCGGCGATGAGCTGGAACGACGAGTCGGCCTCGGTGAACGTCCCCCGGTTCACGCTGATGATCGTGCCCTCGTCGTTCGCGAAGTGCCCGGGCAGTCCTGGTTGGTCGGCTGCCACCCAGGCGAGCGCGAGGAGCGAGGCGATCATGAGGAGCGCACCGCCGGCGAGCGGACGGTCAGGTCCCCGCCCGCCGATATCGGGCGTCGGTCGCGTCAGCTGCCGACGCCACGCGGCACGGTGGGCGCTGGCCTCCGCGCGGGCTCTGGCCGCGTCCCGCCGCGTCAGCTGCGCGGAAGGCTGCCCGGAGGTCACGGACGGATCGTGTGCTCGAAGCGCAACCTCGGCTGGAGGTCACCGAACCAGGTCTCCGCGTAGTTCGACAGCTTGCGGTTGTTGTTGTCGAGCGCGACGACCCGGCGGCCCATCTGCAGCCCGATGAGCATGGCGTGGAGGCGATCGGTGACGACCACCTCGCCGCGGGCGATCAGCCGGACGGCGGCGTCGAATCGGCGTTCGGCTCGCCGCATCCACGCGGCATGGTCGCGCTCCATGAGGGGTTTCAACACCGAGTGCTTCGCCGCCCGCCAGCCGAGCCACTCGTGCGCCCGGAGGTCCAGGGGGTCGGCCGGCCAGTCGGCGCCCTCGGAGTCCGCGAGCCCACCCGCGGTCTCATCGTCCGTCCGGGCGATGACGATGCGTCGCTGCGTCGGTTCGGGGGCGCTGATCGGGCCGAGGAGATGCACCGCGTCCGGCGAGAGGCTGAGGTCGTCGACCTCGTCGCGGAGGAGGTCGTAGGAGCTCTGGTCGCGAACGGCGACCCGCAGCTTGGGCCGGGCGGCGAACCGTCGGGAGAACGCCCGGCGGTCTGCATCCGTAGGGAACACGACCGACTGCGGTGCCTGGATGAGCAACGTGTCGACCGGGAGGTGCTCTGCGAGATCGTAGCGAGCCTCGCTCAGCACCGGGTAGAGGCCTCCGAGATTGCCGCCGCCCTGGATGAGGACCGGGATCGACGAGTCCCGGACCCGCTCCGGGATGCTGCCGGCGCTCGAGGTCGTGCGGACGGCGATGTCGTGTGTGCGCCAGAACCTGGCCTGTCCGAGGGCGATGGCCGAGTCGCCCGAGTTCCGGTGATCGGGGAACTGCGTGTAGTGGAGTTCGGTGACACCGCGATGCAGCTCGACGAAGGAGGCTTCGGCGCGCTGTCGCATGGTCTCGAGGTAGGGCATGGGTGCTCCGTCCGGATCGACACCGAGCGTTGCGCTGGAATCGGATACTTCAGTTGGTCGAATACATTATGCTCGATCATCGCCGGGTCGTCTCGCACTCCGGCCATCGACCTCGCCCACCGACCGGTGCGCGCCGAGGCTCGATCCGATGCACACCGGAACATCCCCAGGGAGGCCACCGTCATGCCCTTCGTCGAAGCCCGCCGCTGCTGGGAGCGACGGTGCTCGCGCATGGTCCTCGTCCTCGACCTCCTGGCCGTCACCCTGGCGCTCACCGTGACCCAGCTCCTGTGGTGGGACGCGTACTGGCGCGGGACCGTGGAGGTCGTGGGGCCGTTCGGACGCCTCGACCTCGGCTACCCGGCGGTCACCCTCGCGCTCGCCGTCGCGTGGTGGTCGCCCCTGGCGGCTGCCCGGTCGCGCCACCCGCGGGTCCTGGCGGACGGCTGGACGCCGTATCGGCGGGTCGTCGTCGTGACGACGACGGTCTTCGGCACGGTGGCGATGGCGTCCTACCTCCTCAAGCTCGAGATCGGACGCGGGTTCCTGCTCACCGCCATGCCGCTCGGGGTCGCCCTCCTCCTGGCGGTCCGTTGGGGCGCCCGTCGACACCTCCGTGCGCGGCGACGCGGAAGCGCACTCGTCTACCGCACGCTGCTCGTGGGGGACCGCGACCAGGCGGTGCATGTCGCCGAGCGCATGCGCCGGGGAGACTGGGCAGGGCATCGGGTGGTGGGCGTCGCGACCCCGGGCATCGTCGACGATGACCGCATCGTGGGTGCCCCCGTCCTCACCGGGCGACCCTCGATCGTCGACGCCGCCGAGGAGGTCGAAGCGGACACGGTGATCCTCGTCGGCCCCGTCGAACTCACCCCCGCCGAGCTCCGCCGCCTCGGTTGGGACCTCAGCGAGCGCGGGGTGAAGTTCATCATCGCGCCGACGCTCACGGGTGTGGCCTCGACCCGCCTGCACCTGCAGGCGGTGGCCGGTATCCCACTCATCCACGTCGACCACCTGGAGCTGTCCCGGCTCGAGGCGGCGGCGAAGCGGGCGTTCGACGTCATCGGTTCCGCGACGCTGCTCCTGCTCCTGGCCCCGGTCATGCTCGTGGTCGCGCTCGCGGTGAAGACGACGAGTCGGGGGACCGTGCTGTACCGGCAGGAGCGCGTCGGCCTGCGCGGCCGCCCCTTCCAGATCCTGAAGTTCCGCTCGATGGCCGCAGACGCCGACACCGGAGCAGCCCTCGCCAGGCAGCAGCATGCGGACGAACTGCTCTCGAAGGTTCCGGACAACCCGCTCGTGACGCCGATCGGACGGATCCTCCGGAAGTACTCGCTCGACGAGCTCCCGCAGCTGTTGAACGTCCTGGGTGGTTCGATGAGCCTCGTCGGCCCGCGGCCTCACCGTGGGTGGGAGGTCGAACGCTACGACCTGCTCGCCCAGCGACGCCTCCTGGTCAAGCCGGGTATGAGTGGACTGTGGCAGGTCAGCGGGCGGTCCAACCTCTCCTGGGACGACTCCGTCGATCTCGACCTGTACTACGTGGAGAACCGGTCGGCCGCGATCGACCTGAAGATCCTCGCGCAGACGGTGCGGGCGGTCGTCGCCCCGGGAACCGATGCACGGTGATCCGGCGCCGCTCGGGCCGGGTTCAGCGTTCCGGAAGCTTGTGCCGCCAGCTCAGCCCGCCGGCACCGATGACCGCGCAGACGACGAGGAGCAGCCAGCCACCGCTCAGCAGCAGGCTGCTCTCGGCAGCGCCCGATGCGAGCAGGGTCACGACGATGAGCGCGGCCCAGACGTGCACGACGCTGCGCCGATTGGTCGCGATGAGCCAGGTCCGCACGAGCGCCAGACCGCCGAGGAGGAGGAACAGGGCGAGCCCGATCAGTCCGAGCTGCAGGTACACGTCCAGGTAGGCGTTCAACGCCGAGTCGTTCGTGCGGCCGAGGCTCGCGTCGATGAACCGGTACGGGACCGCATCGGAGACCCAGCCGCCCGTCCACCCCCAGCCGTTGAGTTCGCTCGGGGCCAGGCGTCTCAGGGTCTCCTGCCAGAGCGCGTAGCGTTGCTCGATCTCGAGCCCGAGACCGAGGACGCGGAACACCTCGGATCGGAGGAGGTACCCGACCAGGCCGACGAGCGCGAGGACGGTGAGGAGGACGAACTGCCAGGTGCGGCGGAGTTCCGGTCGGAGTTGCCTGAAGACGTAGAGCACGGCGGTCGCGATGCCGAGGGCCGCGGCGAGGAGTGCGACGCTCGGCGAGCGCGTGCCGAGGATGAGCCCGATGGCAAGGGCGATGGACCCGATCGTCACCCCGTGCCGCACGGAACGGGTCCGCCACTCGACGACGAAGGTGACGAGACCGAGCAGGGCTGCGATGCCGAGGGCGCTCCGGGTTCCGAAGACCCCTTCCAAGGGGCCGCCGAAGGCGAGGTTCCCGCTGATCCCGAGGAACGGCAGCGGGGTGTCGATGAGGACGCCGCTCACGACCTCGAGCGCCAGGGACGTGCCGAGGAGTGCGCGGACGGCGGTGCCCGTCGCCCGGACGATCTGGATGGTGTCGCGGGTCAGCGCGATCACGATGGCGATGAAGGCCCACGCGAGCTGCCCGCCGATGGCGGGTAGGGTCGCGAGGGGCGTGGCGCTCCACACCACCGACACCGCGCTCCAGGCGAGGAACAGCAGGACCGAGATCGGCAGGAGGCCACGCCACTCGATGATGGGGAGGCGTGCGAGGAGGATGCCCGTGCCGATCGTCGTGAGGCCGACGAGCATCGCGCTGAAACCGGCGACACCGATCAGGCTCGTGACGAGGTGCTCGCCGAAGGCGGTCGCGACGGCGATGGTGGCGAACGCGGCGGCCAGCGGCGCTGACGAGAGGACGCGTGCGGCGACGGAGAACGCGTCGAAGTCCGCCGGTCTCACGCCGGGCTCATCCGCCGACGACGTCGCGCCGGTGCGTGGGTGCGAGGTCGGCCGAGGTCGCGACGGCGGGGATCGGCCAGGCGGGTTCCTGCTTCGTCTTCACGACGAGGAGCACCAGGAGGACCCAGCCGGATTCGATGAGCAACCGACTCTCCGCGACCGACTGCACGACGAGGGAGACCGCGATGAGGACGGGGGCGAGCGAGAGGGCCGTGTACGGCCGCCGTGCGTCGAGGTCGACGCGTGGACGGTCGACGGCCAGGAACCAGGTGCGCGTCAACATGGACAGGACGACCGCGGCGAAGAGCACGAGGCCGACGACGCCGAGTTGGAACCAGACGTCGAGCCAGGCGTTGTGCGCCTGGAGCTGTCGGACGCCGCGTCGGATGACGAGGTCGGTGAAGAGCGGCTCCCACGGTGCCCACGGGCTCGAGAAGCCCCAACCGAAGACCGGTCGCTGTTCGATGAGGCGCCACACGGTCGCCCAGATGTCGAGTCGACCGGTGAGGTCCGGGCTCTTCCCGAGGAGGCCGAGGAGTTGCGTCCGGAAGACGACCGCTCCCACCGCGCCGACGACCCCGATGCCGAGGAAGCCGAGGTACACCGGTGTCCTCGCCTCCGGGCGAGGTGCCCGACGGATCGCCAGTGCGGCGGCGAGCACCACCGCCGTCACCACGGCGGCGAGCAGGATGGTGGTCGAGAAGCTCAGGAGGAACATCACGACGGAGAGACCGAGGCGGATGAGCAGGGTCCAGCGACGTTCGGGGCCGGCCAGCCTGGCTGCGCCGGGCTCGTCGCGGCGCGCCGCCAGCCGGAGCCCGAAGACGATGATCCCGAGCAACGCCACCACGGCGAGGAGGTTGGCGTTCCCCGAGATGCCCTGGATGCGTCCTCCGGAGAACAGGAGGTCCCGCGACCAGTAGTCGAGCAGGGGCGGGTCCGCCGCGTCACCGGCGTAGAAGTTCGGGAGCACCGGGTGCCGGATGATCGCTGCGACGACGAACTCGAAGAGGAGGGAGAGTGACAGCACCCACGTCACGGCACGGCCGAGGACCCGGATGACCTCGGGCCAGGAGAAACAGCCCGCGAGGGTCACGCCGAGGACGGTGCACAGCGCCGCACCGAGCAGGGTCGCGGCCGTGCCGCTCGGGTAGGCGGACCAGGCGAGCGAGACGATCGACAGCACCCCGTAGCCGACGAGCGACCACGGCACCCGTGTGCGCCGCCAGTTCGGTCGGACGACCATCAGGCACGCGAGCGCGGCACCACCTGAGACGAGTGCCACCGCCGTGTAGCCCCAGATGGTGAAGAGGTTCGTCCAGAACGTCCCGGCGAGAACTGCGAACGTCGCGAACACGGCGACGTGTCTGACGACGAGCGCGCGTGTCGTCAGCGCTGCCGGCGGGCGGGGCGGGGCGGGTTCGGTGGACAGCATCGTGCCCCCAGGGTAGCGGCTGCGGCCGGCACCGAGGCCCTGGTCCGGCCCGGTGGTCAGACGAACGCCGCGGTGCCGGTGATGGCCCGCCCGACGATGAGCGCGTTCATCTCCCGCGTGCCCTCATAGCTGTAGAGGGCTTCGGCATCCGCGAAGAACCGGGCGGCGTGGTAGTCCAGCACGATGCCGTTCCCACCCATGATCTCCCGTGCCCAGGCGACCGTCTCGCGCATCCGCGCGGTGCAGAACGCCTTGGCGAGCGCGGAGTGCTCGTCGCGCTGGGTGCCCTCGTCGAGCATCTGCGAGACCCGGACGCACATCGCCATCGATGCCGTGATGTTCCCGAGGCACTTCGAGAGGAGGTCCTGGATCAGCTGGTGGCCCGCGATCGGCTTGCCGAACTGCACGCGCTCCTTGGCGTAGGCGACCGCCGCCTCGTACGCGCCGACAGCGACGCCGACACTCGACCAGGCGACGCCCGCGCGGGTGAGCCGCAGGACCTTCGCCGTGTCGCGGAAGGAGTTCGCGTGCTGCAGCCGGAGGCGCTCGGGGACCCGGACGTCCTCGAGGGTGATGTCGGCGTTCTGCACCATGCGCAGGCTGATCTTGCCCTCGATCTTGGTCGCGGAGTAGCCGGGGGAGTCGGTCGGCACGATGAAGCCCTTCACCTGACCGTCGGCCGTGTCCTTCGCCCAGATGATCGTGATGTCACTGAAGGTCGCGTTGCCGATCCACCGTTTGGAGCCGGACAGGATCCAGTCGTCGCCGTCCCTCGTGGCCGTGGTGCGAAGCCCCTGTGCGCTGTCCGACCCCGACTGCGGCTCGGTGAGGCCGAACGCACCGAGGACCTCGCCGGAGGCGAGCTTCGGAAGCCACTCGTCCTGCTGCTCCTGGGACCCGCACTCGCTGATCGAGCCCATGGTGAGGCCGTCCTGCACCCCGACGAAGGTGGAGATCGACGCGTCGATCCGGGAGAGCTCCATCGAGGCGAGGCCGCGGAACACGGCGCTGTTCTCGAACGGCGTCGTCTCCGGCCAGGCCCACCGGGCGACGTCGAGCTCGAGGAGCGGGGTGATGAGGTGCTTCGGGAACTCGGCCCGCTCCCAGTACTCGTTCACGATCGGCTTCGCCTCGGTCTCGGCCCAGGCTCGGAGGCGGGCGATGGCCTCCTGCTCGGGAGCCGTCAGGAGGCTCTCGAAGCCGTAGAAGTCGCTGGCGAGGGGTTCGAAGATCATGGTCCGTTGCTCCATTGCGTCCGCTGGCGCCGGATCGGCGTCCCGGCCAGCCTAGGCAGGTGTGCTCGGCGCGGACAACGGCTTGGTAGTTTGGTGCACGGTGCCGGGCGACCGCGTCGCACGGCTTGTAGGACGACGCCAAGCGGCCCCAGGGTCCGGCTGGCGCGTCACCCTCGTCCGTCGAAAGGGCCCCACCCATGTTCGTGCCGCTCCGTGCCACTCCTCGTGACTACGCGTGGGGGTCGTCGACGGCGATCGCGGAGGTGCTCGGGTCCGAGCCCTCGGGACGTCCGGAGGCGGAACTCTGGCTCGGCGCACACCCCGGGGCCCCGACGCCGATCGCGGATCCATCGACGGTGGGGGGACATGCCGACCTCGAACGTTGGCTCGCCGCCGATCCCGCCGCGCTCGGCGGGCGCGGCTCGCTGCCGTTCCTCCTCAAGGTCCTCGCAGCGGCCCATCCGCTCTCGCTGCAGGCCCACCCCGACCTGGACCGGGCCGCCGCGGGCTTCGCCGCCGAGAACGAACGCGGGGTGCCGCTCGACGCTCCGCACCGCAACTACAAGGACGCGCTCCACAAGCCGGAACTCATCGTCGCGCTCCGGGACGGCTTCGAGGCGCTCTGCGGGTTCCGCGAGCTCGCCGCGACCGATGCGCTGCTCGTCGACCTGGTGGCCTCGGCACCCGATCCGGCTGCGGCAGCGCGCATCACCATGCTCCGCGGGATGCTGGCCGCCCCCGACGGGCTCCGCGACACCGTGCGGATCCTGCTCGAACAGCTCCCCGGCGGGCTACTGGACGCCCTCGTCGCGTCCGCCGCGGCTCCCGGTTCGGGTGCATTCGACGCCGAGCGGGCCCTGGTCGGGCGGCTCGCGGAGGAGTATCCGGGCGATCCGGGCATCGCGGTCGCCCTCCTGCTCAACCTCGTCACGTTGCGAGCGGGGGAAGCGCTCTACCTCCCCGCCGGCAACATCCACGCCTACCTCCGGGGGATCGGCGTCGAGCTCATGGCCGCGAGCGACAACGTCCTGCGCGGGGGGCTCACGCCGAAGCACGTCGACGTGACCGAGCTGCTCGAGGTCCTGGAGTTCGAGCCGAGGCCGGTGCCGTGGCTGACCCCGACGGACCTGGGCGGTGGACGCAGCCTCTTCGTGCCGGACGTGCCGGACTTCGAGCTGCTGCGGGTGGATCTGCCCGCAGAGCCGTCTGAGCAGGATCCATCGTTCCACCTCCCCGGACCCGGCATCGCGATCGTGACCGACGGTTCGGCGCGGATCACCGGAGCCACCTCGTCGGTGGAGCTCGATCGAGGTGGCTACGCCTTCATCACGCCCGACGAGGCGGAGCTGCGCTTCTCCGGGACCGGGACCCTCTTCCTCGCGACGACCCAGGGCTGACCGCCCGGCCGGGTGGTCCGGTCCAGGTGGCTCAGGCGCTCTCCCGCACCCCGAAACTCCGCCGGTAGGCGGCGGGCGTGGTGCCGAGGACGCGGTCGAAGTGGTGACGGAGGACCGCCGCGGTGCCGAACCCGGTGTCCGCAGCGATCCGCTCGACACCGTGGTCGGTGCGTTCGAGCATCTCCTGCGCTCGGAACAGGCGTTGTCGGTTCAGCCAGGCGGCCGGCGTGCTGCCGAGCTCTGAGCGGAAGCGGCGTGCGAAGGTCCGCTCGGACATGTGCGCCTGCCGCGCGAGACGCCCGATGGGCAGGTCCTCGGCGAGGTGGTCGAGCATCCAGTCGACGACCGGGGCGAGCGACTCGCACTGCTGCGCCGCGACGGGGGAGAGGACGTACTGCGCCTGACCACCGTCGCGCTGGGGCGGGACGACCATCCGGCGGGCGATGACGTTGGCGCTCGCCGCGCCGTACTCCTGTCGTACCAGGTGCAGACACGCGTCGATGCCGGCAGCGGTCCCCGCGCCCGTGATGACCTTGCGGTCCTCGACGAACAGCACGTCGGGGTCGACGGTGGTGCCCGGGAACATCGTCTGCTGCTCGCTGGTGTACATCCAGTGGGTCGTGCTGCGGCGACCGTCGAGCAGCCCTGCCTGACCGAGGACGAACGACCCGCTGCACACGCTGAGGACCCAGGCGCCCCGCGCCTCCGCCGCTCGGAGGACGCCGAGGTAGGCCTCGTCGACCGCTCCGCCACGCGATCCGCCACGACCGGTGATCACCACGAGGTCCGCCTCGGCCGCGAAGGACAGGTCGTCGTTGACGATCATGTCGAAGCCCCGCGCACCGTCGTCGCTCAGGTTCATCCGGACCGGACCTGGGTCCTTCGTGACGATGCGGAGGTCGAAGGCGGGACCGCCCTGGTCCGACCGGTCGATGCCGAAGACCTCGCAGACGACGCTGAACTCGAACGGTTGCAGCCCCGGAATGGCGAGCAGGGCGACCTTCGACAGCATGGGACCTCCGGACGATCGATTTGGCAGGAATGTGCTGCTTTCCGTCCATCCTGCCACTGGTGGCAGTTTTTCGCCATTCCTAGAGTTTCAGACATGTCCATCATCGCACTCGTCGTCGGCTTCCTCATCGTCCTCGTCGCGGTCGTCGCCTCCGCCGCGACCATCCGTGCCGTCCTGACGGACGGCTATCGCCGCGTCCCCGTCCGCCCCGCCGCACGGGGCACGCGCCTCCAGTAGTCTGGTCACTCCGTCTGCAGCACGGCAGGTGGAGGACTCCCTGGAGGAAGCATCGTGGCGTGGCTGGTGACGGGCGGAGCCGGATACATCGGAGCCCATGTGGTTCGGGCCTTCCAAGCGGAGGGGATCGACGTCGTCGTCCTCGACGACCTGTCGAGCGGGCACGAGCGCTTCGTCCCGGCCGGGGTGCCGTTCGTCCGCGGAACCCTGCTCGACGGCTCGGTCCTCGAGCGCACCTTCTCCGAGTTCGAGCTGAGCGGTGTCGTCCATGTCGCCGGGTACAAGTACGCGGGTGTCTCCGTGCAGCGCCCGCTCCACACCTACGCCCAGAACGTCACGGCCACCGCGATGCTGCTCGCCGCGATGGAGGAGCACCGGGTGGAGCGCATCGTCTTCTCGTCGAGCGCCGCGGTGTACGGGACGACGGACGTCGACCTGGTCACCGAGGACACCCCGAAAGCGCCCGAGTCGCCCTACGGCGAGTCCAAGCTCATCGGCGAGTGGCTGCTCCGCGACCAGGGTGTCGCCACCGGGCTGCGTCACACCTCGCTGCGGTACTTCAACGTCGTCGGTTCCGGGACGGACGAGGTCTACGACACGAGCCCGCACAACCTCTTCCCACTCGTCTTCGACGCGCTCCTCGCCGGACGCACCCCCCGCATCAACGGTGACGACTACCCGACGCCGGACGGCACCTGCGTCCGCGACTACCTGCACGTCGCGGATCTCGCGGCCGCGCACGTCGCCGCAGCCAAGCGGCTCGATGCGGGTGAGTCCCTCGAGGCCGCCTACAACCTCGGGAGTGGGGACGGGTCGAGCGTCGGCGAGATCATGACCGCGATGGCGGAGGTGACCGGGATCGACTTCACCCCCGAGATCATGCCGCGGAGGGCGGGCGATCCTGCGCGGATCGTCGCGTCCGGTGCGCTCGCAGCTCGCGATCTCGACTGGCGGATGCGACACGATCTGCGCCAGATGGTGGAGAGCGCATGGCGGGCCAGGCGCGCCGCCGATTGACGTCGCGCGACCGCTCGATCCGCCCAGGCGGGCCCCGACACCCAGTTCGGGTCACACCCGGCGCGTCGCGAACCCTCACCTCGTGATTGAGGCTTTACGATGTGCGACTTGACTCGACCATAACTACAAGGGTGTAATTATGTATCGCGCCGCGTGGCGCAGGGTACGACTAGGTGGGGAGACGGTATGGCGATTCCTGAGTATCGTGCCGGAGTACCCGACGACTGGTTCGTCGATCCGGTCAATCTCGGAGTCCCCGGCGTCCGTCAGCCCGCTGCGGAGGGCGAGGACGACACCCAGCTCTCCTGGCAGACCGACGCGCTGTGCGCGCAGACCGACCCCGAGGCGTTCTTCCCCGAGAAGGGTGGCTCCACGCGCGACGCGAAGCGGATCTGCACCAGCTGCGACGTCAAGTCGCAGTGCCTCGAGTACGCGCTCGCGAACGACGAGCGCTTCGGCATCTGGGGCGGCCTCTCCGAGCGCGAGCGCCGGAAGCTGCGCAAACGCGCCGTCTGACCCGTCGCCGGACGCTGACCGAACCGCTCACGACTCACCGGAACACCCCCGATTCGGGGCGCGCCCGCTCGGTTCCCGCTCTTCCGGCCGGACCCGCTTAGTCTGAATCCGATGTCTCCCCGAGTAACGGCGATTCTCGTGGTGCGCGACGGCTCAGAGCCGCTCGCACGCACGCTCGACGCCCTCCGTGCCCAGACCCGTCCGGCGGACGGGATCATCGCCGTCGCCACCCGCGCGAGTGAGGCGACGATCGAGGAACTCGGTCGCGTCCCCGGCATGAAGCTCGTGACCTCGACCGAGGACCTCAGCTTCGCGCAAGCCGTGGCCGCGGGCGTCCGCGTCACCGATCAGCCTGAGGACGCCGAGCAGATGCTCTGGTTGCTCTCCGAGGACACGGCTCCCGAGCCGACGGCGCTCGCCGCCCTGTTGGGCGCCCTCGAGGTCTCGCCGTCCGTCGGTGTGGCCGGCCCGAAGATCCTCGACTGGGACGACGCATCGTTCCTCCGGCGCTACGGCGAGACGATCACCACCCTCGGGGCGGCGGTCCCGGTGGTCGAGGACGAGCTCGACCAGGCCCAGCACGACACGATGAACGACGTGATGGCGGTCGGTCCGGCCGGCATGCTGGTGCGCCATCAGCTGTGGGACCAGTTGGGCGGCTTCGACCAGGCCCTCGTGGCGGACGACGCCCTCGACTTCTGCATCAGGACCCGCCTCGCGGGCTATCTGGTCGCGGTCGTGCCGACGGCGCGGGTCGCCTCCGCCGGCGAAGGCATCGCCGGGCCCTCCTGGTCGAACCGGCTCGGCGCGCGTCGTCGTCGCCATCGCCAGGCCCGCGCCGCACAGCTCCACCGGCGTCTCGTCTATGCGCCCGGGATCATGGTCCCCGTGCACTGGCTCAGCCTCGTGCCCCTCGCCATCCTGCGGGTCATCGGCCACTTCGTGAAGAAGCAACCCGAGCTCGTGCTGGGCGAGCTCTCGGCGGCGTTCGCCGTCGCGTTCTCCGGAACGAAGGTCGGGAGTGCCCGGCGCCAGCTCGCGAAGAACCGGACCTTGGGCTGGTCGAGCATCGCCGGCTTGCGGATGCGACTCGACGAAGTCCGACGCAAACGCGCGCTCGCGCGGGAGGCGACGCAGATCGGCTTCATCGGTGAGGAACGCGACCTCCGCTTCTTCTCCGGCGGAGGCGCCTGGGTCGTCCTCGCGACGGCGGTCATCGGAGCGGCGATCCTCGCTCCGCTCCTCGGAGCCACGTACCTCACCGGTGGGGGACTCCTCCCGCTCTCGGCGACAGTCGGCGAACTCTGGCAGCACATCGGCTTCGGGTGGCGCGACGTCGGTCTCGGCTTCGTCGGTGCCGCCGACCCGTTCAGTGCGGTCCTCGCGGTGCTCGGGACCATCACCTTCTGGCAGCCCTCCTTCTCCCTGGTCCTGCTCTTCCTGCTCGCGCTGCCGCTCTCGGCGCTCGGCGCCTGGTTCGCCGCCACCCGGCTCACGGAGCGCAGCGGTCCTCGTGCGGTGGCGGCGCTGCTCTGGGCGCTCGCCCCGACGCTCCTGACCGCGCTCGCCGATGGTCGTCCCGCGGCCGTCATCGTCCATGTCCTGCTGCCCTGGCTCTTCTACGCGGGTGTGGTCGCGTCCCGGTCGTGGGCCGCAGCCGGCACGAGCGCCTTCCTGTTCGCAGCGATCACAGCGAGCTCTCCGTCCCTCGCCCCGGCGTTGCTCGTCATCTGGGTCGTCGCGATGGTCTTCGCCGGTCGGGGTGTCGCCAGGGTCGGACTCATCCCGATCCCCGCCATCGCGCTGTTCGCCCCGCTCATCTGGCAGCAGGGGCTCCATCGCGACAACTGGCTCGGACTCCTCGCCGACCCGGGCGTCGCGACGCCCGGGACCGCGGCGTCCGGCTGGCAACTGTCCCTCGGCTTCCCCGGCGGCAGCCTGGGTGGATGGAGCCAGCTCGGCGCAGCGCTCGGGCTACCGGGTGCGACTCCCGCCATCGTGGTACCCGCGCTGCTCGCGCCACTCGCGATCGTCGCTCTGCTGGCCCTGTTCCTCCCGGGCTCCAGACGGGCCGTCCCGTTGCTGATCGCGGCGTTCCTCGGACTCGTGTCGGCGGTGTTCGCCACGCATCTCCTCCTCGCCTCGGCCGCCGGAACGGCCGTCCCCGTCTGGGCCGGCGCGGCGATCAGCCTGTACTGGCTCGGGATCGTGGGTGCTGCGACCCTCGGCCTCGATCGCATCCCGCGGTTCCGGGCTGCCCCGGCGCTCGTCATGGTCCTCGCCGCCGCGGTGATCGCCCTCCCGCTCGCGCTCGCGCAGCCCCTCGGCACCTCGGTGGTCCGTGAGAGCTCCGGTCGCCAGCTGCCCGCCTACGTGACGGCCGCTACACAGACCGATCCGCGGCTCGGCACCCTCGTCATCACGCCCGGCGACGACGGGACCATCACCGCAGTCGTCATCCGTGGACAGGGGGAGACGCTCGACGGCCAGTCCACCATCGCCCAGACGGCCCCCGGCGTGTCCTCGGACGACCGCGTCGTCGCCGAGCTCGCCGGCAACCTCGCGTCGCAGAGCGGACTAGACCCGACGGAGACTCTCGTCGAGCACGGCATCGCCTTCGTGCTGCTGTCGCCGGTCGCCGACGGCGAAGAGCAGACGGCGGCGGGTCAGACCGCCGGCCGTGCGGCGAGCGCGCTCGACGCGAACGCGGCGTTGGTCGCCGTCGGTGACACGACGAGCGGGACGCTCTGGCGCACCGTCGCGGACGTCGGCACCGGTCCCGAGCTCCCCACCTCCAACGTGCTCGGCACCCTCATCGGTGTCGGCCTGGGCGTCGTGTTCCTCATCACGTTGCTCCTGAGCATCCCCAACGGTGCGTCCCGCGACGGGTACCGGGCGGGATCCAGGAAGCCTGCGAAGCTGAAGGGCCGTGCCGCCCGGAAGGCGGCCGCGTCCGGGGCGACAGTCGCCGTGATCGACGACGACGCTTCCGGCACCTACGACGACGAGGACCCGACCGCCGATCTCGACGAGGAGGCGGAGGGACCCGAGTCGGCCACCACCGCCGACGCGTCGACCCGCCCGTCCAAGCCGCGCTGGTGGCGTCGGGGTCAGGCCTCCGCCGCGGCGCCCGCGCCCGCGGCGGTGACCGCCGAACCAGCCGATGACGCCGAGTCCGTCGATGACCGTGCATCGGCCGACGACACCGTCGTTCGCGATGGAACCGTGGCGGTCACGGACGACACCGTCGACACGGACCACGACGTGACCGGGTCGACTCCAGACGCCGACACGAACACGAACACGAACAACACAGCCGGCCAGGTCCCCGACGAACCGGCGGTCGCCACGGGCGATGTCGCCGTGCCCGATCCGGATCCGAGCGACTCTACCGAGACGACGCCGGATCCCGACACCACCCGCCGGGACACCCCGGGAACGGAGCAGCCGCATGCCCAGTAAGCGCGGAGTCGCCATCACCTCCGGTCGGATCGTCACCGGCCTCGTCGGGATCGGGATCGCCGCGGTCACGATCGCGGCGGCCGGGCAGTTGCCCCTCCCGACGGTCGAGATCGCCCCTCAGGACATCCGAGTCACCCCGGTGGCCGGTGACCAGTCGGTCGTGTGTCCTGGGCCGCTGCTCGCCCTGGCCCAGGATGCGACGGCCGCCACGGCAGCCGGCTCCTTCGGCCCGGCGACCGTGGACTTCGGAGCGAACGGGGTGACGCCCACGACGAGTGAGTTGGCCGCACCCGACAACACGAGCGGTACGGCGGACGGTGGACCCACGGTGATCACCGTCCCCGGCGCGACCGACGGGACGGTGACGCCCCTGAGCGGCGCGCAGTCGCAGATCGCCGCGGAAGCCGAGGTCGCCGGTCTGGCGGCCGCCGCTTGCACGCCGGCATCGGCCGAGAGCTGGCTCGTCGGCGGATCGAGTGACATCGGTCGCACCACGCTGGTCCTGCTGAGCAATCCGTCGGCCGTCGATGCGAACGTGACCCTCGAGGTCTTCGGCGCCGCCGGGCGGATCGACGCTCCGGGTGCCGCCGGGATCGTCGTCGCCACGGGCACGCAGCGGGTGATCGCCCTCACCGGCCTCGCACCCAATGAGCCCACCCCGGTCGTGCACGTGACGAGCGAGGGCGGCCAGGTGGTGGCCGCGCTCCAGCAGAGCACGGTCCGCGTCCTGACCCCCGGTGGCGTCGAGGTCCAGGGGCCGACCGCGTCGCCTTCGACCGACCTCGTGATCCCCGGCGTCGTCGTCACGGCCCCCGCGGCCGCAGGGGCGAGCTCCGACACCGCGTCCGTCGACGACCGGGCCACGGCCCTCAGACTGTTCGCGCCGGGATCCGAGCCAGCCGACGTCGTCATCACCGCCACCCGAGAGAACGCGAAGGACGAGCCGATCGTCATCGACGCGACCATCCAGCCGGGCGTTCCCGGTGAGATCGCCCTGGCCGAACTCCCGGCCGGTGAGTTCTCGCTGGAGGTCACCTCGACCCGACCGGTGGTCGCGGCGGCCCGGACGAACTCGCGCGGCGGAACGCTCGAGGACTTCGCCTGGTTCGGAGCGACGCCCGCACTCGACGACACCGCGGCCCTCACGGTCCCCACCGGGCCGGGGCAGAAGCTCCACGTCTTCAACCCGTCTGGCTCCGACGCCGAACTCACGTTGACGGGGGCTGACGGCAAGGAGACCACGGCGAAGGTCGGCGCTGGAGCGGCGGTGACCATCGGCGTCGGCGCCGGTCAGAGCTACGTCCTCGCCGGGGCCGACGGCCTCCACGCCTCGATCAGTCTCGCCGCGGCGGGGCGGCTCACGTCGCTGCCGGTCACGCCGCCGAACCCGCTGGCGGCACCGATCAGCGTCTACCCGCGCTGACCGCAGCGGCCTCGGGTCAGAGGAACCGGTAGCGCTCCGGCCCGAGGTCCCAGGGGTCCTTGCCGAGGAGCTCGGCGACGGCGCGGAACACGCAGCTCTCCACCATCATGCGCTGATGCAGCTCGTCGTTCCGGTGGAGCTTGCTCATCCGCTGGATGGGCAGCCGGTACAGGATGATGCGTCGGCGTCCTCGGTCGACGAACCAGCGGTCGACGCCGTCCGTCCCGGAGTTCTGCGCCGGCATCGCGCCGACCTCGAACCGGACGTCGGCGAGTTCGGCGGGCCAGGCTCCGCGGAGGTAGTCGGCGGTGGTGGCGACCGTCAGGTCGAACTGGTCGATCCGGGTGTCGATCGGTGGCACGTCCGGTCCGACGACGCTCGAACGACCGTTGCGACCGTGCCGTGATCGGCGGCGCGAGAGGGCGCCTCGCGTCTCCTCGTCAGCCTGCGCCATGCGTCCAGTCTAGGTGTGGTCGGCGGCCCGGTTCAGACCCGCTCGACCGGCGAGCCGGACGGTGCCGTCGGCGCCCGCGGGCTACGCTGGGGCAAATGGTGGACAGGATGTGTTCGAAGGTCGGCTGCTCGCGCGAGCCCGTGGCGACGCTGACCTACGACTACCGCGACTCGATGGCCGTCCTCGGTCCGCTGAGCATCGAGAAGAGCCCGCACAGCTACGACCTCTGCTCCATCCACGCCGTACGGCTGAGCGTGCCGCAGGGCTGGAGCGTCGTGAAGCACAGCGTCCTCGGCGACGTCGGCTACGGCTCCTGACCGTCGGCGCGCCACCGCCCCGTGCCGATCTCGGACCCGACATGAAGGTCCACGACGCCTGACGGTCTGCGAGAATGGCGTCATGAGTTCTTCCGCACCGTCTGCCCCCACGACCACCCTGCCCTACAAGGTGGCCGACCTGTCGCTCGCCGAGGCCGGCCGACACCAGCTCCGCCTCGCCGAGAACGAGATGCCCGGCCTGATGGCCCTCCGCGAGGAGTTCGGCGCGAGCCAGCCGCTCGCCGGCGCCCGCATCGCCGGTTCGCTGCACATGACGGTGCAGACCGCGGTGCTCATCGAGACACTCGTCGCGCTCGGTGCCCAGGTGCGCTGGGCGAGCTGCAACATCTTCTCGACCCAGGACGAGGCGGCGGCAGCCGTCGCCGTCGGTCCGCACGGGACCGTCGAGGCACCGGCCGGCGTGCCGGTCTTCGCTTGGAAGGGCGAGACCCTCGAAGAGTACTGGTGGTGCACCGAGCAGATCTTCGACTGGTCGACCGAGGCCGCCACGGCCGGAGCCGAGTGGACCGGACCCAACCTCATCCTCGACGACGGCGGCGACGCGAGCATGCTCGTCCACCAGGGCCGTCGGTTCGAGCTGGCCGGAGCGGTCCCCGACACGACCGACGCCGACAGCCATGAGTACAGCATCGTCCTCGACGTGCTCCGTCGTTCGCTCGCCGGCAGCAGCGACCGTTGGACGAAGGTCGCCGCCGACATCCTCGGCGTGACCGAGGAGACCACCACCGGTGTCCACCGCCTCTACGAGCTGGCGAAGCAGGGTGAGCTGCTGTTCCCCGCGATCAACGTGAACGACTCGGTCACGAAGAGCAAGTTCGACAACAAGTACGGCATCCGGCACTCGCTGCCGGACGGCCTGAACCGCGCGACCGACGTGCTCATCGGTGGCAAGGTCGTCTTCGTCGCGGGCTACGGCGACGTCGGCAAGGGTGCAGCTGAGGCCCTCCGCGGCCAGGGCGCTCGGGTCATCGTCTCCGAGGTCGACCCGATCTGCGCCCTCCAGGCGTCGATGGACGGCTTCCAGGTCGCGACCCTCGAGAGCGTCGCCGACCAGGTCGACATCATCGTGACGTGCACCGGCAACTTCAACGTCGTCACCCTCGACCACATCCTCGCGCTCAAGCACCTCGCGATCGTCTCGAACGTCGGGCACTTCGACAACGAGATCGACATGGCCTCGCTCGAGGCGCTCGAGGGCGCCGAGAAGATCGAGATCAAGCCCCAGGTCCACGAGTGGCGCCTCCCCACGGGGCGCAGCGTCCTCGTGCTCAGCGAGGGACGACTCATGAACCTCGGGAACGCGACGGGGCACCCCTCGTTCGTGATGAGCAACTCCTTCACGAACCAGGTGCTCGCACAGCTCGAGCTCTGGACGCGGATCGAGGAGTACCCGATCGGCGTGTACGTGCTGCCGAAGCACCTCGACGAGAAGGTCGCACGCCTGCACCTCGACGCGCTCGGCGTGCAGCTGACGACGCTCACGGGCGAGCAGGCCGACTACATCGGCGTGCCGGTCGAGGGCCCGTACAAGGTCGACCACTACCGCTACTAGGCGGTGCCGCCGGTTCCCCGCCTCAGCGGTCGGGGAACCGGTGCGGCTGACCGCTCAGCACCGGCTGGAGGAGTGACAGGCGCTGACGGGCCGCGAGTTGGGCCTGGTACTCGCGCTCCCGGCGGATGACGGAGACACCGACGAGGAACGCCTCCGGCGGAGCGATCGGCAGCGGCGACACGAATCGGGACACCTCTGCCGCGAGTTCGGCCGCCAATCGGGTCCTCGTGGCCGGGGTGAGCGATCCGGCCTGCTTGAGGAACTGGGTGACGCGCCGCGCCAGCGGGTCGGGCAGCCGGGCCACGTCGGCGCCGCCGGCCCAGGCGGCGAGCTGCGGTGGGATCATCGCGACGGGCTCCACCACCCGCGGCAGACGCTCACGTTGGCTGTAGGTCCCGGCGAGCACGTCGCCCAGACGCTTCGAGCGAGCACTGAGCAGGCCGGTGAGTGCTGCGATGCCGCCAGCTGTGGCGTAGATCTCGAAGTACCCGGTGAGGGCACGGATGAACGCGTGCCGGAAGCCGGGTGCACCGCCGTCGTCTCGGACGATGCGGGCACCGACCACGAGTCTGCCGAGCGACCGTCCGCGGGTGGCGATCTCGACCGCTGCCGGCAGGACGACGAGACAGAGCACCGTCAGGCCGAGCACGATGGCGGTGAACATCGCGGTGTCCATGGCGACCCCGGACAGGATCCAGGAGAACATCGCGAGCATGAGGCCGACGAACACGAGGATCGACACCACGTAGTCGATGATGGCGCCCGCCGCGCGCAGGATGAATCCGGTGGGCCGCACGTCGAGGGCGACCGCCTCGCCGGTGATCAGCTCGGTGCCGTCGTCTAGCGTCGTCTCGTGCAGCGGGACCCGGGCCGGTTCGGACATGTGCTCCATTCAAGCAGATGCGCGGGGGACCGGCCATGGAGCGCCACCAACGCGTAGCATGGCTGCGATGGACCTCGACGCCTACTCCGCAGCCCACCGTCAGGAATGGGACCGCCTCGACGCGCTCGGCAAGCAACGGTTCTTCAGCGGGCCGGAGGCCGATGAGCTGATCGACCGCTACCAGGCCGGAGCGACCCAGCTCTCCGCGATCAAGACGACGGCCGGATCGACCCTCGTCGGAGACCGCCTCTCGGTCTCGCTGTCGCGGGCGCGCCTCCGGTTCACCGGCGCCAGCGCGAACGTGTTGTCGAGTGTCCCGCGGTTCTTCGTCCTGGCGCTGCCGGCCGCGCTCTACCGGGTCCGGTGGGTGACCCTCGCCGTCGCGGTCGCGACGGTCGTCATCGCGACCCTGTACGCCGTGTGGATCGCCGGCAACCCGCAGGTCCTCGCGAACCTCGGCACCGACGCGCAACTCAAGCAGTACGTCGAGGACGACTTCGTCGCCTACTACTCCAACAACCCGGCCGCGAGCTTCGCCGGCCAGGTGTGGACGAACAACGCGTGGATCGCAGCGCAATGCGTCGCGTTCGGCATCAGCGGCGTCTGGGTCCCGTACATCATCGTCACCAACGCCCAGGGGGTCGGGCAGGCCGCGGGGGTCATGTTCGCCTACGGCAAGGGCGACGTGTTCTTCGAGTACATCCTCCCGCACGGCATGCTCGAGCTCACGGCGGTGTTCGTCGCGGCCGCGGCGGGTCTCCGCATCTTCTGGGCCTGGGTGGCACCGGGGCCACGGACGAGGGGCCAGGCGCTTGCCGAGGAGGGCCGAGCGCTGTTCACGATCGCCATCGGGCTGGTGATCGTGCTCTTCGTCTCGGGGCTCGTCGAGGGTTTCGTGACGCCCGCACCGTGGCCGTGGGCGGTCAAGATGCTCATCGGCGGGGGAGCGCTCGCCGCGTTCCTGACCTACATGTGCTGGTGGGGCGGTCGCGCGTACCGCTCGGGCGAACGCGGCGACCTGGCTGAGTTCGAGGCCGGCGCGAAGCGGATCGTCGCCGGCTGACGGCTACTCGCCAGCTTCGGATCGTGCGCGGCGCTCGGCGTTCCTGGCGTTGACCCGGGCGTTCTCGGCGTTCACCTCGGCGTGGACGGCGCGCTCCTGCACGAGCCAGGCGGGCAGCGTGCGGAGGAGCTCCTGGATCTGTTCGGTGGTCAACGCCTCGGTGATCTCGGCGCGAGCCAGACCGGAGGTCGACACGCCCAGCTTGCGGGCGACGACGTCGCGCGGGTGCGGTCCGTTCTTGCGGAGCTCGACGAGCCAGTCCGCCGGGTTCGCCTGCAGTTCGAGGAACGCCGACCGCGTGATCGGCTCCTCCTGGAACGACGCCGGGGTCGCCGGCAGATAGACCCCGAGCTTCTTCGCCGCGGTCGCCGGTTTCATGATCTGTTCGCTCGCACCCATCCGCTCAGCGTACCTCGCTGCGGTGTCCTCGCCCAACCAGCCGGATCACCCGTCGACTGAGCTGCAGTAGTGTGGCAAGCCGAGCAGTGGAGGCTTCGATGGACAGGCAGGACGACCAGGTCGACGGGATCGAGGTCGGCGACGACGGGCTCGGTGCCGACACGGTGCCGGAGATCGTCCCGCCGGCGCTGACCGTAGCCTACGCGCGCGGCGTGAACCCGGGGAAGTGGGCGCGCATCTGGAGCGAGCGCCGTCCGGACGACGAACTCCGCCTGATCCGAGTGGACCTCGACGAGCAGCGAGCGGTCCTGGCCTCCGGTGCGGCGGACGTCGTGCTCGCCCGGGTCCCGATCGACCAGGACGGGCTGAACACGATCGCCCTGTTCGAGGAACTCCCCGTCGTCGTCTTCGCCAAGGGCGCTGCACTCGGAGCCGAGGACACGGTCGGAATGGCCGCGCTCGCCGACGAGCAGCTGATCATGACGCCGCTCGTCCTCGAGTGGGCCGAACGTGCCGCCGTGCTCGGGTTCGACGCCCCGGCGGCCCCGTTGACCGACGACCCGGAGGCAGCGGTCGAACTGGCCGCGTCCGAGGTCGGGATCGTCGTGGTCCCGCAGTCGGTCGCGCGACTGCATCAGCGGAAGGACGTGGAATACCGTCCGATCGCCGGTCTTCCATCGATCCCGGTCGTGCTGGTCTGGTCGCAGGACCGCGAGGACGAAGCCGTGGAGGAGTTCATCGGCATCGTCCGCGGACGCACGGCCAACAGCTCGCGACGGTCCGCCCCGACCGAGCAGGCCGCCGCTCCTGCACCGCAGCAGGCCGCGAGACGACGGAAGGCGCCGAAGGCCGGTTCGACCCAGGGCACCGCCGCCGGGACGAGCCGAGGCGCCCAGCTCGCCGCGCGCAAGGCCAAGCAGGAGGAGCTCGCCCGGGAACGCCGCAAGAAGCGTAAGGGCCGCTGACCCGTCGATCCGGTTCCGGCCGGCACTCGGAGGAAGCCGCTCGATCGGCGACGGATCGGGCTAGAGCCGACCGGACGCCTTGAGCGCGATGTAGGCGTCGGCGAGCGCCGGGGGGAGGGTCTCCGGCGAACCGGTGACGACGTCGGCCCCGAGCTGTCTGATCGCCGCCGACACGCGTTCGATGTCCAGCAGGGCGCGTTCGGCCGCAGCGGCGCGGTAGACGGTCTCGCGGTCGCCGCGGTCGCGCGTGGCCTCGAGGGTCGCCGGGTCGACGACGCTCGTCACGACGACCGTGTGGCGCTGCGTGAGCTGGGGGAGGACGGCGAGGAGCCCGCGCGCGGCCCCGGGGGCGTCGATCGAGGTCTGCAGGACGACGAGGGCGCGCTGGTTCGTGATCTGCCTGACCTGGCCGGGGACGGCGTCCCAGTCGGTCTCGATGAGTTCCGGGTCGACGAGCGCCATCGCATCGACCATCCTGGAGAGGAGTTCGGCGCCGGTCGCCCCCTGGACGCGACCACGCACGCGACGGTCGTAGGCGAGATAGTCGATGCGGTCGCCTGCTCTCGTGGCGAGCGCGGCCAGGAGGAGCGCGGCTTCGAACGCGGTGTCGATGCGCGGCTCGTCGGCGATGCGCGCGGCGGAGGTGCGGCCGGTGTCGGTGACGATGACGACCCGGCGGTCGCGCTCTGGCCGCCAGGTGCGGATCATGACGTCGCCGCGTCGTGCCGTGGCACGCCAGTCGATCGAACGGACGTCGTCACCTCGCACGTATTCGCGGAGGGAGTCGAACTCGGTGCCCTGACCGCGGACCATGACGCTCGTCGCGCCGTCGAGCTCGCGGAGGCGTGCGATCCGGCTCGGGAGGTGCTTCCGGGAGTTGAACGCCGGCAGGACTCGGAGGTGCCCGGCGCTGTTCAGCGTCGCCTGTCGAGCCAGGAGACCGAGCGGACCGAACGACCGCACCGTGACCTGGGACACCCGTCGCTCGCCCCGACGGAACGGCGTGAGCACCAGGCTGACGCTCCGCCGCTCACCGGGCGGGAGGTCGACGCGGAGTCGCTCGGCGGGCGCGCCGGCGGACGGCTGCCAGGCGTCGCGTACCAGCGCCCGGACGCGGCGACCTCCGCGGTTGGTGAGGAAGAGGGTGCTCGTCGCCGAGTCACCGAGCCGGACCCGGGACGGCAGCTGCCGTTGCAGGACGATGTCCCGAGGCGAACCGGCGACCACGAGGTCGACCGTTCCGAGCGCGGCGGCGAGCACGAGCCATGCGATGAACGCCGGAGCTGCGTCGCCCGTGAGCACGCCGAGCACCACGATCGGCACGATGCCGAACGCGACGAGCGCGACGAACCTCCCGGTGACGGCCATCTAGATGGGCACCTGCACCTGCTGCATGATCGAACGCAGGATCGCGTCGACCGAGACACCCTCGAGCTCGGCCTCGGGCCGCAGCTGCATGCGGTGGCGCCACACCGGGAGGACCATCGTCTGCACGTGGTCGGGGGTGATCGACTGGTAGCCGCTCAGCCAGGCCCAGGCCTTCGCCGACGCGAGGAGGGCGGTCGTCCCTCGAGGGCTGACCCCGAGCCGGACGGACGGGCTGCGCCGAGTGGCACGCGCGAGGTCGACGATGTAGGCGAGGACGTCGGCGCTGGCACCCACGCGTCCGACCTCGAGCTGCGCCGCCCGCAGATCGGCCGCGCCCATGACCGGCCTGACACCCGCAGCCGTGAGGTCGCGCGGGCTGAACCCGGCGGAGTGCCGTCGGAGCACCTCCACCTCGACGTCGCGTTCGGGCACGTCGAGGACGAGCTTCAGCAGGAAGCGGTCGAGCTGCGCCTCGGGGAGCGTGTAGGTGCCTTCGTACTCGATCGGGTTCTGCGTGGCGGCGACGATGAACGGGTCCGGGAGTGGGAGCGAACGGCCGTCGACGCTGACCTGGCGCTCCTCCATCGCCTCCAGCAGTGCGGACTGGGTCTTCGGGGGTGTGCGGTTGATCTCGTCGGCGAGCAGGATGTTCGTGAACACCGGGCCCTCGCGGAACTCGAACTCGCCGGTCTTGGCGTCGTAGACGAGCGACCCGGTGACGTCGCCGGGCATGAGGTCGGGCGTGAACTGCACGCGCTTCGTGTCCAGACTGAGCGCGTGGCTGAGCGATCGGACGAGGAGGGTCTTCGCGACGCCGGGCACACCCTCGAGGAGCGCGTGGCCCTTGGCGAGGAGCGCGATGACGAGCCCGGTGACGGCGGCGTCCTGACCTACGACGGCCTTGCCGACCTCGATGCGGACCTGGGCGAGTGCCCGCCGGAGGTCGTCGCGGTTCGGTGCGGTGGATCCTGGCACGGGGGCGTCGGTCATGGATGGTTCCTTCCGGTGAGGTCCGTGGCGCGCGCGACGGCGGCTTCGAGATCGAGCAGGTGATCGGACAGGGAGACGAGGTCGGCGTCGCTCGTCGGTACGGCGTCGAGCAGGACGGACCGCACGTGCCGAGGGTCGAGTCCGGCGAGCCCGGCGACCGTGTCGGCGACCTCGATGACCGAGGCGTGGCGGGAGAGGCCTGCGGCGACCGCGAGGCGGGACACGGTGCCGATCCGCAGTGCGTCGAGCGCCCGCTGACGGTTGCCGGACCGCTGGTAGAGGCGTGCGCGCCCCTCCATCGTCTCGCTCGCGCGGACCGCGACGGGCAGGTCCTCGATGACGAGCGGGCCGAAGCGTCGTCCGCGCCAGAACATGGCCAGGATCGCCGTGACGACGACGGTGCCGGTGACTCCGGCGACCCAGCTCGGCGTCAGCTCGTCGAGGCTCGGGGGACCGGTGACCGGCACGTCGGCGAGGCTCGGCAGGTACCAGACCAACTGCTCGGTGGAGCCGAGCAGGCCGAGCGCGAGGGCGGCGTTCCCAGCACGGTCGATGACATCGTTCGTCAGGGCGTCGGCCGAGCCGAGCAGCACCCGTGCGCCGTCCGCCTGCGTCACGACCGCGCTCCCGCCGCCGTCGGCGGTGAAACAGCGCTCGGCGTCGGCGTCGGTGGTCGTGTACAGCGTCCAGCCACCGGTGACCGTCCCCGCCCGCTCGGCGGTGGGGTCGCCGCAGTCGGACGACAGGACGTCGGCGGTGTCCGAGCTGCCCGCGAACGAGACGCCGGGGAACAGGGTGCGGAGCGCCGCGGCCCGGGGGGTGACGACGACGAGTCCGGCGTCGGCGTCGCTCAACCGCTCGAGCTGCGAGGCGTCGAGCAGTCCGCTGGGATCGAACAGGAGGACGGTGCTGTCGGTGTCCTCGACCGCCTCGAGCGTCGCGTCGAGCGAGGTGGTCTCCGTCACGGTGACGCCCTCCTGGCGGAGCACCTGCGCGAGCGCGCGTCCGCCGTTCGGGGTCTGGTTGCCCGGGCTGAGCAAGGCTGCGTCGATCGACGCGCCTCGCGTCGCGAACATGAGCACGAGGGCGATCCCGACCGCGAAGACCGCCGCGACGATCCAGAACCGGTTCCGTCGCAGCCGGGTCCGCAGTCGTGGTGTGGCGACGTCGGGCTCGGGCTCCCGCTGCACCGTGGGCTTCGTCGTGAGCGTCACCGGACCAGCTCCTCGGGGTCGGCGAGCAGCTGCGGCGCGGCGGTGGAGAGCCGGGCGTCGAGCGCTTCGAGCTCACGGTACTGTGCCTCGGTGCCCGTCGCCTCGAGGTAGCGGACGGCATCGAAGACGTCCGCGGCCTCCGCGAGCGCGCGCCCGTCCTGCGGGAACGCGGCCGCAGCCCGGGCGGCGAAACCGTGCGCCGTCGTGCCGGGGGTGACCACGACGATCGTCCGCTCGGACAGTCCGCGAGCGATCGCCCGGTACAGCTCCTGGAGCGCGAGGGTCCAGTCGCCGGCCGCGGCGGCGGTCCTCGCGTCCTGGCGCAACCGATCGGCGGTCCGATCGTCGCGTTCGCCGAAGAGGTCGAGCTGACGGGCGCTCCGTCGGTTGAGGCGGGGGACGCCCCACACGATGAACGCGATGACGATCCCGACGACGACCACGGTCATCGCGATGATCGGGAACAGGCCGGTGAAAGGGCCCTCACCCGGCACCCGGAGGGAGTTCACCCAGTCCCAGAACGCCTTCGACACGATGTCCCACAACGACGGTTGCGCCGTCTGGTACTCGGGCTTCGACAGCTCACGCTGCAGGAGGTCCCGGGCGCCCGGTGCATCAGGGACGAGCGGGACGTCGAGGCGCGACGCGAGGAACAGTGGGCTCATCGGGTCGCTTTGCCTCCGGCGGCGGCGACGTCGAAGGGGTTGTCGACCGTCTCGCGACCGCCGGCGCGCGCCTCGACGAACCGCGCGAGGTCGAGGTCGAGCCCCTCCTTGCGCATCCGCAGGTCCACATAGATGACCGCCGACGTGGCACTGATGACGACGACCGTGATCGCACCGATGATGACGGAGACGAGCAGGGACAGGCCCTGCGCGGCGATGGTGGCGACGATCATGGTCGCCTCCGAGTCCACCCCGACGAACAGCACGGGGACGAGACTCGCGAGCAGGCTGATCGGGGTCGCGACGACCTGCGACGCGACACTGACGACCGAGGAGACGAGGAACTGGACGCCGAAGGTCCGCCAGAAATAGCCGTCGGTCAGGCGCCAGGAGCGAGCGAGCGAGGCGAAGACCTTGCCGTTCTCGAGGACGATGATGCTCGGTGTGAGGGAGAACTTCGTCCCGAGCCACACGGAAGCGGCGATCAGGACGAGCAGTGCGCCGATGCCCATGACCACCGTCAGGGCCACGCCCGCGGTCCCGCCGAGACCGGTGAGCACGAAGCCGAGGCCAACCGCGACGGCGATGAACACCGTCACGACACCGATCAGGAGGAAGGTGTAGCCGATGAGCGGCAGGAACCGCGCCTTCGTGCGTCGCCAGAGCACGCCGAGCGGCAACTTCTCGCCGAGGGTGCCGCGGGCGACCTCTTGCGCGATGATGCCCTGCAGGATCGCGCTGCCGGCGATCGAGACCGCCACCGGGATCAGGAAGGACAGGATGATGGCCGTGATCGCCCCGGCGCTGATGGCGTCCTCCTCGCCGGGGGCCGCCTGCGACAGCCGGCTCAACGAGAGCCAGGTGACGACGCCGACGATGACGAGGGAGAGGACGGCGGTGAGACCCTGCAGGAGGAGGGCGCTCCCGAACGTCGCCTTCGGGTTGCGTCGCAGCACGAGGAAGGGGGCGCCGAACAGGTCGCTGAAGGACAGCGGCCGGAGCGGGATGAGCCCCGGCTTCGGCGGCGGTGCCCATCCCTGCTGGGGACCCGGGGCCCAGGACGCACCGGTCGCGTACGGGTTCGCGTCGTAGGCGGCGGTCGGAGCCGAAGGAGGGGTCCCGTACCCGGGCTGCTGCGCCTGGGTATACGGCTGGGTGTACTGGGGCGGGATCTGCTGTGGATACGGCTGCTGGCCGTATCCCGGCTGTGGGTACCCCGCCTGCGCCGGATACGCGGGCTGTTGCGGGTGTCCCTGCTGCGGCGGGTACCCGGGCTGCTGCTGGTATCCCTGCTGCGGCGGGTACCCGGGCTGCTGTGGGGCTCCCTGCGGCGGCGGCGGATAGCCGGGCTGCTGTGGATGCCGCTGCTGCGGTGGCAGCGGCTGCGGTGTCGCCTGCTCCGGCGCCACCGGCTGTCGTGGCCCCTGCGGGGTCGCCCACGGGTTCGGATCCTGATCGCCCATCTCGCCCCCGGCTCGCTGTTCCGTGTCCATCAGCAACACCCCCTCGCCGTCTCGAACCCCTCCATGTTGTCACACCGAGCCTGCCCGCGACCGGCGGTTCGGCGGTTCTCCTGGACACTTCGACTACGCTGAGGCGAGACGTAAGGACACCGGTCAGGCAGCGCGGCCGGCCGGTCACACCCGAGACGGAGCTATGAACGCACGCATTCTCGTCGTCGACGACGACACCGCACTCGCCGAGATGATCGGCATCGTGCTGCGCACCGAGGGCTTCGAGCCGTCGTTCTGCGCGGACGGGGGCGGCGCGCTCCAGGCGTTCCGCGACACCAAGCCCGACCTCGTCCTCCTCGACCTCATGCTCCCGGGGATCGACGGGATCGAGGTGTGCCGCCTGATCCGTCAGGAGTCCGGTGTCCCGGTCATCATGCTGACCGCGAAGTCCGACACCGCGGACGTGGTGAAGGGGCTCGAGTCCGGCGCCGACGACTACATGGTGAAGCCGTTCAACCCGAAGGAGCTCGTCGCCCGGATCCGTACGCGGCTGCGCGCGCCGGCCGCCGACCTCGCGGAGACCCTCCGCATCGGCGACCTCACCGTGGACGTCGCGGGCCACGAGGTCCGTCGCGCCGACGGGGTCATCGGGCTCACGCCGCTGGAGTTCGACCTCCTCCTCGCACTGGCGAGCAAACCCCAGCAGGTGTTCACCCGCGAGATGCTGCTCGAACAGGTCTGGGGATACCACTACAAGGCCGACACCCGACTCGTGAACGTCCACGTGCAGCGGCTCCGCGCGAAGGTCGAGGAAGACCCCGACAACCCGAAGATCGTCATGACGGTGCGTGGCGTCGGATACCGCGCCGGCGCGGTCACCGGCTGATCCGACATGGCCTCCCGACTCGCCGGCTGGGCGGCCGACTGGCGGCTGTGGCGGAGGTGGCCGCAGCAGGTGCGCTCGCAGTGGCGGCGCTCGCTGCAGTTCCGGACGGTCGCCATCACGGTCGGCCTCTCGGGACTCGCCATCCTCCTGACCGGCGCCTACCTCTCGTTCAGCATCGGCAACGATCTCTTCCAATCCCGACTGCAGCAGGCGCTCGGCGGCTCCGGTCGTGCCATCGCGTCCGCGCAGAGCATCCTCGACGCGTCGGACGCCAGCGAGCGCGTCGCCCTCCAGCAGCTCATGGGGACCGTGCGGACCGATCTCCAGACGACCTCCGGCAGCAGCCTCATCGCCGCCTACCGGGCTCCCGGGCAGGACCCCAGCCAGGTCACGCCTCCGGGCTTCGAGTCGCCGGGGCTGGGAGGGGGTGTCATCTCGGACGCGCTCAGTGAGGCGGTCCGGGCCGACCCGGACACCCTCCAGTGGCAGTCGGTGACCCTCACATCCGCCGACGGCTCGACCACCGCCGGCATCGTCGTCGGTTCCATGGTGTCGATGCCGACCGCGGGGTCATACGAGATCTATCTGGGCTTCGACCTGAGCGACTCGGAGCAGACGCTCGGCTTCGTCCAACGGACGCTCTTCCTCGCGGGCGTCGGCCTCATGATCCTCGTCGGTGGTGCCGCGTGGTTCATCGTCCGCTTCGTGGCGACACCGATCCGGTTCGCAGCCGAGACGAGTCAACGTCTGGCCGGCGGCGACCTGGACGTGCGGATGCCCGAGAAGGGCGAGGACGAGCTCGCCATCCTCGCCCGCTCCTTCAACGGGATGGCCGCCAGCATGCAGAAGCAGATCAAGGAACTCGCGGAGCTCTCGCTCGTGCAGCAGCGGTTCGTGTCGGACGTCTCGCACGAGCTGCGCACGCCCCTGACGACCATTCGCCTGGCCGGCGACGTGCTCTACGACCAGCGCGACTCCTTCCCACCGGCCACCGAGCGGACGGCCGAGCTCCTCCACGACCAGGTCGGGCGGTTCGAGATCCTGCTGGCCGACCTGCTGGAGATCAGCCGCTACGACGCCGGCAGCATCGAACTCGAACTGGAACCGACGAGTCTCGTCCATCTCGCGGAGGAGGTCGTGGAGGAGCTCCGCCCGCTCGCGGAGCCGACCGGTTCGGACCTCCGGATCGTCGCACCGGGTGGCTACTCGGCGGTCCCGATGGACCCGAGGCGGATCCGGCGGATCGTGCGCAACCTCGTCGGCAACGCCATCGAGCACGGCGAGGGCAAACCGATCGTGGTGTCGGTGGACAGCAACGAGTCCTCGGTCGCGATCGCGGTACGCGACTACGGCCAGGGCATGACGCGTGAGGCCACCGAGCGCGTGTTCGACCGCTTCTGGCGCGCGGACCCGTCCCGCAAGCGCACCATCGGCGGCACCGGGCTCGGACTCGCGATCTCCCTCGAGGACGCGGTCCTGCACGAGGGGTGGCTGGAGGTCTGGTCGGAGCCCGCCGCCGGCTCGTCCTTCCGCCTCACCATCCCACGCGAACCCGGGACGGAGATCGTCCGCTCGCCCATCAGCCTGCCGCCCGACGATGCGATCGAGTCCATCGTCGACGAGCTCACCGCGCCGACGACCCGCTCACTCCCGACCGTGCGATCGGCCGACGACGACAAGGAGGATGCTCGTGGTTGACGTCCCCGCACGATCGCCGAGACGACGATCCGCAGTACGTCGGATCGCTGCGGCGGCGCTGCCGATGCTCCTCGTGGTGGTGCTCAGCGCCTGCGTGGGCATCCCGCGGGGCGGTTCCGTGCAGGACGGCGGAACGGTCGAGGGGGACGGCGGCGACGTCGACGTCAACTTCATCGCGCCGGGCCCCGCCGAGGGGGCGACGCCGGAGCAGATCCTCCGGGGCTTCATCGACGCCGCCGCGAGCCCGCAGAACAACTACGAGATCGCGCGCGAGTTCCTCGCACCCGCGCTCCGGTCCGACTGGGATCCCGACGCCGGAGTGACCATCGACCAGGGCGGCCGCACGTTCGCCCCGGTCGCCGACACGGTGCAACTCACCGTCAGCCCCGTCGCGGCGGTCGACGACCGGGGTGAGTACCGCGAATCGGGGAACTCGTCGCCGCTGAGCTGGACCTACTCCTTCGAGCAGGTGCGGGGGGAGTGGCGGATCGCGGCCGCTCCGCCGGGCATCGTCCTCGAGTCATCGACCTTCGCCGACGTCTTCGCGGCCTACTCACTGAGCTACTTCGACCCGAGTTTCACCCGACTCGTCCCCGACCAGCGCTGGTTCCCCTCGCGGGCGTCGACCGCGACGAGGATCGTGGGGGCGCTGCTCGACGGACCGGCGGAATGGCTGAAGGGCGCGGTGGCGACGGCGTTCCCCGAGGGGACCTCGCTCACGAGCGACGCCGTTCCGGTCGAGGCGGGGACCGCGCGCGTGGACCTGACCAAACCGGCCCTGCAGGCGGATGCCGTCACGCTCCAGCGGATGCAGCTCCAGCTGAGCAGCAGCCTCGTGCAGCTGTCGGGCAGCGTCGGCGGGGTGGCCGCCGTCTCGAACGTCGCGATCACCGTCGTCGGCAACTCCACGCAGACGGTCTCGCCGCTGTCGCTCGCCGCACCGCGGGTCGACCCCCGGGCGCTCGTCCAGCGCGGGGACGAGTTCGGCTTCGCCTCGGGGAACCGGCTCGAGGCCGTGCCGGGGATCTCGACGGCGGTCGTGGCGGCCGGGGCCGACGCGGCCGTGTTGTCCGCCGACCATGACCAGGCCGCGGTCCGTTCCGCCGCCGGTGTCACGGTGATCCAGGCCGACGGCGACATCCGGCTCGTCGACAACCGCCCGGGACTCCTTCCGCCGACGATGGACCCGTTCGGCTTCACCTGGACCGTGCCGGCGGCGGCGCCGTCCGCGCTGCTCGCGCACGACGCCGCGGGTGGCACGGTGCAGGTCGCGACGAGTTGGACCGGCGCGTCCACGATCGATTCGATCCAGGTGTCCCGGGAGGGTACTCGCCTCGTCGCGCTGCTCCGGGACGGGACGCAGTCGCGGCTCGTGGCCGCCGCGATCATCCGCGGTGACCGGAACGCGCCGTTGCGACTCGGCGATCCCGTCGAGCTCCGCGTCATGTCCACGGAGGCGACGACCGTCACCTGGGTCGACGACATCACCGTCGCCGTCCTGCTGGGCGGCGGTGACGGGACGACGATCGTCACGCAACAGATCGGCGGCCGCTCCGCGCCCGTACCGAAGCTCGCGGACGTCACGAACCTGGTCGGGGGCAACGGACCGACGCAACTGCGGGCCCTCACGAGTGACGGTCGGCTGCTGTTGCCCCGCGGGTCGAGCTGGCAGGAGGCGGGCAGCGACGTCCGGTTCATCGCGACCCAGCTGGGGTCGCCCGACTGAGTGAACGCGCTCCACAGCGCGTTCGGAGTGCCGAAGCCGTCCGCGTCTCGGACGATGCGCCACCGGACGCGCCGCGTGGGCGCGACCATCGGATGATGCGATCCTCGTCGAGTCGAAGCACGCCCCTCGCTCATGCCCGCGAGGCCTGCCTGGACGCATGGGCCCTCGTGGTCCCGGTCACGTGCGCCGGATGCGGTGCGCCGGACCGTGGGCTGTGCGACGACTGCCGCGGGCGTCTGGTCCGACCGGCGGCCCCCGACGACGACGCCCTCCTCGTGCGGTGGAACGGTGCGGACGGTATCCCCGGTCTCGCCGCCCGTCGCTACGACGGGTTCGTCGGCGCCATCCTCCTCGCCTACAAGGAGGATGCCCGGACCGGCCTCGTCCGACCGCTGGCCGCCGCACTCGAACCGGCGTTCCGGTCCGCCGTGCTCGAGGCGAGCCGGGCGATGGGCGGCGTCTCGCCGGAGATCGCGACGATCCCGGCCAGACGACGCGCCGCCCGCGATCGGGGCTTCCACCCGGTGGAGCAGCTCGTGCGCCGGCTCGGCGCCAGACCGTCGCGCCCGCTGCGATGGGCGCGGGAGCCCGCCGACCAGCGGGACTTCGGCCGGGCGGAGCGTCTCGAGAACCTCGCCGATGCCCTGGTCGCGCCACGGCGGCTCGACGGGCGCCGCTTCCTGCTCGTGGAGGACGTCGTCACGACGGGCGCCACCGTCGGGGAAGCGGTCCGGGCGATGCACGACGGCGGTGGCCTCGTCGTCGGTGTCGTGGCCCTCGCCAGGGTCGGACCGTGAACGGACGGCGGGTCACGAGGCCGGAAGATGAACGTTCCCTGAACACCGCTGATGACTTCCGCAGGCTCGGGCACTACGGTTGCAGAACGGCGTGAAAGGACCGCCCGGGACCGGGTGGTCAGCCGGATGAGGAGGTCGAACGTGGATATCAACATCGTCGGACTTGGACTCGGCATCACCGATCGGTTCCGCGAGTACGCGACCGAGAAGGCGGAGAAGGTCGCCCATCTGGTCGAGCAGGCGCAGTCGCTCGACATCAAGGTGTCCCGCCATCACGACGCCAACGGACGCAAGGGCGAGGACCGCGTCGAGCTGACGCTCGTCGGCCCCGGACCATTGGTCCGTGCGGAGTCGACCGGCTCCGACAAGTACGTGGCCTTCGATCTCGCGATCGCGCGGATGCTCGAGCGCGTCCGCCGCTCGAAGGACCGCAAGAAGGAGCACCGCGGCAAGCACCGCACCTCCCTGCACGCCGCCAGCAGCGAGGGGTTCAGCGGCGTCGACATCACTCCTGCCGCGCCGGAGCTGCTCGAGCAGGTCGCGACCGGCAGCGTCGCGACGCTGACCCACGAGGACGAAGAGCAGGAGGCGTACTCGCCCGTCGTCATCCGCACGAAGGAGTTCCCCGCGGAGTGGATGAGCGTCGAGGACGCCGTCGACCGCATGGAACTCGTCGGCCACGACTTCTTCCTGTTCATCGACGCCTCGTCGGAGCGGGCGAGCGTCGTGTACCGCCGCAAGGGCTGGGACTACGGCGTGATCAGCCTCGAGGACGGCTCGAACTAGCGTCCTGCACCCCGACCGACGCGGTCGCCCGGTTCGCCGGGCGGCCGCGTCGTGGCATGTCGGTGGCGACGTCGAAGACGGCGTCGTGTACCCGCAGGCGTGCCGAGGTCACCTCGAGCCAGTCGAGCTCGGCCAGGGAGCGTCGCCGTCTGGCTTCGAGCCCGATCCACGCGATGTCACCCTGCGGCGTCGGGGGGAGCGTCGACAGATCCTCGTCGAGCTGCTGCACGAGATCGAGCGCCCACGCGCGTTGGACGGCGATGACCCCGAACACGTCGACGCCGTCGAGTGACGCCGCGAGGGCGACCTTGTTCGGGAGTTCGTCTCGCGAAGCGCTGGCCGCGACGGGTGTCGCCCACCAGCGTTCGAGGACGTCGCGCCCGTCGGCGGTGATGCGGTAGAAGACATGCCCCTGCGCATCCACGGCGGCCCGCTCGACGAGCCTGTCCCGCTCGAGACGATCGAGGGTCGCATAGGCCTGGCCGACGTTGAGCGGTGTGTCGGGTGTCGTCCGCCGGTCGAACTCACCGCGCAGACGGTACCCGTAGTCGTCGCCGAGCGCGAGGATCGCGAGCAGACCGTGCTTGACCGACATCGAACCTCCATGAAATACCTACGCCGTAGGTGTCGCCAGCCTAGTGACCCGTCCGTCCCGCGCTGCGGCGGCGCTCCGTCGACATCCGTCCGCCCCTCGATACACAGCGTCCACTCAAGGGACTCCCCGCTAACATGTTCAGAGGACTGCCCCGTTCTGGTGCACCCCGTCCGTCCCGGTCAGTCGACCAGGACGGAGATCAGGAACACGTAATGGAGAGCAATTCGTGGCCTCACCACTTGAGAAGATCCTTCGCGTCGGCGAAGGTCGCATCCTCCGGAAGCTGACCAGCCTCACGAAGGCGGTCAATGCCCTCGAGGACGACTTCACGGAGTTGAGCGACGAGGAGCTGAAGAGCGAGACCGTCGAGCTGCGCGAGCGCTTCGAGAACGGCGAGACCCTCGACGACCTCCTCCCCGAAGCCTTCGCCGCGGTGCGCGAAGCTGCCCGCCGCACGATCGGCATGCGCCACTTCGACGTCCAGATCATGGGTGGCGCCGCGCTGCACCTCGGCAACATCGCCGAGATGAAGACCGGTGAGGGCAAGACGCTCGTCGCGACCCTCCCGGCCTACCTCAACGCCATCGCCGGCAAGGGCGTGCACATCGTCACGGTGAACGACTACCTCGCGTCGTACCAGTCGGAGATCATGGGGCGCGTCTTCCGCGCGCTCGGCATGACGACCGGCGTGATCGTCGAGGGTCAGACGCCGGAGCAGCGCCGCGAGCAGTATGCGGCCGACATCACCTACGGCACGAACAACCAGTTCGGGTTCGACTACCTCCGCGACAACATGGCGTGGCAGGCCAAGGACATGGTCCAGCGCGGTCACTTCTTCGCCGTGGTCGACGAGGTCGACTCCATCCTCATCGACGAGGCACGGACCCCGCTCATCATCTCCGGGAAGGCCTCCGGCGAGGCGAACCGCTGGTTCCAGGAGTTCGCCCGGCTCGCGGTGCGACTCGAGCCCGGTGAGGACTTCGAGGTCGACGAGAAGAAGCGCACCGTCGGCGTGCTCGAGCCCGGCATCGAGAAGGTCGAGGACTACCTCGGCATCGACAACCTCTACGAGTCCGCCAACACCCCGCTCATCTCCTTCCTGAACAACGCGATCAAGGCCCGCGCGCTCTTCAAGAAGGACAAGGACTACGTCGTGATGAACGGCGAGGTGCTCATCGTCGACGAGCACACCGGTCGCATCCTGGTCGGACGTCGCTACAACGAGGGCATCCACCAGGCGATCGAGGCCAAGGAGGGCGTGGCCGTCCAGGCCGAGAACCAGACCCTCGCGACCGTGACGCTCCAGAACTACTTCCGTCTCTACGAGAAGCTGTCCGGCATGACCGGTACGGCTGAGACCGAGGCGGCGGAGTTCATGTCGACGTACAAGCTCGGCGTCGTCCCGATCCCGACCAACCGCCCGATGCAGCGCATCGACCAGTCGGACCTCGTGTACAAGAACGAGGAGGCGAAGTTCGCGCAGGTCGTCGAGGACATCGTCGAGCGCCACGAGCAGGGCCAGCCGGTCCTCGTCGGCACGACGAGCGTCGAGAAGAGCGAGTACCTGTCGAGGCTCCTCGCCAAGAAGGGCGTCAAGCACGAGGTCCTCAACGCGAAGAACCACGCGCGTGAGGCCGCGATCATCGCCCAGGCCGGTCGACTCGGCTCGGTCACCGTCGCCACCAACATGGCCGGTCGTGGAACCGACATCATGCTCGGCGGCAACGCCGAGTTCCTCGCCGTCGCGGAGATGAACGCCAAGGGTCTCAGCCCGATCGACACCCCCGAGGAATACGAGGCCGCGTGGGACGAGGTCTTCACCGAGGTGAAGGCCGCGGTCAAGGAGGAGGCCGACAAGGTCATCGACGCCGGCGGACTCTACGTCCTCGGTACCGAGCGCCACGAGTCGCGCCGCATCGACAACCAGCTGCGCGGTCGCTCCGGCCGTCAGGGCGACCCCGGCGAGAGCCGGTTCTACCTGTCCCTCACCGACGACCTCATGCGCCTCTTCAACGCCGGAGCCGCGGAGAGCCTCATGGGGCGCCAGAACGTGCCGGACGACCTCGCGATCGAGTCGAAGATCGTCAGCCGCGCGATCCGCAGCGCCCAGTCGCAGGTCGAGGCGCGGAACGCGGAGATCCGCAAGAACGTGCTCAAGTACGACGACGTCCTCAACCGGCAGCGCGAGGCGATCTACTCCGACCGCCGCCACATCCTCGAGGGCGACGACCTCCACGATCGCGCACAGCAGTTCCTGGAGAGCGTCGTCGACGACGTCCTCGACGAGCACACCGGCGAGGGCAACGGCGACGACTGGGACTTCGACGCACTCTGGGCCGAACTGAAGACGCTCTACCCCGTCGGCCTGACGATCGACGAGGTCGTCCAGGAGGCGGGGACGAAGGGGCGGATCAACCGCGACTTCATGCGCCGCGAGATCCTCTCCGACGCCAAGCTCGCGTACACCAACCGCGAGGAGTCGCTCGGTGCCCCGGCGATGCGCGAACTCGAGCGCCGCGTCGTCCTCCAGGTGATCGACCGCCGCTGGCGCGACCACCTGTACGAGATGGACTACCTGAAGGACGGCATCGGCCTGCGGGCCATGGCGCAGCGCGACCCGCTGGTCGAGTACCAGCGCGAGGGCTACGCGATGTTCCAGCAGATGATGGGGCAGATCCGCGAGGAGAGCGTCGGCTTCCTCTTCAACCTCGAGGTCGAGGTCGCCGGCGAGGTCGATGCGGGCACCGCCGCACCGGCGATCACGGCCAAGGGGCTGACGCAGGAGACCCCCGACACCGAGAAGCTCAGCTACTCCGCTCCGAGTGAGCAGGGTGGGGTCGAGGTCCGCAACCAGCGCGGGCAGATCGAGAAGGCGGCCACCGAACGCGCACAGCGGCTCCAGCAGACGAACCGTCCCGCCGGCGATGCGGCTCCGGCGACGAAGGCCGCCCCAGCCGCGAAGGCGTCGCGCGGGGCCTTCGGTCAGCAGTCCGAGGCGCCTGCGGCTGCTCCGAGCAACCGTTCGGACCGTCGGAAGCAGGGCAAGAAGAAGTAGGCCCACGCCGGAACGAACGGGAGCCCTCCGGACCATGGTGACATCGGTTCGGAGGGCTCCCGTCTGTCCGGCGGCGGTGGAGACGCAGCGGCGGTCAGAGCACGCTCACCGAGGTCGCCCGCCAGCGGCCGTCCAAGCCCTCCAGCCGGATGGCCACGGCTCGGGACCGCGCTCGTCCGTGGACGATGACCACGGACTCGACGACGCCGTCGCGTGGCTCGGAGACGGTCACGGTGCCGATGGAGACGACCGGGACGGTGCCCGGGACGCCACGGACGCGTCGTGCCCGTTCGGCGAGGATCACGCGCTTCAGCAGGACGGTGTGCACGTCGGCGGTGATCCACCGCGCGAGCTGTGTGAGGTCGCGGGCTCCGGCGATCACCTCGATCACGCTCCGCGTGAGGTTCTCGAGCAGTGGTCGCGGATCAGGGAGTTCGGCTCGGGGCGCCGGCTGCGGCGCGAAGTAGTCGTCGGCGCCGGCGCGCGCCGCCGCCCGCATCTCCGGCGTGCGTCGCTCGGGGAGCGGAGGCGCCGGCCGGAGGCGAGCCGTGCGTGCTCCGGGCTCGTCGTCGTCGTGCCGGGCAACGGTGCTCATGGGGCCTCCGAGGGGTGAGCGGGCGCCACGAGTCGGGCGACCAGAATCTGACATGTCACACTCATCATGTCAGTTCCCTGGGGTCCAGGACCAGGGGTCTGTGGAGAACGCAGGACGCCGCCGCCCTCTGCGCACTACCGTCGGCGTATGCGTTGGGACAGCCTGTTCGACGATCTCGCCGGTCAGCTCGACGACGAGCTCGCCGTCGACGACGACGCCGTCCGCATCGAGGCCGAGCGGCTTCGGCGTGGGCGTCTCACGCTCCGCGAGCGGCTGGTCGCCCTCTGCGGCGACGCCGACGCACCAGGACCGCTCGTCGTCGAACTCGTCGACGGGACGACCTGGCGGCTGCGGGTCCGGAGCATCGGGAAGGACTGGATCCAGGCCGAATCCGGTACCCCGGGCGGCCGGGAGGTCGTCGTCCCGCTCGATGCCATCGCGGCGGTCGCCATGACGCAGACGCAGATCGATTGGAGTCTCGACGACGTCGTGGTCCGCGAACCGCGACTGCTCGACCGCCTGACCGTCTCGTTCCTGCTCCGTGATCTGTGTCGACGTCGTGCTGCAGTGGTCGTACGGACCCGGACGGGGAGTTGGACGGGCACGGTCGACCGGGTGGGCCGCGACCATCTGGATCTGGCCGTCCACGAGCCAGGGTCGCCGCGCCGCAGCCGGAGCGTCGAGCAGATCCGCATCATCGTGCTCGCGGAGGTCGTCATCGTCGAGCGTGCTGCCTGAGGCGTTTCGTCGGTCGACTGTCGGAACCGGGCTCAGCCGAGGGGCGGCACGGGCCGGAGCATCGGGGCGCCGGTGAACTCGGCGAGTTCGGTGAGCTGGGCCTGGTGCCAGAGGCCTGCACGACGTGCCTCCTCGTACTGACCGCTGATGAATGCTTCGAGTGCGGGGAACTCGATGCGCCACGGTCCGCTGCGCCCGATCCGGATGGCGGGCAGCTCACCGCTCGAGATGAGGTCGGCCACATGCTGGGCCGAGACGTTCAAGACCTCGGCCGTGTCGGCGACGGTGAGGAAGCGACCGAGCGGGGCCGCATCGCGCTGCGATTCCATTCCTCGATTATCCTCTCGCGCGAGCGTCGTCCGCCGGGCTGTGGATAACTTCGGCGCGATGTCCGGAGCCCGGGCAGCATGGGACCGGAGGCGGCGCGCGGGGTGCCCACGAAAGAGGAGACGGTGCGGGGAAACGAGCGAGGACACGGAGCGGAATCGGGAGGAGCGCGAGTCGACGGCGGCGAGCGGATGATGGTCATACCGCTTGGCTCGTAGAACAGCCTTGCGGGCAATAGAAAAAGCGCCGCATGTGCAGTGCTTTTGGTTGGCTCGTAGAACTGTTTCTATTTTGAGTCACCCTTTGTCACATTGCAATAGTCTAGGGATGGTTTCCTGATACCGACTTGGGGACGTGAAACGGCCAAGTAAATAGATGGAACATCGCTACCTGTACGGCGTGCAGTACGGGAGGTGCGTCAATGATGACCGGCACATTTACAATTCGGTGTAGTTATAGACGGCAATGAGCCAAAGAGACACCCTCACGGCCGACGAGGGATACTTCCAACAGTCAAACGGGGCCTTACAATACCGGCGTCCAGTTGGTTGGCTCTTCATTGTCTATAGCAATTGAAGGTAGTTGTGAGGGACAGTGGAAGACACCTATCCGCGATCGACAGGCATACCAGACCGTCTGGTTTGAAATCATGGATAGAGGACGAGGTAGGGTCTGCTCCGAGTCCTGTAGAGGTGCAAATCCTCACTCCCTCTCACATGCTTTCAATACCCAGGACTTCAGACGAATCGTAGGAAACGCTCGGGGAATACACAACAGCAAGGCCGATCAATGACAGGGCAACGCGGATTTGAACACCTCGCACATGTCAGAGTCCCCCTGAGTGGTAACGTTAAAAAAAGAGGGACTATTTGAAGCGGCCCGGAACAGCATCGGCTAGTAGACAGTGGTGGATGATATAGTGATCAGGACCAGGAAGAACGTCAGGAAACTGATTGCTGGAACTAATATTCGGATGGTCCGGCTTTTGCTCCGTGACCAGCCGATTGCCTTTGAGGAGACCGGCACCCAGATCACTCCCCATGCGCAGATCCCGACAATGATCCACGCTGCGGTTTTGTATCGGTCGTCGATAAAGAGCCCGCTTGCGAGCGCGACAATGCCCGTGAACATGACGACAATAATGCCTGCGAGGGCCCGAGTCGTGACGTCTCGCCAGAACAATGGGTCCTTGTACCAAAGACTCGGCCACCATGCTCGGTCCGTTTCAGGCTTGGCAGGTTCTTCCGCCATTTCGCTAGGCTTCCGTCTCGGCGATCGCGTGCGCCTCGATCGTTTCATCAGAGGCTTGATGACGTTCCGCGCGTAGCTCGGTTACCCATTGGTCTCCAGCTGGCGTCAATTGCCAGTATTTTTGGCTGTCTGACGCAAGGCGCTTCTTTGTACCAGCCTTGATGGCCTTCAGGGCGCGGAGCTGAACGATAATCGTGCTCCACGTGTCGCCGTCAAGCTCGACGCTCACCGTTCTGATATTTTTCACATCGGAAAGTTCCTCCATAAGGAGGTCCGTTTTGAGTGAACTCTCTAGGGTTTCGATTAGGTCGCTTGCCGAAGCTTCTTCGATCATGGAAGGTCCGATTACAAACATGACTTCGCTCCATGACCACTCGAACGCGTGGTACCGGGCGATGTGCTCCTTGCCGTTATATCCGCGGTAGATGAAGAGCATCTTGACTTTTGCTTGCCCGTGCGCGTAGTTCTTGTCGATCTCTTCGGCCTTCCCGGTGGCCTTGACCGCGACTGCCCTGGCCTCGGCGGCTTCAAGTTCGGCGATCCTCGCGCGAAGCTCGGCGTTCTCGGCACGCTGTTCATCGGTCATTGCGTGATTACCCCGCACCCAACCAGGGCGTGGGCGAGCCTTTTGCAACTTCATCACGCCTACGATCACTGCTGCTTGCAGGTCCGAAGGGGTGTCGTAGAAAGCCACCATGCGCGATTTGATCTTCTCTTGGAACGCATCGAGCTTCGCGGGCGCACCGTTCTGTGTCTCGATCTTGTCGCCGATGATGGTCCCAGGGTTTTTAGGGAGAAAGCCGATGACCGGGATGCCCTTTTCTACCGCGTAGTCGTATTCACGCTCGGTGTAGCTGACGCCTTCTGCGTCGACGCTCCCGTAGCGTCTGGCGCTGACGATGAGGTAGTAGTCACACTCATCGATGACGCCCTTGATCAGCGTCCACTGGTCGTCATCCGCGGCTGGAAACAGCTCCATGCCAGCCGGGAGGCAATCGATCTTGAGAAGGCCTTCCATGATGGCCTTCCGCTCATCGATGAGATCCTCGAACGTTGAGCTGATGAAGACTTGGTAGCGACGATCCATGTCCTCAAGTTAGCGGACCGATGCCGACATGGTTGCACGCTCGTCGGGAGAACGTAGTTGCTAGTCGGTCCAGTTCGCGAACGGACGCATGCCGTTGTGTGATGCTTTGAAGGCGCGGATCAGCCTCGTCTCTGCGTCGCGAGGGTCGTCCAGAACTTTCCAGCACACCAGGACTTCATCTGAATCAGCGAGTTGCCAAACCGCGCGCCCTCCGGAGTGACTACTGCTCTTCCGACTGTAGGGCGTGAGCCTGTCTCGTAGGCCGGCCGATCCTGCCGCCTTGCCTACGTAGATGACCGCGGTCTCCTGGACCCAGTGCGTGGCAAGATACTCCACGCTGTAGAGCTTCAGACGTGCTCGACGGACCGGGTTCTCAATCAGAAATACGGGCGGGTGGTTGCTTGCTCTGAGGAGCGCATAGACGCCGTGCGCGTCAGGGATGTGCTTGGGGTCAAGCCCGACGAGCGGGACGAAGCCCTCGAAGCCATCCATTTCGAAGCCCCTCCTGTCCCACGAGACTAGTGACTCTGTCACGAGCCCGCCCCAGTCCCGGAGGAAGAGCTGAACAACCATGGTGCTACGAGGATGAACACGATAACGGTCGCTGCGAACAGGACAACTGCGAGCTGAACGCGTCTCACTGCGGCGGGTAGCGCTGCTAGACGGTCTTGTGTCCTAGCGTTGCCGAGGCTGTCAGCGTACGCGTCGATGTCCGAAGCGGTGCGAATTTCGGGAAACTCCTTCAGCTTTCGTAGGTACGAGAGCTTCCTGCCCATAGAAGACGCCGTGAGAGCAAGAAATAGTAACGCTGCGACGAGAACACCGAATACGAGGACCTTTGGCCACACATCGTGCGGTTTCACCAGGTCATAGATCAAAGCAGCGATGAACGAGAACACGATCGCTGGCCCAGCACTTTGCGCAAGGTCCACCAGGGGCCGCGATTTCTTATTGGCGTGCCGATTCTGGGTCATGCTCCGCAGCGTATCGCACCTTCACTTGCTCGCCAACTAAGTTCCGATTGCAGTCATGAAACTGCCCGTCAGGATCAGGCGGGGCACAGAACCTCCGCCTCGCCATGGTCCCAAGTGTCGAGGCCTGGCGGGAGGTTACCCGCTCTCTTGCGGACTAGGTGGCGGACGATGGTTCGTTCCAGTTGTCCACGATCAGCACATCTCAAGTATGCTGAAAGACTTGACTATTGCGTCGATTGGCGCATACTAAGCGCGGTGCTTCGGCACACAGAATTCATAACTAAACACAGGAGCAATATCGCCATGTATGGAACTAGATCAATCAGCACAAATAGCAATCGAGCAAAGCTACTCGCAGGCACCGCAGGTGTATGTCTCGCCGGTCTCGTCTCCCTCGCGACCCTCAGCGTCGTGCTCGTAGGTGGCTACAGAGAGGTCGCTCAGGTCACGTCGAAGGCGGAGCCCGCCGCCGCGGAGCCCGCCGCCGCGGTGGTAGCAATCGAACACCCGACCGAACCCGTCGTGTCGACCCAACCAGGCGTTGCGCCGCAGGAGCCGGTCTCGACTACGGCATCCAAAGCTTCCACGCCGGTGGAAGTGGCGCCCGCGGTCGAGCATGCTCCTCACGCGGATCAGATGACCGCGGCGGGGATTGCCGAAGCGGACCAGACCATCGCTGAGGCCCTCATTTTCCGTGGCGGAGACTGGTACCTGTGGCGAAGTAACGTCGGCAGGCCTGCCATGCTCGCTACCGATCCAGTTGCACGCTTCACGGTTGTCAAGAACTACGTCGTCAATGTCTACGGCACGTGGTCAGCAGCGTCCGCTCAAGCTGCTTCATCCGGAGGCCTCTGGTAGATGGACTTTGCCTGCATCGCATGCAGCGCTGTCTTCAAGCGTTACAGCACCATTCAGACACGATGTAGGGCCTGTGCGTTGATCAAGTTGCATGGGAAGGCTCCGGCAGTGCGCACGCCCCTTAGGCGAAGTCAGAAGCCCATCAAACAGCGAGGCAAGGCGGCAAAACAGTGGGACACGTTCCGCGACAAGGTGGCCCGTCCCTACCTGGACAACAAGTTTGGCATCGCGTGCACCGACTGTGGCGCTTACCCGCCCAAGAAGGAAGACGGCACCTACTACCGGCACGACGTGGATCACAGCATCAACAAGGGTTCACATCTGGAGCTCAAGTTCGACGTGACAAACATGGTCTATCGCTGTCGGAACTGTCACATCCTGAAGACAGGCGTGCCGCAGTGGACCCCCAGGAGCGCAGCATGAGCGAGACAGTAGTCGCAGCAGCCATTCAGCACGGAGCAGTCGTCTTCACTGGCACGCGACATGGGCTCATCATCGGGCAGATGGTGGAGTTAGGGTATCTCGACCCGCCCAGCCAATCGCAGCGGGTTGCGTTTGAACAGCAAGGCTTCCTGACGAGCGAGGGTCGTTGGGTCGACCGTGCAGAAGGCATGCGGCTGACAGTCGACGCTGGCCAGCTCGAGTATCGCGAGCAGTTCCCGGAGCTATTCAGCGAGGACCTCTGGTAGTGGGTCGGCCCATCTCCATTGACGGGTTCGTCGTCCACAAGGGCGAAGAGGTAATCGCCGTGGGGACGGCAACGGAATGTGCCGACAGGCTCGGCATCTCCCGCAGCAGTGTCCTCTGGCAGGCTACGCCAACGGCGCACGCTCGAGCTGCCATGCAAGGCGCCGACTACATGGTCGCTGAACGGGTGAAGAGCGTGGATCTAATGTCTGCCCTGTCGACCTAGCCGAGCGCGACGCTTCGCTCGATTTCCCGGCGACCGTAGCCGCGGTGAACCTTTCCCCGAACCTCGTCTGCCTCAGACTCGTTACCCCACACGTCCCAGCCGTTTCGGCGGTTGCGGGCGAGCATCTCCAAGTACGGGCCCGGTGAGCAGGACTCGATGAACTCGTACTGCTCATCGGGTCTGCGGGAGTGCTCCCGCTTGCGCGTTTCAATCATGTTCACCTGAGAGCACGACCCTAGATGAAGGCCCCGACAACGTGCGCCCGCGCACCACACTGTTACCGGTGCTCTACTAGGCTCCGACCATGCGTGAGTTCTGGGATGGGATAGCTCAATGGTTCGGGTACGACTACTGGGCATGGGGGAGCGCTGCCGACTGGTTTGTGGGTCTGGCCACGGTCACGGCGTCCATCGTCGCTCTGAACCTCGCACTGCAAGCGAAGTCCAATGAGCGGAGGAGCACGGTGTCAGGAGTAATGGCCTCCGTGCAGGAGATAGCGGTGCCTGAGGATGAGTACCGTTCGTTCGCGATAAACGTCTCGAATGCAGGAGTATACGTCGTGTCGCAAGTCAAGGGGCACTGGACGTGGTTGACGAGAGAGGGCGAGCGGCTTCAGTCGGTATCGGCAGTCAACGGCATGGTTCCCGTGAAGCCGCAGAGCGAGAACAGAATCCAAGGTGACATGGAAACCCCATTCGCAAGGTCTGTGAGGTACATCGTTGAGGTGACGGATGTTCGCGGCCAGGTTTGGTACTACGACCTGCGCAAGGGTCGATACATATCTCGTCTGCGCTACAGGATGGTGATGCGTGGCAGAAAGATCAAGAAGAAAGAGACCACTAATCCTCCAGCGAGCAAGTAGGAGTCTCCGTCCTGGCCAGGGCCCTAACCTGGTGGCACGAACGATCGAACGTCCTGGTGGTCAACTCTCGACAGGGGTAACGATCCTTGGATAACTTGCCACTGCCGGAACTCCGATAATAAAGGCGGAGGGCCTTAAAGGTCGTTTGTGCTCGCGGCGTTAGGGTGCGTCGGCTTTCTCGTTAAGAAGGGGCACGACGTGATTGTAAAGTCCTTGAAGAGTATCTGGTGTGTAATCTATGTCTGGTTTTCTAAATTCTTCCAGTAACTTAGAAGCAGATTCCGGTAGGGATACATCGAACGCAGAATGAGATGCCAACCAGGCAACTTCATTACAGTTTTCTGCAAGAAGTTTAATTGTAGGATAGGTGTACTCTCCATAATAAAGAATCGCTTTATTAGGAAGATCTTTTTCGGCACCTGTTTCATCAATGTAAGTAAAGTCAGTTGAGACCTTGACTGCATCCATGAAGCTGTACCCAGACCTTTCTTCAAAACCGTAGTCTGTCCATGCTTGACGCATTTCTGCTGCACCGTCACCGGTGTTACACATTTCAAGTACGTCCATACGGGTATCCGCGAGCTCTGCATCGAGTTGGACATCCCTGACCATGTACTCCGGCTCAAGCTTCTCCGGTGCCGGTGCCGGTTCCGCGCTACAGGAAACGAGGGTCAATCCAATGGCGATGATCCCCAGCGCGGCACTCCCGCCAGTGACGGCGGTGGGCCTTGCCCGTCGGGCTCGATCAGCGACGGATTGGCGTGGATTTCGCTTGAGTGTCATGTCGCTGCTATCTGTCGAAGTCGGGTTCGGCCTGTCGTCGGCGCGTGAGGGCAGGATAGCAGGAAGCGGGGCTGGTGGCGTTCGAAAAAATGTTCGTCCCCCAAGGTGGGGTCGACGTCGGCGCGCCCGGCGAAGATTTGTTTTTTGTTTTGCAGATTGCCCGCACTGCCTTTAGCGAAGTAGTGCCGCAGGCCGAACGCGATTTTTCTAGCTAGCCCTGACCCCTGAGGCCTCTTTTCAAGCTGCCCAGAGTGTGCATTAATAGGGGCAGAATGGCCACAGACAAGCAAGAATTAGCAGTCCAGATCTACGTTGCAAACCGTGGCATTTCTAAGGCTGAGGCAATGAGACGCGCTGGGTACGCTGATGCGACCGCCCGTAACCCGAAGAACCTCACCGGCTCCCTCTCTTGGGAAGAGCTGATGGAGAGCTACCTCCCGGACGACAAGCTCGTAAAGACTCACCAGCAGTTGCTCGACGCGAAGAGGCTGGACACTGAGGTGTTCCCGATCGGTCTCGATGAGATGGTCATAAAGAAGCTCTTGGAAGAGGCCGGCTGTGTGATCCGCCACTACGAGCTGATCATGACAGGCAAGAACCCAGGCATCCACGTCTGGTTCTGGGCACCTGATCAAGCTGCTCGACGAGGCGCACTGGACCTCGCGTACAAGCTCAAGGGCAAGATGACGCAGAAGGTCGAGCACTCGGGGACAGTCCCGGTTGCAATGGTGGAGTTCCTCGGGGATGACGGACCGGCCTCAAGTACGAATCCAGTTTCTTAGCGAGTTCAAGGCACTCTTCAAGGAGTCCTGGCGCAACATCGTCTTCCACGGAGGGCGTGGTTCCGGTAAGTCCAAGCACATAGGGCTGGCGCTTATCCTGCGGGGCCGTCAGAAGAAGCTCCGCATCCTCTGCACCCGTGAGCTGCAGAACAGCATCGCGGACTCCGCCACAAGCTTCTGACCGACATCCTTGGGCCAAGGCCCTAGCTGACCTCACCGACGAAGAGAAGACATTCATCGACGAGCACAAGGCAGAACTAACTGACGAAGAGCGAACCAAGTTCGAGATCGCTGAGGAAGCTCCAGCTGAACCTGCGACACCTGCACCCGCGGAAGGCGGTGCCCCAGCGGAAGCAAGCGCGCTCCACGGCATCACGGCAGAGGAGGCGGCTCAGCTACGTGCTGACGCTAAAGCCGGCCGCGAAGCGAAGATCGAGCTCGACAAGAGCCGCTACGAAGTGGTCGTTCTCCCTCACCTGGGCAGTGCGAGCAAAAAGTGGGCTGTAGCCAACCTCAGCGGATCCGCGTAGCCATCAAGTTGCTCGCGAAGACCGACATCAACAGTGACCGTGCGTTCGATAAGGACATCTTCAGTTGGGGTACTCGTGCCCGTCACAACGTCGGCTACGGCAACCACCAACTAATCGTCGGCGCGATCGCGTCGTAGGAGGCTCACCCACGGCAGACATCACTTACACAGTTCAACTGGTCACGGGGTTCCCCTACCCGCAAAGCATTCGGGCAGGAGTCACGGTCCTCAAGGAGGGCGGCTACGAAGGCCCTCTAGACGACGATCAGCTCGCGGCGATCAAGGCTGACGAATACCTAGTGCTAGAGAGCAACGAACCAGCGACGCCGCTGGCGCCGACCAAGAAGCAACTCCTGGCAGACGCAGCCGCGGAAGGCTTGGAACTCGTTGTCACCGAACGAGACAAGGTAGACGTGATCGTTGCGGCGATCGAAGCTGCTCGAGAAGCTCGTCAGACACCACCAGAAGCCGTGGTTGAGCCAGTCGAACCAGCGAAACCGCCAATTCCTTCTGAGAGCTAGAGGCCTCACGCAGCAAGCGAGAGCGTCCTACGGGGCGCTTTTCTGCTCTGCGGTCTCGTTCTCGATCTCCTCGTTCAAGACAGCCATTGCCCTAGTCGCATCGGCAACAACGGTAGACACTTCTTCAACGTCGGCACTGATCGCTTGGTGGCCTTGGAGTGCGCGGAGAGCGTCGACTAAGCGAGCTGATGCCTTCTTCTGTTCGTGTATGGCCCACTCCTGGCCGGCATCGGCGTACGGCGGGAGGAGTGTCACGATTGTCGTCTTGAGGTAGGTGGTGAGAACCTCATGCATCGAGTTTGGGTAGACCAGGCGGAAGCGGCTCAAAACGAGCTGGAAATCATCCATCAGTTTGGTGCCCTCGGTGGCCACCATTGGAGCGAAAACGGCCGTCGGCCGTCCAATGCCCTTCGCCGCGAAGTCCCGAACGGCGTTCCCGACGTTGACTAGCTGCGCTCCGAGTTCGACCAGTTCCTTGATGTCCTCGCGCTGCTTCTCGCGCTTGTACTTCGTGCTTTCATTCCATCGCGTAAACAAAAAAGTCAGAACGCCACCCAGCAGAAGGAACACCCCAGCGGTGACAGGCACTCCCCACCAGGGGGCGGCTGCTACGGCGGTGATCTGCTCGACGATAGGTGATGGTGTGGGAGTAGGCGTCACGTCGTGACTGTACCAGTGCACTACTCGTCCTGCGGAAGACCCAGATAGTTGCGGACCTCAACCAAGAGTTCATTCCGTTTGTAGAACTGCCCCTGGTACGAACCATCTCGTTCCTTGGGATCAGTCGCGACGCCCGCGTAAACCTCACCTAGGTAAGAGCCGATCGCGAACACGAAGGTTTTGGGCACAATGATGATGAGTTCGTTAGCGGTGTTCCGCATCGCTTGCTGTTCATCCTCAAGTGCCGCGACGACGCGAGCCTTGACTGGCATGGAGTCGTCCAAGCCATCGGCTGCGTACCCGTTGTTCGTCTCCACGAGTGCATTGATGCGCTCGGCGTGGGCGAGCAAGGCTGCCGAGAGGGTTCGCACGATGTCGTGCCAGCGGAGATCCGCTTCGTGCTTCGCCCTGCTGCGATCGTTAGCACGGTTGAAGAGAAACCCGAGCACTGCACCCAACAAAAGGAAGCTCCCCGCAATCACAGGGACACCCCACCACGGTGCATCGGAGGTCGCAACCGCGGTGTGGATGGAGGCGAAGTTCAGCACGCCATGAGACTAGCGCGACCTAGCGCCCGTCAACCTGAATGCCCGACACCCTGAACTGCCCGTCAACGGTCTGGAAAGTGGTCGTATATGTTATTGGCTCCGCTGAGAAGTTCAGCGTATTCGGGTTGAGTTCTTTTGCGCGGTTTTTATCAGCATTGTTATAGCTTGTCGCATCTGTAGTCAGCACGGTGCTTCCGTCAGGATTCTGTTGCGCTGTAGTTCCTGAATTAACTTCGATCCAGGTCCGGTACGGTTCATCATTGCGGTTAGGGTCATCGGAGGTCTTGAACCAAAGCTCTAGACTTGCTCCATTTAGCTGTTGCAGGTTGCTCACATATTCGAGAAGCTGAGGCGACTCCTTCCAGTTCCCAATGAACGTTGAACTAGCCACCAGCGCGGCGTTCTCTGTGGCAATGTCTTGTATGACGGCAAAATCGCCCCCAGATTCAAAATAGGCAGTCCTGTTCTCGGCAGTTGCGCCCATCATGGCCCACTGCGAGAGGTGGCCCTCTACGTACGCAACGGCAAGCTCTTCGGGAGTGAGCGTGCTCGCCATCACGAGGCTCTCTGCGGTCACCGGGGGTGCTTCGGCGGCAGTCTCGCTCGGGGTGGAAATTGACTCGGGCGCGGTGTTGGCCTGCGGAGCCGGAATCGAGCAACCTGCGAGGAGCCCAACGAGGAGCGCTCCGGCGGCGATCCGTGCGACGGTGAAACGACTTCGAGACATGGACTTCCCCCTGTGTGAGCGCTATCGGTTCGGAGCGTACTGGATTCGACTACCCCGGCGCACGCATCTGCTTCACATTTCAGAAAGCTAAGGAGGAAACCATGGCAACAGCAGAACAAGTCCGTCAAATTGGGGACAAAGCGCAGGAGGTACTGGACGCGAACGAGTTCACGCCGGTCATCAGCGATCGGGTGAAAACGATCGCATACTTCGCGACCGATTCGGTGGCCATCGTCTCAGCGCTGGTGTTCACCATCCTGGCGATGATTGGTATCGTCAACGCGGTCGTGGCGATCACAATCAACACGACCATCGCCACGGCACTGCTCGGCTTGAAGCAGGCCTTTCGCCTGTCCGCGAAGAAGAGATAGCTGTCGACCGTTCAGGAGCCCGCTAGCGCGTTCTTGGTCGCCCACCTGAATAATCAGACGTCTATCCAAGCAAGCTCTTCACAGAACGTGAGGAGCTCTTGATGTAGTGTCTATCGCATGGCTAAGAAAACTGTAGTTTCCGTCACGGACGACATCGATGGTACGGAGAACGCTGAGACGGTGACCTTCTCCTACGACGGTAAGACGTACGAGATCGACCTGGCCGAGAAGAACAAGGCGGCGCTTGAGAAGGCGCTCGAATCCTTCATCAAGGCTGCTCGCGTCACCTCCTCGCGTCGTTCATCGACGAGCGGTACGAAGAGCAACAAGGAAGAGCTCGCGGCGATTCGCTCCTGGGCGAAGTCGAATGGCATCGCGGTCAGCGAGCGTGGCCGTATCAGCAACGATGTTCAGGAAGCGTACCGCTCGGTGCACTAGAAACTTGTTCAGTCAAAAACCCACCCGGTGAGCAACTACCGGGTGGGTTTTTGCGGTGCCCTACTGGTCTTTGCCTGCGTTTGGTTTTTGCAACAGCTCAGGGGTGAGACCCCTCTCGGGTCCGATAGGGGAGTGCTCGCCACCCCTGTAAGAGTGCGAGACAGGCTCAGAGCAGGGGAGCGCTCCTGCGCGCCTCACGTGTGAGTGATGCTCCTGAGGGTGGAGCTTGCATCGCCCAGTGCATCGGAGATCTCACCGAGCTTTCCCAGCTCGATCTTGACCTTGCTGGTGATCGAGATGATGTCTTTCGACTTCGCTCAATCCACGTTGGAGTAGCAGAGCTGGCTTGTGGATCGACACGGTTCGCAAAGTAGTCGAGCAGATCCGCGTCGTCGTGCTGGCGACCGAGCGGGGCCGCATCGCGCTGCGATTCCATTCCTCGATTATCCTCTCGCGCGGGCGGCGTCCGCCGGGCTGTGGATAACTTCGGCGCGATGTCCGGAGCCCGGGCAGCATGGGACCGGAGGCGGCGCACGGGGTGCCCATGAAGGAGGAGACGGTGCGGGGAATCGAGCGGGGACACGGATCGGAGTCGGGAGGAGCGCGAATCGACGGCGGAGAGCGGATGACCGACCGTCTCGCCGGACTGCGTCATGGTGTCGGCGGACGGCAGGTGTCCCGGTCGCGCATCTGGGTGGACCCACGCTTCCTGGTGGGCCTCATGCTGGTGGTCGCGTCGATCCTGGGAGTGTGGTGGCTCGTCACGACCTCGAGCCGGACGACCCCGGTGTATGCGGCGTCCGAGACGCTGACGCCCGGAACGCGGCTCGACCGCTCCTCACTCCAGGTGATCGACGCACGTCTGGGATCAGTCGAAAGCGGGTACCTCGGAGCCGGAGCGGCACCGCCGGCGGGAATCGTCGTCACGCGGACGATCGCGGCGGGGGAGCTCGTGCCGCTCGACGCGCTCGGCGAGGCGAGCGCCGTCGGCGTGACCACGCTCGTCGTCGAACCGGCCGGACGGCTCGGCGCCGACATCGTGCCGGGGACCGTCGTCGACCTGTGGGCGGCCGCGCCGGACGGCGACGGGTACGGAGTGCCGGAGGTGTTGGTCTCGGCCGCGACGGTCGTCCGGGTCGGCGAGGACGAAGGGCTCCTGTCCGGCCGCGGCTCGGTCGCCCTCGAGCTCGCCGTCCCACGCTCGGCCGTCGCGACGGTGCTCTCGGCGACGGCGGCGGCGCACCTGCTGTCCGTGGTCCCCACCGAGCCCGGCGAGCGCTGATGCTGCGCGTCGGACTCGCCCTCGATCCACGGGTCGAGGGCGAGATCCTCGCGACGATGCTCGACCTCGGACACCGCGTCGCCTGGCGCTGTCACGACGGCGCCGAACTCGAGGAGCGCGTCGGCGCCGGTACGCTCGTCGACGTGCTGCTCGTGTCACCCGGAGCCGACCGCCTGCGCGCCGAACTCATCGACCTCGCGGACCGCGTGGGCACGAGGGTCGTGGCGCTCGCGTCCGGCGAGTCCGAACGACGCCATGCGGCTGCGCTCGGTCTGGTCGACATCGTCCTCCTGCCGGTCGATCCCGAGGAGCTCGATCGGAGCATCGCGCCGCTCGACCTCGGCGGCGACAGCCCTCGTCCGGTCGCCCAGGCCGCGGGGCGGGTCATCGCCGTGTGGGGCGCGGCCGGGTCGCCCGGCACGACCACCGTCGCCGCGGGTATCGCCAGTGAGCTCGCCGCGCGCGGACGCCGGGTCGTCCTCATCGATGCGGACACCTACGGGTCATCCGTCGCGGCCATGCTCGGCCTCCTCGACGAGGCGCCCGGGTTCGCCGCGGCCTGCCGACTGGCCGGAAGTGGGGCGCTCGACATCGAGCAGCTCGAGCGGATCGCGGTCGTCCATCCGTCGCCGTCCGGCGCGTTCCGGGTCCTGACCGGCATCTCGCGCGCGGCACGCTGGACGGAACTGTCGACGGAACGCGTCGCGACGACCATCGAACGGTGCCGGGCGTGGATGGACGACATCGTGATCGACACGGCGTTCTGCCTGGAGGCGGACGAGGAGATCTCGAGCGACCTGTTCGCGCCCCGACGGAACGGGGCGGCGTTCGCCGTCCTCGGGTCCGCAGACCGGGTGGTCGAGGTCGGTACGGCAGACCCGGTCGGGGTCACGAGGCTGCTCCGTGGCCACGCGGAACTCGTCGAACTCGTCGACCCGTCGCGCATCTCGGTGGTGGTGAACCGGCTGCGTGGCGTCGCGCTCGGTACCGGCCCGGCCGGTCAATTGGCGTCAACGCTCTCCCGCTTCGGCGGGATCGAGGCGGCCGCGCTCCTGCCGGAGGACCAGCGGGTGGTGGACGCCGCGGTGATCGCGGGGAGGAGCCTCCGCGACCAGGCCCCGCGCGGGGCGCTTCCCGTCGCGTTGCGACGGTTCGTGTCCACCGTCCTCGACCAGGAGCCGGCGCCGGTGCGGGACCGCTCGCGGCGCTCGGCGGGTGGAGCACGCGGGCGTCGTGCGCGGAGTCGGTCACGCCGAGCGGAATAGTCTCGACGGAGTCATTCAATACAATTGGGTGATCAACCGAATATGCACTTGCTCGCCGATATATGCATCTGCATTCTTCTCCGACGCATCGCTATCCGTTGGGTGATGAATTACTCCGGTATCGTGTCGGTATTCAAATTCGCTTGGTGGTGTTCGATATGATCGGATAACCGTCGGACCCACCACGGATATCTTCAGGAGGACCCCCCCATGGCTCAGAAAGTCATCACCACATACATCGACGATCTCGACGGCAGCGAACTCGCTTCCGGTGCAGGAGAGACCGTACGGTTCGCGATCGACGGAACCGAATACGAGATCGATCTCGGGGCAGACAATGCGAAGAACCTCCGCGAGTCGCTGAAGCCCTACATCGGAGCCGGACGCCCGGTCAAGCGTGGGCGCCGCACCTCGAGCACCAGCACCCGCAACAGCGCCGAGAACCTCGCCGCGATCCGCGAGTGGGCCGCGAAGAACGGGCACGCCGTGTCGTCGCGCGGACGCATCCCCCAGGCGGTCCAGGACGCCTACCGCGCAGCCAACTGACCCATCACGTCCGGCGACGGCGCTCAGCGGCCCCCCACGGGCCGCTGAGCGCCGTCGCCGTTCCACGCCTGCCTGACAGTGGTCGTCAGGGCACGCTCGGCGCACTCGGTGTCGGCCGGCCGAGCCTAGACTGGAATCGTGTCGACGCTCAGTGATCTCGTTCTCGCCCAGGGCCGCTCCAGTGCGGCCGACGTGGAGTGGCTGCACATGCTGCTCGCGGACAGCCAACTCCTCGCGGATCTGGCGTTCGCCGATATCGTCATCTGGGTACCGACCGATTCCGGCAGTTTCATAGCGGTCGCGCATTCGCGTCCGTCGAGTGCCGCGACACTCTTCTATCGCGACTTCGTCGGGCAATCCATCAAGCAGGAATGGCGCAAGCAGGTCACCGACTGTTTCGAGAGTGGACGGATCATCGAGTCGTCAGCACCGGACTGGTACGAAGAGACCCCGACCAGGGTTCGTGCCGTACCCGTCGCCCGGCGGATATCTCCGACCGAGACGACCAATGCCGACGGACCGATCGCGGTCATCACCCGCCACACCAATCTCGGTGAGGCTCGGACGCCCAGCCGCCAGGAACTCACGTTCAACGACTGCGCGAGCGACCTGTTCGAGATGATCGCGGTCGGCGACTTCCCGGATCTCGGAGCGCCGACCGGACCGCGCCGGGGTGCGCCGCGCGCGAGCGACGGCCTGATCCGTCTCGATGTCGACGGCACCGTCACCTTCGCCAGCCCCAACGCGCTCTCGGCCTTCAACCGGATCGGATTCGCCGAAGAACTTGAGGGCGAGTCGCTCGCGGACGTCACGACCCATCTGCTCTCCGGGACGGGGACCGTCACCGTCGACGAGTCCCTGCCACTCGTCGTCACCGGTCGGGCGCCGTGGCGGACCGACATCGAGGACAAGGGCGTGACGGTCTCCCTCCGGGCGATCCCGTTGCGGAGCCGCGGCGAGCGGGTCGGCGCGATCGTGCTCTGCCGCGACGTCAGCGAACTGCGTCACCAGGAGCAGGAACTCATCACCAAGGACGCGACGATCCGCGAGATCCACCACCGGGTGAAGAACAACCTCCAGACGGTCGCGTCGCTCCTGCGGATCCAGGCCAGGCGGACCCACTCGGAGGACGCCCACGACGCCCTCACGCAGGCCATGCGGCGCGTGGCCGCCATCGCGGTCGTGCACGACACGCTGTCCGAGGGGCTCAATCAGAACGTCGACTTCGACGAGGTCTTCGAGCGCGTGCTCCTGCTCATCGCCGAAGTGGCGAGCTCGCACAACACCACGGTCCGCCCGAAGTCCTCCGGCTCGTTCGGCGTGCTCCCGAGCGAGTACGCGACGCCACTCGCCCTCGCGCTCACCGAACTCGTGACCAATGCGGTGGAGCACGGCCTGAACGGCCGCGACGGCGACGTGGAGATCACGGCCGACCGCACGGACGAGCTGCTGAGCGTGCAGGTCCGCGACAACGGCGTCGGGCTCCCGGAGGGGAAGGTCGGGTCCGGTCTCGGCACCCAGATCGTGCGGACGCTCATTCAGGGTGAACTGGGCGGGACGATCGACTGGCACACGCTCATGGGGAGCGGAACCGAGGTCACGATCGCGATCCCGATGCGCTGGGTCGCCAAGAGCTGAGGTCCTGGTCCGTCACGAACGGCCGCAGACGTGCGAGAACCCCGGGGCCGTTCGGCACCCGGGGTTCTCGTCTGCGACTAGGAGGCGCGGCGAGCGCGAGCAGCGCGACGCTTGAGGGCGCGACGCTCGTCTTCGCTGAGGCCGCCCCACACGCCGGAGTCCTGGCCGGTCTCGAGCGCGTACTGGAGGCAGAGCTCCGTGACACTGCAGGTGGCGCACACGGCCTTCGCCTTGTCGATCTGATCGACCGCCGGACCGGTGTTCCCGACCGGGAAGAACAATTCCGGGTCGACGGTCAGGCAGGCAGCTTTATCGCGCCAATCCATAGGGGAGCTCCTTTTATTGCATGGTGAGATTTCTTCAACCGAGTGAGGGGTCTCGGGAAGCGAAAGCCGAAATGCGAGGGGGATGATCGTCCGGGATTCGGGATCTGTCCACACCCTCGTGGACCTCATGTCGGCCTCAAACATGGTTTCATATCGGTAAGAGCAAATCAATAGTCAAGTTTGGGTGAACCCTGTGAGTACCGATCGAAACGCCGCCTCCGCTCCGAACCCGGAGGAGCGTCGTCGTCCGGCGGTGCTGGCCTTCATCGTCCTGCTCGTCGCCGAGGCGCTGCTCATGATCGGTCTCTCGGCCTGGTTCCTCTTCGAGCTGGTCGCGGCGACGCCGGCATCGTTCACGAGCGCGCTGGCGATCTTCGTGATCCTGCTCATCGCCACGGCGTTCGTCACGGCGCTCGCCCTCGGCGCGATCCGCGGACGGAGCTGGATCCGCGGGGGAGCGGTCACCTGGCAGCTCGTGCAGATCGCCGTCGCCGTCGGCGCGTTCCAAGGGGTCTTCGCGCAACCCGCGATCGGGTGGTTCCTGCTGCTGCCGTCGCTGGCCGTCCTCGGGCTCCTGTTCACGCCCGCGGTCGCCGCCGTGACCCGACGCGAGATCTGAGCGCGACGGGTCGGTCGTGATGGTCCAGCAGCGACGCGTCAGGCGTCGAGGCCGAGGGCCTTGCGGAGGCTCTTCACGTGGCCGGTGGCCTTGACGTTGTACCGGGCGAGGGTGAGGGTGCCCGTCTCGTCGATGATGAACGTCGAGCGGAGGACCCCCGTGACGATACGTCCGTACGAGTTCTTCTCACCGTAGGCTCCGTACGCCTGGTGGACCGTCAGCTCCGGGTCGCTGAGGAGCGGGAACGTGAGCCCGTCCTCCTCCTGGAAGGCCTTGAGCTTCTCGACGGAGTCCTTCGAGACGCCGAGCACCACGTACCCGGCACCGCCGAGCGATGCGAGGTTGTCGCGGAAGTCGCACGCCTGGGTGGTGCAGCCGGGCGTCATCGCGGCGGGGTAGAAGTAGAGGATCACCCGTCGTCCGGCGAAGTCGGACAGGGACACGCTGGCGCCGTCCTGGTCGGTGAGGGTGAACGCGGGGGCCGGGTCGCCGGCGGACAGACGGAGGGGTTCAGGCATACCCCAAGCCTAGTCAGGAGTACTGGTCGGCTTTGATCGTCGCGAAGGTGCCCAGCAGCCGCTGGAGCGAGTCGAGGCGTGCCGGGCCGTTCTCCCCGAGCCGTCCCTCGGCGACGGCCTCGATGATCGCGCAGTCGGGCGCGTCGGGCAGATGGGTGCAGCCACGCGGGCACTCGAGGGCGATCTCCGCGAGGTCGGTGAACGACTTCAGGATGTTGGCGGTGTCGACGTGTCCGAGACCGAACGAGCGGACGCCCGGGGTGTCGATGACCCACCCGGACCCTCCGGGCGCCTCGATGCGCAGCGAGACGGTCGAGGAGGAGGTGTGGCGCCCGCGCCCGGTGACGACGTTCACATGCCCTGTGGCGCGCTCAGCGGTCGGGACGAGTGCGTTGACCAGGGTGGACTTGCCGACGCCCGAGTGGCCGACGAAGACCGTGTCGTGGCCGATGAGGGCCTCAGTGATCTCGGTGAGCGGGACGTCGTCCTCCCGGCTGCGGAACACGCGCAGGCCGAGCCCGGCGAAGTTCGCGAGGAACTCGTCGGGGTCCTGGAGGTCCGTCTTCGTGATGCAGAGGATCGGGGTGATCCCCGCGTCGTAGGCGGCGACGAGGTAGCGGTCGACGAGTCGGGCCCGAGGCTCGGGGTTCGCGGCGGCGACGACGATGAGCATCTGGTCGGCGTTGGCGACCACGACGCGCTCCATGGCGTCGGTGTCGTCGCCACTGCGGCGGAGCAGCGTCGTGCGCGGCACGATCCGCACGATGCGCGACAGCGTGCCCTCGGCACCCGAGGTGTCGCCGACGACATCGACCCGGTCGCCGGTCACGATGGCCTGCTTGCGGAGTTCACGAGCGCGTGTCGACGTCAGGACGCGCTCCTCGGGCGTGCCCTCGTCGAGGAGCACGGTGTAGCGACCGCGGTCGACCGCGAGGACGCGTGCGGTCAGTGCATCGAGGTGCTCGGGCCGCGTCTTCGTCCGAGGGCGGTTCGCCTTCGGGTTCGGCCGCATCCTGATGCTCGACTCGTCGAGTTCCGGCTCGTCGTCGTCGACGCCGTCGTCCCACCAGCTCATCGGCTCAGCCCCCGAGCATCGCGTGCCACAGTTCGGTGAACTGTGGGAGCGTCTTCGCGGTCGTGGCGACGTTCTCGATGGTGACCCCGGGCACGACGAGACCGAGGATCGCTCCTGTGGTCGCCATGCGGTGGTCGTGGTAGCTCGACCACTCGCCGCCGTGGAGGGGGCGCGGCTCGATGCGGAGGCCGTCCGGCAGCTCCGTGACGGCGCCCCCGAGCTTGTTGATCTCCGTCGCGAGGGCCGCGAGGCGGTCGGTCTCGTGGTGACGGATGTGCCCGATGCCCGTGATGGTCGACGGTCCGTCGGCGAGTGCCGCGAGCGCGGTGAGGGCGGGCGCGAGCTCGCCGCCGGTGGTCAGGTCGAGGTCGACCGCGGTGATCCGCTCGCCGCCGGTGACGGTGAGGCGGTCGCCGTCCAGGGTGACCGTCGCGCCGAAGCGGGGCAGGAGGTCCGCCAGGTCGGCACCGACTTGCGTGGTGGAGGTGGGCCAGCCGCGGAGCGTGACGCTTCCGCCGGTGACGAGCGCCGCCGCGAGGAACGGTGCGGCGTTGGAGAGGTCGGGCTCGAGGTCGACGTCGAGCGCGGCGATCGTGCCGGGGGCGACGACCCACTCACCGACAGCCGGTTGTTCCACGGTGACCCCGCGGGCCGCGAGGGCCGCGATGGTCATCTCGATGTGTGGCAGGCTCGGCAGACGCTCGCCCTCGTGGACGAGGTGGAGACCCTGCTCGAAGCGGGCCGCGGCCAGCAGGAGGCCGGACACGAACTGGCTCGACGACGACGCGTCGATCGTGAGCTTGCCACCCGCGACCGTGCCTGTGCCGTGCACCGTGAAGGGGAGCGCCTTCCGCCCGTCGTCGCTGATGTCGACGCCGAGCGCCTGGAGCGAGCCGATCATGGTGGCCATCGGCCGGTTCCTGGCCGAGGGGTCGGCGTCGAACACGGTCGGCCCGAGGGCGAGGGCGGCCAGCGGCGGGACGAACCGCATGACGGTGCCGGCGAGCCCGCACTCGACGGTCGTGCTGCCGAACAGCTCGCCCGGCGTGACGAGCCAGTCCTTGCCGAACGCGCCCGACGCGGGTCGCTCGACGATGGTGGTCCCGAGTGCGCGGAGCGCCTCCACCATGTTGGTGCTGTCCATCGAGTGGAGCGGAGCACGGAGCAGCGACGGTCCGTTGGCCAGGGCGGCCAGGACGAGCTCGCGGTTCGTGAGGGATTTCGAGCCCGGGAGGGACACGGTCGCATCGACCGGCCCGTCCGCGACGGGCGCCGGCCAGGCGGCGTCGTCGTGCTCGGGTTCGGCATCGCCGTACACGTCGAAATCTGGTGCGGAATACGGATTGGTCAACATTGGTTCCAACAGTAGTCGGGGTCGAGAGCAGAAGGAGGAGCGGATGTCCACAGCGGTACTGGAACGACCGGTGACGGAGGCCGATCACGGCCGTCTGGCGCTGGCCGTAGACTGGCCGGTGATGACCTCCGTCGACCCAGAAGCCCTTCCGGCCGAGCCGGACCCCCGATCACTGTTCGAAGCACAGGCACTGCCGTTCATCGATCAGTTGTACGGCGCTGCCATGCGCATGACGAAGAACCCGTCGGACGCTCAGGACCTCGTCCAGGAGACGTTCGTCAAGGCCTTCGCCGCGTTCGCGCAGTTCGAACAGGGCACCAACCTCAAGGCGTGGCTCTACCGCATCCTCACGAACACGTACATCAACACGTATCGGAAGAAGCAGCGCGAGCCGTACCAGGGCACCATCGACGACCTCGAGGACTGGCAGTTGGGCGGCGCCGAGTCGATCAGCGCCACCTCCAGCCGCTCGGCCGAGGCCGAAGCGATCGATCACCTGCCGGACAGCGACGTGAAGAACGCGTTGCAGGCCATTCCGGAGGACTTCCGCCTCGCGGTGTACCTCGCCGACGTGGAGGGCTTCGCCTACCAGGAGATCGCCGACATCATGAAAACGCCCATCGGGACCGTGATGAGTCGTCTGCACCGTGGCCGACGACTCCTCCGCGACCTGTTGGCCGACTACGCCGAGTCCCGGGGGTTCACCGTGACGAAGCAGGGGAGCAAGAAATGAGCGACTGCGGCTGCGACAAGGCCAAGAAGGACCTCGAGGAGTACCTCCGTCACGAGGTGTGCACGACCGAAGCGGCCGACATCCGCGAGCACCTCGCGAACTGCCCGGAGTGTCAGAACGAGGCGCTCGTCGCGCAGACCCTCACCGAGGCCGTCCAGCGGGCGTGCAAGGAGACGGCACCCGAAGACCTGAAGAACCAGGTCCTGGCGTCGCTGCGGGCCACCCAGGCCACCCACGAGAGCGCCTGACGACGGACCGACCGCGTCACCCTGCGCCGTCGAGGCGTGACTCCTCGACGTCCAGCATCCGCTGCGCCTTCGCCAGCACCTCGGAGGAGTAGCTGCCGGTCGCCCGCGCATCGAGGAGCGCATCGCGTTCGGCGTCGAGCACTCGGCGTCGCAGTTGTCGGAACTGCTCGTGCGGGCCCACGCCGGCATCGGTGCGTTCCGCCGCCGACTCGACGCGGATGAGGCTGCTCGTGCGCACCCGGTCGACGACCGCGGAGTCGAACGGCTCCCCGCCGTCCGTGCGCAGCTGCGGGTCGTCGAGGGCGGCCACACCGACGGTCGAGATCTCCTCGACGAGACCGGCCAGCTCCGCCATCGCCGCCTGCTCGTCCGTCCCGCCGACCCGGGTCAGCCGGATGACGAACGGGAGGGATCCGCCCTGGAGCAGGAGGGTGACGATCGCGACCGTGAACGCGATGAGCACCAGCTCCGCCCGATACGGGGTGTCGAGTGGCAGCGACTGCGCGGCGGCGATCGTGACGACACCACGCATCCCCGCCCAGGCGAGCACCGCGCCGCCCCGCCACCCGAGTCCTTCACGTTGCAGGAAGTCCAGGTCGGCGCTCCGCCGGGCGATCGACCTCGAGAAGGCGGCCTTGCGCTTGGCCGATCGCGCGTTCTCCGTCGGATGCTCCTCGAGGCGTGCGGAGACCTGCTCCAGTCTCGGCCGCCGGGCGAGGGCCTCCCGTTCATCGCGTCGCAACGACCAGACGAGGACGCCGACGAACACGATGCGGACGACGATGAGGGTGATGGCGGTCAGCAACCCGAGGCCGATCGACGACCAGATGCCGAGGTCGTCCTGCTCCACCTGCGAGACGATGGCCTCGAGCTCAAGCCCCATGAGCAGGAACACCCCGTTCTCGAGGAGGAACTGCGTCGTCCGCCAGTTGATGCGCTCGCTGATGCGGTCCTGGGCGGTGAAGTACTTCGCGCTCTGATGCCCGGTGTAGAGTCCGGCGACCACGACCGACAGGACGCCTGAGGCGTGGAAGTGCTCTGCGGGCAGATACGCGATGAACGGCACGGCGAAGGAGATGACCGTCGTCAGGACCGGGTCGCCCAGGCGGGATCGGATCCGGACCGTGATGAACCCGACGACGATCCCGATCGCGATCGCGAGCGCGACGGCATAGGCGAAGTCGCCCAGGACACCCCACAACGAGACCGTGCCGGCGGTCGCGGCGATGGCGGAGCGCAGGAGGACGAGGGCAGAAGCGTCGTTCACGAGGCTCTCGCCCTCGAGGACGCTGACGAGGCGCGACGGCATGCCCAGTCGCTTACCGATGGAGGTCGCGGCGACCGCGTCGGTCGGGCTGACGACGGCACCGAGGGCGATGCCGGCGGCCAGGCTCAGGTCGGGGAGGATCGTCGACAGGATCCAGCCGATGAGGACCGACGACACCACGACGAGGACGACCGAGAGCCCGGAGATCGCCTTGAGGTTGCGGCGGAAGTCGACCAGGGGCACGTTGACGGCGGCCGAATAGAGGAGCGGTGGCAGCACGCCGGCGAGGATCCACTCCGGCTTGACCTCGACGTCCGGCACGAACGGCAGATAGCTGAGAGCGAGCCCGACCAGGACGAGGATGAGCGGGGCTGCCACGCGCAGCTTGTTCGCGAAGCGGGCCACCGCGACGATGGTCACCACCGCGACGACGGCGAGGAATGCGAAGTCCATGGCGTCAGCCTATTGGCGGTGGCTCACCGCCCACTCACGGATCGCTGTCGCCGTGCTGACCACCCGCGTCCGGACGACGACGCAGACGACGACGACCGCCTGTCGGAACAGGCGGTCGTCGGTCGTGCGGCTGAGGTCAGAGCGACAGCGCGGTGCGGAGGAGCTCCGCCTGCTCGGTGGCGTGACGCTTCGCCGAACCCGTGGCGGGGGAGGCGGACGCGGTGCGCGACACGTTGCGGATCGTCCGACCCTCGAGGTGCTTGGCGGCCTCCAGGCAGATGAACGGCCACGCGCCCTGGTTCTCCGGCTCGTCCTGTACCCACACCAGTTCGGCGTTCGGGTACTGCGCGACCACGGCGTTCAGCTCGGCCACCGGGACCGGGTAGAACTGCTCGACGCGGACGAGGGCGATCTCGTCGTTCGGCTGCTTCTGCAGCTCGCTGAGGAGGTCGTAGTGGATCTTCCCGGAGTGCAGGAGCACCCGCTTGACCGCGGCCTTGTCGGTGATCCGTGCGTCGTCGATCACCGGCTCGAAGCGGCCGGAGGTGAAGTCCGCCACCGGGCTGGTCGCGCCACGCAGACGCAGCATCGCCTTCGGGGTGAAGACGACGAGCGGCCGACGCGGGCGGGCGTACGCCTGGCGACGCAGGAGGTGGAAGTACGACGCGGGGGTCGACGGCCGGGCGACGGTCATGTTGTCCTCGGCGCAGAGCTGCAGGAACCGCTCGATCCGCGCGGACGAGTGGTCGGGGCCCTGGCCTTCGTAGCCGTGGGGGAGGAGGAGCGTGACACTCGACCGCTGCGACCACTTCTGCTCGGCGGAGGAGATGAACTCGTCGATGATCGTCTGCGCGCCGTTGGTGAAGTCGCCGAACTGCGCCTCCCACAGCACGAGCGCGTCGGCACGTTCGACCGAGTAGCCGTACTCGAAGCCCATGACCGCGTACTCGCTGAGGAGCGAGTCGTAGATCCAGAAGCGGGCCTGGTTGTCGCTGAGGTTCGCGAGCGGCAGCCACTCCTGGCCGTTGACCCGGTCGTGGAGGACGGCGTGACGCTGCACGAAGGTGCCGCGGCGGGAGTCCTGTCCGGACATCCGCACCGGGGTGCCCTCGATGAGTACCGATCCGAGTGCGAGCAGTTCTCCGAAGCCCCAGTCGATGTTGCCGTTGCGGCTCATGTCGAGACGCTTCTCGAGGAGCTGCTGCACCTTCGGGTGCACGGTGAACCCGGCGGGCTTGTTGTTGAACGCGTCGCCGATGAGCTGCACGACGCCCTCGGAGACGCCGGTCGTCTCGAGTTCGCCGGAGTAGCCGTCCTCGTCGAGGACCTCGGTCGGGATCGGCGTCGGCGAGGTCTGCTCGGCGTGCGTCTCCATGAAGGCGCGTTCGAGGCGGTCCTGGAAGTCGCGGTGCGCGGCCTCGTACTCCTCCTCGGTGATGTCGCCGCGGCCGACGAGCGCCTCGGTGTACAGCTTGCGCACGGAGCGCTTGGCCTCGATGAGGCTGTACATGAGCGGCTGCGTCATCGACGGGTCGTCGCCCTCGTTGTGGCCGCGTCGGCGGTAGCACACGAGGTCGATGACGACGTCGCGCTTGAACTCCTGGCGGTATTCGAAGGCCAGCTCCGCGACCCGCACGACGGCCTCGGGGTCGTCGCCGTTCACGTGGAAGATCGGCGCCTGGATGGTCTTCGCGACGTCGGTGTTGTAGATGGAGGAGCGGCCCTCGCCAGGAGGCGTGGTGAATCCGACCTGGTTGTTGATGACGACGTGGACCGTGCCGCCCGTGCGGTAGCCGCGCAGCTGGGACAGCTGCATCGTCTCGAGGACGACGCCCTGACCGGCCATCGCCGCGTCGCCGTGGATGAGGATCGGGAGGGTGCCGAACGCGCCGATCGGCCCGCGGTCCTGCTTCGCGCGGACGATGCCCTCGAGCACGCCGTTGACGGCCTCGAGGTGCGAGGGGTTCGCTGCCAGGTAGACCGGGATCTCGCGACCGTCCTCGGCCTTGAAGGTGCCCTCGGTGCCGAGGTGGTACTTCACGTCGCCGGAACCGTGGCTCGCAGGGTCCTGCGTTCCCTCGAACTCGCGGAAGATCTGACCGTACGTCTTGCCGGCGATGTTCGTGAGGACGTTGAGGCGGCCGCGGTGGGCCATACCGATCGCGACCTCGTCGAGCTGGGCCTGCGACGCACCCTGGAGGATGGTGTCGAGGAGGGCGATGGTGGACTCGCCGCCTTCGAGGCTGAAGCGCTTCTGACCGACGTACTTCGTCTGCAGGAAGGTCTCGAAGGCCTCGGCCTCGTTGAGCTTGCCGAGGATGCGCATCTGCTCGTCGTGCGTCGGCTTCTCGTACTTGCGCTCGACCTTGCTCTGGATCCACTTGCGCTGCGCGGGGTCCTGGATGTGCATGTACTCGATGCCCGTGGTGCGGCAGTACGAGTCGCGGAGGACGCCGAGGATGTCGCGCAGCTTGGCCGTGCGGGCCGAGCCGAAGGCGCCCGTGACGAACTCGCGGTCGAGATCCCAGAAGGTCAAGCCGTGGGTCTCGATCTCGAGGTCGGGGTGCGAGCGCTGCACGTACTCCAGCGGGTCGATGTCGGCCATGAGGTGGCCGCGGACGCGGAACGCGTTGATGAGCTCCTGGACGCGGGCGGTCTTGTCGACGGCGTCGGCGAGGTCGACGCTGATGTCGGGCGACCAGTGGATCGGGTCGTACGGGATGCGGAGCGCGGCGAAGATGTCCTGGTAGAAGCTGCGGCTGCCGATGAGCAGCTCGTGGACGACCTTGAGGAACTCGCCCGAGCCGGCACCCTGGATGACGCGGTGGTCGTAGGTGCTCGTGAGCGTGATCGTCTTGCCGATCGCGAGCTCGTTGAGCGTGCGCTCGGAGGCGCCCTGGAACTCGGCCGGGTACTCGAGGGCACCGGCGCCGATGATGCAGCCCTGGCCCTTCATGAGGCGGGGGACCGAGTGCACGGTCCCGATGCCACCGGGGTTCGTGAGCGAGATCGTGACGCCCTGGAAGTCGGCTCCGGTGAGCTTGCCCTTGCGGGCGCGGGTCACGAGGTCCTCGTAGGCCGAGAGGTACTCGTTGAAGGTGAGGGTGTCGGCGCGCTTGATGCCCGGCACCATGAGGGCACGGGAGCCGTCGGGCTTCGGGAGGTCGATGGCGATGCCGAGGTTGATGTGCGCCGGGGCGACGACCGTGGGCTTGCCGTCGGTCTCCTCGTAGTAGACGTTCTGGCTCGGGAAGTCCTTCAACGCCTGGATGAGGGCCCAGCCGATGAGGTGGGTGAAGCTGACCTTGCCGCCTCTGGCGCGCTTCAGGTGGTTGTTGATGACGATGCGGTTGTCGATCATCAGCTTCGCCGGGATGGTGCGCACGCTCGTCGCGGTCGGGACCGTCAGGCTCGCGTCCATGTTGGTGGCGAGCGACTTGGCCATGCCCTTCAGCACGGTGACCTTGTCGACGTCCTCCGGCGCGGGTTCGGTCTGGTCGCTCTTCGGCTGCTGGACCTGGTTCGGGCTCGTCATCGGGGCGTCGGCCGGGATCGGGGCCGGCTTCGCCTGGACCGAGGTGGTGCGGGCGACCGGCTGCGCGCCGATGACCTGGATCGGGGCCGTCGGCGGGTTGACCCGGGCCGCCTCGTCCGCCGCCGCAGGCGCTGGGGCCGACGCCGTGGTGCCGGCGGACGCCGCACCGCCGTCCGACTGGCCGCCCGTCGTTCCCTGGGCTGCGCCGTTCACCGGCCGGTAGTGCTCGAGGATCGGCCACCAGGAGCGGTCCACGGAATCCTTGTCGACGAGGTACTGCTCGTACATCTCGTCGACGAGCCATTCATTGGCTCCGAATTCGTTCGTTGCGCCGTCATCGGCGCCCACTCCGGTCATCTGGCTCGACACCGTCGATCGCCCACTCTCTCCGTTGAATTCTCACTGTTTGCAGGCAGGGAACATGCCCGCACGATCCAGTCATCAAGCCTAAACCCATTCCGTCGTCGGTGCGGCTCGGACGCCGGTCGGGATACGGTGTTCTCATGCGGTTCATCGGTGAGATTCCCAGCCACGACCTGACGTACTCGGACGTGTTCCTCGTCCCCAGCCGCTCCGGGATCACGAGTCGGCTCGACGTCGACCTGGCTCCGGACGACGGCACCGGCGCCACGATCCCGATCGTCTCCGCCAACATGAACTCCGTCACCGGGCCACGCCTCGCGGCGGCACTGGCGCGGCGCGGCGGACTCGGCGTCCTGCCGCAGGACATGCCGCTCCAAGAGCTCGACGCGGCGATCCGCTGGGTCAAGGAGCAGCCGGTCGCCTTCGACACCCCGCTGATCATGCGCGCCGATCAGACCGCGGCCGACGCCCTACGCCTCATCCCCGCGGTCGCCGGTCACGGCATCGTGCTCCACGACGAGCGCGACGCCTTCGCCGGCTGCATCCCGGCCGCACGTCTCGCCACGGCGCTGCCCGACGCACGGCTCGGCGACCTCGCTCGCGGGTCGCTCGCCTCGATCGACGCCGACGACGTGACCGGTGGCCGGGCCGCGTTCGACCTCATGGTCGCCGCCGACCTCGAGTTCGCGCCCGTGCTGCACCACGGCGCCGTCGTCGGCACCCTCAGCCGGACGAGCGCGCTCCGGTCGACCATCTACACGCCGGCGCTCGACGCGTCGGGCCGACTGCGGGTCGCCGCGGCGATCGGCATCAACGGCGATGTCGCCGTGAAGGCGCGGGCGCTCGCCGCCGCCGGGGTGGACGTCCTCGTGATCGACACCGCCCACGGGCACCAGGAGGGCATGCTCCGGGCGATCGCGGCCGTCCGTGCCCTCGGTCTCGGCCTCCCGATCGTCGCCGGCAACGTCGTGTCCGCCGTCGCGGTGCAGGACCTCGTCGACGCCGGTGCGGACATCCTCAAGGTCGGTGTCGGACCCGGTGCGATGTGCACCACGCGGATGATGACGGCGGTCGGGCGTCCGCAGTTCTCGGCCGTGCTCGAGACGGCCGCGACCGCCCGCGCGCTCGGCGCGAAGGTCTGGGCGGACGGTGGTGTCCGCTACCCCCGCGACGTCGCCCTCGCCCTCGCGGCCGGCGCGTCCTCGGTCATGATCGGTTCCTGGTTCGCAGGCACGATCGAAGCCCCCGGTGAACTGCAGCGCGCCGCCGACGGGTCGCTCTACAAGGAGAGCTGGGGCATGGCGTCGACCAAGGCCGTGCACGAGCGCTTCGGCCGACTCGACCCGTTCGAACTCGCGCGGAAGACGCTCTTCGCCGAGGGCATCTCGTCCTCCCGCATCACGATCGACCCGCTCCGGCCCTCGGTCGAGGACCTCCTCGACATGATCACCGCCGGGGTGCGCTCGTCGTTCACCTACGCGGGTGCCGACTCGGTCCCCGGCTTCCACGAGCGCGCCATCGTCGGCGTCCAGTCGGCCGCCGGGTACGAGGAGGGCAAGGCGCTGCCCGTCTCCTGGTGAGCCGGGGCGCTGGTGCAACACGCACGACCGCGGTGGGATGATGGGCCCATGGTGGTGAACGGTGGGACGCACGGGTTCGGTGTCGGCATGCAGGTCCTCGTGCTCGTGGACCCGGGATCCGATCCCTCGACGGGGGAGCGTGCCTCCGGGGTCATCGTCGCACCCGGCCGCCAGCGTGCTGCGGCGTTCATCTCGGTGTGGACCGAACAGCTGACGACGTGGATCGTCGAGTTCGACGAACCCTTCACGCCGCCCGACGGCAGCGGCCCGCACGAATCGGCCGAGGTCCGCGAAACCTACCTCATCCCCGCACCCTTCGCCGAGGCGTCGGAGTCCGTCGACGCCTGACCGCCGCGTGCTCGTTCAGGCGAGCGACCGGTCCATGATGGCCGAGGAGAGCGCCTCCACCGGGCCGGCCGCCGCCAACGGGTTCGCGAGCAGGGTGAAGTCGACGCCGCCCAGGGTCGGGAGTTCCAGCCGGTTGCTCAGCATGACGAGGTCGCTCGGGATCAGGCTGCGCGGGAAGACCGCGACACCGAGCCCGGCCCGCACCGCCGCGAGCACGCCGTTCACCTCACGGGTGCTGCAGGTGATCCGCCAGGTGCGCCCGGCGTCCTCCAAGGCGTCGATCGCCAGCTGCCGGGAGAGACTCGGGTCCTGATAGGCGATGAGGGGGACGGGCTGGCCCGGCTCGATCGTGGTCTTCTCGAGACCGACCCAGACCATCGAGTCGGTCCGCACGAGCTTGCCCTCGTTCTGGCCGGGGTGCATCTTGATGAAGATGAGGTCGAGGGCGCCCGCCTTCAGCCGACGGTAGAGCGGCCCGCTCTGGTTCACGGTGAGTTCGAGGTTCAGCTGCGGGTGACCCTGACGGAAGTGGCGCAGGATCCGGGGGAGCTGGGTCATCGCGAGGTCGTCGGCGGCCCCGAAGCGGAGGCGACCGCTCATCGCCGAGCCGGTGAAGTAGCTCTCCGCCGAGGCGTGTGCAGCGAGGATGGTGCGCGCGAACCCGGCCATCGCGTCACCGTTGTCGGTCAGGCGGACCGCTCTCGTGTCCCGGACGACGAGCCACCGGCCGGCAGCCTCCTCGAGCCGTCGGATCTGCTGACTGACCGTCGGCTGGCTCAACCCGAGCTGTGCGGCGGCGCGCGTGAAGTTCTTCGTCTCGGCGACGGCCAGGAAGGTGCGCAGCAGGGCGGGGTCGAACATGCGTGAGCCGATCATTCGGGAATCGAATAGGACTGATAGGGATCATCCTGCTCGGAAATGGTCGCGTCGGCAATAGCGTGGACGGGAGCCGACGGCCTCCGCGGCTCCACCCATACGACACGCACTCGACATACGAAACGCTGGCCCTCTCCGTGACCCCTCCATCCGACACCGCCGTCGCTCCACCACCGCCCACCGCCCCCATGCCGATCGTGGGGGAGCGTCCCGCCTGGCGGGACACCTTCTCCTCGCTCCGCGTCCCGAACTTCCGACTCTTCACGATCGGGCACATCGTCGCGACGACCGCGATCGGGATGCAGCGCATCGCGCAGGACTGGCTCGTCCTCGAGCTCTCCGGCAGCGTCGCCGCCGTCGGGATCACGGTCGCCATGCAGTTCGCGCCCATGCTGCTGTTCGGACTGCTCGGCGGCGTGATCGCGGACCGCTACTCCAAGCGCGTGCTGCTCATGATCACGCAGTCGCTCGCCGCCGTCCTCGCGGTCGCGCTGTCGATCCTGACGCTCAGCGGCGCGGTCGAGGTGTGGCACATCTACGTCATCGCCTTCATGCTCGGTCTCGTCACCGTCGTCGACAACCCGGCGAGGCAGGTGTTCGTGAACGAGCTCGTGGGCCCGGCGAGACTGCGGAACGCCATCAGCCTCAACTCCGCCGTCTTCCAGCTCGGCCAGCTCGTCGGTCCGGCCGTCGGTGGTGTCCTCATCACCGCCGTCGGTTCCGGGTGGTCCTTCGCGATCAACGCCCTCGCCTGCTCCGGCGTCGTGCTCACCCTGGCGCTCATGCGTGTCTCGGAACTCGTCCCGACGCCGGTCGTCGCGAAGGCGAAGGGCCAGCTCAAGGAGGGACTCGGGTACGCCATGCGGAAGCCGGCCATCCGGTGGACGGTCATCATGGTCGCGTTCATGTCGGTGTTCGCGTTCAACCTGCCGGTCCTGCTCGCCGCCTACGCCTCGGACGTCTTTGACATCGGCGCGAGCGGCTACGGGTTCCTCAACGCCCTCGTCGCCGTCGGCGCGCTGACCGGTGCGCTCGCGTCGACGAGGCGCGGGGGTGTGGACCTGCGCATCGTGATCGTCGCGGCGGCGGCGGTCGGCGTCCTGCAGGCGGCCGCCGGGGCGATGCCCGTGCTCCTCCCCTTCGCCCTCCTGCTCGTCGCGGGCGGGGTCGCGAACCTCCTCTTCATCACGGCGGCGAACTCACTCGTCCAGCTGTCGTCCAACATGGCGATCCGTGGCCGGGTGATGTCGCTGTACATCCTGGTGCTGCTCGGCGGACAGTCGATCGGCGGTCCGCTCATGGGGTGGCTCGTCGAGGTCGCCGGGGCACACGTGGGCATGATCGTCTCGGGTGGGGTCCCGGCGCTCGCCGCGGCGTGCATCGGCGTGCGGTTCCTCCTCCTGCGGCGTCGGAAGCGTCGCGCGGCCGAGGAGCGCCGGCGTCTCGCGGAGGCTGAGAAGAACCCCGGAAATCCGGGGTCCACAGCCGCGGATGTCCGATAGACTCGTCCGCACAATGGACGACCCTCCTTCAGACAGATCCCCCGGCCACCATCCCAGCCCCGTGCTGACCCGATCACGGGCGACGACCGCCCACCCGGGCGACGGAACCCCCACTCCGGCATCGACCGCTCAGCACGGACGGGATCGTCATGTCTGAGTGGATCATGCTCGGCGTCGGCCTCGTACTGACCATCGGGACGGGCTTCTTCGTCGCCTCCGAGTTCGCGCTCGTGAACCTCGACCGCGCCGACCTCGAGGCCCGCCGCGACCGTGGCGAGACCCGCCTGACGATGACGATCGCCGCGCTCAAGATCACCTCGACGCACCTGTCGAGCGCGCAGCTCGGGATCACCCTGACCACCCTCCTCACCGGGTACACCATGGAGCCGGCGCTGTCGTCGATGCTCGCCGGTCCGCTCGGCTCCATCGGGATCCCCGAGGGCGTCGTCGCCGTCGTGGCGACGATCGTCGCGATCACCCTCGCCACGCTGCTCAGCATGATCATCGGCGAGCTCGTCCCGAAGAACTTCGCGCTCGCGCTGCCCCGACAGACGGCCAAGTTCGTCGTCCCGTTCCAGACGGCCTTCACCTGGGTGTTCAAGCCCGCCATCGTCGTCCTCAACGGCAGTGCCAACGGCTTGCTGCGGTCGATGGGCATCGAGCCCAAGGAGGAGCTGTCGGGAGCCCGGACGGCCGAGGAGCTGTCGTCCCTCGTGCGTCGATCGGCGCTCGAGGGCACACTCGAGGCCGACACCGCGACCCTGCTCAACCGCACCCTCCGCTTCTCGAGCCACGATGCGTCGGACGTCATGACGCCCAGGCCGCGCATCGCGTCGATCCAGCGCGGCGAACCCGCCCAGGCGGTGCTCGCCCTCGCGAGGTCGACCGGCCACTCGCGCTTCCCGGTCACCGATGCCGACGTCGACGACATCACCGGTGTCGTGCATGTGAAGCAGGCCATCGCGGTCCCGCGCGACCGACGCGGCGAGGTGCCCGTCTCGGCCCTGCAGTCGCCGGCCCTGCGCGTCCCCGAGACGATGAAGCTGGACGTACTGCTCTCGCAGCTGCGCGGACGCGGCTACCAGATGGCCGTCGTGGTCGACGAGTACGGCGGCACCGCCGGCGTGACCACCCTCGAGGACCTCGTCGAGGAACTCGTGGGCGAGGTCGCCGACGAGCACGACCGTTCGCGTGCCGGGGTGGTCCGCGGACGCGACTCCACGACCTTCCCGGGCAGCCTCCGTCCCGACGAGCTCCTCGAGCGCGCCGGCGTGCGTGTCCCCGAAGACGGTCCGTACGAGACGGTCGCGGGCTACGTCATGAGCGAACTCGGACGACTCGCGGTCTCAGGCGACGAGCTCGAGCTCGAGGACGGCACGCTCCGCGTGGAGCGACTCGACGGCCGACGGATCGATCGGATCCGATTCACCCCGAGACCCGTCGTGTCGGAGGACGGTGGTGACGTATGAGCGACTGGGCAGGAATCGCCTGGCTCGTGGTGCTGCTGCTCGCGAACGCCTTCTTCGTCGGCGCCGAGTTCGCGGTCATCTCCGCGCGTCGGTCGCAGATCGAACCCCTCGCCGAGCAGGGGAGCCGGAGCGCCAAGACCGCGCTGTGGGCCATGGAACACGCCACGCTCATGTTGGCGACGAGTCAGTTGGGCATCACCGTCTGCTCGCTACTCATCCTGAACGTCTCCGAGCCGGCGATCCACCACCTGCTGGAGGTGCCGTTGGCGCTCACCGGCTGGCCCGAGGAGACCATCGGCACGGTGGCGTTCATCATCGCGCTGCTGCTCGTCTCCTACCTCCACGTGGTCTTCGGCGAGATGGTCCCGAAGAACCTCTCCTTCTCGATCCCGGATCGTGCGGTCCTGCTGCTCGCTCCGCCGCTCGTCTTCGTGGCGCGCGTCTTCCGTCCGATCATCGTGTCCCTCAACGCGACCGCGAACGCCGTCCTCCGTCTGTTCCGGGTGGAGCCGAAGAACGAGGCTGCCAGTGCCTTCACGCTCGACGAGGTGGCGACCATCGTCGACCAGTCCACCCGCGAGGGTGTGCTCACCGACTCGACGGGTGCGCTCGTGGCGGCGTTCGAGTTCACCGAGAAGAAGGTCCACGACGTGGCCCTGCCGCTCGGGAGCCTCATCACGCTGACGGAGGAGGCCACCCCCTCGGACGTGGAGCGCGCCGTCGCCAAGTACGGCTACTCCCGCTACGTGATCGTCGACGACGAGTCGGTGCCGATCGGCTACCTGCACCTGAAGGACGTCCTGCGGTACGACGACCTCGACGGCAGTGGCGACGAGGAGCGCCCGGTGCCCGCGAAGCACATCAGGCAGCTCGTGTCGGTGTTCGAGGATTCGGACGTCGAAGACGCACTGACCACGATGCGCCGCTCGGGAGCACATGTCGCCCGGGTGTTCGACGAAGCGGGCGCCACCACCGGGGTCCTCTTCCTCGAGGACATCATCGAGGAGCTCGTCGGCGAGGTCCAGGACGCCACCCGGCGTCGCTGATCGGACGCCGGAGCACGGACACGACGACGGCCCGCACGCGATCGCGTGCGGGCCGTCGTCGTGTCGGGGTCGCGCTCAGGCGCGCGGCTTGGCCCGCTCGTACTGGCCCGGCCAGGCCACCTCCACACCGAGCTCGGTGGCGGCGCGCAACGCGAAGTGCGGATCACGGAGCGCCTCGCGGGCGACCATGACCGCCTCCGCCTGCCCGTCGGCGACGATGGCCGCGGCCTGCTGGGCGTCGGTGATGAGTCCGACGGCGCTCGTGTCGACACCCGTCGACCCGATGTGCGCGGCGAACGGGACCTGGTACCCGGGGGAGAGCGGGATGCGGACGCCGCCGACGGCTCCGCCGGTGGAGATGTCGAAGAAGTCGGCCCCGCGCTCGGCGCACCAGGCGGCGACGGTCGCGGTCTGGTGTTCGTCCCATCCGTCGTCCACCCAGTCCGTGGCCGAGAATCGGACGAACAACGGCAGACCGGCCGGGAGGACCTCGCGCACCGCATCGACGACCCGCAGGAGGAGCTTGGCCCGGTTCTCGAGCGAGCCGCCGTAGCCGTCCTCGCGGTGGTTGACGAGCGGGGAGAGGAACTGGTGCAGCAGGTAGCCGTGCGCGGCGTGGAGTTCGATCACCTGGAAGCCGGCGTCGACCGACCGGACGGCCGCCGCCCGGAAGTCGTCGACGACGCGGTCGATGCCCTCATCGTCGAGGGCTTCCGGCACCGCGTAGCCCGGGAAGGCCTCGGGCGACGGGGCGACGGTCGACCAGCCGCCGTCCTCGATCGGGACGCTGCCCTGTCCGTCGGTGCCCCAGGGGGCGAACGTGGAGGCCTTCCGGCCGGCGTGCGCGAGCTGGATGCCGGGCACGGAACCCTGCTCGGTGATGAACGCGGTGATCCGTCGCCAGGCGTCGCGCTGTTCGTCGTTCCAGATGCCTGCGTCCTGGGGCGAGATCCGGGCCTCGGGGCTGATCGCAGCCGCCTCCGAGATGACGAGGCCGAAGCCGCCCGCCGCGAACTGGCCGAGGTGCACGAGGTGCCAGTCGGTCGGGACGCCGTCCTGGGCGGCGACGCTGTACTGGCACATCGGGGCGATCCACAGGCGGTTGGGGATGGTGAGGTCGCGGATGGTGATCGGATCGAACAGCTGGGGCACGGAACTCCTCGGGTCTCGGGGCGACGGGCGTCGCCACCCGGCCCAACGTTCCGGAATGCGTTCGGATTCCCGCCTGCAGGATGACCAACGATCGACGGCTCAGCGTCAGTCCGCCGCGACGACTGGCCTAGGGTGATGGCATGGCCGAACCGCGACTCTGGACCCCTGCCGACGCCCGCGACTGGATCGCCGTGCCCGACGCCGAATCGGACAAGTACTCCCGGGGCGTCCTCGGCGTCGTGACCGGGTCGGACCGCTACCCGGGTGCCGCCGTGATCGGCGTCGAGGCGGCGATCCGCACCGGCGTCGGCATGGTCCGGTACCTCGGTGCGGACCGACCGGCGAACCTCGTGCTGCAGCGCCGCCCCGAGATCGTGACGGCGGAGGGGCGCGTGCAGGCGTGGCTCATCGGCTCCGGCATGGACCCCGGCAAGCTGACCCGCGAGGAGAGCGCCCTGCTCGACGCCGCCCTGCACGGGGGCGAGCCGGTCGTCGCCGATGCCGGTTCACTCCGTCGCGTCGCCGCAGGTGCCCACCAGCGGGCGTTCGGTGTCGACGAGTCGTGGCGCATCGTGGCCACGCCCCACGTCGGTGAACTGGCGACCATGTTGAGCGGCCTGGGGAGCCCGGCCGAGGTCGAGGCCATCCGTGCCGACCCGGTGTCGTACGCGGCCGACGTTGCCGCCCGCCTCGGCATCGTCGTGGTGCTGAAGGGCGGCACGACCCACGTGGTCGCGCCGGACGGTGACGCCATCACGGTCTCCGGCGGATCGCCGTGGCTCGCGACCGCCGGCACCGGCGACGCCCTGGCCGGCATCATCGGTGCGCTCGTCGCCACGAACGCCGAGCGCGTGCTCGCCGACCCCGGCTGCCTGGCGAGCGTCGCCGCCAGCGGGGTGCTGCTGCACGCGGCTGCCGGGGATGCCGCGGCAGCCGAGGGCCCGCTGGCCGCGCTCGACGTGGCCGAAGCGGTGCGCGGTGTCGTCGGTGGTCTCCTGCGCTGAACGATCGTTCATCGGTGGACGAAGGACAACTCCCAGAACGCTCATAGCTCGCCCATAGGGAAGCTCAGGACACTGGTGCCACCGCGGCAGAGACCTCGCCACGGCGGCCGCCGCACCGCGGCCCACACATCGCCCGAGGAGATTGAACGATGCGCAACCCCACCACCACCCAGCCTCCCGTCCGCACGCCACGCCTGTCCGTGGCGGCGAAGAAGACGACCTTCGCAGCCCTGACCGGCCTCACCCTCGTCGGCAGCCTGGCCGGTTGCTCGGCGGCCGACGCCGGCAGCTCGACCACGACCACGTCTCCCGAGACGAAGAGCACGGCGGCGCCGGAGGCGACCACCTCCACCGATGCTGCAGCGGGCTCCGGCGCCACCGACTACCAGGACGGCTCGTACACCGCGGACGGCAGCTACCAGTCGCCGAACGGCACCGAGTCGATCACGGTGACCGTCACGCTCGCCGAGGACAAGGTCACGGCGGTCGACGTCGTCTCGCACGCCGAGAGCGCGAACAGCAAGCGCTACCAGGCGGAGTTCATCTCCGGGATCGCAGCCGAGGTGGTCGGCAAGGACATCGACAGCCTCAAGGTCTCCAAGGTCGCCGGTTCCTCGCTCACGAGCGGCGGCTTCAACGCGGCCATCGACACGATCAAGACCGAAGCGAAGGGCTGAGCCGCGGGGCCGGACCGACGATGAGCGAGACGACACTGCGCTTCGAGGCGATCGGCACCGGATGGGAGCTCGACACGGCTCTCCCGCTCGCGCCTGAGACCGCTGAGGCCGTCGCCGCGTGCATCGACCGGTTCGACCGGACGTGGTCGAGGTTCCGGGACGACGCGTTCATCGCGCGGTTCGCCGCCGGCCCGGTCTCGACCGCCTTCCCCGATGACGCGCGCGAGGATGCGGTCGCACTGCTCGACACGTACCGGCGTCTGCACGATGCCACCGCCGGGGCCGTGACGCCGTTCATCGGCACCTCGCTCGAACGGCTCGGCTACGACGCCTCCTACTCGCTCGTCCCCCAGGGCCCGGCGGTCGCCGCCCCGCACTGGGACGACGTGGCCCGGTGGGACGGCGAGGTGCTCGAGACGAGCCTCCCGCTCGTGATCGACATCGGTGCGGCCGGCAAGGGGCGGCTCGTCGACCTCGTCGCGGACCTCCTCCGCAGCCACGGCCACGAGTCCTTCACGGTCGACGCCTCGGGCGACCTGCGTCACGAGCACGGGTCCCGCCCGGCAGACCCGCTCCGTATCGCGCTCGAGCATCCGTACGATCCCAGGAAGGCCATCGGGGTCGCGACGATCGACGACGGAGCCCTGTGTGCCTCCGCGACCAATCGTCGTGCCTGGGGCGACGGCCTCCACCATGTCATCGACGGCCGGACCGGCGAACCGACGAGGACCGTCGCGGCGACCTGGGTCACCGCCCCGGACGCGATGGTCGCCGACGGACTCGCCACCGCACTGTACTTCACCGACCACGAGACCCTGGCGGAGGCGTTCACTTTCGAGAGCGTCCGTATGTTCACGACCGGTCTCACCGACCGGTCCGTCGGGTTCCCCGGCGAACTCTTCACCTGAGTCACGCGCCACAGGGCTTGAGCCCGGACGGCACCATCTCCCAGAAAGCAGACCGCACATGAACGGCCGCACCGGCTCCTTCTTCGGCACCGTCCTCGGGCGGGTCACCATGTACCGCCTCGTGACGCTGTCACTCGGCACCCTCGCGATCTACGCCTTCGTGCTGTCGCTGTTCGGGCAGGTGTTCTACAAGCCGCTCGAGCTCCTCGCCACCCTGGCGACGCTGCTCGTCGTCGGCTACCTGACGAACCGCCTGTTCGGCGCGCTGTTCCAGGTGCAGCCGCACAGCGAGTCGTCCGTCATCACCTCACTCCTGCTGTTCTTCATCCTGTGGCCGACGAGCGAGCCCACCGCGCTGGCCTGGATCGCCCTCGCCGCCACGGTCGCCTCGGCGTCGAAGTACCTGCTCGCGATCCGGGGCCGACACGTCCTCAACCCGGCGGCGATCGCCGCACTCGTGATGAGCGTGCTGGCGAGCTACGTCACCCTCCCCGGCGTGTCACCGTCGGTCTGGTGGGTCGCCAACCCGTGGCTGCTGCCCGGTGTCGTCATCCTCGGCGGCCTCGTCCTCATCCGGACGAAGCGACTCACGATGGCACTCGTCTTCATCGTGCTCTCCTGGGCACTCGTCACCGTCCGGCTCGTCACCGGTGGTCAAGAGCTGGGACCGGCACTGCTGGCTCCGCTCACGTCCTACCCGATCCTCTTCCTCGCCGCGTTCATGCTCACCGAGCCGCTCACGCTTCCACCGCGGCGCTGGCAGCAGCTCGCCGAGGCGGCGATCGTCGCGGCGCTGTTCTCCATCCCGTTCACGCTCGGCCAGGTGGCGTCGACCCCTGAGCTCGCGCTCATCGTGGGCAACGTGCTGGCGTTCATCGTCGCCCGTCGTCGGGGGATGCGACTGACGCTCGAAGGCACCCGCGCGCTCACCCCGACGGCGGTCGAGTACCGGTTCAGCTCGAAGCGGTCGATCCCGTTCGCGGCCGGCCAGTACCTCGAGCTGTCGCTGCCGCACCGCGGAGCCGACGTCCGCGGCTCGAGGCGCGTCTTCAGCATCTCCTCGCCACCCGACGACGACCGTACGATCCGCGTGGCCATGCGTGTGCCCGAGCGGGCCAGTAGCTTCAAGCGGGCGCTGAACGCGCTGCCGGTCGGCGCGAGCCTCTCGGCGACCGGTGTGTGGGGCGACTTCGTCCTGCCGAAGGACACGAGCAAGCCGATCCTGCTCCTCGCCGCCGGGATCGGGATCACCCCGTTCGTCAGCCAGCTCTCACGACTGCACCTCCGTGCCGACCAGCGCGACGTCGTCCTCGTCTACGTCGTGTCCGACCCGCAGGAGCTCGCCTACGCGGCCGAGCTCGAGACCTGGGGGACACCGGTGCTCGTCGTGGGACCGACGGACGACGTCCGGCTGCCGGACGGCTGGCGTGGTCTCGGACCCGGGCGCCTCGACCACGAGCGCCTCGCCGAGGCCGTCCCCGACCTTGCCGAGCGCGAGGTCTTCATCTCCGGTCCGCCCGCGATGATCGAGGCCCTGAAGCCAGCCCTGCGTGGGATCGGCGTCGGACACGTCCGCACCGACGCCTTCAGCGGGTACTGATCAGCAGGCTCGCGGACCCGACCCGCTCGGGCGTCGAGCGAGTGGCGGACCGGTTCCACCGGCGGCACGAGCCTAGGATGGTCCACGTGATGCGGCGTTGGCTCCTCTGGTGCGGGTTCGGCCTCGTGCACCTCCTCGTCGGCTGGCTGTGCCTCGTGGCGGAGGGCCTCCCGCTCGGCGACGTGGTCCTCGTGTACCGGCCGTGGGTCGAACAGGCGACGTCCGGCGGCCCGATCCCCGCCATCGACGAGCCCTGGGTCTATCCGATCCTCGCGATCGTGCCGATGCTGATCCCCCTGCTGCTCGGCAGCGCCGGGTACGGCGTCGGCTGGCTCCTGCTGGTGACCGCGATGAACGCCGGGGCGTTCGCGGTCCTCCTCGGCAACGGCCACTCGCGCCCACGGCTGATCGCGGCATGGTGGTGGCTCGCGTTCCTCCTCCTGCTCGGACCGATCGCGCTCGCCCGGATCGACTCCGTGACCGTCCCCATCGCGATCGTCGGGCTCCTCTGGGTCGCCGGCCGCCCGCGGGTCGCCGCCGTCCTCCTGACGCTCGCCGCCTGGATGAAGATCTGGCCGGCGGCCCTGATCGGCGCGATCGTCCTGGCGCACCGCCATCGCGGACAGGTCCTGGTCGCGGCGGCGGCGACGTCGGTCGTGGTCCTCGGGGTCGGCCTCGTGCTCGGCGGTGCGAACGCCGTCAGCTTCGTGACGGAGCAGACCGGACGTGGTCTCCAGATCGAGTCGCCCATCGGCAACGCCTACCTGTGGCTCGCCGTCCTGGGTGTCCCGCAGAGCTTCGTCTACTACGACCGCGACATCCTGACCTTCCAGGTCACCGGCCCGGGTGTCGACACGGCGATCGCCGTCATGACGCCGCTGCTCGGCCTCGCCGTCGCCGGGGCGGTGCTCCTCGGGGTGCTCGCGGTGCGGTCCGGACGCCCCCTCGTGCAGGTGCTCGCGCCGTTGTCGCTCCTCTTCGTCCTCACGCTCATCATCTTCAACAAGGTCGGGTCACCGCAGTTCGCGATGTGGTTGGCTGCACCGGTGATCCTCGGGATCGTCCTGCAGCGTCGGCGCTTCGTCGCGCCGGCCGTGCTCGCGCTGATGATCGCCGCGCTCACGCAGCTCGTCTACCCCTACCTGTACCTGTGGTTGCTCAACGTCGACCCGGTCCTCGTGACCGTGCTGACGGTCCGCAACCTCGCCTACCTGGTCCTCGCCGGCTGGGCCGTCCACGCACTGTTCACCCCGTCTCACCACGACGAGGACGTCTCGTCGGTGTCCATCCCCGTCCCCGCTCGAACCCACAAGGAGTGACCATGCTCGTCGCCTTCTCCGTCGCCCCAGCGGCTCCGGCAACTCGGACGGTTCCGTCCACGACGCGGTCGCCGCGGCCGTGCGGATCGTCCGCGAGTCCGGCCTGCCGAACCGGACCGACTCCATGTTCACGACCATCGAGGGGGAGTGGGACGAGGTGTTCGCGGTCATCAAGGACGCCACCGAGGCGGTCGGCGCCTACGGCAGCCGGGTCTCGCTCGTCCTCAAGGCCGACATCCGTCCCGGCTACACGGGTGAGCTGACCGCCAAGCTCGACCGCCTCGACGCCGCGCTCGAGAACGACGGCTGAGCCCACCCCCGAGCGGTCGTCCGGTTTCGCCGCTCGGGGACTCGAATCGATTCGAGGATTCCCGTACACTCGATCCATGCCCACCATCCTGGACGGGTCGACGCAGCTGTCGCCGACCCGTGTTCGTCTTGCCATCCTCGCGCTCGCCGTCGGGGCCTTCGGCATCGGTACGACCGAGTTCGTGGCGATGGGTCTGCTGCCGAACATCGCGACCGACCTCCTGCCCGAGCTGGCCGCTCGCAGCCAGGAGCAGGCGAACGCACAGGCCGCCTGGTTGATCACGGCGTACGCGCTCGGCGTCGTGGTCGGTGCGCCGACGATCGCCGCGCTCGTCGCGCGATATCGGCGCAAGACCGTCCTGCTCTGGCTGGGCGTCGCGTTCACCGTCGGCACGTTCGCGTCTGCGGTCCTGCCGAGCTTCGGCCTCGTCCTCCTGGCCCGGTTCGTCGCGGCCCTGCCACACGGCGCCTACTTCGGCATGGCCGCCCTCGTGGCCGCGAGTCTCATGGGGCCGGGGAAGCGCGGCAAGGGCGTCGCGCTCGTCATGACCGGGCTGACGATCGCCAACGTCGTGGGCGTGCCGTTCGCGACCTGGGTGGGCCAGGAGTTCGGGTGGCGCTCCGCCTACCTCATCGTCACCGGCATCTTCGCGCTCGCGACCGTGACCATCTGGTTCGCCGTGCCGGTGCAGGCGGGCAACCCGCAGCAGACGATGCGTCGGGAACTCCGTGTCTTCCGACGCGGCCAGGTGTGGTTCGTGCTCGGGTTCGGGTCCATCGGGTTCGGCGGGCTCTTCGCCGTCTACAGCTATCTCGCGCCCCTGGTGACCGAGGTCGCGGGGGAGTCGGCGACGCTCGTCCCGTGGGCGCTCGCGACCATGGGGGTCGGCATGACGATCGGCAACCTGGTCGGTGGGCATCTCGCGGACCGTGGGGTGAAGCGAGCCCTGATCGTCTTCTTCGCGCTCATGATCGTGGTCCTGACCGCCCTCGCGCTCACCGCGACATGGACCCCGACCATGTTCCTCTTCGTTTTCGCGGTCGGCTTCGCGTCGCAGGGCCTCGGTCCGGCCATCCAGACGAGGCTCATGGACGTCGCCGGCGACAGCCAGTCGCTCGCCGCAGCGCTCAACCACTCGGCGCTCAACATCGGCAACGCGCTCGGCGCCTTCCTCGGCGGTGTGGTCATTGCCGGTGGCCTCGGCTACCTCGCCCCGGTCTGGACCGGTGTGGTGCTGACCGTGATCGGCCTCGCGATCGTCATCACGAGCTTCTCCGTCGAACGCCGGCAGCTCCGGCGCGAACTCCTGCGGGCGAACGACGCCGAGGATCGCCGGATCGCGGACCGCAACCCGCCGACGGCACCGATCCCCGTCTGACCGACACCCGCGCGCTCGCGTCGGCGCACCGCGCTGCTAGTCGACGATGATGCCGTCGAGGATCGCACGCTTGCGCAGGGCGACCTTCGTGCCGACGTCGATGCCGGCGTTGCGGTACTTCTCGCGGATGCGCTTGAGGTAGCTCTTCGCGGTCTCGTCGGAGATGCCGAGGCTCTCGGCGACCATCTTCACGGGCTCACCGGCGGCGTACAGCGCCATGACGCGACGCTCCTGCGCGCTGAGGCGGGGGCCGGTCCCGGAGGCGCCGCTCGCGAGGGCGAGGTCGAGCTCGGGGGAGATGTAGGACTCACCGCGTGACGCCGCACGGAGGGCGTGCACGATGGTCTCGGCGTCCTCGCTCTTCGCGAGGTAGCCCAGGGCACCGGCGGCCAATGCCTCTCGGACGACCGCCGGGTCGCTGTAGGTGCTCATGAGGACGGTCGTGACGCCCGTGGTCTTCAGCGTCGCGAGCTTCACGGCGACCGGGACGTTGTCCTTGAGGTCGACGTCGAGCAGCAGGACGTCGACGGGGAAGGCGGGGTGCGTCAGCAGCTCCGGCCAGGACGGGGTCACGACGACGAGTTCGATGTCGTCGGCGACGCTCCTGATCCATTCGGTGAGCGCACCGAGCAGCATCCGGTGGTCATCGACGATGCCGACCCTGATGCGAGACTCCTGTGACGTCATTGACGTTCCCCTTTCCGCTGGCCCGCAGCAGGATTGTCGACGGTGCTGTCGATCTCGATCCTGATCCGGGATTTCTGGTACGTGTCCGTGGAGCTGCCCACTCGTCCGAGCGCTTCCCACACCGCGGGATCCACCTTGGCGCGTTGCACTCCGACCGCTTCGAGGACGATCGGGATGACGAGCGCACCAGATCGGCCCGGTCGTTCGGAGCGGTCGACCGGTCCGAGCGTCAGCACAGCTCTGGCACTCTGCGCATCTGCTTCCCCGAGGAGCAACCATACTGCAGAGAGCAGTCCATCCCGCTGATCCGTTGCGAGATACGTCGCAAGTCGCTCGGGGTCGCGCAGGGTCGCGCGGTCCGACAACACGGACGACTCCTGGAACGCGTGCTCGAGCCAGGACTCCTTGCCCTCGGACATCAGATGACGCCGGAGCTCGGTCGCGAGGCGGGAGGCGCGCGCCGCGAGCTCGGGGCTGAGCGGGAGGTCGACCGAGCCGTCGGCGACACCGACGAACAGCTCCTCCGCTTCGAGATCGAGGGTGACGAGTTCCTCCGAGTCGAAGAACCCGAGTGCGTCCCGGACGCTCGCGACCGTGGAGGCGACCATGACCCGGTCGAGTTCGAGGCGGACGATCCGGCGGTACTGGGAGACGATCGCGCAGGCGATGAGCGGGGGGACGACGGCGACCGCGGCGAAGAGCAACTCCGCCCCGAGCGTCGCGGTCTGGGTCCGCGTGACGGTGAGGATCGACCCCACGAGCATCAGCCCGAGCACCACGGTCGCGGCGGCGATGTCGCGGACCGGCCGAAGGGTGACGACCGCGAGCAGGACGCCGCCGACCGCCGCGGCCGCCGTCGGATAGACGCCGACGGCGTCGCGACTCCAGACGCTCGCCAGGTCGAGCGCTGCGACCACCACCAGCTGGATCAGCAGTGCGACGAACAGTCGATCCGAGAGGTGGAACGCGGAACGGCGGAGCAGGAGGAAGGTCGACGCGATCGCCGCGGTGAGCAGCAGCCAGGCGACGACGCTGAGCAGCGGCCGCGGGTAGTGGTGGACCGACCCGACGAAGCGGATCGCGGCGTAGACGACGAGGATGACGCCGGAGACCGAGAGGCCGATGCCGAGCTGTGTCGTTCCGAGTGAGGAGCGCTGCCGGTCGATGGTGCGCCGATGACGGTAGCGCCGGGTCGGTCCGGTGGTCTCCTCGAGGGCGTCGACACTCATGCCTGCGGGACCTCCAGGATGACGGTCGTCCCGGCCCCCGGGGCGGAGAAGACGCGCGCCTGCCCACCGACCTCCTGGATGCGCGCGACGACCGATTCCGCGACGCCGAGGTGGCCGTCCGGCACAGCCGACGGATCGAACCCGGTGCCGGTGTCGGTGATGAGGAGTCGGGCGGTCAGCTCGTCGATCGAGACCGTGACGTCGGCCGAGTCGACCCCGGAGTGACGCCGGACGTTCTCCAGGCACTCCCCGAGCGCGAGGAGGAACGCCTCCCGCACACGTGGGTCGAGGTTCGCCTGTCCACCGCCGTAGACGTTGACCGTGAGGCCGAGCCCGGCGAACCGGTCCGTCACGGCCTCGATGCCCTCGTCGAGGGTGAAGTCGGCACCTCGCTGGAGGATGTACGAGCCGGAGGAGACGGGGCTGAGCTCCTCGCCGAGGCGGAGGCTGCGGAGCAGATGCGCGTCGTTCCCGGCCTGCGAACGGAGGGCTGCGGCGTCGACGCCGCGTCCGGAGTGGGCGAGCATCGTGAGGGTCGCGAGCGCGGTGTCGTGCAGCAGTCGTGCGTCCTGGCGTCGCTGTGATTCGGCCTGGCTCGCGAGCCGCTCGGCGTTGTAGGCGTTGCCGATGGTGTCGACCCGGCGGATGAGCCGCGGGATGCTCGTGTCGAGCCACCCGCCGAAGGCACCGATCGCGACCCACACGACCGCTGTCAGGCCGATGGTCGGGACCGTGAGCGCGGTGGGCCCGGTGACGACGATGATGGTGACCGCCGTCACGACGAACGCGGTCAGGAGCAACGGCCAGGTGCGCCGGAGCGGCACGAGTCGGGCCGCGACGGCGCCCATGCCGAGGGAGGTGATCGCGGCGATCGCGCTCGCGGAGCCGACCTGGCCGGTGTTCCCGTCGGACAGACCGATCACGATGACGACCCCGACACCGACCAGGAACACCAGCACCACCCACCGACGGCCGTCGTACTGCTCGGCGGCCACGTGGGTGAGCGCGAGGGCGGCGACGAGGACGAGGAGGACGGTGTACCGACCTCCCGAGACGACGCCCGGGACGCTGAGGATCATCGCGGCCGTGACGCACCCCGCGAGTCCGAAGAGACGCGTCGTACGCAGCAGCAGCCGTCGCTGGGTCCTCGCCACCCGATCCATGCTCACGCTCCTCTGAGGAGTCACCCTATCGGGTGACACGACCGCCGCGGAACGGGTGTCGGACAGACGGGGCGCGGCTGTCAGACGGCGAGGAGCCGGCTGAGATGCGGGGCGACCACCGCGTTCTCGATGAGGAAGCCGTCGTGTCCGAAGTCGGACCGGAGGACCGACGGTCGTGTGCCGTCGAGGTTGCCGGGGAGGTGGAGCGCGATCTCCTCCTGCCCACTGACCGGGAAGAGCCGGTCGCTGTCGATCCCGAGCACGAGCGACGGACCGGCGTAGGCCCGCAGCGCCGCGCCGACGCCGCCGCGATCGCGTCCGACGTCGTGCGAGTTCATCGCCTCGACGAGGGTCACGTAGCTCCCGGCGTCGAAGCGTCGCGTGAACTTGTTGCCGTGGAAGTCGAGGTAGGACTCGACGGCGAAGCGTCCGCCGTGCCCGAGCGGGCTCACGCTCGACTGCCAGCTGCGCTCGAACCGGGCGTTCAGCTCACCCGGGCTGCGGTAGTTGAGCAGGGCCATCCGGCGGGCGAGCGCGAGGCCTCGGTGCGGGCCCTCGCCGTCCGGGGCGTCGTAGTAGTCGCCGCCCTGGAAGTGCGGGTCCGTGCGGACCGCTTCGAGTTGCACGAAGTTCAGCGAGATCTGGTCGGCCGTCGTGACCGGGGGCGCGGCGATCACGGCCAGTCGGTCGACGAGCTCGGGGTGGGTGGCGGCCCACTCGAGGGCGTGCATGCCGCCCATCGAGCCACCGATCACCGCGGCCCAGCGGTCGAGTCCGAGGTGTCCGAGCAGTCGGTGCTGGGCCTCGACCTGGTCGCGGATCGAGGTGTACGGGAACCGCGAACCCCACTCGACGCCGTCGGGCGCGAAGGAGGAGGGGCCGGTGCTGCCCTGGCAGCCGCCGATCATGTTCGGCGCGACGACGAACCAGCGGTTCGTGTCGACGGCGAGTCCCGGACCGACGATGCCGGCCCACCACCCGGCGGTCGCATGCCCGTTGCCGGCGCCTCCGAGGACGTGGCTGTCTCCGGTGAGCGCGTGGAGGATGAGGACAGCGTTGCCGCCGTCGTCGTCGAGCGTGCCCCAGGTCTCGTAGGCGAGTCTGGCGTGCGGGATGCTCCCGCCGTGCTCGAAGTCGAGGCGGCCGAGCGGGGCGAAGAGCCGGTCGCCCGGCCGGTCGCCGTCGCGCCAGGCGCCGCTCGAGGGCGGGTTCGCGAGGAGGGCGCCGACCTCGGCTTCGGTCACGAAGCGGGAGGGCACGCTGTCTTCCGGGGTCTGCCAGTCCATAGGTCTCCATTGTGGCGTGCCCTGGGGCGTCGACCGGCCGTGTTACGTCACCCGATCGGTCGAGGTCGGCGCGGTGCGCTGGCGCGAGTGCACTCCCGTCGGCTCCGGCGCACCGGAACGGGCTCGAGTGACGGGGAACGGGCCCGAGCGACGCGGAACCGGCCCGAGTGCGCAACGAACGACGCGAGCGCGGGTCTCTGGAGACCCGCGCTCGCGGTTGTGGGGTGCGCTCGCGTCAGCGCACCGCGCTGGCGCAACCCAGTAGGGGACGCCTCGGGACGGACTCAGACCCGGGCGGCCTCGACGACCTGCTTCGCGGCGGTCAGACCGGCCTGGAGGTCGGCCGTGATGTCGTCGATGTTCTCGAGTCCCACCGAGAGCCGCACGAGCCCGGGCGTGACGCCGGCCGTGAGCTGCTGCTCCGGGGTGAGCTGCGAGTGCGTCGTCGACGCCGGGTGGATGACGAGCGAACGGACGTCGCCGATGTTCGCGAGGTGCGAGAACAACTGCAGCGAGTTCACGAAGGCGCGGCCGGCGTCGACCCCGCCCTTCAGCTCGAAGGACAGAACTGCTCCGACACCCTTCGGGGCGTATTGGTTGGCCGCCGCGTACCAGGGGCTCGACGGCAGACCCGAGTAGTTGACGCTCGCGATGTCGGGGTGGGCGTCGAGCCACTCGGCGACCTGCTGGGCGTTCTGCACGTGGCGCTCGATGCGGAGGCTGAGCGTCTCGATGCCCTGGATGAGCTGCCAGGCGCTCGCCGGGGCGATGGCCGCACCCAGGTCGCGCAGGAGCTGCACGCGCGCCTTGATGATGTAGGCGAGCGAGTCGCCCACGGCGTCGGTGTAGACCGCGCCGTGGTACGAGGGGTCCGGCGTCGTGAGTCCCGGGAACTTGTCCGCGTGCCCGGTCCAGGAGAAGGTGCCGCCGTCGACGATGACCCCGCCGATGACCGTGCCGTGACCGCCGAGGAACTTCGTCGCCGAGTGGACGATGATGTCCGCTCCGTGCTCGAAGGGACGGATCAGGTACGGCGTGGCGATCGTGTTGTCGACGATCAGCGGGACGCCGGCCTCGTGCGCGACGTCGGCGACGAGGCGGATGTCGAGGATGTTGATCTTCGGGTTGCCGATCGTCTCCGCGAAGAACAGCTTCGTGTTCGGGCGCACCGCACGCCGCCACTCCTCGGCGTCGTCCTGGTTCTCCACGAAGGTGGTCTCGATGCCGAGCTTCGCGAGCGTGTACTTGAAGAGGTTGTACGTGCCGCCGTAGATCGACGAGGACGACACGATGTGGTCGCCCGCCTGCGCGATGTTGAGGACCGCCGAGGCCTCTGCCGCCTGCCCGGAGGCGAGGAGGAGGGCGCCGCTGCCACCCTCGAGCGCGGTCAGACGCTCCTCGACGACGGCCTGCGTCGGGTTCTGGATGCGCGTGTAGATGTTGCCGAACTCCGCGAGGGCGAAGAGGTTCTTGGCGTGGTCGGCGTTGTCGAACACATAGCTCGTCGTCTGGTAGATCGGCGTGGCCCGAGCCTTCGTGACCGGGTCGGGTGCAGCTCCGGAGTGGATCTGCTTCGTCTCGAACTTCCAGTCGTTCGTGGCATCGCTCATGGTGGATGGTCCCCTCTGCTCGGGTGGTCGGTGCTGCTCGGGTGATGGGTGCCGCCGGTGTGGCCGCTCGGTCCGACAGCGATGTCGCCGGGCGTGGCTCCGGGTGGTGCTCCGTCGTGACCCCGAGGCTACCGGCCCCACCTGCACGCGCCAACCACGCGGAAACACGGCGTAACGCCTCGGACCGGTGGCTACCCTGGAGGCATGACGACGAGACGTGTGGTGGTGACCGGTGCGAGTTCAGGGATCGGGGAGGCGACCGCGAGGCGATTCGCCGCCGACGGCTGGGACGTCGTGGCGGTGGCCCGCCGAGCAGAGCGGCTCGAGGCGCTCGTCGCGGACATCGGCGGTACGGCGGTCGTCGCGGACCTGACCATGCAAGCGGACGTCGACGCGCTCGCCGCCCGGGTGGAGGAGCTCGGCGGCGCCCAGGCGCTCGTCAACAACGCGGGCGGTGCCTTCGGCCTCGCGTCCGTCGAGGACGGCGACGCGGAGGACTGGCGGCGCATGTTCGACATCAACGTCCTCGGCACGAAGCGCGTGGTCCAGGCGCTCCTGCCGATCCTCCGCCGGAGCATCCCGGAGGGTGGTGCCGCCACCATCGTCGGTGTCACCTCGATCGCGGGCCACGTCGCCTACGTGGGTGGCGGCGGGTACAACGCGGCGAAGTTCGCCGAGCGGGCGCTCTTCGAGGTGCTCCGGCTCGAGCTCAACGGCGAACCGATCCGGGTGATCGAGGTGGCGCCGGGCATGGTCCACACGGAGGAGTTCTCGCTCGTGCGCTTCGGTGGCGACCAGGACCGCGCCGACGCCGTCTACGAGGACGTGCCGGATCCACTCTCGGCCGACGACGTCGCCGAGGCGATCGTCCACGCGACCTCCCTGCCGCCCCACGTCAACCTCGACCTCATCACGATCAAGCCGGTCGCCCAGGCCGCCCCGTACCGCCTGGCGAAGGGGCCGTTGCGCGTCGCGGAGTAGACCCTTCGACAGGCTCAGGGACCGGTCGGGAGTTCAGGGACCGGTCGGGAGTTCAGGGACCGGTCGGGAGTCCAGGGACCGGTTGCAGTCAGGGACGGGTCGGGAGGTCAGTGACCGGCCGGGTGCTCGGCAGCGGGATCGATGCGTGGCCCGGGTTCCGCGTCGACCGGGGCCGCGTCCGCGAAGGCGAGTTTCGGGACGAAGCAGAGCAGGACGGCGGCGACGAGCGCGCCCGCCCCGCAGATCGCCCAGACCGTGAGGTAGCCGGACAGGCTCGACGCCCCGGCCGTGACGGCCTGCGCGGCGCCGGCGAACAGCACCACGCCGAAGACGGCCGAGGCGAAGGAGCCACCGATCGTCTTCGTCGTGTTGGTCAGCGCCGATGCGACACCCGTCTGCCCGCGAGGTGCGGCAGCCGCAGCCGCAGCCGGCATGGCTCCGACGAGGGCGCCGGAGCCGAGCCCCGCGATCGCCATGTTCAGGAAGACCTGCCACGTCTCGAGGTGGAACGGGAGGAACAGCAGGTACCCGACCGCGACGAGTGAGGCGGCGATGATGAGCGCGATCCGAGGCGTCGCCCAGCGCGACACGAGTGGGAACAGGAGCGCACCGACGATCATCGAGATCAGGTAGGCGCCGATGAGCGTGGAGATGTCGCCGGCGTCGAGCCCGAGTCCGTATCCGTTCTCCCGGGGTGTCCCCGCATAGGTGCTGAGCGGGGCCTGGGCGCCGAGCAGGCTGATCCCGATGAGCCCGGCGGTCAGTTGCACCGGCCACATGTTGGGTTGCCGGAGCACCCGGAGGTCGATCGCCGGGTCGGGCTGCCGCAGTTCGTGTCGCCCGAACGGCAGGAACGCGAGCACGCCGATCGCGATGAGCCCCCACACCCACCACGTCTGCGGACCGTTGAGTCGCAGGAAGGTGAGCCCAGAGGTGATGAGCAGGAGCGCGAGGCTGAGGAGTACGAAGCCCGCGAGGTCCAAAGTCCTGCCCGGCAGGGGTTCGGACTCGGGGACGCCGAACAGGATGGCGAAGAAGACGAGGGTCACCGCGACGGCCGGCAGCATCATCGTGAGCGGGATGTCGCCGCCGAGGGCGGTGAGGATGCGTCCGCTCGACAGCGCACCGATGATGGCGCCGGCCTCGAGCGCCACGACGAGCAGGCCGGCGGCCCGGCGGGTCTGCGAGGCCCCGGTGCCGGAGCGACGGCCCCGCTCGAAGATGAGTGCGATCTCGAGTGGCAGCCACACGACCTAGAAGCCCTGCAGTGCCCAGGCCGCGAGGAACGACCAGAAGTCCCCGGCGACGACGAGCCACCAGCTGGCGCCGGCCGTCAACACGGTGGAGACGAGGAGGACCCGCTTGTGCCCGAACATGTCGCCGAGCTTCGCGAGGATGGGGACGACGAGCGCCGACAACAGCAGCTGCGCGGCCTCGAACCAGTTGAAGTCCGCGTCGTGGATGCCCAGGTGCTCGACGAGGTCCGGGATGAGCGGGACGTAGTAGCCCTGCAGGACGCCGCTCGTGATCTCGACGAGGAACAACCAGCCGATGAGTCCTGCGGTGATGCCGGCTGCCGACCCACGGATCGACGTCCGCCATCCGGTCGCCGAGGCTCCGCCTGTCGTCGTGCTGTCTCGCGCCATGTGGGGATGGTACAGGCGGCCCGGCCGGCAGGATAGCGTTGGAGGATGTCGACCGAGAACCCCAGCGCAGCGTCCCCGGAGCGAGAGGTCCTCGACTGGCCCACGTTCGGTGACGCGGCTCGCGAACTGTCCAGTGCGATCGTCGCGAGCGGGTTCCGGCCCGACTCCGTCGTCGCGATCGCGCGCGGTGGGCTCCTGCTCGCCGGTGCCATCGCCTATGCTCTCGACGTGAAGGCGTGCGGCGCGCTGAACGTCGAGTTCTACACCGGGGTCGACGCGCGTCTCCCCGAGCCCGTCGTGCTCCCGCCGCTGCTCGACGTGGCCGGGTTGCCGGGGAGCCGAGTGCTGCTCGTCGACGACGTGTCCGACTCGGGTCGCACGCTCGCGATGGTGCTGGAACTCATGCAGGCGAGCGGTGCGGAGGTCCGCACGGTGACGCTGTACGAGAAGCCGCAGACGGTGCTCCGCCCCGACTACGTGTGGAAGCGTGTCGACCGCTGGATCTCCTTCCCCTGGTCGACGCTGCCGACGATCACGGCCTGATCGTCCCCGCCTGATCCGGGGTGCCGGGTAGGGTCTCAGGGTGAGTGTTTTCCTCCTCGGCGGTCCGGCCGCCCCAGAGACCGAGTCGACCGTCTACGCAGCGTTCATCGCCGAGGCGGCCGCGCTCGCGGTCGTCGCCGGTCGGTTGGCCCCGCGCATCGCGATCGTCGTCGTGCACGACGGTGACGGGCTCGAGCAGTCCGCCGCCCTGGAACGTGCCGTCGCACGCTCCGGTGAGATCGAGGCGATCCGCGTGGTCGTCCGCGAGGGTGGCGTGGTCGCGCAGGCTCAGCTGGCCGAGGTCGACGGGATCGTCGTCGGCGGCGGGCTGCCCTCGGCCTACGCGGAGGCGGTCGCGCCGGTCGCCACCGACATCCGACGCCTCGTCGCGTCCGGTCTGCCCTACCTCGGCATCTCGGCCGGCGCGATGATCGCCGCCGAGCACGCGATCATCGGCGGATGGCGTGTCGGCGAGGTCCCCGTGAGCCCCGAGGCGGCGTCCGAGGAGCTCGACGAGGTCACGATCGGCGACGGTCTCGGGCTCGTCGACATCGCGGTCGAGGCGCATGCCGCACAGTGGGGCACCCTCGGGCGGCTCGTCGCCGCGACGGAGGCCGGGGTCGTCGACGGCGGGGTCGCGATCGACGAGAACACGGCGCTCGTCGTCGGGCAGGGGGCGCTCTCCGTCCTCGGTGGCGGCAGTGTCTGGCAGGTCTTCACCGCCGAGCACGGGGTCGTCGTCCGCACGATCGGTGCCGAGCAGCCGCAGCAGCAGTAGTCCATGACGAACGGGATCCTCGGCGGCACCCCGGCACAGCTCGCCGCGGCGGGGTCGATGGACGAGGGGTGGGCCGGCGCGCTCGCACCCGTCGCGGACGACCTCGCGACGATCGACCACTGGCTCGCGGCGCAGACAGCGGCCGGTGCCCGATGGTTGCCGGCACCCGAGCTCGTCCTGCGGGCCTTCCGTACGCCGTTCAGCGCGGTCCGGGTCCTCATCGTCGGGCAGGACCCGTACCCGACGCCGGGTCATCCGATCGGCCTGTCGTTCGCCGCGGACCGGGAGGTCCGCCCGGTGCCGCGCAGCCTCGCGAACATCCATCGGGAACTCCGCGAGGACCTCGGTGTCCCGACGCCGGAACACGGCGATCTCAGTTCGTGGACCGGACAGGGCGTGCTGCTCCTCAACCGCGTCCTCACGGTCGAGGCGGGTTCCGCCGGGTCGCACCGCCGACACGGCTGGGAGGCGGTCACGGAACAGGCGATCCGCGCGCTCACCGCACGCCCCGCACCGCTCGTGTCGATCCTCTGGGGCAAGGACGCCGAACGACTGGCACCGCTGCTCGAATCATCGGGCGACCCCGACCGCCACGTCATCGTCTCGGCGCACCCGAGTCCGCTCTCCGCCTCGCGGGGCTTCTTCGGCTCGAAGCCGTTCAGCCGCACGAACGACTTCCTCGTCTCCCGCGGCGTGGACCCGATCGACTGGTCGCTCGACTGACGACCGGGTCGTGGCGTCGGCCGCAAGGGCTGTCCGCCGACCCACCCCCTCGTTAGGCTTGGGGGATGCTGGAAGAGGAGTACGAGCCGAGGCGCCGGCTGCCGCCGCACCTGCGCAAGCCGCCGACCCCCGAGACGCCGTTCGCCTTCACGATGCGCGACGCCACTGCGGCCGACCTGCCCGACATCCGGGCGATCTACAACCACTACGTCGCCAACAGCATGGTCACTTTCGACGAGGACGCGATGACCCTCGCCGAGTGGCGCTCCAAGTTCGCCTACCTGCAGCGGCTCCAGCTCCCGTTCATCGTCGCCGTCAACCCGACCGGACAGATCCTCGGGTACGCACTGTGCGCGCCGTGGAAGCAGAAGCGCGCCTACCGATTCACCGTGGAGAGCTCGATCTACCTCGGAGCGGCGGCGACCGGCAAGGGCCTCGGCACCGATCTGCTCGGTGAGCTCATCGAGCGCTCGAAGGCCGCCGGGCTCAAGGAGATGCTGGCCGTCATCGCCGACAAGGGCGCCGAGTCGTCGATCGCCCTGCACGAGAAGTTCGGGTTCACCGAGGTGGGCCGCATGGGCCGTGTCGGGTTCAAGTTCGGCCGCTGGATCGGCACGGTCCTCCTCCAGAAGTCTTTGAAGCGCTGAACCGGTCGACACCCTTCGACAGGCTCAGGGACCGGAACGGCCGGGGAACGGGGACCACAGGAGAGCGCCGCCTCTAGGCTGGTCGCATGGCGGAACTCCACGAGCTGACGGCGCTCGAGCAGTGGCAGGCGTTGCAGCGGGACGAAGTCTCACCGACGGAGCTCGCCCGGCACTACCTCGACCGCATCGAGCGCCTCGACGACGCGATCGGCGCCTTCACCTCGGTCGCCGCCGGATCGCTCGCCGAACGCGTGGAGGCGGTCGAGGCACTTCCTCGGACCGCACCGCTCTGGGGACTCCCGATCGGCGACAAGGACCTCGTGTCCCGTGCCGGTCAGCCCGTCCGCTTCGGGTCACGGCTCACCGCGGAGGTCGTGGCGACGACCGACGACGAGCTGGTCGGCGTCCTCGACCGGGCCGGAGCGGTGAGCCTCGGGAAGACCGCGACCCCGGAGTTCGGGCTCTACGGCTACACGGAGCCGCTCGACGGGGTGCCGACGCGGAACCCCTGGGCCCTCGACCGCGGAGCGGCGGGGTCGAGTGGCGGGGCCGCAGCCGCCGTCGCCGCGCGGCTCCTCCCGTTCGCCCCCGGCTCCGACGGTGGCGGCTCCGTCCGCATCCCGGCGGCCGCCTGCGGGCTCGTCGGCCTGAAGCCCACGCGGGGGCTCGTCCCCGCGGGCTCCGGTGTCGACCGACTCGCCGGCCTCGTCGTCCCCGGGCCGATCGCCCGGACCGTCGCCGACGCAGCGCTCCTGCTCGACGCGATGATCGAGCGCGTGCACGGACGCATCGACCATCACTTCACGCTGCGAGCACCCGACGCCGATGACGGGCCCCTGCTCGGGCACGCCGTGCGCGGCGAGGGCCGGTTCCAGTTGGCGGTCCTCGACGGCTCACCCTGGGACAGCGCCTTCGAGCTGGCGGTGGACCCGGAGGCCCGCGCCGCCGTCGACGTCGCCACCCGGGCGTTCACCGCGATGGGGCACGGCCTGGAGGAGCTCACCCTTCGCGACGCCGAACGGTACCCGACCGACTTCACGACGATCTGGCAGGCCTCAGCGGCCGGTGTCCCGGCGTCCTCGGAGGCGGAGCTGGCGCTCCTCGAACCCATCACGAGGTCGCTCGTCGAGCGCGGTCGGGCGCTGCCGGCGACCCGGCTCATGGAGACGCTCGCCAGTCTCCACCGGTTCGAACGCAGCGTCCTCGCGCAGTTCGCGCCGTTCGACGCGATCATCACGCCGGCGCTCGCCCAGACACCACGGCCGATCGGGTGGTACGACCAGGACTCGCCTGAGCTGAACTTCGAGCAGCAGGTGCGCTACGCGCCGCACACCTCCTTCGTGAACGCGACCGGCCTGCCGGCCATCACGCTCCCGGTGCACGAGACGTCCGAGGGGCTGCCGATGGGCGTCCAGCTGATCGGGCGTCCCGGAGGCGAGGCCACCCTGCTCGCCCTCGGTGCGCAACTGGAGCGGCGACTGCGTTGGCAGAACCGCGTCCCGTCCGTCGCCCGCTGACCGATCGTCGCCCTCGCGTCGCCGGTGGCGTATGACGGGATGTGACACCGCGGCCGGACCTCGTCCCTCCCGCTGCGCCTAGGGTGCTGAGGCGGCCCGGTCCGGACGGACCGATCGCCGCTCCACCGGAGGAGTCGATCATCAGCGAACAGTCCAGCCCGACGCGGTCCAGCCCCAAGCAGCTCATCCTCAACCTGTTCGAGATGAACTGCGTGAGCCACATCACCCACGGCCTCTGGCGCCTGCCGGACAACCGACGCGACCAGTACACCGACATCCGGTACTGGACGACGCTCGCCCGGACGGCGGAGGCGGGCGGGTTCGACGCGATCTTCATCGCGGACGTGGTCGGCGCCTACGACGTGTTCCGTGGCGGCCCGGCCGACGCCCTGCGCGAGGGCCTGCAGATCCCGAACAACGACCCGCTGCTCGTCGTCCCCGCGATGGCCGCCGTGACCGAGCACCTCGGCTTCGGCATCACCTTCTCGACGAGCTACGAGCCGCCGTTCGCCTTCGCCCGTCGCATGAGCACCCTCGACCACCTGACGAACGGCCGTGTCGCGTGGAACATCGTCACCTCGTACCTGCCGAACGCCGCACGGAACTTCGGCCTCGCCGAGGAGATCCCGCACGACGAACGGTTCGCGATCGCCGAGGAGTACCTGGACGTCCTCTACAAGCTCTGGGAGGGCTCCTGGGACGACGACGCCGTCATCCGGGACCGGGAGGCCGGCGTCTACTCCGACCCCGACAAGGTGCGGTACATCGATCACATCGGGCGCTACTTCCAGGTCGCCGGACCGCACCTGTCCGAGCCGAGCGCGCAGCGGACACCGCTGCTCTACACCGCGACCGCATCGCCGGCCGGCATCGCGTTCGCCGGACGGCACGCCGAAGCGGTGTTCACGGGCGTGCGGGGGCCTGGTGGTGCAGGACCCCTCCTGAAGCGGTTCCGTGCGGCAGCGGCCGACAACGGACGCGACGGGGCCGCGCTGAAGATCGTCGTCCAGGCGGCCGTCATCGTCGCGCGGACGCAGGAGGAGGCCGAGGCCAAGGCCGCGCTGTACCGCGAGCACGCGAGTATCGTCGGCCGGTTCGTGCACGCCGGGCTGCCGTTCGACCCGCTGGCGCACCCGGAGGACCGGACCGTCGCCGAGGCGCTCGCCGCAGAGGGGGTTCCGGCGGACGCCCTCCCGCCCCAGGTGACGGCCGGCACCGTCGGCGAGTTCGTCAGCCGGGTCGGCAGCGACCTCGAACGGGACTTCTTCGCCGTCGGCACCTCCGAGGTCGTCGCCGACGAGATCGAGCGATGGTTGGACGAGGTCGGTATCGACGGGATCAACCTGCGGCAGTACCACAGTCTCGACACGCTCACCGATTTCGTCGAACTCGTCGTGCCGGAGCTGCGTCGCCGAGGGCGACTGCGCGACGCGTATCGACCGGGGGAGACGCTCCGTGAGCGCCTGACAGGCGGAGCGGCCCGGCTCCCGGACGACCACCCGGCCGCACGATACCGCGGAGGACGGAACCTCGGCGACCAGCACGAGGGGACCGTCGACGGTCACACGGCGTCATCGAGGGAATCCGCGGGAAACCTGTCGTAACAGAGCGGCGGGGCGGCCCGGTGCGCCGACCAGGATGGGCAACCACACCGGCACAGCACCGGACCACCCCGACCCACAGGAGTACCCGTCATGACCCGAACCACCAGACGGCGAGCACGACTCGCCGCCGTAGCACTCGTCGCCGTGAGCATCGCGCTGACCGGCTGCTCGGCGGCGTCGGCCTCGTCCGACGCGGACGGTGGCAGCCTCACCTACCTCGACGCGGAGATCCCCACCTCGGCGCAGGTGCAGGAGGCGGGCACGTGGCAGACCCGTGCGCTCCAGCAGAACATCACCGACCGACTGCTCTACCGCAACGCGGAGACGGGCGAACTCGAACCGTGGATCGCCGACTCCTGGACCGTCAGCCCCGACGGTCTCACGTATACCTTCGTGATCCGTGACGGCGTCACCTACAGCGACGGCACCGCCGTCGACGCCACGAGCGTCGCGAAGAACCTGAACTGGCAGTCGACCGGCGACGAGGCGAAGGGCACGACCCCGAACGCGCAGTTCCCGCCCGGTCTCGTCGCGACGCCGGACGACGCGACCAGCACCGTCACCGTGGTCCTCGCCGCGCCGTATGCACCCTTCCTCAACGTGCTCACCGGGTGGGGATCCGGGCTCGTCGCCGACGCCACGATCGACGCGAGCAAGGAGGAGCAGTCGAAGTTCGTGAACCTCATCGGTTCCGGTCCCTTCGTCGTCGCCTCCGAGACCTACGGCAAGGAGATCGTGCTCGACCGTCGTGAGGGGTACGCCTGGGCCCCGCCGTCCTCCCCGAACCAGGGCGAGGCGCACCTCGCCTCGGTCACGGTCATCCCTGTGCAGGAGGACAGCGTCCGGCTCGGCACCCTGAAGTCGGGCGAGGCGGACGTCATCCGCTACGTCCAACCGAGCGAGGAGCAGGGGCTCGTCGACGCCGGCTACGACATCGTGTCCAAGACGGGTGTCGGTCTCAGCAACCAGTGGTTCCTCCGCAGCCAGGCGCCGTTCCTCGACGACGTCGACGTCCGCAAGGCCCTGCTGCACGCGATCGACCGTGAGCAGATCATCGAGACGCAGTACACCGACAGCTGGACGCCCGCGACGTCGGTCCTGTCGCCGGGCACCTTCGGCTACGTCGACGAATCGGCGAAGTTCGCCTACGACCCGGATGCGGCGAACCGCCTCCTCGACGGAGCCGGCTGGACCGAGCGCGACGCGGACGGCTACCGCACGAAGGGCGGCGAGCGGCTCACGGTGAAGACCTACATCGACGTCTACGACAACACGGCGAAGAGCCTCTTCCAGCAGATCCAGAACCAGTTCAAAGACGTCGGGATCGAGCTGTCGCTCAACGAGCTCGACTACTCCACCTACTGGGCGACCGCGTTCGCGGACCCGGAGGTCGGGGCGCTCCGGGTCGGTTGGCCGCACCCTGACCCCTCGAAGGGCCTCAGCGAGTACTACAGCAAGGACGGCTCAGACCTCCTCGGTCTCGCCGGCTCCGACACGACCCTGCAGTCGCTGCTCGACGCGCAGAACGCCGCGACCGACGACGACACCCGTGCGGCGATCCTCGGCCAGATCCAAGACCACCTGATCGACCAGGCCTATGTCGTCCCGATCCTCAACGACAGCCAGGTGTTCGTCACCCAGCAGCGGGTGAAGGGCTTCTCCCTCACCGACGGCGCCCTGCCGGAGTTCTACAACACCTCGATCGAGGACTGAGCGAGCGGGAGGGCCGTCGATCGGCCGGCCCTCCAGTCTCCGGTCCCGTCCCTTCCGAGAGGAGGCCCCACATGTCCAACCAGCATCCGAACGCCAGCGCGGCGGACACGCGACGCCGGCAGTACCGCGAGTACGTGATCAGACGCGTCGCCCAGGCGCTCCTCGTGATCGCGCTCGTCTACACGCTCGTCTTCTTCACCCTCTTCGTCCTGCCCGGCGACCCCATCGAGAACAAGCTGACGAGCCCGCTCAACCCACTGCCCCCGTCCGCCGGCGAAGCACTGCGGGCCTACTACCACTTCGACCTGTCGCCGATCGAACAGTTCGCACTGACCGTCGGTCGGCTCCTCCACGGGGACCTCGGCTACTCGCTCGTGAGCGGTCGTGCCGTGTCGGACCTCGTCGCGCAGGGCTTCTCGGACACGATCGTGCTCGCGGGCGTGGCGTTCGTCATGACGATCGTGCTGTCGCTCGCGATCGCGCTCACCGCCGTGTACGCCCCCGTCAAGGCGATCAGGAGCATCGCGGCCTCGGCGCCCATCGCCTCGATCTCCGCGCCGAGCTTCCTCATCGGCTTCGTGCTCCTCGCGATCTTCTCCTTCCAGCTCGGCTGGGTGTCGTCGGTGCGCGATCAGGGCTTCGTGTCCTACGTGCTCCCGGCACTGACCCTGGCGCTCGCCGTCAACGGTCCGTTGACGCAGGTGTTGATCCAGGGACTCCGGAAGGCCGCGGACGAACCCTTCGTCACCGTGCTCCGCGCGAAGGGGACGAGCGAGGTCCGGATCGCCCTCGGCCACGTCCTGAAGAACGGTGCGATCCCGTCGATCACGATGCTCGCCCTCGTCGTCGGAGAGCTGCTGGCCGGTGCCGTCGTCGTGGAGGCCGTGTTCACCCGGACCGGCCTCGGATTCATCACCTTCGAGAGCGTGCGCGATCAGGACACCCCGGTGATCCTGGCCGTCGTCATCCTCATCTCCTCCATCTACGTCGGCATCAACCTCGTGACCGACCTCGTCTACCCCGTCCTCGACCCGCGCATCGTCCGCCCGGGGCATGGGCGGTCCCGACGCTCCCGCCTCGCCAGGCCTGCTGTCACGACAGCGGCGGCGACGGGGACGGCGGTGCCCGACGGTATCCCGACGAAAGCGAGCGTGGACGCATGAGCCTCCGACTCCAACCGGACCGCGACGTCACCGCGGCCGACGACGGACCTGACGCGTTCCGTCGACTCCTCGGCCGCCTCGGGGTCGCTGACGTCCTGGCGATCATCGTCGTCGGTCTCGTCCTCGTGTCCGTCGTCGCACCCGGCCTCCTCACGCCGTACGACCCGCTCGAGCCCGACGACGCCAACGCGCTCGCCGCTCCGTCGGTCGCGCACTGGTTCGGAACCGACTCCCTCGGTCGCGACCTGCTGTCGCGGGTGATCCACGGCACCGGTCGGACCCTGCTCGGCTCGGCGGTCGCCGTCCTCATCGGACTCGGCGCCGGCACGGTCCTCGGGCTCGTCGCCGCGTCGTTCGGCGGTCTCGTCGACGCCGTCATCAGCCGGATCGTCGACGTGCTGCTCTCGATCCCCGGGCTGCTCCTCGCGATGGTCGTCGTCGTGGCGCTCGGCTTCGGCACCCTGAACGCGGCCGTCGCCGTGGGGATCTCCTCCATCGCGGCGTTCACGAGGATCATGCGCTCCGAGGTGCTGACGGTGAAGGACCTGCCGTTCGTCGAGGCGAGTCACCATCTCGGCGGGTCGCGGGCGTACGTCCTCGCGAAGCACGTCTTCCCGAACTCGTACTCCGCGGTGCTGTCGCTCACGGCCCTCCAGTTCGGCCTCGCGATCATCTGGATCTCCTCGCTCAGCTTCCTCGGGTACGGAGCTCCGCCGCCCGACCCGGAGTGGGGCCTGCTCGTCTCCGAGGGTCGTCAGTACGTCGTGTCCTCGCCGTGGCTCGTCGTCGTCCCGGGCCTCGTGATCGCCGTCACCGTGCTCGCCATCAGCCGTCTCAGCCAGCTCACCCGCGAGAGGACCACCGCATGAACCAGGCAGCCCTACAGCACAGCTCACTCCACGTCGTCGATGCGGCTCCGGTGCCGTTGCTCGTCGACGGGCTCGCCGTCGGGTACCGGACACGTGGCTCGAGGGGGCCGACTGACACGGTGCGCGACGTGTCGTTCCAGGTCGGCCGCGGCGAGACGGTGTCGCTCGTGGGTCAGTCCGGTTCGGGGAAGAGCACGATCGCCCGGGCGGTCGCGGGACTCCTCCCGGGCAACGGCTCGGTCACCGCCGGTCGGGTCGCGGTCGCCGGACACGAGGTCGCCGACTTCTCCCGGAAGCAGTGGCGCCCCCTGCGCGGCTCGACGCTGGGTTTCATCCCGCAGGATCCGCTCAGTTCACTCGACCCGCTGCAGCGGATCGGCGTGCAGATCGCCCAGGCGGTCCAGGTGGCGGGCGACACCCCGCGCTCGGAGGTCCCCGCGCGCGTGATCGAGTTGCTCGAGCACGTGGGCATCCGTCAGGCCTCGGCCCGCGTGCGGTCCTACCCGCACGAGCTCTCCGGCGGGCAGTTGCAGCGGGTGCTCATCGCGATCGCCATCGCGGCGAGGCCCAAGCTGCTCATCGCCGACGAACCGACGTCCGCGCTCGACGTGACCGTCCAGCGGCGCATCCTCGACCTCCTCGACGGCCTCCGGCAGGAGCTCGGGCTCGGGATCCTCTTCATCACCCACGACCTGGCGCTGGCGCAGGAGCGCAGCGACGCGATCGTGGTCCTGCAGGACGGGAACGTCCGCGAGTCCGGTCCGGCCGAGGAGGTGTTGCTCGCACCGCAGCACCCCTACACGGTGGGGCTGCTCTCGGACTCACCCGCGTCGTCGCCGCTGCGCTACCGGGAACGCATCCGCGCTGCGGCCGAGCAGGTGCAGGCGGAGCAGCGCGGCGAGATGATCGTGCCACCCGCCGTGGTCGAGGTGTCGCACGTGTCGAAACGGTACGGGCGCGATCCCCAGACGCCGCCCGCACTCGACGAGGCTTCGCTCGTCCTCCGCCCGCGCTCGATCCACGCGCTCGTGGGCGAGTCCGGGTCGGGCAAATCGACACTCGCCCGCATCGTCGCCGGGCTCACCGCCTTCGACGACGGGTCGGTGCGGGTGGCCGGCCGGGAGCTGCCACGAGACAACGCCGTCGCCAACCCCTTCGCGCGCGACCTCCAGCTGGTCTACCAGAACCCGCTCTCGGCGGTCGATCCGCGCTACACCGTCGGACAGATCATCGAGGAGCCCCTGCGGATCCACGGGGTGCGGAGCGCCGACGAACGTCGCCGCCGCGTCGCGACCATCCTCGACCAGGTCGCCCTCCCCACGAGTGCGCTGGGGCGTCGTGCACGGGAGGTGTCGGGCGGTCAGCGCCAGCGGGTCGCACTCGCGAGGACTCTTGTCCTCGCGCCGTCGGTGCTCGTCCTCGACGAGCCCACCTCGGCGCTCGACGTCTCGGTGCAGGCGCAGATCGTCGAACTGCTCCTCGACCTCCGGGACGAGCACGCGCTCAGCTACCTCTTCATCTCGCACGACCTCGGTCTCGTCCGACAGATCGCTGACGAGGTGACGGTGCTGTCGACCGGGCGCGTCGTCGAGTCGGGTCCGGCCTCGGCCGTCCTCGGGCATCCGCAGCACGCGTACACTCGGGAGCTGCTCGACGCGGTGCCGCGGTTCGACGTCGAGCGGCTCGATCCGAGCCGGTTCGAGGCCGTCGGATGAGCGCACCGCCCACGGAGCCACGCACGGAGGGGACCATGTCACGATCGTTCGACGACCTCGTCGCCGAGGCCGACGCCGCCTCGGTCGACGGATGGGACTTCTCCTGGCTCGACGGCCGGGCCAGTGAGGAGCGCCCCTCCTGGCGGTTCTCCGAACTGCTGGGGAGACGTCTGGCCGACGTCCCGTCGTCGCTCGACCTCGAGACCGGCGGGGGAGAAGTGCTCGACACGGTGCCGGTTCTTCCGCCGCTCGCCGCCGCCACCGAGTCCTGGCCACCGAACCTCGCCCGAGCCGCCGCCCGCCTGCACCCGCGGGGCGTCGTCGTCGTTCGCGCGGAGGAGGGTGCTCCACTGCCGTTCGCGGACGGCTCGTTCGCGCTCGTGTCGAGCCGGCATCCCGTCGCCGTGGACTGGAGCGACGTGGCGCGGGTGATCGCGCCAGGAGGAAGCTACCTCGCCCAGCACGTCGGACCGGCGAGCGTGTTCGAACTCGTCGAGGCCTTCCTCGGCCCGCAGCCCGAAGCCGTCCGTCGAGCACGTCACCCTGACGACGAGTCCGACGGTGCCCGCGCCGCCGGACTCGAGATCGTGGACCTGCGGACCGAACGACTGCGGATCGAGTTCCACGACGTCGGTGCGATCATCTGGTTCCTGCGCAAGGTGATCTGGATGGTGCCCGGATTCACCTCCGCGCGGTACCTCGACCGCCTGCAGCAGCTGCACCGTTCCCTGCAGGAGGACGGCCCGTTCGTCGCGCACTCCTCCCGAACCCTCATCGAGGCCCGCAAGCCCGCCCGGTGAGCAGCCCTGCCGAAGCGCCCTTCGACAGGCTCAGGGACCGGGATGCAGGCTCAGGGAGCGGGACGCCTCAGGGATCGGGACACCTCAGGGACCGGGACAACTCAGGGACCGGGACGCGTGCAGGACCGGAGCACGGGAGGCGGTCCTCCTACGGGCGGGTGACGCGCGATCCCGACGTAGGCTCGTCGTGACAGCGGGCGGAGGACGATCGAGTGACGGACAGCGGTACCGGGCGGCGTCCTGTCTCCCGTCTGCGCACACGGCTGCTCGCCGGCCTCCGGGCGCGCATCCTCTCCGTCTTCGCCGTCGAGCAGGACCGTCCGCCGCAGTGGACGCTCGATCTCGAGGACGGAACCGACACCGGCCACTTCGCGCCCGAGTCTGCGGCCTGGGTCGTCCACGGCGGGGTCGAGACGATGGTCGCCGGTATCCGGGCGCTCCTGCTGCAGGCCGCCCACCCGGGCGCCCTGGCCGGTGTCCACGACTGGTCCCGATACCGGGAGGACCCCCTCGGTCGGCTCGACGGCACCATTCGTTGGATCTTCACCGTGACCTACGGCGATCGCGAGACGGCGCGGCGGACGAGCGACTACGTCCTGAAACTCCACGAGCGCGTGGTGGGCGAGTATCTTGACGCGCACGGAGTCGCCCGGCCCTACGCCGCCAACGATCCCGACCTCCTGCGCTGGGTCCACCTGGCCTTCACCGACGCCTTCCTGAGCGTCCGGCGGACCTGGGGTGGTCCGATCCCCGGCGGACCGGACGCCTACGTCTCCGACTGGGCGCTCGCCGGGGACCTCATGGGGGTCGTCGACCCACCTCGGTCCGCCGACGAACTGGCGGAACAGCTCCGGGGCTACCTCGATCGGGGCGAGCTCACCGGTGGTCCCCGGGTGACCGAGACCCTCGCCTTCCTCCGCCGACCGCCGCTCGAGCGGTCGCTCCTCCCGGCCTACTCGGTCCTGTTCGCCGGGGCGGTCGCGACGATCCCACCCGAATACCGACGCATCCTCGGGCTCCGCACCGCCCACCTCGGGCCGATCCCGCTGCCGGTCGTGCCGGCGACGCGCGTCGTCCTCTGGGTCATCGGGCTCGTCCTGCACGGTGAGTCCCCGAGTCAGCGGGCCGCCCTGCGCCGGCACCGGCGGGTCACGCGCGATGCCGGCTGAGACGGTCAGGACCGATGGGCGGTTCGTAGTCGACGGATGATGAGGAGCACTCCGCCGCCGAGAAGGGCGAGCAGGGCCGCCATGATGGCGCCGATGGTCCAGCCGGTGCCGGTGTCGGCGAGTCCGTTCGATGCTGCGGACGTTCCGATTCCGCTTCCGCCTGAGCCAGATCCCGTGTCGCCCGAGCCAGGTCCGCCGTCGTCGTCGCCGGGACCCTGGTCGACGACCGTGAAGGTCACGACGGCCGTCGTGTCACCCGCCACACCGTTGACGGAGAACGCGACCGTGGCTTCACCCGGGGTGGAGCCCGCAGTGAGCGTCGCGCCGTAGGTGCCGTCGCCGTTGTCGATGACCTCGGACAGTGCGCCGAGGGAGGTGCTCAGCACGACGGTGTCGCCGCCGACCTCCAGGGGGATGCCGTCGGACCCCAGCAGGGAGACGATGACCGAGGACTCGGAGGTCCCGTCGGCGGGTACTTCGACGGGCGTCGCCTCGATGGTCGACGAGGCCGCTGCGGCGGTGCGGATGTACTCGAACGCCTGAGGCGTCGTGTAGATGGGTGCCCCGCTCTGGACGCTGCTCGACCAGGCGGTCGTCACGATCACGTCGACGAGACCGGCAGCGTGGGGCGGGGTCGTGGCGGCGACCAGGCCGGGGGACGGCACGGCGATGTCGGTTCCTGCGATCCCGTCGAATGAGACGCCGACCGGGCTGAGCGGGACCGTGTCAGACCGTGTCGGTGTCCGCTCGGTGTTCCCGTTCACACCAATACCGAGCTGGCCCGACTGGTTGTTCCCGAAGCCGAAGAGCTCGCCGTCCGTGGTCAGCGCGAAGGAGTGCGACCGTCCGGCCGCGACAGCGATGACCGGAGCAGAGGAGAAGCCGGTGATGTCGGTGGGCAGGGGTCGCATCGCGGTTGTACCGTCGCCGATCTGTCCATTGCTGTTGTAACCCCACGTGAACACCCGGCCGTCGATCGTCCGAGCCAGGGAGTGTGCTTCACCGGTCGCGATCTCGTCGACGACGACGCCGTCCAATGCGGGCACCGGCGTCGGTTGCCGTCGCACAGTGTTCCCGTCGCCGAGGTTCGACCCGCGGCCCCAGGTCCAGACTGCACCGGCCTCGGTGAGGACGGTGGTGGCCTGGAAACTGGGATCGACATCCTTGACCGGGACGCCCGCGAGTGTCGTGACGTTCGTCGGGGTGGGCTGCCGCATCGCGGTACCCTCACCGACCTCGCCGTAGGAATTGTCGCCCCATCCCCACAGACTCCCGTCGACCCCGACGGCGAAGGAGGTGAGGTACTTCGATGCCACGCGGGACGCCGGCACCGGCAGGGGGACCTGGACCGGGAGGTTCTGTTGCTGCCGGTCGCCGGTCCCCAATTGATCGCCGAGTCCGGAGCCCCAAGCCCACACCGTGCCGTCGGACGCGACGGCCATTGAGTGGACGGACCCGGCTCCGACGTCGATGATGTCCCGGTCGGCGAGGGCGGTCACCTCGACCGGACGGGTCTGATTCGCCGTGTCGTCGATTCCCAATTGGCCCGATGAGCCGAGCCCCCAGGTCCAGACGGAGCCGTCGACGCCGCGGACGATGGCGAACCGGTCGCCGGCTTCGACCTCGGCGATCGGCGGGAGGCCCTCGACCCGGACGGGCGTGAGCTGCGCCCTCGTCGTCGTGCCATCGCCGAGTTCGCCGAGCGTTCCGTCGCCGAGGGACCACACCGATCCATCGGAGTCCAACTCGAGGGTGAAGTAGAGCCCGGATGCGATGGAGGTCACGGTCGAGGAGACTCCTGGTGCCGGGGTCTCGATCCGTGTGCCTCCCGTGTCGGGTCCGCTCGCCGGCGTGACCGCCTGCGCGGCAATGGGGGTCAGAAGGGCCGCGGTCACGGTGGCGACGGCCGCTATGGCAGCAGCACGACCGGCGAGGCGCGGACGGGGGAGAGTGGAGGTGCGCATGAGTTCCTGTCGGGGGAGGTGAGCGTTCTACCGCTTCGGATACCTCTAGTAAACCACAGATATATATTACGCTGACATGCTCTGGCATATTTCCAAGCTGAACGGCAGCGGTCGACACGGACCCGCCCCTCCGGTCCCGGCGGCTCCGCCGCCCGCTCGCGCGTCAGAGGCGGGGGACCGAGGCGAGGAGCTGCGTCGTGTAGGGGTGCGACGGACGACTGAGCACCCGCGAGACCGGGCCCTCCTCGACGATCGCGCCGTCACGCATCACGACCACCCGGTCGCAGAGGTGCTGCACCACGCCGATGTCGTGCGACACCAGCACGATCGCCAGCCCCAGTTCCTCGCGGAGACGGCCGAGCAGCTCGAGGATCTGCGCCCGGACGGTCACGTCGAGCGCACTGAGCGGTTCGTCGCCGACGAGGAGGCGCGGGCGGTGCACGATCGCGCGCGAAAGCGCGATGCGCTGGCGCTGACCACCCGAGAACTCATGAGGGAACCGATCAGCCGCATCGGCGTCGAGCCCGACGAGCCGGAGCACCCCTCGGACCCGGGAACGATGGTCGCCCTCGATGCCGAGCGCCGCGAGCGGCTCGGCGACGATCCGACCGACGCTCATGCGCGGGTCGAGCGACGCGTACGGGTCCTGGAACACCACGCCCGTCTGTCGACGGAACCAGTGCAGGCTCCTGGCGCTCGCCGCCGCGCTCACCGGGCGGCCGTCGAACTCCACCGTCCCGGAGCTCGGAGTATCGAGGGCGAGCAGGAGCCGGACGAGTGTCGACTTGCCCGACCCCGACTCGCCGATGATCCCGACCGCCTCACCCGGCGCGATCACGAGGTCGCTCGGGTGGAGCGCGACGGTGCGGCTCGGGCGCTGGAAGAGCGACTCCCGCGGGTTGGTGTAGACCCGTTCGAGCCCCTGGGCGTGGAGCAGCGGCTCAGTCATCGTCCTCGCCCTTCCAGCTCATGGTCTTCGCGGCGGCCAACAGCCGCTGCGTCACGGGCGACACCGGCATCGACAGCAGTTGGGCCACCGGCCCGGCCTCGACGACCTTCCCCTGCGCGAGCACCACGGCGTCACTGGCGATCCGGGAGAGGACCGCGAGGTCGTGGGTGATGAAGACGAGGGATGCCCCGGTCTCGCTCACGAGACGCTCGAAGAGGCCGAGGATCTCCGACTGGATGGTGACGTCGAGCGCCGTGGTCGGCTCGTCCGCGATGAGCAGGGAGGGTCCGCAGGCGAGGGCGATGGCGGCCGCGACCCGCTGGCGTTGCCCGCCCGACAGCTGGTGCGGGTATCGCCGGACGATGCGCTCGGGGTCGGGCAGACGGACCCGCGCGGCGAGTTCGACGGCCCGGTCGAGCGCCTCCCGTTTCGACAGCCCCTCGTGGATGCGCAGCGGCTCGCCGATCTGGCGTCCGATGGTGCGGATCGGGTTGAGCGCCGTCCGAGGTTCCTGGAACACGATCCCGATCTCACGCCCGCGGATCCGCGCGAGTTCGCGGTCGTCGCGGCCGAGGAGTTCCTCGCCCTGCCAGCGGATGCTGCCGCTCACCGCGGCGCCGTCCGGGAGCAGTCCGAGGATCGCCAGCGCCGTCAGCGACTTCCCGGATCCGGACTCGCCGATGAGGCCGAACCGTGCGCCCGCCGGCACGCTGAAGCTCACGCCGTCGACGACCCGGCGGCCGCCGAGCGTGACGACGAGGTCCTGGACGTCGAGACTCATGCGGTCACCCCCTGGGGCGAGGTGGGGGTCGAGGCGGGTCCCCGGCGACCGAGGGTCGGATCGGTCGCGTCCCGGAGGGCGTCGCCCAGCAGGTTCAGGGCGAGGACGGTGATGGTGATGGCGAGCCCCGGCCACAGCACCGACAGCGGGTGCACGGCGAGGTAGGTCTGCAGTTCACTGAGCATCCGACCCCAGGACGGGACACTGGAGGGGGCGCCGTAGCCGAGGTACGACAGGCCCGCCTCGGCGAGCACCGCGACCGCCATCGACCACGACAGCTGGACGATGAACACCGGTGCGACGTTCGGCAGCAGATGCCGCGTCAGGTTCCTCACCGGTCCGAGACCGGCGGCCTTGCCGGCGAGCACGTACTCGCTGTGCGAGACCCGGCGGATCTCGGGTCGGGTCACCCGGGCGATGTTCACGCCGAAGCTGATGCCCACCGCCCAGATGACGACCCACAGCGAGCCGCCGAAGACGGAGGCGATCATCATGGCGATGAGGAGGGTCGGGAACGCGATGAGGATGTCGATCAGCACCGCGACCGTCTCCCGGACCCAGCGCCGCGTGAGCGAACCGAGGGCGGCGAGGGCGACCCCGATGACCGTCGAGACGACTGCGGAACCGATCGCGACGGCCACGGTCACCCGCGCGCCGACGAGCAGCAGGCTGAAGATGTCGCGTCCGACCTCGTCAGTGCCGAGCAGATGGGCCGGCGACGGAGCCAGCCACTTCGCGAACGGATCGGTGAGCTGGGGGTCGTACGGCGTCCAGAGGAAGGAGACGCCGGCACTCAGGAGGAGGAGGGCGACGACGACGAGCCCGAACACGCCGGCCGGGCCGGCCACGAGCGTGCGGAGTCCGCCTGACGCCGCGCGCCGACGCGGGTGATCCTGACGGGCGGTCATGTGGTCCGCTCCCGTTCTCGGAGTCGGGGGTCTGCGAGACGGTGGACGACGTCCACGACGGCACCGATCACGAGGACCACCCCGGTGAGGACGAGGAGCTCGCCCTGCACCTTCACGAGGTCGCGGTTGCCGACGTCGGCGACGAGCATGCGCCCGATGCCTGGCAGGGTGAAGAGCTGTTCGATGATGACGCTGCCGACGATGAGCCCGGCGATCTGGAGCCCGAGCACGGTGACGACCGAGAGCGCCACGTTCGGCAGCCCGTGGCGGATGAGTGCCTGCGAACGGGTCAGGCCCTTCGCCGCCGCCGTCCGGACGTAGTCCTGGCCGATCGCGTCGAGGGCGGCGGAACGGACGAAGCGCAGCAGGACCGCGCCCTCGACGACGCCGATCGTGAGCGCCGGGAGGAGGAGGGCGCGGATCGCCGCCAGCGGATCGTTCCAGCCCGCGCGCGGGAAGCCCTGCGCCGGGAGCCAACCGAGTACGACGGCGAAGAGGAGCACGAGCATCATGCCGGCCCAGACGACCGGGACGGCGGCGAGCCCCTGCGACGCGAACGAGATGACGACGCCCGTCGCGCGGGTGCGCCGGACGGCCGCCAACACCCCGAGCGGCACACTGAACGCGAGGGCGATGACGAGGGCCATGATGCCGAGCGGGACGGTCACCTGCGCCTTCTGGGCGAGTTCGCTGGCGACGGGGGTGCCCGTGATGAGCGAGTTCCCGAGATCGCCGCGGAGCAACCCGCCGATCCAGTCGAGGTACTGCAGGAGGACGGGCTGGCCGAGTCCCAACTGTTCACGGATCGCGGCGACCGCTTCGGGCGTCGCGTCCGTCCCTGCGATGACCTGGGCGACGTCGCCCGGGAGCACCCTGATGGTGAAGAAGATCAGGGCGCTGGCGGCGAGGAGCCCGACGAGGAGGAGTACCAGCCTCGTCAGGATGAAGCGGGTCACCCGGTCACGGCGACCTTCGCCAGGTTGATGCGCGAGTTGACCGAGTCCACGGGGAAGCCGGTCACGCCGTCGCGCACCACCGTGAGGGTGATCGCGGTGTAGAGCCAGTCGGCGGCGTTGTCCTTCGACACGAGGTACGCCGCCTCCTTGAGCTTCTGGGCTGCGACGGCCGGATCGGTCGCCGCTACGGATTCAGCATAGAGCGACTGGACCTGCGCGTTGTCGTAGCCGAAGTAGTAGTTCGGGTTCGCCCAGTTCTGGAAGTCGCGTGCCTCGACGTGGTTCACGTAGCTGAGGTCGTAGTCCTGGTTCGTGTAGACGTCGTTCAGCCAGGTCGGGAACTCGACGCTCTTGACGGTGAGGGTGACGCCGATGGCTTTGAACTCGGACACCAGGACGTTGGCCACCGAGGTTCCGTAGAAGCTCGGGATCGTGAGCGTCAGGGACAGGTTCTCCTGGCCGGCCTGGGCGAGGAGCGCCTTCGCCTGTTCCGGGTCGTACTTCACGAGCTCGCTGAGGTTCTCGTAGCCCGGATCGAGCTCGGGGATCGGTCCGTACTGTTCGACCGCGGCACCGCCGACGGCCTCGACGATCGCGGCGTGGTCGATGGCGGAGCGGAGCGCCTGCCGGACGAGGGGGTCGTTCAGGGGAGCGCGCTGGTTGTTGAAGGCGAGGGTGTACTTGTCGGTCGTCTTGCCCTCGGTGATGCTGAACCCGTCGGCGCGGGTGATCTGGTCCTTGAGGTTCGCGTCGAGCGCCGTCTGCACGTCGAGTTCGCCGGCAAGGGTGGCGTTGACGGCGGAGGAGGCGTCGGGGATGTAGCTGAAGACGACCTCCCTGACCTTCGGAGCGTCGCCCCAGTACTTCGCGTTCCGGTCGAAGGTGATGCTGTCGCCCTGCTTCCAGGTCTTCAAGGTGAACGGCCCGGTGCCGTTGGCGGTCGTCGACAGGTCGTTGGTGGCGCCCGACTCCAGCACGAGTCCTGCGCGTCCGGTCAGGGTCCACAACAGGTTGGAGTCGGGCGAGGTGAGCTGCAACTGCACGGTCGAGTCGTCGACGGCCGTGATCGAGGCGACCTTCTGGAGCGCCACGTTGTCGACGAAGGTCGGGTCCTGCTGCACCTGGGTGATGGAGTCGACGACGTCGGCCGCGGTCAGGGCGGCACCGTCGTGGAAGGTCACGCCGTCGCGGAGGACGAAGGTGTAGGTGAGACCGTCGGCGCTGATGTCGTGGCTCTTCGCGAGCGTGTCGACGATCTGGTTGTCCTCGGTGCGGGACACGAGGCCCTGGTAGACGTTGTCGATGAGGATCTGGTCGAGCGCGGCGCCGGAGGTGGTGCGGATGTTGAGGTCGGAGGGCTCCAGGACGAGACCGACCCGCAGGGTCGCGTCGGCGTCGGGCGTCGGCGTCGCGGCCGGGCCTGCGCAGCCGGTGAGGACGAGGGCGGCGCCGGTGACCGCGATCGCGGCGGTGAGGAGCTGACGACGCAGCTGACGATGACGCATGGAGGTCCTTTCGGGGATGCTGGAGTGGCAGGCATCTGGAGACGCACAACCGGTTCCGGGCAGCGGGCATTCCCGCCTGGGCCGCGTGAATACTGGACCGCGTCCGGAAAGCCGCATCGCTGGGGCTCCAGCGAGCGTACCCAGTCGACGTGTGTGGTGCCAGCCACGGTGTCAGGGGGCGTCACAGAGTGATCGGATCGTGATGTGCTCCGCCGCCTTGGAAGACCCTGCGCGGGGGCCGAGGTGAGCTTAGGCTCGCCTATACTGATCGTGTGAGCTATTTCGAGGATCCGGCGGAGTTCGCCGTCGCGGACGCACGCCACGTGCTGCTCGCGGGCGACGAGTCGTCGGTCGGCGAGCTGGCCGAGGTCCTCGCGCTGCTCCCCATCTGCGCCCGCGGTCAGGTGTTCGTCGAGGTCGACGACGCCGCGTCGATCACCACCCTCGACTCGCCGGGACGCGTCGTCGTGACGTGGCTCGTCCGCGCGGCGCGTTCGGGGGAACCCGGAACGGGCAGCCGGTGCGCACGCGGTCAGGCCGTCGCGCGAGCGACCCGGGCCTGGGCGAGCGAGATGCTCGACGTCGACGGACACGACGCGGCCGACTACCACGTGTGGATCGGCGGCGAGACGGAGCACCTCACCGGTCTCCGGAACGACCTCAGGATGACCCTGGCGAGCATCGGCGCACGTCAGCGCTCGAGCTCGGTCGAGCGCGCATCGCACTGACACGACCTCGCACTGACACGACCTCGCACGGACGCCGCGACGCTCGTCAGCGTCGCTTCGGCAGGTAGCCTCCCGCTTCGAGGCCGGCTTCGATCTCGAACCGGTTCCGGAGCGGATCACGACCGGCGATCGCGTACATCAGTGGGAAGAGCATGCCGTACCGCTGCCACTGCCGCTTGTGCACCGCCTCGTGTTCGAGCACCCGGGTCGACACGTTCCGGTCGGTGAGGTACACCCCGCCGACGCATGAGCCACCTCGGCCGAACGTCCACGACGGCATCCCGCGGAAGACGATCATCCCGCCCCGCCGTTCGACCGGACCGGTGCTCCACAGTCCGCCCCAGACGAGCCCGGTGAGCGTGGCGTACCAGTACCCGATCCGGCTCAGGGGTGAGTCGAGCCACGGGCCGCCGGAACGACGGCTCCGCGGCTCGTCGACGTGGCCGCGACGGGTCACGCACCGCTCCGGTAGGTCTCGAGGAGTCGCAGCCAGATCTCGCTCATCGTCGGGTAGGACGGCACCGCGTGCCAGAGGCGGTGCAGCGGCACCTCACCCACGATGGCGATCGTCGCCGCGTGGACGAGTTCGGCGACGTCCTGACCCACGAAGGTCATCCCGATGATCACGCCGCGCTCCTCGTCGACGACCATCCTCGCCTGCCCGGTGTAGCCGTCGGCGTGGAGGCTCGAGCCCGCGATGCCACCGAGGTCGTAGTCGACCACCCGGTGGTCGATCCCCGCCGCCTCGGCCTGCGCGGCCGTGAGTCCGACGGCGGCGACCTCCGGTTCGGAGAAGACGACCTGCGGCACGGCACGGTGGTCGGCGGTCGCCGCGTGGTCGCTCCACGGGCTGGTGTCGACATCCTCGCCGTTCGCCCGTGCCGCGATGACCGCGCCCGCGGCGCGTGCCTGGTACTTGCCCTGGTGCGTCAGGAGTGCCCGGTGGTTGACGTCGCCGACGGCGTACAGCCAGTCGCTGCCGTGGGCGAGGAGCTGATCGTCGACCTCGATCCAGGCACCCGGTTCCAGGCCGACGGCCTCGAGCCCGAGGTCGTCCGTCCGTGGCGTCCGGCCGGTGGCCACGACGAGTTCCGCCGTCGTCACCGCTTCCCGATCGTCGAACTCGAGCGTGACGGCACCGTCGGCGGCCCGGGAGACGGCGGTGGGCGAGGCGTGCACGATCGTCACGCCGAGCTCACGCAGGGAGGACTCGACGAGTTCGCCGGCGAACGGTTCGGTGTTGCCGAGCAGGCCACTGCGGGCGACGAGCGTGACGTCGACCCCGAGTGAGCGGTAGGCCGTCGCGAGCTCGACGGCGACGACGCCGCCACCGAGGAAGGCGACGGACGCTGGCAGGGTCTGGACGCTCGTGGCCTCGCGGCTCGTCCATGGCTCCACCGCCGCCAGCCCCGCGATGTCGGGCAGGAGCGCGGCGGATCCGGTGCAGACCGCGACGGCGTGCGTCGCCGTGAGCACGGTCGTCGAACCGTCGGCGGCCGTCACGGTGACCTCGCGCTCGCCGGTCAGTCGACCGTGCCCACGCACCAGCTCGATGCCGGCGCCCTGGAGCCATTCGACCTGGCCGTCGTCCGACCAGTCGCTCGTGAACGAGTCCCGTCGCGCGAGGACCTTGAGCGGGTCGAGCGCGGTGTCCTCGGGGATGGCTCCACCCGTGCGCTTGGCGGCACGCAGGGCGGCGCCCGATCGGATGAGGGCCTTGGACGGCATGCAGGCCCAGTAGGAGCACTCACCGCCGACCAGTTCGCTCTCGACGATGACGACGCTCAGACCGCTCTTGTGGGCGTAGTCGGCGACGTTCTCGCCGACGGGTCCGGCTCCGATGACGACGAGATCGACGGTACGGCTCATGGGGTGACTCCTGTCGGGTTGGTGCTGTCGGGCTTCGGTTCGCGACTGATCGCGCCGATGATGCGGAGGATGGTGCCGAGGTCGTCGGCTGCGGCGTCGGGGGAACCGGGGGAGAAGCCCGTGACGCCGGCCCCGGCGAAGCCGAACCGCGCGCGGAGCGCGGTGATGCAGTCCAGCAGGGTGCCGAGTTCGAGACCGAAGGGGACGGCCGAGCTGACGCCGGCGATGACGGCGGGGTCGAGGACGTCGACGTCCACGTGCAGGTAGACGCGGTCGGCGCCCGTCGCCTCGACGGCCGCGACCACCTCGGCGGCGCTCGTCATCACCGAGGAGACCATGGGGATGCCACGCTCCTCGATGTGGGCGAGTTCACCGTCGTCGAGGTCGCGCACCCCCACGAGGACGAGCCGGGCGGGATCGAGTGGGGCCTCGGGCAGGAGCATCGCGGCGCCTTCGCCGGTCAGTGCGCGGGCGACCATTCCGCTGAACGACCCGGACGGCGAGCTGAGCGGGGTGTTGAGGTCGCCGTGGGCGTCGAACCAGACGACGGCGATGCCGGGGTCGCGTCTGAGGGCCTCACCGACCGACGCGAGTTCGACGCCGCAGTCCCCACCGATGGTGATGACGGGCTCGTCGATCCCGACGATCGCCTGACGTTGGAGTTCCGCGGTCGTCACGAGGGAACTGGCGCGCCGGATGTCGGTGTCGAGGGCCTCGCCGGCCTCCGTCGGCACGTGGACGAGTGTCGTGGCCGCCGTGGGCAGGTCGCCACGGATCGCCTCGGCTCCATCGATCAACTGCATGGCCCTGGACGAACCGGAGCCCTGCCACTGGGGGACGACGACGAACTTCGTCATGCGGTGCCTTCCTGGAGGTGGTGCGAGGGGGCGAGGGCGACGGGCCCTCGGGAGGTCCCGAGGGCCCGTCGGATCGGCACTACTGGCTGGCGTTCGGCGTGTACTCGGGGCCGGAGGACTCGATCGCGGGAGACGCGGAACCGCCGCCCTTCAGCGCGGCGAGGCGGGCCTCGACCTCGGTCAGCTCGCCGAGGTCCTCGAGGTCGTTGAACTGCGCGTCGAGACTCGAGGCGGCGAGCTCCTGCTGGCCGAGCACCTTCGCCTCCTCGCGGCGGATCTTGTCCTCGTAGCGGCTCAGGTCGCTCGTCGGGTCCATGATGTCGATGCTGCCGACCGCATCCGCGACCTTGCGCTGGGCCTCCGCGGTCTTGGCCCGGGCGACGAGCTCGCTGCGCTTCGTCTTCAGCTGCTCGAGCTTCGTCTTCATGCCGTTGAGGCCGTTCTTCAGCTGCTCGACGACCTTCGTCTGCGAGGCCAGCTGCGGCTCGGCCTGCTTGGCCTCGTTCTCGGCGCCGATCTGGCGCTGGAGCGCGATCTTCGCGAGGTTGTCGAACTTGTCGGCGTCCGCGGCGTTGCCCGCCTGACGGTATTCGTCGGCCTTGCGACTCGCGGCCAGCGCCTTGGTGCCCCACTCGGAGGCCGCCTCGACGTCCTGCTGGTGGTCCTGCTCGAGGAGCCGGAGGTTGCCGATCGTCTCGGCGATCGCGCTCTCGGCGTCGGCGATCGAGTTCGTGTAGTCCCGGACCATCTGGTCGAGCATCTTCTGCGGGTCCTCGGCGGAGTCGAGCAGCGCGTTGATGTTGGCCTTGGTCAGCTGGGCGATGCGTCCGAAGATGGACTGCTTCTCTGCCATGGTGTGGTTCCTCTCTCGTGTCCTGCTGGGTCGTGTCGGTCGGTGTCCGGTGATGAGGTGGGTGGTGCCGCGGATCAGAAGCGACCGCCGCCGCGTCGGGAACGGGTGCCGCCGCCACCGAAGCTGCCGGCGCTGCGTGAGCGACCGGAGCCACCGCCGAACATGCCGCCGCTCGATCCTCCGCCGCCGAACATGCCGCCGCCGGAACGGGACCCGCCGCCGCCGAGGACGGAGTTGATCAGGATGCCGCCGAGGACGGCACCGAGCATCCCGTTGCCGCCCTGCTGCCCCTGGCCGCCGCCGAACATGCCGTCGAGTCCGCCCGCCGACTGGCTCTGGAACTGCCCGAGGTCGGCCTGGGCGAGCTGCACCGCTTGACTCGCGAGCGAGTTGGAGCGCTGGGCGAGGGAGAGCGCCTGCGTCGGGTCGTTGGCGGCGAGGCCCTGGGCCTGCACGAGGGTGCGGCCGGCTTCGGCGAGGCGCGTCCGGGCCTCCGGGCCGACGGCTCCGCGCCGCGAGACGATGAAGTCCTCAGCAGCCGACACCTGCGCGCCCGCCGTCTGCAGGGTCTGTCCGAGGGCGGCTGCAGCGCGTTGTCGCTGCTCCGCCGCGGTGCGCACCCCTTGGAGAGCACCGTCGATCTGCGTGTTCGCCGCATCCAGGCGGGCGAGGAGGGCGATCGGGTTGTTCGGTGCGCCGAGCGCGCCGCGAACCTGGGAGACCGTCGCGGTGGTGCTCGCGACCGCCGCGGCGAGGGTGCCGGTCGGGTCCGGTTGGCCGCCAGCCGCGGCGACGTCTCCGTCCAATTCGGCCAGTCGGGCGGCGAGGTGCTGCTCGGCGGTCGTCAGGTCGGCCTGCAGCCGCTTCACGGCCCCGGTGAGCTGGGTGGCCTGGTCGAGCGCTTCCTCGGCGGCTCGGATGCCGACGGCGGCCTCGCCCGAGTCTCCGGCGGCGAGCCGTGCAGCTGCGTCCGAGATCGCCGCGGTGGCGAAGGCGAGACGCTCCGTCGCCTGCGCCGGGTTGTCGATCACGGTGATGAGGGCGTCGGGGCTGTAGCGCGTCTGCAGGGCGCGCACCGCGTCTTGCGCGGCCGTCACCGTCGGTCCGGCCGCGGCCGCCCTGGCTCGCAGCTCCTCGACCGCGGCGGGTGCGTTCTTCTCGAGCGCGCGGAGCTCGTCGAAGGAGGCTGCTTGTTCATCGAGCACGTGGTTCGCGTGCTCGCAGAGCCGGATGATCTGGAGGTTCCAGTCGCGCTGTTGCTCCTCGGTGTCCGGCTCGGCGTCGTCGAGCCGCTGCTTGAGCGCGAAGGCATGTGCGAGGTCGTCCTTCGCTCCGGCGAGGGCGGCGGTGAACGCGGCCGTGGCCGGTTCGCCGTAGGAGGCGGTCGCGAAGCCGAGCTCCTCCTCGCTCGTCCGGACGGCGTCGTCGGTCTGGACGAGCGCACTGCCGGCGAGTCGTTCGAGCTCGGGGATCGGGGCGGTGGTCAGCGGGTCGACCGGTGCCCCCTGCCGGCCCGCGATCACGGCGCCGTCGCCGTTCGCAGCGCGGCGTCGGCGGAGGAAGACGACCAGGAGGACGACGGCCACGACGGCGACGACCACCATCAGCAGGATGGTCAGCCACCCGGCCGAGCCGCCTGAACCACCACCGCTGCCTCCGATCGACCCGCCGCCGACGGCGGCACCCAGGCCTTCGGCGGCAGCGACGCCGGCGCCGGCCCAGTCGTCGTCACGCAGCTGCGGCAGGATTCGCTGCTGCTCGATCTCGGTCAGCTGATCGCCGCTCACCGGTCCACTGGAGTCGCCGGAGAGGTAGTAGGCGCGGTCCTCCGTCGCCACGGCCAGCAGGTACTGGTTCGGTCCGAGGTTGTTGTCCTTCGCGGTCTGGTTCGCCCAGGACTCGGCGTCACTCGGGTCGGTGAAGGTCGGCACGTAGACCACCCAGAGGTCGACGCCGTGATCCGCGGCCAGGTCGTCGACGGCCGTCGTGATCTCGGAGACCTCGCCGCTGCTGAGGACGCCCGCACTGTCGGACACGCGCCCGGCTCCGAGCTGCACCGGGCTCTCCGCCCAGGCGGCGGTGGCCCCCGCTCCGAGGAGCACGGCCACGCAGAACGCCCAGATCGATACCGCCCAGCGAACCCGCATCGGTCACCTCGTCACTCGTTCGGACCCTGGAGCCCCACCCCGCGGCTCGGTTCCGAGTCTAGGTCCGGGCCCTCGACATCTCTACAGCGGGCTCCCAGCGAGCGCGCCGAACCAGAGCTGTGCTATGCGGCGGTGACGGGGCTTCGCCGACACCGACCGTGACGCCGACACCGACCGTGACGGACTCTGTTACCGACCGTGACGCGGCCGCTCGCGCGAGGGCGTCTGCCCGGCGAGACTGGTCGAGTCACCTCACGGAACCCCTGGAAGGAGCATCATGCAAGGACACGTCTCACCCATGCTGGCGCTCGTCGAGGTCACCAGGTTCCGTGAGGACGACCAGGCGTACCACGAGTACGTGCAGATCCTCGTCGGACGGACCATCGCCGCCGCCGAACGGGCCGGCTGGCGCGTGACCCGGTTGGCCGCGCACGACCTCGGCACCGATGCGCTCCTCGCCTCGACCGACGGGGCTTCCGCCGTCGTCATCATGGGCGGCGCCGACATCGATCCCGCCCAGTACGGCGGCACCACCGGCTACCGCGCCGAGGGCCAGCACTTCCCCGAGGCCGACCGCGCCCAGCTGGCGGTCGCCCGTCGCGCCGCCGAGCGAGGCACGCCGCTGCTCGGGATCTGCCGCGGTCACCAGATCATCAACGTCGCCCTCGGCGGGACGCTCGTGCAGGACCTCGGTGAGCACAGCGCCCACCGCAACGAGGGCGTCCCGGTCGATGAGAGCATGACCCCGCACGAGGTCGAGCTCGACCCCTCGAGTGCCCTCGCGTTCCGACTCGGTGCCCGTCACCTCCAGGTGCAGAGCGCCCACCACCAGTCGGTCGGCGAACTGGGCGAAGGTCTCCGCGCCGTCGCCTGGGCCTCCGACGGCACCGTCGAGGCGATCGAGCACCGCACCCTGCCGATCACCGGCGTGCAGTGGCACCCGGAGGACCCGGGCACCGTGGACGACCAGCTCGGGCTCCTGCTCGGCGGTCTCGCCCGCGAGGCTGAGCGCGCCGCAGCCTAGTCGGGGTGTGTCTCCGCACCGGGCGGCTTCCCATGCCAGGAGGCCCTCCCACTGCAGGCGACCCACCGCTCGACCTGTCCCCGACTCAGGACGGCGTCGGCGTGTCGAGCCTGGATTGCGGCGTGTCGGCCGCGCCACGCCGAGGCCGTCCTGAGAAAGGTCGGAGGGTTGGTTAGCGTTGACGGGTGTTCGAAGACAGGTACGGTCAGGACGTCCTCGCGGGGGACTGGCGGAAGAAGAACCGCGTGGTGGCCCGTGAGGTCGAGGCGGTGACCGACCTCGTGGTCGAGGAACTCGGCGGCTTCTGCGGCGCGATCACGCGCGTCGAGGCGAAGACGGTCGAGCTCGAGGACTACCGCGGTAAGCGACGCGTGTTCCCCATGGGGGCGGGGTTCCTCCTCGAGGGTGAGCCCGTCGTCCTCGTCGTCCCGAAGCGCGCACCGACCGGGCGGGCGCGCACCGCCTCCGGCTCCTTCGCGGTGGAGACGACCGCTCGGGTGGCTCGCGCCAGTCGGATCTTCGTCGAGGGTCGCCACGATGCGGAACTCGTCGAGCGGGTCTGGGGCGACGACCTCCGTGTGGAGGGCGTCGTCGTCGAGTACCTCGCGGGCGTCGACCACCTCGACGCCGCGCTCGCCGAGTTCCGCCCGGGCCCGGACCGCCGTGTCGGCGTCCTCGTCGACCATCTGGTCCCAGGCTCCAAGGAGCAGCGGATCGCCGACGCCGTCATGGCCGGACCGAACGGCCGGAACGTCCTCATCGTCGGGCACCCGTACGTCGACGTCTGGCAGGCCGTGAAGCCCGCCAGGGTCGGCCTGCGCCAGTGGCCGACCATCCCTCGCTCCATCGAGTGGAAGAAGGGCATCTGCCAGGCGTTCGGCTGGCCGCACGACTCGCAGGCCGACATCGCCCGGGCCTGGAAGCGCATCCTCGGTCAGGTCCGGACCTTCAACGACATCGAGCCGGAACTCCTCGGTCGCGTCGAACAGCTCATCGACTTCGTCACCGTCGACTGACCCGCTTTCGTCGGTTGCGCCAGCGCGGTGCGCTGACGTCACCGCGGGTCACAACCGCGAGCGCACCCCTCCGGAGGCCCGCGCTCACGCGCCCGGACCGCGCCCGAGCCGATTCGGGCGGGTTCGCGTCAGCGCACCGCGCTGGCGGACGGGTTCGGCGGCCACAGACCCGCGCTCGCGTCAGCGCACCGCGCTGGCGACCCCACCGGCCAGCGACGGTGGCGCGTCGGTCAGGAGGAGACCTGCCCCAGGGCGTCCTCGAGGACGGACACCGCGTCGCGGAGGAGCTCGTCGGACATGACCGCGCTCGGGAGGAGTCGCAGCACCGAGTCCCAGGAACCGGCGTCGAGCACGAGCACGCCCTGGGCGATCGCCGCGTCGATGACGGTCTGCAGTGCCGTGGGGTGCGGCTGCTTCGTGCCGGGGACGACCAACTCGACGCCGGCCATCGCACCGATGATCCGGACTTCGCCGACGATGTCGAACCGCTCGGCCCAGTCGCCCATGAGCGATCGCAGGGTCGCCTCCACCCGACGGGCCTCGCCCAGCAGGTCCTCGCGCTCGATGACCTCGAACGTCGCGAGCGCGGCCGCCGTGGACACCGGGTTGCCCCCGAAGGTGCCGCCGATGCCACCGGGCTGGACGGCGTCCATGATCTCGGCGCGCCCGGTCACGGCCGACAGCGGGAAGCCGCCGGCGATGCCCTTGGCGCTCGTGATGAGATCGGGCACGACGCCGTGGTGCTCGATCGAGTACCAGGCGCCGGTGCGGCCGATGCCGGCCTGGATCTCGTCGGCGACGAACACGATCCCGTTCTCGGTGCACCACTCGCTGATGCGCGCGAAGTAGCCGGGCGCGGGGATGACGATGCCGCCGTCGCCGAGGACCGGTTCGGCGAAGAACGCGGCGACCTCGCTCGCACCGATGTGCCGCTCGATGTAGTCGATCGTCACCTCGGCAGCCGCCGGTCCGTCGAGTCCGTCGCGGAAGGGGTAGGAGAGCGGGACGCTGTAGATCTCGCCGGGGAACGGGCCGAACCCGAGGCGCTCGGGCGCCGGCCGGTAGGTCATCGCCATCGTCAGGTTCGTGCGTCCGTGGAAGGCGTGGTCGAGGGCGACGATCGCGCGACGTCCGGTGTACTTCTTCGCGATCTTCACCGCGTTCTCGACGGCTTCGGCACCGGAGTTCAGGAGGATCGAGCGCTTCTCGAAGTCGCCCGGCGTGATCTCGGACAGCTTCTCCGCGACGCGCAGGTAGTTCTCGTACGGCGTCACGGTGAAGAGCGTGTGCGTGAGCTTCGTCGCCTGCTCGGCTGCTGCCGCGGCGACGTCGGGGTTGGCGTGCCCGATGGTCGTCACGCCGATGCCCGTTCCGAGGTCGATGATGTGGTTGCCGTCGACATCCACGAGGATGCCGCCGGAGCCGTGGTCCATCCACACCGGCGCGAGGTTGCCGGCACCGCGCGACACAGCGCGGCGGCGGCGTTCCGTGAGGGCGAGCGATCGGGGGCCGGGGATGGCGGTCACGAGCTGGCGTTCCTGGGGCACGGAGTAGTCGATGGTCATGCAGGCCATGGTAGGCGCGCGTCCTCCGAGGATGCCGGGGGCCGACGGAGCGTCGCCGACGATTCCACGACATCTGGCGGTTGACTGGTGTTCACCAACCGTCCATGCGCGCTGCCTACCGTTGGCGGCGCTGAACAGCCGGACGACAGGGGATCGCGTATGGACGCCGACACCAGCACCGCCCTCCTCATCGAGCGGCAGCCCGCGCTGCTCGGTGGCGTGCGTGCACCGGCCGAACGCACCCTCCTCGACGTCCTCCGTGACGTCGCCGCGTCGCACCCCGAGGCCTCGGCGATCGAGGACGCGGAGGGGGCGCTCAGCTACCGCGAGCTCGTCCTCAGTGCCGAGCGGGTCGCGGCCGGGCTGTTCGCCGCCGGGGTCCGCCGCGGTGACCGGGTCGGTGTCCGGATCGCCTCGGGCACCCGCGACCTCTACCTCGGGATCCTCGGGATCCTGTTCACCGGAGCGGCCTACGTGCCCGTCGACGCCGACGATCCGGAGGAGCGGGCACGACTCGTGTTCGGTGAGGCGGCCGTCGTCGGCGTCCTGGTCGACGGCGGTGTCTTCGAGCGTTCGCGCCGAGGCACGGAGGACCCGGCCGATGACGGCGCCGATCCCGACCGGGTGCAACTCGCGACGGGCGCGGCACCCCACCCGGGCACCCGGGCGATCCCGGTCCTCGAACCACCGCGACCGGGCGACGACTCCTGGATCATCTTCACCTCCGGCTCGACGGGCACGCCGAAGGGCGTCGCCGTCTCGCACCGCTCTGCCGCCGCGTTCGTCGACGCCGAGGCGCGGATCTTCCTCCAGGCGGAACCCCTCGGCCCCGGTGATCGTGTGCTGGCCGGCCTGTCCGTCGCCTTCGACGCGTCCTGCGAGGAGATGTGGCTCGCCTGGGGACACGGCGCGTGCCTGGTCCCGGCGCCGCGCTCGCTCGTCCGCAGCGGCATGGACCTCGGACCCTGGCTCACCGCGAAGGGCATCACCGTGGTGTCGACGGTGCCCACGTTGGCGGCGATGTGGCCCGCCGAATCCCTCGAGAACATCCGCATGCTCATCTTCGGCGGCGAGGCCTGCCCGCCGGAGCTCGCCGCCCGGCTGGCCGTGGACGGTCGCGAAGTCTGGAACACCTACGGACCCACCGAGGCCACCGTCGTCGCCTGCGCCGCGTTGTTGACCGGCGAGCAGCCCGTGCGCATCGGACTGCCACTCGACGGCTGGGACCTCGCCGTGGTCGACGCCGAGGGCATCCCGGTCGAGGAGGGCGGCGTCGGTGAGCTCATCATCGGCGGCGTCGGACTCGCCCGGTACCTCGACCCCGCCAAGGACGCCGAACGGTATGCGCCCATGCCGAGCATCGGGTGGTCGCGGGCGTACCGGAGCGGCGACCTCGTCCGCTACGAGGCCGCAGGACTCGTGTTCCAGGGGCGCGCGGACGACCAGGTGAAGATCGGCGGTCGGCGCGTGGAACTCGGAGAGATCGAGGCCGCCCTGCAGGCGCTGCCGGGCGTCTCGGGTGCGGCAGCAGCCGTCCAGCGCACCGCCGCCGGGAACGCCGTCCTCGTGGGGTACCTCGCGGTGCCCGACCGCGACGGGTTCTCCGTCGAGCGGGCGCTCGACACCCTCCGTGAGCAGCTCCCGGCACCGCTCGTCCCGCTCCTCGCGGTCGTCGGCGAGCTGCCCACCCGCACCTCCGGCAAGGTCGACCGGGCCGCGCTGCCGTGGCCGCTCGACGCCGCCGACGGGGAGGACGCCTCGACCCTGTCGGGCACCGCCGCGTGGCTCGCCGAGCAGTGGACGGCCGTCCTCGGGGTCCGGGTCACGGCCGAGAGCGACAACTTCTTCAGCCTGGGCGGCGGGAGCCTTGCGGCCGCGCAGCTCGTCTCGCTCATCCGCACCCGCGATGCCGAGTTCACGGTCGCCGACATCTACGGCCACCCCCGACTCGGCGCGATGGCAGCCGAACTCGACGGCCGACGCCCCGAGCGTCGCAGTCGGGCGGCCGTCGCGGACCCCGTGCTCCCGACGCCGCTCGCGACCCAGTGGGCGCAGACCCTCCTGGGTGTCCCGCTCCTCATCCTCGTCGGACTCCGGTGGCTCGTGTACCTCCTCGCCGGCAGTCGGGTCCTCGGCCTCGTCGCGGACGTCCCGTACCTCCCCATGGTCTCCTGGTGGTGGATCGCCCTCGGGTTCCTCGTGGTCATCACCCCGATCGGACGCATGGCGATCTCCGTGATCGCGGCGAAGCTCCTCCTCGTCGGCGTCCGCCCGGGCGACTACCCGCGCGGCGGCTCGGTCCATGTGCGACTCTGGCTCGCCGAACGCGTCGCCGACACGGTCGGCGCGGTGAGTCTCGCCGGAGCCCCCTGGATCTCGAGCTACGCCAGGGCGCTCGGCGCGAAGATCGGTGCCGACGCGGACCTCCACAGCGTGCCGCCGGTCACCGGGTTCCTCACCGTCGGGGCGCGCGCGTCGATCGAGCCCGAGGTCGACCTCCGCGGCTACTGGGTCGACGGCGACACGCTCCGACTGGGCCACGTCCACATCGGCGCCGAGAGCACGGTCGGCGCTCGCAGTACCCTGCTCGCCGGCACCCGGATCGGCAAGCGTGCGGAGATCGCTCCAGGATCGTCCGTTTTCGGCCGCGTCCCCTCCGGACACCTGTGGTCAGGGTCGCCCGCCGTCCGCGTCGGCAAGGCGAAGCCGGTGTGGCCGACCGAACGACCCCCGCGTCGCCGACGCTGGCTGTTCGCGTACGGCGCGGGATCGGCGCTGCTGTCGGTGCTGCCGTTCCTCGCCTTCGTGCTGGCGGCGGCGGTCGTGGCGGCCGGGGCGTCGGGCGCGACCAGTCTGCTCGAGTTCTCCTGGCGCGCGCTCCTCTGGGTGCCCGTCGCCACCCTCGTGTGGTTCGTCGTCCTGGCGATCAGCACGATCGGCCTGGTCCGGCTGCTCGGCCTCGGTCTCAGCGAGGGCTACTTCCCGGTGCGCAGTCGGGTCGGTTGGCAGGTGTGGGCCACGGAGCGGCTCCTGGACGCCGCGCGCACCCTCCTCTTCCCCCTGTACGCGAGCCTCTTCACGCCCGTCTGGCTCCGCCTGCTCGGGGCGAAGGTCGGGCGCAACGTGGAGGCGTCGACGGTGCTCCTCCTCCCGCGGATGACGACCGTCGGCGACGGTGCGTTCCTCGCGGACGACACGATGGTGGCCTCCTACGAGCTCGGTGGCGGGTGGATGCGGATCGCCGGTGCGTCCGTCGGCAAGCGCGCCTTCCTCGGCAACTCCGGCATGGCGGGCCCCGGCATGCACGTCCCCAAGAACGGCCTCGTCGCCGTGCTGTCGGCCGCACCGCGGAAGGCCAAGTCCGGCTCGTCCTGGCTCGGGAGCCCACCGATGCGGCTCCGGCGGCAGGTGTCCGACGCCGATCTCGACCGCACCTACGACCCGCCGCACCGGCTCCGGATCGCCCGCGCGCTGTGGGAGCTCTGCCGCATCGTCCCCGTCATGGTGACGACCGGCATCGCGCTCCTGGTGCTCCTCGCGCTCGCCTGGTTCGCCGACACCTGGGGTCTCGGTGTCGCGATCGCCGTCAGCGGTGCCGTGCTCCTGGCCGCCGGCGCGGTCGCGGCCGGGATCACGACCGTCGCCAAGTGGGTCATCGTCGGCCCGATCCGCACGGGGGAGCACCCGCTCTGGTCCTCGTTCATCTGGCGCAACGAGGTGTCCGACACCTTCGTCGAGATGGTCGCGGCACCCTGGTTCGCGGCACCCGCCACCGGCACCCCAGCCCTCACCTGGTGGTTGCGCTCGCTCGGTGCCCGCATCGGTCGTGGGGTCTGGTGCGAGAGCTACTGGCTGCCGGAGGCGGACCTCGTCCGACTCGGCGACGGCGCGACGGTCAACCGGGGCTGCGTTGTGCAAACGCACCTGTTCCATGATCGAATCATGAGTATGGATCAGGTCGAACTCGCATCGGGCGCCACGCTCGGGCCGCACAGCGTCATCCTCCCCGGAGCGCGGATCGACGACGACGCGACGGTCGGACCGGCCTCGCTCGTCATGCGCGGAGAACGCGTCCCGGCGGGCACCCGGTGGAGCGGCAACCCGATCGGCCCGTGGCGCGAGGTGACGACGGCGGAGTACCGGGAGCCCCAGGTCGCGTCCTGATGGGGGAGGCTCTCGCCCGTCTGCGGAGCGCAGGCGACCCCTACACGCCCTCCAGCGGGAATCGTGGCTACCGCGTCGTCCGGTACGAGCTCGAGCTCGACTACGACGTCGACCGCAACGCCCTGTCCGGGACGGCTCGGCTCACCGCCGTCGCGACGGAGGAGCTCACGCGGTTCTCGCTCGACCTCGCCGCGCTGCGCGTCACCCGTGTCCAGGTCGACGGGGTCGAGGCGAAGCGGACGCACAGCTCGGGCAAGCTCACGCTGACGCCCCGGAACACCATCGCGGACGGCGCCGAGTTCTCCGTGGTCGTCCGGTACTCGGGTGCGCCCCGTCCCGTGCGCAGCCCCTGGGGCGAGATCGGCTGGGAGGAACTCGAGGACGGCGTCATCGTGGCGTCCCAGCCGTGCGGCGCATCGAGTTGGTTCCCCTGCAACGACCACCCCTCGGACAAGTCGTCCTATCGGATCAGTGTCACGGCGTCGTCGGCGTACACGGTCGTCGCCCCCGGAGAGCTGGTGTCGCGCGTTGCCCGCGCGAGCCGGACCACGTGGGTCTACGAGCAGCCTGAACCGATGGCCGCCTACCTCGCGACGGTGCAGATCGGCCGGTACCAGCGGCTCGCCGTCAGCGCTCGGGTCGCGACGAGCACGGTGCCGGTCGTCGCGCACCTGCCGCGCGACCTCACCGCGCGGTTCCGACATGACTTCGCCGACCAGGTCGACATGCTGGCGTGCTTCGAGCGCGCCTTCGGGCCCTATCCCTTCGGCAGCTACGGCGTCGTCGTCACGGACGACGTGCTGGAGATCCCCCTCGAGGCGCAGGGGATGAGCGTGTTCGGCCGCAACCACGTCGACGGCGTCAGCGGTTCGGAGCGGTTGATCGCGCACGAGCTCGCCCACCAGTGGTTCGGGAACAGCCTGACGATCGCCACCTGGCGGGACATCTGGTTGCACGAGGGCTTCGCCTGCTACGCCGAGTGGCTGTGGTCGGAGGAGTCGGGCGCTGAGACGGCCGACGCCTGTGCTCGGGCGCACTACGCGGCGCTCCGACGGGCACCGCAGGACCTCGTCGTCGGCGACCCGGGACCCGCGGACATGTTCGACGACCGGGTCTACAAGCGGGGCGCGATCGCCCTGCACGCCGTGCGTCGACTGCTCGGCGACGAGGCGTTCTTCGACCTCCTGCGTGACTGGGTGGCGTCCTTCCGACACTCGAGCGTGTCGACGGACGACTTCGTCCGGACGGCCGATCGACATGCGCCGGCACCGGTCGAGCCGCTCCTCGACGCGTGGCTCTTCCAGGAGACGCTCCCGCCGTTCCCCGTCGGCTGAACCGGGTCAGCGGAGCAGGAGGGCCGTCGCGACGACGAATCCCGGCACGGGCTCCGGGTGGTCGACGACGAAGCGGTGGCCCGCGGTCTCGGTGACGTGTGGTGCGGCATCCGGCCCGAGGTCGATCGTCGCGGGATCGGTCGTGAGGCCCGTACCGAGGGCCTTCGTCACGGCCTCCTTCGCCGTCCAACGCTCGGCGAGCGCCCGGAGCCGTCGTCGGTCCGGCAGTCGCTGCCACTGCTCCCGTTCCGCGGGGGTGAGGGCGACGTCCTCGACCCCGGTGAACCGGGCCGCATCGAGCCGTTCGACGTCGACACCCACGGGGTGCTCGATCGACACCGCAACTGCGGAGGCGTCGGCGGTGTGGGAGACGCTCACGTGGACGGTCCGGTCTCCGAAGCGCACCCGTGGTCGTCCGTGCGCGAGACCGCAGTCCGGGCAGACCGCCGTGACCTCGATCCGCTCGGGGTCGGTGCCGATCGTCTCCGCGACGGTGCGCACGAGCAGTGCGCGACCGAACAGGAACCGACGGGCCGCGGTCGCGGACGAGGTGTCGAGGCGGTCACGGGCGGACGCGTCCAGCCGGGCGGCCGTGCCGGCGAGGTCGAGCTCAGCGGCGCTGGCCCAGCGCAGGAAGCGGGTCGTCGGCTGCGGGAGGGGATCGGCTCGGTGCATGGCCCCCGCGTCCCGGAGTCGGAGCGACGCGAAGCAGGACCTCGCGAGATGGTGGTGGTGCCCTCGACTGGATTCGAACCAGCGACTTCTTCCTCCGGAGGGAAGCGCTCTTCCGCTGAGCTACGAAGGCGGAACGTGTCCAAGCTACCAGAGTCGGGACCCACGCCGGTACCGGAGGCGTGCGGGATCCGCGTCGCCCTTCGCGTGGAACAATGAGGTCATGCAGCGCACCCTGACCGCGTCGCTCGATCTGCGGGTGCACGATCGAGCCGACCTCATCTTCTCCATCGCTGCAGCCGGCGGCACCCCGCTGGCGAGCGAGCGACTGCAGGTGCACTCCTCGGACGGCCCGTGCGCCGTCACCGAGATCGTGGGTCCGGACGACACACGACTCCACCGGGTCATCGCCGAGCCCGGCCGCTTGCAGGTCGACTACGAGGCGGTGGTCGTCGGGCAGGCCGTGCCGCGTCCCGTGGACGCCTTGGAGACCGTGACCTACCTCCGTCCCAGCCGGTACTGCGAGTCGGATGCGCTGTTCTCGCTCGCGCGTTCCGAGCTCGGCTACCTGCTCGAGCACCGTCGCCTGCACGAGGACGGCACGGTTTCCGGCGGTCTGCAGGTGCTGCCGTGGGTGGCGGCCTGGGTCGGACGACACCTCTCCTACGTCTCCGGCTCCACGACCGTGTCGGACAGTGCGGTGTCGACCCTGGCCGCGGGCCGTGGCGTGTGCCGGGACTTCGCGCACCTGACCATCGCGATGCTGCGGGCGCTCGACATCCCGGCCCGGTACGCCGCGGTCTACGCCCCGGGTCTCGTCCCCATGGACTTCCACGCGGTGGCCGAGGGCTTCGTCGACGGCGCCTGGCACGTGGTCGACGCGACGGGCCTGGCACCGCGTCAGTCGCTCGTCCGCATCGCCACCGGACGCGACGCCGCGGACGTGGCCTGGTTGAGCAACCATCACGGCAACGTGACCGTCGAGGACATGCGGATCGACGCCCTGATCGACGTCCTGCCCGCCGACGACCCGGCGCAGGCGGTCGTGCTCGCCTGACGGTCGCCCCCGAGGCCCACCGTGTCGCCGGTGCGACGCGCCCGGGTAGAATCGCTCCTCGTGACTCCTGAAGACCTCGCCTCCGCCCTGCACGCCATCGTCGTTCCGATCGTCGAACGACGACGCGAGGCGGCGGGCATCACCGACGAGGTCGCGGTGTCGGTCGACGACGTGGTGCTGGAGCGCCCGAAGAACCGCGATCACGGCGACTGGGCCTGCAACATCGCGATGAAGCTCGCGAAGCGGGTGGGGGCCAACCCGCGCGAGCTCGCGCAGGAGTTCGCCGACGCGCTCGTGCAGGTCGACGGTGTCGCCTCGGTCGAGGTCGCCGGCCCCGGGTTCATCAACGTACGCCTCGACGCCGCTGCCGCGGGTGCGCTCGCGAAGGTGATCGTCGACGCCGGTGACGCGTTCGGCCGCAACGACAGCCTCGCCGGTCAGACCATCAACATCGAGTTCGTCTCGGCCAACCCGACCGGCCCGCTGCACATCGGCCACACGCGCTGGGCCGCGCTCGGCGACTCCCTGGCTCGCGTGCTGAGCGCGTCCGGTGCGACGCTCGTCAGCGAGTACTACATCAACGACGCCGGCAACCAGATGGACACCTTCGCGGACTCGATCCTCGCCGCGGCCAAGGGTGAGCCGACGCCTGAGGGCGGCTATCCCGGGGCGTACATCGGCGACCTCGCGACGACCGTGCTGGCCGAGATCCCCGACCTCCTCGAGCGTCCGGACGCCCGCGAGGTCGCGCGGGAACGCGCCTACGAACTGCAGCTCGGTGAGATCCGCGCGTCCCTCGAGCGCTTCAACGTCCACTTCGACGTCTGGTTCAGCGAGCGCACCCTGCACGCGACGGGCGAGGACGGCACGAGCCTCATCGACCAGGCCGTGGACCGGTTGCGCGAGCAGGGACACGTGTTCGACGAGGAGGGCGCCGTCTGGGTGCGCACGACGGACTTCGGCGACGACAAGAACCGCGTCATCCGTCGCTCCAACGGTGTCTACACCTACTTCGCCGCCGACGCCGCGTACTACCTGAACAAGGGCGACCGCGGCTTCCAGCACAAGATCTACCTGCTCGGCGCCGACCACCACGGCTACGTCCACCGGTTGAAGGCCCTCGCGGGCGCAGCCGGAGACGACCCGGACCGCGACATCGAGGTGCTCATCGGGCAGCTCGTGAGCGTGAACGGCGCCCGACTCTCCAAGCGAGCCGGCAACATCATCGAGCTGGACGACCTGCAGGCCTGGATCGGGACGGACGCCCTGCGGTACTCGCTCGGTCGCTACCCGGCCGATTCGCCGTTGGCCCTCGACCCGGAGCAGCTCCGCAGCCGGACGAACGACAACCCCGTGTTCTACGTCCAGTACGCGCACGCCCGCACGAACTCGGTGGCGCGCAACGCCGCCTCGGCCGGGGTCGATCGCAGTGCCTTCGCACCGGAGCTGCTCGTCCACGAGACGGAGTCGGCGCTCCTCGGCGTCCTCCAGGAGTTCCCGCGGATCGTCGCGCAGGCCGCACAGCTGCGCGAGCCGCACCGCGTCGCCCGGCACCTGGAGGAGACCGCGAGCCTGTACCACAAGTGGTACGACAGCTGCCGGGTCGTCCCGATGGGGGAGGAGCCGGTCACCGACCTGCACCGCACGCGCCTCTGGCTGAACGACGCGACCGGCACCGTCATCCGCAACGGGCTGGCGCTCCTCGGCGTCTCCGCGCCGGAGCGCATGTAGCTTCCCTACAGCAGGAGATCCGCGCGAGCACAGGACGGTCCCTCGGGAACGGTCCTGCGCTCGCGCCGATCTCCGGTGTGCGCTGTCCGAGCGGTGAGTCCTTCGGTAGCGTGACAGGATGCGCAGCCTCACGTCCCGCCAGTCCCTCGTCGTCGTCGTGATCGCGGCGGCCCTGTCGCTCTCCGGCTGTGTCGGCCAGGGCTCGGGCGTCCCCGGCACCGCGCCGCCGAGCGCGACCTCCGCGTCGGCCGTGGACCTCCGTGCGTTCGCGCCGTTCGGGACGGAAGGGTCCGGTGTCTCGATCCGCCTGCGGTTCCCCGACGGCCTGCACGCCGGCAGCGTCGGCACCATGGACTACCTCCAGAACATCGTCTCGCCTCCGGTGCAGTGCGCGCCGTTCGAGGTCGAGCTCGAGGAGGTGGGTACGAGCACGCTGCAGATCGACGGGGCACTCTCCGTCGTCGTCCGGGGCGAGGGCGGGAAGACGGTCGCGCCGGCGTTCGTCATCCCCGGAGATCCGGTTCGTGCGGCATTCACCTCCCCGGACGTCCTGACGAAGAGTTCCCTGGAGGACTCGAACCTCACCGAGCTGGAGGGGTTCACGCTGGCTGCCTTGTACCCCACCTCGGCCGCCGACTGGGAGCGATTCAGCGGCAGGGTGCTCGACATGCCGGAGGTCGAGCTCGACCAGGCCTGCTGACACGTCCACGGAGACGACGGTTCGCTACCCTCGGAACATGAGTGAGCAGCAACCGTCGGGCAAGCGCAGGCGTCCCTGGCTTCCGATCGTCATCGTCGTCGGGGTGCTCGTCGTCCTCGTCGGCGCGTTCCTGATCGCCGACACGATCGTGCGCGGCGTCGCCGAGGAACGCGTCGCGACGCAGATCGAGCAGAGCCTGCCGGACAACGTCGACGCGGACGTCGCCGTGTCGATCGGCGGTGCCTCGGTCATCGCCCAATACCTCTCCGGAACGTTCGAGCACGTCGACCTGCGTGCACCGGACGCGAGCGTCGACGGCGTCCCGCTGGACCTCCGGGTCAGTGCGGACCGGGTCCCCCTCGACCCGGAGCAGACCATCGGTCGAGTGGTCGCGACCATCAGGATCGATGCTGCCGGAGCGGCGGACCTCGCCAAGACGGCCGGGCTCCCGGGCACGCTCACCCTCGGCGACGACGAGATCGGGTACGCGGGCGAGGCGACCGTCCTCGGGTTCACGATCCCGTACGACTTCTCCGTGGCGCCGACCACCACGGCCGACCGCGTGAACCTCATGCCGACGTCCGTCAACGTCGACACCGGCCTCCTCGGCGTCATCGACCTGCGGGCGCTCGTGACCGGGTTCCTGCAGGGCGACCCGCCGAGCATCTGCCTCGCCCAGTACCTGCCAAAGGGGGTCGACCTCGACGGGCTCGCGGTGACGCCGGAGGCGGCGACCGCCACCCTGACGTCGACGACGCTCCGACTCGACGAGGCATCGCTGCAGACGCTCGGCAGCTGCGACTGAACCTCGCCCCGCCACCCGGCGGCGGAGGGGAGCAGGCCACCCGACGTCACGATGCTGCACGGGCACGCGCGTCTCGCTAGACTTTCCACACACCCACTGCTCCGACCGGGCGGTGAGGTGTGCCGTCGGGCCCTCGGGCCCGTGTTCCACCACAGTCGTTCCAACCGAGCGGCGATGGGTGCGGACGACTGTGATCACCAACCACCGGGTCGTGCGCATCCACCTTCATCGGTGCTCTGCAAATCGGTGCTTCAGGGGCCAAACCGGGTCCGCTCGCCCAACGAGAACCTCCTTTTCCGCTCAACAGGACTCAGGACACCCCCGTGGCCAGAAACCCCCTCGCCCCCGACTGGCTCGCCGAGCCCGTCGATCCGAACGCGCTCGATCCGGCCGTGTGGCCGGCGTCGGCCACCCGCGACACCGACGGCCTCCTGCAGCTCGGTGGCGTCGACGTCCGCACGCTCAAGGAACGCTTCGGAACGCCGCTCTACGTCGTCGACGAGGACGACGCCCGAGCCCGCGCACGCACGCTGCGAGAGGCGTTCGAGCGCGAGGCGGCCGCGCATGGCACGAGCGTCGCCGTCTACTACGCGGGGAAGGCGTTCCTCTCGGCCGAGGTCGCGCGGTGGATGACGGCGGAGGGCCTCCGCATCGACATCTGCAGCGGCGGAGAACTCGCCGTCGCACTCGCCGCCGGAACCGATCCGGCCCAGCTGGGCTTCCACGGCAACAACAAGTCGGTCGCGGAGATCGAGCGAGCCGTGGGCGTCGGGATCGGCGCCATCGTGCTCGACAGCCTCACCGAGATCGACCGCGTCGCCGCAGCGGCCGAGCGCGCCGGCCGGGTCCAGTCGGTGCGTCTGCGCGTGAACAGCGGCGTCCACGCCCACACGCACGAGTACCTCGCGACCGCCCACGAGGACCAGAAGTTCGGTCTGCCGCTCGAGGACGCCGTCGACGCCGTCGCGCGCATCCGGGCCCACGCCTCGCTCGACTTCCTCGGACTCCACTGCCACATCGGCTCGCAGATCTTCGGGTCCGACGGGTTCGCCGAATCCGCCGCACGCCTGCTCGCCGTGCACGCACGCCTGCTCGAGGGCGGCCCCGTGCCCGAGCTCAACCTCGGTGGTGGCTTCGGCATCGCCTACACCAGCGCCGACGACCCGACGCCGATCGAGCAGCTCGCGGCGGACATCCTCGCCGGTGTCCAGGCTGCGGCCGACCTCCACGGCGTCCGGATCCCGAAGCTCGCCTTCGAACCGGGACGCGCGATCATCGGCGGCGCCGGCATCACGCTCTACGAGGTCGGCACGATCAAGGACGTCGTGGTCGCCTGGAACGACGAGGGCGAGACGGCCGTCCGCCGCTACGTCAGCGTCGACGGTGGGATGAGCGACAACGCCCGGCCGTCGTTGTACGGCGCGGACTACACGGTCCGGATCGCCGATCGCGTGAGCGACGCGTCCCCCGCGCTCGTCCGGATCGCCGGCAAGCACTGCGAGTCGGGCGACATCGTCGTGAACGCCGACTACCTGCCGGCGGACGTCCGCGACGGCGACCTCCTGGCCGTCCCCGCGACCGGGGCCTACTGCTGGTCCCTCGCGAGCAACTACAACTACCTCGGTCGCCCGGCCGTCGTCGCCGTGTCGGGTGGCGCGGCCCGCGTCATCGTGCGGGGCGAGACCGAGCACGACCTCCTCAGCCGCGATGCGGGATTGGACACGGAATGATCGAATACCGCGGACTGAAGGTCGCCCTGCTGGGCGCCGGATCGGTGGGCTCGCAGGTGGCGCGTCTGCTGCTCGAGCACGCCGACGAACTGGCGTCCCGCGCCGGAGCGAGCCTCGAGCTCATCGGCATCGCCGTGCGCGACGTCGACGCACCTCGCGACGTCGACCTGCCGAAGGAGTTGTACACGACCGATGCCGAGCAGCTCATCCTGAGCGCCGACATCGTGATCGAGCTCATCGGCGGCATCGAGCCGGCGCGCAGCCACATCCTGCAGGCCATCAACGCCGGTGCCGACATCGTCACCGCCAACAAGGCGCTGCTCGCGACGCACGGCCCTGAACTGTTCGACGCCGCTGAGCAGGTCGGCGCCCAGCTGTACTACGAGGCGGCCGTCGCCGCGGCGATCCCGATCATCCGACCCCTGCGGGAGAGCCTCGCGGGCGACCGCATCAACCGGGTGCTCGGCATCGTCAACGGCAGCACGAACTACATGCTCGACCGGATGGACCGCTTCGGCGACACGATGGAGGACGCGGCAGCCGTCGCGAGCGAGCTCGGGTACCTCGAGGCCGACCCGACCCTCGACGTCGAGGGCTACGACGCGGCGCAGAAGGCGACCATCCTGGCGAGTCTCGCCTTCCACACCACCGTCCCCGTCGAGGCCGTCCACCGTGAGGGCATCACCGGCATCACGAAGGCGCAGGTCGACCTCGCCCGCAGCGAGGGCTACGTCATCAAGCTGCTGGCGATCGCCGAGCGGATCGTCGACGAGACCACCGGCGAGGAGGGCCTGTCCGCCCGCGTCTACCCGGCACTCATCGGTCGGGAGCACCCACTGGCCGCCGTACACGGCGGCAACAACGCGGTCTTCGTGGAGGCCGAGAACGCCGGGAGCCTGATGTTCTACGGCGCCGGCGCCGGTGGCAAGGAGACCGCCTCCGCGGTGCTCGGCGACCTCGTCTCGGCGGCCCGTCGTCACGTCGCCGGCGGCCCCGGTGTCGGCGAGTCCACGCACGCCGACCTGCCGGTCCTCGAGATCGGCCGCGTCACGACGCGATACCAGGTCACCCTCGAGGTGGCGGACGAACCCGGCGTGCTCGCCGCGGTCGCGGGGATCCTCAGCGACGGCGGCGTCTCGGTCGAGACCTTCCAGCAGTCCGTGGCCTCCTCGGACGGGACGCTGTCGACCGCTACCCTGGTCATCGGCACCCACCGGGCGCTCGAATCGGCCCTCGCAGCCACGGTCGAACAGCTCGCCTCGAACCCCCATGTCGAGCGGGTCGTGTCCGTGCTCCGGGTCGAAGGAGCCGAGTAGGTGCCGAATCGCACGACCACCGACCGCGTCGCTCGCCGACCTCTCACCAGATTGCAGGCATCCCTATGAGTCACACCGAACCGCTTGCGATCGGACGCACCGTCACCGTGAAGGTGCCGGCGACCACCGCCAACCTCGGACCCGGCTTCGACACGCTCGGTCTGGCGCTCGCCCTGTACGACGAGCTGACCGTCACGGTCCGCGAGGAGCCGGGCGTGTTCGTGGAGGTCATCGGCGTCGGTGCCGGCGAGGTGCCGACCGACGCGTCGAACCTCGTGATCACCGCGATCGCCCACGCCCTGCGTGCCTACGGCCACGACCTCCCCGGTCTCGACGTCGTCGCGCGGAACGTCATCCCGCACGGCCGCGGCCTCGGTTCCTCGGGCGCCGCGATCGTCTCCGGCATCATGGCGGCGAAGGGGCTCCTCGAGGGTCGGGTCGAGCTCGGACCGGACGACCTCCTCCGGCTCGCGACGGAGATGGAGGGTCACCCCGACAACGTCGCTCCGGCGCTGTTCGGCGGCCTGACGATCGCGTGGACGACGGACGACGGTCCGCAGCACAAGAAGCTCATCGTGCACCGCGGGGTCTCGCCGCTCGTGCTCGTCCCCGAGCACACGATGTCCACGGAACTCGCCCGCAGCCTGCAGCCTGCCAACGTGCCACACGCCGACGCGGCGTTCAACGTCTCGCGTTCGGCGCTCCTCGTCGCCGCGCTCACGCAGAGCCCCGAGCTCCTGCTCGCAGCCACCGAGGACCGGCTCCACCAGAGCTACCGCGCCGCCGCGATGCCCGAGACGAACACCCTCATCACGCTGCTGCGTGAGCACGGCTTCGCCGCCGTCGTGTCCGGCGCCGGCCCGTCGATCCTCGTCCTCGCGGACGATCCCGGACGACGCCTCGAAGCCACCGCGCTGGTCGCCGAGCACGCCACCACCCCGTGGCAGTCGCTCATGCTCGCGGTCGACTTCAAGGGTGCTACAGTGGGAGGGCACCCGGCCCACCCCGCCTCTTCGGCGTAACCGGCTTCCGGGGCAATTCCGCACAATCATCGCTTTCGCACCAATTGATCGCGTCTGTTCGGGTCCCACCGTGTTTCCATCCTGCTGAGCAGCGCTCCGCCGGGTCGTCGCACCGGGCTATCCGCACAGGCTCTGCGTCGTGTGAACATCACCCACCCGCCGCACAGGATTCCGGTGCGATCGCCGCCTGCGCGAGACAGCTCTGTCTCGACGCAAGGGAAGGAAGACACACGTGACAGACGTCAACGAAGGCGCCTCAGGCGTCTCGCTGGATGCCGACCCGAAGACGCTCAAGGTCGCCGACCTGCAGCGTCTCGCCGCCGCTCTCGGAGTGGCCGGAGCCTCGAAGCTCCGCAAGGGCGAGCTGGTCGAAGCCATCCAGACCATCCAGAACAGCACCGACACCGACACCGACGCCGCGGTCACCGAGACCGCCGACGTCATCGAGTCGGTCTCCGCGCTCGAAGTCGCGCCGGAGGCACCGGTGCAGTCCAAGCTGCCCGAGCTCGACCTCGCGCTCGACCAGGCCTTCGGTGCCGAGAAGGCGGCCCCGCCGGCGCGACGCAAGTCCCGCCGGGCCACGACGGCCACCGTCGCCCCGAACGCGACCCCGATCGTCGGCGCCCCCGTCGTCGAGGCACCGGCTGCGCCGGCTGCCGCACCCGCCCCGGTCGAGGCCGAGGCACCGTCCGCTCCGGCCGACGCGGCTCCCGCCGAGCAGTCCGATGACGCCGCCGCGACCGCCGAGTCGCCGAGCGCCGACGAGACGACCCCCGAGCAGACGCCGAGGCGTTCGCGCGGCAACCGCCGTGGTCGCGGACGCGATCGCGACCGCAACGCCGACGACGCCGAGCAGAACACGGCTGAGCAGGGCACCGGCGAGCAGGCCGGCGGCGAGCAGAACCGCGCCGCACAGAACGCCTCCGAGCAGGACTCGAACGACGACGCCGCGAACACGGACGCCGACGACACCCAGGACGGCGAGCAGCAGGACGGCCAGTCGTCCGGCGGGCGCCGCGGTCGTGGCCGAGGCCGCAACCAGAACAACGGCGGCCAGAACAACGGCAACCAGAACACCGGTGGCCAGAACGCCGACGCCGGCCAGAAGGCCGACGCCAAGCAGGAGCAGCAGGGGCAGAACCGCGGCAACCAGGGCGGTCAGGGCAACCAGGGCGCACCGGGCGACGAGTCCGAGGGTCGTGGCGGCCGCAGCCGCTACCGCGACCGCAAGCGTCGCGGATCCGTGCAGAACGACGACGTCGAGCCCGAGATCGCCGAGGACGACGTCCTCATCCCGGTCGCCGGCATCCTCGACGTCCTCGACAACTACGCCTTCGTGCGCACCTCCGGCTACCTCCCGGGCACCAACGACGTCTACGTCTCCCTCGGCCAGGTGAAGAAGTACCACCTGCGCAAGGGCGACGCCGTCGTCGGGGCCATCCGTCAGCCGCGCGACAACGACAGCAGCAGCCGCCAGAAGTACAACGCGATCGTCAAGGTCGACTCCGTCAACGGCCTGTCCGTCGACGAGGCCGGCGCACGCGTCGAGTTCGGCAAACTGACCCCTCTGTACCCGCAGGAGCGCCTCCGTCTCGAGACGGAGCAGACGAAGCTCACGCAGCGCATCATCGACCTCGTCGCACCGATCGGCAAGGGCCAGCGCGGCCTGATCGTCGCCCCGCCGAAGGCCGGGAAGACCATCGTCCTGCAGCAGATCGCCAACGCGATCTCGATCAACAACCCTGAGGTCCACCTCATGGTCGTGCTCGTCGACGAGCGTCCCGAAGAGGTCACCGACATGCAGCGCACGGTGAAGGGTGAGGTCATCGCCTCCACCTTCGACCGGCCGGCCGAGGACCACACGACGGTCGCCGAACTCGCGATCGAGCGCGCCAAGCGTCTCGTCGAGCTCGGCCACGACGTCGTCGTGCTGCTCGACTCGATCACGCGTCTCGGTCGTGCCTACAACCTGGCCGCACCCGCCTCGGGTCGGATCCTCTCCGGTGGTGTCGACGCCGCGGCGCTGTACCCGCCGAAGCGCTTCTTCGGTGCCGCTCGCAACATCGAGAACGGCGGATCCCTCACGATCCTCGCGACCGCGCTCGTCGAGACCGGTTCCAAGATGGACGAGGTCATCTTCGAGGAGTTCAAGGGCACCGGCAACTCGGAGCTCCGGCTCTCGCGCCAGCTCGCCGACAAGCGGATCTTCCCGGCCGTGGACGTCAACGCGTCCTCGACCCGCCGCGAGGAGATGCTGCTCGCCCCCGACGAGGTCAAGGTCACCTGGAAGCTGCGTCGTGCCCTCGCCGGCCTCGACCAGCAGCAGGCCCTCGAGGTCGTCCTCGGCAAGCTGAAGGAGACCACGTCCAACGTGGAGTTCCTCGTCCAGATGCAGAAGTCGATGCCCGCACCGACCTCGCACAGCCACGGACACGAGAACAACCACCGCTAGCGGTCCCGACCGACCCCATCCGTACCCGCGCCGCACTGGCATCGGGAACGGGTGGGGTCGGTCCCGTTTCGCCCCCGGTGCCGCATGATGGTGATGAAGGAAGAGAACGATGTTCGAATCAGTTGAGACGCTCGTCGCCGAGCACAAGGATCTCCAGGATCAGCTCGCCGACCCGGCGGTCCACGGGCGTACAACCTCGACGGTGTCATGAACGGCGCGCTCGGGCCGATCATCGAATCGGCGATCACCGCCGATGAGGAAGCGCGCCTGGCCGACATCGGCGACCAGGACTAGGACTCGAGAGCGCAGTCGCTTCGTCGCGACCTTGTCGGCGAAGAACCGGTCGTGGCTGACCACGACGATGGCGCCGGGGAAGTGCACGAGTGCGCGCTCCATCACCTGCGTGCTCGCGAGGTCCAGGTGGTTCGTCCGGTCCCGTTTCGCCCCCGGTGCCGCATGATGGTGATGAAGGAAGAGAACGATGTTCGAATCAGTTGAGACGCTCGTCGCCGAGCACAAGGATCTCCAGGATCAGCTCGCCGACCCGGCGGTCCACGCCGACCCCGCACGGTCGAAGAAGATCAACCGCCGCTACGCCGAGCTGTCGAAGATCATCGCGGCCTACCACACCTGGCAGGCGACGCAGGAGGACCTCGACGCCGCCCGGGAACTCGCCAAGGAGGACGAGGCGTTCGCCGAGGAGGTGCCGGTGCTCGAAGAGCTGCTGGTGACCAACCAGGAGAAGCTCCGCCGTCTGCTCATCCCGCGCGACCCCGACGACGGCCGCGACGTCATCATGGAGATCAAGGGTGGCGAGGGCGGCGCCGAGAGCGCGCTCTTCGCCGCCGACCTGCTCCGGATGTACCTGCACTACGCGGAGTCCAAGGGGTGGAAGACCGAGCTCCTCGAACGCACCGAGAGCGACCTCGGTGGATACAAGGACGTCCAGGTGGCGATCAAGTCGAACGCGACCGACCCGTCGCAGGGGGTCTGGGCGCACCTCAAGTACGAGGGCGGCGTGCACCGCGTGCAGCGCGTCCCGGCCACCGAGTCCCAAGGCCGCATCCACACCTCCACCACGGGTGTCCTCGTCTTCCCCGAGGTCGATGAGCCGGAGGAGGTCGAGATCAGCCAGAACGACCTGAAGATCGACGTCTACCGGTCGAGCGGCCCCGGCGGTCAGTCGGTCAACACCACGGACTCCGCGGTGCGCATCACCCACCTGCCGACCGGCATCGTGGTGTCGATGCAGAACGAGAAGAGCCAGCTGCAGAACCGTGAGGCCGGTATGCGCGTGCTCCGCGCCCGCATCCTCGCGCGTCAGCAGGAGGAGCAGGCGGCACTCGACAGCGCGGCCCGCAAGACGCAGATCCGCACGATGGACCGCTCCGAGCGCATCCGCACCTACAACTTCCCCGAGAACCGCATCGCCGACCACCGGACCGGGTACAAGGCGTACAACCTCGACGGTGTCATGAACGGCGCGCTCGGGCCGATCATCGAATCGGCGATCACCGCCGATGAGGAAGCGCGCCTGGCCGACATCGGCGACCAGGACTAGGACTCGAGAGCGCAGTCGNCGGCCCGCAAGACGCAGATCCGCACGATGGACCGCTCCGAGCGCATCCGCACCTACAACTTCCCCGAGAACCGCATCGCCGACCACCGGACCGGGTACAAGGCGTACAACCTCGACGGTGTCATGAACGGCGCGCTCGGGCCGATCATCGAATCGGCGATCACCGCCGATGAGGAAGCGCGCCTGGCCGACATCGGCGACCAGGACTAGGACTCGAGAGCGCAGTCGTGGTCGTCATCCCGCTCGGATGACGACCACGACTGCGCTTTCGTCGTTCAGCCGATGCGCAGTCGCTTCGTCGCGACCTTGTCGGCGAAGAACCGGTCGTGGCTGACCACGACGATGGCGCCGGGGAAGTGCACGAGTGCGCGCTCCATCACCTGCGTGCTCGCGAGGTCCAGGTGGTTCGTCGGCTCGTCGAGGAGGAGCACCGAAGCTCCGGAGAGCAGGCACTGGGCCATGGCGACGCGGGCGCGCTGCCCACCCGAGAGCATGCCGATCTTCTGTTTGAGGTCGGCGTCGGAGAACTGGAACATGCCGAGGAAGCGGTTCACCGACTTCTTCGTCGCTGCGAAGGCGAGGCTGTCGGGCATGGCGCCGACGGCGTGCGCGACCGTGTCGGTGAGGTCCAGCTCGTCGACCATCTGGTTGTAGGACGCGTATCTGACCCCGCCGGTCCACGTGACGTGACCGGCGTCGGCGCGTTCGTCGCCCTCGAGGATCCGGAGGAACGTGGACTTGCCCGCACCGTTCGGACCGTGGACGACGATGCGCTCCCGGCGGCCGATCTCGAGGTCGAGTCCGTCGAACAGCGTGTGCTCGCCGTAGGCCTTCGTGAGCCCCTGGATCCGGCAGAGCGTGTCCTTGATGTGAAGGCCGCCGTAGATGTCGGTGATGATGTCGTCGACCGGACGCGGCGGCCTGGCCTTCTTGATCTTCGCCAGCTGCGAGGAGAGGTCTTTCTTCCCGGCGGCCTTGGCCGCCTCGCGACGGTCCGAGATGCCCTCGGCCTCGAAGGCGAGCAGTTCGGACTCGTGGACGAACTGCGCCTCGAGGCTCTTGAGCCGGAACTGCTTCTGAACGACGTACTCGTCGAAGCTGCCGGGGTACTCGTGGAGGTGGAAGTTCTCGACCTCGACGATGCGCGTGACCACGGCGTCGAGGAAGGTCCGGTCGTGCGAGACGACGATCGCCGCACCGCGGAACGAGCCGAACCAGGATTCGAGCCACTCGACCCCCGCGACGTCGAGGAAGTTCGTCGGCTCGTCGAGGAGCAGGACGTCCGGGCGCTCGAGGAGGATCTTCGCGAGCGCCGCGCGGTTGCGCCAACCACCTGAGAGCGAGTCGATGGGGAGCACGCGGCGAGCGGTGTCGAAGCCGAGCGTGGTGAGGGCGGTGTCGATGTGGCGCTGGTAGTCCCAACCGTCCTGGCGCTCCATCTCCTCGAAGAGCTGGGCCTGCCGTTCGATGAGCTTCGTCATCCCGTCGAGGTCGTTCGGGTCGGCGGCGATCGCGGCGTCGATGGATGCGAGTTCCGCCTCGATGGCGTGGATGTGACTGAAGAGTCCCTCGAGGACTTCGGTGATGGTGGCGCTGCCGTCGAGCTCCGAGAACTGCGAGAAGTACCCGATCCGCGTCCCGTCCTCGATGGTGACCGTGCCCGAGTCCGGCTGGAGCTGGTCGAGGGCGAGCTTCAGGAGGGTGGACTTGCCGGAGCCGTTCCGGCCGATGAGCCCGACCCGGTCGCCTGGCTCGAGCCGGAAGAAGACGTCGCGGAGCACCGGGCGCTCCTCGAACCGGACGGTGACGTCGTGCAGGCGGATGAGACTCATGGGGACCTCTCGAGGAACGGGGATGCGGGTGGGATGCGGGAGATCGTCGTCAGGGGGAGGCGTGGACGACGGACCGCCCCACCTCGCGCGGATCAGATGTGGTACTCGGGATCGAGCAACGCGAGACCGTGCGTGCCGCTCCCGCGCGGGCGCTCGACCGCCGGGACGCCGAGCAGCAGGCTGCGGGGTGGGCAGGCCTTGGTGACGACGGCGTTCGCGCCGACGATGGTCCCCGCACCGATCAGGATGGGCCCGAGGATCTTCGCCCCGGCGCCGACGGCGACGCCGTCACCGATCGTCGGGTGGCGCTTGCCGACGCCGCGGCTCTTCCCGCCGAGGGTCACGCCGTGGAAGATCATGACGTCGTCGCCCACCTCGGCCGTCTCGCCGATGACGACGCCCATGCCATGGTCGATGAAGAACCGCCTGCCGATCCGGGCGCCCGGGTGGATCTCGATCCCGGTGAGGAACCGGGTGAACTGGGAGCCGAACCGGGCGAGGGTGCGGAAGCCACGCCGCCACAGGCGATGGTGCAGCCGGTATGCCCAGACGGCATGCAGGCCGGAGTAGCTGAGCGCGATCTCGATGGTGCCGCGGGCCGCCGGATCGTGTGCGCGTGCGGCACCGATGTCCTCGCGGACCCGCGACAGCATTCCCATGCGTCGAGCCTAGTCGCGCAGGTCGTCGTACATCGTCGTCGACAGGTAGCGCTCGCCCGCGTCGGGGATGATGACGACGATGGTCTTGCCGGCCATCTCCGGACGGCGTCCGACCTCGAGGGCCGCCCACACCGCGGCGCCGGAGGACATGCCGCCGATGATGCCGTCGTCGGTCGCGAGGCGTCGTGCGGTCGCGTAGGCCGTGTCGGTCTCGACCGGGATGATCTCGCTGAACAACGAGGTGTCGAGGATGTCGGGCACGAAGTTCGGGCCGATGCCCTGGATCTTGTGTCCACCGGCGCGACCCTCGCTGAGCAGCGGGGAGTCCGCGGGTTCCACGGCGATGATCTGCACGTCGGGGTTGTGCTCGCGGAGCCAGCCGCCGACGCCGGTGATCGTCCCGCCCGTCCCGATGCCCGCGACGAACGCGTCGACCGTGCCGGCGGTGTCCTCCCAGATCTCGGGTGCGGTCGTCCGCCGGTGGATGGCGGGGTTCGCCTCGTTCTCGAACTGCCTGACCCAGACGGCACCGGGGTTCTCGGCGACGATGCGCTGCGCCTCCTGCACGGCGTTCGCCATCCCCTTCGTCGGATCGGTGAGGACGAGCTCGGCACCGTAGGCGCGGAGGAGGGTCCGGCGTTCCTTGCTCATCGAGGCGGGCATCGTGAGGATGACCCGGTAGCCCCGCGCGGCTCCCACGAGGGCGAGCGCGATGCCGGTGTTCCCGCTCGTCGACTCGACGATGGTCCCTCCGGGCTGCAGCTGGCCCGAGGCCTCCGCCGCATCGACGAGCGCGATGCCCAGGCGGTCCTTGACACTCGATCCGGGGTTGTAGAACTCCAGCTTCGCCAGGACGGTCGCACCGACACCCTCGGCGATGCGGTTCAGGCGGACGAGCGGGGTGCGGCCGTAGGCCTGGGTGATGTCGGTGTAGACGGTGCCGGTCACGGTGTTCCTCTTCCTCGAACGGGGCTCGGTTCAGCCTACGACCTGGTCGATCGGCGGTGTCCCGTGCGACGACGAGGGTTGCCGGCCCGCGGCCGCACCGAGGCGGTGGGGTAGGCTCGGTGCGGCCCACCCGACCAGGCCGCCCCAGATGATGACCTCGCTCATGCCCAGCACCCCTTCCGCCGCCGCCGCAGACACCCCGTCCGCCGGCCACCCTGCGACCGTCGAACTCGCGCGCCAACACGCCGTCGAGATCCTCACCCGCGCAGCCGTGCCGTCGCCCGACGTCGACGCCGAGCTGCTCCTCGGACACGTGCTCGGCCTCGGTCGCGGGGCCGTGCAGGCCGCAGCGATCACCGGCCGCGTGCTCGACGCCGAAGAGCGCACCGTGTTCGCCGAGCTGGTCGAGCGTCGGGCCGCGCGCGAACCGCTGCAGCACATCACGGGCCGTGCCGCGTTCCGTTCGATGGAACTCGCGGTCGGACCGGGCGTCTTCGTCCCGCGCCCCGAGACCGAGTCGGTCGTGCAGTTCGCGATCGACGCGCTCCGGGCCGTGCCGATCCCTCGGCCCATCGGCGTCGACCTCGGCACCGGCAGTGGAGCGATCGCGCTGGCGATGGCGACCGAAGTCCCGAACGCGGCGATCTACGCGACCGAGAACTCGGTCGAGGCGTTCATCTGGGCGAGACGGAACTTCGCCGAATCCAGTGCCGACAACGCCACCGTCGTCTTCGAGCACCTCGCCGACGCCTTCCACGAGCTCGACGGCTCGGTGGACGTCGTGATCTCGAACCCCCCGTACGTCCCGGACGACGCGATCCCGCGCGATCCCGAGGTGCGTCTCCACGACCCCTCGGCCGCGCTGTACGGCGGGCCGGACGGTCTCGACGTGGTGCGTCAGGTGTCCACCACCGCGCAGCGCCTGCTCCACCGGGGCGGCACGCTCATCATCGAGCACGGTGAACTCCAGGGGCAGGCCATCCGCGAGCTGCTCACGGCCGACGGCTGGCACGCTGCGGCGACGCACCGCGACCTCACCACCCGCGACCGCACCACCATCGCGATCCGCTGACCCGTCGTTGAGCCCGCGCTTCTCCGCTCCGTAGGCCCCTCTTCCGGTCCCTGAGCCTGTCGAAGGGCGAGTCCGAGCCGTGGATCCGCCGCCCTTCGACAAGCTCAGGGACCGATGGTTCGGTCCAGGGAGTCGTGGTTCGGTTCAGGGACCGGTGGGACGCATCGCCCGGTGGGCCGAGTCAGGGTGTGGCCGCCACGAAGGCGTCGACCGCGGCGTCGAGTCCCGCGACGTCGAAGGCACCTGAGGCGTCCTTCGTCAGTTGGAACGCGTGCATCCCGACGGCCTCGGCGCCCGCGCAGTTCGCCGCGGAGTCGTCGATGAGCATGGTGCGGTCGGGCGCGACGCCGTACCGGCTGAGCGCGCGGGTGTAGACACGGGGCTCGGGTTTCTCCGCTCCGAGGACGGCGGACACGAGGTCGTTCTCGCCGAGGAGGGCTGCGGCCTCGGGAGCCAGCTGCGCGAAGGAGTCCCGGAACGGGATCGGATTGTTCGACAGCAGGGAGACCGTGCCGAGGGTTGATGCACGGGCGAGGGTGGCCAGGACGCCGGGAACCGGGGTCATCGCCGCCGCACGGGCTTCGCGCCACTCCTCGAGGGACAGTGGGTATCCGGTGACCTCGGCGAACACCGCCAGATAGTCTTCGCTCGTCGGGTACTCGCCGATGTTGGCCGCGGCCTCGTGGCCGCCGACCCACCACTGCTTCGCGAGCCGGTACTGGCTCACGCCCGTCAACCGGGAGAGCGCCGGGAGGCGTTTCCGGAAGTCGTAGTCGTACAGGGTCTTGTCGCAGTCGAAGAAGAACACACGCTCTGGCACCACTCCAGTATGCGGCCCCGGGCTCCCAGGACCGGACGCGGGCAGCACGTAGACTGACCAGGCGCGTCGGGCCCACGTCCGTCGTGCCTCGGCGGTGCCGTCCCCGCCGCCGGAGAGGGTGAACCGTGGACCGTCCTGTGACCGCCTGCATCGTCATGTACCGGAACGATCGCGACAAGCTGCGTGCGGCCATCGACTCGACCCTCGGGAGCCCGCTCGTCGAGACGCTGTACCTCGTCGACAACTCGCCGACGGACGAGCTCCGCGACCTCGTGGCCGACCCGCGGGTCGAGTACCTGCACAACCCCTCGAACCCCGGCTTCGGCGCCGCCCACAACCTCGCGATCGCGAAGGTCCTCGGGCGTTCGAAGTTCCACATGGTGGTCAACCCGGACGTGTACTTCGAGCCGGAGGCGATCGAGCAGCTCCACGAGTTCATGCTCGAGCACCCCGAGGTCGGGCACGTCATGCCGAAGGTGCTGTACCCCGACGGATCCCTCCAGTACCTGGTGAAGCGGAACCCCTCCGTCTTCGACCTGTTCGCCCGCCGGTTCCTGCCCGGTCCGCTGAAGCCGCTCGTCGCGAAGCGCATGGCCCGCTACGAGTACCGCGACATCGACGAGGACCCGGCGCACGACTACAGCAAGACGATGTTCGACGTGCCCTACCTCTCGGGGTGCTTCATGTTCCTCCGGACCTCGACCCTGCACCGCGTCGGCTTCTTCGACGAGCGGATCTTCATGTACATCGAGGACGCCGACCTCACCCGACGCTTCCTCCAGGTGTCCCGGACCGCGTACTACCCCGGCGCGACGATCCACCACCACTTCGCGAAGGGCTCGCATCACAACCGGAAGCTGATGTGGTACTCGATCCAGGGGGCCTTCGTGTACTTCCGCACGTGGGGATGGTTCGGACGATGAGCCGGGTGCTCGTGACCGGTGCGACCGGCTTCATCGGGACGAACCTCGTCCCCGTCCTCGAGGCGGCCGGCCACGAGGTCGTGCCGTTCTCGTTGCGCGGGTGGACGGGGGAGCCCTTCCCCGCGGATGTCGATGTCGTGGTGAACCTCGCCGGGAAGGCGCACGACCTCGACGGCACCGCCGCTCCCGAGGTGTACCGCCGGATCAACACCGACCTCGCCGAACGCGCGTACGTCGCCTTCCTGGCGTCGGACGCCACCACCTTCATCCAGCTGAGCAGCGTCGCCGCGGTGAACGAGGCGACGGTCGACGGCGTGCTCGACGAGTCCGCCGAGCCCCACCCGGTGACCCCGTACGGGAAGTCGAAGCTCGCGGCCGAGCGGCTCCTGCTCGCCGTCGAACCGCCCGCCGGTCGCCGGACGGTCGTCCTCCGTCCGACGATGGTGCACGGGCCGGGGGACAAGGGCAACCTGCGCCTCCTGTTCGGTCTGCTGTCCCGCGGCATCCCGTACCCGCTCGACGCCTTCCGCAACGAGCGCAGCTTCGTGTCGATCCAGAACCTCACGTGGGCGATCACGAGCATCATCGACACGCCCGCCGTCACGACGGGTGTCTACCTCGTCGCCGACGACGAGCCCGTGTCGACGGGGCACCTCGTCACGCTCATCGCCGAGGTCACCGGTCGCCGGGTCCGTCGCCTGGCGCTCCCACCGGCCCTCGTGCGGTTGGCGGCCGTCGTCGGCGATCGCGTCCCCGCCGTGCCGCTCAACTCCGGGCGTCTCGCGAAGCTCACCGAGGACTACCGCGTCTCCGGTGCCCGACTGCTCGGCGCACTCGGGCACGAGCGCATGCCGACGGCGACGGACGACGGTCTCCGGTCCTCGATCGCAGCCCTCGCCGCGGAGCGCGGTGCGCCCGGCCCCGACGCGCAGTCCGTGCGCAGCCAACGCGAAGCCGGCGATCGGTAGGATCGACACGTTATGACCTCCACGCTCCCCGACGCCCCCCGTAGATGGACGCAGGCGCCCGGTCCTCGTTTCGCCGCGAAGACCGCCCTCGACGCACTGTGCTGGGTGCTCGCCATCGTGGTCGCCCAGCTCGTCCGGTTCGAGCTCGAGTACGAGCGCGTGGCCCTCGTGGGGACGGTCCTCCTGTGCGTCATCGCCGTGGTCGCCCAGCTCATCGTGGCCTACCTGTGGAGCTACTACCACGGCCTGCACAGCTTCGGCAGCTTCTACGAGGCGAAACAGCTCATCGTCGTCGCGCTGATCGTCACCGCGATCCTCATCGCGGTCAACGCGGTGTTCGGCGTCGCGTGGGGGGTTCCACGGTCCACGACGGTGATCGCGTTCCCGTTCGCGATCGTCTTCATGGGCATCACGCGGTACATCAAGCGCCTCTTCGTCGACAGTCGCAGTCGGCCGATCGAGGCGCAGCGCGTCCTCGTCTACGGAGCCGGTGCGCTGGGGATGTCGATCATCCCTCGGCTCATGCGCGACCCGCAGTCGCCCTACCTCCCGGTGGGCGTCATCGACGACGACCCGTCGAAGCGCAACTTCCGCATCGCCTCGGTCGCCGTGGTCGGCACGGGAGCCGACCTGGTGGCGGCCGTCAAGCGCACCGGGGCGCAGGCGCTCATCATCAGCATCGCGGACGTCGACAACGACTTCATCCGCCAGGTCAGTGAGCGAGCCGACGAGGCGAAGCTCCGGGTGCTCGTCGTGCCGCCCATCGACACGATGCTGGCTCCCGGGACGGGCGAGAGCGCGCCGAGCCTGCGCGACCTCAACGTCGAGGACTTCATCGGCCGCAACACCGTCGACCTGCAGGTCGAGAGCATCGCGGGGTACCTCACCGGTAAGCGCGTGCTCGTCACCGGTGCCGGCGGATCCATCGGCTCCGAGATCGCCCGGCAGGTCAACCAGTTCGGTCCGGCGGAGCTCGTCCTGCTCGACCGCGACGAGACGGGGCTCCACACCACGCAGCTCTCGATCTCCGGACACGGTCTGCTCGACACCAAGGAGGTCGTGCTCGCCGACATCCGCGACCTCCCGTCGCTCATGGAGATCTTCGAGGACCGCCGTCCCGACGTCGTCTTCCACGCGGCAGCACTGAAGCACGCTCCGATGCTCGAGCAGTACCCCGACGAGGCCTGGAAGAACAACGTCCTCGGCACCCTGAACGTCCTCAACGCGGCGCGGGCGGTCGGCGTCGGCACCTTCGTCAACATCTCGACCGACAAGGCGGCGAACCCGACGACCGTCCTCGGGTACAGCAAGCGCATCGCCGAGAAGCTCACCGCATGGATGAGCGCCCAGGAGACCGACGCGCGGTACCTCTCGGTCCGGTTCGGCAACGTCATCGGCAGCCGCGGTTCCGCCATTCCGGCGTTCACCGCCCAGATCGAGGCCGGTGGCCCGGTCACGGTCACGCACCCCGACGTCACCCGCTTCTTCATGACGATCCCCGAAGCGTCGAAGCTCGTCATCCAGGCCGGCGCGATCGGCGACCCGGGCGAGGTCCTCATCCTCGACATGGGCCGTCCGGTCCGCATCCTCGACGTCGCCAAGCGCATGATCGCCGCGTCCGGCAAGGACGTCGAGATCGTGTACACCGGTCTCCGGCACGGCGAGAAGCTGCACGAGGTCCTCATCGACACCGACGAGATCGCCGACCGCTCGAAGCACCCGAAGGTCTCGCACACGCGGATCCAGCCGCTCGACCCGGCACTCCTCGACATCGCCGTCTGGCGGGAGACCATCGCCGACGAGGGCGCCGGCACCCACCACCTGGTGCAATGACGGTTGCCATCCTGGCGGGGGTGCTCGCGCTCGTCGTGAGCCTGCTGTCCCAGCTCGCCATCCGCCCGATCCTCATCCGTCGGGCGGTCGTCGACACCCCGAACCACCGATCCATGCACGTCACGCCGACGATCCGCGGGGGAGGGATCGGCGTCGCGATCGCGGTCGCCGTCGGTCTCGGCACGGCCGCGGTCCTGCTCCACAGTCTGCCGCTCTGGATCGTCGCCGCCGTGTCGATCGTGAACGCGGCCATCGGAGCCGTGGAGGACGTCCGCGGACTCCCCGTCCGGGTGCGCTTCGGCTTGCAGGTCGTACTCGGACTCGTGGCGACCTGGGTGCTCGTCGTCTCGATGGCCGCGAGTTCCTGGTGGATCCCGCTCGGGATCGTGGCGCTCGTCGCCTACACGAACATCGCGAACTTCATGGACGGCGTCAACGGCATCTCCTCGATGCACGGCACGGTCGTCGGCGGGTTCTACGCCGGTCTCGGCGCCGTGGCCGGTCTCCCGGGCGTCACGGCAGCCGGCCTCGTCGTGGCGGCCGCGTTCCTCGGGTTCCTGCCGTGGAACCTCGCTCGGCGCCGGATGTTCCTGGGCGACGTCGGCAGCTACCTGCTCGGCGGCTCCCTCGTCGCGGTCGCCATCTACGCTGCTTTCAGCGGCATCTCCTTCGTTGCGCTGATCGGCCCGGTCCTCGTGTACGTCGCCGACACCGGCACGACGATCATCGCGCGCTGGCGGCGGGGGGAGCCGCTGCACGAGGCGCATCGCAGCCACGTGTACCAGCGTCTCGCCGCCGGCGGACTCGGTCACCTCGGGTCCACCGCCGTCGTCAGCGTCGCGACCCTCGCCACCGGGCTCCTCGGGGTGGTCGTCGCGACGGGCGCCTGGCCCTTCCAGGTCCTCGCCGTCCTCGGCATCCTGCTCGTCCTCGTCGTCTACCTGTGCCTGCCCAGACTGCTCGGAAGACGCCCGAGGCTATGATTGAGCGTCGTCACCCCGATCATCCGGCCGACTGATCACCGATCGGCGGCCCCGTTCAGCCAGGACCCATCACATGCCGCAGACCTTCGATTGCCAGGATCACGCGCAGCTGCTCGCCGGGATGCGCTTGGCACGGACGGCCCTGGCGAGGGGTGAGCTGGTCGTGCTCCCGACCGACACGGTCTACGGGGTGGCCGCCGACGCGTTCTCGCCGGCCGCGGTGCAGCGCCTGCTCGACGCGAAGGGTCGGACCCGGCAGTCACCGCCGCCCGTCCTCGTGTCAGGTGTGAACACGCTCGAGGCCTTGGCGGCGTCCGTCCCGGATGCCGTGCACCGGCTCGTCGAGGCGTTCTGGCCCGGCGGCCTGACCATCGTGCTCGAGGCCCAGCCGTCGCTCGCCTGGGACCTCGGCGAGACCGCGGGCACGGTCGCGCTCCGGATGCCGTCGAACCCGGTGACCCTCGAACTCCTGCAGGACACCGGCCCGCTGGCGGTCTCTTCCGCGAACCTCACCGGCCGACCGGCCGCCACCTCAGCCGCTGCCGCGCTCGAGATGCTGGGCGACTCGGTCTCGGTCTACCTCGACGGCGGCGAAAGCGGCGAGCAGTCGTCGACGATCATCGACGCGACCCGACTCGGCACAGCCGACGAACGGATCGTCGTCCTGCGCGACGGAGCCGTCTCCCGCGAGGCGATCCGCGGCGTGGTGGGCGATCTGCTCCCCGAGCCGCGCGAACCATGAGCCAGTTCTCCGGGTACCTCATCGTGCTCGTCGTGAGCGCGGGCATCACCTTCGGCTTCGCCCACCTCGCGCGGCGGGTCGGCGTGAAGTACGGTCTCCACCCGCCGATCCGCGAACGCGACGTCCACCAGACGCCGACGCCGCGGCTCGGCGGGGTCGCGATGTTCATCGGCATCCTGGTCGCGTTCGGCGTGGCCTGGCAGCTGCCGTTCTTCGACCTCGTGTTCGCCGATCCGGAACCGGTGCTGGCGATCCTCGGTGCCGCCCTGTTCATCGTCGGGATCGGCGTCGCCGACGACCTGTGGGACCTCGACTGGATGATCAAGCTCGCCGCGCAGTTCATGGCGGCAGGGCTCGTCGCCTGGCTCGGTGTGCAGATCTACTCCTTGCCCATCGGTGGCCTGACGGTCGGCTCGTCATGGGTGTCGTTCTCGATGACGGTCTTCGCCATCGTGCTCGTGATGAACGCGATCAACTTCGTCGACGGACTCGACGGGCTCGTCGCCGGTGTCGCCGTCATCGCGAACACCGTGTTCTTCGTCTACACACAGCTGCTCGTGACCTCCACCGGGGCGAGCGACTACTTCAACCTCGCTTCGCTGATCGCCGCGATCCTCGTCGGTGCGTGCCTCGGCTTCCTCCCGCTCAACTGGCACCCCGCCCGACTGTTCATGGGCGATGCCGGTGCGCTGCTCGTGGGGCTGCTCATGGCGACCTCCGCAGCCGCCGTGACCGGCCAGGTCGACCCGGCTGCCCTGGGCCGCACGCAACTCTTGCCCGCGTTCATCCCGATCCTGCTGCCGTTCGCCATCCTGGTCGTGCCGCTCGCCGACTTCGTGCTGGCCGTCCTCCGTCGTCTCCGCGCCGGAAAGTCACCGTTCAGCGCCGACCGGATGCACCTCCACCACCGGCTGCTCGACCTCGGTCACAGCCAGGTGCACGCCGTCCTCATCTTCTACGGCTGGACGGTCGTCATCTCCGTCGGATGCCTGGCGTTCTTCGCTGCCCCGACGTGGCTGGCCGTCCTCTTCGTCTCCGTGGGGGTCGTCACCTGCACGGCGTTCACCCTCCTGCCGATCGGTCGCCGCAGGCGGGCCGACCGGCTCGCGCAGCGCGTTGCCACCGGCACGGAGGGCGCTCCCGGGTCCGCGCTGTACGATCGGCTCGACGAGGCCTCCGGGCAGCGCGACCCCGAGGCGCCCGTGAGCGGCGACACCCTCGACACCCTCGACTCTCTCGCCAAGAAGGACCAGCACCCATGACTCCTCCCGCCCAGGCCGGCTCCCACGCGAGCGCCAACCGGGTCTTCCGCACGGCACTCCGGTACAGCGCGCTCCTCGCGCTCGTGATCGCCGTCGTCGGGGGAGTGGTCGGCTGGAGCGTCGACGGTTCCCGCGGGCTGACGAGTGCGCTCATCGGCACCGCGATGGCGCTCGTGTTCCTCGGCATCACCTCGGTGAGCATCCTCTTCGCCAACCGCTGGTCCGGCCAGGAGTTCTTCGTCGGCATCCTGTTCGGGGTGGTGATGGGCAGCTGGCTCGTGAAGTTCGTCATCTTCCTCGTGCTCGGCTTCATCCTGAAGGACCAGCCGTGGGTCAACGCACCGATCCTGTTCGGGAGCGTCATCGTCGGTGTCGTCGGATCGCTCGTGATCGACGCCGTCGTGGCGGCGAAGGTGCGGGTGCCCTACGTCTCGGACGACATCCTCCCGAAGGCGTCGCCGCAGGACTCCGACCAGGGCTGACGCTGCGGACGCATCCAGGTCGCGCGGGAGCATGCCGGAACCGGTATCCGAGGCACAGCCGAGGTCCCAGCTCGGAATATAGCCGTGGAATACCACCCCTGGGTTCGTCGGGGCCGGGTTTCCTTGCTAGACTCGTCAACGAATCCTCCCACTAGCACCGCTTCGGCGTGCGGCGAGGAGACATCCCCCCTGTTCGTCGCCGCGAGAGCTCTGCTCCACGCCCCCGAAACTGGAGATACGTGCTGTTCGCTAACGCCGTGCACCTGATCGCACCGATGGCCGCCGAAGATGGCGAGTTCCACGGTCCGTCGATCGACGAGTTCTTCCCCGACATCATCCTCTTCGAGGGCACGCCCTTCGCGATCAACCGGGTCATCCTGATCCGGTTCATCGCGGTGATCGCCCTCCTCCTGTTCTTCTGGCTGTCGACGCGCAAGATGCGCCTCGTCCCCGGCCGCGCGCAGAGCCTCGCCGAGATGGGGCTCGGCTTCGTCCGCGTCAACATCGCGGAAGACCTGCTCGGCAAGAAGGACGGCCTCCGGTTCCTGCCGATCCTGACGACCATCTTCTTCATGGTCCTCGCGATGAACCTGACGGGCATCATCCCCGGGCTGAACCTGGCCGGTACCTCGGTCATCGGTGTCCCGTTGGTGCTCGCACTGGTGTCCTACGTCACCTTCATCTACGCCGGTATCAAGAAGAGCCCGGGCAAGTTCTTCAAGAACTCCCTCTTCCCCTCCGGGGTGCCGTGGCCGGTGTACATCATCGTCACGCCGATCGAGCTCATCTCGACCTTCGTCATCCGCCCGCTCACGCTGACGCTCCGACTCCTCATGAACATGATCGTCGGGCACCTGCTCCTCGTCCTGTTCTTCGCGGCGACGCAGTTCTTCATCGTGAACCTCGGCGGATGGTTCGCCCTGATGGGTGTCGGGACGCTGGCCTTCGGCCTCGTCTTCACCCTCTTCGAACTCCTGGTCGCAGTCCTCCAGGCCTACGTCTTCACCCTCCTCACCGCGGTCTACATCCAGCTCGCGGTCGCAGAAGAGCACTAATCGAGCCCGGCACCCGCCAGGTCTCACCCAACGGAAGGAAACAAACGTGGACGCAACTACCGTTCTCGCCGCCCTTGAAGGAAACATCGCGACGGTCGGTTACGGTCTCGCAGCCATCGGCCCCGCCATCGGTGTGGGTATCGTCGTCGGCAAGACGATCGAAGGCACCGCGCGTCAGCCCGAGCTGGGTGGTCGTCTCCAGGTCCTCATGTGGATCGGTATCGCCTTCACCGAGGCGCTCGCCTTCATCGGCATCGCGACCTACTTCATCTTCGTCTAAGCCCCCTTTCACATCTCCGAAGGAGGCAAGATGTTTGATGCAGTGATCATCGCTGCTGAAGAGGGCGCTCCGACGAACCCTCTCATCCCAGCGGTCTACGACATCGTCTGGTCTGCCGTCGTCTTCATCATCATCCTCGGCTTCTTCTGGAAGCTGGTCCTGCCCAAGGTGCAGAAGCTCCTCGACGACCGCGCAGCGGCCATCGAGGGCAACATCGCCAAGGCCGATGAAGCGCAGAAGCAGGCCGAAGCGGCGCTCGAGCAGTACAACGCTCAGCTCGCCGAGGCCCGTCAGGAAGCCGGCCGCATCCGCGAGCAGGCTCGTGTCGAGGGTCAGACGATCCTCGCCGAGCTCAAAGAGCAGGCCACGGTCGAAGCCGCTCGCGTCACCGCGAGCGCTCAGGCACAGATCGAAGCCGAGCGTCAGGCGGCCGTCGTGTCGCTGCGTGCCGAGGTCGGCACGCTCGCGCTCGACCTCGCCAGTGGCGTCATCGGCGAGACGCTGAACGACGACGCGAAGGCCACGGCGGTCGTCGACCGGTTCCTCGCGGACCTCGAAGCGTCGGAGAAGGCAGCCAAGTAATGGGAAGCGCGACCAGAGAAGCACTCGCCTCGTCGAAGGAGGCCCTCGCCGCCCTCGGCGCCGGGGCCGATCTGGCCACCGCGGACGGACTGTTCGCAGCGGGCCGGGCCATCGGCGGCTCGAGCCACCTGAGCGCGGCGCTCAGCGACCCCGCAGCCGAGGCCGGTGCCAAGCGCACCGTCGTCGAGCGGATCTTCGGCACCCAGCTGAGCGCGCAGGCGCTCGGCCTGCTGCAGACCGTCGTCTCCGGCCGCTGGTCCAGCGAGGCCGACCTGCTCGCAGGCATCGAGGAGCTCGGCCTCCGGGCCGCCTCGATCTCCGCCGGTGCGCAGGGCGACATCGAGGCCGAGTTGTTCGAGTTCGGGAAGCTCGTGTCGAGCAACCACGAGCTCGAACTCGCGCTCAGCAGCAAGCTCGGTTCGTCCGCTGCGAAGGGCGCCCTCGCGGCGTCCCTCCTCGCGGGCAAGGCGAGCCCGCAGACCGTCAGCATCGTCGGTCAGCTCGTGCAGCAGCCGCGAGACCGTCGGATCGGAGAACTGCTCCGGTACGCATCAGGCATCGTCGCCGACCAGCAGGGCCTCGCGGTCGCCACGGTCACGGCAGCCGCACCGATCGAGGCGTCGCAGCTCCAGCGCCTCGAGCGCCACCTCGCCACGGCCTACGGCCGTCAGGTGAAGATCAACCAGGTGATCGACCCCGCCGTCGTCGGTGGACTGCGCGTGCAGCTCGGGGACGACGTCATCGACGGCAGCCTCGCTGCCCGACTGAACGACCTCCGTCTGCAACTGGCCGGATAACGGCCCGTGCAGCGCGGGGACCGGCCCGACGGTCTCCACAACTCAAGACGTTGATCCTGACGGATCGCACCTCTCGGAACCCCCGGGTTCCACAACCAAAAGGAACATGATGGCAGAACTCACGATCAGCCCAGACGAGATCCGGGATGCTCTCAAGGACTTCGTCAAGGCCTACGAGCCCGGCACCGCCGCGGCCACCGAGGTCGGACGCGTGATCGATGCCGCTGACGGCATCGCCCACGTCGAGGGCCTCCCGGGCGCCATGGCGAACGAGCTCCTCCGCTTCGCGAACGGCACCCTCGGCCTCGCGCTCAACCTCGACGAGCACGAGATTGGCGTCGTCGTCCTCGGTGAGTTCGACGAGATCGTCGAAGGCATGGACGTCACCCGCACGGGCGAGGTCCTCTCGGTCCCCGTCGGCGACGGCTACCTCGGCCGTGTCGTCGACACGCTCGGCAACCCGATCGACGGCCTCGGCGAGATCGCCAGCACCGGCCGCCGCGCCCTCGAGCTCCAGGCTCCGGGCGTCATGCAGCGCAAGTCGGTGCACGAGCCGCTCCAGACCGGTATCAAGGCGATCGACGCCATGATCCCCGTCGGCCGCGGCCAGCGTCAGCTGATCATCGGTGACCGCCAGACCGGCAAGACCGCGATCGCGATCGACACCATCATCAACCAGAAGGCCAACTGGGACTCGGGCGACGTCAACAAGCAGGTCCGTTGCATCTACGTCGCCATCGGCCAGAAGGGCTCGACCATCGCCTCCGTCAAGGGTGCGCTGGAAGAGGCCGGCGCGCTCGAGTACACGACGATCGTCGCCTCGCCTGCGTCCGACCCGGCCGGCTTCAAGTACCTCGCTCCGTACACCGGTTCGGCCATCGGCCAGCACTGGATGTACGAGGGCAAGCACGTCCTGATCATCTTCGACGACCTGTCGAAGCAGGCCGAGGCCTACCGTGCCGTCTCCCTCCTCCTCCGTCGTCCGCCGGGACGCGAGGCCTACCCGGGTGACGTCTTCTACCTGCACTCCCGTCTGCTGGAGCGTTGCGCGAAGCTGTCCGACGAGCTCGGCGCCGGTTCGATGACGGGTCTGCCCATCATCGAGACCAAGGCGAACGACGTCTCCGCGTACATCCCGACCAACGTGATCTCGATCACCGACGGCCAGATCTTCCTGCAGTCAGACCTCTTCAACTCCAACCAGCGCCCCGCGGTCGACGTCGGTATCTCCGTCTCGCGCGTCGGTGGCGACGCTCAGGTGAAGAGCATCAAGAAGGTCTCCGGAACGCTGAAACTCGAGCTCGCGCAGTACCGCTCGCTCGAGGCGTTCGCGATGTTCGCATCCGACCTCGACGCGGCCAGCCGCCGTCAGCTCGCCCGTGGCGCCCGCCTCACCGAGCTGCTCAAGCAGCCGCAGTACTCGCCGTACCCCGTCGAGGAGCAGGTCGTCTCGATCTGGGCCGGAACCAAGGGCAAGCTGGACGACGTCCCGGTCGAGGACGTCCTCCGCTTCGAGCGCGAACTGCTCGATTACCTGGGTCGGAACACCGAGGTCCTCACCACGCTGCGCGACACGAACGTGCTCGACGACGACACCGTCTCGAAGCTCGATGCCGCTGTCGACCAGTTCAAGCTCGAGTTCCAGACGGGCGAGGGCGCTGCCCTCGGTTCGGAGCAGGTCGAGGAGCTCCCGGTTGAAGACGTCAACCAGGAGAAGATCGTGAAGGGTCGCCGCTAGTCCATGGGCGCTCAACTCCGGGTCTACACGCAGAAGATCAAGTCTGCGCAGACGACCAAGAAGATCACGAAGGCGATGGAGCTCATCGCCGCGTCGCGCATCCAGAAGGCGCAGGCGCGGGTGGCGGCATCCGGACCCTATTCTCGTGCGATCACTCGTGCCGTGTCCGCCGTCGCGACGTACTCCAACGTCGATCACGTGCTCACGACCGAGCCGGAGAAGGTTGAGCGGGCTGCGGTCGTCGTGTTCGCATCCGACCGAGGCCTCGCCGGCGCCTTCAACTCGCAGGTCCTCCGTGAGGCCGCCGAGCTGACCGAGCTCCTGCGCAGCCAGGGCAAGGACGTCACGCACTACCTCGTGGGCCGCAAGGCGGTCGCCTACTTCACGTTCCGACGGATGCAGGCTGCAGGGGAGTGGGTCGGCAACACGGAGAACCCCGACTTCGCCACGGCGCAGGAGATCAGCGAGTCCATCCTCAAGGCGTTCCTCACGGACGCCTCCGAGGGTGGCGTCGACGAGATCCACATCGTCTACAACCGCCTCGTGAGCATGATGACGCAGACCCCCGAGGTCGTCCGTCTCTTGCCGCTCGAGGTCGTCGAAGGCGTCGAGGAGCCCACCGACACCGCTGTGCTGCCGCTGTACGAGTTCGAGCCGGATGCGGAGAGCGTGCTCGATGCACTGCTCCCGAACTACATCGAGAGCCGGATCTTCAACGCGCTGTTGCAGTCCTCCGCCGCGAAGCACGCCGCGACGCAGAAGGCGATGAAGTCGGCCAGCGACAACGCCGACAAGCTCATCACCGACTACACCCGCCTCCGCAACAACGCGAGGCAGGCCGAGATCACCCAGCAGATTTCCGAAATCGTTGGCGGCGCAGACGCGCTCTCGTCCTAGTCATCGCAACACGCACACGTATCTGTAGAGACAGAGAAGAGAAGAACATGACTCCCACCGCAACTGCCGAGCAGGGCGCTGCAGAGGTGAAGGCCGGCGCCGTCGGCCGCATCTCGCGCGTCACCGGCCCGGTCGTCGACATCGAGTTCCCGCACGACGCGATTCCGGGCATCTACAACGCCCTGAAGACCAGCGTCGTGATCGGCGAGCAGACGATGGTCCTCACGCTCGAGGTCGCACAGCACCTCGGTGACGACCTCGTCCGCGCCATCGCCCTGAACCCCACGGACGGCCTCGTCCGCGGCCAGGAGGTCACCGACACGGGTTCGCCCATCTCGGTGCCCGTCGGCGACGTCACCAAGGGCAAGGTCTTCAACGTCATCGGCGAGGTGCTCAACGCCGAGCCCGGCGAGCAGATCGAGATCACCGAGCGCTGGCCGATCCACCGTCAGCCGCCGCCCTTCGACCAGCTCGAATCGAAGACGCAGCTGTTCGAGACCGGCATCAAGGTCATCGACCTCCTGACGCCGTACGTCCTCGGCGGCAAGATCGGTCTCTTCGGTGGTGCCGGTGTCGGCAAGACCGTCCTCATCCAGGAGATGATCCAGCGCGTCGCGCAGGACCACGGTGGTGTGTCGGTGTTCGCCGGTGTCGGTGAGCGCACCCGTGAGGGCAACGACCTCATCCACGAGATGGAAGAGGCGGGTGTCTTCGAGAAGACGGCCCTCGTGTTCGGCCAGATGGACGAGCCGCCGGGAACGCGTCTGCGCGTCGCTCTCTCCGCACTGACGATGGCGGAGTACTTCCGCGACGTCCAGAAGCAGGACGTGCTGCTCTTCATCGACAACATCTTCCGCTTCACCCAGGCCGGTTCCGAGGTGTCGACCCTGCTCGGTCGCATGCCGTCCGCCGTGGGCTACCAGCCGAACCTCGCCGACGAGATGGGTCTCCTCCAGGAGCGCATCACCTCGACGCGTGGTCACTCGATCACCTCGCTGCAGGCGATCTACGTCCCCGCCGACGACTACACCGACCCGGCTCCGGCGACGACCTTCGCGCACCTCGACGCGACGACCGAGCTCTCCCGTGAGATCGCGTCGAAGGGTCTGTACCCGGCCGTCGACCCGCTGACCTCGACGAGCCGTATCCTCGACCCCCGCTACCTGGGTGCCGACCACTACCGCGTCGCCACCACGGTCAAGCAGATCCTCCAGAAGAACAAGGAACTGCAGGAGATCATCGCCATCCTCGGTGTCGACGAGCTCTCCGAGGAAGACAAGATCACGGTGTCGCGTGCGCGCCGGATCCAGCAGTTCCTCTCGCAGAACACCTACATGGCGAAGAAGTTCACCGGTGTCGAGGGCTCGACCGTCCCGCTGAAGGACACCATCGAGTCGTTCGACGCCATCGCCAAGGGTGAGTTCGACCACGTCGCCGAGCAGGCCTTCTTCAACGTCGGTTCCATCACCGACGTCGAAGAGAAGTGGGCTCAGATCCAGAAGGACAACGGCTAAGCATGGCTTCCGCTCCTCTGACCGTGAGCGTCGTCGCGGCCGACCACGAAGTGTGGTCCGGCCCGGCACGCCAGCTGATCGCGAAGACCGTCGACGGCGAGATCGGTATCCTGCCCGGCCACGAGCCGATGCTGGCCATCCTCGCCGCCGGTGAGGTCCGTGTCACGCTCGAAGACGGCTCGAAGATCGTCGCGAACGCTGAAGACGGCTTCCTGTCGGTCGAGAACAACACCGTCACCGTCGTGGCCGGCAACGCCACGCTCGTGACCAGCTCCTGATTCAGTGCTGATCCTCCTTCCCCCTTCGGAGACGAAGCGGGACGGCGGCGACGGACGAGCCCTGGACACCGCCCTGCTGCGGTTTCCAGGGCTCTCCTCGTCCCGGAACGATTGCCTCGGCGCCCTGGTGTCGCTCGCTGCCGATGAGACCGCGACGGTGAAGGCCCTGAAGCTCGGCCCCAAGCAGCTCGGCGAGGTCCAGCGCAACCGCGTGGCGGCGACGTCCGCGACGATGCCGGCGATCGACCGGTACACGGGGGTGCTGTACGACGCGCTCGATGCAGCCACGCTCCCAGCGGACGCGCGACGCTTCGCCGCTGAGCACCTGGTCGTGCACTCGGCGTTGCTCGGCCCGGTCGGCGCGCTCGATCCCATCCCGGCGTATCGGCTCTCCCACGACTCCAGGCTGCCCGGGTTCGTCCTGAAACGTCACTGGGCGGTGCCGGTCGCGCGCGAGCTGGACGCCGTCCAGGGTGTCTTGTTGGACCTGCGCTCGGAGGGCTACGCGGCGCTCGGGCCGTTGCCGGACCGCGCCGGTGCCGTCTACCTGCGTGTGCTCACGGTCGGCGACGACGGCAGACGCCGGGCGCTCAACCACTTCAACAAGCAGGGCAAGGGCCGGTTCACCCGCGCGCTGTTGGAGGCCGGTGTCGACCACCCTGATCTCGACTCGTTGCTCGACTGGGCGCGATCGACCGGATGGGTACTCGACGTCCATGCCCGTGCCGACGACGGTCGGGTGACCGAGCTCGCCCTCGTCGTCTGACCGTTGCGGATCAGCGAGCGCTCTCGGAGCGCCAGCAGCCGACGAGGTGGTCGTCGACGAGGCCTCCGGACTGCATGAGGGCGTACATCGTCGTCGGGCCGACGAACCGGTAGCCGCGCTTCCGCAGGTGGGCGCTGAGCGCGGTGGACTCGGGGGTCACCGCGGGGACCTCGGTCCACTGGGCGAACCGTGCGGGCCGTGGCGGGGGAGCGAAGCTCCAGAGGATCTCGTCCAGGTCGTCCCCCAGCTCGAGGGCGGTGCGGGCATTGCCGATGACCGCGTTGATCTTCCCGCGGTGCCGGATGATCCGGGCGTCGTCGAGCAGGCTCCCGACATCAGCCTCTGTCATGGCTGCGACGGCGTCGAGGTCGAAGCCGTGGAACCGTTCCCGGAAAGCCGGTCGCTTCCGAAGGATCGTGATCCAGGAGAGCCCGGCCTGGAACCCTTCGAGACTGATCTTCTCGAAGACCTGCCGCTGTCCGTGGAGCGGTACGCCCCACTCCTCGTCGTGATAGCGCTGGTACTCCGCGTCCGTCCCCGCCCAGGCGCAGCGGGTCAGGCCGTCGGTGCCGACGATGGTCGGGGAGGCTGGGCTCATCGGCGGAACGGGATCCCTTCGTGGTCGAGGAGCCAGCGTTTGGTGGCCGGTCCGTCTCCGCCAGAATAGCCCGTCACGATCCGCCCGGTTCCAAGGACGCGATGACAGGGGATGAGGAGCGCGATGGTGTTCGCCCGAACCGCCTGGCCGGCCGCCCGGCCGCCCTGCGGGGCGCCGGCCGCGGCCGCAAGGGCGCCGTACCCGATGGAGTCGCCGAACGGCACCTCGCCGAGCGCCGACCACACCGCCTGCTGGAACGGCGTGCCGGTCGTGACGAGCGGGAGCTCGAACACCGTGCGTCGTCCGCGGAAGTACTCGTCGATCTGCTCCGCGGCGTCGAGGAGGACCGCGGTGGGGCGTTCGTCCACCCCGTCGAGGGGGAGTCGCCCGTGGTGCTCGAAGCGCACGGCTGAGACCGCGTCGTCGACGGAGCGGAGCTCGATCCGCCCCACCGGTGTCGGCATCCTGAGGAAGCCCTCGGCGGTCGGGTCGGCGATGGCGGAGTAGGGGAGTACGGGATCGGTGACGGTGAGGTGTGTGGTCATGCACCGAGCGTAGGAAGCCCGTGATCGACGCGATGCGTCACGTGGGCCTGGCCGCGACGTCAGGGGCCGACGGGTGCCTGTGGAGGACGGTCGGGCTAGCCTGGATGCATGTCTGATCTCAGCTATCGCCCACTCGGCCGAAGCGGCCTCCTCGTCTCAGCGGTCGGCATCGGCTGCAACAACTTCGGACGCGAGGGCACGGTCACCGAGAGCCTGGACGGCACGCGAGCCGTCGTCGACGCGGCGATCGACGCCGGGGTCACCCTCTTCGACACCGCCGACATCTACGGCCGGGAGTACGGGCTGAGCGAACAACTCCTCGGGCAGGCGATCGCCGGACGGCGGGATGAGATCGTGCTCGCGACCAAGTTCGGCCATGTGGACTACGAGAGCCCGATTCCGAACTGGGGGGCCAAGGGCTCCCGTCGCTACATCCGGCTCGCGGTCGAGGGCTCGCTCCGCCGCCTGGGCACCGACTGGATCGACCTGTACCAGCTGCACACCCCCGACCCGTTCACGCCGATCGAGGAGACGATCGCGGCCCTGGACGAGCTCGTCCACGAGGGGAAGATCCGCTACGCCGGCCACTCGAACTTCGCCGGTTGGCAGCTGACCGAGGCGGACTGGGCGGCTCGTACCGCCGGGCACCCCGCATTCATCTCGGCCCAGAACGAGTACAGCCTGCTCGTCCGGGGCGCGGAGCGCGAGCTGTTCCCGGCCATGCGCGCCGCCGGTGTCGGCTTCCTCCCGTACTTCCCGCTCTACAACGGACTGTTCACGGGGAAGTTCTCCCGTGACGGCGGGCCGGCGGACAGCCGCATCATGCGCCAGCGCAAGCACCTGCTCGACACGGCGCCCTGGGACGCGATCGAGGCCTACCAGGCCTTCTGCGACGAGCGCGGCATCTCCATGCTCGAGGCGACCTTCGGCTGGTTGCTCGCCCAGGACGGGCTCACGAGTGTCATCGCCGGCGCGACCACTCCGGAACAGATCCGCGCGAACGCCGCGGCCGGTTCGGCGTGGTCGCCGACCGCCGAGGAAGCGGCCTGGATCTCGGACCGCTTCCCCGTCGGTTGAGCCGCCCGGTCAGTCCTTCGAGCGGGGCTGCTTCGGGTCCTGCTTCCGCGGGTCCGAGGACACGGCCGATGATCCCGGGGCGTCCGGAGACGCGAGCTGCCGGAGGTCGAGCTGGGCGGTCATCGTGCCGAAGTGCTCCGTGACCTGCTCCGAGACCTGATCCGACAGCTGTTCGCTCACGTCGGCTGAGACGCTTTCGGTGAGCTCTGCGGCGAACAGACGGCGCTTCGCCCGCTGCTCCCGCCGCACCTCGATGCCGAAGGCCTTGAACGAGGAGACGCACATGAGGATGATCACGACGCTGAAGGGCAGCGCGGTGATGATGGCCGCCGTCTGCATCGACGCGAGACCGCCCGCGATGAGCAGCGAGATGGCCAGGAGGCTCGTCACGAGTGCCCAGGCGATCCGGACCCGGTTCCTCGGCTCCGTCCCGCCGGTCGTGAGCATGCCCATCACGAGCGATCCCGAGTCGGCCGAGGTCACGAAGAACAGGAGGATGAGCAGGAGGGCGCCGACGGTCGCGATCGATCCACCGGGCAGGCCGGCGAGCATGTTGAACAGGGCGGTGTTGAGGTCCACGGGACCGTCCGCACCGCTGAAGTCACGCCCCTCCAGCGACTGCATGATGGCAGTGCCGCCGAGCACGGCGAACCAGAGGAAGGTCACGAGGGTCGGGACGAGGAGGACGCCGAGCACGAACTGCCGCACGGTGCGCCCCTTCGAGATGCGGGCGATGAAGACGCCGACGAAGGGTGCCCACGACATCCACCAGCCCCAGTAGAAGGTCGTCCACGAGGACTGCCAGGCCTCGCCGGCAGCACCCTGGTACGCGGAGACGTTGAAGGTGAGTCCGACCACGTTCTGGAGGTACGCGCCCATCGACTGCACCCACTCGCGCAACAGGAACAGCGTCGGGCCGGCGAACAGGACGAAGAACAGGAGGAGCCCGGCGAGGATCAGGTTGGTGTTCGAGAGCCACTTCATGCCCTTGTGCACGCCGGAGACGAGGGAGAAGATCGTGACACCGGTGATCACGAGGATGAGGACGACCTGGGTGAGGATGTTCGGCTCGGCGATGCCCGTGTAGCCGAGTCCTGCGGAGATCTGCAGCACACCGAGCCCGAGTGAGGTCGCGACGCCGAAGACGGTGCCGATGACGGCGATGGTGTCGATCGCGTTGCCCCAGCCGCCCTGCACGCGCTTGCCGAGGAGCGGTTCGATCGCCCAGCGGATCGACATCGGCCGTCCCTTCCGGTGCACGGCGTAGGCCAGGGCCACACCGACGACCGCATAGATCGACCAGGCGTGGAGTCCCCAGTGCAGGTACGTCTGACTCATCGCCTGTTGGGCGAGGGACTGCTCGGACCCCGTCACGCCGGGGCGCGGCTCGAGGAAGTGCGTCAGCGGTTCACCGACGCCGTAGAAGACGAGCCCGATGCCCATGCCGGCGGCGAAGAGCATGGAGAACCAGGACAGGAGCGAGAACTCCGGTTCGTCGTCGTCCTTGCCGAGCTTGATGTCGCCGAACTTCGACACGGCGAAGACGATGGCGACGATGACGAAGGCCGCGACGAGGAGGACGTAGTACCACCCGAGGCTCCCGATGATGCCGGACTGGATCGAGCCGAAGACGGCCTCGGCCTGCTTCGGGAGCAGGATCGAGAACAGCGCGACGCCGAGGATGACGACGAGGGACGGCCCGAGCACCCACGGGATGACCTTCGCCGGCGCACCACCGGCGGCCGCATCGGAGGTGGGGATGGTCTTCGTGCTCACGTGTGTGCTCCTCGGGCCCTGGGGCGACCCTGCGTCGCTCCGATCATCAAGGGTAGGGAGCCGCGGCGATCCGGACAACGTTGCGGAGCGGCCCCTGGTGTGCAGTCCCAGTGGGCGGGCCGCTGGCGGAGCTCGGCGCGTCGTCGGGCCGTCCGTGCGGCCACTGAGCGAATCCGTCCCCCACTCGGGGCACGGATTCGGGCGAATCGGCACCGTGGCGAAGCTTTGTCGGGCACAATTGCGGATGACCATGCAGGAGGATCCGTGCCGAGAACGCCCCGCGACCGACGACGTACCCGGACGGCCGTCGCCCTCGGCGTCGTCGCCGTCCTCCTCGCCGGCGGTGCGCTCGCGGTGTCGCTCGTGAGCCGCGTGCCGAACGCCGCCGCCGGCCCGTTCGACGGAGCGCAGTTGTACGTCGATCCGTCCTCGTTGGCCGCCCGCGCCGCCGCGGCCGATCCGGCGGCCGCGACCGAGGAACCGACGAGTTCCGCCACGGCCGGGACGAGCGGTGGGTCCGACGGCGACCCGACCGATGTCGCCGACCAACTCGCGGCAGCGTCACGGCTCGCAGCTGAGCCGACGGCGATCTGGCTCGTCCCGGAGCGTTACCCCATGAACACGGTGCAGGACACCGTCTCCGAGGTCGTCCGGTCCGCCGAGCGCTCCGGGTCCATGCCGGTCTTCACGGTCTACGGCGTGCCGGAGCGGGACTGCGGCAACCAGTCCGCCGGTGGGTTGTCGAGCGACGAGTACCAGGACTGGGTCGCCGAGATCGTCGCCGCCGTCGCGGACCACCGCGTCGCCGTCATCCTCGAACCGGATGCCGTCGCGCTCGCGCCGGACTGCGGTGACCGCACCGCGCGGATGCGGCAACTTGCAGCCGCGACCGAGCAGTTCGCGGACGCATCGGTCCCCGTGTACCTCGACGGCGGCCACTCCGACTGGCGACCGCCCGCCGAGATGGCCGAGCTCCTCCGGGAGGCCGGTGTCGCCGACGCAACGGGCTTCGCCACCAACGTCTCCAACTACAACACGACCGAGGACGAGATCGCCTATGCGGAGGAACTGAGCGGCCTCCTCGACGGCGCCCATTACGTGATCGACACCTCTCGGAACGGCAGCGGCTCGAACGGCGAATGGTGCAACCCGTCCGGCCGGACGGTGGGGCAGCAGCCCCTCACCGCGCAGGCCGAACATCTCGACGCGAACCTCTGGGTGAAAGCCCCCGGCGAGAGCGACGGAGCGTGCAACGGTGGCCCCCTTGCTGGGGTATGGTGGCCGGAGCAGGCCGTGCAACTGGCCAAGGGATTCAGCGCGTGGTGAGTCGGCAACGGCCACATCCGGCACGTCGCTGACGGGTGGAACGGGTAGGGGCATCGTGACCGAAGAGCTGAGCGAACGTCGGACCGCGGTCGTCATCGAAGACGACGCGGACATCCGCCAACTGCTCGAGACCGTCCTCGAGCAGGCCGGCTTCGAGACCGTGTCCGCCGCGAATGGTCTCGACGGCGTCGAGGCGGTGCGGAGGCACAACCCCCTCGTCACGACCCTCGACGTCAGCATGCCGGGTATCGACGGCTTCGAGGCTGCCAAGCGCATCCGCGCCATCAGCTCCACCTACATCGTCATGCTGACCGCCCGAGGTGACGAGATCGACACCCTGCAGGGCCTCGACTCCGGCGCCGACGACTACATGACCAAGCCCTTCCGTCCGCGCGAGCTCCGTGCCCGCATCGAGGCGATGCTTCGTCGGCCTCGCGCGAACGGTGATGCTCCGGCCGTCGCCGCGGCGGCACCAGTGCAACCGACCGCGGTCGCGCCGGCTCCCGTCGCTCAGGTCGCGACTCCGCCGCTGCAGCAGCAGGTGTCGTCGCCCGACCCCACGATCGTCCACGAGACCGTCGCGCGTCATGCCGCTCCCGTCGGTCAGTCGGTCGTCCCGATCATCATGCAACCGGCTGCCGCAGCGCCCGACGACGGCGAGGGGTGGCTCGTCCACCGCGGTCTGAAGCTCAGCTCGGCCACCCGCATCGTCGAGGTCGACGGCACCGAGGTCGACCTCACGCGGAGCGAGTTCGACCTGTTGCAGGCACTGATGGAGTCCCGCCGTCGAGTGCGCAGCAAGGCGGACCTCGCGCTCATGCTCCGTGGCGAGAGCTACATCACGGCCTACTACGTCAGCGAAGCCGACAAGCGTGCGATCGAGGTGCATCTCGCCAACCTGCGACGGAAGCTCGCGGACAGCACCGTGGCCCCGCGGTTCATCGAGACGGTGCGCGGCGTCGGCTACCGCATGACCTCCGACGACTGAGACCACCGCGGTCCCGACCGCGACGGAGCCTCGCCGGCGACCAACGACGCCTGGTGGACGGAGCTCAGGATTCCGCTGCGTCTGCCGCGTCGAGTTCGAGCAGCCGTTCGCAGCTGCGACGGCCGACCTCCTGGAGGGCGGTGTGGATCTCGCGCGCGCGTTCGAGTCGCCCCAGCTCGATCGCCTGGAGACCGGCACTCGCGAGTCCGGCCACCCCGATCACGCCCAGCATGACGCTGGAGGAGCGGATGCTGAGGAGGACGACCTTGGACTCGTCGGTGTCGTCGGCGTCGAGTGCCGCTCCCAGGCGTGCCAGACGGGTGGGCCACATCTCGACGTAGGTCTGGACGAACCGACGACGACTGCGCAGGTCGCCCGAGAGTTCTCGGAGCAACCTGCGCAGTTCGTCGGCGTCGACCGTGCCCGGGTCGGGGGACGTCACACGCGGTAGCCGCGCTGACGACGGATGAGCTTGCCGAACATGCTGAGCGTCTGCAGCACGGTGATGACGCCGAGGACCGGCCAGCCCGCCCAGAGGATCGTGGACTGGACGACGGGGGAGAGCTGGGTCCAGGCGGCGACGATCGCGATGATGGCGGCGAGGACGAACAGGAGCGGCGCGAGGTGCGCGTTGCCCGAGCCGCGTTCTGCCTTCGCCTGCTCGGCCCAGTTGTCGACCTTCTTGTTCGACGCGAACTTCGACCAGGCACGGATGAAGTGGCCCATTCGGATCCACATGTAGAACTCGGCCGGGAAGATGAGGACCGCGAAGAGGATGTCGCGGGCGTTCCGCTTCTTCATCGACAGCGCGATGCGCAGGTTGAGGAAGATGGCGACCAGCGGCGGGATGAGCCACACAGGGCTGAACACGAACGCGTGAATCGACAGCGAACCGGCGAGCAGCACGACGAAGAGGATGCGCGTGACGATGTTGAGGAGCATCTCCGCGTTCTCGAGCCACCGCAGTCGCAAGTTCGGGTGGAACGGCTGCCCCTTCGTGTCGCCGCGCTGGCCGGGCCACATGAGCTCGATCGCGCCGTAGTTCCACTTCACCTGCTGGGCGTCGAGGGAGCGGACCGTGGTCATCCCACCGACGTCGGCACGGGCGCGGGCGCTGATCTTCGTGAGGTAGCCGGCGCTCTTGATCTGCAGCGACAGGAGCGAGTCCTCCACCTCGGAGTCCTTGACCCACGGGGTGGACTGGTGGTTCTGCTCCATGGCGTCGCGCAGGGCCTGGACGGAGAAGATCGAGTACTGCCCGCCGAGCACGGCCATGTTGCGGCCTCGGAGCATGTTCTGCATGTTGAACGCGGCGAACTGCGTGCGCTGGCCGGCGATGAGGAACGCCGGGACGAGCTGCTTCTTGAACGGCTCGTCGTCGATCGAGAAGATCGCGGAGATGCCGCCGATGCGACTGTCCGAGACGATCTCGGCTTCGAGCGACTCGATCGCGGTCGGGTCGGCGACCGTGTCACCGTCGACACCGAGCAGGTAGTCGTAGCCTTCGACGAGCGTGAAGCCGTAGTTGAGCGCGCCCACCTTCTTGTCGGGGTTCTTCCCGATGTCGTGGATGAACACCTCGGTGAACTGCTCGTAGCCGTCCTCGTCGACCCGGGAGTGCGGGCCGGCGTAGGGCGCGGCGACGTCGACCGACCGGTCCGTGGTGTTGTTGATGACCACGTGGATCACGTCGGGCATCCGCGTCTGCTCGAGGAGGGACGCGAGCACTGCCGGCAGCGACTCCTCCTCGTTGTAGGCGGGGATGATGCACCCGATGGTCGCGCGGTACTCGGGGAGCGAGTTGACCGAGTCGATGAATTCGTTGGCGTACGCTTCAAGTTCGGGCGCAAGAAGCGGCTGCGTCTGAATGTACCGAGGGTCAGGCTGCTGGGCGTTGGGCCGAGAGCTGTCCGGTCGCGCTTCGAGTTCTGACATCAGGGGTCCTGTTCCGAGTGGGTCGAGTGCAACGGTTCGCGCTGCAGTTGCAACTCTGCCGCGTTGGGCGCGGCTTTCGCGCGTGAATGCGATAGCGTCGGCTCAGGATTTCCTCAAGATTCGCGCTGGCCCCAGTTCGTGGGTCATACGGACCCTCGAGGGTCACTCGATCATCCCTCCGACACCCGCCAGGAGCCTCATGTCGAACCACCCAAGCCCGGTCCGGAACCGGCACGTCAGGCACGCCCTCCAGGCCGCGACCGCCGCCGCGCTCGTCCTCGGGCTGAGCGCCTGCGGGACGCCTCCGTGGGAGGAGCCGGGCGCGCAGCCGACCAGCTCGCCGCGCGTGTCGAAGACGCCGAGGCCGACGGTGAGTGCGATCACCAACGAACTCGCGAGCGGGAGTGCCAAGCACACGCTCACGGCGGGCTCCGCCACCCTCACGGTCGACTACTGGTCCACACTGTCGATGGACGCGTGGACCGCGGACGTCAACAAACCGGTGAGCTTCTCGCTCAGCGGCGTGCTCAACCCCGACGACCTCCAGGCGCTCTATCTCTCGCGGGTGACGCTCACCACGACCGTCCACGGACCGAAGGGGCAGCTGGAGTCGCCTGCCCCGTTCACCGACCAGTCGACGGTGGCACCGGGGTACCTCATCAAGGCACCGTACAGCTACAGCCAGACGTTCGTCCTCCCCGAGGTGGACAGTGCCGCGACCGGCGTCACCTTGACGATCACCTACGAGCTGCTGGTGCAGGCGACGCCGACGTCCGCCGAATATGCGAAGCAGACTGCGGTGGACACCCTCACCATCGCGATCGCCCCGCCCGCCTGACCGAGCTCGAACCGATCCGTCAGCGGCCCGTCGGCGACGACGAGGCGAGGACCGTGCGGTTCCCGCCGGACGCTGCAGCACGCAGGCTGGCGTCGCTGGCGGCACGCGTGAGGACGGCGACGTCGTACCCGAGGTAGTCGGTCAGAGCGATCCCGATGCTGGCCGTCGGGCGCAGGCGCGGCGTGGTCTCGACGGGGTGGTCGAGCAGGCCGTCCTGGATGCCCTTGGCCGCCTGGAGCGCGTCGTCGGCGTCCGTTGCGGGGGTCGCGATCAGGAGACACCCCGCGCCGTCCTCGCCGATGTCGGAGAGCGTCGGGCCGTACCGACGGACCGAGGAGATGAACCCCTCGGCGACCTCACTGCTGAACGCTGCTCCGAACGCCGTCTTCATCTCATCGAGGTCGTCGAGCCGGACGTGGAGGATCGCGAGCTGCTCGTCATGGAAGTTCGCCCGTTCCAGCCAGTCGTCGACGATCCGGACGAAGGACTCCTGGAGGAGGACGTCGTCGCCCGTGTACGCGACGATGCTCCCGTGCCGTCGGCTGGCGGGTGCGGCGCGCTCGGCCCGCAGGACCGAGAGCACCACGGTCGCGACGATGAGGAGCGCGATGAGTAGCAGCGAGGCGGCCACGGTCCCGAAGAGCGTCGTGAACAACGAACCGTCCGGCCCCTCCACGAGGAGTGCGACCAGCCGAGCCGCGAAGAACGCCGACGCGATGCCGAGCACGATGGTGAAACCACGGGTGGTCGGGTTGTCCCGCATCGCGCCGACGAGCGTCTCAGCCGCGCCGAGGCCCGCGAAGAGGGCGATGCAGAGGAACGTCGCAGGCGCGCCCGCCCAGGGGCCTCCCGAGGGGCCGGCGGCGAGCGCGGCGACGATCGTGACCGCCGTCCCGATGAGTGAGACCCAGAGCAGACTCGATTTGCCGTTGAAGAGCCGCGCGCCGGACCACAGGGCGGCGATGCTCAGCACGTATCCACCGTTCCCGGCGGCGATCGCCCACCAGGCCTCCTGGCTCAGGGCGCTGACGACGTAGGAGAAGCTGGTGAACATCCCGGCCATGTAGGACACGGACCACACCCTCCCGCTCGCGTCGTCCTTCCGCATGAAGGTGTTGACGATGAACGTCGCGCCGCAGACGAAGATGACGAGCGCGTTGATCACCGCGACGGTCTGGCTGTCGAAGGTCATTCGGTGCCGCCTCTCGGAATACGGACGACCGCGGTCGTGCCCTCACCGAGCACGCTGTGGACGGTGAGGTCGCCGCCGTGCAGACGGACGATGTCCCGACTGATCGCGAGGCCGAGACCGCTGCCGTGCACCGTGGAGTTGCGGACGAGGTCGGAGCGGAAGAACCGCTCGAAGAGCTTCGGTTGGTCCTCCTCGGAGATGCCGATGCCGGTGTCCCGCACGATGACCCAGGCGGTGTCGCCCTCCGCGGTGACACCGACGCTCAGCTCGCCGCCGTCCCGGTTGTACTTGATGCCGTTCGAGAGCAGGTTGTCGACGACCTGCCGGAGGCGGAACGGGTCGGCGAACAACGGCACGGCCTCCTCGTCGTGGCGCACGATGGTGATGCTCCGTTCGGCGGCCACGTGCGCCAACGACTCGACCGAGCGGTCGACGATCTCCCGGAGCTCGCACTCGGAGCGTTCGAGCACCATGGTCCGGTTCACGTCGCGGGAGGCTGCGAGGATGTCCGCGATGAGTTCGAGGAGTCGATCGCCGTTCGTCTGGGCGATCGTGAGCTGCTTCGCGACCCGCGGTGGGAGCCCCGGGTCGTCGAGCGCGAGGTCGAGGTACCCGAGGATCGACGTCAGCGGCGTCCGGAGCTCGTGCGACACGGAGGCCACGAGGTCGTCCCTGGCGCGGATCGCGTTGATCTCGCTCGTGACGTTGCGTGAGACGAGCACCGTGCCGTCGTAGCCGCCCTCGTGGTCGTAGAGGCGGCGGGAGGTGAGGGCGAGGGCGATCCGCTCGGTACCGGGGGCGCCGAGCCACACCGTGAGGTTCTCGAACTCCTCACCACGGCGTGCACGGATGTACGGCTTGTCCTGCGGCTGGAGGAGGGTCAGTCCGTCCTCGGCCCACACCGGGAGTGCGGGATTGACGTCGGACAGCTCGCCGACCTCGTCCTGCAGCCGCGTCTGGAACCGGTTGACCATCGCCCGGGCTCCGATGCGGTCGAAGCGGACGACGCCGAAGTTCACGGCGTTCAGGATCTCCGCGAGGCGGCTCTCCTGGTCCTGTGCACGCCCCAGGGCGGTCTCGAGCTGTCCGGCCTGCTTGTTCAGCAGCACGCGCTGCGCCTCCGTCCGCTTCGCGGTCATCGCGGTGGAGACGGCGACGAACGCGAGGACCGTGGGCAGGATGACGAGCGCCGGCAGGTTGGCGATGGTGATGTCCCCCGGGGTCATCGCGAGGGATGACCAGCTCGACGTGCAGACGAGCACGATGGCGGTCACGGCACCTGCGAGGCCGAAGGCCGTCGCCATCCAGATGGTCGGGAAGACCCAGAGGAGTCCCGCGCCGATCAGGGGTTCGCCTTGCCGGATGAGCGCGATGGCGATGATGTCGAGGATCGGGAGCGCGATGAGGAGCCGCGGCACCTGGTGCCACGGCACGATCGGCGCGAGCGCCGTCGCGATGAACGCCAGGATCACCCCGATGTAGAAGAGGACGGAGTTGTCGTCGACGCCCTGGAACAGGAGCGTGGCGAAGAGGATGGCGACGACCGCCAGGCCGAAGAGCAGCTGTGGGAAGGCGCTGTAGCCGGTCATCCGACCGACGCGTCGTGGGACCTCGACCGCGTGCGGGCCCGTTCTCGTGGGCCCGGTGTCCGCGAGACCGGGTGCCGAGGCGGTGTCACCCGACGCCGACGGGCCGGACGGGGGAGTCCGTTCTCCGATCGGCTTCGCGGGCATGGGTTGAGCGTACCTCTGTCGGGGGTGGCGGAACGTGATACTGGGGACGGCTTGCGCCGGTGCGGGGATCCCCTCTAGCGGGTGCCCCAGTCGTAGAGCTGCTTGTGCAGGCGCAGGTAGACGAAGGTCTCCGTTCCGGAGACACCGTCGACGGTGCGGATCTCGTCGTTCAGCAGCGCGATCAGTTCCTCGTCGTCCTCGCAGACCACTTCGACCAGCAGGTCGAAGGAGCCTGCGGTCAGGACGACGTAGTCGACGGCCGACAACGCGGACAGGCGGTCCGCGACCACGCGGGTGTCACCGGTCACCCGGACGCCGATCATCGCCTGTCGGGTGAAACCGAGCTGCATCGGGTCGGTCACCGCGACGATCTGGATGACGCCGGACTCCGTGAGTTTCTGCACCCGTTGCCGCACCGCGGCCTCGCTGAGTCCGACGGCCTTCCCGATCTCGGCGTAGGAGCGGCGTCCGTCGGTCTGGAGCTGCTCGATGATCGCCTTCGAGGTGTCGTCGGGCGGCGCCGCCTTCGCCGGTGCATCGGAGCTCGCTCGTGTCATGCGTCGATCATGACAGCGTGGACGGGTCGCGGCAAGCGGATCCGCAGGACCGACCGACCCCGGCGTCCGGATCCGTCGTCGCCGATCCCCGTACGGAATCCGCCGAGCCGGGTGGGGCGGTCCTGCGGTCGGCCGGTACCGTACTATCGTCGAGGGTGCATCAGCCACCGCCAGCCGTATTAGAGGAGCAGACGTGACCGAGCACGGGCAACGGATCGTCACGCTGCCCGGCGGGCGTCGAGTCTCACTCGCGTGGGCCGGCATGACCGATGTCGGCAAGCGACGCGAGTTGAACGAGGACGCCTTCGTGGCGCTCCCTCCCGTGTTCGCCGTGGCCGACGGCATGGGTGGGCACTCCGCCGGCGAGGTCGCGAGTGCCGCGGTCGCGCACCGCCTGACCAAGGCCACCGAGGGAGCCGAGATCCTCACCGTCGACGGCCTCGTCGACGCGCTGCGCATGGCCGTCGCGGACATGATCGACACCGCGGAGGAGGGCGAACTCGGCATGGGCACCACCGTCACCGGTGTCGTGCTGACGGCCGACGAGGGCGAGGGTCGCGTCGCGGTCTTCAACATCGGCGACTCCAGGGTGTACCGGCTGCAGGACGGCGAGCTGGTCCAGGTCACCGAAGACCACTCGATCGTCCAGGAGCTGATCCGCGCGGGAGCGATCAGCCCTGAGGAGGCGGAGTTCCACCCGAACAGCAACATGATCACCCGGGCCGTCGGACCGTCGGACGACCCCGTACCTGACGTCGAGCTCTTCCCGATCGAGACCGGTGCCCGATGGCTCGTCTGCTCGGACGGGCTCACGAAGGAACTCACCGACCACGGGATCTGGTACTTCCTGACCGAGGGGGCCACGCCGGTCGACGCGGCCGAACTCCTCCTGCGTGCCGCCCTCGACAACGGCGGACGCGACAACGTCTCGGTCATCGTGCTCGACATCGCGGCGGTCGACGAGAGCGTCGAGCAGCCCGCCTCCTGAGCCCGCTCCACAGCCGCTGCTCGCGCGGGCTTCGCGCCCGGTCGGACCGTCCCGTCAGCCGGTCAGGGCCGCAGAGTGCTCCACTGGAGCCATGAGCCCTTCGGACGTGACGCCCTCCGCGACCACCTCGCACCGGCCCGCGACGACGCCGGCCCGCCTCCGTGCCCCCAGCCCGCCGGCAGAGCCGCCCACCGGGTCGCTCCCAATCCTCGCAAGTCTCGCCCCGGTCGTCGGGTCGGTCGCCCTGTTCGCGATCACCGGCTCACCCGTGACCCTCGTCTTCGCCGCGCTCGGGCCCCTCATCGCCGTCGCCGGCTACATCGACGCACGCTGGACCAGACGTCGGCGCGGACGGCGGGCGCGCGCGGCGTATGACGCTGCGGCGCAGGAGCTGGAGCAGGACATCGCGCGAGCACACGTCGAGGAACGCGAGGAACTGCGAGCACTCCACCCTGCCGGTCGGCTCCTCGGGGTCATCGACGGACCCGATCGTGCCAGGTGGCGGGTACCGGAGGCCCGCCGCACGCTCGTCTGCGTCGGGCGAGGGGAGACGAGGAGTGCCGTCCGAGTGGACGCGGGGGCGGACGACGACCGATGGGAGTGGGCGGCACGGCTGTCCGAGGCGCCGGTCGTGGTCGAGGCGGTCGAGGGGATCGGCATCGTCGGTGGGAAGGTGTTCGCGCGCGCGGTGGCCCGCAGCATCCTCCTGCAGCTCGCCCGACAGCTCCCGCCGCAGGCAGCGCAGTTCTCCGGTGAGCCCGCGGCTTCCGACGACCGCACCTGGGCGTTCCTCGAGGACCTCCCGCACCGTGCGGTCTCGGACCCCGCCGACCCGATGCCCGGTGGGCGACCGGCGGAGCCGACCCTCGTCTCGGTCGTCGAACGCTGGGAAGCGGTCGGGTCCGCCGCGGGGCGATCGGGAGGACGCCCGCCGACCGGCGGTGTACTCGTCGCCCTGTCCGACACTGTCGAGCTCATCCCCACCCGCTGCCGACACCTGCTCGTCCTCGATACCGACGGCCAGACCGTCCTCGCCGACGGTACCGGCGCCTCCACGTCCGTGCCGGTGTCGCCAACCCTGCTCGCGGAGGCCGAAGCGGAACACGTCGTCGAGGCGCTCACCGCCGCCGCACTCACGACGGGGGAGTCGCCGACCCTCTCGAGTCTGCCGACCGACGTCGCCTTCGCGCAGGTGCATCCGGTGCGGGGCCGTCGCCCGTCGGTGGGATCCGACTGGCGGCCCGATGCGCTCCGGGTCGCCGTCGGCACCGGCGTCGAGGGCGTGCAGCTGCTGGACCTCGGAGCGGACGGACCCCATGCACTGGTCGGCGGCACGACCGGGAGCGGCAAGAGCGAGCTGCTCATCACCTGGATCACGGCTCTCGCCGCGCAGTGCTCACCGCAGGAGCTCTCCCTGCTCCTCGTCGACTGCAAGGGCGGCGCCTCCTTCCAAGCGGTGGAGACTCTGCCGCACGTGGTCGGGATGGTGACCGACCTCGAACCGGGAGCGGCGGACCGCGTCGTGTCGAGTCTGCGTGCCGAGCTGCGCCACCGCGAGCGTGTGCTCGCCGGACACGGGGCGCGGCACCTGCTCGACCCCGTGCTCCTGCCGGAGCATCGCCCGGCACGGCTCGTCGTCGTCGTCGACGAGTTCCAGGCACTGCTCGACGCGAGCCCGCACCTCCATCAGGTGTTCGCCGACCTCGCGGCCCGCGGGCGATCACTCGGCCTGCATCTGATCCTCTGCAGTCAGCGTCCTGCGGCGGTCGCCGCCGACGCCATCCTCGCGAACTGCACGCTCCGCCTCTCGCTCCGGGTCACCTCGCGCCCCGACAGCGCCGCGATCCTCGGTGTGCCCGATGCGGCCGCGATCCCGGCCGGAACACCGGGCCGCTGCATCGTCTGGAACGGCGACCGACGACTCGTGTTCCAGTCCGCGGTCACCACGTCCGACGACATCCTCGCGGTCCGTGAGCGCTGGCGCGACGCGCCTGCACCTCGGCGACCATGGCTCGACCCCCTGCCGGCACGCCTGGCCTTGAGCGCTGTCTCGGCGATCGAGGCGGGACGTGCCGGAGGCTCGGAGAGCACCGGTGTCGACTGTCCTCCCGGGGAGGGCATCGTGTTCGGCCTCGCGGACCTCCCCGAGGAGCAGGCACAACGCCCCGCGGTGTGGTGTCCGGAGCACGACGGCTCGCTGCTGGTGCTCGGCACCGGACGTTCCGGTCGAACGACCCTGCTGGACACGCTCGAGGTCGGCGCGCGCGATCGCTTCCGCGTGGAGCGCGTCGGCCAGGATGCCGAGCAGGCCTGGGACACCGTCATGGCGCTGTCGGATCCGCTCCGCCCGACCGAGCGCACCCTGCTGCTGGTCGACGACGTGGAGTCGCTCCTCGCGACCGCCGGGGACGAGCACGGCGCCGCCCTCCGCGATGCACTGCTCGGCCTGCTTCGAGACGGGGGACGCCGCGGGATCAGCGTCGTCCTCGTCGCCTCCCGGCTCGGTGGTGTGGTCCACCGGTTCTCGGCTCAGCTGAGCAGCACGCTCGTCCTCCGCCTCGCCGATCGGCAGGATCATCTCGTCGCCGGCGCACCCGCCTCCTGCTTCGATCCACGCCGACCCGCCGGCCGCGCGCACTGGCAGGACTCGGAAGTGCAGATCGCGCTCGCTCCACCGTCGCCGGCGTCACCGTCCTCTGCGCCCGGGGTCCACCGCTGGCGACCGAGCCCGCAACGCGCGACCGTCATCGTCACGCGCGCGACCGGAGCGGCCCGGGCGATGCTGCAGCGCTCGACCGGGACGGAGCGACGCGTGCGGCTCATCGAACCGGCAGCGCAGCTGTTCCCGTCCGCACCGCTCGCGGGCGTCGCGGGCGTCGAGAGCGACGTCCTGGAGGACGACGCCGCGATCGTCGTCCTCGTCGACCCCGAGACGTGGCTGTCGGGCCGGTTGGTCGTCGGGCGAGACCTTCCGCCGAGCACAGCCGGTGCCGACCTGGTGGTCCACGGCTGCTCCGCCGCCGACTTCCGGCAGGTGACCAGGAGCCGTGAACTCCCCCCGCTCCTCGGCTATGCGAGCGGCCGTGCTTGGTGGTGGCGGGCCGGACAGGAGGCGATGCGTGTGGACCTGCTCGGCTCCTGACCCGAAGCCGCCGAGGCTGTCGGCCGGGCGGTCAGACCGCGGTGACGGCGATCCGGCCGACGACGGCGGCTCCGCCGTGGATGGCCAGGTCGAGTTCCGGTTCGAGGGCGTCGACGGCGGCCGCATCGAGTGCTCCGACCGAGACGAGTAGACGGAGGGCGATGATCGTCGAGGCCCGGAGCGAGCCGTCGAGGACCTTGAGCGCGACGGTCGCGCCGCCGGGTGCCGACATGACCATCACGCCTTCCGCACCGAGCTTCGCGAACAGGCCGAGGCGTTCGATGACGAGCGTGTTCGCCCGACCGGGTCCATCGAGTGCCCAGCCGTTGGCGAGCACCGCCGCAGTGAGCAGCCCGGCGTTCCGGTACAGGGCGAACGGCGAGGTGGGGGAGGAGTTGACGACGCGTCCGATGCCACGTGCGAGTCCGGTCAGGGAGATCGCGTACACCGGCGCCCCGCAGCCGTCGACCCCGCTGGCGGCGGGCTTCTCGCCGGTGAAGCGCTCGACGGTGTCGCGGACGGCGAGCTGCAACGGATGGTCGGGTTCGAGGTACGTCGCCTGGTCCCACTCGTTCTGCGCGCAAGCGAGCAGCATGGCCGCGTGCTTCCCGGAGCAGTTCATGTACAGGGGGCTCGTGCCGAGGCCGTCCCGGACCAGCTCGTCGCGGGACGCGCGATCACCGGGCCAATCGGCCGGGCACTGCAACGCCGAGTCCTCGATCCGAGCCCGGCCGAGCATGCTGCGCACGACCTGGACGTGCTTGCGGGTGCCCGCATGGCTCGCGGTCGCGAGCACGGCCTGAGCGCCCTCGAGGGACACTCCGGCGTTCATGATCGTGATCGCCTGGAAGGGCTTGAGGCACGAGCGGGGGAAGACCGGTGCGTCCGGTGCTCCGAGGCTCGCGAGGACCTCGCCCTCCGGACCGAGGACGATCGCCGATCCGGCGTGTCGTGACTCGATGAAGCCGCTGCGCTCGACGACAGCCAGCTCCACCGCGTCCGCGACGCCGAAGGTCTGGGGGACCGCCGTGCTCACAGTGCTGCGAGCGCCTGATCGATGACCGTCATCGCGTCCGCGATGAGCTCGTCGGAGACGGCGAGGCTCGGGAGGAAACGGAGGACGTTGCCGTAGGTGCCGGCGGTGAGGACGAGCACGCCCTGCTGCGCGGCGGCTGCGGCGATGGCGCTGACGGCGGCCGGGTTGGGCTCCTTCGTCGTCGAGGCGGTACCCGGCTGGACGAGTTCCATCGCGATCATCGCGCCGATGCCGCGGACGTCGCCGATGATGTCGTACTTGCCCTGGAGCTCGAGCAGCGCCGCCGTCAGGGTGGCACCGATGCGATCCGCTTCGGCCAGCAGACCGCGCGACTCGATCGACTCGAAGACCGCGACCGACGCGGCACACGCGACGGGGTTACCGCCGAAGGTGCCACCGAGCCCGCCGGGCTGGCTGGCGTCCATGATCTCGGCGCGCCCCGTGACCGCCGCGAGCGGCAGACCGCCGGCGATGCCCTTCGCGCTCAGCACGAGGTCGGGGACGAGGCCGAAGTGCGAGCTCGCGAAGTACTCGCCGGTGCGCGCCATGCCGCTCTGGATCTCGTCGGCGATGAACACGACGCCGTTGGCCGTGCACCACTCCTGGAGCGCGGGGAGGTAGCCCTCCGCGGGGACGACGAAGCCGCCCTCGCCCTGGATCGGCTCGACGACGAGGCATGCGAGGTCGGTGGCACCGATGCGCTTCTCGAGGTAGGCGATGGTGCGGGCCGCAGCCGCAGCTCCGGACAGGCCGTCGTGGTAGGGGTAGGAGTTGGGGGCGTGGTAGACGTCGCCGGCGAACGGACCGTAGCCGGTCGCGTAGGGGGCGGCCTTGTAGTTCATCGCCATGGTCAGGTTGGTGCGACCGTGGTAGCCGTGGTCGAGCACCGCGACAGCCCGCCGACCGGTGTACTTGCGAGCGATCTTCACGCCGTTCTCGACCGCCTCGGCGCCCGAGTTCACGAGCACCGACTTCTTCGCGAAGTCGCCCGGGGTGTGCTCGGCGAGCAGCTCCGCGACGCGCACGTACTCCTCGTAGGGGGTGATCGTGAACAGGGTGTGCAGGACGTCGGCCGCCTGGTCCTGGACGGCGCCGACCACGGAGGACTCCGTGTGGCCGATGGTGGTGACACCGATACCGGCACCGAGGTCGATGAACTGGTTGCCGTCGACGTCGACGACGATCGCGCCGTGCGCGCGCTCGATGTACACCGGGAGGACACTCGACACGCCATCGGACACGACCGCGGTTCGGCGGGCGTGCAGCGCCTGCGAGCGCGGGCCCGGGACGGCCGTCACGATGCGACGCTCCTGCGTCACGCTGGGGGCGGAGGCGGTCGTCTGGTCCGTGGTGTCGAGCGTGTCAGTCATAGTCCTCCAGCGTAGCGCGACCTCCCGACAGCGGGGCCGCGAACGCGGGCCGCGGTGGGGAGGCCAGTGGGATACTGGTGGCATGATCACGGGCCACCACGACTACACCATCGGCGTCCGCTGGGACGGAGACCTCGGGACGGGCACGAGCGGGTACCGGGACTACTCCCGGGAGCTCACGGTGACGGCCGCCGGGAAGCACGACCTCGAGGGCTCGGCCGACAAACCGTTCCGCGGCGACCCGGGTCGATGGAACCCCGAGGAGCTGCTCCTCGCGGCCCTCGCCCAGTGCCATCTCCTGTCCTACCTGCACGTCGCCGTGACCCTCGGTGTCGTGGTGACGGCCTACACGGACGACGCCGTCGGGACCATGGTGGAGGACGGCGCGGGCAGCGGTGCGTTCACGGAGGTGGTCCTGCGTCCGCAGGTCACGGTCGCCGATGCGTCGATGGTCGAGGCGGCGCGCGCAGGACACGCCCGCGCGAACGAGCTGTGCTTCATCGCCAACTCGGTGAACTTCCCGGTCCGTCATGAACCGACGATCGTCGTCGCGACGACCACCTGAGGAGTGGACGGACGCCGCGGCTCAGAGCCGTTCCGGGCGGAAGGCGCGCTTGATGCGCTCGACGGTGTCGGCGGGCGGCGACTCGTTGTAGGCGTTCGCGAGCTCCTGGCCAGTGAGGGCGTGGATCGCCGCCATGATCTCGTCCGTCGCCTTGCGTCTGGCGCGTCCTGAGGTCGCCGGGCCATGGTGGCTCACGTCGATGGGTTCACCGAAGATCACCGTGACCGGTTTGAACTTCGGGATCGTGGTGCCCACCGGCATGAGGTCGTCGGTGCCGATGAGGCCCACCGGGACGACCGTCGCGCCCGTGGTGAGTGCCAGCCAGGCGACACCGGTCCTGCCGCGGTACAACCGTCCGTCGAGCGACCGGGTGCCCTCGGGGTAGATGGCGAAGGCCTCGCCGCTCTCGAGGATCCGGCGTCCCTGGTCGAGCGCCTCCTGCGCCGCCTGCCCGACGCCACGTTCGACCCCGACCGCGCCGATCGAGGTGAAGAAGGTGCGCGAGACCCAGCCCTTCAGACCGCGTCCGGTGAAGTAATCGGACTTCGCCAGGAACTGCACCCGTCGTGGCGCGCTGATCGGGATCGCGATGCTGTCGATGAACGAGAGGTGGTTGCTCGCCAGGATGACCGGCCCACGCTTCGGGACGTTCTTCCGACCGATGATCTTGGGGCGGTAGAGCAGCTTCGCCGTCGTGTTCAGGACGGCTCGTCCGAAGTAGTAGACGACACCCGGTTTCGAGGGCGTGGACACCGTGTCGTCCGTCGACGGTTCGACCGTGGTCTGGTCGGAGGGTTCCTGGGCGCGTCGCTGCGTCTGCTCCTCGTCGGCCATGCGCACGACTGTACCCGGCGACGCATGCGCGACCCGGCATACTCACGTGTGACCACCCACCGCGGATGTTCGGCGCGCTGTCAGCCAGCATGGAGCCTGGTGGGTGAAACTGGACCGACCCCTCAGCAACGACCGAAAGTTCCCCTGTGCGCAAGAGCCTCTGCCTTCTGGCCGTCATCGCGTCCCTCGTGTCGCTGACCGCGTGCAGTTCGGCGACGTCGCAGTCGCAAGCGCTTCCCAGTCCGGGGGAGTGCGCCGACACGAGCGCAGGCAAGGCGTCCAAGGCGATCAGCGTCAGTGGCGACTTCGGCTCGATCCCCGAGGTCACCTTCGCGAAGGGCACCCTCGCCGCAGACACGACCGAACGCACGATCGTGGCCAAGGGCGACGGAGAGCGGGTCGATCCCGGCGACACGACGTTCGTCGAGATGTCGATCTACAACGCCGTGACCGGGTCGATCGTCGCGCAGACCGCCTACGGTGCGAGCCCGGCGACGGCGATCGTGGTCAACGACCAGAAGTACCTGAAGGGCCTCGTCCGCGCCGTCGAGTGCACGAACGTCGGATCCCGCGTCGCGGCGTTCGTCACGGCGGGCGACGGGTTCGGTTCCGCAGGGTCGAGCGACGGCACGGTCCAGGCCGACCAGCCGCTGGTCGTCGTGGCCGACGTCCTCAGCACGGTGCACAGCGACGCCAAGGCGGACGGCGTCCCGCAGGAGCCCGTCGCCGGGATGCCCGCGGTCGAGCTCGACACCGCCGGACGACCCACGGTCACCATCCCCGAGGAGCCCGCTCCGGCCGATCTCCAGGTCGCGGTCCTCAAGCAGGGCGACGGGGCGGTGGTGCAGCCCGACGCCGAGGTCATCATCAACTACCAGGGTGTGAACTGGCGGACCGGCGAGGTCTTCGACGAGAGCTGGGGCAACGGACCGACCAACTTCCAGCTGTCCGCCGTGGTGAAGGGCTTCTCGAGCGCCATCGCCGGCCAGCACATCGGATCGCAGGTCATCGCCGTCATCCCACCCGACCTCGGGTACGGACCGAGCGGCGGCAACAGCCAGGCGGGCATCGAGGCCGACGACACCATCGTGTTCGTCATCGACATCCTCGACGCGAGCAGCACCACGGCTCCCGCCGCGGGCTGAGCGGCCCGCACCGCCGCCGACGTAGACTGACCGCCGTGAGACGCGTCATCATCCTCGGATCAACCGGCTCGATCGGCACGCAGGCACTCGACGTCATCCGGGGTGACCGCGACCGCTTCGAGGTCGTCGGCCTGACGGCCGGCTCGAACGCCGAGCTCCTCGCCGAGCAGGCCGCCGCCTTCCACGTCGACGACACGGCCCTGGGCGCGGCCGACGCCGAGCGGCTCATCCGCAGCGTCGACGCCGACGTGGTGCTGAACGGCATCACGGGCTCCATCGGGCTCGGCCCGACCCTCGCGGCCCTCGAGACGGGCAGGACGCTCGCGCTCGCGAACAAGGAGTCGCTCATCGTCGGTGGCGACCTCGTCCGGCGGATCGCGACACCCGGCCAGATCGTGCCCGTGGACTCCGAGCATTCCGCGATCGCCCAGGCCCTCCGATCCGGCACCGCCACGGAGGTGCGACGGCTCGTCCTGACCGCCTCGGGAGGACCGTTCCGCGGACGGGACCGCGCGTCGCTCGCCGGCGTCACGCCGGCCGAGGCACTCGCCCACCCCACCTGGGACATGGGTCTCGTCGTCACGACGAACTCGGCGACCCTCGTCAACAAGGGTCTCGAGGTGATCGAGGCGCACCTGCTGTTCGACGTCCCATACGACCGCATCGAGGTGACGGTCCACCCGCAGTCGATCGTCCACTCGATGGTCGAGTTCATCGACGGTTCCACCATCGCCCAGGCCTCCCCGCCCGACATGCGGCTCCCCATCTCCCTCGGGCTCGACTGGCCCAACCGGGTCCCAGGCGTCGGCGTCCCGCTGGATTGGACCTCGCGCCAGCAGTGGACGTTCGAGCCCCTCGACCACGAGGCCTTCCCGGCGGTGCGGCTGGCCAAGCTCGTGGGCGGGCAGGGTCGCACCTATCCGGCCGTGTTCAACGCGGCGAACGAGGAGGCCGTTGCGGCCTTCCACGCGGGTCGGCTGGGCTACCTCGGCATCCTCGACACCGTCCGCGCGGTCGTCGACGACCACGAGGCGCCCGAGGGCGAGCTCACCCTGGAGGCGCTCGCGGAGGCGGAGCGCTGGGCGAGGGCTCGCGCGCAGCAGCGCATCGGCTGACCTGCCCGTCCATCGTCGGAAGCTTCCGAGCGGCCGCACAGCCGGCGTGCAGCCGGTGACCCGACCGCGCGAGTAGGGTTACGCCGTGGAATCCGTCCTCCTCTACCTCCTCGGCATCGTGATCGTGCTCGTGGGCCTCATCGTGTCCATCGGGCTGCACGAGGTCGGTCACCTCGTGCCCGCGAAGCTGTTCGGCGTGCGGGTCACCCAGTACATGATCGGCTTCGGTCGCACCATCTGGTCGCGCCGCAAGGGCGAGACCGAGTACGGCGTCAAGATGATCCCGCTCGGCGGCTACATCTCGATGATCGGCATGTTCCCGCCCAAGCAGCCCGGCGGTGCCGCCCGGAACGCCAGCACCGGCTTCTTCGACACGCTGGTCCAGGACGCGCGGGAGGCGAGTGCCGACACGATCGGCGCCGGCGACGAGGAGCGCACCTTCTACCGGTTGCCCGTCTGGAAGCGGATCGTCGTCATGCTCGGCGGGCCGTTCATGAACCTCGTCCTCGCCGTCCTGTTCATCGGTATCGCCGTGTCGGGGTTCGGCGTCCCGCAGCAGAGCAGCACGCTGACCTCGGTGTACGAGTGCGTGTTGCCGTCCACCAGCGACCGCCAGAGCTGTGCAGCTGGGGATCCGCAGGGTCCGGCGGCCGCCGCGGGTTTGAAGCCGGGCGACACGATCCTCTCGATCGACGGCACCCCGATCTCCACCTTCGCCGAGATCTCCGCGGCCGTGCAGGATTCGCCGGGCAAGCCGTTGGCCCTCGAGGTCGCCCGCGGAGAGCAGCGACTCGACCTCACCCTGACGCCGCTGCTGCTCGAGCGGGACGTCGTCGACGCCGAGACCGGCAAGATCGTCACGAACGCCGACGGCTCGGCGAAGACCCATGAGGTCGGCTTCGTCGGCATCACCCCGCAGCAGCAGATGGTGGCGCAGCCCGTCACCACGATCCTGCCGACCGTCGGCGACACGATCGCCCGGACCGCCAACATCATCCTGAACCTGCCCCAGCGACTCATCGACGTCGGGCAGGCAGCGTTCGGATCCGGCGAGCGCGACCCCAACGGGCCGATGAGCGTCGTGGGCGTCGGACGGGTCGTGGGCGAGGTGGTCAGCCTCGACGAGATCCCTGTCGCGTCGAAGGCGGCGACCGTGTTCGGCATCCTCGGGTCGCTCAACGTCGCGCTCTTCGTCTTCAACCTCATCCCCTTGCTGCCCCTCGACGGCGGGCACGTCGCAGCAGCGCTCTGGGAGGCGATCCGTCGCCGCTTCGCGAAGGTCTTCCGACGTCGCGACCCGGGACCGGTGGACGCGGCGAAGCTCATCCCGCTCACCTTCGGCGTGGTGATCGTCCTCGGCGGCATGAGCGCGCTCCTCGTGTACGCCGACATCGTCAAGCCGGTCAACCTCTTCGGCTAGGCCGACGCGACCGGAGCCCGCGGGACCGTCCCATCCCGGTACGGCCGTACTCCCCGGGGAGTACGGTGCAGGCTCCGTGCGGGCGACGCAGCGGCTCCGACCCGCGAGTAGCATGCAGGGATGGCATCGGTCGAGACGGGTTCGGCACCCTGGACGACGCCGGGCGATCGCCGACCCGGACGCCCCGTCTGGCGCCTCTGGGCGCCGGTGGTGGTGTCCTTCCTCGTCCAGGTGCCCGCGACAGCGGTGCTCGCCCTCCACGGTTCCTTCGGCCCGGGTGCCGGTGCCTCGGGGTGGTCCCGTTCCTCGGCCGTCCTCCTGGCACTCGCCGGCGTGCTCTGCCTGCTCGCTGCCAGGCGGTCGCCCGGGCCGACGGTCGCGGCGGTCGCCGTGCTGTCGAGCGCCTCGGTGCTGACGGGTCCCACCTGGGGTCCTCCCGCCGTGGCGCTGGCGTTGGCCGCGGGTTCCGGCATCGTCCGTGGAGCGCGCGGCTGGACCTATCCGTCGCTGGGGCTCGGGTGGGCACTCGCCCTGACCGTCACGCTCGCCGTCGGTTGGAAGGTGTCGGGCTTCCGTGTCGGGGCCACGACCGCCCTCGTCATCGTCGCCGTCCTCCTCGCCGAGGGACTCCGCACCCGGCGCGAACAGCTCGACGCGGATCGCCGGCGTCAGGGTGAACGTCGGGCTTCCGCCGCCCAGGAGGAGCGCGTGCGCATCGCCCGTGAGCTGCACGACGTGGTCGCCCACTCGCTCGCGCAGATCACCGTCCAGGCCGGCATGGGCCTGCACCTCATGGACACCCAGCCCGAACGTGCCAGGGAGGCGCTGACGAACATCAAGGGGTCGAGTAAGGCGTCGCTCGACGAGGTCCGTGGCCTCCTCGACGTCCTCCGTGGTGCCGATGCGGCCCAGGATCCCTCGACCGGCGCGCCGAGGCGACCGGGGCCGGATCTCGAGGCACTACCAGTCCTCGTCCAGTCCCTCCGGGACCAGGGCGTCGACGCGGTACTCGAGCTGCGCCTCGTCTCCACGCCCGGCGCGGCCGTGCAGCAGGCGCTGTACCGGATCGCGCAGGAGAGCGTCACGAACGTCCTCCGGCATGCGCGGGCCGGACGGGTGTCCGTCGAGCTCGTCGAGGTCGACGGGTCCTACCGGTTGCTCGTGGAGGACGACGGGGTCGGTGCCCCACCCGGCCCCGCGGAGCACGGCAACGGCCTCCTCGGCATGACCGAGCGCGCCGAGCTCCTCGGCGGCACCCTCGAGACCGGGCGGAGTCCGCTCGGCGGCTTCCGTGTCACGGCCCGGGTGCCGGTCCGAGGCGTCGCATGATCCGCGTGGTCGTCGCCGACGATCAGGCCCTCATCCGCGGCGGATTCCGCGCCCTCCTCGACGCGGAGCCCGACATCGCGGTCGTCGGTGAGGCGGCCGGTGGGGACGAGGCGCTCATCGTCGTGCGTCGGGAACGACCGGACGTGGTGCTCATGGACATCAGGATGCCCGGAGGCGACGGCCTGGCCGCCACCGAGGCCATCGTCGCGGATCCGGCGCTCGGGGCCACCCGCATCATCGTCGTCACCACCTTCGAGCTCGACGAGTACGTCGCGCAGGCGATCCGGGCAGGCGCGAGTGGCTTCCTCGTGAAGGACACCGAGCCGGCCGAGCTCATCCGGGCCGTCCGAGTGGTCGCGTCGGGTGACGCCCTGCTGTCGCCCGGGGTCACGAGGCGGCTGCTCACCCAGGTCGCCGGAGCGATCGCCGCGCCGCTCGACGACGCCGTGATCGCTGGGCTCACGGAGCGCGAACGCGAGGTGCTGGGTCTCGTCGGACGCGGACTCACCAACGAGGAGATCGGAGGGGCGCTGTTCCTCAGCCCGCTCACAGCGAAGACCCACGTGTCGCGCATCATGTCGAAGCTCGCCGCGCGCGACCGGGTCCGTCTCGTCGTCATCGCCTACGAGACCGGGCTCGTCAGTCCCGGCGTCTGAGCGACCGGTGGTCGTACTCCCAGGGGAGTCAAGTGATCCGTCCCGTCGTCGGATGCCCTCGGCCACCATCCGGAGGAGGCTCGGGGTCGTGATGCGGACGACGGTCGTCGTCCGCCCGACGAACGGAGTCCTCCATGTCCACCTCCCTGATCGTGCTCGCCACGACCGCCATGCATCCCGGCGGTCCCGGGCCGGGCTTCCACCTCCTCTGGCTGCTGCTCATCCCCGCGTTCTGGATCGCCGTGATCGTCCTCATCGTCGCGCTCGTCGGTCGGCGGTGGCGTCGCCGAGCCTGGTCCGGGGCGTCCCCGGACGGCCACCAGGGCCCGCCGTGGGCCTGGCGTCAGGACGGGTCCCGGAGCGCCGAGCAGACGCTCGCCGAGCGCTTCGCCCAGGGCGACATCGACGAGGTCGAGTACCGGGAACGGCTCGGCGTCCTGCGTGCGAATCGCGAGGCACCGCCCGCCCGTTGACCGTGGATCGCGACGTCCCAGCAGGCATTCAGCTCACGGGGAGCCTGCGGGGCGTCGCGCGCGTAAGCTGAGGCTCGTGGTAGCTATCAATCTGGGTCTTCCGTCGGTTCCCGAGACGCTCAGCCCGCGGCGCAAGTCGCGACAGATCAAGGTCGGCAAGGTGCTCGTCGGCGGCGACGCCCCGGTGAGCGTCCAGTCGATGACGACGACCCAGACGACCAACATCAACGCGACCCTCCAGCAGATCGCCGAGCTCACGGCCTCGGGCTGCGACATCGTCCGCGTGGCCGTCCCGACCCGCGACGACGCCGAGGTGCTGCCGATCATCGCGAAGAAGAGTCAGATCCCGGTGATCGCCGACATCCACTTCCAGCCCGCCTACGTCTACGCCGCAATCGACGCGGGGTGCGCGGCCGTCCGGGTCAATCCCGGCAACATCCGGAAGTTCGACGACCAGGTCGGCGAGATCGCCCGGCGCGCGAAGGCCGCCGGCGTCTCCCTCCGCATCGGTGTCAACGCCGGTTCCCTCGACCCGCGGCTGCTGCAGAAGTACGGCAAGGCGACCCCAGAAGCGCTCGTCGAGAGTGCCGTCTGGGAGGCGAGCCTGTTCGAGGAGCACGACTTCCACGACTTCAAGATCTCCGTCAAGCACAATGACCCGGTCGTCATGGTGAAGGCCTACCGGCTGCTCGCCGAGCGCGGTGACTGGCCGCTGCACCTCGGCGTGACGGAGGCCGGTCCCTCGTTCCAGGGCACCATCAAGAGCGCGACCGCGTTCGGCATCCTGCTCTCCGAGGGCATCGGCGACACCATCCGTGTCTCGCTCTCCGCGCCGCCGGCGGAGGAGATCAAGGTCGGGCTGCAGATCCTGCAGTCGCTGAACCTCCGCGAGCGCAAGCTCGAGATCGTCTCCTGCCCGAGCTGCGGGCGCGCCCAGGTCGACGTCTACAAGCTCGCGAACGACGTGACCGACGGCCTCGAGGGGATGAGCGTCCCCCTGCGCGTCGCTGTCATGGGCTGCGTCGTGAACGGCCCCGGAGAGGCTCGTGAGGCCGACCTCGGCGTCGCGAGCGGCAACGGCAAGGGCCAGATCTTCGTCAAGGGCGAGGTCATCAAGACGGTGCCGGAGTCCGAGATCGTCGCGACGCTCATCCAGGAGGCCAACCGCCTGGCCGCCGAGATGCCCGCCGACGACACCTCCACGGGCGCACCGGTGGTGACGGTCGGCTCCAATTGAGCCTGGAGCGCCGCCCGACCGGTCTCCGGTCGAGCGGCGCTCCCGTCAGCGGGCCGTGCGGTGACGAGCCCCGTGCGGAGCGCGCACCGGCGTCTCCGTCTCGATCGGCGCGAGCCGGCGGGAGGCGATCGGTTGCCGCTCGGCCGGCTGGACGCCCCGAGCGCGACGGACCAGACGGCGAGCGATCTGCAGCGGCCGCCCGATGACGAAGGCGACCGTGCCCAGCGCGCTCGTGTCGGCCCGCCCGAACGCCCGACGACGCTCCCAACCGGTGCGGAGCATGCCGCCGCGACTCTGTCGTGCCCGAGGACGGATCGGCAGGGTCCCGAGGTCGCGCGCGGCGAACGCCGCCTCCGACCGCTGGATCCAGTCGTCCTCTTCGGCGGGGTGGAAGTAGTTCTGCTGCAGCCAGTCCGGGTTCGGGTGCCGGAACCGGGCGGCCATGAGGTCGTCCTTGGAGGCCAACAGCCCGCTGCCCTCGAAGACGGTGTTGATGAGCGCCGGGTCCACACCGAAGTCGTCGAGCAGGATGACCGGGACCCCGGCCGCGATGGCCTCGATCGCGGCGGTGGAACTCACGGTGACGAGCCCGGCCGCGTGGCCGAGGTGGACCGCCATCGACCCGGTGGCGACCCGCAGGTTGTCGGGTGTCGGACCGGTCAGGAGGGTGTCGAAGGGGTAGTGCTCGTGATGGGTCTGCGGGTCGCCGGCGAGGCCGCGCACCTTGAGCACGACGTCGAGGTCGCGGTGCCGGTTCGCGAGGGTCCGCAGCCAGGACAGGATCCGGAGCCGGTCGCCGCGATCGGCCGGGACGGTGGCCTGGGCGGCGAAGACGACCCGGGTACGCGGGGCGGGCTCGGCCGGTGACTCGGTCGCCGTGTCCGTCAGGAACGGCAGGGTCGCGAGCGCGAACGCTGGCTCGACCCCGTGCGTCAGCGCGAGTTCACGGTAGGCGGCGACCTCGCGGTGGCTGTGCAGGACGAAGACGTCCGCCTGCGCGCGGAGGAAGATCCCCTTCCACTTCGCCGGGATGGAGATGCCGGGGAGACCGGTGAGCAGCACCGGGCGGGTGGCGCGCCCGAGCGCGAGGAGTTCCGAGATGACGACCTCGGCGACCGGCCCACGCGTGGAGACGAACACGCCGTCCGGCTGCTCGGTCCGGATGAGGTCGACGAGTCCTCGGAGCGACAGGCGACGGACGGTCCTCCCCTCGAACGCCGTGTGGAGCAGGGCGATGTCCACCTGCCGGTCGGTGGCGGACACGTCGCTCTCGATGAGGACGAGGTCGACGTCCCAGCCGGTCGCGCGGGAGAGGGTGGCGGCGCCCCACTTCACGAAGGAGTCGGAGTCCACCACCCCGATCACCCGACGGCGGGGCCCATGATCAGGCATCGACCCTGCGCAGCTTCGCGAGTGGGGCGAGTTCGCCGGGGAAGATGCGCTTGACGCCGTCACCCATGGCGGTCTCGATGACCCGGATGTCGCGGACGAGGTTCGAGAAGCCGTGCGGTTCGAGCGACGCGGCGTGGTCCGAGCCCCACATGGCACGGTCGAGCGTGATGTGGCGTTCCACCATCGTGGCCCCGAGGGCGACCGCGGCGAGGGAGATCTGCAGACCGGTCTCGTGGCCGGAGTACCCGATCGGCACACCGGGGTACCGGGCGGCGAGGCTGTCGATCATCCGGAGGTTCGCCTCTTCGGCGGGCAAGGGGTACGTGGAGGTCGCGTGCAGGATGACCAGCGGCGAGCCCCGGAGGATCTCGACTGCGCGGTCGATCTGCTCGAGCGTCGACATGCCGGTCGAGAGGATGATCGGCTTCCCGGTCGCGGCGAGACGGGTCAGGAGGCCCGAGTCGGTCACGGAGGCGGACGCGACCTTGTGCGCGCTGACGCCCAGCTCCTCGAGGAAGTCGACCGACGGTTCGTCCCACGGGGAGGCGAACCAGCTGAGGCCTCGCAGGGTGGCGTGGTCGCCGATCTCGATGTACTGCTCACGGTCGAACTCGACCCGGTAGCGGTAGTCGAGGTAGCTCATCTCACCCCACGGCGTCTGCCGCGGGACGTCGCGCATGTGCGCCGGCGTCGAGATCTCCGGTGTGCGCTTCTGGAACTTGACGGCCTGTGCGCCGGCGTCGGCGGCCACGTCGATGAGTCGCTTCGCGAGCTCCACGTCGCCGTTGTGGTTGAGACCGATCTCCCCGATGACGTACGCGGGGGCGCCGCCGCCGACGGGGATGCCGTCGATGCGCACGGGAGACGGCTGCGTCCGGCCGTCGAGGTCGGTGGTGTCGTTCGCGTCCTGGTGGATGCTCATGGTCGTGCTCCGTTCGATTGCAGCGTGGACAGCTTCAGGGGGTCGAGGGTCGCGCGTGGGGCGAGGACGAGGTCGGCGAGTTCGCGGACGGCCCCGTCGCCGCCTCGGCGTTCCAGGACGAGCCGGGAGACGGCACGGGCCTCCGGGTGCGCATCGGCGACGACGACCGGCCAGCCGACGATCTCGAGGGCCGGGATGTCGTTGACGTCGTTGCCGAGGTACGCGATGCGGTCGAGTGGGACACCCTTCGCCGTCGCCCAGTCGCGGAGCGCGGTCGCCTTGTCGGCTGAGCCGTACACGACGTCGACGCCGAGTTTGGCCGCGCGTGCGGCGACGATCGGGACCCGCTCGGTCGACAGGATCAGGAACGGCAGCCCGGCCTCGCGCAGCTGACGGACGCCGAGGCCGTCACCGCGATGGACGCTCACCCGTTCGACCCCGTCGGCGTCGATGCTGGCGCGGTCGTCGGTGTGGACCCCGTCGAAGTCGGTGACGACGGCGTCGACGTCGAGGTGGTGCTCCGAACGCTCCGAGCCCGACGGGATGCCCAATTGACGCTCCGCGAGTCCGGCGATCGCCTCGGCGACGAGCAGATCCTCCGGCTCGTCGATGTCGAGTGCGGCGAAGGACCTGGTGACGGCCGGCGCGATCCGGCCGAAGAAGCGGTGCCCGGCCTCGAGGAAGCCGTCCGTGTCGAAGACGTAGAACGAGCCGGTCTCGCGGTACTGCGGCGCGCGGTCCTGCCGTCGGGGACGCTCGCGGTGGTCGTGACCGATCCCTCGGGCGCCCTTCGCCTTCTCCGTCCAGAGGAATCCGTGGTCGAGCACCGCGGCGAAGACGGAGTCCGCCCGCCCGGAGGAGACCAGGGCGACGGCGTCGTCGAGCGCTTCCACGTCGAGGAAGGGCGACGTCGCCTGCGCGAACACCGTCACGGGGGTCAGCTCGCCGCGCTCCGCGAGGACGCCGAGCGCGTGGAGGAGCGCGGCCTCGGAGGAGGTGCTGTCCTCGGCGAGTTCCGCTGGCCGGTCGATGACCTCGGCACCGGCGGCGACGGCGGCGGCGGCGAGGTCCGGGTGATCGGTCGTGACGACCACGCGCGATACGCCACCCGACCGCAGCAGTCCTTCGACCGATCGCGCGATGAGGGTGCTCCCGCGGACCGTCCTGAGGTTCTTGCGGTGGATCCCCTTCGAACCGCCCCTGACCGGGACGATCGCCGTCGCACCGTCGGTCTCCGGGTGCCTCCCGTGCGCTGCAGATGTCATCGATCTACGGTATGAAGCGGCGGTGGACGCGAGGGGGACGGTGGGCGAACGGCGGCCGACGCCCTGGTGGCCATCCGGTGGCCGAGGCGCCCGAGCTCCGGATCTTCACACGTAGACTGTTCGGACCGCCGGGTTCCACCAGGCGGATCCGCGTTCGACGGTCATCCGTCCGGACCGCCAGCCTCGCCAGGGAGACCAGTGACCGTGACGCCGAGCACCCCCATCGCGCCAGCCGAGCTGCAGCGGGCCCGCAGCATCCTCTCCGAGATCGTCGGTGCCTACGATGCGAAGGTGGTCGGCCAGCAGGGGCTGCGCACCACCCTGCTCGCGGCACTCGTCTCGGGCGGGCACGTCCTGCTCGAGAGTGTCCCGGGACTCGCGAAGACGACCGCGGCGGAATCGATCGCCCAAGCGGTGAACGCCTCGTTCAAACGCATCCAGTGCACCCCCGACCTGTTGCCGAGCGACATCATCGGCACCCAGATCTACGACGCCCGCACCGGTGCGTTCCAGACCCAGCTCGGGCCCGTACACGCGAACTTCGTGCTCCTCGACGAGGTCAACCGGTCGAGCGCGAAGACCCAGAGCGCGATGCTCGAGGCGATGCAGGAACGCCAGACCTCCATCGGCGGCACGCACTATCCGCTGCCGAAGCCGTTCTTCGTCCTCGCCACGCAGAACCCCATCGAGCAGGAGGGCACGTACCACCTGCCCGAGGCGCAGCTCGACCGCTTCCTCCTCAAGGAGGTGCTCGACTACCCGACGATCGGCGAGGAGGCCGAGATCGTCCGTCGGGTGAACTCCGGGCTCTACGAGACCGACCAGGATCGCCCGGGGGTGAGCCTCGAGGACGTCCTGTTCCTGCAGTCCCTCGCCAAGCGGGTCTACCTCGACGCATCGATCCTCAACTACATCGTCCAGACGGTCTACGTCACCCGCCATGCGAGCGACTACCTCCCGCCGAAGCTCGCGAGCTACATCGAGTACGGGGCGAGCCCGCGTGCCAGCATCGCGTTCAGCACCGTCGCGCGGGCGCTCGCGATCCTCGCCGGGCGTGACCACGTCATCCCGGAGGACGTCAAGGGCTACCGCCACCAGGTGCTGCGGCACCGCATCATCCTGAACTTCGAAGCCGCGGCCGACGACGTCTCGCCCGAGACGATCATCGACGCCGTCTTCGGAGCGGTCCAGGCACCGTAGGCCCGTGTCAGCCCCGCTGCTCCACCGGGTGAAGTCCAAACTCTTCATCCACGCCCACCGCCGCGTGCGGGGGATGCTCGACGGCGAGTACCGTTCGGTGTTCCAGGGCAGGAGCCTCGACTTCGACGACCTCCGCGAGTACACCCCGGGCGACGAGATCAAGGACATCGACTGGAAGGCGACGGCCAGACACGGCGCTCCACTCGTGAAGCGCTACATCGCCACGCGGAAACACCAGGTGCTGTTCGTCGTCGACACAGGTCGTGATCTCGCGGCGCTCGCCGAGGGTGGGAGCACCAAACGCGAGGTCGCCATCCTCGCGGTCGGCATCCTGGGATACCTCGCGATCCGGCACGGCGACCTCGTCGGTCTCGTCGCCGGCGACGCCGCCGCACCGGAACTCGTCCGACCCGCCGGCACCGAATCGGCACTCGAGCGCCTGCTGCAGCACATCGACCGGCGTGCGTCGCTCGCGGCACCCCAGAGCGATCTCGACGAGTTGCTCGGCTACGCGGCACGGTCGGTCAAGCAGCGCTGTCTGCTCGTGATCGTCTCGGACGACGAGGAGATCACGCCGAAGCGGTCGGAGATCCTCCGCCGCCTGCACGTCCAGCACGAGGTGCTCTGGATCTCGGTCGGCGACGCCGACCTCATGCGGGCGGAGTACACCGGTCGGGCGATGGTCGACGTCGCCGACGAGCGGTCCCTGCCGGCCTTCATCCGGTCGGACGACGCGCTGCGTCGTGAGTTCACCGAGGCCGTCACCAGCGCCACCGCCCGACACCTCGACCAGCTCGAGGAACTCGGCATCAGCGGTCAGCGCGTGACCGGAGCCGACGACGTCGTCCCCGTCCTCTTCCACCTCCTCGAGGCCCACCGACATGCCCGGCGATAACGGCTACTACGCACCGGTCCAGTACACGCTGCTCTGGCCGGTGCTCGGACTCGTGCTCATCGCGCTCGTGATCGGGTGGTACGTCTGGATGCTCGCCCACGTGCGCCGTCGCGCGCGCGGGAGCGCGCCGCGCCCGGCGCCGCAGCCGTCGCCGACCGTCCTGCGCGACCGCTACCTCGCACTCATCGGCGAGATCGAGCGCGAGCACGGGGACGGCGCCCTGAGTACGCGGCGCGCCCACCAACGGCTCGGCGCGATCCTCCGGATGTACGCGCACGAGTCCAGCGGCGTCCGCGCCCAGGTCATGACCCTCGCAGACCTCGATCGCGCCGGACTCGCGCCACTCAGTCGTGCCGTGTCGGCCTACTACCCGGTCGAATTCCGCGAGGCCGAGACGGGCAGCGTCGCCGAGGCCGCCACGCTCGCCCGCCAGGTGGTGACGACGTGGAGCTGATCTACTGGTGGATGCCGCTCGTCTGGCTCCTCGCCGTGGCCGCGGTGGTCGCCGCCGTCGTCCTCGTGGCCCGCACCGGGCGGCGCCGGAAGGCGAACGCCGAGCCCCTGTGGGTCGCGCACTCCGAACGGCTCACCGCGCTCCCCGGATACCGTCGCGCGCTGTCGCGGTACCGGCGCCTCATCATCGCGACGATCGCCGCGCTCGGGGTGCTGCTGCTCGCCGGCACGGCCCTCGGGTCCCGCGTGGTGAGCACGACGGTGTTCCAGCCCGAACTGCGCAACCGCGACATCGTGCTCTGCCTCGACGTGTCCGGGTCGATGACGGAGTACGACGCCGCGCTCGTCGGGGTGTTCGAGAAGCTCGTGCAGCGGTTCGACGGTGAGCGGATCGCGCTCGTCCTGTTCAACGCGTCCGCGACCACGTACTTCCCGCTGACGAGCGACTACGACTACGTGGCAGCGCAGCTCGACCACCTCGTCGAGGACCTCACCTCGCCGGAGAGTGACTACGAGTACTGGAACGGCACCGATCTCGGGAACGGGTCGTCCCTCATCGGCGACGGTCTCGGGTCCTGCGTCATGCGGTTCGACCAGGTCGGTGAGGAACGGTCGCGCTCGATCGTGCTCGCGACCGACAACTACGTCGCCGGCGAGCCGATCCTCACGCTCAAGGAGGCCGGCGCGTACGCGAAGGCGCAGGACGTGACGGTGTACGGGATCAACCCCGGCGACGTCTCCAGCAAGGACTACCTCGACGACCTCGCCGCGGAGATGGACGAGGTCGTGACGTCCACCGGCGGGGACTACTACGCGCTCGCCGACCCCGGCGCGGTCGGCGGCATCGTCCAGCAGATCACGGCGGAGCAGACGAAGACGCTGAAGGGCGCCAAACAGCTCGTGCAGGTCGACGAGCCGTTCGTGTTCGTGCTGGCGGCGTTCGGCGGCCTCGCGGCGCTCATGCTGCTCGCCTGGAGGTTGCGCCGATGACCATCAACCCCGTTCTGCCGATCTGGGCCGTCGCCGTGCTGGGCACCGTCCTCGCGGCCTTCGCCGTCTGGCAGTTCCTCGCCGGGGTGCGGCGGCCAGGAGCCTGGCACTGGATCGCCCGACTGGCCATGGTCGTCGTGCTCGTGATCATCGCCCTCCGACCGACCATCCCCGGCAACCATCGCCCGCCGTCCGCGATGGGCGACCTCGACGTCTACTTCGTCGTGGACACGACGAGCTCGATGGCCGCCGAGGACTGGCCGGACGAGACCGCGTCGGGGACGGACGAGAACGGCGCCCCGAAGCCGCCGACCCGACTCGACGGTGCAAAAGCCGACATCACCGGTATCGCCGACCGGCTTGCCGGTGCCCGCTACGCGCTCGTGACGTTCGACGCCGTGGCCGTCCAGCGCATGCCCCTCACGACGGACGCGACGGCGCTCCGGTCGGCTGCGGAGGCGATGACGCAGGAGATCACCACCTACTCCCGCGGCAGCAGCATCGACGCTCCGGTGGAGTTCATGACCACGCTGCTGACCCAGGCCGAGGAGCAGGAGCCGGGTCGGAACCGGATCATGTTCTACCTCGGAGACGGCGAGCAGACGAGTGGCGCGGCCCCCGGGTCGTTCGAGAGCATCGCACCGCTCATCGGCGGCGGTGGCGTGCTCGGCTACGGGACCGAGGCCGGTGGGACCATGCGCGAGTTCTCCGGCTACCAGGACGGCAGCGTCCGCTACATCCAGGACTACTCGACCGGTGAGCCCGCCGTGTCCCGGCTGGATCCGGGCGCACTCGAGACGATCGCGTCGCAGCTCGGCGTCGAGTCGGAGATCAGGACACCGGGTGCGTCGCTCGACGACGCACTCGACGGCCTCGCCGTCGGCGGCGTCACCGTCGAGGATGAGGTGGACATCCGGCGCACCGATGAGCTGTACTGGGTGTTCGCGCTCGGGTTCGGTGTGCTGCTCCTCACCGAGCTCCCCGGCCTGGTCGGCGCGCTGGGCGAGCTCCGACGGACGAAGGGTGGGCAGGCATGACCCTCTTCGATGATCGGACCCGCACCGACCGGCCCGACGATGCGCCGCGCAGCCCTGAGCCACGGCCACGACTCGAGGAACCGCGGCGTCCGCCGCTGGCCCCGGCCGAGGTCGCCCGGTTGCGCCGTCGGCTGTTCTGGTGGTCCCTTCCGCTGGTCCTCGTCGCCCTCGTCGTCGGGGTCAAGTTCGTGAGTCTGCCGGTCGTCGCGCAGTCGGCGATCGCCGAGTACCGCGCCGAGGACTACTCCGGGGCGCAGTTGAGCGCGGGCCACCTCTTCACGGCGAACGTCGTCGAGCCGTGGATCGCCTGGTTCGACCGGGGCACCGCGGCCGCGGCCGGACAGGACTGGGTGCAGGGGACCGACGACCTCGGCAAGGCGCTCGAGCTCGCGCCGACGGAGGAGACCGCCTGCATCGTCCGGGTCAACCTGGCGCGCGCGTACGAGACCCAGGCAGACGAGTACGTGAAGGGCCAGTTCTTCCAGGGCGCCATCAACCTCTACGACACCGCGAAGCGCATCGTCGACGAGGGCGAGGGCTGCTTCGAGGGGGAGTCCCAGGATCAGAACGAGGACCCGCAAGACTCTCAGGACCCGCAGGACCCGCAGGACCCGCAGGACCCCCAGGACCCGCAGGACCCCCAGGACCCGCAGGACCCGCAGGACCCCCAGGACCCGCAGGACCCCCAGGACCCGCAGGACCAGGGTGATCAAGGTGGTCAAGGAGGTCAGGACGACCAGGGCGGTCAGGGTGACCAGGGTGACCAGGGCGACCAGGGTGACCAGGGGGACCAGGGCGGAACCGGGCAGCAGCCCGACGTGATCGATCCGAAGGGTACGCCCGGTGAGAACCTGCAGGACACCGGCGATCGCATCGACCGCAAACGTCAGGATGCGACCGACCAGCGCGACCGGTCCGGCGGGCAGGGCCAGCAGGATCCGTCGAACGGGGGACAGGGCGACGGCGACTCGAGCGGCTCGAGCGGTACCGGTGACAGCGAGGTCGACGGGAAGGTCGACAAGTTGAAGGACGCCGGCCAGGACGCCCAGCAGGACAAGTCGACCGAGGACGCCAAGAACCGCGGTCGGAACAACGACAACGGGAACTTCGCCGATCGCCCCTGGTAGCGGTTCCGGGCTGCCTGCGTGTGACGGACTAGCATGGACAGGTGGTTACGCGCCTTTCGAATTACTTCCTCCGTACGCTCCGTGAAGACCCTTCCGACGCGGAGGTGACGAGTCACCGCCTGCTGGTGCGGGCGGGGTACATCCGACGCCAGGCGCCGGGTGTCTTCGCCTGGTTGCCGCTCGGGTTGCGGGTGAAGAACAAGATCGAGGCCATCGTCCGCGAGGAGATGGCGAACGCCGGCGCGTTCGAGGTGCACTTCCCCGCGCTCCTGCCGCGCGAGCCCTACGAGGTCACCGGCCGGTGGGAGGAGTACGGCGACGCCCTCTTCCGCCTGCACGACCGCAAGGGTGCCGACTACCTGCTGGCGCCGACGCACGAGGAGGTCTTCACCCTGCTCGTGAAAGACCTGTACTCCTCCTACAAGGACCTGCCCCTGTCGATCTACCAGATCCAGGACAAGTACCGCGACGAGGCCCGTCCCCGGGCAGGCCTCCTGCGCGGTCGTGAGTTCACGATGAAGGACGCCTACTCGTTCGACGTGTCCGACGCCGGGCTCGACGCGAGTTACCAGGCGCAGCGCGACGCCTACGAGCGCATCTTCACGCGGCTCGGCTTGGAGTACGAGATCGTGCAGGCCGACGCCGGAGCCATGGGCGGTTCGCGGAGCGAGGAGTTCCTGCACCCCACCGCGGTCGGTGAGGACACCTTCGTGCGTTCGGCCGGCGGATACGCCGCCAACGTCGAGGCCTACACGACCGAGGTCCCGGAGGCCCGCCCCATCGAGGGTCTGGCACCCGCGACGGTCTTCGATTCGCCGAACACCCCGACGATCTCGACGCTCGTCGACCTCGCCAACGAGCGACACCCGCGCGACGACGGACGGGCCTGGACGGCCGCCGACACGCTCAAGAACGTCGTGCTGGCACTGCGGCACCTCGACGGCACGCGCGAGCTGGTCGTCATCGGCCTGCCGGGCGACCGCGACGTCGACCTCAAGCGTGTCGAGGTGGCCTTCAGCCCCGCGGAGGTGGAGGCCGCGACCGAAGCGGACTTCGCCGCGAACGCCGGGCTCGTCAAGGGCTACATCGGACCGTGGTCCCCGCAGGGGCCCGTCCTCGGTGAGGAGTCGGCAACGGAGATCCGGTACTTCCTCGACCCCCGGGTCGTCGACGGCACCGAGTGGATCACCGGCGCGAACGTCGATCAGCAGCACGTCTTCGGCCTCGTCGCCGGGCGCGACTTCACCGCCGACGGCTTCGTCGAGGCGGCGGAGGTCCGCGCCGGCGACCCCGCGCCCGACGGCTCCGGACCGGTCGAGCTCGCTCGAGGCATGGAGATCGGACACGTCTTCCAGCTCGGGCGCAAGTACGCCGAGGCGCTCGGACTGAAGGTGCTCGACGAGAACGGCAAGCTCGTCACGGTGACCATGGGCTCCTACGGCATCGGGATCACGCGCATCCTCGCGATCATCGCCGAGGGCAACAACGACGAGCGCGGTCTCATCTGGCCGAAGGCCGTCGCCCCGTTCGACGTGCACGTCGTCGCAGCAGGACGCGACGCGGCGATCTTCGAGGTGGCCGAGGAACTCGTGGCCTCGCTCGAGGCCAGCGGCAAGGACGTCCTCTACGACGACCGCACCGGCAAGGTGTCCCCGGGTGTCAAGTTCGGCGACGCCGAGCTGATCGGCGTGCCCGTCGTGGTGGTCGTCGGTCGCGAGGCCACCGAGGGCTTCGTCGAGCTCTGGGACCGGGCCGCCGGCACGAAGGACCGGGTCGCGATCGCCGACCTCGCCCTCTGAGCCGCGAGAGCGCAGGAGCGATCGTCATCCCCGTCTGGATGACGGCCGCTACTGCGCTCTCGTGCTGAGGCGGTAGCCGGCTCCGCGGACCGTCGCGATGGCGTCCTTGCCGATCTTGTTCCGGAGATACCGCACGTAGACGTCGACGACGTTCGAACCGGGATCGAAGTCGTAGCCCCAGACCCGGCTGAGGAGTTCCTCCCGGCTGAGGATCTGGTCCGGGTGGCGGAAGAACTCCTCGGCCAGGGCGAACTCGCGGGTGGACAGCTCGACCGGTACACCGTCGACGAGGACGCGCCGTTCGCGCAGCTCGAGCTCCAGATGACCGACCGACAGTCGTTCCTGGACAGCGGTGGTCGACGCCGGTGCCCGCTCGGCCAGGCGTCGGCGGATCCTGGCCAGGAGCTCCTCGAACCGGAAGGGCTTCGACATGTAGTCGTTCGCTCCGCCGTCGAGGCCCGCCACGAGGTCTCGTGCGGAATCGCGGGCGGTCAGGATGATGACGGGGAGCTCGCTGCCGTCGTCGCGGAGCCGTCTGAGCACCTCGAAGCCGTCGACGCCCGGGAGTCCGATGTCGAGGACGAGCAGGTCGAAGTCGCCGCTCTCCGCCAGCTCGACGACCTGCGAGCCGTCGACCGTCACGTCCGCCGTGTGTCCGGCGGCACGCAGGCCCTTGCTCACGAACGCGGAGATCCGCGTCTCGTCCTCGGCGACCAGGATCCGGCTCATGCGTGGTCCTCCGGCGCACTCCGCCGAGCCGAGGTGTCGACGAGGTCCGGGAAGTCGTCCTCAGGGGACGGCGCTTGCGAGCGTGGTGGTGCGTCGTTCGCGGGGCGTGCATCGCCGGGTGTCGGTCCGGCCTGCATCGCCGCGGCCGTCTGCGCCGCAGCGGCGTCCTGAGTCGCCTGCGCCTCTCGCAGCGCGATCGCCTGGGCCATCGCGCTGCGGGGGATCGCCGCGGTCTCGTCCGGGTCGAGGTCGAGGTCAGCCTCGGACCCCTCGTCGTCGTCCGCCACCGCGAGCGGCAGTCGGATGCTGAACAGGGAGCCGGCCTGCTGCGTGTCCTCGACCTCGGCCCACCCGCCGTGTGCCGCGGCGATCGCCTGCACGATCGACAGGCCGAGGCCGGAGCCTGCGACACCCCGTCCACCGCTCACCCGGGTGAACCGGTCGAAGATGCGTTCGCGGAGCGCCTCCGGCACCCCGGGCCCGTCGTCGGAGACGGAGAGCACGAGCGCCGGGTCGTCCGACTCGTCGAACCGGCTCGAGATCACGATCGTCGACCCGGCCGGGGAGTACTTCGCGGCGTTGTCCGCGAGCTGCAGCCAGGCCTGGGCCAAGCGCCCGGCGTCGACGTCCGCGGTGAGTTCGGCCTGCTCGCCCAGGGTCCACTCGTGTTCGGGCGAGATCGCCGTGGCCTTCTCGTGGACCGAGGCGGTGAACGCCTCGATGTCGACCGGCTCCCGGTCGAGGGTCGACGCGAGTCCGGCCGTCGAGAGCTCCGTGATGTCGGCGACGAGGGAGCTCATCCGGTCGAGTTCGTCGAGGGCGAGGTCCCGGGTGGCGGCCACCTCCGCGGGGTCGGACGGATCGAGGAGCTCGAGGTGTCCGCGCACGATCGTCAGCGGCGTCTTCAGCTCGTGGCCGACGTCGTCGAGCAGCTGGCGTTGACTGGTGAAGGCCTCGTCGAGCCGGTCCAGCATGCTGTTCACGGTCGTGGTGAGCTCCGAGACGTCGTCGCGACCGACGACCGGGATCCGCTCGTCGAGGTCCGACTCGGTGATGCGGGCGGCGGCGTCCCGCAGCAGTCGGATGGGGTGGAGCAGTCCACCCGCGAGCTGCCAGCCGACGAGGCCGAGCAGGAGCAGGCACACCACGGCGACGACGATCTCGACGGCGAGGATGCCTCGGGAGTCAGCGAGTGCCGCGTGCACGTCGGTGGCGATGACGACGTGGGCCACACTCGGGTCGCCGACGACCTGCACCGGGATGATCGCGTACCGCACGGTGCGGTCACCGGTGGCCTCGCCCGTGACGACGCCGCGGGACGACCGGGCCGTGATGGTGTCGAGCAGCTGCGGGTCGTCGTCCAGGCGGAAGGCGGACGGGGCGCTGGGCGCGACCGTCGAGCCGTCGGCGCGCACACCGATGGCGGTCTCGTCCTCGGCGAAGATCCATCGTCGCATCACCGCGTCGACGGCCGCGTCGCTCGTCGCCGGGGCGTCGGCGGAGTCCCCTGAACCGACCACCATGAAGGCGATGAGCTCGGCGCTGTGCTCCAGGCGGGCGTCGATGGTCGCGAGTGTCTGCTGCCGGCCGAGCGTGTAGGTGGAGACGCCCACGAGCGTCATCGCGAGCGTCGTCGCGAGCAGGATCGCGACGAGGATCCTCACCCTCGTGCTCCGCATGACGTTCCGCAGCTCGCCCAAGACCATTGGCCAATCATGTCACCCGCCCCGAGACGCGGTCGAGCCGGGAGCGGGACCCTCGAGGACGCGCGGGGGCTTCCCAGCTGGGTGGATGACGTACCCCTCGGCATCCGGTACCGTAGACAGACGGGTTCGGCAGCACGGCAGCAGCATGCCCGTCGTGCCGCTGCACGTCTTGCCGCGGCACCACCAGTTGAATAGAGGAGGCCATCGATGGACATCGATCTCGGTTTGTTGAAGTCGATCGAACGCGAGAAGGAGATCCCGTTCGAGGAGCTCGTCGTGATCATCGAGCAGGCCATCCTGAGTGCGTACCTGAAGAGCACCGAGGGTACCGACACCACCGCGCGCGGCGACGTCCCGGCAGCGCGGGTCCAGCTCGACCGCAAGACCGGCCACGTCGGGGTGTTCGTGCCCGAGTTCGACGACGAGGGTGTCCTGATCGGTGAGGCCGAGAGCACGCCGGACGACTTCGGCCGCATCGCCGCCTTCGCCGCGAAGCAGGTCATCTTCCAGCGGCTCCGCGACATCCAGGACGACGCCGTCCTCGGTGAGTTCAAGGGTCGCGAGGGCGACATCATCGCGGGCGTCATCCAGCAGGGCCCGAACCCGCGCATGATCCACGTCGACCTCGGCACCATCGAGGCGATCCTTCCGCCCGAGGAGCAGGTGGCCGGTGAGGAGTATCCGCACGGTGCGCGCATCCGCGTGTACGTGACGAGCGTGACGAAGGGCCTCAAGGGTCCGCAGATCACCGTGTCGCGCACCCACCCCGGACTCGTGCGCAAGCTGTTCGCGTTGGAGGTCCCGGAGATCGCATCCGGCATCGTCGAGATCGTCTCACTCGCGCGCGAGGCCGGACACCGGACCAAGATCGCGGTGAAGGCGAACGACCCGAGCATCAACGCCAAGGGCGCCTGCATCGGTGAGCTCGGGCGTCGCGTCCGCGCGGTCACCGACGAGCTGGGGGCCGAGAAGATCGACATCGTCGACTACTCGCCCGACCTGCCGACGTTCGTCGCGAACGCGCTCTCGCCGGCCAAGGTCACGAGCTCGTACGTCATCGACCAGTCACTGAAGGCCGTCCGGGCGCTCGTGCCGGACTACCAGCTGTCGCTCGCGATCGGCAAGGAGGGGCAGAACGCCCGTCTCGCCGCCAAGCTCACGGGCGCCAAGATCGACATCCAGCCGGACTCGATCCTCGAATCGGACTGAGCCGGATGGAACCGGTGCGGACTTGCGTCGGCTGTCGCCGTCGCGAGCCGCGCTCGGCACTGCTGCGCGTCGTCGCGGTCGAGGGGGCGCTCGTCCCCGACGCCGCGGCGCGCCTGCCGGGTCGCGGATCCTGGGTGCACCCGACGTCGGCGTGCGTCGACCAGGCGGTGCAGCGTCGGGCGTTCACGAGGGCGCTCAGATTGAGTGCGGGACCCGACGCGTCGGCGGTCCGGGCCTTCGTGTCGACGGAACCGGCCGCGCCGACGGCTGAATGACGTCGTCGGGCTGGAACGACCCGCTCACGATCCGGTGGTGAGCCCGCACCCAGGGTCGGGGTGTACGATGGTGAGTGCACGCGAGAGCGCTCCGGCGCACACCGTGCTTCCCACCGCAGGTATCAGGCCCGGATCCCGGGCCTCCATCCTGCTGCCGCCCCACCCGGGTGCGGCATTCCGAGAGAACAGGCTGAACGGCTAATGGACAACTCATGAGCGGCTCGAAATGAGCACCGTCCACCACTAACGCTTGCCCCTGCCTGGGTGCAAGCTCAGACAGGAGAATTGTGGCTGCAAAACCACGTGTACACGAGATCGCATCCGAACTCGGAGTAGACAGCAAGATCGCCATGGCGAAGCTCAAGGAATTGGGCGAGTTCGTCAAGGGACCGTCTTCCAGTATCGAACCACCGGTGGCCCGCAAGCTGCGCGCCGCCCTCGAGGCCGAGGGCGCGAAGGCGTCAGCCGCCCCCGCCGCCCCGGCGAAGCGTCCGGCCACGCCCGGCGCTCCGACCCCGGGTCCCGCCGCACCCAAGGCTCCGGCCCCCGCGGCACCCGCCCCCAAGGCCGAGGCGCCCGCTGCGCCTGCGCCGAAGCAGGCCGCCCCAGGCCCGAAGGCTCCGGCCGCCCCCGCCCCTGCGGCGGAGGCACCCGCAGCTGCTGCTCCGGCGGCACCGTCCGCACCCGCTGCTCCGGCCTCAGGCGACTCGCCCTCCGGCGACGCCGCGAAGCCGGGCGGCCCCCGTCCCGGTGCTCCGCGTCCGGGGAACAACCCGTTCGCGTCCTCGCAGGGCATGGGCCAGCGCCCGACCGGCACGCCGCGTCCGGGGAACAACCCGTTCGCAGCGGCTCAGGGCATGGGTCAGCGTCCGAACCCCAGCAACATCCCGCGTCCGCAGGCTCCGCGCCCCGGCTCGCCCCGTCCGGGCGTCGGTCAGGGTCAGCGTCCCGGCGGCCCCGGTCGTCCGGGTGGCGCAGGTCGTCCCGCCGGTGGCGGCGGCTTCCGTCCCGGTGGCGCCGGTGGCGGTTTCCGTCCCGGTGGTGCCCCCGGTGGTGCACCCGCCGGTGGATTCGCGGGTCGCCCCGGTGGCGGCGGCGGTCGTGGTCGCGGACCCGGCGGTGGTACCGCAGGTGCCTTCGGTCGCGGTGGCGGCAAGAGCAAGGCACGGAAGTCGAAGCGGACGAAGAGGGCCGAGTTCGAGCTGCGGGAAGCCCCGTCGCTCGGCGGCGTGAGCGTCCCCCGCGGCGACGGCAACACCATCATCCGTCTGCGTCGTGGCGCGTCCATCTCGGACTTCGCCGACAAGATCGACGCCAGCCCCGGCAACCTCGTCACCGTGCTGTTCCACCTCGGTGAGATGGCGACGGCGACGGAGTCGCTCGACGAGGCGACCTTCGACGTGCTCGGTTCCGAGCTCGGCTACAAGATCCAGATGGTCTCGCCCGAGGACGAGGACCGGGAGCTCCTCGAGGGCTTCGACATCGACCTCGACCAGGAGCTGGAGGACGAGTCCGACGAGGACCTCGCCATCCGTCCTCCCGTCGTCACCGTCATGGGTCACGTCGACCACGGTAAGACCCGCCTCCTCGACGCCATCCGCAACGCGAACGTCGTCGCCGGTGAGGCCGGTGGCATCACGCAGCACATCGGTGCGTACCAGGTCGTCGCGGAGCACGAGGGCATCGAGCGTCCGATCACCTTCATCGACACCCCTGGTCACGAGGCGTTCACCGCCATGCGTGCTCGTGGTGCTCAGGTCACCGACATCGCGATCCTCGTGGTCGCGGCCGACGACGGCATCATGCCGCAGACGGTGGAGGCCTTGAACCACGCGCAGGCGGCCAACGTGCCGATCGTCGTCGCGGTCAACAAGGTGGACAAGCCCGACGCCAACCCGGCCAAGGTGCGCCAGCAGCTGACCGAATACGGCCTCGTCGCCGAGGAGTACGGCGGAGACGTCATGTTCGTCGACGTCTCGGCTCGTGCCGGCACCGGCATCAAGGACCTCCTCGACGCCGTGCTGCTCACCGCGGACGCCGGTCTCGACCTGCGCGCCAACCCGAACAAGGATGCACGCGGTGTGGCCATCGAGGCCAAGCTCGACAAGGGCCGCGGTTCCGTCGCGACCGTCCTCATCCAGTCGGGTACGCTCCGCGTCGGTGACGCGATCGTCGCCGGTACGGCCTACGGCCGCGTCCGTGCGATGGTCGACGAGAACGGCGACACCGTCGCCGAGGCGGGTCCCTCGCGTCCCGTCCAGGTGCAGGGCCTCTCGAGTGTTCCTCGGGCCGGCGACACCTTCCTCGTCACCGAGGAGGACCGCACCGCGCGTCAGATCGCCGAGAAGCGTGAAGCCGCGGAGCGCAACGCCGCTCTGGCCAAGGCTCGCAAGCGCATCTCGCTCGAGGACTTCACCCGTGCACTCGAAGAGGGCAAGGTCGAGTCGCTCAACCTCATCATCAAGGGTGACGTCTCCGGTGCCGTCGAGGCACTCGAGGAGTCGCTGCTCAAGATCGACGTCGACGACAGCGTCCAGCTGCGGATCATCCACCGCGGTGTCGGTGCGGTCACCGAGTCCGACGTCAACCTCGCCACGATCGACAACGCGATCATCATCGGGTTCAACGTGCGCCCCGACCCGAAGGCCCGCGAGCGTGCGGCCCGTGAGGGTGTGGACGTACGGTTCTACTCGGTCATCTACAACGCACTCGAGGACGTCGAGCAGAGCCTCACCGGCATGCTCAAGCCCGAGTACGAAGAGGTCCAGTCCGGTGTCGCCGAGATCCGCGAGGTGTTCCGTTCCTCCAAGTTCGGCAACATCGCGGGTGTCATCGTCCGCTCGGGCACGATCACGAGGAACGCCAAGGCGCGGGTCATCCGCGACGGCGTCGTGGTCGGCGACAGCCTGGCGATCGAATCGCTGCGTCGGTTCAAGGACGACGTCACCGAGGTGCGTACGGACTTCGAGGCCGGTATCGGTCTCGGCAAGTTCAACGACATCCAGATCGGTGACGAGATCGAGACGATCGAAATGAAGGAGAAGCCGCGCGGCTAGTCCGCTCGGCCGGTCCCCGTCGTCCTCCTCCGGGAGGGCGGCGGGGATTCCTGCTTGTATTGTGTGTGCAGCATCCGTCGGGCGGCCCTCCGCCCGACGGTCATCAGAGGAGGACGAGATGGCAGAGAACCCCAGGGCCCGCAAGTTGGCGGACCGCATCAAGGAAGTCATCGCCAAACGGCTCGACAAGGGCATCCGCGACCCGCGGCTCGGCTTCGTGACGATCACCGACGTACAGGTGACCGGCGACCTCCAGCACGCGAACGTGTTCTACACGGTGTACGGCTCCGACGAGGAACGCGCCGACACCTCGGCCGCGCTCGAGTCCGCCAAGGGCCTGCTGCGTGCCGAGATCGGCCGCAACATCAACACCCGGCTGACCCCGAGCCTCGACTTCTTCCTGGACGCGATCCCGGAGAACGCGCAGCACATCGAAGACCTGCTGCGCGAGGCGAAGAACCGCGACACCGAGGTGGCCGGGCTTGCCGCCGGTGCCGCCTACGCCGGCGACGAGGACCCCTACGTCAAGCCGCGCGACGTGGACGCCGAGGACTAGACACCTCGCACCAGCCCTTCGACAGGCTCAGGGACCGGGATTCCTTCATCCGGTCTCTGAGCCTGTCGACGTGCGCCCTCCGACAAGCTCAGGGACCAGGTGGGGCTCAGGGACCGGGTGGGGCTGAGGGACCGGGTGGGGCTGAGGGACCGGTCAGTCGTGGGGGAGCGCGTACCCGCCGTCGACGCGCACCGCGAGGCGGTCGGCGACCAGTCCGGCGAGTGCGCGGTCGAACTGCTCGCCGTCGGGCCAGAGCGCCCGGAGCTCCTCGTCCGTCAGCGAGCGGTGAGTCGAGCGGAGCTCGGCCATGATGATGCCCCGGACCTGTCGGTCGCTGCCCGCGAACTGCTTCTGCTTCGTCTTGACCGGTCCGTCGTAGGCCGGGTATCCCGCCGCGCGCCACGCGCACACCTCGCGGAGCGGACACTCCTCGCACCGCGGTGCTCGAGCCGTGCAGACCACCGCGCCGATCTCCATCAGCCCTGCGTTGAAGACGGCTGCCTCCGAGCGGGACTCCGGCAGGAGCGACTCCATGGCGGGGAGGTCCGCCTTGGCGTTCGGTGGGCCGGGCTCGCCTTGGCCGCGGACGGCTCGGGCGATGACCCGTCGGGTGTTCGTGTCCACTACCGGGTGCCGGTCCCCGTAGGCGAAGACGGCGACGGCGCGAGCGGTGTAGTCGCCGATGCCGGTGAGTGCCAGGAGCTGATCCACGTCCGACGGGACGATGCCGTCGTGCCGTTCGGCGATCTGGGTGGCCGCCGCATGGAGCCAGAGCGCTCGGCGCGGATAGCCGAGTCGGCCCCAGGCACGGACGGCCTCTGCCGGTGGTTCGGCCGCCAGGTCGACGGGCGTCGGCCAGCGCCCGAGCCACTCCTCGAGCCGCGGGATCACCCGGCTGACCTGCGTCTGCTGGAGCATGAACTCCGACACGAGCGTGCCCCAGGCGGGGAACCCCGGGCGTCGCCACGGGAGGTCGCGCGCGTTGGTGCGGAACCATGCCGTCACGAGCGGGGCGAGGACGGAGGGTTCGGGCGGCACCGCACCAGCCTACGATCCGCGCGGGTAGGCTCGGCGCCATGAAGCTCGTCACGACACCACGGATCGAGTTGCTCCGGCAGCTGCGAGACCAGTTCCAGCGGGACTACCCACGAGGCCGCACCCTCATCGCGGTGGACGGCGTCAGCGGCTCCGGCACGGCGGCGTTCGCCGACGGACTGGCCGAGGTGTTCGACGAGGCCGGACGCGCGGTGTTCCGCGCCTCGATCGACGACTTCCACCGTCCTCGCGAGGAACGGTACGCGCGGGGGCGGGACTCGGCCGAGGGCTACTGGCTCGACTCGTTCGACTATTCGCTGTTCCGCCGGGTGCTCGTCGAACCCTTCCGCCTGGCGGGCAGCGCCGGCTTCCAACTCGTCGGGTTCGACGAGCAGCGCGACGTCGGCGCTCCCTTGCGTTGGACGACCGGCCCGCAGGACGCCGTCCTCATCGTCGACGGCGTCTTCCTGAACCGTCCCGAGCTCCGCGGCCTCTGGCATGCGTCGGTCTGGCTCGACGTCCCGATGGCGACGGCCTACGAGCGGCTGCACGAGCGCCTCGGCGTCGACGGCGACCCGACGGTGCCGTCCAACGCGCGCTACGTGGGCGGGCAGGCGCTCTACCGCAAGGACGACGACCCGACCGCGCGGGCGACCGCCCTCGTGGACAACACGGACGAGCGGCACCCACGGCGGATCTTCGCCGACTTCTGCTGAGCGCCGCCGCCCAGGGGTGCTCCGGCCGCCCGGCGGTGCCGACCGCCGCTGGTACCGTTGCAAGGTGGTCGAGAACAGCACAGCAGCACCCGGGTCGGCGTCCGCCCGTCCCGGTATCCTCCTCATCGACAAACCGCAGGGGCACACCTCCCACGACGTGGTCGCCCGGGTGCGACGGCTCGCCGGCACGCGCAAGGTGGGGCATGCGGGAACGCTCGATCCCATGGCCACCGGGCTGCTCGTGTTGGGCACGCGCTCGTCGACCCGACTGCTGACGTTCATCGTCGGTCTCGACAAGGAGTACACGGCGACCATCCGCCTCGGCGAGGCGACCTCCACCGACGACGCCGAAGGTGAGGTCACCGAGCGCGCCGACCGGGCCGCGGTGGCAGCGGTGGACGACGATGCGATCATCGCCGCGATCCGTCCGCTGACGGGCGACATCGAGCAGGTGCCGAGCACGGTGAGCGCCATCAAGGTGGGCGGGAAGCGCGCCTACGCCCTGGCCCGCGAGGGGATCGAGGTGGAGCTGAAGTCCCGTGCGGTCACCGTCAGTGCGTTCGACGTGCTGGCCGTCCGTCGGGATGGTGCGGCCGTCGACGTCGACGTCCGGGTCGTCTGCTCCTCCGGCACCTACATCCGTGCCCTCGCCCGCGACCTGGGGGCTTCCCTCGGCGTCGGCGGCCATCTCACCGCGCTTCGCCGGACCCGGATCGGACCCTTCGACGTCACAGACGCGTCGACGATCGACGACCTCGACGTGGAGACGGCGCTGTTGCACCCGGCCGACGTCGCGAAGCGCCTGTTCGGTGCCCTCGAGCTCACGGAGCAGGAGGCGGTCGACCTCGGCCACGGGAAGCGGCTCGAACGCGAGCTGCCGGCCGGCCACACCGGTCCGATCGCCGCCGTCGCACCGGAGGGCCGACTGGTGGGGCTCGTCGAGCGCCGTGGCGGTTCGCTCAAGTCGGTCGTGAACTTCCCGGCGGAGGAATCGGCATGATCGAGTGGTTCACCCTCGCCCAGATCGCGGTCGCGGTCGTGGCCGGGCTCCTCTGCATCGTGCTCGGGTTCGCCGGGCGCGCGCCGAACGACCTGACGATGGGGGCGACGGCACTGGTCGAGGTCCTCCTCATCGCGCAGTTGGTGGTGGCGATCGCCGCGCCCGCGTTCGGGAACACCGCCACGGGGAGTGTGCCCGAGTTCTACACCTACCTCGTCTCCGCGATGATCCTGCCGATCGCCGGCGGGTTCTGGGCGCTCGTCGAGCGCACCCGATGGTCGACGGTCGTCCTCGGCGTCGTCTGTCTCGCGATCGCGGTGATGCTCTACCGCATGGAGCAGATCTGGACCGTCCAGCTCGGCTGACCGTCGGCGCACCGACGGCGGTTGAGGACGACGGCACCGCAGCTCGCGTGACCGTCGCGAAGTGTCTGGGCGAGGGCCTGCGTCGCATAGAATCGTCGGGTCATGCCTCTCCCCACCACCGCTCCAGCCCGCCCACGCGTCCGTGGTGTCGGGGTCGTGCTCGTCGCCGTCTACGGCATCCTGGCGCTCGCCGCCACCGGCCGGTCCGTGGTGCAGATCACGACCAAGTTCGACGAGGCGCCACTGGCCTATCTGCTCTCGGCCGTCGCCGCGGTGGTGTACATCCTGGCGACCGTCTCGCTCGTCGCTCCAGGCGCCGTCTGGCGGCGGATCGCCTGGGCCACGATCTCCTTCGAGCTCGCCGGGGTCCTGATCGTCGGCCTGCTGAGCCTGCTCGATCCCGAGCTGTTCCCCCACGACACGGTCTGGTCCGGCTTCGGCCGCGGTTATGTCTACATCCCGCTCGTCCTCCCGGTCCTCGGACTGTGGTGGTTGGCCGGACATCGGCGTACCGACAAATGATCACGTTCACCGAGCTCGACCAGGTCCCCGACGCGTTCGGACCGTCGGCCGTCACCATCGGCAAGTTCGACGGCGTCCACACGGGTCACCGCGCGGTCGTCGCCGCGCTCCTCGAGGAGGCCGCGGCAGCCGGTCTCAGCTCCGTCGCCGTCACCTTCGACCGCAACCCGCTGAGTCTCATCAACCCCGACCGCTGCCCGGCGTCGCTCGTGAGCAACGAGCAGAAGCTCGGTCTCCTGGCGGACGCCGGGGTCGACGCGGCCCTGCTGCTGCGCTTCGACCAGACACTGGCCCAGCTCACGCCGGAGGAGTTCGTCACCTCGATCCTCGTCGGAGCATTGCACGCCAGGACGGTGCTCGTCGGCGAAGACTTCCGTTTCGGCCATCGCGGCCTCGGAACAGTCGCCACGCTCGAGTCGTTCGGTGAGGTCTACGGCTTCTCCGTGCGCGTCGTCGACGACGTCCGTCCCGGCGGCGGGCGTCGGGTGTCGTCCACCTGGATCCGCGAACTCCTCGAGGAGGGTGACGTCCGCGAGGCGTCGCGACTCCTCGGTCGTCCGCCCGGTGTGCGGGGCGTCGTCGTCCACGGTGCCAAGCGTGGCCGGGAACTCGGCTTCCCGACCGCCAACCTGTCTCCCGATTCGCAGGGTCTCATCCCCGCGGACGGCGTGTACGCGGGTTGGCTGTTCTGGCGAGGACGTCGGTATCCGGCGGCGATCTCGGTCGGGAACAACCCGACCTTCGACGGCGTCCCGCAGAAGCAGGTCGAGGCCTACGTCCTCGACGAGACCGATCTCGACCTCTACGACGACGAGGTCGAGGTGCAGTTCGTCGAGCGCATCCGCGGCATGGTCGCGTTCACCGGGATCGAGCCGCTCATCGTGCAGATGACCGACGACGTCGAGCGCGCGCGCCGGATGCTGTCCTAGTGGGTCCGCGTCCCCTGTTGCGGGGGAGGGCCCTCGCGCTCGTCGGTATCGTGCTGGTCGCGGCGAACCTCCGCACGGCCGTCACCTCGCTGTCGCCGATCTTCGCCGAGATCGACGGCGACATCGGCGTGGGGTCGGTCGGGCTGGGGCTCCTCGGGATGCTGCCGCCACTGTGCTTCGCCCTCTTCGGCGTCTTCACCCCGCGACTCGTGCGTCGGCTGCACCTCGAGCCGGTGCTGCTCATCGCACTCGGGTCGATCGTGGCCGGGCACCTCATGCGCTCGCTCGCCCCCGACTTCGCCGTCCTCGCGATCGGGAGTGCGCTCTGCTTCGCCGGGATCGGCATCGGCAACGTCGTGCTCCCGCCGCTGGTCAAGAAGTACTTCCCCGACCGCGTCGGCCTCGTCACCTCCCTCTATGCGACGGTCCTGTCGGTCAGCACGTTCATCCCGCCGCTGATCGCCGTACCGGTCGCCGATGCCGCGGGTTGGCAGGTGTCGCTCGGGGTGTGGTCCATCGTCGCCATGCTCGCCGTGCTGCCCTGGATCACGCTCATCGTCCGGGAGCGTCGGGATGCCCGGGCTGCCGCCGCGACGGACCCCGAGATCGAGGAGGTGCCCCGCGCCGGGCGCGTCCACGTCCACCGCTCGCCGATCGCGTGGGCCATCGCGGCGGTGTTCGCCACCTCCTCGCTGAACGCCTACGCGATGTTCACCTGGCTCCCCACCATCGTCGGTGACATCGCCGGCGTCACCCCGGCCCAGGGCGGCCTGCTGCTCTCGCTCTTCTCCGCGATGGGTGTCCCGGCGAGCCTGATCGTCCCGATGCTCGTCGCGAGGCTGCGGAACGTCGCCGTCCTCGTCTACGTCGCGAGCGCGTGCTTCGTGCTCGGCTATCTCGGGCTGCTCCTGTGGCCGGCGACGCTCACATGGCTGTGGGTGCTGCTTGCCGGACTCGGCCCGCTGCTGTTCCCGCTCGCCCTCGTGCTCATCAACCTGCGGACGGCGACTCACGAGGGCGCGGTCGCGCTGAGCGGCTTCGTGCAGAGCGTCGGCTACACCCTCGGTGCACTCGGCCCCCTGGTCGTGAGCCTGTTGCACGCCGTGACCGGATCGTGGACCGTCCCGTTGCTGCTCCTGCTGGCCACGGGCGCGCTGTGCGCCATCGCCGGCCGTATCACCGGCCGACCGACGACGATCGAGGCAGACCTCGCAGCACGCGGTCGCTGACCGGTCTGTTTCGACCTCCGGACGGATCCCCGGCGACGATGCGCATCCGCGCACCGGCCTCTGCTCATCTGAGCATGGGTACCAACAGGCGTTGTCCGGGTGGTGACGGCGTCCTAGGCTGGAGACGATCCGGAGGAGGCCCGAGGTGATCGAAAGCGACGAGCTGCTCGCGGTGCGCGCCGCGGAGCTGTACTACGACGAGACGAAGACCCAGGACGAGATCGGCGCGCTGCTCGGCATCACGCGGTGGAAGGTCGGTCGGCTCCTCGCCCAAGCCCGCGAACTCGGCTACATCCGCATCGAGATCGTGCACCCGCGCGCGCGTCGCCTCCCACTCGAACGGGCGCTCCGCGAGCGCTTCGGACTCGTGGACGCGGTCGTCGTGCCGAGCCCGAGCGACAGTGCCGACCTCCACGAACGCGTCGCTCGCGCGGCGGCCGACTACCTCGGCGCCATGCGACCGGTACCGCGGACGCTGGGCGTGAGCTGGGGGAGGACGCTGCGCGACATCGCCGACCACCTGTCCGACGGCTGGGCGACGGGGCTCTCCGTCGTGCAGATCAACGGCGGTGTGAGCCTCAACCAGCGCGTCGGCACCGCGGCCGCCACGGCTGCACGGATCGCCGAGAAGGGCCGTGGCGACGTCACCCTGCTCCCGAGCCCGGCGATCTTCGAGCGCCTGGAGACGAAGCTGAGCATCGAGTCGGACCGCACCGTCGCGGAGGTGCTCCGCACGGCCGCAGCGGCCGACACCTACCTGTACGGTGCCGGCGTGGCCGGGCCCGACTCCGCCCTCGTCCACAGCGGATACCTCACGGCCGCGGACGTCGACGTCCTGGTCGCACGCGGTGCCGTCGGGGACGTCGTCGGGCGCTACATCGACGCCGAGGGCATGATCGTCGACCCCACACTCGACGAGCGCACGGTCGGGCTCGGACTCGAAGCGCTCCGGCGTGCCGGTCGCAGCATCGCGGTCATCGCCGGAGCCCAGAAGCACGCCGTCGCGAGAGCCGTCGTCAGCAGCGGCCTCTGCACCGTGCTCGTCACCGACGAGGCGACCGCGACGGCACTGCTCGCCGACCACGAACCATCATCCGCCAAGCAGCACACCCCGGAGCAGGATCTGCTCGGAAGGAACGCACCATGACCACTCCACCAGGCGACCTCGTGGCGAAGCCGACGGCGCTCGAACTCGTCGACGGCCCCGTCACCGACGCCAGCCTCAGACGCTACCTCGACGGCCTCGCGGGCGTCGACGCCGTCGGGCTCGAACAGCGCGCAGCGGACCTCGGCACTCGCTCGATCAAGACGACGTCGAAGGCCTGGGCCCTCGACCGCATCATCGAACTCATCGACCTCACCACCCTGGAGGGCGCCGACACCCCCGGCAAGGTGCGCTCCCTCGTGGCCAAGGCGATCACCCCGGACGCCGGGGATCCGTCCACCCCGCGCGTCGCCGCGGTCTGCGTCTACGGCGACATGGTGCCGTACGCCGTCGAGGCGCTCGGCGCGGCGCACACGCAGCCGGGTGCGGCACACGACGCCGGCGGGATCAACGTCGCGGCGGTCGCGACGGCCTTCCCGAGCGGACGCGCCTCCCTCGCGGTCAAGCTGGCCGACACGGCCGATGCCGTCGACGCCGGAGCGGACGAGATCGACATGGTCATCGACCGGGGTGCGTTCCTCTCCGGCCGGTACGGCCAGGTCTTCGACGAGATCGTCGCGGTCAAGGAGGCCTGCCGTCGGAGCGACGGCACCTCGGCGCACCTCAAGGTCATCCTCGAGACCGGCGAGCTGAACACCTACGACAACGTGAAGCGCGCCTCCTGGCTCGCCATCCTCGCGGGCGGCGACTTCATCAAGACGTCCACCGGCAAGGTCGCGCCCGCCGCGACCCTCCCGGTGACCCTCCTCATGCTCGAGGTCGTCCGGGACTGGCACCGCCTCACCGGTGAGCAGATCGGTGTGAAGCCCGCCGGCGGCATCCGTTCCTCGAAAGACGCGATCAAGTACCTCGTGACCGTCGCGGAGACCGTCGGCGAGGAGTGGCTCCAGCCGCACCTGTTCCGCTTCGGTGCCTCGAGCCTCCTCAACGACGTGCTCCTGCAGCGTCAGAAACTCACCACCGGCCACTACTCCGGCCCCGACTACGTCACCATCGACTAGGACATCATGAGCTTCCTCGAATACGCACCAGCCCCGGAGTCCACCTCCGTCCTCCACCTCCGTTCCGAGTACGGCCTCTTCATCGACGGCGAGTTCACCGAGGGCACGGGTGGGACCTTCCAGACGATCTCCCCGAGCACCGAGCAGTCGATCGCGACGATCTCCGCGGCGAGTGACGCCGACGTCGATCGCGCCGTCGTCGCCGCGCGGCGTGCCTACGACCGCGTGTGGTCGAAGCTGTCGGGCGCCGACCGCGGCAAGTACCTCTTCCGGATCGCGCGCCTCGTCCAGGAGCGCGCCCGCGAGCTCGCCGTGGCGGAGAGCCTCGACAACGGCAAGCCGATCAAGGAGTCCCGCGACGTCGACGTCCCGCTCGTCGCCGCCTGGTTCTTCTACTACGCCGGTTGGGCCGACAAGCTCGACTACGCGGGCCTCGGCGCGAACCCCCGTGCCCTCGGCGTGGCCGGGCAGGTCATCCCGTGGAACTTCCCGCTCCTCATGCTCGCGTGGAAGGTCGCACCGGCGCTCGCCGCAGGCAACACGGTCGTCATCAAGCCGGCCGAGACCACGCCGCTCACGGCGCTCATCTTCGCCGAGATCCTCCAGCAGGCCGAGCTGCCGGCCGGTGTCGTGAACATCGTCACGGGTGCCGGAGCGACCGGGGCGGCGATCGTGCGCCACCCCGACGTCAACAAGGTCGCCTTCACCGGGTCGACCGCCGTCGGGCGCGAGATCGCGAAGACCATCGCCGGCAGCGACAAGCGCCTGACGCTCGAGCTCGGTGGCAAGGCCGCGAACATCGTGTTCGACGACGCCCCCATCGACCAGGCGATCGAAGGCATCGTCAACGGCATCTTCTTCAACCAGGGTCACGTCTGCTGCGCCGGATCCCGGCTCCTCGTCCAGGAGAGCATCCACGACGAGGTCGTCGACCGCTTGAAGAGCCGTCTGCAGACGCTGCGCGTCGGCGACCCGCTCGACAAGAACACGGACGTCGGCGCGATCAACTCCGCCGAGCAGTTGGCCCGCATCCGCGAGCTCTCGGACATCGGCGAGCTCGAAGGCGCCGAACGGTGGAGCCCGGACTGCGAGCTGCCCGAGAACGGGTTCTGGTTCGCGCCGACGATCTTCACGAACGTGTCCACCAGTCACCGGATCGCCCGCGAGGAGATCTTCGGGCCGGTGCTCTCGGTCATGTCCTTCCGGACGCCCGCGGAGGCCATCGCGAAGGCGAACAACACCCCGTACGGACTGTCGGCCGGGATCTGGAGCGACAAGGGCAGCCGGATCCTCGCGGTCGCGGACAAGCTCCGCGCCGGCGTCATCTGGGCGAACACCTTCAACCGGTTCGATCCAGCCAGCCCGTTCGGCGGGTACCAGGAGTCGGGGTACGGCCGCGAGGGTGGTCGCCACGGGCTCGGTGCCTACCTCGCGCCGGCCGGTTCCGCACTGTCCGCCCCCACCGCGGCTCCCAAGGCTGCCAAGAAGGGAGCCCAGCGATGAGCCGGCTCACCATCCCGAAGACCTACAAGCTCGCCATCGGCGGCAAGTTCCCACGCAGCGAATCCGGAAGGACGTACGAGGTGACGAACGCCAAGGGGGAGTTCCTCGCGAACGCATCGCTCGCCTCGCGGAAGGACGCCCGCGACGCGGTCGTCGCCGCACGATCGGCACTCGCCGGTTGGTCGGGTGCCACCGCCTACAACCGGGGCCAGGTGCTGTACCGCATCGCCGAGCTGCTCGAGGGTCGGCGGGCGCAGTTCATCGAGGAGATCCTCCAAGCCGAAGGCGTCTCGCAGGCGAAGGCCGCAGCACAGGTCGACGAGGCCATCGACCTCTGGGTCTGGTACGCGGGCTGGGCGGACAAGTACGTCCAGGTGGTCGGGGGAGCGAACCCCGTCTCGGGTCCGTACTTCAACCTCTCGGTTCCGGAGCCGACGGGCGTCGTCGCGCTCATCGCGCCGCAGGACTCGTCGCTCCTCGGATTCGTGAGCGTCGTCGCTCCAGCGCTGGTCGCGGGGAACACGGTCGTCGTGATCGCGAGCGAGCGCCTGCCGCTCTCGTCGATCAGCCTCGCCGAGGTGCTCGCCACGAGTGACGTCCCCGGCGGCGTCGTGAACGTGCTGACCGGATCGCCGGCTGAGATGGCTCCGTGGCTCGCATCGCACGCCGACGTCAACGCGATCGACCTCGCCGGCGCCGGTGAGCTCGACTGGATCGAGCTCGAGGTCCTCGCGGCCGAGACGCTCAAGCGCGTGGTCCGCCCGAACGGTTCCCGGGGCTCAGTCCCCGCGAGTCTCGACCGGATCACCGCGTTCACCGAGGTGAAGACCGTCTGGCACACGAAGGCGCTCCTGTAGCGACTCGTGGCACCCGCGTGGTGCTTGCACAGCGGCGCCCGGCTGTACAGCCGGGCGCCGCTGTCGTCGACGGGTCGTAACGTTGCACCCATGACCGAATCATCGACTCCGAAGCGCGTGCTCGTCACGGGTGCCACCGGCTACATCGGCGGGCGGCTCGTGCCGCGGCTGCTGGAGGCCGGATACACGGTCCGGGTGCTCGTGCGCTCGCCGCAGAAGCTCACCGACGTGCCCTGGCGCGATCAGGTGGAGGTCGTCGAGGGTGATCTCGGTGACGCGGCTCAGGTCGCATCGGCCTGCGTGGACGTCGACGTCGTCTACTACCTCGTGCACTCCATGGGTGGCAAGGGCGACTTCGAGCAGACGGAGCTCGACGCCGCGGAGCACGTGGCCGCCGGCGCTGCCGCGGCAGGGGTGTCGCGCATCGTCTACCTCGGTGGCCTGCACCCCGAGGGCGTCGAGCTGTCGAAGCACCTGCGGTCCCGCACCGAGGTCGGGCGGATCCTGCTCGCCTCGGGCGTTCCGACGATCGTCCTGCAGGCCGGCGTGGTCATCGGTTCGGGATCGACCTCCTTCGAGATGATCCGCCATCTGACGGACATCCTGCCGTACATGCCGGCGCCGCGCTGGGTCCGGAACTTCATCCAGCCGATCGCGGTCCGTGACGTCCTGCACTACCTGCTGGCGAGCGCCGAGGTCGACCGCGACGTGAACCGGGCCTTCGACATCGGCGGCCCCGACGTCCTCCGGTACGGACAGATGATGAACGGCTACGCGGTCGAGGCCGGCCTCCCGCAGCGCCCGATCGCGCCGCTCCCGGTCCTCACCCCTTGGTTGGCCTCGCAGTGGGTGAACCTCGTGACCCCGATCCCGCGCCGGCTCGCGTCGCCGATCATCGAGTCGCTGCTCGTCGACTGCGTCATGGGCGACCACGACATCGACGCGGTCATCCCGCCGCCGGAGGGCGGTCTGACGGGGTACCGACGCGCGGTGCGCCTCGCGCTGCAGCGCATGCGCGACGGTGAGGTCGAGACCTCCTGGCGGAACGCGACCGTGGACGGCGCGCCGAGCGACCCGCTGCCGAGCGACCCCGACTGGGCCGGACACACCGTCTACATCGATCTCAAGGAACGGAAGACCTCCGCGGGCGCCGACCGCCTCTTCTCGGTCATCGAGTCCATCGGCGGCGAGAACGGGTGGTACTCCTTCCCGCTGGCGTGGGCGATCCGTGGGTGGATGGACAAGCTCGTCGGTGGTGTCGGGTTGCGACGTGGTCGCGACGATCCGCAGCACCTCAGCGTGGGGGACGCGCTCGACTTCTGGCGCGTGGAGTACCTGGAACGCGGTCGGATGCTGCGCCTGCGCGCCGAGATGCGCGTGCCCGGTCTGGCGTGGCTGGAGATGAGCGCGACCCCGGTCGGCGACGGCTCGGTCTACCGGCAGCGCGCCGTCTTCTTCCCGAAGGGGCTCGGCGGACGCCTCTACTGGTTCGCGATCCTGCCGTTCCATGGGGTCATCTTCAACGGGATGGCGAACCGCATCACGGAGGCGGCGGTCGCGCTGCCGTCCGAGACCTCGGCCCAGCGGAAGAGCCGGGTGGGGCCGGTGTCTCCGGAGGAGCACGAGGCGGTCGACTCCGCCGAGGCGGACATGCAGGCCTCACGACCCACCCCGGAGGCCGCGGAGTAGCGTGGGCTTATCCTTCGTCTGAAACGCGAAAAAGCATCCAGGGAGGACAGTCTCGGCAATAGACCCGGCACGAATATCGACATCAAATCTTGTTTCTTCCGTGCACGACGAGGGCGAGTTACGTGGATCGATACATTTGATTACAGACTGGCAAGCCAGCCCTGGTAGGACGTGGGACCTAAGCCCGGCACGACTGCCGAAGGTAGGCGAACTCAAACAACTCCCAAAGCGCAATATTCGCTTTTGAACGAGCCTGTTATCACTCAAATCCGGACCGGTCAATTGTCCAGTGATCCTGTGAACCTCTAATGGGTAGTCTTAACCTGCTTGAGGTCCTGTTCGAAGCGCTGGAGTTCGGCTTGGCCGTCGATCGTGTCATGAAGCCATATTCGCCAGACACGTTCACGAAGAGTTGTTAGAGCGAAGCCGAGCGCCAATGCAATCTCGGAAACTTGCCGATGAGGATCCTCCCCGCGATGTCGTGTGAGTTCGCTTGACACGCGGTCTCGGTCGATATCCTCTCCAAGATCAACATCGCTTCTCCCGAGGACATCCAATACAATCTCCTCGGGAGACTGCTCTCCAGGTAGTGCGATCATATTGCCGGAGATGCCATGCTTCCGCTCGTCGCCATCAATGACCCCCCAGATAGATACGTCAGCATCACTACTAACGGGGAACTTTGCAACTTGCCTCACCTTTGCGGAGTCGCCGACCTTCCAAATTGCCGACACGTCAGCATGTTCAAAGTCAACCAGATAGAGCATCATGCCAAGCCATTGTCGAGCGGCTTCATCTTCGACCCCGAATATAATCTCCCGCTGTGGACTCAAACGGAGAACACGCCAGAGCTGGTGTCGAGTTGCCTTCGCGATATGGCTAACCCTGTTCTGATCGCTCTCCAAGACTATGATTCGTTCCATGGGGATTGAAACCAAGCTCAGATAGGAGTGGGATGTGACGAAGCACTGAGTAGATCGCGCGTGTGACTGAGTCGCGATCATGTCAAATGCCCTCATGCTAGTACTTGGTGCAAGAAAGGCGTCAGGCTCGTCCATGAGTAGGACTCCGTCTTTCTCGGCGGTCGACAAGGCCCAATATAGGGAGAGGACGCTCAGTTCCCCTTGGCTCATGGACAATGAATTTCGCACTCGTCCTTGCGAATCCTCGATCTCAAAGTAAGGAGTCACGTCCTCACGAAACTCCTGAGCGAGATCGATTGAAGGGTGCGCTGATCTGAGGGTTTCCTCCGCGCTCGTGTCATCTGTCGAGTCGAGCTCGAATATTCTTATTGAGCTGATATTTTCACTTAAAACGTAAGAGAGAAGGCGTACGTCTTTCTCTGTCACTGTCCTTGCGCCGGACTGTGCAAGTCGTTCGTCAAGTGCGTCATCCTTGGACAGCGATCGGACTTGTCGCTGAATGTTCCATGTCGCGTCAAAATAGGCAACAGCTTTAGGCGGTAGATCTTGAACTAATACCGTCTCACAATCCCCGCGCAATGACCTGGTCAGAGATGATAGAAGCCTGGTCTTGCCGCTACTGTTGGGCCCACAAAAAACCGTGATCCCACCAGTCACTTCGACCTCTGAGTCCGTGAATCCGGATATGGACTGAGTGCAGATCCGAGTCACGGAGTGCGTGGGGTCCCAGTCGGGACCTACACGACGCCAGGCGTCAGCCCGCGCAGCCGCCTTCATCGCAGGGTCCCCCACGACTTCGGAGCCTCTAGGAAGTCGAGGACTAATGCATCTGAGAAGTCTGCGTGCTCCTCAATTTCTAAGAGCGGGCTTATCTCGGATGCTAGCGGGAAGGCTTCGCTATTGCTCCACTGTGCCTTACACACTCGCCATATACATACATCTCTTGCGACAACGGACAGAACATCCGCAACGCGAAGACTGGCGCGATCCGCAAACAACTGAGCGTAGACTTCGATGACATTCGAACGCGGTTCTGAACTTTCTCGAATGGTCCGGAGATTGGCTCTGTACATCTCGAGTGCGTAGAGAGCATCATCTACGTCGACGTGTGAGAGGCCTGGCGTCATGAATTTGCGAGCCAGCGCGAGGGACCAGCTGATCAGCGATGCTTTGTTAAGACGATTCACTCGACCGGTTAGGCGAGGCGAGGCTTGGCCGATATGAGCGATGACAGCTCTGGTGATCTCGAGGGTAGATTGCGAGAATCCGGCTTCAGACCGATAGCGCTTTTCGATCGTGGAGGAAGTTAGAGTGTGACGCAAGTTCTGAATTTCTGTATATTCGCATAGGCGGGCGATAACGTCATCGTAGGCTAAGCGTGTATTTTCGAAACCCAGTGATTCCTTAGACCAGCCCGACGAGGTTGCCGCTGCCACGAGCTCCTTTACTTGCTCGCGTGCTCCACCGACTAGGGCATTTCGCTTCTCGGCCTGAGTGAGGCCAGTTGGCAAGTTAAGTCGAAAGAAGAGTTCGTACGGCTCTGCGGGATCGTACTCATACAAGCGGTATGAAGATACTTTGAAGCTCAGGATCCTGCGCTGTGTTGATTCATCCAGCTCGGTGAATTTAAGTCCCGTATATTGTTCCAGCTTGGGATCTAGTGGTTCGAAGCGAGCTACACGGAAGCGGTCATCTAGGAAGTCGATCATCGCATTTAAACGCTGCTGCCCGTCGAGGACGGCGAGCCTGTGATCCTCAAGTACGAGAAGGTGGATCGCGGGCACTGCCCATCCTCGCAGGATTGTGTCAACTAGCTTCTGTTGCTTTGCAATCGGCCATACGCTTCCGCGCTGGAAATCAGGCTGGAGGTCGAGATCTCGCTCGCGTACGCGATCGCGCAGGGTCCTCAGGTCTGGCTCCCAGGGTTCGAGTTTCATTTGCGCCCAATCCGTTTCATGTGGTCACACGCTAACCTAGCGTCAAGCTCAGGGGGAACGCATACTTGCCGGGTCCGCGTGTGCGTTGCATGGTGAATCCCGCGATCGGTTGCGCCCGAGCCATTTTGGACTGTTCCGACACGGGTATGGCTGATCGATTAGGCCGTAACGCCGCGCTTCCGTGTGGGTGTCCTTGCTGATTGTCGGCATCCTGGGGTGTTCTACCTCTCAAACGTCGGCAGAATCATCCCGCTTATTCAGCGACCCCGGTCGGCGACGGCTCGGTCTACCGGCAGCGCGCCGTCTTCTTCCCGAAGGGGCTCGGCGGACGCCTCTACTGGTTCGCAATCCTGCCCTTCCACGGGATCATCTTCAACGGGATGGCGAACCGCATCACGGAGGCGGCCGTCGCGCTGCCGTCCGAGACCCCTGCCCAACGGAAGAGCCGCGTCGGTCCGGTGTCGCCGGAGGAGCACGAGGCCGCGGACGCAGCCGAGGCCGACATGCAGGCTTCACGACCCACGCCGGAGGTCGCGGAGTAGCGTGGGCGCATGAGCGAACCCACCGTCGTCACCGTCACCGGAGCCGGAGGCCAGATCGGCTACTCCCTGCTCTTCCGCATCGCGTCAGGTCAGCTGCTGGGGTCTGACCGGCCCGTCGTCCTGCGCCTGCTCGAGATCCCGCAGGGTCTCGGAGCGGCCGAGGGGACGGCATTGGAACTGCAGGACTGCGCGTTCCCGCTCCTGGCCGGGGTGGAGGCGACGACCGAGATGTCGCGCGCCTTCGACGGGGTGGACGTCGCCCTGCTCGTCGGTGCCCGTCCACGTGGTCCGGGCATGGAGCGAGCCGACCTCCTCGCGGCCAACGGCGGGATCTTCGCACCGCAGGGCGCGGCGATCGGAGCCGGTGCGGCCGACGACGTGCGCGTCCTGGTGGTCGGCAACCCGGCCAACACGAACGCACTCATCGCGCAGTCGGCCGCCGCCGGGGTGCCGGCCGAACGGTTCACCGCCCTGACCCGACTCGACCACAACCGCGCCGTCGCGCAGTTGGCCGCCAGGACCGGCGCACCCGTGTCCGAGATCGACGGCGTCGTGGTCTGGGGCAATCACTCGGCGACCCAGGTGCCGGACCTCTCCCACGCGACGGTCGGTGGTCGTCCTGCCCTCGAACTCGTCGACGAGGAGTGGATCGCCGACGAGTTCATCCCGCGGGTGGCGAAGCGCGGTGCGGAGATCATCGCGGTCCGGGGCTCGTCGTCCGCCGCCTCGGCCGCTGCCGCCGCCATCGATCACGTGCATGACTGGGTGAACGGCACGGCGACCCCGGGCCGGCCGGAGCGCTGGACGTCCGTGGCGCTCCCCTCGGAGGGCTGGTACGGCGTGCCGGAGGGGCTCGTGAGTTCGTTCCCGGCCCGCTCGGTCGACGGACGCTGGGAGGTGGTCGAGGGACTCGACATCGCGCCCGTCTGGCAGCGGCGCATCGACGCTTCGGTGGCGGAACTGGAGGAGGAGCGGGCGGCGGTGCGGGCGCTCGGCCTGCTCGGCTGACCCGGCGACCCCGTCCCCTGGACGGTTGCAAGGGGTACCCCCTGGGGGTATAGTGAAGGCTTCGATCCACTGAGGAGCACGCATGTCCGAGACCACCGCAACAACCACCTATCGCGTCGACGGCATGACCTGCGCGCACTGTGTGTCCGCTGTCACGACCGAGCTATCCGCGCTCTCCGGCGTCGACGGGGTCGCCGTGGATCTCGACGCGGGGACGGTCACGGTCTCGGGTGCCTCGTCGACCGACGACGCGGCCGTCGCGGCCGGCGTCCAGGAAGCCGGCTACACCCTCGTGGGTCGTCGCTGATGAGCGCTCCACTCATCCAGCTCGACCTCGACATCGAGGGCATGACCTGCGCGAGTTGCGTGGCACGCGTCGAGAAGCGGCTGACCGCGCTCGACGGTGTCGAGGCGCAGGTCAACCTCGCGACCGAACGGGCGACGGTGACCGCGCCCTCCACCGTCACCGCGGACGAGCTGGTCGCGGCCGTCGCGAAGGCCGGCTACACGGCGACGGTGCGTCCGCCCGCTGACGAACGCGCCGCGGCGAACCGGGAGCAGACTCCGACGTCGGGAACGACGTCCGACCCCTCGGCGACCGTGACGACGCTCCGTACCCGCCTCGTCGTCAGTGCGGTGCTGGCGTTGCCCGTCGTGCTGCTCGCGATGATCCCCGCCTGGCAGTTCGACCACTGGCAGTGGCTCTCGCTGACCCTCGCGACGCCGGTCGTCTTCTGGGGTGGGTACCCGTTCCACCGGGCGACGTTCGTGACGCTGCGGCATGGCTCGGTGACGATGGACACCCTCATCACGCTCGGGACGGGGGCCGCGTACCTGTGGTCCGTCTGGGCGCTCTTCTTCGGCATGGCCGGGATGACGGGCATGCGGCACGAGTTCACCTTCTTCGCACCCGACGCCGACCCGTCGAGCGCGCTGTACCTCGAGGTGGCCGCCGGCGTGACCGTCTTCCTGCTCGCCGGCCGCCTCATCGAGCAGCGGTCGAAGCGTGCCGCCGGCGAGGCACTCCGCGACCTCATGACGCTGGGCGCCTCCGAGGTCTCCGTGCTCCGGCACCGTGCGCCGGACCCCACCGACCTCATGGCGCCCACCCGCACCGAGGAACGGATCCCGATCGAGCAGCTGCTCGTCGGAGACCACTTCCTCGTGCGTCCCGGCGAGTCCGTCGCCACCGACGGAATCGTCGTCGAGGGGGCGGCGAATGTCGACGAGAGTCTCGTGACGGGGGAGTCCGTCCCGGTCGAGCTCACGGCAGGCTCGCGGGTCATCGGTGGCACGATCGCACGCGGCGGCAGTCTCGTCGTGCGGGCGACGGCCGTCGGCGCCGAGACGCAGCTGGCGCGCATGGCTCAGGCGGTCGAGGCGGCGCAGCTCGGGAAGAGCCGGGTCCAACGGCTCGCCGACCGCGTCTCGAGCGTGTTCGTCCCGGTCGTCCTGGTGATCGCCCTCGGCACCGCCATCGTGTGGGCGCTCACCGGCTCGACCATGGAGGCGGCGTTCACCGCCGCGGTCGCCGTCCTCATCATCGCCTGCCCGTGTGCGCTGGGGCTCGCGACACCGGTGGCCCTCCTCGTCGGGACGGGGCGTGGCGCGCAGCTCGGCATCCTCATCGCCGGTCCGGAGGCGCTCGAGCGGGCGAGCGGCATCGACCGCATCGTGCTCGACAAGACGGGGACCGTCACGTCCGGGCGGATGAGTGTCACGGAGGTCTGGGCGTCCGGTGCGACGGATGAGGTGCTCGCCCTCGGCGCGGCGCTCGAAGCGGCCTCCGAGCACCCCATCGCCGAGGCGATCGTCGCCGAAGCGACCCGCCGCGATGCAGCTCGTCCGGTGGTCTCGGACTTCGCGAGCCTCGAGGGGCTCGGCGTCACCGGCACGATCAACGGAGGAACCGTGTTGGCCGGACGTCCCGCCTTCGCGGAGGACCAGGGCTTCCGCATCGGACCGGACGCGGCGAGCGCCCTGGCTGCAGCCGCGGAGCGTGCGAGCACCGTGGTGGTCGTCGCCTGGGACGTCGAGGTCCGCGGCGTCGTCGAGGTCGCCGACACCGTGAAGCCGGAGGCCCGCGCCGCCATCGGACACGCCGTGTCCCTGGGGATGACACCGGTGCTCCTCACCGGCGACAACGCGGCCGTCGCAGCGCGGGTCGCGGGGGAGATCGGGATCACCGAGGTGATCGCGGACGCGAGCCCCTCCGACAAGGTCGCCGCCGTCGAACGGCTCCAGGCGGCCGGTCACCGCGTCGCGATGATCGGCGACGGGGTGAACGACGCCGCGGCGATCGCCACGGCCGATCTCGGCATCGCCATGGGGACGGGTACGGATGCGGCCAAGGGCGCAGCCGACCTCAGCATCGTCTCCGGTTCCCTCGCCACGGCGATCGACGCCGTCCGGCTCTCCCGGCGGACGCTCGGGATCATCCGCGGCAACCTGTTCTGGGCGTTCGCCTACAACGTGGCGGCGATCCCGCTCGCTGCGCTCGGCCTCCTCAACCCGATGATCGCGGGTGCGGCGATGGCGTTCTCCAGCGTGTTCGTCGTGCTCAACAGCCTGCGCCTCCGCCGGTTCCGTCCGGCCGCCTGAGGTTACCCGTCGACCGGTGGGCTGCGGCGGATACACTGTCCGCAGAACCGGTCGACGTGGATGGGTGGTGGTGAGGTGTCCAGTCCGTGGCTGGCGGCCCCGGCGCATGCCGAAGCGCAGCGCGGACTCGTCCGACGGCTCGTCCGCGAGTCGTGGGAACGGTCGATGGGCCGTCACCTCGACCCGGACAACCTCATGCCGGAGCTCGCCTTCGACGAGGACGAGTTGCGCGACCACCGGCTCGGGCACCCGCTCGCCGGCGTCCTCCCGGTGATCACCAAGCTGCTGGTCAACGACGCGGACGACGACTCCGGCATGCTCGTCGCGGTGGGCGACGCCATGGGCAGACTGCTCTGGGTGGACGGCGACCGTCATCTGCGGCGACGGGCGGAGGGCATGCTCTTCGTCGAGGGTGCCGGGTGGTCGGAGCGGGAGGTGGGGACGAGCGCCCCGGGCACCGCGCTCGAACTCGACCACGGCATCCAGATCCACGCGGCCGAGCACTTCAACCGCCTCGTGCACCCGTGGAGCTGCACGGCGGTCCCGGTGCACGATCCCGAGACCCGGCAGATCATCGGCGTGATCGACATCACCGGTGGCCCGCAGGCGGTCGCCTCGCATGCGCTGCCGCTCATGGAGGCGACCGCCGCCGCCGTCGAGTCCGAGATCATGGTGCAGCGGCTGCGCGCGGTCGCCGACCGCCGGTTCGCCGGTCGCCCACGCACGGACACAGCCCGCCGGACGACCACGGTGCGGCCCGGCCTGCAGGTGCTCGGCCGTGACACCGGCCTGCTGGTCGGACACGGGGCGAGTCGACCGACCGAGCTCAGCCGACGGCACGCCGAGATCCTGACCCTGCTGGCCTGGCACCACCAGGGCCTGAGCGCCGACGCGCTCGCCGGGCTGCTCTACGACGCGGACGAGGCGGCGGTCACCCTCCGGGCGGAGCTGGTCCGGCTGCGGAAGGTGCTCGGCGGGACCGCGCCGACACTCGTGCCGGCCTCGCGGCCGTACCGGCTCACCACCCCGCTCCAGCTCGACGCCCACCAGGTGCTGTCCCTCCTCGACCGCGGCGCCCACCGCGCAGCGCTCGCCGCGTACCCGGGCCCGCTCCTGCCGGACTCCACCGCCCCCGGTGTCGTCGACCTCCGCGACCGGGTCGCGACGCGCCTCCGCGAGGCGATGCTGACCGACGCCTCGGCGGACCTGCTGCACGACTACATCCGGACCGCGGCCGCGCCCGACGACGTCGAGGTCCTGCACGCCTGCCTCCGACTGCTGCCGCCGCGGTCACCGAAGCGCGCTGGCCTCGTCGCCCGCATCGAGGCGATCGACGCCGAGCTCTCGGCGCCCTGACGGCCGATCCGGTCCGCGGTCCTCGGCGCAACCTCCTGCAACCTCGGGCCGACTAGCGTCGACGGCACGCACCTGAGCGGTGCGCCACCGACAACGTCGTCGACAAGGAGTGACATGACCGTCTACGCCAACCCGGGTACCGAAGGTGCCGTGTTCAGCTACGCCCCCCGCTACGACCACTTCATCGGGGGCGAGTACGTCCCGCCCGCGAACGGGCAGTACTTCGAGAACCAGACCCCGGTCACCGGAGCCGTGTTCACCGAGATCGCCCGAGGCACCGCGGCCGACGTGGACCGAGCGGTCGAGGCGGGATGGAAGGCGTTCCCCGCCTGGTCGAAGACGAGCGTCGCCGAGCGCGCGGTGATCCTCAACCGCATCGCCGACCGCATGGAGGAGCACCTCGAGGAGATCGCCGTCGCCGAGAGCTGGGAGAACGGCAAGCCGGTCCGCGAGACCCTGGCCGCCGACATTCCCTTGGCGATCGACCACTTCCGCTATTTCGCGGGGGCGATCCGCGCTCAGGAAGGCGGCATCTCGGAACTCGACCACGACACGGTCGCCTACCACTTCCACGAACCGCTCGGCGTCGTCGGGCAGATCATCCCCTGGAACTTCCCGATCCTCATGGCGGTGTGGAAACTCGCACCGGCGCTCGCCGCAGGCAACTGCGTCGTGCTGAAGCCGGCCGAGCAGACCCCGGCGTCGATCCACCTCATCGTCGACCTCGTGAAGGACCTGCTGCCGGCCGGCGTGCTCAACGTCGTCAACGGTTTCGGCATCGAGGCCGGCGCCCCGCTGGCGTCCCACCCGCGGATCCGGAAGATCGCGTTCACCGGTGAGACCACGACCGGTCGCCTGATCATGCAGTACGCGAGCGAGAACCTCATCCCGGTGACGCTGGAGCTCGGCGGCAAGAGCCCGAACGTGTTCTTCGAGGACGTGGCGCGCGAGCACGACCAGTACTACGAGAAGGCGCAGGAGGGCTTCAGCATGTTCGCCCTGAACCAGGGCGAGGTCTGCACCTGCCCGAGTCGGGCGCTCGTCCAGCGCTCCATCTACGACGGCTTCGTCGGCGACGCGCTGACCCGCATCGGCACGATCAAGCAGGGCAACCCGCTCGACACGGACACGATGATCGGTGCCCAGGCGTCGAACGACCAGCTCGAGAAGATCCTCTCCTACATGGACATCGGCAAGCAGGGCGGCGCGAAGCTGCTCATCGGCGGCGAGCGAGCCGACCTCGGCGGTGAGTTGAGCGGCGGGTTCTACGTCCAGCCGACCGTCTTCGAGGGGACGAACGACATGCGGATCTTCCAGGAGGAGATCTTCGGGCCCGTGCTCGCACTCACGAGCTTCGCTGACTACGACGAGGCGATCTCCATCGCGAACGACACCCTCTACGGCCTCGGCGCCGGTGTGTGGAGCCGTGAGGCGACGACGCTGTACCGGGCCGGGCGGGCGATCGAGGCGGGACGCGTCTGGTCGAACACCTACCACCAGTACCCGGCGCACGCGGCGTTCGGCGGGTACAAGCAGTCGGGGATCGGCCGGGAGAACCACAAGATGATGCTCGACCACTACCAGCAGACGAAGAACCTGCTCGTGAGCTACGCGGAGGGGCCGATGGGCTTCTTCTGATCACATCCCGGTCCCTGAGCCCCCACCCGGTCCCTGAGCTTGTCGAAGGGCGCCCTTCGACAGGCTCAGGGACCGGCGGAGGGGCAGGGCCGGATGCACGACACGACGAAGGAGGACACCATGACCGGACGGGTCGACGTCACCGACGCTGCGGCCGCACTGGTGCGGGAGATGACCGCGCTGCACGGACCGCTCATGTTCCATCAGTCCGGCGGATGCTGCGACGGGAGTTCGCCCATGTGCTACCCCGTCGGGATGTTCCGCACGGGCGCGGTCGACGTCCTGCTCGACACGCTCGACGTGCCCGGGCTCGACGCGCCCGTCGAGGTCTACATGTCGCGTTCCCAGTTCGAGTACTGGAAGTACACGCACCTGACGATCGACGTGGTGCAGGGGCGCGGCAGCGGGTTCAGCGTCGAGGCCCCGACGGGGCAGCGGTTCCTCATCCGTTCCCGCATGCTCGACGACGCCGAACTGGAGCGGTTCGGACTCGTCGACAGCGCGCCGGACTGAGCGCTCGCGACCGATGCGGCCGATGGCGTAGACTGGGCACACGCCCGTCGGGCGCCCGTGTCGGTCTCGTGCAACGCTCTGTTGCTCCACGACGACCAGTCGGGCCCGACGCCCGTCTCTTCCGGCCCCTCGGCCGATGAGGCTCTTCGACTGCTCAGGAGGAGCATGCCGCACACCGGCCAGCAACGCCGTTCCCAGGGGCGTTCCAGCACCCGTTCATCTGGCCGCTCGAACCCCAGAGGATCCTCGTCGCGTCACGACGACGACGCGCCGATCATCCCCATCCTCGCCCGCAAGGTGCGCGAGGTCGAGGCGAAGGCGCAGAAGGGCAAGGTCGGGCCAACCAACCGGACCAAGTACCAGGTCATCGCCTTCCTCGTCCGCGAGGAACGCGCCAGGGTCAAGGCCGACACGAGTTACAGCGACGCCACGCGGGCCGAGCTCCTGAAGCGCCTCGACGGTGTGGCGACCATCCTCGCCAAGACGGCGGCGCGCGACACCTCGCTCATCCAGCTCCTCGAGGCCGACGCCGCGACGAGCCCCGTCGCGCAGCGGCTCCGGCGCGACTGGCTCCTCGAGTCGGGCGCCGAACTCAGCGCCGACGAACTCATCATCACCGTCGAGAAGCCCGTCGTGGAATCAGTCGTCCCGGCCGAGCTCGCCGAGAAGCAGGTCATCCCGCAGTCGGTCAAGGCACGTCAGTTGGCCAATCCGTTCCTCGCCCCGGACTTCAGCCAGGCGGCACCGCAGCCGACCGTGCGTCGACGACTCGACAGCTGGGAGCTCATGGGCCCCCTGTATAAGGCGTTCGAGCTCGGTTCCGGCGGGGGAGCGGCCTCGATGGACCTGCCCGAGGCCCCGAAGCTCGACCGGCTCTCGCCGCGCGGCCTCGAGGTCATGAAGCACCAGGCGCGCTTCGTCGAGAGCGTCCGTGAAGGACACCGTTCCTTCCTGCTCGCCGACGAGCCGGGCCTCGGCAAGACCGCGCAGTCGGTCCTCGCCGCCTCGGTCGCTGAGGCGTATCCACTCCTCGTCATCGTCCCGAACGTCGTCAAGATGAACTGGGCGCGCGAGGTCGAGCGCTGGACGCCGCACCGACGCGCCACGGTCATCCACGGCGACGGCCAGGCGCTCGACGCCTTCGCCGACGTCATCATCGTGAACTACGAGGTCCTCGACCGCCACCTCGCCTGGCTCGGGACGCTCGGCTTCCGCGGCATGGTGGTCGACGAGGCGCACTTCATCAAGAACCTCCACTCCCAGCGCTCGCAGCACGTGCTGTCACTCGCGAACCGGATCCGGAAGGCGACGCCCGGCCAGGACCCGCTGCTGCTCGCGCTGACGGGTACGCCGCTGATCAACGACGTCGAGGATTTCAATGCCATCTGGCAGTTCCTCGGCTGGATCAAGGACGGCAAGCCGACCGCCGAACTCATGGAGCGGCTCGAGGACACCGGCCTGACCCCGGCCGAGCACGCCTTCTACGCCGCCGCGCGGTCCGCCGTCATCGACATGGGCATCGTGCGCCGCAAGAAGCTCGACGTCGCCAAGGACCTGCCCGCCAAGCGCGTCGCCGACCTCCCGGTCGAGCTCGACGACGAGGCGATCCGGTCCATCCGCGACGCGGAGGCCGAGCTCGGGCAACGGCTCAAGTCCCGCTACGTGCGGGTCCTGGAGTCGCGTGGTGAGCGCGTCGACGCGCTGCACGAGCCGAACACCGACCTCATGCGCATGGTCGCCCAGGCCGAGCTCGACGAGTCCAAGGCCGCCGGTGGCACGGAGAACGTGTTCACCATGATCCGCAAGATCGGTCAGGCCAAGGCCGTCCTCGCCGCCGATTACACGGCGCAGCTCGCGAGGTCCGTGGGCAAGGTCGTGTTCTTCGCGAAGCACATCGACGTCATGAACGCGGCCGAGCAGTTGTTCGCGGGTCGCGGCTTGAAGACGGTGTCGCTCCGCGGCGACCAGACCGCGCAGGCGCGTCAGGCCGCGATCGACGCGTTCAACACCGATCCGGAGGTCGCGGTCGCGGTCTGTTCGCTCACCGCCGCCGGCGTCGGCGTCAACCTGCAGGCCGCGTCCAACGTCGTGCTCGCCGAGTTGTCCTGGACAGCCGCCGAGCAGACCCAGGCGATCGACCGCGTGCACCGCATCGGTCAGGAGGAGCCGGTCACCGCCTGGCGCATCATCGCCGCGCACACGATCGACGCGAAGGTCGCGGAACTCATCGACAGCAAGCAGGGCCTGGCCGCTCGCGCGCTCGACGGAAGCGACCAGGACGTCGCGTCGGTCGACTCGGTGCAGCTGAACGCCCTCGTCCACCTGCTCCGCGAGGCACTGGGCGCCTGACGTCCGGTTCGTCCGACCGGGTGACCACAGGTCGCCCGGCCGGACGTCGTCGGCTGGTCAGACGCCGAGTGCCGCCTTCACCTGAGCGAGCGACGGGTTCGTCGCGGTCGAGCGGTCGGGGAAGATCACCGTCGGGACCGTCTGGTTGCCGCCGTTCAGCGAGGCGACGAGGTCGGCGGTCCCCGGGACCTGCTCGATGTCGACCTCGGTGAACGGGATGCCGGCTGCGGACAGCTGATGCTTCAGTCGGGCGCAGTACCCGCACCAGGTCGTGGAGAACATCGTGATGCCGCCATCGGCGGGCAGGTAGTCGTCGGCACTCATCCCAGCAGCCTAACCCCGGTGGACGAGGCACCGACCCTCTGGGCCGGAGGACCGTCCGCGCCGGATGAAGCACCGTCGGCGAGACGGTATTGTCGGGGATGACTCCCGGCACCTGAGGTGCCCCGATCCCCATGAGGACTGTTGATATGAGAATTGGTGTGCTCACGAGCGGCGGCGACTGCCCCGGCCTGAACGCGGTCATCCGAGGAGCGGTCCTCAAGGGGACGAAGATCCACAACCAGGAGTTCATCGGCATCCGCGACGGCTGGCGAGGAGTCGTCGAGGGCCTGACGATGCCGCTCGACCGCCACAGCGTGCGTGGTCTCGCCAAGCAGGGTGGCACCATCCTCGGCACGAGCCGCACCAACCCGTTCGAAGGACCGCACGGCGGCCCGGAGAACGTCCAGCACACCATGGACCGGCTCGGCATCGACGCGCTCATCGCCATCGGCGGAGAGGGCACGCTCGCCGCGGCGAAGCGGCTGACCGACGCCGGCCTCAAGATCGTCGGCGTCCCGAAGACGATCGACAACGATCTCGACGCCACCGACTACTCCTTCGGCTTCGACACCGCCGTCGAGATCGCGACCGAGGCCATCGACCGTCTCCGGACGACGGGCGAGTCCCACAAGCGGTGCATGGTCATCGAGGTCATGGGCCGGCACGTCGGCTGGATCGCCCTGCACGCCGGTATGGCGGCGGGTGCCCACGCCATCCTCATCCCGGAACAGCCGCAGTCGATCGAGCAGATCTGCGAGTGGGCGGACAGCGTCTACCAGCGCGGTCGCGCCCCGATCATCGTCGTGTCCGAGGGCTTCACGCTCGACACCATGGAGACCGCGCACTCCGAGAAGGGACTCGACGCATTCAACCGTCCCCGTCTCGGCGGCATCGCCGACGTGCTCGCACCCGAGATCGAGCGCCGCACGGGCATCGAGTCCCGCGCGACCGTGCTCGGCCACCTGCAGCGCGGCGGCGTCCCGAGCGCCTACGACCGCGTGCTCGCCACCCGCCTCGGTATGGCCGCCATCGACTCCGTCATGGCCGGCGACTGGGGCACGATGATCGCACTCCGCGGCACCGAACTCGTCAACTGCCGCTTCGAAGAGGCGCTCGGCAAGCTGAAGACCGTGCCGCAGGAGCGCTACGACGAAGCGGCGATCCTCTTCGGCTAGACACCCGCCGCACCGACGACGCCCCTGCTCCGGACGGAGCAGGGGCGTCGTCGCTTCCGATCAGGCCGGATCGGTGTCCGTGAGTTCGAGCACATCGAGCAGCCAGGCGAGCTCCTCGGCGCGCTCACGCCACGCGTTGTAGCGGCCGCTCACTCCGCCGTGCCCGGCGCTCATCTCGATCTTCATCAGCGCCGGTGCACCGGCGTCCCGCAGACGGGCCACCCACTTCGCGGGTTCCACGTACAGCACGCGGGTGTCGTTGAGGCTCGTCGTCGCGAGGATGCGCGGGTAGCGCTTCGCCGGGTCGACGTTCTCGTAGGGGCTGTACGCCTTCATGTACGCGTAGACCTCGGGGTCGTGGAGCGGATCGCCCCACTCGTCCCATTCGATGACCGTCAGGGGGAGCGACGGGTCGAGGATGCTCGTCAGCGCGTCGACGAACGGGACGCCGGCGAGGATGCCCGCGAAGCGGTCGGGAGCACGGTTCGCCACGGCGCCCATGAGGAGGCCACCGGCGCTGCCGCCCTCGGCGACGAGCCGGGCAGGCGTCGTCCAGCCCTCGCGGATGAGGTGGTCGGCCACGTCGACGAAGTCGCTGAAGCTGTTCTGCTTGTGGAGCTTCTTGCCGTCCTCGTACCAGTGACGCCCGAGTTCGCCGCCGCCGCGCACATGGGCGATCGCGAAGGTCACGCCGCGGTCGAGCATCGACAGCCTCGCGATCGAGAAGGACGGGTCCATGCTGGCCTCGTACGAGCCGTACCCGTAGAGGTGGAGCGGCCCGGGCCCCTGGACACCGACCCGGCGCACGATGGAGATCGGCACGCGGGTCCCGTCCACGGCCGTCGCCCACTCCCGGAACTGCTCGTAGTCCGCCGGGTCGTAGTCGCCGAGGACCGGCTGCTGCTTGCGCACGAAGCGTTCGCCGGACCGGACGTCGAGTTCGAGCACCGTTGACGGCGTCACGAGGGACCCGTATCCGAACCGGAGCATCGGTTGAGCCCACTCGTTGTTGCCGTGCCAGCCCACGGTGGACAGCGGTTCGTCGAAGGCGATCTCGTCGATGTCGCCACTCGTCGAGTCGAGCAGGCCGATACGCGTGAGGCCGTCGCGCCGATAGGAGACGGTGGTCACGGCCTCGAACGCCTCGACGTCCTCGAGCCGGCGCTCGCTGCTGTGCGCGACGACGACCCGCGCCGTGCCGAGCGGATCCGAGAGTGGCACCTCGACGAGCTCGAAGTCCGGCGCGTCCCGGTTGTGCAGGATGAGCAACCGGTCTGCACCGTCGGCCACCCGGTGTTCGACGCTGTACTCGACGCCGTCGGTCCGCGGCCAGACGATCCGCGCCTCCTCGGACAGCGCGTCGGCGGGGACGAGTCGGGTCTCGCTCGTGACCGAGGAGCCGGCCTCGATCAGGAGCAGCGCGCGGCTGCGGGTGAATCCGGCACCGACCCAGAACCGCTCGTCGGGCTCGTGGAAGAGGACCGTGTCGTCGTCCTGGGACGTCCCCACCCGGTGCAGGTGCACGGTGTCGGGGCGCCAACTCTCGTCGACCGTCGTGTAGACGATGGCGGTGCCGTCGGGGGAGAACTCCGCACCGCCCGCGGTCCCGAGGAGCTCGTCGTCGAGGTCGACGCCACTCGCGAGGTCCCGGACACGGACGGTGTACCGCTCGTCGCCTTCGACGTCGACGCCGTAGAGCAGTCGCGTGCCGTCGTCCGACACGTCGAAGCTGCCGAGGGAGAAGAACTCGTGGCCCTCCGCCTCGACGTTGGCGTCGAGGATGATCTGCTCGCCGGGGGCCGCGCCGCCCTCGGGCAGGGTCGGCGGCGTCCAGTCCTCCGGGTCGGCGACCGGGATGCGACACTGGATGCCGTACTGGCGGCCTTCGACACTGCGGCCGTAGTACCACCACGCACCGGAACGGGTCGGGACCGAGAGGTCGGTCTCGAGCGTGCGACTCTTGATCTCCTGGAAGATGCGCTCGCGTAGTCCGGCCAGATGGGCCGTCTCCTGCTCGGTGTAGGCGTTCTCCGCCTCCAGGTGCGCGATCACCTCCGGTGACTCCTTCTCGCGGAGCCATTCGTACGGGTCCACCACGGTGTCGCCGTGGTGGGTGCGTTCGGTCGGTCGGGTCTGGGCACGGGGGGCAGAGAGCTTCGCCATGGTCCAACGCTAGTCGAGGCGCGCCCTCCCAGCCCGCTCGGAGCCATCCGAGGGCCGCCGGGTCTAGCGTGGGGTGATGACGACCATCCCAACATTCGCGCTCAACGACGGTTCGAGCGTCCCCGCGATCGGTTTCGGCACGTACCCCCTGCGAGGCCGCGAGGGTACCGACGCCACGCTGTCCGCCATCGACGCGGGCTACCGACTGATCGACACCGCCGTGAACTACCGCAACGAGGACGCCGTCGGCGCCGCGGTCCGCGAGACCGACGTCCCCCGCGACGAACTCGTCGTCGCGACGAAGCTGCCCGGCCGCGACCACGGCTTCGAGGAGACCATCACCTCGTGCCGCGGATCCCTGGCCTCGCTCGGCCTCGACCACATCGACCTGTACCTCATCCACTGGCCGAACCCCTCCGTCGGCCGCTTCGTCGAGTCGTGGAAGGCCATGATCCAGCTGCAGCGCGAGGGCCTCGTCCGCAGCATCGGCGTCTCGAACTTCACCGAGGAGTTCCTGACCCGCCTCGCCGACGAGACGGGTGTGCTGCCGGCCGTCAACCAGGTCGAGCTGCACCCGTACTTCCCGCAGGAGGAGCTCCTCGCCTTCCACCGCGAGCACGGCATCGTCACCGAGGCGTGGAGCCCGCTCGGCAAGGCACAGGCGCCGTTCGCCGAGGAACCCGTCGCAGCGGCCGCCGCGGCGCACGAGGTCTCACCGGCGCAGGCCGTCCTCCGCTGGCACCACCAGCGCGGCGTGCTCCCGATCCCGAAGTCCGCGTCCCCGGAACGCCAGCGCACGAACATCGACGTCTTCGGCTTCGAACTCACCGACACCGAGGTGCAGGCGATCACCGCACTCGGGCGGACGGACGGCAGGCTCTTCGACGGAGACCCCAACACCCACGAGGAGATGTGAGTCCCGGCGGGCGTCCGCGCGCCCGCCGGCACCCCTCCTAGACTTGGCCGGGTGAAGCCCAGACGTCGTCGCCTGTCCCCGGTCCGTGCCCGCTCGTCCCGGGTGCTCCTCGTCGCCCTGGCACTGGCGGTCGGAGCGCCGCTCGTCGCGACCCTGGCGAGCACCCAGCCCGCCACCGCCGCCGCTCGGACCGACGTGTCCGACTTCACCTTCGCGTCCTTCGACGGCGACTACACCCTGAGCCGTGGCGGCGACGGTCAGGCCGAGCTGCGCGCGGTCGAGACCTTCGTCGCGGAGTTCCCCGACTCCGACCAGAACAAGGGCATCATCCGAGCGATCCCGGACGAGTTCGACCGGGCACCACTGCACACGGAGATCGTCTCGGTGACCGACGCCGACGGTGCGCCCGTGGAGTGGGAGACCGACCGCGATGGTGACTTCCTCGAGCTGTCGCTCGGGACGGACGACTACGTGCGCGGCACGCAGAGCTACGTCATCACCTACACGCAGCGCGGCGTCGTCGGCGCCTATCGCGACACACGCTCCGACGAGTTTTACTGGGACGCGCCCGGGACCGGCTGGGACCAGCCGTTCGCCGACGCCAGCATGACGGTGCGGGTCGCGCCCGACATCGCCGACGCGCTCACCGGTGACGGCGCCTGCTACCGCGGGGATCCGGACGACAGCTCGCCGTGCGACCTCGCCCAAGCGGAGGACGCCGACGGAGACGTCTTCACGACCTCCTCCGTCCCGCTGCAGGCCCGCCAGACGCTGACGGTCGCGATCGGGTTCGAACCGGGCACGTTCGTCCAACCGGCCCGCCCCGGCGAGGCACCGGTCTTCTCCATCGTCCCGATCGTCCTCGGCGCGCTGTCGGCCGCGGGGCTCGGAGCACTCCTGTGGATCCGACTGCGCTTCTGGCGGGACCACCCCGGTCGTGGCGTCATCGTGCCGCAGTACTCCGCCCCGAAGCAGATGAACCTCCTGCTGGCGGGCGACCTCGCCGGACGCGCCGCCTCGTCGATGGCCGCCGAGATCGTCAGCCTCGCCGTCCGCGGCAAGCTCCGGATCGTGGACGGACCGGGCAAGAAGGACTACTCCCTGCAGTACCTCGACGACAGCGCGACGGATGAGCAGGAACGGCGCGTGCTCGCCGCGCTCTTCCCCGACCGGAACCGACCGCGGGAGATGAAGGAGGTCGACCCGGCGCTCGGCAAGGCGGTCACCGCGGAACTCGCGGCCGCCAAGCGGAACGCCCTCGCCCTCGGCCTCCGACGCTCGGTCTCCTCCGGGCGGGCGTGGATCATCGTGGGGGCGCTCGCCGTCCTGGGCGTCGCCGGGATCGTCTTCTTCGCGGTCGCCTACTCCCAGCGAGCGGACAACGGCTGGTCGGTCGCCGCGCTCTTCGTGACCGGGATCGCGCTACTCGCGGGGATCGTGTTGGCCATCGCGCCGAAACCGCTCACCGCCACCGGTGCCGATGCGCGGGACGAGTTGCTCGGCCTCCGCGACTACCTCGCGCTGGCGGAGCAGGACCGCTTCCGCATGTTGCAGAGCCCCGACGGTGCCGAACGGGTGGACCTCGGCGACCCCGGCCAGCTCGTCCGGGTCACCGAACGGCTCCTGCCCTTCGCCGTACTCTGGGGCGTGGAGCGCGAGTGGGCCAAGGAACTCGGTATCCGCTACGAGCAGGCCGGGAGTGCGCCGTCGTGGTACGCCTCGAACACCCCGTTCCAGGCGGCGATGTTCGCGAACGCGTTCTCCGGCTTCTCCGGATCGGCGTCGAGTACGTCGGCGTCCTGGTCGACCAGTGGGGGAGCGAGCTCGTCCGGCGGCTCGACGGGTGGCGGCTTCGCGGGCGGCGGCGGAGGCGGCGGAGGCGGCGGCGGGCGCTGATCGGCGTCGAGTTGACCTCGACCGGGCAGGGTGTAAGGATCGTGTACGGCGGGTGAACCGCCCGTATCCAGCACGTGAATTCCCCCCAAACATCTCGTCGGGGAGCACTGTGTCCGTATTCGCTCCGCCTCGAGAAAGACACCAGTGGAACTCGTTACCCTGACTGTCGTGCTGGTCATCGCACTGGCACTGTTCTTCGACTTCACGAACGGGTTCCACGACACGGCGAACGCCATGGCGACCCCGATCGCCACGGGCGCCCTCAAACCGAAGACCGCCGTCCTGCTCGCCGCGATCCTCAACCTCGTCGGTGCGTTCCTGTCCACGGAGGTCGCGAAGACCATCTCGGGCGGGCTCATCCGAGAGGGCGAGGGCGGCATCCGGATCGGACCGGAGCTGATCTTCGCCGGACTCATCGGCGCGATCGTCTGGAACATGCTGACCTGGCTCCTCGGTCTGCCGTCGTCCTCCAGCCACGCGCTGTTCGGCGGGCTCATCGGCGCGGCGATCGTCGGCGCCGGCTTCGGCTCGATCGACTTCGGTGTCGTCCTCTCCAAGGTCATCCTCCCGGCGTTGATCGCCCCCGTCACGGCGGGTCTGGTCGCCTACTCGGCGACGAAGCTCGCCTACCGGATCACGCGCCGCTACGACGGCAAGCCCGACGGTCGCGACGGGTTCCGGTACGCGCAGATCTTCTCCTCGTCCCTCGTCGCCCTCGCGCACGGTACGAACGACGCACAGAAGACCATGGGTGTCATCACGCTCACCTTCATCGCGGTCGGGGTGCAGGCGGTCGGGACCGGCCCCGAGCTCTGGGTCATCGTCGTCTGCGCCCTCGCCATCGCGCTCGGCACCTACATGGGCGGCTGGCGGATCATCAAGACCATCGGCACAGGGCTCACCGACGTCAAGCCGGCGCAGGGCTTCGCGGCCGAGACGAGCACCGCCGCCACGATCCTCGCGTCGAGCCACCTCGGCTTCGCCCTCTCCACCACGCAGGTCGCCTCCGGCTCCGTCATCGGCTCCGGCCTCGGGCGACGCGGATCGAAGGTGCGCTGGGGGACCGCCGGGCGCATCGCCCTCGGCTGGTTGATGACCCTGCCCGCGGCCGGCATCGTCGGGGCACTCGCCGCCGCCGTCGCCCACCTCGGCCTCGTCGGCATCATCATCGACGCCGTGGTGGGGGTCGGTGTCATCCTCACCATCTTCCTCATCTCGCGCCGGAACCAGGTCGACCACAGCAACGTCGTCAGTGAGGTCGCCGACTCCGGTCGTGCGGTCAAGATCAAGCGCAACCCCAAGCCCAAGAAGGTGAAGAAGTGATCGACTGGGCAGCATTCCTGATCGTCTTCGCGACGTCGCTCATCGGTGCGACCGCGATCGTCAGTCTGTACTCCCTCGGGCTCCGGCTCCTGACCACCGCCGGGCGCGTGCCCGTGGTGGCGCCGGCCGAGTTCACCGATGCGATCACGGTCATCACGCCGGAGGAGGCCGCGAAGGCGGCGAAGCGGGCCGCGAAGGCCGCTCGGAAGAACCCGTTGACTCCGGCGCAGCAGAACCTGGCCCGCGCCGGTGCCTACGCCTGCTTCGCCCTGTGTGCGGCGGCGGTCCTCTTCGGCATCTACCTGATCGTGCCGTTCTTCCACCAGGGCTGACCCCTAGGGTTCGCCAGCGCACCGCGCTGACGCGAGCGCGGGCCTCCGGTACGGGACCGATCCGTGTGGGGGCGCCAGCGCGGTGCGCTGACGCGAACCGCACCTACCCGGCATGGCCGCGGGTTACACACGTGAGCGCGGGGCTCCAGAGACCCGCGCTCACGCGTACGACCCGCGCTGACGCCAGCGCACCGCGCTGACGCACCCGCACCGGACGGGTCAGGCGGTCTTCCGCCAGCGGCCGATGGTCGTCATCACGTGGTAGATGACGATCGCGGCGATCGTGCCGAGCGCGATCCCGTTGAAGCTGACGTCGCCACCCGCCACCCAGGTGAAGTCCGCGATGCCGATGATGAGCGCCGTCGCGGCGGTGAACTGGTTGACGGGCTTCGAGAAGTCGACCTTGTTGTCGAGCCAGATCTTCACCCCGATGATCCCGATGAGTCCGTACAGGGCCGTCGTGACGCCGCCGAGGACGCCCGCCGGGATGGTGTTGATGACCGCACCGACCTTGGGGGAGAGGCCGAGGAGGACCGCGAACAGACCGGCGACCCAGTAGGCCGCCGTGGAGTAGACCCGAGTCGCCGCCATGACGCCGATGTTCTCGCCGTAGGTCGTCGTGCCCGAACCGCCGCCGAAGCCGGCCAGCATCGTCGCCAGACCGTCGGACAGGAGCGCGCGACCGGTCTGCTTGTTCACCGAGGCGTCGGTCATCTGCGCGACGCCCCGGATGTGCCCGACGTTCTCGGCGATGAGGACGAGCACGACGGGGAGGAACGCCGGGAGGACCGCCCAGACCGCCGGGTTCGAGATCGGGTTGTCCGCGAGGTGGAACTCGGGGAGGCCGACCCACGCGGCGTCCGCGATCTTCGAGAAGTCGATCTCCTGACGGATCGCCGCGACGATGTACCCGACCACGACACCGATGACGATCGACAGTCGGCCGAGGATCCCGCGGAAGACGACGGTCGACAGGATGACGGCCGCGAGCGTCACGAGGGCGGTGATCGGAGCCGCCACGAAGTTGTTCTTCGCGGCGGGGGCGAGGTTGAACCCGATGAGCGCGACGATGGCACCGGCGACGACCGGCGGCATGAGCGCATCGATCCACCCGGTGCCCGTGACCTGCACGATGACGCCGACGAGCGCCAGGAGGAGCCCCACCGCGAGGATGCCGAAGAGGGCGCTGCCCATGCCCTGGCTCGCGACCGCGGCGGAGATGGGGGCGATGAAGGCGAATGACGAGCCGAGGTAGCTCGGCACGCGGTTCTTGGTGATGACGAGGAACAGGATGGTGCCCACACCCGAGAAGAACAGCGTCGTGGTGGGCGGGAACCCGGTCAGCACGGGGACGAGGAACGTGGCGCCGAACATCGCGACGACGTGCTGCATGCCGAGGCCGATGGTCCGCGGCCAGGTGAGCCGTTCTCCGGGGCCGACGATCGCGTGGGTCGGGACGTGCTTGCCGTCGCCGTGCAGAGTCCAGGGCAGCGCCATGTGAGCTCGATTCCGTGAGGAGGGTGCTGGGTAAGGGGTCCAGCCGATCGTAGCGGCACCCTCGCATCCCGGTCGTCGCGGGGCGGTCCGCCGTGCCGGTACGCTGGTTGCTTCGATGCAGACCCAGGAGGTCCAGTGACCACGACGCCCACCGCTCCGCGCTCGTTCCGAGAGCGTCTCGACGGTTTCTTCGAGATCAGCAAGCGCGGTTCGACCGTCGGAGGCGAGGTGCGCGGCGGCCTCGTGACCTTCGTCGCGATGGCCTACATCGTCATCCTCAACCCGATCATCCTGAGCGGCTCGGCCGACGTCACCGGTGGCCAGCTCGGCTTCGCCCAGGTCGCCGCCGTGACCGCCCTGACCGCCGGCGTCATGACGATCCTCTTCGGTCTCGTGGCGCGGCTGCCGTTCGCCTTCGCGGCCGGACTCGGCATCAACTCGTTCCTCGCGGTCAGCGTCGTCGGTCAGGTCACCTGGGCCGAGGCGATGGGCCTCGTCGTCATCAACGGGCTCATCATCGTCCTGCTCGCGGCGACCGGACTCCGCGCCATGATCTTCAATGCGGTGCCCATCCAGTTGAAGATCGCGATCACGGTCGGCATCGGCCTCTTCATCGCCTTCATCGGCTTCGTCGACGCCGGCTTTGTCCGCTCGACGGGCGCCGGTTCGCCGCCCGTCGGCCTCGGGATCGAGGGCTCGGTCGCCACCGTGCCGACCGCCGTGTTCGTCATCTCCCTGCTGCTCACGGGCGTGCTCGTCGCGCGCAAGATCAAGGGCGCCCTGCTCATCGGCATCGTCGCCTCCACGATCATCGCCATCATCGCCGAGGCCGTCTTCAAGGTCGGCGCCTCCAACGGCGGCGAGAACCCCGGTGGCTGGAACCTCAGCGTCCCGACCCTGCCCACCCAGGTCGTCGGGATCCCCGACCTCAGCCTGCTCGGCCAGGTGAGCTTCGGCGGCTTCGAGCGCATCGGCGTCCTCGCCGCGCTCATGCTCGTCTTCACCCTCGTGTTCACGAACTTCTTCGACGCCATGGGCACGATGACCGGGCTCTCGAAGGAGGCCGGTGTGGCGGACGCCAAGGGCGACTTCCCGCGACTCCGCTCGGCGCTCATCGTCGAGGGTGTCGGTGCGGTCGCCGGTGGCGCGACCTCGTCCTCCTCCTCGACCGTCTTCATCGAATCCGGTGCGGGCATCGGCGAAGGGGCACGGACCGGCCTTGCGAACCTCGTGACCGGCGCGCTGTTCCTGCTCGCCATGTTCTTCACGCCGCTCACGCAGATCGTGCCCTCCGAGGTCGCCGCCGCCGCGCTCGTCATCGTCGGGACGCTCATGATGTCGCAGATCAAGGACATCGTCTGGACCGAGTTCTCGGTCGCGCTCCCGGTGTTCCTGACGGTCGTCGTCATGCCGCTGACGTACTCGATCGCCAACGGCATCGGCGCCGGCTTCATCGCCTGGGTCGTGCTCCGCTCCCTGTCCGGGAAGGCGCGCGAGATCAGCCCGCTGCTGTGGGTCGTCGCAGCCGGGTTCCTCGTCTTCTTCGCCCGCGGACCCATCGAGCAGCTCCTCGGCGTCGCGTCCTGACCGTCCGCGGTCGGCCGCCCTCGGGTGGTCGACCGCGGCGGAGCACGTCGGCGGTGGCTCCTAGACTCGGACCATGACTTCCGACGTCCGTTTCGGTCAGTACCCGGCTCCCGCCAGGGTCATCGTCCATCTGAGCGACCCGCACCTCCTGGCCGACGGCCGACGCCTCTACGACGCGGTCGACGTGCAGGCCAACCTGGAACAGGCCCTCCGTCAGATCGAGCGGATGCAGCTCCGGCCCGACGCGATGGTGTTCACGGGTGACCTCGCGGATCTCGGAGAGGCCGACGCCTACCGTCGACTCCGGGAGCGGGTCGAGCCCGTCGCCGAGCGACTCGGCACCACCATCGTCTGGCTCATGGGCAACCACGACGAACGGTCGGTCATGCGGACGGAGCTCCTCGACCTCCCGGCAGGGGAGCAGCCGCTCGACGCCGTCTGGGACTTCGGCGGCTTGCGCGTCATCGGCCTCGACTCGACTGTCCCGGGGTGGCACCACGGTGAGCTCGAGGACAGCCAGCTGGAGTGGCTGGAGTCGGTGCTGGCCACGCCGGCGCCGCTCGGCAGCATCCTCGCCATGCACCACCCGCCGGTGCCGTCGAGCATCCCGTTCTTCGACATCCTCGAGCTCCGCGACCAGCACCGGCTCGAGGCCGTGCTGCGCGGGAGCGACGTCCGGGCCATCCTGGGCGGCCATCTGCACTACTCCACCTCGAGCACCTTCGCCGGCATCCCCGTCCAGGTCGCCAGCGCGAGTTGTTACTCGATGAACCTCTCGCTCCCGTCCGTGGAGGTGAACGGGATGTTCGGTGGTCAGTCCTTCAACCTCGTGCACGTCTACGACGACCGCATCACCCACTCCACGGTCCCGCTCGGTGACTACACCACCGCCGACACCTTCAGTGCGGCGTTCATCGACCGCATGGCCGCGCTGAGCCCTGCCGAGCGGCTGGAGGCGTTCTCGCGCAAGCGCTGAACCGCAGGCACGGAACCGCAGGCACGGAACCGTCTCGGGTCCAAGACACTGCAGAGGCATCGCGGATCGCACCCGGCTACGCTGGAAGGGACATCCACCCACCAGGCAACGGAGCCACGAGTGACGATCAGCACCACCAGCATCCCCACCACCCTTGGAGCAGACGACGACATGGCGGACAGGACGAACAGCGACGAGACTCGGACGGAGTCGGATTCACTCGGTTCGATGGAGATCCCGGCCGACGCGTACTGGGGCATCCACACGGCACGCGCGCTCGAGAACTTCCCCATCACGAAGCGTCCGATCTCCGTCTACCCCGACCTCGTCGTCGCCATCGCGAGCGTCAAGCAGGCCGCCGCCCGCGCGAACGCCGAGATCGGGGTCCTCGACCCGGCGAAGGCGAACCTCATCGACCGCGCGTGCCAGATCATCATCGACGGTGACTTCCACGAGGAGTTCATCGTGGGCGTGATCCAGGGCGGTGCGGGTACGTCGACGAACATGAACGCGAACGAGGTGATCACGAACATCGCGCTCGAGCTCGCCGGTCATGCCAAGGGTGAGTACCAGTTCCTGCACCCGCTCGACGACACCAACCGGTCGCAGTCCACCAACGACGTCTACCCGACCTCGATCAAGATCGCGCTCGCGTTCTCGCTGCAGTTCCTCCTGACGGAGCTCGGCCTGCTGCGCGACTCGTGCAGCGCGAAGTCCGTCGAGTTCTCCCACGTCCTCAAGGTCGGGCGCACGCAGCTCCAGGACGCCGTCCCGATGACCCTCGGGCAGGAGTTCCACGGGTTCGCCACGACGCTGAACGAGGACTACGACCGCCTCCACGAGACCCTCTGGCTGCTCGCCGAGGTCAACCTCGGTGCCACCGCGATCGGGACGGGGATCACCGCCGACCCGCGCTACGCGGAGGCCGTCGTCCGTCACCTCAACCAGATCACGGGCCTCGCGCTCACCACGGCACCCGACCTCATCGAGTCGACGAGCGACGCCGGCGGGTTCATGTCGTTCAGCGGCACCCTGAAGCGGAGTGCCATCAAGCTCTCCAAGATCTGCAACGACCTGCGTCTGCTGTCGAGCGGTCCGCAGGCCGGCCTCGGCGAGATCAACCTGCCGCCCCGACAGGCCGGATCGAGCATCATGCCGGGCAAGGTCAACCCGGTCATCCCGGAGGTCGTGAACCAGGTGGCGTTCAGCGTCGTCGGCGCCGACATGACGGTCACGATGGCGGCCGAGGCCGGGCAGTTGCAGCTCAACGCCTTCGAACCGGTCATCGCCCACTCGCTGCTGCAGAGCATCGTCTGGATGGCACAGGCGTGCAGGACGCTGCGGGTGAACTGCATCGACGGCATCACGGCGAACGAGGAACGGCTCGAGGTGATGGTCGGTGCGTCCGTCGGCGTCATCACCGCCCTGACCCCGTTCATCGGCTACCAGTCGGCTGCGGCGCTCGCGAAGACCGCGCTGCTCACGGGCCGCAACGTCGCGGACCTCGTGGTCGAGGCCAACCTCATGACGCGCGACGAGGTGACGAAGCAGCTCTCGCCCGCGCGGCTCTCGGGGATCGAGGCCATCACCTCGGCCATCCCGATCATCGACCTGCCGATCCCGGGAGCGGACTCCGACCCGAGCCGCTGACCGACGCGGCTGTACACGACGAAGCCGTCCGGACCAGGGTCCGGACGGCTTCGTCGTGTGCTGTGGGGGAGTCGCTACCCGGCGGTGACCGTGCAGTGCGTCGTGAGCGATCCGACGCCTTCGACGGACACAGTGACGGTCGCGCCGTCGGTCAGGAAGACCTGCGGGTCGCGCGAGTATCCCGCGCCGCCCGGGCTGCCCGTCGAGATGAGCGTTCCGGGCAGGAGGGTCGCGGAGCCCGACAGGTGTTCGATGAGCGTCGCGACGCTGCGGACCATGTGACTGGTCGAGGAGTCCTGGAGCGTCACGCCGTCGAGGACGGTCGAGATGTGGAGGTCCTGCGGGTCGGGGATCTCGTCCGCGGTCACGACGACCGGGCCGGTCGGGGTGAACCCGTCGAAGGACTTGCAGCGTGACCACTGTGCCTCGGAGTACTGGATGTTGCGGGCGGTGATGTCGTTGACGACGGTGTACCCGAACACGTACCCGAGCGCATCGGCCGCATCGACGTCGCGAGCGGCCCGGCCGATGACGACACCGAGCTCCGCCTCGTAGTCCACCTGCTCGCTGATCGCCGCGGGCCAGCTCGTGGTGCCCTCGTGACCGGTGAGCGAGTTCGCCCACAGGCCGAAGATGGTGGGGGCGTTGTCGGTCTTGAGATTGAGCTCCTGCGAGTGCGCCGAGTAGTTGAGCCCGACCGCGAGGATCGTCGGCGGACGGAGGACCGCGGACGCGTGGACGAGCCCGTCGAGGGGTTCTCCGCTGACACCGTGGGCGAGCGACGTCTCGACGAAACTCCGCACGCGGTCCAGCTCGGCGGGGCCGCGCTCGATGAGCTCCTGGAGGTCGCGCGGGGCGTCCTCGAGGATCTCGTCGAGGAACACCGCCCCGGTGTCGCTGATGACGGCGAGTCGGACCCGCGGCTCTGCGGGGGTACTCGGCTGGTGGTCTGTGGCGACGAAATGGGCGAACTTCACCCGTCTACGGTATCGCAGGCGCGTCGGGCGCGGGCGTTGTGGACATACCGGTCCGAGCTGCGGATGCCCGGACACGACGGAACGGGATGCGAGGCGGATCCCCGGGGGACGGCCCCGGACAGACTCATCGCCCGGTGCTGCGGCAATGCCTGCGAGTCGCCCGGGCGATGAGTTGGTCTGTGCCTCCAGCATGCACCCGGGTGCCACGGCCCGCAACCCCCAAGTACCGGGCGCAGCGCCACGACCACCCCACCCGGCGTCGGCCCGGGGCGTCACGCGCTCAGCGAAATCCGCGTGAACCGATCAGGCGGAACTGCTTGGATGGAGTCATGACCGATTCAGCACGCACCAAGCCCGAGGTCGACGCCCCCACGGGCCCGGCCCCCACCGAACTCGTCATCGAGGACATCTTCCTCGGCGAGGGCGACGAGGCCCAGGCCTCCTCGACCGTCGACGTCCACTACCTCGGCGTCGGCTACGACTCCGGCGAGGAGTTCGACTCCTCCTGGAGCCGCGGGCAGTCCATCAACTTCCCGCTGCGCAACCTCATCCAGGGCTGGCAGCACGGCATCCCCGGCATGAAGGTCGGCGGCCGTCGCAAGCTCACGGTCCCGCCGGAGCTCGCCTACGGCCCGGCCGGCAGCGGCCACCAGCTCTCCGGCCAGACGCTCGTCTTCGTGATCGACCTCCTGGGCGTCAAGTAACCATCCGCAGGTCACCCCTCGTCTCTCTCGACCGACGCGTCGCTGAGGCGAGGGGTGTCGCATGTCTCCCAGACCGAACGAGGACCACATGACCACCGCAACCCAGTACGTCGACCGCCTGACGGCGACCATTCCGGACTTCCCGACGCCCGGCATCCTGTTCCGCGACCTGACCCCGGTCTTCGCCGACGCCGACGCCTTCCGCGCGATCATCGACGAGCTGGCGGCGCGCTTCGAGGGTCGCTTCGACGCGGTCGCCGGTGTCGAGGCCCGCGGGTTCCTGCTCGCCGCGGCGGTCGCGTACGCGACGCACACGCGGCTGGTCCCCATCCGCAAGGCGGGCAAGCTGCCGGGTGAGGTGCTCCGCGAGGACTACGGACTCGAATACGGCGCCGCCGCCCTGGAACTGCGCACTGAGCAGCTACCGGCCGGGACGCGCGTGCTCATCCTCGACGACGTGCTCGCGACGGGCGGCAGCTGCGGTGCGGCGGTCAACCTCATCGAGCGCGCCGGATACGAGGTGGCAGGGCTCGGGCTGGTGCTCGAGCTCGAGGGACTGCCCGGCCGGGCCTCGCTCAGCGGTCGCGACGTCTTCTCGATCGCCACGGCCCCCGCCTAGGCGCTACGGGGTCGGCGTCCTGGCGTCGTAGCGCCGGAAGGCCCCCTGGACGCGGACGAGCGTCCAGACGAGCACGACGACCAGGAGTCCGCCGGCGAGCGCCGGTACCCAGAGCGCGAAGGCCGAAGCCGCGAGGCCGATGTAGAGGTCGCCGACGCGGGGTCCGCCGGTCACGACGACGGTGAAGAGGCCCTGCAGCCGGCCTCGGACGGCATCGGGCACGGCCGCCTGGAGGATCGTCATCCGGAAGATCGAGCTGATGTTGTCGGCCGCTCCGGCGACGGCGAGAGCGATCGCCGCGATCACGATGGCGGGGAGGTTCACGTCGGCCGCATCGTGCGTCGCCGTTCCGGAGAACGTGACCCAAGCGAGGACCGCGCCGAAGCAGGCGATGGCGAGCCCGTAGGCGATGATGGCCCGCTCGATGGCGCGGCCCTGGCGGTCGATCCGGCCGAGTCGTCCGGAGACGAGGCTCGACAGCAGGGTGCCGACCGCGCCGGCCGCGGTCAGGACCCCGACGGTGATCGCGCCGCCGCCGAGCAGCAGGGTGCCGACGGCGGGGTAGAGCACCCGTGGGTTGCCGAACGTCATCGCGACGATGTCGACGACGAACGTCATCCGGACGTTGGGGGCCGTCCGGAGGAAGGTCCAGCCGTCGACCAGGCTCGCGAGGCCCGGAAGTCGACTGACGCCGCCTTCGGGCAGGATCTTCGGCAGCGACGCGATCCCGAGGAAGGCGGCGACGAACAGCACGACGTCGATCGTGTAGGTCCAGCGGAATCCGACACTGGCCACGAGGACGCCGGCGAGTGCGGGACCGACCGTCACCATGACCCCTGCGGCGATGCCGGACAACGCCGCGGCGGACGGCAGCAGGCGGGCTGGCAGCAGCCGGGGGAGGATCGCCTGCCGCGTCGTCCCGACGATGGTCGTCGACACGGCGTTGATCGTCGTGAGGAGGTACAGCGGCCAGACCACCTCCGAACCGCTCCAGGCGAGCACCGCGATGATCGCCGTGGACACCCACGTGACCACGGCGGCCGTCAGGGCGACCGTGCGTCGGTCGAACGCGTCCGCGAGCATGCCGCCGTAGAGCCCGAAGCAGATCATCGGGATGAGCGCGATGACGCCCACGAGCGAGACGGCGAACGTCGACGCGGTGAGGTCGTAGACCTGGAGGCCGACGGCGACGATGGTCATCTGGCCGCCGATCCCGGTGATCGCCCCGCCGATCCACAGCCGGGCGAAGGCCGGACTCTCCCGGAGTGGACTCAGATCGACGAGGAGCCCGCGCCGCCCGGATCCGGGTGCAGCGCTCACCGGGGCATCGGGTGACGGGATGGAGCGCGCTCAGACATGCACCTCAGCCTACGCGCGTCGCGGCAGGGCTCCGCGGTGAGGGCAGGGGCTGCCCGGAGTCGGTTGTCAGCGCCCTCGGGCAGGATGGAGACATGCGTCTCTGGTCGATCCATCCCCGGTACTTCGACGCCCAGGCGCTGACATCGTCCTGGCGTGAAGGGCTGATCGCCCAGCGGGTCCTGCAGGAGCCCGGATCGAGCCTCCGTGCACACCCGCAGCTCCAGCGCTTCCTCGAGGCCGACGAACCGTTGGAGGCGATCGCGGCCTACCTCAACGGTGTCGCCGACGAGGCGCAGGAGCGCGACATCGTCTTCGACCGTGCGCGTGTCGTCGCCTCCGGCGTCCTCCCGGAGCCCCTCGTCGTGACCGACGGCCAGCTCGACTACGAATGGGGCAACCTGCGGCGACACCTGCTCGGACGCAGCCCGGACGTCGCGTCCCGATGGGCGAAGGTCTGGCGACCGCAGCCGCACCCGGTGTTCGTCGTCGTCGGTGGTGGCGTCGCCTCATGGGAACTCGCCTGAGGTCCTGACGGCCCGAGGACCCTGCCGAGGTCGGTCAGGACCGAGCTGCTCGACGGCTGCCGTCCGACCCACTACCGTTGCCGCATGGGCAGACACGCTGATGTGGGAGCCGCGCCGCTCTCGGCGACCGGCACGGTGGTGCGGCTGCGGCCGGACCTCGAGGAGGCGATCGACGACGCCGGTCGATTGTCGTTCTTCCGCGGCCTGCCGAACAGTGCACAGCGGGAACTCGCGATGTGGGTGGAGCGGTCCGACGACGCGCACCGGGATGCACGGATCGAAGCGGTCATCGAGTTGCTCGCCCAGCGGGCCGTGGAACTCCGGACGGCCGCTCCTGCGCGTACCGCGGGTGGTCAGCGGCGCTGACGGACACGCGTCGGCGCTCCAAGGGTGCCGGTAGGGCTCAGAACCCGAAGTCGCCGCCGCCACCGAAGTCGCCGCCGCCACCGAAGTCGCCGCCGCCACCGAAGTCGCCGAATCCACCGTCACCCCAGCCACCGCCGTCGGCGGAGCTGTCGGCTGCGGAGGCGTCTGTCGCCGCGCCGTCTCCCGCCCCTGCCTCGGCACCGCTCTGATCGGTGCCACCGGCATCGGTCCCGACGGTGTCCGGGATGAACGCCTGCGCGATGGCCGAACCGACCACGACACCGGCGATGGTGCCGAGCATGGAGCTGGCCAGCATGCCACCGAAGCCCATCCCGCCGCCCTGCGGACCGAGGTTGCGCTCGAGGGTCCCAGGCTGCCGCACCTCGGCCCGGGTGGCCGAACGCGCGAGGGCCTTGGGGGAGTCGTCGGCCGGTGCCTCACCGGTCGGGGCGTCCTCCGACAACTGTCGGTACAGGATGCCCCGCTGCTCGGGGGTGAGCTTCGTGAAGGCCTCTTCGTGGACCTGTTCGATGGTCTCCGGCGGCGCGGTCCGCAGGAGGTAGCGGTAGCGTTCCACGGCGATCTCGTCCTCCGTCCGCGCGCGGGCCGGAGCCGGGCTCCCGCCGGCCGTCGCCTGGACAGGTCCATCGGACTCGGGGCGTCCGAGCAGTCGATCGAGGAATCCCATGCTGTGCTCCTTCACGGTCGCGGGCGTCCAGCGTACGCGTCAGGTGTGGCATCTGGCTTGGATCGCCCTGGGAATCCACTGCGGTCGCCGAGGCGGAATATGTCAGGCCGTCCGAGCGCTGCACCCTGATGCGTCTGTCGCCGTTCGGCAGCGCGACGAAAGGTGACCATGCGACTCTCGATACTGGATCTCATCCCCGTCCGCACCGACCAGGACACCGCGGCTGCCCTCGCAGCGACGATCGCCCTGGCGAAGCGCGCCGACGAGCTGGGGTACCACCGGTATTGGGTGGCCGAGCACCACAACATGCCGTCCGTCGCATCGACGAACCCCGCGGTCGTCATCGGCATCCTGGCCGCCGCCACGCAGCGGATCCGGGTCGGCTCCGGCGGCGTGATGCTCCCGAACCACGCGCCGCTCGTCGTCGCCGAGCAGTTCGCGCTCCTCGAGGCCTCCGCGCCCGGTCGCATCGACCTCGGCCTCGGCCGGGCGCCGGGCAGCGACCCCGTCATCTCCGCGGTGCTCCGCCAGTCCGGCAACACGAGCGACGTCGACCGGTTCCCGAACAACGTCCAGGACATCGTCGCCCTCCTCGGCGTCGACGGTGCGAGCGTGCGGATGACCTCCGGCGAGGAGTACGCCCTGCGGGGAACGCCGAAGGCCGGCAGCGTGCCGGACGTGTGGTTGCTCGGTTCGAGCGACTACTCGGCGGCGCTCGCCGCAGCACTCGGACTGCCCTACGTCTTCGCGCACCACTTCTCCGGCCAGGGGACGGCTCGGGCCCTTGAGCTCTACCGGTCCAGTTTCCAGCCGTCCGCACATCTCGACGCGCCTCGCACCTTCCTGACCGCGAACGCCGTGGTCGCCGACACGGCCGCCGAGGCGGAAGCGTTGGCGCTCCCCAACCTGCAGCAGATGGCGAGACTGCGTTCCGGCAAGCCGCTGGGACCCATCGCGACCGTCGAAGAGGCCGCCGCGACCGAGCAGAGCGATCTCGAGCTCGGTTTCGTCGAGCAGATGCGCGCTGCCTGGATCATCGGCGACGCCGACCAGGCTGCGGCGGAGCTGCAGGGTCTCGCCGACCGCTTCGGTGTCGACGAGGTCATGGTGTCGCCCGTCGGGTCTGCACGGGAGGGCACGCCGTCGAACTCGGCGCCCGCACGTGAGCGGACGATCGAACTGCTGGCGGAGCGCTTCCCGCAGCACTGACGCCGTCGGCGTCACGCGACTGGCGAGGAATCGTCAGTCGCGTGGCGGCTGGACGGCGCGCACTCGTTCGACGAGTTCCTGCCAGGGACCGGTGAGCTGCTGCTCGCCGAGGGTGGCCTCCTTAGGCGCACATCTGATGCGGTAGACGTACCGATCCGGGACCGGTGGTCCTTGTGGGGTGTCGTCCCACGGGAGGCGGTCGAGCAGGACGATCCACCGGTCGACGTCGGGCTGCTCGTCGACGACGACCTCCCAGCGTCGGGTGAGACCGGCTACACCGCCGCTCCTCGTCACCGTGACCTTCATGCCGCGATGCTACTCCGCGAGCCCGGGCGCTGCCACGACGCTCACGCGGACGGCTCGATGCCGACGAGCGCCCACGCCTGCCCGACCGCGGTGTGCTCCTCCGAGTCCACACCGAACCTGGCGGCGGCCGCAGCGATCGTCGCCGCGGCGAAGGTCGCGAAGTCGGCGCGCTCCGACAGGCCACCGACGAGGGTGTCGTACCAGATGAGCCCCGCACGCTCCCAGGCGTTGCCGCCGAGGGCGACGGCGAGCGTCGCGAACGCCCGGTTTGGGATGCCGGAGTTGAGGTGGACGCCTCCGTTGTCGTCGGTCGTCTCGATGTAGTCGTCGAAGTGCGCCGGCTGCGGGTCCTTGCCGAGGACGTCGTCGTCGTAGGCCGTGCCCGGGGCGAGCATGGAACGCAGTGCGTTGCCCTCGACCTCGTCCGTGAAGAGCCCTTCGCCGATGAGCCAGGACGCCGATGCCGCGTCCTCGCCGCGCGCGTGCTGTTCGACGAGGGCGCCGAAGACGTCGGACACGTGTTCGTTGAGCGCTCCGGGCTGCCCCTCGTAGACGAGGTTCGCCGTGTACTGCGTCACGCCGTGGGCCAGCTCGTGGCCGATGACGCTCAAGGAGCTCGTGAAGCTGCGGAAGACCTCGCCGTCGCCGTCGCCGAAGACCATCTGCTCGCCGTTCCAGAACGCGTTGTCGTAGTCGTCGCCGTAGTGCACCGTGGCGAGCAAGGGCAGCCCGCGGCCGTCGATGGAGTCGCGCGCGAACGCCTCGGCGAAGAGGGCGTGGGTGTCTCCGAGGCCGTCGTAGGCGGCGGAGACCGCGGCGTCGGTGGTGGCGGGCTCACCCTCCGAGCGGACGAGCGTGCCCGGGAGGGTCTCGGTCCGCCGGGCGTCGTGGATGCTGCGCTGCGGGGCGCTGACCGGACGCTTGCCAGCCGTGGCGCTGCGCACAGGGCCGGTGGCCCGCTCCGAGCCGGGCTCGGGGAAGCGGTATGGTCGCGTGGCGAGCAGCGAGTACCGCGCGGCACTGGCGGCACGCGCCAGCTGCGGAGCGTCGAGTTCGGCGATGCGCTCGAGCAACCAGGGTGGGACGATGCCGCACACGTGCCGAGGGGCCGGTGTCGGCATGCTGGACGAAGGGTTCGGTGAGCCGTTCATGCGGTGATCCTGCCATAGCCCGCCGACACGGCGTACGGCTCGCGCGGCGCGCTGTGGACAGAATGCCGAACGGGCCGGGAATAGCGCGGGCGTGAACGCCGTTGTCCTGAATATCCATGCAAACGCATGAAAGAACGAGTGGGAGCGCATGATGCAATTCGGAATCTTCACGGTGGGGGATGTCACCACCGACCCGACCACCGGGATCACGCCCACCGAGCACGAGCGCATCGAGGCGATGGTCGCGATCGCTGTGAAGGCTGAGGAGGTCGGTCTCGACGTCTTCGCGACCGGCGAGCACCACAACCCGCCCTTCGTCCCGTCGAGTCCCACGACCATGCTCGGCTACATCGCGGCGAAGACCACGGACCTCATCCTCTCGACGAGCACGACGCTCATCACCACGAACGACCCGGTGAAGATCGCCGAGGACTACGCCATGCTGCAGCACCTGGCCGGCGGCCGGGTCGACCTCATCATGGGCCGCGGCAACACGGGGCCCGTCTACCCCTGGTTCGGCAAGGACATCCGCGAGGGCATCAACCTCGCGATCGAGAACTACGCGTTGCTCCACCGCCTCTGGCGAGAGGACTACGTCGACTGGCAGGGCCAGTTCCGCACCCCGCTGCAGGGCTTCCAGTCCACGCCGCGACCGCTCGACGGCGTGCCGCCCTTCGTGTGGCACGGCTCCATCCGGAGCCCCGAGATCGCCGAGCAGGCGGCCTACTACGGCGACGGCTTCTTCGCGAACAACATCTTCTGGCCGAAGGAGCACTACATGCGCCTCATCCAGCTGTACCGTCAGCGGTTCGAGCACTACGGACACGGTACGGCCGCGCAGGCGATCGTCGGACTCGGCGGCCAGGCGTTCATGGCGAAGAACTCGCAGGACGCCGTCGCCCAGTTCCGGCCGTACTTCGACAACGCCCCCGTGTACGGTCACGGGCCGACGCTCGAGGACTTCACCGAGCAGACGCCGCTCACCGTCGGCAGCCCGCAGCAGGTCATCGACCGGTACGCCGGGATGCGCGAGACCTTCGGCGACTACCAGCGTCAGCTGTTCCTCATGGATCACGCCGGGCTCCCGCTCGCGACGGTGCTCGACCAGCTCGAGATCCTCGGCGGCGAGGTCGTGCCGGTGCTACGCAAGGAGTTCGCGAAGGATCGTCCGGCCGACGTGCCGGAGGCGCCGACGCACACGTCGATGGTCGCGGCCGCTGAGGCGGAACTCGCTTCGCGCTCCGGTGCGGTCGAGACGAGCCGGGTCGCATCCGGTTCGGCGTTCGGCGCGGCGGCGGTCGGGGCGACCCGATGACCGCGAAGCGCACGCTCGCCGTCGTGTCGGCCGGCCTCAGTCAACCGTCGTCCACACGCCTCCTCGCCGACCGCCTCCGCGACGCCACCGTGGCGCGCCTCGAGCAGGACGGGTACGAGGCCCGGACGACGTCGATCGAGCTGCGCGACCTCGCGCAGGACATCACGAACAACCTGCTGACCGGGTTCCCCAGTCCACGGTTGTCCGAGGCGATCGAAGCCATGACCGCCGCCGACGGCGTGATCGCGGTGACGCCGATCTTCTCCTCCAGCTACTCCGGTTTGTTCAAGTCGTTCTTCGACGTGGTGGAGCCGACCGCCTTGACCGGGGTGCCCGTCGTCCTCGGTGCGACGGGTGGGTCGGCCAGACACTCCCTCGCCCTCGAATACGCCGTGCGTCCCTTGTTCGCCTACTTGCGGGCGGTGACCGTGCCGACCGCCGTGTTCGCGGCCTCCGAGGACTGGGGGTCGGGCGACGCGCAGGTCGGTGCCCTGCCGGCGCGGATCGACCGTGCGGCCGGCGAGTTCAGCGCACTCGTGGCGGCCTCGGACCGTTCCGGGCGCCTGGACGACCCGTTCGCGCTCGATCGCCCGTTCTCCGAGCTGCTCGGCGGTCTCGGGGCCTGATCGGACGACTCCGTCCGACCGCCCCGATGCGGGCGGGGACCGCCCGGTGCGGTCCCCGCCTCCGTCGTTCCCAGGCTCGGCGCCCCGGTCTTTGGGATACTGGTGGCGTGCGTCGCCGTCCGGCGTCGCCGGAGGGAGTGGTGGCCAGGTGATCCCCGGAGCGCGTCGACTCGGTCCGCTGCTGCAGCGTGCCGCTCGTGCCGCGGCGCTCGCCGTGGTGGCGGTGTCGCTCGGCGCCGGATCCGTCGTCCTGCCGCTCGCCGCGTCAGCTCCGGCTTCAGCCGCCGGCACCGGCACGATCGAGAGCCCGACCGACGGCGACACCGTCTACCGCGTCGACTACACCCTGGACGGTGAGCAGGTCAGCGGATTCGACGTCACCGGCACCGCCGACCCGGGTGCCGACGTCGTGCTGTCCTACTGGCGCTCGATCGACCTCTACGACTCGGCGAAGGCCTGCTTCAGCAGCTCCACGGCCGACGACGCGTCCTGCGACCTGCAGTCCACCGGCGGGACGGGGGCGACCGAGTTCCGCTTCGACGGTCAGCCGATCGAGATCGGGAGCGACGGCGGATGGTCCACCAGGATCAACATGACCCAGTGGCTGCGCGGTGCGGACGCGGGGGAGTACGACATCACCCTCGCCCTCGTGTCGACGAACGCCGACGGCGGGGCCACGCTCGGCGACCCCGTCCGGCTCGTCTACGACTCCACGACGACCGCCGAGGCGGCCGAGGCAGCGGCTGAACCCGCGCCGAACGCCGGTGCCGGACCGCCGCTCTGGGTCTGGTTGCTCCTCGCCTTCCTGGTCCTGGACCTCATCGCGCTCGCCCTCATCCTCGTGCTGCGTCGCCGACGCCGGGTCGCAGCCAGCGAAGCGGAGGAACGGGCGAACGCGAAGCGGCGCTCGACGCATCGCGAACCTCCCACGCTCTGAACCTGCTAGAATCACAAGGTTGCCGTCGAACGGCCGCGGATCAAGAGAGCCCACGCATCAGGCGACGGGCACCGCGCAACGAACAGAGAGGGGATCACCACTATGGCGCTTGAAGGAGACCGTAAGAAGGCGATCATCGAAGAGTACGCAACCCACCCAGGTGACACCGGATCCCCCGAGGTCCAGGTGGCGGTCATGACCCGCCGCATCAAGGACCTCACCGAGCACCTCAAGGAGCACAAGCACGACCACCACTCGCGTCGTGGCCTGCTGCTCCTGGTCGGACAGCGTCGCCGCCTCCTCGGCTACCTCCAGGCCGTCGACATCGAGCGCTACCGCTCGCTGATCGAGCGCCTCGGACTCCGCCGCTAGGCAGCACTCTGAAGCCTCCGCCAGCTCACGAGACCCACGGTCCCTGAGCCTGTCGAAGGGCGCTGACACCGCGAGCTTCTTCGTGACGGGCCGTCATCCTCCGGGATGGCGGCCCGTTCGTGTTCGATCAGGAACGCTGCAGCTGGAGAACATCCCGTCTGCGACTCGACCTCGGCCTGCTCATCTGGCAAGGTCGAGAGTCGGCTTCGAGCGAGGCCACGAGGTACCGCACCACGGCAAGGAGCACCATGAGCATCTGGCGGACGAAGAGCATCGAGGACTCCCTCGCGGATTCCAGCGTCGAAGGGCGCAGTCTGAAGCGCACCCTCGGCACCTGGGACCTCATGATCATGGGTGTCGCGGTCGCGGTCGGCGCCGGCATCTTCTCCGTCGGAGCCAAAGCCGCGGGCAACTACGCGGGTCCGTCCGTGTCGCTCGCGTTCATCCTCGCGGCCGTCACCTGTGCCCTCGCCATCATGTGCTACGCGGAGTTCGCCTCCACGGTGCCCGTCGCCGGCTCCGCCTACACCTTCACCTACGCCACCCTCGGTGAGCTCCTCGCGTGGATCATCGGATGGGACCTCATCCTGGAGATGCTCACGGCGGCCGCCGTCATCGCCAAGTACTGGGGCATCTACCTCAGCAACGTCTTCCTGCTCTGGGGCTGGGACGTGCCGAGCGAGCTCGACGTCTTCGGGCTCAAGGTCAGCTGGGGCGCGTTCGTCATCGTCGCGATCTTCACCACCCTGCTCGTCCTCGGGACGAAGCTGTCCTCGCGTGTCGCGAGCGTCTTCACGATCATCAAGGTCGCGATCGTCATCTTCGTCATCGTCGTCGGCGCCTTCTTCGTCAAGGCCGCGAACTACACGCCGTTCATCCCCGACGAGGTCCCGACGAAGGGCGGGGCGTCCGACGCCTGGTCGCAGTCGCTGTTCTCCTTCATGACGGGGGCCGCGCCCGCGCAGTACGGCGTCTTCGGTCTGCTCGCCGGTGCCTCACTCGTCTTCTTCGCCTTCATCGGGTTCGACGTCGTCGCCACGAGCGCGGAAGAGGTCAAGAACCCGCAGCGCAACCTGCCGCGCGGCATCTTCGGCGGCCTCGCCATCGTGACCGTCCTCTACGTCGGCGTGAGCCTCGTCCTCACCGGCATGGTGCCGTACACGACCCTCGCCGAGGCTGAGGACCCCTCGCTCGCGACGGCGTTCATCGCGGTCGGCGCGGACTGGGCGGCTCAGGTGATCTCGATCGGCATCCTCGCCGGCCTGACGACCGTCATCATGGTGCTCCTGCTCGGCCTCGCCCGCGTGGTCTTCGCCATGAGCCGCGACGGCCTGCTCCCGCGCTCGCTCAGCGTCACCTCCGAGAAGCGCAAGACACCCGTGCGGGTGCAGCTCATCGTCGGCGCGCTCGTCGCGCTGATCGCCGGCCTGACCGACGTCGGCATCCTCGAGGAGATGATCAACATCGGGACGCTCTCCGCGTTCGTGCTCGTCAGCATCGCCGTGATCGTACTGCGGAAGAAGTATCCAAAGCTGCCGCGCGCATTCCGTGTCCCGTGGTCGCCGTTCCTCCCGATCCTCTCAGCGGTGCTCTGCGTCTGGCTCATGCTCAACCTGACGACGCTCACCTGGGTGCGGTTCCTCGTCTGGCTGGCGCTCGGCTTCATCATCTACTTCGCCTACAGCCGCCGGCACTCCATCGTCGGCAAAAAGGCGCGGGGCGAGCTCGTCGAGTGAGGCCAGTGGTCGTCGCCGTCGTGCGGCCAGGGCTGCGCTGATCCGGTCGACGGCCACGCCCAGGCCGACGGCGACGACGATCGAGACCGCGGTCGCGAGTACCGGCTGATCCGGGAGGAACCGGCCGACGACGGCTCCGACGCCCACGTTCCACAGTGCCCAGGCGAGCCCTGCGAGGACGGTGATCGGAAGGTACCGACGGGGGCGGAGCCCACTCGCCCCGGCGACGAGGTTGACCGCGATGCGCGCGAACGGGATGTAGCGCGCGGTGAGGATGGCTGCAGCGGCACGGCGCTCGAGGGCGACGCCCGCACGTCCGATCGCGCCCGCGACCCGCGGACGCCGCATCCAGGCGAACCGTGTGGTCCCGATCCGTCGTCCGAGGAGGTAGCAGGACACGTCGCCGGTCACGGCGCCCGCCCAGGCCACGCCGATGAGGAGGGCGAGGCCCGGCGAGCCGCTCGACGCCGAGATCGCTCCGAGCGCCGTCACCGCGGTCTCGCTCGGAAGGACGACCAGGAAGGCGTCGGCGACCGTCAGCAGGTACAGCGCCGGGAACACCCAGCCGGACGCGGCGATCTCGAGCAACCACGCCGTGATCGCCGTCTGCAGCTCATCGACCCATGCCATGCCCGTGATTCTCGCTCGGCCGGGTGAACGGCGCGTGACGTCCCCTGCGGCCGGGGTGGTCCTCGCCTGGGAAGCGTGTGAGCATGGAGGTCGGCGGAAGCCGGCGGAGGAGGCATCATGGCGAGGTTCGTGCGGTTCGACCGGTTCGGTGGCCCCGAGGTGTTCCACCTCGTCGAGGGCGACATCCCGGTGCCCGGCCACGACGAGGTCCGCGTCCGTGTCCTCGTCGCAGGCCTCAACCCCGTCGACCACAAGCTCGCGGCATCACCCGAAGCGCTCGCCTCCTTCGGCCGGGACGTCCCGAGCGGGAACGGCAACGACTTCGCCGGGGTGGTGGACGGCGTGGGGAGCGGTGTCCAGGGATTCGCGACGGGCGACCACGTGTACGGCGGACACCGGTTCCACGCGCAGGCGGACTTCCTCATCGCTCCGGCCGGCATCCTCCATCATGTGCCGGACGGGCTCACCATCGAGCAGGCCGGCGCCCTCGACATCGCGGGACGCGCGGCGATCGCATCGGTCGCCGCCGTCGGCGTCCAGCAGCCGGACACGGTGCTCGTGAGTGCTGCGGCCGGCGGGGTCGGCGTGCTCGCGGCGCAGCTCGCCAGGCGGACGGGCGCGGTCGTGCTCGGCACCGCCGGCGAGGCCAATCAGGAGTTCCTCCGCGGTCTCGGCATCATCCCCGTCCAGTACGGCGACGGGCTGCGCGAGCGTGTCCTCGAGGCGGCCCCTGGCGGGATCACCGCCGTCATCGACACCCACGGCCGGCCCACCCTCGAGCTGGCGCGCGACCTCGGCGTCGCGCCGGAGCGGGTCAACACGATCGCGGACCGGCCCTTCGCCGCCGAGCACGGATTCCGCGGCGTCGGTGGACAGGACGCGACGCTCGACGAGCTGGCAGCGCTCGGCGAGTCGATCGCGCGGGGTGAGATCGTCCTCCCCATCGACAGCGTGTGGCCCATCGAGCGGGTCGTCGACGCCTACCGCCACCTCATCGACGGTCACGTCCGCGGGAAGGTCGTCCTCGTCACCTCGTGACGTCGCGGCGGGACCCGGTCGGGTCGCTCCGAGGGGGCTCCGGGTCGAAGGCCCGCTTGCGACTGAAGATGAACGCCGCGCGGGGTTCGATGAGCGGTCTCGTGATGCGGCGCACGGGTCCGCTGGAGAGTACGACGACGATCAGGACCGACAGCACCAGCAGGCCGATGAGGACGAGCTCGGGGCTGCCCGTGTCGGTGAGGACGCCCGACTCGCGCAGGGGGTAGAGCACGAAGGAGTGCAGCAGGTAGACGTACATCGTCGACTGTCCGTACCGGGTGATCCACGACTGGCCGCGGGGGACGAGCACGAAGAACGCCGCGGTGAGGACGACGGCCAGCAGGATCGCCGCGAGTCGCACCAGGCCGCCCGTCCCGTCCTCGTTGCCGAGCGCGGTGTACCCCCGGTCGTAGAAGAACCAGTAGCGCAGGTCGATGCGCCGCCACAGGTCGATCCCGACGACGAGGACGACCGCCCAAGCGATGAGGACGGCGGTGGCGGCGATCCGGATCCACCAGGCCCTCGTACGGACGAGACGCCAGCGGTCCACGAGCCGCCACCGGTTGATCTGCCACCCGAGCACGAAGAACGGGAGGATCCCGAGTGCGCGCGAGAGCGAGAACGTGCTGTCGACGTTGTCGAGGTAGCCGACGCCGATCGAGATCACCACGCTCCAAAGCAGTGGCCAGCGCAGGAGCGCGAGATAGGGCAGGACGAGGCGGAAGATGCCGAGCGCGAGGAGGAACCAGAGCGTCCACGACGGTTGGGTCGGGTTGAACGCGCGTTTGCCCTCGACGAGGAACTGCACGAGGGACCAGATCCCCTCCATGATCAGGTAGGGCAGGAGGATGTCTGTGATCACCCGACGCATCTGTCGTCGTCCGGGAGGGGCCGACTTCGAGAAGTACCCGCTGATGATCGCGAACGCCGGCATGTGGAAGGCGTAGAGGAACAGGTACACGACGAGCGCGGTGTCGGACTCGGAGGTCAGGCGTTGGATCGCGTGGCCCATGACCACGAGCGTGATGCACGCGAAACGGGCGTTGTCCCAGAACGGGACCCGCTGCTTCGGGCGAGCGGCTGCCGGCGCGGGATGCGTCAACGTCACCTCCTGGGGTTCGCACCAGCGTAGCCCGGGGCGGCCCGCGCGATGACGGGGCCCGGGCGCCGGGCTCAGGATGGCGTAGCGTTGGATGGTTGCACGAGAGCGGAGGACCGGATGGCTGAACGCGGTCTGAAGACCTCGCTGATCAGCTTCGCGCCGTCGCCGAAACGTTGGCCAGCCGCGCTGACCGCGGCCATCGCGATGGCCGTGCCGGTCGCGGTCGCGACGTTCTTCGGACTCACGCCGCTCGGCCTGCTCACCGGCCTCGGGGCGTTCACCGCGCTCTACTGCGCGCCGCTCAGCCGCCGGGACCGTCTGCGGGTGCTGCCGCTCATCGGAGCAGGACTCGTCACGGCCGCGGCGCTGGGTGTCGCGATGTCGGGTTCTCGGCCGCTGACCGCGATCGGCCTCATCGTCGTCGGGTCGGTGGTGATCTGGCTGGTGCAGGGCATCGTCCTCGGCCCTCCGGGCGCGCTGTTCTTCATCCTCGTGTTCGGCATCGCCGGCCACCTGACCGCGCCCGTCCCGATCGGCGGCGCCGGGCTCGACGGCAGACTGGTGATCCTGCTCGTGGCGGCCGGTTCCGCCTTCGCCTCGCTGGTGGTCGTCGCGCCGTTGCTCGTGCCGGCCGTCCGCCGCGGCGCGGGGAAGCCGACGCCGATGCGGGTGCTGTTCCCCGAGTACCGGCTGAGCGCGACCGACCGCCGGATCGCGGCACGCCTCACGGTCGCGCTCGCGATCAGTGCGGTCCTCGGAGCGGTCCTCGGCCTCGGTCACGGGTACTGGATCGCCGGGTCCGCCGTCGCGATCCTCAGCGTGGGGCACTCGCGCACCCTGAGCGCGACACGCGGCGTGCACCGCGTGCTCGGGACGGTCGTCGGCGCCGGGATCTTCCTCGCCGTGGCCTCGCTCCAGCCGCACGGCTACGTCCTCGCGCTCGTGCTGGCCGCCCTGCAGTTCACGATCGAGCTCGTCGTCATCCGGCACTACGCGTTGGCGCTCGTCTTCATCACGCCGCTCGTGCTCATCATCAGCACGTCCTCGTCGACGCAACCGGTGCTCGCGATCGTGGGGGAGCGCGTGCTCGACACCCTCCTCGGAGCGGCCGTCGCGATGCTCCTCCTGCTCGTGTCGTGGGGACGCGACCGTCGGCGCGCGGCGTCTCCGGACGCTCCTGGCACCCCGCCCATCACCTGAGGATCCGTGTCGTTCCGGGGATCGCCGAACCCCCCTCTGCTAGGCTGACCGACGGCGGACCGTGATGGTCCGCTCCGCGCACAGCCAGCCGACAGGAAGCTGGTCCTCGGTGGTGTATCCCTCGCGATCCGCGGGTGGTGTTCTACTGGTGGCCAGCCAAGTCCCGGAAGACCGGGCGGCTTGAGCAAGTACTGCGGCTGTGTTGCGCGCTGCATCATGCACGACCGCGCTCGACGGCGCGTCCATTCGGGACGCGCGGCCCGTCACTCGACGGGAGCGCACACGTACGAAGGAGAGACCTGTGGAAGGTCCAGAAATCAAGTTCGCCGAGGCCGTTCTCGACAACGGCAAGTTCGGCAAGCGCACGGTCCGGTTCGAAGCCGGCCGCCTCGCGCAGCAGGCACAGGGCGCGATCGCCGCGTACCTCGACGAGGAGACCATGCTCCTCTCGGCCACCTCGGCCGGAAAGCACCCCAAGGACAACTTCGACTTCTTCCCCCTCACGGTGGACGTCGAGGAGCGCTCCTACGCCGCCGGCAAGATCCCCGGTTCGTTCTTCCGTCGTGAGGGCCGCCCCTCGACCGAGGCGATCCTCGTCTGCCGCCTCATCGACCGGCCGCTGCGCCCGTCGTTCGTCACCGGCCTCCGCAACGAGGTCCAGATCGTCATCACCGTCCTCTCGATCGCTCCGGGTGAGTTCTACGACGCCCTCGCGATCAACGCGGCGTCGATGTCCACCCAGATCTCGGGTCTGCCGTTCTCCGGTCCGATCGGCGCCGTCCGTCTCGCGCTGATCCCCGGCCAGGCCGGCGAGGCCGACCAGTGGGTCGCCTTCCCGAAGGTCGACCAGCTCGAGGAGGCCGTCTTCGACATCATCGTCGCCGGTCGCATCGTGACCGACGCCAACGGCAACGAAGACGTCGCGATCATGATGGTCGAGGCGGAAGCCACCGAGAACAGCTGGAACCTCATCAAGGGCGGCGCCACGAAGCCCGACGAGGCGGTCGTGGCTGCCGGTCTCGAGGCCTCCAAGCCGTTCCTCAAGCAGCTCGTCAAGGCACAGAGCGAACTCGCCGCTCAGGCGGCCAAGGAGATTGCGGCCTACCCCGTGTTCCTCCCGTACACGCAGGAGAGCTACGACGCCGTCGCCGGTCTCGCACACGACGAACTGGTGAACGTCTACCAGATCGCCGACAAGATCGAGCGCCAGAACGCCGACGACGCCCTCAAGGACCGCGTCAAGGCGGAGATCACCGAGCGCGTCGAGGCCGGTTCGCTCGACGCCGAGGTACTCACCCAGTTCTCGGCGGCCTACAAGTCCGTCTCGAAGGTCGTCATGCGCGGCCGTGTCCTCCGCGAGGGCATCCGCATCGACGGCCGTGGCCTGACCGACATCCGTCCGCTCGACGCCGAGGTGCAGGTCATCCCGCGCGTCCACGGTTCCGCGATCTTCCAGCGCGGCGAGACCCAGATCCTGGGTGTCACCACGCTGAACATGCTCAAGATGGAGCAGCAGATCGACTCGCTGTCGCCCGTCACGAAGAAGCGCTACCTGCACCACTACAACTTCCCGCCCTACTCGACCGGTGAGACCGGCCGGGTCGGTTCGCCGAAGCGTCGCGAGATCGGGCACGGCTTCCTCGCCGAGCGCGCCCTCGTGCCGGTGCTGCCGAGCCGCGAGGAGTTCCCCTACGCGATTCGCCAGGTCTCCGAGGCCCTCGGGTCCAACGGTTCGACCTCGATGGGTTCCGTCTGCGCCTCGACCCTGTCGCTGCTGAACGCCGGTGTGCCGCTCCGCGCACCCGTCGCCGGTATCGCCATGGGCCTCATCTCCGACGTCGTCGACGGTGAGACCCGCTACGCGGCGCTCACCGACATCCTCGGCGCCGAAGACGCCCTGGGCGACATGGACTTCAAGGTCGCCGGTACCTCCGAGTTCGTCACGGCCATCCAGCTCGACACGAAGCTCGACGGCATCCCGACCTCGGTCCTGACCGGTGCGCTCCAGCAGGCCAAGGACGCCCGCACGACGATCCTCTCCGTGCTGAACGCGGCGATCGACGCTCCCGACGAGATGGCGCCGACCGCGCCTCGCGTCATCAGCGTCCAGATCCCCGTCGACAAGATCGGCGAGCTGATCGGCCCGAAGGGCAAGACGATCAACTCGATCCAGGACGAGACCGGCGCCGACATCTCCATCGAGGAGGACGGCACCGTCTACATCGGCGCCGTCGACGGTCCGTCGGCCGAGGCCGCTCGTGCCCAGGTCAACGCGATCGCGAACCCCACCAACCCGGAGGTCGGCGAGCAGTTCCTCGGAACCGTCGTCAAGATCGCCGCGTTCGGCGCGTTCGTCTCGCTGCTCCCGGGCAAGGACGGCCTGCTGCACATCTCCGAGGTCCGCAAGCTCGCCGGTGGCAAGCGTGTGGAGAACGTCGAAGACGTGCTCGGCGTCGGCCAGAAGATCCTCGTCGAGATCACGAAGATCGACGACCGCGGCAAGCTCTCGCTCGCTCCGGTCGTCGCCGATGAGGCCGACACGCACGGCAGCGACGCTGCCAGCGAGGGCCCTGAGGCCCCGGCCGAAGGCTAGGTCTCACCAGCTGTATCCGAACGCCCGTCCCGCTTCCGCGGGGCGGGCGTTCGCCGTTGTGCGGAGTGTCGACGGTTGAGCGCCAGGGTGATCCGGCGTAGCCTCGGACCACCTCGCGATGACGCGAGGGCACGGCATCGCTCACGAGGCACCGCCGTGAGGTCACCGAACTCAAGGCGGCGTGCATCGTGTCGATGGAGACTCACACCCAATTCCCGCAGGATTCCGACGAGCGGGGCGGTGATGCACGCGAACCGGTCCCGGTCGACCACGGGTGCGTCCAGCTCCTCGATCCGGACGGCGTCCGTCAGGAGGACGCCCTCTACGACCTCTTCGTCGCCGACCTCGGTCACGCGGAGCTGCTCGCGCTCTACGAGGACATGGTCGTCACGCGCCGCATCGACACGGAGGCGACCGCTCTGCAACGGCAGGGCGAGATCGGTCTGTGGCCACCGTCGCTCGGGCAGGAGGCCGCCCAGGTGGGGTCGGCGCGGGTCCTGCGGCGCGGGGACTTCGTCTTCACGAGCTACCGCGAACAGGCCGTCGCCTACTGCCGGGGCGTCGAACTCGACCAACTGATGGCGATGTGGCGGGGGACCGCGCTGTCGGGCTGGGACCCGTTCGCGGTCGGCATGGCGACGCCGGCGGTCATCATCGGGGCCCAGACGCTCCATGCGACGGGCTACGCGATGGGCTGTCAGCGCGACGGGTCCGACGCGGTGGCCGTGGCCTACTTCGGCGACGGGGCGACGAGCCAGGGCGACGTGAACGAGGCGCTGGTGCTGGCCGCGAGCTTCCAGGCACCCGTGGTCTTCTTCTGCCAGAACAACCAGTACGCGATCTCCGAGCCCGTCGGGCTGCAGGCCCAGCGCCCCATCGCGGACCGGGCACCGGGCTTCGGGGTGCCGAGCATGCGGGTCGACGGCAACGACGTGCTCGCCGTGACGGCGGCGATGCGGATCGCCGTCGACCGCGCACGTTCCGGTGGTGGGCCGACCTTCATCGAGGCCGTCACCTACCGCATGGGGCCGCACACCACCTCGGACGATCCGACGCGGTACCGGGACGAGAGCGAGGTCGCGTCATGGCGTGCGAAGGATCCGATCACCCGTCTCGAGCGTCTGCTGGAGTCCGAAGGGGTCCTCGACGAGACGGCCCGAGCCCACGTCGCGTCCGTCGCCGACGCCGCGGCCGCCCGGGTCCGTGCGGGCTGCCTCGCCTTGCCTGCCCCTCACCCGCTCTCGCTCTTCGACGAGGTCTACGCCACCGCCCACCCCGGGCTCGAACGGCAACGCGAGGAGTACCGCTCCTACCTCGCGATGTTCGACGGTGGTGCCCGATGACCACGCTCACCCTCAGCAAGGCGATCAACACCGGACTGCACCACGCCCTCGCCGATGACGACCGGGTCCTGTTGCTCGGCGAGGACATCGGCCGACTCGGCGGGGTGTTCCGGGTGACCGACGGCCTCCAGGCTGAGTTCGGCGCCGATCGCGTCGTCGACATGCCGCTGGCGGAGTCCGCGATCATCGGAGCGGCGATCGGTCTGGCGTTCCGAGGCTTCCGCCCGGTGTGCGAGATCCAGTTCGACGGGTTCATCTATCCGGGCTTCGACCAGATCGTCGCGCAGTTGGCGAAGCTGCACTACCGGACGAAGGGCGCCGTGCGCATGCCGGTCACCATCCGCGTGCCGTACGGCGGAGGCATCGGCGCCGTCGAGCACCATTCCGAGTCCCCGGAGGCGTACTTCGCGCACACGGCGGGACTGCGCGTGGTGACGTGCTCGGACCCCCAGGACGCGCACACCATGATCCGTCAGGCGATCGCGTGCGACGACCCGGTGCTGTTCTTCGAACCGAAGCGGCGGTACTGGACGAAAGGTGAGGTCCTCGACGACCTCCCCGCCGATCCGCTCGCGTTCACCCGTGCGCGGACCGTTCGCGCCGGCACGGACGCGACGTTGGTCGCCTACGGTCCGCTCGTCCATACGGCGCTCGAGGCTGCGGAGGCCGCGGCCGACGAGGGTGTCGACCTGGAGGTGATCGACCTCCGATCCCTCGCACCCCTGGACGTCGACGCGGTCGCCGCCTCGGTCGAGAAGACCGGGCGACTCGTCATCACGCACGAGGCGCAACGCTCGGGAGGGGTCGGAGCCGAACTGGCGGCCTCGATCACCGAACGCTGCTTCGACCTCCTCGAAGAGGCCCCGGTGCGGGTGACGGGGTTCGACACGCCCTATCCCGCGTCGGCGCTCGAGGACCACTTCCTCCCGGACCTCGACCGGATCCTGGACGGGGTGGATCGCGCACTGGGGCGTCGGTCCTCCGCCTCTGCCGTCGACAGGGCCGATGCCGGTTCGACGACCGGTGGGGAGGGACGGCGATGAAGCGGTTCTCCCTACCCGATCTCGGTGAAGGTCTGACCGAGAGCGAACTCGTGTCCTGGCGCGTCGCCGTCGGCGACCACGTCGAGCTCAACCAGGTGATCGCCGAGGTCGAGACCGCGAAGGCGCTCGTCGAACTGCCCGCGCCGACCGCCGGCGTGGTCACGAGGCTCCACGTCGAACCGGGGACCACGGTCCTCGTCGGCGAGGCGCTCGTCGACTTCGCGCCCGATGGCGAGACCGCTCCGTCCCCGTCGGTCCCCGAGGCCGACACGGTGGAGGTCGACCGCCCGAGTGGAGCGGTGGACCGCGAGCCGGTCCTCGTCGGCTACGGCCCTCGCACGGCGAGCGGGGAACGGCCACGGCGTCGTGCCCGGTCCGTCGGCGATGACGCACCCGCCCCCGCGCAGACCGCTCCGATCGCGGAGCGTGCACGGCCCCGCGCGACACCGCCGGTCCGGCGACTCGCGCGCGATCTGGGCGTCGACCTCGGAACGCTCGTCGGCACCGGCATCGGTGGCCGGATCGCGCGTGAGGAGGTCGAGCGCGCTGCGACCGGCCTGAGCGGGCAGCTGCCGGAGCGTGCTCGCGGAGCGGGAGCGGCACCGGCCGTGACCCGAGAGGCGCCGGCCACGGCGGCCGACGGGTCGGTCCGTCGGCCGATCACGGGGGTCAGGCGCCGGACCGCCGAGGCGATGGTGAGCAGCGCGTTCACGGCTCCCCACGTCACGGAGTTCCTGACGGTCGATGTGACGCCGACGATGTCGCTGCTGGACGCGCTCGCCCGCTCGCCTCGGACCGGGGACCACCGGGTCAACATCCTGACCGTCCTCGCCAAAGCGGTGTGCATCGCCGTGAGACGCACTCCCGCGGTCAACGCGAGTTGGGACGAGGGTGCCGGGGAGATCGTCGAGTACGGACACGTCGGACTCGGGATCGCGGCAGCGACGCCGCGGGGACTCCTCGTCCCGAACATCGCTCGGGCCGAGGAGCTCAGCCTGTTCGAACTCGCGGACGCCCTGGCGGACCTCGTGCGCACGGCCCGCGAGGGACGCACCGCTCCGGCGGAACTGCGAGGGGGGACGATCACGATCTCCAACGTCGGCGTCTTCGGCGTCGATGCGGGGACGCCCATCCTGAACCCCGGTGAGGCGGCGATCATCGCGCTCGGTGCCGTCCGTCGCCAGCCGTGGGAGTTCGAGGGGCAGGTCGCGCTGCGACACGTCGTGACGCTGTCGCTGTCGTTCGACCATCGGCTCATCGACGGAGCGCAGGGGTCCCGTTTCCTCGTCGACCTCGGGACGATGCTCTCCGATCCGGCGATGGTCCTGACGATGGTGTGATCGTCGAGTCCAGGCCCTCGCGCTCGCCGGCCCTGGCGGCCGTTCGGGCCTGGACGCGACGGCCGCGACGTGGCATCGTGCATCGTGTACGCATCGGGAATCAGCGAAGGAGCGGCTCATGGTCACCTACACGGATGTCTTCAGCGGGTTCTCGGTCGACGACATCGACGCGGCGAGGGCGTTCTACCGGGACGTCCTCGGTCTCACGGTCACCGACAACGCCATGGGATTCCTGGACGTGGCGCTGCCCGCCGGCGGGTCGGTGCTCGTCTACGGGAAGCCTGACCACACACCAGCCTCGTTCACCGTGCTGAACCTCGTGGTCGACGACATCGACACGGCGGTCGACGAGCTGCAGGCCCGCGGTGTGGTGACGAAGCTCTACCCCGACGACGTCCTGCCGACGGATGCGAAGGGGATCATGCGCGGGAACGGCCCGGACATCGCCTGGTTCACCGATCCAGCGGGGAACGTCCTGTCCGTGCTCGTCGACTGAACCTGTCCCGCGTCCTCACGCGGCGAGCAGGGCGGCCAGTGCCATCCGCTCGAGCGTCGAGCGCACCGCCTCGCGGTCGGGTGTCCCGGCCTCGTTCCTGCCGAGGGAGGTGCTGTGGGACGTGGAGTTGATCAGTCCGAATCCGGCGAGCGCGCGGACCCGCAGTTCCGCCGCGGGGATCGTGGGATGCAGGGTCGTGAGGACGTCCACCCACCGCTCGACGTAGCGCCGCTGGAGGGTGCGGACCGCGCGGCGGTCGTCCGGTGCCAGGCTGTCGAGGTCGTGGTCCTGGATGCGGATCACGTCGGGGTCGTCGAGGGCGAAGGCCACGTGGAAGGTGACCAGTGAACGCAGTGCCCGATCGCTGTCGGGAGCCTGCTCGACCTCGCGGGTCCCGCCGTCCAGCAGATCCTGACTGACGCCGACGAGGAGTGCCGCGAGGACGGCCTGTTTGCTCGGGAAGTGGCGGTAGACGGCGGGTCCGCTCATGCCGACGGCCGTTCCGAGGTCCTCCATCGACACCCCGGCGAAGCCGCGCTCGGCGAACAGTCCGGCTGCTGACCGCAGGAGAGCCGAGCGACGTGCCGCTTTCGCCTCCGAGCGCCCGAGGTGCGGCGGGTTCGGGGACGGTGTGTCACGACCGGTCATCGGATCTCCTCGGGGTGGACTTTTTCAGTTAATGAACTGTAACCTCACTTTCAGTGAGTGGTGAGTAACTGAATGCACTCACGGTCGACGACGACAGGAGCCCGAGTGCCCACCCTCACGAGCGGTGCCGATCCCACCTCAGCCCGATTCCGCGAGCAGGAGGCGGCGCAGCGGGAGCTCGTGACGGTGCTCGAGCAGACGATGGCGACCGCGGCCCTGGGCGGACCGGAGGCGTCGCGGGCGCGGCATGTCGCCCGGGGGAAGCTGCTGCCGCGCGATCGGGTCGACCGTCTGCTCGACGAGGGGAGCCCCTTTCTCGAGATCGCGCCCTTGGCCGCGCACGGCATGTACGACGACGCGACTCCCGGCGCCGGGGTCATCGCTGGGATCGGCCTCGTCCACGGACGACACGTGCTCGTCGTGTCGAACGACGCGACCGCGAAGGGTGGCTCGTACTTCCCGATGACGGTGAAGAAGCACCTCCGGGCCCAGGAGATCGCGGCCGCGAACCGGCTGCCCTGCCTGTACCTCGTCGACTCCGGGGGAGCGAACCTCCCGACGCAGGCCGAGGTCTTCCCGGATCGGGACCACTTCGGCCGGATCTTCTTCAACCAGGCCAGGATGTCGGCGGCCGGCATCCCGCAACTCGCCGCCGTACTCGGGTCCTGCACCGCCGGAGGCGCGTACGTCCCCGCCATGAGCGACGAGAACGTGATCGTCCGCGGTCAGGGCACGATCTTCCTAGGCGGTCCACCGCTCGTGAAGGCCGCGATCGGCGAGGTCGTGACGCCGGAGCAACTCGGCGGCGGCGACCTCCACGCCCGGGTGTCGGGGGTCACGGACCACCTCGCCGACGACGACGCGCACGCGCTCGACATCCTCCGGGATGCGGTCGCGACGCTGCCGGCGACCCACCCGCGCGCGTGGGAGGTGCGTCCCAGTGTGCCGCCGGTCGTCCCGGAGGCAGAGCTGTACGGCGTCGTGCCGGCGGAGCTGCAGACGGCCTACGACGTCCGTGAGGTGATCGCGCGGCTCGTCGACGGCAGCGACTTCTCGGAGTTCAAGCGTGAGTACGGCGACACCCTCGTGACCGGGTTCGCGAGGCTGCACGGGCACCCCGTCGGCATCATCGCGAACAACGGCGTCCTCTTCAGCGAGTCGGCCCTGAAGGGCGCCCATTTCATCGAGCTCGCCGACCAGCGCGGCATCCCGTTGCTGTTCCTCCAGAACATCTCGGGCTTTATGGTCGGCAGTGACGCCGAGGCCGGAGGCATCGCCAAGCACGGCGCGAAGATGGTCACCGCGGTCGCGACCACCCGGGTGCCGAAGCTGACGGTCGTGATCGGTGGTTCGTTCGGCGCCGGCAACTACTCCATGTGCGGCCGGGCCTACGACCCCCGGTTCCTCTGGATGTGGCCGGGCGCGCGCATCTCCGTCATGGGGGGACAGCAGGCGGCGAGCGTCCTCGCGACCGTCAAGCGCGATCAACTCGAGGCCCGCGGTGAGGCGTGGACCGCCCAGGCGGAGGAGGACTTCCGGGCGCCGATCCTCGCCGACTTCGAGGAGCAGGGCAACCCGTACTACTCGACCGCGCGGCTCTGGGACGACGGCATCATCGACCCCGCCCAGACCCGCACGGTCCTCGGACTCGCGCTCGAGGTGTGCTCCCGCGCGCCCCTGCCAGAACCCGGCTTCGGCCTCTTCAGGATGTGACGGCATGACGATCCAGACACCGAACCGGCCGGGCCACGCATCCGCGCGTCCCTTCCGCTCCGTCCTCGTCGCGAACCGCGGCGAGATCGCCTGTCGCGTGATCCGCGCGCTCACAGCGATGGACATCGAGAGCATCGCGGTCTTCAGCGACGCTGACCGCGACGCCCCGCATGTCCGGCTCGCGGACCGCGCCGTCCGCCTGGGACCCGCGCCCGCCGCGGACAGCTACCTCGACGTCGACGCCGTCGTCCGGGCCGCCGTCACGACCGGGGCCGAGGCGGTGCACCCGGGCTACGGCTTCCTGTCCGAACAACCCGCGCTCGCGAGGGCGCTCGCCGCTGCCGGGATCGTCTTCATCGGACCGGACGAGCGCGCCCTGGTCCTCATGGGCGACAAGATCCGGGCGAAGGACCACGTCGCGGCTCGAGGCGTCCCGATCATCGAGGGCATCGCCGACGCCTCGCTCGACGACGACGCGCTCGTCCGTGCCGGTGTCGCCATCGGCTTCCCGCTCATCGTCAAGCCGGCGGGCGGTGGTGGCGGCAAGGGGATGCAGGTGGTGGAGCGCGCCGAGGAGCTCCCATCGGCCATCGCCTCCGCGCACCGGGTGGCCGAGGCGGCCTTCGGCGACGCCACGCTCCTCCTCGAGCGGTTCGTCACGAGACCCCGGCACATCGAGGTGCAGGTGCTCGCGGACGCCCACGGTGCGGTCGTGCACCTCGGGGAGCGCGAGTGCTCGCTCCAGCGTCGGCACCAGAAGGTGGTGGAGGAGTCCCCGTCGCCGCTCGTCGACGACCGGCAGCGGGCGCGACTCGGCGAGGCGGCCTGCACGGTCGCACGGAGCGTCGGCTACCGAGGGGTGGGGACCGTCGAGTTCCTCGTCGCCGACGACCGACCCGACGAGTTCGCCTTCCTCGAGATGAACACGCGGTTGCAGGTGGAGCATCCGGTCACCGAGCTCGTCACGGGGCTCGACCTCGTGGAGTGGCAGGTGCGCGTCGCCGCCGGTGAACCGCTGGCGATGACGCAGGACGACGTCGTCCTGCGTGGTCACGCGGTGGAGGCGCGGCTGTACGCGGAGGACCCGTCGAGCGGCTTCCTGCCCCAGACCGGGGTGCTCGAGCGGGTGCGTCTGCCGCACGGGCCGGGCGTCCGCGTCGACGGCGGCATCGCCGCCGGGCAGTTCGTCGGCCCCTGGTACGACCCCATGCTCGCGAAGATCGTGTGCTGGGCGGAGGATCGCGGGACCGCGCTCCGGCGACTCGACGCCGCGCTCGCGGCGACGGTGGTCTTCGGTGTCCGCACGAACCTCGGCTTCCTCCGGCGGCTCCTCGCCGACGAGGACGTCGTCGCGGGACGACTGCACACCGGTCTCATCGCCGACCTGCTCGACGACAGCCCGTCCGCCGCGACGTCCGAGCGGGTCCTGACCGCAGGGGCGCTCGCCGAAACGGACGACCGACGATTCGAGGCCGCAGCGCGGACCGCCGGACTCGGGACGCCGTGGTCGGATCCCGGTGGGTGGCGCCTCGGCGCGGCAGCACCGACGCGACAGCACCTGCGTCGTGAGGACGGACGCATCGTCCGCATCGAGGTGCGTGGGTCGAGCGACGACGCGAGCGTCTCCGTCGATGACGCGGCACCGACCCGGGCCGCGGTCCTCAGCCGGTCGGACGGCACCCTGCGGTTCGAGCACGACGGTGTCAGCACCCCGTTGGAGACCGTCCGCCTGGGGGACGAACGATGGATCGCGCTCGACGGTGCCATCAGTGTGGTCGAGGTGGTCCCGCGTGAGGCGCTCCCAGCCGGCGGGGATCCGACTGCGGCCGGGACGGTCGATCCGGAGGTGCGGACGCCGATGCCCGGCACCGTCACGGCCGTGCACGTCACGAGCGGCGACGCCGTCACCGCCGGTCAGCCGCTGGTCACCGTCGAAGCGATGAAGATGGAGCACCTCCTCACCGCCACGACCGACGGCACGGTCACCCTCCACGTCGCCACGGGTGGCACGGTTGCCACCCGTCAGTCGGTTGCGACGATCGCCGCAGACCCCGTCGCAGCACACCTCAACGCAGCCCCAACCGATGCAGCACCCACGAACGGAGCATCAGCATGAACACCGAGCTCAGCCCCGAGCACCAGCGGATCGTCGACACGGTCAAGGCGTTCGCCGACGAGGTCGTCGCGCCCGCCGCCTATCAGTACGACACGGAACGGCGTCTGCCGTACGACATCATCGCGCAGATGGGGGAGCTGGGACTCTTCGGGCTGCCGTTCCCGAAGGAACTCGGCGGCGGGGGGATGGACTACTTCGCGCTCTGCCTCGCCGTCGAGCAGCTCGGACGCGTCGACCAGAGCATCGGCGTCACCCTCGAGGCCGGCGTCGGCCTCGGAGCCATGCCGATATACCTGTACGGCACCGACGCCCAGCGCGAGGAATGGATCCCGCAGCTCGCGAGCGGGCAGGCGCTCGCCGCGTTCGGCCTCACCGAGGCGCGTGCCGGCAGTGATGCAGGCGCGACGGAGACCACCGCCGAGCTCGTCGACGGTGAGTGGGTGATCAACGGCACGAAGCAGTTCATCACCAACTCCGGGAGCGAGATCACCAGTCTCGTGACGGTCACGGCCGTCACGGGGGAGCGGGTCCGATCCGACGGCCGGGTGACGAAGGAGTTGTCGTCGATCCTCGTGCCGGTCCCGACGCCGGGCTTCACCGCGCTACCGCCCTACGACAAGGTCGGGTGGCACACCTCCGACACCCACCCGCTGCGGTTCGAGGACGTCCGCGTGCCGGAGGGCAACCTGCTCGGCGAACGCGGGCGCGGGTACGCCAACTTCCTCACGGCGCTCGACGGTGGACGGATCGCCGTGGCCGCGCTCGCCGTCGGAGCGGCCCAGGGGTGCCTCGAGGAGGCGATCCGCTACGCCAAGGAGCGGGTCGTGTTCGGTCGGGCGATCGGTGACAACCAGTGGATCGCCTTCCGGATCGCGAAGATGCAGGCGCGGGTCCACACCGCCAGGCAGGCCTACTACGACGCCGCGTCGCGCATGCTCCGGGGAGCGCCCTACAAGATGGAGGCCTCCATCGCGAAGATGGTCGCCGGGGAGGCCGCGATGGACAACGCACGCGACGCGACCCAGATCTTCGGCGGCTACGGGTTCCTCAACGAGAACCCGGTGGCGCGGCACTACCGGGACTCGAAGATCCTCGAGATCGGAGAGGGCACCACCGAGGTGCAGCTCATGATCATCGCCCGCGAACTCGGCTTCGCGTCCTGAGGACATGATGAGCGAACCGTCCGAGACGCAGCCCGGCCCCGTGATCGAGCAGCGGGGCCTGTACTTCGAGGAGTTCGTGGCGGGTGCGACCTACCGCCATCGCCCAGGGCGCACCCTCACGGAAGCCGACAACGTCCTGTTCTCGACCCTCACGATGAACGGGCAATCACTGCACGTGGATGCCGCGTGGTCTGCGACCGGGCCCTTCGGGGAACGGCTCGTGAACTCGATGCTGACCCTCTCGACGCTCGTGGGGCTGTCGGTCGCGCAGCTCACCGAGCAGACGATCGTCGCGAACCTGGGCTTCACCGACATCGCCTTCCCGAACCCGATGCGCCACGGTGACACGCTGTACGCCGAGACGCTCGTGACGGCAAAACGGTTGTCGTCGTCGAGGCCGGGCGAGGGTGTCGTCACCCTGCTCCACACGGGTCGGAACCAGGACGGCGTCGTCGTCGCGACCGCGACCAGGAGCACGCTCGTCCAGTGCTCGGGTGCATCGTGACCGGCGCCGCGGCGTTCGACCTGGGGCCGGCGATCCTCTTCGTCCCGGCGGACCGTCCGGACCGCTTCGCGAAAGCGGCCGAGCGCGCGGATGCCGTCATCCTCGATCTCGAGGACGCCGTCGATGCGGCGCGCAAGGCGATCGGTCGCGGAGCGATGGTGGAGCATCCGTTGGACCCGCTCCTGACGATCGTGCGGGTGAATCCAGCGGATGGCCCGGACTTCGCGGCCGACGTCGCCGCCGTGGCGACAACGGCTTATCGAACGGTGATGCTCGCGAAGACGGAGAGCGTCGCGCAGCTCGACGACCTGGCCCGCGCCCTGCCGGGGGTTGCGATCGTCGCGCTATGCGAGACGGCCGCCGGAGTCGTGCGCGCCGAATCGATCGTCGCGCACGACTCGGTCGTCGCCGTGATGTGGGGCGCTGAGGACCTGGTGGCGTCACTCGGCGGCACGAGCAGCAGGCGCTCTGACGGACGCTACCGCGACGTCGTGGGCGCCGCTCGATCGCACGTCCTGCTCGCAGCGGGGGCCGCCGGTGTCGCCGCGATCGATGCCGTCCATCTCGACCTCAATGACCAAGCGTCGCTTGCGGTAGAGGCGGAGGATGCGAGTGCGGTCGGCTTCGTCGCGACGGCGTGCATCCATCCCGCGCAGGTCCCGATCATCCAGGCCGCTTACCGTCCGGACCCCGAGGCAGTGCGCGCGGCGAGGGAGCTACTGGCGGCTGCCGCCGACCGCATCGGCGCCTTCCGGCATGCCGGGCGCATGGTCGACGAGCCGCTCCTCAGGCACGCACGCGCACTTCTCGCGCGTGCCGGGGAGGTTTCTGGGAGCTGAGCCTCACCCCGTCCTCTGAAATGCGGACTGCTCATATCTTATATTTTGGATATGTTGGACCTGGCTCGAAACCGGGCTGCGGCGGCCTATCTCAGCAGGCTGCCGTTTCAGGAACAACGGGGTTGAGATGAAAAAGAAGCTGTTCGGTCTTGTCGCGATGGCGGCTCTGGTCACGGGCGTATCGCTGACTGCTGCGGCTCCAGCGCAGGCTGCCTGCAGGGTCGACAATCTGAGCATGTGGCAGGGGAAGAACGCCACGTGCCTGAATATCGTGCACGTTTCGTTCGGGTCGAGTACACATCTCGGGAATCCCGCTCGCGCCGGGCAGTGGTCCAAACAGCAGCTGTGTTGGGATGGTGCGACGGGTTACTCCTACCGCAATGCGTAGGCTCTGGACCGTCCCCGTAATCGCAGCGCTCATGTTGTTTGCGTCGAACGGGTGCGCCGCAGACTTCGGACCGTCAGACATCGTTGCCGGGAGTGCCGGAGACGTGCCGGAGTTCACGGGACCGTGGGCGTCGGAGTTCGCGGACACATATCGAGCTGGCAGTGACGTTGTCCGAGCGATCCTCGAGGATGGTGCGATCTCCGACGCCGAATGGGCGGAGACCAGCGACGCGTTTATCGGCTGCATGCAGGACAGGGGAGTGAGGGTGACGCTCGACGATGCGTACGGCGCGATCGCACTCCCAGACATGTCGAAGCCGGACGCCGCTTCGGACGCAGCGCTGGACGCGTGCACGCCGGACTTCTACGCGGTCAGCAGTCTGCGCCGCGATCTTGCCCGCAACCCGGATGCGCGCGATGAAGACGCCATTATCGCGGCATGTCTGGTCGATGCGGGGCTCGTCGAACCCGGGTACTCCGGCGAGGACCTCGCCTCAGATGCTAAGCAGGAATCACTCCCATTCGACAACGATGACCCAGTGTTCGGGTCCTGCATCCGCGACCCATTGGGTCTCCTTGAATGACGACCGCGCTCGTCGTCGGCTTCCGCCGTCCGTGTGGCTCATGATCCCCTCGCTGCTCGTGCTGGGAGCTCTCCTCGGGGTGACGGTCGTCGGGGTCGCTCGTCCCGAGGCTGCGCCGCCGGCGATCGGCGGGGCGGTCCCGGTAGGCGAGGTACCCGTGACCAGTACGAAGTACCTCGACGTACGCAGCGTCACGCTCGCTTTTGAGACCCAGTCGCAGGGTGAGATCGTCACGCCGGTGGGCGGATTCATCACGCGGACGAGCTGCGTAGTCGGCGGCGAGGCGCAGTCCGGTGAATCGGGCATAGCGATCAACGGGCGGTCCCTGGTCTACCTCGCGTCGGGCGCGCCGCTGTGGCGGGACCTCGGACCGGACTCCGTCGGAAGCGATGTCAGAGGCCTCCAAACCGAGCTGAATCGACTGGGCTACTCGCTGGATGCCGACGGCGAGTTCGGCCCTCTGACCCTGCGCGCGGCTCGCGACCTCGCGGAGCGCAATGGCGTGGACAGCAGCGACTGGAGCGTCATACCTCGGGAGGCTTTCGTCTGGATCCCCGCACCTGTGACGGGGATCACGAGCTGTCCGACAGTTCTCGGTGCATCCGTCGCGCCGGATGACGCGCTGTTCGTTGCGCCGCCGGTCATCGCCAGTGCACGTGTCGCCGCGCTACCTGACACGCTCGCTCCTGGCCCACGGGTCATCGTCGCGGGCGAAGTCCGGGTTGCGGTGGACGATCAGGGGGCCATCGCGGATCCCGCAGCCCTTCACGAGCTCGGCCGGTCGTCTGAATTCGCAGCCTGGGTTGCAGCGGACGATGGCACGGACTTCATCGTCGACCTTGAGCTCGCATCGCCGGTGACGGTGACCACCGTGCCACCCGCTGCGGTCTTCGGACTAGACGGTTCGACGGGGTGTATCTCCAGTGCCGGTCACACCGTCGTCGTCGAGGTCGTCGGATCAGGTCTCGGTCAGAGCTACGTCGTTGTGCCAGCAGACGCCGAGGTCGTGGTAGTCGACGTTCGGCTCCCTCCCGGTCGACCATGCGGTTGACGGCCGAGGGCCTGTCCCTGCGCTTCCCACAGGGCGACTGGCTGTTTGAAGACCTCTCGTTCCGCTTGGTACCGGGGTGCGTGTACGCGGTGACCGGGCCATCCGGTTCGGGCAAGAGCACGTTGCTCAGTCTGCTCGCCGGCTGGCTGCGCCCGACGAAGGGTGTGATCGTGCGCGAGGACGTCGCGGTGACCAGTTGGGTGTTCCAGAATCCGCACGGAGTTGCGAGACGGACTGCTCTCGACCACGTCGCGCTCCCTTACCTCGCGCGCGGCGCGGATCACGACCATGCTTGGCAGAGCGCGTTCGCCGACCTCGAGACGGTGGGTCTCGCCGCAGTCAGCCTGCGTCAGTTTCGACACCTCTCGGGCGGGGAAGCGCAGCGCCTGATGCTCGCCCGCGCACTTGCGACGCATCCCCACCTGTTGCTAGTGGACGAGCCGACCGCTCAGCTGGACCAGCGCACGGCCGTCTCAGTGAACGAGGCGATCGGGTCGATCGCATCTGACGGGACCATCGTCGTCATCGCGACGCACGATGAGCGCACGCGCGATGCATGCACGGACGAGATCGCACTCGGTGCAGCGCGATGAGGTGGGCATCGACCCTCCGAGAAGCAGCGCTCGACGTGCAGTCCGGCACGACGAAGGCGACGATGCTCGGTTGTGTGTTGTTCGCCGTCGTCCTTGTGCTGGGCTTGGCTGAGATCAGCACGATGTCCCAACTCCTGACTGCTGCCGACGTCTTCCGACGTGCGGGTGGGGCGACCCTGGTCTACATCGCCCCCCAACGGATCGACGGGCCAGCCTGCGACCGGCTCACGACGATCCCCGGCATCGACGCTGCGGGAGCCATGAGGCCGTCGACTGAGAACGAACGCCTGCTGGCGCTTCCGAGTTCGTCCGTACCGACGTTCGAGGTCAGTCCGGGTTTCTCCGGTTTCGTTGCGCTCGATGCGCCGCGCCCCCACCGTGGCGTGCTCGTCTCGGCCGCGCTCGCAGATGCCCTCGAACTCGATGCCAGTGACAAGCTCCCGTTGATGAGCGGCACGGTCGAGGTCGGAGCCGTTTTTACCTCCGCGGAGGACGGCCGCCGGCCTGGCCTCGGATACGCGCTCATTGCTCCGACAGCGGCGATCGGTCCGTTCGACGAATGTTGGATCGACACCTGGCCGCAGTCGCAATCGTCGACCGATGCGCTGCGCACCGTCCTCCTCCCAGGGGCTGGGGCAACGGATGCATCGCCGCCCCGGCTCGCGCAGCTCAACAGCACGCTCGGCGCTCACTTCGACGGCGCCGCGCGGTACGCCGAGCGTCTCTCTCGATTCGCGCCGCTCGCCGGAATCGTCATCGCCGCCGCAATCGGGTTCGTCGCGACCCGAACCCGCCGCATCGAATTGGCATCCGCGCGTCATGCAGGGGTGCCGGTCGGGTCGCAGGTGCTGCAACTCGTCTGCGAAACACTCTGCTGGGCCGTCGGCGCTGCAGTGATGGCGGTGTCCGCCATCCTGCTGCTCCTGGAGATCGCGCCCCAGGAAGGCCTTGGAGTGGTCGCTGGGATCGCGATCCGACCAGCCGTAGTCGCCGTGCCCGCCGTCCTTTGTGGAGTGATCGGCGGGGTGGCGCTCACGAAGGAGGAGCAGCTCTTCCGGTACTTCAAGGAACGGTGATGTCGCCCCGTTGAAAGGCCACCCCGGGTGAAACGCGCAATCGTTACGAATCAGTTGCCACCCGGTCGTGATGTCGTCCAGCCGAAGTCGCCGGTCTCCTCTAGCCTGGTGAGCAAGCACCGGCCCGTCGCTCCACGCACGGATCCCGACGGTGCAGCGCGTCACCGGTCGGCGGACCGAGAGAGGGGCAGGGGATGCCACACCTCTGGCGCTCGTCGAGCACCCGTGGCAGTTCTCTCGTCGGCGGAGCAGCGGACGGCGTCGACGACGACGCGAGTCGGCGTCCCGAGCAGCTCGTCCCGCACCCGTCCTTCCCGACGCCCGTCCAGGACCCCGAGCCTTCTGAGGCACCGAGGCGCACGATCGGCGACTCCGAGTTGTCGGTCTTCCCGGTCGTGCTCGGCGGCAGCGTGTTCGGGTGGACCGTCGACCCCGACACGACATCGGACATCCTCGACCGGTTCCACGACTCCGGCGGCAACATGGTGGACACCGCCGACAGCTACGCGGGCGGACGCAGCGAGATCCTCATCGGCAACTGGATGCGGAAGCGCCGCAACCGGGACGACATGGTCGTCGCGACGAAGATCGGCCGGCACCCCGACTACCCGGGTCTCGGCTCGGTGAGCATCATCCGCGCGGTCGAGGCGGCGCTCGAACGGTTGCAGACCGACCACATCGACCTGCTGTCCTTCCACGACGACGACCCGAGCATCCCGTTGGCCGACAGCCTCGGGACGGTCGACTGGTTGATCGAGACCGGCAAGGTCCGCTACCTCGGCACCTCGAACACGACCCCTGAACGGCTGATGGAGGCGCGGATCCTCTCGGCGAGCGGCTTCACCCAGTTCGTCGCGCTCGAGACGCACTACAGCCTCATGCACCGGGAGCCGTACGAGAGCACCCTCGCGCTCGTCGCGACGGCCCAGCACCTCGGTGTCCTGCCCTACTTCGCCCTCGCGAACGGCTTCCTGACGGGCCGCTACCGCACTCGCTCCGACCTCGACCCGAGCACCCGCGGCAGTCGCGCCGCTACCCATCTCCACCGCCGTGGACTGCGGGTCCTGCACGTCCTCGACGAGATCGCGGAGGAGAACCGCTGCACGGTCGCCTCGGCGGCGCTCGCCTGGGCCATGTCACGTCCCGGCGTCGTCGCGCCCATCGCGAGCGCGTCCCAGCCGGCTCACGTCGACTCGCTCATCGCGGCGGCCGACGTGCGGCTGAGCCGCGGGCAGATCCTCGAGCTCGACCGCGTCTCCGGTCGCTTGCGCTGAGTCGACCGGCGGTCGCCTGCGCACGGTCGCTCGCGCGCGACGCCCGGGAACCTGACGTATGGTTGGGGTGATGAACGCCGCCGTCGACTTTCCGCTCACTCGTCCCGAGCTCGCGTTCACCGCATCCGGGGACGCGCTCGTCCGCCGGACGGTCCTGCCCAACGGGCTGCGCATCCTGAGCGAACACATGCCGGGCAGCCGCAGCGCGACGATCGGCTACTGGGTGGCCGTCGGCTCCCGCGACGAACAACCGGCGACCGCCGATCGACCGGCGACCTTCGGCTCGACGCACTTCCTGGAGCACCTCCTGTTCAAGGGCACGCCGTCGCGTTCCGCCCTCGACATCGCGGTCGCCTTCGACGCCGTCGGCGGCGAGCACAACGCGCTCACGGCCAAGGAGCACACCTGCTACTACGCCAAGGTGCGCGATCGCGACCTGCCGATGGCGGTGGACGTCATCACCGACATGCTCACCTCCTCGCTACTCGACCCGGAGGAGTTCGAGAACGAACGCGGCGTCATCCTCGAAGAGCTCGCGATGATGGACGACGATCCAGGGGACGTCGCCAACGAACGGTTCTTCGAGCGCGTGCTCGGCGAGCACCCGCTCGGGCGTCCCATCGGCGGTCACCCGCAGTCGATCATCGAGGTCGGCCGGGACGCCGTCGTGGCGCACTACCGAGCCAATTACCGCGCGAACGACGTCATCGTGACGGCGGCCGGCGCCGTCGACCACGACGCGCTCGTCGCCCAGGTGTCCGAGGCGCTCGTTCATGCGGGATGGCCGGCGGACGCGGTGGCCGCGCCGGTCGCGCGTCGGACACTCGCTCCTGCTGCCGTCATCGGCGGATCGCCGCTCTCGGTCGTGCACCGACCCACCGAGCAGGTCCACCTGCAGATCGGCGGAGCGGGCCTCATCGCGGGCGACGAGCGACGATTCGCCATGAGCATGCTCAACTCCATCCTCGGCGGCGGCATGTCCAGCCGCCTGTTCCAGGAAATCCGAGAACGGCGCGGGCTCGCCTACTCCGTGTACTCGTTCGCCGGCAGCTACTCGGACGCCGGCGTCTTCGGCCTCGCTGCCGCCTGCTCCACGGCGAAGGCGGCGACCGTGGCCGAGCTCATGCTCGCCGAGCTCCACCGGCTTGCCGAGCAGGGTGTGACGGACGAGGAGTTGTCGCGCGCGCTCGGTCAGCTGAGCGGCGCCTCGGCGCTGGCGCTGGAGGATTCGGACTCGCGGATGAGCCGCCTCGGTCGAGCGGAGCTGACCCTCGGCGAGTTCATCGACCTCGACGAGAGCATCCGTCGCCTGCAGTCCGTCGGTCAGGACGACGTCCAGCAGCTCGCGCAGCACCTCGCCGCGCAGCCCATCACGGTGTCGGCGGTCGGAGCCGTCGACGAGGACACCTTCGCTCCGATCATCGCGGGGGTGCGTTGAATGTCCCATTACCTGTATCTCGTCAGACACGGCGAGCAGCAACACGCTGAGCACGGCTTGCCCGACGGGCCACTGTCGGCACGCGGTCGGCGTCAGGCACAGCTGCTCGCGGAGCGCCTCGGTGGTGTCCCGATGACCGCGGCGTGGCACTCGCCGTTGCAGCGTGCCGCGGAGACCGCCCAGATCATCGCCGAGCGGATGCCGGCCGTCACACCGGAGCCGTCGTCACTGCTCTTCGACTGCGTCCCGAGCGGTCGCACACCGGAGACGCCGTCGGCGTTCGACCCCTTCTTCGGCTCGATCACCGAGGCGGAGATCGAGGCGGGCGAGGCGCAGATGGCCGACGCCGCTGCCGAGTTCCTCTCGCCGAAGCGCGGTGACCATCACGAGCTGCTCATCACGCACAACTTCGTCATCGGGTGGCTCGTCCGCGAGGCGCTCCAGGCGCCCGCATGGCGCTGGGTGAGCATCAACCAGGCCAACGGCGGACTGACGGTGCTGCACCAGCGCGCCGGGCGTCCGTGGAGCCTCATCACCCACAACGACCTCGCGCACCTCCCCATGGAGCTCCGCACGGGTCTTCCCGAGCCGCACATCGTCTAGTCGGCGGCGGGGGAGCAGATCGGCAGGCCTCCGCCCGAGGACGGCGCGCGCGGGCAACACGTAAGCTGAGGGCATGACGACACGAGTGGCGCTGGCCGGCGCGAGCGGCAAGATGGGCCGACTGTTCACCAGCATCATCGGTTCACTCGACGACTTCGAGCTGGTCGCGTCGCTCGGTTCGTCGAGCGAGCTGAGCGAGATGGACGGGGCGGACCTCGTCGTCGACGTCACGGTCCCGGGTGTCAGCCAGCGGATCGTCGACCACGCCGTCGCTCAGGGCATCAACGTGCTCGTCGGGACGAGCGGTTGGTCGGCCGAGCGTATCCAGCGACTCGACCGCCGGCTCGCCGAGCTGCCCGAGCAGGGCGTCGTCATCATCCCCAACTTCTCGCTGGGGTCCGTCCTGTCGACGAGTCTGGCGACCGTCGCGGCCCGCTTCTTCGACTCGATCGAGATCATCGAGTCCCACCGCGACACGAAGGTGGACTCGCCCTCCGGGACCGCCGTGCGCACCGCCGAGCTGATGATGGCCGCTCGTGGCGACCGTGGGCCCGTCGCCGCTCCGCACACCGACCAGCGGGCGAGGGGACAGCAGGTCTCGAGCATCCCGATCCACAGCCTGCGGCTCCAGGGTGTCGTCGCCCGCCAGGAGGTCGTGTTCGGTGGCGTCGACGAACTCGTCACGATCACGCACGACACGATCTCGCCCGCGTCCTACGAGCGGGGCATCCGGCTCGCCCTCGTGGCCGCCCGCGACGCCCAGGGGGTCACCGTCGGTCTCGACAGTCTGCTCGACCTCGGACTCGATCGCCCAGGGCCGGCGGGTCGGCGGCCCGCCCAGGGGGCGCCCGAGCACGTCTCCGGCCAAGCCGCGGCGGCCAGCGCCCTGTGAAGACCCGCGTCATGGTCGCGATCATCGCGGCCCTGCTCGTCCTCTACATCGTCCTCGTCGGGTACCGTGCCGTCGTCCTCCTCGGCACGGGCGAACCTGTCGGCATCGCCATGGGTGCGGCGCTCGTCGTCCTGCCGATCCTCGGCGTCTGGGCGCTCTGGCGCGAGATCGCCTTCGGCTTGGGCGCCGAGCGCCTCGGCGTCCGCCTCGAGGCCGAGGGCGGCCTTCCGCCCGAGCAGGTCGAGACCCGCGAGAGCGGCCGGCCGATGCGTGATGCCGCAGACGAGCTGTTCCCGAAGTACCGTGACGCGGCCGAGGCCGCTCCCGACGACTGGCGATCCTGGTACCGCCTCGGGCTCGTCTACGACGGTGCCGGAGACCGCCGCCGAGCACGGCAGGCCATCCGGCAGGCGATCCGGCTCTCGCGGAGCTGACCGGAGCGGCGGCGTCCCGTCGTTCAGTCCCGGGCGAGTGCTTCGGCCAACGCCTGCTCGACGGTCGGCGTGCTGAACGTGAAGCCGTCGTCCAGGAGCCGACGAGGTTCGACGCGCTGATCGCTCAGCAGCAGTCCGTCGGCGGCGTCGCCGAGGAGCGCCTTGAGGGCGAACTTCGGGACGCGGAGCAGATAGGGCCGGTTCATCCGTCTGGCGAGCTCGAACATGAGGTCGTCGGCACGGGCGGCCTGCGGACCGCACAGGTTCACCGGTCCGGAGAGCGTCGAGGTCAGGAGGTGGGTGATCGCCCGGACCTCGTCCTGCAGCCCGATCCACGGCCAGAACTGGCGGCCCGAACCGAGCGGACCGGCGACCCCGAACCTGGTGAGCGGTGCCAGCGGCTTGAGCACGCCTGCCAGGTCGACGACGATACCGTTGCGGAGCAGCACGGTGCGGACGGCGTCGGGCGCTGCGAGCGCCGAGTCCTCCCAGGCGACGACGACGTCGGCGAGGTATCCGGCCCCTCTGGAGGAGTCCTCCGTGAGGGTCTCTCCGGGACGGTCGCCGTAGTACCCGACCGCCGAACCACTGAGGAAGGCGGCCGGTGGCTGCTCCGCCCGGTTCATGGCGTCGACGAGTGTCCGGGTGGCGCTGAGTCGTGACCAGAGGATCGTGGACCGGTAGGCCGCCGTCCACGGCAGCTTGCCGAGGGAGGCACCGGAGAGGTTGACGACCGCGTCGGCGCCGCTCAGGACCGCTGGATCCAGCACGCCTGCCAGCGGATCCCACTCCGCTTCTCCGGCACCATGCGCCGGACGTCGTACGAGCCGGACGACGTCATGGCCGTCGGTCTCGAGGGAGCGCCCGAGCGCCGTTCCGATGAGCCCGGAGGCTCCGCCGATCACGATGCGCATGCGCGTCGCCTTCCTGCTCGTGCTGCTGGACGGTGGTGGTTACGCGAGGCTGGCTTCGAGGGTGATCGGGATGCCGGCGAGCGCCTGCGAGACCGGGCAACCCTCCTTCGCCGCCGTGGCGATGCGCTCGAAGTCGGCCTCGGAGATGCCGGGTACGACCGCGCTGACGAGCAGGTGGCTGCCGGTGATGCCGGTGCCGGGGGTGAAGGAGACCGCCGCGGTCGCCTGGATGCGCTCCGGCGGGAATCCGGCGCTCGTGAGTTCGTTGGCGAACGCCATCGAGTAGCAGGAGGCGTGAGCAGCCCCGAGCAGTTCCTCGGGGGTCGTCGTCGTGTTGGATCCCTCCGAGCGTGCCTTCCAGTCGACGGCGAACTCGGCCGCCTCGGAGGTGTCGAGGCTCGTGTGCCCGGATCCCTCGAAGAGCGTGCCGTTCCAGACCGTCGTGGCTTCGCTTGTTACCGCCATGGTGCAACCTCCATCGTCGGGCCGTGCAGGAGCGCATCGGCGCTGGTGTTCGTGGGGTCAGCCTAACCGGATCGACCTGGACGGTCACCCCGTCGACAAACGCTGTCGACAGGTGCTTCAGGCCACCGTCACGCTGGTCGTCCGATGAGGCGGGCGCGGAGGAGGAGCACATACAGGCGGCAGCCGAGGCAGAACCCGAATGCCGCGTTGAGGAAGGCGGCGACGAACGCGGCACCGGCGGAGACGGCGAGGGATCCCGGCAACCCGACGAGGTGCAGCACGAGTCCGATCGCGACCACCACGAGCCCGACGCCCTGCGCGAAGGTCGGTGGTTCGGGTGCCTCGAGTTCGACGGGCGGGCCGAACCTCGGGCGGATGAGGCGTCGGAACACGATGCCGTACGGGTGGCGTCGGATCCCGGCGAACGCGCCCCACGCGAACAGGGCTGCGACGACGACGAGGAGGACGAAGGCCGGTTGGCCGGCCCGCGCGGGCAGCGTGTCGGCGAGCGGCGCCGTCAGTGCGAGGAAGACGGCGACGAGGAGGAGCACGGCGGTCACGGTCGCGCCGAACCGCGGGCTGCGCGGGTCGATGCCGGTCGGCTGTGCTGCTGGAGGATTCGAGGTCATGCTGGTCTCCCGAGGACGGATCGGAGCTCGCCGGCGAGCACCGCACGGCGTGCGACCCCGGAGAACCGACCGCGCACGATCCCGGCGCGGTCGAGGAGGAGGACGGTGGGCGTCTGCAGGACGGAGAAGCGGTCCGCGAGGTCGGGACGGTGGGTCAGATCGACGTCGAGGACGCCCACGCCCGCCTCCCCGTCGGCCAGCTCGTGCAGCAGTCGTCTGGTCCCGGGGCACTGGGCACAGAACTCGGTGCTGAACTGCACCAGGGTGGCCGATCGGCCGAGCGGAGTGGTCGTCCCGAGTGCCGCCGACGAGAGTCGGTCCCCGTCGGTGCGGTGCGACGCACGCCCGCTCCGTGCAAGCACGACCAGACCCACCGCCGTCGCGGACAGAACGAGGACGAGGATCAGCGAGAGGGCGGGCAGCGGGGACATGGTGTCCGTCAGCATAGGTTCCGGGTGCCGGTCCCTGAGCCCGTGTGACGCGAGGTGACGGCCGTGCGGGTGGTGACCCGCAAGAGGGAAACCCGATAGCCTGAGAGGGTGTCGCGTGCAGAGAACCCCTTCGGTCAAGTCCTCGTCGCCCTGGTGACGCCGTTCACCGCCGACGGCGAGGTCGACTGGAAGGCCGTCGAGCGACACATCGACGACGTCGTGACCGCGGGGGCCGACGGCATCGTCGTCACCGGCACCACGGGTGAGACGTCCACGCTGACGGACCCGGAGAAGGTCAAGCTCGTCGAGGTCGGCAAAGCCGTCGCTGGCGGGCGCGCGAAGATCATCACCGGTGGTGGATCCAACGAGACGGCCCACGCGATCGAGCTCGCGAAGAAGAGCGAGCAGGCGGGTGCCGACGGCAACATGATCGTCACCCCGTACTACAACAAGCCCACCCAGGCCGGCGTGCTCACCCACTTCCGCATGATCGCCGACTCCACGGATCTGCCGGTCATCCTCTACGACATCCCGGGGCGAACCGGCATCCCCATCACCTACGAGACGATCCTGCGTGCGGCAAAGCACCCGAACATCCTCGCGGTGAAGGACGCCAAGGGCGACCTCAGCGAGGTGAGCCGGGTCATGAACCAGACGGACCTCATGTACTTCGCGGGCGACGACGCCAACGCACTGCCCACGCTCGCCATCGGTGGCACCGGCCTCATCGGCGTCACGGCCAACATCGCACCGACGCCCTACCGACACATGGTCGACGCGGTGAACTCCGGCGACCTCGCCGCGGCCACCGCGGCGCACCGGCAGCTCGAGCCCCTCGTGCGCGCGGTCATGACCCACGTCCCCGGCACCGTCGCCGCCAAATACATCTTGCACGGCCTCGGCCGGATCCAGAGCCCGCGGGTACGTCTTCCGCTGGTCGGTCCGGAGGAGTGGGAGGCTGCGCAGATCGAGGATGAGATCGACCTGGTGAAGGACATCCCAGGCGTCGACTTCCGCAACTTCCGGCCAGACCGCAACGCCGCCGCCGGTGGCGCGCTGCCCAAGGTCGCCGGTACGACTCGCTAGACAAACCAGAGGGGGGCTACATGCCCAATACCATCATCGATCCGCCAGTCCTCGAGCCGGGGACGCTCCGCGTCATCCCCATCGGAGGACTCGGCGAGATCGGCAGGAACATGACCTGCTTCGAGATCGACGGCAAGATCCTGATCGTCGACTGCGGCGTGCTCTTCCCCGAAGAGCACCAGCCGGGCGTCGACCTGATCCTGCCCGACTTCACCTCCATCAAGGACCGGCTCGACGACATCGTCGGCGTCGTGCTCACGCACGGTCACGAGGACCACATCGGCGCCGTGCCGTACCTCCTGAAGCTCCGCAAGGACATCCCGCTGATCGGTTCCGGCCTGACGCTCGCGCTCATCGAGGCGAAGCTCAAGGAGCACCGCATCGTCCCCTACACCCTGCCGGTGAAGGAGGGCCAGATCGAGGCGCTGGGGCCGTTCGACCTCGAGTTCGTCGCGGTCAACCACTCGATCCCGGACGCGCTCGCGGTGTTCATCGACACCGACGCCGGCACCGTCCTCGTGACCGGTGACTTCAAGATGGACCAGCTGCCGCTCGACGGCCGCCTGACGGACCTCCGCGCCTTCGCCCGCCTCGGTGAAGAAGGCGTCGACCTCTTCCTCGTCGACTCGACGAACGCCGACGTGCCGGGATTCACACCGCTCGAGCGGTCCATCGGGCCGGTCCTCGACCAGGTCATCGCGAAGTCCGAGCGCCGCGTCATCGTCGCGAGCTTCTCGAGTCACGTGCACCGCGTCCAGCAGGTCCTCGACGCGGCTCACGCCCACGGCCGCCGGGTCGCGTTCCTCGGTCGTTCCATGGTGCGCAACATGGGGATCGCAGCCGACCTCGGGTACCTGAACGTCCCCGAGGGCCTGCTCATCGACTACAAGAAGGCGAAGGACCTCCCCGAGGACAAGATCGTCTACATGTCGACCGGGTCACAGGGCGAGCCGATGGCCGTCCTCAGTCGGATGGCGAACCTCGACCACGCGATCGAGCCGGGCCCGGGCGACACCGTCATCCTCGCCTCGAGCCTCATCCCGGGCAACGAGAACGCGGTCTACCGGGTCATCGACGGCCTGACGAAGCTCGGCGCCACCGTCGTCCACAAGGGCAACGCGAAGGTCCACGTCTCCGGTCACGCGGCCGCCGGTGAGCTGCTCTACTGCTACAACATCCTCCAGCCGAAGAACGTGCTCCCAGTGCACGGTGAGTACCGTCACCTCGTCGCGAACCAGAAGCTCGCGATCGACAGCGGTGTCCCGGCGCAGAACACCTTCATCGGCGAGGACGGCATCGTCATCGACCTGAAGGACGGCGTCGCGAAGGTCGTCGGCCAGCTCGACGTCGGGCTCGTCTACGTCGACGGCTCGACCGTCGGCGAGATCACCGACGCCGACCTCAAGGACCGTCGCATCCTGGCGGAGGAGGGCTTCATCTCGGTCATCGTCGTCGTCGACTCGAAGACCGGGCACATCATCTCCGGCCCCGAGGTGCACGCGAAGGGCTTCGCCGAGGACGACAAGGTCTTCGCCGACATCAAGCCGAAGGTCGCCAAGGCACTCGCCGAGGCGGCGGAGAACGGCGTCCGCGACACGCACGCGCTGTCTCAGGTGATCCGTCGGACCGTCGGCCGCTGGGTCAACACGTCCTTCCGTCGCCGCCCGATGATCGTCCCGCTCGTCATCGAGGCCTGATCACGGGTCGGGTCCGCTCGGTCCCACCCGCCAGGAGGCGGTCGAACATCATTCGCGAGGGTGATGTCCGGCCGCCTTCCGCGTTGCTACCTTGGAATCCCCTATGGCCGCTCGTCACTCCGACTGCGGTGGATTCCGGAGGTCGGCGTGGGCATTGTCCGCACCTGGGTGTTCCCCATTCTGAAACTGCTCGTCTTCGCCGCGATCGCGGTGGCGCTCGTGAAGGTCGCGTTCTTCCCGGACGCACCGCAGGAGGAAGGGCCGACGCAGCCGACCGGGAGCCTCGTGGAACCACAGGTCCAGGCGGCGCTCGGCACCGTGGTCAACACCGTCTCGGTGGAGGGCCAGGTCGTCGCCGACCCGGCCAGCACGGCGAAGTCGACCGTCGCCGGCACCGTTGACGAGGTGTTCGCGGCCAAGGGGGCCGTCCTTGCGGAGGGCGATCCCATCCTCGACGTCAAGACGATCGACGAGGAAGGCAAGGAGCGGTACGTGCAGGTGACCGCGCCGGTCGCGGGCACCCTCGGCAACGTCAAGCTCATCCACGGGCAGTCGGTGCAAATCGGCGACGCGGTGGCGCAGGTGTCACCGGCCACGTTCTCGATCACCGGGGCGTTGAGCGCCGACAAACAGTACCGTCTGCTCACCATCCCCGGCGAGGCGACGGTCACCATCAACGGCGGCCCGGCCCCGTTCGTCTGTCCGGCGGTGCGCGTCACGACGCCGTCGAGCGGTGGCGACGAGGAGGAGCCGACGACGGGTGGTGGATCCGGGCAGACACCCGGTGCCGGCGGAACCGCCGTCACCTGCGCGGTGCCCGGTGACGTCCGGGTCTTCGCCGGACTCGCCGCGACGATCGAACTCGCGGGCGGCGTCGCCGAGAACGTCCTCGTGCTCCCGACGACCGCGGTCAAGGGTTCGGCCGGGACCGGGACCGTCTGGGTCGTCGGCGCCGACGGTGCGCAGGAGGAACGGCCGGTCACGCTGGGACTGAACGACGGACAGCAGGTGCAGATCGTCGACGGTGTCGCCGAAGGCGACTCGGTGCTCCAGTTCGTCCCTGGAGCCGTCGCACCCGCGCCCGAAGGGTGCACCACGCTTCCGGACGGCAGCATGGCCTGCGACGGGTCGGTCGGGTGACGCTCCTCGAACTCCGCGGGGTCACCAGGGTCGTCCAGATCCCCGATGCGCCGCCGCTGACGATCCTCGACGGCGTCGACCTCGAGGTGCACGAGGGCGATCGCGTCTCCATCGTCGGTCGGTCGGGTTCGGGCAAGTCGACGCTCCTGAACCTGCTCGGCCTGCTCGACAAGCCGACCTCCGGATCGCTCGTCTTCGACGGCCGGCCGGCGGAGCGTCTCGGGTCCGGTGCGCGCGACCGCCTGCGCGGAGCCCAGATCGGTTTCGTCTTCCAACAGTTCAACCTCCTGCCGGGCCGGACCGCGCTCGAGAACGTCACGACGCCGCTCCTCTACGCGAGTGGACGCTCGTTCTGGCGTCGCCGCGAGATCGCCGCCGCGATGCTCGAACGCGTCGGACTCGGTGACCGCCTCGATGCGATGCCGACGAAACTGTCCGGCGGCGAGCAGCAGCGCGTCGCGATCGCGCGCTCACTCGTCCGCGGGCCACGGCTCATCCTCGCGGACGAGCCGACCGGCGCTCTCGACGTCGAGACCGGCACCTCCGTCATGTCCCTGCTCGACGAGGTGGCGACCTCCACGGGCGCCGCCCTCGTGACGATCACCCACGACCGGGCGATCGCCCGACTCGCGACGACCCACCACCGTCTCGACCACGGCGTGCTCACCCCCGATCACGAACTGGAGGCAGCGGATGTCTAGGATCCTGACCTCGATCGTCGGAGCGGTCGTCGAGGCCGCCCAGGAGCTGCGGATCCATCGTGGCCGGGTCATCCTCTCGCTCATCGGCGTCGGCGTCGCGGTGTGCGCCCTCACGAGCATGGTCGGCATGTCGTCGCTCGCGGCGCAGGCCCAGACCGAGTCGCAGGAACGCTACGGCGGCCGACCCGCCACGCTCATGGCATCGGCCTACGGCACCGGAACGGAGCAACCCGACCCGGAGACCTACATCACGGCGGTGCACGACCTCGCCGAGCGGTACGGCATCGGGTACGTCTCGCAATCCGGCAGCACCCAGCTCAACGTGCAGTTCGCCGATGGGACGGTGGCGGTGCCGGCGACCGTCGTCGACGTCCCATACGGCGAGATGCACCGCATCAGACTCGACGAGGGCGCCTGGTTCCAGGAGGACGACGGCGACCGCCTCGCACCCGCGATCGTCGTGAACCCGGCGTTCTGGCAGCGCCTCGGGTCGCCGCCCATCGAGGCGCACCCGACGGTCACGGTCCACGGTGAACACCCGGTCACGGCTGTGATCGTCGGCGTGTACGCGAGCAACGAGTGGGACACCGAACCGCAGCTGTCGATCCTGCCCGCGGGGACGGCGCTCATCGGTCCGGTGGCCGGCGCGGAGGAGGGCATGGGGCAGCCCGGTCAGTTGCCGCAGTTCGAGTTCTGGGTCCCGAACGCGGACGCCGAGGCCTTCACCCAGCGGATCCAGTCCGACCTGCGTGCCGAACTCGGTGACGCGTACAGCGTCGACGTGTTCCGCAACGATTTCGGCCAGACGGGGGAGGACCCGCTCCTGTCGTTGAAGCTCGTGGTCGGTGCCGTCGCCGGACTCATCCTCCTGCTCGGGGCCCTCGGGCTGATCAACCTCTCGCTCGTCACCGTCCGCCAGCGGATCCGCGAGATCGGGATCCGACGGAGTTTCGGGGCGACCGCGCCGCGGGTGTTCTTCGCCGTGATGATGGAGAGTGTCGTCGCCACCTTCGTTGCCGGGGTCATCGGTGTCATGCTCGCCGTGGCCGTCGTGAAGAGTCCGATCGTCGAGCAGTTCATCGGTCAAGGGCTCGTGACGGACTTCCCGCCGTTCCCCATCGAGGCGGCGGTCCTCGGGCTGGTGAGTGCCACGGCCGTCGGGGCGATCGCCGGGCTCCTCCCGGCGCTCGTCGCCGTCCGCGTGAAGGTGATCGACGCCATCCGGTACTGACCGACGGCGACCCCTCGCGCGTCATCTGCTCGAAACACCGGTGGCGTACCATCCGTCCATGGCGGTCTACTCGATCCGCGACGCCGCGGTGGCTGATGTGCGCGTCCTCACCGACATGATGGTCGAGGCGGCGAACTGGAACGCCGTCGCGCCCCGTCCCCGGTCCGCCGTCCTCGCCGATGCGCAGCACACCCGGTATGTGCACGGCTGGCGTCGCCCCGGCGACGCCGGGGTCGTCGCCGTCGGGCAGGACGGTGCGCCCGTCGGGGCGTGCTGGTATCGACTCTTCCCGTCCGATGCACCCGGGTTCGGGTACGTGGCGGGCGGCGTCCCCGAACTCATCCTGGGGGTCAGTCCGATCCACCGCGCCCAGGGTGTCGGCCGGCAGTTGCTCCGCGCGACCGTGCAGCTCGCCAGAGTGGCCGGGTACCAGCGCATCAGCCTGAGCGTGGAGCGGGCGAACCACGCCGTCTCGCTGTACCGCACCGAGGGGTTCGCGACCGTGGACCGGCGGGGGACCCGTGACACGATGGTCCTGAATCTGCGCTGACCGCCCGGCGGATCGCGGATCGTGGACACCCCGCCAGCTTGCCGGGCTGCGTCGGTGGCGACGAGTACCGTGAACGCATGGCCGCACGTTCCAACTCGACCAGCCGTTCGCGCAGCGCTTCCTCGCCGAGCGGCGCTTCGTCGCGCACCACGAGCACGAAGACGAACACCAAGCCCGGCACCAAGGCGGGCGCGTCGACGACGAAGCAGCAGAAGACCGTCGCCTATCCGTCCGCCGAGGAGCAGCGCAGTGTGCTGACCTCGATGTGGCTCGGTCTCGCGCACGGCGTCGGTGGAGCGGTCAGAGCCCTCGGCCCCGAGCGAATCGCCAAGGAGGACCGTCGCGACGGCTTCCCCTTCCTGCTCTTCCTGCTGGCCGTCGTCGGTGCCGTCGTCGAGTGGTTCGGCGCGGCCGACCCGGTCGCCCAGACTTTCGACGCCTGGTCGTTCGGCGGCCTCTTCGGCCGACTCGCCTTCGTGCTCCCGGTCATCATGATCGTCTTCGCGGTCTGGCTGTTCCGGCACCCGGCCTCGGTCGACGACAACGGTCGCATCAGCATCGGCCTCGGTCTGCTCCTGATCAGCATCTCGGCGCTCTGTCACATCCACGGTGGCCAGCCGAACCCGAGTCAGGGCCTGCCCGCGTTGGCGCAGGCCGGCGGTCTCCTCGGATGGATCCTCGGCGCTCCGCTCGCCGCGATCATCACCCCGATCGGCGCGACCGTCCTCATCTCGCTCCTGATCCTCCTCAGTCTCTTCATCGTGACCAAGACGCCGCCGAACCGCGTCGGTGCCCGCGTGCGGCAGTTCTCCACCTGGATGTTCGGCGAGCAGCCGGAGGCACCAGAGGGAGAGCCCGCAGAGCCGAAGAGCGCGCGGACGAAGCGACTCGACGACCTCGACGAGGAACCCGACGAGCCGGCGGCCCTGCCGTGGTGGCGTCGCAACACGAGCCGTCGCGAGGACGACCCGACGTTCGAGGACCCGCTCATGGGCGACAACATGACCGAGCTCCTCGGCCTCGAGAAGCCGTCCGGCGGATTCGACTCGCCGCTCGAACCGGTGGCCGCGCCTGCCGCGTCGCCGAAAGCCGCGCCGGTGCACGACGCCTTCGGCTCCGAGCTCCTCGGCGACCTCGAAGCGGCGGAGAGCGCCGTCAAGCGGTTCAACACGGGCGAGATCAAGCCGCAGACGGGTCTGCACGACGACAGCATCCCCGGCGCGACCGAGGTCATCGAAGACCTCGACCCGGCGCTCCTCGGCGCACCCGACCAGATCGACTTCTCGGCGCGCCCGATGGCGCAGCAGGGCCAGGACGACACGCCGTACCGTCTCCCGTCCGCAGGGACCCTGGCGGCGGGTGAGCCAGCGAAGACGCACAGCGCGGCCAACGACGAAGCGGTCGCTGCGATCACGAGCGTCCTCGACCAGTTCGGCGTCGACGCGAAGGTCACGGGCTTCTCCCGCGGCCCGACCGTGACGCAGTACGAGATCGAGCTCGGCCCGGGCGTCAAGGTCGAGCGGGTGACGGCACTCAGCAAGAACCTCTCCTACGCCGTGGCGTCCAACGAGGTCCGCATCCTCTCGCCCATCCCGGGGAAGAGCGCCATCGGCATCGAGATCCCGAACACCGACCGCGAGATCGTCACCCTCGGCGACATCCTGCGCTCGACGGCGGCCACGAACAGCAACCACCCGATGACGATCGGCGTCGGCAAGGACGTCGGCGGCGGCTACGTCGTCGCGAACCTCGCGAAGATGCCGCACCTCCTGGTCGCCGGGTCGACCGGCTCCGGCAAGTCGGTCTTCGTGAACTCGATGATCACCTCGCTCCTCATGCGCGCCAAGCCGAGCGAGGTGCGCATGGTCCTCATCGACCCCAAACGCGTCGAGCTCGCGCCGTACGCGGGCGTCCCGCACCTCATCACGCCCATCATCACGAACCCGAAGAAGGCGGCGGAAGCGCTGCAGTGGGTCGTGAAGGAGATGGACATGCGGTACGACGACCTCGCGAGCTTCGGCTACCGGCACATCGACGACTTCAACAAAGCCGTCGTGGCCAACGAGATCGTCCTCCCCTCGGGCAGCGAACGCGTCCTGAAGCCCTACCCCTACCTGTTGGTCGTCGTCGACGAGCTCGCCGACTTGATGATGGTCGCCCCCCGCGACGTCGAGGACTCCATCGTCCGCATCACGCAGCTGGCCCGTGCGTCCGGTATCCACCTCGTCCTCGCGACGCAGCGTCCGTCGGTCGACGTCGTCACCGGCCTCATCAAGGCGAACGTCCCCTCGCGCCTCGCCTTCGCCGTCACGAGCGTCACCGATTCCCGGGTCATCCTCGACCAGCCGGGCGCCGACAAGCTCATCGGTCAGGGCGACGCCCTGTTCCTGCCGATGGGTGCGAACAAGTCCATCCGTGTGCAGGGCGCATGGGTCGGCGAGAACGAGATCCAGCGGGTCGTCGAACACGTCACGAACCAGGCGCGGCCGGAGTACCGGAAGGACGTCCAGGCCGTCGCCGAGCGCAAGGAGATCGACGCGGACATCGGCGACGATCTCGAACTCCTGCTCGCCGCAGCGGAGCTCGTGGTGTCGACGCAGTTCGGATCGACCTCGATGCTGCAGCGGAAGCTGCGGGTCGGTTTCGCGAAGGCCGGCCGGCTCATGGACCTCATGGAGTCGCGCGAGATCGTCGGCCCGTCCGAGGGCTCGAAGGCGCGCGACGTCCTCGTCACCGCGGAGCAGCTGCCGGGTGTCCTGGCCCGTCTGCGCGGCGAGGACGACGGTTCGGCCGCTCCGGCCCCCGCAGCGGCGGCCTCGACAGCCGCCGCGGCAGCCCCGGTCGTCGGCGCTGCCGGCGGCGTCGAGCCCGACCGCTACGGTGCGGACCCGGTCGAGGCCCAGTTCCAGGACTATCCTGAGGTCGAGGGCGGTTCTGACGAAGACGCCTGGAGTCTCACCGGTCGGGAGTAGACATGACGGCATCGAACGCGTCGGCTGCTGAGCCACGCATCTCGAACTGGAACCTCCCGAACGCGATCACCGTCGCGAGGATCGTGCTCGCACCGGTGTTCATGTGGATGCTGTTGGCGGACGACGGTTCCGACGGCGCACTGCGGTGGTGGGCCGCCCTGCTCTTCGTCGTGGCGATCGCGAGCGACGGCATCGACGGACACATCGCCCGCAGTCGCAACCTCGTGACGGACCTCGGCAAGATCCTCGACCCGATCGCCGACAAGGTGCTGACGGGCGGAGCGCTCGTCGCGTTGTCGATCCTCGGCGAACTGCCGTGGTGGGTCACGGCCGTCGTGCTCGTGCGCGAGATCGGCATCACCGTCCACCGCTTCATCGTGATCTCCGACCATGTCGTCGCCGCCGCGTGGATGGGGAAGCTCAAGACCCTGGCACAGGCCGTCGCGATCTCACTCGCCCTCGCGCCGTTCTGGGTGCTCCTCGGTGACTGGGTGCTCTGGGTGAACGGGGTCTTCATGACCATCGCCGTGCTCCTGACCATCGCCAGCGGCATCGACTACGTCGTCACCGCCGTCCGGGGGTCTCGCGCCGACCGGCAGGTCAAGCGATGACGTCCGACGCCGTCGAGTCGGCCGACGCCGGTGCCGCCTCGGCGGTCCACGCGCTCATCGACGCCCGGTTGACGATCGGTGTCGCGGAGTCCCTGACCGGCGGGCTGCTGGCCGCGGCGCTCATCAGCGTGCCCGGCGCGTCCGCGACGGTCCGAGGCGGTGTGGTCGCGTACGACACCCGCCTGAAGCACTCGCTGCTCGGAGTCGACGCCGGCCTCCTCGCGCTCCATGGCGCCGTGCACCCGGAGGTGGCCCTCCAGATGGCGGACGGCGTGCGCCGTGCCCTGGCGATCGACGGGCTTCCGGCAGACGTCGGTATCGCCACGACCGGCGTCGCAGGACCGGACCCGCAGGACGGCCAGGTCGTCGGGACGGTCTTCGTGGGCATCGTGACGCGAGCGGGTGGACGGGTGGTGCCGCTCACCCTGGACGGAGGCCGCCAGGAGATCCGACACCGGACCGTGGAGCTGGCGTTGGAAGCCCTCGTGCGCGAACTCGGCGCACTCCAGTGAACGCCGGCTCCGTTCGGCGGAATACCGTCCGTTTCCATCGCGTTACAGATGACGTATTCACAAGAAAAGCCCAGTGATCCTGGTTACTGTTCGGCATACGGTGGTTGTAATGTTGGCCATCCACGAACGAGACGGCGATCAGCTGGGACGACGTGAATCCGCGTTGGAGAAGCAGAGCGCTGTACGACACGAGGTCGTAGAGCACAGAGGGAGGGTCACGTGGTTCTAGTCCGTCAAGAGATCGGCGACGTGCTGAGGGACTTCCGGTTGCAGAAGGGTCGCACCTTGCGCCAGGTGGCGAGCAAGGCGAGCGTCGCACTCGGATACCTGAGCGAGGTCGAACGAGGCCAGAAGGAGGCGTCGAGCGAGATCCTCGCTTCGGTGGCCGACGCCCTCGACACCCCCATCTCCGTCATCATGCGAGAGGTCGGAGACCGCCTCGCGGTCATCGAGGGTCTCTCCCCGAACATCCCGGACACCGTTCCGGACGAACTGGTCAACGAGCTGGACGAACTCGTCTCCCGCTGATCGAGCGAGCACGGCAGCAGAACGCCCCGGGATCCCTCTCCCGGGGCGTTTCCGCGTCCGGACGGACGACGGAGGAAGGGACAGGAGCAGGAATGAAGCTGAGTGAGTTCAGGACGGCCGTCGCCGACGAGTTCGGCGCGGCGTACGGAGCGGTACTCACCGGTGACCTCGGACTCACCGAGTTCGGCTCGAAGACCGCCGAGGAGGCGTTGCGCGCCGGTGTCCCGCCCCGCGACGTCTGGATCGCGCTCTGTACCGCGACCGACGTGCCGGACGAGCGACGCCACGGCGTCGGACGGCTGCAGCCGGGCGCGTAGCGCGTCCAGCGACACGGGCGAAGCGGTCTTCGACACGCCGCCCGATCGGTATCGAACATCCGTTCTAGTGGTGCTAGTGTCCTCCACAGGATCATTCGTGAGTGCGTTCTGCACGGATCGAGCCGTCCACCGGTGCATGTCGGTGGTGGCGCGTACCGTCGGAGACATCAGGAACGACCGACGCCTTGTCGCCCTCGGGCCCCGACCTTCAGCAGAAGCGGGTCCCGGAACACGCGGCGACAGCCTATAGGCACCCGACACCGAGCAGAGAGAAGCACACCATGCCAAGTCCAGCTGAACGCGAGAAGTCCCTCGAAACCGCACTCGCCCAGATCGACCGTCAGTTCGGCAAGGGCTCGGTGATGCGCCTCGGCAGCGACGAGCGCGCACCGGTCGAGGTCGTCTCCACCGGCTCGATCGCCCTCGACGTCGCGCTCGGCATCGGAGGGCTCCCGCGAGGCCGCATCGTCGAGATCTACGGGCCTGAGTCGTCAGGTAAGACGACGCTCACGCTGCACGCCATCGCGAACGCCCAGCGTGCCGGCGGCATCGCCGCCTTCATCGACGCGGAGCACGCACTCGACCCCGAGTACGCAAAGAAGCTCGGCGTCGACATCGACTCGCTGCTCGTCTCCCAGCCCGACACGGGTGAGCAGGCGCTCGAGATCGCCGACATGCTCGTGCGCTCGGGTTCCATCGACCTCATCGTGATCGACTCCGTCGCCGCGCTCGTGCCCCGTGCCGAGATCGAGGGCGACATGGGTGACTCGCACGTCGGTCTGCAGGCCCGCCTCATGTCGCAGGCCCTGCGCAAGCTGACCGGTGGCCTGAACCAGACGAACACGACGATGATCTTCATCAACCAGCTGCGCGAGAAGATCGGTGTGATGTTCGGCAGCCCCGAGACGACCGCCGGTGGTAAGGCCCTGAAGTTCTACGCCTCGGTCCGCCTCGACATCCGTCGCATCGAGACGCTGAAGGACGGCACGGAGGCCGTGGGCAACCGCACGCGCGTGAAGGTCGTCAAGAACAAGATGGCTCCGCCTTTCCGGCAGGCCGAGTTCGACATCCTGTACGGCGTGGGCATCTCCCGCGAAGGGTCGTTGATCGACTTCGGTGTCGAGCACGCCATCGTCAAGAAGGCCGGCGCCTGGTACACCTACGAGGGCGATCAGCTCGGTCAGGGCAAGGAGAACGCGCGGAACTTCCTGCTGAAGAACCCGGACATCGCCGCTGAGATCGAGCGCCGTATCCTCGGCAAGCTCGGTGTCGGTGCCGAGGGTGCCGCCACCAAGAAGGCCGCGGATGCCGCCGCAGCCGAGGTCGCTGCTGCCGAGGCCGCCGCGCTCGAGGCGGCGACCGGTGGAGCCCCGCAGCTCGCAGCCGCCGGCGCACCGAAGTCCGCCGCGAAGCGCAGCGCGTAACGCGCGCCCCGAACAGCGAGGTCACCATGGTCGTCTCCTTCCCTCCCGCCGGTCCGGCCGACGAGTCGTCGGAGCACGTGGCCCCCGTGACCTCGCTGTTCGGGCGCCGTCCGGCGCCCGAGCCCGACGGCTGGTTCGTCGGGCAGACCGACGACGCACCGGTCGTGGCCGCGCCCGTCGTGCGTCCCGTCGCTCCGTTGCGGCGGACGTCCACCGAGCGCACCGAGACGGAGACCACCCCGCCGCGCGACGTGTCGAGCGATACCCCCGCGGCGACGAACCCGACGACACCACCCGAGCCCGCACCGCGGACGCTCGCCTGGACCTCGGCCGTCGAGGCGCCGGAAGACGACGACGCAGACGACCGCGCCGAAGCCGATGAGGTCGAGGCTCCGGTCGATCCGGAGGTCCGGCTGGCCGAACTCGACCTGCTCGCGGTGCGGCGACTCGCCCGCCGCGGGTGTTCCGAGTGGGAGATCGCGGAACTCCTCCGCGGCCACGACGCCGCACCCGACGAAGTCGAACACGTCCTCGCCGAGCTCCGCCGACGCGGCTATCTCGACGACGCCGAACTCGCCCGGCAGCTCGTCGAGAGCCTGCACACCCGCAAGGGGCAGTCCCGTGCGGTGATCGGCCGCGAGCTCTCCTCGCGACGCATCGACGCCTCGATCGTCTCCGAGGCACTGGAGGCCATCGACGACGACGACGAGCTCCGACGAGCGCTGGTCGTCGCCGAGAAGCGTGCTGGTCAACTGCGCTCCCTCGATCAGGCGACGGCCGAGCGACGTCTGTCGGCCTATCTCGCGAGACGCGGATATGGCTCGGCGATCATCCGTGAGGCGTGCTCGCGTGCCCTGTCGGGGTCGAAGCGTTCCGGCGTGAGTTTCCGCTGACCGGAGGCATCTCAGGCCGCGCGTAGACTGCCGGTATGAGCAGCATCGTCGAGACGCCCACGGTCATCAGCGCCTCACCCGCCGCGATCGACGAGTCAGGTCGGCAGCGGAGCTATGAGGTCCGCACCTACGGGTGCCAGATGAACGTGCACGACTCCGAGCGGCTCAGCGGGTCGCTCGAGGCAGCCGGTTACGTCAAGGCGGACGGCGAGCAGGCCGACATCGTGGTCATCAACACCTGCGCGGTCCGCGAGAACGCCGACAACAAGCTGTACGGCAACCTCGGCCACCTGGCATCGATCAAGAAGCAGCGCAGCGGCATGCAGATCGCAGTCGGCGGTTGTCTGGCGCAGAAGGACAAAGAGGTCATCCTCCGGAAGGCCCCGTGGGTGGACGTCGTCTTCGGGACGCACAACATGGGTTCACTGCCGTCGCTGCTGGAGCGGGCTCGGCACAACGACGAGGCCCAGCTGGAGATCCTGGAGTCGCTCGACACCTTCCCCTCCACCCTCCCGACCAAACGCGATTCCAGCTACAGCGGCTGGGTCTCGATCTCCGTCGGGTGCAACAACACGTGCACCTTCTGCATCGTGCCGTCGCTCCGTGGCAAGGAGAAGGACCGTCGCCCGGGCGAGATCCTCGGTGAGCTGCGCGCGCTCGTCGAGGACGGCGCCATCGAGGTGACGCTGCTCGGGCAGAACGTGAACTCCTACGGTGTCGAGTTCGGGGATCGTCAGGCGTTCGGCAAGCTCCTGCGGGCGGCCGGCACGATCGAGGGCTTGGAGCGCGTCCGGTTCACGAGCCCGCACCCGGCCGCCTTCACCGACGACGTGATCGATGCGATGGCCGAGACGCCGAACGTGATGCCGCAACTGCACATGCCGCTGCAATCGGGTTCCGACCGCATCCTCAAGGCGATGCGTCGCTCCTACCGGTCCGAGCGCTTCCTCGGGATCCTCGACCGGGTCCGTGCCAGGATCCCGCATGCGGCCATCTCCACCGACATCATCGTGGGGTTCCCCGGTGAAACGGAGGAGGACTTCCAGGAGACGCTCCGCGTGGTGGAGGCCGCACGGTTCGCCAGCGCTTTCACCTTCCAGTACTCGATCCGTGCCGGCACACCGGCGGCCACCATGCCCGATCAGGTCCCGAAGGCCGTCGTGCAGGAGCGGTACGAGCGCCTCATCGCGTTGCAGGACCGCATCAGTCTCGAGGAGAACCAGCGCCAGGTGGGCCGGCAGGTCGAGTTGCTCGTCGCGGTCGGCGAGGGTCGCAAGAACGACGCCACGCATCGACTGAGCGGGCGGGCCGAGGACTCCCGGCTCGTCCACTTCGAGGTGCCGGCGGGCTCCGAGGTGCCGCGACCGGGTGACGTCGTGACGGTGACCATCACCGAGGCGGCGTCGTTCCACCTCATCGCCGATGCACCCGGCGGTGAACCCCTGCGGGTTCGTCGGACGCGTGCCGGAGACGCCTGGGATCGAGCTCAGGCTGACTCCTGCGGTGTTCCGACGACGGCCGCCGCGGCGGAGCCGGGCCGCGTCTCGCTCGGCTTGCCGGGCCTGCGCATCGGGGCACCGACCGTCGGCGTGACCACGTCTCCCATCTACGACCCGAGCGACGGCGAACGTCGGTGACCGGCTTCCTCGCGGTCGTCGGAGCGACCGGGACGGGGAAGTCCGCACTGTCGCTCGACCTGGCTACCGCTCTCCGTGAGGCGGGGCGTCCTGCCGAGATCGTCAACGCCGATGCCATGCAGTTCTATCGCGGCATGGACATCGGGACCGCGAAGCTGCCCATGGAGGAGCGGCGCGGGATCCCGCACCACCTCTTCGACGTACTGGACGTCACGGAGGAGGCGTCCGTCGCCTGGTACCAGCCGACGGCTCGCGCGGTGATCGACGAGCTCACCGCGCGTGGGGTGATGCCGATCCTCGTCGGCGGTTCCGGGCTGTACGTCTCGAGCGTCATCCATGACTTCCGGTTCCCCCCGAGAGACCGCGCCCTGCGCGAGCGCCTGGAACGGGAACTCGAGGAGGAGGGGCTCCCGGCGCTCATCGAGCGGCTCCGCCTGGCCGATCCCGCGACTGCCGACCGCATCGATGCGGCGAACGCCCGCCGGGTCGTGCGCGCACTCGAAGTCCACGAGTTGGCCGAGCGCGGCCACGGTGCAGCGCTTCCGGAACGCCCCGTCCCATGGCGGCCGGTCGAGGTCATCGGGGTCTCGACGCCGCGAGAGGTCCTCGTCGAGCGCCTCGACCGGCGCGTCGAGATGATGTGGGACGCGGGACTCGTCGCGGAGACGGCCGAGCTGCTCGACCACGGCCTCGAGCAGGGTGTGACCGCCGTCCGTGCGATCGGGTACGCGCAGGCGGTGGCGCAACTGCGGTCGGAGCTCACCGAAGCGGAGGCGATCGCCGAGACCCAGCGTCTGACGAGGCGGTACGCGCGCCGTCAGGTCAGCTGGTTCAAGCGCTATCCGGCGATCACCTGGGTGGAGGGCGGCAGCGCCGAGGCGAGTGAGCTGGCCCGCCGAGTGCGCCCGTAGACTGGTCGGATGGCGTCGACACTCTCCTTCACGAAGGGCCACGGCACGGGCAACGACTTCGTGCTCTTCTCCGATCCCGACGGCCAGGAGGCCCTCGATCCGGGCCAGATCGCGGCGCTCTGCGACCGGCACTTCGGGATCGGTGCTGACGGCGTCATCCGCGCCGTCCGGTCCGCGCACCTCGATGCCGGCGCGGCTGTGCTCGCTGAAGACCCTGCCGCGGAGTGGTTCATGGATTACCACAACGCCGACGGATCGGTCGCGGAGATGTGCGGCAACGGCATCCGGGTGTTCCTGCACTACCTGCTCGAGAGCGGGCTCGTGGAGCTGGCCCCCGGCGAACAGCTCGCCATCGGCACCCGCGCCGGCGTCCGGATGGTCGGCTACGACCCGCTCGGCTACGCCGTCGACCTCGGCCGCTGGAGCCTCGACGAGCGGGAGACGCTCGTCCGGGTGAAGGGGCTGCCCGTGGCCCGCCCGGGGATCGGGATCGACGTCGGCAACCCGCACATCGTCGTCGCGGTCGCCGACGCCGCCGAACTCGACGGAGCGGAACTGGAGTACGTCCCACAGCTCGACCCCGTACCGCCGCACGGTGCCAACGTCGAGCTGGTCGTCCCGGGTGAGCCGCTCATCGCCGACGGCGTGGCACGGATCCGCATGCGCGTCCACGAGCGCGGGAGCGGCGAGACCCTGAGCTGTGGCACCGGGACGGCTGCCGCGGCGCTCGCGTTCCGCCACTGGGCCGGCGCGGCGGCTCCGAACGACTGGCGCGTCGAGGTGCCGGGCGGAGTGCTCGGGGTGCGCATGGTTCCCGGCGCAGACGGCGAGCACGTGGTGCTGGCCGGTCCGGCCACGCTCGTCTACTCCGGGACGATCACCCTGGCCTGAGCCGGTCAGGCTGAACGGAGCTCCCGGCGCCGGGCGTGCAGGACGCGGAAGCCCTTGGCCATGGCCGCACGTCCGACGTGGAACGACGTCGGCAGCTGCTCCTGCAACCACTTCTGCAGTGAGTCCGAGCCGAGGTTCTTCTGCACGACGAGCCAGGCGTCACCCTCGTCCTCGAGCCGTGGCAACCAGTGCATGAGCATGCGGTGCAGCTCGTCCTTGCCGACGCGGATCGGCGGGTTCGACCAGATGGTCGCGAAGCGGACCGTGTCGGGGACGTCGTCGGGGAGGACGGCACGGATGTTGACGAGTCCGAGGCGTTCCGCGTTGATCCGGGTCAGGTCGAGCGCGCGTTCGTTCACGTCGACCGCCCAGACGGTCGCGTCCGGCGACGCGAGCCCGAGCGACAGGGCGATCGGGCCCCAGCCGCAGCCGATGTCGAGGAGGTCGCCCGTCGGCGGGGGAGGAGGGGTGTTCGCGAGCAGCACCTGGGTGCCCTGATCGAGGTGGCCCGGGCTGAAGACGCCACCCGCCGAGACGAGCGAACGGTCGACGCCGCCGAGCCGTGCGGTGATCGGTTTGAGCTGCAACTCGCTCGCGGGTTCGGCGGTGAAGTAGTGCTCGTTCGACATACAGGAACGGTACCGGACCAGGAGGAAGTAGGGTTAACGCGATGCCTAGACCACCGATGGACGCACCCCAGGACCACGCAGACGACACCGATGTCGATGTCGAGGCGGTGGTGGACGACGCCTCGGTCACCGATCCCGACGATGTCGTCGCACGCGTGCTCACGAGCGCCGCGTCCCGATCGAGCGGGTACACCCTGTTCGGCAGCGGTGCCGCGGCGTTGCAGACCGGCGATGCATCGGGCGGCAGCTCCGACGACGGCGAGCAGTACGACCGCGAGGACCGACAGGCCCTCCGTCGCGTCGCCGGGCTCTCGACCGAGCTCGAGGACGTCACCGAGGTCGAGTACCGGCAGCTCCGGCTGGAGAACGTCGTCATCATCGGCGTCTACCCGCAGGGTGCGCTCCACGACGCGGAGAACTCGCTGCGCGAACTCGCAGCGCTCGCGGAGACCGCCGGCGCCGTCGTGCTCGACGGGCTCCTGCAGCGCAAACCGCACCCCGACCCGAGCACGTATCTCGGTCGAGGCAAGGCCCAGGAACTGAAGTCCATCGTCCAGGCGCTCGGCGCCGACACGGTGATCGCCGACACGGAACTCGCACCCAGCCAGCGTCGCGCCCTCGAGGACGCGGTCGGCGTGAAGGTGATCGACCGCACGGCGGTCATCCTCGACATCTTCAGCCAGCACGCGAAGAGCCGAGAGGGCAAGGCACAGGTCGAGCTCGCCCAACTCGAGTACCTCCTGCCCCGCCTCCGCGGCTGGGGCGAGTCCATGAGCCGTCAGGCCGGTGGTCAGGTCGGTGGTGCCGGGGCCGGCATGGGGTCGAGGGGCCCTGGTGAGACGAAGATCGAACTCGACCGACGCCGCATCCACACCCGGATGGCGAAACTGCGCAAGTCGATCACGGCGATGAAGCCGGCGCGCGAGGCCAAGCGGGCGAATCGTCGCCGCAACACGGTGCCGTCGGTCGCGATCGCGGGGTACACGAACGCCGGCAAGTCGAGCCTGCTGAACCGCATCACGAAGGCCGGCGTCCTGGTCGAGAACTCGCTCTTCGCGACGCTCGACGCGACGGTCCGCCGCAACGTGACCTCCGACGGACGCGAGTACACCCTGGCCGACACGGTCGGTTTCGTGCGCAACCTGCCGCACCAGCTGGTCGAGGCCTTCCGCTCGACGCTCGAGGAGGTCGCCGACAGCGACGTCATCGTGCACGTCGTCGACGCCGCGCACCCCGACCCGGCCGGCCAGATCGCCACCGTGCGAGATGTCATCGGTGAGGTCGGAGCTCGGCACATCCCCGAGCTGGTCGTGTTCAACAAGGCCGACCTCGTGGACGACGGCCAGCTGCTCGTGCTCCGCGGTCTCGTCCCGGACGCCGTCTTCGTATCGGCCCGCACCGGTCTCGGGATCGACGAGCTCATGGAGCGCATCGAGACGCTGATCCCGTCGCCGAGCAACGAGGTCCACGTCATCGTGCCCTTCGACCGCGGAGACCTGGTCACGCTGCTGCACGAACGCGGCAAGGTGCTGTCGACGGACTACGACGAGCGTGGCACGATCGTGCACGCCCTGGTCGGTGCCGAGCTCGCCGCCGCCCTCGCGCCGTTCGCCGAGGTCGTCCCGGCACCCGCCGTGGCCGGCTGACCCGACTCCTCACGCGCAGCGCGCGCGGACGGCATCCTTGAGCGCCTCCGCCGTGTCGGCGTCGAGCGGCAGGGTCATGACGGCCTCCGGGCCGTCGTCGATCCGCACGACGAGTGGGAACAGGGTCCCCACCTTGTCCTCCGCCAGGGCATGCGGGTCGCACCGCGTCGGCACGATCCGCAGTTCGAAGGACTGCGGGCCGTCGGCGGCGTCGACGGTCAGGCTGAGCGGCCAGTCCTGGGGTGGATCACCGCCGCCGTCCGTCGGCGCCGGTCGCAGCAGGACGGTCGAGCGCAGCGCGACGAGCTCCAGCCGACCCGGGGCGCCGGTCGGCACGGCAGTGATCGTCAGGACGGCGACCGTCGTGGCTCCGGCACCCTCGAGGCGGATCCCGGGAGCTGCTGCCACCTCGGCGATGCGCTGCACGGCCGCCACGGTGCACGTCGAGGCACGGATCCGCTGCAGCGCGTTCGTCGGATCGGGGAGGTCGGCGGCGGACAGGATCGAGTCGTCGTCGAGTCGGAGCAGGAGATCGACCTGCACGTCCCCGTCGCGTGCGTCGCAGTCGATCGGTGGCAGCTCGACGGCGAGGTCCGTGGTCTGTCCAGCGCGGACCGTCGAGGATCGGTCCCGGACGGTCGGCGCGGTGAACGCCGACCCCGCCAGCTCGAGTCCGACGATCGTGATGTCGTGGTCGCCGCCGTTACCGACCCGGACGATCGCGCCGTCGCTCGCGTACTGGTCCCGGTTCTGACGGAACTCGACCACGATGTCCTCGGCTGAGGCTGCGCGTGTCGCCCGCGGCACGGGCGAACCGGCGGTCGTGCACCCGGACAGGGCGATCACCACCGCCACGCAGGACGCGATGACGCGCGAACCGGGTACTCGGCGCTCGGCGCCCCGGTGCCTGGTGCCCATGGTCATGGCATCAGCGTAGGACCGGAGCGCCGCCGGGGGAATGTGTCGCAGGATGACGCTGTCGGGCGGATATCCGTCGCGCGGATCGTCGGGCGTTGCTATCGTCGTGCGCATCGTACCCGCCCTCACCGGCGGATTCGGAGCGACAGCCGAGCCCGGCACCCGCCCACGACACACCAGCGGAACCGCTGCGTGCTGCGTGGTCGCCGGCTCTCGATCCGCTGCCACCGAGACGAGACCTCATGACCACGACGGAGCCGGCCTGTCCCAGGCGCACCCCCTTCTCGTTCGAGCTGTACCCGCCGAAGACGCTCGACGGCGGCGTCGCGCTCGCACGGACGGTCGAGCACCTGGCCGCCGCCGGTCCGGAGTTCATCTCGGTCACCTTCGGCGCCGGTGGTTCCTCGCGAACGGCGAGCCTGGACGTGCTGCGGAGCATCCGGACGTCGACCTCGGTGGACCCGATGGCCCATCTCACCTGCGTCGGTTCGACGCACGCGCAGGCCAGCCGACTCATCAAGGACTTCCTCGATGCCGGGGTGCACAGTTTCCTCGCGCTCCGCGGCGACCCGCCCGCCGGAGCCGTCGAGGGGGACGCCTTCCTCGGTGATCTGGGGAGTGCCGCAGAACTCGTGCAGCTCATCGGCCGGGTCAGTGCCGAGCACGAGCCGTACGCCGAGGGGTCGCTGGCCGGGCTCCCGGGCGCGGTGCAGCTCGGTCGACGCCGTCGGCCTCGGATTGCGGTCGCCGCGTTCCCCAACGGTCACCCGCGCTCCCGGTCGACGACGCAGGACCTCGACACCCTGTTGGCCAAGCAGGCGGCGGGGGCGACGCTCGCCATCACCCAGCTCTTCTTCCATGCCGACGACTACCTCGCCTTCGCCGAACGTGCGAGACGTCACGGCGTCACCATGCCCATCCTGCCGGGCGTGATGCCCATCACGAGTCCGGCGCGGCTGCATCGGGTGCTCGAGCTCAGCGGCGAGGCGCTCCCGAGCGACCTGGCCATCGCACTCGAGGTCGAGCCGGACGAAGCGGGACGGATCGACATCGGCACGGAGTATTCCGCCCGACTCATCCGCGACGTCGTCGCGGGCGGTGCGCCGGGCGTCCACCTCTACGCCTTCAACCAGCATCGGACGGTGCTCGACGTGTTGCACCGTGCCGGCATCCCCATGCAAGGCGACCGACCGGTCCGCCATCCCATCCCCGATCCACTCACCAGCAAGGACGCACGATGAACCCCACCTCCGCATTCCCCGTCGGCACCATCCTCGGCTACCCGCGCATCGGGCCGAACCGGGAGTTGAAGCGCGCCGTCGAGTCCTTCTGGGCCGGCCGGATCGACGCCGAGGCGCTCGAGCGGACGGCATCCGAGCTGCGCGCCGCCACGCGTGCCCGCCTCGCGGGGCTCGGCCTCGACCCGACGAACGCCGCGATCCCCGAGAGCTTCTCGTTCTACGACCAGGTCCTGGACGCCGCGCTCACCGTCGGCGCCGTCCCGGACCGCTTCTCGTCGCTCCTCGGGGCCGACGGTCGGGTCGACCTCGCCGGGGCGTTCACGATCGCCCGTGGCGCCGGCGACCTGGCCCCGCTCGAGATGACGAAGTGGTTCGACTCGAACTACCACTACCTCGTCCCGGAGATCGGCGAGTCGACGCCGTTCGCGCTCTCCGACGACCGAGTGGTCGAGCAGTTCCGCGAGGGCCTCGCCGAGGGGTACGTGACGCGGCCGGTCATCGTGGGCCCCGTGACGTTCCTGCTGCTGTCCAAGGCGGCCGAGGGGGCCTCAGCGGGATTCGCCCCGATCGATCGACTGGAGGCGTTGCTGCCGGTCTACGCGGAACTCCTCCAGCGCCTCGCCGCTGCCGGCGCGCCCTGGGTGCAGCTCGACGAACCCGCACTCGTTTCGGAGACGTTCGACGTGCCGAGGTCGACGGTCCTCGCGGCGCTCGAACGATCGACGGCCGTCCTGTCCGCCGTGTCGGACCGCCCGGCGATCTTCGTCGCGGCTCCTTACGGCGCCTTGGGCGACGCCCTCCCGGTGCTGGCCGCCTCGGGCGTCGAGGCTGTCGGTGTCGACCTCGTCCGAGGCGGCCTGCCGGAGTCGTCGGCCGGACTCGCGTCGAAGACCGTCGTCGCGGGGGTGATCGACGGCCACAACGTGTGGCGCGGCGACCTGGCGGCCGCGGCCGACCTGCTCGCGAGCGCGGCGGAGCGCTTCCCGCAGCTCGCGGTGTCCACCTCGACGTCCCTCCTGCACGTCCCGCACGACGTGTCGGTGGAGACGAAGCTCGACCCCCGTCTCCGGAGCTGGCTCGCCTTCGCCGACCAGAAGGTGGATCAGATCGCGGTCCTTGCACGCGGTCTCACCCAAGGGCGCGCCGCGATCGCGGCCGAGCTCACCGCAGCGTCGGCCGCGCTCGACGATCGGCTGGCCGCGCCCGGGGTCATCGATGCCACCATCCGCGCACGGACGGCAGTGCTCGCACCAGCGGACTTCGCCCGAGACGACTACCAGGAGCGCGCCACGGCGCAGGAGCAGGCGCTCGGCCTGCCGTTCCTCCCGACGACGACGATCGGCTCCTTCCCGCAGACCGGCGACATCCGTCGCGCCCGCGCGCAGCGGGTCGCCGGGACGCTCGACGAGGAGGCCTACGTCGCGACGATGCGCGCGGAGATCGGGCGCGTCGTGGCGCTGCAGGAGGACCTCGGCATCGACGTCGTCGTCCACGGTGAGCCCGAGCGCAACGACATGGTCCAGTACTTCGCCGAGCACCTCGACGGGTTCGCCGTGACGGAGCACGGGTGGGTGCAGTCCTACGGTTCGCGATGCACCCGTCCGTCGATCCTGTGGGGTGACGTCTCGCGGCCGGCGCCGATCACGGTCGAGTGGTCGGCCTACACGCAGTCGTTGACCACCAAGCCGGTGAAGGGCATGCTCACGGGCCCGGTGACGATCCTCGCCTGGTCGTTCGTGCGCGACGACCAACCGCTCGCCGAGACGGCGAACCAGGTCGCCCTCGCCCTGCGCGACGAGATCGCCGACCTGGAGCGGGCCGGCATCCGCATCATCCAGGTCGACGAACCCGCACTCCGCGAGCTGCTCCCGCTCCGGCGGGCCGACCAGGGGCGGTACCTCGACTGGTCGGTGGGCTCCTTCCGGCTGGCGACCGCGGGCGTGCGCGTCGAGACCCAGATCCACACCCACCTCTGCTACTCGGAGTTCGGGGTGGTGATCGACGCGATCCGACGACTGGACGCCGACGTGACGAGCATCGAGGCGGCACGGTCTCGGATGGAGGTCGTGTCCGACATCCGGGCGAGTGGTTTCGACCACGGCATCGGCCCGGGCGTCTACGACATCCACTCGCCTCGGGTGCCGAGCGTCGCGGAGGTGACCGCATTGCTCGAGATCGCGCTGGAGGGGATCCCACAGCGCCAGGTCTGGGTGAACCCGGACTGCGGGCTCAAGACGCGAGGCTACGAGGAGACGGTCGCCTCCCTCGCCAACATCGTCGAGGCGACGCGTGTGGTCCGCGCACGGGTCGGTGCGACCGGCTGACGTCGAGGGGCCTGCACGGACGAGGGCCGGGACGATCCACGGATCGTCCCGGCCCTCGTCGGTGTCGCGGAGTGGTCCGGTCGGTCAGACCGTCCGGAGCACGGCGACGACCTTGCCGAGGACCTCGGCGTGGTCGCCGAGGATCGGTTCGAAGGCCGAGTTCCGGGGGAGCAGCCAGGTGTGGCCGTCGCGCTGGCGGAACACCTTCACGGTCGCCTCCTCGTCGAGCATGGCCGCGACGATCTCGCCGTTCTCGGCGGTCTTCTGCTCGCGGATGACGACCCAGTCGCCGTCGCAGATCGCGGCGTCGACCATCGAGTCGCCGACGACCTTCAGCATGAACAGACTGCCCTTGCCGACCAGCTGGCGGGGCAGGGGGAAGATCTCCTCGACCTGCTGCTCGGCCGTGATCGGGATGCCGGCGGCGATGCGACCGACGAGCGGGACCATGGCGGCGTCGCCGACCGGGGGAGCGGAGTCGGGATCGCTGCCCTCGACGGCGCTCGGCAGGTCGATGAGCACCTCGATGGCGCGGGGACGGTTGGGATCGCGTCGGAGGTATCCGCTGAGTTCGAGCTGTCCGAGTTGGTGCGTGACACTCGACAGGGAGGCGAGCCCGACGGCGTCGCCGATCTCGCGCATGCTCGGCGGATATCCGCGCTGCGAGACCGAGCGCTGAATGACGTCGAGGATCGCCAGCTGCTTGTCGCTCAGGCTCTTCCGTCGCCGGGTGCCGCCGATCTGGCGCTCCCGGGCTCCGTCGCCCGCCGTGTTCGCTGCCATCTTTGCTCCTGCCCTGATCGGCTGTCGGTGACCGATGTCGGTGGGTGGTGGTGTACTGCTTCCAACACTCGAAACTGTATCCGCACCAGCTCGTCCAGACAAACATCTGTTCGAGCGTGTCGCCGATCCCGCGCGTCTCAGGTACGAAGACAGGGTTGAGTATTCGAACAATCGAAGATATATTCGGAACACAGGTTCGTATCCGGCACTCCTGGTCGAGTGTCGGGTACGAGTCCTCATCACACGATGAGCACACTCTTGGAGGGTTGACATGAGCGCAGCACTGATCGGGTCCCACCGGGCGCTTCCCGCACGGACGGTGCAGGCACCGACGCCGGACGCACGGTCCACACGCCGACTCCGCCTGACGAAGCGCGGTCGTGTCGTCTTCACCACGCTCGCCGCCATCCCGCTGGTCATCGGCGTCGCGGTCGTCGGTCTCTCCGCAGGCGGTGCCGCGGCCAACACTGCGGCGGCGGGAGCCACGTTCACGTACATCACGGTCGACCCGGGCGAGTCGCTCTGGCAGCTGGCCGAGTCCATCGCGCCCGACGCCGACCCGCGCGACGTCATCGCCGAGATCATGAACCTCAACCAGCTCAGCACCGCCGGTGTCGAGCCCGGGCAGCGCCTGGCGATCCCGCAGCGGTACGCGGCCGAGTAGGCCGACAATCGGCGGGTCACTCCGCACTGGTTCTCAGCTATCGTCGATGGCGCGGTGCAACGACGCCCGCAGCATCGTCGGAGGCAATCATGAGTACAGACGATCGGAGCCGCTCGCTGCTCCGGAAGAAGCCGATCGCGGAGATCGAGGATGAGACCTCCGGTTCGAAGCTGTTCAAGAGCCTTGGGCTCTGGCAACTCACGGCCATCGGGGTCGGCGGCATCATCGGGGTGGGGATCTTCTCACTTGCCGGACTCGTCGCTCATGGGAGCGAGACCTCGCCCGCTGTGGGGCCGGCCGTCCTCTTCTCGTTCCTGATCGCGGGTCTCGCCTCCGCGGCCGCAGCCTTGTCGTACGCGGAGTTCGCCGGCATGATCCCGAGAGCCGGGTCCGCCTACACCTACGGGTATGTGGCGCTCGGCGAGATCATCGGCTGGTTCATCGGCTGGGACCTGTTGCTCGAGTACATCGCGATCGTCGCGGTGGTCGCGATCGGGATCTCCGGCTACTTCGACGCCTTCCTGTCCGGCATCGGGATCCACATGCCGGCCTGGATGACCTCGACCGCCGACGAGGGGAAGGGCGGCCTCGTCAATCTCCCCGCCATCTTCGTCTGTCTCCTCGTGACCTTCATCCTGAGCCGCGGGACGAAGGCCTTCGGTCGATTCGAGCTCGTCGCGGTCGGGATCAAGGTCCTGCTCATCCTGTTCATCATCGGCCTCGGTGTCTTCTATATCGACGGTGAGAACTACGACCCGTTCCTCCCCAGCGGGTTCGGGCCGGTGTTCGCCGGTGCCGCGACGGTCTTCTTCGCGGTCTTCGGATATGACGCGATGAGTACGGCGGCCGAGGAGGCGAAGGACGGCAAGAAGCACATGCCGAAGGCGATCATCCTCTCCCTCATCATCGCCATGCTCCTGTACGTCGCGGCCACCCTCGTGCTGACCGGCATGCAGAACTACACCGACATCGACCCCACCGCCGGGTTCGCATCGGCGTTCCAGAGCGTCGGCCTGCCCGTGGTGGCGACGATCATCTCCGTGTTCGCCGTCCTATCGATCCTCACCGTGATGCTGACGTTCCTGTTGGGCGTCACCCGCGTCTGGTTCTCGATGAGTCGCGACGGTCTCCTTCCGCGGTGGTTCTCGCGCACGGATCGGCGAGGTGTGCCGCAGCGGGTGACCTGGATCGCCGGCGGCGCGGCAGCCGTCTTCGCCGGGGTGTTCCCGATCAAGCAGGTCGCCGACCTCACGAACATCGGCATCCTGGCCGCCTTCATCGTGGTCTGCGTGTCGGTGATCGTGTTCCGGTACACGAAGCCGGACGAGCCCCGCTCCTTCCGGTTGCCGTTGATGCCGTTCGTCCCGGCGTTCGGCGTCCTGGCGTCCGGCTTCCTGATCCTGCAGTTGCACTGGGAGACCTGGCTTCGGTTCGGGGTCTGGCTCGTGGTCGGTCTCATCGTGTACTTCGCCTACGGGCGACGCCACTCGCTGTTGAACCCGGCGAGCCCCCGGCACGAGGTCCTTCGTCGGGAGCATCAGGCGGAGTGAGTGCGCCGGTCGGAGTGGCTAGCATTGTGGAGTGACCGCTCTCGACGACCTCCCCATCCGCGACGACCTCCGAGGACAGCGCCCGTACGGCGCTCCCCAGGCCCTGGTGCCGGTGGCGCTCAACGTGAACGAGAACACGCACCCGATCCCCGAGGCGGTCGCGCACGACATCGTCGCCTCGCTCGCCTCCGCGGTCCTCACGGTGAACCGGTACCCCGATCGCGAGTTCACGGAACTCCGGGAGGCGCTGGCGGGATACCTGGGTCACGGGGTGGTCCCGGAGCAGATCTGGGCGGGGAACGGGTCGAACGAGGTGCTCCAGCACATCCTGCAGGCCTTCGGTGGTCCCGGGCGATCGCTCCTCGGGTTCACACCGACGTACTCGATGTATCCGCTCCTGGCCGCCGGTGTCGGCACCAGGTGGATCCCTGCGACGCGTGACGCCGAGTTCGAGCTCTCGCCCGAGACCGCCGCGCGTCAGGTGGCCGAGGCGGATCCCGACCTCGTGTTCCTCTGCTCGCCCAACAACCCCACCGGAACACCGTTGTCGCTCGAGACCGTCACCGCGGTGTACGAGGCGTCGCGGGGCATGGTGATCGTCGACGAAGCGTATGCGGAGTTCGCTCCCGACGACGAGGCGAGCGCGCTCACGCTGTTGGAGGGGCGTCCGCGCTTGATCGTCTCCAGGACGATGAGCAAGGCCTTCGCCTTCGCCGGGGTCCGGCTCGGGTATCTTGCGGCCGACCCCGCGGTCGTCGACGCGCTGAGACTCGTCCGGCTCCCGTACCACCTGAGCGCCCTGACGCAGGCGGCCGCGACCGCCGCGCTCCGGCACGCCGACGAGATGCTGGCGATGGTCGACGACATCCGGACGCAGCGCGATCGCCTCGTCGTCGAGCTCGGGCGTCTCGGCTACGACCCGAAGCGGAGCGGATCCAACTTCGTCCTGTTCGGCGGCGTCGCCGATCCGCACGCGGCGTTCGAGTCGCTCTTGGCGCGGGGGATCCTGATCCGTGACGTGGGTATCCCGAACCACCTGCGCGTGACCGCGGGCACCGAAGCGGAGACGACCGCGTTCCTCGAGGCTCTGGCGGCGATCAGCCCCGCCTGACCAGCCCTCGGCCGGGCGGAGGTGGGGCGCCTGCTCACGGCAGGCGGGAGATGGCCTCCTCGGCGGCGACCCAGGGGAGCATGGCGCACTTCACGCGGGCGATGTAGCGCGAGACGCCACCGAACGCCGCGGCGTCTCCGAACCGTTCTTCGTCGAACTCGAGCGTGCCCCGCGAGCGGATGACCGTGCGGAACTCATCGACCAGGGCCTGGAGCTCGGACGGTGTGAGGCCTGCTGCGAGGTCGCTCAGGCAGGAGCTCGACGCCTGCGAGATCGAGCAGCCGTGCCCTTCCCAGGCGATCGGTGCGAGACGACCGTCGGGCCCGGGATGGAGCTGCAGGGTGACCTCGTCGCCGCAGGTGGGGTTGAGCTGGTGCGACTCGGCGGCGGGCGTGTCCCGCAACCCGAAGCCGTGGCGCTGGCGGGCGTGGTCGAGGATGAGCTCCTGGTAGAGGCTCTCCAGGCCGCTCATCGGGACACCCCGAAGAACGGACCGACGAGGGTGGCCACGTGGAGGAAGGCGTCGATCTCGGCCTCCGTCGTGTAGAGGTAGCTGCTGGCGCGGGTGGACGCGGTGAGTCCCAACCGGCGGTGGAGTGGTTGCGCGCAATGGTGACCGACGCGGACCGCGATGCCCCGGTCGTCGAAGAACTGACCCACGTCGTGGGCGTGCACACCGGCGAGGTCGAAGCTCGCCAGCCCGGCGCGAGGCGTCCCGGGTGGCGGCCCGACGAGCGTGACGCCGGGGATGGCAGCGAGTCCGGCCGCGAGACGCTGTCCGTAGGCCGCCTCGGTGGCGTGGACACGGTCCATGCCGACCGCTTGCAGGAACCGGACGGCGCTCGCGAGGGCGATCGCCTGCGACACCGGCTGGGTCCCGGCCTCGAACCGTTGCGGAGCGGGCAGGAAGTCGGCGCCGTTGAGTGTGACGGTCGTGATCATCGACCCGCCGGTGAGGAAGGGGGGAAGGGCGTCGAGCAGCCGGCGGCGACCCCACAGGGCCCCGATGCCGTTCGGACCGAGCATCTTGTGGCCGGAGAACACGAGGAAGTCGACGCCGAGGGACGCGACGTCGACGGGCAGGTGCGGCACGGACTGGCAGGCGTCGAGCACCGTCAGCGCGCCGACGCGTTCGGCGAGGGCGACGAGCTCGGAGACCGGCGCGATCGCTCCGGTGACGTTGGACACGTGCGCGAAGGCGATGATGCGCGTGCGTTCGCCGATGATGTCGTCCACGGCGTCCAAGCGCAGCACGCCGTGGTCGTCGACCGGGAGGTGACGGAGGGTCGCACCGGTACGTGCGGCGAGTTGCTGCCAGGGGATGAGGTTCGCGTGGTGTTCGAGTTCCGTCACGACGATCTCGTCGCCTGGACCGAGTCGGAACCGCTCGGCGGCAGCGCCGCCGAGACCGGCGCTCGCGTTCCCGATGGCCCCGGCGATGAGGTTGAGGGCTGCTGTCGCGCCGGAGGTCCAGACGAGTTCCCGCTCGTCGGCACCGATGAACGCGGCGACCGTGGCGCGAGCGTCCTCGAAGAGCTCCGTCGCCTCGGCGGCCAGGAGGTGGGCGCCACGGTGGACGGCGGCGTTCTGGTGCGTCGCGTAGTCACGCTCCGCGTCGATGACCTCGATCGGGCGTTGCGAAGTGGCTCCGGAGTCCAGATAGACGAGCGGGTGTCCGTTCATCTCCCGGGCGAGGATCGGGAACCGTTCACGGAGAGCGGCGATCTCCGTCGCGTCGAGTGGGACGGCCGGGGCGATGCTGGGTGTGGAAGTCATGACCTCTCAACGATAGGCGTCGGCACGGCCTGGTGCAGCCGCATGACGCGACGATGCCCACCCGTCGACACACGGCGTGCAGCGGCGGTGCGCTCGATACACTGGATCCCATGACCACCCAGCAGCGCACGGCCCGGATCCAGCGCGCGACGAGCGAGTCCAGCATCGAGCTGGAGTTGAACCTCGACGGCACCGGCACGAGCAGCATCGAGACCTCCGTCCCGTTCTACAACCACCTGCTCACGGCCTTCGCGAAGCACTCGCTGACCGACCTGACCGTCCGTGCGACGGGCGATGTCGACATCGACGTCCACCACACGGTCGAGGACGTCGGTATCGTCCTGGGCCAGGCGATCCGTCAGGCGCTCGGCGACAAGGCCGGCATCTCGCGGTACGGCGACGCACTGGTCCCGCTCGACGAGGCCCTCGTGCAGGCCGTGGTCGACATCTCCGGTCGTCCGTACCTCGTGCACGGCGGGGAACCGGCCGGATTCGAGTTCCACCTCATCGGCGGGCACTTCACGGGTTCGATGGTGCGTCACGTCTTCGAGGCGATCACCTTCAACGCGGGCCTCACCGTGCACGTGAACGTCCTCGGCGGGCGCGATCCGCACCACATCGCCGAAGCGGAGTTCAAGGCGTTCGCGCGGGCCTTCCGGCAGGCGAAAGCGTTCGACCCCCTGGTCCAGGGCATCCCGTCGACGAAGGGCGCGCTGTGAGCGCACGCCCGTCGGTGGTCGTCCTCGACTACGGCTCCGGCAACGTGCACTCCGCCGTCAAGGCCCTCGAGCTCGCCGGCGCCGACGTCGTGCTGACGGGCGACCGCCAGGCCGCCCAGGCCGCCGACGGTCTCGTCGTGCCAGGGGTCGGCGCCTTCGACGCGGTGATCGGCGCCCTCCGTTCCTCGCACGGCGACGAGGTCATCGACCGCCGTCTCGCAGGAGGCCGTCCGGTCCTCGGCATCTGCGTCGGGATGCAGGTGATGTTCGAGCGCGGCTTGGAGCGCGGTTCCGAGGCCGACGGCCTGGGGGAGTGGCCGGGAGCGGTCACAGAACTCGAGGCGCCCGTCCTGCCGCACATGGGCTGGAACACGGTGTCGCCGGACGCAGGGTCCGTGCTCTTCGACGGCCTCGCCGACGAACGCTTCTACTTCGTCCACTCCTATGCCGCACAGCAGTGGACCCTCGAGGTCATGCCGCCGTTCCCAGAGCCGCGCCTCACCTGGGCGACCCACGGGGTGCCGTTCCTCGCGGCCGTCGAGAACGGTCCGCTGTCGGCGACGCAGTTCCACCCGGAGAAGTCGGGCGACGCCGGTATCCGTCTGCTGTCCAACTGGCTCGGCACCCTGTAGCCGACTAGGATCAGGTGCTTGTGCCACGAGGCATGCTGTGCGCCGGGAACCGAGGGGCTCGCAGCTCCCGAAGAGACGGTGGATCATGAACGAGTTCAACACGACGGCCGGACTGACGCTGCTCCCCGCGATCGACATCGTGGACGGGAAGGCCGTCCGGTTGACGCGCGGCGAGGCCGGTTCGGAGACGAACTACGGTGAGCCCGTGGACGCGGCCCTGGACTGGGCCCGTCAGGGGGCGGAGTGGATCCACCTCGTCGACCTCGACGCCGCGTTCGGCCGTGGCGACAACCGGTCGATCATCCGCAAGGTCATCTCGAAGGCGCGCGGCGTCAACATCGAGCTGTCGGGCGGCATCCGCGACGACGCCTCCCTCGAGCAGGCGCTCGAGACGGGCGTCGCACGCGTCAACCTCGGGACCGCGGCGCTCGAGAACCCCGAGTGGGCCGCGAGCGTCATCGCCCAGTACGGCGAGGCGATCGCGGTCGGCCTCGACGTCCGTGGCACGACGCTCGCCGCTCGCGGCTGGACGCAGGACGCCGGCGACCTGTGGACGGTCCTCGACCGTCTCGAGGAGGCGGGCTGCACACGCTACGTCGTGACGGACGTCACGAAGGACGGCACGATGCAGGGGCCGAACATCGAACTGCTCCGACAGGTGCTCGAGCGCACGGAGCGGCCGGTGGTGGCCTCCGGCGGCATCTCGAGCCTCGACGACCTGGTCGCGCTGCGCGAGCTGGTCCCCCTGGGGCTCGAGGGCGCCATCATCGGGAAGGCGCTCTACAACGGCGCGTTCACCCTGGCCGAGGCGCTGGATGTCTCGGGCCGCTGACGAATCCTCCGAGCCCGACCGGCACGGTCCGTCGGGCGGGCATGCCCAGCGTGCGATGGGTGGTGCCGATTCGGCCGGCCAGCCCTGGGCCGGTCGGAGCTTCCAGCCGAACGCGAGTTCCGGTGACGACGGCAGCGCGCCCGAGCGGCTGATCGAGTCCCTCCGACGCTTCCGGGCCGGCGAGGTCGGCGAGGCCGAGGTCGTCGACGCGTTCCGGGACTCCCGCCTGCTCATCCCGCTCGTGGCCCACCTCGGTGAGGCCGGCGAGAACGAGCACGGCCAGTTGGTCGACAAGTCGCAGGAGCTGTCCATCGTGACGGTGACCGGTCCGGACGGCCGCACCGTGCTCCCGGTGTTCAGCTCGGTGCAGGCGATGTCCGCCTGGAACCGGACGGCGAGGCCGATCCCGGCCGACGGCGTCCGGGTCGCACTGGCGGCCGCGAGCGAGCAGACGGACGTCGTGGTCCTCGATCCGACGTCGAGCACCGAGTTCGCCGTACGCCGCCCCGCGCTGTGGGCGATCGCGCAGTCGCAGCCGTGGACGCCCAGCTTCGCGGACCCGCTGGTGCGCGACGCGTTCGAGCGGTCGATCGAGCAGGAGCTCGCGGTCGTGAGTGTGCGCCTGCGAGCCGGAGATCCTGAGGCGAAGCTCGCCGGATCCGAGCTCGTGGTCGAGCTCGGCCTGCTGCAGGGACTGACCCAGCAGGAGCTCGACGCAGTGCTCGCGCGGCTGGCTCAGCGCTGGGCCGCGGACGAGGTCATCGCGACGCGCGTCGACTCGCTCGCGGTGTCGCTCCGCCCCGCCGACTGATCGGCGAGGCGGAGCGCCGCGCTGCGATCAGGTGACCGGGCCGGTCCACTTCTCGCCGGGACCCTTGCCGATGGGATCCTGGATGGTGGACGCCTCCCGGAAAGCGAGCTGCAGGGATCGCAGGCCGTCGCGCAGCGACCGGGCGTGCATGTCGCTGATCTCCGGGGCGCCCGCGGTGATGAGACCGGCGAGGGCGTTGATGAGCTTGCGGGCTTCGTCGAGGTCCGTCTGGGCGTCGGGGGCGTCCGCGAGGCCGCACTTGACCGCTGCGGCGCTCATGAGGTGCACGGCGGCGGTGGTGATGACCTCGACGGCGGGGACGTCGGCGATGTCCCGGGTGGCCTGATCGGCCCCTCCCGACTCGTCGTCGTGGTCGTACGGGCTGGTGGTGTTGTTCACGTGGATCCTCTGTTAGACTCGTGCGGTGCTCCGAGACATGTCTCGGTACGAAAGAGGAGATTCTCCCACCCGCGCTTGACCGCTTCACAAGGTTACCGGGTTGTCACGCTCCGCCTGTCGCTTCACCGCTTCGGGTCGTCGGGCGTGGTGCCTTCCGACAGGTGTTCTGAACACCGGCGGAGGGTACGGGTGTGTGGTGAACCGATTTCGTCGCGTCGCAGGTATCGGACCTGGTCGCGTGGCATCCCACCCAGTCAGAGGAGCTCCGCATCAGCGATCCCCGTACCAATGACCGTATCCGCGTCCCGGAGGTCCGACTCGTCGGTCCCGGCGGAGAACAGGTCGGCGTCGTCAAAATCGAGGTCGCCCTTCGCCTCGCGCAGGAAGCGGATCTCGACCTCGTCGAGGTCGCACCAAACTCCAAGCCGCCCGTCGCGAAGATCATGGACTACGGCAAGTTCAAGTACGAGGCTGCGCAGAAGGCCAAAGAGGCCCGGCGCAACCAGGCGAACACGATCCTCAAAGAGGTCCGGTTCCGCCTCAAGATCGATCAGCACGACTACGAGACCAAGCGCAAGCGCGCCGAGGGCTTCCTCAAGGCCGGTGACAAGGTGAAAGCCATGATCCAGTTCCGCGGCCGCGAGCAGTCCCGCCCAGAGCAGGGCGTCCGCCTGCTCCAGAAGTTCGCCGAGGACGTGTCCGAGTGGGGCACCGTCGAGTCCACCCCCATGGTCGACGGTCGCAACATGGTGATGGTCGTCGGTCCACTCAAGAACAAGTCCGAGGCGAAAGCCGAAGCCAACGCACAACGTGCGGCATCCAAGGCACGTCCGGCTGAAGCCGACGAAGCCGACGAGGCTGCTCCGGTGGAGTCATCCACCGACGAGAACCGATAAGAAACGAGGAATCCCATGCCGAAGCAGAAGACCCACTCCGGGGCCAAGAAGCGATTCAAGGTCACCGGCAGCGGCAAGCTGATGAAGCAGCAGGCCGGTATGCGACACAACCTGGAGAGCAAGTCCAGCCGTCGCACCCGTCGCCTGAACCAGGACCAGGTGCTGGCGCCCGCCGACGCCAAGGTCATGAAGAAGCTGCTCGGTCGCTAGACCGTTTACCCGTAAGGAACTAGGAACATGGCAAGAGTCAAAAGGGCGGTCAACGCTCACAAGAAGCGTCGCGTCATCCTCGAGCGCGCCGCCGGTTACCGCGGTCAGCGTTCGCGTCTGTACCGCAAGGCCAAGGAGCAGGTCACTCACTCCCTCGTCTACTCGTACCGCGACCGTCGTGCGCGCAAGGGTGACTTCCGTCGCCTCTGGATCCAGCGCATCAACGCGGCATCGCGTGCCAACGGCATGACGTACAACCGCTTCATCCAGGGTCTCGGCCTCGCCGGGATCGAGGTCGACCGCCGTATCCTCGCGGACCTCGCGGTGCACGAGCCCGCCACCTTCGCGGCCCTCGTCGCGTCGGCCAAGGCCGCGCTGCCCGCCGACACCTCGGCGCCCAAGGTCTCCGCGTAGTCGGAAGCCCTGCGTCCGCCCGGACGACGTGTTCGAACGGCCCGATCCCACCAGGGATCGGGCCGTTTCGTCTGTCCGGAGCGCGACCCATAGGATGGGTGCGTGCTTGACAATCCGCGGTCACCGCGTGTCCGATCCGTCGCCAAACTCGCCAAGCGTCCGGCGAGACAGGAGACCGGCCTGTTCCTCCTCGAAGGACCACAGGCGGTCTCGGAGGCCCTGCAGTTCCGGCCCGACCTGATCCTCGAGCTGTACGCGACGCCGACGGCCCTCGAGCGCTACACCGAGATCGGGGCCGCGGCCACCGATGCGGGACTCGAGGTCGAGTTCGTCACCGAGCAGGTCCTCGAGTCGATGGCCGACACCGTCACCCCGCAGGGGTTCATCGCGGTCGCGCAGCAGTTCCCGACCTCGATCAAGGACATCTTCGCCGGAGAGCCGCAGCTCGTCGTCATCCTGGAGGAGGTCCGCGATCCGGGCAACCTCGGGACGATCATCCGAGCCGCCGACGCCGCCGGCGCGGACGCCGTCGTCCTGAGCGGACGGACCGTCGACCTCTACAATCCGAAGGTCGTGCGCTCCACGACCGGCTCGCTCTTCCACCTGCCCGTCGCGGTCGGTGTCGAGCTGCCCGCCGTGCTGGAACGGGCCCGTGCAGCGGGACTGCAGACGCTCGCGGCCGACATCAAGGGCGAGGACCTCCTCGTGGCCCGGTCGGAAGGTGTGCTCGCGCGGCCGACGGCATGGGTGTTCGGCAACGAGGCCAGGGGACTCACCGACGAGTACCTCGAGCTCGTCGACCGTGCGGTTACGGTACCGATCTACGGCCGTGCCGAGAGCATGAACCTGGCCACGGCGGCATCGGTGTGCGTCTTCGAGAGCGCGTTCGCGCAGCACGCGTGAGCGCCTGAGGCGTCGACCGTCGAGGTTACGAAACGGTAACCGTAGCGCTTCCGTCATGCGCACGAAACACACGGTCACCTAGTTTGGGTTACATGGAGCCAACAGTGTCCCCGAACTCCGGCCCGACGGAACCCGATGCAGCAGCCTCGCATGGTGCCGCCGGCGCATACGAGACCACGAGCAACCCGATCCAGGCAGGGCGCGGCGAGCCCCTCGTCGTCATGGAGAACGTCGAGAAGCACTACGGCGAGTTCCACGCCCTGAAGGACATCAACCTCACCGTCAACAAGGGTGAGGTCGTCGTCGTGATCGGACCGTCCGGGTCCGGCAAGTCGACCCTCTGCCGGACGATCAACCGGCTCGAGACGATCAGCTCGGGGGAGATCCGGATCGACGGCAAGAAGCTGCCGGAGGAGGGCAAGCAGCTCGCTGAGCTGCGCGCCGACGTCGGCATGGTGTTCCAGTCGTTCAACCTGTTCGCGCACAAGACGATCCGCGAGAACGTCACCCTCGGCCCGATCAAGGTGCGCAAGCAGAAGAAGCGCGACGCCGACGATGCGGCGAAGGTGCTGCTCGAACGCGTCGGCATCGGCGTGCAGGCCGACAAGCTGCCGGCACAGTTGTCCGGCGGGCAGCAGCAGCGCGTGGCGATCGCCCGCGCCCTCGCGATGAAGCCGAAGGTCATGCTGTTCGACGAGCCGACCTCGGCCCTCGACCCCGAGATGATCAACGAGGTCCTCGACGTCATGGTGCAGCTCGCCAGCGAGGGCATGACGATGATCGTCGTCACCCACGAGATGGGCTTCGCCAGGAAGGCCGCCGACCGCGTCGTCTTCATGGCCGACGGCGAGATCCTCGAGGACACCGACCCCGAGTCGTTCTTCACGAACCCGCAATCCGAGCGGGCGAAGGACTTCCTGTCGAAGCTCCTCACCCACTGACCCATCCGACTCCGGATCGCGCGACCCGCGCGGCGACCCGGAACTGACCAACCGATCGGCCCGTCCCGGGCACCAAGGAAGGAAGGAAAACATGCGCAAGAGGCTCATGTTCATCACCGCGGGAGTCGCTGCAGCAGCGCTCGCGCTCAGCGGGTGCAGCGGCGGCGACGCCGGCACCGGATCGACCGACGGCGCGTCCGACGGCGGCGCACTCTTCGAGGTCGCCTCCGACGTCCAGCTCGAGGGCAGCCCCACGTACGACGCGATGGTGAAGGCCGACAAGGTCCGCATCGGCGTCAAGGAGGACCAGCCCGGTCTCGGATACCTCGACGCCGCCACCGGCGAGCGTTCCGGCTTCGACGTCGAGATGGCCACCTGGATCGCCGCGTCGCTCGGCTTCGACGCCGACAAGATCGAGTTCAAGGCGATCCCGAGCGCCAACCGCGAATCGGCCATCGTCAACGGTGACATCGACTACTACGTCGGCACCTACTCGATCACCGACAAGCGCAAGGAGCAGATCGACTTCGCCGGACCGTACTTCGAGACCGGCCAAGGCCTGCTCGTCGCCGCGGACAACGACGACATCAAGGGCGAGGACGACCTCGCCGGCAAGACCGTGTGTTCGGCGACGGGCTCCACGCCCATCCAGAACATCAAGGACAACTTCCCCGACACCAAGACGGAGGAGTTCGACACCTACTCGCAGTGTGTCGAGGCCCTGAACGACGGCAAGGTCGACGCGGTCACGACCGACCAGGCGATCCTGATCGGGTACGCGGCGCAGTTCCCGGACGACCTCAAGGTCGTGGGCGAGCCGTTCAGCACCGAGCTGTACGGCATCGGTCTGCCGAAGGGTGACGACGCCCTCCGCCACTTCATCAACACGATGTTCACCGATGGCGGCGACACCTGGACCAAGATCTACGACGCCACCCTCGGCGCCTCCGGCACCAAGGTGACCCAGCCGGCGGTCGACGACTACTAAGCAGCGCCCCGGGCGGCCGCCGACCAGCGGCCGTCCGGGGGAGCTGTCCCGTCGACTCCGCCCAGGCGCCCGCCAGGGGCGTCCCCCTCCCGAAAGGCGTGCGCGACATGAACGTCCTGCTCGACAACCTCGACCTCTTCGTCACGGGCTTCCGCAACACCCTGCTGCTCTTCGTGGTGTCGGGGTTCTTCGCGCTCATCCTCGGCACCATCGTCGGTGCCATGCGGGTCTCGCCGGTCCCGGCGATGCGCCTCTTCGGCACCGTGTACGTCAACACGGTGCGCAACACCCCGCTGACCCTCATCCTCTTCTTCTTCGCCTTCGGCTACCCGAAGCTCGGGCTCCCCGAAGTGAGCTACACGACGCTCGCGATCATCGGGCTGAGCCTCTACACCGCGACCTACGTCGCAGAGGTCCTGCGGTCCGGCGTCAACACGGTGCCGATCGGTCAGGCCGAGGCCGCACGCGCGATCGGTCTGCCGTTCGGACAGACCATGACGCTCGTCATCCTGCCGCAGGCGTTCCGTGCCGTCCTGCCACCGCTGTTCAGCGTGCTCATCGCCCTGCTCAAGAACACGACGGTCGCAGCCGGCTTCTCCGTCGCCGAGGCGGGCGCGATCCGCGCGAACCTGTCCGAGCGCGGTGAGCCGCTCCTCATCGGACTGCTGTGGGTGGCCCTCATCTTCGTGGCCCTCGTGTCGCTCCTGTCCCTCGCCCAACGGGCCTTCGAGAAGAAGTGGAGGATCGCGCGATGAGCTCCGTCCTGTTCGACACCCCCGGTCCGAAGGCCATCGTCCGCTATCGCTGGATCGGTGCGGCGACGGTGCTCGTCGTCGCCGGCATCCTCGCCTTCGTCGTCTTCCGCTTCATCGAGACCGGACAGTTCACCGCCTCGAAGTGGAAGCTCTTCACCTTCCCGCGCGTCTGGGAGCAGATCCTCCAGGCGACGGGCGCGACCCTGTCCGCGTTCGCGGTCGCCGCCGTCTGCAGCGTCGTCCTCGGACTGGTGCTGGCGATCGGCCGGCTCTCCGACCACAAGATCATCAGCGTCCCGTTCACGATCTTCATCGAGTTCTTCCGGGCGGTCCCGGTCCTCATCCTGATGATGCTCATGTACTACGGGCTGCCGCCCCTCGGCTTCACCTTCGTGACGCCGTTCGTCGCCGTCGCCATCGCGCTGACGCTGTACAACGGCGCGGTGTTCTCCGAGATCTTCCGAGCGGGCATCGAGTCGCTGCCGAAGGGGCAGGGCGAGGCCGCCTACGCCATCGGCCTGCGGAAGTCCGCGGTCCTGCGCCTCATCCTGTTCCCGCAGGCGATCCGCGCGATGCTGCCGGTCATCATCGCCCAGCTCGTCGTCGCTCTCAAGGACACGGCGCTCGGCTTCCTGATCACCTATCAGGAGCTCCTCTACCTCGCGAAGCAGTTCGGTTCGCAGGCGCTCTACGGCAGCCCGATCATCCCCTCGATCATCGTGATGGGCTCGATCTACATCGTGCTCTGCCTGATCCTCTCGGGCGTCGCGAAGATCGTCGAGGTGCGTACCCGACGGTCGCCGCGGACGCCGAAGGAACAGGCTGTGACGGAAGACACGACGACCAAGATCCTCGGCATCCAGGCGGGGAACCAGTCGTCCGGCGCGAGCATCTGACGTCGTCCCGACGGAGCCCGGGCGATCGGGCCCCCGTCGGGGCGAGGACGGTCGCCCATGCGGGCCGACCGCCTGGGTAGACTTGGCTCTCGTGTCCGACGCATCCCCAATCTCCGAACCAGCGGTGAACGCCGCGGTCGACGCCGCTCTCGAAGCGATCGCCGCAGCCACCGACTCGGCCGCCCTGAAAGCGGTCCGATCAGCCCACGCCGGCGAAGCGTCACCGCTCGCCGCCCTCAACGGATCGCTCCGCAGCGTGCCGAACGACCAGAAGGCCGCGCTCGGCAAGCTGGTCGGTCAGGCCCGCGGGCGCGTCTCGAAGGCGTTGAGCGAGCGCGAGGGCGAGATCGTCGCCGCGGAGACGGAGGCACGACTCGCAGCCGAGGCGATCGACGTCACCGCCGTGCCGCTGCGTCGGTCGGTCGGGGCCAGGCACCCGCTCACTCTCCTCCAGGACCGCGTGTCCGACATCTTCGTCGGCATGGGGTGGGAGATCGCCGAGGGGCCCGAGGTCGAGAGCGAGTGGTTCAACTTCGACGCCCTGAACTTCGACGCCGACCACCCGGCCCGCGCGATGCAGGACACCTTCTTCGTGGAGCCGCTGGAGTCGCACCTCGTCCTGCGGACGCACACGTCGCCGGTCCAGGTGCGCTCGCTGCTCGAGCGCGAGCTCCCCGTGTACGTGCTCGCCCCCGGGCGCGTCTACCGCACGGACGAGCTCGACGCGACGCACACGCCCGTCTTCATGCAGTTCGAGGGTCTCGCCGTCGACAAGGGCCTGACGATGGCGCACCTGCGCGGAACGCTCGACCACTTCGTGAAGAGCGTCTTCGGTGACGACGCGAAGGTCCGCCTGCGTCCCAGCTACTTCCCCTTCACCGAGCCGAGCGCCGAGCTCGACTTCTGGCACCCGACCTTCAAGGACGGACCGCGTTGGATCGAGTGGGGTGGGTGCGGCATGATCAACCCGAACGTGCTCCGGTCCGCCGGTATCGACCCCGAGGTCTACTCGGGCTTCGCCTTCGGGATGGGTGTCGAGCGCGGCCTGATGCTGCGCGACGGCGTGCAGGACATGCGAGAGATGGTGGAGGGCGACGTCCGCTTCTCCCAGCAGTTCGGGATGGTGGTGTAGTCGTGCGTGTTCCATTGAGCTGGCTCGGGGAGTTCGTCGAACTCGCCCCGGGGACCACCCCTGAAGACGTCCACGCCGCGCTCGTGCGCGTCGGGCTCGAGGAGGAGGACGTCCACCGCTTCGAGCTGACCGGTCCCATCGTGGTCGGCGAGGTCCTCGAGTTCGTCGAGGAGCCGCAGTCCAACGGCAAGACCATCCGCTGGTGCCAGGTCCGCGTCGCCGAGGGTGACGCCGAGGGCGCCGTGCGGGGCATCGTCTGCGGCGCCGGCAACTTCTTCGTCGGCGACCAGGTGGTCGTCACCCTGCCCGGTGCCGTCCTGCCCGGTCCGTTCCCGATCGCCGCTCGCAAGACCTACGGCCACGTGTCGGACGGCATGATCGCCTCGGCTCGCGAGCTCGGTCTCGGTGAGGACCACGACGGGATCCTGCGCCTCTCGACGATCGGGGTCGAGGCACCCGTCGGCACCGACGCGATCAGCCTGCTCGGTCTCGACGACGCTGCGGTCGAGCTCAACGTGACGCCCGATCGCGGGTACGCGTTCTCGATCCGAGGGGTCGCACGCGAGTACTCGCACGCGACCGGGGCGGCTTTCCGCGACCCGGCGGCGAGCGTTCCCGAAGCCTTCACCGGACCACTCGACGGCTTCCCCGTCACGATCGAGGATGCGGCGCCGATCCGCGATCGCGTCGGGTCGAGCGTCTTCGTCACCCGCGTCGTGCGCGACGTCGACCCGACGAAGCCGACCCCACCGTGGATGGTGGCGCGGTTGAAGCTCGCCGGCATCCGCTCGCTGTCGCTCGTCGTCGACATCACGAACTACGTCATGCTCGAGCTCGGGCAGCCGATCCACGGGTACGACCTCGACAAGCTCACGGGCGGCATCGTCGTCCGGCGCGCGCGGTCCGGCGAGACCTTCGTCACGCTCGACGGCCAGGAGCGGAAGCTCCACGACGAGGACCTGCTGATCACCGACGACTCGGGCCCGATCGGGCTCGCAGGGGTGATGGGCGGCCTCGACACCGAGATCACCGATGCCACGCGCAACGTCCTCATCGAGGCCGCGAACTTCGACCAGGTGTCCATCGCGCGGAGCGCGCGTCGCCACAAGCTGCCGAGCGAGGCCTCGAAGCGGTTCGAGCGCGGTGTCGATCCGCAGATCGCCGTCGCGGCCGCCGGTCGCGTCGCGCAGTTGCTCGTCGACCTGGCCGGTGGCCGGACGGACGACCTCGGCTCCACCGTCACCACGGCGCCGGATCGCGAGCCGATCCTGCTCCCCGACGACTACATCAACGGCCTCATCGGCGTCACGTTCGGAGCGGACGAGACACGATCCGCGCTCGCCGAGATCGGCGCGGCCGTCGAGGCGACCGATGGCGGCCTGCTCGTGACGCCGCCGAGCTGGCGCCACGACATCACCGGCAAGGAGGACCTCGCCGAGGAGGTGGCGCGGATCCTCGGATACGACCGCATCCCGTCGGTGCTCCCCGTCGCGCCTCCGGGACGCGGGCTCTCGCGTTCGCAGCGGCTGCGCCGTGGGGTCGCCGACGCGCTCGCCTACGGCGGCGCCACCGAGGTGTTGGCCTACCCGTTCGTCTCCGCCGAGGAGAACGCCCGGTTCGGCGCTCCGCAGCCGGGTGCGTTCCCGGCCGTGAAGCTCGCGAACCCGCTCGACGCGAAGGCCCCCTTCCTCCGCGCGTCGATCCTGCCCGGTCTCCTCGCGGTGGCCCACCGGAACGTCTCGCGCGGTCTGACCGACCTCTCGATCTTCGAGGTCGGCGCGGTGTTCCGTCCGTCCCGTCACGGCGCGTTCGGCCAGGCCGAACTCCCGCAGGCGGCGGTCCGTCCGAGCGAGGCCCAGCTCGAGGAGCTCGAGGCGGGCGTCCCGGCCCAACCGCGTCATCTGGGATTCCTCGCGGTCGGCAACGCCGTCGCGAAGCAGCCGGGCCAGCCCGCCGTCGCGGCCGGTATCGCGGACGCGCTCGAGGCCGTCCAGGCCGTCGCAGTGGCGACCGGTGTCGACATCACCGTCTCGCAGGGCAGCCACCAGGCACTGCACCCCGGACGGACCGCGGCCTTGCACGTGGGCGACGTCCTGGTGGGATACGCGGGGGAGGTCCACCCGGCCGTCGCCGAGGAGGCGAACTTGCCGCGCGTCGTAGCGGTCGCGGAACTCGACCTGGATCGCATCATCGCGCTCGGCGACGCACTGCCCGAGGCCGTCGGCATCGGCACCCTGCCCGCTGCGACGCAGGACCTCTCGCTGCTCGTCCCCGCGACGGTCTCCGCCGGCGAGGTCCTCGACGCCGTCCGGGTCGGAGCCGGTTCGCTGCTCGAGCACATCCGCCTCGTCGACGACTACCGCGGCTCGGGCGTCCCCGAGGGCGGCAAGAGCCTGACCTTCGCGCTGCGGTTCCGCGCGCCGGACCGCACGCTCACCGCGGCGGAGGCGAGCGACGCGAAGCTCGCCGGCGCGGCAGTGGCGGCCGAGCGTTTCGGCGCGAGCATCCGGGACTGAGCCGGTCGTACCGGACGACAGCGGCCCCGCGGATCGACGATCTGCGGGGCCGCGTCCGTCGGACGGGACGGACTCAGTCGCGGAAGGTCTCGATCGACGCACCCAGGGTGATGAGCCGCTCCTGCAGCTGCTCGTACCCGCGAGCGATGATGTCGACGTTCCGGAGCACGCTCGTACCTTTCGCGGCGAGCATGGCGAGCAGGATGACGACGGCCGGTCGCAGCGCGGGAGGGCAGCTCACCTCGGCGCCGGACCAGTGCGTCGGCCCGGAGACGTCGATGCGGTGCGGGTCGCGCAGGCGGACGTTCGCGCCGAGTCGGGTCAGGTCGGTGAGGTGGATCGCCCTGCCCTCGTACACCCAGTCGTGGATGAGCGTGTCGCCCTCGGCGCAGGCCGCGATGACCGCGAAGAACGGGAGGTTGTCGATGTTGAGCCCCGGGAACGGCATGGGGTGGATCTTGTCGATCGGGGCGTGCAGTTTCGAGGGGTGCACGGTGACGTCGACGAGACGGGTCCGACCGTTCGCGGCTGCGTACTCGGGGGAGCGGGTGTAGCGCAGTCCCATCTCGCCGAGCGTCGCGAGCTCGATCTCCATGAACTCGATCGGCACGCGCGTGACGGTGATCTCCGAGTCGGTGACGATCCCGGCGGTGAGCAGACTCATCGCCTCCACCGGGTCCTCACTCGGCCAGTAGTCCACGTCCTCGTTGATGACGCTGCGGCCGGTGATCCGGAGCGTCGTGCTCCCGATGCCCTCGATGGTGATGCCGAGGAGCTCCAGGTAGAAGCACAGGTCCTGCACCATGTAGTTCGGGCTGGCGTTGCGGATGGTCGTGACGCCGTCGCGTACCGCGGCGGCCATGATGGCGTTCTCGGTCACGGTGTCGCCGCGCTCGGTGAGCACGACGCTCAGCTCCTCGGGCACGTCGGGGGCGACGGTGGCCTGGTACCAGCCGGCGGTCGCCTCGATGGACAGGCCGAACGGCCGGAGCGCGATGAGGTGCGGTTCGACGGTGCGGGTCCCGAGGTCGCAACCACCGGCGTAGGGGAGGGCGAAGGTGTCGTAGCGGCCGAGCAGCGGACCGAGGAACATGAGCACACTGCGGGTCCGGCGACCGGCGTCCTCGTCGATGCTCTCGAGTGAGAGGTCGTCCGGGACGTGGATCTCGACGTCCTGGCCGTCGGGCGACCAGACCACGGAGACGCCCAGGCTGCGCAGGACGTCGATGATGCGGTCGACCTCGACGATCCGGGCGATGCCGTGCAGCGTGGTGCGGCCGCGGTTCATGAGCGCGGCGCACAGGAGCGCGACCGAGGCGTTCTTGCTCGAACGCACCGCGATGGTCCCGTGCAGCTGTCGGCCACCCTGGACGCGGAGGTGCGAGTTCTTCTTCTGTTCGCCGAAACTGACGATCTCACTCTCGAGCGCGGTGCTGATCCGGCTCAGGAGGTCGATGCTGATGTTCTGACTGCCTTGCTCGATCCGGTTGATCGCGCTCTGGCTCGTACCGACGCGTTCCGCCAGCTGGGCCTGGGTGAGTTTGCGTCCCTGACGGGCGCCGCGGATGAGTGCTCCGACCTGCCGGAGCGGTGCCGCAGGGTCCGTTCGTTCAAACGTTGCCGTGTCTTCCATGTCGTCACTCTATCTCAGATATGAGATAGAGCGCCGTTAGGGACGCCCCTGAGATGACGGAACGGAATCCGAAACCCGCTCCGTGGTGTCAGACGCGGGCGCGGAGCTCCGGAAGAGGACGGCGTACACCGGGCCTGCGGCGAACCAGATGGCGGTGACCGCGACGAGCTTGATGATCATGCCCCAGATGACGTCCTCGTTCGCGAGGGCGAAGGAGGCGGGGACGGTCCAGCCGACCATGGCCTGCATCGCGAGGAGCCCGGCGACCGCGATCGCGACGGCGAGGACCACCCGACGCCACTCCGACCAGGCGGCCCGGACGTACGCGGGCCCGGACTTCGGCTTCGGCCGCGGTGCTGGACCGCCCGCGAACCGGTGTGCGAACCAGACGTCCGCCTTCGTGATGAGCGCGTGGCCGAACGCCACCGTGAAGCCCAGGTAGATGGTCGCGAGGAGGTGCGTGACGTTCGGCTCCTCGCCGGACGCGAGGTCGGTCGCGGTCAGGACCAGGAGGACGAGGTCCACGACCGGTACACCGATCAACATGATCGCGCTGAGCCGGCGCCGCCGGAGGAGGTAGCGGACCGCGAGCCCGCCGAAGAGGAGGATCCAGAACGCGGCCTCCGCGCCGAGGATGGCCCAGATGAGTGGGCTCGTGCCGAAGAGTTCAGTGAAGCTGTCCATGTTCCGATGGTGTCGCGGGGTGATGCCGTGCCACATCGACCGTGCTGCTGATCCTCCGGCGACGGGGTCAGCGGAACTGCGTACGCCGGCTCGTCCCTCCGACGCTCGCGCCGCGCGGCTCGAGCTGGTGTGATGGAAGTATGGCTGCTCTCGAAGGACCGCGCGCATGGGTGGATCGACACCGTGAGCCGGTCATCACCACGGTGTGCGCGGCCATGGGACTCCTGTTCGCCCTCCTCGGGATCCATGTCCCCTGGGGGACGACCGTGTCGGAACCGCCGCTCCTCCTCACGCTCGCGTTCCTCGTCGCCATCCTGACGGTGCACCTGCTCCGCCGCCGACGCCCGTTGACCACGCTGGCCGTCGGCGTCCTGATCGCCCTCGCCGAGGCGCTCACCACCGGAGGCAGCGGCCTCGGGATGCTCATCGTCGTGTCCGACCTCGCCTACGCGGCGGCGCTCTACTCGCGGTCCCGGGTCATGGACGTCGCCGCGTTCGCCTGCACCGCGCTCGCCGTCGTGTCGGTCGGTGTCTTCGCGGTGATCTGGTTCACCGACGACGTCGAGGCCGTCACCCGGCTCGGTCGGGGCGTGGTCCTCGGCTCGCTCATCATCGTCCCGGTCATCCTGGCGAGTTCGATCTGGTACGGCAGGATGGTCCGGTACCCCCGTCTCGAGGCCGAACGCCAGCGCGAGCGCGCGGACACGATCGCCCAGGCGGCGGCTGCGCTCCGGCAGGACGCCGTGACCCGTGAACGGCTCGAGCTCAGCCGGGAGCTGCACGACGTCATCGCCGGTCACCTCTCGGCGATCGCGATGCAGTCGGCGGCGGCCCTGGAACGACGCGACGGCACGGACCCGGTGGCGCTGCGGCGCAGCCTCGCACTCGTCCGGACCAGCAGTCTCGACGCGCTCGCCGACATGCGCACGATGATCGACGTGCTCCGCGGTGACCAGTCGGCCGACGACCTGGCCCAGGCACCAGATCGACTCACGGCCGAGTCGGTCCGCCGCGCGGTCGAGGTCGCCCGTGCCAACGGACTGGAGGTGGAGGTACGGGCACCGGACGACGCGGCGCTCGCCGAGGTCCCCGCGCAGACCTCGATCGTCGGGCTCCGGACGCTCGTCGAAGGCCTGACGAACACCGCGAAGCACGCACCGGGTGCCTCCGTGCGGGTCGAGGTCTCGCTCCCGCCCGGTGCCCTGTCCGTCACGCTCAGCAACCCGCTGCCGACGGCGACCGCGTCTTCGGTGCTCGCCGGGTCCGGTGGGGTCGGCCTCGTCGGCCTGGCCGAGCGGGCACGTCTGGTCGGAGGCGACCTCATCGCGGGGCCGGACGGTCCCGACTGGCGGACGGCGCTCACCGTGCCGACCCGCGTGCCGCCCTCGACCGCCGCGGTCGCCCTTGCAGGAGGGGCGTCATGACCATCACGGTCCTCATCGCGGACGACCATGCGGCCGTCCGAGCGGGTCTCGGAGCGCTGCTCGACGAGCCGGACGACATCCTGGTCATCGCCGAGGCGGCGGACGGGGAGGCCGTCGTCGCGCAAGCCGTGCGACACCGACCGGACGTCGTGTTGCTCGACGTCCAGATGCCGCGTGCCTCCGGGATCGACGCGATCCCGGCCATCCTCGCGGCGGCCACCCCACCGCCGAGCATCATCATGCTCACCACCTTCGCGCTCGACCGGTACGTCGACGAGGCACTGGCGGCCGGGGCGAACGCCTTTCTGGTGAAGACGGTCTCCGCTGCCGGCCTCGTCGATGCGATCCGACGAGTGCACGCGGGCGAGGCGGTGCTCGCCCCTGAGGTGACCCGCCGAGTCCTCGAACGTCTCGCCGCGGCCAGACCCCCGGTCGTGCCGGAGCCGGCGCCGGCGCACCCCGGTCTGGCCACGCTGACACCGCGGGAGCGTGAGGTCCTCGAGCAGTTGCGCGAGGGGCTGAGCAACGCGGGGATCGCGACCGCGCTCGGGCTGTCCGAGGCGACGGCCCGCACGCACGTGTCCCGGATCCTCGTGAAGCTCGACGCACGGTCGCGGGTGCAGGCCGCGCTCATCGCGGAGCGGGCTGCACCGGGCGCGGATTCGTCGGCATCCTCGTCGTCGTAGTACGCTCTCGACATGGCACGTTTCCAGGCACAGGGTTCTTCGCGGGCGATCACGCTCCGCGCCCTCCGCCGTCCCGTGTCCGCACGCGCTACCGCAGAGCGACGATAGGCGACCCCGGTGCTCGCACGGTCCAGGTGACCGTGCAGTCGTCCAGGAGTCGCCGCCTCCGCCCCTCGAGCGTCCACTCAATAAGGTAGAGCCATGTCCTTCTCTGTAGCGGTGGCCGGAGCATCCGGCTACGCAGGAGGCGAGCTGCTTCGGCTGCTCGCCGACCACCCCGACTTCGACGTCCGGACGGTGACCGCGCACGCGAACGCCGGTCAACCGCTCGTCGACCACCAGCCACACCTCCGATCACTCCGGCATCTCGTCCTCGAGGCGACGACGCCGGAGGTGCTCGCCGGACACGACGTCGTCTTCCTCGCCCTGCCGCACGGCAAGTCGGGTGAGGTCACGGCATCGCTTCCACCGGAGACCCTCGTCGTCGACTGCGGAGCCGACCACCGGCTCGTCGACGAAGCCGACTGGGATGCCTTCTACGGCGGCGACTACTTCGGCGCCTGGGCCTACGGCGTGCCGGAGCTCCAGACGTCCACCGGTCGGGGGCGCGACGCTCTCGTGGGCGCCAAGCGGATCGCCGCTCCTGGATGCAACGCGAGCACCGTCGCCCTGTCCCTCGCGCCCGGCATCGCCGCGGGGGTGATCGAGCCGCTCGACCTCGTCTCCGTGCTCGCCGTCGGGCCGTCCGGCGCGGGGAAGAGCCTGAAGGTCAACCTGCTCGCGAGCGAGGTGCTCGGCACGGCCAACCCGTACGCCGTCGGCGGTACTCACCGGCACATCCCCGAGATCACGCAGAGCCTCCGGGCGGCCGGTGCCGATCGCGCGTCCATCTCGTTCACCCCGGTCATCGTCCCGATGTCGCGCGGCATCCTGGCCACCTCGACGGCACGCATCGTCCCGGGCACCACGGCGGCAGCGGTCCGCGAGGCCTGGGAGACGGCCTACGCCGACGAGCCGTTCGTCCAGGTGCTGCCCGAGGGCTCGTTCCCCCGGACGGCCGACGTCCTCGGCGCCAACACCGCGCTGATCGGACTCGCCGTCGACGAGACGGTGGGACGGGTCGTCGTCGTGACCGCCGTCGACAACCTCGTGAAGGGGACCGCCGGCGCGGCGATCCAATCGGCGAACATCGCGCTCGGGCTCCCCGAGACGACCGGCTTGAGTGTGAATGGAGTGGCACCGTGAGTGTGACAGCAGCAGCAGGGTTCCTCGCGGCGGGCGTCGCCTGTGGCCTCAAGACCTCCGGGGGCCTCGACCTCGCGGTCGTCCAGAACGTCGGTCCGTTGCAGCATGCGGCGACGGTGTTCACCAGCAACCGGTGCAAGGCCAACCCGATCCTCTGGAGCGAGCAGGTCATGCAGGACGGCATCGTCTCGGCGATCGTCCTGAACTCCGGCGGCGCGAACTGCTACACGGGGACGCGCGGTTTCCAGACGACGCACGCGACCGCGGAGGCCGTCGCCGAGCGGCTCGCGATCTCGGCCGGCGACGTCCTCGTCTGCTCCACGGGGCTCATCGGCGAACAGCTCGACCTCGACAAGCTGACCGCGGGCGTCTGGGACGCCACCCGCGCGGTCGCCCATGAGGACGGTGCGAGCGAAGCGGCCGGGCTCGCCGCGGCGACCGCGATCATGACGACCGACACGAAGCCGAAACAGGCCGTTCGGAGCGCGGACGGATGGACCGTCGGCGGCATGGCGAAGGGTGCGGGCATGCTCGCCCCCGGACTCGCGACGATGCTCGTCGTCATCACGACCGACGCCGTGCTCGAGCCGGCGCAGCTCGATCAGGCGCTCCGCAGCGCGACCCGCGTCACCTTCGACCGCCTCGACTCCGACGGCTGCATGTCCACCAACGACACGGTGTCGCTCCTCGCGTCAGGGTCGAGCGGCGTCACCCCGGAGCTGTCCGCCTTCACCGAGGCGCTGACGGAGGTGTGCCGCGACCTCACCCTGCAATTGCAAGCCGATGCCGAGGGCGCGGCCCACGACGTCGCGATCGAGGTCGTCGGCGCGGTGTCCGAGGACGACGCGGTCGAGGTCGCCCGCGCGGTCTCCCGCAGCAACCTCTTCAAGGCGGCCATCTTCGGCAACGACCCGAACTGGGGCCGGGTGCTCGCGGCCGTCGGGACCACGGGCGCCGAGTTCGACCCGTACGGGATCGACGTGGCCATGAACGGCGTCCAGGTGTGCACCGCCGGCGAGCCGGATCAGTCGCGCGACCTCGTCGACCTCTCACCGCGCGCCGTGCACGTGCTCATCGACCTCCACGCCGGTGACACGGGAGCCACCATCTGGACGAACGACCTCACGCACGACTACGTGCACGAGAACAGCGCGTACGCGAGCTGATGATGACCCAGTATCGAGACAACTCTCCCGAGGAGGCGGCGATCAAGGCCGCCACCCTCATCGAGTCGCTTCCCTGGCTGAAGACCTTCCGCGACCAGACGATCGTCGTCAAGTTCGGCGGCAACGCGATGGTGAGCGACGAGCTCGCGCAGGCGTTCGCGGAGGACATGGTCTACCTGCGCTACGCGGGGCTCAAGCCCGTCGTCGTGCACGGTGGCGGCCCGCAGATCTCCGCGATGCTCGAGCGGCTCGACATCCACAGCGAGTTCCGCGGCGGGTACCGGGTCACGACGCCCGAGGCCATGGAGGTCGTCCGCATGGTCCTCACCGGTCAGGTCAACCCCGAGCTCGTGGGGCGGATCAACGAACACGGCCCGCTCGCCGCAGGACTGTCCGGCGAGGACGCGGGCCTGTTCGGCGGGCGTCGTCGCTCGATCGTCGTCGACGGCGAGACCGTGGACATCGGGCTCGTCGGCGACGTCGTCAGCGTCGACCCGACCTCGGTGCAGGCCTACCTCGACGCCGGCAACATCCCGGTGGTCTCCTCGATCGCCCCCGACCTCGACCAGCCCGGCCAGACGCTCAACGTGAACGCCGATGCGGCCGCCGCGGCACTCGCCGTCGCACTCGGTGCCGCGAAGCTCGTCATCCTGACCGATGTCGCCGGGCTGTACAGCGACTGGCCCAACCGCGACTCGCTCGTCTCGCAGATCACGACGAGTGAGCTCCGAGCCATGCTGCCCACGCTCGAATCGGGCATGATCCCGAAGATGACCGCCTGCCTCGACGCCGTCGACGGCGGGGTCGCCAAGGCCGCCATCATCGACGGCCGCGTACCCCACTCCATCCTGCTCGAGGTGTTCACCCAGAACGGCTCAGGCACCGAGGTCGTCCCGGAGGACTCATGAGCGACTGGAAGAGCCGCGTCGACCGCGACATGATGCGCACGTTCAACACACCGATCGCGATGCTGACGCGCGGTGAGGGATGCCATGTCTGGGACGCCGAGGGCAACCGCTACCTCGACTTCCTCGCGGGCATCGCGGTGAACGCACTGGGACATGCGCATCCGGCGTTCGTCGGTGCGATCACGCGACAGGCGAGCACGCTCGCGCACGTCTCCAACTACTTCTCGAGTCCGCCGCAGCTCGAGCTCGCGGCCCGACTGAAGCGTCTCGCCGGAGCGGACGAGGGCGGTCGGGTGTACTTCGCGAACTCCGGTGCCGAGGCGAACGAGGCGGCGTTCAAGCTCGCCCGACTCAACCACGGCGACGGATCGCGGACCCGGGTCCTCACCCTGGAGAACTCCTTCCACGGGCGGACCTTCGGCGCGCTCGCCCTGACCGGCAAGCCCGCCCTGCAGGAGGGGTTCCACCCGCTCCCGGGCGGCGTCGAGCACATCCCGACCACGATCGAGGCACTCGAGGCGGCGATCGACGACCGGGTCGCCGCGCTGATCCTCGAACCGATCAAGGGCGAAGCCGGCGTCATCGACCTGCCGGAGGGCTACCTCGCCCGTGCCAGGGCACTCACCGAGGCACACGGCGTGCTGCTCATCATCGACGAGATCCAGACCGGGGCCGGTCGGACGGGGGAGTGGTTCGCGTTCCAGCGGGACGGCATCGTCCCGGACGCGATCACCGTCGCCAAGGGGATCGGCGGTGGCATGCCGATCGGCGCCCTCATCACCTTCGGCGCCGCCTCCGAGCTGTTCGGACCCGGCCAGCACGGCAGCACCTTCGGAGGCAACCCGCTCGCGACCGCGACGGCGAACGCGGTGCTCGAGGAGATCGAGCGCGCCGGTCTCGTGCAGAACGCCGCCGCGCGCGGTGAGCAGTTGCGGGCCGTCATCACCGCCATCGGTTCCCCGCTCGTCGAGGAGGTCCGCGGACACGGGCTGCTCATCGGCATCGGCTTGAGCGCCCCGGTGGCGGCCGAGCTGTCGGCCGCGGCGTTCGACCGAGGGCTCATCATCAACGCCCCGAACGCGACGAGCATCCGGATCGCGCCGCCGCTCATCATCGGCGACGCCGAGATCGACGAGTTCACCTCCCTCTTCCGCGCGGCGCTCGACGCCGTCCGGGCCTGACCGGCCATCGACCCACACGAACAGGACCACCAGCCATGACCCGTCACTTCCTCCGCGACGACGACCTCAGCCCGGCCGAGCAGGCCGAGATCCTCGATCTCGCCACCGAGCTGAAGCGCGATCGCTGGTCGCGCAAGCCGCTCGAAGGCCCGCAGACCGTCGCGGTCATCTTCGACAAGTCCTCGACTCGGACACGCGTCTCCTTCGCCGTGGGGATCGCCGACCTCGGCGGATCACCGCTCATCATCTCGACGGCCAACAGTCAGCTCGGCGGCAAGGAGACGGCCGCCGACACCGCTCGTGTCCTCGAACGTCAGGTCGCGGCGATCGTCTGGCGGACCTACGCCCAGTCCGGTCTCGAGGAGATCTCGGCCGGGACGACGGTGCCCGTCGTCAACGCGCTGTCCGACGACTTCCACCCGTGCCAGCTGCTCGCCGACCTCCTCACGATCCGCGAGCACAAGGGCGAACTGGCCGGTCTGACGATGTCGTTCTTCGGCGACGGTGCGAGCAACATGGCCCACTCCTACCTGTTGGCCGGTGCGACGGCGGGGATGCACGTCCGCATCGCCGCCCCGGCCGAGTTCGCCCCGGCTGCGGACGTCGTCGCCGACGCGGAGCGCATCGCCGCGACGACGGGCGGCTCCGTGCTCGTGACCACCGACCCCGACACTGCGGCGGCGGATGCCGACGTGATGATCACCGACACCTGGGTGTCGATGGGCAAGGAGGACGAGAAGGCGCAACGCGTCGCCATCTTCGGCGGCTACCGCGTCGACCGCAGGCTCATGGGGCTCGCAGCGTCCGACGCCGTCTTCATGCACTGCCTGCCAGCCGATCGCGGCTTCGAGGTCGAGGCCGAGGTCATCGACGGGGCGCAGAGCATCATCTGGGACGAGGCGGAGAACCGCCTCCACGCGCAGAAGGCCCTGCTCGTGTGGCTGCTCGAGCAGCAGCACGCTGGCCCCGCGGCCTGACCCTTCCCCGGCTGCGGCCGACCGACCAGTCCGGAGCACTCCGGACGCCAGCAGTACAGGAGGCCCATCGTGGCAGATCAGCAGAACCGAGCAGGCGAATCCGGGGCCCTCTGGGGTGGACGCTTCGCGAGCGGACCGTCGCCGGAACTCGCCCGTCTGAGCAAGTCCACACAGTTCGACTGGGTCCTCGCCGCATACGACATCGCGGGCTCCCGTGCCCATGCGAAGGCGCTCGCGTCGGCGGGGTACCTCGACGAGGACGAGCTTCGCGGGATGCTCGCCGCCCTCGACGTCCTGGACGCCGACGTGGCCGACGGGACGTTCGTCGCGGCGGAGAGCGATGAGGACGTCCACTCGGCGCTGGAACGCGGGCTCGTCGAACGGGCCGGCAAGGAACTCGGTGGGAAGCTGCGTGCAGGCAGGAGCCGGAACGACCAGATCGCGACGCTCGTGCGCCTCTACCTCATCGATCACGGACGGGTGATCGCCCGCGACGTCATCCACCTGATCGACGCGATCGTCTCCCAGGCCGAAGCGCACCCCGACGCCGTGATGCCCGGCCGCACGCACCTGCAGCACGCCCAGCCGGTGTTGCTCGCCCACCAGCTGCTCGCGCACGCCTGGCCGCTCACCCGCGACCTGGAACGGCTCCGCGACTGGCTCGCCCGGGCGAGCGCCTCGCCGTACGGTTCCGGAGCGCTCGCCGGCAGTTCCCTCGGTCTCGACCCGGTGCTCGTCGCGCATGAGCTCGGGCTCGACCGGCCGACCGAGAACTCGATCGACGCCACCGCCAGCCGCGACGTGGTCGCCGAGTTCGCGTTCATCACCTCGCTGATCGGGATCAACCTGTCCCGGTTCGCCGAGGAGATCATCGTCTGGAACACCCGTGAGTTCGGGTTCGTGACCCTCGACGACGCCTACTCGACCGGCTCGAGCATCATGCCGCAGAAGAAGAACCCCGACATCGCCGAACTCGCCCGCGGGAAGTCCGGGCGACTCATCGGGAACCTGACCGGGTTGCTGGCGACGCTGAAGGCGCTGCCGCTCGCGTACAACCGCGACCTGCAGGAGGACAAGGAGCCGGTGTTCGACTCCGTGAACCAGCTGGAGGTGTTGCTGCCGGCGTTCACCGGGATGGTGGCGACGCTCCGCTTCGACACGGCACGGCTGCGCGAGCTGGCACCGGAGGGGTTCTCCCTCGCGACGGACGTCGCCGAGTGGCTCGTCAAGCAGGGCGTCGCCTTCCGCGACGCCCACGAGATCAGCGGCGAGCTCGTGCGGTACTGCGAGGAGCGCGGGCTGGCCCTCGACGAACCGGACGACGCCGCCCTGGCGGGTGTCTCGGAGCACCTCACGCCGGCTGTGCGAAGCGTCCTGACCGTCGACGGCTCGATCGGCAGCCGACTCGGCGCCGGCGGGACGGCGCCGGAGCGGGTCCAGGACCAGCTCGTGACGCTCGTCGGGCGGGTGGGCGCGCTGTCGCAGGCCCTCTCGCTCTAGACGGGGTCCGATGACGACGGCCGGTCCGCTGCGGGCGCTGACCTCGGGATCGGCCCTCGAGGTCGCGCCCGCGCTGCTCGGAGCGGTGCTGTCCCACACGACGCCCGAGGGCACCGTGTCGGTCCGTCTCACCGAGGTCGAGGCCTATCTCGGGGTCGGCGAGGATCCCGGATCCCATGCGCACCGTGGTCCGACCCCGCGCACGAGTCCGATGTTCGGTCCGCCCGGACATCTGTACGCATACTTCAGCTACGGCATGCACGTCTGCATCAACGTCGTGTGCTCACCGGTCGGCACGGCGTCGGCCGTCCTCCTGCGCGCCGGCGAGGTCGTCGCGGGGCTGGAGCTCGCGCGGATGCGACGCGGTGAACGGGTGCCGGATCGCAACCTGGCCAGAGGACCGGCGCGGCTCACCGTGGCGCTCGGGATCGCGCTCGACCAGTCGGGTGACGATCTCGCCGAGCCGCCCTTCGACCTGCTCCTGCCCGAGCGCCCGCTCGCCTCGGCGACCGGTCCGCGGACGGGCGTCAGCGGGGTCGGTGGGGGAGCCGCCTACCCGTGGCGGTTCGTGCTGCCGGGGGAGACGACCGTCTCGCCCTACCGCCGGTCGCCCAGGGCCGTGGACTGACCCGCCGACTCAGCCTCGCGCGAGCAGCAGGATCGACGCCACCCCGGCAGCCCAGAGGAGGCTGGCGAGCGAGCCGATGATGAACCGCTCGCGAGCCTCGGCCGAGTCGAGTTCGGTGAAGCGTCCGACACCCTTCACCGCGACGATGACCGCGATCGCCTCCGGATAGCCGGAGAACAACGCGGCGACGAGGGCGAGCCGTTCCAGGATCCCGATCGCGGTCCCGCCGCGCAGCACTTCGATCGGACGTCCGACGACCTGCGAGGCGCTCGGGTTCCGGTGCTCCACGAGGATGCCGCCGTGGATCCCGGGGGCGACGCTGCCCTTCGTCGCGAGGGCGAGGACGAAGGAGGCGACCGGACCACCGCCGGCGACCGCGACGGCGAGGACGAAGACGCCGAGGAGCACGAGTGCCGGACCGGTCGGCGGAACCGAGGGGACGAGCGCGACCAGGAGGGCCCCGATCACCATGAGGGCAGCCGCCACGACCATGAGACGATCCGCGAGACGCGCGCTCAGCACCCGGGCCAGCAGGAGGAAGACGAGCGCGCTTCCGAGGAGGCCGATGACGGTCGGCCAGGTGATGGGCGTGAGCGTGACGAGGTTCATCGCTCGTCCTTTCGGTCGTCGGGGTGGTGCACGGAGGCGTCCTGGTCGAGCTTCGCGAGGAGGCGGATGAGCGCGGTGGTCGCCGCGGCTTCGGCTCGGACTCCGGCGGCCGCGACCCGGCGACTGACCGAACTCTCGGTGATGCCGAGTCGTGCCGCTGCCTCGGACTGGGTCACGCCGGCCGCGAGCAGGTCGGCGACCTCCCATCCGCCGGCGGTCCGCCGGTCGCGGAGGTGGAGGAGGAGCACGATGAGCGCTTCGACGTCGGCGCCGCCCTGCTGGTCGGCCGCCTCGAGCGCGAACCGGAAGGGCGCGCGCTTGGCCCGCGTGACGGCCTCCCGCGCGGCGTAGAAGGCCTGACCGGTCGCGGCTCGGGTCGAATCGGGGAGCGGACGCCGGACGTCGCCTTGTCCGATGCCCACGCTCCAGCCGCGATCCCGGAGGAGGTGGAGTGCGATGCCGAGTGCGACCTCGGCGTCCTCGGTGGCGAGCTGGAACTCGTCGCCCGCCGTGCGTTCGGCCTGGAGGAGCAGGCGGTCCGGGAACCGGTCGTTGATCGACTCGATGACACCGGCGGCGCGATCAGGGCCGGTCCGGCTCGCGATCTGATCGACGGTCAGCACGTACACGGCTCTCCTCTCGGCGGTGGCTCGGTTCGATCACCCTAGTCGCAACATGCAGGTATTTCCACAACTCTGACGAATGAGAGGAATTCCTGCACGTCGTGGTCGCCGCGATCGCGCCGGTGCCGATGCGCCCGATCCAGCAGCCGATGCCGCGCTGATAGCCTTGCAAGCGTGTCGAACCTCGCTCTTCCTGACCAGCGCAACGATCCGACCTTCGAGGACGTCTGGGACGAACTCGTCTGGCGCGGGCTCGTCCACGTGTCGACGGATCAGCAGGAGCTGAAGCGTCTGCTCGGTGGAGCGCCGATCACCTACTACTGCGGGTTCGACCCGACGGCTGCGAGCCTCCACCTGGGCAACCTGGTCCAGCTGCTCGTCATGCGTCGGCTGCAGCTGGCCGGACACCGCCCGCTCGGGCTCGTCGGCGGTTCGACCGGCCTCATCGGCGACCCACGACCGACCGCCGAGCGCACGCTGAACACGCCGGACACCGTCGCCGAGTGGGTGCAATCGCTCCGCGCGCAGATCGAACGCTTCCTCAGCTTCGACGGCGACAACGCCGCGCGCATGGTCAACAACCTCGACTGGACCGCACCGCTCTCCGCGATCGACTTCCTCCGGGAGATCGGCAAGCACTACCGCGTCGGCACGATGCTGAAGAAGGACGCGGTCAGTGCCCGCCTCAACTCGGAGGCGGGGATCAGCTACACCGAGTTCAGTTACCAGATCCTCCAGGGGATGGACTACCTCGAGCTGTACCGCGAATACGGCTGCGTCCTGCAGACCGGCGGGAGCGACCAGTGGGGCAACCTCACGAGCGGCACCGACCTCATCCACCGGGTCGAGCGGGCCACTGTCCACGCGATCGGGACCCCGCTGATCACGAACTCGGACGGCACGAAGTTCGGGAAGAGCGAAGGCAACGCGGTCTGGCTCGATCCGAGCATGACGAGCCCGTACGCGTTCTACCAGTTCTGGGTCAACACCGACGATGCGGACGTCATCGCCCGGCTGAAGGTGTTCACGTTCCTCGATCGGGTGGAGATCGAGCGATTGGCGGCCGCGACCGAGTCGGAACCGTTCAAGCGTGAGGCGCAGAAGACCCTCGCCTACGCCGTCACCGCGCTCGTCCACGGGGTCGCCGCGACGGATGCGGCCATCGCCGCGTCGGCTGCGCTCTTCGGTCAGGGCGATCTGGACGCACTCGACGCACTCGACGCGGACACGCTGCGGTCGGCCGTCACGGAGCTGCCGAACGCGCGGGTGGCCGCGGAGACGCTCGTCATCCAGGCGCTCGTCGACACGGAGCTGTGCTCGAGCCTCGGTGAGGCTCGACGCGCGGTCGCCCAGGGAGGCGTCTCGGTGAACAACCGCAAGATCGACGACGTCGACGCGACCCTGGACGACCGGTTCCTCACGGGCGGGGTGGCCGTGCTGCGCCGCGGCAAGCGCACCCTCGCCGGGCTGTTCCTCGACGGAGCGCCCGCCTGATCCGCCGACGACGGCATCGTCGTCGTCATCGAACCTGAAGGGGATGCTCCGAGTGCAGCTCTGCGAGGCGTGCGGGACCGAGATCGTCGACCGTCGCGACGGTGTGTGCCCGAGTTGTGGGGCCATGCTGCCGCTGCGCACGGGCGAGCTGTCGACGGTGGAGACCCTGGCCGAGGCCGAGGCCGAGGCGGCAGAGCCGGAGCCGGTGGACGAATCGGCGGACGAGCCCGAGTCGGAGTCGACGGACGACCGGCCCACGCCGGCCGACGACGGCGACCTCGTCGAGACCGATGCACCCCACGTCGAGACCGGTGCCCCCGCGGGTGAAGCCGATCGACTGCCGTCGCCGGACGTGGACACCACTGAGCCCACGCCCGCCAATACCGCGACGTCGATCCCGGCGATCGCCGTGCCGACACCGGTTCCAGATGCTGAGTCCACCAACCCGGCCCCGGCGTCGGCTCTGCATGCGGCGACAGCCGTTGCGGCCGGGCCGGCTTCGGCAAGCGCCGCGGGGGAGGCACCGGGGGAACAGACCGCGACCGCGACCGCGCCCCGCGCCCTCTGGCACCCTGATTCGTTGCCCACCACGGCCAAGCGGACCCCCTCGCGCCGACGATGGTTCCTCCTCGGCGGACTCGCACTCGCCGTGGTCGCTGCGATCGTCGCGGTCGTGCTCATCGTGGTCGCGGCCGTTCCCCACCGCGTCGAGGGGCTCGCGCTCCTCCGCGACCTCCCGACGAAGCCGACCGTCGGAACATGGGAACTCGCGCATCCGCTGGACGACGAGGTGGCCGCGGGCGACGAGCTCTACCTCAACGGGTACACCGCGAGCCCCAACACTGCGCTGCTCGTGTGGTCGACCGACCGGCCACTGGATCAGACGGCCCTCGACGACGCTCCGGGCGAGACGGTGGTCTCCCTGGTGAACACGGCGAACGGCCACACGCTCTGGGACCGTCGCGTCACCGAGCTCTCTCCGGAGTTCGACCGCTTCGACGCACCGGTGGTCGTCTCCCCACCGGATGCGGCCGCGATCGTGCTGAGCCAGGGTGACCTCATGGTCGCCGTGAGCCGTCGCGACGGGCACGTGGTCTCCACCTCGCAAGAGCACTCGAGTGTCGAGGGGATCGGCTTCGCCGACTTCGCCGCGCCGGCGGCGTTCGTCCCGGGGCTCGAGGGTGACTTGCTCATCTCGTCGACCACGGCCGACGGCACCGGGACGGTCGGCCGCTACCGGTCGACGGACCTGACCGACCCGGTCTGGGAGGTCAGCGGTGACGCCGGCGAGCGGGCGACCACCGCGGGCGACAAGCTCTTCTACGACGGTGCGGTCTACTCGCTCGACGACGGATCGACCATCGACTGGCAGGGCGACCTCTCCTGGTACTACCAGCAGGTGGGCGGCGATCTCGTCGCGATCGACTACTCCGGCAACGACACCACGATCCGCGGGGTGGACGACCGCACCGGCGCCGAGCGCTGGAAGGCGACCGGGGCGCTGCCGGTGGTGCTCGACGCGAGCGGGCTGTTGGTCGTCGCCGACCAGTCGGGGGAGCGGGTCCGCCGCCTCGACCCGCGATCCGGCGAGGTCGAGTGGCGCAGCGGACTGACGAGCACCTGGGACGGCGCCTACACCGTGGGCGACACGATCATGCTCGGTGACGGCGAAGGCGAATACACCGGGGTCGGCGCTCGCGACGGTGAGATCCGATACGAGGAGCAGGACGCCGAGGGCAGCCTCGTCGGATACAGCGATCGGACCCTCCTGCTCACGCTCGACGGCACGCTGGTCGGGATCGACGCGACCACGGGCGAGCGCAGTTGGTCGGTCGACTCCGCCGGAGACGAGTACTCGTTCACCGCCTGGGGCGGAAGCCCACTCGCCGTCGCGACGGTCGTCGCGGCCGGTTCCGGCTCAGCGGCCGTCCTCGGCATCGGTGACACCGATCGCGACTGAAGCGCGTGGATCCGGGCGACACGCCCGGGATGCAGCGATGATTTGCCAGCCCCTGGCGGTCTGCGTAGAGTAATCACTCGTCACCCCAAAGGTGCGGGAAGCGGAAGAGCTTCCCGGCCTCAAGTGGGACTGATACCCAGCCAAAAGCCGAGCATCTCCACGTGAGTCAAACTCACACTTGAGATCGTCTCACTTCAAGACTAGGTTGGAACTTCCCAGCTCTCGGGTCATCGAAGCGGTGAGGATCAGACGGACTCCTGTCCACTCAGATCAGCTCCTGGTTCGACTTGACAAGAACCGAAGAAGTGGTAAGTTAGAGAAGTTGCCCTGCAGGGCGGTCGTGATGGCCAAAGGCAGGAGCATCCGATCCTTGAGAACTCAACAGCGTGCACAATGTCAAATGCCAAAAACCTCGTGCAATTGATGCCTTCCTTTTCGGTTGGTTGATGTTGTAAGAGATTCCTTTGGAAAACATTTAAACAAAACAAAGCAAGTCAGTAATGATTTGTTCTGTCAGTTTCAAACTTGCATCGTGTTCACCTATTCCGGTGGCATGGTGCGCGAAATGATGCTTTGTCGAAAGACGTGTGGGTTCGAGTCCCACCACCGGTACCGCGAACGAGTGGGAAAGCCCTCCGGGCGCACTCAACATGCTTTGTCGAAAGACGTGTGGGTTCGAGTCCCACCACCGGTACCGCGAACGAGTGGGAAAGCCCTCCGGGCGCACTCAACATGCTTTGTCGAAAGACGTGTGGGTTCGAGTCCCACCACCGGTACNTGAGTGGTTCTCGATGTACGGTCGAGAACCCGCAAACAACACCACTGTGTTCGCACAGCGTGTTGGTTTGCTTGTTCACTTTGATACATCAATAGTGTTTCGGCGGCCATAGCGAGAGGGAAACGCCCGGTCACATTCCGAACCCGGAAGCTAAGACTCTTTGCGCCGATGGTACTGCAGGGGGGACCCTGTGGGAGAGTAGGACACCGCCGGACTTCTTCGTTGAAATGGCCACCCAAGGTTCTTGGGTGGCCATTTTGCGTTAACACGCTTTGTGCGTGGAGTCGTCGTTTCACGGGTACCGTGGGACAAGAATTCAACAGTAGGTTGACGCCGGGTGACGGCGTCCGAGCACCGTGGAGATCATCGTGAGTGACCAGTCAGCAGACCAGCCCGACAAGGGTGAGCGACGTCCTCCGAGATCTTCCGGTGACAACCGTGGGAACGGTGGTGCTCCACGGCGCGATGATCGTGCTCGCGGCACCGACCGCCCGCAGCGATCCGATGCGCCCAGGAGCGATCGTCCACGCACGGATCGTCCGCAGCGATCCGACCGTCCATCACGCAGTGGTGACCGTCCGTCATCGGGGGATCGTCCGCAGCGTTCGGATCGTCCTGCCTGGCAGAAGGACCGCCCGGCGTCCGGCGACCGACCGCAGCGCTCGGACCGTCCCGCCTGGCAGCAGGATCGTCCGTCGTCGGGGGATCGTCCGCAGCGGTCCGACCGTCCCGCACGCAGTGGTGACCGTCCGTCCTCCGGAGATCGTCAGGACCGCGGAAACCGGACCGACCGTGGACACTCCTCTGAGCGTGGTGGCCGTCCCGACCGCGGGCGCGACAGCGGTGGACGCGAGCTGTGGACGCGCGATGGCGCTCCGGCCCGCGGCGACCGCGACGCGTTCCGACGCGAGCGCGAGCTGACCGAGGAAGAGCGCATCGCGTTCGAGCTCAAGTCGATCCGTCCGCGTCACGACGACCCGGAGATCCCTGACGACGTCACGCCGCAGGACCTCGACAAGGGTGCGCGGAACGAGCTGAAGACCCTGAGCAAGGAGAACGCCGACGGCGTCGCGCAGCACTTGGCGATGGCGGCGCGACTGATCGACAGCGATCCTGCGTTGGCCCACCTCCACGCGATGTCCGCCGCCCGTCGGGCCGGCCGGATCGCGATGGTCCGCGAGACCCTCGCCATCACCGCGTACGAGACCGGCGACTACGCCCTCGCGCTTCGCGAGCTGCGGACCTATCGCCGTATCTCCGGCAAGGACGACCAGCTGCCGCTCATGGTGGACAGTGAACGCGGCGTCGGCCGTCCGGAGCGTGCCTTGGAACTCGGACGGTCCGTCGATCGCTCGACCCTCGACGTGCCGGTCCGCGTCGCCCTCGCGATCGCGATGTCGGGTGCCCGGCTCGACCTCGGGCAGACCGAGGACGCGCTGCTCGAGCTCCAGATCCCACAGCTCGACCCGAAGCGTGCGTTCTCCTACAGCCCGGCGCTGTTCAACGCGTACGCCGAGACCCTCGAGGTGCTCGGTCGCGAGGAGGAGGCGGCCGTCTGGCACGACCGGGCGATGATCGCTTCCGAAGCGCTTGAGCAGTCCGCTGCGGACGACGAGGGCGAGACGATGGTGGTCGTGGAGGAGTTCCTCGAGTTCGACGACGAACCCGAGTCACCCACAGCTGTCGCCCCCGAATCCGACGATCAGCCTGGGGAGGAGCCGTCCGGTGAGTCCGCTGCTGACGAGAAGGCCTAAGCCCGTGACCCCGCTCGACGGCGTCGACGTGGTCCTCGCGGATCTGGACGGCGTGGTGTACGCCGGCCCGAACCCGATCCCGCACGCGGTGGAGTCGCTGAACCTGGCGGCAGAGCACGTTCGCGTCGGATACATCACGAATAACGCCTCCCGGACGGACGCCTCCGTCGCGCAGCACCTGACCGACCTCGGTCTCAGTGTCGCGCCGGCAGAGGTCGTCACGAGCCCACAGGCCGCGGTCCGACTGCTGGCGGGCCTGGTGCCCGCCGGGTCGACGATCCTGGTCGTCGGTGGCGCCGGGCTCGTCGACGAGGTCGAGAAGGGCGGCTTCGTCGTCACCCGCTCGGCTGAGGACTCGCCGGCTGCGGTGATCCAGGGCTTCGCTCCCGAGGTCGGCTGGTCGCAGCTGGCCGAAGCGGCGTTCGCGCTGCAGACGCCGACCGCCGACGGTTCCGAGCTGCCGTGGGTCGCGACGAACACGGACTGGACCATCCCGCAAGCTCGTGGGATCGCTCCGGGAAACGGAACGCTGGTGTCGGCCGTCCACACGGCGGTCGGCCGTCTGGCGACCGTCGCCGGAAAGCCGGAGGTACCGATCTTCGACGAGGCGAAGGCGCGTTTCGGCGCATCGAAGCCGCTCTTCATCGGCGACCGACTCGACACCGACATCCTCGGCGCGAACCGCGCCGGGATCGCGTCAGCTCTCGTCCTGACCGGCATCGATCGAGCCAAGCACGTCCTCGCGGCCGACCAGCACTCCCGGCCGACCTTCATCCTCGAGGACCTGCGGCAGCTGCACGAGCCGTATCCGGCCACCACCATGTCGCGCGACGGCAAGGCGGCGACGGTCGGTGCGGCCACGGTGCGGATCCGTGGGAACGACGTCGTGGTGGAGTCCGACGGCCCGTCCCGGATCGACCTGTTGCGTGCCGCGTGCGCCGCGATCTGGGCGTCCGGCCGTGCCATCTACGGGCTCAACGTCCCGGAGCGCCTGTACGCGGAGTGATGCCCACCCCTCGGGAGGCGCGGTTCACCGCGGGTGTTCGCCCACAGCGGTTCCCGGGGGCGGCGACGGCGGCGGCCGGTAGGGTTGCCCTGTGACGAACGAACCGGAGCACCCGACCGACGGCCTCGTGTCCCGCGTCCACCTCATCGACGAGCAGCCGCTCGAGGAGCGGGCCGCCGCATACAGCCAGCTCGTCGACGAACTGCGGGCGACGCTCGAGGGGAGCGACTCGCCGAAGACCTCGGCGTAGCGCATGGAGAACACACCCGAACCGCCGGCTGCAGCCGATTCGCCGGACGCCGCCGCGCAGCCCGCCCGCCTCGACGCCGCCCTCGCCGCGCGAGGACTCGCCCGCTCCAGGACCCATGCGGCCCAGCTCATCGCCGACGGGCTCGTGAGCGTCGACGACCGCACGATCGTGAAGGCCTCCCACCGGGTCCACCCGGATGCTCGGGTCGTCGTCGCCGGCGCCGACCACTACGTCAGTCGAGCCGCCCACAAGTTGCTCGCCGCCCTGGACGCCTTCCCGGTCGTCGTCGACGACGCACTCGTCCTCGACGCAGGCGCCTCCACCGGCGGATTCACCCAGGTCCTGCTCGAGCGTGGGGCGCGTCGGGTGATCGCCCTCGACGTCGGGCACGACCAGCTCGTGCCGCAGCTCCGAGCAGACGAGCGGGTGCGGGTCGTCGAGGGGTGCAACGTCCGCTTCCTGACGCCGGAGCAGCTCAGCGAGCTCACCGGCCTGGACGAGCGTCCGTCGCTCGTGGTCGGCGACCTCTCGTTCATCTCCCTCACGCAGGTGCTCCCGGCACTCGTCTCGGTCGTCGAGTCACCGGCGGAACTCGTCCTGCTCGTCAAACCGCAGTTCGAGGTCGGTCGTGGTGGCGTCCGTGAGGGCGTCGTCACCGATCCCGCGCTCCGTGCCGACGCCGTCGCAGGCGTCCTCTGGGCGGCCTGGGACCTCGGGCTCGGGACGGCCGGGCTCATCCCGTCGCCGATCGTCGGCACCCACGGCAACCGCGAGTACGTGGTGTGGATATCGGCGGAGCACGGAACCAATCCGACAGAATGGATGCAGCAGATCACCTCGATGGCTGGAGCGTAACCCGATGGCACATTCCACCGATCCTGCGGTCGCGGCGAGGAACATCCTGGTCGTCGCGCACACCGGCCGCGACGACTCGCGCGATGCCGCCGTGCTCGTGTCCAGACTGCTCCTGGAGGCGGGCGTCCGCCCGGTCCTCAGCGCGCTGGAGCGTGCCGACCTCATCGCCGTCGACCCGGATCTCGACGTCGTCTCCATCCTCGACGAGGAGGTCTCCCTCGGCGACATCGAACTGGCGATCGTCCTCGGCGGCGACGGCACGATCCTGCGAGCGGCCGAGGTCACGCGAGGATCGGCGGCGCCGTTGCTCGGGGTGAACCTCGGTCACATCGGCTTCCTCGCCGAGAGCGAGCGCGACGACCTCGCCGAGACGGTCGAACGCGTCGTGCGTCGCGACTACTTCGTGGAGGAGCGCATGACGCTCTCCGTCCGGGTCAAGGTCGGCGCGGAGGTCGTCTACGAGACGTGGGCGCTCAACGAGGCCACGGTCGAGAAGGCGAGCCGCGAGCGCATGCTCGAGGTCGTGATCGAGGTCGATCAGCGTCCGCTCTCCTCCTTCGGGTGTGACGGGGTGGTCATCTCGACGCCGACCGGCTCCACCGCCTACAACTTCTCGGCGGGCGGCCCGGTCGTGTGGCCGTCGGTGGAGGCCATCACCCTCGTCCCGCTCAGCGCGCACGCCCTGTTCGCGAAGCCGCTCGTGGTCGGCCCCGAGTCGTCCCTCGCCGTCGAGGTGCTGGAACGCACCGACGGCCTCGGCGTGCTCTGGTGCGACGGCCGCCGGGCCAAGGACCTCCAGCCGGGCGCCCGGGTGGTCGTCAGACGCTCCTCGGTGCCGGTCCGCCTCGCACGCCTCCACGAGAGCACCTTCACCGATCGACTCGTCAACAAGTTCCGGCTACCGGTCACCGGTTGGCGTGGCCCCATCGGACGCGAGGAGCCGATGACCGGCACGATCCACCTCCCGGCCTCCACGGCCACCCGACACCACAGCGATCAGGAGGGCACCGCATGATCGAGGAGATCGAGATCCGCGACCTCGGCGTGATCGCGTCCGGGACACTCCCGCTCGGTCCCGGCTTCACCGCCGTAACGGGCGAGACCGGCGCAGGCAAGACGATGGTCGTCACCGCCCTCGGGCTGCTCCTCGGACAGCGGTCGGACAGCGGCGTCGTGCGAGCGGGCCAGAAGCAGACGAGTGTCCAAGGACGCTGGTTGGTGCCGGGCGACGGCGCGGTCGCCGAGCGCGTCCGCGAGGCCGGGGGAGACCTCGATCCCGCGGGTGATGCCGCAGAGCTGCTGCTCGGTCGGATCGTGACCGCCGAGGGCCGCGGCCGCGCGATCGTCGGTGGCCGCACGGCCCCCATCGGGATCCTCTCCGAACTCGGCGAGCAGCTCGTCGTCGTGCATGGGCAGTCCGATCAGATCCGACTGCGGGCCGCGCCGGCCCAGCGGGACGCCCTGGACCGCTTCGCCGGCGAACCGCTCCAGCGTGCTCTCGGCGACTACCAGCGGTGCTACACGGAGCTCCTGGAGCTGCGGACGGAACTCGAGACCCTGACGAACGAGCGCGACACGCGACTCCTCGAGGCCGAGCAGCTGCGCGTCGCGCTCGCCGAGATCGAGCAGGCCGACCCACAGCCCGGCGAGGACGCCGAGCTCGCCGAGCGCGCAGATCGACTGACGAACCTCGAAGAGCTCCGCCTCTCGGCGGCCGGCGCCCGAGAGCTCGTCTCGGCCGAGGCCGGCGAGGAGAGCGACGTCGTCGGACTGCTCGAAGGCGCGCGGCGGCAGCTCGACCGGGCCTCGGTGCACGATCCCGCCCTCGGCGCGATCGCCGCGAGTGTCGCCAACGCGAGCTACCTGGCCGCGGAGATCGCCGCCGAGCTCTCGAGCTACCTCGCCGGACTCGACGAGGACGGCGCTCGCGAACTCGAGGTCGTCCAGGAGCGCCGGGCCACCCTCGCGACGCTCGCCAGGAAGTATGGCCCGGCGCCCGAGGATGTCCTGCACCTGCTCGAGACGGGCAGCACCCGCCTGATGGAGCTCGACGGCGACTCCGACCGCATCACCCAGCTCGAGGGCGACGTCGAACGACTCTCCGGGGAGGTCGACGCCGCTGCCGCGACGTTGAGCGCCGTCCGGGTCGAAGCCGCCGCTCGACTCGGCGCAGCCGCGAGCGCGGAACTGCGCTCGCTCGCGATGGCCGAGGCTGAGCTCGTCGTCGAGGTGTCCGATCGCGACGACCTCACCCTGCACGGCAAGGACGTGATCGCCTTCCTCCTCCGACCGCACGCCGGTGCCGAGCCCCGACCGCTGGGCAAGGGCGCCTCGGGTGGAGAGCTGTCCCGCGTGATGCTCGCCCTTGAGGTCGTCATCGCCGGCGCGGACCCCGTGCCCACCTTCGTGTTCGACGAGGTCGACGCCGGTGTCGGCGGAGCCGCGGCGATAGAGATCGGCCGTCGCCTCGCGGCTCTCGCCGAGCGCTCGCAGGTGATCGTCGTCACCCACCTCGCGCAGGTCGCGGCCTTCGCCAACAACCACCTGAGCGTGGTCAAGGGCGGCGACGGTTCGGTGACCGCGTCGAGCGTGCGCCAGCTCGTCGGCGCCGAGCGGGAGGCGGAGATGGCGCGGCTGCTCTCCGGGCTCGCGGAGTCCGACAGCGGCCTCGCCCACGCCCGCGAACTGCTCGCCCTCGCAGCCTCCTGACGACGCGACCGCGAAGGAAGCGACACATGAACCCGAACTGGATGGTAGGATAAAAGCCCGTGGTGAATACTTCTGAAGCGGGCAACCTGAACTCTCCGATCGACGGCATCGTCTCGGGCTCCAACGGCACGACCAAGCACATCTTCGTGACTGGTGGTGTCGTTTCTTCGTTGGGCAAGGGGCTCACCGCAGCCAGCCTCGGCAACCTGCTGACGGCGCGCGGGCTCCGGGTGGTCATGCAGAAGCTCGACCCCTACCTCAACGTCGACCCGGGCACGATGAACCCGTTCCAGCACGGCGAGGTCTTCGTGACCGACGACGGCGCCGAGACCGACCTCGACATCGGCCACTACGAGCGGTTCCTCGACATCGAGCTGAGCCAGGCCGCGAACGTGACGACGGGTCAGATCTACTCGACCGTGATCGCCAAGGAGCGTCGCGGCGAGTACCTCGGCGACACCGTGCAGGTGATCCCGCACATCACGGACGAGATCAAGCGCCGCATGCGCCTGCAGGCTTCCGAGACGCCCCAGCCCGACGTGATCATCACCGAGATCGGTGGCACGGTCGGCGACATCGAGTCGCAGCCGTTCATCGAGTCGGCTCGTCAGATCCGCCACGAGCTCGGCCGGAACAACGTGTTCTTCGTCCACGTCTCGCTCGTGCCGTACATGGGCGCCTCGGGTGAGCAGAAGACGAAGCCGACGCAGCACTCGGTCGCGGCCCTCCGGTCCATCGGCATCCAGCCCGACGCACTCGTGCTCCGCAGCGACCGTCCGGTGACCGAGAGCAACAAGCGCAAGATCGCGCTCATGTGCGACGTCGACGAGGACGCGGTCGTGAACGCGGTCGACGTCCCGAGCATCTACGACATCCCCACCATGCTGAACGACCAGGGCCTCGACGCGTACATCGCCGACCGCCTGGGTCTCGTCACCAACGAGGTCGACTGGAGCGGCTGGGCCGACCTCCTCGAGGCCGTCCACCACCCGAAGCACGCCGTCACCATCGGCCTCGTCGGCAAGTACATCGATCTGCCCGACGCCTACCTGTCGGTGACCGAGGCGCTCAAGGCCGGCGGCTTCGCCCACGACACCAAGGTCAGCATCCGGTGGATCCCGTCCGACGACTGCGAGACCGTCGAGGGAGCGATCAAGGCGCTCGCCGACGTCGACGGCATCTGCGTCCCCGGTGGCTTCGGCATCCGCGGCATCGAGGGCAAGCTCGGTGCCCTGAAGTTCGCCCGCGAGAACGGCATTCCGGTGCTCGGTCTCTGCCTCGGCCTGCAGTGCATGGTCATCGAGTACGCCAGGAACGTCGTCGGGCTCGAGGGCGCCAGCTCCTCCGAGTTCGACCCCGACACGCAGTTCCCCGTCATCGCGACGATGGCCGAGCAGGTCGAGATCATCGCCGGCGGCGACCTCGGTGGCACGATGCGCCTCGGTCTGTACGCGGCGAAGCTCGACGAGGGCTCGATCGTCGCCGAGCTGTACGGTGCGGACGAGGTGTCCGAGCGCCACCGTCACCGCTACGAGGTGAACAACGGCTACCGCCAGCAGATCGCGGACGCCGGCCTTCAGTTCTCCGGGCTTTCGCCCGACGGCACGCTGGTCGAGTACGTCGAACTGCCGCGCGAGGTGCACCCGTTCTACGTCGCGACGCAGGCGCACCCCGAGCTGCGGTCGCGCCCGAACCACGCGCACCCGCTGTTCGCCGGCCTCGTCGGTGCTTCGCTCGAGCGCCAGCAGGCGAGCCGCCTGTTCGACGTCGCCAATGGTTGAGTCGATCGCCGACGCCGCGTCGTTGCGCGACGAGTCGCACCCCGTCGAGGTGGTGTCCTCCGAGCGCGCGTTCGCGGGCAAGGTCTGGGACATCCGTCGGGAGACGTTCCGCTACGGCGACGGCGAGGTCGTGCGCGAGTTCGTCGACCACACCGGTGCGGTCGCGGTGTTGGCGCTCGACGCCGACGAGCGCGTCCTGCTCATCCAGCAGTATCGCCACCCGATCGGCGAGCGCGACTGGGAGCTGCCGGCCGGCCTGCTCGACATCGCGGGGGAGGACCCGGCTGTTGCCGCGGGTCGCGAGCTGGAGGAGGAGGCCGACCTCGTCGCCGGTTCGCTCCAGCTGCTGACGGAGTTCTACACGACGCCCGGTGGCAGCAACGAGTCGATCCGCATCTATCTCGCGCGCGACCTCACCGCGACAGCCGAGGCCTTCGCCCGTGCTGAGGAGGAGGCGGACATCCTCGTGGAGTGGGTGCCTCTCGACGACGCCGTGGCCGCGGTGCTCGACGGCCGACTCCACAACTCGATCCTGATGCTCGGCGTCCTCACGGCCGCCGCGGCTCGCGATCGCGGGTGGTCGACGCTGCGTGACAGCGGCGACTCCACGATCGGGCCGGGCGGAGCCTGAGGCGTGGCGCTCGATCGCGCGGTCGCCGACTACCTGCGGCACATCGCGATCGAGCGCGGCCTGTCGGCCAACACCCAGGCCGCCTACCGGCGGGATCTCGAGGGCTACCTCGCCTGGCTCGGCGCGCACGGCGTCGTCGAGGCACCGGCCGTCACCGCCGCGCATGTGTCGGAGTACACGGCGTCGCTCCGGACACCGGAGGGGCAGCCGGTGCGCGCGTCCTCGCTCGCCAGGGTGCTGTCGTCGATCCGTGGTCTTCATCGGTTCTTGCTCGACGAACAGCTCGTCGAGGTCGACGTCGCGCGCGAGGTCCGCCCGCCGAAGCTCCCGGGACGGCTCCCGAAGGCGATCACGATCGACCAGGTCCGCGCGCTGCTCGAGACGACCGACGGCGACGACCTGCTCGCCGTCCGCGACAAGGCGCTCCTCGAACTGCTCTACGCGACAGGTGCCCGCGTCTCCGAGGCCGTCGGCCTGAACGTCGACGACGTCATCGACACCGACATCGTCCGGCTCCTCGGCAAGGGCGGCAAGCAGCGGATCGTGCCGCTCGGCAGCTTCGCCCGTGACGCCGTCGACCGCTACCTCGTGCGCGTCCGGCCGGTCTTCTCCGGCCTCGGCCGGTCCACGCCGGCGCTCTTCCTCGGGCAGCGCGGTGCGCGGCTGTCCCGGCAGAGCGCGTGGCTCGTCCTCCAACGCGCCGCCGAGCGCGCAGGACTCGAATCGCACGTCTCGCCGCACACCCTCCGACACTCCTTCGCGACGCACCTGCTGCAGGGCGGAGCCGACGTCCGGGTCGTGCAGGAACTCCTCGGTCACTCCTCGGTGGCGACGACGCAGCTGTACACGCTGGTGACGGTCGACAACCTCCGCGACGTGTACACGCAGTCCCATCCCCGGGCCAGATGGACCACGGGCGGAGCGGCACCGCAGGCCTGACCCGTGGCCCGGTAGACTCGTCACTCGAACGACAGCAAGCGGGAGCGAGGCAACACCGGTGGCCGGTACGAAGCACACGAGCGCAGTGCAGGATTCTGCGCGCAAGACCGCCGCCGAACTGAACCCGAACGGCCCGACCGGCCGCCCGCGTCGTGAGTTCGCGGTGCCGCCCACACTGGCGCAGCACGGTCCGGCACGCATCATCTCGCTCTGCAACCAGAAGGGTGGCGTCGGCAAGACGACGACCACCATCAGTCTGTCCGCCGCGCTGGCCGAATACGGCCGCCGGGTGCTCGTCGTCGACTTCGACCCTCAGGGTGCGCTGTCCGCCGGTCTCGGCATCTCCACCCACGACTCCAACACCGTGTACGACCTGCTGCTCGGCACCGTGAAGGACCCGGCCGAGGTCATCCAGCACACCGCCATCGAGGGTCTCGACGTGCTCCCGGCCAACATCGACCTCTCGGCCGCCGAGGTCCACCTCGTCAACGAGGTCGCGCGCGAGACGATCCTGGCCCGGGTGCTCCGTAAGGTGTCCGACGACTACGACGTCATCCTGATCGACTGCCAGCCCTCGCTCGGCCTGCTCACGGTCAACGCCCTCACCGCCAGCCACGGGGTCCTCATCCCGCTCGAGTGCGAGTTCTTCGCGCTCCGCGGTGTCGCGCTGCTCATCGAGACCATCGACAAGGTGCGCGACCGCCTCAACCCGGCGATCGAGCTCGACGGCATCCTCGCCACCATGTACGACTCCCGGACCCTACACTCGCGTGAGGTCCTCGAGCGCGTCGTCGACGCGTTCGGCGAGAAGGTCCTCGAGACGGTCATCGGCCGGACCGTGAAGTTCCCCGACGCGAGCGTCGCCGGAACCCCGATCACCGAGTTCGCACCGGAGCACGCCGCCGCGAAGGCCTACCGTCAGCTCGCGAGAGAGCTCATCTCCCGTGGCGCGATCGCCTGATCCCGCGCGGACGCCCGTGGCCGTCCTCCCTCCGGCCGGCGACACCGGCTCGCGCTCCGCTGAGGCGACGCCCGTCGACCCCGCACCGGCACCGTCGTTCCGGGTGTCGTTCGAGGGCTTCGAAGGGCCCTTCGACCTCCTGCTGACCCTCATCGGCAAGCACGAACTCGACATCACCGAGGTCTCGCTCAGCCGCGTGACCGACGAGTTCATCGCCTACCTGCGCACGCTCGAGGCCGACGACGAACTCGACCAGGCGAGCGAGTTCCTCGTCGTCGCGGCCACCCTGCTCGACCTCAAGATCGCGGGGCTGCTGCCGCAGGGTGAGCTCGTGGACGCGGAGGACGTCGCCCTGCTGGAGGCGCGGGACCTGCTGTTCGCCCGCCTGCTGCAGTACCGCGCGTTCAAGCAGGCGTCAGCGTGGTTCGCGGAGCGCCTCGACCTGGAGGCGGCGCGCCACTTCCGGGCGGTCCGTCTGGAGGAGCAGTACCGTCAGCAGACCCCGGAACTCGTCTGGACGCTGACCGCGCAGGACTTCGGCGCACTCGCGACGCTCGCGTTCACGCCGCGCGAGGTGCCGACCGTGGGCCTCGACCACCTGCACGCACCGCTTGTGAGCATCCGGGAACAGGCGGCGCACGTCGTCGCCATCCTGCGCCGCGGCGGGTCCCACACCTTCCGCGAGCTCGTGGCCGGTGCGGGGCTGAAGGGCGTGGTCATCGCGCGCTTCATCGCCGTGCTCGAACTGTACCGACACGCCGCGCTGTCCTTCGAGCAGATCGAACCGCTCGGCGAGCTCACGCTCCGCTGGACCGCCGAGACCTGGAACGACGACAGCCTCGCCAACCTGGGAGCCGATTACGATGCCTGACGCGACACCCGAGTCGATCGAGCGGCCGATGGACGCCGCCCAGGGCCTGCCGGCCGAGCCCGCGCCGGTGCCCGCACCGGACGTCCCGCGTGCGCTCGAGGCGATCCTCATGGTCGCCGACGAACCGCAGAGCCTCGTGAACCTCGCCGCCGCCGTGCACGTCCCGGTCGGCGCCGTCCGACGGGCCATCGCCGAACTCGTCGCCGACTACGACGGCGAACGCGGTGGCGTCCGACGCGGGTTCGAGCTCCGCGAGGTCGGCGGCGGCTGGCGGATCTACGTCCGAGCCGACTACGACGCGCTCGTCACCGACTACGTCGTGACCCAGAACCCGACGAAGCTGTCGCAGGCGGCACTCGAGACCCTGGCCGTGATCGCCTACAAGCAGCCGATCAGCCGCGGCGCGATCGCCTCGATCCGCGCCGTCAACGTCGACTCCGTCGTCCGCACCCTCCTCGGGCGCGGACTCATCACGGAGATGTTCACCGACAGTGAGACGGGTGCCATCAACTACGGCACCACCGATCTCCTGCTCACCCAACTTGGTATCAACGCCATCGAGGAGCTGCCGCGGATCTCGCCGTTGCTCGACGATGGCCGGGAAGGATTCGACAGTGACCAGCACTGAATCAGAGGGCATCCGCTTGCAGAAGGTGCTGGCGAACGCCGGCGTCGCCTCGAGGCGCGTGTCGGAGCAACTCATCGAGGACGGCCGCGTGGAGGTGAACGGCGTCGTCGTCACCGAACTCGGCTCGCGGATCGATCCGGAGCATGACCTCGTGTCGGTCGACGGCAGCGCCATCCAGCTCGACGCCTCGAAGCGCTACCTCATGCTCAACAAGCCGGTGGGCATCTACAGCTCGCTGAAGGACGACCGCGGTCGCCCCGACCTGCGCCGCTTCACCGAGCAGTACGAGGAACGGCTCTTCAACGTGGGCCGCCTCGACGCCGAGACGAGCGGGCTGCTCATCCTCACCAACGACGGCGACCTCGCGCACGTGCTCGCCCACCCGTCGTTCGGCGTGCAGAAGACGTACATCGCGAAGGTCACCGGCAAGGTCACTGCGCAGGTCCTCGCGAAGCTGACCGCCGGCATCGAGCTCGAGGACGGACCGATCTCCGCCGACAAGGCCCGCCTGCTCGGCACCGAGGACGGCTTCAGCCTCGTGGAGCTCACGCTGCACTCCGGGCGGAACCGCATCGTCCGTCGCATGCTCGACGCGGTCGGCCACCCGGTCGTCGACCTCGTGCGCCGTCAGTTCGGCCCCCTGCACCTCGGGACCCTCGGATCCGGCCAGCTGCGCGAGCTGAGCAAGGACGAACTCGGCGCCATCCTGACCATCGCCCGCGCACACGGTCCTGAAGCCCGCGCGGCCGACGGTACGGCAGCGGAGGCGTCGGAGCCGACGGCATGAGCGACCTGAGCTCCGCGCCCGCGCGCGTGCAGGGGTCGGTCCGCATCGTCGGAGCCGGCCTCCTCGGCGCGAGCATCGGACTCGCACTGCGTGCCAAGGGCGTCGACATCATCCTCGACGACGCGTCGCCCAGCCAGTTGCGCCTCGCCATCGACTACGGCGCGGGCCGAGCTGCGGAACCCACCGATGACCCGTCCGTCGTCGTCATCTGCGTCCCACCGGACGTCACCGCCCGCGTCATCGAGGCCGAACTCGCCGCGTTCCCGCGCGCCGTCGTGACCGACGTCGCGAGCGTGAAGCTCGAACCGTACCGGGCACTGCTCGAGCGCGGTGTCGACCTCACCCGGTACATCGGTTCCCACCCGCTCGCCGGCCGTGAACGCGGGGGAGCGATCTCCGCCAGGGCCGACCTCTTCCTCGGCCGCCCCTGGGTGATCTGCCGCGACGCCGAGACACCCGCCTGGGCGCTGTCGCAGGTGGAGGGCCTCGCGCTCGACCTCGGCACCATCCCGATGGAGATGACGCCGGACGAACACGACCGCTTCGTCGCGCTCGTCTCGCACACGCCGCAACTCGTCGCGAGCCTCCTGGCCGCCCAGCTGCAGGACGCCGAGGAGGGCGCCATCCAGCTCGCCGGACAGGGCCTGCGCGACACCGTCCGCATCGCCTCGAGTGCGCCGGAGCTCTGGGTCCAGATCCTCAGCGCCAACCACGCAGAGGTCCTCCCGGTGCTGGAGCAGCTGTCCACCGACCTCGCGTCGGTCATCTCGGCGCTCCGGGACCCGGAGGTGCCTGGCGCTCGCCGCACGATCGCGGACACGATCGCCGCCGGCAACACCGGCGTCGCACGGCTCCCCGGCAAGCACGGCCAGAACCGCCGGTTCGCCAGCATCGTCGTCCTCCTCGACGACCGCCCCGGCCAGCTGGGCGCCCTGTTCACGGAGCTCGGCGAGATCGGCGTCAACATCGAAGACCTGCGTCTGGAGCACTCGCCCGGCGCGAACATCGGTCTCGCGGAGGTCCAGGTCCTCCCCGAGGTCAAGCAGCGCACCGTCGACGACCTCGAGTCGCGCGGTTGGCGCATCGCGGAAGTATAGGAAGAGACATGACCGAACAGCACTCCACCAGCACCGACGCGTCGACGACGCCGGACGCACCCGTCGTGGTCGCGATCGACGGACCGGCCGGCAGCGGCAAGTCCAGCGTGAGCAAGGCCGTCGCCCGCCGGCTCGGCTACCGCTACCTCGACACGGGCGCCTGGTACCGCGCGCTCGCGCTCCACACGCTCGATGCGGACGTCGACCCCGAGGACTCGGCGGCGGTGATCGGCTCGCTCGACGCGTTCGGTGGTGCCTTCACCGTCTCCCTCGACCCGGACGTGACCGCGTTCACGCTCGGGGCTCGCGACGTCACCGACGAGATCCGCGGCCCTCGCGTGACGGCCGTCGTCTCCGCGGTCGCCCGTGTCCCGGAGGTGCGTGCGTGGATCAACGAGACCTTCCGATCGCTCATCGCCGACGTCGACCGCCCGGGCATCGTCGTCGAGGGACGCGACATCACCACGGTGGTCGCACCGGATGCTCAGGCTCGGATCCTGCTCACGGCATCCGAAGCGGCTAGAATGGCCAGGCGTTCAGCGGAATTCGAGAGCCACCCTGCCGGCGACGTCGCGGAACAACTGCAGCGGCGTGATCGGGCGGACTCCAGGGTCGTCGACTTCATGAACGCGGCGGACGGAGTGACCACGGTCGACTCCACGCACATCGACTTCGACGAGACGGTCGACGCGGTCGTCCGCGTCACCGAATCCCTCACAGCAAGGAACTCCCATGGCTCACGATGACGAGCAGTTCGACGGAGGCCCCGACGACCTCGCGGACCGCCTCCAGGACATGGACGAGGAGCTCGCGACCCAGCGGGCCGCGTCCCTCCGCTCCGGCCTGGCCGACTACGACCTCGAGGGCGACGACCTCGACATCCTCGACGGCGCGACGGAGGACCCGGACGAGATCCGCTTCCTGCCGGCGCTGCCCGTCGTGGCGATCGTCGGTCGCCCGAACGTGGGCAAGTCCGCGCTGGTGAACCGCATTCTCGGCCGTCGTGAGGCCGTCGTGGAGGACACCCCCGGTGTCACCCGCGACCGCGTGAACTACAAGGCCGAGTGGAACGACCGTCGCTTCACGGTCGTCGACACCGGTGGGTGGGAGCCCGACGCCAAGGGGATCGACGCGTCCGTCGCGGCCCAGGCCGAGATCGCCATCGACCTCTCCGACGTCGTGATCTTCGTGGTCGACGCCATGGTCGGTGCCACGGCGACCGACGAGCAGGTCGTCAAGCTGCTCCGCAAGACCGGACGCCCCGTCTTCCTCGTCGCCAACAAGGTCGACGACGCCCGTCAGGAGCCGGAGGCCGCGGCGCTCTGGAACCTCGGCCTCGGCGAGCCCCACCCGGTCTCCGCGATCCACGGCCGTGGTGTCGCCGACCTCCTCGACAAGATCCTCAAGGTCCTCCCGCAGGTCTCGGCCGTCGCGAAGGACGAGTTCGGCGGCCCCCGCCGCGTCGCGATCCTCGGACGCCCGAACGTCGGCAAGTCCAGCCTGCTCAACAAGACCGCAGGCGAGGAGCGCGTCGTCGTCAACGATCTCGCCGGGACCACCCGCGACCCGGTCGACGAGCAGATCGAGCTCGGCGGCAAGATCTGGCGCTTCGTCGACACCGCGGGTATCCGTCGTCGCGTGCACCTGTCGCAGGGTGCCGATTTCTACGCGTCGCTCCGCACGAGCACGGCGCTCGAGAAGGCCGAGGTGGCCGTCGTCCTCATCGACGTCACCGAGGTGATCAGCGAGCAGGACGTGCGGATCATCGACCTCGTCCTCGAGAGCGGTCGCGCCCTCGTGCTCGCCTTCAACAAGTGGGACCAGCTCGACGACGAACGCCGGAAGTACCTGGAGCGCGAGATCGAGCAGGACCTCTCGCACGTGTCGTGGGCGCCGCGCGTCAACATCTCCGCGCGGACGGGCCGCCACCTCGAGCGTCTCGTCCCGGCCCTCGAGGTCGCACTCGAGTCGTGGGACATGCGTATCCCCACGGGCAAGTTCAACGCCTTCCTCGCCGAGCTCACAGCGGCACACCCGCACCCGCTGCGCGGTGGCAAGCAGCCCCGCATCCTGTTCGGCACGCAGGCCGCGAGCCGCCCGCCGACCTTCGTGCTCTTCACGACCGGCTTCCTCGACCCCGGTTACCGTCGCTACGTGATCCGTCGCCTGCGCGAGATCTGGGGCTTCGAGGGCACACCGATCAACGTCAACATGCGCGTCCGCGAGAAGCGCCAGCGCTGATCCACCGCGTCCGTGCCTCGGGCGGCGACGACGAAGGCCCGGGACCATTCCATGGAGTGGTCCCGGGCCTTCGTCGTCCTGGTCGAGACGTGATCAGGAGCGAGCGAGGGCGGATTCGTCGGCGGGCGCCAGGGCGGGCCCGTGTTCGGTCTCGAACGGCCACCAGCTCGGGAGCAGTTCGCGGATGACCTCGAGGAACGACTCGACGTCGCGTGGTGCTGGGGTGTCGAGCCAGACGCGGAAGCTCGCGACGGAGCCCGCGGCGACGAAGTGCGCTGCCGATCGCATGAACAACTCGCGCTGCTCCTCGCTCAGGCATTCGGCGTGGGGCAGGGTGATCGCCCCGCGCTCGAAGATGTCGAGCACCGTCGAGGTGAAGACCCGGTTGAGCATGGGCTGCAGACTCGCGCCGATGAGGTCGTCGCCGAGACCGACGCGGTAGATGTCGGCGCGCTCGTCGATGTGGCGGAGCGCGGCGACCGTGGCCCGGGTGATCGCCGCCGGGGCGTCGTCCGCGGAGACGGTCGCCAGGTGCGTCATGCTCAGCTCGGTGAGCTCCTCGGCGAGGACCGATTCGAGCAGCTCGCACGGCGCCGCCGCGTGCTGGTAGAAGGTCGATCGGTTGATGCCGGCGCGTGCGGCGATCTCCGAGACGGAGATCTCGGAGGTGGGGCGTTCTGCGGCGAGTTGCAGGATCGTGCGCGCGAGCCGTGCCCGCGTCCGGCGTTGACGTGCATCCATGAGGGTCCTTCACGTGGGTTCGGTGCGGCGGGCGCGAGCGCGGCCGATGCAATACTGGAGTTCAATATATAACATATTCCGCACGTGCGGTGGAGATGACCCTGACCAAGGGGGTGGCGCACAGCGTTTCGTGCCAGGCTGGTCCAATGACTGATGCGCATCCTCCCGGCGGCCCCGTCCGGGACGCCGGGGATGCCTGGGTCGAATCCGGAGACGGCCGGAAGTACTGGGGGCGGTTCGGTGCAGCCGGACTCCTGGTGCACGATCGAGAGCGCGGCGTGCTGCTGCAGCATCGGGCCGGTTGGAGCCACTTCGGCGGCACCTGGGGCATCCCGGGCGGTGCGCGTCACCAGTTCGAGAGTGCCGTCGACGGCGCGGTCCGCGAGTCCCACGAGGAGGCGGGAGTCCCCGCCGAGTCGATCGAGCTGCGGTTCGACTCCGTGCTCGATCTCGGGTTCTGGTCGTACACGACGGTGATCGTCGAGGCGGTCGAGCCGTTCGAACCCGTGGTCTCCGACCCGGAGAGCATCGCCCTCGCCTGGGTGCCGCTCGCCGAGGTCGAGACGTTGCCGTTGCACCCCGGCTTCGCCGATTCGTGGCCGGGCCTGCGGTCGCAGCTCGAGCGCCGCGTCACGGTCGTCGTCGACGTCGCGAATGTCGTCGGCTCGCGACCGGACGGGTGGTGGAAGGATCGTGCCGGAGCCGCGCAGCGGTTCGTCGCGCGACTCGGCCGTCTCGCACACGAGGGCCTCGACGCCCAGGCGCTCGACCTCGACTTCAACCGCTGGTGGCCGGCCTGCGTCGCCGTCGTCGAAGGACAGGCCCGCGGTGCCCACACCGATGATGACGTGCGAGAGCCCGGGCATGAGCTGCGAGCGGGCGTCTCGGTCGTCGACGCGGCGGGGAGTGGCGACGACGCGATCGTGGACGTCGTCCGTGGGCTCGACGGCGCGGTCGTCGTGGTCACCTCGGACCGTGAGCTGCGGGAACGCGTCGAGGGGCTGGGCGCGACGACGCGCGGTGCCGGCTGGCTGACGGACCTGCTCGACGCAACGGTCTGAGGGCAGCGGCAGTCGCTCCACAGGAGCCCGCAGCCCGTCGCCGCCATCACGGGAGACCGCTTTCCTGCACGTCGCCTGGGCGTTCAGTAGGGTTGGTGCCATGACCCTGTTCATCATCGTCGGCGCCGTCGGTCTCGTGATCGTCCTCATCTCCCTGGTCTTCGGTGAGATCTTCGACTTCCTGGACGGGGCCGTCTCGGCCACCGCGCTCGGGAGCGCGTTCACCGTCTTCGGTGCGGTCGGCGCGATCGTGCTCGCGAACGGGCTACCTCCCTGGTCCGCGTATGTCATCTCGGCCGTCATCGGTGTCCTCGTGCTCGTCGGCGTGCAGCTGATGATCCGGAGTTTCAAGCGCTCGGAGGACGGCGCGCCGAGTTCACCGCTCGGCCTCTACGGCGTCGCCCGGTCGACCATCTCGGCTTCCTTCGGCGAAGTCAGCCTCGACGGTCCGCACGAGATCGAGACGCGCCTCGCCTTCTCCGACACCCGGATCGAGACCGGCAGTCGGATCCGCGTGGTCGAGCTCCAGGGTTCCCGCGTGAAGGTCGAACCCGCGTCGAGCGGAGCAGCTGCCGGCACGCAGCCCTGATTCCATCCATCCACCAGCACGCCCTCGAGGGGAAGGCACCTGCCCTATGGACTTCATCACCACCAACATCACGGTGATCGCCGTGATCGCACTCGTCGTGGTGGCGCTCGCGATCGTCGCGTTCGTCGCCGGACGGATCAAGCGCGTACCGCCGAACCAGGCGCTCGTCATCGTCGGTCGGGGGGCCGGCGCCAAGACGGGTGAGCCCGATGGCGGTCAGCGCGTCGTCATCGGTGGGCGGGTGTTCATCTGGCCGATCCTGCAGCAGGGCTTCCCGATCTCGCTCGAGCAGCGCCAGATCGGCATCGTCGTGGAGGGCGTCGACACCAACTTCATCAAGGTCGCCATCCAGGCGAGCGTGAACTTCAAGGTCTCCGGCACGCCGGAGGGTGTGCGCCGTGCCGCGCAGCGCTTCCTCTCGCAGCAGGGGTCGCTGACGCAGATCATCCAGCAGTCCCTCGAAGGCTCGCTGCGTTCCATCATCGGGAACATGCCGATCAAGGAGATCATCTCCAACCGCAACGCCCTGTCCGAAGCGGTGGTCGAGGCGACCAAGACGGATCTCGCCGAGCAGGGCCTCCAGGTCGACCTGCTGAACATCTCCGACATCTCGACGCCGGGCACCAACTACCTCGCCGACCTCGGTCGAGCGGAGAACGCGCTCGCCCGGCAGAACGCGGAGATCAAGGAGGCCGAGACCGCTCGTGCGTCCGAGTTCGCGCGGATCGAAGCGGCGGAGCAGGTCGCGGAGCGCCAGAAGGCCTTGAGCCTCAAGCAGGCGACCATCAAGGCGGAGACCGACCGCGCGAACGCCGAGGCCGAGGCCTCCGGTCAGCTCGCCACGGCACAGCAGGACCGCCTGGTCGCGGAGCAGGAGCGTGAGGCGCTCGCCGAGAAGGCGAAGGTGGAGCAGGAGCGCCTCGACATCGAGGTACGCAAGCCGGCCGAAGCCGACGCGTACGCGACGGTCCAGCGCGCGCAGGCGGCCCGAGATGCGGCCAATGCCGCAACGGAAGCCGACGCGTTCAAGCGCAAGACCATCGCCGAGGCGAACAAGGTCGCGGCGGTGCAGGACGCCCAGGCGGCTGCGGAGTCCGTGCGTCTCGCCGGTACCGCTGAGCGCGACAAGCAGATCGCGCTGGCCGAGGGTATCCGCGCGCAGGGTGACGCGAAGGCGTCGGCTGTGGCCGCGGAGGGTCTGGCCGAGGCCGAGGCGATCGACGCGAAGGCCGAGGCACTGAAGAAGTACGGTGAGGCCGGGCTCGCGTCCGAGATCATCGCCCGTCTGCCCGAGATCACGCGAGCCGTGTCCGAGCCGCTCGGCAACATCTCGAATCTCACGGTCATCTCGACCGAGGGTGCGTCGGCCGTCACGAAGACGGTCGGCCAGGTGGTCAGCGAGGTTCCGAAGGTCGTCAAGGACATCACCGGGCTCGACCTGTCCGCCCTCCTGGGCGGGGTCGCCGGTGGCGCGCTGGGGGAGAACCTCCAGCAGGCGATGTCCGACAACGCGGCTGCGGCCGCGAAGCGTCAGCCGAAGACGCCCGCGTCACCCGACGCCGTCTGAGTCGCTGGACCATCGGGAGCCGGTCGCCTTCGGGTGGCCGGCTTCTGGCGTTGTTCCACGACTCCTCGGGCGATTCACCGGTGTCGCTTTGGAGCTTGTCAAGCGGTCCGGTCGCATCCCCGGTCGGGCATACGCGCCCGCCTAGGGTGGAGGCATGCGTGCGGTGCGCACGGGTGTCATCTGGAGGATCGTCGTGGACCATCGAGGAAACACAGCCGAGCAGCGCGAGGGCGAGCAGTCGTCGGAGCCGACCGAGGCTGGCGAGGCACAGCGTCAGCGTCTGGCCGAGCGGCCGTGGCTGTCGTCCTACGCCAGTGGCGTGCCCGCCGACATCGACGAGGTCACCGAGACGCTCGTCGACCTGCTCGACACCTCGGTGAAGCGCTTCGGTGATCGCATCGCTCTGGAATTCTTCGGTGCCGAGACGAGCTACAGCGAGCTCGGCGAACAGGTCGCGCGAGCGGCCGAGGGGCTCCGCAAGCTCGGCGTGAAGCCGGGTGACCGCGTGGCGCTCGTGCTGCCGAACTGCCCGCAGCACGTCGTCGCGTTCTACGCGGCGCTCCGGCTCGGCGCGACGGTCATCGAGCACAACCCGCTCTACACGGCTCGCGAGCTGCGGCATCAGTTCGAGGACCACGGCGCGCACGTCGCGATCGTGTGGGACAAGGTCTACGACCTCGTGGCCGACCTCCCGGCCGACGTGATGCGCGGCCGGATCGTGTCCGTCGACATCACTCAGGCTCTGCCGTTGTCGAAGCGTCTGGCGCTCCGGTTGCCGGTGAAGCGTGCGCGCGAGTCGCGTGCGGCGATGACCGCGACCCCGTCGGCGAAGCACGTGCTTCCGTGGGAACGTCTGATCGGCGGTCGGAAGCTGTCGAAGCGGGTCGTGCGTCCGACGCTCGACGACACCGCGCTCCTGCAGTACACGAGTGGGACGACCGGGGCACCGAAGGGTGCCATCCTGACGCACCGCAACCTGCGGGCGAACGCCGAGCAGGGACGCGCCTGGGTGCCTGGCCTGAGCGAGGGCGGCGAGGTCTTCTACGGGGTGCTGCCGCTGTTCCACGCCTATGGCATGACGCTGTGCCTGACGTTCGCCATGAGCATCGGGGCGCGGCTCGTGCTGTTCCCGAAGTTCGACCTGGAGCTGGTGCTCACGGCGGCGAAGAAGTCCCCGCCGACGTTCCTGCCGGCGGTGCCACCCATCTACGACGCGCTGTCGCGTGCTTCGAGCCGCAAGGGCGTCGACCTCACGAGTGTCCGCTTCGCGATCTCCGGGGCGATGAGCCTCCCGGTGTCGACGGTCACGCGGTGGGAGGAGGCGACCGGCGGTCTCCTCGTCGAGGGCTACGGGATGACGGAATCGTCGCCGGTTGCGCTCGGCAACCCGATCGGTCCGTCGCGTCGGCCGGGCACCGTGGGTGTGCCGTTCCCGAGCACCGAGATCCGCGTCGTCGATCCCGAGAACCCGACGGTGGATCGTGCGGCGGGGGAGTCGGGCGAGCTGCTGCTTCGTGGCCCGCAGGTCTTCCAGGGGTACTGGGGTCGTCCGGACGAGTCGCGCGAGGCGTTGCTCGAGGGTGGCTGGTTGCGGACCGGCGACATCGTGACGGTGTCGGCGGACGGCTTCGTGACGGTCATCGACCGGGTGAAGGAGCTCATCATCACCGGCGGGTTCAACGTGAGCCCGTCCGAGGTGGAGGAGACGCTCCTGTCGCACCCGGACGTCGAGTCGGCCGCCGTGGTCGGCCTGCCGCGCGATTCCGGTGGCGAGGATGTGACGGCCGCGGTGGTCATGCGTGCCGGAACGGTGTTCGACGCCGGCTCGTTGCGCGACTACTGCCGGACCCGCCTCACGGCGTACAAGGTGCCGAAGCGGGTCGTGCAGCTCGACGAGCTGCCGACGTCACTCATCGGCAAGGTGCTGCGTCGCAAGGTGCGCGACCAGCTCGTCGCGGATCGCAAGGCTGAGTAGCGCCTGTCCGGGCACCTGCCCGGACCTCTCGGCACATCGTGGGACGCGTCCTGGAGGCGTCTGATTGTGCCGCGGTGGTCAGCCGCGGGACTCGGGGTGCAGCCAGTGACGCACGACGGGGATGAGCAGTGACAGGGCGACGAAGGTGATGGCGCCGCCGATGATGGCGTCGTCGATCGGGGTGTTGCGGCTGACCTGCACGAAGCCGGAGACGATCGCGACGGGCAGGGCGGTGAGGGCCGCGACGCGGACCTCTTTCCAGTAGTGGCTGTAGCGCATGGTGGTCCTTCGTCGGGTGACCGGGTCGGTCGGTTCGTCCTGTCACGCGGGCGCGGACGAGTCACGGTAGCGTGCCCCGTGCGGGGGCGGGCAGGGGAGACCTCCCACCCGACGAGTGCGGCATGTCTGAGCCGGGCCGTGGTCGCCAGCGCCGTGTCACGGAGCGCTCTCGGAATCCGCTAGACTGTTCGAGTTGTCTTCTCCGCCCGCGGAGATGGCATCGGGCTGTGGCGCAGCTTGGTAGCGCACTTGACTGGGGGTCAAGGGGTCGCAGGTTCAAATCCTGTCAGCCCGACAGAAAAGCCCTGGTGTGGATGGACTTCCCACCAGGGCTTCGTCGTTTTCGTAGCTTTCTTCGGAGGGGTCAAACGAAGCATTCGCGGGCTGTTGACGGGACCCTGCCCGACGCTACAACGATGGCGTTGTGAAGAGCCGGAACTTGGACGAGTCCTGGTGCGCGAGGCTCCAGCACCATTGAAATGGAATGAGCTGGCGAGAGCGGAGCTGAAAGCGACGGAGATGTGCTCAGTTGAAGGCTTGCATCTTGCGGTAGATCGGGCGGGATGTCATCGGTGTCCATCGGCGGTGCCTCCAGTAGGCGCAGAAGACGGGTCTTCACCATGGCAGAGCGGCAGGGCGGCGGCGACCAGCGGTCGAAAATGCGGCTGGTAGCCGCGCGCTGGACTGATCTGTTGAGGGCTCCGGCGCCGGTCACCGCAGCGGAAGCAGCCGACGATTGTGAGTCGACTATGCTTCGCGCTGAGTGGCAGCAGTCACCAATGAACCTGATAAGACAGTTTTGCTCGTCGCGGCGACCATGCTCCCCTCAATCGCAAGCTCCACGGGGTCGGCTGCACGTCGAACGCATGCCGCGTGGCCGCGCGGGCGGCCGTTATAGGGGCGTTGTCTTTCCACCACGGTTCCACTTGTTTGAGTGGAAGCCGCTCATCAACTCGTTCGTCAAGTTCGTTACGCGTCCGGCGCTCAATGCGCTGTCGCCTTCGTATCAGCAGGGCTCGCGGCTCAAGGACGTGATGAAGGAACCCGCCGGTGGCTTCAAGCGCGAGCTGGCGGTCGACGGTGAGTCGGTCGCCGCGCTCGACCGCCTGTCGGCAGAAGATGCCGTCCGGATCTTGACTGTGCACAAATGCAAGGGCATGGAGTTCGAGAAGGTCATCGTTTTCGACGTTGAGCCCCAGTTCTTCTGGGGCAAAAAGGAAGCCGACGTGAAGGCCGAGTTCTTCGTGGCTATCTCACGGGCGAAGGATGAGCTCGTCCTGACGACAGCGCGCCACCGAACAAAGCCGGAAGGCGCGAACGCCCACTGCCGCGAGGATTCGCCATCACATGAGGAGTCGCTTGGGTATGCCGATGAACCCTGCGCTGTCGTCCCGCACAGCCCGTTCGATCCGGAAAGGCTCGAAGCTTCACGTCGTTGATGTCGAGAAGCTCAAGCGAGCCTCGGACGAGGAGCCCCTTGTTCGTGAAGGCTTCGAGCTACTAAAGGAGGCATCGATGCTCCTTGTTGGAAAAAAGTCGAGCCGATCGCGATATCAGTCCTCGCGGGCGGGTATGCGCTGCCATCCCGGTGAAACGGTGCGCAGGTCCTGTCCCGGGGTCCACGCCCTGACCTGGGAACGAACGAGCGCTCCCGGATAGGACTTGCGCCAACCCATCTCCCGGTACACGTCCTTTCCCGTGTTCTCGACCCAGATCAGCGACTTCCGCTCCGCGGTGAGCCAGTCCTGCAGGAAGTGGGCGTCCATCAGGAGCTCGTTCTGGCCTACGTTGACAGAGTGCCGCAGAACAGCGATGAGTTGGCCGCTCGCGTCGGTCCACCCGTTACGGCCGTTCCAGTGGAGGATGCCCGGTGCGGGTCCAAAGAACTCAGGAGCGGGGGCATCGAACGAGATTGTTTCGAGGTTTCCTGGCGCGTACTCGTTCTCGCCGAGCAGCTCCCACACTGCGGGTCGCGTCGGAACGGTGAGTGGGTCCGTCCACTCGTGCTTCACGACACTCAGCGTCTCGCCGTGGTGGTGCCCGAATGGGTACTCGCCGACGTACCCGTTGTAGCTCGCGGGGAGCCGAGACATCCCAAGGCCGTTGATCAAGTCCCGTCCTTCGAGTTCGCCAAGGGCGACGGGAAGATCGTCGGTGCTCACCACGTGGGTGTAGAGGTTGGCCCAGACCTGGTGGGTGCGCTTCGTGGTGTCGCCGGTGAGGTCCCAGCTGTATGAGCCCGACACAACGATGAAGGGGCGTCCGTCTCGTTCGGCGGAGGTGACATCGACAGTGGGCAGGTCGGAGTCATCAGCCACCCATTGGGCGTCAGTTCTCCCAATCTTCGCGTCCCAGTTGTAGGCCGGCACCCAGGGGCGGGCCGCATCGCTCGCGGGTTCAAACTCGGTCACTGTGGGGTCGACCTGCCGGACGATGGAGGATTCGGGTCCAGGAACTGCCGGCGGAGGGGCTTCCCAGGAGTTTCGTGTCTTCGGTGCGTGGTCGGATAGATGCCCGACAAGCCGGTTGAGTGCGATCCACTGGTACTTCTTGCCGATCCGTTCGATCCACTTTGGCTTCCCGCGTCCCGGCCCGTACTTCCCCAGCACGTAGCCGTCGAAATTCGAATGCAGGTGGGGTTGGTATCCGAACCGGATGACCTCTGCGACCACCCATCGCGCGCCGGCTGCGACGTCAACACCTGGCCGATCAAGGAGCTCGTGCTTGAGTTGGTAAATGAAGAAGTCGTCGGCCGTGGTGGAGCGCACGAGCTTCGGGTAGTCGGTGTTGTCGTAAGGGGCAATGTCGTCTTCCGTTGGCCACGTCAGCGGCCAAGTGCTGCTGTAAGGGGGTCGGAAACGGTTGGGCGTGACGTCTGCGGGGAGCGCTCCGCGATCGTGTGCCGCTTCGAGGATGCAGCGTGCGGCGTCGCGAACGGCAGCGTTGGGGGTCAGGTCTGCGGAGGGTGCGAAGAATGCGGCCCAGACGACGCTGGCCGCTGCAGTCCAGTCCGCGCCGCTGCCGCTGGACAGCAGCGCCGAGTAGGAGACCTGAAGCGCGCGTTCGACGACCCACTCGTCGTCGACGATGCAGAATCGTTCGAGCAGGGCGGCGGATTGGTGAGGATGGCGCGCGAGCAGGCGGGCTGCGGCGATGGTGGCTGGCTCGCGAACGCGACGATCCGTCGCGCTAGTTGCCCACAGCAGTGCGGTGACCCACAAGCGTGTGGTTTCCGCGCCGACCTGGTCGAGCGGTTTCTCACCTCCCCAGCGGATGAGACGGTCGACCGCTCCGCTGGTGCCGTGACTTGTGTGCAGCCACCCGGCCAGAAATTGATCACGGGCCGCCATGGTGAGTCCGCTGAGGAACTCGTGGAGGAAGTCGGCGTTGAGTGGGTGGCCAGGGCGAGCTGCGAGCCTGAATAGCATCGTGAGGCCCGCGTCGAAGGTCTCACGGCGGCGCAAAGCGTTGGTGATGATGCTGCCCGTTTCGGGAGTGATGGAGGACACAGCTCGCCAGGCCGTGCCGGCGATAACGGCAGCGTCGCGGGCGGCGGTGTCGGGGATCTCGACAGTGAAGGCGGTTAGCTCGAGCCCGAAGCGTTCGGCGACGACCACCGAGACCGCTTCGAGGAGTCCGACGTCGATGGTCGTATCGAGTCCGATGAGCTCTCCGAGGCGACCGGACAGCTGAGTGCGGACGCCATCCGCGTCGTTCACGTGCGCGAGAGCGTCGGAGACGATCAAGTGGTGGCCGATGCGCTCGAAGGTGATGGTGATGATGTCGGTGCCGTAAGGGCTGCTGTCCGGGATAACGTCTTCCTCGACAAGACCTTGCGCGATGAGTCCATCGAGCAGGGACTTCTCCACACTGTTATCGGACCAGATCGGGTTCAGCACCGCCTGCGCGGCGAGGCGGGTGAGCGGGGCGCCGTCCTGGTCTGCGATAGCGCCGGCCAGGTCGTGCATCGCGCGGTGAACGATCTGGTCGGACACTGATGCGTCGATGCGGTTGCTGACGGCCTCGTTCGCGTGGTCGAGGACCATTTTGGTGAGCTCGCCCAGCCCCATGTTGGCCTGGTCGAGCGAGAGGCGGCCATCGGATTGCAGCGCTTCGCAGACTAACCGGAGGTAGAGCGGGTTATCGAACTCGCCGTGGATCGGTGGTGACGTCGGAGGCTCGAGGCCGTAGAACGCGGCGTATTCGCTGACCGCCTCGAACTCGACGCCTTCGAATCCCGTGTGTTCGAATCGGGGAATGGACATGCCGGGCGGGAGGACCTGGTTGACGTAGTGGGTGCGTGCGGTCAGCAGCAACCGAACGTGCGGGTATCTGCTGACGATGGAGATGAGGCGGTCGAGGTTGTCCCGCCAAACCGACCGGGGGCGGGTGTCGTTGAGCGCGTCGATGACGAGCAGGGCGGGTGCTCCTGCGGCGCGCGCGCTTTGGTCCAGGAGAGCGATGGTCTCCTCGCTGGTCAGGTCGGCTGGCATCTGGAGAAAGTCGCGGAGGTGGGTGAGTGGGTCGTGGTCATTGAACCAGCGACCGTGCATCACGATGCTGGGTCGACCTTTCTGAAGGCGCCGGGTCGCGGCATCGAGGGCGAGGTAGGTCTTGCCGATGCCAGCGGGTCCGGTCATCAGCGCAACTTGCGAGCTGGCGAGCGTTCCGAGGGGGCTGATGAGGAGCTCGGTCGCAGTTGCGAGTTTCCCGCCCACGTCACGGAGAGCATCGACGGCTTCGGCCGGGAACTGGACCATGTATTCGCTCTGGTACTGCCTCCAACCCGCGGTGTCCCAGTTTTCGTGTGTGGCGTTCATCCGATCGACCTCGAGGGCTTCCTGATCCCTGACCACAGTGGCGGCGGTATGTAGTGTCTGCTCGAGCGCGCGGAACTCAGCGTCGGTCGGGGTGCGCTCCCATGTCTTAAGGGCGTCGATGACGGCCGTAGCGGCACGGTGGGCGGCGTCCAGATCGGCGGCGGTTGCACCGTCTCCGGCGTGCTGCAGTCGTCGTGTCGACTCCGCGAGTTCGTCGACCTGGCGGAGGATGATCTGCCACCACTCATCGTCAGAACAGAGCGCGGCGATGCTTCGAGCGGCGGGAACGTCCACGTTCAGCTCTGGGGTGTACCGAGGCCTGGCAGCGTCGGTCGCTTCCTGAAGTCGGTCGATCCACCACTGTTGGGAGAGAACGTCGGCGTCGAACCAGTACCGTCGCTGGGCGCCGGAGGCGTCCAAGCGGGTTAGACGTGCGGCGGTGTTCGTTGCCCATTCGAACTCGAAGGTGACGGTCATGCCGCGGTCGGCCGCCATCGTCTGCCAGCCGTCGAGCCAGCCACCGGGGTCGTTTATCTTCTCCAGCAGCGATTTCCCATTGCCGCTCGTGCGGCCGGTCGGATCGGCGGGGATGGTGATGGTGTACCTGGTGAGATTCGGGTGGTTGGTGAGGGCGGCTTTGACGGAGGTGTCAAGCTGCGACTTGTCGACGGCAGTGTGGCTGGTCCAGTACTTCGCTTGCCAGCCTTGCTCGGTGCCGTCGGGAAGGGTCCAGTAGCACTCGACGCCCCCATCGCCTCCGGCTCCGTGAAGAGATACGAACTTCGCGTCGGCGTCCGGGGGCCCTTGCGCGACCAGCTCGCAGATCAATTGCTCGTATCCGTCGCGCTGGCCTCCGGCGCCCAGCGACCGTACGCGCGCGAAGTCGAGATCCGGAATGTTCATACGGTCCCTTCGCTGTGCTGGACAAGCTGGCGAGCTCGCTTCTCAGCTCCTCTATTGTCGTCCAGCGGATCCGCGCACGGACTTGTCCGGATCATTGCCGATATCTCCTTCATTTGCAGTGAGTCGAGTGGTACCAAAACCATTCGCTAGCCCTCAACCACGACCCCGCTCACCTTGCTGCCGTAGTCCACGTCCATCGGGATGAAGCTGCCTTGGAAGAACAGACCGGACTTGCGAGGTGCGGTCGTGCCATCGGGTGGCAGAGTCACGGCCTCCCGATACCCGAGCGGCCGTCCGCCAATCACATGCTCGGGGAGCCGTCCGATGACAAGCGTGGGATAGGGGGCCACTCCTTCGGGCAGGTCGTCGCCAAAGTGGCGCCGTGCCCGAGCATGGAACATCGCGGCATAGACGTTCGCAATCATCCACGCTTCGGCGAGCACAACCGGCACATCGACCCTCAGCGAGATGGCCTCCAGGCCCTGCTTGGGGTTTGTGTGTGGGCGGCTGAGGTACGTCAGCATCGGGCGGTCGAAGATCGGCACAGACTTCCCTTCGCCGAACGCGCTGAGCGGGATCTGGCCGAGGTCATTGGGCGGCGTGGTGATGAACTCGATGCGGACGTCGCCGCGCGTGCTCACCGCAAGGCCATGCTTCACCTTGTTGTGCGCCGCGTTGACCGACAACTCGTCGCCGGTCAAGAGGGAGCTCGCGTGGTTCACCCACGCCACGGCGGTGTCTGCCGCGGCGGCCACCTTCTCGTCGACGCGGGTACCAGGCGTGAAGAGGCATCGCAGGAACAGCTCCTCATCGCTGTTTACAGCGGCCATGGTCTTCTGGACGACATCGATGAGGGCGTTGGGGCTATCCGCAACGAGAAGCCATGTGCTGGGCGAGTCGCCTTCTTTCGGCTTCGCGGCTGTCACGGCGTACATGAACCGGAGCAGCGCTTCAGCCGCCTGGTGGCGCAGGCTGAGCGCCTCGACCGCTAGTTGAAGCCGACGATCCTGTTCGTCGAACGCGAGCAACGAGTCGGTCTTCGACAGCCCGAGCGCTGCAAAGAACTCCGGTTCGTCGCCAGGCGTCGGCACCGCCGCACTGTGCTCTGTGGCAAGCAGCGATGAAATCCGCGAGGCAAAGTACGCGGCTGGGTGAGAGAGGAAGAACTCGTCATCGAGCGCCTTAGCGTGGCTCTTGCTCAGATGGATGCTGTCTGCGCGTAGGTGGAGGTGCATCGGGCTCCCTTCGACATCTGCTCACTATTCTGGCCAGTGTGAAAGACATCCACGAAAAGCGAGGGATGCCTGTCGGGGAGGGACTTGTGGGTCACCAGGGCGTCGCCTTCCTCGGTCCAGTCCATCTGTTGGTCGCTCACCCACTCATAGTGACATGGGCCTCCGACACGGAGGAGGGAAGTCTCGGGGAGCTGTTCAACGACTTCAGCGCGATGAGATAGGCGTGTTTAGGGCGCTGGAGCTTCCTTGAGTGCCGTTCGGACACTGTAGGCGGGGTCGGCGGCCAGTATGTCCCTGGCGTCGGCATGGGTGTCGTCGGGCTCTTGAGCGAGCGCTCGGGCGAGAGCTCGCCTAACGCGGACATCGGGGTCTCGCGCAAGCCTCGGGCCTAAATGCTCTGGCTCGCCATGTTCAGCCCACCGCAATGCGACCAGACTGCGGATCGCCCAACCCTGCACGGCGAGGAACGTCAGATCATCCTTCACGGTGTCACCGAGTCTTTGGAGCGCGATCGTTGGCCAGTAATCCGCGTTCTCGCCCAACAGCGAGTAAACGACGCGCCTCACCTCTTCGTGCTCAGCATCAGTCGAAGCGAGCGTGGCAGCCAGCGCCAGTGCCTGTCCGCGGCTGCCCTGAGGCATGCCATTCATTCGGAGGCCGCCGAGCTTATGGGTGAACTGCTGATTCATCTCATCGTGCTCTGAGGGCACGGGGGAGACAGCGAGACGCATTGCGGTCGTGAAATGCCCGATCCGCTGCGCCTCATCGAGGTGGGCCGCGAGGTTGCTCGCGGCCACCAGATAGTCGCCGCGGTCGCTGGAACTGAGATGCGGATGATCCCCTCGGACGAGCAGCTCCGTGATGGCCGCGTTAAGTGTCTCTGCATCGAGGTGGCGGACGAGAAGGGAGTCTCCCACCGCGCCCGTGCCGACACTGTAGACGCCCTTCACATGGGTGAGCGGCGTGGTGAGCCGCGCGAGTGCATCGGCGGCAACAGTCGGGTCAACGTCCTTCGGACCGCCCAGCGCGAGAGTCTCCTGGGCCCAGTCGTTGCCCGCCTCGGCGAGTCCGGCAAGTGTGTCGTGCGCGAGTGCCGCGTGTGTGGCGATCGCTTTCTGAGCGGTGTCGCTCCGGGCTCCCTGCGCACGTCCCAGGAGGGGAACGAGGTGCGCGATCGCACGCGGCGCCAAGCTCGGATGGCTGAGCGCGATCCTCGCCACGGTGAGCGCCTCATCTTCATCGTGATACCGGTAGCGGTTCTCCTCGACAGCGGGCTGTGCCTCGAAATGCGTGAGCGCGGCGTCCGCGGCCGTGAGGTCAAGGCGTCCAGCGATTCCAGCAAGTGCCTTGATCGCATTGTTGTATCGCGACGTGGCAAACGAGCGCAGGTCAGGGTGAGTCCCCTTCTCCGCGGCATGGAGTTCGGCCGTGATGTGCGTGGCGATGTGGTCGACCAGGTTGTCCGGCACCAGGTCTGCCTGCGCCCCCAGGAGTCGGTAGGTCGCGCCAACTGTCCAATAGTTCGGAGCGTCGAGGTCGGGTGTGATGTCGAGAAACTCAAGAGTAAGCGACTTGCCGAGTGTCTCGATCTGCTTCGTGGCCCCAATTTGTGCCAGGTGGTGGGCGGCGAGCGCGGGCTCGTCCGACTCGATGAGGATCGACGCGAGCACTCGCCGGGCGCGGTCCTCGCCCACCCAGTCGCTTGTGGTGATGGCGTCGCGTAGCGCGCGCTGAGCGGAGATGGACGCAGACCGCAGGTTTCCCTCACTCAGGGCGGTGAGTGCATCCATGTAGGCGCCGTCCGATATTGGAAGGAGCGGCCTGGAACTACCCATCTCCCGCACTGCCGTCTGCAGAGGGAGCAACTCGTTGCTGGTGAATGGGTTCCAGCGTGAGCGGAAGGCGCGTCGGCTGAAGATCCAGGTCGACGCCTCACCCCACTGGGAGGCCAACGAGGCGAAACCGGAGGCCTCATCCCACGCAAGATCCGCCTCGAGGAACTTCTGGTGCAAGGCGAGACTCCGCGCGTGCCGCGCAGTGACGACGCCGGAGAGGCCATACCCCAATTTCAGCTGTTGTGCGTCAGTGAGGAGCTCAGTCCAATCATCGGTTGACTCAGCGACGAGGATGCGGAGTCGCACGCGTCGTGACTCATCAATCGCGGGAAGCCGCGAGTATTCCGAGAACGCCGGCACGGCCTTCGTCAGCCACTCTGACTGATCGCCGGCGAGTGCGGTCTCTCCCGCCAACAGAATGAGACGTGCCTGGTCGGAGGGATCTCCCAACCGCAGGCTCGCAACTTCTGGAACGTAGCCGAGCGGGTTTTGGTACAGATTGACTGCAGTCTCGATAACCAGGCGATAGAGGGCGACAGTCTCGTTGTCGGTCGCCAGAATCGACAGTTCGTCGAGTCGAGATTGCGTCATCTGGGCGGTCACGGAGAGACCCTGGTCCAGTGCCGCCCAGAAGTCGTCGAGAATCTGACGCGCCGCCTCATCAGCCCGTCCCGCAGCCGCCAGGAGACTGACGCGCTCCTTATCGTGCGCGGAGGCGTGGGGACCGAAGCCCGCCGTTCGGAGAGTTGACTGGCCCTCCTCGATGAGGGTGAGCGCGTCAGCGGCATCGGTAGTGGCGGCGGCCTTGTCGAAGAAGACCTGCGCCCCGGTTGATACCTCAGGCGTGCGAGCGATCGCCTCGCGGACAGCAGACGCGTCCGCGGACGGCACGTGTGCGATGTCGATCTTGAACGGCAGGCAGAATGCCTCGGCAGTGGGCATACCGAAGTACTCGATAACGATCTCGGGACGATCACGCAGTAACGTTGAGAGCTCCTGGGAGTCCCATAGATCGAGGACGATCGGGTAAAGGGCTTTACGCTGGACTGCCAGTTCCTCGACTGCGCCGGTGCTCTTGACCGCGCACGCGACGCCAAGGATTAGGCGCTTGACCTCGAAGGGACGCTTCGTGTCACGGAACTTCTTGATCGCGGCCGTGAGATTCGACTTGTAGAAGCGCTTGTAGTCTTTGCACTGGAGTGCGACGCCGTCTCCGTCCGGTGCCAGGGCGACGATGTCGAGCCCGAGCTGGGCCTGACCGCGATCGCCATAGAGCTGGGCGTCTCGCAGTCCCTCGACATCTCTCATCATCCGAAGTTGGAGTCGCTCGAAGTTCTCCCAAGTCAGGGATGTAAAGGGCAGCTCGTCGAGCTTCCCAATCACCGGCGCTGGTGTTGTGAAGGACGGCGGGGAATAGAGCGGCGACGCGAGGGACAGAGGTTTCCAGTCAGCCATGGTTCTCCCCACCCGCCCATTGTCGATCGCGCCCTCTGAGGGCTGGATCCGTCTGGCCTCATCCTAGAAGCGATGGCTCTCCTTGTGGCGCGTCAGACGACCGCGCGTTGACTTGCTGAGGCTCCTCGTCCCCCGCCGTGGTCGAGGAGATCAGACGTCCCTGGGCTGCGGCCGATCTCGAAGGTCGGAGTCAGAGATCCAGCAACTAGTGTTTTGCCTCTGGAGCGCGCGGCCGCCATCGGACGCCGCCCGTGCCGCGGGGTGTCACGGGAACCGCCGTGCATCCTCGTGGCAGCGTCGCCCGCAGAAGAATCAGTGACATGCGTCGCGAATAGCTCTTCGCGAATGTGATTCACTGAGCACCTTGCAGGATGCTCGTATCTCCTGGCTCCGCTCTGCTGTGCAAACGGCGATGGACGTAGAGTTCTCCACGAGTCGTCGCGCCCTTTCTCACTGCCATCAACTCGTTTCGAAAGACCTCGCGCGCTTCGGGAGGACCATGTCCACGATCGGTGCGTCATCAGGGTGATGGACGATCCATCGTTCGGCCTGGGAGGCGACGGCGCGATTTACAAACGCAACCAACTCATCGTGAGTTTCACCGACTCGGAGGTCGGGCAGCCCGTGTGCTGCCATATCGAAGGTTGGATCGCGAAACTGGACGATCAACCGAGGCGACAGCGGCAGCCATACGACTCGCGCCGTCGCGTACCCGACAGGGACGTCCTCCGGAGACCACCAGCACACTGGCTCATCGCTGGTTAGGACTGTGGCGTTCTTCGGGACGATTACCTCGATCTTCTTCCCCACCAGATGCTGCGCAAGCCCGCAGTCATCGGTCTCAGTATCGCCAAATGCCATCTTGAGACTCTCCTGGACGAGTACAGCCTGCGGCGGGACAATGCGCGGAAATCTCGAGGACGCGAGGTCCTCAACGAACGCTGCCGCATCCGCGGCCGTGCTGGGTTTGCCCTGGCGCTCGAGCGAAGCACAAGCCTTCTCTTCGTCTAGGTCGTCGAGAACTCGTGTGCGCACCGATTGGGTGATCAACGCGATGACGTCGTTACGCGAGCGATGTCCGCGGACTGTCTGAAGAGCGGTGAACTGGATCAGCCGATACCAGTCGTTTTTGTCGACGGCAGCGAAGCGTCCCTCGACGAGCTTGTGAATGGTCGGTGACATCGCGGACTCAAGCTTGCTCAGCGCGGTCTCGACGTCTTCGGGATCGAATCCAATCTTGTCTTCCTCGCCGGCGAGAGCCTCGGTCTCGATTCGATAAAAACCTACCTCCGCGATGGCCCTGTTGATCGCACTCCGGTGAGCTAGGGATAGCTCGTCGCGGCTGACGAGCACCACCTGTTCAGAGGTATCTGCGAAGTTCCGCAAGTACAGCTGCGGCACGGTGTGGTGACGAGGAGACACAACCACATTCTCTCGTCATCACCTGGCATCTCAGCAGGGACTCTCCGCGCCTGCCGGACCGGCTAAATGCTTCTATCCGCGGACGTGCTGAACTGGACTTGTCGCCGCGGTAACTTCGCCTATCGGACACTGCCGAAGGTGACACACCTATCACTTGCGAGGGCCCGAAATATCGAGGCGTCGAGGATCTGGTCGACGTCAACGTAAAGCCGACAAGAACCCTCGGTGGGTGCCCTGTGGCTATCAAGCGCCGGGACCTGGCCGGGACCTGATGCATGCAGACCATGCAATCCATGACGTGAAATACGGCCGTTTGAGGGGCAGAGGAGCCCGGAAAATCAAGGATCTGGGCTGAACCGTCTACCTGGGGGTCAAGGGGTCGCAGGTTCAAATCCTGTCAGCCCGACCAGTGAGTCCCGGAAACCTTCGGTTTCCGGGACTCATTTTTCTAGCGCCGCACCAGTCCCTGTGCATTACCGTTGACACAAATCGGGAGAGCCTTCTACAACTGTGCGTAGATCTCGCCCAGGTGGCGATCATCTGGGGAGTAGTCGGGTGGGTTTGTGTCGAAGCGTCGATCAGTCACGACCAGGGACTCGATCCTCGCGACGGAGAAGAGGTCCCACAATGGGACCGAGCGCGTTGCACTTGTTCCGCCTGTCTGATAGCCACGAAGCAACTCTTTACCCGTGCTTACGTGCGTGCCATGGGCGGCAGGCTGAACCACACGCGGAAATCCGTCGTACGTAAATTCGATTTCAACTCGATCATTGATCGCGTCATCGATGGTTGCCATGGTAAGCCTTCACTTTCAGTCGTCGTTGAACTGCAACCCCCAGCGCCCTGTCTCGCGAGAGCGGTCACGCTTCACCACCGGGCTGGCGGGCTATGCTGCGCAGGCCTTCAGCACACTATAGGGTGTCCGTGGAGTTCAGGTAAGGTCGTCGCCTGTCTACGGAAGCGGAAACCGGCGAGTGGCGATGTCGAGAGCGCACAAACCGAGCGGTCCAAAGGATGAGCGGACGCGAGGTTGATGGCAGCTTGCGGCCCTACTCTAAGTCGGCCAAGGAGATCGACCACTGGTCACTCGAACTCGTTCTCAATGATTTGGCAAGGATTTTCGCGCAGTATGTGAGTATGCGTAAAGCAGGGGCATGGTCCTTGCGCCGAAACGGCGACAGTGTGGCTTATGTGCCTCGACGGCGTGGTCGGTGAATCGATGCTGGCGCTCGCTCAACTCTTTCCAGCCAAAAGTGCAAAGGTCTCGAAGAAAAATCAGGCCCGGGCATGACCGGGTGATGAGTGACGGAGCAGGTGTGAAAAACCAGGGATCCACTATGAAGAACTCATGCATTCCCTGTCGTGCTCCGCGTCATCCGTGTTCTGACATCGCCCAGAAGCTGGTAGGAAGAAGTGTGGCTTGGCCCCTGGCGGATGACGGCGCCGGAGGCTGTTTGCTCCGAGGTCTCTCCTCGGCGCTGGGTTGCTGTCCTCAGGGGGCTTGGTAAGCGCAAACCGGTTCCTTCCAGGAACTGAGTGGAGCCGATATAGTTCTGGTCACCGATCTCGGTCGGCCTGATCGAGGGAGTTCTGATGATCGAGAAGTGTGCGTTGGCGGTGATTACGGATCGCGGCCGGAATGTAATTCCTGCGACCTGGAGTGATCTGGACGAGGACGAGGAAGACTTCCTGGTCCGACACGTTGAACGCCTACGGAAGACGACTAACGCGTCGGAGACACGTGGGCGGTTTAGGCCAGATTCGACGTTGGAGCAGGATTTCACCGAGGCCCTGACTGCGGACAGGAGCGCTTTCGTTGCGGTTGCTGGCAGGCTAGTGCAGCAACTTGCTGACGCGATGCAGGGAGTCAACTCCGCATCGTGTGTAGTTGCGTTTGTTGTGGAGGCGCAACAAGGGGGCGTCAATCGCACGGTCAGTCTTCTCAAACTCGATGCAGAGGTCGAAGCAGCTCAACTTGACCGCACCGGTGATGGAGTGCGGCTGAGGGTGTTCAAGGACCTACTGCCTCGTCCCGGCGATATACAGAAAGGCCTGTCTTGGCCCGACCCGCGCGCACCCCACTCAACCCTCGTAGTGCTGGACGCCATCGTGGAGGGCACAGCAAAATACTTCCAGAATGCGTACCGAATCGATGCCTCCCCAAACGCCCGGATTACTGAGCGAGCGCTGATCGAGGAGCTATCTGAGTTGCCGCCTGCGCGGATCGCCGCAGCCGTTGCAGCTGTCGGCCATGGCGGTGACGCTGAAACGGTGATCGAGCGGATTCGCGGTCAAGTGCCGCGCTTCGTTGTCACCGCGCCGGAACTTGGCGCAGGTGGTGCGATGCCGGGAATGATCCGTCCACAGTTCGCCACCGTTGTGAAGAAGACCTATGAGGCTGATGAGATCGAACTGAAATTGCCACTCGCCCGGATGAGCCAGGTTCAGACCCACCAGGTCGGTACCGGATACGAGACAGTGATTCTGACAAGCACACCTCTGACCCCTGTCGAGCAGGACGATGTCAGCGGAACCCCATAACGTCGTCTCGTGACTAACCTCCAGGATGCTCTCCACCAGACCATTGAGGCGTCGGCAGCCGTAAGCCGACTCCGATCTCAAGGCTGGTCTGCCATTCGCACCTTGAGCGTTGTCACGCTCTCTCGTTCCGGCGGGAGCCCTACAGATTTGCTTTTCGAGTTGGACAGCGTGCCAACGCCATTTGACTCGATCGCAGCCGTCGGGGCTTTTGGAGATGCATCGCTGGCGGTGGTGACCGGCAAGGAAGGACATCGCACGGTCACTCAGCAGAGCGTTATCGACATTCCGCGGACCTTCAACCGCGACACCGTCGACGCAGCTTCCGATGCCTGGGCCGGCGATGTGGATGCTGCGCTATCACTCCCGGGCGTGTGGACGGTCACAATGAAGTACGACTTCTCTGCAATTCTCGCCACTGCGGAACCATCCCTAGGTTGGCAAGTGCTTCCAGGGGTGTCGGATGTCGAGTCGATGATCTCAAGCACTCCGGTGTGGGCTCTCGGTCCCACTTGGGATGCAGAAAAACCGGTCATCTTCGTGCTCGAGGATCTCAATGCCCAGCAGATGCTGCGGCTCGGACGCTCCGCTATAGTTCCTTTGTCGTCAGAGGTAACGGTCGCGGAAGTAGCACATGCACTCTGCCAGCTGACGCCGACCGTGTGGCGCATTGCTGAGCTTCCCGAGGCTGCTAGCCCCGCTGCGCTGGCTCCATCATTGAGGTACGGAACCGAATTGGCAGCGCTCGAACACGCCATGTGGTTACGGTGCGCGACTATGGCGTGGGTTGGACTCTCCACGAGTGTTAAATTCGAGCGGTCCGCAGCCTCAGTGCTCCTTGAGGTCTTTGGGCTCCAACGGGTTGCCCATCGAGTTGGTTCGGACGGTATCTCGATCAGCGAGGCCCAGGCTCGGCGCGCATATGAGCTCTTCGTGTGGGCAAGCGGCTCGGACGCGGTGGATCAACGTCTGGCGGTCCAGCAGGTCGCCAGCCTCTATCGAGACGTCCCACCGTGGGGGAAGAGCGGCGACGTGTTTGACGCTGCTGTCGCAGTCTTTGCCACATTGCGGCGCGACGCAGTCAGCGAGGTTCTGCTCGCCCGTCGGGCCGCACGAACATTCGCCGTCGACGTCGCGCACCGAGCCACTGAACAGACGGCTGCTACCGCACGTTCCACGGTCGAGCGTTGTGTGGCCACCCTGCTTGCGATCGGCGGCGTGATTATCGCGCGGACTACGAAAGCGATCACGGAAGGTCAGGCCCATGACCTCCGTACACTCCTCGCGCTCTTTCTCCTTGGGCTGATCGTGTGGAATATCACCATAGAAGGGCCGCCCGTGAGCTCGCCGTTGAAGAGTCTGCGCCAGGACCTCGACACAGTTGCAGATCTTCTTACCGAAAGTGAGCGTGACGATATCCTCCGTCTCAGCGCTGTGCGCGCCGCCAGTCGTCGAGCAACAGTCATCAGGATTGCGGTGCCGGCGGTCTATCTCGCCGCGGCAATTGCGGCGTGGACGGTGAGCTGAGCGCCCAGACCACGTCGCGCCAGAACGTAGCGATCGCGAAATCCTGTCAGCCCGACAATGAAGTCCCGGAGACCATCTGATTTCCGGGACTTTTTCGTTGTTCGCAGCGTGGCGCGGCGGTCAGAACCGCTCGTCGTATGCCGTTCGACTCGCTTCGATCACGGGGACGTGCTCTCCGGCCCACTCGGCGAGTGCCACCGCGTGGGGGATGAGCGACTGCGCGAGGTCCGTCAGCTCGTACTCGACCCGCGGCGGCACTTCGGCGAAGCTGGTGCGGGTGACGAGCCCGTCGCGTTCCAGGTTCCTGAGAGTGAGGGTGAGCATGCGTCGGGAGATGCCCGGGATGCGCTGCTCGAGCTCGGTGAACCGGAACGGGCCGTCGTGGAGCGTCGCGATGAGGAGGAGCGCCCACTTGTCGGCGATGCGGTCGAGGAGTGAGCGGATGGCCTTGCCCTGGTCGCCCCGGACGGAACACAGCCTCTGGTAGCGGAACACGGCACCCCTCGCGGCTCGGTCACACGCGTGTGCCTTTTGTACGCCGGTCCGATCCGGTCCACACTTGCGTCGGTTACCCATCGTAACCATCAACGCACACACGCACTCGGAGGTTGCACATGGTCATCGCCTATTGGATCGTCGCAGGACTGCTCGCGGTCCTGTACCTGTACTCGGGCGGCATGAAGCTCGTCCGCTCGGCGGAGCAGCTCCGCCCGATGATGGCGTGGGTCGACTCCATGCCGCTCTCGGCCGTTCGCGTGGTCGGCGCCCTCGAAATCCTGGGCGTGGTCGGCCTGATCCTGCCACCGCTCGTGGGCGTCCTCACCTGGCTGACCATCGCGGCCGCGGTCGGCCTCGTCCTCGTGCAGGTCGGTGGCATCACCCTGCACGTGCGTCGCGGCGAGATCCGGGTCCTCGGGCTGAACGTCGCCCTGCTGGCGCTCGCCGCCGTCGAGGTCTGGCTGGCGACGATCTGGCTGTAGCGATGGCGGATCGGTGCCTGCCTCGTCAGCCGACTCAGGGGACGAGCACGATGCGCCCGAACACGTCCCCGGCGTCCATGAGACGGTGCGCCTCGGCTGCGTCGCTCAGCGGCAGGGTGTCGTGGACCACAGGCGACAGCGCTCCTCGGGCGGCGTCATCGAACACTTCGGCTCGCACCCGGGCGAGTTCCTCGCGTGGCACGGTGTCGAGGCTCAGGGTTCCGAAGGTGATCGATCGGCGGAAGCCGGCCAGGAGAGCCGTGCCGAAGTCGGCGGGCGGGAACCCGCCCACCACGCCCACGGCGATCAGGCGGCCGTTCGGCGAAAGCCGCTCGATGAACCGGGGGAGATCGGGACCGCCGACGATGTCGAGGATGACGTCGAACTCCGCCGGGCCGTCCGCATCGCCTGCACCGGAGCGGTCGAGCACGTGGGTTGCACCGAAAGCCCGCAGACGTTCGCCGCGTTCGGAGGACGAGGTGGTGACGGCGATGACGCCGGCGCCGGCACGAGCGGCCAGCTCGACGCCGGCCAGGCCGATACTGCCGGCGGCCCCGCGCACGAGGACGGATTCGCCCTCGGCCAGGCGAGCGCGTTCGAGCGCGAAGTGCGCGACCGGGAACGCGCTGCCCAGCGTCACCGCCTGGACGGATGTCAGGTCGGACGGCAACTCGACGATCTCGTCTGCTCGCGCGATCACGTACTCGGCGTAGGCGCCCGAGGTCCCCGTGAACGCCCAGACCCGTCGACCGACCCACGCGGGGTCGACGTCGGGCCCGGTCGCGGTGATGACGCCGGCTGCTTCACTCCCCGGGATCATCCCCGAGTCCCGGGCGGCTTCGGCGATCCCGCCGCGACGGATCACGACGTCGACGCCGCCGACGCCGACGGCCTCCGTTCGAACGAGGACTTCACCGGCCCCGGGCGTGGGGACGGGCAGGTCCGTCACCTCCATCCCACTCGGGTCGCCGAAGGTCCGGATGATCACTGCGCGCATGGGTGCACTCCGTTTCGCGGCGGGGGATCTGACCCGCCTCCCGCAACGTAACGGACGCACCCGTCCACTTGAGTAATGTGAGACACATGCCCGCGACATTGCCTCAGAACCTGCGTTCCGACGCGCAGGAGAACCGCGACCGCGTCCTCGCGGCAGCCCGCGAACTGTTCGGGACCGACGGCCTCCACGTGACGATGCGAGAGATCGCCCGACGAGCCGGTGTCGGGCCGGCCACCCTCTACCGACGGTTCCCGACCAAAGCCGATCTCGTCAGGGCTGCCTTCGTGAACGAGCTCGACGCCTGCCGCTCGATCGTGGTCGACGCCCTCGCGGACGTCGACCCCTGGCGTGGATTCCGCAGCATCATCGAGGAGGTCCTAGTCCTCAACGCTCGGAACCAGGGGTTCACGGACGCGTTCCTCGCCGCCTACCCCGATGCCGTCGACTTCCGGACCCAGCGTGAACAGGCCGTGCGTGCGATCACCGCCGTCGCTCGTCGTGCCATCGACGCCGGCGCGCTGCGCGCGGACTTCGTCCTCGACGACTTCCTCGTGGTCCTGCTCGCTGCTCGCGGACTCTCGAGTACGACGGAGACGGAGCGCGTCCGAGCCGCGCGACGCTACGCCGCACTCGTGATCGACGGACTGCGGGCGTCCGACCGGCACGGACCGCTGCCTCCAGCGCCGCGACTCATCCCGAGCGTCATCCCGGCGTAGGCCGTGTCCCCGTGTCCGCGGTGACCCGGATGACGACTTCCCGGCACCGAGTCGTGGGCGTGTCCGGCGGTAGGTCAGCGCTGCTGCGACGCGACCAGAGCCTCCAGGGCGGCCAAGCGGTCTGACGGATCGCCGGTGATCTCGGCGACCGTGACGTGGTCGCCGATGAAATCGGGGTCATCGACGAGATCGAGCAGGACGGCGTTCATGGCCGTCCGCAGCTCCAGATCTTCGTCCGCGCCGACGTGGATCCCGTCGTTCGGCGTCAACGGCAGGACCACCAGCACATCCACCGTCTGGAGCGCCGCGGCGGTGCGCGTGTTCGCCTGCTCGAGGAAGGCGACGTCGAGGTCGGCGTCGGCGAGTTCCGCTCTCGCGACGAGATAGGCGAGGAAGTCGAGTGGCCCGCGTTCCGCGATGACGTGTCCGTCATCCGACTCGTCCAGCAGTCGGTCCGCCGAGAGGCGTAGCTGGGCGGCGAACAAGGCGCTGCTCGGGACGTCCCCGGCGTCCTCCACGAGGTCGAACAGCTCCCCGAGGACCGTGAACTCCGGGTGGCGGAGCGCGAAGTCCGCGATGAGCGTGCTCTTCCCGCTGGCGTGGGTGCCCGACACGACGATCTTCACGGGACCGAGGATAGACCGTGTTCCGCTCGCCGGCTCCGGCCGCGTCAGCTGATGAGCTGCTCGGACTCCTCCCACAGCCGGCGAGCGTGTCATCCCGGCGTAGGCCGTGGGCGCACGTCACGAGTCGGCGCGTTCACCCTGCGTCAACGGTGATCGGGGTGAAGACGTTGACGAGGTTGCCGTCGGGGTCGCGGAACAGCAACGACCGGTTGCCCCACGGCATGTCCGTCGGCTCGTTCACGAACGTCGCCACGACGCCCTGGAGCGCCGCATAGACCGCGTCGACGTCCTCGACGAGCAGATCGAGGATGACGGACCGGTTGGCACGCGGTGCGGCGGCGTCCTCGCCCAACAGTGGGATGGTCGCCGAACTGGCGATGGCGAGCGTGCCGGTGTCGGTGCGCACCTCGGCGAACAACGGGTGCAATCGTGCCGCGGTCGCACCGGTGACCCGTTCGTAGAACGCGACCAGGGTGTCGACGTCGTCGGTGATGATCCGGGTGGCTGCGAGTTGCATGCGTGTCTCCTTGGCTGGTGATCTTCCCCCACAGGTGCGGGGCGGTGACGACGATAGAGCCAATACCGGGCCGTTTTCGCCCGGTATTCTCATGTGATGGGATATGCCGGCTCGCCGACTGCTCGAGCGCTGCAGTTGCTCGAGCTGCTGCAGTCCGCGGAGATCCGCAGCGTGCCAGAGCTCGCCGAGCGGTTGGGCGTGGACGAACGGACTGTGCGCCGCTCGGTGCAGCGTCTCGTGGACATGGATGTCCCGATCGAATCGGTGCGCGGTCGCTACGGTGGGTACCGCCTCGGCGTCGGCCGACGGGTGTCGCCGATCATGCTCACTGATGAGGAAGCGGTCGCCGTGTTCCTCGGCTTGAGTGAGGCTCAATCGTCCTCGGCCTCCCCGGACGTCGCAGCGCAGATCGCCCTCACGAAGGTCCGGCGTTCCCTCTCGGCCGCATCCGCGGAACGCGTCGAGGCGGTCCTGCACGCCGCAGCGCTGAGCCCGTCCCGCCTCGACGTGCCCGACGCCGGCGTCCTGCTCACCGTGTCGGATGCGCTCCGAGCGAGACGTCCCTTGGAGCTGCGCTACCGCGACGCGGAGGCCGCGCCCTCGCGCCGCACGGTGCATCCGTTCGACCTGCTCGTCCATGCCGGTCGTTGGTACCTGGACGCGTTCGACGTCGAGCGAGCGGAGGAGCGCACCTTCCGGGTCGACCGCATCCGATCGGCGCGGACGTTGCCCGGCGTCTTCTCGGACCCGGTCACTCGAGCGAAGCGCCCTCCACTCGTCGAGCGCTTCGCGTGGGCGGACTACCGATGGCACGTCCGGTTGCGCATCCAGGCGAGCGTCCCGCAGATACGCGCCCGCTTCCCGGAGAGCGTGGCCGTCGTGGAGTCGATCGAGGACGCACCTGGCTGGCATCGGGTCTCGATCCGAGCCAAACGCCTCGACTGGCTTCCAGCGGTGATCGCCGGGCTGGGAGATCACGCGGTCATCATCGACGAGCCTGAGGATCTCCGTGAACTCGCGCGCGCGACGGCTACGCGGATGTTCCGCATCGCTGGCGGTGCTGAACAGCGGCCCGTCGCCGAGTAGCGCGCGACAATGCGGATCGTCTCGACGCGGGCGACCGGTGGCCTGGTCGACGCGATCGCCGCGGGCGCGGCGCGTATCGGGGCACTCGAACAACTGGCCGGCGGGGCAGACGCGGGCGCACCCACCGATGAGCCGCTCGGACTCGTTCCAGAGCCTCTGGGCGTCATCCAGGTTCCGCATCGGCGGACACAGGGCCGGGAGGAGCGCGGGGCGGCCACCGATGGTCCAGACCTGGCCGTAGAACTCGTCGCTTCGTGCGGTCGAAGCCGTTGCGGCCATGAGCGCAGGCTGCGCGTCACTCGACACCGTGCCTGCGGCGCTGAGGCGTGAGAGCAGGGTGACCACGCGACGGGCTCCGGTGTCTCGCTGGCGACCCATGCCCGGTTGGGCGGCCAATAGATTGGTGGGGGAGAAGCAGGGGTGGGACAGGTTGCTGGAGACACCCCACCGGCTCGACGACGTGTTCGCCCCTCGTGGTCGAGCGCACAGGCTGGAGGACCGCAGCGCCAGCCCGGGCGAGGTCGGTGGCGATGCTTCGACCGACGCCGAGGATCCTGGTCGGCGTGAGGACCGCTCAGCTCGCCAGCCCCCCGCCTTGGGGGTTGTCGATGCCATGGCGTGATAGGAGCATCAGCTGCATCGGAACCAATGGAGGTTCGAATGCGGAATCCAGAGGTATGGCTTACCCTCGTCGCCTTGCTCGGGGGTGTCGTCATTACCGGGGCCCTCTTCGCGCCGATCGCAGCGATCATCGCCGGGGTCGGATTTCAACTCAAGCGGAAGGAACGGGGCATCGCTCCGGGGTTGTTGCTTTTCAGCCTTGCTGCGATCGTCTTGGCGATCTTCATCTACCCGGCCCACTTCCGTGCCGTCGCCACGTGTGATGCGATCGCCGCAGGGGCTTCGAACTCGCCGCTGGAGCGACTACTCGATACACCCATGGAGCGGCGGATGGACGCACTGGAGGCAGGCTGCAACGATCTGCCGTTCTACGAGATGCGCGAGTACTGACCCCCGGTCTCGACAGCGTGCCGTTCAGCTCGTTGCAGGGAACGGGCGCAGCTCCAGGCGACCGTTGCGGGCCATCGGGTGGCGGGCCGCGATGTCGATCGCCTCGTCGAGGTCGGTGCACTCGAGGATGTCGAAGCCCCAGAGGGTGTCGGTCGCACCCGGGATCGGGCCGTTGGTGACCAGGCGTTCGCCGGCGCGGACACGGACGCCGCGCGCCTCGCTCGGATCGAGCACGTCGCCGAGGAGTCGCCGCCCGGTCGTGTCCAGCTCCTGGACCCAGAGGTCGACGTCGGAGTCGTCGGCTGGTTCGTCGGGCACCGGGTCCGTGAGGACGAACATCATGAATTGCATACGTTTCCTCTCATTCGACGCTCTCGAGAGCGCACTCGTGGTCGTTATCTGAGCTGGTTGACGACTGGTACTGCGCTCTCGTCGAGCCAGAGGGTGTCGATCGGGATCGACTGGCCGAGGACGCGCTCCGCCGCCCGATGGCCGGAGTGGAATGCCGCCGTCACCGTCGCGGGGTCGTCGGTCCAGGTCGCCTCGCCCGCGAGGTGCAGGACGCCACCGACCGGGGTCGCGAGGGCGTCGTGGTCATCGGTCGTCGAGCCGACGGTCATGTAGGCGTAGGAGCCGCGGGAGAGCGGGTCGTCCTGCCACCGGGTGACGTGCACCTCCGTCGGCTCCTCGACACGGACGCCGTACAGGCGACGCAGTTGCTCCAGGTTCGACTCGACGACGCGCGACTCGTCCCAGTCCCGGATCTCCACGGCCGTCGGGCCGGCGGCGAACGTCAGCAACGTCGGTGATCCGTGCGCCGTCGTGAGGTCGTACCAGGAGTGCCAGCGTCGACTCTCCGGGCCTTGCTGTCGAATCGCGTAGACGTCCTCGTCCCAGAATCGCCGTTCGAACCGGAGGAACACCTTCTCGAACGCGTTCATCCGCAACCGCGAGAGTGCGCCGGCGACCGGCTCCGGCAGCGGGGGATCGATCCTGAACTCCTCCGACTGCAGCACCCCGACCGGCACCGTCACCACAACCGAGCCCGCATGCAGCACCACCTCGCCAGTCGGCCCCTGGGCGGTGACCTCGACGCCCTGTGCAGACCACCGCACATTCGTCACCACGTGCTCGAGGTGCACGTCGAGCCCCTCGGCCAGTTTCCGGGGGAGCACGTCGTACCCGTCGGGGAACACGACCTCGTCACCGTCGATCGCGTCGTCGTCGAGCCCGTGGGCCGCGAGGTCCTCGATCCATGCGCCGTACTGCTCCTCCGAACGATGCTCCAGGTACTCGCGGACCCGCTGCACCCGCTCGGCGTCCCAGCCCTGCAACGCGAGCGCTGCCTCGGTCACGTCACGGTACGACGCGTCCGGCGCGGACTCGGCGACGACACCGAGGAGCGTCGCGTCGAGGGCGTGGACGTCCTCGGCGAAGCCGCGAGCCTCGGCGTCCGACAGGCGCTCGCCGCCGGGCCCGTAGTACGCGATCGGCCGGCTGTCCGGCTGGTAGCCGCCGACGGTGAACTCGACTGTCCGCATCCCGAACGCGTCGGCCGCCGCAGCGACCGCACTGTCGTTCACCCCGTGCACCCACGATGCGCCGAGATCGGTCACCTGACCGTCGCGACGCTCGGTCGACACCCGCCCGCCGACCCGGTCACGGGCCTCGACGACGGCCACTGTTCGTCCGGCGGCCGCGAGGAGTCGTGCGGCGACGAGCCCGGCGACGCCGGCACCGACGACGACCGTGTCGAAGCGGGTGTCGGCGTCGGGCGTCTGCGTCGACGCCTCGTCCGACGCGCTCATCGCGGGTCGCCCATGTCGCCGGTGGCCGGCGTTCCGCCGATCCGTTCGTACTTGAGGTGGACGGTCCCTGCAGGGGAGGTGGTCGCCGGGCCGAGCAGGCGCAGCGAGGACGGCACGGTGCCGGTGGCGAAGACCCGCTTCCCGGCGCCGAGCGTGATCGGGTACACCCAGAGGTTCAGCTGATCGAAGAGTGCGTCGGCGAGCAGGGTCTGCACAAGGTCGAGGCTGCCGATGACGTGGATCTGCGAGTGACGCTCGCGCAGTGCTCCAACGGCCTCCGGGAGGTCCGGTCCGAGTTGCGTCGAGTTCGCCCACCCCAGCTCCCGCGGCTCGCGTGACGCGACGTACTTCGGCAGTCGGTTGAAGAGCCTGGCGATGCCGTCGTCCTGGCCGCCCTCCTGGTGCGGCCAGTATCCGGCGAAGATGTCGTAGGTCCGGCGCCCGAGCAGGAGGGCGTCCATGCCCACCATGCCGGCGTCGATCTGCTCACCGTCGACCTCGTCGATGAGCGGTGCCTGCCAGCCGCCGAACGCGAACCCGTCACTGGGGTCCTCCTCCGGCCCGCCGGGCGCCTGCGCGACGCCGTCGAGGGTCATGAAGAGGTCGATGTGGATGCGTCCCATGTCCTGCTCCGATCTGCTGCACTCACGATCCACCGGCGGGCAGGCGGTGTCAACGGCTGTCGGCTGAGAACGCACTGACGAAAGGGCGTCGGCCGTGTCCTGGGCGAGTAGCGTTCGGAGTGGATCCGCTTGCGCACACCAGTGCACGGGCAGGACGTCGTTCGACAGATGAGAGGCATCACACCATGACCGATCTGGACACCATCCCCGTCACCACCCTCGACGGCCGGGACACGACCCTCGCGGAGTGGGACGGGAAGGCCAAACTCGTGGTCAACGTCGCGAGCCGCTGCGGCCTCGCACCGCAGTACGAGAAGCTCGAGGCACTCCAGAAGGAGTACGCCGACCGCGGCTTCACGGTGATCGGGTTCCCGAGCAACCAGTTCCTGCAGGAGCTCAGCGACAACGAGAAGATCGCCGAGTACTGCTCAGCCACCTGGGGCGTCACCTTCCCGATGATGGACAAGGTGAAGGTCAACGGACGGAACCGGCACCCGCTCTACCAGGAGCTCGTGAAGACCGCCGACGCTAACGGCAAGGCGGGCAACGTCAAGTGGAACTTCGAGAAGTTCCTCATCGCGCCCGACGGCACCGTGCACCGCTTCCGTCCGACCACCGAGCCGGATGCCCCCGAGGTCATCGCCGCGATCGAGGAGAGCCTTCCCGCGTGACGCCGGGACGGCCGGGCGCGCTTACCGGTAGGTGACTCCGGTGAGCGCTTCGGCCGTCGTCCAGAGTTCGGCGGCGACGTGCTCGTCGCGGGCCGCCGAGGTTCGGCCGACGGGCTTCGGGCCGCCGCGCATCTCGCCGAAGCCGCTCGGACCGTAGTAGCCGCCGGGCTCGACGTCAGGCGAGGTCGCCGCGTACAGCGTCGGAAGCGCACCCATCTCAGCGCTCTGACCCAGGAGCCGGGTTCCCCACGCGAGGAGCGGACCCTGCGCGGACTCGGTGTGGGACTGGAGCTCGGTCGACGCGAAGCCGGGGTGCGCGGCCACGGACAGCACCGAGGAACCCTCCGCCGTGAGGCGTCGCTGCAGTTCGGCCGAGAACATGAGGTCGGCGAGCTTCGACTGGCCGTAGGCGGACCAGCGCCGATACGTCCGGTTGCGCCAGTTGAGATCGGCCAGGTCGATCTTGCCGGCACGGTGCGCGGCACTCGACAGCGTCACGACCCGCGTGGTGATGCGGTTGATCAGCAAGCCGGTGAGGGCGAAGGGCCCGAGGAAGTTCGTGCCGATCTGCATCTCGAAGCCGTCGGCCGTGCGTCGTTCGGGAACCGCCATGACGCCGGCGTTGTTCACCAGCACGTCGACCCGCTCGACACCATCGGTGAATCGACGGACGGACGCGAGGTCGGCGAGATCGAGGTGCCGCACCTCGACGTCGCCGGTCATCGACGCCGCGGCCCGCGCGCCCTTCTCCGTGTCGCGGCAGGCGAGGATCACGGTCGCACCGTGGGCGGCGAGCTCGCGGGCCGTGACCGCGCCGATCCCACTGTTCGCGCCGGTCACGATCGCGACGCGGCCGTGCTGATCGGGGATGTCTGCTGCGGTCCAGGGGCACATGAGGGCGACGTTACGCCATCACGATCTTCCGATCACACATATCGTTCACAGCTTCACCGATATATCGTTGAGCATCGTTCACGTACGACGAAGGAGAGCAATCATGGGTGGATTCCCAAGCGGTGGCGCAGGATTCGGTGGCGCAGGGTTCGGTAACGGCGGAGGCTTCGGCAATGGAGCCGGCTTCGGTACCGACGGCATGTGGCAGATGATGGAACAGCTGCGTTCGAAGTTCGAGAAGAGCGCCGGATCGCGCGTCGGCCGCGGCGACGTCCGCTCCGCCGTGCTGGCCCTCCTGGCCGAGCAGCCGATGCACGGCTACCAGATCATCCGCGAGATCGAAGAGCGCAGCGGCGGCTCCTGGAAGCCCAGCGCAGGCTCGGTCTACCCGACGCTGCAGCTCCTGTCCGACGAGGGCATCATCACGGCCGAGGAGTCGGGTGGCCGCAAGACCTACGCACTGACCGAGGCCGGTCGCGACGAGGTCGCCGAGTCCGGCGCATCCGCTCCGTGGCAGAACGCCGAGTCGTCCGAGCACCCCGGCTTCACCGCTCTGCCGAAGGCCGGCGTCGAGCTGGCCCAGGCTGCAGCCCAGGTCGGCCGCACCGGAACGCCCGAGCAGGTCCAGCAGGCCGTCGCCATCCTCGACGACGCTCGCAAGCGCCTCTACGCGATCCTCGCCCAGGACTGACCGAGTGTCGTCGACCGGCGGGACGCCCAGCGACTCGGCGTCCCGTTTCGGCGAGCTCCCCATGAGCGGGCGGACCGGCGTTCCTGCCGGTCCGCCCGCTCACGGGCGCGCCCGGTACCGTCGCATCCTCCGCTTCGCGAGCTGGCACCTGGCCGCCGCCTGGTGGTTCGAGATCGTCCTGCCGCGGTTCGGGCTCATCAAGCTGACGGAGCGGACCCGCACGCGCCGCATGCAGAAGTTCGCACGACGGTTCCACGTGCTCGCCGTCGACCTCGGCGGCCTTATGATCAAGGTCGGCCAGTTCATGTCGTCGCGCCTCGACGTCCTCCCGCCGGAGATCACGAAGGAGCTCGAAGGCCTGCAGGACGAGGTCCCGCCCGTCGCCTTCCCACGCATCCGCGCGCTCGCCGAGTCGGAACTCCGCGTTCCGCTCTCGCAGGTCTTCGCCGGCATCGATGAACGCCCCGTCGCAGCGGCCTCGCTCGGCCAGGCGCACCGCGCCCTGCTCGCTCCGGCGCTCGCCGCAGACACCGGGCTCGACGCCGTCGTGCTCAAGGTCCAGCGGCCGGGCATCGACGAGATCGTCACCGTCGACCTCGCCGCCCTGCGCAAGGTGGGCGGCTGGTTGCGCCGCGTCCGGCTCGTCTCCGACCGCGTCGACATGCCCGCACTCGTCGAGGAGTTCGCCGCGACGAGCCTCGAGGAGATCGACTACCTCCATGAGGCTGCGAGTTCTGAGCGGTTCGCCGCCGACTTCGCCGGCGACGACCGCGTCTCCGTACCCGCGGTGGTGTGGGAGCGCACGACCCAGCGCGTCCTGACGCTCGAAGACGTCACCGCCATCAAGATCACCGACGCGGACGCCCTGCGCGCCGCCGGCATCGACCCGGTCGACGTGGCGCCCGTGTTCGCGGCCGTCATGTTCGACCAGCTCTTCACCAACGGGTTCTTCCACGCCGACCCACATCCCGGCAACATCTTCGTGACGCCCGTCGAGGCTGCCCCGGGCGAGCGACCCTGGAAGCTGACCTTCATCGACTTCGGGATGATGGGCGAGGTCCCGCCGACCACGAGGCGCGGCCTCCGGAAGCTGCTCATCGCCGCCGCATCGCGCGACGGCAAGGGCCTGGTCGACGCGATCCGCGACCTCGGCGTCCTCCTGCCCTCGGCCGACACGACCGAGCTCGAGCGGGCCATGACCGCGCTGTTCGGACGCTTCGGCGGCATGGGGTTCGCGGAACTGCGCGACGTCGACCCGAAGGAGTTCCGCGACTTCGGCAACCAGTTCAGCGAGGTCATAAGGACGCTGCCGTTCCAGCTGCCCGAGAACTTCCTGCTCATCATCCGCGCGATCTCGCTCACCTCCGGTGTCTGCAGCGCCCTCGACCCCGAGTTCAACCTCTGGGACTCCGTCGAGCCCTACGCCGCGCAGCTGCTCCGTGACGAACGCGGCAACGTCGTCCAGGACCTCGGTCGCGAGGCACTCGACATCGCCACGGTCGCCGTCCGCCTGCCGAAGCGCCTCGACGCGGTCATCACGCGGGTCGAAGCCGGCACCGTCGCGACCACCAACCCGAGACTGGAACAGCGGATCGCGCGGCTCGACCGCACGACGGGCCGAGTCGTCTCGGCCGTGCTGTTCGCCGCGCTGCTCGTCGCGGGTGCCGTCCTCCGTGCCGACGACGCGGTGCTCGGCACCGTCTTCATGGTGGTCTCCGTCGTGCCGCTCCTCCATGCACTGTTCTCGGGGCGACGCGGGCGCTGAGTGACCTGCATGTGTCGCGGCCGTCCCTGAGGCCGCGGATGTGGTCCGGACGGACATGTCCGCGCCGTCGATCGCGGTGACAGGATCGCCACGCACGATCGGGACCGTTCCGAAGTGCAGAGCGGAGCGACATGCGCAGGCGGCCGGATCACACTACTTCGACGACGGGTGGCAACCGATGATCGATGAGGACCTGCGTGTCCGCCTCGCCGATCTCGGCGGGTTCGACACCGCACGCGGCTCGCTCGCGGGCGTGGTGGTCGTCGACGTCACCAGAGTCGTCGCCGGCCCGTACTGTTCGATGGTCCTCGCCGACCTCGGGGCCACCGTGATCAAGGTCGAGCACCCGGACGAGCCCGACTACACGCGAACCTTCCCGCCGTTGCTCGAGGCGGAGGACGACTCCGACGGCCCGGTGGGCGAGGACCGACTGAGCGGCTTCTTCGCGCAGTACAACCGCAACAAGCTCGGCGTCACCGCCAACCTCCGGCATTCCTCGGGTGCTGCGCTGCTCGAGCATCTGGTGGCCCGCGCCGACGTGCTCGTCGAGAACTTCCGTCCGGGCACGATGGACCGCCTCGGCCTGGGCTACGAGCACCTGCGGACGATCAACCCGCGCCTCGTGTACGCCGCCCTCAGTGGCTACGGTCAGACCGGACCGTACCGTGGCCGACCGGCCTACGACAACAGCGCCCAGGCGACCGGCGGTCTGTGGTCGATGAACGGTCCGGCCGGCGGACCGCCGACGAGGGTCGGCACCATCATCGGCGACCTCGCAGCGAGCCTGTACGGGACGATCGGCGTCCTCGCGGCGCTCCGGCACGCCGACGCCACGGGGTACGGGCAGCTCGTCGACATCTCGCAACAGGACTCGGTCCTCACCCTGACTGAGAACGCGGTCGTCGCCTACACGACCGAGGGCACGGTGCCGGTCCCGCTCGGGAACGCGCATCCCTTCGTGCGCCCCTACGAGGCGTTCCCCTGCCGAGACGGCTTCGTCTTCTTCGGCGGCTACACCGACAAGTTCTGGCGGATCTCCTGCGAGCTGTTCGGAGACCCGGGGGAGTACGAGGCCCACCCCGAGCTCCACGCGATGGGCGACCGGTTCGACGAGGAGGTCTACGAGCGCGCGGTCCGTCCCCTCGTCGAAGGCTGGTTCGCGGACCGCACTAAGGCGGAACTCGAGGCGCTCGCCGGGGACCTTGTCCCGCTGAGTGCGGTGAAGGACATCGGCGAAGTGGTGGCCGACCCGCAGATCGCGGCTCGGGACATGGTCGTCGAGACCGCCTATCCCGGATTCGGCGACCTCCGGACCTTCGGCTCACCCGTCAAGCTCGACGCGACCCCACCGAGGACGAACGGCCGAGCGCCGTCGACGGGGGCCCACACGGCCGCGGTGCTCCGGGAGCTGCTCGACTACGACGAGGCCGCCATCGACGAGCTGCGGGCGGCGGGGACCATCTGATGGGCGGAGTTCGACTGGACCGGTCCGGAGCGACCGCCGTCATCACGATCGACCGCCCGGACAAACTCAACGCGCTGACTCTCGCGATGTACGACCAACTCGGCGAAGCGTTCGCCGAGTTCCGCGACGACCCGCGCATCGGTGTCGCGATCCTGACCGGTGCCGGCGACCGGGCGTTCTGCGTCGGAGCGGACCTCGGCGAGTCGATACCGGCCCTGGCCGACGGCCGGTTCGACATCAGTGAGTGGGACGACGCGCATCAGAAGCACACCCGTCTCGACAAGCCGGTGATCGGCGCGGTCAACGGGCTCTGCCTCGGGGGCGGGTTCGAGATCCTGCTGTCCACCGACATCCGCATCGCCGCTGAGCACGCGGGGTTCGCGCTCCCGGAGACGGGTGTCGGCGTCGTGCCCGCGGGAGGCACGCTGAGTCGTCTGGTCCGCCAGATCCCGTACGCCTTCGCGATGGACCTCATGTTGCGTGGCGACCGCATCGACGCGGCGACCGCCCTCCGGTACGGCCTCGTCAACCGCGTCGTCCCGGCGACGGAGCTGATGGACACCGCGCACGAGGTCGCCGACGAGTTGCTCGCGAAGAGTCGCACCGCCGTCGCCACCGTCAAACGGGCGGTCCGCGAACTCTCGGACCTGCCGCTCGAGCAGGCCTTCCACCGTGAGGCGGTCCTCGGTCAGGAAGCCTTCACCAGCGAGGACGCCCGGGAGGGGCTCGTCGCGTTCGCCGCCCGCACTCCGCCCGTGTTCCCCTCGCACGACTCCTAGACTGAGGCCATCCTGCCCGAGGCGGACGTGTCCCGCCCCCACGCTGATGGAGTCCGCATGAGTCCGGCGATCGGCTCCGACGAACCGCGCCCGAGCGTCGCCGCTGCGACCTCGGGAGCGTCACTCGCGCTCGACCTCCTCGCGGCGTCCCGCGACAAGCCCGGGCGTCCCGGCGCAGGCGTCCGGGACCTGCTCGCCAGGGCCGGTGTCGCCGGAGCCGAGGCCGAGGCGGTGGTCGAGTCCGTCCGCGAGTCGCAATTGCGTGGCGCACGGTTGCGGCGTCGGGCGAACGAGCTCGAGGCGCTCTTTTCGACCGCGCGAGAGCTCGTCCGCCTGCAGGACGTCGACGAGGTCCTCGGCCGCCTGGTCGAGCGTGCGCACCAGCTCATGGGCACCGACGTCACCTATCTCTCCGAGGTCGAGAACGCCCGCGGAGACCTCCGGGTGCGGCACTCCGTCGGGACGGTGACGCCCGGGTTCCGAGACCTGGCCGTCCCGGCCGGGGTCGGGCTCGCCAGCCTGGTCGCGGGGACGCGTGAGCCCGCCTGGGTCGCGCGGTACGAGACGATGACCGAGGTCGGCCACGACGACCGCATCGACGCCGCCGTGCGGGCGGAGGGACTCGTGTCGTTCCTCGGTGTCCCGCTCGCGGTCGGGGACGAGGTGCTCGGCGCGCTCTTCGCGTGCAACCGGTTCGGGTACGACTACACGCCGGACGACGTCCTCCTGCTCTCGGCGTTCGCCGACCACGCCGCGGCCGTCCTGCACACGGCGCGGGCGCTCGCGGAGCGGGCGGCAGCCGTCGTCCGCGCCGAAGAGGCCTACCGTGACCTCGAACGTCACCTCGCCGCGACGGAGCTCGCGAGCGGTATCCATGAGGAGCTCACCTCGGCGGCGATGTCCGGCGGAACGGTGGTGGACCTCGTCGTGACCCTCTCCCAACGACTCGGACGACGAGTCTGGGCGCTTGACGACCAGGCGAGGCTCCTCGACGGCGGTGGTGAGCTGCCGAGCAGACCGGTGCTCCGCGACGCGGTCGGTCGGAGCCAGCTGAGCGGGCACGCCGAGCTCGTGGAAGCCCGAGGGCACCGCTGGCTCGTCGTGGCGATCGTCGGGGCCGACCGCGTCCTCGGGTCGATCGTCGCGGAGGCCGGTTCCGGTCCCGACGACAGCGTCCTCCGCCGCGCGCTGGAGCGGGCCGCCCAGGTGGCCGCGTTGGTCTCCTTCAAGCGCGACGCGGTGATCGCGTTGCGAGCCGAGCGTCGAGCGCGCTGGCTCCTGGCGGTCGTCGACGGTGCGGACGACCTCTCGGCGGACGTCGAACCTTCCCTGCGTGCCATGACGCCGGGAGCCTGCGCGGTCGTCGACGTCCTCGAGCGGGACGTCGCCGACGCGGCGTTCGTCGCCGCGGGTGCCGTCGGCGAGAACGGCGTGGTCGCCCGGCGCGATCACCGGGTGATCGTCGCCTGGTCGGTCGCGGACCCTGTCGCCGAGACGGAGCGGCTCCGACGGCTGCTGGCCGACCGGCTGCACGAATCGGCGCTCACGGCGGTGGTCTGCACCGGCCTCGGCGGATGGGCGGAGGTCGGCCCGGCCGTCGAACGCGCGACGGCCGACCTGCGGTTCCTCCTCCCACTCGGCATCGAGGCTGCAACGGTGCCCTCCGACAGTCTCGCGCCGTATCACGCGCTCACCTCGGGCGAGCCGACAGCGGTGATCCGCTTCGTGGACGAACTGCTCGGGCCCATCCTCGACTGGGACGAACGACGCGGCACCGCCCTGTTCGACACGCTGGCCGGCTACTTCGACGACGGCGAGAGCCGCCATGCGGTGGCGAGACGCCTCCGCATCCACCCGAACACGGTGCAGCAGCGCCTCGATCGCATCCGCTCACTCCTCGTCGGGGACTGGGACGACAGCGAGTACCGCTTCCGGGTGCAGGCCGCGGCGCGACTCGAGCGACTCCGGCGGTCGCTGCGCGACGTGCACTCGACCAGCTGAACCCGTGCGGTACGCCGACCGGCGCCGTCCGTCGTTCCGACACACTCTCGGAGCGGAAACATGGGTGCTCGGTCCATAGGTCGGTCTCCGGCGCTCCAGCACACTTGCCTGAATCGATCGGGCAAGCACGAGGGAGCACCACCGGATGGAATCGTTCGACGTCGCGGTTGTCGGCATGGGAGCTCTCGGCAGTGCCGCCGCCTACCACCTCGCCCGTCGGGGCGCGAAGGTCGTCGCCTTCGAGCAGTTCGAACTCGGGCACGTCCGCGGTGCCTCGCACGACACCTCGCGGATCGTCCGGTCGTCGTACGGCGCACCGCAGTACGTGCGACTCGCACAGTCGGCGTACCGCGACTGGGCTGACCTCGAGCAGGAGTCTGGCGAGCGGTTGCTCACCATCACCGGTGGGGTCATCTTCCTGCCCGTCGACGGGCCCTACTCGGCCACCGACTTCACCGCGGCCCTGGAGGAGTGCGGGGTCCCGCACGAGCTGCTGACGCCGGCCGAGGTGCAGGCGCGGTGGCCGCAGTTCCGGATCCCCGAGAACGTCGAGACGGTCTACACCGCCGACACCGGCATCGCCCACGCGGCGCGCACCGTGGCGACGCTGCAGCTCCGTGCTCGAGCACTCGGGGCGGACATCCGCGACCGCACCCGGGTCGACGCGCTGACCCCCGACGGCGACGGGGTCGTGGTGCAGACCTCCAGCGGCCCGGTGCGTGCCGGCAAGGTCGTCCTGGCCGCCGATGCCTGGGCCAACGAGCTGCTCGAACCCCTCGGTGCGGCGATCCCGCTCGACGTGATGCAGGAGCAGGTCACCTACTTCCGCCCGGCCGACGCCGATCAGCTCGATCGCGAGCGGTTCCCGGTGTGGATCTGGGAGGACGAGGAGTGCTACTACGGTTTCCCGACCTTCGGGGAACCGACGGTGAAGGCCGCCCGCGACGTCTCGGAGAACCGCATGTCGCCGGCGGAGCGCACCTTCGTCCCGTCGCCGGAGCTCACCGGGCAGCTGGCCGACTTCATGGCGGACCTCGTGCCGGCGTCGGGCCCCGAGCTCCGCACGGTGACCTGCCAGTACGCGCTCACCCCGGACCGGAACTTCGTCCTCGGCCCGCTCGAGGAGCACCCGGACGTCATCGTCGCCCTCGCCGCCGGTCACGGCTTCAAGTTCACGCCGGCCTTCGGACGCATCCTCGCGGAGCTCGCGCTCGACGGGGAGACGAGCGACGACATCGCGAGCTTCGCCCCGTCCCACGCCCGCAGCGCCGACCGCGTCTCACCGATGCCGACCTCCGCGAGCTGATCCCATGGCGCGATACATCGTCTCCCGGGTCCTGTCGTCGCTCTTCGTCCTGTTCGTCCTGTCCGTCCTCGTCTTCTCGATGGTCCGGGTGATCCCAGGCGACCCCCTGTCGGCGTTCGCGGACCCCTCGAACCCCGACCCGGCCGCGCTCGACGCCCTCCGCACGGAACTCGGCCTCGACCGACCCTGGCTGTCGCAGTACCTCGCGTGGCTCCTCGGCGTCCTGCAGGGGGACTTCGGGCGAGCCATCACCGTCCCCAACGAGGTGTCCAACCTCATCGCCCAGCGCCTCCCGCTCAGCCTCACCCTCGCCGTCATGGCGACCCTGTTCGGGACCGTCCTCGGCATCCCGGCCGGTGTCCTCGCAGCGACCCGGTGGCGTCGGGCCCCCGACAACGCGGTGCGCGGGCTGTCCTTCGTGCTCCTCGCGACCCCGCCGTTCGTGCTCGGCACCGTCCTCATCCTCGTGAACTCACTCACCCTGCGCCTGCCGCTCGTGGGTACCGCGGGGGCGAGCGGGGATCCGCTGCGACTCGTCGGGGTGCTCGTCCTGCCGGCGCTCCTCATCGGACTCGTCCTCGCGGCGATCGTCGCCAGGTACACCCGCGGCACCCTGCTCGACACGCTCGGACAGGACTTCGTCCGCACGGCGCGGGCCAAGGGGGCGTCACCGTCCCGATTGGTCGGGCGGCACGCGCTGCGCAACGCCCTCATCCCCGTCACGACCGTGATCGGCATCGAACTCGCCGCGCTCGTCGGCGGGACGGTCGTCATCGAGACCGTGTTCGCGCTCCCCGGGATGGGCTCGCTCCTCCTCACCGGCATCCGCTCGTCCGACTACCCGATCATCCAGGCGACCGTGCTGCTCATCGGCGCGGTCTACGTGCTCATCAACTTCATCGTCGATCTGATCTACCCGCTGATCGACCCACGAGTGAGGGTCCACACGTCATGACGGTCACCCGCGCCATCGCGCTCGCGAAGATCGACGGCCGCCGCCGTCGCAACGGGTTCGGTCCCGCCTTCTGGAGTGGGTCCGGCATCCTCGTCGGCATCCTCCTGCTCGCCGGGTGGATGACCCTCGCGCCGCCCTACGACCCGTTCGCCGCCTCCGGACCTGCCCTCGCCGCGCCGAGCCTCGACCACCTGCTCGGCACCGACAACCTCGGCCGCGACAACCTCACCCGCCTGGCGCTCGCCGCCCGGACGAGTCTGCTCATCTCGGGCGCCGCCGCCCTGCTCGGCGCCGTCATCGGTACGGCCCTGGGACTGGTGGCCGGGTACCTCGGCGGCTGGGTCGACGCGATCATCATGCGGATCGTGGACGCGGCGCTCGCGCTGCCGGCGATCCTCGTCGCGCTCGTCGTCGGGGTCGTCATCGGCACCGGGCCGTGGCCGCTCATCATCGCCCTCGGCCTCGTGTTCGCTCCGGGCTTCGCCCGCGTCATGCGGGCCCCGGTCATCGCCCTGCGCGAACGGGACTTCGTCCTCGCAGCGACGCTCAGTGGCGTGCGGGGACATCGGGTGATCGTCGAGCACCTGCTGCCGAACGTCCTGACGCCACTGTTCGTGCAGTTCGCGTCCGTCGCCTCGCAGGTGGTCCTCATCGAAGCCGCGCTCAGCTACCTCGGTCAGGGTGTCCAGGCGCCCGAACCCTCGGCCGGCCGCATGATCAGCGAGTTCACGCGCTTCATGCAGGTGCAGCCCCTCCTCATCGTCCTGCCCTCCCTCGTGATCATCCTGCTCTCGGCGGCCTGGAACCTCCTCGCCGACGGGCTCCAGGACCACTTCGCCCCGAGGCGGGAGCCCGCCTTCTCGCTCGGCCGCCCGCGCGGGCGTCGGGGAGCGGCAGCGGCGCACCACGGCACGTCATCCCGCACCACCATCGACGCGGCGTCCACGGACGACGCTCCAGAGAAGAGGCAGCAATGAAGACACGCATCCTCGCGGGGACGGTCGCCATCGTGGCGGCGTCCCTCGCGCTCAGCGGCTGTGCGCCCGGCGGATCCACGGCCGACGCGGGCGGCGACCCGGTCGCCGGTGGCACCCTGCACTGGGGTGTCCCGGCCGAGCCGTCGGCCGGCGGTCTCGACCCGATGGCCGCGAGCGCGATCGCCGCCGAGGTCATCAACGCCGTCGCGTACGACACGCTGCTCGCGAAGGACGACGACGGCGAGGTCATCCCGGCGCTCGCCACCGAGTGGTCACAACCGGACGAGCTCACCTGGGTCTTCCAGCTGCGGGACGACGTCACCTTCGCCGACGGCAGCGCGTTCAGCGCCGACGACGTCGTCTACTCCTTCAACCTGATGAAGGAGGCGACCACCTCGGCGAGCACCTACCTCGCGAACGTGTCGAGCATCGAGAAGACCGGTGAGACCGAGGTCACGTTCCGGTTCAGCGCACCGGACGGCACCTTCGTGGACGCGGTCTCCGCCCGCCAGACGTTCTTCGTCGTGAGTGAGGAGGGCTATGGCGCAGCGACCCCGGACGAGCGGCAGCGGACCACCTTCGGGACCGGCGCGTTCCAGGTGACCGATTGGAGCGACGGCGTCAGCGTCACGATGGAGAAGAACGAGAACGCCTGGCAGGACACGAAGCCGTACCTCGACGAGATCGTCTTCGATTTCATCCCCGACGAGTCCGCACGCCTCGCAGCGCTGCAGCAGGGCAGCATCCAGGCCGCGTACTTCACGGACGGGAGCCTCGCCGACCAGGCGGTCCAGGCCGGATTCACCCTCGGGGAGGCCTCCTACCGCCAGAACCTCGCGATCTACATCAACCCGGAGACCGGGCCGCTCGCCGACATCGACGTCCGTCGGGCCGTCGCGTTGTCCCTCGACCGCCAGGCCCTCGTCGACACGGCGATGCTCGGCTACGCCGCGCTGTCGTTCGTGCCACCGGCGGGCGACCCCGGCGCGCTCGACCCGGAGGGTCTGCCGTACTACGAGCGCGACGTCAGCCGCGCGAAGGAACTCCTCGCGGACGCCGGCCAGCCGAACCCGACGATCACGCTCAGCTACATGGGCGACGTCGCGCAGTCGCACCACCCCGTCTACGAGATGATGCAGCAGCAGCTCGCCGAAGCGGGCATCACCCTGAAGCTCGACGCGAAGCCGCTGTCGGAGATCGCCCCGGTCTTCACGACCGGTGAGAGCTGGACCGATCTCGTCGCCATCCCGGGCAGCCCTCGTGCTGCGTCGCTGTTCTACTACGACCCCGTGCTCGTCGACGGCGGTGTCTACAACCACTGGGAGGGCAACCCGGAGGCGGACGCCGCGCGCGAGCTGTTCCAGCGGGCGAAGAGCGAATCAGATCCGACCGAGTACGCGAAGCTCGTCGACCAGCTGGCGGAGGAAGCGGCCGAGCAGGTGCTCGAGATCGTGCCGGTCGCTGTCCCGGTCTACTTCGAGGTCTGGGACAGCGCCAAGCTGCACGACTACCAGAGCGACGCCTACTACTCGCGGTACCGGCTCGACGAGGCCTGGCTGAGCCAGTAGTCCTGTCGTCCACCCACCGTCCCTCCCGCCCCAATCGAGCGAAAGCTGGTCTGACCCATGGATCGAGACGTCGACGCCCTCCACGTGGAGGGGCTGAGCATCGCCTACGGTGGCGCTGCGCCATCGGTGCAGGACGTGTCCCTGCGTGTCGGTCCGGGGGAGATCGTCGGGGTGATCGGCGAGTCCGGGAGTGGCAAGTCGAGCATCGCCCTCGCGATGATGGGGCTGCTGCCGGACTCGGCGACGGTCACGGCGTCCCGCCTCGACGTCGCGGGGACCGACATGCAGGGCGCCACGGAACGGGACTGGTCGGGGCTCCGCGGTGCGCGCGCCTCGATGGTGTTCCAGGAGCCGATGTCCGCCCTCAACCCGTGCATGCGGATCGGGGCGCAGATCGCCGAGGTCCTCCGCATCCACGGGGTCGCCGACAGACGGCAGGCCCGGGCGCGGGCGTTGGAGATCCTCCACCTCGTGCGGATGCCAGACGCGGAACGCCGGCTCGGCTACTACCCCCACCAGCTGTCCGGCGGTCAACGCCAACGAGTCGTGATCGCCATCGCGGTGGCCGCCGGACCGACCCTGCTCGTCGCGGACGAGCCGACGACCGCGCTCGACGTGACGGTGCAGGCACAGATCCTGGAGCTGTTGCGGACCCTGCGCGACGAGACGGGGATGGGCGTGCTGTTCATCAGCCACGACCTCGGCGTCATCGGGCAGCTCTGCGAGCGGGTCGCCGTGATGTACCGCGGGCGGATCGTCGAGACCGGTCGCGCTGAGCGGGTCCTCGCGGACCCGCAGCATCCGTACACCCGGGCGCTCCTCGAGAGCATTCCGCGACCGTCGGTGCCGGTGCGGTCGCCGCTGGCGGTCATCCCCGTCGACAACGACTTCGCCGAGGCGCCGGCGGTCTTGGAGGAGGTCCGATGAGCGACACCCTGCTCCGCGTCGACGGCGTCACGCAACGGTTTGGCCACGGTGAGCATGCGACGCTCGCGCTCGACGACGTGTCGCTCGAAGTGCGTCGGGGCGAGACGCTCGGACTCGTCGGAGAATCCGGCTCCGGGAAGAGCACCCTCGCCCGGGCGATCCTGCTGATGCGGCGACCGAGCTCGGGCCGCATCGAGTTCGACGGTGGCGACGTCTCGCGGCTCCGCGGGTCGGCGCTGCGGACGCACCGGCGGCGGGTGCAGATGGTGTTCCAGGACCCCAACGACTCCCTCGACCCGCGCTTCACGGTGGCACGTTCGATCGCCGAACCGCTCGTCGCTGCGGGGATGGGCGCGGCCGCGCGTCGAGCCCGGGTCGTCGAGTCGCTCCACCAGGTGGGGTTGCCAGGGGACGCCGCGGGGCGCTTCCCGCACGAGTTCTCCGGCGGGCAACGGCAGCGCATCGCGATCGCCCGGGCCATGGCGGCGAAGCCGGAGTTCGTCGTCCTGGACGAGCCGACCTCGGCCCTCGACGTCTCCGTGCAGGCGCAGGTGCTCAATCTGCTCGTCCGCCTCCAGGAGGAGACGGGCGTGACGTACCTCTTCATCACCCACAACCTCGCGGTCGTCCATCACGTCGCGCATCGGGTGGCGGTGATGCGCAACGGTCGCGTTGTGGAGGAGGGGACGGGGGAGCAGGTCATGACCCGGCCTCAGGACGCCTACACGCGCGAACTCCTCGAGTCGATGCCCGTCCTCTACCGGACCTGATCCCACCACCGATCGACGACCACCAGGAGGAACCGGATGCGCGTGCAACGACTCGGCGACAACGCTCACGAGGTGGCGCTGTACGAGGGCCCTGGCCGGATCGAGCTGGAGTGGTACTTCCAGCAGACCACGGCCCTGCCGTCATCGGTCATGCGGTATCGCCTCGAACCCGGGACGGCCGAGGGCGAGCACCTCCACCTGGAGGGTGCCGACGCGAGTTGTTCGCCGAACAGCTCCGACGAACTGTACGTCGTCACCGCGGGTGAACTCGTCGTGACCTCGGGTGAGCACCGGAGGCTGTTGCGATCCGGCGACGCGTTCTACGCGCCGGCCGGGCTCGTCCACGGTGTCCGCAACGAGTCCGACGCCGTGGCCGAGATGATCCTCGTCTTCGGCACGCCGACGGGGAACCCGTTCCCGCAATCGGGCGAGGAGGCCTTCTCCATGGACACGGACCGCTGAACCGGCGACCTCGCCTACCGTCCGGCCTGCAACTGCTCGCGGAGCTCGTCGAGGCGGACGGCGATGCCGAGCCGGAACATGCGCTCGTCCTCGCGCCAGGAGGCTCCGAGGACCTGGTCGAGCCGGTCGAGACGCTGCAGGATCGTGTTCGTGTGGAAGTTCAAGGCGCGCGCCGTGCGGGTGGGGCTCGCGTTGTTCCGCACGAACGCGCGCAGCGTCCCGAGCAGGTCGGCGTTCCGCTCGGCGTCGTAGCGCCGGACGAGTCCGATGGTGTCGCGCAGGAAGTCCGCGAGCGCCCGCGCATCGGTGTCGAAGATCGCGGAGTAGGGCAGGAAGTCATCGGTCGATGCGGTGAGGTCAGAGAGCTCCAGTGCGGCGATGAGTCTGGCGGTGCGCATCGCGCTGGTGAACGCGGAGGTGAGGGCGTCGGGGGCGGTGCGGGGCACGACGGCGACGACGGGCTGCTGGATGCTGCCGGCGACGTGTCGGCGGACGGCGTCTGCGTCGAGCGGCCGACGGCCGGAGGAGTGTGCGGCGACGACGTACCCGCGGTACTCGCCGACGAGCGCATGGTCGTCGAGTCGGCGGCCGAGCGCTCGGGCGGCGGTGGTCTGCTGGTCTCCGGGGACAGCGAGGAGGAGCAAGGAGTCGAGTTCGTGCAGGTCGATGCCGAGGCGCCTGGCTCGTCGTTCAACGTCGGATCGGCGTTCGGGCACGTCGTCGAGGAGGTCGGCGATGAGTTCGCTGCGGACCCGGTGGTCCGCGCCCGAGGCCGCCTCCTGCTGCAGCTCGAGGAGCGCCGCGACCTGCGCCGCGCGTTCGACGGTGCGGAGGTCCACGGCGCCGAGCTCGAAGTCGCCGTCACCGAGGATGAGGGCGCCGAAGTGCTGGCTGCCGGCGGACAGGGCGGCGACCGCTCCGACACCGCCGCTCGCGACCAGGACGCAGTGGCCCGAGCGACGGCTGTCGGTGATGGCCGCGCGCGTGACGTCGTCGAGGTCGAGCATGCCGGGGGAGAGTGGGAGCCCGGCTGCCGCGATCACCCGGTCCTGCGCGTCGGTCACGGCGACCGCACGGCCGAGTGCCGTCGCGAGCGTGTCCGCGACGGGTGCGAATCCGCCCCCGGCGAGGACCGCCTGGACGAGTTCCTGGTGGACGGTGTTCGCCCGATCGCGTTCGACGAGGTGGGCGGTGAGGTCCGCGAGGTTCCGTCGGCTGGCGTCCTCGGAGTCCTGCAGGTCGCGGAGGGTCTGCGTGGTCTGGAGGATCACCGAGGCGTGGTCCGCGAGCGCCGCCAGGAGGGCGACCTCATCGGGGGAGAAGTCCTTCCGGTCGCGGTTGCCGACGAAGAGGACGCCGAGGACGTCGTCGCTCGTGAGCATCGGCACGCCGAGCAGGGAGACGAGCCCCTCCGCTGCGACCGCGTCGTCGATGCCGCGCTCGTGTCGATCGGTCGAGTAGTCGGAGTAGTCCGCGACCCACTGGGCCGTGCGCGATTCGACGACGACGCTCGCGAGCCCGCGCCCGGGAGGGACGCGGAGCGTCTGGAACGACGGGCTGACGGAGCCACTCGTCTCGCGGACCCGCAACTCGTGGGTGACCGGGTCGAACTCGGACAGGTAGGCCAGATCGACGCCCATCATCTGGTGGGCGCGCTGGACGAGTCTGGCGAGCACGGCGTCGCTGTCGCGGAGCTCGGCCAGTTCGCGGGCGCTCGAGAACAGGGCTGAGAGCTCGTGCTCGCGGCGTCGCAGCCGGATCAGCTCCCGCTCGGTGTCGTGGACGGGTTCGGCGTCGACGAGATCGGTGGCCGTTCGTACGTCGGCAGGCTCTCGCATCGGGTCTCCTGACTGGTCCCTCAGGAGTCTAAAGCGATGGCCGGTCCAGTGGGGTGTGGGATCCACCCACACGATCGCCGATCCGCTGAGTCTTCCACCCATCGTCGTCGACGATCACCGCTCCTAGGGTCGACTTGACCGCAGCACCGAGGATCCGGTGTCTGCCTGTACCGAAGGGCGACCCATGCCGAGAAACAGCCGAATCCAGGGGCTGCGCGACCACACGCCGGACGAGCGGCTCGACCTCGTCGCCGAGGGGGCCGGGATCGCGGCGGAAGCGCTCGCCGCACTGCGACCCGATGCCGGCTTGTCGATCGCCCAGGCGGACCACCTCGTGGAGAACGTCGTCGGCGTCATCGCCGTCCCGGTGGGCGTCGCGACGAACTTCACCATCGACGGCGAGGACCGACTCGTCCCCATGGCGACCGAGGAGCCGAGCGTCGTCGCCGCGGCTTCCAACGCCGCCCGCATCGCGCGCGTGCACGGCGGTTTCCGGACGTCGTCGTCGGGCGACGTCATGATCGCGCAGATCCAGATCCTCGACGCGGTCGACCCGCACGCCGCGCGGCTCCGCGTCCTCGAGGCCCGCGACGAACTGCTCGCCCTCGCGAACGAGCTCGACCCGATCCTCGTCTCCTTCGGCGGCGGCGCCCGCGACATCGACGTGCGGATCCTGCCGACGCGGGTGGGGACACAGGTCATCGTCCACCTCCACGTCGACGTCCGCGACGCCATGGGCGCGAACGCCGTGAACACGATGGCCGAGGCGATCGCACCCCGCATCGCCGAGATCGCCGGATCGCGGACCCTCCTGCGGATCCTCACGAACAAAGCCGACCAGCGCATCACCCGTGCCAGGGCGGTGTTCGACGCCGACCTCCTCGGCGGTGCGCAGGTCGTCGCCGACATCGTCGCCGCGAGCGCGTTCGCCGAGGCCGACCCGTACCGGGCGGCCACGCACAACAAGGGCATCATGAACGGCATCACGGCCGTCGTCCTCGCCACGGGCAACGACACCCGGGCGGTCGAGGCCGGCTGCCACTCCCACGCGGCGCGGTCTGGTCGCTACGCGGCGCTGTCGCAGTTCGAGCAGGACGCCGACGGGAACCTCGTCGGCACGATCGAGGTCCCACTGGCCGTCGGACTCGTCGGTGGAGCGACGAAGGCGCATCCGACGGCGCAGGCGGGCGTGACCCTCCTCGGCGTCGAGACGGCTCGGGAACTTGCGGCGGTCATCGCCTCCGTGGGCCTCGCCCAGAACCTGGCCGCGTGTCGGGCGCTCGCCGCCGAGGGCATCCAGCGCGGCCACATGACTCTGCACGCCCGGACGATCGCGGCGAGCGCCGGTGCGACCGTGGACGAGATCGGGGCGGTCGCGGCGAGGATCGTCGCTGACCGTCGGATCCGGGTCGAGTACGCACGCGAGGTGCTCGACGAGCTCCGGGCGACCTCGGCATGAGCGGCCTGCCGCAGCCCCGGATGGAACCGGTCGACGGTCTCCCGACGCGGGTGCGCGTCTACGAGGTGGCGCCGCGCGACGGGCTGCAGGCCGAGACGGACATCCTGCCCACGGCGGTGAAGGCGGAGCTCTGTCGGCGTCTGTACGAGGCGGGGTCGCGGGACCTCGAGGTGACGAGTTTCGTGCCGGCCACCTGGATCCCGCAGTTCGCGGATGCGGAACGGCTCGTCGCGGGCCTCGACGTGCCGACGGGTGCGCGGGCGGTCGGCCTCGTGCCGAACCTGCGCGGCCTGCATCGGGCGATCGACGCGGGTGTCCGGGAGGTCTCCGTCGTCGTGAGCGCATCGGAGTCGTTCGCCAGGGCCAATCTCAACACCTCGCGCGAGGGTGCCGTCGAACGGGCCGAGGAGGTCGCCGCCGCCGCGACCGCGGAGGGCGTGCCGGTGCGCGGCTACGTGTCGATGGCGTTCGGGGACCCCTGGGAGGGTGCGGTCGATCCGGCGACGGTCGTCGAGGCCGCCGTGCGGCTGTACCGCGCCGGGTGTTCGACCGTCGCCGTCAGCGACACGATCGGGGTCGGGACGCCCGGGCTCACGACCCGGGTCGTCCGGGACGTGCTCGCCGCCGGGATCCCGGTCGAGGCGGTCGCGCTGCATCTGCACGACACCTACGGGCAGGGACTCGCCAACGTGTACGCGGCGCTCTCGCTGGGCGTAGCCGAGTTCGACTCCTCCGTGGGTGGCCTGGGTCGCTGCCCGTACGCGAAGGGCGCCACCGGTAACCTCGCAACCGAGGACCTCGTGTGGATGCTCCACGGGCTCGGGATCGAGACCGGGCTCGACCTCGGGGCCCTCGCCGCGACGACCGCCTGGTTGGCGCGCGTCCGGGGCGTCGGAGCCCCCTCGAACGTGGCGACGGCCCTGGCGGCCGCAGCGTCCGCGGTCGACACCCCGAGCACCGCAGGAGGCGGCAGATGAGGCACACCACCGAGTACGTCCAGGACGACGTCGAAGCGGTCCGCGCACTCGTGCGCGAGTACCCCTGGGCGACGGTCGTCAGTCACGTCCCCGGTCGTGGGCTCGTTTCATCGCACTATCCGGTCCTGCTCGAGGAGGACGAGGACGGGATCGTGCTCCTCAGCCACGTCGGGCGGCCGGATGAGCGACTGCACGAGCTCGGTCAGCACGAGGCCATGGTGATCGTCTACGGTCCCCAGGGGTACGTGTCGCCGAGCTGGTACGACACGTCGCCGGCCGTCCCCACCTGGAACTTCGCGGTCGCGCACCTGTACGGGGTGCCCGAACTGCTCTCGGACGAGGAGAACCTCCAGGTGCTCGACCGCCTCGTCGCCCACTTCGAGCGTGTGCTGCCCGAGCCGTACCTCATGAACGGGACGATCGCGAACAGCGAGTACGCGGCACGCATCGTCCATGGGACGGTCGGATTCCGCCTGCGCGTGACCCGGTTCGAGGCCAAGGAGAAGATGAGCCAGGACAAACCGGCCGAGGTCGTCGAACGGGTCGTCACGGCGCTCGGGGAGCCGGGTCCGTACCAGAACGTGACCCTCGCCGCCCGCATGGCGGCCCTCCACGGGCTCGACGCAGGGACAGCTGCGCCGACCACCCACGACGGGACACCGGCACGGTGACCGCGACCGACCTCACGCTCCGGAACGCACGGCCCTCCGGCGGCGAGCCCGTCGACATCCTCGTCCGCGACGGTCGGATCGCCGGGATCGGACCGGCCGGGACGGCCCCGGCGTCCGGCGAGGTCGTGGACGTCGCCGGACGCACGATCGGACCGGGGCTCTGGGACGCGCACGTCCACATGACCCAGTGGGTGATCCAGCGGCGACGGATCGATCTGACCGACACCGCCAGCGCGGCCGACGTCCTCGTGGCCGTCCGTCGCGCGGTCGACACCGGTGCACCCCTCACCGACGGGTTCCTCATGGGGTACGGGTTCCGCGACGGACTGTGGACGCAGCCGGCGACGCTCGCCGCGCTGGAGGCCACCGAATCGGACATGCCCGTCGTCCTCGTCAGCGGCGACCTGCACTGTGCCTGGATGAACACGCGCGCCGCCCGACGGCTCGGCCTGGACCTCGACGCGAGCGGTGTCGTCACCGAAGCGCCGTGGATCGAGGCGCTGCAGCGGATCGACCAGCACTCGGGGCTCGCCGCGCACGCCTACCGGGACGCCGCCGACGCGGCAGCCCGACGCGGCGTCGTCGGAGTCGTCGAGTTCGAGAACACCGACAATCTCGGCGAATGGTCCGAGCGCATCGCGGACGGCGCGACGAGCCTGCGGATCGAAGCCGCCGCGTGGCCCGACCGACTGGAGTCCGTCATCGCGGCGGGACTTCGCACCGGCGACGCGATCGACCCGGCCGGACTCCTCACCATGGGGCGACTCAAGGTCGTCGTCGACGGTTCCCTCAACACGAGGACCGCCTGGTGCTGGGACCCGTATCCGGGCGTCGACCCGTCGAGTGCGCACGCCTGCGGGGTCGAGAGCGTCTCGGTCGACGAGCTCCGCCGACTGCTGGAACGTGCAAGGGGCGCCGGGATCGAGGCTGCCGTCCACGCGATCGGCGACCGAGCCAACACCGAGGTCCTCGACACCTTCGAAGCGCTCGGGATGCGCGGCGTCATCGAGCACGCCCAGCTCGTGCGCGAGCAGGACTTCGCCCGGTTCGCGAGCCTCGGGCTGATCGCGAGCGTGCAGCCCGAGCATGCGATGGACGACCGGGACGTCGCCGACCGCCACTGGAGCGGCCGCACGGGTCGCGCGTTCGCGTTCGGATCCCTGCACCGCGCAGGCGTCGGCCTCCGGCTCGGCTCGGATGCTCCGGTCTCGCCACTCGACCCGTGGCAGGCGATCGCCTCCGCGACGAGCCGGAGTCGCGACGGCCGCGACGCCTGGCACCCCGAGCAACGGCTCCCGCTGGACGTGGCCCTGGCCGCGAGCGTCCGCACGTCGATCGCGGTCGGGCAGCCCGCCGACCTCGTCATCACGGACCTCGACCCGTTCGACGCCGACGCCGAGCGGCTGCGGTCGATGCCGGTCGCCGCGACCCTGCTCGGCGGTCGCTTCACCTGGCGCGCGATCTGATGGCAGCTGAGACCGAGACGGAGACCCCCACCGTGACACCGCAACCCACCGCGACGCCGACCCACTCGCAGCTCTTCACGAACGCCCGGGTGTTCACCGGCACCGACGAGACGGACGTCGCCTCCGCGTTCCGCATCGTCGACGGCCGCTTCGACTGGGTGGGGGAGGCGTCTGCGATCGCGGGGGAACCCGCGGTCGACCTCGGCGGACGCACCGTGCTCCCCGGCCTCATCGACAGCCACACCCACCCGGCGCTCATGGCCGCCACCGCTGTGGCCGCCGAGTGCTTCCCGCCGTCAGTGGTCTCCATCGACGGACTCGTGGAGCGGCTGCGAGAGCACCAGGCGACGCTGACCGCGCCGAGCGCCTGGGTGCTCGGCCGAGGGTTCGACGACACGAAGTTCCCCGAGGGGCGGATGCCGACCACAGCCGACCTCGACGCGGTGTCCGCAGAACGCCCCGTCCTCGTCTGGCGCTGCGACGCCCACTCCGCCGTCTGCAACACCGCGGCGCTCCGCCTCGCGGGCATCACGGCCGCCACACCCGACCCGGCCGGTGCGCGTTTCGAACGCGGACCGGACGGCGAGCCGAACGGTGTCCTCACCGAGATCGCCGCGGTCGAGGCGGTCGCGAGGTTCATCCCGGTGCCGGAACGAGACGAACAGGTCGCCTCGCTCGTCGCGATCGGCGAGGAACTGGCCTCGCGAGGGATCGTCGCCGTGTGCGACCTGCTGTCCAACCGACTGCACGACCCCCTCGACGCCTTCCGCGCCGCTGCCGCCAAGGGGCTCCGCACCCGCGTCGCCCTCTACCCGGGCTGGGACCCCTCCGCGCCACTCGCCGAGCTCACTCCGGACGATCGCGAGGGGCGGATCCGCATCGGCGGGGTGAAGGTCGTCCTCGACGGGGCCTACTCGAACCGCACCGCCTGGGTCGCCGAACCGTATCCCGAGTCCTGCGACCACGGACTCCGACTCGTCGAGGACGACGACGTCCTCGCAGCCGGCGCCTGGGCTCGCCGCAACGGCGTCCAGCTCGCGGTGCACGCCATGGGTGACCGCGCCCTCGACCGCGTCGCGAGCCTCTTCGAAGACCAGGAGCCCTGGCTCGACGGCATCCCCTCCGTCCGCATCGAGCACGCGACCATCATCAGCGAGGAGTACGCCGAACGGCTCCGCTCCGCGCGCATGACGTTCGGGATCGCCACCCACACCGTGTTCTTCTTCGCCGAATACGACGGCTACGAGCTCGCCCTCCGCGCCGAACAGGTCCCCGACGCCTACCCGATCGCCCGGTTGTTCCGCACCATCGGGCCGCTCGCGCTCTCCTCCGACCGCCCGGCCACCGCCTGGAGCGGCGCCGACGACGTCATGCTCTCCGTCGAGGCCGCCGTCCGACGCCAGGCCTACAACGGCGCCGACTTCGTCCCCGAGGAGGCCATCAGCGTCGCCCAGGCGCTCCTGCTGTACACGGGACGAGCCGGCCTGCTCTCGCCGCTCGAGAGCGTCGGTCGGATCGCCACGGGATACGACGGCAGCTTCGCCGTCCTCGACCGCGACGTCTTCTCCGTCCCCGCGGACGAGATCGCCACCGTCCGGGTCGCCGAGACCTGGATCCGCGGCGAGCAGGTGTACCGGCGCTCGCCGCAGGACGAGGGGGGTCCGCTCATGACCGGCTTCCAGGAGGACGCGACCGCGATGCGCGACGAGCTCGTGGCCGTCCGACGCGAACTGCACCAGGCCGTCGAGATCGGCCTCGACCTGCCCGTCACCCAGGGGATCATCCTGCGCGAACTCGAGGGCCTCGGCCTGGAGGTCACGACGGGCACCGGGCTCTCCTCGGTCGTCGCCGTCCTCCGGGGCGGCGCCCCCGGCCCCACCGTGTTGCTCCGTGCCGACATGGACGGTCTGCCGGTCACCGAGGCGACCGGGCTGCCGTTCGCGTCGACGTCCGGGGCCATGCACGCCTGCGGCCACGATCTCCACATGGCGGGTCTCCTCGGCGCCGTCCGCCTGCTCGTCGCCCGTCGCGCCGACCTCGCCGGCACGGTCGTGTTCATGTTCCAGCCCGGGGAGGAGGGCCAGGCCGGCGCGCGGCTCATGCTCGATGAGGGTCTGCTCGACATCGCCGGAGAGCGACCCGTCGCGGCGTACGCGCTGCACGTCGACTGCAGCACCCCACGCGGGCAGCTCGTCACGCGGGAGGGCGCCATGATGGCGAGTGCCAACGTGTTGCAGCTCACCCTCCGCGGGACGGGCGGTCACGCGGCGTTCCCGCACCTCGCCGTCGATCCGGTGCCGGTCGCCGCACACCTCATCCTCGCCGTGCAGACCTTCGCGGCCCGTCGGCTTCCGGCCACCGACCAGGCCGTCATCTCCATCACCCGGCTGAGCAGCGACTCCGAGGCCAGCAACGTGCTCGCCTCGGCCGTCAGCCTGGAGGCGAACATCCGCACGCTGTCGAAGGCGACGCTCGAGACGGTGCGTGAGCAGCTGCCCGAGCTGCTGACCGCGATCGCCGAGGCGCACGGCTGCACCCTCGAGTCGACGTTCATCGCGTCCTACCCCGTCACCGTCAACGACCCGGAGGAGACGCGGTTCGTCCTCAGCACGCTCGACGCACTCGTGGGGCCCGACCGGGTCATCCGGCAGGAGGTGCCGTCGATGGCGTCGGAGGACTTCGCCTACATCCTCGACGAGGTCCCCGGCACGCTCGTCTTCGTCGGTGCCGCCCCCGATGAGGGCTCCGTCGCCCTGCATTCCGAACGCGCGGTGTTCGACGACGGTGTCCTGGACCTGCAGGCCGCGGTGCTCGCCGAACTCGCCTGGAGGCGCCTGCAGCTCGCCTGAGCGACGGTCGACCGTCCGGGTGGCGAGTGGGACATCCCGGACGTATCCGACAGTCGAGGCAGCGCATGTGCCCTGGATGGGTAGCATGGACACGTTCCGGATTCCGACGACGAAAGGGCGCGCGTGATCACCGCAGAGGACATCACGAGGCGCTCCGCGATCGCCGAATACCAGGTCGTCGGTCGTCCGCCCGAGACGGACCTCGAGAGCCTCGTCCACCTCGCCGCGGCGATGTGCGGCGTGCCGACCGCCGTCATCAACATCATCGACGACCGGTTCCAGCACCAGATCGCTGCGGTCGGGTTGGAACCGGCGAGCTGCTCGCGTGAGGACTCGATGTGCGCGGTCGTGTTCCAACAGCAGGTGCGGACGATCGTCCGAGACGCTCGTGAGGACCCGCGCTTCGCGGCGAACCCCTTCGTCACCGGTGAGCTCGCCAACGTCCGCTTCTACGCATCGAGCCCGCTCGTCACCCCCGCCGGCGTCCCGATCGGCACCCTGTGCATCTTCGACGACCGTGTCCGTGAGCTGACTCCGGAACAGGGCAAGGCGCTCGACCTCCTCGCGAGGCAGGTCGTCGACGTCCTCGAGCTGCTCCGCCTCACCTACGAGCTCGGCCAGTCCAACGAGCAGCTCGCCCAGTTCGCCGGCCAGGTGAGCCACGACCTGCGCAACCCGCTCATGGCGGTCTCCGGGTTCCTCGAGCTCGCGACCGACAGCCCGGAGATGGCGAACGCGCCGCACGCGGCGAAGGCGCTCGCGCGAGCCGAGTCCGCCGCCGATCGGATGGCGGCGATGATCACCGACCTGCTCGACTTCGCCCGGATCGGTGGCGCCCGTCCGCGACGCGCCCCGATCGACCTCGGGCCGCTCGTGTCCTCGGTGGTCGAGGACCTCGATGCGACCATCACCTCGACCGGCGCGACCGTCGACGTCGACACGCCTTTCCAGGTGCACGGCGACGAGACGTTGCTGGGCGCGCTGCTGCAGAACCTGATCGCGAACGCGGTGAAGTTCAGTGCGGCCGCCGGAGTCGTCCCGCACGTGCTGGTGCAGGCCGAGCGGGTCTCCGCCGGGGTGCTGGTCGCGGTCGAGGACAACGGTCCTGGTGTCGCTCCGGAGCAGCGTGAGCGCGTCTTCGACCTCATGGAACGCGCGGCGGGGAGCGAGGTCGCCGGCCTCGGCATCGGCCTCTCGACCTGTCGACGCATCGTCGAGGCGCACGGTGGCCGGATCGAGATCGACGAGTCGGGGCTCGGGGGAGCGAGCGTCTGGTTCCTGTTGCCCGACGCCCGATCAGCGGCCTGAGCCGCCCGCGCGTGCGCGGTGCCTGCGGACGCCCGACCGGTTGGCGCACCGCACCGAGCAGTAGCGCTGACGACCGTTGCGGGTGACGTCGACGACGACCCGCCGGCAGGTGTCGCCGGGTTCGGTCCCCGCGGCACACCGACCGAGACGCTGCATCCCCCTCGTCGTCAGGTGGAGGGCGGTCCCGACGCTGATCACCGCGCCGAGGACCTCGGGGAGCGCCTGGTGCTCGTCGCGGTAGTGCAGGTGCCACCCCTCGCCGTCATGGTCCGTCAGCCGCGGGAACGCGGCCGCAGCGGCCATCTGACGGTTGAGCGCGGCCGCCCTGGCCTGATCGTCTGCCGCGTCGACGACGGTCAGCCACTCGTCGACGACCCGGCGGACGCGGGCGTGGTCATGGGGGACCTCGGTGAAGGGCATCGTCATCCCGTGCTCCCGGGTGCGGGCGACGATGGCGTCCCGGTCGTCGGGCCAGTCGTTCGCCAGCGAAGCGGCCAGGAGGACGGCGTACGAGCCGTAAGGGTTGAGATGCATAACGCCATTACATCATGGTGGAGTCATGACCCTCCTCGACGCACCCCCGCAGTCCTCCGAACCGTCGCCGAACGCCGTCGACGCCTGCCGCCACATCTGGGCGACGGAGTCGGCGCACACCACCTCGGAGGGGTCGCTGCGCTACCTCCGGTGCGCCGCCTGCGGCAGTCGTCGGGTGGAACTGCGACCCCACGGCGACGCACCGGCGGAGCCGGTCACGCGCCAGGACATCCCGCCGCGGTGACGCATCACCGAGACCGTCCACGCTGACGTCCTCCCGCCGCGCGCGTTAGCGTTGGAGGAGTGGTCTGCGGGACCGCACCCGCCCAGTGACGAGAGGAACCCCATGAGCGCCGACGTCTGGCTCGACAAGGAATCACCCGAGGTCTATCAGGCGCTCGTCGAGACCGGACGTGCCGCGGGTCGCGCGGCACTCGACGCCGGCATCGACAAGCGGCTCATCGAGCTGATCCGGATCCGGGCCTCGCAGATCAACGGTTGCGCGTACTGCCTGCGTCTCCACGTCGCTGACGCGATCGCGCTCGGCGAGACCACGGAACGCCTCGCCATCCTGTCCGCCTGGCGCGACAGCGAGTACTTCAGCCCGGTGGAGCAGGCCGCACTCGCGATCACCGAGGACGTCACCCTCATCGCGGATGTGCAGCACCGCCGGCGCCTGCCGGACGACGACCTGTCGACGCTCACGAACGGTCAGATCGCCGCGGTCCGGTGGCTGGCGATCGTCATCAACGCCTTCAACCGCGTCTCGATCACGAGCCACTACCCGGTGCACCCGGAGCAGGCGGACTGACGGCGCTCAGTCCTTCCGGCTCCTCGCGCCACGGAACCACGCTGCGACGCGGGTGCGCAGTCCGTCGGAGTACTCGTTCGAGAGGTCGAGGGTCTCTCTGCCGAGATCGCCGCCGTTCCTGATCGATTCGAGCGCACGCAGCGCCCGGGCCTCCTGCTCGGCGGCTCGCTTCCTGCGGTCCTCATCACCCATGCGCCCAGCCTAGACGCGGTCGACGGTGACGCCCCCGTTCAGACCGTCACGTGGTGACGGCCGATCGGCAGCATGAGCGGCTTGCCCGAGGTCGGGTCGGTGATGACCTGGTTCTGCAGTCCGAACACCGCGCGCACCGTCGACTCCGTCAGCACCTCGTGGGGTGTCCCCGCCGCATGGAGGCGCCCACCGGCAAGGGCGACGAGGTGGTCGGCGTAACGTGCGGCGAGGTTCAGGTCGTGCAGCACCATGACGATGGTCGTCCCGCGGGAACGGTTGAGGTCGGTGAGGAGGTCGAGCACCTCCACCTGATGGCTCACGTCGAGGAAGGTGGTCGGTTCGTCGAGGAGGAGCAGGTCGGTCTGCTGCGCGAGCGCCATCGCGATCCACACGCGCTGACGTTGTCCGCCGGACAGCTCGTCGACGTGCCGGTCCGCGAGCTCGCTCGTCTCGGTGGCGTCGAGCGCCGCAGCGACCGCGACGTCGTCCTCGGTGCTCCAACGAGAGAGGAGGCCCTGGTGCGGGTGTCTGCCTCGCCCGACGAGGTCGGCGACCGTGATCCCCTCCGGCGCGATGGGCGACTGGGGGAGCAGGCCGAGCGTACGTGCCAGCTGCTTCGCCGGCAATCGGTGCACGTCCTTACCGTCGAGGACGACGCGGCCGCTCCGAGGCGTCAGTAGGCGGGACATCGAACGCAGCAGCGTCGACTTGCCACAGGCGTTCGCGCCGACGATCGCCGTCACCTCGCCGGGCGGCACGAGGAGGTCGAGTCCGTCGATGACGGTCCGGTCGCCGTAGCCGAGCGCGAGTCGCTCGACGAGGAGCTGGTGTTCCGTGGTCACAGGGTGCCTCCGGGATGTCGGGGTGGCGTGCCGGTCACAGCGAGCCACCGGCGCGGTTGGTGCGGATGATGAGCCAGATCAAGAACGGTGCCCCGAGCACCCCGGTCACGACGCCGACGGGGTAGCGCGCGCCGAGGAGGTACTGCCCGGTGAGATCGGCAACGAGGACGAGGAGGGCGCCGACGAGCGCGGCGGGCATGAGCATCGACCCGCCGCGTCCGACGATCCGCGAGGCGATGGGGCCGGAGAGGAACGCGACGAACGCGATGGGGCCCGACGCCGCTGTCGCGAACGCGATGAGGCCGACTGCCGCGACGATCACGATCAGGCGGGTCCGGTCGACGCGGACGCCGAGTGCGGCGGCGGTGTCGTCGCCGAGTCGGGTCGCGGCGAGGTTCCTGGACTGGGCGAGGAGGACGGGGCCGAGCACGAGCAGCGCGACGACGACCGGACCGACCTGCGACCAGCTCGTCCCGTTGAGACTGCCGGTCAGCCACCGGGTCGCCTCCTGCAGGTCCCACTGGGCCGCCCGCGACAGGATGTACGTCGTCACACTGTCGAGCATGGCGGCGACACCGATGCCGATCAGGATGAGTCGGGTTCCGGCGACGCCGCCGCGGTAGGCGAGGACGTACACGAGGACCGCGACGGCGAGGCCGACGACGATGGCGAAGACCGACACCTCGGTCGCACCGAGGGAGAGGGTGACGATCGCGAATGCGGCGGCCGCGCTCGACCCGGCGCTGATGCCGATGATGTCCGGGCTCGCGAGGGGGTTCCGCAGCATCGTCTGGAAGGTGACGCCGGCCAGACCGAACGAAGCCCCGGCGATGACCGCGAGGACCGCCCGGGGGAGCCGCAACCGTCCGACGGTGAAGGAGGCGCCCGGCACGTCCTGACCGAGGACGACACGCACGACGTCGCTCGGCGGATAGAAGGTGTTGCCCACCATCAGGGAGATCAGGAAGACCGCGACGATGAGTGCGGCGAGGGTGGTCATGACGGCGACCCGGCGACGGCGGCGCCCCCGGCGTCCACCGACAACGCGGTCGAGGGTCGAGGGCGTCCGTCCACCGAGGCCGGGCGCCGCGACGGGTTGGCGCTCGGTCACAGGGCGCTCACCTTCTGCCGACGGACGATCGCGATGAAGATCGGAGCGCCGATCAACGCGGTGATGATGCCCACGTCGATCTCCGCGGGGCGGGCGACGATGCGGCCGAGGACGTCGGCGACGGTGAGGAGGATCGCCCCGACGACGGCTGAGAAGGGGAGGAGCCACCGGTGGTCGACGCCGACGATGAGCCGACAGGCATGCGGCACGACGAGCCCGACGAAGCCGATGGGACCGGTGACCGCGGTCGCTGCCCCGCAGAGCACCACCGAACCGAGGGCCGCCGCACCGCGTGCGATGGCGACGCGTTCACCGAGGCCGGCGGCGAGCTCGTCGCCGAGCGCGAGGGAGTTGAGACCGCGTGCGGACAGCAGGCAGACGAGGAACCCGACGACCAGGAACGGCAGCACCTGCTCGAGTTGGACGACGGTGGCACCACCGACGCCACCGATCTGCCAGGACCGCACACTGCTCGCGATGTCGCCGCGGGGCAGCACGACGGCAGTGATGACGGAGGCGAGCGCGGCGGACGTCGCGGCGCCCGCGAGGGCGAGCTTGAGCGGTGTCGCGCCACCTCGGCCGAGCGAGCCGACCGTGTACACGAAGACCGCCGTGGCTCCGGCGCCGATGATCGCGACCCAGATGGTGGTGCTCGCCGCTGCGAGCCCGAAGTATGCGAGCCCGGTCACGACGGCGAGGGAAGCGCCGAGGTTGATGCCGAGGATGCCGGGGTCGGCCAACGGGTTCCGGGTGACGCCCTGCATGACGGCTCCCGAGACGCCGAGGGCGGCACCGGCGAGGACGGCGAGGAGCGTCCTCGGGATGCGCTTGGCCACCGCGGCCTGATCGAACCCGTCCACGCCGCCCGAGAAGGCGCCGAGCACGGCGGACCACTCCACGTCACGCGATCCGACGGTGACGGAGAGGAGCATCGCGGCGAGGAGGACGAGGGCCGCGACGAGGAGCCAGAGCCCACGAACCCGCCTCGGGCGTCGCACGACGGCGACACCCGAGGCGGGTGGGGTGGCGGTACCGGTGATCACGCCGCCTGGTCAGCCGCCTGCGCGAGCAGCTTCAGGTAGTCGTCGAGGATCCAGGAGATCGAGAGCGGCGTCGGGTTGGCGGCGGTTCCGAGGGGGCTGGTGCCGGGGAGGGCGACGATGGCGCCGTTCGCGACGGCGGGCATCTGCGACAGCAGCGGGTCGGCCTCGAGCGCCGCGATGAGCTCGTCGCCGCCGTACGTCACGATGATGTCGACATCGCTGAACGCGTCGGCCTGTTCGGCGCTCTGCGTCAGGGAGAACAACTCGGTCTCGGCGGAGGCCGTCGCGACGCTCTCGGGGAACGCGAGGCCCAGGTCCTCGAAGAACGCGGTGCGGGTGTCGTGGGTCGTGTAGTAGCTGACCTCGCTGAGATCACTGGTGTCGACGTGGGTGAGGAACATCGCGGTCTTGCCCTCGAGCTGCGGGTACGCCGCCGCCGCGTCGCTGATCTCGTCCTCGAGCTGCGTCACGAGTGCTTCGCCCTCGTCGGCCATGCCCATCGCCTCGCTGTTGAAGAGGATGGTGTCGCGCCAGGACGTGCCCCAGGCGGTCTCCGGGTAGGCCACGACGGGGGCGATCTCGGTGAGGGTGTCGTAGTCCTCCTGCGTGAGCCCCGAGTAGGCGGCGAGGATGACGTCGGGGTTCGTGTCGGCGACGGCCTCGAAGTCGATCCCGTCGGTCTCGTCGAAGAGCACCGGGGTCTCGGCGTCGAGCGCTTCGAGTTTCTCCTCGACCCAGGGGAGCATGCCATCGCCGTCGTCGTCACCGAAGTTCGCAGCGGCCATCCCGACGGGCACGATGCCGAGGGCCAGTGGAACCTCGTGGTTCGCCCAGTTCACGGTGGCGACGCGCTCCGGCTTGGCGTCGATCGTCGTGGTGCCGAGGGCGTGCTCGATCGTGATCGGCGTGAAGCCGTCGCCACTGCCGGTGCCTTCTTCGGCCGATGACGACGAGCAGGCCGCGAGGCCGATGGTGAGGAACGCCGCCGCGGAGAGGGCGACGAGACGTGATGCGCGCTGCATGGGGTCCTTTCGGGTGCTGCTGGCTGACACCTGCGTGCGGGCACGACGAACGACGGCGTCGGAGGACGTCGTCGAGGGGTCGGGCATGGCGGCCGTGAACGGCCGGCGTCACACGCGAGGAGGGGATGATGAAGGATTGCCTAACCAAAGTTAGCTGGCATCCCACCCTGACGCAATCGAGCGGATCCGACGTGTTCCTTCGCGAATCGGACAACCGATCGCGGGTGCATCGATCCGTCCTCAGCGGTTCCGGAATCGCCCGGGGCTCATGCCGGTGACGCGGCGGAAGGCGGTCCCGAACGCCGTCGACGAGCGGTACCCGACGGCGGTCGAGACCTCGTCGATGCTGTCACCCGCCGTCAGTCGGGTGATCGCGTGCTGAGCTCGCGCGGCGGCGACCCACCGGGTGAACCCCAACCCGGTCTCGGATTCGAAGGCGCGCGTCACCGTCCGCGTGCTCACGCCCAGCCGGGTGGCCCATTCGGCGAGCGAGGTCGTGTCGGACGGGTTCGTGCGCATCCGCTCGGCGATGGGTGTCAGGAGCGCCGACCGGGGGAGTCGGAGGAGCAGTTCGTGCTCGGCCGGCTCCAGCACGTCCACGATGGCCGCCTCGGTGGTGGCACGCGCGCGGTCCTCGAGCTCGGCGTCGCCGAGCCGGTCGAGCAGGAGGCGCAGCAAGGGCGTCACTTCCACCGCGGTCGGCTGCTCGGAGATCGTGGGGACGCGGTCGACGCTGAACATCGCGGCCCGCTGCCAAGTGCCGGCCGGGGTCCATCCGGTGTGGCGGACACCGGCCGGGATCCAGAGACCGTGGTGCGGGGTCACGGTCCAGACGCGCTCGCCGACGGTCGCGGTGGATGCGCCGCGATCGTTCCACAGGAGCTCGTGCGTGGGGTGGGAGTGCTCGTCCCAGTGTGTGTCCCGCGCGATCCGCTCGGTGTTGCCGCGGATGACGAACGGCACGGGGATCGCGCCGGCCTCGTAGAGGGGGAGTCTGCGACGCGCCGGTGCCGTGTCCGTCGCGTCGAGGGACTGCTCCCACGGGTCGGCGGCGGCGGGGACTGGCACCGCTCCAGCGTACGGGGGTCCACGCCGGACCGTCCCGCTTCAGCGCTGCTTCAGCTTGTCCGCGCCAGACTGGGACGCGCCGCTCGACCGTCGACCGGCACGGAGCCTGGAGGTCGCACCGGATGCGGATACTCGTCGTGGACGATGAGGTGCGACTCGCCGACGGCGTTCGGAGGGGACTCGAGGCGGAGGGCTTCGCCGTGGACGTCGCGGCGAACGGCGTCGACGGACTCTGGATGGCCGGAGAACACCGCTACGACGCGATCATCCTCGACATCATGATGCCGGGCCTCAGCGGCTACCGCGTCTGTCAGCAGCTCCGCGACGCGGGCGACTGGACCCCGATCCTCATGCTCACGGCGAAGGACGGCGACTGGGACCAGGTCGAAGCCCTCGACACCGGTGCCGACGACTTCCTGAGCAAACCCTTCTCCTTCGCGGTGCTCGTCGCGCGGATCCGCTCACTCGTCCGACGTGGATCGCGGGAGCGGCCCGCGGTGCTCGAGGTCGGCGAACTGCGGCTCGACCCGGCGTCGAAGCAGGTCCACCGGGGCGACGTCCCGATCGACCTGACCTCGCGCGAGTTCGCGGTCCTCGAGTTCCTCATGCGACGCGGCGGCGAGGTGGTGTCGAAGCGCGAGGTGCTGCAGAACGTGTGGGACGACGACTTCGAGGGCGATCCCAACATCGTCGAGGTCTACGTCGGGCATCTCCGCAACAAGGTGGACCGCCCCTTCGAGCGGGCTTCGATCGAGACGGTGCGTGGGTTCGGATACCGGTTGGCGGGCGGACGTGGCTGACGGCGGGCCGCACGGAACGGTCGCGCCCCGACAGCGGCTGTGGCGTTCGGTCCGAGCCCGCGCGGCACTGGGATCGGTGCTCGCGGTCGGACTGTTCCTCGGGGTCGGCTCCGTGGCGTTCGTCGGCCTGTTCTCCGCGGCGCTCCGTTCCGGCGTCGAACAGAGCGCCTCGGCCGAGGCGGAGGGCGTGTCGGCGCAACTGGTCGCGGCGGACGCGACGACGCTGCCCGAGGACGACGGTCGACTCCTGGTCCTGGTCGAGGACGGCCGTGTCGTGGACCGGACGGACGACGAGATCGAGCTCCCGACGCCGATCCCGGACGGTGACGTGTTCGTCTCGGTCGTCGACGACGAGCCGGTGGTGTTCGCAAGTGAGGACGTCGACGTCGACGGCCGTGACCTGGTCATCCTCGCGGGCCGCTCCCTCGAGGAGACCGACGACGCCGTCGGACTCGTGTCGATGCTCCTGCTCATCGCTGTCCCCGTGCTCGTCGCCCTCGTCGGCGGCCTGACCTGGCTGCTCGTCGGGCGTGCGCTGGCGCCGGTGGAGCGGATCCGCCGCGAGGTCTCGGAACTGGGGGCCGGCGAACTGGATCGACGGATCGCGGTCCCCGCCACGGGCGACGAGATCGGTCGCCTGGCCGGGACGATGAACGGCATGCTCGAGCGGCTCGAGGACGCCCAGACGGCGCAGCGGCGGTTCGTGTCGGACGCCTCGCACGAGCTCCGCTCACCGCTCGCGGTGATCAGGCAGTACGCCGAGGTGGCGGCGCTCCACCCGGACCGGGTCGACCCGGCCGAGCTGTCCTCGACGGTCCTCGAGGAGGGCGCCAGGATGCAGGGGCTCGTCGAGTCGCTCCTGCTGCTCGCGAAGCTCGACGAAGGGGCGACGGGCAACGCGCGGCGCACGGTCGACGTCGACGACCTCCTGTTGACGGAGGCTGCACGTCTCCGATCCGCCGGTGGACTGCGCGTCGAGTCCGCGGCCGTCGCGGCGGCGAGGGTCGACGGCGACGAGGTGCTCCTCGCCCGCGTGGCGCGGAACCTCGTCGACAACGCCGTCCGGCACGCACGCTCCGTGGTCCGAGTGGGATCCGCCACCGACGGTCGGATCGTCAGGATCTCCGTGGAGGACGACGGCCCCGGTGTGCCGGTCGAGTCCCGCGCACACGTGTTCGAACGGTTCGTCCGCCTCGATGAGAGTCGTTCGCGCGACGCCGGTGGTTCGGGCCTGGGCCTGGCGATCGTGGCCGACGTCGTGCGGCTGCACGGCGGGTCGATCGAACTCGTCGACAGCGCCGCGCTCGGCGGGGCGGCGTTCATCGTCACGCTCCCGGCGTCGTCCGCTTCCTGAACGCGGCTTCAGCTCGCTTCAGGTCCGCTTCAGCGCTCCTTGGACAGTCTGGGGCACATGAACGAGAACACCGCCTCCCAGCCCACCGATCCCACACAGCCCACCGCAGCCACCGAGCGCATCGAACCCGTCGAGCGCGTCGAGGCGACCGACCACACCGCCATCCCCGCGACCCCGGCGACCACCGGCAAGCCGGCCTTCTGGCGCCGGAAGCCCGTGTGGATCACCGCGATCGTCGTCGGGGCCCTCGCCCTCGGCGGAGCCGGCGCCGCCTACGCGGTGGACGAGTTCGGAGACACCGACGACGACCGCGCCACCGCGGCGTCGAACACCGACCGCGACGGCGGCACCGCCATCGACGACGGTGACACCACGGCTGCCACCGATGACCGTGATGTCCGTGACGCCGACGACGTGCCGCTCACCGACACCGAGTTCGACGCGGCCTCGAAGGCAGCGCTCGCCGAAGCGAAGGGCGGCACCGTGACCGATGTGGACCGCAGCGACGACCCGGGCGAGGCGTTCGAGGTCGACGTCCTCCTCGAGAACGGCGACGAGCTCGAGGTCGCGCTCGACGCGGACTACGCCGTGGTCACGAGCGTGCTCGACCCGCGCGACTGACGGACGCACCCCGCCGGGTGCGGAACGACGAGGGCCGGACGGAATCCTGGGATTCCGTCCGGCCCTCGTCGTGTGCGTGCGAGCTAGGAACGCGGCTTGCGGTCGTACGAGCCGCCACTCGTGCCACCCTCGTCGTCGCGTCGGCGGGCGGGGCCGCCACGGTCGGGACGGAGCTCGATGAGCTTGCCGCTGATGCGGGTGTTCTCGAGACGGTCGAAGACGTCGTTGCCGAGGCTCGCGGGGAGTTCGACGATCGAGAAGTCCGGCTTGATCTGGATCGCGCCGAAGTCCTCGCGCTTCAGACCGCCCTCGTTCGCGAGCGCGCCCACGATCTGACGCGGGTCGACCTTCTGGCGACGGCCCACCGCGATGCGGTACGGAGCCATCGGTCCGCTGGACGGACGGCTGCGACGCTCGGGACGGTCGCCCTGATCGCCGCGGTCGCCGCGGTCGAAGCGTGAGCCGCGGTCGCCGGAGTCACGACGGTCGCGACCGGCGCGGTCGTTGCCACGGTTGGTGTTGTCGAACTCCTCGCGGCGGCGGCGCTCGTCCTCGGCCGAGAGGAGCAGCGGCGTCTCGCCCTGGGAGACGACGGCCAGGGCCGCGGCGACGTCGGCCTCCGGGACGTCGTGGTGGGAGACGTAGTGGCCGATGATCTCGCGGAAGCGCTCGATGCGGTCGGTCTGGCCGAGTGCTTCGGTGATCGCGTCGTCGAAGCGGGTGAGGCGCGTGGCGTTGACATCGTCGACGCTCGGCAGCTGCATCTGCGTGAGCGGCTGGCGGGTGGCCCGCTCGATGGCCTTCAGGAGGTGGCGCTCGCGCGGCGTGACGAAGCTGATCGCGTCACCAGTGCGTCCGGCGCGGCCCGTGCGGCCGATGCGGTGCACGTAGGACTCGGTGTCGACGGGGATGTCGTAGTTGACGACGTGGCTGATGCGCTCGACGTCGAGACCGCGCGCGGCGACATCGGTCGCGACGAGGATGTCGAGCTTGCCGGCCTTCAGCTGGTTGACGGTCCGCTCGCGCTGCACCTGGGCGACGTCGCCGTTGATGGCGGCCGCCGAGTAGCCGCGCGCCCGGAGCTTCTCCGCGAGCGTCTCGGTCTCGTTCTTCGTGCGCGTGAAGATGATCATCGCGCTGAAGTTCTCGGTCTCGAGGATGCGGGTCAGGGCGTCGACCTTCTGCGGGTACGAGACCGTCAGGTAGCGCTGCGTGATGCTGGCCGAGGTCGTGGTCTTCGTCTTGACCGTGATCTCTTCCGGGTTGTTCAGGTACTTCGCGGAGATGCGACGGATGGACGACGGCATCGTCGCGGAGAACAGCGCGACCTGCTTGTCCTTCGGGGTGTCGGCCAGGATCGTCTCGACGTCCTCGGCGAAGCCCATCTTCAGCATCTCGTCGGCCTCGTCGAGCACGAGGTACTTGAGCTCCGTGAGGTCGAGGGTGCCCTTCTCCAAGTGGTCCATGATGCGACCCGGCGTGCCGACGACGATGTGGACGCCGCGACGGAGGGCCGACAGCTGGACGCCGTAGCCCTGGCCGCCGTAGACGGGCAGGACGTGGACGCCGCGCAGGTGCGTGGCGTACTTCTCGAACGCTTCGCAGACCTGGAGGGCGAGCTCACGGGTCGGTGCGAGGACGAGCGCTTGCGGCGTCTTCTGCGTGATGTCGAGGCGGGACAGGATCGGCAGGGCGAACGCCGCGGTCTTGCCGGTGCCCGTCTGTGCGAGGCCGACGACGTCGCGTCCCTCGAGCAGCAGCGGGATGGTGGCCGCCTGGATGGCGGACGGGGTCTCGTAGCCGACGTCCTTGAGTACCTTGAGCACCGCGTCGTCGAGGCCGAGGTCGGAGAAGGTCTGCGTAGCGCCGGCGGGTTCCGCCTCGGGCTGCGTCGTGGAATCAGAAGACGTCATACTCCTAACGGTAGTCGCAACGCAAGCGTTTGCAGGACATGGTCTGGAGCCGACCCGTCCGCGTCGTCGCCCGAGGCGCCCACCTCACCGTCCTAGAGGCTGCCCCAGCGCGCCCGGGCGCCGCAGAAGAGTCCGTAGGCGATGAGCCCGACGCCGACCACGAGCAGGATGACGACGCCGAACGGGAGCGCGGCCAATGCCGAGATGGCGCCGTCCATGCCGGAGGCCTTCTCGGGGTCCTGGGTCGCAGCGGCGACGATGAAGAGGATCCCGACCGTGACGAGCGCGACGCCCTTCGCGATCCACCCGACGACGCCGAGGACGACGACGGCGCGCTTCGTCGTGCCGGTGGGCGGGTGGACGTCCTCGAGGAACTTGCGGGTCGCGCCCTTGAAGACGAAGAAGCCGCCGATGCCGATGACCACGAGGCCGACGACGATGACGACGAACACCCCACCGGGGGAGGATAGGAGGGTCGCCGTGAGGCCCTGGCTGGACTGCGAGGAGTCCTGGCTGCCGCCGAGGGCGAAGGTCAGCGCGGTCGATCCGACGGCGAGGTAGGCGATCGCGCGTCCGGCGGTCGAGATCCGCTTGCTCCACCGCTTGCGGGTGTCGGATTCGCGCACGAGGAAGGCGGAGATCGCCGTCCAGAGACCGAGGGCGAACAATCCGACGGCGACGACCCAGATGATCACGATCCCGCCGGGCGTGCCTGCAAGCGTCTTGAGCGCACCCGATTGGTCCGCGTCACCGCCGCCGCCGGATCCACCGCCCGCGCCGGACAGGGCGATGGAGATCGCGATCCCGCCGATGAGGACGTGGAGCAATCCGTTGACGGCGTGGCCGGTGCGGGCGAGGGTGCGGAGGGTCGTGCTGTTCTGTGCGGTTCCAGCGGCTTGGTCTGCGGCGGCGCGTGCGTTCTCAGGCATCAGACCACGGTAGCGGCCGGGTTCCCGACCGGAAGGGGGGTTGCGCGCCGCACCGGGGGACCGGCGTCGTCGATCGAGCACCGATCCGAGCGGTACCTCGTTTCCGAATGACACGCATGCCCGTGAACTCCTCGCGTCCTGCCCCGCCGGACGACCCCTCCGTGATCACCGCCGACGCGACCGCGCTCGGCCTGCGACGCGTCACGGTGGACACCGACATCGGACCGGTCACCGTCCGGGCGGGTCGCGAAGCGGGCGGACCGGCCATGATCCTGCTGCACGGCGCCGCCGGCTCCTGGACCACGTGGTCACCCCTCCTCCGTGCCGACGACGAGCGGGGCGCGGTCGTCGACGACGTCATCGCCGTGGACCTCCCGGGGTGGGGCGAGTCGGCTCTACCCACCGCCGACCCGGTGACGGTCGGAGACCTCTCCGCAGCCGTCGCGACCGTCGCTCGCTCGCTCGGCTACCGGTCCTGGCGCGTCGTCGGGCACTCGCTCGGCGGGTTCGTCGCGCTCGACCTCGCCGTCCGCGAGCCCGAGGCGACGATCCGGGTCGACCTCGTCTCGCCGACGGGGATCGGAGTCGTCGAGGCGATCCGCCAGCCGGTCGGTGGCGGCGCCCGGCTCCCGTGGTTCGCGGGCATGCTCCTCGCGATGCGCATGCTGCAGGCGCTCGGCGAACACGGACCCGGGCTCGTCCGCGCGCTGAACCGGATCGGCCTGCTCGCACCGCTCATGTCGCCCCTGTTCGGACGACGCCGGGACCTCGACCGGTCGGTCGTCGATGCGCTCGCAGCCGACGTCCGGCCGGCGTCGTTCCTCCTGGCGGCCCGAGCGGCCGCCGCCTACGACCTGCACGTCTGGCGCGGCGTGCGGTGTCCTGTCCGCGGCATGATGGGCGACCGCGACGTCTTCATCGGGCCCGACGACACAGCCGTCCTCACCGCCCTCGTCCCGGACCTCCGGCTGCGCACACTGCCGGCGACCGGGCACTTCGCGGCGGTGGAACACCCGGAGGCCGTCCTGGAGCTCATCACCTCGGAGTGATCCGCGTGGCCTCACGGGTGCAGCGACGTCGGCATCCGCTATCCTGGTCCTCTGCCCGACTTCGTGGTTGGGGTGGTTGATCGTCCGCACCGTGCTGCACTCGCGCCGTGTGCCGAGCATCGATCTGGGGCTGGAAACCCCCAGCACCCCCACCCCTCGCACGGAGGTCCTCCTTGTCTGCATCCGCAGCCACCGCATCGCATCCCACCGAAGCACCGTCCGGTTCCCCGGCCCGCCGCTGGTGGGTTCTCGTCGTCCTCGCGATGACGCAGCTCATCGTCGTCCTCGACGGCACGATCGTGAACATCGCCCTTCCAGCAGCCCAGCAGGAGCTCGAGCTGTCCGACACGCAGCGTCAGTGGGTCGTCACGGCCTACGCGCTCGCGTTCGGCGCCCTGCTGCTGCTCGGTGGCCGCATCGCCGACTACTGGGGTCGGAAGCGCACCTACCTGGTCGGTATGGTCGGCTTCGGCGCCGCGTCGGCCTTCGGCGGGTTCGCCCAGAGCGGGACCGAGCTCATCGTCGCTCGCGGTCTGCAGGGCGTCTTCGCAGCGCTCATGGCACCTGCCGCACTCGCGCTCCTCACCGTCACCTTCTCCCACGGACGCGACCGCAACACGGCCTTCGCCGTCTTCGGCACCGTCGCCGGTGCGGGAGCGGCCGTCGGCCTCATCCTCGGCGGCGTGCTCACCGAGTTCGTCGACTGGCGCTGGTGCCTCCTCGTCAACGTGCCGTTCGTGATCGTCGGGCTCATCGCCGGCCTCATCCTCGTGACCGAGAGCAAGGCCGAGGGCGACAACCGCTACGACTGGCTCGGCGCGATCACCGTCATCCTGGGCCTCGGTTCCCTCGTCTACGGCTTCACGCTGGCCGAGGGCGGCTGGGGGAGCGCCGACACCATCGGCTTCCTCGCGCTCGGTGCGGGACTCCTCTCCCTCTTCGTCTTCATCGAGATGCGTGTCGCGCAGCCCCTGCTCCCGCTGCGCATCGTGGCGGACCGGGTCCGCGGCGGTGCCTTCCTCATGCAGATGATCGTCGGCAGCGTCATGATCGGGGCCCTGCTCTACCTGACGTTCCACCTGCAGATCGTGCTCGGCTTCCCGCCGCTCGAGGCCGGCATCGCGACCCTCCCGATGACCGTCGCGATCATGATCGTCGCCCCGATCGCCACGAAGCTCCTGCCGGCCATCGGCCCGCGCCCGCTGCTCATCATCGGTCCGCTCATCGCGGCGGCCGCTCTCGTGTACCTCAGCCGCATCACGGCCGACGGCGACTACTTCGTCCAGGTGCTGCCGGCGCTCCTCGTGCTGGGGATCGGCATGGCGATGATCTTCGTCCCGATGCAGAACCTCGCGCTGACGGGCGTCGCACCGCACGACGCCGGTGCGGCCTCCGCCACGGCGAACGCCTCCATGCAGATCGGTGGGTCGATCGGCCTGTCGGTCTTCACCACGGTCTACGCGAGTGTCACCGACCAGGCGACGGTCACCGATCAGGCGTCACAGCTCGTGGCGTTCACCCAGGGCTACTCGGCGGCGTTCATCGCGGCTGCGGTCGGCCTCGTGATCGCGAGCGTCATCGCCATCGTCTGCATCCGCGGTCGCAAGGAGGACCTCCTGCCCTCGGGCGACCAGCAGGCCGTCCACCTGGGCTGAGTCGGCCGTGCGGCGACCCGCCTAGGCGCGGGGAGCGTACGTCGAGAGCACGTTGCCGGAGCTCGTCCGCACCGAGTGGACGAGCTCCAGGCGTGTCACCGGGTCGCTCGGTTCGAACAGATGACGCCCGGCACCGGCGACGACGGGGTGGATCATGAGGGTGAGCCGGTCGAGCAGACCGGCGAAGAGGAGCTGCCGCACGACGGAGATGCTCGCCTGCACCGCGATGCGCCCGCCGTCCTGCCGCTTGAGCTCCTCGACGAAGGACTCGAGCGTGCCGGGGATGAGCGTCGCGTTCTCCCAGGACAACGGGCCCGCCAGGGTGCGTGATGCGACGTGCTTCCGCACGGGGTTGATGAAGGAGCCGAACGGGTCGTCGTCGCCGACCGTCGGCCAGAACCCGCTCCACTGCTCGTAGCTCACGCGTCCGAGCAGGACGTCGTCGATCGGCGCGATCGCCTCGGTCATCATGGCGCCCATGTCGGCGTCGAAGTGGTCGAACTGCCACTGATCGGGCGACTCGACGACGCCGTCGACGGATTGGAAGAGGGAGGCGTGGACCTCGCGCATGGTGGCTCCTCGGCAGGGTGGTGACGGCGAGTTCGATGGACAGCTCCCGTTCTACTCCGCTGCGGCGACGAGCACCACCCTCGTGACCACGCCGGGCGGGGCGCGTACGGTGTCCGACATGGCCAGCACCGCGATCGTCCTCACCGTCCCCGGACCGCACGGCGACCGCGAGGTGCGTCTCTCCAGTCCCGACCGCGTGCTCTGGGAGGAGTCCGGTGTCACGAAGCGGGAGCTCGCGGAATACCTCATCGAGGTCGCGCCGGCCTTCCTCGCCGCCAACGGCGACCGCCCGGTGTCCCTCCAGCGGTTCCCGGGCGGTGTGGACGGTGAATGGTTCTTCTCGAAGAACCCGCCGAAAGGAGCACCCGAGTACGTTCGGGCGGTCGACGTCGTGTATCCGAGTGGCCGGCGGCATCCGCAACTCGTCCTCGACGAGGCCGCTGCGGTCGTCTGGGCCGCGCAGATGAACACGGTCGTGTTCCATCCGTGGCCGTCACGGGCATCGGACACCGACCATCCCGACGAACTGCGGATCGACCTCGACCCGCAGCCGGGGACCGACTTCGCCGACGCCGTGCGCGTTGCGGGCTCGCTGCGGGAGATGCTGACGGAGGTCGGACTGACCGGGTTCGTGAAGACCTCCGGCAACCGAGGTGTCCACGTGTTCGCGCCCATCGTGCCGGAGCACGAGTTCCTCGACGTCAGGCACGCCGTGATCGCGGCGGCTCGGGAACTGGAGCGACGGTATCCCGACCTCGTCACGACCTCGTGGTGGAAGGAGGAGCGCGGTGAACGCATCTTCGTCGACTACAACCAGGCGAACCGCGACCGGACGATGGCCGGCGCCTACAGCCCCCGTGCGCTGGCCTCGGCGACCGTCTCATGTCCGGTGACCTGGGACGAACTCCCCGAGATCGACCCGGGCGCCTTCACCGTGCGGGCCGTCCCGGAGCGACTCCGGACGACCGGAGACCCGTGGGCCGGCATGCACGACACCGCCGGGCGCATCGACGTCCTCCTGCAGTGGTGGGAGCGGGACCTCGAGCAAGGACTGGGGGAGCTCCCGTTCCCTCCCGACTTCCCGAAGATGCCGGGCGAGCCGCCGCGGGTGCAGCCGAGTCGCGCCAGACACTCCGAGGACTGAGCCCACCCGGACACACGAACGCCCGGTGATCGTGGATCACCGGGCGTTCTGCTGAATCAGGGCGCTATTCGGCCTTGCCGAGGGCGAAGCGGACGCCGCCCTGCTCGTCGATCTGCGCGTCGAGGACCGCGTCGCTCAGGGCGACGGCTGCGGACTCCTCGAGGAAGACGGTCGCTCCTGCGCTCTCGATGACCTGGTCGGCCTCGTGCGGTGTCGCCGTCATGGTGACTTCGAAGTTGTTGTCGTCGGAGCTGCTGCTGATGCGCAGTCCGGCGCCGTGCGTGAGCGACGACGCGTCGTCCGGGACGACCAGTCCCGGGGTGAGTGGTGCGTTCTCGGCGAGGGTCTTGACGACTCGGCCGGCGTTCTCGGTCAGGGTGAGCATGTGTGTTCTCCGTTCCGTTCGCGAATACGAGTTCCCCACCTTGCTCGGGTTCGCGGCAGGATGCCACCCTGAGGCCGATCCTCTGCGGGAACTGCCAAGCAACTCTGCAGGGATTCACACCTCCGCGCCGCTCGTAGCACAGCTCGGGTGATCGTCCCTTGGGGGTTCGTCCGGTGGAGTGGGCTGCTAGCGTCGAACGTGCTGTCCGGCGCGTGCATCCCGCCCCACGGCACCCCCAACACCCCCAGCCCGAGGAGTCCTATGACCACCGTCGCCGCCATCATCAAGCCCACCGCCGACGCGCCTTTCGAGGTCGGCACCATCGAGCGCCGTGCGCCGCGCGCCAACGACGTCGTCATCGACGTCCACTACGCCGGCATCTGCCACAGCGACATCCACCAGGCCCGCGAGGAATGGGGCAAGGCCATCTTCCCGATGGTCCCCGGCCATGAGATCGCCGGCATCGTCACCGAGGTCGGCGACGCGGTCACCAAGCACCAGGTCGGCGACCGCGTCGGCATCGGATGCTTCGTCGACTCCTGCCGCGAGTGCGAGAACTGCCTCGCCGGCGAGGAGCAGTTCTGCCTGAAGGGCAACGTCGCCACCTACAACGGCCGTGAGTACGACGGCGAGCCCACGTACGGCGGCTACAGCAAGCAGATCGTCGCCGACGAGAACTATGTGCTGAGCATCCCCGAGGGCATCGAGCTCGACGTCGCGGCACCCCTGCTGTGCGCCGGCATCACCACCTACTCGCCGTTGAAGCACTGGGGCGCCGGTCCCGGCAAGCAGGTCGCCATCGTCGGGATGGGTGGCCTCGGTCACATGGGCGTCAAGATCGCCCACGCCCTCGGCGCAGAGGTGACCGTGCTCAGCCAGACGACCTCGAAGGAGGAGGACGGCAAGCGCTTCGGGGCCGACCACTACTACGCGACCGGTGAAGAGGGCACCCTGAAGTCGCTCCGCGGACGCTTCGACCTCATCATCAACACGGTCTCCGCCGACCTCGACATCGACGCCTACCTGTCGACGCTCAAGCTCAACGGCTCGATGGTCTTCGTCGGACTGCCCGAGAACACGCAGCAGTTCCGGGTGTTCTCGCTCGTCGGTGGCCGCCGCTCGCTCGCCGGCTCGAACATCGGCGGCATCCGCGAGACGCAGGAGATGCTCGACTTCTGCGCCGAGCACGGCATCGGCTCGCAGATCGAGCTCATCGGTGCCGACGAGGTCGAGGGTGCCTACGACCGCGTGGTCCGCAGCGACGTCCGCTACCGCTTCGTCATCGACACGGCGACGATCGGCTGATCGCACCGATACCCTGAGAGCATGATCCGGCTCCCGTTCCGTCGTCCAGGCGGAGCGGGAGCCGTTCCTCGTGAGCCCCTCGGCCGCGAGGTCCTCGTCCTCGGCGGTGTCGCGTTCTTCGTGATGCTCGGGTTCGGTGTCGTGATCCCGGTCCTGCCCGTGTACGTGCGGAGTTTCGGCGTCGGCTACCTCGAGGTCGGGGCGGTCGTTTCGGTCTTCGCGCTCATGCGGCTCATCGCGAACCCGTTCGTGGGTGCGCTCGTCGATCGGATCGGCGAGCGGGTGGTGCTGGCCACCGGCATCGGGATCGTCGCGGTGTCGAGCGCGCTCGTCGGGCTCGCGGCGGACTATCCGCAGCTACTCCTGCTCCGCGGGGTCGGAGGTATCGGGTCGGCGATGTTCTCCGTCGCCGCGATGACACTGCTGCTGCGCACCACCCCACCGCACCGTCGTGGACGGGCGGTCGGGTTCTACCAGGGCGGGTTCCTCGTCGGCGGCATGGCCGGACCGGCCGTCGGTGGCCTGCTCGCGACCATCTCGCTCACGGCACCCTTCTTCTTCTACGCCGGGACCCTCGCGGTCGCCGGCGTCCTCGGACTCGTGATGCTGCGCGGCAGTCGGATCGCCGCGCCGGTCGAGACCGCCACGCAGGCCGAGCCGTTCCGCACCGTCCTCGCCGATCGCCGGTACCAGGCGGCGCTCCTCGCGAACTTCGCGAACGGATGGGCGTCGATGGGCGTCCGTGGCGCACTCGTGCCGGTCCTCGTGGTGGAGGCGCTCCATGAGGAGGCCGCCTGGACCGGGATCGCCTTCGCGATCGCCGCTGTCGCCCAGACGCTCGCGCTCGGTCCCGCCGGCCGCTTCGTCGACACCGTCGGGCGACGACCCGCGATGCTCGTCGCATTCCCGGTCGCGGCAGGGGCGCTGCTCGCCATGCCGTTCGTCGGTGAGCTCTGGCTGCTCGTCGTCGCCCTGTGCGTCTACGGCGTCGCGGCGGCCTTCCTCGGGACTGCTCCGGCGGCTGCCGTCGGAGACGCCGCGGGTGGTCGGGGAGGCCGGGCCGTCGCGGTCTTCCAGGCGACGTCCGATCTCGGCGCCATCGTCGGCCCGCTGGTCGCCGGCGCACTGCTCGACGCCTTCTCGTTCCCCGCGGCCTTCGGTTCCGCGGTCGTGCTCATGCTGCTCGTCCCCGTGCTCGCGGCCCGCATGCCGCGGGAGCACCGGAACCAGCCGGCGACCACCTAGCGGGACCGGAGTCGCAGACCCACCGAGGTGGTGATGCCCTCGCGCTGACCGCCGGAGTGAACGAGCTGCTCGCCGTCGACCGTCAGCTGGCTGGCGTGTTCCGCGAGTGCCGCGGCGACGATCGGGAGGCGGTGATCGAGTGGGAACCACACGGCGTCGTCGCCCAACGATTCCAGGTCGGTGCGGTGGTGCACGAGTTCCGCGAACGGCACCCCGCTCTTCCGCGCCGCGACGATCGCGGCCTCGTGCATGCGGAGGTGGTCAGGGTGCCCGTACCCGCCACCGTGGTCGTAGCTGATCACCAGGTCCGGCGAGACGTGTCCGATGAGCGCGACGAGGTCGTCGGCGACGAAGTCGAGCGGAGCGAGTGAGAACGCGCCGGGGGAGACGTCGTCAGCGGGGCCGGCGAGTCCCTCGCGCACCCACCGCATGCCAGAGTCCACGTACCGCGTCGACGTCCCCGGCCGGGCCGCCGGACCCGTACCCAACCAGAACTGCTCGGCCACGCCGAGCGTCCGGCAGGCGGCGGCGAGCTCCGACTCGCGGTGGGACGCGAGTGCAGCGGAGCCGGCGAGGGACCGGAGCGGGCCGTCGACGACCTCGCCGCGCTCGCCTCGCGTGGCCGTCACGAGGACGACGCGAGCCCCCTTGTCGACGAGCTCGGCGATGAGCGCACCCGAGGCGAGCGTCTCGTCGTCGGGGTGCGCGTGTGCGAGCAGGACGGTGCGCCCGCTGTCGACGAGCGGGAGGAGTCCGCGGTTCACGAGACGGAGGTCGCCGGAGCGGAGGCGGCGGCCGGAGTGGTGTCGAGCAGGGTCCGGTAGACGTCGACGAGGGCGTCGCCCGAGCGCTGCCAGTCGAACCGTTCTGCCCGACGTCGCGCTGCCGAACCGAGCTGCGCGAGGCGCTCCGGGTCGCCGAGGATGGACGAGACGGCCGCACCCCAGACCTGCGGGTCACGGGAGTCGATGACGATGCCCGTCTCACTGTCGACGACGGCCTCCCGCAAGCCGCCCGAGGCCGCCACGACGGTGGGCACGCCGCTCGCCGCGGCTTCCAGTGCGACGAGACCGTACGTCTCCGAATGGGAGGGGACGAGCACGAGCGAGCTCTCGCGGAACAGCGTGGCGAGCCCGACGCGCGACTGCGGCCCGACGAATCGGACGTCGTCGGCGACGCCGAGGTCGCGGGCGAGGGCGGCGAGTTCCTCGGCGTAGCGGTCGTAGTCGACCGAGACGTCCCCGGCGATGACGAGTTCGGGGCGGAGCTCGGGCGCGACCGCGGCGATGGTCTCGATGGCGAGGTCGAAGCCCTTCAGCGGGTGCAGGCGACCGGCGACCACCGCGGTCGGACGACCTGCACGAGGACCGTCGAGCGGGTGGAACAGCGTCCCGTCGACACCGGGTGGCACGATCGACACCCGATCGGGGCGGGCTCCGAGCCGGGTGATCGCGGTGTCGGCCTCGGCCGCGCTGATCGCGACGACTGCGTCCGACTCCGCGGCGAGCCGTGCCTCGCCGGCCAGGCGCCCGGGGGACTCGGCGCGCTCGCCGTGCGAGAGCGGCGTGGTGGACTCGGCGGCGATGCTGTGGAAGCTCTGCACGTGCGGGATCCCCAGCTCCCGCGCGAGGGGAAGTGCGGCCATGCCGGAGAACCAGTGGTGGGCGTGCAGGACGTCGTATCGCGGCAGTCGGGCGAGTTCCGAGCGGAAGTCCTCGACGAACTCCTCGTGCCGACCCTTCGCGACCGGCTCGACGGGACCGGCGTCGAGGAAGCGCAGGGTCACGCCGGGGGCGAGGGAGGCGGCGGACGGCTGGTCGGCCGAAGACCGCCGGGTGATGACGTCGACCTCGTGGCCCGCTGCGCCCATCGCGACGGCCTGATGACGGACCACGACGTTCATCCCGCCGGCATCACCGGAACCCGGCTCGTCACCGGGACTGGTGTGGAGCGAGATCATCGCGATGCGGAGGGGCTGGGGTTGCGAGGGCACCAGACGAGCCTAGTAGTCGTGGGCGTCCCGGCCCCTCGTGACGGAGACACCGGAACGTGCTCGCGCATCCGACGTCGGAGCGTGAGAATGATCGCGAGACGAGCGCGACGATGCGCCCGCCCAGGCGAAAGGGACGATCATGACGACGCTCAACCCGTACCTCGGCTTCCGCGGGACAGCCCGCGAGGCGATGGAGTTCTATCAGGGGGTCTTCGGCGGCGAGCTGCTGCTCTCGACCTTCCGTGACTTCGGTGCCGAGGTCGAGCCGGACGAGCTGGATCTGGTCATGCACGCCCAGCTCACGGGTGATGCTGGTGTGGTCTTCATGGCGTCGGACACCCCGAAGCACATGGACTACAGCAGGGGCAGCGACTTCTCGATGTCGCTGAGCGGGCCGAACGAGGACGAAGCGCAACTGACCGGCTACTTCGACAGCCTTGCAGCCGGCGGGACGGTTCAGCAGCCACTCACGGTGGCGCCCTGGGGTGACTCCTTCGGCATGCTGCAGGACCGCTTCGGGGTCGCTTGGATGGTGAACATCGCCGCCCCTGCAGCCGCGTAGCCGGGGAACCCTTCCAGCTGGAGACGCCCGGCGAGGGACCTCCCGTTCCGGTGATCTTCTCCCGGTCCCTGATCTTGTCGAAGGGCTCGCGTAGGCACTTCGACAGGCTCAGTGACCGGGAGAGGTGCACTCGCATTCACTCCGTTCGCCGAGCAACCCTCTCCGGTCCCTGAGCCTGTCGAAGGGCGCGCCAGAGACCCCGCGAAGCCGGTATCTCTCTTCCGGTCCCTGACCCTGTCGAAGGGCTCACGAGCAACCTCCTGCTCCGGTGATCCTCTCCCGGTCCCTGAGTAACCTCTTCCGGTCCCTGAGTAACCTTTCCCGGTCCCTGAGTAACCTCTTCCGGTCCCTGAGCCTGTCGAAGGGCACACGAGTGACCTCCGGCTCCGGTGATCCTTTCCCGGTCCCTGAGTAACCTCTTCCGGTCCCTGAGCCTGTCGAAGGGCACACGAGGGACTTCCACAACCGGAACCACTTACCATCTGGAATGTCAGTGGTCCATGGTGAACTTGTTCCATGACCGAGACCACCCCCGCCGCCGCGATCCGCGCTGGCGACGAGTACGCCGCGCAGCTGGCTGAATTCTCGGACGAGTGGGCGGAGCTCCACCGGCAGCAGGCCTTCCTGGACGCGCGGAAGGCGCGCCTCCTGGCCCGCTCCGCCGCCTATGCCGATGCCTTCGCGGACGCCACGGTCCCGGCTATCTTCCCGCCGGCTGAACGTCAGGCGCTCTCACGCCGGTCAACGTGCGCGGCCCTCGCGATGGCGACCCGGATGCCGGAGCGGACGGTCCAGCTTGCGACGAACGACGCCGAACGTCTGGTGAATGACTCACCGGCTGTGCTGGCGTCGCTCGAGGCCGGCCGCATCTCGGCCTGGCATGCGAAGGTGATCACCGACCAACTCCGCGACGTCCCGATCGCAGGCCGCGCAGCGTTCCTCGACCAGGTCCTGCCAGAGGCGGAGCGCATGACCGCCGCAGGCCTCAAGAGCCGCGCCCGCGTCCTGCGGGAGCGTCTCCACCCGGAATCCATCACCGCCCGCGCCGTCCGCGCCGAGGCTGACCGCCGGGTCGAGTTCGAACCCGCAGCCGACGGCATGGCCTGGGTGCACCTCTTCACCACCGCACCCATCGCGCAAGGCATCATCGAGCGGATCGAGGCGGCTGCCGCGGAATCGCGCAAGGCCGGTGACACCCGCACGTGCGCGCAGCTGCAGGCCGATGCCCTCGCGGCGCTCGCGCTCACCGGAGTGACCCCGGACGACGTCATGTCGAGCCCAGTGCTCCGCACCCGATCGAGGTGCAGGAGCACATCAAGCCCACCGTGCAGATCACCGTCCCGGCATTGAGCATGGCCGGTGTCAGCGACGCTCCGGCCACCCTCGACGGCTACGGCCCGATCGACCCGGAGACCGCCGCACGTATCGCAGTGAACGCGCCCAGCTTCACCCGGATCCTCGTCCAGCCGGAAACAGGTGCGATGCTCTCCGTTGGGCGGGGCCAGTACCGCGTTCCGGCCGACCTCCAACGCGCGGTCCGCCTGCGAGACGGCACCTGTCGCGCACCGGGCTGCGGCAGGCGAGCCAGGGCCTGCGACCTCGATCATTCGGTCGCCTGGCAGGACGGCGGCGCAACAGATGTCGGCAATCTCGCCTGCCTCTGCCGACATCACCACCGGATGAAGCACCTCCCCGGGTGGGACCTCGCGCATCGGCCGGGCGGGGTCCTCGACTGGACGACACCCGACGGGAAGCAGTGTCGGACCGAACCGGATCCCGCACCGTTCTGACCGTTTCCGGCCCCTGAGCCTGTCGAAGGGTTCCTCGTGGGCACTTCGACGAGCTCAGTGACCGGGAAATGTCTGTCCGCACCGCTTCGGTCCCCGAGCCGACACCTGTCTCGGACAGTTGTCCGAGAAGTCGTGGTACACTGGTGGGAATGCCTCGCACATCAGGAGTTCCCGCCCTCGGTGTCGAGCAGTCCACCACTGAACGTCCCGCTCCGCCGTCGCGCGTCGAGCGCTTCGCTCCCGTCCTCCGAGTGACGGGCGACCCACGTGCCGAGCGCACCAGGCAGACGATCTTCGACGCCGTCGCCACCATCCTCGCCGGTCGGCCGGAACGCGTGTCCGTCGGCGACATCGTCCGGGTCGCCGGCATCAGCCGCAGCTCGTTCTACGCACACTTCTCCAGCCTCGACGACCTCACCGCGGCCTACCTGCGGGTGCAGTTCGCCGGCCTTGCCGCGTCCGGTGTCTCGGTGCGTCCCGCCGGGGAGTCGCTGGGCAGCGCCGAGCGCGCCCGCGAAGCCTACCGACGCCTCGTCGCCCAGCTCCTCGAAGACGCACCGCTCTACTCGAGCGTGCTCGAGCTCCCCGTCGCCCGCAGTGCGTTCGACGACCTCGTCGGCGAGCACGCCGACCACCTCATCGGCTCGCTGCTCGAGCGCACCGAGGTCCCGGTCGGCATCCCGGCGGGCCTGGTCTCCGCCTATGTCGCCGGTGGCACGCTCTCCCTCGTCGACGGCTGGCGCCGCGGACGCATCGACGTCTCGGACGACGAACTGGTCGAAGCCCTGGTCGCCCTGCTGCCCGCCTGGCTGCTCGACGAACGTCCCGTCGGCGCGTCACCGCCACCACCGACCCCCGAACCATCCGGCCGCTGAACCGCCGGAGCACGACGACGCCGGTGCGCGAGTACCGGTGACGACCTGAGAAGAGAAGAGGAACCATGCAGTTCATCGTTGGAGAGACCCTGGTCTACCCGCACCACGGAGCGGTCACCATCACCGAGTTGTCGAAGGTGACGATCAAGGGTGTCGAGCAGGACGTCATGACGCTTCGCGTGCACACGTCCGAGCTCACCATCAAGCTGCCGATCGCGAACGCCGACCTCGTCGGTGTGCGCGACGTCATCGACCACGACGGCGTCCAGGCCGTCTACGGCGTGCTCCGCGAGCCGTTCGTCGAGGAGCCCGGCAACTGGTCGCGTCGGTACAAGGCCAACCAGGAGAAGATGGCCAGTGGTAACGTCCACCGCGTCGGCGAGGTCGTCCGCGACCTGTGGCGTCGCGACCAGGACAGCGGCGTGTCGGCCGGCGAGAAGCGCATGCTCCAGAAGGCGCGCCAGGTGCTCGTCTCCGAACTCGCGCTCGCGCAGTCGATGACGGACGAAGAGGCGTCCGCGGGCCTCGACGAGGTGCTCGCCTCGTCGATCGCGACCCCCGAGGCCGTCGCCGCCAAGTAGGACCCATGTACACGAGGAGCGCCCCGCCGGTTCGGCGGGGCGCTCCTCGTCGTCGTGGAGGGCGCCTCAGTTCCCGGTGTTGCCACTCACGATCGCCAGCACGCCGACGACCGCGATGGCGATGATCGGACCGAACGACAGGGCGGCCTTGGTGACCGTCCAGGCACGGCTCTCGCGTTCCGGTGCCGGCAGTTCTGCGGGCGACACGTAGACCGGCGCCTGCCCACCGTCACCGGAAGCGCCGCCGCTGAGCTGCAACACCCGCGTGTCCGTCCACGCTCGTCCGTCGAAGTGGACCTGGCGTTCCTCGTCGGTCGGGTGCGGGTACCAGCCGGCGGCTTCGGCCTGCGACGGCTTGTCCCGCTGGAACCGCAGCACCCTCGAGTCGCCCCAGGTCTCGCCGTCGAAGTGGAGTTCCTTCGTCGGGTCGTCGGGGTGCGGATACCAGCCTGCGGTCGTAGCCATCCCTCAAGTATGACAGCGGGATCGGGGATGCCGAGACCGTCCGATGGGCGGCAGAATGGAGACAATCATGACGACGACACCGCGACCTCGAGCCCCACGTCCACAGATCATCCTCGAGGTGGTCCGCAGTTCCTGGGTCACACCGCACCTCGTGCGCCTCACCCTCGGCGGTCCCGGCTTCGCCGACTTCCAGCCCAAGGACGCCACCGACAGCTACGTGAAGATCTCCTTCGCCAAGCCCGAACTCGGCCTCGAGCCGCCGTACGACCTCGCGGCGCTCCGCGAGACGCTGGCACCCGCCGACCTCCCGGTCACCCGCACCTACACGGTGCGACGCGTGGACCAGGCGGCGGGCACCATGGACATCGACTTCGTGGTGCACGGCGATGAGGGGATCGCCGGCCCGTGGGCCGCTGCCGCTCAGCCGGGAGACCGCGTCGTGCTCGCCGGCCCCGGCGGTGCCTACCGGCCCGACCCGACCGCCGACTGGCACCTCTTCGCGGGCGACGAGTCGGCGATCCCCGCGATCGCCGCCGCCCTCGAGGCACTCCCGGCGGATGCGACGGGGCTCGCGTTCCTCGAGATCGGTGGGCGGGACGACCTCGTCGACCTCGACCACCCGGCCGGGGTGCAGCTCATCTGGGTCGGCCGTGCGGCCCGCGACGAATCGACGGCTGCGCTCCTCGCGACCGCCATCAGCGGACACCCGTGGCCCGACGGACGCGTGCAGGTCTTCGCCCACGGCGAGCGGGAGTCGATGAAGGCGTTGCGCGAGGTGTTCCTCACCCAACGAGGGCTCGACCGCTCCCAGCTGTCACTGTCCGGGTACTGGGCCTACGGACGCACGGAGGACCGCTTCCAGGCGGAGAAGCGCGAACCGATCGGGGTCGTCCTGCCGACGTCGTGACGCCCGCCCCGCCCCGGCGCCGCGCTGCGGGCGGGCGCGGGACTCAGTGCGAGGGGTCGGCCGGCTTGCTCCGCGTCCGGCGGACCCGCGACGGACGCTCGACGCGCGCGCGGATGTCCGGTGGAACGAGGTCGAGCAGCTGATCGCGCCGCAACGGGAGGTCGAGCAGGCTGAGTTTCATCCGGCCCTTGCGCGAGTGCCGGCTCGGGTCGAGACGGACGACGTTGGCTGCGTCGCGCACGAGCCGGACGGTCACGACCGCGCCACTTGCAACATCGGCGAGGACCTGGCCGTCGATCTCGACGGCGGCCTGCTTGGTCGCCGTCCCGATCGAGAACTGCAGGCGCTCCGCCGGCCCGAGGATGAAGGAGCGGTCGATGCCCGACATCGGGGCGACCGGCGTCACGACGGTGGCGGCGACGGCGGGGGAGAGCACCGGTCCGCCGGCCGCGTAGTTGTAGGCGGTCGATCCGGTCGGGGTGGCGATCACGATCGCATCGGCTTTGAAGTACCCGTAGGCGGTGCCGTCCACGGCGAGGTCGGCCATGACCACGCCGGTTCCCGGGCGCCGGGCGATGGAGACGTCGTTGAAGGCGAGGAGATGGGCGACCTGCTCGCCGGTGGTGATCGTCACCTCGAGGCCGTGGTGCGGTTCGAGGGAGAACTCGTTGTCGCTGACCCGTTGGAGCGCCTCCGCGAGTGCGGCCGGTTCGACCTCCACGAGGAAGCCGACGTTGCCGTAGTTGACGCCGAGCACCGGTGCGGACCGGCCGGCGAGCAGCCGCATCGCCCCGAGCATCGTGCCGTCGCCGCCCATCGCCACGGCGACGTCGACCGACGACGCGAAGGCGTCCTCGTCGAGCAGTTCGACGTCGTCGCCGAGCCGGTTGGCCTCGGCGCGGAGTCCGACGAGGCGCGCGCCGTGTTCGAGCTGCCATGAGCGGAGGATGCGGACGGAGTCGTCGATGTTCTTCGTCGGGTGCGTGATGAGGCCGATCGTCATCGACGGCCCGGTGGGGTGCTTCGTGCGAGTGGTGGTCACCCGTCGAGCATAGGCCGATCGCCTGACAGCGCGACCGGGACTCGAGCGCCCAGCGGGCAGCAGCGTGGCTCGCGACCGACGCGCGCCGGACCGGGTTTGGGATACTGGAGGGAGCCGGTCCGCCGTGATCCTCGCGGCGCGCCGAGCGTGGAGGAACGACATGAGCGATGTGACCGAGCACCCTGGCCGACCACGGCGGGCGGGGCGGCTGAAGCCGATCCTCATCGGAATCCTCTGTGCGGTGCTCGTCGTCGTCCTCGGGTTCGTCGTCTGGACCCAGATCGTCATGCAGGGCACCCGTCCCGCCGCACTCGCGGTGTGGGAGAACCCGGCGGTCTCCGTCACCGACGTCGGCGACGCGGTGGTCCTCGCCCCGACCGCGGACGCCGAGCGTCCGGCCTCCGGTACCGGTCTCGTCTTCATCCCCGGCGCGAAGGTCGACCCCTACGCCTACCTGTTCAAGCTGTCCGGCGTCGTCGAGGAGGCCGGCGTGACCGTGGTCATCACGAAGCCGACGCTGAACCTGGCGTTCTTCGACCAACGGCCGCTGGAGACGTTCACCGCCGCCGCCCCGGACGTCGACACCTGGTTCGTCGGTGGCCACTCACTCGGTGGGGTGCGCGCCTGCCAGCTCGCGGAGGATCCCGCGGTGACGGGTCTCGTCCTGTTCGGGAGTTACTGCGCGAACGATCTCTCCGGCTCGGCCCTCGAGGTGCTGAGCCTCGCGGGGAGCGACGACGGACTGAGCACCCCGGAGAAGGTCGCCGACGCGCGCGTCCGGCTGCCCGCTGACGCGACGATGATCGAGATCGACGGCGCGAACCACGCGAGCTTCGGTGACTACGGGGTGCAGCCCGGTGATGGCTCGGCGACGATCTCCACCGATGTGGCCCGCTCCGAGATCACGCGGGATCTGGTCGAGCTGCTCGGCTGAGCGCAGGGGGTGGGCCCCAGTGTGCAGCAGGGATCCTGACGATCAGCCCTTCGGGACCGGCGGCCCGACGACGAGCAGGGCCGCGAAGACGGCGACGACCACGAGGCCGCCGACGACCACGAGCAGGATCGGGTGTCGGACGAGCCAGCGCGTCAGGCGGTCGAGCACGCGCTGGTCGCGCGGGTCGGCGCCCGCCTCGCGGCGCCACGCCCCGTCGAGTCGGCCGGTGCGGTCCGCCCAGACGTCGAAGGGGATGGTCGCGTACGGGACGACGGCGCTCACGAGGCCCACGAGGATCGTGCCGATGGGCCAGCGCTGGTTGATCCCGATGAGCAGGACCGTCGCGCCGTACACGAGGAACACGAAGCCGTGCAGCGCGCCACCGATGCTCACGCCGAGGTCGGTCGTCTTCGTGACGTACTTGAGGATCATCCCGATGATGAGCAGGGTCCAGGTGATCGCCTCGGCGATCGCGATCAGGCGGAAGAGGCGGCGCGGCGACACAGGGGCTCCAAGGCTCGGGGTGCAGGTCTTCCAGCTTGCCAGGGACGGCTGAGAAGGCGCTCCCAGCCGGCATCCGGTTCTGCCACCCTGGGGGGATCGGGAATACCCGTCGGAGTGACGGGGTTCACCGATATGTATGCAAACACATACAATCGCCTTGACAGCTCGCGGCGAGCCACACGACGTTGGAGAACCCCATGACCACACCCCTCGAGTTCGGCATCGACACCTTCGGTGACGTCACGGTCGACGCCGACGGCGCGCCACTGTCCCAGGCGCAGGTCCTGCGCAACGTCGTGGAGCAGGGCGTCCACGCCGAGGCGGTCGGCCTCGATTTCATCGGCGTGGGGGAGCACCACCGTGAGGACTTCGCGGTCTCGTCACCCGAGGTCGTGCTGGCGGCGATCGCGGCCCGCACCGAGCGCATCCATCTCGGATCCGCTGTCACGGTGCTGAGCTCCGACGACCCGGTGCGCGTCTACCAGCGGTTCGCGACGCTCGACGGCATCTCCGGAGGGCGGGCCGAGGCCATCCTGGGCCGCGGATCCTTCACCGAGTCGTTCCCGCTCTTCGGGTACGAGCTGTCGCAGTACGAGGAGCTCTTCGAGGAGAAGCTCGAGCTGTTCGTCGCCCTCCTCGAGCAGGAACCGGTCACCTGGTCGGGCAAGACGCGCGCGCCGCTCCGGGAGCAGTCGGTCTACCCCCGGGTGGAGCACGGGAAGCTGAAGACGTGGGTCGGTGTCGGCGGAAGCCCCGAGTCGGTCGTGCGGACCGCTCGATACGGCCTGCCGATGATGCTGGCCGTGATCGGCGGTGGGCCGCTGCGGTTCGCCCCCTTCGTCGACCTCTACCACCGCGCACTCGCGCAGTTCCAGCTGCCGACCCAGCCCGTCGGCATGCACTCGCCTGCCCACATCGCCGAGACCGATGAGCTCGCGCAGGAGCAGCTCTGGCCGCACTACCGGGCGATGATGGACCGGATCGGCCGCGAGCGGGGCTGGAGCCCGATGACGCGCGGGCACTTCGAGCAGGAGGCCGGCCCGGAGGGTGCGCTGTTCGTCGGTTCGCCCGAGACGGTCGCACGGAAGGTCGCGACCGCGGTCGACGGCTTGGGGCTGTCCCGCGTGGATCTGAAGATCAGCAACGGTTCGCTGTCGCACGAGCACCTCATGGACAGCATCGGTCTGTACGGGTCCGCGGTCGTCCCTCGCGTCCGCGAACTGCTCGCCGAGACCTCGGCCGCCTGATCCGGCTCAGCGGATGGCCGGCGCGCGGTAGGGCATCGTCAGGGTCAGGACGGTGCCGCCGGTCTCGTCGTCGGTTGCCGGGCCGACCCTGAGGGAGCCGCCGAAGGCGCCGGCCCGTCGATCCAGCTGCAGCAGGCCGCCGGACGGTTCGGCGTCGTCGCGGAGACCGGAGCCGTTGTCGACGACGCGCAGCTCGACGGCGCCCGCCATCGTCCCTCGCCGCTCGGTGGCGGGCGACGAGACCCGGAGGTCCACGACGAGTCGGTCGGCCGCCCCGTGGGTCAGTGCGTTCGTCACGGCCTCCTCGAGCGTGCGGACGACGACCGCGCGCTCCGCGGTCGTGAAGACGTTGTCGATCGGGTCGTCGAGCAGCCGGAATTCCGGAGAGACGTCGAGACTGGTGGTGATCGACGGGGGGAGCCGTTGCAGGATCGCGCGGATGCTCGGTGCGATCCCGACCTCGAGCAGCGGCGGTGACAGGAGCCGGCTGAGTTCGCGCACGTCGCGCTCGCGCACGGTGCGGAGTTCCTCGCCGAGCGACCGCAGGGTCCTGGCCGCATCCGACCCGACGTCCGGGCCGCCCTGCTCGAGGGCCGTGGTGACGGATGCGAGCTGGGCGCTGATGAGGACGAGGTGCTGCTGCAGGGTGCCGTGCAGGCCTTCCGCGACCTCCCGCTTCACCCGCAGCTCCTCACCCTGCAGGGACTGGAGGGCGAGGTCGGCCCGGTGTCGCTGATCGGCGTGCGCGCGCTCCTCCTCGCGGGCGCGTCGCCGGGCGGCACTGAGGCTGAACCCGAACGTCGCGCAGACCGCCAGGGCGAGCGTCGTCGTTCCGGCTTCGACGAGGACCGTCTGCAGGCTCGGGTCGCGGTACACGCCCAGCAGGAGCTGGAGTCCGCTTCGCAGCAGCCCCGTCAGCATCGCCACGAGGAGGACGCCCGCGAGCACCTTGGGGCGCCACCATTCGTGGAGCGACGGCCCCCACCTCGACCACAGCAGGAGTGCGAGCACGAGGATCGCCGCGCTCAACGAGACGAGGTTCGCGGTGACCCGTTCGGCGAGCATGCCACGCGTCCCGCCCGGGGCGACCCAGGTGTAGATGTAGACGCTCTGGAACGACACGGCGAGTCCGAAGACCGCGGCCATGGCGCCGCTGGCCGTGATGAACGCCCGGCTGTCGCTCCAGCGCTCAGCGCGAGGGGTCCGGGCCTCCTGGGTCATGGCTCCATTCTGACCTGCCGTGCGCGCCACCGCCGACATCGACGTGCGGCCGGTCGGGAGCTTCCCCCTCGGTCGTTCCCCGGTCGATCCGGGATACTCGGAACATGCACCACCAGTCGCACTCCGACCCCTCGCCCGCCGCGCTGTCCACGGTCGGTGACGCGACGACGGACGCCGCGACCACCAGGCCGCTGCGTGTCGGGGTGATCGAGGATCAGCCGCTGCTCGGCGGCATGCTCGCCGAGCTGCTCGACGGGGCGCCAGGCGTGGAGTTCGTCGGGCGTGCCGGTACGGTCGCCGAGGCCCGCAGGCTGTTCCTCCCGGGAACGGTGGACGTGCTGACCATGGACATCGAGCTGCCCGACGGCAACGGGGTGAGCCTCGGCGTCTCCCTCCGCCGTGCGCAACCCGGCCTCGGTGTCGTCCTGCTGTCCGCCTACGACCTCATGGACATGCTGCTCGAGATGCCGGCGGACGTCCGCGACGGGTGGAGCTACCTGTCGAAGACCTCGTCGCTCACGCGCGAGATCCTCCTCGAGGCCATCCGGGTCTCCGCACGTGGCGAGACGATGCTCGATCCCGAACTCATCGACCGGACCCGGCCCAGGGCGGGATCGAGTCTCGAGTCGCTCACCGACCGGCAGTACGCCGTCCTGCAGCTGCTCGCGACCGGTCGTTCGAACACGGGGATCGCGACCAGGCTCGGGATCGCGGAGAAGTCCGTCCAGAACCACCTCACGGCGATCTACGCCGCACTCGGGATCGAGCACGACACCTCGAGCAACCCGCGGGTCTCGGCCGTCCTCGCCCTCCTCGCCGAATCCGGCCGCTTGTCCTGACGGGACGTCCGCGGTCGATGCGCGGGCTCAGCGTCCGCGGTCCGGCGCTTCGAGGTCGTCCACCGTCCGATCGGGGCGCCACCCACGCCAGACCGGATGCCTGAACCGTCCGTCCGGTGTCCACTCGCTGAAGCGGACCTCCCCGACGAGGACGGGTTCCACCCAGTTGGCGTCGGCCGCATCGGCCGGCGGGACACCCACGAGGGCCGTCGATGCCCGGCCCAGCCGTTCGAAGCGGAGCGCGGTCGCCGCCAACTCCTGATCGCTGAAGCCGCTTCCGACCCGTCCCGCGTAGTGCAGCAACCCGTCCGAGCCCGGCACCCCGAGCAGGAGCGACCCGATCCCACCCGAGCGCCCGCCCCGACCGGGACGCCAGCCGGCCACGACGACCTCCTCCATGCGTTCGTGCTTGAACTTGACCCAGGTGCTGCTGCGCCGACCCGGGCGGTAGCGTCCGTCGAGCTCCTTCGCCATCACCCCCTCCAACCGCAACCCCCGACTCACCTCGAGCGCATCGTCGAGCGAGCCGTCGATCGTCGGTGGCACCTGGACGACGGTCCCGGATCCGATCGTCCGCTCGAGCAGTTCGCGACGCTCCCGGTAGGGCAGCTCCGTCCGATCCGTGTCGTCCAGCGCGAGCAGGTCGAACAGCAGCAGCCGGACCGGCGTCCGACGGCGCTCCCGTTCGACGTCCCGCTCCGCGGTGAGCTGCATCCGACGCTGCAGCAGCGAGAAGTCGGGACGGCCGTCAGGACCCGACGCCACGATCTCGCCGTCGAGGACGACCGCACGGCCGGCGAGCGACGCCGCGAGTTCCTCGACCACCTCCGGGTACGCCGCCGTGAGGTCCTTGCCGTTCCGGCTCGACAACCGCACCCGCCCCGTCGAGCCGTCGACGCTCGCGATCGCACGGATGCCGTCCCACTTCATCTCGAACGCCCAGGATCCGTCGTCGACCAGCTCGCCGGGTGCCGCGACACTCGCGAGCATGGGGGTGGGGATCCCCCGAGGCCGTGCGACCGGGGGAGCCGGCGGGTCGCCCGGGGCGCGCATCCGGTGGATGAGCCACGACGGCGCCTCCCGTCCCGTCCCGCCCGCGGTCCGGATGAGCGCGAACCGCATCGGCCCGCCGAGCGCACCTCCCGCCCGGCCGTGCAGGGTCCCGATGACCTCGTCGTCGCGCCACTTCTCCAGCTCGTAGGTGCCCGCGTCCCAGATGGTCACCTCACCGGCCCCGTACTCACCAGCAGGGATCGTGCCCTCGAAACTGCCGTACTCGATGGGGTGGTCCTCCGTGCGCACCGCCAGATGGTTGCTGCTCGGATCCGTCGGCACCCCCTTCGGCAGGGCCCACGACACCAGCACGCCGTCGTGCTCGAGTCGGAAGTCATGGTGGAGTTTCCTGGCGTCGTGCCGCTGGATCACGAACGAGCGCGGTGTCCCGGCAGCGGCAGGCGACGGCGGTCCGTCCGGGACGGGCTCGGGCGTCCGCTCCGCGTCCCGCTTCCGCCGATACTCCACGAGCCGGTCCTCGTGTTCCGACGGGCGGATCGTGATCGACGGACGCGGGTCGCCGAGCACCCGCAACGGGTCCTCACCGTCCGCAAGACGCTCGAGCACCGCAGGGAACTCCAGCTGCGCCAGCCCCGGATCGTCGAGCTCCTCCCACCGGCGGGGAGCCGCCACCGTCGGCCGCGACCGACCCCGCAACGAGAACGGCGCGATCGTCGTCTTCGACCCGTTGTTCTGACTCCAGTCGACGAAGACCTTCCCCGTCCGCCGCTGCTTCGACATCTCACTCACCACGAGACCCGGCTCGTCCGCAGCCAGCGCCCGCGCGAGCTCATGCGCCACGAGCGACACCTCCTCGGAGCTCTGCCGACCGTCCAACGCCGCGTACAGGTGGATCCCCTTGCTCCCACTCGTGAGCGGGACCGGATCCAGCCCCATGTCCACCAACACCGCCCGCGCCAGGCCCGCGACCCCCGCGCACTCGGCGAGGGACACCCCCTCACCCGGATCGAGGTCGAGGACGAGACGGTCGGGCGGACGGCGCTCGCCGGATCGGTCGAACCGCCACTGCGGCACGTGCAGCTCGAGCGCACCCAGCTGCGCCAGCCACGTGAGAGTCGCGAGATCGTCGACGATCGGGTACTCGTTCGTGTGATCGCTGTGCTCGATGGGGAGCCGTTGGACCCAGTCGGGAGCCGAGGCACCCAGGTCCTTCTGGAAGAACCCCGACTCCGGCGACGCAGCCGTCCCGACGCCGTGCACCCAGCGTTTCCGGGTCACCGGCCGATCGGCGAGGTGCGGGAGCAGGTGTTCGGCGACCGCGGCGTAGTAGGCGAGGACCTCGGCCTTCGTCGTGCCGGTCTCGGGGTACAGCACCTTGTCGAGATGGGTGAGCTGGATCCGGCGTCCGTCGACGTCGACCCACTGCGTCTGCCCGCCGCCACCGCTCGTCCTCGCCATGGCGATCAGCCTGCCGCCCACGGGCGTCAAGGGCTAGCCCTTGACGATGTTCCGGGTGTCTACTGGTCACCACGACAGCGCGGGAGGATCCGCCCGCGGACGGGAGCGGTCATGCGCGCGATCTGGAAGGGTGCGGTCACCTTCGGTCTGGTGAACGTCCCGGTGAAGGTGTACAGCGCCACGGAGGACCACGACCTGTCGTTGCACCAGGTCCACGACGCCGACGGCGGGCGCATCCGGTACCAGCGCAAGTGCGAGGTCTGCGGGAAGGTCGTCAGCTACGACCACATCGACAAGGCCTACCAGGACGGCGAGCAGACGGTGGTCCTCACCGCCGACGACCTGGCGTCGCTCCCCGAGGAACGCAGCCGCGAGATCGAGGTCGTCGAGTTCGTGCCGAGCGACGACCTCGACCCGATCATGTTCGACCGCAGCTACTTCCTCGAACCGGACTCGTCCTCGTCGAAGGCCTACGTCCTCCTCCGGCGGACGCTCGAGGAGACCGACCGCACGGCCATCGTGCGGTTCGCCCTCCGCCAGAAGACGCGTCTCGGTGCCCTCCGGGTGCGCGAGGACGTCATCCTCCTGCAGACGCTGCTCTGGGAGGACGAGGTCCGCGAGGTGCGGTTCCCGGCCCTCGAGGAACGCGTCCGCATCTCCGCCAAGGAACTCGAGATGTCGGAGGCGCTCGTCGAGTCCTTCTCCTCCCGCTTCCGCCCGGACGCGTTCGTCGACGAATACCAGGCACAGCTCCGGAAGCTCATCGACGCGAAACTCGAGCAGGGCGACGCACTCGACACCGCCGCCACCTTCGGCGAGCAGCCCGAACCCGACGACGACACGGGCGCCGAGCCGATCGACCTCATGGAGGTGCTGCAACGCAGCATCGAACGGCAACGTGGTACGACCGGCGCGAAGACGGCGAGTGGAGCGAAGCGATCCGGCGCCGCCAAGCCCGCCGCGACGAGCAGCTCGGCGAAGACCGGTACCGCGAAGACGGGTACCGCCAAGACGAGTGGCGCGAAGACCGCTACCGCCAAGACCGCGGCGTCGAAACCGTCGACCGCGACGAAACGCAAGAAGAGCGCCTGAGCGACGACGCCCGGGCTGAGAGGGAGCACGACATGATGGAGCACCGCGTCACCCCGTTCCTCTGGTACGACTCGCAAGCCGAGGAGGCGGCGACCTTCTACGTGTCACTGTTCCCCGACTCCCGGATCACCTCGGTGAGCCGCTACCCGGAGGGCGGACCCATGCCGGCCGGCCAGGCGATGGTCGTCGAGTTCGAGCTCGAGGGACTCCCCGTCAGCGCGATGAACGCCGGGCCCATCTTCTCGTTCACCGAGGCGTTCTCCTTCTCCGTCAGAGCCGACACCCAGGACGAGATCGACCGGCTCTGGGACGCCCTCATCGCCGACGGCGGCGCCCCGAGCCAATGCGGCTGGCTCAAGGACCGCTGGGGACTGTCCTGGCAGATCGTGCCAGGCATCCTCGCCGAACTGCAGAACGACCCCGACCGGGAACGCGCGGCACGGGCCATGCAATGCATGATGGGGCAGACCAAGTTCGTCATCGCCGAACTCGTCGCCGCAGCGGACGGTCGATAGCGGCTCCTCCACAACCGACCAACCGACGGGACACCGCCCCTCCGAGACGCCGACGCAGTCCACCGTCAGCAGCTCCTGACAGACTTGCCGCATGTCCCACCCCAGCGCGCCCACCCCCGCCCACCCCGAACCGACCCCCACCGGATCGGTCGCCGAGGCGACGGCGGCGCTCGCCGCACTCACGGGCGTTCCGGGGGCCACGTTCCACGACGGTCAACTCGAAGCGATCCTCGCGCTCGTCGACGAACATCGTCGTGCGCTCGTCGTCCAGCGCACCGGTTGGGGCAAGTCCGCCGTCTACTTCATCGCGACCGCCCTCCTGCGCCGACGGGGCGGCGGGCCGACGCTGCTGGTCTCGCCGTTGCTCGCGCTCATGCGCGACCAGGTGGCGGCCGCCGAGCGCGCCGGCGTGCGCGCTGTGGCGATCAACTCGGCGAACGCACACGAATGGGACGACGTCCGGGCGCGCCTGGAGGCCGACGAGGTCGACGTCCTGCTCGTGTCACCCGAGCGGCTCAACAATCCACGCTTCCGCGATGAACAGCTCCCGACCCTCGTGGCCCGCACGGGCATGCTGGTGGTGGACGAGGCGCACTGCATCTCCGACTGGGGACACGACTTCCGACCCGATTACCGGCGGCTCGCCGAACTGATCGGACGCCTCCCGGCCGAGGTCCCGGTCCTGGCGACCACCGCGACGGCCAACGCGCGCGTCGTCCGCGACATCGCCGAGCAGCTCACCGCACCCGGCGCCGCAGGATCCCACGGAGCCGAGGTGCTCACCATCCGCGGCTCGCTCGCGAGGGCGTCCCTCCGGCTCGGCGTGCTCCGGCTGCCGGAGTCCCGGGACCGCCTCACCTGGCTGCTCAGCCACCTCGGCGGGCTCACCGGGTCCGGCATCATCTACACGCTCACGGTGTCCGCCGCGGAGGACACCGCGCGGCTGCTGCGCGAGGCCGGTCACGAGGTCCGGGCCTACACGGGCCGGACCGATCCCGATGAACGCGAGGAGTCGGAGCGGCTCCTCAAGGAGAACCGCTTGAAGGCGCTGGTCGCGACGAGCGCGCTCGGCATGGGGTTCGACAAACCGGACCTCGGGTTCGTCGTGCATCTCGGCGCTCCGTCCTCGCCGGTCGCGTACTACCAGCAGGTCGGTCGCGCCGGCCGCGCCACCGAGCATGCCGACGTCCTGCTCCTGCCCGGGGCGGAGGACGAGGAGATCTGGCAGTACTTCGCGACCGCGTCGATGCCGGACGAAGCGCGGGCCACCGCGGTGCTCGACGCACTCGACAGTCAGCCGCGGTCCACGCCCGCGCTCGAGGCGCTCGTCAACCTGCGTCGCACACCCCTCGAGCTCCTCCTCAAGGTGCTCGACGTCGACGGCGCGGTGCAGCGGGTGGCCGGGGGATGGGTGTCGACCGGGCAGCCGTGGGTCTACGACCGGGAGCGGTACCGGCGGATCGCCGAGGCCAGGGTGGCGGAGCAACAGGCGATGCTGGCTTACGAGCGGGGCGACGAGTGCAGGATGCTCGTGCTGCAACGTGAGCTCGACGACGCGAGCGCGGTGCCCTGTGGCCGGTGCGACCGCTGCGCCGGGCCGTGGTTCCCCACCGAACTCGACAGTGCGGCGGCCGCCTCCGCGTCGGAAGCGCTCGGTCGGGTCGGCGTGGAGCTCGAACCGCGGGCGCAGTGGCCCACGGGAGCCGACCGCCTCGGCGTCACCGCCGACGGCGCAGCGGTGAAGGGACGCATTGCGCTCGACGACCGCCTCGAGGCCGGGCGTGCGCTCGCTCGGCTCACCGACCTCGGCTGGGGTGGTGTGCTGCGTGAGCTCTTCGCCGCGGGTGCACCCGACGCTCCCGCCTCCCGCGCGGTCATCGACGCGAGTGTCCGCGTCCTGGCGGATTGGCCGTGGACGCAACGGCCGGCCGCCGTGGTCAGTGTGCCGTCACGGTCGCGTCCGCAGCTCGTCGACTCGGTGGCGAGGGGCATCGCGTCGCTCGGGCGACTGCCGTACCTCGGGGAGCTCGACCTCGTCGGCGACGGCCCGCGCGGTGGTCCCGGCGGCAACAGCGCCTACCGTCTGGCGGGCGTCTGGGACGCCTTCACCGTCGGATCCGAACTCCGGGCGCAGCTCGCAGCGCTCGAGGGCGCGCCGGTGCTGCTCGTCGACGACCGGGCCGACAGTCGGTGGACCCTCACCGTCGCCGGTCGCGCGCTCCGCCGCGCCGGATCCGGCCCGGTCCTCCCGTTCGCGCTCGGGATCGTGGGCTAATCGACGGTCAGCCCTCGTGGAGGCTGGAGCGGGTGTCCTTGGCCAGGTGCCGCGGCAGCAGGATCGTGCAGACGAGTCCGACGACGGCTGCTGCAGCGCAGATCGCGAAGCTCAGGCGGAAGGCGTCCGCACTGGGTGTCGTGACAACTCCGTCGGTGACGACCTGGGAGGCCAGGATGGCGCCGATCACCGCACTCGCGATCGTGGAACCGAGCGTCCGCATCACGGAGTTGAGTCCGTTGGACGCTGCCGTCTCGCTGGGCGGGACGGCACCCATGATGAGCGTCGGCATGGCGGCGTAGGCGAACCCCACCCCGAAGCCGACCGCGGTGGCTGTGAGCACGGTGTGCCAGACCTCGGTCATGAGTCCGATCGCGATCGCGTAGCCGACCGCGATGATCGTGATGCCGATCAGCAGGCTCAACCGGGCGCCCTTGGCCGCGGTCAGTCGAGCGGCGACCGGCGACATCGCCCACATGATGAGACCGCTGGGCATGAGGCAGAGGCTCGCGATGAGCATGTTTTGCCCGAGACCGACCCCGGTGCCGACCGGCGCCTCGAGGATGCCCGGGAGGACGACCGTGCTGCCGAAGAAGGCGAAGCCGACCGTGATGGATGCGAGGTTCGTGAAGAGCACCGTCCGCCTGGCGGCGATGCGCAGGTCGACGAGCGGGCTGGAGGACCGCACCTCGAACCACCCCCAGAGCAGGAGCACGACGACGCCGCCGATCAAGCAGCTGAGGGTCCCGACGCTCGTCCAACCCCACTCGTTGCCTTTCGAGACGGCGAGGAGGATCGGGACGAGGCCGGCGGCGAGACCGATCGCGCCGATCCAGTCGAAACCGCCTTCGCTCCGGAGGGTGCTCACCGGGACGAAGCGCGCGACGAGGACGAAGCCGATGAGCCCGAGTGCACCCGCGACCCAGAACAGCACATGCCAGTCCAGGTACTGCGAGATCACGGCGGAGATCGGGAGACCGACGGCACCACCGATGCCGAGGGTGGCACTCACGAGCGCGACCGCGGGGCCGAGCCGCTTCGCGTGGAGCACGTCGCGCAGGATGCTGATGCCGAGCGGGATCACGCCCATCGCCATCCCCTGGAGGGCACGGGCGACGATGAGCGGGACGATCGTGGACGAGAAGGCGGCGAGCACCGATCCGGCCATCATGATCCCGAGCAGGATGAGCACCATCCGTCGTTTGCCGTAGAGGTCGCCGAGCCGACCGGCGATCGGGGTCGCGACCGCGGCCGACAGGAGCGTGGCCGTCACGACCCACATGCTGTCGGAGGCGTGCACGCCGAGGATCGTGGGAAGCGTCGGCACGAGTGGGGTGACGAGCGTCATCATGAACGCCGCGACGAGACCGGTGAACGCGAGGCTCGTGACGACCGCCCGCTCCGGAAGTGGTTTGCGGAGTGCCGCCCGCTCCTCGTCGCTGAGCCAGGGGCGCTCGGCCCCAGGCTGGTCCTCGTCGTGGTCGTCGGGCTGCGCTGAATCCTGCGTCACGGGTCCTGTTCCTGTGGAGAGTCGATGCGGCCGAGGCCACTCGGAGTCGAACACCGTCCGCCGGCGCCGTATTCCCGGCTCGGCCGGGCCGATGGCGTCGGCCTCGTCGTCGACTCAGCGCGGGAGGCGGGGGATCGCCGCGATGAGCTGCTTCGTGTAGGCCTCGGCGGGATCGTGGAGGACCTGCGCGGTGGCGCCGGCCTCGACGACCTGCCCGTGTCGGAGGACCATCGTGCGTTCACACAGCGCGGCCACCGTGCCGAGGTCGTGCGAGACCATTACGAGCGCCAGACCGTTCGAGGCCCGCAGCTCGGCGAGGAGCTCGATGATCTGGATCCGGGTGCTCATGTCGAGGGCACTGACGGGCTCGTCGGCGAGGAGGAGCCGGGGGTTCGGGACGATCGCGCGGGCGATGGCGATCCGCTGCCGCTGGCCGCCCGAGAACTCGTGCGGGAACCGCGACGCCGCGTCGGCGGGCAGTCCCACCGCCTCGAGTGCCTCGGTCGCGCGGACGGTCGCCTGCTCGGTGGTCGCCAGACGGAGGGATCGCAGCGGTTCGGCCACGATGCGCCCGATGCGCTGCCGAGGATCGAGCGAGGAGTACGGATCCTGGAAGACGGCCTGCACCGATGCGCGGAACCGACGGACCCGTGTCCGATCGCGGGGGTCCAGTGCGCCACCGTCGAACCGGACCGAGCCCGTGGTCGGCCGGTCGAGGCCGAGCAGCAGCCGGAGGAGGGTGCTCTTACCGGCGCCGGACTGACCGACGATCCCGACGGCCTCTCCTGCGCCGACGGCCAGCGACACGTCGGCCAGGGCCTCCTGACCGCCGCGGTACCGGAAACCGACCGCATCCAGCTCGAGGATCGGCGTCATCGTGATCGGTGCATCGGTCATCGTGGGTCCTCCAGCGCGTCGTCGAGCGCGCGTGCGCTGGTGACCAGACGACGGGTGTCCTCGTGCTGCGGTGCCGTCAGCACCTGCGCCACCGCGCCGCGTTCCACGGCCCGACCCTCGCTCAGCACGACGACCTCGTCGACCATGGTCGACACGACGGCGAGGTCGTGACTGATGAACAGGAGCGCCATGCCGCGTTCCCGGACGAGCCGGTCGATGAGCGCGAGCACCTCCGCCTGGACGGTCACGTCGAGCGCCGTCGTCGGCTCGTCCGCGATGAGGAGCTGCGGGCGACCGGCGAGCGCGATGGCGATCGCGATGCGCTGCCGCTGCCCGCCGGACAGCTCGTGGGGGTAGGAGGCGGCGATGCGCGCAGTGTCGGTGAGGGACACCTCGACGAGGGCTGCTTCGACGGCCTCCTTGAGCCGTTCGCCCCGGAGTCCCAGATGGCGACGCAGGGGCTCGGCGAGCTGGGCGCCGACCCGCATGAGCGGGTCGAGTGCGGTCAGCGGCTCCTGGAAGACGAGTCCGGCAACCCGACCGCGGAGTGGCCGCAGCGCGCGGTCCGGGGCACCGATCACCTGGGTGCCGGCCAGTTCGACGCTGCCGCTCGCGCTCAGCTGTTCGCCGAGCAGCCCGATCACCGCGAGGGAGGTCAAGGACTTCCCGGACCCGGAACCGCCGATGAGTCCGAGGCGACCCCCGGCGGCGATGGTCAGGTCCAGCCCGTCGAGGAGCGGCTGGTCAGCGCCGTCGGGAGCACCGCGCCGGACGCCTCGGGTGATGGTCAGTCCGGAGATGTCGAGGAGATCGCTCATGCGCCGCGCCTCCTCGTCGGATCGCCGAGGTCCCGCAGGCCGTCCGCGATGAAGTTCACGCCCACCACGAGCATCACCACGGCGACACCCGGAGCGATCGCGCCGACCGGTGCCGTCGTGACGGTGGCCTGGGCCTCCTGCAGCAGGCGTCCCCAGGAGGCGTTCGGCGGTGGCGCGCCGAGGCCGAGGTACGACAGGCTCGCTTCGGCGAGGACGGCGATGCCGAACTGCAGCGCGAGGTTGACGCTCAGGGTGGGCCAGATGTTCGGGAGCACATGCTGGCCGATGACACCGGCCCAGCTCGTCCCGGCAGTCCTGGCCGCGACCACGTACTGCTCGCTGAGGACCCGCTTCGTGAGGATCCGGGTCAGGCGGGCCACGATGGCCGACATGGCGAGTCCGATCGCGATGATGGCGGTGCCGAGTGACGCGCCCTGGGCTGCCACGATGAGCATGGCGAGCAGGAGCACCGGGAAGGCGATCACGACGTCGAGCGCGGCGGAGATCGTGTCGTCCAGCCAGGCCGACGCGAAGGCCGCAGCGAGTCCCACGGCGATACCGATGACCGCGCCGACCGCGACGGCCCCCGCCCCGGTCGCGAGCGCGATGCGCGCACCGATCATGAGCTGGGTCATCAAATCGCGACCGAGCTTGTCCGTACCGAGCCAGTGGGTGCCGGTCGGGCCTTCGAGACGACCGCCGGAGGTGTCCGTGGGGGCGAAGGGCAACCACACGAGCGAGACGGCCGCCAGGACGGCGATGACGCCGACGAGGACGAGTCCGACGGTCAGCGTCGCGGACCGGGCGCGGCGCCGCACCGGGCGTCGGTCGGCGAGCGCGGTCTGGGCGTCGACGGCGCTCATCGGAGCCCGTTCCCCGAGATCGAAGTGCGCAGACGCGGATCGATGAGCCGCTGCGCGATGTCGGCGACGAAACCCGTCAGGAGGACGACGAGGGTCGAGACGAGGAGGATGCCCTGGATGTTCGGGTAGTCGTGCTGCTGGATCGCCGTCAGGAGCATCGACCCGAGGCCGGGCAGGCTGAAGACGCTCTCGACCACGACGGCGCCGAGGAAGGTGGTGGCGAGCTCGATGCCGAGGATCGCCACGACGGGCACCGCGGCGTTCCGGGCGCCGTGTCGGAGCAGGGCCTCACCGAAGCCGGCTCCCTGCGCCCGTGCCGAGCGCAGATAGTCGCTCCCGACCACGTCGAGCGTGGCGGAGCGGACGTATCGGGTGATCGACGCACTCATGACGATGGCGATGGTGATGACCGGGAGGGCGAGGCTCGTGAGTGCCGCGGCAGGATCTGCCCAGTCGTCGCGAGGGAAGCCGCCGGACGGGAACAGTCGGAGCGTCACCGCGAACACGCTGACGAGCAGGATGCCGACCCAGAACACCGGCACGGCGATCCCGAGCTGCGAGAGGCCGGACAACGCGATGCCGTACCAGCGGTCGGCCCGGAGTGCGGACACGACACCGGCCACGAGGGCGAGCACCACGGCGAGGAGGAACGCGAGGAGCGTCAGCGGCACGGTGACCTGGAGGCGCGACGCGATCTCGGGTCCGACCGGGAGCGAGCTCACGAACGAGGAACCGAGGTCGAGGGTGAGGACACCGCCGAACCAGGCGGCGAACTGCTCGCCGAGCGGCCGGTCGGCTCCCACCTGCTCGCGCGCCGCGTCGATCTGCTCCTGCGTGGCGTTCACCGAGAGCAGGGCGTTCGACGGGTCGCCCGGCAGCAGCCGGAGCAGCACGAACAGCACCGTCATGGCGACGAGGAACGACACCACGAGGAACGCGGATCGGCGCAGCAGGTAAGCGAGCATGGTGGACCTCAGCGTAGCGAGGCCCGGGCCGACCGGGCGGTGCCGGTCGGCCCGGGCGACGACTACTTGCGGACGATGTCCGCCACGAAGAACTGCGAGTTCAGGCCGTTGACGCCGTACCCCGAGACGTCGCTCGCGGCGACGACGATCTGCGGGTAGAGGTAGAGCCACACGCTCGCCGCGTCCTCGGCGATCTGCTCGTTGACGAGCTTCAGCTTCGCCGTCTGCTCCTCGGTGGTCGTCGCCTGCTCAGCCTCCGACACCCACTGGGTCACCTCGGGGTTGTCGTAGCCCCAGTAGAAGTCCGGGTTGCCGTACCAGACGACGTCGCGGTCGTTCACGTGCTCCTGGAGGGTCGCCTGGAAGTCGCGTTCCTTGAACACCTTCGAGTACCACTCGTCCGCGCTGATCGTGTTGATCTCGACCGTGATGCCGACCTTCGCGAGTTCACTCTGGAGGAACTCGGCGACGGCCGGGTGCGGGTCGTAGCTCGGGGTGTCGAGGGTGAAGGTGAAGCCGTCGGCGAAGCCCGCTTCGGCGAGCTGCTGCTTGGCGAGCTCGGGGTCGTACGGGTTCACCTGCGTGAGGTCCTCGTACCAGGGGTCCGTCGGCGGGACCATCGACCCGATGAGCGTGCCGTAGTCGCCCCAGATCGACGAGAGCAGCTTCTTGGTGTCGATCGCGGAGTACACGGCCTTGCGGACGAGCGCCTGGTCGAACGGGGCGACCCGGTCGTTGAAGGCGAGCAGCTCCTTCGTCGTGGAGTCGCCGTCGGAGACGACGTAGTCCGCGTTGTCGGTGAACTGGCTCAGCTGGTCGGGGCTCTGCACGCTCGTGATGATGTCGATCTGCTTCGTGACGAGCGCATTGCTGAGCGCGGTCGCGTCGGTGAAGTAGGTGAAGACCACCTCCGCGTTCTTGGCGGGCTCACCCCAGTAGTCGTCCCAGCGCTCGAGGCTCAGGGTGCTGCCGCGCTTCCAGTCGCCGAGCGTGTACGGACCCGTGCCGTCCTCGGTGGTCTTGAGGTCCTTCGCCGCGTCGTTGACGATCCAGACGTAGCTCAGGTTGTAGATGAAGGAGATGGAGCGCTCGGAGAGGGTGATGACGACGGTCTTGTCGTCGGGGGTCGCGATGCCGGAGATCACCGCGAAGCTGCTCTTCCGTGCCGACTGCGAGTCCTCGGCGGTCACGGCTTCGATGCTCGACTTCACGTCCGCCGAGGTGAGCGGGTCGCCGGAGTGGAAGGTGACGCCGTCCTTGAGGGTGAAGGTGTACGTCAGGCCGTCGTCGCTCACCGTGCTGTCGGCGGCGAGCACCGGTTCGACCTCGCCGTCGTCCGTGAGGCGGTACAGGCCCTCGTACACGTTGCCGGTGAAGGCCTCCGTGACGCCCTGGCCGCCGCCGCCGGTGTTGCTGAGGTTCTGCGGCTCGTAGAGCGAGCCGACGGCGATGGTCGCGTCGTCGCCCGTCGCCGAGCTGCCACCACCACCGGCGCAGCCGGCGAGGGCGACGGCGGCGGCGACGGACAGGGCGACGAGCCCGATGGTTCTCTTCACGGATACTCCTGTGGTGTGGGGGTGCTGGTGCAGGTGTGGGGTGCTGGGGGTCAGACGGCGTAGAGGTCGAAGCCTTCGCGGAACCGGACGATCCGTTCTCCGGCGAGGACGTCTCCGGCGAACCGGTTCTGCGGCGGCGGCATCGGACAGTTGTACTGCACGGAGAAGCCGCAGGGCGGCACGAACGCGCGGTTGAAGTCGAGGACGACCTCGCCCGCCGTGCCGAAGCCGCCGTCGTCGGTCCGCTGCACGAACAGGAACCGGCCGGCGCCGTAGGTGCCCGACTCGTCATCGCGCCCGTTCGTCGCGTCGCCGAACACGAGGAGGAGCGTGCCGCCGTCGTCGAAGGCGCTCATCGTGTACTCGACGCCGTCCCGCGTGAACACGATGTCGCCGGGGACGACGAGCTCCCGTGATCCGCCATTGTCTCGGATGTGCTCGAACGGGACGGTCCGCGAGCCGTCGACGGGCGTGAACCGCGCCGTCTGGACCCAGGCGGGGTCGTACGGGAAGACCTCGATGCCGTCGAACGCGCGGATGGCGGGTGCGTTCGCGTCCCATCGGCGGATGCCGACCTCGTCCTGGCCCGTGTCGAGGTGGGTGCGGCGGAGCGTCGTCACCGTGACGCCGCTCGGCTGCTCGGCGGCGATGGCGGCTGCGGCTGCATCGACGGTGGCTGGCGTCTCCTCCGCGAGCCACCGCGTCTCGACGAGGGCGAGGTTGCCGAGCGGCGCGGTCACGGCGGCTCGACGCTCCTCGCGCCAGGCGTCGTGCTCGGCGATCGCGTTCGGCTGCGGGGCGGTGTGGATCGGCATGTCTCGATTCTCCGGATGACGGCGGGCGGGTCCCAATCGTGTGTCCTTCGGAGTCCAGCTCGTTTCGGGCGGGAACTATTCCCGAGCCCGGCGACGACCCTGCGCGGGACGGCGAGCGACCGGGTCGCGACGGTCTGGGAGGATGTCCTCATGAACGCCACGCTCGTCCGCATGCCCGCCGATCGACTGCGGGGGTGGATGCTCGCCGCGAACGCGCAGTACCGCCTCGAACGCATCGAGGCGGGGGAGACCGAGGCAGAGGCGACGGCGAAGGCTGCACAGTCCCTCGCCGAGACGTTCCCGGCCGGCCGACTCCAGGTCGGACACCTCGTCTTCGAGGTGGTCCTCGACGAAGCCGCAGTCGGCGTGCTCTGGATCGGACCGCGGAGCACGAGCCACCCGGACGAGTGGTGGGTCTGGGACGTGGAGATCGACGAGTCGTTCCGCGGGCGTGGGCTCGGCCGGCAGGCCATGCAGCTCGCCGAGACGGCGGCCAAGGAGCAGGGCGCGAAGACGCTCGGGCTGAACGTCTTCGGATTCAACCGGATCGCGCGCGGCCTGTACGAGTCGCTCGGCTACGAGACGATGGCCGTGCAGATGCGCAAGGCGCTCTAACGCGGGTCCAGCCCGTCGATCAGCTCGGTCATGACCCGGTCGGCGAGTGACGGAGGCTTCGGGTGCCCGTCGGCGGTGGTCCGCGAGGTCGTCGCCCGGTCGAGCGCGAGGACCTCACCGTGGAGGTGCTCCATCTTCGCGTCGAGCCTGGAGGCAGCCTCGGCGGCGTGCTTGAGCTCGGCGAGCAGGCTGTCCGGCACGGCCTTGTCGTACTTGTAGTAGATCTTGTGTTCGAGGCTCGCCCAGAAGTCCATGGCGATCGTCCGGAACTGGATCTCGACGGGCACCTGCACGACGCCGTCGGACATGAACACCGGAACCTCGACGATCACGTGGAGGCTCTGGTACCCGTTCGGCTTCGGGTTCGCGATGTAGTCCTTGACCTTCACCACGGTGATGTCCTGCTGGCTCGTCAGGAGTTCGAACACCTTGTACGTGTCGGAGATGAAGCTGCAGGTGACGCGGATGCCCGCGATGTCCGTGATGTGTTCGCGGATGTCGTCGATGTCCTGCCCGTACTGCTTGCGCTCGATCTTGCCGATGATGCTCTCCGGCGACTTCAACCGCGAGCTGATGTGCTCGATCGGGTTGTAGTCGTGGATCTGCGTGAACTCCTCCTTGAGGATGTTGAGCTTCGTGGTGATCTCGTCGATGCCGAACTTGTACAGCATCATGAACCGCGTGAACTCGTCCTTGAGGCGCTTCAGCTCCTCGAGGTTGTCCGACGACGTTGGTCCGGTCATGGGCGTGCGCTCCAGCTCTGTCTCCGACGGGCCGACGGCCCGCTCGCACTCTACTGAAGCGGCCTTGGAACGCCTCTCAGCCTCCTGTGAATCAGGACCGTCGCGAGCAGTTCAGTGCTGCAGGGCCGCGCGGCGACGTGACGAGGCCTGGAGCCGGCGGGCGCGCCCGGCGGTCAGCATCAGGCCGAGGACGACCCCGGCGACGGCCCCGGACGTGTTCGCGAGGAGGTCGCGGGGATCGCTCACGCGTCCGGGGATCGCGAGTTGCGCGGCCTCGATGCCGACCGTCAGCGCGGCTGCGACGAGGATGGCGAGCCACCAGCGCCGCCGTCCGAGCAGGAGCAGGAAGAAGACGCCGATCGGGACGAACATGGCGATGTTCGCTCCGAATTCGAGGCGCTCGTAAGTGACCCACGCCGTCGACTCCCACCGGGCGAGGAGGTCGACGAGTCGGTACACGAGGGACTCGGTCCGGCCGTCGAAGGGCCGTGGGCCGAGGGTGATGGCCGCCACGAGCGCGAGGTACACCACGGTGAGGGTGCTGAGCACGGGATGGCGGCGGAACATCGGCCCAGCATGCCCGAGCCACCTTGGCGGCGCTTGAGTGTTCCCTGGACGGGGACGATGCGTCGCCGATGAGGCCGGTCGGGTCGTCAGCAGCGCGTCAGCGCCCTCGCAACCGCTCGATGTCGCGTCGTTCACGCTTCGTCGGTCGACCGGCGCCCCGGTCTCGGACGGCCACGACCTGCCGTTCCGCCGGCGTCGGCAGCGGGGGAGAGCGGTCGATGAGACATTCCGCCGCGACGTCCGCCCCGACCCGTTTCGCGATGAGGCGTCGGACCTCCACGACCCGGTCGAAGCCCGCCACGCGGAGTCGGACCTCGTCGCCGATCCTGACGGCCTGTGCCGGCTTCGCCCGCTCGCCGTTGACCCGGACGTGGCCGGCTCGGCAGGCGGTCGCGCCGGCCGAGCGGGTCTTCGTCAGCCGCACCGCCCAGATCCATGCGTCGACGCGCACGCTCGACGGGCTGTCCATCCTCCGATGGTAGAGCAGCCCATCGGTAGACTCGACCCGTGACTGACGGGGCGGGGCGCGGGGTTCGACGGACCGGTGAAGACCGCGTCGTCACCCTCCCCAATGCACTCAGCGTCTTCCGGATCCTCCTCGTCCCGGTCTTCCTGATCCTCCTCGTGCAGGGGCAGGACCTGTTGGCTCTCGCGACGCTCGCGTTCTCGGGCGTCACCGACCTCCTCGACGGGTGGATCGCGCGACGGTTCGACCAGATGACGAAGCTCGGTCGACAACTCGATCCGGCCGCCGATCGCCTCTACATCCTCGCAGCGTTGATCGGTCTCGCGGCCCGCGGACTCATCCCGTGGTGGTTGCTCATCGTCGTCTTCGCCCGCGACCTGCTACTCGTCGGGCTCGCCGTCGTCCTCCACCGGTCCGGTACGGGCGTGCTCCCGGTCATCCGCGTGGGGAAGTGGGGCACGGCTCTCCTCTTCATCGGGCTCCCGGTCCTCATGCTCGGTCAGGCGTTCCCAGCCGTCGCGATGATCGCGACGCCGCTCGGTTGGGTGTCGGTGATCGCCGGAGCGACGCTCTACTGGTGGGCCGGCATCCTCTACCTGCTGCAGACCGTGCGCATCTCGGGGGATGCCCGTTCGAAGCAGCGGGAACGGGCCCGATCCGACGGATCACCCTCGACCGGGCGGCTCGACAGTGACGCCACATCGGATACGCTTGACGGAGAGGAGGTCGACGGTGGCTGAGCACGATGAGAAGTATCCCGCGACCGGGGCGTACACGCCGGGAGCTGTCGATGACGGTGCCCCGACGAGCGGCTCGGGCGATCGGGAAGTCGACACGACACTCACCTTCGGTGAAGACCTCGGAGCGGCCCTCGCGGCGATCGACTCCGACGTCACCGCTGAGGAGCACGAGGCGATCGCGGCCCTTCCGTCCGGTTCAGCGCTGCTGATCGTCCGTCGTGGTCCGAACGCCGGTGCGCGGTTCCTCCTCGACGCCGACGTCACCACCGTCGGACGTCACCCCGAGGCCGACATCTTCCTCGACGACGTCACGGTGTCGCGTCGGCACACCGAGTTCCACCGTCACGGGACCGCGTTCGAGATCCGCGATCTCAACTCCCTGAACGGCACGTACTTCGACGGTGTCCGCATCGACAAGGCGATCCTGCGCGACGCCGCCGAGGTGCAGATCGGCAAGTTCCGCCTCACCTTCTACGCGTCGCGGATCGACCTCGCCTCCCAGCTGGGAAGCTAGTGGCGGCAGCCAGCGCGAACGCGCGAAGCGACGGTGCTCCGCTGCTGAGCATCGGGCAGGTCCTCGCACGCCTCACTCCGGAGTTCCCCGAGCTGAGCAATTCGAAGCTCCGGTTCCTCGAGGAGCAGGGGCTGGTGTCCCCGGCACGGACGAAGTCGGGGTACCGGAAGTTCTCGAGCGATGACCTCGAACGCCTGCGGCTGATCCTGTCGATGCAGCGAGATCACTACTTCCCCCTCAAGGTCATCCGCACCTACCTCGTCGAGGTCGACGCGGGACGGTCGCCGCTGTTCCCTGGCAGTGGGCAAGCCGTCGGCGCGCCGTCGATCCACCCCGGGGTCCGCAGATTCTCGCGGAACGAGCTGATCCGCGAAGCCGGCGCCACCCCGATGCTCTTCAACGACGCCGTGAGCGCGTCGCTGATCCTGCCCGCCGAGAACTACGGCGAGGACGTCGCGTCCCTCCTGCGGATCCTCGTGGAGCTGCAGCGCTCCGGCATCGAACCACGGCACCTCCGCGGGTTCCGCGCCTCGATCGAGCGCGAGGTCGGGCTCATCGAGAGCGCGTTGAGCGCCGTCGCCAAGCGGAACGACGCCGCCGGCCGGGCACGTACCGCCGACCGGGCGCTGGAGATCGCCGCACAGCTCGAGGGTGTGCGGTCGAACCTCGTCCGCTCGGCACTCGAGCGACACCAATCCTCCTGATCGACCTCCCAGGGCGTAGACTGCCCTCATCCATCACGGCCAGGTCACAGTTCGATCACTCGTCACGACACGCCGTCCGTTTCGAACGGATGTCGCAGCGTTGACCGGGGCGGATCGGTAGCGTGGTGGGAGTGGTCAAGCCGGCTCGACGCCCCCGTCGAGACCGTACCGACCGTGCAGCGAACATCGAGGAGAAGCAGACATGAGTGAACTCAGTCGCGACGGGGCGTCACGGTACGGTGACCTCGGGCTGCTGTTCACCGACGGGCTTCCAGAACTCGAAGAGGGCCAGGGCTACCGCGGAGCGGTCGCCGCCCGTGCAGCCGGCATCAGCTACCGCCAGCTCGACTACTGGGCCCGGACGGGTCTGGTCGAGCCCACCGTCCGCGGTGCATCCGGATCCGGAACGCAGCGTCTCTACGGCTTCCGCGACATCCTCGTCCTCAAGCTCGTCAAGCGCCTGCTCGACACGGGCATCTCCCTGCAGCAGATCCGCACGGCAGTCGACCAGCTCCGCGAAGCGGGCATCGTCGACCTCGCCCAGACCACGCTCATGAGCGACGGCGCCAGTGTCTACCTCTGCACCTCGAACGACGAGGTCATCGACCTCGTCAGCCGCGGACAGGGCGTCTTCGGCATCGCCGTCGGCAAGGTGCTGCGCGAGGTGGAGTCCACGCTCATCGAGTTCGACGCACAGTCGGCCGACCCCATGGACGAGCTCGCAGCACGTCGCTCCGCTCGCAGCGCCTGACCCGAGCCGAAGGCGCCGGTCCCTGAGTCTGTCGAAGGGCTCACCGACGCGCGCCACACGTTCCCTGAGCGCGCATCCCGGGGTACTGGGTGTTCCTGCCGGTCCTGGAGCTCCGGCCGGTCCATGAGCGCGCCTGCCGGTCCCTGAGCCTGTCGAAGGGCGACCCGAGCGAGCGCGTGGTCCGTGAGCCGACCGAACGGTCTCGCCGCGACCTCAGCTGTCGGTGGAGGGTGCCTCGACGGCAGCGGGACTCGTGACGGCAGCCGGCTCCGGGGGAGCGCCGTCGGCGTACTCGCCGACGCGGCCCGTGCGCAACACGCGGTCGAGGAGCGAGTCGAAGTTCTTCGCCATCTCCTGCGCCGTGTCACCCGGCCACACGTGGACGGGCTTGGCGGCACCCTGAGCCTGCTGGAGTGACGTGCGCTCCAGCAGCTGCGGGTTGAGGATGAGGGGACCGAACATGTCGCGCAGTTCCTTGATGCGGAACTGGTGCTCCATCGACTGCGGACGCACCCGGTTGACGATGATGCCGAGCGGCTGCAGCCGGGGGCTCAGCCCACGACGGATCTCCTCGACGGCGCGGAGGGCACGGTCGGCTGCGGAGACCGAGAACAGGCCCGGCTCCGTGACGACGGCGACGCGATCGCTCGCCGCCCAGGCGGTGCGGGTGAGCGCGTTGAGCGAGGGGGCGCTGTCGATGAGCACGAGGTCGTACTCCTCCTCGACGTGCGCGAGTGCCTCTTCCAGGCGCCAGATGTCGCGGATGCTGGGGTGCGGGCCGTCGAAGTTGATCGCAGACGGGCTGCCGATCATGACGTCCATCTTGCCCGGGTGGATCTTCGTCCAGCCGCTCGCCACGATCGCCTGCTCGACGATCTTCTTCTTCGGCGAGGTCAGCACATCCGTCACCGTGAGGTGCCCTGCGACGTCGACGGCCATGCCGGTCGAGACGTCGGATTGGGGGTCGAGATCCACGACCAGCGTGCGGATGTCCTTCGAGAACGCGGCGGAAGCCAGGCCAAGGGTGACGGTGGTCTTGCCGACGCCCCCCTTCAGGGAGCTAACGCTGAGTACATGCACAAGGCTCAACGTTACCGTGACTAGGCTAGGGAATCTCAACGTTTGCTGAGTTGGCTGTTGTGGGAAGGGTTCCATGTTCAGGAAGATTCTTGTCGCCAATCGCGGAGAGATCGCCATCCGGGCGTTCCGTGCCGCGTACGAGCTGGGGGCGAAGACGGTTGCGGTGTTCCCCTATGAGGACCGCAACTCGATGCATCGGCTGAAGGCCGATGAGGCTTACCAGATCGGCACGGAGGGTCATCCGGTGCGTGCCTACCTCGACGTCTCGGAGATCATCCGCGTCGCGAAGGAGTCGGGCGCCGACGCGATCTACCCCGGGTACGGCTTCCTCTCCGAGAATCCGGAACTGGCCGAGGCCGCTCGAGCCGCCGGCATCACCTTCATCGGTCCGCCGTCCTCCGTCCTGGAGATGGCCGGCAACAAGGTGACCGCGAAGGAGCACGCCATCGCGGCCGGGGTCCCGGTCCTGAAGTCCACGCCGGCCAGCCGCGACATCGAAGAGTTGCTCGCCGGTGCCGCCGACATCGGGTTCCCGATCTTCGCAAAGGCGGTCGCCGGTGGTGGTGGACGAGGCATGCGCCGCGTCGACAACGCCGAGGACCTCCGCGGCGCCCTCGAGGCCGCCATGCGTGAGGCGGACAGCGCCTTCGGCGACCCGACGATGTTCCTCGAGCAGGCCGTCGTCCGCCCCCGGCACATCGAGGTCCAGATCCTGGCGAGCGCCGACGGCGAGACCATCCACCTCTTCGAGCGCGACTGCTCGGTGCAGCGCCGGCACCAGAAGGTCGTCGAGATCGCGCCGGCCCCGAACCTCGACGAGGACACTCGTCAGGCCATGTACCGCGATGCCATCGCGTTCGCCAAGTCGATCGGCTACGTCAACGCCGGGACGGTCGAGTTCCTCCTCGACACCGCGGGGGAGCGGGCCGGACAGCACGTGTTCATCGAGATGAACCCGCGTATCCAGGTCGAGCACACCGTGACCGAGGAGGTCACCGACGTCGACCTCGTCCAGTCGCAGATGCGCATCGCCGCCGGCGAGTCGCTCGGCGACCTCGGCCTCACGCAGGAGTCCCTGCACCTCCGCGGCTTCGCGCTCCAGTGCCGCATCACCACCGAGGACCCCACGGCTGGCTTCCGTCCAGACACCGGGAAGATCACGACCTACCGCTCTCCGGGCGGTGGCGGCATCCGACTCGACGGCGGCACGGTCGCCTCCGGTGCACAGATCAGTCCCCACTTCGACTCGATGCTCGCGAAGCTCACCTGCCGTGGGCGCACCTTCGAGGCGGCCGTCACGCGAGCCAAGCGCGCCCTCGCCGAGTTCCGCATCCGCGGCGTCTCCACGAACATCCCATTCCTGCAGGCGGTCCTCGAGGACGCCTCGTTCGTGGCCGGCGACCTCAGCACCTCCTTCATCGACGAGCGTCCGCAGCTCCTGCGCGGGCACGTCTCGAAGGACCGCGGGACGAAGATCGTCAACTGGCTCGCCGACGTCACGGTCAACCAGCCCAACGGGTCGCGTCCGTCCGGCGCGGACCCGGTCGACAAGCTGCCCGCGATCGACATCACCACCGACGCGCCGGCCGGCTCGCGTCAGCGACTGCTCGAGCTCGGCCCGAAGGGCTTCGCTGACGCCCTCCGCGCTCAGACCGCCCTCGCCGTGACCGAGACCACCTTCCGCGACGCCCACCAGTCGCTCTTGGCCACGCGCGTCCGGACGAAGGACCTCCTGGCGGTCGCACCGTTCGTCTCCCGGCTCACCCCCGAACTGCTGTCCGTCGAGGCCTGGGGTGGCGCGACGTACGACGTGGCCCTCCGCTTCCTCGGTGAGGAGCCGTGGGAGCGACTGGCCTCGCTGCGGCAGGCGATGCCGAACATCGCGATCCAGATGCTGCTGCGCGGCCGGAACACCGTCGGCTACACGCCGTATCCCACGGAGGTGACGAACGCCTTCGTGCGGGAGGCCGCCGACACCGGGATCGACATCTTCCGGATCTTCGACGCCCTCAACGACGTGTCGCAGATGCGCCCCGCCATCGATGCGGTCCTGGAGACGGGGACGACCGTCGCGGAGGTCGCCGTCTGCTACACCGGTGACCTGCTGAACCCGGCCGAGGGCCTCTACACCCTCGACTACTACCTCCGTCTCGCCGAGAAGATCGTCGAGTCCGGTGCCCACGTGCTCGCCATCAAGGACATGGCGGGGCTCCTCCGTCCGTCCGCGGCGGCCAAGCTCGTCGCGGCGTTCCGCGAGCGGTTCGACCTGCCGGTCCACGTGCACACGCACGACACCCCCGGTGGACAGTTGGCGACCCTCCTCGCGGCGAGCAACGCGGGCGCCGACGCCGTCGATGTCGCGAGCGCGCCGATGGCCGGCACGACGAGTCAGCCGTCCGCGTCCTCGCTGGTCGCCGCGCTGGCCCACACGGAGCGCGACACCGGCATCTCCCTGCAGGGGATCGCCGACCTCGAGCCCTACTGGGAGGCCGTCCGCGCGATGTACCGGCCGTTCGAGTCAGGACTCGCGGGCCCGACCGGTCGCGTGTACACGCACGAGATCCCGGGCGGTCAGCTGTCGAACCTCCGCCAGCAGGCGATCGCCCTGGGACTCGCAGACCACTTCGAGCTCATCGAGGACATGTACGCGGCCTCCAACAAGATCCTCGGTCGGGTGCCCAAGGTGACCCCGTCGAGCAAGGTCGTCGGCGACCTCGCGCTCCACCTCGCCGCCGTCAAGGCGGACCCGGCCGACTTCGAGGCCAACCCCGACAAGTACGACGTCCCGGACTCCGTCGTGGGGTTCATGGCGGGCGAACTCGGGGAACTCCCGGGCGGATGGCCAGAGCCGTTCCGCTCGAAGGTCCTCGCCGGTCGTTCGGTCGACATCGGGATCACGCCGATCTCCGCTGAAGATCAGGCCTCGCTCGACGGCGAGTCCGCCGAGCGCCGCTCGACCCTCAACCGGTTGTTGTTCCCGGCGCCGACCAAGCAGTTCGAGCAGCAGCGCGACCTGTACGGCGACCTCTCCGTCGTCGACACCGCCGACTACCTGTACGGCCTCGAGCCGGGCATGGAGCACGTCGTCGAGATCGACAAGGGCGTCCGGCTGTTCGTCGGGCTCGAAGCGATCGGTGCGGCCGACGAGAAGGGCATGCGCACCGTCATGGCGACCCTCAACGGTCAGCTGCGTCCCGTGTTCGTCCGCGACCGCAGCATAGAGGTCGACTCCCGCGCGGCCGAGAAGGCCGACACCTCCGTCCCCGGTCAGGTGGCCGCGCCGTTCTCCGGCGTCGTGACCGTCAAGGTCGCCGTCGGCGATCGCGTCGAGGCCGGCCAGCCGGTCGCCTCGATCGAGGCCATGAAGATGGAGGCGGCGATCACGACCGCCGTCGCCGGCGTCGTCGAGCGCCTCGCCATCCCGGCGACCCAGCAGGTCGAGGCGGGCGACCTGCTCGTCGTCGTGAAGCCGAGCGCCTGACCCTCCCGAGACCGGCCGCGTCCCTCCTCGAGGTGACGCGGCCGGTCTCCGCGTCCACCACACCTGTCCCGCCCGGAAGGATCCAACCCGTGACGACACGACCCATCAGACACTTCGGTGACCCGGTCCTGAAGGCTCCGACGGCCGAGGTCGTCACGATCGACGACGACATCCGCAGCCTCGTCCGCGATCTCGTGGACAGCGTGGAGCTCCCCGGTCGTGCCGGCGTCGCCGCGACGCAGATCGGCGTCGGACTCCGCGTGTTCAGCTACAACGTGGACGGCGTCATCGGGTACCTCATCAACCCGAAGCTCGTCGAGGTGCGCGGCGAACTCGAGGAGATCGGCGAGGGCTGCCTGTCGGTGCCCGGGCTCTGGTTCCCGACGCCGCGCCATCCCTACGCGCGTGCCGTCGGCATCGACCTCGACGGGCAGGAGCTCGTCGTCGAGGGTGAAGGACTCCTCGCCCAGGCCCTGCAGCATGAGACCGACCACCTCGACGGCATGCTCTACCTCGACCGGCTGTCGAAGGAGCACCGCCGCGAGGCGATGAAGCAGGTCCGCGAGAGCGACTGGTTCTAGGCGCCGGTCGACGGGCTCGGCGGTCGTCGACCGACCGCCGAGCCCGTCGAGGCGCTACTTCAGGGACATCCCCTGGGTCTCGGGCGAACCCGCTCCGAGGTACATGCCCTCGATCGTCTCCGCGAAGTCCTTGAGGATCACGTTCCGCTTGATGCTGAGCTTCGGCGTGAGGTGACCGCTCGCCTCCGTGAGCTCGTCGTCGAGGATGACGAACTTGCGGATCGACTCCGCGCGGGACACCTTGGTGTTGGCCTCGTCGATGGCGCGCTGGACGGCGGCGAGCACCGCGGGGTTCCGAGCAGCCTCGGCGGCGCTCATCGACGCGTCCTGGCCGTTGTTGGCCAGCCATGACGGCAGCATCTCGGTGTCGAGCGTGATGAGTGCGCTGATGAACGGCTTCTGATCGCCGACGACGACGACCTGGCCGACGACCGGGGTCGCGCGGATCGGGTCCTCGAGCGCCGCCGGGGCGACGTTCTTCCCGCCGGCGGTGACGATGATCTCCTTCTTCCGCCCGGTGATCGTGAGGAAGCCGTCGGCGTCGAAGGACCCGATGTCGCCGGTGCGGAACCAGCCGTCGTCGAAGGCCTCCGCCGTGGCCTCGGGGTTCTGCCAGTACTCCTTGAAGACGTTGATCCCGCGCACCTCGACCTCGCCGTCGTCGGCGATGCGGAGCGAAACGCCGGGGAGTGCCGGTCCGACCGTCCCGATCTTCGACTTCTGGGCGAGGTTGACCGTTGCAGGCGCGGTGGTCTCGGTGAGGCCGTAGCCCTCGAGGATCACGATGCCGAGCGCGTGGAAGAAGTGACCGAGTCGCGGACCGAGTGGAGCGCTGCCGGAGACCGCGTACCGCACCCGGCCGCCCATGGCCGTGCGGATCTTCGACAGCACGAGGCGGTCGAGGACCCGGAACTTCACCTTCAGGCCGAACGGCACCGAACCGCTCTCGAGGGCCTTCGAGTAGGCGATCCCGGTCTCGGCGGCCGCACGGAAGATCTTGCCCTTGCCGCCGGCCTCGGCCTTCTGCTCGGAGGAGTTGTAGACCTTCTCGAAGACCCGGGGGACAGCGAGGAGGAACGTCGGCTTGAAGGTGCCGAGCGAGGGGAGCAGCTGCTTCGTGTCCGGCTGGTGGCCTGTCTTCACGCCGGAGTGCACGCACAGCACGGCGATGAAGCGCGCGAAGATGTGCGCCGTCGTGATGAAGAGGAGGGTGGAGGCGCCGGGAGCGGACACGACGTCCTTGAGTGCGACGGCCGAGTTCCGCGACAATTCGACGAAGTTCGAGTGGGTGAGGACGCAGCCCTTCGGCCGGCCGGTCGAGCCGGAGGTGTAGATGAGGGTCGCCATGTCGGAACCCACGGCGAGGTTGCGGCGGCGTTCGATCTCCTCGTCGGGGACGTCGACGCCGGCGGCCGCGATCTTGTCGAGGTCTCCGAGGTCGATCTGCCAGACCCGTTCCACATCGGGGAGGTCGCCGTGCACCTCGTCGAAGCGGGCGAACTGGTCGGGCGTCTCGACCAGCACGCTCGTCGCTCCCGAGTCGCTGAGGATCCACTGCACCTGGCTCGGCGAGCTGGTCTCGTAGATCGGGACGAGGAGTGCTCCGGCGAACCACACGGCGAAGTCGATGAGGGTCCACTCGTACCGGGTCTTGCACATGAGCCCGATCTTGTCGCCGGGTTCGATCCCCGCGGCGACGAGCCCCTTCGCCAGGGCGACGACCTGGGCGTGGAACTCGGCGGTGGTCACGTCCACCCACTCCGACCCGCGGGGAACGGCGAACAGTGCGGCGTCGGGCGCAGCAGCCAGGCGCTTCACGAGCAGATCGGTCGCATTGGCGGATGGGTCTGCTGCGACGACTGCAGGGACGTCGAACTGTTCCACGGCAACTCCTTCGGTACCAGGTCGGCAAGATGTGGCTCCATCCTAGAGCACGGGTGTTTGCGCGGTTTCTGTGGCGCGCAGACGCTCAGTAGACTCGACTGCGGCGCGCGGGCGACCGACTCGATCGGCCCCGGCCGCACGCCACTGCCGGTATCGGCGACATCAGGACAGGGAGACGGCACCGTTATGGCAAACGCGATCGGCATCGACATCGGCGGGACGAAGATCGCGGGCGGGGTCGTCGACGACGACGGCCGGATCCTCGCGGCCGGGCGCACGCCGACGCAGGCCTCCGATCCCGACGCCATCATCGACGACGTCGTCGCCATGGTCCGATCCTTGGACGACGGCAGCATCTCGAGCGTCGGCGTCGCCGCCCCCGGGTTCTTCGACGCCACGCGCTCGACCGTCTACTACTCGCCGAACATCGCCTGGCGGAACGAACCCCTGCAGGCCCGGCTGGCCGCGCGGTTGCCCGACAAGGTCGTGACCATCGAGAACGACGCGAACGCCGCGGGTTGGGCCGAGTTCCGGTTCGGTGCGGGGCGCGAGGAACGCAGCATGGTCATGGTGACGATCGGCACGGGTGTCGGCGGAGCGATCGTCCTCGACGACCGGCTCCTCACCGGTGGCTTCGGCAGCGGTGCGGAACTGGGACACATGCGCCTCATCCCGGACGGTCTGCCCTGCGGCTGCGGCGCGCGTGGCTGCGTCGAGCAGTACTGCTCGGGGAACGCGTTGCTCCGACTCGCGAACGAGGCAGCGGACGCCGGTGGCGACGGTGCCGCCCTCGCCCGAGCCCGGGCAGCGGCCGGCGGGCTGCTGAACGGACACCACGTCTCCGCCCTGCTCGAGTCCGGTGATCCCGGCGCCCTCCGGTGCCTCAATGAGCTCGCCGATCTGCTGGGGCAGGCCCTCGCGAGCATGTCGGCCATCCTCGACCCCAACATCTTCGTGATCGGCGGCGGCGTCGCCCAGGCCGGCGACCTCCTTCTGGACCCCGTTCGTGAGGCGTTCCTCACGCACCTCCCGGCGCGCGGGTTCCACCCGGAGCCGTCCTTCAGCATCGCGCAGCTCGTGAACGACGCCGGGGTCATCGGCGCCGGCGATCTCGCCAGGAGCGCCCTCGTCCTCGGCTGACGACGACGGCAAGACGGAGGAGCACGATGTTCTACTGGTTCATGAAGTACCTGGTCGCCGGCCCGATCCTCAAGTCGATCTTCCGGCCGTGGGTGATCGGCGCCGAGAACATCCCGGAGCACGGCGGCGCGATCATCGCCAGCAACCACCTGTCCTTCATCGACTCGGTGATCCTCCCGCTGTGCGTCGATCGGCGGATATCCTTCCTGGCCAAGAGCGAGTACTTCCGCGGCAAGGGTTTCGGCGGCTGGGCCACGAAGACCTTCATGCTCGGCACGGGGCAGCTGCCGATCGACCGGTCGGGAGGTAAGGCCTCCGAGGCCTCGCTCAACACCGGGCTCGCGGTCCTCGGTGGCGGTCACCTGCTCGGGATCTATCCGGAGGGCACGCGCAGTCCCGACGGGACGATGTACCGAGGCCGCACCGGGGTCGCGCGGATGGTGCTCGAGGCCGGGGTCCCCATCGTCCCCGTCGCGATGATCGACACCGAGAAGGTCATGCCCATCGGCACGAAGCTGCCCCGGATCCGTCGGATCGGGATCGTCATCGGCAAGCCGCTCGACTTCTCGCGGTTCGAGGGCATGGAGGGGGACCGCTTCATCCTCCGCAGCGTCACGGACGAGTTGATGGTCGAGCTCCGCAAGCTCTCGGGCCAGGACTATCGCGACGTCTACGCCACGAGCGTCAAGGAGCGCGCCGCGTCGGCGTGACGCTAAGCTGAAAAACCGGGCCGCGATCGCGGTCCGTTCCACCTTCCGGGCGGGCTCCGGAGCGCGTCCGGTCGAAGAGAAACAGGAAATCCGTGTCCCACGCTACAGAACCAGTCGTCATGGCCGAACCCTCGGTGATCGCCGGACTGGACTATTGGCGTGAGCTGCCGATCAAGCAGCAGCCGTCATGGCCGGACCAGGCCGCGGTGGCGCGTGCCTCCGCCGAACTCGCGACGCTCCCTCCGCTCGTCTTCGCCGGCGAGGTCGACATCCTGCGCGACCGGTTGGCTCGGGCGGCGAGCGGCAATGCGTTCCTGCTCCAGGGCGGCGACTGCGCGGAGACCTTCGCCGGTGCGACGGCGGAGCAGATCCGCAACCGTGTGAAGACGGTCCTGCAGATGGCCGTCGTGCTCACGTACGGTGCGTCGATGCCGGTCGTCAAGATGGGCCGGATGGCCGGGCAGTTCGCCAAGCCGCGCTCCAACGACTCCGAGACGCGGGGCGACGTCACCCTGCCCGCCTACCGCGGCGACATCGTCAACGGCTACGACTTCACCCCGGAGTCGCGCACGGCCGACCCCGCTCGGCTCGTCAAGGGTTACCACACCTCCGCATCGACGCTGAACCTCATCCGGGCGTTCACCCAGGGCGGGTTCGCCGACCTCCGCGAGGTCCACAGCTGGAACAAGGGGTTCGCCGCCAACCCGGTGAACCACCGGTACGAGGGACTGGCGCGAGACATCGATCGTGCGATCAAGTTCATGGAGGCGGCCGGAGCCGACTTCGACCAGCTGCGCGGTGTGGAGTTCTACTCGAGCCACGAGGCGCTGCTCATGGACTACGAGCGACCGATGACGCGGATCGACTCGCGGACCGGGACGCCGTACAACACCTCGGCCCACTTCGTGTGGATCGGTGAGCGGACCCGTGAGCTCGACGGCGCGCACGTGGACTTCCTGTCGCGCGTGCGCAACCCGATCGGCGTGAAGCTCGGCCCCACCACCTCGGCCGACGACATGCTGCGTCTCATCGACAAGCTCGACCCCGAGCGCGAGCCCGGGCGCCTGACGTTCATCACGCGGATGGGTGCGGGCAAGATCAGGGACGCCCTGCCTCCGCTGCTCGAGGCGATCAAGGGTGCCGACGCGACGCCGCTGTGGGTCACCGATCCGATGCACGGCAACGGACTCACGACGCCCACCGGCTACAAGACGCGTCGTTTCGACGACGTCGTGGACGAGGTCAAGGGGTTCTTCGAAGCCCACCGCGCCGCGGGGACGCACCCGGGCGGCATCCACGTCGAGCTCACCGGCGACGACGTCACCGAGTGCCTCGGTGGCTCCGAGCAGATCGACGAAGCGACCCTGGCGACGCGGTACGAGTCGCTGTGCGATCCGCGCCTCAACCACATGCAGTCGCTCGAGCTCGCCTTCCTCGTGGCGGAGGAGCTCGCCGCCGCGAAGTAGGTCTCACACGACGAAGCGCCCATGCCGGGTCCGGCATGGGCGCTTCGTCGTCTGGCGGCTGCGTGGGTGGATCGCGCTTCGCCGTGGCTACAGACCGAAGTCGGTGATGTTGACGGTTGAGCCCTTCTTGACGGACTTGCCCGCCGGGGGATCGGTCTTCTTCACCTTGAAGATGTCGCGGAAGGCCTCGGCTACGGCGATGTCACCCACGGTGAAACCCGCGTCCTGCAGCGTCGTGATGGCCTGGTTGATCGTCTGGCCGGTGGTGTCCGGGACGGCGACCAACTCGACGCCCTTCGACACGATCAGCGTGACGTCGTCGCCCGGGATGAACGCCGTCTCGTTCCCGTCGGCATCGGTCTTGGCCTGGATGCCGATGACCTGCCCCGCGGGGATCGTGTCGTCGAACGCCTCGTCCGAGGCACCCACGCCGAGCCCGACGGATTCGAGGGCGTCGCGCGCCTGGTCCGGCGTCATCCCCGAGACCGAGGGCACCTGTCCGGCCGAGACGAGCAACGTCACCGTGGAGCCCTGGAAGGACGGTCCGCCCTGGCTGTAGTCGGCGCCCGAGGTCGCGTCGGTCGCCGCGAGCACGATGTCCTTCGCAATGCTCGGGTCGAATTGCTGGTTCACGGTGCCGACGGCGACGCCGAGCGCGTCCAACTGCTGTTCGGCGTCGGATTGTGCGAGCCCGGCGAGGACCGGGATGTCCACCGGCTGCGGTCCCTGCGAGACGAGGACCGTGACGGAGCTTCCCTTGTCGATCTTCGAGCCGGACGGCGGATCGCTGCCGGCGACCGTGCCGGCCGGGACGGTGAGGCTGAACGTCGCGCCTTCGACGGGCACGAAGCCCAGCTCCACGAGTTTGGCGGACGCCTGGTCGAAACTCCCGTCGGCGACGTTCGGGACCTCGACGAGCGAGCCGGGGCCCTGGCCGAAGTACCATCCGGTTCCACCGGCGAGCGCGGCGAGCATGAGGACGATCGTGAACAGCGCGACGCCCACGCGGCTGCGCTTGCGGGCCTTCGTGGCGAGCTTGCCCGGACCGTCCGTCGCGTCGGCGCGCACCGGGACCTGCTGCGGTTTGGTGTTGCGGCCGATGACCTGGGTGACGTCGTCGGCGTGCTCGCTCGAGTAGGAGGCCGGCATGACGATCGTGGGCTGCGCCCCGGTGGCGACCGAGGTGAACCCGAGACTGGACTCGATGGAGCGCAGGCGCTCGAGCATCTCGCCGGCGTTCGACGGACGATCGTCCGGTTCGCGCTCAGTCGCCCAGAAGACGAGGTCGTCGAGTTCCTTCGGGACGGCGGGGTTCTTGGCGCTCGGTGCCGGGACCGACTCGTTGGCGTGCTGGTAGGCGATCTGCATCGGCTGCTCGCCCTTGTAGGGCTGTTCGCCGGTGAGCATCTCGTAGAGCATGATCCCGAGCGCGTAGATGTCGCTCCGCGCGTCGGCCTGTCCACGGGTGACGAGTTCGGGGGAGAGGTAGGCGATCGTCCCGAGGAGTGCCTGGCCGGTGGCCGTGTTCGCGCTCGCGGCTCTCGCGAGGCCGAAGTCGCCGATCTTGATGCGTCCGTCGTCGGCGAGGAGGACGTTCTCCGGCTTGACGTCGCGGTGGACGATGCCGGCGCGGTGCGCGGCGGCGAGGCCGGACAGCACGGCGTCGAGGATGTCGGCGGCCTGCCGCGGGGTCAGTGTGCCGTTGTCGCGGATGAGGTCGCGGAGGGTGATGCCCGGCAGGTGCTCCATGACGAGGTACGCCATGTCGGAGTCCTGGCCCTGGTCGAACACGCTGACGACATGCGGGTTCGCGAGCCGGGCGGCGGAGCGCGCCTCCTGGATGAATCGGTTCTTGAACGTTGTGTCGTCCGAGAGGTGGCCGTGCATGACCTTGATCGCGACGCGCCGTTCCAGCCGGAGGTCCGTGGCGAGGTAGACCGTCGCCATGCCGCCACGGGCGATGCGTGAGCGCACCTGATATCTCCCGTCGAGGAGACGGCCGATCATTGGATCGGTCTGCTGGTTGCTACTCACCAGTCGAGTGTATGGAACGTCGAGCGCGAAGAGCTGTCAACACCCCGGGAGGGCGGCGAGGTGCCTGGATCGTTACCCGAACGCGATCCGACGGCGCCGAGCGGAGCGCGGTCGTGGCAGACTGCTGTGCGTGACTGAGCAGAATTCCGAACTCGTGTGGTTCACCCTTCCCGATCTGGCGACCGAACTCGGGCTGCCGATCCGCCGCATCCGCCAGTACCTCGAGGAGCGCGACCTCCTCGCCGTCCGACGTGACGGCGTGCTGCAGGTGCCGTCGTCGTTCATCGCGGACGGCGGGCCGGTGCACAACCTGCGCGGCACGCTCACGCTGCTGTCCGACAACGGCTTCGACGATGAGGCCGCAATGGTCTGGATGCTCGAGGACGACGACGCGATCGGGACCTCGCCGATCCAAGCCCTCCGCGAGGGACGTCGTTCCGAGGTGCGCCGGGTGGCTCAGGCGCTCGCCTGATCCCGCGCCGTCCGAGCCGGACGGCTCAGGTCTCGCGGCGTGCGACCGCGACCGCGAGGCCGCGCAGGTGGGCCCGGGCGTCGTCGTTGATCGGAGCCTCGCCCAATGCGGAGAGCGCCCGCGCGACGTGGTCCTGGATGAGCTTCTCCACCTGGTCGACGGCCCCGCTGTCGCGGATGGTCGCTTGGAGCAGGCCGATCTGGTCGTCGTCGAGTTCGGGATCCCCGAGCAGCTCGTCGAGGATGGCGCGCGCGCCCGGCTGGAGGGCCTCCCTCGTGAGCGCGATGAGGATGGTTCGCTTCCCTTCGCGGAGGTCGTCGCCACTCGGCTTGCCGGTCACGGCGGGATCGCCGTAGACGCCGAGGAGGTCGTCGCGCAGCTGGAAGGCGATGCCGAGGGGGAGGCCGTACCCGCGGAGCGACGCGAGCTGCTGCTCGTTCCCGCCACCGAGGAGCGCCCCGAGCGCGAGCGGGGACTCGATGCTGTACTTGGCCGATTTGAAGATCAGGACGCGCTCGGCCCGGCGGCGCTGTTCGTCGTCGGCGGCGTCGCGCCAGGCGCGCTCCTCGAGGATGTCGAGGTACTGGCCGGCCGTGACCTCGGTCCGCATCCGGTTGAACTCGGCCCGCGCTGCGCGAGCGGCGGTGCGGTCGTCCAGCTGGTCGAGTCCGTCGTCGAGGAGTTCGTCGCTCCAGCCGAGGAGCAGGTCGCCGAGGAGTGTGGCGGCTCCGGTGCCGAAGGTGGTCGGGTCGCCGTCCCATCGGCTGCGACGGTGCAACTCCGCGAAGGAGACGTGAGCCGACGGTGCACCCCGGCGGGTGTCGGAGTTGTCGATGATGTCGTCGTGGACGAGCGCCGCGGCGTGGAACAGCTCGAGTGCTCCACAAGTCGCGATGACGGTCTCGAGGCCGCCCTGGCCGCTGGCGTGCCTCCCGGTCGAGACGGCCTGCCAGCCCCGGAAGCAGAACTGTGCTCGGAACCGCTTCCCACCGCTGAGAAATTCCCGGGAGAAGTCGAGGAACGGGGAGAGCTCCGGGCCGATCTGCGCGACAATGGAGCTTCGCGAGGAGAGAAAGTCGGAGAGCCCGCGGCCCACCAGGGTGGCGAGTTCATTGCTTTCGATCACGCACCTAGCCTAGTCATGCTTCGGTGGCTAGACTCGATCAACAACGTCGCGTCGTGTGACCTTGAGGGGAATCAGATGCCACTTTCAGAGCAGGAGCAACGGCTCCTCGATGAGATGGAACGCCACCTCTACCGCAGCGATGCCGATTTCGTCTCCAAGGTCAGCGCTGGCGCGGGCAAACCGAGTTACCGCGGAATCGCGCTCGGCTCCCTCATCGCGGTGGTCGGGGCGATCGGCCTCGTGCTCGGAGTCGTGATCCAGCAGCCCATCGTCGGTCTGCTCGGGTTCGCGATCATGCTCACGGGCGTGCTCGTGGCGACGAAGCCGACCCGGGCTCCACTCGAACAGCCGCGACCTCGTCAGGCTGCGCCGGCAGGACAGAAGTCCTCGCGTCTGATGGACCGCTTCAACGACCGCTGGGACAAGCGCCAGTCGGGCGACGAGCGGTAGCGAGGCCCGGTCTCCTGGTCGCTCCTCGGTCGGCCACCTGACTCCACTTCCCTCCCTCGCGGCGCCGCCGCACCACGACTCCAAACGGGGCCGATCTTCGGATCGGCCCCGTTTCGTCGTTTCGGGCCCTCCCTGATCGTCCCGAGTATGGCAAAACCCCTCCATTTCCCTCCACCCCGCAGAGTCCCGACTTTGCGGGGTTTTTTCATGAGCAAATGGTTCAATGTGGGGGAATGTGCTGCACTAGTGGTGCAAAGTGGAGTAAAGTGGAGCCCAACCAAGATGTTGGCCAGAACGATTGGGGGCGGGGGCGTATGTTCCTCGGTAGTCACGCCCCCAAACTCGACGAAAAAGGCCGCATCATCCTGCCGGCGAAGTTCCGCGATGAGCTCTCCGGCGGGGTCGTCATGACTCGAGGCCAGGAGCACTGCATCTACGTCTTCAGCACGCGGGAGTTCGAGGCGCTCCACGAGAAGATCCGCCAGGCTCCGGTCACCAGCAAGCAGGCCCGCGACTACCTGCGCGTGTTCCTCTCCGGAGCGAGCGCCGAGACACCCGACAAGCAGCACCGCGTGACCATTCCGTCCAACCTCCGCCAGTACGCCGGGCTCAGCCGCGACCTCGTGGTCATCGGCGCCGGCAGCCGCGCGGAGATCTGGGACGCCGAGGCATGGGAGTCCTACCTCGCCGAACAGGAGAGCGTCTTCTCCGAGACCGCCGAGGAGGTGATCCCCGGACTCTTCTAGTGCCCTGCCCCCTGACTCCCAGCCGTCCCGCCCTGACACACTTCCCCGGTGCCAGGTCGGAGCCCGCCCTGACACACTTCCCCGGTGCCAGGTCGGAACGGATGGGGATCAGGGGTCAGGGACCGTCCGGATTACGCATATGGCCATCAACGACATCCACACCCCGGTCCTCCTCGAGCGATGCATCGAGTTGCTCGCCCCCGCCGTGTCGCACGAGGGCGCGGTCCTCATCGACGCCACGCTCGGCATGGCGGGCCACGCCGAAGCGATGCTCGAGCGGTTCCCGCAGTTGACCCTCATCGGGCTCGACCGCGACCTCGATGCACTCGACATCGCTCAGGAGCGGCTCGAGCGATTCGGGTCGCGAGCCCGGTTCGTCAAAGCCGTCTACGACGACATCGACGAGGCGGCCGAGGAGCTCGGGTTCCCACAGGTGGACGGGATCCTGTTCGACCTCGGTGTCTCCTCACTGCAACTCGATCGGACCGAACGCGGCTTCTCGTACTCGCAGGACGCGCCACTCGACATGCGGATGGACGCCTCGAGCGAGCTGACGGCGGAGACGATCCTCGCCACCTACGACGAGGTCGCGCTTCGGAAGATCTTCTGGGAGTACGGCGACGAGAAGCTGGCGCAGCGCTACGCACGCCGCATCGTCGAGGAACGCCAGCAGCGACCCCTGACGAGTTCCGGTCAGCTCGTCGAGCTCATCGATCGGGCCACGCCGGCGGCCGCACGTCGCACCGGACACCCGGCCAAGCGGGTCTTCCAGGCGCTGCGCATCGAGGTCAACGCGGAGCTGTCGGTCCTCGAGGCCGCCGTGCCCCGCGCCCTCGACCTGCTGCGGGTCGGCGGCCGGATCGTGTTCCTGTCCTACCAGTCGCTGGAGGACCGGATCGTCAAGCGCGAGCTCCAGGCGCGGGCGAAGTCGACCACGCCGGCGGGGCTGCCCGTCGAGCTCCCGGAGCACAGTGCGGAGCTGAAGCTCCTCGTCAAGGGCGCCGAGCTCGCCACCGAGGCGGAGATCGACGAGAACCCCAGAGCGAAACCCGTGCGACTCCGCGCGGCTGAACGGCTGAGGAGGCCAGCATGAGCGGAGCGACCGCAGCACTCGATCTCGCACCCGAACGGCTCGGACGCGTTCGGCCGCAGCCGACCCGGACGGCGCCCGAACGGCAGCACATCCGTGCGGTCACGACCGGGGCGCGCCCGAAGCTCCGACCACGGCCGATGTACGCGGTCATCGTCGTCGGTGCGGTCGTCGCCATCGTCGTCGGCCAGTTGCTGCTCAGCGTCGGGTTGAGCCAGGGTGCGTACCAGATCCAGCAGCTCGAGGGGAAGCAGGTCGAACTCGGCCGCACCTCGGCTGCGCTGGCCGAGGACCTCGACCGCCTGGCCTCCCCGCAGTACCTCGCCGTGAACGCGCAGGCGCTCGGCATGGTGGGCAACTCGCTCCCGACCTACCTCCGGCTCTCCGACGGTGCTGTGCTGGGGACGCCCACGCCGGCGTCGGCGAGCACGAGTCCGATCTTCAACGCCGCCCTCGTGCCGAACGCACAGGCCGCGACGCTCCCGCTCGTCGGCGGACAGAACGCCGCCGCCGCAGACGGCGCGTCGAGCCAGGAAGCGGTCACCCCGCCCGTACCGTTGCAGGACGGGCTGCCGTCGCCGACCACACGATGACCGGACGGCTCACGGTGGAGGACGACGCCCTGCCCGGAGGTGCGACGTCAGGAGAGGACGCGGTGCGGGCATCATGGTGAGACACACGAAGACCACGCGCCGACGCCTCGCGTTCACCATCGTCGCGGTCTCCATCGTGATGACGCTGTTCGTCCTCCGTCTGGTCGACATCCAGGTGGTCCGCGCGAGTGCCTTGAGCGCCGAATCCCTCGAGAAGACCGAGACGGGTGACACGATCCTCGCCACCCGTGGCAGCATCCTCGCCTCCGACGGTTCGGTGCTCGCCGAAGCGGTCATGCGCTACAGCATGGCGGCATCTCCGAAGGACGCCGGCCCGTTCGAACGCGACGTCGACGGCACCGAGCAGACGATCACCCTCGAGCAGGCGACGAACGAGATCGGCGCGATCATCGGGAAGCCCGGCCCGGAGGTCCTCGCGCTCATCACGGACGCCCTCGCCGCGGACAAGGACTCGCTCTACGCCCTCCTCGCGAAGAAGCTCACCCTCGACCAGCTCCGCGCGCTCAAGGCGTTGGAGATCCCGTGGACGACCTTCAAGGAAGAGCCGTACCGGGTGTACCCGAACGGTGCCGTGGCCGGCAACATCGTCGGCTTCGTCGGCGAGGAGGGCGAGGCACAAGCCGGCGTCGAACTCATGGAGAACTCCTGCCTCGCGGGGGAGGACGGTCGCACGACCTACGAGAAGGGCAGCGGCGGTCTCCCCCTCCCCGGCACCACGGTGACGAAGCCGGCGAAGGACGGCGGCGACGTCGTACTCACGCTCGACAAGGACATCCAGTGGTTCTCGCAGCAGTCGCTCGCTGCGCAGGCCGAAGCGGTCGGTGCGAGCTGGGGCGTCGTCACGGTGATGGAGGTCAAGACCGGCAAGCTCCTCGCCGTCGCCGAGTACCCGGCCGTCGACCCCGGCAACGTCAGCGCGACGCCTGCGGAGGACCGAGGCTCACGTGCCTTCGCGGCCCCGTTCGAACCGGGATCGACGTACAAGTCCCTCACCGCCGCTGCACTCATCGACCAGGGTGTCGCGAACCCGAACTCCCAGGTGGTCGCTCCGTTCCGGTACAAGCCGTCGAACGGTGCCGACATCAACGACAGCGAGTTCCACGAGGACATGAACCTCACGCTGGCGGGTGTCATGGTCGAGTCGTCCAACACGGGGATCTCACAGTTCGGCGAGAAGATGAGTGCCGACACCCGCTACGCGTATTTCCAGAAGTTCGGTCAGCTCCAGAAGACCGAGGTCGGCTTCCCGAGCGAGTCCGGAGGCCTGATGTCCGACCCGGCGGACTGGGACAACCAGACGGACTACGCGACCATGTTCGGTCAGGGCTTCTCGACGACCGCCATCCAAGGTGCCAGCCTCTACCAGACGATCGCGAACGGTGGCGTCAGGATGCCGGTGCAGCTCGTCGAGGGGTGTCGCAACGCGGACGGCACGGTGACGGACGTCCCCGACGCGACCGGGACCCAGGTCGTCTCGCCCGATGCCGCGAAGCAGGTCAGCGACATGCTCGAGATGGTCGACCAGGAGAGCTGGGTCGCGGCGAACGTCGACGTTCCCGGCTACCGCGTCGCGATGAAGACCGGAACGGCCCAGCAGCCGGACGGCGATGGCGGATACAGCTCGAGTTACCTCGTCTCGATGGCCGGCTTCGCACCCGCCGAGGCCCCGCAGTTCGTCGTTTCGGTGAACCTGGCGGACCCGGTTAAGATGAACACATCGGCTGCGGTCGCTCCCATCTTCCGGGATGTGACCACCCAGGTGCTGAAGAGCAGGGGAGTGCAGCCGTCCACGGAGCCGGCACCGAACCTGCCGCTCAGATTTTGAACGACCTCATGAAGGATGGGCTCAGCGTGAACAATCAGGGCCCGATCAGCCTCAGACCGGAACATCCGCAACGGCGGGCGCTCTCGCAGCTGGTGACCGAATTCGACCTCGACCTGCACGGATCAGCCGACGGCGTGGAGATCAGCGGTGTCAGTCTGAGCTCCGGTGCCGTCGAGCCCGGTGACCTCTACATCGGCATGCCGGGTGTCCGTGCCCACGGTGCCGCGTACGCGGAGCAGGCGAAGGAACGCGGCGCCGTCGCGGTGCTGACGGACGACGCCGGACGAGACCTGGCCGCAGCGGCCGGTCTGCCGATCATCGTCGTGCCGGAGCCGCGTGCCGCACTCGGCCACCTCGCCGCCTGGGTCTACCGCACCGCCGAGGAGCCGCCGACGTTGTTCGGCGTGACCGGCACCAACGGTAAGACGAGCGTGGTCTACCTCCTGAGCGGCATGCTCGCGCAACTCGGGATCGTCTCCGGTCTGAGCTCGACCGCGGAGCGGCGCATCGGCGACCTCGCGGTGACGAGCTCCCTCACCACGCCGGAGGCCAGCGAGCTGCACGCGTTGCTCGCGCGCATGCGCGAGTCCGAGGTGCGCGCGGTCGCCATCGAGGTCTCCGCCCAGGCGCTGACCAGGCACCGTGTCGACGGCATCGTCTTCGACGTCGTCGGCTTCACCAACCTCAGTCACGACCACTTCGACGACTACGGCGACTTCGACGAGTACTTCGCGGCCAAGCGGGAGCTGTTCGAACCCGACCGGGCCCGACGAGGCGTGGTCACGATCGATTCCGAGTGGGGCGGCCGGCTCGTCGAGCAGAGCCGGATCCCGGTGACGACCCTGACGACCCGCCCGGAGGTCGACGCCGACTGGCGCATGACGATCCTCGAGGAGACCGCCGGTTCCACGACGTTCCGCCTCGACGGCCCCGGCGACCAGGTGCTCGTGACGAGCGTGCCGCTGCTCGGCTGGTTCATGGCGGCGAACGCCGCGCTCGCGATCGTGATGCTCGTCGAGTCCGGTGTGGAGTTCGACATGATCGCTCAGGCCCTCGAGCGGGACGGTGGGATCGACGCCTACATCCCCGGGCGTGCCGAGCGGATCAGTGGCGACCGCGGCCCGGTCGTGTACATCGACTACGGGCACAGCCCCGACGCGTTCCTCAACACCCTCGCGGCCATCCGGGCCGTCACGCCGGGCCGCGTGATCATGGTGTTCGGCGCCGACGGAGACCGCGACACGACGAAGCGTCGCGACATGGGTGCGATCGCGGCCCGGGGTGCCGACGTCGTGGTGGTCACCGACTTCCATCCACGGAGCGAGGACCCGGCGTCGATCCGACGCGTGCTCCTCGAAGCCGCCCGCGAAGCCGCACCGGACGGCGAGTTGCACGAGGTCGCCGACCCGGCGACCGCGTTCCGCACCGCCCTCGCGCTGGCCGGTCAGGGCGACACCATCCTCTACGCCGGACCCGGGCACGAGGACTACCACGAGGTGGCCGGTGTGAAGCTCCCGTACTCGGCGCGCGACGACTCGCGCGACGCGCTGCGTGAGGCAGGGTGGCTCTGATGATCGACCTGACCCTCACCGAGATCGCCGCGGCTACCGACGGCCGACTGATCTCCGGTTCGGCTGACCCCGGCCTCGTCGTGTCCGGCGTCGCCGACACCGACTCCCGACTCATCACGCCCGGCGACATCTTCGTCGCGAAGCCCGGCGAGGAGACCGACGGACACCTGTTCGCCGATGCGGCGGTCGCGAACGGCGCCGCCCTGCTGATCGTCGAACGAGAACTGGCCGTCGCCGTGCCGCAGATCGTCGTCGAGAACTCCGTGACCGCGCTCGGTGCCCTCGCCACCGAGGTCATCACGAGGGTGCGCGCGCTCGGACGACTCCGGATCGTCGGTATCACCGGCTCCAACGGCAAGACCACGACCAAGAACCTCCTCGCCGCGGTCCTCGAGCGCGTCGGGGAGACGGTCAGCCCCAAGGCCTCCTTCAACAACGAGGTCGGAGCGCCGATCACCATGCTGCGCGTGACGAACGAGACGCGGTTCCTCGTCGCGGAGATGGGTGCCAGCGGCATCGGCGAGATCGCCCGACTCATCCGCATGGCGAAGCCCGACATCGGCGTGGTCCTGAAGGTCGGACTTGCCCACGCGGGGGAGTTCGGCGGGATCGAAGCGACCGTCACGGCGAAGACCGAGATGGTGTCAGAGCTGCTCCCGGAGGACGTCGCCGTCCTCAACCTCGACGATCCACGGGTGGCCGGTATGGCCGATGCCACCCGGGCACGCGTGCTCTGGTTCGGCCTCGACGACCGCGCCGCCGTTCGAGCGACCGACATCGTCGCGACGGCGTCCGGGACCGCGTTCACGCTGCACCTGCCCGACGGTTCCTCTGCGCCCGTCCGGTTCAAGGTGCTCGGTGAGCACCACGTCATGAACGCCCTCGCCGCGGCCGCAGCCGCCCACGAACTCGGCGTGGAGATCGACCTCATCGTCGACGCCCTCGAGAGCGTGAGCAGGGCGGAGCGGTGGCGGATGGAGCCCCTCGGCGGACGCGACGACGTGTCCATCATCAACGACGCCTACAACGCGAGCCCCGACTCCATGTCGGCCGCGATCCGGACCCTCGCCCAGATCGGTGCTGAACGCGGCCGGACCATCGCGGTCCTCGGCGCCATGAGCGAATTGGGCGACTGGGCGGGCGAGGAACACGACCGGATCGGGCTCCAGGTCGTCCGGCTCGGCATCGGCCGCCTCGTCGTGGTCGGCCCTGAGGCCCGCCGCATGCACATCACCGCGATCAACGAAGGGTCGTGGGACGGGGAGTCGGTGTACTTCGCGACGGCGGACGAAGCGTTCGCGTACTTGAGCGCGGAGATCGCCCCGGGCGACACCGTGCTCGTGAAATCGTCCAACGCGGCCGGACTCCGGTTGCTGGGCGATCGACTGGGGGAGTTGTACGCATGAGAGTCCTGTTGGCTGCGGGAGCGATCTCGCTGGCGTTCTCCCTCTTCCTGACCCCGCTCTTCATCAGAGCGTTCCGCAAACTCGCCTGGGGTCAGTTCATCCGCGACGACGGACCGCAGAGCCACCACACCAAGCGCGGAACCGCGACGATGGGCGGCGTCATCATCATCGTCGGTACCCTCGTCGGCTTCTTCGCGAGCTATCTGATCTTCCAAGAGCAGGTCGGCGTCTCGGCGCTCCTGGTCCTGTTGATGATGGTCGGACTCGGCATCGTCGGGTTCATCGACGACTTCCTGAAGGTCCGCAAGAAGCAGAGCCTCGGACTCGGTGGGTGGGCGAAGGTCTCCGGGCAGCTCATCGTCGCGACGGTGTTCGCCGTCCTGGCGATCAACTTCCCGAACACCGAGGGGTTCACCCCGGCATCGACGAACATCTCGATCATCCGCGACATCCCGATCAACTTCATGGCGATCGGCATCCCGGTGATCGGCATCCTGCTGTACATCCTCTGGACCTCGGTGATCGTGGCGGCGACGTCGAACGGCGTGAACGTCACCGACGGGCTCGACGGGCTCGCCACCGGTGCCTCGATCCTCGCGATCGGCTCGTACATCATCATCGGGTTCTGGCAGTTCAACCAGTCGTGCTTCAGCTCCTCGCTCGCTTCCGACGTGGCCTACAAGTGCTACGACGTCCGGGATCCGCTCGACCTCGCCGTGGTCGCGGCGGCGATCGTGGGCGCGCTCATCGGGTTCCTCTGGTGGAACACCTCGCCGGCACAGATCTTCATGGGTGACAGCGGTTCGTTGGCGCTCGGTGGAGCACTCGCGGCGCTGGCGATCCTCAGCAAGACCGAGCTCCTCCTGGTGCTCGTCGGTGGGCTGTTCGTGATCGAGGCCGGTTCCGTGATCGTGCAACGCGCCTACTTCAAGGTGACCCACGGCAAGCGCATCTTCCTCATGAGCCCCATCCATCACCACTTCGAACTCAAGGGTTGGGCTGAGGTCACCGTCGTCGTCCGGTTCTGGATCATCGGTGGTCTGCTCGTCGCCGCGGGTGTTGGTTCCTTCTACCTCGAGTGGCTGAGCCGTTGAGCGCCGAGCGCCTCGACGGACTCCGGAGCTGGCACGCCGACTGGCGCGGACTCCGGGTCGCCGTCCTGGGGCTCGGCATGACCGGGTTCTCCGTCGCTGACACGCTCACCGAGCTCGGCTCGGAGGTACTGGTCCTGGCCGGCGAGGCCGCGGACGAACGTGCCGAACTCGTCGGCGTCATCGGTGCGCGGCTCATCCAGCGGGACCTGTCGACCGTGCCGTCCGAGCTCGTGGAGTTCGCTCCGGAACTCGTCGTCGTGTCACCCGGCTTCCACCCCGACCACCCCGTCGTCGCGTGGGCGCAGACGGCCGGGGTCGCCGTCTGGGGCGACATCGAGCTCGCCTGGCGGGTCCGCGACAAGGTCGGAACCCCGGCCGAGTGGATCTGCGTCACCGGCACGAACGGCAAGACCACGACCGTTCAGCTGACGGCGTCGATGCTCGTCGAGGCGGGCTTCCGGGCGGCGCCCTGCGGCAACATCGGCGTCCCGGTCCTGGACGCCGTCCGTGATCCGCAGGGCTTCGACTTCTTCGTCGTCGAGCTCTCGAGTTACCAGTTGCACACCCTCGGCCTGCAGGGCGGTCGGAGCATCGTCTCACCGCTCGCGAGCGTCTGCCTGAACCTTGCCGACGACCACCTCGACTGGCACGGCTCCGCCGCGGCGTATCGGGCGGCGAAGGCCGTGGTGTACGAGAACACGAAAGTCGCGTGCGTCTACAACCGCGCTGACGCGGCGACGATGTCGATGGTCGAGGAGGCGGAGGTCGTCGACGGCGCCCGCGCCGTCGGGTTCGGCCTCGACGTCCCCGGACCGAGCGACTTCGGCGTCGTGGACGGCATCCTGGTCGACCGCGCGTTCCTCGACGACCGTCGGACGAGCGCCCTCGAGATCACGACGGTCGAAGCGCTCGCCCAGCGCGGGCTCGCCGCCCCGCACATCATCGCCAACATCCTGGCGGCAGCGGCACTCGCCCGGGCCGCCGGCATCACGGTCGAGGCCGTGCGCGACACCCTGCTGTCGTTCGGCCTGGACGCGCACCGGATCCAGCTCGTCGCGCGGAGGCTCGAGGTGGACTGGATCGACGACTCGAAGGCCACCAATCCGCACGCCGCCGACGCTTCACTCGCCGCCTACCGCTCGGTGGTGTGGATCGTCGGCGGGCTGTTGAAGGGCGTCTCGATCGATCATCTGGTCGAGCGGCACGCCGACCACCTGCGCGCGGCCGTCGTGATCGGCGCCGACCGCTCGGAGGTCCTCGCGGCATTCGCGCGACACGCGCCGACGCTGACCGTCATCGAGGTCGACGCAGCGGAGACTGAACACGTCATGCCGGAGGCCGTTCGCCGGGCCGCCGAGGTCGCGCAGGCAGGGGACACCGTGCTCCTCGCTCCTGCAGCCGCCTCGATGGACCAGTTCACGGACTACGGACACCGTGGTCGCCTGTTCCAGGCCGCCGTCGAAGCACAGCTGGGAGGTGAGGCGGATGATCGATCCGCCTCGCGCTGACCCGCGCCGCGTGCGGTCGTCGTCGTCCCGGATGACGACGATCGCCTCAGGTCGTGGGACACCCGACGCGCCGACGTCGCCGAGAGGCATGTCGAGTGCGCGGATCTCGTTGGGCAAGGTGCTGCGTCCGGAGTCGAAGAACTACTTCCTCCTGCTGGGTGTCACCCTGTTCCTCGTCGGGCTCGGGCTCGTCATGGTGCTGTCCTCGTCCTCCGTCGAGTCCTACGAGGCCGGCGACGGGTACTTCGGGTTGTTCTGGCGCCAGGCCACGTTCGCGATGATCGGTGTTCCGCTCATGCTCATCGTGAGTCGCTTCCCGGCACGGTTCTGGAAGAAGTGGGCGTGGGTGTTCCTCCTGGTCGCCATGGGCCTCCAACTGCTCGTCTTCACGCCGCTCGGCTACGAGATCGGTGGCAACCGCAACTGGATCGAGATCGGCGGCTTCACCGCGCAGCCATCGGAAGCGGTCAAGCTCGCGCTGGTCGTGTGGCTCGGGCTCGTGCTGACGGTCAAGCAACCGCGTCTCCTCGAGTGGAAGCACGCCCTGATCCCGGTCATCCCCTTCGCCGGTCTCTCCATCGGCCTCGTCCTGCTCGGTGGCGACCTCGGTACCGTCGTGATCATGGCCCTCATCGTGTTCTCGGCGCTGTACTTCGCCGGGGTGCGACTGCGCTACATCGCGATCCCGGTGGTAGCGGGGGCCGTGCTGTTCCTCATCATGGCCGTCACGAGCGCCAACCGCATGCAGCGCATCATGGCGTTCTTCGGCGACGGCAAGGGGGACTACGAGAACGCCGACTGGCAGTCGACCCACGGCACGTGGGCGCTGGCGAACGGCGGCCTCTGGGGAGTCGGCCTCGGCAACTCGCGCGCGAAGTACGGGTGGCTGCCGGCGATCTCGAACGACTTCATCTTCGCGGCGATCGGCGAGGAGCTGGGCCTCATCGGCGCGGTCCTCGTCCTCGGGCTGTTCGTCTTCCTCGCCGTCATGTTCATCCGGGTGATCCGCACCAGCGACGACTCCTTCGTGAGGATCACCACCGGCGCCGTCATGGCCTGGATCATCGGCCAGGCGCTCGTGAACATCGGCGTCGTCCTCGGAGTCCTCCCGGTGCTCGGCGTGCCGTTACCACTCTTGTCCTCGGGCGGAACGGCGCTGCTCACCACCCTCGTCGCGATCGGGATCGTCCTGTCGTTCGCCCGGGAGCGGGGGCGCCCCGCGTCCCAGCAGTCCCGTCGGTCACCCGCTCGACGTCCCCGATCCTCCGGAGCCACCCGATGACCACCTACCTCCTCGCCGGCGGCGGCACCGCCGGCCATGTCAATCCGCTGTTGGCGGTGGCCGACGGACTCCGCGCCAGAGACCCCGAAGCGACGATCCTCGTCGTCGGCACGGCGGAGGGCCTCGAGGCGCGACTCGTCCCGGAACGCGGCTACGAATTGCTGACGATCCCCAAACTGCCCTTCCCCCGCCGGCCGAACATCGACGCCCTCCGCTTCCCCGGTCGCCTCCGCCGGGCGGTCGCAGCCGTGGTCGCGATGATCCGGGAGCACCGGGTGGACGTCGTGATCGGTTTCGGCGGCTACGCGGCAGCGCCGGCGTACACGGCTGCCAGGCGCGCCGGTGTCCCGCTGGTCATCCACGAGGCGAACGCTCGTCCGGGCCTCGCGAACCGGCTCGGCGCGAGGTACACGCCCTACGTCGGTGTCGCCTTCCACCACACGCCCATCCGCAACGCACGCTTCGTCGGCATGCCGCTGCGTCGCGAGATCGAGGAGTTGGACCGCGAGGCGCTCCGGCCGGCGGCCCTCGCCGAGTTCGGCCTGGCGTCGGACCGACCACTGCTGCTCGTCACCGGCGGTTCGCTCGGCGCGAGACGGATCAACGCGACGATGAGCCAGAGCGCCGAAGACGTCGTCGCCGCAGGCTGGCAGGTGCTCCACATCACGGGTGCGAAGAGCGAGATCTCGGATCCCGGTGTCGCCCAGTACCACCTCCTCGAGTACTGCTCCCGGATGGAGCTCGCCATCGCCGCAGCCGACTTCGCGGTGTCGCGTGCCGGCAGCGCCACCGTCAGTGAGCTGTGCGCGGTCGGGCTCCCCGCCGTCTACGTGCCCTACCCGGTCGGCAACGGTGAGCAGCGCTTCAACGCCGCCGACGTCGTGCGTGCCGGGGGAGCGGTTATGGTAGATGACGCGCAGTTCGTGCCGGCCTGGGTGCGTGAGCACCTCGTCCCGTTGCTGAGCGATCGGCACCGGGTCGACGACCTGGCCGCCCAATCCAAGAGCGTCGGTGTCTCCGACGGCACGGCTCGTGTCATCGCCCTCATCGATGAGGCGCTCCAACCATCGGTGCAGCGCGTGCGCGGCCGGTGATCCAGTCTTTCCAGAAAGCGTGACACCGTGATCAAGCCAGACCCCACCGTCGAGATCCCCGCAGACCTCGGCGTCGTGCACTTCGTCGGTATCGGCGGCAGCGGGATGAGCGGCATCGCACGGTTGTTCGTGAGCGCCGGATCCCGCGTGACCGGCTCGGACGTGCGCGAGTCGAAGAACATCGACGCCCTTCGCGAGCTCGGCGTCCCGGTCGCCATCGGTCACGATGCACAGAATGTCGGCGACGCGGACACCCTCGTCGTGACCGGAGCGCTGTGGGCTGACAATCCCGAGTACCTGCTCGCGAAGGAGCGGGGTTTGACGATCCTGCACCGGTCGCAGGCGCTCGCGTGGCTGACCTCCGGGACACGACTCATCTCCGTCGCGGGGGCCCACGGGAAGACGACGTCGACCGGCATGATCATCACGGCGCTCCTGGAGCTCGGCGCCGATCCCAGCTTCGTCAACGGTGGGGTGATCGAGTCCCTCGGGCTGAGCTCGGCCAGAGGCGCCGGAGAACTGTTCGTCGTCGAGGCGGACGAGTCCGACGGTTCGTTCCTGCTCTACGACACAGCCGTCGCGCTCATCACGAACATCGACCCCGACCACTTGGACCACTACGGCTCGCTCGAAGCGTTCGAGCAGGCGTTCGTCACCTTCGCACAGCAGGCTCGCGAACTCGTCGTCATCTCCTCGGACGACGCCGGCGCGGTCCGGATCACCCCGGCGCTTCGCGCGGCCGCCGACGGCAAGCGCGTGCTGACCTTCGGAGAGGCCCCCGACGCGGACGTCCGACTGCACGACGTCGGCTCCACCGGTCCGGTCTCGTTCCAGCTCAGCTATGAGGGCACCAGCTACGCGGCGACCCTCCGCGTGCCCGGGCGCCACAACGCCATCAACGCCGCCGGTGCCTTCGCCGTCCTCGTCGGTGTCGGGTTCGACCCGGCGGACGCGCTCCGAGGCATCAGCGCCTTCGGCGGGACGCAGCGTCGATTCGAGCTGCACGGGGTCGTCGACGGTGTCAGCGTCTACGACGACTACGCGCACCACCCCACCGAGGTCGCCGCCGCTCTCGCCGCCGCGCGCACGGTGGTCGGCGACGGACGCATCATCGCGGTCCACCAGCCGCACCTGTACAGCCGGACCCGCCTCTTCGCCCAGGAGTTCGCCGACGCCCTCGAACGGTACGCCGATCACACGGTCGTCCTCGAGGTCTACGGCGCGCGAGAGGACCCCGAGCCCGGTGTGACCGGTGCGACCGTGTCGACCCGGTTCTCCGACGCGGACCGCGTCGCGTACATCGACGACTGGCAGCGCGCCGCGGACTACACGGCGACGGTCGCGCGACCCGGCGACTTCGTCATCACGCTCGGATGCGGCGACGTCTACCGGATCGTGCCGCAGCTCCTCGAGGCCATCGCCGGTCGCGAGTCCGTCTGATGGGCGTCCGGTGAAGCGCCCGGACGGCTTCGACCCCGCGGCCGGTCCGCGTCCCGAGCGTCAGACGCGACCGTCGGCGTCCGCGCCGGTCGACCGTGCCGGCGTGCGCGCCGAGCCCGTCGCCGAGCAGGAGACGGACGTCATCGAGCTCGACGCCGCCCGGGTCCGGCCGAAGCGGTCGGGTGCCGGCGCACCGTCCCAGTCGTCGGGGCTGAAGCCGGCGTCGGCCGGAACCTCGCCGAAGGTGGCGCCATCGTCGAAGCGCCGCGCGAAGCCGGCGACGACGACCTCCCCCTCGGCGACGGCGACCCTGGAGCGTCCCGACGAGCCGGAGGATGAGGCGTTCCTCACCCCACGTGAGGCCGCGAAACTGCGACGTCGCCACGAGCGCCAGGAGATCCGTCGGTTCACGGCCCGCAAGCGGGGTCGCCACCGTGCCTGGGTGGTCGCGGCCGCGATCCTCGGGGTCCTGATCGTCGTCTCGCTCGCCGGAGCCTATTCGCCCCTGCTGGCCGTCCGGACCATCGAGGTCGTCGGTGCGAGCCGGGTGAACCAGGCCGAGATCACCGAGGCGCTCGGCGATCAGCTGGGTCGCCCGCTCGCGCTGGTCGACGCTGGCGCCGTCAAGGCGGTACTCGTCGGGTACCCGCTCATCGCGAGCTACTCCCTCGAAGCACAGCCGCCGAGCACGCTCGTCGTGCGGATCGTCGAACGCGAGCCGGTGGGCGTGCTGCAATCAGGGTCGGTGTACACCCTCGTCGACGCCGCCGGGGTCACGATCGAGCGCAGCGACCAGCCGATCACCGGGTATCCCACGCTCATGGTCACCGGTGGCCCGACCTCCAAGGGCTTCGTCGCAGCGGCCGCGGTGATCCGGGCGCTGCCGACGGATCTGCGCGCCCGCGTGGCGTCGGTCTCGGCGTCGACCGCGGACGACGTCACCCTCACACTCGTGGACTCGCCCGCCGAGGTCGTATGGGGGAGTGCGGAGGACTCAGCCGAGAAGGCTCTGATCCTCGCCAAGACGATGGCGGCCACCGACCCGTCCCAGGTGAACCAGTACGACGTGTCATCGCCCTCCGCCGCGATCGTCCGCTGAGCAAGCGCACCGGGATATTCCCGTCGATGTGCCGACACGCCCGGAAGCGTCCCGACACGGTCGAGGCTGGGCCCTAACGTCGTGCTCAGGACAGAAAATGCATACGCAGCATAACTTTAAACCTTAACTAGAGGTTGAGAGTTCTCACGGAGGCCTGAAGTGACTACAAACCAGAACTACCTCGCCGTCATCAAGGTCGTCGGTATCGGCGGCGGCGGCGTGAACGCGGTCAACCGCATGATCGAGCTCGGCCTCCGAGGCGTGGAATTCATCGCCATCAACACGGACGCGCAGGCGCTGCTGATGAGCGATGCCGACGTCAAGCTCGACGTCGGCCGCGAGATCACCCGCGGCCTCGGCGCCGGCGCCGACCCCGAGGTCGGACGCCGTGCGGCGGAGGATCACGCCGAGGAGATCGAAGAGGCCATCGCCGGAGCCGACATGGTGTTCGTCACCGCTGGTGAGGGTGGCGGTACCGGAACCGGTGGCGCACCCGTCGTGGCACGGATCGCGAAGTCGATCGGTGCGCTGACCATCGGTGTCGTCACGAAGCCCTTCGGCTTCGAGGGTCGTCGCCGTCAGGCCCAGGCCGAGCTCGGCGTCGCCCGCCTGAAGGAAGAGGTCGACACGCTCATCGTCGTGCCGAACGACCGCCTGCTGGAGATCAGCGACCGCGGCATCAGCATGCTCGAGGCCTTCGCGACCGCCGACCAGGTGCTCCTCGCCGGTGTCCAGGGCATCACCGACCTCATCACCACCCCCGGCCTCATCAACCTCGACTTCGCCGACGTCAAGTCGGTCATGCAGGGAGCCGGCTCCGCCCTCATGGGTATCGGCTCCTCGCGGGGCGCGGATCGTGCCATCAAGGCGGCCGAACTCGCCGTCGCCTCCCCGCTCCTCGAAGCGAGCATCGAGGGCGCGCACGGTGTCCTGCTGTCCATCCAGGGTGGCTCGAACCTCGGCATCTTCGAGATCAACGACGCCGCCAAGCTCGTCCAGGAGGCCGTGCACCCCGAGGCGAACATCATCTTCGGTGCGGTCGTCGACGACACCCTCGGCGACGAGGTGCGCGTGACGGTCATCGCCGCCGGATTCGACGGTGGTGAGCCCCTCACCAGGACGGCGGCATCGCCGGCCGACGCGGTCATCTCGGGCGGCGTCATGAGCACCTCGGACGAGGCGCCCAGTGCTCCGATCAGCACCTCAGCCAACACTTCCTCCGAGTCGTCCGAGCACCGCTCGGCACCTGCTGCGGCGCCGGTCTCCTCCGGCGGCGACTGGGGCTCCAGGCAGAACGCGTCCTCGCCCTTCTCCGGTGCGACGCACCGCCAGCCTGAAGCGGTCGTCGAGACCGCCGTCGTCGACCCCTCGTTCGACGACGAGGGCGAGCTGGACATCCCCGACTTCCTGAAGTAGTGGGCGGCGACACGATCACCCCGGCCGGATCGGGCTCTTCGGAGCCCGATCCGGCTCTGCTCGATCGCCTCGCCGCGATCCGCGGCCGCGTCGCAGACGCCGCCCGTGCGGCCGGTCGCACCCACGAGCCGACGCTCATCGTCGTGACGAAGTTCCATCCGGTCGCCCTCGTGCAGCAGCTCGCGGCCGCGGGGGTCACCGACGTGGGGGAGAACCGACACCCGGAGGCCCGCGACAAGGCCGAGGGGGCCGCCGGACTCGGGTTGCGGTGGCACTTCATCGGCCAGTTGCAGACGAACAAGGCCAAGCAGGTGCGCCGATACGTCGACGCCGTGCACTCGGTGGACCGCCCCGAACTCCTGCGCGCGCTGTCATCACCGGACCGCCTCCTCGAGGTGTTCCTCCAGGTGAACCTGACCGACGACCCGGGTCGCGGCGGTGTGGTCGGCGACGAGGCGCTGGAAGCGCTCGCCACGGAGACGCTCGAAGCCGAAGGCGTCCTCCTGCGAGGCGTGATGGCCGTCGCCCCGCTCGACGAGCCGCCGGCTGCCGCGTTCGCGCGGGTCGTCGCGGCGTCCGCGCGGGTGCGATCCCTCGCTCCGCAGGCCGACGGCCTGTCGATCGGGATGAGCCACGACTACGTCGAGGCGATCGAAGCGGGCGCGACACACCTACGCATCGGCACGGCAATCACCGGGAATCGTCCGGTGTGACGTTAATCTCGAAGGTGCAAGGACCGCAGATCACGGAGGAAACGATGTCGAACCCACTGAAGAAGACCATGGTGTACCTCGGGCTCGCCGACGATGATCTCGAGTACGAGCAGCAGCATGCTGCCCAGGCCGAGCCCACGCAGCAGTCCGAGCCTCGCCGGGCAGAACGTCCCGAGCGCGCAGAGCGTGTCGAGCGCGTCGAGAAGGCCGCTCCCGTGACCCCGCTGCGCAAGCCGGTCCCGGTCCGCCAGCCGGTCGCCCCGAGCTCCGACCTCAACGAGATCCTCACGGTGCACCCCAAGCAGTACCGCGACGCTCAGATCATCGCCGAGAGCTTCCGCGACGGTGTCCCGGTCATCATCAACCTCTCCCAGATGAGCGACGGCGACGCCCGACGCCTCATCGACTTCGCCAGTGGCCTCTCGCAGGGCCTCTACGGGAAGATCGAGCGAGTGACGAGCAAGGTCTTCCTGCTCTCGCCCGAGCACGTCGCCGTTTCCGGCGACAACGGGCAGGGCGCACCGGAAGCGACCGAGGCGACCTTCTTCGCTCAGTCATAATCGAGGGGTGGCTTCTCTCATCTCCGTGATCGGCACGATCCTCTATCTCGCGCTGCTCCTGTACTTCTTCGTCCTCTGGGCGCGGTTCATCCTCGACCTGGCTCGGGTACTCCGACCGCAGTGGCGACCGTCGGGCGTCGGCCTGGTCCTCGCCGAGCTCAGTTTCACGGTCACCGACCCGCCGATCCGGTTCTTCCGCCGTGTCCTGCCGCGCGTCGCGGTCGGTCCCGTCGCGCTCGACTTCGGTTGGACGCTCACGATGCTGTGTTGCATCATCGCGATGACGCTCGTCCAGCTCCTGTAGCCGCCGACGCCGGTGCCCGCGCAGGGTTCACCACGATTGTGCGGCTACGATAGAACGCCCGTCACCTGACGGGAAGCTCCGACGCTGACAACATGTCTCACCCACTGGGTCAGACTTTGCTAGCGTGGGGGCGTTGTACACAGATTTTCGATTCGACAGTGAAGGTGGTTCGCTATGGCGCTCACTCCCGAAGACGTGGTCCAGAAGCGGTTTCAGCAGACCAAGTTCCGCGAAGGCTACGACCAGGACGAGGTGGACGACTTCCTCGACGAGGTCGTCGTCGAACTGCGTCGCCTCATCCAGGAGAAGGACGAGGTTCAGCAGAAGCTGACCGCGGCCGAGGCCAAGGTCGCCGAGCTGCAGAAGGGCGGCTCCTCCGCTCCCGCCGCGCTCGCCAAGGCTGAGCCCGCTCCCGCACCGGCTCCGGTCGTCGCACCCGCAGCGGCTCCTGCCGCCGAGTCGACCGACAACACGGCCGAGAGCTCCAACAACCTCCTGCAGCTGGCCCGCCGCCTGCACGACGAGCACGTCGCAGAGGGCGCTCAGCGTCGCGACGCACTCATCGCCGAAGGTCACGCGACCGCGGCACGTGTCGTCGCCGAGGCCGAGGCCAAGCAGCGCGCACAGATGCAGATCCTCGAGCAGGAGCGCTCCGTGCTGGAGCACAAGATCGACGAGCTGCGCAACTTCGAGCGCGAGTACCGCTCGCAGCTCCGCGGCTACATCGAGGGTCAGCTGAAGGACCTCGACGCCTCGTCGTCGAGCTCCGCACCCGATGCGAAGTCCGGCGTCACCGCCGACAGCGCAGCGGTCTAGCGCAGACACCCGGTTGTCTCCCGCATCACCGTCGAAGGCCAGCGCCAGGACTCTTGCAGCCCTGGCGCTGGTTGCCGTCGTGGCCTATTCGGCCGATCAGTTCACGAAGTTCCTCGTCACCACCAACCTGACGGTCGGTGAGTCCGTCCCCGTCTTCGGACAGGCGCTGGTCCTGTACTTCGTCAAGAATTCGGGCGCCGCCTTCTCGCTGGGTGCCGGCTACACCTGGATCTTCTCGATCCTCGCCGCGGTGGTCGTCGTCGTCATCGTCTGGTTCGCGCGCCGCATCCGTTCGCGCGCCTGGGCGATCGTCTTCGGCCTGCTCCTCGGAGGCGTGCTCGGCAACCTGACCGACCGCCTCTTCCGAGAGCCGTCCTTCGGCCTCGGCCACGTCGTCGACTTCATTTCGACGCCCTGGATGCTCCCCGCGATCTACAACGTGGCCGACATCTGCATCGTGGTCAGCATGGCGCTGTTCATCCTCCTGACGCTCTTCGGTGTCAACCTCGACGGCACGCGCACGACGCGAGCCAGTGAACGGGCCGCCCAGGAAGCGGAGGACCGCGAGGCTGAAGCCGACGCGGCCGTCCTCGATCCTGCGGAGCCTGGCGACGCGAGCCCGGACGCAGGTCGTCCGTGAACGAGTCCCGCAGCCTGTACGTCCCCGACGGACTCGACGGCGAGCGCGTCGACGCCGGACTCGCCAAGCTCCTGGGCTTCTCGCGCAGCTACGCAGCCGAGGTGGCCTTGGCCGGCGGCGTCACCATGAACGGGAAGTCGGTCGACAAGTCCGATCGCCTGCTCGGCGGCGCTTGGCTCGAGATCGAATGGACGCCTCGACGGGAGGCCGTGATCGTCCCGATCGCCGTCCCCGACCTCGGCATCGTCCACGACGACGACGAGATCGTCGTCGTCGACAAGCCTGCGGGCGTCGCGGCGCATCCCTCGGTCGGGTGGGAGGGCCCGACGGTGCTCGGTGCCCTCGCGGCGGCGGGCTTCCGCATCTCGACCTCGGGAGCCGCCGAGCGCGCGGGCATCGTCCATCGGCTGGACGCCGGGACGAGCGGCCTCATGGTCGTCGCGAAGACCGAACGGGCCTACACCTGGCTCAAGCGGGCCTTCCACGACCGCGAGGTCGAGAAGATCTACCGTGCGGTGGTGCAGGGGCATCCCGATCCTCTCGCCGGCACCATCGACGGCCCGATCGGACGCCACCCCCGGCACGACTGGCGGTTCGCCGTGACCGCCGACGGCAAGCCGTCGATCACGCACTACGAGACGCTCGAGGCGTTCCCCTACGCCTCGCTGCTCGAGGTGCACTTGGAGACCGGCCGCACGCATCAGATCCGCGTGCACATGGCGGCCCAGCGGCACCCGTGCGTCGGCGACACGATGTACGGGGCCGACGCGGCACTGTCAGCGCGGTTGGGACTCACCCGGCAGTGGCTCCACGCCACGAAGCTCGGGTTCGCCCACCCGGCCACGGGGGAGTTCGTGCGGTTCGAGGCGGCCTACCCGGCCGACCTCCAGCACGCGCTGTCCGTGCTCGAGCTCGACTGAGCCGACGCCCGCCCATCCCGTCGGTGTCCGTGACGGCATCGCCGGAGCCGACCGTCGGCGGTGACGGTTAGGCTGGATCACAGACCACCTCGGCGTCCGCGCCGAACCCCACAGCACGATCCCCGGAGGCGCCGTCCGTGCCCACGTCCACCGATTCGTTCGTCCATCTGCACGTCCACAGCGAGTACTCGATGCTCGACGGAGCAGCCCGCGTGAAGCCGCTCATCCAGGCCGCGGTCGAGCAGGGGATGCCCGCCGTCGCCGTGACCGACCACGGCAACATGTTCGGCGCCTTCGACTTCTGGCGCACGGCGACCGATGCCGGTATCAAGCCGATCATCGGCACCGAGGCGTACATCACCCCGGGGACCGCGCGCGGCGACCGGACGAGGATCAAGTGGGGCGACGGTGGGGGAGACGACGTCTCCGGCGCCGGCGCCTACACGCACATGACCTTGCTCTCGGAGACCACCGAGGGGATGCACAACCTCTTCCGGCTCTCGTCGAAGGCGTCGATCGAGGGGTACTACTTCAAGCCGCGCATGGACCGCGAGATCCTGAGCCAGTACAGCGCCGGCCTCATCGCGACGACCGGCTGCCCGAGCGGCGAAGTGCAGACGAGACTCCGTCTCGGCCAGTACGACGAAGCGGTCAAGGCCGCGGCGGACTTCCGCGACATCTTCGGCGCGGAGAACTACTTCTGCGAGATCATGGACCACGGGCTCGGGATCGAGCGCCGGATCATGGCCGACCTCATCAGGCTGTCCAAAGACCTCGGTCTCCCGCTCCTCGCGACGAACGACCTCCACTACACGCACGCTGCGGACGCCAAAGCCCACGCCGCCCTCCTCTGCGTGCAGTCCGGCTCCACCCTCAACGACCCGAACCGGTTCAAGTTCGACGCCGACGAGTTCTACCTGAAGTCCGCGGACGAGATGCGCCGACTGTTCCGCGAGTATCCCGAGGCGTGCGACAACACCCTCGCGATCGCCGAGCGGTGCGACGTCGCCTTCGACACCTCGGCCAACTACATGCCGCGGTTCCCCGTGCCGGAGGGCGAGAACGAGGAGAGCTGGTTCATCAAGGAGGTCGAGACCGGGCTGAACCTGCGGTACCCGAACGGGATCCCAGCCGACGTCCGGGAACGGGCGAACTACGAGACGCGCGTCATCGTGCAGATGGGTTTCCCCGGGTACTTCCTCGTCGTCGCCGACTTCATCCAGTGGTCGAAGCGCAACGGCATCCGCGTCGGTCCCGGTCGTGGTTCCGGTGCGGGCTCCATGGCCGCGTACGCGATGCAGATCACCGACCTCGACCCGCTCCGCCACGGGCTCATCTTCGAGCGGTTCCTCAACCCCGACCGCGTGTCGATGCCCGACTTCGACGTCGACTTCGACGACCGCCGCCGCGGCGAGGTCATCAAGTACGTCACCGAGAAGTACGGCGACGAGCGCGTCGCGCAGATCGTCACCTACGGCACCATCAAGGCCAAGCAGGCGCTCAAGGACTCGTCGCGCGTCCTCGGATTCCCGTTCGGCATGGGCGACAAACTGACGAAGGCCATGCCGCCGGCGGTCATGGGCAAGGACATCCCGCTCGAGGGCATCCTCGACACCAAGCACCCGCGGTACAAGGAGGCGGTCGACCTCCGTGGCATCCTCGACACCGACCCGGAGGCGCGGACCGTCTTCGAGACCGCGCTCGGCATCGAGAACCTGAAGCGCCAGTGGGGCGTGCACGCGGCCGGCGTGATCATGTCGAGCGACCCGCTCATCGACATCATCCCGATCATGAAGCGCGAGCAGGACGGCCAGATCGTCACGCAGTTCGACTACCCGGCGTGCGAGTCCCTCGGATTGATCAAGATGGACTTCCTCGGGTTGCGCAACCTGACGATCATCAACGACGCCCTCGACAACATCAAGAGCAACCGCGACATCGAACTCGTCCTCGAAGACCTCGAACTCGACGACCGCGGTGCGTACGAACTCCTGTCCCGAGGCGACACCCTCGGGGTGTTCCAGCTCGACGGCGGACCGATGCGCGCGCTGCTGCGCCTCATGAAGCCCGACAACTTCGAGGACATCTCGGCGCTGATCGCCCTTTACCGGCCAGGGCCGATGGGCGCGAACTCGCACACGAACTACGCGCTGCGGAAGAACGGCCTCCAGGAGATCACCCCGATCCACCCGCAGCTCGAGGAACCGCTCTCCGAGATCCTGTCGACGAGCTACGGCCTCATCATCTACCAGGAGCAGGTGATGGCGATCGCGCAGAAGGTCGCCGGCTTCTCCCTCGGGCAGGCCGACATCCTCCGTCGCGCGATGGGCAAGAAGAAGAAGTCCGAACTGGACAAGCAGTTCGAGGGCTTCTCCGGCGGCATGGTCGCGAACGGCTTCTCGATGGAGGCCGTCAACAAGCTATGGGAGATCCTCCTCCCGTTCTCGGACTACGCGTTCAACAAAGCGCACTCCGCCGCCTACGGGGTCATCTCCTACTGGACGGCGTACCTCAAGGCGCACTACCCGGCCGAGTACATGGCCGGTCTGCTGACGAGTGTCGGCGACTCCAAGGACAAGATGGCGCTCTACCTCAACGAGTGCCGCCGCATGGGGATCCAGGTCCTGCCGCCCGACGTCAACGAGTCCATCGGGTTCTTCGCCGCAGTCGGGGAGGACATCCGGTTCGGTCTGGGTGCCGTCCGCAACGTCGGTTCGAACGTCGTGGAGCTCATCCGGCAGGCACGCGAGCGCGAGGGCAGGTTCACCTCCTTCCACGACTTCCTCCGCAAGGTGCCGCTGCCGGTGGCGAACAAGCGGACCATCGAGTCGCTCATCAAGGCCGGCGCGTTCGACTCCATGGGCGACAGCAGACGTGCGCTCTACGAGATCCACGAGGACGCCGTCGACTCGGTCGTGAAGGACAAGCGTGCCGAGGCGTCCGGGAGCATCGGCTTCGACTTCGACAGCCTGTTCGCCGAGGTCGGCGAAGTGCCGCTCGCGAGCGTCCCCGCGCGTCCTGACTGGAGCAAGCGCGACAAACTCAACTTCGAGCGGGAGATGCTGGGGCTGTACGTCTCGGACCACCCGCTGGCCGGACTCGAGATCGAGTTGGCGAAGCACGCCACGACGACCATCACCGACCTCATGACCTCCGAGGGCATGGACGGCGAGACCGTCGTGATCTCGGGGCTCGTCACGAGTGTCCAGCACCGGATCGCCAAGGCCTCCGGCAACCAGTACGGCATGATCCAGGTCGAGGACTTCGGCGGCGAGATGACCGCCATGTTCATGGGCAAGGCGTACCAGGAGTTCGCATCCGAACTCGTCGGCGACTCGATCGTGGTGGTCCGCGGACGGGTCAGTGTCCGAGACGACGGGATGAACCTCCACGCGTACAGCATCTTCTCGCCCGAACTGCCCGAGGCCGGTGCCGACCGCATGCTCCAGCTGTCGATGGCGGACGCCCGGGCGACGACCGAGACGGTGACCACGCTCAGCGATGTGCTGACGCGGCACGCTGGGTCGACCGAGGTCCGATTGAAGCTCATCCGAGGCGAGATCGCGCGGGTGTTCGAGCTGCCCCATCGCGTCAGTCTCTCGTCCGGACTCTTCGGCGAGCTGAAGTCCCTGCTCGGCCCGAACTGTCTCGGCTGACCCCGCTCGGGCGCGGGCGGCAGCCGGGACGGACCGCTGCGGACGATAGGCTGTGACGGCCATGATCACCACCATTGACCTCAGGGGAGTGCGGCCGAGCCGCACCGAGCTCCTGGACATGCTGCCCCGTCCCGTCGTCGACATCACCGCGGCAGCGCACGCCGCTCAGGCGTTGATCGACGACGTCCGAGCGGACGGTTCCGAGGCGCTCTCGGCGCAGGCAGACCGGTTCGACGGGGGACGCCCTGAGCGGATCCGCGTCCCACAGGCCGAGATCGACGCCGCCGTCACGGCACTCGAGCCGGCGGTGCGCGCCGCGCTCGTGGAGGCCATCGACCGGGTCCGGACCGCCACGAGAGCGCAGGTCCCGCCGGAGCGCACGACCGAGCTCGCCGACGGCGCGACCGTCGTGCAGCGCTGGGCCCCGGTCGGTCGCGTCGGCCTCTACGTCCCGGGCGGGAAGGCCGTCTACCCCTCGAGTGTCGTCATGAACGTCGTGCCGGCCCAGGAGGCCGGCGTCGGCTCCGTGGCGCTCGCTTCGCCCCCGCAGCGCGAGTTCGGCGGCCGGGTCCACCCGACGATCCTCGGCGCCGCCGGGCTGCTCGGGGTGACCGAGGTCTACGCCATGGGCGGCGCCGGAGCGATCGGTGCGTTCGCCTACGGAGTACCCGACCTCGCCCTCGACCCGGTCGACGTCGTGACCGGCCCGGGCAACATCTTCGTGGCGGCCGCCAAGCGCCTCGTGAAGGGGCAGGTGGGGATCGACGCCGAGGCCGGGACCACCGAGATCCTGGTCATCGCGGACGCCGGGGCCGATGCCCGGCTCGTCGCAGCCGACCTCGTGAGCCAGGCGGAACACGACGAGGCGGCGGCATCGCTGCTCGTCACCGACAGTGCGGCGCTCGCCACCGCGGTGGAGGAGTGGCTGCAGCGGTACGCCGCAGGCACACGTCACGGAGCGCGCGTCGTCGAGGCCCTGGGCGGGCCGCAGTCGGCGATCGTGCTCGTCGACGACCTCGAGGCGGCCGTGGCGTTCAGCAACGCGTACGGGCCCGAGCACCTCGAGGTGCAGACCCGCGACCCGGAGTCGCTCCTCGGTGCCATCACGAACGCCGGCGCGATCTTCCTCGGCGACCACACCCCGGTGAGCCTCGGAGACTATCTGGCCGGGTCGAACCACGTCCTTCCGACGGGCGGCCAGGCGCGGTTCTCCTCGGGCCTCGGAGCCTTCACCTTCCTCCGGCCGCAGCAGGTCGTCCGGTACGACGAACCGGCGCTCCGTCAGGTCTCGGCCCACATCGTCGCCCTCTCGGGCTCGGAGGACCTGCCGGCGCACGGCGAGGCGGTGACGGCCCGCTTCGGGCTCGTCGATGCCGAGGTCCGCGCGACGGACGACTCCACCGCCCCCACCACCCCCGAGGGAGCCCGCTGATGTACTGCCCGTTCTGCCGCCACCCGGATTCCCGTGTGATCGACTCGCGGACCAGCGACGACGGACTCGCCATCCGCCGACGCCGGCAGTGCCCCGAGTGCGGGAGGCGCTTCAGCACCATGGAGACCTCGAGTCTCGGCGTGATCAAGCGCTCCGGCGTGGTGGAGCCCTTCAGTCGGGAGAAGGTCGTGAGCGGTGTCCGCAAGGCCTGCCAGGGCCGACCGGTGACGGACTCCGACCTCGCCGTCCTGGCTCAGCGGGTGGAGGAGTCCATCCGTGCCACCGGCGCGTCGCAGATCGACGCGAACGACATCGGTCTGGCGATCCTCGCACCGCTGCGGGAGCTGGACGAGGTCGCGTACCTCCGCTTCGCCAGTGTGTACCAGGCCTTCGAATCGCTCGACGACTTCGAGTCCGCGATCGCGCTGCTCCGCGTCGAGCACGCGTCGGGCGCCGCCCCCGTGCCGTCCGAGGAGCTCTGAGCCGTGTACCGCTTCCTCTTCTCGCACGTACTGTCCAAGCTCGATCCCGAACGCGCACACCACCTGGCCTTCGACGTCATCCGTGCGCTTCCCGCGACCGGCCTCGGCCCCGTCATCAGGCGCTGGACGGCGCCGCGACTCGACCAGTCGGTGGAGACGCTGGGGCTGCGGTTCGAGACGCCCTTCGGTGTCGCCGCCGGTTTCGACAAGGACGGCAAGGGCGTCCTCGGCCTCGGACTCCTCGGGTTCGGCCATGTCGAGGTGGGCACGATCACGGCGATCCCGCAGCCGGGCAATCCCAAGCCCCGACTGTTCCGACTCATCGCCGATCGGGCGGTCGTCAACCGCATGGGCTTCAACAACGGGGGAGCCGACCAGGCCAGGCGTCGGCTCGAACGGACCGCGCGGGTGAGCCGCCGACCCGTCCTCGGCGTGAACATCGGCAAGAGCCGTGTCGTGGACGTCGCCGACGCCACGGCCGACTACGTCCGGAGCGCGACGCTCCTCGCGCCCGTGGCCGACTACCTCGTCGTCAACGTCAGCTCGCCGAACACCCCGGGGCTCCGCGGCCTCCAGGAGCTCGACCAGCTCTCGCCGCTGCTGGAAGCCGTCCGTGCCGCCGCCGGTTCCACGCCGTTGCTCGTCAAGATCGCACCCGACCTCAGCGATGCGGAGGTCGACCGCATCGCAGAACTGGTCGTGGAACTCGGCCTGGACGGCGTCATCGCGACGAACACGACCATCTCGCGCGACGGACTCACCACCGATCCCGCCGTCGTCGAGGCGGCCGGAGCCGGTGGGCTGTCCGGTGCACCGCTGGCCGCCCGCTCGCTCGTCGTCCTGCGGCGCATCCGGGCCATCGTGCCGCCGGAGTTGTGCGTCATCTCGGTCGGAGGCGTCGACACCGCCGAAGACGTCCGGGAGCGCCTGGCCGCGGGAGCCACCCTGGTGCAGGGCTACACGGCGTTCCTCTACCGCGGGCCGCTCTGGGCGCGACACATCAACCGCGGGCTCGACCGATTGGCCCGAACGGGCCGCTGATCGGCACAACGTGCCATCGACGACGAACGCCCGCCGGTCTGGGACCGGCGGGCGTTCGGTTTCGTGGGACTACTTGTTGGGGAACTGGCCGCGCTTGACCTGCGGCTTCGGCAGACGGAGCGGGCGCAGCTGCAGCGCGCGCATGGCGGCGTACCAGCGCACGCCACGCTCGTCCTGCCCGAACTTCGCCCGCAGCGCTTTCCGGACGCGGAAGCCGAGGAAGAAGCAGTCGGCGATCGCAATGATGAAGAACACCCAGAGGGTGAGCATGCCGTAGACCTGGATCTCGGGCACCGGCATGAAGGTGAGGATGATCACGAGGAACATCACCGGGATCATGAACTCGCCGATGTTGAACCGGGCGTCGACGTAGTCGCGGACGAACTTCTTCTGCGGGCCGCGCTCGCGTGCCGGGAGGAACTTGTCGTCGCCGGCGGCCATACCGGCCTGCGCCCGCCGCCGTGCCTCGGCCTGCTGCGCCTTCGCCGCCTTCGAGGCCTCCTTACGGTCGGAGGGGACGAGTGGACGCTTGTTCTGCGCCTCGCGTTCCGCCCGGGACGGGGTCGGTCGACCCTTCGCCTCCTTGGCGCCGCGGGCGAGGCGCTCAGCCGTCTGCGCTGCGGTCTCGACGATCGGCTCTGATGCCGGGGTGCTCTGCTGTTTGGCCACGATGGAACGTCCTTGATTCGGGGATTCCCTTAAGATTACTCGCATGACGACAGGTACCACGACGGAATCGACCCAAGACCCACGCAACGACCAGGAAGTCCTCGATCGGCTGCGCGAATCCGTCGCCGGTGCGTTGCCGTCGTCGATCGCCGATCTGTCGGCGCTCGTCCGCATTCCCTCGGTGTCGTGGTCGGCGTTCGACGCGGCCGAGGTGGCGCGGAGTGCCGAGGCGGTCGCGGAGCTCGCCCGCGGTCTCGGCGTCTTCGACGAGGTCTCGGTGCGTCGGTCCGCCATCGACGGCGGAGCGGAGCTCGGACAGCCCGCCGTGCTGGCCCGCCGCGAACCACGGAACGGCCGACCGACCGTGCTGCTCTACGCGCACCACGACGTCCAGCCCCCCGGAAGCGACGACAAGTGGGACTCGCCGCCGTTCGAACCGACCGTCCGAGACGGCCGCATCTACGGACGGGGCGCGGCTGACGACAAGGCCGGCGTCATGTCCCACATCGCCGCGATCCGGGCCGTCACCGAGGTCCTCGGCTCCGACCTCGACCTCGGGATCGTGCTGTTCATCGAGGGGGAGGAGGAGTTCGGCTCGCGGTCCTTCGGCTCCTTCCTGGAGGAGCACCGCGACACCCTCGCGGCGGACGTGATCGTCGTCGCCGACAGCGACAACTGGGACGAGCGGACGCCGGCGCTGACGATCGGTCTGCGCGGCAACGTCACCTTCCGGCTGCGTGTGAAGACCCTCGACCACGCCTCCCACTCCGGGATGCTCGGTGGAGCGGTGCCGGACGCGATGCTGGCCACGGTCACCCTGCTCGCGACCCTGTGGGACGCCGACGGTTCGGTGGCGGTCGACGGACTCACCTCGCACGACGCCGTCACCCCGGAGTTCGACGAGGCGCAGCTCCGCGCCGAGTCAGGTCTGTCCGAGGGGGTCTCGCCCATCGGACGCGGCTCCATCCTCAGCCGGATCTGGTCGCAGCCCGCGATCACCGTCACGGGCATCGACGCACCGTCGGTGGCCAACGCCTCGAACACGCTCATCCCGGAGGTGTCGGTGCGCATCAGTGCGCGGATCGCCCCCGGGCAGGATCCGGCCGAGGCCTACCGTGCACTCGAGGCCCACCTCCTTGCCAACAGCCCGTTCGGCGCACAGCTGACGATCGACGAGGTCGACCAGGGGAGCCCGTTCCTCGTTGACACGAGCGGTTGGGCCGTCGCCGAGGCGAAGCGCGCCATGGCCGACGCCTGGGAGGTCGAGCCGGTCGAGACGGGTGTTGGCGGATCGATCCCGTTCATCGCCGACCTCGTCCGGGTCTTCCCGGACGCCCAGATCCTCGTCACCGGTGTCGAAGATCCGCACTCGCGTGCCCACAGCCCGAACGAGTCGCTGCACCTCGGGGTCTTCCAGAAGGCGATCCTCACGGAGGCGGTGCTGCTCGCCCGCCTGGCGGCCGCACCCCGTCCGTCCTCCGACGCGTAGACACGACGGACGCACCGCCGGAACCACGGGGTGCGTCCGGCGCGTCAGGCGGTAGAATCTCACACAGGCGTCGACCCGGCGCCGCCAGACCTCGCGAGGAGCATCATGAGCGACACCATCCTGACCGAGACCAAGATCGACGCGGCTCACGGCGTCGGCCTGTCCGACACGGCGGCGCAGAAGGTCAAGAGCCTCCTCGAGCAGGAGGGTCGCGACGACCTCCGTCTCCGCGTGGCCGTCCAGCCGGGTGGATGCTCGGGCCTCATCTACCAGCTGTACTTCGACGAGCGCATGCTCGACGGCGACGCCACGGTCGACTTCGACGGCGTCGAGGTCATCGTCGACAAGATGAGCGTCCCCTACCTCGACGGCGCCAAGATCGACTTCGAGGACACCATTCAGAAGCAGGGGTTCACCATCGACAACCCCAACGCCGAGGGCAGCTGTGCCTGCGGCGACAGCTTCCACTGAGCCAGATTCTTCCTGAAGGGGAAATTACCCGGTCCCGGGTGGTTTCCCCTTCGTCATTCCGGTCACGATCCCGCACCGCGGACGCGAATGGTCCGGCGTTCACCGCCCATCCCCACTAGACTGGGGGGCGATCCACAGGTGTGTATTCGAAAGGTTTCAGAGGTGCGCTCGACTCGTCGTCTCAGATGGGCTGCCATTCCGGTCGCAGCCACACTCGCCATAGTCCTGGCGGGTTGTACGCAGGCGGAACTGCATGGTTACCTGCCGGGATTCGTCGAGGGCGAATCTCCCGTCACGAACCACACGGACCGCATCGCGGGCCTGTGGGTGACGGCATGGCTGGTGCTGCTCGCAGTCGGTGTCATCACGTGGGGGCTCATCATCTGGGCCGTCATCGTGTACCGACGCCGCAAGGGGCAGACCGGTCTCCCGGTCCAGCTGCGGTACAACATGCCGATCGAGATCTTCTACACGATCGTCCCGCTCATCCTGGTCCTCGGCTTCTTCGCCTTCACGGCACGCGACCAGAACGCGATCGAGACCCAGTACGAGGATCCCGACGTGGCCATCGAGGTCTTCGCGAAGCAGTGGGCGTGGGACTTCGTGTACGACGAGGCCGTCAACGGCCAGGACGTCTGGACCGCGGGCGTGCAGGCCGATGAGAAGCCCGGTGGCGTCATCGACCAGGACGCACTCCCCACGCTCTACCTGCCCGTCGGCAAGACGGTGAAGATCGCGCTGCAGTCGCGCGACGTCATCCACTCCTTCTGGGTCATCGACTTCCTCTACAAGAAGGACATGATCCCGGGCAAGACGAACTACATGTCCTTCACCCCTGAGCGCGAGGGCACGTACGCCGGCAAGTGCGCCGAGCTCTGTGGCGAGTACCACTCGCTCATGCTCTTCAACGTGAAGGTCGTCTCGCAGGCCGAGTACGACAAGCACCTCGAAGACCTGGCCGAGTCGGGCAACATCGGCGACTACGGCACGGAATACGATCGCAACAGCAACCTCCCCGGCACCAAGGCGCCGGCAGGTCTCGAAGAGCACGGAGACGGGGAATGACCTCCACCACGCTTCCCGCAGGCCAGGCGAGCGTCGTCGGACGCACCTCGGTCGAGCGCAAGGGCAACATCCTGGTCAAGTGGATCACCTCCACCGACCACAAGACCATCGGGTACATGTACCTGATCGCCTCGTTCATCTTCTTCTGCCTCGGCGGCGTGATGGCGCTCATCATCCGAGCCCAGCTCTTCGAGCCCGGCGGCACGATCGTGGAGACGAAGGAGCAGTACAACCAGCTCTTCACGATGCACGGCACGATCATGCTCCTCATGTTCGCGACGCCGCTCTTCGCCGGGTTCGCGAACGCGCTCATGCCGCTGCAGATCGGCGCACCGGACGTCGCCTTCCCGCGTCTGAACGCCTTCGCGTTCTGGCTCTACGCCTTCGGTAGCCTCATCGCCGTCGGTGGCTTCCTCACCCCGCAGGGCGCCGCCGCCTTCGGCTGGTTCGCCTATGCGCCACTGTCGAGCACGACGTTCTCGCCAGGGCTCGGAGGCAATCTCTGGGTCCTCGGCCTGGCGCTCAGTGGCTTCGGCACCATCCTCGGTGGCGTCAACTTCATCACCACGATCATCACGATGCGCGCCCCCGGCATGACGATGTTCCGCATGCCGATCTTCACGTGGAACGTCCTCGTGACGTCCATCCTCGTCCTGATGGCGTTCCCGGTGCTCGCGGCGGCCCTCTTCGGTCTCGCAGCTGACCGCGTGTTCGACGCCCACATCTACGACGCGGCCAACGGCGGTGTCATCCTCTGGCAGCACCTGTTCTGGTTCTTCGGGCACCCCGAGGTCTACATCATCGCGCTGCCGTTCTTCGGCATCGTGTCCGAGATCTTCCCGGTGTTCAGCCGCAAGCCGATCTTCGGGTACAAGACCCTGATCTACGCGACGATCGCGATCGCGGCCCTCTCCGTGACGGTGTGGGCACACCACATGTACGTCACCGGATCGGTGCTCCTGCCGTTCTTCGCCCTCATGACGATGCTCATCGCGGTTCCGACCGGCGTGAAGATCTTCAACTGGCTGGGCACGATGTGGCGCGGCTCGGTCACCTTCGAGACCCCGATGCTCTGGTCCATCGGCTTCCTGATCACCTTCGTCTTCGGTGGACTCACCGGTGTCATCCTCGCTTCGCCGCCGCTCGACTTCCACGTCTCCGACTCCTACTTCGTCGTGGCGCACTTCCACTACGTCGTGTTCGGCACGGTCGTGTTCGCCATGTTCGCCGGCTTCTACTTCTGGTGGCCGAAGTGGACGGGCAAGATGCTCAATGAGAAGCTCGGCTACTGGCACTTCTGGCTGCTTTTCATCGGCTTCCACACGACGTTCCTCATCCAGCACTGGTTGGGCGTCATCGGGTTCCCGCGCCGCTACGCGACCTACTCGCCCGAGGACGGCTTCACCTGGATGAACCAGCTGTCGACCGTGGGCTCGTTCATCCTCGCCATCTCGCTGCTGCCCTTCTTCCTGAACGTGTACATCACGATCCGGAAGGCTCCTCGCGTCACCGAGGACGACCCGTGGGGTTACGGGGGATCGCTCGAGTGGGCGACCAGCTCGCCCCCGCCGCGTCACAACTTCGTCTCCATCCCGCGCATCCGCTCGGAGCGACCGGCCTTCGACCTCCACCACCCCGAGGTCGGTATCCCGGTCGGCGTCGGTCCCGCGAAGGACGCACCTGACGCACCCACGCTCGACATCGACGCCGGAAAGGTGAAGTAGCCGCCATGCGCGCCAATATCATCCTCTTCACGATCCTGACGGTGTTCTGCGCCCTCCTCTGCGCGGTCTACACCGTGTGGTCGCTCGTCGACCCGCTGCACGGCCGGGTCGAATGGGTCGGCACGGTCACGCTGGCTCTTGCCGCGATCCTGAGCGCGTTCCTCGGCTTCTACCTCAGCCGGGTGCACAAGAGCCAGGGTGCAGAGCTCCCCGAGGACACGCTGACAGCCAACATCGACGACGGCGACCCGGAGATCGGGCACTTCAGCCCGTGGAGCTGGTGGCCCATCATCCTCGCCGGTGCGTGCGGTCTGCTCGTGCTCGGTCTGGCGGTCGGGTTCTGGATCGCGATCATCGGTATCCCGCTGGTCGTCATCGCGGTCGTCGGTTGGAACTACGAGTACTACCGCGGATACTTCGCACGCTGATGGTTGCCTCGTTCAGCATCCGTCGCGGTCAGCCCGACGACCGTTCAGCCGTCTTCGCGCTGGCCGGCCAGTTGATCACGGGGTCCATCCCGCCTGCTGCGGACGACTTCATGGCTGCGTACAACAACGTCATGCGCCCTCGTGAAGACGAGACCAACGTGCTGTACGTCGCGGTCGACGAATCGGATCGTGTCGTCGGATACACTCTGATGACGGTGTCGCGGCTGCTGCACGCGGCCGGCCTGACCGCCCACCTGCAGGAGCTCGTCGTCGACGAGACGGCCCGCGGCGCCGGCATCGGATCGGCCCTGGTCGAGGCGAACGAGCACTATGCCGTCGAACGCGGTGCGCGCCAGCTGACGATGTCCACCTCTCGAGCCGGCGACTTCTACCGTCGTCTCGGCTACAACGTGACGGCGGAGTTCTACAAGAAGATCCTCCCGCTGGGCTGATCCCCGAAGAGTCATCGAAGAGCCCCCGAGCCACGCTCGGGGGCTCTTTCGTGTTCTGGTGCTCGCCTGGACGTGGAGAACGAGCAGCCGGCATTGGTGCGCGCACCCGCCCTCGAAGGTCGTGATCGTCACCCTTCCGTCCGGCGAGGCTGCTCCCGGTGGGCAGCCGTACTGGTGACGCCTCCTCATGCCTGATAGACCGGGGGAGCGCCCGCCGGTCCTTGAGGCTGTCGAGGGGCACACGCCGCCCGCAGAGGATTCAGGGTGCGTATCACAGAGACCTGGCGCAGAGGGGGAACCTGGCCCCGAGCCTGTCCGGGGCACACGCCCCTGCAAAGGACTCAGGGCGCGTACGAGGAGACCTGGCGCAGGCATTCCGGTCCCTGAGCCCCGTCGAAGGGCAGCAGTAGTCCGGTGTCTCCTCAGTACGGCCCGATCACCCTGGGTCGTGAACGTCGCCCCCCGGGGCAGGTCGATCGGCTCACATCGTCTGCTGTCGCGCAGGAATGCCGGTAACCACGGTGAGCGGACGCGGGTCCCTGAGCCTGTCGAAGGGCTCACCTCATCCGCACCGGCCTTCGGCGCCCGGAGAACGGGGGAGAGGGGCTGCACGGACGTCCGCTATCGCACGCGTCTTGTCGCGGCGCAATTCGGCGATCCCCGCCCTCAACGTCGAAAGCCCCGCAGTCCGTGAGGACTGCGGGGCCTTCCAAGAGGATCCGCCTAGTGGTGGTCGCCGTGGGAACGTTCGATCTCCGTGTTCGTGACCGGAGCGATCCGATCCTCGAAGAACCAGCGGGACATCGCGGCGCGAGCCTTCTGGACACCGGTGATCTTGCCCTTGGCGTTCGGACGGATCATCAACGGCTTGTGGTCGTCGTAGCTCGCGAGGCGCCAGCGCTCGTACTCGTCGACGGGCTCGTGGACCTCGATGAACTCGCCACCGGGGAGGCGGACGATGCGCCCGGTCTCGTAGCCGTGGAGGAGGATCTCGCGGTCCTTCTTCTGCAGCGCCAGGCAGGTGCGCTTGGCGATGAAGTAGGCGATGAACGGTCCGAGGATGAGGATCGCCTGCAGCGTGTGGATCACGCCCTCCATCGTCACCTTGAAGTGGGTGGCGATGATGTCCGAGCTCGCAGCAGCCCAGAGGGCGGCGTAGAAGGTGACACCGGCAGCACCGATGGCGGTGCGGGTCGGCGCGTTGCGCGGACGGTCGAGGATGTGGTGCTCGCGCTTGTCACCCGTGATCCACGCCTCGACGAACGGGTAGATGAACACCGTGACGATGAACAGACCCAGGACGAGGACGGGAAGGATGATGTTGAACGAGAACGTGTGATCCCAGAGGACGAACTCGAGGTGCGGCGGAACCAGTCGGAGCGCGCCGTCGGCGAATCCGATGTACCAGTCAGGCTGCGTACCCGCCGAGACCGGGGAGGGGTCGTACGGTCCGTAGTTCCAGATCGGGTTGATCGTGAACAGCGAGGCGATGAGCATCACGACACCGAAGACGATGAAGAAGAAGCCACCGGCCTTCGCCGCGTAGACGGGGAGGACGGGGAATCCGACCACGTTCTGCTCGGTGCGACCGGCGCCCGGGAACTGCGTGTGCTTGTGCACGACGACGAACACCAGGTGCAGGGCGATGAAGAGCAGCACCAGCGCCGGCAGGAGCAGGATGTGGAGCGTGTAGAGGCGGCCGACGATGTCGGTGCCCGGGAACTCCCCGCCGAAGAGCAGGAAGGTCGTCCACGTGCCGATGATGGGCAGACCCTTGACCATGCCGTCGATGATCCGCAGACCGTTACCGGAGAGCAGGTCGTCGGGCAGCGAGTACCCGGTGAAGCCCTCGGCCATGGCCAGGATGAACAGGACGAAACCGATCACCCAGTTCAGCTCACGCGGCTTGCGGAACGCACCGGTGAAGAAGATGCGCAGCATGTGGAGGCCGATGGACGCCACGAACAGCAGGGCCGCCCAGTGGTGCACCTGACGCATCAGGAGGCCGCCGCGGATGTCGAAGGAGATGTCGAGCGTCGACGCCATGGCGACGGACATCTCGATGTTCTTCAGCGGGACGAAGGACCCGTCGTAGTGGACCTCCGCCATCGATGCCTGGAAGAAGAAGGTGAGGAAGGAGCCCGACAGCAGGATGATGACGAAGCTGTAGAGCGCCACCTCGCCGAGGAGGAACGACCAGTGGTCGGGGAAGATCTTGCGGCCGAACTCCTTGACGGCGACCGAGATGGACGTCCGCTCTTCGAGGTAGTTCGCTGCGGCGCCGGTGAATCCACCGGAGCTCTTCGCCGGAGCGGCCTTGGCCTGCTCAGGCGCGCGTGTTGCGGTCGAGGTGCTCAATGACGCTCCCAGAAGCTCGGGCCGACAGGTTCGTGGAAGTCGCTCCGCGCGACGAGGTAGCCCTCGTCGTCGACGGTGATCGGCAGCTGCGGAAGCGGCCGGGCGGCCGGTCCGAAGATGACCGCGCAGTGGTTCGTGACATCGAACTGCGACTGGTGGCAGGGGCAGAGGAGGTGGTGCGTCTGCTGCTCGTAGAGCGCGACCGGGCAACCGACGTGCGTGCACACCTTGGAGTAGGCGACGATGCCGTCGTAGGACCAGTCCTTCTTGGACTCCTCCTCGACGAGGTCTTCGGGCTTCAGTCGCATGAGCAGCACGATCGCCTTCGCCTTCTCGTTGAGGACGTGATCGGCCTCGTGGAGGTTCTCGGGGATCACGTGGAACGCACTGCCGAGGGTCACGTCGGACGCTTTGATGGGCGTACCGGAAGGGTCACGGGCGAGGCGCGTGCCTTCCTTCCACATCGTGTGCTGCATGAGCTCGACGGGGTCTTCGTCGTACGGCGCGAGACCGCGGAACAGCGCGATGCCCGGGAGCGGGAAGACGATGAGGGAGCCGATGAGGCTGTTGCGGATGAGCGCGCGTCGTCCGATGCCGGACTCGACGTTCGCCTGGTGCATGATCTCCACCGCGCGATCGCGGCTGGCCTGGTTGCCGCCGACCTTGTGACGGTAGTCGATGCCCTCTTCGTCGTGCATGAGGGCCTTGCCCCAGTGCACGGCGCCGATACCGATCGCGAGCAGGGCCAACGCCATGCCGAGACCGATGAACAGGTTGTTCAGGCGGACCGAGGCGATGTCCTCGGGCTCGATCGGGAACGCCATGTAGGCGGCGACCGCCCAGACGCTGCCCGCGATCGACAGGTAGAAGAGGGTGTAGACGGCGCGCTCGGCCCGCTTGTCCTTCTTGGGGTCGAGGTCCGTGACGCGCTTCCGGTGCGGAGGCAGGCCGGGGTCGACGACGGCGTCGCGGGAGATGACCCCGGTACCGGTCGCGACCTGCAGCTCCTGCCCGTGGGCGGACGGATCGGCAGACGAGTCGGCGGCTGGGTGACCCGAGCCGCTCGAGTTGTCGTGAGCCATGGTGCTCCTTCTTACGTGTTGTCGATCCGCGTCGGTCAGTTCGACTTCGCGGTGATCCAGACGGTGAGGGCCACGATCGAGCCGAGGCCGAAGATCCAGAGGAACAGGCCCTCGGAGACGGGGCCGAGCGAGCCGAGGTCGTTGCCGCCCGGTGACGGGTTCTTCTCCATGAACTTGAGCGCGGTGATGATGTCGCGCTTGTCCTCGGGGGAGAGGTTCATGTCGTTGAAGACGGGCATGTTCTGCGGGCCGGTGATCATGGCCTCGTAGATGTGGGCGGCGCTGACGCCGACGAGCGAGGGAGCGTACTTGCCCTCGGTCAAGGCGCCACCGGCGGCTGCGACGTTGTGGCACATCGCGCAGTTGATGCGGAAGAGCTGTGCGCCGTTGGAGGCGTCGCCCTCACCGTCGAGGTACTGCTCCTCGGGGATCTCCGGGCCGGGTGCGACCGAGGCGACGTAGGCCGCGAGGGAGGAGATCTGCTCCTCGGTGAACTGCACGGGCTTCTCCGGGGCCTGCGGGCCCTGGTTCTGCAGCGGCATCCGGCCGGTGCCGACCTGGAAGTCGACGGCGGCGGCACCGACGCCGAGGAGGCTCGGTCCGGCGGTCGTGCCCTGCATGTCGAGGCCGTGGCAGGTGGCGCAGTTCGCGGAGAAGAGCTTCTCGCCCTCGTCGACGGAGGCCTGCGACTTGGCGGCGGCTACGGGCTCTGCGCTGGCCGTGCTGACGCTGACGGCTGCGTAGGCGCCACCGGTCACGAGGAGGCCGATCGCGAGCAGCGCCGCCGAGGCGAACGGGCTGCGGCGGCCGCTCTTGCGCGTGGCGCGGGCGGCTTTCTTGGACGCCTTGGTGGTCGTCGTCTGGGTGGGGTCAGTCTTCATGGAGTCAGTCATTCCGGGTCAGCGCAGGATGTAGATGACGAAGTAGAGGCCGATCCACACGACGTCGACGAAGTGCCAGTAGTACGAGACGACGATGGCGCTCGTCGCCTCCTTGTGGCCGAATCGTTTGACGGCATAGGCACGGCCGATCACGAGGAGGAAGGCGATGAGGCCGCCGGTCACGTGCAGGCCGTGGAAGCCGGTCGTGAGGTAGAACGCCGAGCCGTACGCGTTCGAGCTGAGGGAGATACCCTCGCTGACGAGCGTCGCGTACTCGAGGATCTGGCCGGAGACGAACACGGCGCCCAGGGCGTAGGTGAGGAAGAACCACTCGACCATGCCCCACTTGCGCGGGCTCCAGCCCGTCATGCGGGGCTGCATGCGCTCCGCTGCGAAGACGCCGAACTGGCACGTGAACGACGAGGACACGAGGATGATCGTGTTGATCGTCGAGTACGGGACGTTCAGGCGACCGGCCTCGGCCGCCCACAGCTCGGGAGCCATCGATCGCAGCGTGAAGTAGATCGCGAAGAGGCCGGCGAAGAACATGACCTCGCTGCCCAGCCAGACGATCGTTCCAACCGCGACCGTGTTCGGTCGGTTGATCCGGGGCGCGCTCGGCGCAAGGTTGATTGAGGTGCTCGTCACCCCTCCATTATGGCCGAAAGCCGGAGCGGTTTTTCGCATTTCGGGGGCGGCGAGCACGCTCGGTTCAGTAAGGCTAGCCTTATTTCCTGACCGGAATCTTCGGTTCTGCTGCGGGATTCATGTGATCTTCGGCTCCACAGGCCGCTCGAGGCGTCGGCGAGTCGCGCTTGTAAGATCGTCGACATGCCTCTCACGACCTGGCCGACGCTCATCGGCGACCTGCTCGCCGGAACCGATCTCAGTGTGTCGGAGTCGACGTGGGCCATGGAGCGGATCATGACCGGCCAGGTGACGGACGCCCAGCTCGCCGGCTTCCTGATCGCGTTGCGCCGTAAGGGGGAGACGGTCGACGAGATCGTCGGGTTCCGCGACGCGATCCTCGACCACGCGAAGCCGCTCGTCGCACCGTCCCGGGCCCTCGACATCGTCGGCACCGGCGGCGACCGCTTCGGCACGGTCAACATCTCGACGACCGCCTCCATCGTCGCCGCGGCGACGGGCATCCCCGTCATCAAGCACGGCAACCGTGCGGCGAGTTCCGCCTCGGGATCGAGCGACGTGCTCTCGGCGCTGGGCGTCGACCTCGCCCTGCCGACGGACCTGGTGGGGGAGGTGCTGGCGTCGACGGGCATCACCTTCGCGTACGCGGCGGCGTTCCACCCCGGTTTCGGCCACGCTGGACCGGTCCGTGCGGAGCTCGGCGTGCCGACGGTCTTCAACTTCCTGGGCCCGCTCGTCAACCCGGCCCGGCCGGAGGCGTCGGCGGTCGGCGTCGCGCACGCCGACCGCATCCCGCTGTTCGTGGGCGTCTTCCAGACGCGCGGAGCGACCGCCCTCGTCTTCCGGGGCGACGACGGACTCGACGAACTGACGACGACAGGGCACAGCCACCTCTGGGAGGTCACCCGCGGAGCCGTCACCGAGCACGACCTGGATCCCCGGGAGCTCGGCATCCGCCGTGCGTCGATCGACGATCTCATCGGCGGTGACGCCCAGCACAACGCCGGTGTCGTGCGCGCCACGCTCGCCGGCGAGGAGGGTCCGGTCCGCGACATCGTCCTGCTGAACGCCGCGGCCGGGATCGTGGCGTTCGAACTGTCGGAGGATCCGACGCAGGCCCAGCGGCCGATCCTCGAGCGGTTCGCCGCCGCACTCGTGTCCGCCGCGGCCGTCATCGACTCGGGTGCGGCGACCGCGACCCTCGACGCCTGGGTGGACGCCACCCGCACGCTCGGCTCGCGCTGATCCGCGCCGTGGCCGGGTCTTCCGGCCCTACCGGCGGTGGGCCGCAGCGCGTAGGTTGAGACCCGATGCCGGCATACCCGGTCGGCGGACCCGAACCGATCTTGCAGGAGGATTCAATGAAGAAGCTCATCAATGATCCCAAAGACGTCGTCGTCGAGGCGGTGGCCGGATTCGGCGCCGCGCACTCCGACCTCGTCACCGTGTCGCTCGACCCGGTGTGCATCGCCCGAGCCGATGCCCCGGTCGCCGGGAAGGTGGGGATCGTGAGCGGCGGCGGCAGCGGGCACGAGCCCCTCCACGGCGGGTTCGTCGGATTCGGGATGCTCGACGCCGCCGTACCCGGCCCGGTGTTCACCTCGCCCACTCCGGACCCCATCCTCGCCGCCACGAAGGCGGTGGACGGTGGTGCCGGCGTCCTGCACATCGTCAAGAACTACACGGGCGACGTCCTCAACTTCGAGACCGCGGCCGACCTCGCGCTGGCCGAGGGCATCGAGGTGCGCTCGGTCATCGTCGACGACGACGTCGCGGTGAAGGACTCGCTCTACACGGCGGGGCGACGGGGTGTCGCCGGCACCGTCCTCGTGGAGAAGCTCGCCGGCGCACGTGCCGAGGCCGGGGGAGGACTCGACGAGGTCGCCGACCTCGCGACGAAGGTCAACGAGCGCACCCGCACGATGGGCGTGGCACTCACCCCGTGCGTCGTCCCGCACGCGGGCGAGCCGAGTTTCACCCTGGCCGACGACGAGATCGAGATCGGCATCGGGATCCACGGTGAGCCCGGCCGCGAACGCATCCCACTGGAGCCCGCCGACCGGATCGTCGACCGGCTGCTCGCCGCCATCCTCGAAGACCTTCCGTACGCCCCGGGCGAGCGGGCCCTCGTCCTGGTGAACGGGATGGGCGGGACGCCGCAGGTCGAGCTCTTCATCGTCTTCCGCCGCGTGGCCGAGGCGCTCGCGGAGCGCGGGATCGAGGTGGCACGGTCGCTCGTGGGGAACTACACGACCAGCCTCGAGATGCAGGGTGTGTCGATCACCCTCCTGAAACTCGACGACGAACTGATCGAATTGTGGGACGCCCCGGTGCAGACCGCGGCGCTCCGGTGGGGACGGTAGACGGATGGGATTGGACGGAGCCTGGGCGATCGCCTGGATGCGGGGGAGTGCGGCGGTCGTCGCAGAGCATCGGGTGGAGCTGATCACGCTCGACCGCGACATCGGGGACGGCGACCATGGCGAGAACCTCGACCGCGGGTTCTCCGCGATCCTGCCGAAGCTCGACGAGCAGCCTGCTGATGCGACGCCCGCCGACATCCTCAAGCTCGCCGCGACGACGCTCATCTCGACCGTCGGAGGCGCGAGCGGCCCGTTGTACGGCACCGCGCTGCTCAAGGCGTCGATCGCCGTGGCCGGCCAGGAGGACCTCGACGCCGATGCCGTCGTCGCCCTGTTGACGGCGGCACGCGACGGGATCGTGCTCCGTGGCAAGGCCGAGGTCGGCGACAAGACCATGGTCGACGCGTGGACACCCGCCGTGGACGCTGCATCCGCGGCGGCGGCGGCGGGGGAGTCGCCGGCACGGGTGCTGGCCGCAGCCGCGGACGCCGCGTGGGGTGGCGCCGCCGCGACCGAACCGCTCGTCGCCCGCAAGGGGCGCGCCAGCTACCTCGGAGAACGGGCCATCGGGCACCGCGACCCTGGGGCGCAGTCCACCTCCTATCTCCTGCAAGCGGCGGCCGCCGCCGCCGCTGGGGAGGGTGCTGCATGAGCGGGGGAGCCGTCGGCCTCGTCTTCGTCTCGCACAGCGCGCTGATCGCGGAGGGGCTCATCGCCCTGGCGCGGCAGATGGCGCCCGACGCGGCCCTCGCCGCAGCCGGCGGTACCGATGAGGGAGGGATCGGCACGAGCTTCGAGCTGGTCTCCGCCGGGATCGCCGCCGTGGACTCCGGGGCCGGGGTGGTGGTGCTGTGCGATCTGGGATCGGCGATCCTGACCGCTGAGACGGCACTCGACTTCCTCGACGACGACGTCCGAGGCCGGGTACGCATCGTCGACGCCCCGCTCGTCGAAGGCGGGGTCGCCGCAGCGGTGGCCGCGCAGACCGGCGCGTCGCTCGACGAGGTCGTGGACGCCGCGCGGTCCGCAGCCGGCGGTGACCCTGCCCAGCACGGCGCCGACGAGGCGACTCGGGCGGGTGGGTCCGACGACCCGACAGCGTCCCACGCCGCAGCCTCCGTGACCCTGCGGAACAAGGACGGGCTCCACGCTCGACCCGCTGCGGAGTTCGTGAAGCTGGCGAGCACGTTCGCGGCCAAGGTGGTCGTGAACGGGAAGGACGCCAAAAGCCTGCTCGGGATCATGTCACTTGGCCTCGTCAAGGGGGCGGTCGTGGAGCTGCAGGCGGACGGTCCGGACGCGGAGGATGCCATCGGGGCACTGGCGTCGCTCATCGAATCAGGCTTCGGAGAGGTCTGACGGGTCGCGCTCGGGGCGGAAGCAGGTCGGCGACCCGGGCGCAACGGGGTGGTCGACGTCGACGGTCGGCGTAGCATGACCCGCATGAACGAGCAGACGAAGACGTCGGACACCGAAGACCGCCAGTGCACGGTCTGTGGCCATCCGCTCGCCGAGCACACCTTCGACCGTTCCTCCGGGCACGATCACTTCATGACCTGCCCGACGGGGGAGCGGCTTCCGGACCCGGCGCAGTCCGCCATCCCGGTCAACGAGTTCGGGATGCCGCTCTGGGACCAGGACCCCGATCGACCTGCTCCGTCGGCCTGACGACCGCGGTGGTCTGCGCCGTCAACCGAGGAGGAGCAGCGACCGGACGGCGACGCTGATGCCCGACGTGCTCGACGCCGGCGTCTCGTGCAGTGCGCTGCCGTCGACGAGCCAGCGCACCCATCGGACGAGCTGCTCCGGCGTGGCGTCGGAGCGGGCTGCGCTGGTGCGAACCGCCTCGGTGATGTGGTCGAGGAGGAAGCGGTCGACCATGTCCCGCTCGACGTCGAGGACGGCCGCCACGTCGTGGAGATGCGCCATGCCTTGGACCGCGCGAGCGAAACCGACCGTCTGATCGGCAGCCCGTTGGCGGTCGAGTGCGCCGAGATAGGTGGTCAACGCCGGGCGCCCAGGCCCGGCGCGCGTGGCGAGGTGCAGTTGCTCCTCGGTCCAGGCGGCGCTCACGCGCAGCAGCGTGACCAGGATGTCGAGCTTGGTGGGGAAGTAGTGGAACAGGGTCCCAGAGGAGATGTCCGCCGCTCGGCAGATATCAGCCGTCGACGTGGTCTCATACCCCTCGGCGGCGAAGCAGCGGTAGGCCGCAGCGAGGATCGTGGTCTGGCGCGCGGTGAACCGCTGTGGGTCGACGATTCTCGGCATGACTGCTCCCGTATTCCTAGTGCACCTACTCTAGAGCATGCACTCTATGAATTCGGTCCCGGTCAGAGCTGACTTCCCCGCCGATGCGATCATGGCGCGCAGCTCGGAGCGCAAGTCGGTGCTCCCTCGCGGCCGGACGCTCGGCGAGCAGGTCGCCGCGGAGTGCGACGACGATGATCAACCCCTGGTTGGCAGTCGCCGACGCACACGCGTCCGTAGCGTCGATGGCACGAGGTGACCGCTACGAGCAGGAGGAAGACGCCATGACGATCGACGTGGAGGGGCTGACCAAGACCTACCGAGGCACGTACGCGGTGCGCGATGTGAGTTTCAGTGTCCAATCGGGCAAGGTCACCGGGTTCCTGGGGCCGAACGGCGCCGGCAAGTCCACGACGATGCGTTCGATCGTCGGGCTCGACCGTCCCACCGCTGGTCGTGCACGTATCGACGGCTCTGAGTACCGAGCGTTCGCCGCGCCGCTGCGCGAGGTCGGTGCTCTGCTGGACGCGAGGGCGGCGCACCGCTCGCGGTCGGCGCTGAACCACCTCACCTCGATCGCGGCGACGCACCGCATCCCGCGCTCGCGCGTCGACGAGGTCCTCGAGGCGACGGGTCTCAGCGCGGTCGCCAGGAAGAAGGTCGGCGGGTTCTCCCTCGGGATGGGTCAGCGCTTGGGGATCGCCGCGGCACTGCTGGGCGATCCGGGCACGCTCATCCTCGACGAGCCGGTCAACGGCCTGGACCCCGAGGGCGTGACCTGGGTCCGGGAGCTCCTGGCCCGGCTGGCGGCCGAGGGGCGGACGGTGTTCCTGTCCTCGCACCTCCTGAACGAGCTCGCGCTCATCGCGGACCACGTGATCATCATCGGTCGCGGCGAGATCATCGCGGACGCGCCCATCGGTTCGCTCACCGAGCAGGGAGACGGTCGTGTCCGCGTTCGCACCCTCGATGTGCCTGCATTCACTCGCCGGATCACCTCAGCGGGGGCGACCGTCGCGTCGAGCGAGCCGGGCGTACTGGACGTGGAGGGCCTCTCCGCGGAGCAGATCGCCCGTGCCGCAAACGAGGCGGGAGTGCTGATCACCGAGCTGACGCCCCTGCGCCAGACCCTCGAAGCGGCCTACAACCGACTCACCCGCGACGCGCAGGAATTCGTCTCCGCCTGACGTCGCGCCCCCTCGAAAGGACCATCCTCATGAGCACCACCACCGACATGGCCGCGGCACCCGTCGTGCGGCGCTTCCCAGCAGGCGAGGTCAGCCTCGGCGGCACGATCGTCTCCGAATGGATCAAGTTCCGTGGACTCGCCTCGAACCACGTCCTCGCAGGATTCGCGTTCCTGCTGCTGACCGCGAACGGGATCGCGATGCCCTGGGCGTACGTCTTCCGCGACCGCGGGTCACCGAAGGCGAACTACGACGCCTACCCCGAGATGATCGTCGACAAGACCGGTTACGTCGGGATCGTCCTCGCGGTGCTCGCCGTCCTGATGATCACGAACGAGTACCGGTCCGCGCAGATCGGCACGACACTGCTCGCGGTTCCGCGTCGGACGGCGGTGCTCGTCGCGAAGGCCTCGATCATCGCGGGTGTCTCGTTCCTCATCGGTGTCGTCAGCTCAGCCGTCGGGTTCGCCCTCGCGCCCATCATCCTGGCCGGGGGCGGATACGGCTATGTGCTGGAGACACCCGAGCTGGCGCGGTTGGTGCTCGGATCCGGGCTCTACCTGGCGGCCCTCAGCATCCTCGGAATCGCACTCGGCACCATCATCCGCAACGTCGTCGCCGCGGTGCTCGCGACGATCGTGCTCCTCCTCATCGTGCCGGTGATCCCGCAGATGTTCTCCGAATACGGCACGGAGATCACCCGCTTCTTCCCGATCCAGGCCGGCTCCCTGCTCCTCGCCCCGACTGGTACGGACCCGATGGGACCGTGGACCGGGTATGCCGTTCTGCTGATCTGGACGCTGGCGTCGTTCGTCGTCGCAGCGATCACGTTCTTGCGCCGCGACGCCTGAACGGTGCTCACGAGGGGCGCGAGGGAGAATGGGAGCCGAGCTCAGCGTGGAGGTGGCAAGGGTATGAGTGCGATCCAGCCGGTCGTGGACGCCGCGGAGGTCGACCGTGTCCTCGGCACACGCGTGCTGCGCTGGTTCAGCGCCCACCAGCGTGTGGTCGACGCACTGGTCGCTGTGACCTGTCTCCTGGTCCAGGCGCTCGGGCTGGTCCTGCCGGGTGCGCAACCGCTCTGGCCGGGGTTGCCGTTGGTGATCCTCTCGAGCGCGCTCCTGTTGTGGCGGCGTCGGTATCCGCGGGCGATCCTCGTCGCCGTCGCGCTCGCGAACACGGCGGGTGTGGTCCTGCCCGCCCCCGTCGCACCGGTGACGCTGCCCGCCGCCGTCGCACTGTATACGGTAGCCGCCATGCTGCCCACCAGAACCGTGCTGTCGGGCTATGCGGTCCTCGTCGGGCTCCCTGCGGCGGGACTGCTCGTCCGTCTGCTCATGACGGGTTCGTCCCAGGCCCCGTCGTTGCTGGAACCGCTGGCGCTGCTCGCTCTCGCCGCAGGTGTCGCCGCCCGCGGTGTGACGCAGCGACGAGCGGCCCTCACACAACTCGTGAACCAACGACTCACCACGGCGCGGGTGGTGGAGCGGCAGCGGATCGCCGCGGAGATGCACGATGTCGTCGCCCACTCGCTGTCGACGATGATCTCCCTCGCGGACGGGGCGTCCAGCGGCTGGGAACGGCACCCCGAGCGGTCGGCCCGAGCGCTCGCGCAGCTGGGTGGCGTCGGGCGCAGCGCGCTGGGCGAGATGAACCGCGTCCTGCAGATACTCCGAGAGGGGGATGCGGTGCTGGATCAGCGCCTGCACCGGTCGGGACACAACGTCTCCGACGTGGAGGAGGTCGTCGAGGTCTTCCGCAGCACCGGCATGCCCGTCACGCTCACCCGCTCCGGCGGGGCCATGCCGGAGCAGCCCGCTCTGGTGACGACGGTGTACCGGATCGTCCAGGAGTCGCTCACCAACGTGTTGCGGTACGCCGTCGACCCCACGCGGGTCGAGGTCGGCATCGACGTGGCGCCCGGCACCGTCGCGGTTCGGGTCACCGACGACGGCCGCATCGACACCCACCGAACTCGAGCTCCGAGCCAGGGGAGTGGGCAGGGCCTTCCGGGTATCGCCGCTCGAGCCGCGGCGTACGGCGGCACGAGCGAAGCAGGGCCCTGCGCGGGCGGGGGCTGGTCGACGAGCGCGACGCTGCACATCGACCGAGGAGCAGCGACGTGAGCACGACCAGTCCCTCGATCATCAGCGTGCTGGTGGTGGACGACCAGGAACTCGTCCGGGTGGGCAGCGCGCTGACCCTGGATTCCGCGCCCGACATCGAGGTCGTGGGGGAGGCGGCGACGGGTGAGGAGGCGATTCGGCGTGCACGGGAACTGCGACCGGACGTCGTCCTCATGGATGTGCGGATGCCCGGGATGGGCGGCGTCGAAGCGACCAGGATCATCACCACGGTCCACCCGGCCACACGCGTCCTCATCCTCACCACCTTCGACATCGACGAGTACGCGTTCGGAGGCCTCGACGCGGGCGCCAGCGCCTTCCTGCTGAAGAGCACCCCTCCAGACCGGTTGCAGGAGGCTGTTCGGACGATCCATGCCGGCGAAGCCGTCGTCGAACCCAGGATCACGAAGCGACTCATCGAGCACTATGCCTCCGGTGGACGGTCGCGCGAGCACGGGGGAGCAAGTGGGACAGCCCACCCGCTGGACCCGCTCAGCCCGCGCGAGCTCGACGTGTTCGGATGCATCGTCGCCGGGCTCTCGAATCGTGAGATCTCCGACGCACTCCACTTGTCGCCGTCCACGGTCAAGACGCACGTCAACCGCATCTTCGCCAAGTTGCACCTCCGCGACCGGGTCCACGCGGTGATCCTGGGACAGGAGCTTCGAACCCGCGCCGTGGGGCGGGTCAGATTCGACTGAGTTGACATAATGTGCATTATCAGCTCTTTCCAGCCCGCCGCGAGCGGGGTCCGATCGGGTCACGTCCGCCTGCATCACCGACCTGAGGATCGCGGCGACGACCGGGGCGCGTCAGGAGCCGATGTACCGAGCGAGATGTTCTCCGGTCAGCGTCGAGCGATCGGCGACGAGCGCTGCGGGCGTCCCGGTGAACACCAGACGTCCGCCGTCGTGACCTGCGCCGGGTCCGAGGTCGACGATCCAGTCCGCATGCGCCATGACCGCCTGATGATGCTCGATGACGATGACCGACTTGCCGGAGTCCACCAACCGGTCCAGCAGCCCGAGCAGGTTCTCCACGTCGGCGAGGTGCAGGCCCGTCGTCGGCTCGTCCAGGATGTAGACGTCGCCCGAATCGGCCATCTGTGTCGCCAGTTTGAGTCGCTGTCGTTCGCCTCCTGACAGGGTCGTCAACGGCTGTCCGAGGCTGACGTAGCCGAGCCCGACGTCGACGAGTCTCGCCAGGATGAGGTGCGCGGCGGGCGTCCGGGCCGGCCCGTCGGCGAAGAAGGCCTCGGCCTCCGTCACCGACATCGCGAGCACCTCGCTGATGTCCCGCTCCCCCAACTGATATTCCAGAACGGAAGCATCGAACCGGCGACCCTCGCACACCTCGCAGACGGTCGAGACGCTCGCCATGACGCCGAGATCGGTGAAGACGACGCCGGCACCGTTGCAGTTCGGGCAGGCTCCGGCCGAGTTCGAGCTGAACAGCGCCGGCTTGACACCGTTCGCCTTCGCGAACGCCTTGCGGATGGGCTCGAGCAGGCCCGTGTACGTCGCCGGGTTGCTGCGACGCGAGCCGCGGATCGGGCTCTGGTCGACCGTCACCACGCCAGGACGCCCGGCGACCGAGCCGTGGATGAGCGAGCTCTTGCCCGAGCCGGCGACACCCGTGACGACCACGAGGACGCCGAGCGGCACGTCGACGTCGACACCCTGCAGGTTGTGCCGGTCGGCGCCGCGGATCTCGATGACACCGGTCGGTCGACGCAGCGCCGGCTTGAGCGCTGCGCGGTCGTCGAAGTGACGTCCGGTGAGCGTGTCGCTCGCCCGGAGGCCGTCCACGCTCCCCTGGAACGTCACCTGTCCCCCGCCGGTCCCGGCACCGGGGCCGAGGTCGACGACATGGTCGGCGATCGTGATCGTCTCCGGCTTGTGTTCCACGACGAGGACGGTGTTCCCCTTGTCACGGAGCCGGAGGAGCAGTTCATTCATCCGCTGGATGTCATGCGGGTGCAGTCCGACGGTCGGCTCGTCGAACACGTAGGTCACGTCGGTGAGCGACGACCCCAGATGGCGGATCATCTTCGTCCGCTGCGCCTCCCCACCAGAGAGGGTGCCAGTCGTGCGGTCGAGCGACAGGTACCCCAGCCCGATGGCGACGAAGGAGTCCAGCGTCTCCTGGAGGACCGTCAGGAGTGGGCGCACCGACGGCTCGTCGAGCGCCCGGGTCCACGCCGCGAGGTCGCTGATCTGCATCGCGCACAGTTCGGCGATGTTCCGACCGGCGATGCGCGAACTCCGTGCGCCCTCGCTCAAGCGGGTCCCCTCACACGCCGGACACGTGGTGAAGGTGACGGCGCGGTCGACGAATGCGCGGATGTGCGGCTGCATCGCCTCGCGGTCCTTCGAGAGGAACGACTTCTGCACCTTCGGGATCAGGCCCTCGTAGGTCATGTTAATGTCACCGACCTTGACCTTCACCGGCTCCTTGTGGAGGAAGTCGTGGAGCTCCCGCTCCGTGTAGTCCTGGATGGGCTTGTCCGCGTCGAGGAATCCGGATCCGGTGAAGATCCGCACGCCCCAGCCGTCGGGTGTGTAGCCGGGGATCGTGAGTGCACCCTGGTTGAGCGACTTCGTGGCGTCGTAGAGCTGGGAACGGTCGATGTCGTTCACGGTCCCCATCCCCTCGCAACGAGGGCACATGCCGCCGGTGATCGAGAAGCTCCGCCGTTCCTTCGTGCTCTGTCCCCCGCGCTCGATGGTCACCGCTCCGGCGCCGCTGATCGAGGCGACGTTGAAGGAGAAAGCCTGCGGAGACCCGATGGACGGGTCTCCGATACGACTGAAGAGGATGCGCAGCATGGTGTTCGCGTCCGTCGCCGTGCCCACCGTCGAACGTGAGTTCGCGCCCATCCGCTCCTGGTCGACGATGATCGCCGTGGTGAGTCCCTCGAGCACGTCGACGTCGGGCCGCGCCTGCGACGGCATGAAGCCTTGGACGAACGCGCTGTAGGTCTCGTTGATCATCCGCTGCGACTCGGCGGCGATCGTCCCGAAGACGAGTGAGCTCTTCCCCGAGCCGGACACACCGGTGAACACGGTGAGGCGGCGCTTCGGGAGGTCGACGTCGACGTCGCGCAGATTGTGCTCGCGGGCACCCCTGACCCGGATGACGTCGTGGCTGTCGGCGGCCCTGGTGTGCATCGGCGTCTCGCTCATGGCGATCAGCGTATCCGTCGTCATCGTTGGCGTCTCGCCTCGATCGGCAGTGGACCCGCGCGACATGAAAGGTCATGCTGTGAAACACCTGTGTGAATGCGTCACACTGGTGGAACGCACCCGGTCTGCTCGGGAGCGCCGCACTGCCCACCGTCAGGAGCCCACCATGTCCGAATCATCCACCACCACCTACACGCTGAACTCCGCCAAGCTGACCGCGAGCCAGATCTCCGGTGTCCGATGGGCCTTCGCCGTCGGTGGGATCCTCACGATCCTCTTGGGTGTCTTCCTGCTGGTCGCGCCGAAGGCCTCGCTGGTCGCCGTCGCGTGGATCTTCGCCGTCTACTTCCTGGTCGCCGGGATCGCCCGCATCACGCGTGGCGTCGTCGCTCGGGAGCACGGCGGACTCTGGCGGGTCCTCACGATCGTGTTCGGTGTGCTGCTGCTGGCCGCCGGCTTCTACATCTTCATCGATCCGCTGCTGGGCATCGGCGCACTCGTCTTCGTGATCGGTGTCTCCTGGATCGTCGAGGGCGTGGCCTCGCTGTTCGACTCGGCACCGGACGTGTCGCGGTGGATCACCATCCTCTACGGCGTCATCAGCGTCGTCGCCGGCGTGTTCGTCCTCGCGAACCCGCTGCTCGCCGCCGTGACCCTCCTGCTTGTCACCGCGTTCTTCCTCATCGCGGCCGGCGTCGTCGAGATCATCCAGGCGATCACCTTCGGCAAGCAGGTGAAGCGGGCCGGTCTCGCCGGCTGACATCTGGTGGCAGGACGACGAACGCCCGGTCCCTCGAAGGACCGGGCGTTCGTCGTCGTGTCAGGATCGTCGATTACTCGGCGATGAAGTCGCTCGTGTCCCCCACGTAGCGGGTGTGGTCCTCGGGGATCGGGTCCACGGCGGCCGAGGCGACCTCGGCCGCGAACTCACCCACGTTGTAGAGACGACCGGCCGACTCCTTGCGCGAGCTGATCGCACCGGGGTTGGCGCGTTCGAGGAGGGTCGCGGTGATGGTCCCCTCGATCATGTCGCCTGAGACGACCACGAACTCGACACCGGCCGCGTCGAACTGGTCCTGCTTGGCGCGGAGCGCGTCCTCGCCCGCACGCTTGGACGTCGCGACCGGGACGTACTCGGGCATCGTCGGCGTGGTCCGGATGAAGTGCGCCTGGTGGCTCGTGACGAACACGATCCGCGAGCCGGGGCGGAGCAGCGGGAGGGCGTGTTCGACGACGCTCACCTGTGCGTCCCGGTTGAGCTGCATGGCGTAGTCCTCGGCCATGCCGCTCTCCATCCCTCCGGAGGCGTTCAGCACCAGGACGTCGAGGTCGCCGAGTTCGGCCTTCGTCGTCGCGAACATGGCGGCGACCGAGGTGGGGTCGGTGAGGTCGGCTCCGACCACCAGGGCTTGCACACCGAGGGCTCGCACTTCGTCGGCGAGCTTGACGGCGCGAGCCTCCTTGTTCCGGTAGTTGATCACGACGTTGGCGCCGGCACCGGCGAAGTACCGGATGGTGTCGGCACCGATGCCGCGGGACGAGCCCGTCACGAGGACGTTCTTCCCGGAGAGTGATCCGGCGGCCAGGGGGTTCGTCACGTGAGGGCTCCTTCAGATCTGGGGCCGCTCATCGGCGGCTGGTTCCAGCCAACGACCTTACCAACAACCGGCAGACGGATCCGGTTCGGCGGTCCACCCAGCTGATAGCGTTGAACCCGACCGGCGCACCGTCTCGCGCTCCCCCGGACTGCGAGGCGGCAGACGCGAGAGCCGATCCGGGAGGAATCCGCACCATGGACGTCATCACCGAGTACGCCTGGATCGCCTGGTTGGTCCTGATCCTCGTGTTCGTCATCATCGAGATCCTGTCGCTCGAGTTCACCTTCCTCATGCTCGCGCTCGGCGGCACCGTCGGGCTGCTCTCCGGCCTCCTCGGCGCTCCGTGGTGGCTCCAGCTGCTCATCGCAGCCGCTGCCGCCCTCCTGCTCCTGTTGGCCGTCAGGCCGCCGCTGCTCCGAGCGCTGCAACGCGGCGCGGACCCGGCGAAGAGCAACGTCGACGCGCTCCTCGGCATGCCGGGGCTCGTGCTCTCGACGGTGACCCCGCACGGTGGCCAGGTGAAGCTCGGCAACGGCGAGGTCTGGACCGCCAGGACCCCGCACGACTCCCCCGCGTCGTCCCTCGAGCCCGGCACGCGCATCGTCCTGTCCGTCGTCGACGGTGCCACCGCCGTCGTCGTCCCCGTCCCAACCCACCCGGCACCGCTGGGCGAGCAGAAGGAGTAGTCGTGAACGACATCTCATCAGGAGCGATCATCGGCTGGGTGATCGCGGCCATCGTCGTCATCTTCGTGCTGGTGGTGCTGTTCCGATCCATCCGCATCATCCCGCAGGCGAGTGCCGGCGTGGTCGAGCGGCTCGGCAAGTACCACAAGACCCTCTTGCCGGGTCTGAACCTGCTCATCCCGTTCATCGACCGGTTGCGGCCGCTCATCGATCTGCGCGAGACCGTCGTCTCCTTCCCGCCGCAGCCGGTGATCACCGAGGACAACCTCGTCGTCTCGATCGACACGGTCGTCTACTTCCAGGTGACCGACGCGCGAGCCGCGACGTACGAGATCGCGAACTACCTGGGAGCCGTCGAGCAGCTGACCACGACGACGCTCCGAAACGTCGTCGGCGGGCTGAACCTCGAGGAGGCGCTGACGAGCCGCGACGAGATCAACAGCAAGCTCCGCATCGTGCTCGACGAGGCGACCGGTAAATGGGGTATCCGCGTCGGACGCGTCGAGCTCAAGGCGATCGACCCGCCGCTCTCCATCCAGGACTCCATGGAGAAGCAGATGCGGGCCGAGCGCGACCGTCGAGCCCTCATCCTCACCGCTGAGGGAACCAAGCAGTCGGCGATCCTGACGGCCGAGGGTGCGCGGCAGGCTGAGATCCTCCGCGCCGAGGGTGATGCCCAGGCAGCCGTGCTCCGTGCTCAGGGTGAGGCGTCCGCCATCCAGACGGTGTTCAAGGCCATCCACGACGGCGACCCCGACGAGAAGCTCCTGGGCTACCAGTACCTGCAGATGCTCCCGAAGCTCGCGGAAGGCCAGGCGAACAAGCTCTGGGTCATCCCGAGCGAACTGACCGAGGCGCTCAAGGGCATCGGCTCCGCCTTCGGGCCGGGGAACACCCGCGACCCTGCGGCCACGGCACGGGCGGCGGCCGCAGCTGCGCAGGCGCCCTCCTTCACCGCAGCGCCGGCCTCGTCGCCCCAGACGCCACCGGCGCCGACGACCCCCGTCCAGCCCGAGGGCTGAGCACGCGGTGACGACAGCGGTCCTCCCCTACTTCCGTCCGGCCCGTCCTCGGGTCCTCGCCCATCGAGGGCTGGCCGGGCCGGGGGTCCCCGAGAACACGCTGTCGTCCTTCCGCCGAGCCCTGGCTGCCGGCGCCGAGTACGTCGAGACCGATGCGCACTGCACGCGCGACGGACACGCCGTCCTCTTCCACGACCCGTCCCTGCGCCGCATCACGGGCGATCCGAGACCGATCGCCGACCTCGAACTCGCGGAACTCCAGCGGATCGACCTCGGCGGCGATCGCATCCCGACGTTGTCCCAGGCGCTGGCCGAGTTCCCCGGGGCACGCTTCAACCTTGACATCAAGGCCGCGGCAGCGGCTGCACCGGCGGCCGCCGCGATCATCGGTGCCGGCGCGGCCGATCGGGTGCTCGTCACCTCCTTCGACGAGGGCAGACGTTCCGCGATCGTGCGGGCCGTGGGGCTGGAGGCCGGTGCCGGCTCCGTGGCCTCATCAGCGTCGGCCCGGATCCTGCTCCGCGTCCTCCCCGCGGCCACCCTCGGTCTCCGCGGAGCACTCCGTCGGTCGCTCGACGGTGTCCAGGCGCTCCAGGTGCCCGAACGGTTCCGCGGCGTGCCCGTCGTGACGAAGCGTCTCCTCACACAGATGCACGCTCTCGGCGTCGAGGTGCACGTGTGGACGGTCAACGAGCCCGCCGACATGCGACGCCTGCTGGATCTCGGCGTCGACGGCCTCGTCACCGACCGTTGTGATCTCGCGCTCGAGCTGGTCCGCTCGCGCTGACGGGTCGGCTCGCCTCCGCTGGCGCGTCTGCAGCTGGGCAGGAGCTGAGAGCCGGATGGGTGAACGGAACAGTTTACCCAGCTTGTGGGTTTATAACTGTGGATGCCGAGCGAGAGGAGACCACACAATGGCAGATCGCAGTTTGCGCGGAATGCGCCTGGGCGCCCAGAGTCTACAAACGGAAGAGGGCGTCATATTCTCGGCGCGGAGCAACCACATCTACCGGTGTCAGAGTTGCGAGCGCGAGACCACCATGACCTTCGCCGCCGATGCGGAAGTCCCCGAACTGTGGGAGTGCCGCCATTGCGGTGCGGAGGCCGTCCTCCTCGTCGACTCGAAGCCCGTCGTCGTCGACCGCGGTGACGTGAAGACGCCCCGCAGCCACTGGGACATGCTGCTCGAGCGCCGCTCGCGCGATGAGCTCGAGGAGCTGCTCGAAGAGCGGCTCTCGTATCTCCGCGCCCGTCGCGGCCAGCAGAAGAGCGCGTGACACCGAGCGCTTGACAGGCCTCCCCTCGATCGGCTGATCCGGTATCGGATCAGCCGATCGTCATGTCCGGGGACGGTTCGAGACGCGCCGGGGCCTGGCGGCGAACCCGGCGAGGACCAGCGAGGCGAGTCCCATGCCACCGATGAACATCTCGAGCTGGTGACCGAATGCCATCGACGGCGTGACCGTGTCCGTCAGCGGTACCTCGGAGACCATCGACCCGGGACGGAAAGCCGGGATGCTGTCGATCGTCGAGCCGTCGGGCCCGATGATCTGGCTGGTCCCCACCGTCGAGATGTTCACCACGGACCGAGCCGATTCGATCGCCCGGAGCCGTGCGATCGCCAGCTGTTGCTGGTTCTCGTCCGTCTGCCCGAAGTCCGCGTTGTTGGTCTGGGCGAACACGATCCGCGCGCCGCCCGACACAGCGTCGCGGGTGAGCTGGTCGTCTGCGATGTCGAAGCAGATGCTGATCCCTGCGAGCACGCCGTCGATGTCGAAGACGTTGTCCTTCGTACCCGGGGTGTACTCGCGCTGGATGAGGCCGATGAGGTCGGGTGCGAACGGCTCCCAGAACTTCCGGTCCGGGACGTATTCGCCGAACGGGACCGGGTGCTTCTTGTCGTAGACGTCGCGGACGCCGTCCGAGGCGTCCCAGAGGAGTGACGAGTTGTAGTAGCGGTCGCCGCGTTGGGAGATCGCACCGACGACGAACGGTGCGTCCATGCGACGGCTCAACGCGTCGAGGGCCGCAGCCGACTGGGGAACCCGCTGCGGGTCGAGGTCTGCGCTGCCCTCGGGCCAGACCACGACGTCGACGTCCGCGTCGAGCACCTGCAGCGTCTCGTCGATCTGCGTCTGCATGACGGTGCCGGGTGCTGCGGCATCGAAGTAGCCGGCGGGGCCGTTGCCCTGGATGGCAGCCACCCGCATGCTCCCGGTCGTCGCCGTCGGCCATGCCGGCACGACGAGCACCGCGATGACCGCGAGGACCGCGGTCCCGACCCTGCTGACCGTCGGGAGCTCCGCGGTCGCCGCGAGCTGCAGGGCGAGTGCCACGAGCAGCACCATGAGGAACGACAGCCCCGAGAACCCGACCCAGGCGACGAGCGGTGCGAACGGGCTCTCGGACTGGCTGAGCGCCATCCTCGCCCACGGGAATCCGCCGTAGGGCCAGGTGCTCACGAGCGTCTCGCGGGCGGTCCACAGGGCGGCGACGACCGCGGCGGTCAACCAGACGCGTCCCCCGATCCCGGGGAAGGCGCGCGGCACCCAGCGGTACGACAGGGTGATGAGCACGGCTCCGAGCGCGAAGAAGATGGCCTCGAGCGTCGACAGTGCCGCCCACGGGACGGGACCCAGGTAGGCGGTCGCCCACTCGATGTGGATCAGGTAGAACGACTCCCCCGCCAGGAAGCCGACGAGGAGCGCACCGCCGATGCTGCGCCCCATGAGGGTGAGGAGGACGAGGGCGATGCCGACGAACGTCAGGGGCCAGACCCCGCGGTCCGGGAAGCCGGCGTCGAGGACCGGGCCGGCGGCGATGGCCACGACGGCCGCGAGCCAGAGCGGGAGCGGCGGACGACGGTCGACCAGCGCGTCGATCGGTCGGAGCCGGTCGCTCCGACGATGCAGGGACCTCACAGCGAGCTGTACGCGACGATGCCGCGTCGGATCGAGTCCAGCGCCTCACGCGAATGACGACCCACCGGTCCGTCGACGACGCGGAGCTGATCGAGCAGGTCGATGGTCTGCTTGCACCACCGTACGAAGTCGCCGGCGGCGAGTTCCGCCTCGATGAGCACGGTGTCGAGGTTCGCACCCTTGGCCCACTGATGCATCGCGAGGGAGAGGCCGGTCGAGATCGGGTTGCTCCCCGGGAGGCGGTGCTCCCGTTCGCTGTCGTCGAGCCGGCTCCAGAGGTCCTGCGTCCGTTCGAGCGCGGAGCGGAACGGGCCGCGGGGCAGGAAACGCTCCGGGGTGTTCTGCTCCTCACGCCGTGGTTCGTACACGATCGCGGCGGCTATCGCCGCGAGGGATGCGGCATCGAGGTCGTTCCAGGCACCGGTTCGCAGGCATTCCGCCACGAGGAGGTCCCGTTCTCCGTAGATGCGCTTCAAGGTGCGTCCGGGAGCCGCGACGACGACCGCGCCGTGCTCGTCGCGTGCCAGGTACTCGTACTCGAGCAGGACGTCGACGACCCGGTCGAACACGCGCGCGACCGCGCCCGTCCGCGTCTGGATCTGCTGCCGCAGCTGGTCGGTCTGCTTCTTGAGCTTGAACCATCGTTCCGCCCAGCGAGCGTGGTCCTCGCGGTGCGGGCAGACGTGGCAGGCATGAGCCCGCATCCGCTTGCGGAGTTCGGCGAGCTTGCGTTGGCGACGGTCCTTCGACGCGCGCGAGCCGTTCGGTTCGCCCTTGCGTTCGAGGTCCGTGAGCTCACGGCGAATGCCCGCGTACTCGACGAAGTTCCCGAGGTGGCAGGCCATGGACTTCTCGTAGCCGGCGAGCGACGACTCCTGCTCGCGCACCTTCCGGGCGATCCCGACGACGGCTCGGTCCGCCTGGAACTGTGCGAAGGACGACTCGAGGATCTGACGGGTGCGTTGACGGCCGAACTGGTCGATCAGGTTGACCGCCATGTTGTAGGTCGGGCGGAAGCTGGAGTTGAGCGGGTAGGTGCGTCGGGAGGCCAGCGAGGCGACGGACTGCGGGTGCAGCCCCTCGGTCCACTGGATCACGGCGTGGCCCTCGACGTCGATGCCGCGGCGTCCGGCACGCCCGGTGATCTGGGTGTACTCCCCCGGGGTGATCGGGACGCGTGCCTCACCGTTGAACTTCTCGAGCTTCTCGAGGACGACCGTCCTGGCCGGCATGTTGATGCCGAGCGCGAGGGTCTCGGTCGCGAAGACGACCTTCACGAGCTTCCGCCGGAAGAGCTCCTCGACGACCTCCTTGAACGCCGGGAGGAGACCGGCGTGGTGGGCGGCGACGCCCCGCTCCAGACCGTCGAGCCACTCCCAGTAGCCGAGGACGGCGAGGTCCTCGTCGAGCAGGGTCCGGCAGTGCTCGTCGACGATCTGGCGGATCTCGTCGCGTTCGTGCGCCTCGGTCAGCCTGATGCCGGAACGGAGGACCTGCTTGACGGCCTGGTCGCACCCGACACGGCTGAAGACGAAGAAGATCGCAGGGAGCAGGTGGTGGTCGTCGAGCATCTGGACGAAATGCCCACGGTCGAGCTTCTCAGCCCGATGCGGGGCTCGGCGCTGGTTGTAGCGGCTGACGTCCTTGTATTGACGGCTGTTCGGCGCACGGCCACCGAACTGCGCCATGCGGACGAGCTCCGGGTTGACCTGATGGGTGTCGGCGAGGCTCGGCGCGGCGAACAGGTCGATGAGTTTGTTGCGCATCAGCACGTGCTGGGTGAGGGGCACCGGTCGCTCCTCGGACACGATCACGGCGGTGTCGCCGCGGACGGCCTGCAGCCAGTCACCGAACTCTTCGGCATTCGACACGGTCGCGCTCAGCGACACCATCCGGACGGCCTGCGGGAGGTGGATGATGACCTCCTCCCACACCGCTCCGCGGAACCGGTCCGCCAGGTAGTGCACCTCGTCCATGATCACGAAGGCGAGGTCGGTCAGCGCGTCGGAGTCCGCGTACAGCATGTTGCGGAGGACCTCGGTCGTCATGACGACGATGCGGGCGTTGCCGTTCACGTTCGTGTCGCCCGTGAGCAGGCCGACGTGCTCGGACCCGTACTCGGCGGTGAGCTCCTGGAACTTCTGGTTGCTGAGCGCCTTCATCGGCGCGGTGTAGAAGACCTTGCCGCGGTCGCCGTGCATGGCCAGCGCGATCGCGAACTCGGCGACGATGGTCTTGCCGGCACCCGTCGGTGCTGCGACGAGGACACTGCTGCCGTTCTCGATCCGCTCGCACGCCTCGAGTTGGAACGCGTCGAGGTCGAAACGCTGCCTCGCGCGGAACTCCTGGAGCCTCGGTGTCGCGTTCCGGACCGCTGCTGCCCGATACCGCTCGGCAGGGGAAGCGGTGTCGCTCATGCGAGCCCCGCGCTACCGAGTTCGGCGTCGATGCGTCGCTGCCGCTTGGCCGCACTGCGGTCGTGGAGGACGGCGACGCCGTAGGCCGCGAAGTACAACAGGACCATCGGGATCGCCAGGACGAACATCGACACGATGTCGGCGGCAGGCGTGGCGATGGCCGTGAAGAGCACGATGACGAGAATCGCGACCCGCCACGCCTTGATGATCGCCGCTGCCGAGAGCACGCCGACGAAGTTCAACAGGACGAGGAACACGGGCAGGACGAAGGCGACACCGACCGCGAGCACCAGCTTCAGGACGAAGTCGTAATAGGTGGTGGCGTCGAGGAAGTTGGCCGCCGCCGTCGGGGTGAAGCCGAGCATGAGCTCGACGATGTGCGGCAACACGAACCAGCCCGCGTAGCAGCCCGCGAGGAACAGCGGCACGGCGGTCGCGAAGAACCCGATCGCGTACTTCAGCTCCTTGCGCGTCAGGCCGGGCACGAGGAACGCCCAGATCTGGTAGAGCCACACCGGGCTGGACAGGACGACGCCGGCGGTGAGGGCGATCTTCATCCGCAGGTCGAACGCGCTCGTGACGTTGGTGAAGTTCAGGAACGCCTGCCCGCGATCGTCGGCGATGACGAGGATGGGGGCGCTCATCGCCTCGATGATCCACTCGGAGGCGATGAAACCCGCGACCATGCCGACGATGATGCCGATGGCGGAGTAGAACAGCCGCTTCCGCAACTCGACGAGGTGCTCGCCGAGCGACATCCGCCCTTCGCGGTTCTGTTTCTTGGGACGCTTCTCGGTCAGGGCCACGGCGACATCGTCCGTTCCTGAGCAGCGTGTTCGAGGCGCACTCGTCGGGGGCCAGGTGCTGGCGTCATCGGGCTCGGGTGGTCCTCAGGGTTACGGCTTGACCGGCGGGTCGGTCGGCTTCTGCGGGGCCGTCGCGGCCGGAGTCGGGTCGGCGGGCGTCGTACTCGCGGGCGGAACCGTGCCCGTCGCGTCGGGCGAGGCGGGCTCGTCGTCGCGCATGCTCTTGACCTCGCTCTTGAAGATCCGCATCGACTGGCCGACGCTGCGGGCGAGACCCGGGAGCTTCGGTGCTCCGAACAGCAGCAGGACGATGAGGAGGATGATGACGAGGTGCCACCCGGTGAATGCGTTGCCGAACATAGTCTTCGTTCCTGATCTTCGAGGTCGAGGTCCACTCACTCTACCCTGCATCTCCCGCTCTGCTGCCGGGAGTCTCGGGAGTCAGCTCGCGGGTGTCGTGCGGTACTGCGCGAGACCGGCGGCCGCCCAATCGGCGACCGCGTCGCGCGCGTCCGCCGGGCCGAGCACGGTGATGAGCCCGGGGTGTGCGGCGACCAGTCGTTTGAGGCCGTGATGGTGCGCGAGGCGTAGGGTCGCGGTCACCTCGGCGTCGCTGTCCTCGCGGGCTGCGGAGCCGCCTGGTGCGCTGTCGACGGCGACCACGTAGTCGTCGATGAGCGGCAGGACCGAGCGTCGGACGAGCACGGTGACGTTGCGGTCGGAGTCGCTCGGCTCGAACAACGCGGTCGGGACGACGACGTCCGCTTCGCGGAACACGACCTCGGCGTCGGTCTCCCGCAGCTCGGTCATCCGATCGAGACGGAAGCGACGCGTCGCCTCGCGCAGGTGGCACCACCCGTAGAGATACCAGTCCTGATCCTGGGACTCGAGACGCAGCGGGTCCACCAGTCTCGCCTCGGTCGCCCCACTCGCGTCGACGTAATCGAACGCGACGCTGTGGCCGGCGGCCAGAGCCGACCGGATGATGCCGACCGCGTTCGCTGAGTAGGACTCGGTGACCGCGAGCTGGCCCGGTGCGGACGACGCCCCGCGGGCGAGCTTCGCCATCACGCCGCCGATGACGTCGCTGTCGACGAACTCGGGAAGGCGCTGGAGCGACTGCAGGCCGGCGATGAGGGCGGAGGCCTCGCGGGCTGAGAAGCGAGGACTGTCGTCGAGGGCGACCCGGTGGGTGAGGACGATCTCGTCGTCCTCCTCGAAGCTGCCCCAGTCGATGTCGAAGAGGTCGCCGGCGAGGTACTGCCGGGTGTCGCCCGGCACGCCGGACACCGTCAAGAGCTCGACCGCTTCTCGGATCTGGCGCGGGGACAGACCGAAGTGCCGCGCGGCCTCGTCGACCGTGACCCGCTCGCGGTCGATGAGGTACGGCACGAGCGAGAGGAGGAAGATCAGCTTGTCCTGGGCGCGGGGCGCCGCCGGTCGCTTAGCCACGGGCGGTCTCCTCGGGGTGGGGTGCGTCGTCGGTCGCGCGGTGGCGGGCGACGACCAGCTCGAGTCTGGACGCCACGGCCTCGACGAGCGCCGGAGGATCGAGGACGACGACCTCCGGGCCGAACCCGGCGAGCTCGTCGGCGAGGATGTGGTGGTCGAGGTACGGGATGGTGAGTTCCGTGCGCTCCGTGTCGCTGACGCCGTAGCGGTTGCCGAGGCGGGCCGCGGCGTCGGTCCCGGGCCGGACACGGACGAGGGCGCGTTGCGACGAGGACACGCGGCGCAGGCCGTCGATCGCGTCGGCGGCGTGGTCGCGGTCGTCGGCGGGGAACGACTCCCCCGTCGGCTTGACCGGACCGACGATCCGCGACAGGAGGAACGTCCGGGGCTCGTCCACCGTCCGGTCGGTCGCGTAGAGGTGCCAGCGACCCTCGTGCTGGACGAGCGCCAACGGTGCGACGGTGCGGACGCGTGGCCGCGCCTCGCCGGGCTTCAGGTAGGGGAAGGCGACCACGGACCGACGTTCGAGCGCCGCGTCGAGCGGTTCGAACGAGGCCTCCCGGGTGCGGAGTCTCGGCGCGTATCCGATGATCGGTTCGTCGGGCTCGATGCCGAGCGACCGCAACTTCGTCATCGCGCGCTGCGACTGGCCGGAGAGCGACCCCTCACGCCACACGGTGGCTGCGAGCGACAGCAGTGACAGCTCCGCCGGGGTGAACCGGACGTCGGTGGGGAGCTCGTAGGCGCCCTTCGGGATCCGATAGCGCATCGACTGGTTGTTGCCGGGTTCACCCGGCTGCTCGATCGTCTCGAGCGGGACGCCGAGTTCGCGGATGTTGTCCTTGTCGCGCTCGAACTGTCGCTCGAGGCTGGCGTTGCCACCGCCACTCGAATACTGCTGGCGGTACCCCTGGACGGTCGACAGGATCTCGTTCTTCGTCAGGCCGGTCTGCGTGGCGAGGAGCGCGAGCACGAGGCTGAAGAGTCGCTCCTCCACCGGGACCGGCTTCGGGGACTCGCGGGCTGAGGACACCGGTCCAGTCTACCGACGGACGGCCCGTCCCCCACCCGCGACGCGGGCGTGGGACGGGCCGTATCCGAGGCGTGTCGGTTACTGCGCCGCGCGCTGCGTGCCGAGCACGTCGATGACGAACACGAGCGTGGCGCCGGCCGGGACGCTGCCCGAACCCTGCTCGCCGTAGCCGTCCTTGGGCGCCACCACGAGGATGATCTGCGAGCCGACCTGCTGGCCGACGACCGCGTCGTTGAAGGCCTTGATCATCTGACCGCCGTCGGCCTGGAAGACGAGGGGCTGGCCCTTCTCCCAGCTGCTGTCGAAGACGCTCTTCTGATCCCACAGCACGCCGGTGTAGTTGACGATGACCTGGTCGCCGGCCTTGACCGTGGCACCGTCGCCGACGCGGGACAGGGTGTGCTTCGTCTCGGTCGGTGCTGGGGCCGCCGGGATGGTGATGCCGGGCTGACCACTCGGAGCGGTCACGACGGAGGGGAACCCTGACGGGATCGGGCGCTCGGCACCGTCGGCCTTGGGCAGCGCCGCACCCTGGATGTCGGCGACGAGGATGATCGCGTCGTCCTTCTTGATGCCGTTCGCCTCGCTGCCACCGCTCGGGCCGAACGCGTCCTCGGGTGAGATCGCCGCGACGACACGGGATCCGACCGTCGTGCAGGCGAACGCCTTCGCGAAGCCGGGGAGGCTTCCGGACAGGGCGATGAGGGTACTCGCGGGCCCGTTGAAGTCCGTCTGCTGCAGGACGTCGCCCGTGCGTCCGTTGAGGAGCATCAGGTTGAGGTTGACGGTGCCGTCGGCCGAGACCTGCTGACCGTCGCCCTGGATCACGACCTGGCGCTCCGTCGTCTTCGTGTACAGCGGCTTCGGGAGCTCCACCTTCGGGGTGGCGCCGAAGTCACCCGACACGCTGATGAGCTTCGTCGCGTCGCCGGCGGACGCCGCGGTGTCGCACGAGGCCGAGCCCGGCGCGGTGCACCCGGTGAGGGAGACGAGCAGGAGGCCTGCTGCGGCGATGAGAGCTGGTGCAGTGCGCACGGATCCTCGTTTCGGTGGTACGGGTGGGACGGCAGGTCGCCGTCGCACAGTTTAGTCGACGTGAACCGGGGTCAACGATCGTCGCCGAGCGGCGGCTCAGCGGCGGACGGTTCGATCGACTCCTCGGGCCCCGCACTCTCGCCGTCGAGGCCCCGCGCACGGGAGAGCTCGGCGCTCGCCCCGGCGCTCCTGGCACGCTTCCGCAGGATCTTCGCGCTCGCGGAGCGTTCCCCGAGGGCGCCCGGTGTCCACAGCTCGACGTCCTCGGCGCTGAAGTCGCTCTTCGAGGCGCGTCGCTTCAGCTCGGGCAGGACCGTGCCGGGTGCGAGCTTCCGCGCGGTGATGAGGAAGCCCGTGTGTCCGATCATCCGGTGGTCCGGTCGCACGGCGAGTCCCTCGACGTGCCACCCGCGCATCATCGTCTCGTTCGACTGCGGGTTCGTGAAGCCGCCCGTCCCGCGGATCGCCTCGGCGACCCGGGACAGCTGGGTGACGGTGGCGACGTAGCAGAGGATCACTCCACCGGGCTTCAGCGCCTCCCACGCGACGTCGAGGCACTCCCACGGTGCGAGCATGTCGAGCACCACGCGATCGACGGATTCGGCGGGCATCGTGTCGGGCAGGGTCTCCTGAAGGTCGCCGACCGTGACCGACCAGTTCTGCGGGTCGTAGCCGAAGAAGGTCGCGACGTTGCCGCGGGCGACGTCGGCGAACTCGTCCCGACGCTCGAAGGAGGCCAACCTGCCCGACGGTCCGATGGCCCGGAGGAGCCAGAGGGAGAGCGCGCCGGAACCGACACCGGCCTCGACGACCGTCGCGCCGGGGAAGATGTCCGCCTGGCCGATGATCTCGGCCGCGTCCTTCGGGTAGATGATGGCGGCACCGCGAGGCATCGACATCACGAAGTCGACCAGCAGCGGCCGGAGTGCGAGGTGCTCGATGCCCTCGGTGTTGGCGACGACGCTGCCGTCCGGCAGGCCGATGATCGTGGTGTGCTCGATCATCCCGCGGTGCGTGTGGAAGACCTTGCCGGCCTCCAGCGTGATGGTGTTCTTCCGCCCCTTCGGTCCGGTCAGCTGGACGCGGTCGCCCTCGCGGAAGGGCCCGCTGTTCGCCGGCTGGTGGTTCGCGCTCATCGCTGTGCTGCCTCTGTCTCGGGGTGGTGGGTGGAGCCGCTCGCGGTCGAGCGCAGCTCGGCGAGGTCGGCGACGGAGCGCCCGGCGAGGGTGTCCCAGGTGGTGTGGTGCGGGCCCTCGGGGATCGGCACGATGTGCGGGACCGACACGGCGATGGTCCCAGCCGCGAGCGCGGACGCGAGACCGGTGGCGGAGTCCTCGATCGCGATGCACTCGCGCGGGTCGACACCGAGTGCCTCGGCGGCCCTCAGGTAGGGGTCCGGGTGGGGCTTGGGCTGTTCGACCTCGTCGCCGGCGACGATGAGGTCGAACGCGTCGAACGGGATGCCGCTCGCGATGTCCTCGGCCATGGACCGGATCGACATGGTGACGAGTGCGGTCGGCACGCCGGCCTCCCGGAGCTCGTGGAGCAGCTCCTGGGCCCCGGGACGGAACGGGACGCCGCGTTCCTGGATGAGGCGCCGCACGTGGTCCGTGAGGTGGGCGACGATCGTGTCCGCGTCCATCGCGACCCCGCGGCCTTGGAGCACGGCGGCGGAGTCCCAGAGGCCGTTCCCGACGAGCAGGAGGCCGTCCTCATGGGTCCAGGTGCCACCGTGGGCCGCGACCAGCTCGGTCTCGGCCTCCATCCAGTAGGGCTCGGTGTCGACGACGGTGCCGTCCATGTCCCAGAGGACTGCGGCAGGGAGGAGAGTGGTCACGGGGTGCCATGCTACCGGGTGGTGAAGCGCCTATCCTGGATGGATGGTCGCGGAAGGTCCCCGTGCACCGAGGAGTGAGACGTGACGGAAGACACCAAGGAGCCGCTGGGCGGTCGCCTGCTCGTCGTGGCGTTCGAGGGTTGGAACGATGCCGGCGAGGCGGCGAGCGGCGCGGTGCGCGTGCTTCGCGACTCGCTCGCCCTCCGCCCGCTGCTCGAGATCGACCCGGAACCCTACTACGACTACCAGTTCAACCGGCCGACGGTCGGCGTCGACGAGGACGGCAAACGGTCCCTGACCTGGCCCGGTACCACGATCTCGGGGCCCGACCCCGAAGCGGCGAAGCCTGCGACCCCCCTGGCGGAGGACGCCGCGCTCCGGGTCAGCGAGGGAGGCGGCGACAACGTCTACGTGTTGCTCGGTGCCGAGCCCTCACGCGGCTGGAAGGCGTTCGTCGACGAGATCATCGCCGTGATCACCGAGCAGCGCATCACCGGCATGGTGATGCTCGGTGCGATGCTCGCCGACGTCCCGCACACGCGACCCATCTCGGTCTTCGCGTCGAGCGAGAACGCGGAGTTGCGGCAGGCCCTGCAGCTTGAGCGCAGCACCTACGAGGGGCCGGTCGGCATCCTCAGTGTGCTGGCCGACGCCGCCGAGCGACAGGGCGTCCAGAGTCTGTCGGTCTGGGCCTCGGTCCCCCACTACGTGCACAGCGCGCCCTCCCCGAAAGCCGTCCTGGCGCTGATCGACAAGCTCGAGGAGCTCATCGACGTCGTCATCCCCCGCGGAGCCCTCGTCGAGGAGTCCGGCGAGTGGCAGAGCGGGATCGACACGCTCGCCGCCGAAGACGAGGACATGGCCGCCTACATCCAGCAGCTGGAGCAGGCGCGCGACACCGTCGAGTCGCCCGAGGCGAGCGGCGAGGCCATCGCCAAGGAGTTCGAGCGGTACCTCCGTCGGGACGAGGGCAAGGGCGACGAGCCCTGGCGGAAGGACCGCGAGTAGCCCGGTCCCATCGCGGTGGCGCGACTCCGGTGAGCCGCCGTCCTGCTCAGCGCACGCCGAGGAGCGCGTCGACGGCCGACCGCGCGAGGTCGGCGTCGTCGACGCCGGTCGTCGCTGCGGCGTCGACGAGTGCGATGGCACCCGGGGTGTCGAGGTCGTCCGCCAGTCGGACCCGCATCGCCCGCAGCAGCTCGACGGCGGACGCTCCACTCGCGGCGTCCGTCGCGAAGGCCGAACGCCAGGTCCCGAGCCGACGATCGGCCAGGACGAGGTGCTCGTCGTGCCACTCCCAGTCGCTGCGGTAGTGGTTCGCGAGGATCGCGAGTCGGATGGCCGAGGGGTCTGCTCCGTCGGCGGCCAAGCGTGAGACGAGGACGAGGTTGCCGAGGGACTTCGACATCTTCGTGCCCTCGTAGGCGACCATGCCGGCGTGGCTGAACACCTTGGCGAGCGGGCGACCGGACAGCGCTGCGGCGTGCCCGGCGCTCAGGTCGTGGTGCGGGAAGACGAGGTCGGAGCCGCCACCCTGGACCGTGAAGTCGGATCCGAGGTGCTGGAGGGCGATGACCGAGCACTCGATGTGCCAACCGGGGCGTCCTTGGCCGACGGGTGACTCCCAGCTCGGCTCGCCGTCGCGCGCCGCCCGCCAGAGCAGTGGATCGAAGGCATCGCGTTTCCCGGCGCGGTCGGGGTCTCCCCCGCGCTCGGCGAAGAACGCGGCCATCGTCGCCTCGTCGAGCCCGCTCTCCGCGCCGAGGTGCCAGACGTCGTCGGCCGCGGCGCGCACGTCGAAGTAGACGTCGTCTCCGGCGGCACTGTCCGGGGTGTCGACCGTGTAGGCGACACCGCGCTCGATGAGCAGCGCGACGGCGTCGGCGATCGGTCCGATGACCTCGGTGACCGCGACGTAGTCCTCGGGTGGCAGGATGCTGAGGCGTTCCATGTCGCTTCGGAAGAGTTCGACCTGGCTCGCTGCGAGTTCGATCCAGTCGACGCCGGTCGCGTTGGCCCGCTCGAGCAGCGGGTCGTCCACGTCGGTGACGTTCTGGGCGTAGTGCACCTCATAGCCGGCGTCCAGCCAGACGCGCTGCAGGGTGTCGTAGGCGAGGTAGCTCGACGCGTGGCCGAGGTGGGTCGCGTCGTACGGGGTGATGCCGCAGACGTACAGCCGCGCCGTACGTTCGGCGGAGGCCTCGATGAGCCCGGCGCTCGGGGTGTCCCAGAGACACGGGGCCGTGCCGGAGCCGGGCAGCTGCGGGACGACCGGGGCGGACCAGGCCCTCACGCGTTGATCACGCCCGTGCCGAGCAGCACCAGCAGGACGACGCCGAGCACGATGCGGTAGACGACGAAGGGCAGGAAGCTGCGCTTCGAGATGTAGCTCATGAAGAAGGCGATGACCGCGAGGCCGACGACGAACGCGATGACCGTGGCCACGAGCGTTTCGACCGGTCCGTACGGGCTCGGCTCGCCGATGCTCTTGAAGACCTGGTAGAAGCCGCTGCCGAACACCGCGGGGATCGCGAGCAGGAAGGCGTACCGCGCCGCAGCACGGCGCTCGTAGCCCATGAACAGCCCCGCCGTGATCGTGCCACCGGAGCGGGAGACACCGGGGATGAGGGCGAGGGCCTGGGCGCCTCCGAAGATCGCGCCGTCGCGGTAGGTCAGGCTCTTCAGTCGTCGCTTCTTCGCTCCGACGGCGTCGGCGACACCGAGCAGGATGCCGAACACGATGAGCATGATCGCGACGATCCACAGTGAGCGGAAGGTCGTCTCGATCTCGTCCTGGAACAACAGGCCGAGCACGACGATGGGGACGCTGCCGATGATGATCAGCCACCCCATGCGGGCGTCGGCGTCATCCCTCGGGATCTTGCCGACGAGGGCCTTGCACCAGGAGGAGATGATGCGGACGATGTCGCGCCAGAAGAACACCACGACGGCGGCCTCGGTACCGATCTGGGTGATCGCGGTGAACGCCGCGCCAGGGTCCTTCGCCCCCGGGAGGAACTCGCCGAGGATGCGCAGGTGTGCGCTCGACGAGATCGGCAGGAACTCGGTGAGTCCCTGGACGAGTCCGAGGATGATGGCGTTGATGAGGTCCACAGGGCACCTTTCTGCAGCCGGATGGCTGGTGTTCGGCCGGATCCGGCAGTCGTCGGCGGGGCGGCTCCTGGAGCGTCTCGCGGCTCGGAGGGCGCGGAGACGGACCGTGGGAAGTCAGTAGTCGAGGAGGAGGTCCGTGAGGACCTGCTTGCCAAACCCTAGCGCGTCGAGCGGCACGCGCTCGTCGACTCCGTGGAACATCGCGGGGAAGTCCAGGTGTTCCGGCAGGCGCAGCGGCGCGAAGCCGTACCCGGTGATGCCGAGGAGCGAGAGCGCCTTGTTGTCGGTACCGCCGGAGAGCATGTACGGGAGCACCGGGGCGCCGGGGTCATGGCGCCCGAGGGTCTCGACGACCGCGTCGACGAGCGGACCCGAGAACGGTGTCTCAAGACCGATGTCGCGGTGCATGACGACGATCTCGATGTCCTCACCGACGATCTCCGCGACGCGCGCGAGCACGGCGTCCTCCTCGCCGGGCAGGGTGCGGATGTCGACGAGCGCCTCGGCGCGATCGGGGATCACGTTGTGCTTGTATCCGGCCTGTAGCAGGGTCGGGTTGCTCGTCGTGCGGAGCGAGGCCTGGATGAAGCCGGAGGCGGTACCCGTCGCGAGGGCGAGCTCGTCCGGGCCGAGCCGTTCGGGCGTGGTCCCGAGGATGGTGGCGATCTCCCGGAGCAGCTGCTCGGTGGTGTCGGTGAGTCGGACGGGCCACTCGGTGCGTCCGATGGCCGCGACCGCTTCCGCGAGGCGGGTGACGGCGTTGTCCTGCACGTAGCGGGATCCGTGGGCCGCTCGTCCGGTCGCGACCAGTTTGATCCAGACGAGGGCCTTCTCCGAGGTCTGGAGGAGGTAGGAGCGGCGTCCGCCGAACGTGATCGAGTACCCGCCGACCTCGCTGATCGCCTCGGTCGCGCCGGCGAAGAGCTCCGGCCGTTCCGTCACGAGGTGGTGCGAGCCGAACACGCCGCCGTTCTCCTCGTCCGAGAACATCGCGATCACGAGGTCGCGTTCCGGCCGACGGCCGCTGCCGAGGATCTCGCGGAGCGACGCGAGGATCATCGCGTCCATGTTCTTCATGTCGACGGCCCCGCGTCCCCACAGCAGGCCGTCCTTGATCTCGCCCCCGAAGGGGTCCACCGACCAGTTCGCAGGATCGGCGGGCACCACGTCGAGGTGCCCGTGCACGACGAGCGCCGGCTTCTCGGGGTTCGCACCGGCGACCCGTGCGACTACGCTGGTCCGGCCCGGAGCGGCGTCGATCAGCTCCGGCTCCAGTCCGAGGTCGCGGAGGTACGCCTCGACGTACTCGGCCGCCTCCGTCTCGCCGTTGGAGCGGCCCTCGCCGTAATTCGTCGTGTCCATGCGGATGAGGTCCCGCGCGATCCGCGTGGTCTCGTCGAGCGTGAGGTCGGATGCGTCTGAGCCGGAGGTCATGGTTCCACGCTACCCGTCGGCCCTGACCGCTGCACCTCTCCCCCGTTCTGCTCGGTCGGCGCACGGCCGGAGGGCGTCGGGAACTTCGTCTGGCGGTACGAGGTGGTGAACGGCTGTCGAAATCCGTGCTAGAGTTTCTTCTCGTGCCCAGCGAAAGCCGGACACGATCACAACACGCGCGGGTGGCGGAAATGGCAGACGCGCTAGCTTGAGGTGCTAGTGCCCTTACGGGCGTGGGGGTTCAAGTCCCCCTTCGCGCACACCGTGTTGAGACGGCGAACGGCCGGAGCGAAAGCTCCGGCCGTTCTTGTTTTCCCGCCGGACTCCACGAGACGCGGACACCCGAGATCGTCTTCGGCCAGAGCGAGAACCGGCGCACCTCCCCCGGTCCCTGAGCCTGCACCGCCGCTCCCTGAGCCTGCACCGCCGGTCCCTGAGCCTGTCGAAGGGCAGCTCCGGCGGGCCGACCGCGAAGCAGGAGCACGCGTGCGGAGAAGCGCGGTCCTCAGTGCCCGTGACCCAGGCGACGCCGGAGCAGGTCGATGCGTGACTGCAGCTGCGTCACGCTCGCCTGTGCCACGGCGGGCCCGCCGCAGACGCGTCGCAGTTCCGCGTGCACGAGTCCGTGCGGCTCCTTCGTGTGCTTGGCGTAAAGGCCCACCAGGGTGTTGAGCACCTGGCGCTGCTCCTTGAGGGTGCGGTAGAGCGGAGCGGGGATGTCCGCCTGCGGACTCGGCGAGGCGGCGTTCTTGTCGACGAACGCCCCGCGCTTGGCCTGGCGGCTCTGGCGCTGCACGAGCAGTTCGTGCACCTGTTCAGGCTCGAGGAGCCCGGGGAACCCGATGAAGTCGAACTCCTCCTCGGTGCCCGGCTGGGCGAGCTCGCCGAACTCGTCGCCGTCGAACACCACCCGGTCGAAGTGCGCGTCCGAGGAGACGGCCTGCCAGGTGAACTCCTCGAGGAGTGAGTCGGAAGCATTGTCCTCGCGCTCCGCGGCCGCCATCATCGCGTCCTCCGGGTTGAAGAGGTCGCCCTCCGCATCCGGGTCGCTCGGGCGGTCGAGTGCGTGGTCGCGTTCGAGCTCGAGTTTCTCAGCGAGGGCCATCAGGTTCGGCACGTTCGGGAGGAAGATGCTGGCGATCTCGCCGCGTCGACGTGCCCGGACGAATCGCCCGATCGCCTGCGCGAAGAACAGCGGCGTAGCGGACGACGTCGCGTAGACGCCGACGGCGAGTCGTGGGACGTCCACGCCTTCCGACACCATGCGGACCGCGACCATCCAGCGCTTGGTGTTCCCCGAGAAGTCGGCGATCCGGTCGCTGGCCTCCTTCTCGTCGGAGAGGACGATCGTGGGCTGCTCCCCCGTCAGCTCGTGCAGGATGGCGGCGTAGGCTCGCGCGGTCGTCTGGTCGGTGGCGATCACGAGTCCGCCGGCGTCGGGGACCGCCTGACGGACCTCGGACAGTCGGAGGTCGGCGGACTTCAGGACCGCCGGGATCCAGTCACCCTGGGGGTCGAGGGCGGTGCGCCAGGCCGCGGAGGTGATGTCCTTCGTGTTGCCCTCGCCGAGGCGGGCCTCCATCTCGTCGCCGGCCTTGGTCCGCCAGCGCATGTGGCCGGCGTAGACCATGAAGAGCACCGGACGGACGACCCCGTCCTGGAGTGCTCGACCGTACCCGTAGTTGTAGTCGGTGACGGAGGTCCGGATGCCCTGGTGATCCGGCTGGTAGACCACGAACGGGATCGGTGCCGTGTCTGACCGGAACGGGGTCCCGGTCAGGGACAGGCGACGGGTCGCCCGCGAGAAGGCCTCGTGGATGCCGTCGCCCCAGCTCAGGGCGTCGCCGCCGTGGTGGACCTCGTCGAGGATGACGAGGGTGCGACCCGAATCGGTCGTGCGCTGATGCACGGGCGGGTTCGCCGCGACCTGGGCGTAGGTGACCGCGACACCGTGGTAGTGGCGGCCGAAGACCTGATCGCGGTTCGCGAAGTTCGGGTCGAGGCGGATGCCGACCCGGCTCGCGGCCTCGGCCCACTGGCGCTTCAGATGATCGGTCGGGGCGACGACCGTGATGCGGTCGATCGTTCCGCGATGGAGGAGTTCGGAGGCGAGCCGAAGCGCGAACGTCGTCTTGCCTGCGCCCGGTGTCGCCGCCGCGAGGAAGTCACGGGGTTCGGTCGTGAAGTACTGCTCGAGCGCCTCGGCCTGCCAGGCTCGAAGTTTGCTCGCCGTGCCCCACGCTGCGCGTTCCGGGAAGGCCGGTGAGAGGTGTTCGGCTGCGGACCCGCCCAGGTGCTGGGTCGAAGAGATTTCCGCGTTCACTGGAGACCACTGTACCCGGCCGCACCGACACCGCCGACCATCGTGTGCGTCCCCGACACCCATCCGGATGTCCGACTCGCGACTGATCCGCCAGCCGAGGGGCGGGCGTACGCTGGAGGTTCCGGATGCACAGCAGGAGGAACCACCCATGACCGAACAGCACCATCCCTGGTCGCGGTACGTCGCCATCGGCGACTCGTTCACGGAGGGGATCGGCGATCCCGAGCCGGGGGCGCCGGGCGGGCACCGCGGATGGGCCGATCGCGTCGCCGAGGTGCTGGCCGCGCAGAACTCGGACTTCGCCTACGCCAACCTCGCGGTGCGCGGCAAGCTCGCTCAGCAGATCCTCGACGACCAGGTGGAGCCGGCCCTGGAGCTGCACCCGGACCTCATCACGATCTCGGCGGGCGGCAACGACGTGATCCGGCCCGGCACAGACCCCGACGACATCGCCAGACGACTCGAGCAGGCGATCATCCGACTCCGGAGCGACGGAGCGACGGTCGTGCTGTTCACCGGCGTGGACGTCGGCTTCTCCCCCGTCTTCCGGAGCATCCGCGGCAAGGTCGCGATCTACAACGAGAACCTGCGGGCCATCGCCGCCCGACACGACTGCATCATCGCCGACCAGTGGGCCCTCCAGGCGATCCAGGATCCGCGGATGTGGGCACCGGACCGCCTGCACCTGAACGCGCTCGGCCACCACGAGGTCGCCCGCCTCGTCCTGCACGCGCTGAACGTCGAGAACGACCTCAAGCCGCTGCAGCCGGAGCCGCTCCCCGTCAGGCGTTGGCGTCAGGCCCGGACCGAGGACTTCGCCTGGGCGCGTGAGTACCTCGTGCCGTGGGTGCTCCGTCGGGTGCGGCACCAGTCGTCCGGCGACCACATCACCGCCAAGCGACCGCTCGCCGGCCCGTTCCTCACGGTCGCAGCGCAGGACCAGGAACTCGACGTCTGACCGTCCGGCCGATCACCCGGGCTCCGGCGTCTGCTGCGGTCACGGGTTGGTCAGGCGCCACCAGGGCGTGACCGGCGTGACGTCCGCGTCGAGGGCCAGCGGGACGTCGATCGTCGCCGCGCCGCCCTCCGCGCCCGCCCCCACGGTGTAGCTGAGCTTCCCGACCGTCGAACCGGCGGCACCCGCGTCGATGGCTCTGGCGCGGCTCTCGACCGTGATCGGGGTGTCCTGCCAGACGAGCACGGAGGCGTCGGAGGCCACGACGACCTTCGCGGCCTGGTCCCACGCGGTCGAGTAGGAGCCGACCGACTGCCCGGCGGTGGCGAGCTGGACCTGGTGGAATCCGGCCGGCACGCTCTGCAACAGGGAGACCACGGCCTCGTTGAGCACGGTGTGGTCGTCGGCACCGAGGATGACGCCGACGACGGTCACCGTCCGCCCCGCCACCTGGAGGTCGGCGGAGAACAGCAGGCAGGCGCCCGAGGCGTCGTCGGTCCCCGTCTTCATGCCGGTCACCCCGTACTGGCCGAGGAGGGCGTTCGTGTTCTCGACCTCGCCGATGGCGGGCAGCACCGCCGTGGGCTCCTTGACGATCGACGAGAGCACCGGGTCGGCGAGCACGAGCTTGCCGATGGTCACGAGGTCGCTCGGGGTGCTGACGTTCGTCTCGCCCAGGCCGCTCGTGTTCGTGACGGTCGTGCCCGTCAGCCCACGTGCATCGAGCCAGGCGCGCGCCGCGTCGAGGTACGCGTCGACCGAACCGAAGGCCCAGACGGCGAGGGAGATGCTGTAGTTGTTCGCCGACGGGAGGAGCAGTGCTTCGAGCATCTGCCGCTGGGTGAACACCGACCCGGCGACGACGGGTGCCGCTGAACCGTTCTCCGCGATGGTGTCGTAGTAGAACCCGACGTCGGCGTCGGTCAGCGTGATGGACGGGCCCTGATCCCCCGCGGCGAGCGGCTTGGCCTCCAGCACGACGAGGGAGGTGATCGTCTTCGTGATGCTCGCGATGGGGAACGGCGTCTGCTCGCCACTCGAACTCAGGACGCCGTCGAACCCGACGGCACCGATGGCCCCTCGCCCGAATCCGGGCCAGGCGACCGGTGTCGTCTGCTGGACGAGCGAGGTCGTGAGGGCGTCGCTGGAATCGAGCGTCGCAGCCGCGGCCGGCACCGGTCGGAGCAGCGCTCCTGCGCTGTACCCGAACACCCCGATGAGGAGGGCGAGGACACCGAAGACGGCGAGACGGCGGCGGCGGTAGATCTGTCGTCTCGTGAGTGGCACCCGGTCATGCTACCCGGCGCTCCTGCGCGTACCCTGTCGCGACGTGCCGCCGACCGGGTGGTCCTCGGGCAGCGTGGGACCGTTGTCAGCGGACCCGGAGCTCCCAGAGGGCGACGGCACTGGCCGACGCGACGTTCAGCGAGTCGACGCCGTGGAGCATCGGGATGGTCACGATCGTGTCGGCGGCGGCGAGGGCCGAGGCGCTCAGACCGTCACCCTCGGCGCCGAGCACGATGGCGAGTCGTTCCGGCGCGGTCCGAGCATAGGTGTCGAGGTCCACGGCATCGTCGGCCAAGGCCAAGGCGGCCGTCTCGAAGCCGGCATCCCGCAGGACGCCGGAAGCGACGTCCCATTCCGGCAGGCGGGTCCACGGCACCTGCAGGACCGTGCCCATGCTGACGCGGACGCTTCGACGGTACAGCGGGTCGGCGCAACGCGGGGTGATCAGGACCGCGTCGGCACCGAGGCCGGCGACGGAACGGAAGATGGCGCCGACGTTGGTGTGGTCGACGATGTCCTCGAGGATGACCACCCGGCGGGCGTCGGCGAGGAGTTCGGCGGGGTCGGCGAGCGGAGGGCGGTGCATCGCCGCGAGCGCTCCCCGGTGCAGGTGGAAGCCCGTCAGCTGCTCGAGGAGCGCGGGCTCGCCGACGAAGACCGGGACGTCGTGGTCCTCGAGGAGCGGCGAGACGTCCTCGAGCCACTTCTCCTGCAGCAGGACCGATCGTGGTCGGTGCCCGGCGCGGAGCGCACGTTCCATGACCTTCGTCGACTCGGCGATGTACAGGCCACCCGCGGGTTCGGACACCCGACGGAGGGCGACGTCCGTCAGTCGCGCGTAGTCGTCGAGTCGTCCGTCGTCGAGATCGGTGATCCGGATGACCTGCATGGGAGACGTCCTCTCGACGCGATGTTCGACCTCCACCTTGCCAGAGTGGGAACACGATCGAAAACGAGGCCGTTTAGACTCAGGGGAAGCGATGGCCCGGAGCACTCCGATCATCGCGGACGGATGGACGGAGCAGGCATGAGCACGCTGATCGCAGCAGGGGATCCCGCTGACGAGACGGCCGAGGCCGGGCTCGAACGGGCGATCGAGCTGCTCGCGGACCGACGTGTCGCGTTCCTCACCGGGGCCGGCGTGAGCACGGACTCCGGGATCCCCGACTACCGGGGCCAGGGCGCTCCGGTCCGGACCCCCATGACGGTCGACCAGTTCCTGTCCAACGACGACGCCGCGCGCAAGCGCTATTGGGCCGGCAGCCACCTCGGGTGGAAGCGGTTCGACGGCGCTCGCCCGAACGCCGGCCACCGGGCGATCGCGCTCCTCGAGGAGGCAGGCATCGCCGACGGCGTCATCACGCAGAACGTCGACGGCCTCCACGTCAGGGCCGGCTCGCGCCGCGTCGTCGACCTGCACGGGTCGATGGACCGCGTCAGCTGTCTCTCCTGCGGGCAGAGTTACGCCAGGTCGAGCATCGCGGAGCGCATGACGGACCTGAACCCGTGGCTCGACACCGAGACGGACGTGACGATCAACCCGGACGGCGATGCCGAGGTCGGGCGCGTGGACGAGATCGTCGTCCCCGTGTGCACGGTCTGCGGTGGCATGTTGAAGCCGGACGTGGTCTTCTTCGGCGAGTTCATCCCGACGGAGAAGTACGCCGAGGCGGCAGCACTCGTGCGCGGCGCCGACGCACTCGTGATCGCCGGCTCCTCCCTCGTGGTCAACTCGGGGATCCGGCTCCTCGAACTCGCCCGCCGGAAGCGGTTGCCGATCGTCGTCATCAACCGCGGCGTCACGAAGGCGGACGGCCGCGCGGACGTGAAGCTCGACGCTGGTGCCAGTGAGACGCTCACCGGGATCGCCGCTCGCCTGGTCCCGTCCGCCTTCACGAGCGTCGTCTCGCAGGAGGCGACCGACGCCTGACGCCTCAGGCGTCGGTGCGGTCGTCCGCGAGGAACGCGGTGAGGCGCTGCGCCGCGTCGTGCGGCTCCTCGTAGTGGATGAGGTGTCCGACGCCCGGGATGACGTGCAGCTGCGCGTCGGCGAACCGCTTCGCGAGCGCGTACTGCGCGGCCACGGGCGTGATGTCGTCACGCTCGGCGGCGATGAGCAGCGTGCGGCTCGGGATGCGGTCGGCGTACTCGCTGACGTCGTGGCTGACCGAGGCGGTGAACGACTCGAGGACGACCTCCCGGTCGGCGAAGGCGCTGAAGTACTGGTCGTGCTGGGCGTGGATCCACCGACGGAGCGTCGGGTCCTTCGTCTTCGACATCGCGACGCTCATGATGCGCACGACACCCTTGTTCCGGAGGAAGGCGAATCCCAGGCGTTTCGGGAGCTTCGCGGACGACCAGTAGTAGAAGACCGCGAGCCTCGTCAGGACACCTCGAGGGCCCTGGAGCGCCGGGGCGGCGATCGGGTTCACGAGGATGAGGTCATCCGGTCGGAGTCCCCCGGCGACGGCGGCGCTCGACACGATCGAGCCGAACGAGTGCCCGAGCAGGACGACACGGCCGGTCAGGTGCAGTTCCTCGATGAACCGTCCCAGCCAGGCGGCGTACCCCTCGACGGAGTGGGTGGCCTCGGGGAAGGGAGCCGAGCTGCCGAAGCCGGGGAGGTCCGGAGCGATGATCCGGAACCCGGAGAGCTGCGCGACGACCGGTTCGAGGCCGTGGTGGTCGCCCCGGAACCCGTGCACCATGACGATCGTCGTCGACGCCTCGTGGTCGCCGTAGTCCCAGAACCGGGTCTCGGCTCCGTCCACGATGAGCGAGCGCTCCCGGACGGGGATGCGGTCGAGCTGGTCGGCGTACGGTGATTCGACGGGCATCCACTCAGTCTAGGCAGTCCGGCTCCGTGTTCACCCGACGACGCGGACCGTGCCGCCCCGGCGTGGCACAGGACCCTGTCGGAGGTGCGTCATAGGGTGAAGGCGTGAACACGGTCGATGCGAATCCCCACTGGACGGACCGCCTGGCGGTCTTCGATCTCGAGACGACGGGCATCGAGGTGGAGACGAGTCGCATCGTGACCGCCTTCGTCGGTGTCATCACCGCGGACGGTTCGGTCGAACGTTCGTGGTCGTGGATGGCCGATCCCGGGGTCGAGATCCCCGCTCGCGCCGCCGAGATCCACGGCGTCACGACGGAGCGGGCCCGGGCGGAGGGGCGTCCGGCGCCGGCCGTCGTCGGAGAGATCGTCGCCGTCCTCACCGAGCTGTTCGCCGCGCGGACCCCGGTGGTCGCCTACAACGCTCCGTACGATTTCTCCCTCCTGCACTTCGAGGCGGAGCGACACGGGGTGACGTCGATCACCGACCCGTCCCCCGTCGTCGACCCGCTGATCCTCGACCGGCGGCTCGACACCTTCCGGCGCGGCAAGCGGACGCTCGAGGTCGTCGCCGCCCTACACGGCGTTCCGCTCGAGGGTGCGCATGACGCGGGGGTGGACGCCGTCGCCGCCGGACGCGTCGCTCAAGCCATCGGTCGGCTTCATGCCGACGCCCTGCCGACGAGCGTCGACGAGTTGCACGAGGCCCAGCGGACCTGGTCGCTCGAGCAGGCGGAGAGCTTCCAGTCCTACATGCGCCGCGTGCGCGATCCCGAGTTCGTCGCCGACGGTGCTTGGCCCATCCGCACCGGACGCCCTGCCGCCCGACCCGAGGCGCCGATCATCGTCCCAGCGGACCAGCTGCCCATCGGCATCTGAGCTGTACGGCTCGGCACGACGACGAACGCCCCGATCCGAGGATCGGGGCGTTCGTGTATTCCAGCTGAAGGACTACTTGCCGAAGCCCTTGAAGCGCTGGTTGAACTTCTCGACGCGACCGGCGGAGTCCATGATGCGCTGCTTGCCCGTGTAGAACGGGTGCGACTCGGACGAGATCTCCACGTCGATCACCGGGTAGGTGACGCCGTCGAGGTCGATCGTCTTGCCCGACGAGACCGTCGAGCGCGTGAGGAACGTCGCGCCGGAGGCGAGGTCGCGGAAGACGACGGCTTCGTACGTGGGGTGGATGTCAGATTTCATCAGCAGTCCTTGTTGAGTGGATGGTGTGGGTAGTACCCGCGCTCGGAACTCCAGGCACGAGGCAGAAAGCTCTTGGCTCCGCGAGCCAAAGGTCGACTTTACCAGACTCGGCGCGCGTCTGCTCGCCAGCCGAGGACGACTCGCCGAGCATGGCGGTCAGGAGGGAGCGACGGCCGAGCGTCCGGCGCGGGCCGAGCGGGCGTGGAACCGGCCGTCCTCCTCGGTCAGTTCGATCGGGAGGTCGAAGGTCTCGCTGAGGTGCTCGGCCGTGAGTGTCTCGGCGATCGGGCCGGCGGCGACGATGCCACCGTCGCGAACGAGCAGGACGTGGGTGAAGCCGACGGGGATCTCCTCGACGTGGTGGGTCACCATGATGATCGCCGGTGAGTCGTCGGCGCTCGCGTAGCCGCCCAGCAGCTCGACGAGCTCCTCGCGCGTGCCGAGGTCGAGGCTCGCGGCCGGCTCGTCGAGCAGGAGGAGTTCGGGGTCGGTCATGATGGCCCGCGCGATCTGCACGCGCTTCTGCTCGCCGTCGCTCAGTGTGCCGAAGCGGCGGTCGGCGAGGTGGTCGAGCTTCCATTCCGCGAGGACCCGCGACGCGCGCTTCACGTCGATGTCCTCGTACTGCTCGACCCAGCGCCCGGTGACCGAGTAGGCCGCCGTGAGCACGACGTCCAGGACGGTCTCCTCCGGCGGCACCCGCTTCGCGAGGGCGGAGGACGCGAAGCCGATGCGCGGGCGCAGTTCGAAGACGTCGACCCGGCCGAGCGTCTCGTCGAGTACGGAGACCGTGCCCTTCGAAGGGTGGATGAGCGTGGCCGCGAGCTGCAGGAGCGTCGTCTTGCCGGCGCCGTTCGGGCCGAGGACGATCCATCGCTGGTCGCCCGTCACCGTCCAGTCGACGCCATCGAGGATGGGGTTGAGATTGCGGACGACGGACACATCGGAGAACTGCAACACGCTCGGCATGGTCCTAGCCTATCCGCCAAGACTCGTCGCGCGTCGCCGTCCTCCGAGGTGTCCGCAGGTGGTTCAGACCAGGCTGCGGTAGAGCTCCGCCGTCTGGGTGGCGATGCGCGACCAGCTGAAGTCGGACTCCGCGCGTCGGCGACCAGCGGCCCCGTAGGCCCTCGCCTGGGCGGGATCCTGGACGACCTCGGTGAGGGTCGCGGCGAGGTCGGCGACGAAACGCTCCGGGTCGAGCGGGGTGCCGGTGCCGTCGGACGCCTGCGCGAGCGGGACGATCCTGCCGGTCACACCGTCCTGCACGACTTCCGGGATACCACCGGTCCCCGTCCCGACCACGGCGGCACCGCAGGCCATCGCCTCGAGGTTGACGATGCCGAGCGGCTCGTAGATCGACGGGCACACGAAGGTCGTGGCGGCGGTGAGGACGGTGCACAGCTCGTGACGCGGGAGCAGTCGTTCGATCCACACGACCCCGGTGCGCTCGCGCTGCAGCTCCTCGACGAGCCCCTTGACCTCGGCGAGGATCTCGGGGGTGTCGGGAGCGCCGGCGCACAGGATGAGCTGCACGTCGGGTGGCAGCAATCGGGCCGCGCGGAGCAGGTACGGCAGCCCCTTCTGACGGGTGATCCGACCGACGAAGACGACGGAGGGACGGGACGGGTCGATGCTGAGGGACCGCAGCAGCTCGTCGTCCACGCGTGGCTGCCAGTCGGTCAGGTCGATGCCGTTGTAGATGACCTGCACCTTGGCCGGGTCGAGGCTCGGGTACGACCGCAGTATGTCGCGACGCATGCCGTCGCTGACCGCCACGACGGCCGCGGCGCCTTCGTAGGCGGACTGCTCGATCCAGCTGGACACGCGGTACCCACCGCCGAGCTGCTCGGCCTTCCACGGGCGGAGCGGCTCCAGACTGTGCGCGGTCACGACGTGCGGGATGCCGTGCAGCAGCGACGCGAGGTGACCGGCGCCGTTCGCGTACCAGGTGTGCGAGTGCACGAGGTCGGCCCCGGCGACGTCCTGGGCGATCAGGAGGTCCGTCCCGAGTGTCGTGAGGGCGCCGTTCGCCCCCTCGAGCTCGGCCGGGACGCCGTACGCGACGGTGTCGGCTTCGTCGCGTGGCGCGCCGAAGCAGCGCACGGTCACGTCGATGTCGCTGCGGAGGGATTTCACCAGCTCCGACACGTGGACGCCTGCGCCGCCGTAGATCTCCGGCGGGTACTCCTTTGTCACAAGATCAACTCGCATGTCTAGACGCTAGTACAGGTCTCGTCCGGCATCTATTGTGAAGCCATGGCCGCCTCAAAGAAGATCTTCGGAATCGTCCTCGCTGGTGGGGAAGGGAAGCGGTTGATGCCGCTGACCGCAGACCGCGCGAAACCGGCCGTACCGTTCGGCGGGCAGTACCGCCTGATCGATTTCGCGCTGTCGAACCTCATCAACTCCGGACTCACCCAGATCGTCGTCCTCACCCAGTACAAGTCCCACAGCCTCGACCGCCACGTCTCGCAGACCTGGCGGTTGTCCGGCCTGCTCGACTCCTATGTCGCGTCCGTGCCGGCGCAGCAGCGTCTCGGGAAGCGCTGGTTCAGCGGATCCGCCGACGCGATCCTGCAGAGCCTCAACCTGATCCGCGACGAGAAGCCCGACATCGTCGTGGTCGTCGGCGCCGACCACGTCTACCGCATGGACTTCGCGCAGATGATCGAGGCGCACATCGCCTCGGGCAAGAAGGCGACGGTCGCCGCGATCCGTCAGCCCATCTCCCTCGCCGACCAGTTCGGCGTCATCGACGTCGACGCGGACGACCCGACGACCATCGCCCGCTTCCTCGAGAAGCCGCTCGACGCGCCGGGCCTGCCCGACTCCCCCGGTGAAGTGCTCGCCTCGATGGGCAACTACGTCTTCGACGCCGACGCACTCATGCAGGCGGTCATCGACGACGGCGAGGTGACGAGCTCGAACCACGACATGGGTGGCGACATCGTCCCGTACTTCGTCGACCGCGGTGAGGCCGGCGTCTACGACCTCCAACGGAACGACGTGCCCGGCTCGACGGATCGCGATCGCTACTACTGGCGCGACGTGGGGACGATCGAGTCGTTCTACGAGGCCCACCAGGACCTCATCTCGACGCTCCCGATCTTCAACCTGTACAACCGCGACTGGCCGATCTTCAGTTCGCAGCTGAACTCGCCGCCGGCGAAGTTCGTGCGGGACGCGAAGGGCAACCTCGGCCAGACCATCGACTCGATCGTCTCCCTCGGTTCGCTGCTGTCCGGTGCCCACATCGAGCGCAGTGTCCTCGGGCCATGGGCGCTCGTGGAATCCGGCGCCCACGTCTCCGACTCGGTCGTGTTCGACAAGGTCCACATCGAACCGGACGCCGTCGTCAAGCGGGCTATCCTGGACAAGGATGTGGTGGTCACCTCCGGCGCGAGCGTCGGTGTCGACCACGACCGTGACCGCGCTCGCGGTTTCACCGTCACCGAATCCGGTCTCACCGTGGTTGGCAAGGGAGTACGCGTCGTTCCATGAGTACCGAGCGTTCGGCAGTGGCGGATCCCGAGGCAGCACTCCCCCCACAGGCCGGACGAGGCGTCCGGTTCCTCGCGGTCCTCGACGCCGACTCGACGCTCATCCAGAACGAGGTGATCGAGCTGCTCGCCGAGGAGGTCGGCAGCCTTCCTGAGGTCGCCGCCATCACCGAGCGCGCCATGCGCGGTGACCTCGACTTCGCCGACAGCCTCCGGGCCCGGGTCGCGACGCTCGCGGGCCTGCCCGTCGACCGGATCCCGGTGATCGCCGAACGGATCCGGACGACGGTCGGCCTGGAGACGCTGATCGGTCGGCTGCATGCGCACGGGTCGCGAATCGGTGTCGTGTCGGGCGGGTTCCATGAACTGCTCGACCCGCTCGCCGAGGTACTCGGCCTCGACCATGTGCGGGCGAACCGCCTCGAGACCGCCGACGGTCGGTTGACGGGAGGCCTCAGCGGTCCCATCATCGACGCGGCGGCGAAGGCGGCCGCACTGCAGGAGTGGGCCGATGAGGACGGCGTGCCGTTGGGACGGACGATCGCGATCGGCGACGGAGCCAACGACCTCGAGATGATGGCCGTCGCCGGGCTCTCGGTCGCGTTCAACGCGAAGCCGATCGTCCGCCGCCATGCCGACCTCGTCGCCGGGCGGGTCGACCTCGCCGGCGTCCTCCCGCTCCTCGGGCTCTGATCCGCGCGTCGGGGTCAGCGCCCGAGGTCGGGTTCTGCTCGGTGCGGTGCTGCCCGGGTCAGTGACCCATGCCGAGGCCGCCGTCGACCGGGATGACGGCGCCGGAGATGTAGCCCGCGTCGTCACCGGCGATCCACGTGACGACCTTCGCGACCTCGTTCGCACTCGCGAAACGCGCTGCCGGGATGCTCTTCTTGTACTCGGCCTGGGTCTCGGCGGGCAGTTCGGCGGTCATGTCGGTCTCGATGAACCCCGGGGCGATCACGTTCGCCGTGATCCCACGTGCACCGAGCTCGCGAGTGATGGACCGCGCCATGCCGATGAGGCCGCTCTTCGAGGCCGCGTAGTTGACCTGTCCGGCGGACCCGTAGAGGCCCACGACGCTGGAGATGAGCACGATGCGCCCGAAGCGTGCCTTGAGCATGCCTTTGGACGCACGCTTGACGACGCGGAAGGACCCGCCGAGGTTCGTGTCGACCACCTGGTCGAAGTCGTCTTCGCTCATCCGCATGAGCAGGGTGTCCTTCGTGATGCCCGCGTTCGCGACGAGCACCTCGACCGGCCCGAGCTCCGACTCGATCTCGGTGAACGCCGCGTCGACGGAGGCTGCGTCGGTGACGTCCGCGCGGACCGTCAACGTGCCCGCGGGGCCCTCGCCGGATCGTGCGGTGACGGCGACGCGGTGACCCTGCGCGACGAACTCCTCGGCGATGGCGAAGCCGATCCCCCGGTTGCCTCCGGTGACGAGTACGGTGCGTGGTGCGGTCATGGTCGATTCCTCTCCTGCGGCGATACCGGCCGACTCGTGCGGCGGCCGTCGGGGCGCGCGGCGTTCCGGCCGCGGACCCGTACCAGCATATGGGGGTCCTCCAGTTCTCCCGGTGATTTGGGGGCTTCGCCCACCCGCCGAGCGCGTAGGCTGGTCACGGCATGAAGCAGCAGAGCATCACCTCCCTCCCACCGGCTCCCGAACAAGAGCGCCGGCAGCGGCTCATCAAGTACTCGATCACCATGGGTGTCCGGTTGCTTTGCCTCGCTGCGCTCCCGTTCGTCCAGGGCGGTTGGATGTTCGCGGTCGCAGCCGGTGCCATCTTCCTGCCGTACGTCGCCGTCATCATCGCGAACGCCGGGTCGCTGCCGTCGCAGGGGGCCATCGAGCGCCCCACCGGTGTCGTCGTGTCCCAGCGGCCGATCATCGTCGACGACTCGGTTCCGCCTCGTCCGGCCGACCAGGCATGATCGGGTTCGGTGCCGAGCCCGACGGCGTGATCTGCTCCCGGGCCGGCTGCCGCGCGGCGGCGAGCTGGCGGATCGAGTGGCGCAATCCGAAGATCCACGCGGTGGACCGCGTGAAGGTCTGGACCGCCTGCGACGAACACGTCGACTTCTTGGAAGCCTTCCTCGAAGCCCGCTCCTTCCCGCTCGAGCGGCGTCCGCTGGCGTCGGCGGTCGGCTCATGAGCGCGGGTTGGCGGTTCGCCTTCAGCCGCCGTTGGCTCGGCTACCTCGGCGTCGCGATCGTGTTCGCGATCGTGTGCGTCCTCCTCTCCAACTGGCAGCTCGCCCGCGCGAGCGAGAAGGAGGAGGAGGTCCAGCGCATCGAGACCAATTGGGACGCGACCCCGATCCCGCTCGACGAAGCGCTGCCGTCGCTGGACTCCTTCAGCGTGGCCGACGAATGGCACCCGGTGTCGATGAGTGGCACCTACCTGCCTGACGAACAGCTGCTGGTCCGGAACCGTCCCCGGAACAACCAGGCGGGCTTCAACGTCCTCACGCCGCTCCGACTTGCCAACGGAGACGTGTTCATCGTCGACCGTGGCTGGGTCGCTGCGAACGATTCACTCGAAGCACCCGAGTCGGTCCCGGCCCCTCCGAGCGGTGAGGTCTCGGTCGTCGTCCGCATCCGACCCGGCGAACCGACGCTCCCGGGCCGCGGGGCCGCCGACGGCCAGGTGGCCACGATCAACCTCCCGCAGATCGCCGAACTCCGCGGCGAGACGCTCTACTCCGGTGCGTACGGCATGCTCCTCTCGGAGAGCCCGGCGCCTGCCGAGGCGGCACCGCTCGGTCCGATCAAGCCCGAGCCGAACGAGGGGATGCACCTCTCGTACGCGCTGCAATGGGTGGTCTTCGCGCTGATGGGCTTCATCTTCCTCGCCTATGCCATCCGTCAGGAGTACCGCATCCTGAACTCCGACGACCCGAAGGAGCAGCGGCGTGCGGCTGCGCGCGCCGAACGGCTCGCCGCGAAGGCACGGTCCGACGCCGACATCGAGGATGAGATCCTCGAAGCGAGTCGCTGACCCGACCGCCCGAGCCGTCGACGGACGGGGCGCGCCCGGCCCGTGATGCTCACGGGCCGGGCGCGCTGGCCCGCTGGCGCTAGGCCAGGCTGACGAGGTCCTGGTAGTCCTTGTTCCAGTGGTCCTCGACGCCGTCGGGCAGGATGAGCACCCGCTCGGGGTTGAGCGCCTCGACGGCGCCCTCATCGTGACTCACGAGCACGACGGCACCCTCGTAGTGGGCGAGCGCGTCGAGGATCTCCAGACGGCTGGCCGGGTCGAGGTTGTTGGTCGGTTCGTCGAGGAGGAGCATGTTCGCGCCCGAGACGACGATCATCGCGAGAGCGAGTCTCGTCTTCTCGCCACCGGACAGCACGCCCGCGAGCTTGTTGGAGTCGTCGCCGGTGAACAGGAACGAGCCGAGGACCTTGCGCGCTTCCATCTCGGTGATGTTCGGCGACGAGGAGACCATGTTCTCGAGCACGCTGCGCTTCACGTCGATCGTCTCGTGCTCCTGCGCGTAGTAGCCGATCCGCAGGCCGTGCCCGGGCTCGAGCTGCCCGGTGTCGGGCTGGTCCACTCCGGCGAGGATCCGCAGCAGGGTCGTCTTGCCCGCGCCGTTGAATCCGAGGATGACGACCTTCGAGCCACGGTCGATCGCGAGGTCGACGGCCGTGAAGATCTCGAGCGAGCCGTAGCTCTTCGACAGGTTGCTCGCCATGAGCGGCGTCCGGCCACAGGGCGCCGGGGTCGGGAACCGCAGCTTGGCCACGCGGTCTTGCGCGCGGACCTCTTCGAGCCCGGAGAGCATCCGTTCGGCGCGAGCCACCATCTGGTGGGCTGCGGCCGCCTTGCTGGCCTTCGCACCGAACTTGGCCGCCTGGAGCTGGAGCGCCGTCGCCTTCTTCTCGACGTTGGTGCGCTCCTTCTTCCGGCGCTCCTCGTCGGCCTCGCGCTGACGCTGGTAGTTCTTCCAGTTCATGTTGTAGATGTCGATGACGGTGCGGTTCGCATCGAGGTAGAAGACCCGGTTGACGGTCTCGCCGACGAGCTCGATGTCGTGCGAGATCACGATGAACCCGCCCTTGTACTGCTTGAGGAACTCACGCAGCCAGACGACGGAGTCGGCGTCGAGGTGGTTGGTCGGCTCGTCGAGGATGAGCGTCTCGGCGTCGGAGAACAGGATGCGCGCGAGTTCGATGCGGCGGCGCTGTCCACCCGAGAGCGTCTTCAGCTGCTGATCGAGGATGCGGTCGGGCAGGTTCAGATTCGACGCGATCGAGGCCGCCTCGGCCTCTGCGGCGTACCCGCCGAGCGCGTTGAACCGGTCGGTGAGGTTGCCGTACTTCTTCATGGCGGCTTCCGCCACCTTCGGGTCGTCGCTCGCCATGGCCATGCTCGACTCGTGCATGCCGAGCGCGAGCTGGCCGAGACCGCGCGCATCGAGGATGCGGGTGCGGGCGAGGTCCTCCGGGTTGCCGGAGCGCGGGTCCTGCGGCAGGTAACCGATCTCGCCACCGCGATCGATCTTGCCGTTCGTCGGGAGGGTCTCCCCCGCGAGCGTCTTGGTCAGGGTCGTCTTCCCGGCACCGTTGCGGCCGACGAGGCCGATCTTGTCGCCGGCGGACACGCGGAAGTTCACGTGCTCCATGAGCACGCGTGCCCCCACGCGGATCTCGAGGTCGTGCACACTCAGCACAGGCATAGTCCATTTCTTCGGGTGCGTTTCGACAACGCGGAGGGTGGGGGTCAGCCTCCCAGTATAAATCGTGAATCCGATGCTCAGCACCGCGGCCGTTCCGGTGCGGCCGGACAGCAGTCAACGCAGGGCGGAGATCCGTCCGACCGCCTCGGTGAGGAGCTCGGGTGAGCAGGCCAGGTTGAGTCGTGCATGGCCGACGCCGCCGGGCCCGAACGGGGCTCCCTCCTGCAGGGCCACGCGCGCCTCGCGCAGGATGCGCCGCGCCGGGGGTTCGGTCCAACCGAGCGCGGTGCAGTCCAGCCAGGCGAGGTACCCGGCGGCAGGCGGTCGGTAGCCGACCTCGGGCAGCTCGGCGCCCAGCAGCTCACCGAGCAGCCGCCGGTTGCCGTCGAGCAACCCGAGGAGCCCGTCCAACCAGGGCTCTCCGGCCTCGAAGGCGGCGACCGAAGCCAGCACACCGAACTGGCCCGTCCGCCAGAACACCTCGACCGGCATCCCAGCGACCACGCTCCGCGGCCCGGGGCCGGCGGTGACCATCACCGCGCACTTCAGGCCGGCGAGGTTCCAGGCCTTGCTCGCCGACAGGACGGCGTACCCGTGTTCGGCGGCCTCGTCGGACACGCTGAGATAGGGGACGAACCGCTCGCCCGGCTGGGTGAGTGGAGCGTGGATCTCATCGCTCACGACGGCGACTCCGTACCGCGCGGCCAGTGCGGCGACCGAGCGGAGTTCGTCGACAGTGTGCGGCCGACCGATCGGGTTGTGCGGGTTGCAGAGCAGGAACGCCTTCGCGCCGTTGCGGAAGGCGGCTTCGAGACCGTCCAGGTCGAGCCGCCAGCCTCCGGCGGGATCGTCGGCGCGGCTGGACCCGAGCAAGGGGACGTCCACCACGACTCCCCCGGCCTCGCTGACGAGGTCGAAGAACGGCGGGTAGACCGGCGAGGTGATCACGACGCCCTCGCCGGGCGAGATGACGCGCCGCAGGATCTCGACGATGCCCATGCTGACGTCGGCGGTGGTGAACACGGAGCCGGGATCCACGTCCCATCCCCATCGTCGCGCTGCGAAGCCGGCGAACGCCTGTGGGAGCCGTGTGCGGCTCGCGACATACCCGGCGTCACCGCGGTCGATCGCCGCGTGCAGGGCATCGCGGATCACGGGTGCCAGCGGGACGTCCATCTCGGCCACGAACATGGGCAGGACGTCGTCGGGGTACTCGGCCCACTTCTCGCTCGTCCGGCTGCGGAGGACGTCGAGGGGGTCAGCGGACACGATCTCGGTCATCTCTCGACCTTATCCGGGATCAGCCGGGCGACGCTGCCGGGAACAGGACGACGGACGGCTGCAACGCAGCCGTCCGTCGTCGTGGAGGTTCGATCAGATCGAGAAGCCGAGGGCACGCATCATGTCGCGCCCGTCGTCCGTGATGCGCTCCGGGCCCCACGGCGGCATCCACACCCAGTTGATGCGGAAGGCGTCGACGATGCCGTCGAGTGCTTGACCCGTCTGCTCCTCGAGGACGTCCGTGAGCGGACATCCGGCGGAGGTCAGGGTCATGTGGATGATGAGCGCGTCGTTCTCGTCATCCCAACCCAGGTCGTAGATGAGACCGAGGTCGACCACGTTCACCCCGAGCTCGGGGTCCATGACGTCCTTGAGCGCCTCTTCGACCTCGTCGAATCGTTGCGGACTGAGCGTTGTTACCATGTCGTTATCTTAGACCGCTCACGCGGCTTCAGGCACCTTCCGGGGCGACGACGGCATCGACGAGGAAACGGTCGTAGCCTTCGTTCTCGAGTCGGTCGGCGAGCTCTGGACCGCCCTGCTCAGCGATCTTGCCGGCGACGAAGACGTGCACGAAGTCCGGCTTGATGTAGCGCAGGATGCGCGTGTAGTGCGTGATCAGCAGGACGCCGAGGCCCGTGTTCTCCTTGGCGCGGTTGACGCCCTCGGACACGATCTTGAGGGCGTCGACGTCGAGGCCGGAGTCGGTCTCGTCGAGGACTGCGAACTGCGGCTTCAGCAGCTCGAGCTGGAGGATCTCGTGACGCTTCTTCTCGCCACCGGAGAAGCCCTCGTTGACGTTGCGCTCGGCGAAGGCAGGCTCCATGCGCAGGTTCTTCATCGACTCGCGGACGTCCTTGATCCAGCCGCGGATCGCGGGCGCCTCGCCGTCGACGGCGGTCTTCGCCGTGCGGAGGAAGTTCGTGACCGTGACGCCGGGGATCTCGACCGGGTACTGCATCGCGAGGAAGAGTCCGGCACGGGCGCGCTCGTCGACGCTCATCGCGAGGACGTCCTCGCCGTCCAGCGTGATGGATCCGCTGTCGACGGTGTACTTCGGGTGGCCGGCGATCGTGTACGCGAGCGTGGACTTGCCCGAACCGTTCGGACCCATGATCGCGTGCGTTTCGCCCGTGCGGATGGTGAGGTCGACGCCACGCAGGATCGGCTTGGTGCCCTGCTCGGTTTCGACGCTGACGTGCAGGTCGCGGATTTCGAGGACTGACATGGTGCTAGATCTCTTTCGTTGCGGTCGGGTCGATGTAGATGTCACCGTCGATGAGCTCGACGGTGTAGACGGGGACCGGCTCGTAGGCCGGAAGGGTGAGCGGCTTGCCCGTCGTGAGCGAGAACTGCGAGCCGTGTGCCCAGCATTCGAGGTTGCCGTCCTCGACGAAGCCTTCGGACAGCGAGATGTCGCCGTGGGTGCAGACGTCGCCGATCGCGAACAGTTCGTCCGACGCGTCGCGCACGAGGGCGATCGGCACGCCGTCCACCACGACCCGCTTGGCCTGGTTGACGGCGAGCTCGTCGAACGAGCACACCTTCGTCGCCATCAGTGCTGCGCTCCGCCGGTGCCCTGTCCGTCGGCGCCGAGCAGTTCGGCCTCGATGGCCGCCGAGAGGCGCTCCTGCAGCTCGGTGTCACCGATCTGCTGGATGATCTCCACGAGGAAGCCGCGGACGACGAGTCGTCGTGCCTCGTCCTCAGGGATGCCTCGAGCCTGCAGGTAGAAGAGCTGCTCGTCGTCGAAGCGTCCGGTCGCGCTCGCGTGACCGGCACCGGCGATGTCGCCGGTCTCGATCTCGAGGTTCGGCACCGAGTCGGCACGGGTGCCGTCGGAGAGGACCAGGTTGCGGTTCTGCTCGTAGCTGTCGGTGCCGACGGCACGGTTGCTGATGAGGACGTCGCCGATCCACACGGACCGCGCACCCTCGCCCTGCAGTGCGCCCTTGTAGGTCACGCGCCCGCGGGTGTTCGGTGCGTCGTGGTGCATGTAGACCTGCTGCTCGAGGTGCTGACCCGCGTCGGAGAAGTACACGCCGAGCGAGTCGAGGTCCGAGCCCTGACCGGCGAGGTGCAGGGTCGGGTTCACCCGGACGAGCTTGCCGCCGAGCGACACCACGACGTGCTTGAGGTGGGCGTCGCGACCGATGGACGCGAAGTGGCTGGCGAGGTGCACGGCGGCGTCGTCCCACCACTGCACGGTCACGACGGTCACGTCGGCCTGTTCGCCGACGACGATCTCGACGTTCTCGGTGAGGCGGGCGTCGCCCGCGTTCTCGATGATGATGAGGCCACGGCTGAACGGCGCGGCGGTGATGACGGTGTGCGCAGCGCGGGCGCCGTCGCCGAGCCCGCTCCGCTCGAGGCGCAGGGTCTTAGGCTCCTCGCCCGTGACCGAGATCGCCAGTGCCTGGTCGAAGCTCGACCAGGCGTTCGCGGAGGCGCGCTCCTCCGGCACGCCGGCGGAGCCGACGCGGGCGTCGTCGCGACTGATCCACTCGACGCTGAAACCGTCGACGTCGTCGTGCGTGATCGGGGTGGGTGAGCCGTCGAGCTCCCCCGCGGTGAGGTCGGTGAACTGCGCGACCGGGCTGAGCTTCCAGACCGCCTCGCGTCCCGTCACCGCTGGGAAGTCGGCGACATCATAGGAGCTGAAGCGCTCCGATCGGGTCTGCACCGGGATGACGCGTCCTGCGCCGTCGCTGTGTGCCGTGATGCCGTGCTGTCCTTCGGTCTGAGTCGGTGCTGCAGTCGTCATTAACCGACGGATCCTTCCATGCCCATCTCGATGAGCTTGTTGAGTTCGAGTGCGTACTCCATGGGCAGTTCGCGGGCGATCGGCTCGATGAAGCCGCGGACGATCATCGCCATGGCCTCGTCTTCCGGCATGCCGCGGCTCATGAGGTAGAAGAGCTGCTCCTCGCTGACCTTGGACACCGTCGCCTCGTGTCCGAGCTGGACGTCGTCCACACGGATGTCGATCGCCGGGTACGTGTCACTGCGGGAGATGGTGTCGACCAGGAGCGCGTCGCAGCGCACGGTGTTGGCCGAGTGATGGGCGTTGGCGTCCACCCGGACCTCGCCGCGGTATCCCGCGCGTCCGCCGCCTCGGGCGATCGACTTGGAGACGATGGACGACTGCGTGTACGGAGCCATGTGGATCATCTTCGCGCCGGCGTCCTGGTGCTGGCCGGGACCGGCGAACGCGACGGACAGGGTCTCGCCCTTGGCGTGCTCGCCCATGAGGTAGATGGACGGGTACTTCATCGTGACCTTGGATCCGATGTTGCCGTCGATCCACTCCATGGTCGCGCCTTCGGCGGCCGTAGCGCGCTTCGTGACCAGGTTGTAGACGTTGTTCGACCAGTTCTGGATCGTCGTGTAGCGGACGCGGGCGTTCTTCTTGACGATGATCTCGACGACCGCGGAGTGCAGCGAGTCCGACTTGTAGATCGGCGCGGTGCAACCCTCGATGTAGTGCACGTAGCTGCCCTCGTCGGCGATGATCAGCGTGCGCTCGAACTGGCCCATGTTCTCGGTGTTGATCCGGAAGTAGGCCTGCAGCGGGATCTCGACGTGCACGCCGGGCGGCACGTAGACGAAGGAGCCACCCGACCACACGGCGGTGTTCAGCGCGGCGAACTTGTTGTCGCCGGACGGGATGACCGTGCCGAAGTACTCCTCGAAGAACTCGGGGTGCTCGCGCAACGCCGTGTCGGTGTCCATGAAGATGACACCCTGCGCCTCGAGCTCCTCGTTGATCTGGTGGTAGACCACCTCGGACTCGTACTGCGCGGCGACGCCGGAGACGAGGCGCTGGCGCTCCGCCTCGGGGATGCCGAGCTTCTCGTAGGTGTTCTTGATGTCGTCCGGCAGGTCCTCCCAGGTCTGAGCCTGCTTCTCGGTGGACCGGACGAAGTACTTGATGTTCTCGAAGTCGATCTCGGAGAGGTCGGCACCCCATGTTGGCATGGGCTTGCGCTCGAACAGCTGCAGGGCCTTGAGGCGGCGCTGCAGCATCCAGTCCGGTTCGTTCTTCAGTGCGGAGATGTCGGCCACGACCTCGGTGGAGATGCCGCGGCGCGCTGAAGCGCCGGCGACGTCGCCGTCGTGCCATCCGAACTCGTATTGGCCGAGTCCGGCGAGCTCCGGGCGATCGATCAGGATGTCTGACATGTGTCCCTCTTTCCTCCCTGGAGACAACCACCGGCTGGAGGTCGTCATTCCCTCCCATGGCACGCGCCTGATCGGAGCGGATTGGGGAGGGGATGTGCGGGCGGCTTCTTCGCGAACCTACAATGTTCATGAACCATGGCGCTTCTCGCGCGCACCGTGAACCTCATAATCCTACAGCTTCCTGTGGGTTGTGGGTGAGGACGGTGGATACGGCAGCCGTGGCCACCGCGAACCGAAGGATCGACCCCGTGTCACACCACTCCAAGACCGCCGGTCGACCGACGCCGGCACCGTCCCTTCCCGACCGGGTGCGGGCCACCCGGTTCTGGCAGTGGTTGCCGACGACGATCGACAAGCGCGTGCGGGTCGTCGCCTGGCTCTCGTTCGCCTTCCAGCTCGTCCTCATCGGGACCGGGGGCGCCGTGCGTCTGACGGCCTCCGGGCTCGGGTGCCCGACATGGCCGCGCTGCACGGACGACTCCTTCGTCAACACGCCGGAGATGGGCATCCACGGGTTCATCGAGTTCGGCAACCGACTCCTGACCTTCGTCCTCGCGGCCATCGTCATCGCCGCGTTCCTCGCGGTGATCCGCATGCGTCGGCAGCGCCCCGACCTCTTCCGACTGACCCTGCTCCAGGGCCTGTCGATCCCCGCGCAGGCGGTCCTCGGCGGCATCACCGTCCTCACCGGGCTGAACCCGTACGTGGTCGGGCTGCACTTCGTCATCTCGATCGTCCTCGTCGCCCTCGCGACGATGCTCGTCCATCGGGTCTACCGCGGCCCCCGCGGTGCGGTGAAAGTCATGCCCGGCTGGTACCTCGGCGTCGTCCACCTGACGAGCCTCTTCGTCGCCGTCACCGTCGTGTTCGGCATCCTGACGACGGGCTCGGGCCCGCACGCCGGCGACAACTCGAAGGAGGTGCCGGCGCCGCGCAACGGGTTCGACCCCGAGTTCCTCCAGCACCTCCACAGCTGGCCCGCCTACGCGACGCTCGCCGGCACCATCGTGCTGCTCATCGGTGCGATCGCGCTCGGCGCCCGCCGCGGGTCGCGCGGGGTGCGCACCGCGGTCTCCACACTGCTCGCGGTCGAAGTGGTGCAGATCATCGTGGGGCTCACCCAGGCCCGCCTCGGACTCCCCGAGGTGCTCGTCGGGCTGCACATGGTGCTCGCCGGACTGCTCGTCGCCGCGATGACCTGGGTCGTGCTGCAGCAGCGGATCCCGGTCCGGACCGCGTCACGCGACGACGAGTCGGCATTCCTCAGCGTCTCCCGCTGACGACTCAGACGCTCTCCCGCTGACGGTTCAGCGGGCCTGCTGACGGCTCACTGCGCCTGCTGAGGGCTCAGAGCATCCCGACCGCGGTCACGCGGACGACCGCGGTCCCGGTCTCGTCGGAGGCGTCGAGATCGATGACCGCGCTGATCCCCCAGTCATGGTCGCCGGCTGGATCGGCGAACACCTGACGCACCCGCCAGACACCGCCCGTCTCGCCGACGGGGCGCTCGTCCTCGTCGTCGACGACCAGCAGCGCCGGGCTCCGTGCTGCAGCACCCGTCGGGAGTTCACCGTGCTCCTCGAAGTACGGATCCATGGCGTCCGCCCAGGTGTCTGCGTCGAATCCAGCCGACGCGTCGAGCTCGCCGAGCGCGTCGTAGTGCTCCAGCGACGCGAGCTGGACCCGGCGGAAGAGTTCGTTCCGGACGAGGACGGTGAACGCCCGGCGGTTGGCGAGGACGCTCCGTGGCGTGGGTGGGAGTGACCGACTCGTCTCCGCATGGCGTTCGGGGTCCGGGTGGGACAGTTCTTCCCACTCGTCGAGCAGACTCGAGTCGACCTGTCGGACGAGTTCTCCGAGCCACTCGATGAGGTCCTGGAGCTCCTCGTCCTTGAACTCGTCCGGCACGCTCTGCCGGATCGCCCGGAAGGCGTCGGAGAGGTACCTCAGAACGAGTCCCTCGGACCTCGAGAGACTGTAGAACGAGACGAACTCGCTGAAGTTCAGTGCGCGCTCGATGAAGTCGCGGACGACCGCCTTCGGGCGCAGCTCGAGGTCGAGTGCCCACGGCTGCGCGGCGGTGTAGCTCGTGAACGCCGCCTCGAGGAGTTCCGCCAGCGGTCTCGGATGGGTGACCGCCTCGAGGAGCTCCATGCGCTGGTCGTATTCGATCCCCTCGGCCTTCATCGCCTGCACGGCCTCACCCCTGGCGAGGTGCTGCTGGGCCATGACGATCTGGCGCGGATCGTCGAGCGTCGACTCGACGACCGAGATGACGTCGAGGGCGAAGCCGGGCTCCGCGGGGTCCAAGAGCTCGAACGTGGCGAGGGCGAAGGGCGACAGCGGAGCGTTGAGTGCGAAGTTCGGCTGCAGCTCGACCGTGAGGCCGACGACGACCTCACCCGTCTCGGGGTCGATCGTCTGGGTGATGACGCCTGCCGTGCGAAGGGTGCGGTAGATCTCGAGCGCGCGCCTGGCCAGGGCGAAGCGTCTCGCCCGAGGCTCGTGGTTGTCGAAGACGAGGGAGCGGATGGTGCCGAAGCTGTCGCCGCCGCGTGCGATGACGCTGAGCATCATCGCGTGGGTGAGCTGCATGTGGCTGGTCAGCGTCTCAGGCTCGGCCGCGACGAGTCGCTGGAAGCTCGGCTCCCCCCAGGACACGAACCCCTCCGGCGCCTTCTTCCGGATGATCTTCCGGCGCTTCTTCGGGTCGTCGCCGGCCTTCTCGATGAGCTTGAGGTTCTCGGTCTCGTGCTCGGGGGCCTGGACGACGACGGTGCCCGCGGTGTCGTAGCCGGCCCGACCCGCACGACCGGCGATCTGGTGGAACTCCCGGGCGTTCACCTGGCGCATCTTCGTGCCGTCGTACTTCGTGAGCGCCGTGAACAGGACCGTGCGGATCGGGACGTTGATCCCGACGCCGAGGGTGTCCGTCCCGCAGATGACGCGGAGGAGACCACGTTGGGCCAGCTGCTCCACGAGGCGTCGGTACTTCGGCAGCATGCCGGCGTGGTGCACGCCTATTCCGCTGCGGACGAGCCTGGACAGCGTCGTGCCGAACGCGGTGCTGAACCGGAAGTCGCCGATGGCGTCGGCGATCTCGTCGCGTTGCTCGCGGGTGACGACCTTGAGGCTGGTCAACGCCTGGGCCCGCTCGAGCGCCGCCGCCTGCGCGAAGTGGACGATGTAGATCGGAGCCTGTCCCGTGTGGAGGAGGTCTTCCACGGTCTCGTGGATCGGTGTGGTCGCGTAGGAGAAGTGGAGCGGCACCGGTCGTTCGACGCCGGTCACGATGGCGGTCTCACGGCCGGTCCGGCGCTCGAGGTCCCGTGCGAGGTCGCCGACGTCGCCGAGGGTCGCGGACATGAGGATGAACTGTGTGTCCGGGAGGGTGAGCAGCGGGACCTGCCACGCCCACCCGCGGTCGGGGTCGGCGTAGAAGTGGAACTCGTCCATCACGACCTGGTCGATGCCGGCGTCCTCGCCGTGCCGGAGCGCCAGGTTGGCGACGATCTCCGCGGTGCAGCAGACGATCGGCGCGTCGGCGTTCACCGAGGAGTCCCCGGTCACCATCCCGACGTTCTCCGCGCCGAACATCTCGACGAGTGCGAAGAACTTCTCGCTGACGAGCGCCTTGATCGGGGCCGTGTAGTAGCTGCGGCGACCGGAACTCAGCGCCGCGAAGTGTGCGCCGGCGGCGACGAGGCTCTTGCCGGTGCCGGTCGGGGTGGAGAGGATGACGTTGGCGCCGTCGACGATGCCGATGAGCGCCTCCTCCTGCGCCGGGTACAGGCTGAGTCCGCCGGCCTCGGCCCAGGAGACGAACCGATCGAAGACGATGTCGGGGCTCTCCCCCGTCGCAGCGATCAGCCGGCCGCGTTCCGCTGCGTCAGCCACCGGGTCAGAACGGGAGCAGCGGGTCGATGCCGACGGCGAGGAACAGGAGGGTCAGGTAGGTGATCGACCCGTGGAAGACGCGCATCGGCGAGACGTGCTCGTGGCGGATCGCGAGGTTGTAGAGGCGGTGGGTCTCGTAGACGAACCAGCCGCCGGACAGGAGGGCGACGGCACTGTACAGCAGCCCCATGTCGGCCACCGGGATGAGCAGGAGCGAGCAGACGACCGTCGCCCACGCGTACAGGATGACCTGGAGGCCGACCTGAGCGCGACCGCGGACGACGGCGAGCATCGGCACGCCGACGGCCTGGTAATCACTGCGGTACTTCATGGACAGCGGCCAGTAGTGGGGCGGCGTCCAGAGGAACACGACCGCAAAGAGGATGATCGGTGCCCACGAGAGCGAACCGGTGACGGCGGCCCAGCCGATGACGACGGGGAAGCAGCCCGCGATGCCACCCCAGATGATGTTCTGCTGGGTGCGTCGCTTCAGCCACAGCGTGTAGACGAAGACGTAGAAGAGGATCGCGCCGACGGACAGTGCGGCCGCGAGCCAGTTGGTGGTGGCGAGGAGCCAGACCGTCGAGACGACGCCGAGCGTCCATGCGAACACGAGTGCCTCACGCGGTGTGAGCTCGCCGGTGACGAGAGGGCGTTTCTTCGTGCGGTCCATGACCGCGTCGATGTCGCGGTCGATGTAGCAGTTGAACGCCGCCGCGGAGCCGGCGCTCAACGACCCGCCGATGACGGTCGCGATCACGAGCCACCAGTCGGGCAGACCGCCCTTCGCGAGGATCATGACGGGGATCGTCGTCACGAGCAGCAGTTCCATGACCCGCGGCTTGGTGAGGGCGATGTACGCCTTCGCCTTGCGTCGGAAACCGAGCTTGGGGCTCGACACACGTTCTGCTACAGCGACGTCCATTGCTCCTCTAACGTTCGGTTCACCACGCACTGCTCGCCCGGTGCGCGGTCCGCAGACGATTCTACGACACGCGCGGACGGCTCCCTACTCACGGTGCGCAGACGCGCGGTCCCTCACCGGGTCACGCCTGTCCTGCAAGCTCTGCGACGATCCGTGACGTCGCGTGTTCGCGCTCGTCGAACATCGACCCTCGACTGCAGGGGTTCGCTATGCTGGGAAGTGCTCGCCAGCCACTGTGCACGCGTGCGCCCCCCTTCACCCAGTTCGAAGAGCGGTGTCGTGTGCTCGGACGCCGAAGACGACGTGGGCCGCGAACGCACAGAAGAAGGCTCGACCGCTCGTCGGCCTCCTGTTCCGATGAGAAGGGTCAGTATTCAGTGGCAGATCTGCAGTGGGAAAGCATTGACAGCAAAGCAGTCGACACGGCGCGCATCCTCGCCGCCGACGCGGTGGAGAAGGTCGGCAACGGCCACCCGGGAACGGCGATGAGTCTCGCCCCCGCCGCCTACCTGCTGTTCCAGAAGGTCATGCGACGCGATCCGAAGGACCAGGACTGGCTCGGACGCGACCGCTTCGTCCTGTCGGTCGGGCACAGCTCGCTGACCCAGTACGTCCAGCTCTACCTGGGCGGCTACGGTCTGGAACTCTCCGACCTCGAGGCGCTCCGCACCTGGGGCTCGCTCACGCCGGGTCACCCGGAGTACGGCCACACCGACGGCGTCGAGATCACCACCGGTCCCCTCGGCCAGGGGCTCGCCTCCGCCGTGGGCTTCGCGTACGCGTCCCGCTTCGAGCGTGGCTTGTTCGACCCCGAGGCCGAGGCCGGCACGAGCCCGTTCGACCACTTCGTCTACGTCATCGCCGGTGATGGCGACCTGCAGGAAGGCGTCACGAGCGAGGCCTCCTCGCTCGCCGGTCACCAGCAGCTCGGCAACCTCATCGCGATCTACGACTCTAACCAGATCTCGATCGAGGACGACACCAACATCGCCTTCACCGAGGACGTCAAGGCCCGCTACGAGGCGTACCACTGGCACGTCCAGGTCGTCGACTGGAAGAAGACGGGCGAGTACGTCGAGGACGTCCACGCGCTCAACGACGCGATCGAGGCCGCGAAGGCAGAGACCGACAAGCCGTCGCTCATCATCCTCAAGACCATCATCGGTTGGCCGGCTCCCAAGAAGCAGAACTCCGGCAAGATCCACGGTTCGGCGCTGGGCGCCGAGGAGCTCGCGGCCGTCAAGGAGGTGCTCGGCTTCGACCCCGAGCAGAACTTCTTCGTCGCCGACGAGGTCATCGAGCACACCCGCAAGGCGATCGACCGCGGTGCCGAGGCACGCGCCGAGTGGCAGCAGACGTTCGACGCCTGGGCCGCGGCCAACCCGGAGCGCGCTGCGCTGCTCGAGCGTCTCGAGGCCGGCGAACTCCCCGAGGGTGTCGAGTCGGCGCTGCCCGTGTTCGAGGCCGGCAAGGACGTCTCGACCCGCGCCGCATCCGGCAAGGTGCTCAACGCCCTCGGCCCGGTCATCCCGGAGCTCTGGGGCGGTTCGGCCGACCTCGCCGAGTCGAACAACACGACGATCGAGGGTGGTGCGTCGTTCATCCCGAGCGAGCACTCCACCCACGAGTGGACCGGTAACCCCTACGGTCGCGTCCTGCACTTCGGCATCCGCGAGCACGCCATGGCCGCGATCCTCAACGGCATCGTCCTGCACGGCCCGACCCGCGCGTTCGGTGGCACCTTCCTCATCTTCAGCGACTACATGCGTCCGGCCGTCCGTCTCGCCGCGCTCATGAACGTGCCGTCCATCTTCGTGTGGACCCACGACTCCGTCGCCCTCGGTGAGGACGGCCCCACGCACCAGCCGATCGAGCAGCTCGCCTCGCTCCGTGCCATCCCGAACCTCGCCGTCGTGCGACCGGGTGACGCGAACGAGGTGGCCTACGCCTGGCTCGAGATCCTCAAGCGTCGCGGCGGCCCGACCGGCATCGCGCTGACCCGTCAGAACATCCCGGTGTTCGAGCGCGGCACGGGCGACGCCACCGGCGAGACCTTCGCTGCAGCGTCGAACGTCGCCAAGGGTGCGTACATCCTCGCCGAGGCGCCCGGCGGCACGCCGGACGTCATCCTCATCGCGACGGGCTCCGAGCTCCAGCTCGCCATCGAGGCCCGCGAGGTCCTGCGCGGCGAGGGCGTCAACGCCCGCGTCGTCTCGGTGCCCGCACTCGAGTGGTTCGAGGAGCAGTCCGCCGAGTACCGCGAGTCCGTCCTCCCGAAGGCCGTCACCGCACGCGTCTCCGTCGAGGCGGGTCTCGGCCTGACCTGGAAGAGCATCGTCGGCGACGCCGGCCGGACCGTGTCGATCGAGCACTTCGGTGCGTCCGCCGACTACAAGACGCTGTTCCGTGAGTTCGGCATCACCACGGAGGCAGTCGTCTCCGCAGCACACGAGACGCTCGGCAAGTAGCCCGGGCGAAGGAGACAGAAGAACATGACTGAAACCCCAACCGCCCAGCTGTCCGCCGCCGGCGTCAGCATCTGGCTCGACGACCTCTCCCGCGGACGCATCCAGTCCGGTGGGCTGGAGCAGCTCATCGCCGACCGCAACGTCGTCGGTGTCACGACGAACCCGACGATCTTCGCGTCCGCGCTCAGCAACGGCGACGTCTACGCCGAGCAGGTCGCCCAGCTCGCCGCCGAAGGCAAGGACGTCACCGAGGCGGTCTTCGAGATCACCACCGACGACGTGGCCGCGGCATCGAAGATCTTCCGTGGGGTCTACGACTCCTCCAACGGGTACGACGGCCGCGTGTCGATCGAGGTCGAGCCGGGCTTCGCGCACGACGCCGCCTCGACGATCGACCAGGCCAAGCAGCTCTGGGCCAAGGTCAACCAGCCCAACGCGATGATCAAGATCCCCGCGACGGTCGAAGGCCTTGAGGCCATCACCGCGGTCATCGGCGCCGGCATCAGCGTCAACGTCACGTTGATCTTCAGCCTCACCCGCTACCGCGAGGTCATCAACGCGTTCCTCACCGGTCTCGAGCAGGCCAAGGCCGCGGGCCACGACCTCTCGACGATCCACTCGGTCGCCTCGTTCTTCGTGTCGCGGGTCGACACCGAGATCGACAAGCGTCTCGACGCGATCGGCAGCCCCGAGGCGACCGCGCTGAAGAGCAAGGCCGGCGTCGCGAACGCCCAGCTCGCCTACCAGGTCTTCGAGCAGGAGTTCGCGAGCGAGCGTGCCACCGCGCTCCTCGAGGCCGGCGCCAACAAGCAGCGTCCGCTCTGGGCCTCGACGGGCGTCAAGTCCGCCGACCTCCCCGACACGCTCTACGTGACCGAGCTCGTCGCCGACGGCGTGGTCAACACCATGCCGGAGAAGACCCTCGAGGCGACCTTCGACCACGGCGTCATCACCGGCGACACCGTCACCGGCTCCTACGCGGCTGCGAACGAGGTCCTCGACGCCATCGCCGCACTCGGCGTGTCCTACGACGAGGTGACGGCGCTGCTCGAGCGTGAGGGCGTCGAGAAGTTCATCGTGTCCTGGGACGAGCTGCTCGAGACCGTGAAGACGGCTCTGGAGGCCTCCAAGTGAGCTTCAAGATCCGCGTGAGCGGCGCGGCGGAAGCCGCTGTCGCATCGGTGGTCCCCACGCTCGTGAGCGACCTCGTCGCGTCGCGCATCACGGACCAGGACCCCACGCTGTGGGGTCCTGCGGCCGAGGCCGAGGCGTCCAAGCGCCTCGGCTGGGTCCAGGCGGTCTCCATCTCCCGCCCGCTGGTCGAGCCGATCCTCGCGCTCCGTGAGCAGTTCAACGACGAGGGCATCGACCACATCGTGCTCGCGGGCATGGGCGGTTCCTCGCTCGCACCCGAGGTCATCACGAACACGCTGGGCGGCAACCTCACCGTCCTCGACTCGACCGCTCCCGGCCAGGTCCTCGCGGCCCTGGCGGACCGCCTCGAGACCTCGGTGCTCGTCGTCTCCTCGAAGTCCGGCTCCACGGTCGAGACCGACAGCCAGCGCCGCGCCTACGAGGCTGCGTTCACGGCTGCGGGGATCGACCCCGCCGGTCGCATCGTCATCGTCACCGACCCGGGCTCCCCGCTCGAGGCGGCGGCGAACGAGGCCGGCTACCGGGTCTTCAACGCCGACCCCAACGTCGGCGGTCGCTACAGTGCGCTCACCGCCTTCGGTCTCGTGCCGTCCGGTCTCGCCGGTGTCGACATCGGCGCGTTGCTCGACGAGGCCGACGCGGTGCTCGGGGAACTCGCGATCGACGACGCGTCGAACCCGGGACTCATCCTGGGTGCGGCGATCGGCGGCACCGTTCCGCTGCGCGACAAGGTCGGTCTCATCACCGACGGGACGCACATCGTCGGATTCCCGGACTGGGCCGAACAGCTCATCGCCGAATCGACCGGTAAGTCCGGTCGCGGCCTGCTGCCCGTCGTGCTCAACCCGCTCGCTCCCGAGCTCGAGTCGAAGCCGGCCGACCTCCAGATCGTCCGCATCGTCGACGACGCCCACGAGTTCCACCTGCTGCGCCACGACCGCCACGAGGGCGAGATCCTCGTCAGCGGCAGCCTCGGCGCGATGATGCTGGTGTGGGAGTACGCGACCGTCGTCGCCGGGCGCCTCATCGGCATCGACCCGTTCGACCAGCCGGACGTCGAGTCCGCGAAGGTCGCCACCCGTGGTCTGCTCGACAACCGTCCGGAGCCTGAGGCACCCGCCTTCGTCGCCGACGGTGTCGAGGTCCGCGGCTCGGCCGATCTGCTCGACGGCGTGACCACCCTGTCCGGTGCCGTCGAGGCACTGCTCGCGCAGCTCCCCTCCGACGGCTACGTCGCGATCCAGGGCTACGTCGACCGCCTTGCCTCCCCGCAGCTCGAGAGCATCCGCGACCTCGTCGCGGCGAAGGCGGCACGACCCACGACCTTCGGGTGGGGTCCGCGCTTCCTGCACTCGACGGGTCAGTACCACAAGGGCGGCCCCGCGAACGGCGTGTTCCTGCAGATCACCGAGACGGCCCCCGTCGACCTGGAGATCCCCGAGCGCCCGTTCACCTTCGGCCAGCTCATCGAGGCCCAGGCAGGCGGCGACGCCCGCGTCCTCGCCGAGCACGGTCGTCCGGTCCTCACGCTGACCCTCACGTCGCCGGACCAGAACATCGTCACCCTCTTCGACGCCGTCAACGACTAGCGCGTCACTGCACAAGGAGCTTCATGTCCCCGGTGGAAATCACCCCGGAGTCCAACCCGCTGCGGGTGGACACCGACCGACGCCTCAATCGGATCGCCGGTCCGAGCGGCCTCATCATCTTCGGCGTGACAGGTGACCTGTCCCGCAAGAAGCTGATGCCGGCCGTGTACGACCTGGCGAACCGGGGCCTCCTGCCCCCTGGCTTCTCACTCGTCGGGTTCGCCCGACGGGACTGGGAGGACCAGGACTTCATGGAGGTCGTCCACGAATCCGTCAAGCAGTACGCCCGGACCGAGTTCCGCGAGGACGTCTGGAACCAGCTCGCCCAGGGCATCCGGTTCGTCCCCGGTGAATTCGGTGACGACGCGGCGTTCGAGAAGCTGAAAGAGACCATCGAGGAGCTCGATGCGGATCGCGGGACGATGGGCAACCACGCGTTCTACCTCTCGATCCCACCGAAGGCGTTCCCGCAGGTCACCGAGCAGCTCCGTCGCTCGGGACTCGCGGAACCCGCTGACGGTCAGTGGCGCCGGGTGGTCATCGAGAAGCCGTTCGGCAGCGACCTCAAGACGGCTCGTGAGCTGAACGACATCGTGCAGTCGGTCTTCCCGTCGGACTCGATCTTCCGGATCGACCACTACCTCGGCAAGGAGACCGTCCAGAACATCCTGGCGCTCCGGTTCGCGAACCAGCTGTACGAGCCCATCTGGAACGCCAATTACGTCGACCACGTGCAGATCACCATGGCCGAGGACATCGGCGTCGGCGGTCGCGCCGGGTACTACGACGGCATCGGAGCAGCGCGCGACGTCATCCAGAACCACTTGCTGCAGCTCCTCGCCCTCACGGCGATGGAGGAGCCGATCTCCTTCAACGCCGCAGACCTGCGCGCGGAGAAGGAGAAGGTCCTCGCGGCCGTCCGCCTCCCCGACGACCTCGGGGCCGCGACGGCCCGTGGGCAGTACGCCGGTGGTTGGCAGGGCGGCGAGCACGTGCTGGGCTTCCTCGACGAGGACGGGATGAACCCGGAGTCGACGACCGAGACCTACGCGGCCATGCGGCTCGACATCAACACGCGTCGGTGGGCCGGCGTGCCGTTCTACCTGCGTGCCGGGAAGCGCCTCGGACGCCGCGTCACCGAGATCGCGGTCGTCTTCAAGCGTGCTCCGCAGTACCTGTTCGCGGAGAGCCAGACCTCGGCGCTCGGCCAGAACGCCTTGGTCATCCGGGTCCAGCCCGACGAGGGTGTCACCATCCGCTTCGGTTCGAAGGTCCCGGGTGCCGGCACCCAGGTCCGCGACGTCACGATGGACTTCGGCTACGGCCACGCCTTCACCGAGGCGAGCCCCGAGGCGTACGAACGTCTCATCCTCGACGTCCTGCTGGGCGACCCGCCCCTCTTCCCCCGTCACGAGGAGGTCGAGCTCTCCTGGAAGATCCTCGACCCGATCGAGGAGTACTGGGCCGCTCAGGACACGCCGCTCGAGCAGTACGCTCCCGGCACCTGGGGCCCGTCCTCGGCCGACGACCTCATGAACCGCGACGGACGCACCTGGAGACGACCATGATCGTAGACCTGCCAGACACGACCACGAGCAAGCTCTCGAAGGCGCTCGTGACCATCCGCGAGGACGGCGGCGCCGTCGCCCTGGGGCGCGTGCTCACCCTGGTGATCTCGACGCGGCTCGGAGCCGAGGAGGAGGCCATCGAGGCCGCCAACGAGGCCTCTCGCGAGCACCCCATGCGGGTCATCGTCCTCTCCACGGAGCACGACGACCAGCACTCCTCCATCGGAGACCGGCTCGATGCCCAGATCCGCGTCGGCGGCGACGCCGGAGCGAGCGAGGTGGTCATCCTGCGCGCCTACGGTGCGGTCGCCGAGAACGAGGAGAGCCTCGTGACCGGTCTGCTCCTGCCCGACGCGCCCGTGGTCGCCTGGTGGCCGGGAGAGGCACCGGAACGCGTCTCGACGTCACCGATCGGCCGCATCGCCCAGCGTCGCATCACCGACGCGTCCGCGGCGGCGGACACCCACGCCGCCCTCCGCGGTCGCGCGGCGAACTACGCCCCCGGAGACACGGACTTCGCGTGGACCAGGCTCACGCTCTGGCGGGCACAGCTCGCGGCGGTGCTCGACCAGCCGCCGTACGAGCCCGTCACGGCGATCGAGGTGTCCGGAGCATCGGACTCCCCGTCGACCGAGCTGCTCGCCGCCTGGCTCCAGCTGCAGTTGCAGGTCGACGTGACCCACGAGCTCAGCATGGCGCACGGGTCGAGCGGCATCCACGGTGTCCGCCTCACGCGGGCGTCCGGCAACGTCGTCCTCGAACGTCCCGTTCCCGACATCGCGACGCTGATCCAGCCCGGACAGCCGACGCACGACCTCTCGCTCCCCCGTCGCAGTCTGCGCGACTGCCTCGCCGAGGAGCTGCGCACGCTCGACCCGGACGTCCTGTACGGACAGGTCATCACCGTGGGCCTCCCCGGCCTCGGCGAGCCGGTCACGCTCCGCGCTCGGACCAGCTGATGCCGACCGAGCGACGCGTCCTCGTCTACCAGGACCGCGACCAACTGACGACCTCGGTCGCCAAGCGGTTCCTCTCCCGAACCCGCGAACTGCTCGAGTCGCAGGAGACGGTCCACGTCGTCCTGACCGGCGGTACGGTCGGCACGGGGACGCTCGCCGCCGTGGCCGCGTCGAAGGACCGCGACCGGGTGGACTGGTCCCGGGTGCACCTCTGGTGGGGGGACGAGCGCTGGGTCGCTCGGGACGACGCCGATCGGAACGAGTTGCAGGCACGCGAGGCCTTGCTGGAGACCCTGCTGGCGCTTCCGGAGCGTGGCCTCGTCGCCGAACACGTGCACGGATACCCGGCGCCGGAGGACGGCATCGACCTCGACGCCGCTGCGGTGCGCTACGCGGACGAGCTCCGTCGGTTCGCGCGGCCCGGCGAGGACCACCCGCGGTTCGACATCACGTTCCTTGGTGTCGGTCCCGACGGTCACGTCGCATCGCTCTTCCCCGAGCGGGCCGAGGTCTCGGTCACCGACACCTCGGTGGTCCCGGTGCGGAACTCCCCCAAGCCGCCGTCGGAACGACTCAGCCTGACGCGGCCGGCCATCAACTCCTCCGTGCGGGTCTGGCTCGTCCTCGCCGGCACCGACAAGGCGTCGGCACTCGGCCTCGCCCTCGCGGGTGCCAGCTACAACGAGGTCCCCGCCGCCGGGGCCAAGGGACGCAAACGGACGGTGTTCTTCGTCGACCAGGATGCGGCCGCAGAGGTCCCGGATTCATTGATCCTCCCGGAGTACTAGCGGAAGGCCGGTCGGCGAGCCGGTGCCGCTATGCAGAAAGGCCGTTCCCCGAGGGGAACGGCCTTTCCGCGTATGTAGTGCTGTGTCCGGCTACTTCGCTGCCGTACCGCGGCGTGCACGGAGCTGCTGGAGTGCCTCTTCGAGCAGCTGCTCCGCCTCTTCCTCCGTGCGTCGTTCCTTCACGTAGGCGAGGTGGGTCTTGTACGGCTCGAGCTTCGCGACCTCCGGCGGGTTCGCCTTGTCGCGACCGGCCGGCAGACCGGAAGTCGGGCAGTCGATCGTCTCCGGGATCTCCTCGTCGGGGACGTTCGCCGCGAAGTGGCGGACCGTCTCGTTGCCGAGGGCGTCCCAGTAGGAGATGGCGATGCGGTCCGCGTGGTAGCCGTGGTCCTGCTCGCCCATGGGGCCGGCGCCGACGCGTGATCCCCTGATAGCGCTTCCGCCTGATGCCATGGTGTTTCCTCTTTCTCGTACTGTCGAGAGTGGTTCGGGTGTGGTGCGTCGAGTTGCGTCCCCGGGATCGGGGCTTCGCGGCCGGTCTAGGCGGCGGCGAACTTCGTCAGGAGCCCGATCACGACGATGCAGGCACCCCAGGTCAGGCCGAGGATGACGGTGAAGCGGTTGAGGTTGCGCTCGGCGACCCCTGACGAACCGAGGTTGCTGGAGGAGCCGCCGCCGAACATGTCGGACAGACCGCCGCCGCGGCCCTTGTGCAGCAGGATCAGGAAGGTGAGCAGGAGGCTGGTGATGCCGAGCAGCACCTGCAGGATGACCTGGAGAATCTCCACGTGAGACCTTTCGCATTCGCGTTCAGAGGGGCTGAACCGCCGTCCAGTATACCTCGACGGTTCAGCGGACACGGCTCGGCCCGCGGCTGGTGCCGCGGGCCGAGCCGTGTCCGTGCTGCTGGTGCAGCAGGTCGGTCAGAGTCCGACGTGCTGCGAGAAGCGCGCGATCCCGGCGAACTCGTCGGCGAGCAGGCTCGCACCGCCGACGAGGGCACCGTCGACGTCTGGTTCGCGCATGAAGCCGGCGATGTTCGAGGCCTTCACCGAACCGCCGTAGAGGATCCGCGTGCGCTGCGCCGCCTCGTCGCCGAGGACCTCGGCGAGCGTGCTGCGGAGAGCGGCCGCGACCTGCTGCGCCTGATCGGGCGTCGCCGCCTGACCGGAACCGATGGCCCACACCGGCTCGTAGGCCACGACGATGTCCGCGTCCGGTGCGAGTCCGTCGATGGCCGCCTTGAGCTGCGCCACGGGGACGGCCGACGGGCCGTGTTCCTCGAGGTCTTCGGCGGTCTCACCGATGCAGATGACGGGGACGAGGCCGTGCCGCACGGCTGCGGCCGTCTTCGCCTGGACGACCTCGTCGGTCTCCTTGTGCAGGGTGCGGCGCTCGGAGTGTCCGACGAGCACGTAGCGGCAGTCGAGCTTCGCGAGGAACGCCCCGGAGATCTCACCGGTGTAGGCGCCCGAGTCGTGCTGCGACAGGTCCTGCGCGCCGTAGGCCAGCTTGAGCTTGTCGGCGGCGACGATCGTCTGGACCGAGCGGAGGTCCGTGAACGGCGGGAAGATGGCCACCTCGGCGTCCGCATAGTCGTGCTTGCCGTCCTTGAGCGTCCAATCGAGCTTCTGGACGAGGGCGATCGCCTGGAGGTGGTCCAGGTTGAGCTTCCAGTTGCCGGCGATCAGGGGCACACGCGTGCGCCCGGGGGTTACTGCTGCCATCCGAGGACCTCCAGTCCAGGCAGACGCTTGCCCTCGAGGAACTCGAGGCTGGCGCCGCCACCAGTTGAGATGTGACCGAACTGGTCATCATCGAAGCCGAGCGCACGAACCGCTGCGGCCGAGTCACCGCCACCGACGACGCTCAGGCCGTCCGTGCGGGTGAGTGCTTCAGCGACCGCGCGCGTACCGGCGGCGAAGGGCGCGAGTTCGAACACACCCATCGGGCCGTTCCAGAACACCGTCTTGGACGCGGCGACGATCTCGGCGAACGCTGCAGCCGTGTCCGGTCCGATGTCGAGTCCGAGTCCGGAGGCACCGAACGGGGTGTCCTCGATGGCGTCGGCCGGGCGCACGACGTGCTCGGCGTCGGCACCGAACGCCGAGGCGACGACGACGTCGGTCGGCAGGACGATCGTCACGCCGAGCTCGTCGGCCTTCGCGAGGTAGCCGCGGACGGTCTCGATCTGGTCCGCTTCGAGCAGGCTCGAACCGACGGCGTGCCCCTGGGCGGCGAGGAAGGTGAACAGCATGCCACCGCCGATGAGCAGCGAGTCGACGCGCGGCAGCAGGTGGCCGATGACGCCCAGCTTGTCGGAGACCTTCGAGCCGCCGAGGACGACCGTGTAGGGGCGCTCCGGGGTCTCGGTGAGACGGTCGAGGACCTCGAGCTCGGCGGCGATGAGCAGCCCGGCAGCGCTCGGGAGCAGCTTGGCGAGCTCGTACACGCTCGCCTGCTTCCGGTGGACGACACCGAAGCCGTCCGAGACGACGACGTCGCCGAAGGCGGCGAGCTTGGCGGCGAACGCCTCACGTTCGCCGGCGTCCTTGCTGGTCTCGGCGGAGTTGAAGCGCAGGTTCTCGAGCAGCACGACGTCGCCGTCGGTCTGCGCGGCGACGGCGTCGGTCGCGGCACTGCCGACGGTGTCGGCGGCGAAGGTCACGGGCTTGCCGAGGAGTTCGGACAGTCGCTGCGCGACGGGCGCAAGGCTGTACTTCGCGTCGGGTGTGCCGTCGGGGCGGCCGAGGTGCGAGACGATGACGACACGCGCACCCTGGTTGATGAGCGCGTTGAGGGTGGGGAGTGCCGCGCGGATGCGGCCGTCGTCGGTGATGACGCCGTCCTTGAGCGGAACGTTGAGGTCGAGGCGGACGACGGCTCTGCGACCGCTGAGGTCGCCCAGCGAGTCGAGGGTGCGGAGGGTCATGAGGAGGGTCTTTCTCTGCGCTGAGCCACGACCACCGACGAAACCGAACGGGCGCCCTGAAGATGATTCAGGACGCCCGTTCGGACCATGCGGTGTCTGGCTGCTCGGGTGAGGAGTGCGGCAGACAGCCGGTTGGTTAGAGGCGGTCCGCGACGTACTCGGTGAGGTCGACGAGGCGGTTCGAGTAGCCCCACTCGTTGTCGTACCACGAGGCGACCTTGACCTGCGAGCCGATGACCTTGGTGAGGCCGGCGTCGAAGATCGAGGAGTGCGGGTCGGTCACGATGTCGCTCGAGACGATCGGGTCCTCGGTGTACTTCAGGATGCCCTTGAGGGGGCCCTCGGCGGCAGCCTTGTACGCGGCGTTGATCTCCTCGACCGTGGCCGGGTTGGTCAGCTCGACCGTGAGGTCGGTGATCGAACCGGTCGGGACCGGGACGCGCAGGGCGTAGCCGTCGAGCTTGCCGACGAGCTCCGGGATGACCAGGCCGAGTGCCTTGGCTGCACCGGTGGAGGTCGGGATGATGTTGACGGCGGCGGCGCGTGCACGACGGAGGTCGCTGTGCGGGCCGTCCTGCAGGTTCTGGTCGGCGGTGTAGGCGTGGACCGTGGTCATGAGGCCACGCTCGATGCCGAAGTTGTCGAGCAGGACCTTGGCGAGCGGCGCGAGGCAGTTCGTCGTGCAGGACGCGTTCGAGATGATGTCGTGCGTCGCTGCGTCGTAGGTGCCCTCGTTGACGCCGAGGACGATCGTGGCGACGTCGCTGCCCGTGGCGGGAGCCGAGACGAGGACCTTCTTGGCGCCGGCGGTGATGTGCTTGCGGGCGTCGTCGGACTTCGTGAAGCGACCGGTCGACTCGATGACGATGTCGACGCCGAGCTCGCCCCAGGGGAGGTCGGCGGGGTCGCGCTCCGCGAGCACGATGATGGGCTTGCCGTTGACGATGATCTTGTCGCCGTCGAGCTCGACCGTCGCGTCCAGACGACCCGTGATGGAGTCGTACTTCAGGAGGTGGGCGAGCGCCTTGTTGTCGGTGAGGTCGTTGACAGCGACGATCTCGAGGTCGCTGCCCTTGGCGAGGGCGGCGCGGAAGAAGTTGCGGCCGATGCGGCCGAAGCCGTTGATGCCGATCTTGACGGACACAGATGACTCCTGATACTGAGGCGCCAGACGGCGCGATTGTACGGTCTGCTCGGAGTGAGCGCCCTCCCCGAGTGAGGAGGAAGGTGGTCCGTCCCGGCCCGTGGGACCGGGACGGACCGGTCAACTACGACAGTACCAGCAGGCCGTTGGTCTGCTTGCGCGCGACCTCGAAGCGTGCCTGGACGTCGGCCCAGTTGACGATGTTCCAGAACGCCTTGACGTAGTCGGCGCGGACGTTCTTGTAGTCGAGGTAGTAGGCGTGCTCCCAGACGTCGAGCAGCAGCAGCGGGACGGTGCCGGCCGGGAAGTTGCCCTGCTGGTCGAAGAACTGCTGGATGTTGATGCGCTGACCGAGGGTGTCCCAGGTGAGCGCGGCCCATCCGGAACCCTGCACGCCGAGCGCCGCGGCGGTGAAGTGCGCCTGGAACTTGTCGAAGCTGCCGAAGTACTCGTCGACGGCCGACTCGAGCTCGCCGGTCGGCTTGTCGCCGCCGTCCGGGGACAGGTTGTTCCACCAGATGGTGTGGTTGACGTGACCGCCGAGGTTGAACGCGAGGTCCTTCTCGAGCTTGTTGACGTTCGTGAAGTCGTTGGCGTCGCGGGCCTCAGCGAGCTTCTCGAGGGCCGTGTTCGCACCGGCCACGTAGGTGGCGTGGTGCTTGTCGTGGTGGAGCTCGGTGATGGTCGCACTGATGTGCGGCTCGAGCGCACTGTAGTCGTACGGCAATTCGGGCAGTGAGTAAACAGCCATTCTTCGTGATCTCCTCGTGTTGTCCCGTGCGCTGTCTGCACACGGCTCTGAGCGTCATCACCCAGTCTAGTGAGCGGCAACCGTCGGGAGTCGGGGCTTGTTCCCAGCATGACGAACCGCGACGATGGCGGGTCGGCGAGGATTCACGAGCTGTTTCAGTCCTCGTAATCCGCCGGGAGGTTGGCGTCCGTGCCCGGGATGCCGAGATCACTCGCGTGCTTGTCCGCCATGGCGAGCAGGCGCCGGATGCGGCCGGCGATGGCGTCCTTTGTCATCGGAGGGTCGGCGAAGTGGCCCAGTTCGTCGAGGCTGGCCTCACGGTGGTCGAGGCGCAGGGAACCGGCGTACTGCAGGTGGTCGGGGACCTCGTCGCCCAAGATCTCGAGGGCGCGCTCGACGCGCGCGCAGGCCGCCACGGCCGCCTGGGCGGAGCGGCGCAGGTTGGCGTCGTCGAAGTTGACGAGGCGGTTCGCGGTCGCCCGGACCTCCTTGCGCTGCCGCATCTCCTCCCAGGAGGTGACGGTGCCGGTGGCACCCATGAGCGACAGCATGCCGCTGATCGCGTCACCCTCGCGGATGACGACCCGATGGATGCCGCGGACCTCACGCGCCTTCGCGGAGACACCGATGCGGCCGGCGGCACCGACGAGCGCCATCGCGGACTCATTGCCGGGGCACACGACGTCGAGCGACGCCGATCGGCCGGGGTCGGTGAGGGACCCGGTGGCGAGGAACGCCCCCCGCCAGACGGCGGCGAGTTCGTCGCGCGACCCGGTGGTCAGCCGGTTCGGCAGCCCGCGGACCGCACGCCGTCGGGCGTCCAGGAGTCCGGTCTGCCGGGCGAGGGTCTCGCCGCCCTCGATGACGCGCACCACGAACAGGCTCGGTTTGCCCGAGCTCCCGGGGTTCTGCACGAGGATCTCGCTGCGGATCCCGTAGAGCTCGCCGATGTCGCGCCGCACCCGCTGGGCAAGGGTCGGACTGTCGAGTTCGGCTTCGATCGCCACGCGTCCGGAGATCGTGTGGAGTCCGCCGGAGAAGCGGAGCAGGGACGCGAGTTCGGCCGCTCGGACCGAGTTGCGGGTCTCGCGGACGAGCGCCAGTTCGTTCTTGACGTCGGCGGTGAGGGCCACGGTGGTTCCTATCTGTCGTGATCGCGCCGTCGGAGTGCGGCGTCGATCCTGCATGTTCGCGATCCGGAGGCGTGGTGCCTCGGACCGTTCGGGCTCCGCCGCGGCTGCGTCGGGCCCGTGGGCGTCATTCGCGCCCGAGGTCTCGGTGCCGGACGTGCACGGCGACGCCGGACTGGTTCCGCAGCCGGTCGGCGAGTTCGAGGGCGACCGCGACCGAGCGGTGCTTGCCCCCCGTGCAGCCGACGGCGATGGTGACGTGACGCTTGTTCTCGCGCTGGTACCCGGCGAGGACGGGTTCGAGGGCGTGGGCGTAGCTCTCGAGGAACTCGGCCGCTCCGGTCTGCGAGAGCACGTACTCACTGACCTCGGGGTCCTGACCGCTCAGCGCACGCAGCTCCGGAACCCAGAACGGGTTCGGGAGGAACCGCATGTCGGCGACGAGGTCCGCATCAGGCGGCAGGCCGTACTTGAACCCGAAGCTCAGCACGGTGACCTGGACACCCGGTGTCTCCGCGCCGGCGAAGAGCTCACGCGTGGTCGTGGCGAGCTGGTGGATGTTGAGGTCGCTCGTGTCGATGATGACGTCGCTCGACTCGCGGATCTCGCTCAGCCGGTGACGCTCCGCCACGATGCCGTCGAGGATCGTGCCTTCGCCCTGGAGCGGGTGCGGCCTGCGGACGGCTTCGAACCGGCGGACGAGCGCCGCGTCGGTCGCCTCCAGGAAGATCATGCGGAGGTGCGTCCCGCCCCGGAGGGCCGGCACGATCTCCTGCAGCTCGCTGAAGAAGTCGCGGCCTCGGACGTCGACCACCGCGGCGATCCGCGGCAGACGTGATCCGGCGCGCTCGGCGAGATCGACGAGGGGACGGAGCATCTGCGGGGGCAGGTTGTCGACGACGTACCAGCCGAGATCCTCGAGCGCGTTCGCGACGGTGGATCGTCCGGCGCCGGACATCCCCGTGACGATGAGGACTTCCTGCTGGTGCTGCGGCTGGCCCGGGGTCATCGACACGCTTTCCTCGAAGGTCTGAAGTCCCAGCCTACCCATTCCGCGAGATCTGCGAGGGCTGTGCGGAGCCGGAGGTCAACGCCTCGTGCACCGTGGCCGCCAGTTTGTCGCCGATGCCCTTGACCTCGGTGATCTCGGCCGGCGTCGCGGTCTTCAATCGGGCGACGGATCCGAAGTGCTTGAGCAGCTCGCGGACCTTCGCCGGACCGAGCCCGGGGATCTCACCGAGGACGGTCGAGATGTCGCGCTTCCGCTTCTGTCGCTGGAAACTGATGGCGAACCGGTGCGCCTCGTCGCGGACACGCTGGAGGAGGAACAGCGCTTCGCTCCCCCGCGGCAGGATCACCGGATACGGGTCCTCGGGCAACCAGATCTCCTCCAGTCGCTTCGCCAGTCCGCACAGGGTGATCCCGGTCAGGCCGGATTCCTCCAGCGCACGCGCGGCAGCGGCGACCTGCGGTTGCCCGCCGTCGACGATGAGGAGCTGCGGCGGATAGGTGAACTTCCGGCGCTTGCGCTCCCCCGTGGTCTCGTCGACCGTCTCGACGGGCTCGGACGACGTGAGGTGCGCGAGTCGCCGGGAGACGACCTGGTAGATCGAGTCGGTGTCGTCGGTGGACTCGGCGACGCCGAAGCGGCGGTACTCGTCCTTGCGGGACAGCCCGTCCTCGAAGACCACCATCGACGCCACGATGTTGGTACCGCTCAGGTGCGACACGTCGAAGCACTCGATCCGCAGGGGCGCCTCGGGCATCCCGAGCGCATCGCGGATGTCCTCGAGTGCCTGCGTCCGGGCGACGAAGTCGGAGCTGCGCCGGGTCTTGTAGAGCATGAGGGCCTGCTTGGCGTTGACGACAGCGGTCTCCATGAGCGTCGCCTTCTCGCCGCGCTGGGCGACGCGGAGGGCGACCTTCGAGCCGCGGCGTTCGGCCAGCCAGTCCTCGAGGCTCTCGGCGTCGTCCGGCAGCTCCGGGACGAGCACCTCTCGCGGGACCTCGGTCCCGCTCGCGGCGGCGTACACCCGTTGGACGACGCTGTCGACGAGCTCGGCGGTCGACATGTCGAGCTCCTTGTCGACGGTCCACGACCGTACACCGCGGATGCGGCCGCCACGGACGATGAACTGCTGCACCGACGCGGCGAGCTCGTCGTGGTCGATGCCGAACAGGTCGGCGTCCACGGCGTCGCGCAGGACGACCGCGCTCTTCGCGAGCACCTGGTCGAGCGCCTGGAGCTGATCCCGGTAGACGGCCGCGGACTCGTAGTCCTGGCGGGCCGCGGCGGCCTTCATGTCGGCGGTGATGCGCGTCGTGAACCGGCGGTCGTTGCCGACCATGAACGAGACGAAGTCGTCGACGATCGCGCGGTGTTCCTCGATGGTGACCTTGCCGGAGCACGGGCCGCCGCACCGCCCGATCTGTCCGGGGAAACAGGGCTTCCCCGAGGCCATGGCCCGCTTGTACGCCGAGTCGGAGCAGGTGCGGATCGGGAAGACCTTGATCATGAGGTCGACCGTGTCGTGGACGGCCCAGATCTTCGGGTACGGGCCGAAGTACTTGGCCCCCGGGATCCGGGTGTTCCGGGTGACCATGACGCGCGGCGCCTCGTCACCGAGGGTGACCGCGAGGTACGGGTACGACTTGTCGTCGCGGAACTTGACGTTGAACGGCGGGTCGTACTCCTTGATCCACGTGTACTCGAGCTGCAGCGCCTCGACGTCGCTGCCGACCGTCGTCCAGGTGACCCCGGTCGCGGTCGTCACCATGCGGCGCGTTCGCTCGTGCAGCGTATGCAGGGGCGCGAAATAGTTGCTGAGCCTCGCCCGGAGGTTCATCGCCTTGCCGACGTAGAGCACCCGGCCCGAGTCGTCGCTGAAGCGGTACACGCCGGGCATGGTGGGGATCTCCCCCGCCTTCGGCCGGTACGCCAGACCACTTCCGCCGCGGACGGCCGCCACGTCAGCCCGCCTTGCGGCTGCCGCCGGCCTCTGCCTCGAACAGTTCGTTCAGGAAGAAGCCCGTGTGGCTGCCGGGGACCGTCGCGAGGTGCTCGGGTGTTCCCGTGGCGAGGACCGTCCCGCCACCGGCTCCACCCTCGGGGCCCATGTCGATGAGCCAGTCGGCGGACTTGATGACGTCGAGGTTGTGCTCGATCACGATGACCGTGTTGCCCTTGTCGACGAGCCCGCCGAGGACGAGCAGCAGCTTCCGGACGTCTTCGAAGTGCAGACCCGTGGTCGGCTCGTCGAGGACGTAGACACTGCGCCCGTTGCTCCGCCGCTGCAACTCCGTCGCGAGCTTGACGCGCTGGGCCTCGCCGCCGGACAGCGTCGTGGCGCTCTGGCCGAGACGGACGTAGCCCAGGCCGACCTCGACGAGCGTCTTCAGGAACCGGTGGATCGAGGAGATCGGCTCGAAGAAGTCGGCAGCCTCGGCGATCGGCATGTCGAGGACCTCGGCGATGTTCTTGCCCTTGTAGTGGATGGTCAGGGTGTCGCGGTTGTACCGCGCTCCCCCGCACACCTCGCAGGCGACGTAGACGTCGGGCAGGAAGTTCATCTCGATCTTGATCGTGCCGTCACCCGAGCAGGCCTCACAGCGGCCGCCCTTGACGTTGAAGCTGAACCGTCCGGCGAGGTAGCCGCGGACCTTGGCCTCCTGCGTCTCCGCGAAGAGGTTGCGGATCTTGTCGAAGACGCCGGTGTAAGTGGCGGGGTTCGAGCGAGGGGTGCGGCCGATGGGCGCCTGGTCGACGTGGACCACCTTGTCGAGGTGCTCCAGACCCGTGACCCTGGTGTGCTTGCCGGGCAGCTTGCGCGCGCCGTTCAGCTTGTTCGCCAGGACCCGGTACAGGACGTCGTTGACGAGCGAGGACTTCCCGGAGCCGCTCACGCCGGTGACGGCGGTGAGGACTCCGAGCGGGAAGTCCGCGCTGACCTTCTTCAGGTTGTTGGCCTGCGCTCCGATCACCTGGATCTGACGCTTCGTGTCGATCGGACGACGCTTCGCCGGGATCTCGATGGCCTTGCGGCCGGAGAGGTAGTCACCGGTGAGGGACTCGGTGTTGGCCTCGAGCGCCTCGTACGACCCGGAGTGCACGACACGGCCGCCGTTGACGCCCGCGCCGGGACCGATGTCGACGATCCAGTCGGCGGTGCGGATGGTGTCCTCGTCGTGTTCGACCACGATCAGCGTGTTGCCGAGGTCGCGCAGGGCCACGAGGGTCTCGATGAGACGGCGGTTGTCGCGCTGGTGCAGGCCGATGCTCGGTTCGTCGAGGACGTAGAGCACGCCGGTGAGTCCCGAGCCGATCTGCGTCGCGAGGCGGATGCGCTGCGCCTCACCGCCCGAGAGGGAGCCGGCGGTCCGGGCCAGGTCGAGGTAGTTGAGTCCGACCTGGATCAGGAAGTCGAGTCGGACCTTGATCTCGCGCAGCACCTGCGCGGCGATGTGGGCCTCGCGGTCGCTCAGCTCGAGGCGGTCCATGAACGCGCGGGCGTCGGAGAGGCTCAGTTCGGCGACCTCGGCGATGTTGTGCTCGTGGATCAGGACGGAGAGGACCTCGGGCTTGAGGCGACGACCGCCGCAGACCTGGCACGGGACTTCGCGCAGGTACTCGGACCAGCGCACGCGCTGGCTGTCGGTGTCGGCCTGGAGGTACTGACGCTCGATGTACGGGATGACGCCCTCGAAGCCCGACGAGTAGCTCATCTCGCGGCCGAAGCGGTTCTTCCACTTGACCTTGACCTTGAAGTTGTCGCCGCGGAGCACCGCCTCCTGGACTGAGGCCGGCAGGTCGCGCCAGGGGGTGTCGAGCGAGAAGTCGAGGTCGCGGGCCAGCCCGTCGAGCAGCTTCTCGTAGTACTGGTAGAGCCCCTTGCCCTGGGTGGTCCACGGGACGATGACGCCCTCGTTGATGCTGAGCTCCTCGTCGCCGAGGAGCAGCTCCGCGTCGACCGACATGCGCGTGCCGAGGCCCGAGCACTCCGGGCAGGCGCCGAATGGGGCGTTGAACGAGAACGTCCGCGGCTCGATCTCGGTCAGCTGCAACGGGTGGTTGTTCGGGCAGGAGAGCTTCTCGGAGAAGGTGCGCCAGGCGTCGTCGCCCTCCTCGTCGACGAAGTTGATCGTCACGAGGCCGTCGGTGAGCTGCAGTGCCGTCTCGAGGGAGTCGGTCAGGCGACCGAGGATCTCGGGCCCGGCGACGAGGCGGTCGACGACGACCGCGATGTCGTGCTTGACCTGCTTCTTGAGGGTCGGCGGTTCCGCGAGCTGGATCGCCTCGCCGTCGACGATGGCGCGCGCGAAGCCCTTGGCCGAGAGCTCCTTGAAGAGGTCGACGAACTCGCCCTTCTTCTGGCTCACGACGGGGGCGACGATCTGGTAGCGGCGTCGCTCCTCGAGCTCCATCAGCTGGTCGGCGATCTGCTGCACCGTCTGACGCTGGATGACCTCGCCGCAGACCGGGCAGTGCGGGACGCCGATGCGCGCCCAGAGCAGCCGCATGTAGTCGTAGACCTCGGTGATCGTCCCGACGGTCGACCGGGGGTTGCGGTTCGTGGACTTCTGGTCGATCGAGACCGCGGGGCTCAGGCCCTCGATGAAGTCGACGTCCGGGCGGTCCACCTGACCGAGGAACTGGCGGGCGTACGCCGAGAGCGACTCGACGTAGCGTCGCTGGCCCTCGGCGAAGATCGTGTCGAAGGCGAGTGAGGACTTCCCCGAGCCCGAGAGACCCGTGAAGACGACGAGCGAGTCGCGAGGGATCTCGAGGTCGACGTTCTGAAGATTGTGGACGCGGGCACCGCGGACGCTGAGCGTGGAGTGGTGATCTACCTTGGCAATTGACACCCTTCGAGTCTACGCAGCACCACCGACACCGGACTCCCGAGCGGTGTCTGTGGTACTGCGCTCTCAGCGAAGCGGCGAACTAGATGTGCCCGGCCTTGGCCATCTGTCGAAGTTCCTGCTTGAGTTCGGAGACCTCGTCGCGGAGACGGCCGGCGAGTTCGAACTTGAGCTCCGCCGCGGCGGCCAGCATCTGCGCGTTGAGGTCCGCGATGATCGACTCGAGGTCGTTCGCGCCCTCGGCGGCGATGCCCTCCCGCCGCAGGTTCGGCGTCGGGCTCTTCTTCTTGCCGTTGTCGCGTCCGGCGAGCAGTGCCGCGGTGTCCGCGCCTTCCCGGGCGAGCGCCTCGGTGATGTCTGCGATCCGCTTGCGCAGCGGCTGCGGATCGATCCCGCGCTCCTCGTTGTAGGCGACCTGCTTCTCGCGGCGACGGTCCGTCTCCTCGATCGCGCGCTTCATCGAGTCGGTCAGGACGTCGGCGTACATGTGGACCTCGCCGGACACGTTGCGGGCGGCGCGACCGATCGTCTGGATGAGCGACGTGGACGAGCGCAGGAAGCCCTCCTTGTCGGCGTCGAGGATCGCGACGAGCGAGACCTCCGGGAGGTCGAGGCCCTCTCGCAGCAGGTTGATGCCGATGAGGACGTCGTAGACGCCCTGCCGGAGTTCGCTCAACAGCTCGACCCGCCGCAGGGTGTCGACGTCGGAGTGCAGGTAGCGGACGCGCACGCCGGCCTCGGTCAGGAAGTCGGTGAGCTCCTCCGCCATCTTCTTGGTGAGGGTGGTGACGAGGACGCGTTCGTCGCGCTCGGCGCGGACCCGGATCTCCTCGAGGAGGTCGTCGATCTGGCCGTTGGAGGGCTTTACGATGATCGCCGGGTCGACGAGGCCGGTCGGGCGGATGATCTGCTCGACGATGCCGTCCGCGATGCCCATCTCGTACTTGCCCGGCGTCGCCGAGAGGTACACCGTCTGGCCGACGCGGTTCTTGAACTCGTCCCACCGGAGCGGGCGGTTGTCCATCGCGCTCGGGAGTCGGAACCCGTGCTCGACGAGGGTGCGCTTGCGGGAGGCGTCGCCCTCGAACATCGCGCCGATCTGCGGGACGGTGACATGCGACTCGTCGATGACGGTGAGGAAGTCGTCGGGGAAGTAGTCGAGGAGGCAGTTCGGTGCCTCACCGGCCGAGCGACCGTCGATGTGGCGCGAGTAGTTCTCGATGCCGGAGCAGAAGCCGATCTGCTGCATCATCTCGAGGTCGAAAGTGGTCCGCATGCGGAGCCGCTGCGCCTCGAGGAGCTTGCCCTCGCGTTCGAGCGACTGGAGCCGCTCCGCCAGCTCCTCCTGGATGGTGCCGATGGCGCGCTGGATCGTCTGCGGGCTGGCGGCGTAGTGGGAGGCCGGGAACACCGACACCGCGTCGAGCTTCTTCACGACGTCGCCGGTGAGCGGGTGCAGGGCGTAGAGGGCCTCGATCTCGTCGCCGAAGAATTCGATGCGGATCGCGAGCTCCTCGTAGACCGGGATGATCTCGATGGTGTCGCCGCGCACACGGAAGTTGCCGCGCGAGAAGTCGACGTCGTTGCGGTTGTACTGCATGCCGACGAACTTGCGGATGAGGCGGTCGCGCCCGATGTTCTGCCCGACCTGCAGCGCCGCCATCGCCTCCAGGTACTCCTCCGCCGCACCGAGACCGTAGATGCACGACACGGTCGACACGACGATGACGTCGCGACGGCTCAGCAGCGAGTTGGTGGTCGAGTGCCGCAGTCGCTCGACCTCGGCGTTGATCGACGAGTCCTTCTCGATGAAGGTGTCGGTCTGTGGGACGTACGCCTCGGGCTGGTAATAGTCGTAGTAGGAGACGAAGTACTCGACCGCGTTGTTCGGCATGAGCTCGCGGAACTCGTTCGCCAGCTGGGCCGCGAGCGTCTTGTTGTGCGCCAGGACGAGCGTCGGGCGCTGGACGGCTTCGATGAGCCAGGCGGTCGTCGCGGACTTACCGGTACCCGTGGCGCCCAACAGGACGACGTCGGTCTCGCCGGCGTTGATGCGCCCGGACAGCTGCTCGATGGCGGCGGGCTGATCGCCGCTCGGCTCGTACTCGCTGATCACCTCGAAGGGGCGGACGGCGCGTGTTGGTTCCATGCTCCGAGTCTACGGAGGACCACCGACACCACTGCCCCGCTTCGCCCACAGCGGAGCGGGCGAAGCGCTCAGACGCCGTCCTGACGGTCGGGCGCCGGTACAGCGGCCGCGGCGGCGCGGTGCCAGACCGCGTCGACCTGGCTGAGGGTGTACTCGAGCGAGCCGGCGGTGTCGATCACCACGTCGGCGACGGCGGCGCGCTGCTCCTCGGTCGCCTGGGCCGCGATCCGTCGTTCCGCCTCGCCCCGGTCAAGACCGCGGAGGTCGACGAGCCGACGGGCGCGCTCCCCTTCCGGAGCTGCGGCGACGACCACGAGGTCGAACTCGTCGGCGCGGCCGGTCTCGACGAGCAGCGGGACGTCGTAGACGACGACGGCACCGGGGTCGCTCGAGGCTTCGGCGATCCGGGCCTGTGAACGCCGCTTGACCTCCGGGTGCACGATGGCGTTGAGGTCGGCTCGCGCCTGGTCGTCGGCGAAGACGATGGAGCCGAGCGCAGCGCGGTCGAGTGCTCCGTCGGGCCCGATCACGTCGGCACCGAAGCGCTCCGCGATGGCGGCCAGTCCCGGGGTCCCCGGCTCGACGGCCTCTCGTGAGAGGACGTCCGCGTCGATGACGACGGCGCCGTGTTCAGCGAGCCGGGCCGCGATGGTCGATTTGCCGGAGGCGATCCCGCCGGTGAGGCCGATGAGGTACATGTCAGCCAGCGTACCCGCGGAGCGTGCAGCGCCTTCGACCAGCGCCCCTCGCACAACGCAGCAGGGGGCCGCCCGAAGGCGACCCCCTGCTGGACACCGACGCTGGTCGGTGCTGGTGGGACTAGTTGCTCGAGAGCTTCTCGCGCAGAGCCGCGAGGGACTCGTCGTCAGCGAGCGTGCCGCCGCCGGCGGAGTCGCTCGAGAACGAGGAACCGGCCGACGAGGACGCGGTCGACGAGGAAGCCTGGTTGGCCTCTTCGACGGCTGCGGCAGCGACCTGCTTCTTGTGCGCTTCCCAACGAGCCTGGGCGGCAGCGTAGTCCTGCTCCCACTTCTCGCGCTCGGCGTCGAAGCCTTCCTTCCACTCCTGCGTCTCGGCGTCGAAGCCCTCGGGGTACTTGTAGTTCCCGAGTTCGTCGTACTCCGTGAGCATGCCGTAGAGGGCCGGGTCGAACTCGGTGCCCTCGGGGTCGACACCCTCGTTGGCCTGCTTGAGGCTCAGCGAGATGCGGCGACGCTCGAGGTCGATGTCGATGACCTTGACGAAGACCTCTTCGCCGACCGACACGACCTGCTCGGCGAGCTCGACGTGCTTGCCGGAGAGCTCAGAGATGTGCACGAGGCCCTCGATGCCGTCTGCGACGCGGACGAACGCACCGAACGGGACGAGCTTGGTGACCTTACCCGGTGCAACCTGGCCGATGGCGTGGGTGCGGGCGAAGACCTGCCACGGGTCCTCCTGGGTCGCCTTGAGCGACAGCGAGACGCGCTCGCGGTCCAGGTCGACCTCGAGGATCTCGACGGTGACTTCCTGACCGACCTCGACGACCTCGCTGGCGTGCTCGATGTGCTTCCAGCTGAGCTCGGAGACGTGGACGAGACCGTCGACGCCGCCGAGGTCGACGAACGCGCCGAAGTTGACGATCGAGGAGACGACGCCCTTGCGGACCTGTCCCTTCTGGAGGTTGTTGAGGAAGGTGGTGCGGCTCTCGGACTGCGTCTGCTCGAGGAGCGCACGGCGCGACAGGACCACGTTGTTGCGGTTCTTGTCGAGCTCGAGGATCTTCGCCTCGATCTCCTGGCCGAGGTACGGCGTGAGGTCGCGGACGCGGCGCAGCTCGATGAGCGAGGCCGGGAGGAAGCCACGGAGGCCGATGTCGACGATGAGGCCGCCCTTGACGACCTCGATGACCGAACCGGTGACGACGCCGTCGGATTCCTTGATCTTCTCCACGTCGCCCCAAGCACGCTCGTACTGCGCGCGCTTCTTCGACAGGATCAGACGGCCTTCCTTGTCCTCCTTCTGGAGAACGAGAGCCTCGATCGTGTCGCCGACGTTGACGACCTCGGAGGGGTCGACGTCGTGCTTGATGGAGAGTTCACGCGAGGGGATGACACCCTCGGTCTTGTAGCCGACGTCGAGGAGGACCTCGTCGCGGTCGATCTTCACGACGGTGCCCTCGATGAGGTCGCCGTCGTTGAAGAACTTCAGAGTCTTTTCGACCGCTGCGAGGAAGTCCTCAGCAGATCCGATGTCGTTGATTGCGACCTGCTTGGGGGCGGTCGTTGCGCTTGTCATGTAGTAATTGCTCCAGGTGGACAATGATTCAGGCCGGCCTCGCGCACGGCTCCGGACCCGTGGATGACCACGGACGTTGATCGAAGCGATGCTGTTGTGTGAACCGATCCGGGGATCGGTGTCGCTCTGCGAGACGGGCAGGCGGATAGGACGTCACAATTGTGACAGTCCAGTCTAGCGATTTTCCGGGTGTGCAGGCAAGCCACGGTCGGAGAGGATGTCCCGCAGCGCTGGATCGAGCGTCGGGTGCTTGAATTGGTAGCCCGCCTGCAGCAACCGCTCCGGCACCGCCCAGCGACTCTTCAGGACCAGCTCGCTCTCGGTACGCAGGATGGACATCCCGATCTCCAGCAACCAGCGGGGTGCGGGGAGGCCGACCGGCATCCCGAGCACATACCGCACGGTCCGCATGAATCCGCGGTTGTCGGTGGGGTTCGGGGACGTCACGTTGACGACGCCGTCGAGTTCGGGATGGCCACGGAGGAACCGGACGATGCCGACGACGTCGTCCAGATGGATCCAGCTGAACCGCTGCCGCCCGCCCGGCGTCCCGAAGCGGTGATCCGTCCCAGCGGCACGACGCGATCGGGAACGGGGCCAGTGACCGTCCAGTTGGGGTCCGCCGAGGCCGAGGCGCGCCAACCAACGGAGCGGGGTGAGTGCTCCGCCGTCGCCCAGGACGATCGCGATGCGGAGGGCGACCCGTCGTGTCCCGGGCAGCTCGTCCGCGAAGAACGCCTGCTCCCAGGCGGTCGCGACGTCGACGGAGAACCCGGAACCGATCTCACCGTCGGCCTCCGTCATCGGGCGGTCGTCGGCATGGCGGTAGATCGTGGCGGTCGACGAATTGATCCAGAGCGGCGGAGGCGCAGCGGCTGCACGCACCGCCCGCGCCAGCTCCGTCGTCGTGTCCACGCGGGACCGGAGGATCTCGGCACGATTCGACGGGGTGTAGCGACAGTTCACGCTCTTCCCGGCGAGGTTGACCAAGAGGTCCGCGCCGTCGACCAGCCGGGCGATGCCCGCGTGGTCACCCCACCGCGCGTCGGCGGCACCGCGCCCGATGACGGAGACGGTGGCGCCGTCGGCCCGGAACGACTCGACCAGACGACGCCCGATGAACCCGGACGCGCCGGCGACGACGATCCGTTCGGCCGTCATCCGAGCATCGCCGACCGCAGCGTGTCGAGCCCGACGCCACCGAGGTCCAGTGCCCGACGGTGGAAGTCCTTGATGTCGAAGGCGTCCCCGGCGCGGCGGGCCGCGTCGTCGCGGAGCTGTTCCCAGATGCGCTGGCCGATCTTGTACGACGGCGCCTGGCCGGGCCAACCGAGGTACCGGTTGACCTCGAACCGGACGAACTCCGGCGACATGTTGACGTTGCGACCCATGAAGTCGAAGGCGTACTCGGCGGTCCAGGTCCCGCTGCCGTCCGGGAGCGGCTTGCCGAGGTGCACGCCGATGTCGAGGACGACGCGGGCAGCGCGCATCCGCTGACCGTCGAGCATGCCCAGGCGGTCCGCCGGGTCGTCGAGGTATCCGAGCTGTTCCATCAGGCGCTCGGCGTAGAGCGCCCAGCCCTCGGCGTGGCCGGAGGTGCCGGCGAGCTGTCGACGCCAGAGGTTGAGCGTCTTCCGGTTGACGACGGCCTGCCCGATCTGCAGGTGATGTCCTGGCACACCCTCGTGGTAGACGGTCGTGAGCTCGCGCCACGTGTCGAACTCGGTGACGCCGGCGGGGACGGACCACCACATGCGGCCAGGGCGAGAGAAGTCGTCCGTCGGGCCGGTGTAGTAGATCCCACCCTCCTGCGTCGGCGCGATCATGCACTCGAGCGCGCGGATCTCCTGCGGGATGTCGAAGTGCGTCCGCCCCAGCTCCTCGACCGCACGGTCACTCGTCTCCTGCATCCACCGCTGGAGCGCGTCGGTGCCGTGCAGCTTGCGCGCCGGATCCTGTTCGAGGAAGGCGACCGCCTCCTCGACGGACGCGCCGGGGAGGATCTCGTTCGCGATCGCCTCCTGCTCCGACACCATGCGCGCCAGTTCCTCGATGCCCCACTCGTAGCTCTCGTCGAGGTCGACCGTCGCGCCGAGGAAACGGCGGGACTGCAGCGCGTAGAGCTCGCGGCCGATGGCGTCCTCCTGGGTTGCAGCAGGCAGCAGTTCGTGCGCGAGGAAGTCCGCCAGACGGTTGTAGGCGACGGCTGCGGCACCGGCACCCGTCGAGAGTTCGCCGGCGAGGGACGCCGGGAGCTGGCCGTCCGCCGGTTCGGCGTTGGAGGCGAAGCCGATGAAGAACCCGTCGTCGGCGCCGGTGCGGAGGACCTGCTCGTACACCTCGGCCACCTGACGGCGTGCCGGGGTGATCCCCCGGGCGATGCCCGCGCGCAGGGTCTCGATGTACCCGTCGACCGCGTCCGGCAACGCGCCGAGGCGGGTCCGGATGGTGCTCCAGTCCTCGACCGTGGCCGTCGGCATCAGGTCGAAGACATCGCGCAGCTCCTGCGACGGCGACGCGATCACGTTGAGGTCGCGGTACTGGAGACCGGCCTCCGACGAGGCGAGGTCGAGCTCCAGCTCCGCCGAGAGGTCGGTCTGGGTGACGCGGTCGACGGCGTCGACCGGTGCGGCCGACCGCAGCTCGCGAAGCGTGCGCGACGCGGCTTCGATGTACGCCTCGTGCCCGGCCGGCGAGTAATCGCCATACCGTCCGCCGACGTCCGTGCGGCCGATGTAGGTGCCGACCTCCGGCTTCAGCTGGACGAGGGTCTCCACCCAGCTCTCGGCGATGGCGTCGATCGGTGTGCTCTGACGAGGTTCTTCGTGGGACATGACGTCGAGCCTAGTCCGCACCCGCACGACACCCGGGTGCGGACCCGCAGGGCGCTCAGTGGGCTGCGGCGCCCCAATCGTGGCCGCGGCCGATCTGGACCTCCAGCGGTACCGACAGCTCGGCGGCGCCGGCCATCTGCGCTCGGACGATGCGCTCCAGGGCGTCCCACTCCCCCTCGGCGACCTCGAAGATCAGTTCGTCGTGCACCTGCAGCATCATCTGCGAGCCGAGTGATTCGGAGCGCAGCTCTGACTCGATGCCGATCATGGCGCGCTTCATGATGTCGGCGGCCGAACCCTGGATCGGGGCGTTCAGCGCCTGACGTTCGGCGTTCTCCCTGACCAGTCGGTTGGGGCTCGAGAGCTCGGGGAAGAGCCTCCGACGACCGAAGATCGTCTCGGTGTAGCCGTCGAGCTTCGCCTGCTCGACGACGTTGCGCAGGTAGTCGCGGACCGCACCGAAGCGCTCGAAGTAGTCGACCATGAGCTGCTTCGCCTCAGCGCTCGTGATCCGCAGCTGCTTCGAGAGCCCGAACGCGCTCAGACCGTAGGCGAGTCCGTACGACATCGCCTTCACCTTGTTGCGCATCGCGGGCGTGACGTCCTCGGCGGCGACGCCGAAGATGCGCGCGCCGACGAAGCGGTGGAGGTCCTCGCCGGATTTGAACGCCTCGATGAGGCCGGCGTCGCCGGAGAGGTGCGCCATGATCCGCATCTCGATCTGCGAGTAGTCGGCGGTCAGCAGGGTCTCGTACCCGGAGCCGGCTTGGAAGGCGGCACGGATGCGGCGTCCCTCCTCGGTGCGCACGGGGATGTTCTGCAGGTTCGGGTCGGTCGAGGAGATCCGACCGGTGCTGGTCCCGATCTGCACGTACGTCGTGTGGATGCGGCCGTCGGGCGTGATCGCCTTGTCGAGCGTCTCCACGATCTGGCGGAGCTTCGTCGCATCGCGGTGTTCGAGGAGAAGCCCGAGGAACGGATGCGGGCTCTTCTCCTGGAGATCGGCCAGGGCGCCGGCGTCCGTCGAGAAGCCCGTCTTGTTGGCGCGTGTCTTCGGCATGGCGAGCTGGTCGAAGAGGACCTCCTGCAGCTGCTTCGGTGATCCGAGGTTGACCTCGCGGCCGATCTCCGTATACGCGTTGCTCGCGAGCTCCGCGGCCCGGTTGCCGAGCTGCTCGGACAGGCCGCTCAGGATGTCGTGGTCGACCGTCACGCCGGTCAGCTCCATGTGGGCCAGCACCTGGAGGACCGGCAGTTCCATGTCGAGCAGTACGCCGAGCGACCCGGCGTCGAGCGCCGTGCGGGTCGCCTCGGCGACCCGGAGGGCGTACCAGGCGGTGCCGCCGGCACCCACGGGGTCGGTCTCGGGGACGAGCTGGTTCGGGTCGGCGACGGGCATCGTCTCGTCGAGATAGCGCGTGATGAGGTCGGCGATGGTCTTGTCGCCGCCGCTCGGACGCAGGAGCCAGCCGGCGACCGCGGTGTCGTAGCCGAGTCCGCCGACCGTCAGGCCGGCGCGCGTGACCGCCTGGAGCTGTGGCTTGGCGTCGTGCATGATCTTCGGGGCGTCGCTCGCCAACCACGCTTCGAGCGGGGCGTAGTCGGCTTCGCCGGGACGCCAGGCGAGCGAGACGATCTCCGTGGGCGTCGCGAGGCCGGCTGCGACCGGCAGGCCTCCGTCGAGGTCGAGGTGGAGACCGATCCCGGCGGGATGTGCGGCGACGGCACGGGTGATCCACGCCTCGAGCTCTTCGTCGAGCAGCTCCTTCTGCGGCGGCATGACCACGCCGCCCGCCTGCGGTGCGGACACATCCGTGTTGGCCTCGAGTCCGTCGAGTTTGAGGACCCGATCGAGCAGCGTGCGGAACTCGAGCCGCCCGAAGACGGCCGCCACCGCGTCCGCGTCGATCGGTCGGCGTTCGAGGTCCTTCGGTCCGACAGGCAGTTCGACGTCGGTGAGGAGCCGGTTGAGGCGGCGGTTGCGGACCGCGTTCTCCTTGTGCTCGCGGAGGCTCTCCCCCACCTTGCCGGTGATCTCGTCGGCGCGCTCGAGGATCTGCTCGAGGGAGCCGAACTGGTTGAGCCACTTCACGGCGGTCTTCTCGCCGACCTTCGGGATGCCCGGGAGGTTGTCGCTCGTCTCACCGACGAGCGCCGCGATCTCCGGGTACTGCTCCGGCCGGATGCCGTAGCGCTCGAAGACCTTGGCTCCGTCGTACCGGGTGAGCGCGGAGACGCCCTGGCTCGACGGGTACAGCAGGGTGACGTCGTCGGTGACGAGCTGGATGGTGTCGCGGTCGCCGGAGACGACGAGCACGCGGAAGCCGTCCTCAGCGCCCTGCTTAGCGAGGGTGGCGAGGATGTCGTCGGCCTCGTAGTCCTCTTTGCTGATCGTCGTGATGTTCATCGCCTTGAGCGCTTCTTCGAGCAGCGGCACCTGCCCCTTGAACTCCGGCGGGGTCTCGCCGCGCGTGCCCTTGTACTCGGGGTACTCGCGGGTGCGGAAGGAACGGCGCGAGATGTCGAACGCCACGGCGATGTGGCTCGGGTTCTCGTTCTTGAGCAGGCTGATCAGCATGGAGATGAAGCCGTGGATGGCGTTCGTGTGCTGACCGTCGCGGGTTTGGAAGCTGTCGACCGGCAGGGCGTAGAACGCCCGGAATGCGAGCGAGTGGCCGTCGACGACGAGGAGGGTAGGCTTTTCTGATTCCGACACGCGCCCAGCCTACAAGCCGGTGCCGACACGGCTCAGGCCCGATCCGAAGGTGGACATGACGAACGAGACCGACGACGCACTCGAGTTCCTGCGGACGAGGGGCAGCGGCGCACTCGCCGCCAAGATGGGCATCGAGTTCACGGAGTTCACGGTGCAGCGATCCGTCGCCACCATGCCCGTCGAGGGCAACACCCAACCCGCGATGCTGCTGCACGGTGGGGCGTACGTCGTGCTCGGCGAGTCCCTCGGCTCGATGGCCGCCAACCTCTTCGCGGGCCCGGGCAAACTCGCGGTCGGCATCGACATCAACGCGACGCACACCAGGTCCGCCACCGAGGGCCTCGTGACGGGTGTCTGCACCCCGATCCACCTCGGTCGCTCGCTCACCGTGCACGAGATCGCCGTCAGCGACGAGCAGGGACGACGGTGCTCCACGATCCGCATCACGAACCTCATCAAGGACGCACCGACCGGCTGACGAGCCCGGCACCGGACACAGCAGAGCGGCCCGCCCCCGAGGGGACGGGCCGCTCTTGCGACGAGGGAGGAGCGCTACTTCTTGGCGCTGAGCTGCTCGATGATGGCCTGCGCGACATCGTGCATGGTGAGGCGACGGTCCATGGAGGCCTTCTGGATCCAGCGGAACGCCTCGGGCTCGGTGAGGCCCATCTTCTCGTTGAGGAGGCCCTTCGCCCGGTCGACGAGCTTGCGGGTCTCGAAGCGCTCGACCATGTCGGCGACCTCGGCCTCGAGGGTGATGATCTGCTGGTAGCGCGAGAGGGCGATCTCGATCGCGGGAAGGAGGTCGTTCGGCGTGAACGGCTTCACGACGTAGGCGAGGGCGCCTGCCTCGCTCGCCCGCTCGACGAGCTCCTTCTGGCTGAAGGCCGTGAGGAGGACCACCGGGGCGATGTGCGCCTTACCGATGCGCTCGGCCGCGGAGATGCCGTCGAGCTGAGGCATCTTGACGTCCATGATCACGAGATCCGGACGGAGTTCCGTCGCGAGGGCGACAGCGGTCTCGCCGTCGCCGGCCTCGCCGACGACCTCGAAACCGTTGTCGCGGAGGATCTCGACGATGTCGAGGCGGATGAGGGATTCGTCCTCAGCGACGACGACGCGCCGTGGGGCTGCGGGAGGGGTCTCTTGCTCGGTCACCCTCAAATCCTACGGTACTCTGATGCAGGTTGCTGTTCGCCGTGCGGCGGACGCGCCGGTGTGGCGGAATGGCAGACGCGGAGCACTCAAAATGCTTTGTCGAAAGACGTGTGGGTTCGAGTCCCACCACCGGTACCGCGAACGAGTGGGAAAGCCCTCCGGGCGCACTCAACATGCTTTGTCGAAAGACGTGTGGGTTCGAGTCCCACCACCGGTACTCTCCACAGCCAGTTCAGGCTCCGGACTCAGCCCGTCCAGGCTCCGACGACCCGTGAACCGCCCTCGATCGTCAAGCCCCTGCGGGAGGTGTCGGCGACGCCGTAGCGTACCGTCGAGAGCACGGCGTACCTCACGTCGTCCGACACGATGGGACCCCACACCATGACCGCAGAGCACACCGACCCGCGCCAGGACGTCCACGACGCCAGCACCGACGACCGGCTCCAGGGCATCCTCGTGCAGGTCGCAGCCGACCGGTCCCTCACTCCCGACCTCGACGTCCGGGCAGCGCTGGCGGACCGTCTCAGTGACCAGGGCATCGACGTCGACGCCGCCGAGCTCGACCGTCTCGTCGGCTCACTCCCGGGTCAGCCCGGCGAAGAGCCCGGACCGTTCCTCACGGACGGCGCGACCTCGGCCGACGACGCGAACTGATCAGAAGCCGCGCTCGACGGCGGCGGCCGGACCGTCGGCCTCCGTCGTCAGCTCCGGTCCGCCGACGGCGTCGCCCGTCCACGTGTCGACCCGCCAACCGGTGGTCGTGTCCCCGTCGACAATGATGACGCCCGTGTTCGTGATGGGGTGCGTGCCGATGAAGTGTCCGTCGACGTTCGCCCCGCGCAGCCCGAGCCAGGACCGGAGCATCGCTCCGTGGCTCACGACCACCACGCTCTCCAGTCCGGAACCCTCGAGCTCCTCGATCACGGCGTCGAAGCGCGCGAACACCTCGTGGCCGTTCTCGCCGCCCGGCATCCGGGTGTCGAGGTCGCCCATCGCCCACGCCACGATGGTGTCGATGTAGACCTGGACGGCCTCGGGCGACCCGAGCATCTCGTTGTCGCCGGCGCTGATCTCCCGGAGTCCGTCACGGACGATCACGGGAAGCCCGCTGACTTCGGCGACAGGTGCGGCGGTCTGCTGCGCCCGCACCGCGGTGGAGGCGTAGACCGCGTCGATCCGCTCCCCCACGAGCGCTTTGGGGAGGGCGGCCGCCTGCGTCTCGCCGAGGTCGGTGAGGACGGCGCCGGGGATCGCGGTGTCGAGCAGGCCGGCGACGTTGGACGAGGTCTGACCGTGTCTGATGAGGATGAGGCGCATACCTCCAGGGTAGGCGAGCGACCGGACGGCGGTCATCTCCCGGTGCGGAGTGTGCCGGGATCAGCTGCGCGGGGTCCACTGCGGTTCGGCGCTCCCCAGGACCGCCGCCGGGGACGCGTGGTCGTCGAAGGCGCTGAGCCCGGGGCGGGCCGTCGTCACCGCACCGTGGGTCACCAGGCACCGCGCTCCCGGGAGGTCCGACGGCGGGCGTTCCTCGGATCGTGGCAGTCGCTGGAGCGCCGCACCGACGCGGAGGAGCGACACCGACGACCGGCCGGCATCACCGCCGCCGACGACCGCCGCCACGTCGTCGACGATGGCCGCCGCCAGCAGGTATCCCGCGCTGTGGTCGAGCGCCTGAGCCGGCAGGGCACCCGGGGCGCCGTCCTTCCCTTCGACCAGCGCGATGCCCGTGGCGGCCTGGACCAGGCTGTCGAAACCGCGTCGATCACCCCAGGGCCCCGTCGTACCCCAGGCGTCGACGGAGCCGGTGACCAGACCGTCGCGACCTCGCAGACCGAGGCGCTCGAGGGCGTGTGGTCGGTACCCCGTCACCAGGATGTCGGCCTCGTCGCTCAGCGTCTGCAGTGTCGCGAGGCCGCGCGGTGTCGACGCGTCGAGCGCCGCTGTCCGCTTCCCCTGGCCGCTGTCGGTGTGCTGCCACGGGATCTCGGGGACCTGCGGTGGATCCACGCGCAGGACGTCCGCGCCGAGGAGCGCGAGGGTCCTCGTGGACACCGGACCGGCGATCACCCGCGTCAGGTCGAGGACGCGGAGGCCGCGCAAGGGTTGCCGCCTCGTCGGCCGCACCCGCGAGGCGATCGTCGAGCCGACGGAGCCGCCATGACGCCTGACGAGCGGTCCATCACCGACGGCGGCCTGTGGTGTGGACGACCACTCGGCAGCGCTCCGGACGGCGACGAGGAGTGCGCCGACTCCCGCGGCCTCCGATTCCAGGTCGAGAGCCGAGCGGGAGGCGATCGCCGAGGCGAGCTCTGCGCGGGTGGCCTCGTCGCCGATCCCGAGCATGGCGCTCAGGCGGCGACGATGGTGGGGGTAGTTCGCGTGCGTGCGCACCCAGCCGTCGGCCGCGGCGAAGAAGCCGGACAGTGGCGCGAACGCGTCCACGGCTGCTCCGTCGATCCGCAACAGGCGGTCGCTCTGGTAGGCCGCGGCGATCCGCCCGAGGTCGAGAGCCGTGTGCATCGGCTCGTATCCGAGGGCGATGCGGAGTCGGTCGGCGGCATCCTCCACGGCGCCGACGGCGACCGCGGCGAGCTCCAGGACGGCGAATCGGGAGGCCAGGAGTCCCGCCGACCCGGTCGCTTCACGGTCGACGCCTCCCGGCTCCAGGCCTACCGCGCTGCGGAGGGTGTCGTCGACGAGGACGGAACGGTTCATGGGCATCAGGCTAGACCCACGGCGTCCGGAATCGCGGTGCCACCGCACACCCGGCGGACGACGAAGGCCGTGGTCCCCGTACGGGAGGACCACGGCCTTCGCTGCTGTCGACGACTAGAGGACGTCGCCCACCTTGTGGACGCGGATGTCGTTCGTCGTCCCGGGGATGCCGGGAGGGGAACCGGAGATGATGATGACCGGCTCACCGACGGCGGCCTTGCCCGTGGCGACGAGGACCTCGTCCACCTGGGCGACCATCTGGTCGGTGTGCGTGACGCGCTCGACGACGAAGGACTCGACGCCCCAGTTCAGCGCCATCCGACGACGGATGGCCGGGTCGGGCGTGAACGCCAGGATCGGGATCCGGTTGCGGAGACGGGCCATGCGGCGGACCGACTCGCCCGACTCCGTGAAGACGCAGAGGAACTTCGCCTCGACGAAGTCCGCCACCTCGACGGCCGCCAACGTGATCGCTCCGGCCTGGGTGCGCGGCTTCGTGCCGAGCGGCGGAACGCGGTCGAGACCGTGGATCTCGGTCGACTCGACGATCCGGGCCATGGTCTGGACCGTGATCACCGGGTAGGCGCCGACACTCGTCTCGCCACTGAGCATGACCGCGTCAGCACCGTCGAGCACCGCGTTCGCGACGTCGGAGGTCTCCGCGCGGGTCGGGATGGGGCTGGAGATCATCGACTCGAGCATCTGCGTCGCGACGATGACCGGCTTCGCCATACGACGGGCGAGCTCCACCGCGCGCTTCTGCACGATCGGGACGGCCTCGAGCGGGAGCTCGACACCGAGGTCGCCACGGGCGACCATGATCGCGTCGAACGCCTCGACGATGCTCTCGAGGTTCTCGACGGCCTGCGGCTTCTCGATCTTGGCGATCACGGGGACCTTGCGGCCCTCCTCCGCCATGATCTCGTGGACGCGGTCGATGTCGGCCGCGTCGCGCACGAAGGACAGGGCGATGAGGTCGGCGCCGAGACGCAGTCCCCATCGGAGGTCCGCTTCGTCCTTCTCGCTGAGCGCGGGGACGTTGACGGCGACACCGGGGAGGTTGATGCCCTTGTTGTTCGACACGGGGCCGGCGACGATGACGCGAGTGGTCACGACGGTGTCGTCCGCTTCAACGACCTCGACCTTGACCTTGCCGTCGTCGATCAGGAGGAAGTCGCCCGGCTTGACGTCCTGGGGCAGGCCCTTGAACGTCGTCGAGGAGATCTCCTTGGTACCGAGGATGTCCTCGATGGTGATCTTGAAGATGTCGCCGACGGCGAGGTCGTACGGGCCGCCCTCGAACTTGCCGAGGCGGATCTTCGGGCCCTGCAGGTCGACCAGGACGGCGACGGCACGGCCGGAGTCCTCGGTGGCCTTGCGCACGTTGGCGTAGATGGCCTCGTGCACGTCGTAGCTGCCGTGGCTCAGGTTCATCCGGGTGACATCGACCCCCGCATCGATGATGGCCCGGATGTTCTCATAGCTGGAGACTGCAGGCCCCAGCGTTGCGACGATCTTGGCTCGTCTCATGTGTGTGTGTTCTCCATGGTTTCTGCGCACGAGGCGCTTCGGTACTCACTGCTCGGCATGATGCGTCCGACGCTTGTCGTCCGCCTGAAAGCCTAGAGGGAGATGGGCTGATCCGTGGGACGGACCGGGAAGGGAAGCTGGGTCTCACCCTCGAGGTACTGGTCGACGGCCGACGCCGCAGCGCGGCCCTCGGCGATCGCCCAGACGATGAGGGACTGGCCACGACCGGCGTCACCCGCGACGAACACGCCGGGCTGGTTGGTCTGGTAGTCGTGCTCCCGTGCCACGTTGCCGCGCCCGGTGAAGGGGAGCTTGAACTGCGACTCGAGGGTCTCGCCCTCCGGGCCCGTGAACCCGAGTGCGAGCAGGACGAGGTCGGCGGGGATCTCCCGCTCGGTGCCGCTCTTCGGCACGCGACGGCCGTCGACGAACTCCGTCTCGGCGACGCGGATCGCCCGCACCTCGCCGGCCTCGTTGGCGAGGAACTCGACGGTCGACACCAGGTACTCGCGGTTGCCGCCCTCTTCGTGCGCACTCGCGACCTCGAAGAGCGTCGGCATCATCGGCCACGGCTGGTGCTCGGGCCGCTCCCCCGCCGGCTGCGTGCCGATGGCGAGGTTCGTGACGGAGGCGGCACCCTGACGGTGCGCCGTGCCGATGCAGTCGGCACCGGTGTCGCCGCCGCCGAGGACCACCACGTGCTTGTCCTCCGCCGTGATCTGGTCGGAGACCGTGTCTCCGGCGCCGACGCGGTTCGCCTGCACGAGGTACTCCATCGCGAAGTGGACCCCGGAGAAGTCACGACCGGGGATCGGGAGGTCGCGCGGCACCATGGCACCGGTGGCGATGACGACGGCGTCGTAGCGGGCGCGGAGCTCGTCCCAGCTGATGTCGACCCCGATGTTCACGCCGGCGCGGAACCGGGTGCCCTCGTCCTGCATCTGCTTCAGCCGGATGTCGAGGTGCTTCTTCTCCATCTTGAAGTCGGGGATGCCGTAGCGCAGCAGACCGCCGATGCGGTCGTCGCGCTCGTAGACCGCGACCGTGTGGCCGGCACGCGTCAGCTGCTGGGCTGCGGCGAGGCCGGCCGGCCCGGAGCCGACGACGGCGACCGTCTTGCCGGTCAGCCGCTCCGGCGGGTGGGACTCGACCCACCCGTTGGCGAACGCCTGATCGATGATCGAGACCTCGACCTGCTTGATGGTCACGGCGGGCTGGTTGATGCCCAGCACGCACGAACTCTCGCACGGCGCCGGGCAGAGACGACCCGTGAACTCCGGGAAGTTGTTCGTGGCGTGCAAGCGCTCGATGGCCGAGCGGCCCTCGCCTCGCCACATCAGGTCGTTCCACTCCGGGATGAGGTTGCCCAGCGGGCAGCCCTGGTGGCAGAACGGGATGCCGCAGTCCATGCAGCGACCAGCCTGCTTGCGGACGGTCGCGGGGTCGCTCTGCTCGTAGACCTCTTTCCAGTCCATGATGCGGACCGGCACGGGCCGGCGCTTCGGGAGCTCGCGCTCCGGTACCTTCAGGAATCCCTTGGGATCAGCCACCGGTCACCTCCAGGATTCGGTTCCATACGATGTCGCCGTCGGGGTCGAGCCCCTCGTCGAGAGCGGTCTGTCGGGTCGCCAGGACTGCCGCGTAATCACGCGGGAGGACCTTGACGAACCGGGCGAGTGAGTCTTCGATGTCGGCGAGCAGCCGGCCGGCCAGCGGAGAACCGGTCTCCACGACGTGCCGTTCGAGGAGGTCGCGGACGATCTCGGCGTCGGCACTGTCGAGTTCGGACAGGGTGAGCTCCCCCGAGGCGAGGGAGTCGCGGTTGACCTGGTCGCGTTCGAGGTCGAACACGTAGGCCGTGCCGCCGGACATGCCCGCGCCGAGGTTCCGGCCGGTCTGACCCAGGATGACGGCGAGACCACCCGTCATGTACTCGAGCGCGTGGTCACCGACGCCTTCGACGACCGCCGTGGCGCCGGAGTTGCGCACCAGGAACCGCTCGCCGACGATCCCGCTCAGGAACATGGTGCCCTGGGTCGCGCCGTACCCGATGACGTTGCCGGCGATGACGTTCTCCTCGGGCGCGAAGGCTGCGCGCTCGGATGGCCGGACGACGATCTGCCCACCGGACAGGCCCTTGCCGACGTAGTCGTTCGAGTCGCCGATGAGCCGCAGGGCGATGCCGCCGGGGAGGAACGCACCGAAGGACTGCCCGGCCGAGCCGCGCAGGGTGATGTCGATACTCCCTGCCGGGAGCCCGTTCTCGCCGTGCCGCCGGGTGACCTCGTGGCCGAGCATGGTGCCGACCGCCCGCTCCGTGTTGCGGATGGGCAGGTCGACCGAGAAGTGGCCGCCGTGTTCGAGCACATCCGAGGCGGCCGTGATGAGCTGCTGGTCGAAGTGCTTCTCGAGCTCGTGCTCCTGCGGCCGGCGGTTGATCCGCGGCTCGTCGTCGGCGAAGACGGGACCCACGAGGACCGGGGCCAGGTCGAGCCCGGACGCCTTCCAATGGTCGATCGCTCGGTCGGCGTCGATCAGTTCGTTGTGGCCGATCGCCTCCTCGAGCGTCCGGAACCCGAGCTCGGCGAGGTACTCGCGCACCTCCTGGGCGATGAACTCGAAGAAGTTCACGACGAACTCCGGCTTGCCGGTGAACCGCTCGCGCAGCACCGGGTTCTGCGTCGCGACGCCGACCGGGCAGGTGTCGAGGTGGCACACGCGCATCATGACGCACCCGGAGACGACGAGCGGTGCCGTCGCGAAGCCGAACTCCTCCGCGCCGAGCAGTGCGCCGATGACGACGTCGCGTCCGGTCTTCATCTGACCGTCGACCTGCACCACGACGCGGTCGCGCATGTTGTTGAGCATGAGCGTCTGCTGCGTCTCAGCGAGACCCAGCTCCCACGGCGTCCCGGCGTGCTTCAGGGAGTTCAACGGGCTCGCACCGGTTCCGCCGTCGTGACCCGAGACCAGGATCACGTCCGAGAGCGCCTTCGCGACGCCCGCGGCCACCGCACCGATGCCGGACTGGCTCACCAGCTTGGTGTGGATCCGGGCCTTCGGGTTCGCACGCTTCAGGTCGAAGATGAGCTGCTTGAGGTCTTCGATGGAGTAGATGTCGTGGTGCGGCGGCGGCGAGATGAGGCCGACGCCCGCCGTGGCGTGCCGCGTCCGTGCCACCCACGGGTACACCTTCGTCGGCGGCAACTGCCCGCCCTCGCCGGGCTTCGCACCCTGGGCGAGCTTGATCTGGATGTCGTCGGCGTGCGTCAGGTACATGCTCGTCACGCCGAACCGGCCGGAGGCGACCTGCTTGATCGCGCTGCGGCGCGTCGGGTCGAGGAGCCGGTCGACGTCCTCGCCGCCCTCACCCGTGTTCGACTTGGCACCGATGCTGTTCATCGCGATCGCCAGCGTCTCGTGCGCCTCGCGCGAGATGGAACCGTAGCTCATCGCCCCGGTCGAGAACCGCTTCACGATCGACGCGACCGACTCGACCTCGTCGAGCGGGACGGGCGGGCGGGCACCGGCGCGGAGCGTGAACATCCCGCGGAGCGTCATGAGCTGCGCCGCCTGGGAGTCGACCATGTGGGTGTACTCGCGGAAGATGTCGTACCGGCGCGTCTTGGTCGCGTGCTGCAGCTTGAAGACCGTCTCCGGGTTGAAGAGGTGCGGCGAACCGTCGCGACGCCACTGGTACTCCCCGCCCGACTGCAGGCGCTCGTGGGCCGTCGATGCGGCGTCCTCGGGGTAGGCGTACCGGTGACGCTTCGCGTTCTCCTCGGCGATCACCTCGATGCCGACACCGCCGAGCTTCGTCTCCGTACCGGTGAAGTAGCTGTCGACGAGCTGCTGGCTCAGGCCGACGGCCTCGAAGGCCTGTGCTCCGGCGTAGGAGGACACCGTGGAGATGCCCATCTTCGACATGATCTTGAGTACGCCCTTGCCGAGCGCCTTGATGACGTTCTTGACGGCCTGCTCGCGGGTGACGCCCTGGATGAGGCCGCTGCGGACGAGGTCCTCGCAGCTCTCCATGGCCAGGTACGGGTTGATCGCGGAGGCGCCGTAGCCGATGAGCAGCGCGACGTGGTGGACCTCGCGCACGTCGCCGGCCTCGACGACGAGCCCGACCTTCATCCGGTTCTCGGCGCGGATGAGGTGGTGGTGCACTGCGGCGAGCGAGAGCAGCGACGGGATCGGCGCGAGGTCGGAGTTCGAGTCACGATCGCTTAGGACGATGAACTCCGAGCCGGCGAGGATCGCCTGGTCGACCTCGTCGCACATCTCGCGCAGGCGCGTCTCGAGTCCGGCCGAGCCGTCCTCGACGCGGTACAGCGCCTTGACGGTCGTCGTCAGCGGGCTCGCCGGGTTCGGGTCGATGTGCTGGATCTTGGCGAGCTCGTCGTTGTCGATGACCGGGAAGTCGAGGACGACCTGCTTGGCGTGCTCGGGGCCCCACGAGAGGAGGTTGCGCTCCGGGCCGAGCCCGAGCTTCAGCGAGGTGACGACCTCCTCGCGGATCGAGTCGAGCGGCGGGTTGGTGACCTGGGCGAACTGCTGCACGAAGTAGTCGAACAGGAGCCGAGGGCGGTCGGAGAGCACCGCGATCGGGGTGTCCGACCCCATCGCGCCGAGCGGCTCCGCACCGTTCTGGCCCATGGGCTGCAGGAGGATGCGCACCTCCTCCTCGGTGTACCCGAAGGTCCGCTGACGGCGGGTGACGGATGCCGGCGTGTGCACGATGTGCTCGCGCTCCGGCAGGTCGCTCAGGTTGATGCGTCCGGCGTCGAGCCAGTCGCCCCAGGGCGCCGAAGCCGAGAGCTCGTCCTTGATCTCGTCGTCCTCGATGATCCGCCCGGCCTCGGTGTCGACGAGGAACATCTTTCCGGGGCGCAGGCGGCCCTTGCGCTTGACCCGGCTCGGGTCGACGTCGAGGACGCCGATCTCGCTACCCAGGACGACGAGGCCGTCGGTCGTCTCCAGCCAGCGACCGGGACGCAGGCCGTTCCGGTCCAGGGTCGCGCCGACGAGTGAGCCGTCCGTGAAGGTGAGGGCGGCCGGACCGTCCCATGGCTCCATCTGCATGGAGTTGAACTCGTAGAAGTCGCGTCGCTCCTGCGACAGCCCGGTCTGCTTCTCCCAGGCCTCGGGCACCATCATCATCATGGCGTGCGGGAGGGACCGTCCGGTCAGCGTCAGCAGCTCCAGGACCTCGTCGAACGAGGCGGAGTCACTCGCTCCGGGCGTGATGATGGGGAGCAACGGGCGGATGTCGCCGATGAGCTCGGACTCGAGCTGCGACTGCCGCGCGCGCATCCAGTTGCGGTTGCCCTCGACCGTGTTGATCTCGCCGTTGTGCGCCATCATGCGCAGCGGCTGGGCGAGCGGCCAGGACGGGAACGTGTTGGTGGAGTACCGCGAGTGGACGATGGCGAGCTTGGTCGCGAACCGCTCGTCGGACAGGTCGGGGTAGAACGGTTCGAGCTGGAGCGTCGTGACCATGCCCTTGTAGACGAGCGTGCGGCTCGACAGGGAGATGAAGTACGCCCCGAGCTCGCGCTCCGCCCGCTTCCGGAGCCGGAAGGCGAGTCGGTCGAGGGCGATCCCGGTCGGCGTCGAGGCGCCGGACCCGGTGACGAACAGTTGCTCGAACGCCGGCATGGCCGCACGGGCGAGCTTCCCCAGCTCGTCGGGGTCGACCGGCACCTCGCGCCAGCCGAGGACGGTGAGTTCCTCCTCCGCGGCGATCGCGGCGATGCGCGTCTGGAGCTGTGCGCGCTCTGAGGCGTCGGTGGGCAGGAAGGCGATGCCCACGGCGTACGCACCGAGCGGCGGCAGGTCGAATCCGGCGACGCCGCGCAGGAAGGCGTCGGGCATCTGGGTGAGGATGCCCGCGCCGTCGCCGGTCCCGGCGTCGGAACCGATCGCGCCGCGGTGCTCCAGGTTGCGGAGCGAACCGAGCGCCGCGTCGATGATGCTGTGCGAGGCCTCGCCCGTCAGGGTCGCGACCATCGCCAGGCCACAGGCGTCCTTCTCGTTCGCCGGGTCGTACATGCCCTGCTTGGGCGGAACCGAGCTGAACGAAGCGTACGGTGCATGCGCCATGGAATTACCGTCCTCACGAAAGGGGATCAGAAGGGGGACGTCGCTGGCCCTGGGACGAAACGGGTGATGGATCCCCTGCTGAGCCGGGATCCACCGGGCCGACGAGGGTGCGTTCAGCCTAGGAGCGAGAGCCGGTCTTGCTTGTGGCGACCGTGGCTTCGGACGACGGAGTGGATGACGCAGTGCGGTCTGATCCGTCGGCATCGTCGTCGGCGGAGGCACTGCGCAGCCCCAGGTTCTCCGCGTCGGTGTCGTAGTAGTCTACCGCAGCCTTCGGATCGGCCCAGGAACGGCCGGGGACGTACGGCGACGGCTCGGCACCCGTGTGGCGACGCGACTGGATGACGATGATCGCGAGTCCGACGACGATCGCGAGGATCGCGGCCCAGACGTTGGCGCGGATGCCGAAGAGGTACTCGCTCGGGTCGATCCGGATGGTCTCCCAGACCGTGCGACCGGCGCCGTACCAGATGAGGTAGACACCGAACAGGCGGCCCCACTGCGGGTTGAAGCGGTGTCCGATCCAGAGGATGACGGCCACCCCCAGCAGGTTCCAGATGATCTCGTACAGGAACGTGGGGTGGAACAGCGTGCCGGCGGGCAGACCGATCGGGAACGCGGGGTTGCTGGCCTCGATCTCGAGGCCCCAGGGCAGGTCCGTGGGGAGCCCGTAGAGCTCGTGGTTGAAGTAGTTGCCGAGGCGACCGAACGCCTGGGCGAGCAGCAGGCCGGGCGCGAGGGCGTCGGCGAAGGTCCAGAACCGGATCCCCGTCATGCGGCAGCCGATGTAGGCACCGACCGCTCCGCCGATGAGCGAACCGAAGATCGCGATGCCGCCCTCCCAGATGTAGAGCGTCCGCAGGAGGTCGGCACCCGGGTAGAAGTAGTCGCCGGGGTGGGTCAGGACGTGGAAGATCCGCGCACCGATGATCCCGAGCGGGATGGCCCACAGGATGATGTCGAGCACGATGCCCGGCTCGGCACCGCGCTTCGTCAGCCGCCGGGAGGTGAGGATGGTGGCGGCGATGATCCCGGCGATGATGCAGAGCGCGTACATGTGCACCGTGAACGGGCCCACGCTGAAGGTCGCGATGTCCGGGTTCGGGCTCGGGATGCTGAGGGGTGCAATCACTGCAGTGGTCGCCTTTCGTTACGAACTCTGATCGAGTGTACGGCTTTCAGCATCGCGGACGTGGTGAGGATACCCTCAGCGGGCGGTGCCGGCCGCGAGTGAACGGGCGACCTCGGTGATCGCCGGGACGCCGCCGTCGGCGAGAGCCTTGACGAACACAGAGCCGACGATGGCTCCGTCGGCGTACTCGAGGACCGAGCGGACCTGCTCCGCGGTCGAGATGCCGATGCCGACGCACGCGTGCTGTGCCCCCGCCGTGCGGAGACGACCGACGAGGGTCTTCGCGGCCGCGTCGAGGTCCTGCCGGGCACCGGTGATGCCCATCGTGGAGACGGTGTACACGAAGCCGCGGGACCGTTCGGTCACGAGCGACAGGCGGTCGTCGCTCGAGGTCGGTGCTGCCAGGAAGACCCGGTCGAGGCCGTGTCGTTCACTGGCGTCCAGCCAGTCCGCCGCGGCGTCGGGGGTGATGTCGGGGGTGATGAGCCCGGCTCCGCCGGCCGCGGCGAGGTCGGAGGCGAACCGCTCCACGCCGTACTGCAGCACCGGGTTCCAGTACGTCATGACGAGGACCGGGACGTCCACGGCGGCGCGGATGGCGCTGATCGCCGTGAAGACGTCGCGCAACCGGAACCCCTCCGCGAGGGCGGTCATGGTCGCGGCCTGGATGACCGCTCCGTCCATGACGGGGTCGGAGTAGGGCACGCCGAGCTCGAGGACGTCGACGCCGTTCTGCGCGAGCGCGATGGCGGCGTCGATACTCGTCTGGAGGTCGGGGAATCCGACGGGGAGGTACCCGATGAGGGCGCCGCGACGGTCGACGGCGGCGGCGTCGATCGCCGATGCGACCGGTGAGACCGTCGTGTGGTCGGTGGCCGGGGCGGTCATGCGTTCCGCCCGGCTTCGTCGAGGAGCCCGAAGTAGGTGGCAGCCGTCTCGACGTCCTTGTCTCCGCGCCCGGAGAGGTTGATCAGGATGGTCGCCTCGGGGCCCAGCTCCTTGCCGAGGACGATGGCCCCGGCCAGTGCGTGGGCGGACTCGATCGCGGGAATGATCCCCTCGGTGCGGCTCAGGAGTCGGAAGGCCTCCATCGCCTCGGCGTCCGTCGCGGGGACGTACGTCGCCCGGCCGGTGTCGGCGAGCCAGGCGTGCTCCGGTCCGACGCCCGGGTAGTCGAGGCCTGCGGAGATGGAATGGGACTCGACGGTCTGGCCGTCGTCGTCCTGGAGGACGAAGGTGCGGGCACCGTGCAGGACACCCGGACGACCGCGGCCGATGGACGCGGCGTGCCGTGGGGTGTCGACGCCGTCGCCGGCAGCCTCGACTCCGTAGAGCGCGACGTCCGCGTCGTCGAGGAAGGCGTGGAAGATGCCGATGGCGTTGGAGCCGCCACCGACGCAGGCGACGACCGCGTCGGGAAGTGAACCGTTCAGCTCGAGGAGCTGTGCGCGGGCCTCTTCTCCGATGATCTTCTGGAAGTCGCGGACCATGACCGGGAACGGGTGTGGGCCCGCCGCGGTGCCGAAGATGTAGTTCGTGGTCTCGACCGACGCGACCCAGTCGCGGTACGCCTCGTTGATGGCGTCCTTCAGGGTCCGCGACCCCGTCGTGACAGGGATCACGGTCGCGCCGAGGAGCCGCATGCGGGCGACGTTGAGCGCCTGGCGCTCGGTGTCGACCTCGCCCATGTAGATGGTGCAGTCGAGGCCGAAGAGTGCGGCCGCCGTGGCCGTGGCCACACCGTGCTGACCGGCCCCCGTCTCGGCGATGACGCGGGTCTTGCCGATGCGCTTCGTGAGGAGCGCCTGGCCCAGGACGTTGTTGATCTTGTGCGAGCCGGTGTGGTTGAGGTCCTCGCGCTTGAGGAAGATGCGCGCACCACCGGCCGATGCGGCGAAGCGTGGCACCTCGGTGATGATCGACGGGCGGCCGGCGTAGTCGCGGAGCAGCGTGGTCAGCTCGGCCTGGAAGCTCTCGTCGGCCTTGGCGGCCTCGTAGGCCGTCGCGAGTTCGTCGACCGCGGCGATGAGCGCCTCCGGCATGTAGCGTCCGCCGAAGTCGCCGAAGAACGGACCGGCTTCGTCTCGGAGGTGCGTCGGTTCCGCGTGGGCGGGGGTGGCTGGTGACATGGTCATGCGGTGGCTCCCAGGAACTGTTCGAGGGTGGCGACGGGGTCGCCGGTGACGAGCGCCTCGCCGACCAGGACGACGTCGGCGCCGTCACGTCGGTAGGCGGCGACGTCGGCGGCGCGGAGCACAGCGGACTCGGCCACCTTGACGGCGTCGGCGGGGAAACGGTCGGTCAACGATCCGAAGAGGTGTTGGTCGAGTTCGAAGGTGCTGAGGTTCCGCGCGTTGACACCGATGAGCCGCGCGCCGATGTCGCTCGCCCTGGCCAGCTCGTCGGCGGAATGGGTCTCGACCAGTGGGGTCATGCCGAGCTGCAGGACCAGTTCGTGCAGCGACGACAGCGTGGCCTGGTCGAGTCCGGCGACGATCAGGAGGACCAGGTCGGCGCCGGATGCGCGGGCTTCGAGCACCTGGTACGGCAGGGAGATGAAGTCCTTGCGGAGGACCGGGATGCGGATCGCGGCCCGGACGGCCTCGAGGTCTTGCAGCGAACCGCCGAACTTGCGGCCCTCGGTCAGCACGCTGACCGCGCTGGCACCGCCCTGCTCGTAGAGCGAGGCGAGGAGCGCCGGGTCGGGGATGTCGGCCAACGCGCCGCGGGACGGGCTGGACCGCTTGACCTCGGCGATGATCTTGACCTGGGAGGCCGGGGCGAGCGCAGCAAGGGCGTCGATGGCCGGAGGGGCCTCGACAGCAGCGGCTTCGACGACTGCAGCCGGACGGCCCGCGAGGCGCCCGAGAGCGTCCTCCTTCGCGCCGGCCATGAGGTCGGCGAGCATGTTCAGTGCTCTTTCGCCACGGTCTTGGACCCGCCGACGCCGTATCCCGCCTTGGCGAGGACACCACCCGTGATCCACCCGAGGAGGAGGACGCCGGCGGAGGCCCAGACGAGGACGGGCATGTCGAGCCAGAAGAAGACCGTACCGGCGGCGAACGCGACCAACATGATGATCACGGCCGTCCAGGCGGCGGGCGAGTGTCCGTGGCCGGGGTCCGAGGGGTCGGTGCTCATGGTTCTCCTTCTGTGCGAGTGCGGGTTCCAGTGTACCGGCAAGCGGTGGGCGGTTCCGTGCGTGGGCCACGAGTTCCCAGGTGGCCCGGGGTGCCGTCGTGGGTCGGCGGAGCGGTCAGCGCGTCGGGTCGTCGCCGCGGCTGAGGTCGTCCCAGGCGCCCACCGGATCGGCGCTCGGGGCCGTCTCGACCTGCGTGAACCGGACCGCCTGGTACTTCTTCGACGGACCGGGCCACCGGCGGTGAGTGAGTACGGTCGCGAGCCCGGCGAGGCCGAGCACGACGCCGAGCACCAGGGAGATCGCCGGCCACGCGGTGAGCGTGGTCGCCGCGACGAGGTCGATGGTCGACTGGCTTCCGGCGACGCCCGTGGCCTCGGTGACGGCCGCCGCGCCCGCGGTCGCCGGCGAGGCGAGCACCGCGATCGACGAGATCATGACGCAGGCGCCGATCACGGCCTCCAGCAGGCCGAGGATGATGCGGAACACCGGCCCGGCGATGGCCAGCGCCGCGACGAGGGCGAGACCGGCGAGGGCGAGTGCCGACAGGGCGGGAGCAGCGACGGAGCCGACCACGTCGAGCGCGCCGGAGTGTGGGCCGACGCCCACGAGGCTGATCGAGAGCCAGGTCTGGGTCCACGCCGCGAGGATGAGCGCGTCGGCGAGGACGGCGGTGACGAGGAGCAGGGTCTTCAGGCGGCGCTGACGACTGCGCAGAGCTCGTGACTCGAGCTCGTCAGCCTCGGACCGTTCGTCGGGCCTCGGCGGCTCCACCGGCCCGGACTGGGGTGCTGCAGTGCTCTCGGTCATGCTCCAACTCGATTCATGGTGTCGGCGATGGCGCTGCGACGACGTCGAGGCTCCGGCCGTCGAAACAGCTGCGCGTGCCCGTGTGGCAGGCGGCACCGTGCTGATCGACCTCCACCAACAGGGTATCCCCGTCGCAGTCGTAGGCGAGCGCCCGGACGAACTGCACGTGGCCGGAGGTGTCCCCCTTGCGCCAGTACTCCTGTCGTGAGCGGGACCAGTAGGTGACCCGACCCTCGGTCATCGTCCGGCGGACGGCCTCGGCGTCCATCCACCCGAGCATGAGCACCTCGCGGGAGTCCCACTGCTGCACGATCGCGGGGAGCAGGCCTTGCGCGTCGAAGGTGAGCTGGCCGATCGCGGTCTCCGGATCGGCGCCCACGGGGATGGTGATGTCCGCGCTCATGCCCGCACCGTCCAACCGGCGTCGGCGAGTTCCTGTTTGACCTGGCCGATCGTCAACTCGCCGTTGTGGAAGACGCTCGCGGCGAGGACGGCGTCGGCACCCGCGGCGATCGCGGGTGGGAAGTCGGCGAGGCGGCCTGCTCCCCCGGACGCGATGACCGGAACCCGGCTGATCTCGCGCATGGCGCTGATGAGCTCGGTGTCGAACCCGGCCTTGGTGCCGTCGGCGTCGATCGAGTTCACCAACAGCTCGCCCGCACCGCGTTCGATCGCCTCGGTGGCCCAGGCGAGCGCGTCGAGCTCGGTCTCACGTCGGCCGCCGTGTGTCGTGACGATCCATCCGGATGCGCTGCCGGCGTGTCGCTTCACGTCCAGGGAGAGGACGAGGACCTGAGCGCCGAAGCGGTCGGCGATCTCCCCCAGCAACTCCGGCCGGGCGATCGCGGCGCTGTTCACGCCGACCTTGTCCGCCCCGCTGGCCAGCAGCCGCGAGACGTCCTGGGTCGAGCGGACCCCGCCGCCGACCGTGAGCGGGATGAAGACCTGCTCGGCGGTGCGGCTGACGAGGTCGTAGGTGGTGTCGCGTTCGGCGACGGTGGCCGTGACGTCGAGGAAGGTCAGTTCATCGGCGCCCTGCTCGGCGTAGCGCTTCGCGAGTTCGACCGGGTCGCCGGCGTCGCGGAGGTCGAGGAAGTTGACGCCCTTCACGACGCGCCCGTCGGCGACGTCGAGACAGGGGATGACTCGGGTGGCGAGTGACACGGAGGCCTCCGCAATGCGACTGGGACGGGTGATGATGGAGGGGCGACTCAGAGTCGGGCGGCGTGGATGGCCGTGACGAGGATGGCGCGTGCGCCGAGCTCGTAGAGGCGGTCCATGACGTCGTTCGCGTCGCCGCGAGGGATCATGACCCGGACCGCCACCCACTCGGGGTCGCGGAGCGGCGAGATCGTCGGCGACTCGATGCCACCGGCGACGGCGGTCGCCTGCTCCAGCAGCCGGACCGGGAGGTCGTAGTCGACGAGCACGTACTGCCGCGCGACGAGGACGCCCTGCAGTCGGCGGATGAGCGTCGCCGTGGTGGGCTTCGTCTCCGGCGACGCGATGAGCACGGCGGTGGAGTCGAGGATCACCGGGCCGAAGATGCCCAGGCCGGCCTTCCGGAGGGTGGTGCCGGTGGACACGACGTCGGCCACCGCGTCCGCGACCCCGAGCTGGACGGCCGACTCGACCGCACCGTCGAGGTGGACGAGCGTCGCATCCACTCCGGCGTCGCGGAGGAAGTTGCCGACGAGGCCGGGGTAGCTGGTGGCGACCGTCTTCCCCGCGAGATCGGAGAGCTCGGAGAACTCGTCGGCCGGTCCGGCGAAGCGGAACGTCGAGCCGCCGAAGCCCAGCTCGGCGAGTTCGGTCGCGGCGGAGTGCGAGTCCAGGAGCAGGTCGCGCCCCGTGATGCCGATGTCGAGGGCGCCGGAACCGACGTAGGTCGCGATGTCGCGCGGACGGAGGTAGAAGAACTCGACGTCGTTCCGTGCGTCGACGACGTGGAGCTCCTTGGTGTCGCGACGGGTCGCGTAGCCGGCCTCCTGCAGCATCTCGACGGCGGTCTCGGACAGCGAGCCCTTGTTGGGCACGGCGACTCTCAGCATGGGGTGACTTTCGTGTTGTGCGATGGTGTCTCGACAGGGTGTTCAGGAGGCGCGGCGCATGCGCCGCGACGTGCTCCTACAGATGTCGGTAGACGTCGGCGGGGGTGAGCCCCTTCGCCACCATCATCACCTGCACGTGGTAGAGCAGCTGCGAGATCTCCTCGGCCGTCTCGGTGTCGCTCTGGTACTCGGCCGCCATCCAGACCTCGGCGGCCTCCTCGACGATCTTCTTCCCGATGCCGTGCACACCTGTGTCCAGTTCGCGGACGGTGCCGGAACCCTCCGGCCGGGTCTCGGCCTTCAGGCGCAGCTCGTCGAACAGCTCGTCGAAGGTTTTCACGTGCTCCAGGGTACCGGTTCCGGGCGGCGGCGCGCACCGCGGGGGCGCTCGACCGGCCAGCCGAGTCAGTGTGTGTGCGTCGACGCCTCGGCTGCGGCCCGGAGGAGCGCGATGTTCGAGGCAGGATCGGAACCGCTGTAGACGGCCGACCCCGCGACGAAGGTGTCGGCACCGGCGGCGGCCGCGATCCCGATCGTGTCCGCGGAGATCCCGCCGTCGACCTGGAGCCAGACGTCGAGACCGGTGCGTGCGACCTCGGCTGACAGCGCCTGCAGCTTCGGCATGGTCTCCGGCATGAACGACTGTCCGCCGAAGCCCGGTTCGACCGTCATGACGAGCACCTGGTCGAACTCCGGCAGGAGTTCCAGGTACGGCTCGATGGGCGTGCCGGGCTTCACGGCGATCCCGGCACGTGCCCCGATGGAACGCAGGCGTCTGGCGAGGGCGACGGGGTCGCTGGTGGCCTCGGCGTGGAACGTCACCGAGAACGCCCCGAGCTCGGCGTAGCCGGGAGCCCATCGATCGACGTCCGAGATCATGAGGTGGACGTCGAGCGGGACCGGAGACACGTCCTGGATGCGACCGACCATCTGCGGACCGAACGTGAGGTTCGGGACGAAATGGTTGTCCATGACGTCGACGTGGACGAGGTCGGCGCTCGCGATCCGCTCCAGGTCGGCCTGGAGGTTCACGAAATCGGCGGACAGGATGCTCGGGTTGATGCGCGCGGACATGTGCTCGAGCCTATCGATCGACAGTGGGTTCGGCCGACTCCGCGGGCTTGCGGAGCAGCGCGATGTACATGGCGTCGGTGCCCTGGCGGTGCGGCCAGAGCTGGACCGCGCCACCGGGCGCCGCGGCGTCGAGCGGTTCGGTCGTGACCTGGTCGAGCACCGCGGAGGTGTCGAGTCGCTCCATCCCGGGGTGGGCTCGCAGGGCGCTCTCCACGATCAGTGCCGTCTCGCCGACGTGCGGCGAGCACGTCACATACGCCACGATCCCGCCGGGAGCGAGCGCGGTGATGGCGGCGTCGAGCAGTGAGCCCTGCAGTCGGGTCAGTTCGGAGACGTCCTTCGGGGTCTTGCGCCACCGCGCCTCCGGGCGTCGTCGCAGTGCGCCGAGCCCGGTGCACGGGGCGTCGAGGAGGATGCGGTCGTAGGTCCCGGGATGCTCCGCAGCGAGCTTCGTGCCGTCGGCGGTCGAGACCGACACGTCGAGCGGGACACCTGCGAGGGCGCGTTCCACGAGACGGGCCCTCGCGGGGACCAGTTCGTTCGCGTCGAGACGTGCCTCCCCGGCGAGGGCTTCGGCTGCGAGCAGCGCTGCCTTGCCACCCGGCCCCGCGCAGAGGTCGAGCCATCGCTCGCCGGGCCGCACCGGTACCGCCCGCGTCAGCGCGAGCGCGGCGAGCTGCGAGCCCTCGTCCTGGACGCGGAGGCGCCCGCCGCCGGTCCCGACGAGTTGGACCGGGTCGCCGCCGGGGCTCCGGAAGCCGTACGGGGAGAAGCGGTTCGGCTCGGCGTCCTCGGGCCGGTCGGCGAGCCCTGGGAGCGCGATGAGGTTCACCTGTGGGGCGAGGTTGTCCGCGGCCAGCGCCTCCTCGAGTTCGTCGCCGCGGTCCTGCAGGTCGAGCGCCTGTCTGATGGCCCGAACGACCCACGACGGGTGGGCGGTGCTCACGGCCAGGCGATCGGTGTCGTTCGTGACCTCACCGAGCAGGATCCGCTCCCACTCGGCGGGTTCGGTCCGCGAGATGGTGCGGAGGACACCGTTGGTGAAGCCGGCCGCCGACCGCGAACCGGCGGACCGGGCGAGCTCGACCGACTCGTTCACGGCGGCGTGGCCTGCGACGCGCATGGAGAGCAGCTGATGGGCACCGAGCCGCAGAACGTCGAGGATCGCGTCGTCGATCTCGGTCACGGGACGATTGGCCGCGTGCGCGATGACGCGGTCGTAGTACCCGCGTCGGCGGAGGGTGCCGTACGTCAGCTCGGTCGCGAGGCCGGCATCCGCCGGACTCAACTTCGCCTCGGCCAGCCGGTGCGGCAGGAGGAGGTTCGCGTAGGCGTCCGAGGTGCTGACGGCGTGGATGACGTCGAAGGCCACTCGGCGTGCCGGCTGCACGGTCGCCGAGTCACGCGGCCGGGTGGGACGCTGGCGTCCGCGTCGGGGTTCCTCGTCGCGGGGCCGTCGGTCGCGGCGGCGCTGGCCCTCGGGCTGCTGGCCGCTCACGCGGTGACCAGCCGATCGGTTCCAGCGGACGCACCGCGCCACCAGTCGGCGGCGGGCATCGCCGTGCGCCCGGCCGGCTGCACCTGCAGGAGTTGCAACGGTGTGTCCGCCGTGCCGACCAGGACGAGGCCGTCGACGGACACGATCGTCCCGGGCGCCGGCGGGTCCGTCGGCATCGTCGACACGGGGACGGCACGGTGCACCTTCAGCCGTGCCTCGTCGAGGAGGGTGAACGCGCCCGGCTCGGGGGTCACCCCGAGGATCTGCGACCACACGTCGGCGACGGGGCGGTCCCAGACGATGCGGCCGTCCTGGCCGTCGAGCTTCGGCGCGAGCGACACCTCGCCCTGCTGCGGGGCCGCGACCGCGGTGCCGGCGGCGATGGCGGCGACGACCTCCGCGGTGAGCGGTGCGCCGAGCTCGGCGAGGCGGTCGAGGAGCTCCCCCGAGGTCTCGCCCTCGGCGATCGGCGTCTCCACCGACGCGAAGACGTCTCCGGCGTCGAGAGTCGGCACGAGCTGGAAGACCGACGCACCGGTGACCGCGTCTCCGGCCATCACGGACCGCTGGACGGGCGCCGCGCCGCGCCAGGCCGGCAGCAATGAGAAGTGCAGATTGATCCAACCGTGTGCCGGCGCGGACAGGAGGGGTTCACGGACGAGCCCGCCGTACGCGACGATCACGCCGAGTTCCGCACGGAGCGCGACGATCCGCGCGGTCGCGTCGTCGTCGAGACGTGCAGCGCGGATGACCGGGAGCCCGAGCCGTTCGGCGGCCGCTGCCACCGGCGACGGGGTCAGGACCCGCTTGCGGCCGAGCGGGGCGTCGGGTCGGGTCACGACGGCCGCGATCTCGTGCCCGGCCGAGACGAGGGCGTCGAGCGTCGGTACGGCGACGGCGGGGGTGCCGGCGAAGACCAGCCTCATGCGGTTCGGACTTCGTGGACGGGGTGGATCATGACAGCATCTCCGGATCGTCGAATCGTACTCTGAGTGTAGGCGGGGCTTTCGGTGCTCGCCTGCCGGGGGTCGGACGTCGACGCTTCGCCGCCTGCGCGACGACGGTCGCCCGCAACTGCTCGGCGACCGCCCTGGCGTGGCCGTAGTCGACCCGCAGGATCGCGACGCTGTCGCCCGCTTCGTCGACGGTCGGGCCGAGCACGCGGCTCCGGTACTCGGTGGGTAGCGCGGCGAGAGCGGCATCGACGGCGTCGCGGGTGCCGGTGAGGGTCGCGCTCCGGACCGCGGGAGGGAACCCGAGCTCTCTGCGTTCGGCGAGCTCCTCGCTCGCGAACCGCGGCTGCTGCCACAGGGCGAAGGCGTTCGCCACGGGGGCCTCGACGCCGATCAGCAGCACCGGTGCACGCGCAGCGGCCAGGGCTGCGGCGTTCGACCACCACCGCAGGCAGTCCTCGGCGACGCGGAGCGACTCCCGCGCCAGCATGCGGTCGGCGTCGACCAGGAGGACGGCGGCATAGCCGCCCGCTGCGACGGGCTCCGCGCCTCGGGTCGCGATCACCAGCGCCGGCTCCGGGCCGACCTCGAACTTGGGGGCGTCGCCGTCCGACACCACGACCCGGTATCGGGGGAACGCCCGGCCCAGCTCCTCGGCGGTCCGGCCGGTGCCGGCGGCCGTGACGCGGAACGCGGTGTCGTGACAGGTCTCGCAGGACCACCCGGCCGCGAGGTGACCGCACCACCGGCAGGAGGGTTGCGAACGGGCTGTGGCGAGTTGGAGTGGACCGTGGCACACCGAGCAGTGGGCCCTCGTCCCGCACCGTCGACAGGCGAGGTGCGGCGCGTACCCCGGCCGCGCGACCTGGACCAGCACGGGTCCGTGATGCAATGCCTCGTCGACCGCGCGCCACGCGCTCGACGGGATCCTCGCCTGGCTCGTCATGGCGTCGTCGCCGCTCGCCCGGGACACGACGACTCTCGGTCGTACCGGCGGGGTCGGTGCGACCTCGCGCAGCCAGCCGAGTTCGACGAGTCGCTGCGTCTCGGTACTGCGTGAGTGCGCGGCGAAGACGAGGGCGGAGCCGCTCATCTCCTGCCGGGTCAACGCGACGTCGCGGGCGTGCACATAGGGGGCGAGCTGCTCCTGATGGAGGGGGTCGCCGTCGTCCCAGAGGGCGATGAGTCCGAGGTCGTGCGCCGGTGCGTAAACGGCCGACCGGTTGCCGACGACGATCCGGGGTACCGGATGCAGTCCGTCCAGGTAGGCGCGGTAGCGAGCAGCCGGGGTCTGCTTCGCGTCGGCCCTCGCGACCGCGTCACCGACACCGAGGTCGTCGAGCGCCGCCAGGAGGTGTTCGACGTCCCGGTAGTCGGGGACGCACAGGATCGCACTCCTCCCCTCGGACAGCTGGTTCACGGCGAGAGCCGCCAGCGTGAAGGACCAGTCGGGGAGCCAGACGCCCGCGCTCGTCGCGGTCAGGGTGGGGATCGCGCTGATCGCGTACCGCTCCCCCGGCGCGAGACGGTCGAGGGTGCCAGGGGCGAAGCCCGGGACGGTGCGCCGCTCGACCGACGGAGGCTCCGGCGGGGTCGCGGCGGTCCAGGTCTTCTCCACCCGGACCTGTCGCGGCGGAATGGCGAGACGCAGGACGTCCATCGCGCTCCCGGCGCTGCGATCCGCGATACGGCGTGCGAGCGTCCACAGGGTCGGGGTCAGGACCGGTACCGACGACACGACCGAGCTCAGCGGGCTGAGCGCTCCGCCGAACTCGCTCGAGTCGGCGAGGTCCACGATGAACCCGTTCGCCGACCGCCCGGCCGAGCGCAACGGGACCGAGACGCGCGCGCCGAGCACGGCGTCATCGGCCAGCTCCTCGGGAATGGCGTAGTCGAACAGATGGTCGAGCTGTGGCAACGGGGAGTCGAGTACCACCCTGGCGACCCTCGCGCCGACCACGGCTACAGCCCGGCTGCTGACCGCAACGCCTCCACCCGGTCGAGACGCTCCCACGTGAAGTCGGGGAGCTCGCGGCCGAAGTGCCCGTACGCCGCAGTGGCGGCGTAGATGGGGCGGATGAGGTCGAGGTCGGCGATGATCGCGGCCGGACGGAGGTCGAAGACGTCGCGGATCGCGCGCGTGATGTCCGCCTCCGGCACATGGGCCGTCCCGAAGGTCTCGACGTAGAGTCCGACCGGCGCGGCCTTGCCGATGGCGTAGGCGACCTGCACCTCGAGACGTTCGGCGAATCCGGCGGCGACCGCGTTCTTCGCCACCCAGCGCATGGCGTATGCGGCCGAGCGGTCCACCTTCGACGGGTCCTTCCCGCTGAAGGCCCCACCGCCGTGTCGAGCCGCTCCGCCGTAGGTGTCGATGATGATCTTGCGTCCGGTGAGCCCCGCGTCGCCCATCGGGCCACCGACGACGAAGATGCCGGTCGGGTTGATCAGGTGCGTCACGTTCGAGCTGTCGAGTTCGACCGTCGCGAGGACCGGTTCGATGACGTGACGCTGGACGTCGCGACGCAGCTGCTCCGTGGAGACACCCGGATTGTGCTGCGTGGAGACCACGACCGTCTCGACGGTCTTCGGGAGGAAGCCGTCGTACCCGATGGTGACCTGGGTCTTGCCGTCCGGGCGCAGGTAGTCGAGCTGGCCGGACTTGCGGACCTCGGCGAGTCGCTCCGCGAGACGGTGTGCGATCCAGCTGGGCAGCGGCATGTACTGCGGCGTCTCGGTGGTCGCGAACCCGAACATGATGCCCTGGTCGCCCGCGCCCTGGAGGTCGTAGGCGTCGACACTGGACTGCTCGCGGGACTCGAAGGCATGGTCGACTCCGGCGGCGATGTCGGCGGACTGCGAGCCGATCGAGACGCTCACGCCGCAGGAGTCGCCGTCGAATCCGATGTCGGACGAGGTGTAGCCGATGGACCGGATGCGCTCGCGGACGATCGTCGGGATGTCGACGTAGCCGCTCGTGGAGACCTCACCGGCGACATGGACGAGCCCGGTGGTGACGAGCGTCTCGACGGCGACTCGACTGCGCGGATCCACCTCGAGGAGTGCGTCGAGGATGCTGTCCGAGATCTGGTCGCAGATCTTGTCGGGATGTCCCTCGGTCACGGATTCGGAGGTGAACAGGCGCAGCTCGGTCATGCGGTCTCCCGTCGGAAGTGGTGGTGCGATGGTGGAGGGATCGGCCGTCGCGGTGTTCCGGGACCCGACCGTTCATCACTCTAGTCGAGGCCTCGGACACGTCGTCCGTCCATGACGCAAGGCGTCGCGGTGGTGGGAACGGGCCCGACACGACGAATCCGCCGGTCGTCTGGCGCCCGGCGGATTCGTCGTGGTGAAGCGGTTATTCGGCGATCGGCTTGATCTGGAGCTTGTCCTCGTTGATCTCGTGCATCGCGATCGAGAGCGGCTTGTCCTCGACGGACGAGTCGACCAGCGGCCCGACGTTGTCGAACAGGCTGCCCTCGTGGAGGTCGGCGTAGTAGTCGTTGATCTGGCGCGCGCGCTTGGACGCGAAGATCACGAGTGCGTACTTGGACTCGACCTTGGTGAGCAGGGAGTCGATGGGCGGATCGATGATGCCCTTGAGCTTGTCAGCCATGCAGGTTCACACTCCTCGTGTGGTTGTGTTCGGGGAAGATCGGATCGATGCGGGGTGCGCGTCGGACGTCAATCCCCGTGAATCTTCATCAAGTCTACGACCTCTTGGGCCGCGCGGGCCACGTCGTCGTTGACGACACGGTGGTCGAACTCGTCCGCGGCGGCCAGTTCGACCTTCGCGGTGCGCAGTCGGCGCTCCCGTTCCTCCTCGTCCTCGGTGCCTCGTCCGACCAGTCGACGGACCAGTTCGTCCCAGCTCGGGGGCAGCAGGAACACCAGGGTCGCCTCCGGCATCGCCTCCCGGACCTGCCGGGCACCCTGGATGTCGATCTCGAGCAACGCGCTGTCGCCGGCCGCGAGCGCACGCTCGATCGGCTCGCGTGGCGTGCCGTAGCGGTACGCGTTGTGGACCGTGGCGTGCTCCAGCAGGCGGTCGCCCTCGATGAGGCCGTCGAACTCGTCGTCGGTCACGAAGTAGTAGTTCACCTCGTGCTGCTCCCCCGGCCGGGGCTTGCGTGTCGTGGCCGAGACGGAGAGGTGGACCTCCGGGTAGTGGTCGCGGATGTAGGCGGCCACCGTCCCCTTGCCGACGGCCGTCGGGCCGGCGAGCACGACGAGTCGGCTGCGCGCGGTGCCCGGGTAGCGTTCGGCGATGAAGGCGCGGAGGCGATCCCGCTGCAGTCGGCCGAGACCGCCGAGGCGCTTGACCGAGGAGATGCCGAGCGATTCGAGGATCCGCCCCAGTTTGGTGACGCCGACACTCGGGATGCTGAGGAGGTACTCGGTGATGCGGATGCCGCCCTCGATGCCGTCCGGATCGGCGGTCGCGGCGTCGAGCACCTCCAACGGGGTGCGGGCGCCGGAGGCGATGGACGCCTTGACGGTCGCGCGGGCGCGGCGCTTGCGAACGGCCTCACGTGAGGCGGCGGCCCGGTCGACCTCCGGCATGTTCCTGCCGGGCTGGTCCTGCTCCTGGTCAACCACGGGCGCTCCTCACGGCTGCGACGGAACGTTCGACGGCGTCCGCGATCCCCGAGGGTCCGGCGGCGAGGATGCTCCGGGACTCGGAGACGATGACACCCGGTGCGAGGTCGCCGTAGATGGATCCGAGGTCGGCGACCGCAGCTCCCTGGTGGCCGAAGCCGGGTGCCAGGATCGGGAGCGTGGTCGTCGGCGGTACCTCCGTCAGGCCGAACTCCTCGAGACGGAGCGTGGCTCCGATGACCGCACCGATCGAACCGGTCGCCCCGGGGTGGTGCCGTGCGTTCCAGTGGTCGATCTCGTCGAGCATCGACGCCGCGACGGTGAGGCCGGCCCTGTCCTCGGCGAGCTGGACGTCGCGACCCTCCGGGTTCGAGGTCGCCGTCAGCACGAACACGCCCTTGCCGTGCTGCTCGGCGAGCTCGAGTGCCGGCTGCAGTGAGCCGAAGCCGAGATAGGGGTTCACGGTGAGGGCGTCGACCTCCAGCGGTGAACCGGGGGTCAGCCACGCTTCGGCATAGCCCTCCATGCTCGTCCCGATCTCACCGCGCTTGGCGTCGCCGATCACGAGGAGCCCGGCGTAGCGTGCCGCGGCGAGGACCCCTTCGAGGGCGATGTACCCGGCCGACCCGAACCGTTCGAAGAACGCCACCTGCGGCTTGACGATCCCGGCGCGACCGGCTGCGGCTTCGACGACGGCGAGGCCGAAGGCCCCCGCGCCGGCGGCGGTGTCGGGCAGTCCCCACGCCTCGAGCAGGAAGCGGTGCGGATCGATGCCGACGCAGAGTCGGCCCGACCGGACGAAGACCTCGTCCAGTCGGGTTCCGAACGAAGCCGTCACGAGCGCGCAGCCCGATCGAGTGCGTACTCCTGGAGCGAGCGGACCTCGAAGCCCCCGCCGAGCGCCTCGAAGGAGCCGACCGCGGCGGTGAGCTGCGCGATCGTCGTGAAGAGCGGCTTGTCGGCCGCGACGGCGGCCGCGCGGATCTCGTAGCCGTCCGCGCGAGCCGACCGGCCACTCGGGGTGTTGATGACCATGTCGACCTCGTCGCGGTTGATCAGGTCGACGATCGAGTCGTCCTCGCCCGCGGCCGTGGTCTCGCTGTACTTGCGCACCGTCCGGGCACTGATGCCGTTCCGGTTCAGCACCTCGGCCGTGCCGTCGGTCGCGAGGATGTCGAACCCGAGCTGCTGGAGGCGCAGCACCGGCAGGATGATCGAACGCTTGTCGCGGTCGGAGACCGAGACGAACACCGTTCCGCTCGACGGCAGGCCGCCGTAGGCCGCCTCCTGGCTCTTCGCGAACGCGCGCGGGAAGTCCTTGTCGATGCCCATCACCTCGCCGGTGGAGCGCATCTCCGGGCCGAGCACGCTGTCGACGATCTGGCCGTCCTTCGTGCGGAAGCGCTTGAAGGGCAGCACGGCCTCCTTGACCGACACCGGGGAGTCGATCGGGACCCGGGATCCGTCGACCGGGGGCAGGAGCCCGGAGTCCTTGAGCTCGGCGACCGTCGCGCCGGTCATGATGAGTGATGCGGCCTTCGCCAGCGGGATGCCGAGCGCCTTCGACACGAACGGCACCGTGCGGGACGCACGCGGGTTCGCCTCGATGACGTAGAGGATGCCGGCGCCGATCGCGAACTGGACGTTCAGCAGACCACGCACGCCGATCCCCTGGGCGATCGCGAGCGTCGCGTTCCGCACCCGGTCGATCTCGGCGCGACCGAGAGAGACGGGCGGCAGGGTGCAGCTCGAGTCGCCCGAGTGGATACCGGCCTCCTCGATGTGCTCCATGACGCCACCGATGTAGAGCTCCTCGCCGTCGAACAGGGCGTCGACGTCGATCTCGATCGCGTCGTCGAGGAAGTGGTCGACGAGCAACGGCTGGGCCGGGCCAACGATGCCCTGGTCCTCGATGCGCACGAAGTAGTCCGTGAGCGAGGCGCTGTCGTAGATGATCTCCATGCCGCGTCCGCCGAGCACGAAGCTCGGGCGGACGAGGACCGGGTAGCCGATCTCCTCGGCGACGCGCAGCGCACCCTCGATCTCCACCGCGGTGCCGTTCTTCGGTGCGACGAGGCCGGCGGCGTCCAGGATCTCCTGGAACTGGCCGCGCTCCTCGGCGAGGTCGATGGCGGTCGGCGTGGTGCCGAGGATCGGGACGCCTGCGGCCTCCAGACCCTTCGCGAGCCCGAGCGCCGTCTGGCCGCCGAGCTGGACGACGACACCGACGAGTTCGCCCGACTCGCTCTCGGCGTGGATGACCTCGAGGACGTCCTCGAGCGTGAGCGGCTCGAAGTAGAGGCGGTCGCTCGTGTCGTAGTCCGTCGAGACGGTCTCCGGGTTGCAGTTGATCATGATGGTCTCGAAGCCGGCGGCCTGCAGCGCGAAGGAGGCGTGCACGCAGGAGTAGTCGAACTCGATGCCCTGGCCGATGCGGTTCGGGCCGGACCCGAGGATGACCACCTTGCGGCGGTCGCTGGCGACCACCTCGGTCTCCGCGTCGTAGCTCGAGTAGTGGTACGGGGTGAGCGCCGGGAATTCGCCGGCGCACGTGTCGACGGTCTTGTAGACCGGGCGGACACCGAGGATGTGGCGGACCTCGCGCACCTCCTGCTCGCCGAACCCGCGCAGCTGACCGATCTGCGCGTCCGAGAAGCCGTGGTTCTTCGCGGTACGGAGCACCTCGGTGTCGAGGCGTTCCGCCGCGGCGATCCAGTCGGCGACGTCGTTGATCAGGACGATCTGGTCGATGAACCACGGGTCGATCTTGGTGGCCTCGAAGACCTGCTCGGCGGTGGCACCCTTGCGGAGCGCCTGCTGCACGACGACGATGCGGCCGTCGGTCGGGGTCTTCATGACCTCGAGCAGCTCCTCGACGCTGCGGGACTCGTCGCCCCAGTGGAAGCTGGAACCGCGCTTCTCGAGCGACCGCAGCGCCTTCTGCAGGGCGGTGGCGTAGTTGCGTCCGATGGCCATCGCCTCACCCACCGACTTCATGGTGGTCGTGAGCGTCGGGTCGGCGGCGGGGAACTTCTCGAACGCGAAGCGCGGCACCTTGACGACGACGTAGTCGAGCGTCGGCTCGAAGCTCGCGGGCGTGACCTTCGTGATGTCGTTCGGGATCTCGTCGAGGCGGTACCCGATGGCCAGCTTCGCCGCGATCTTCGCGATCGGGAAGCCGGTCGCCTTCGAGGCGAGGGCACTCGAGCGCGAGACACGCGGGTTCATCTCGATGACGATGATGCGGCCGTCGGCCGGGTCGACCGCGAACTGGATGTTGCAGCCGCCGGTGTCGACGCCGACCGCGCGGATGATGTCGATACCGATGTCGCGGAGCTTCTGGTACTCGCGGTCCGTCAGCGTCAGGGCGGGGGCCACCGTGATCGAGTCCCCGGTGTGCACGCCGACCGGGTCGACGTTCTCGATCGAGCAGACGACGACGGTGTTGTCGGCCGTGTCGCGCATGAGCTCGAGCTCGTACTCCTTCCAGCCGAGGATCGACTCCTCGAGGAGCACCTCGGTGGTCGGGCTCTGGTGGAGGCCGTCACCGACGATCCGGCGGAGCTCCGTCTCGGTGTACGCGAAGCCCGAGCCGAGGCCGCCCATGGTGAACGAGGGGCGCACGACCAGCGGGTAGCCGAGGTCCTCGGCGTAGCCGACGGCCTCCTCGACCGTGTGGGCGATGTACGAGCGGGCCACGTCCGCGCCCGCGTCGAGCACGAGCTGCTTGAAGATCTGGCGGTCCTCGCCCTTGTTGATCGCCTCGAAGTTCGCGCCGATGAGCTCGACGTCGTACTTCTCGAGGATGCCGTGCTCGTGCAGCTGGATCGCGGCGTTCAACGCCGTCTGGCCGCCGAGGGTCGGCAGTATCGCGTCGGGCTTCTCCTTCGCGATGATCGTCTCGATGACCTGCCAGGTGATCGGCTCGACGTAGGTCGCGTCGGCGAAGTCGGGGTCGGTCATGATGGTCGCCGGGTTCGAGTTGACGAGGATGACGCGGACGCCCTCCTCGCGCAGCACGCGGCATGCCTGGGTGCCCGAGTAGTCGAACTCGGCGGCCTGCCCGATGACGATCGGCCCGGAGCCGATGACGAGGACGCTGTTGATGTCGTCGCGCTTGGGCACTAGTTGTTCTCCTTGGTGCTGGAAGTGGTGGCGTGGCCGGTCACGAGGTCGCGGAACCGGTCGAACAGGTAGACCGCGTCGTGCGGACCCGAGGCGGACTCGGGGTGGTACTGGACCGAGAACGCGGGGATGTCGATGCAGTTGATGCCCTCGACGACCTCGTCGTTCAGGCTGTAGTGGCTGACTTCGGCAAGGCCGAACCCGGCGGGCGTCTCGTGGCGGCCCTCGATCGGCAGGTCGACTGCGAAACCGTGGTTCTGCGAGGTGATCTCCACCCGACCGGTCGCCTTGTCGAGGACCGGCTGGTTGATCCCGCGGTGACCGAACGGCAGCTTGTAGGTCTCGAAGCCGAGCGCGCGGCCGAGCAGCTGGTTGCCGAAGCAGATGCCGAAGTACGGCACGCCCGCGCGGAGCACGTCCTGCAGGAGGGCGACGTGCGCGTCGCTCGCGGCCGGGTCACCGGGGCCGTTGGAGAAGAACAGGGCGGACGGCTCGAGCGCGAGGACCTCGGCCGAGGTCACCGACTGCGGCAGCACCACGACGTCGAAGCCGCGAGCGGCGAGGTGGTTGAGCGTCGACGTCTTGACGCCGAGGTCGAGGACCGCGACGGAACCGACGCGCTCGCCCACCGCCGGTACGGTGTACTGCTCGGTCGTGGAGACCTGGCTCGACAGGTTCAGACCGGCCATCTGCGCGCCGGCTCGGACGAGACTGAGCTGCTCGGCGCCGGACAACTCGAAGTCCTCGCCGGAGAACACGCCGCCGCGCATGGAACCGGCGGAACGGATGTGCCGGGTCACCGCGCGGGTGTCGATGCCGCTGATGCCCACGACGCCGTCCTGGACGAGTTCGTCGTCGAGCGAGCGGTCCGCTCGGAAGTTCGAGACGACGCGCGACGCGTCACGCACCACGTATCCGGCGACCCAGACGCGGGCGGACTCCATGTCCTCGCGGTTGACGCCGGTGTTGCCGATGTGCGGCGCGGTCATCAAGACGATCTGTCCGGCGTAGGACGGGTCGGTCAGCGTCTCCTGGTAGCCGGTCATGCCGGTGGCGAAGACGACCTCGCCGAGCGTGCGGCCGGTCGCGCCGTAGGCGTGCCCGACGTAGCGGTTGCCGTCCTCGAGGACGAGTACCGCTGGACTGGGTGGGGTGAAGGAGGTCATGGTCAAGCCCTCTCGTGAGGCGGTGGGGTGGAGTCGTCGGCCGAGGTGATGTCGGCGACGGTGTCTGGGGTGCCGGTCGGCCGGAGTCCGGCGTCCGCGGCGGGGATGAGGCTCGTGACGGTGTCGATGATGCGGGCGCGGTCCGCCTGCTCGAGGACGCGGAAGGTGCTGTCCGCGATCACCGTCGGGACGGGGCGCCAGCTCAGGCGGATGAGCCCGCCCGGCTCGACGACCCGGTCGATCGTGAGGTTGGTCTGGTCGACGCCGACGATGCTCGTCGCCGGGATGAACGTCGGCCGCTCCCCCGGGACGTCGACGACGACTCCGGCGGCACCGAGTTCGAGCGTGACCCGGGATCGGTAGCGCAGTCCCTGCAACGCCAGCCGTTCGAGCGGCTGGTCGTGCTTCGACGTCGCGACGTAGAGGACCTCGACCGTCAGTGACGGGACCGGCCGCGGGTCGGGGAGCTCCGCGAGGGGACCGACCTGGGCGTCGCGCGCGACGCGGCGTCGCCAGGCGAAGGCCATGAGGGCGAGGATGCCGAGGAGGACGAGGGCGACGAGGACGGCCGCGAGGATCCGCCCGTCCATCAGTGCTCGACCTCCGCGGATCGCGCGGCACGGCGTGCTGCGGCCGCGACCTGCTCCGTCGGGAGCACGGCGCCGTCCAGGACGGTCGCGTAGCCCCGGTGGAAGGTGGCGACGACGCGGCCGGGCAGCTCCAGGCCGAGGTAGGGCGAGTTCACGCCCTTGCCGGCCAGGTCGGCCGTGCCGAACGGACGGGTGGCGGCGGTGTCGTAGAGCACGACCTCCGCCGGAGCACCGGCCTCGATCGAAGCCCCCTGCCCGGTGATCCGTCCGATCCTCGCCGGCGTCGCCGAGAGCACCCGGGCGACGTCGTTCCAGTCCAGGAGCCCGGTCGCGACCATCGACGCGTGCACGACGGAGAGGGCGGACTCGAGGCCCACCATGCCGTTCGCGGCGGCGTCCCACTCGCAGTCCTTGGCCTCGACCGGGTGCGGTGCGTGGTCCGTCGCGACGATGTCGATCGTGCCGTCCGCGAGGGCCTCGCGCAGCGCCTGGACGTCCTCCGCCCGTCGCAGGGGCGGGTTCACCTTGTACCGGGCGTCGTAGCTCGCCACCAGCTCCTCCGTGAGCAGCAGGTGGTGCGGCGTGACCTCGGCCGTGACGGGGATGCCCCGGGCCTTCGCCCAGCGGATGACGTCGACGGAACCGGCCGTCGAGACGTGGCAGATGTGGAGGCGGGAACCCACGTGCTCGGCGAGGAGCACGTCGCGGGCGATGATCGACTCCTCAGCGACAGCCGGCCATCCGGTGAGACCGAGCTCGCCGGAGAGTGCGCCCTCGTTCATTTGCGCACCGACGGTGAGTCGGGGCTCCTGCGCGTGCTGGGCGATCACGCCGTCGAAGGCCTTCACGTACTCCAGCGCGCGACGCATGAGCAGCGGGTCTGACACGCAGAGGCCGTCGTCCGAGAAGACCCGGACCTTGGCGCGTGAGGAGGCCATGGCGCCGAGTTCGGCGAGTCGTTCTCCGGCGAGTCCGACCGTCACGGCACCGATCGGCTGCACCGTGGCGTAGCCGGCGCGCTCACCGAGCGACTGCTCCTGCTCGACGACCCCGGCCGTGTCGGCCACCGGCGAGGTGTTGGCCATCGCGAACACCGCGGTGAAGCCGCCGGCGGCTGCGGCACGCGTGCCGGTGAGCACCGTCTCGCTCTGCTCGAACCCGGGTTCCCGGAGGTGCGTGTGGAGGTCGACGAGCCCGGGCAGCGCGAGGAGGCCGTCCGCGTCGATGACGGTCGCGCCGACGGCGCTCAGCCCGGAGCCGCGTTCCGCGATCCGTCCGTCGCGCAGGAGGAGGTCGGTGCGTGTCCCGTCGGCGAGCGTCGCTCCGGTGATCAGGGTGACGTCGTGGTTCGAAGTGGGCTCAGACACGGGTGGATTCCTCTCGATCGCCGGACAGCAGCAGGTACAACGCGGCCATCCGGACCGACACCCCGTTGGCGACCTGTTCGAGGACGGTCGACCGGGGTGAGTCGGCTGCCCCGGACGAGATCTCCAGACCGCGGTTCATCGGCCCGGGGTGCATGACAATGCTAGCCGGATCGAGGCGGGCGAGCCGCTCGTCGTCGAGCCCCCAGCGCCTGGAATACTCCCGGCTGTTCGGGAAAAAGGCGGCGTGCATGCGTTCGGACTGGATCCGGAGCATCATCAGCACGTCGGGACGCTGGGCGATCGCGTCGTCCAGGTCGTAGCGGACGGTTGCCGGCCAGGGGCCGAGGTCCACCGGAAGCAGTGTCGGCGGGGCGACGAGGGTCACCTCGGCGCCGAGCGTGTCGAGCAGCCAGACGTTCGATCGGGCGACCCGGGAATGCAGGATGTCGCCGACGATCGTCACCGCCACCCCGTCGAGCGCGCGACCGCGGGAACGCTCGCCGTGAAGGCGCTTGCGCATCGTGAACGCGTCCAGGAGGGCCTGCGTCGGGTGCTCGTGCGTCCCGTCCCCCGCGTTCAGGATGCCGGCGTCGATCCAGCCGCTGTCGGCGAGGGTCTGCGGCGCACCGGAGGCGGAGTGTCGGATCACGACGGCGTCGGCGTGCATCGCGGCGAGGGTCTGTGCGGTGTCCTTCAGGCTCTCGCCCTTCGAGACGCTCGACCCCTTCGCGCTGAAGGTGATGACGTCTGCGGACAGCCGTTTGGCGGCAGCCTCGAACGAGATGCGCGTGCGGGTAGAGTCCTCGAAGAAGAGGTTGACGACCGTCTTCCCACGGAGGGTCGGGAGCTTGCGGACCTCACGGAACTGCGTCTCGGCCATGTCCTCCGCGACGTCGAGGATCTCGATCGCCTCGTCGCGGGTGAGGGTCTTCGTCGACAGCAGGTGCCTCATTCGCCGCTCCCCTCGATCGTCACCGAGTCGTCGCCGTCGAACTCCGTGAGCCGGACGAAGATGCGCTCCGCCTGCGAGGAGGGCAGGTTCTTCCCCACGAAGTCGGGGCGGATCGGGAGCTCGCGGTGGCCGCGGTCGACGAGCGCGGCGAGCCGCACGACGCGCGGGCGGCCCAGGTCGGTCAGTGCGTCGAGGGCGGCGCGGATCGTGCGTCCCGAGTACAGGACGTCGTCGACGAGGACGACCGTGCGCCCGTCGATCCCCTGTGGCGGCAGCGTCGTGGGCTGCGGTGCACGGGTCGGGTGCTTCGCCAGGTCGTCGCGGTACATCGTGACGTCGAGTGCACCCGAGACGATGGTCGCGCCCGAGATCGAGGAGATCGTGGCGGCGATCCGCTTCGCGAGGATGACCCCGCGCGTCGGGATGCCGAGGATCACGAGGTCGTCTGCTCCGCGGTTGGACTCGAGGATCTCGTGGGAGATCCGAGTCAACGCCCGCGCGATGTCAGCTTCGTGCAGCACGGTACGTGCGCTCATCGCCGACTCCCTTCTCCGCCTCTCTGGACGGTCTTAAAGGTTGTCTTGGTCAACACCCGAGCCTAGCAGTCGGATCAGGCCTCGTAGAGCTCCAACGGGAGGCCGTCGGGATCGAAGAAGAACAGCATCTTGCGCGAGGTGTGCGGGTCGATCCGGACGTCTTCGACGCGGACACCCAGCTCCACCAGACGGGCGTGGCCGGCGTCGACGTCGTCGACGGCGAAGGCGAGGTGGCGCAGTCCGAGCGCTTCGGGCCCGGATGCGCGCGCCGGCGGGTCCGGGAAGGAGAACAGCTCGATGAGGTACTCACCGTTCAGGGCGAGGTCGCCCATCCAGGAGTCGCGCTCGGCCCGGTACACCTCGGTGAGCAGCTCGCAGCCGAGCACCGAGGTGTAGAAGCGCTTGGAGGCCTCGTAGTCGCTGGCGATGATCGCGATGTGGTGCACGCGCTTCAGCGGCAGGGCCGGGCCGGTCTCGTCGCTCATCGTCACCGCGGGTTGATCTGCGAGATCTTGCCGAGCAGGCCGTTGATGAAGCCGGCCGAGTCGTCGGTCGACAGCGTCTTGGCCGCCTCGACCGCTTCGTCGATGGCGACGCCGTGCGGCACCTCGTCGTTGAACAGGATCTCCCAGATCGCGATGCGCAGGATGGCCCGGTCGACCGTGGGCATCCGCGCGAGCGTCCAGCCCTGCGCGTACGTCTCGATCTGTTCGTCGATCTCCTCGGCATGGTCACCGACGCCGTCGACGATTTCTCTCGCGTACAACCACGAGGCCTGGCGGTCGGGCTCGCTGACGGCGCGAGAGGCTTCCGCGGACAGGACTTCAGCGAGGGTCTGCTGACGGACGTCGGCCTGGTACAGCAGATCGAGGGCGCGCTTGCGCGCCTTGGTACGAGCGCTCACTCGTTGACGCGACCGAGGTAGTCACCCGTGCGGGTGTCGACCTTGACCTTGGTGCCGGTCTCGAGGAAGAGCGGGACCTGGATCTCGTAGCCGGTCTCGACGGTCGCCGGCTTCGTGCCACCGGTCGAGCGGTCGCCCTGGAGCCCGGGTTCCGTGTAGGTGACCTCGAGGATGACCGACGCGGGGAGTTCGACGTACAGCGGGTTGCCGTTGTTGAGCGCGACCGTGACGTCCTGGTTCTCGAGGAGGAAGTTCTTGGTGTCGCCGACGACGACGGCGGGGATGGTGATCTGGTCGTAGTCGCTCTTGTCCATGAAGACGAAGGAGTCGCCGTCCGCGTACAGGTAGGTGAAGTCGCGGCGGTCGACGTTCTCGACGTCGATCTTCGTACCGGCGTTGTACGTCTTGTCGACGACCTTGCCGGTCATGATGTTCTTCATCTTGGTGCGGACGAACGCGCCACCCTTGCCCGGCTTGACGTGCTGGAACTCGATCACCGTCCAGAGCTGCCCGTCGATGTTCAGGACGATGCCGTTCTTGATGTCAGCGGTAGAAGCCATGCGCGAGAATGTCCGTTCGTGGAAAGTGTGCGGCCGGATACGACCCAACGAACGAGTGTAACCGCTGCGAGGACCCGTGACCAACGCGCGCGTGGCGGACCAGGGCGCCTCGCACCTCACTCGGTGCTGCGGCGGACCACGAGGTCGAGGGCGAGGCGGTACGAGTCGAAGCCGAAACCGGCGATCACGCCGGTCGCGACACCGGAGATCACGCTCGTGTGCCGGAACGCCTCTCGGGCGTGCGGATTCGAGAGGTGCACCTCGACGAGCAGGAGACCCGCCTTCGTGACCATGGCCGCCGCGTCGCGGAGCCCGTAGCTGTAATGGGTGAACGCCGCGGGGTTCAGGATCACGGACGAGCGGGAGTCGACGGCCTCGTGGAGCCAGCCGATCAGCTCGCCCTCGTCGTCCGTCTGACGCAGGTCGATCCGCGTCCCGTCGCCCGCGTCGGCCTCGAGCACGGTGCGCAGCGCATCGAGGTCGGCCGAGCCGTAGACATCGGGTTCACGGCTGCCGAGGCGTCCGAGGTTCGGTCCGTTGAGGACGAGCACGGTGGTCATGAGTCGAGGGTATCCGTTCGGGACGAGCGCTCGCGGAGCGCGCCGGCGTCGGTCAGGAGCCGATCTCCTGGTAGGCGGCGAAGAGCAGCGAGGTCTCGGGCCCCTGGAGGACGGTCGGCTTGGCGAGGTCGTCGAGCACGATGAACCGCAACATCGAACCGCGCGTCTTCTTGTCGCGCTGCATCGTCGCGAGCAGGGTGTTCCAGCGGCCCACCGGATAGGCGATCGGCAGGCTGAGGAGCTCCAGGACGCGACGGTGGCGGTCGACGACCTCGTCCGACAGCCGGCCGGCGAGGCGGGACAGCTCGGCGACGTACATCATGCCGATCGCCACCGCGGCACCGTGTCGCCACTGGTACCGCTCGGCGTGCTCGATGGCGTGCCCCAGCGTGTGCCCGTAGTTGAGGATCTCGCGGAGCCCCTGTTCGGTGAAGTCCTCGCTGACGACGTCGGCCTTCATCCGGATCGCGAGCTCGATGCAGCGGCGGAAGGCGGGCGTGTCGGGGTCGGTCGCGGCGTCGACGTCGGCCTCGATGAGGTCGAGGATCTCCGGGTAGCGGATGAACCCGGCCTTCGCCACCTCGGCGAACCCGGCGAGGATCTCGTTCTTCGGGAGGGTGTCGAGCGTGTCGAGATCGCAGACGACGGCGGCCGGGGCGTAGAAGGCGCCGACGAGGTTCTTGCCTTCCGCGGTGTTGATGCCCGTCTTGCCGCCCACGGCCGCGTCGACCATGCCGAGGACCGTCGTGGGGACCTGCACGAGGCGGACGCCTCGCAGCCAGGTGGCGGCGACGAAGCCGGCGAGGTCGGTGACCGCGCCACCGCCGAACCCGATGACCGCGTCGGAGCGCGTGAAGTCGGCCTGCCCGAGGACTCCCCAGCAGAACGCGGCGACCTCGACCCGTTTCCCGGCCTCGGCGTCCGGCACCTCGGCGAGCAGTACCTGGTACCGGTCGCTCAGGGTCTCGCGGAGCTTGGCCGCCTTCTCACCCAGCGTCGCCGGGTGGACGATGAGGACCCGCTGCACGCCGGTCCCGAGGGCGTCGACGAGCACGTCCTCCAGCCCTCTCCCGATCGTGATGGGGTACGGGGAGGATCCCGTCACCTCGATGACGGTCCGCTCGGTCGGGGTGGTCGGTTCGGTGCTCATGCAGGCTCCTTCACCCAGGCGACGAGCTCGTCGACGATGCCTGAGATGGGTCGGTGCGAGGTGTCGAAGGTGACATCCGCGAGTCGTTCGTACACGGGACGCCGGGCGGCGGCGATGCGCGACCACGCGCCGGGGTCGTCGCGGAGCAGTGGACGCTTGTCGAGGTTGGCCCGTGCCAGCACGGCCTCCTCGGTGACCGTCAGCAGCACGACGCGTGCATCGGCGAGCTCACGCTGCGTGTCCTCGTCGAGGACCGCTCCCCCGCCGAGCGACACGATCGCCGGCTGCTCGAGCGCGGCGGCGACCGCCGCCCGCTCCAGGGCGCGGAAGTGAGGCTCGCCGTGTTGCTCGAAGATGCGCGCGATCGCGCCGTGCTCGCCGGACACGACGCTGTCGGTGTCGACGAACGGCAGGCCCAGGCGCTTCGCCAACTGCTTGCCGACCCGGCTCTTCCCCGACCCCATCGGTCCGATGAGGACGACGGGGAGTCGGAGATCGGCGGCCTGCTCAGGCATCGGCGCGGGAGGCGTGGTCGCCTCGCGTGCGCAGGTTCGACGGGATCGCTGCCAGGTATCCGTCGAGGTTGCGCTTCGTCTCGGGGACGGAGTCGCCACCGAACTTCTCGAGCACCGCTTCGGCGAGGACCAGGGCCACCATCGCCTCGGCCACGACACCGGAGGCCGGGACCGCGCAGACGTCCGATCGCTGGTGGTGCGCGGTGGCGGCCTCGCTCGTCGCGACGTCGACGGTGCGGAGCGAGTGTGGGACGGTCGCGATCGGCTTCATACCGGCGCGGACGCGGAGGACGGTACCGGTGGTCATGCCGCCCTCGGTGCCGCCGGCGCGATCGCTCTGTCGGGCGATGCCGTCGCTCTCCTGGACGAGCTCGTCGTGGGCCGCGGAACCGCGACGCGTCGTCGTGAGGAAGCCGTCGCCGACCTCCACACCCTTGATGGCCTGGATGCCCATGAGCGCTGCTGCGAGCCGTGCGTCGAGTCGGCGGTCCCAGTGGACGTAGGAGCCGAGTCCCGGTGGGAGTCCGTAGGCCAGGACCTCGACGATGCCGCCGAGGGTGTCGCCGTCCTTCTTGGCCGCGTCGACCTCGGCGACCATGCGCTCCGAGGTCGCCTTGTCGAAGCAGCGCAGCGGATCGGCGTCGAGTGCGTCGACGTCGGCCGGGACCGGCAGTGGGCTGTCTTCGGGAACGCGCACCGGGCCGATCGACAGCGTGTGGCTGACGAGGGTGATGCCCAGCTCGCCGAGGAAGGAGCGCGCGACGGCACCGAGGGCGACGCGCGCTGCGGTCTCGCGTGCGCTGGCGCGTTCGAGCACGGGACGCGCCTCGTCGAAACCGTACTTCTGCATGCCCGTCAGGTCGGCGTGACCGGGACGCGGACGGGTGAGCGCGGCGCTGCGGCCACGCGACTTGTCGGAGATCTCGGTCGGCTCGGGGCTCATGACCTCGGCCCACTTCGGCCACTCGGTGTTGCCGATGCGGATCGCGATCGGGCTGCCCATGGAGAAGCCGTGGCGGACGCCGCCCGACAGGTTGAGCTCGTCCTCCTCGAACTTCATGCGGGATCCTCGGCCGTAGCCGAGCTTCCGTCGGGCGAGGTCGGCGCGGACGCCGTCCATGGAGATGGGGACGCCGGACGGGAGTCCCTCGAGGACGGCGATGAGTTCCGGGCCGTGAGACTCTCCGGCAGTGAGCCAACGAAGCATGGTCCTATCCTTCCATAGAGCCGGGACGCGACCGTGCGCCTTCGGTCGACGGCCCGGCGGGCGTGCAGGTGGGCGACGGATGCGTCTGGAGCGGTCAGTGCGAGGCGACCGGCGCCCCGGTGTGATCGAGGTGGACCGTGTCGAGCATCGCCCGGAGCACCGTCGTCTCGTCCTCGAGTGGCAGGAGCGGATCGCCGAGGACGAAGATCCGGACCTGGAGCAACGCCTGGTGCACGAGCATCGACAGCCCGCTGAGGACCGACCCGCCGGCCTGCGACCACGCCTCCGCGAGCACACTCGGCCACGGGTCGTACGCGACGTCGAGGAGGAGCGCGCCTGGAGCATGGGACAGGACCGGACCCGGTTCGGTGAGGGCGCCGCCGGGAAGGGTGCTGATCACGAGTGGTGCGTCAGGCGTCTCACCGTCGAGCGGCCCTGAGGTGAACCGCAGCCCCAGCCGGCCGGCGAGGTCCTCGAGTGGTCGCGCCTGGGCCGGTCGTCGGAGCGACACGTGGACGTGCTCGGCACCGAGGTCAGCCGCCGCCATGATCGCCGACGAGGCCGTCGCTCCCCCGCCCAGGACGACCGCGGACGCGATCGTGTCGACTCCGGCCGCCCCGATCGCGCGGACGATGCCGCCGACGTCGGTGTTGAACCCCTCGATCCGACGGGATCCGTCCTCGGCTCGGCGGAGACGCAGCGTGTTGACCGCCCCGGTCTCGGTTGCGGCGCGGTCGGCCACGTCGGCCAGCTCGAGCGCGCGATGCTTCAGGGGCATGGTCAGCGAGAGCCCCCGCCAGTCCGAGCCGAGGTCGTCGAGGAAGGCCGAGAGGCCGGCCGCCTCGAGTTCGTGGCGACCGTAGTCCCAGTCGAGCCCCAGCACCCGGTAGGCGGCCTCGTGCAGTGCCGGGGACTTGGAGTGGGCGATGGGCGCGCCGAGCACGGCGAGCCGCGGCTGCCCGTCCTCGCCGTGACCCGGCCCTGTTCCACTCATGCGCGCCACGCTCCCGCTACTGGTACTCGGGGTGCTCGTCCATCCAGGACAGCCACTTGTCGACCGCGGCCTCGTGCTCCTCCTGGGTGGTGGAGAAGATCGTCTCGCCGGAGTCGAGGTTCCAGGTGACGAAGTAGAGCCACGGTCCGTCGGCCGGGTGCAGCGCGGCGTCGATCGCGAGGTCGCCCGGGTTCGAGATCGGTCGCACGACCATGCCCGGGTGGACGTAGGTGTTGTACGGGTTCGAGGCGTCGGCGCGCTCGGCGTCCGTGGTCGACACCCGGTGGGTGTTGCCCGTCCCGTACGCGACCGTGGCGTCGGACTGCAGCAGACCGCTCTCCCACTGGGCCGGGTCCAGCCGGTTGAGGAAGACCCGCGACACCTTGTAGTAGTCGTCGCGGAGGCCGGCCTCCTTCTGGATGAGCGAGGCCAGGACGATGGTCTTCCAACGATCCTCGGGCTTCACCCCGGCGTCGTCGAGCGCCTGGAACGACCGGTTCACGAGGGTCTGGAGGACCGCGTGCGCATCGCCGCCGTCGGGGAGGCTGTAGGTCGCCGGGAAGAGGAACCCCTCGAGCGAGGTCGCCTCGGCGGGGAGGCCGAAGGACGCGACGTCGGCGGCCGCCGCCTGGAGTTCCTCCAGCGGGATGCCGGTGCCCTCCGCGATCGACGGCAGGGCGTCCTGCTCAGCGGTGCCCTCGGGGATGACGAAGGTGTCCTCCATGCGGTTCGCCTCATCGGTCAGGGCGGCAAGGGCGGATTCGGCGCTCATCTTGAGCTTCAGCTTGTAGGCGCCCGGGAAGAACTCCGGCTGGGTGGGCTGGGCGAGGAGGAGGTCGTAGAAGGCGTCGAACGACTTCGTGACCCCCGCGTCGTGCAGGCTCGTCGCGATGTCCTCGCCGATGTCGCCCTCGTTGACCATGACGACGGCCTCGCCGCTGCCGGCACCCTCGTAGTCGTTCGGTTCCTCCCAGCCGAGGACCTTGCGGATCTGCGGCTCGTAACTCGTCCACACGACCGCGGCGCACGCGACGAGACCCCCGACGACGACGATCGACACGATGAGTGCGATGAGTCCGCGTCGGCCACGTCGGCGCTTCGGCGGTTCCCCGCCGGCCAGCGCACGACGGCGCCCCCGATGGATCGGCTGCGGCCCGCTGTCGTTCGCCGTGTCGTCCTCGGCGAGCAGGTCCTCGAACGCTGGGATGGTCGTGGTCCTGGCCCGGGACGCTGAGGAATCGGTGTCGTCCGACTCGGGCGCACGTGAGGTCGGCCCGCTCAGGGGTGTGTCGCTCGCGGCAGGCTCGCTGACACTGGAGTCGCCCGACGACGCCGTCGTGGGGTCGGCCGACGACGCAGCGGTCGGGGCCGGTTCGGCCGTGTCGCTCGTGGCGTCTTCCTCGACGGGCTCGGACGGCGTCGAGGCCGCTTCCGCGGCCTCACGCTGCTGACGTGCCTCGCGTCGGGACAGTGGCACCGGCTGCTCCCCCGCGGCGTTCCGTTCGGACGTGAAGAGGTCGGCGAGCGGATCGTCTGCTGGGTTGTTCTGAGGTGTCAGATTCGACACAGGCACGTCCTGTTCACGGGTCGACGGGGCTTCCGGGGGGTCGCCCCGAACCGCGTTCGGCGTCGAGGGCGTACTGCAAGAGTATGACGGCCGCCACCTGATCGACAATCGAGCGGGTCTGCTTCTGTCGTTTCCCAGCGGAGCGCAAGGCGCTGTGGGCGGTCACCGTCGTCAGGCGCTCGTCGACGAGACGGGCCGGGACACCGGTGATCGATCTGAGCCGGGCCGCGAACTCCCGGGCGTCCTGCGTGGACGCCGTGTCCTTCCCCGACAGGGCGATCGGGAGACCGACGACGAGCTCCACCGCGCCGAGTTCTTCGGCGATGACCGCGATCGCCCGGATGTCGGCATCGCCCCCGAGGTCCCTTGGGACCGTCTCCACCGGCGTGGCCAACAGGCCGTCGGGATCGCTTCTCGCGACCCCGACCCTGGCCTTCCCGACATCGATCCCGAGTCGGACTCCGCGGCGGAACTCGTCCGTCACGTCAGGCGATCTCGCGTGCGATCGCCGCGAGGGCGTCGCCGAGCGCGGTGGCGTCGACGCCGCCACCCTGTGCGAGATCGTCCTTCCCGCCACCGTTGCCGCCGAGGACACCGGCAGCGACCCGGACGAGGACGCCTGCCTTGAGCCCGGCGTCGCGGGCACCCTGGTTCGTCGCGACGACGATCGCGGGCTTCCCGCCGACGACCGCGCCCAGGGCGACGACCGCCGGGCTCGCGCCGAGCTGCTCGCGGAGCTGCGTGACGAGCGTCCTGACGTCGTTCGGTGACCCGAGCTCGCCCAGGTGCTCGGCGACGAGCGACACCGGGCCGACGTGGTGAGCGGTCTGCGCCAGTGCCGGGAGGCGTTCGCTCAGCCCACGGGCTTCGAACGCGGCGATCTTCTTCTCTGCGGCCTTGAGGTTCGCGACGAGTTCGGCGATGCGGTCGGGCAGCTGCTCCTTCGGCGTCTTGAGGCTGCCGGAGAGCTGTGAGACGAGCGCGCGCTCGGCGGCGAGGTCGCGGAAGGCCTCGAGTCCGACGAGCGACTCCACCCGACGGTTCGTCGAGCCGACGGACGACTCGCTGACGAGGTTGATCAACCCGATCTCGGCGCTGGAGCTGACGTGGGTGCCCGCACACAGCTCACGCGACCACGGTCCGCCGATGTCGACGACGCGGACGGTCTCGCCGTACTTCTCACCGAACAGCGCCATGGCGCCGAGCGCCTTCGCGTCGTCGAGCGCCATCTCGCGGGTGCTCACCTGCAGGTTGTCGCGGATGGCGTTGTTGGAGATCTCTTCGATCTCCGACTTCGTCGCCGGTGACAGCGGCTGGTTCCAGGTGAAGTCGAGCCGGAGATAGCCGGCCTTGTTCGACGAACCGGACTGGTGGGCGCTGTCGCCCAACACCTGCCGGAGGGCGGCGTGGATGATGTGCGTGCCGGAGTGCGCCTGCTGCGCGCCGCGGCGGTAGCTCGCGTCGACGATGGTCGTCGCCGGTGCGTCCACGCCGACCTCGCCCTGGCTCACCTGCACCTTGTGGGCGATGAGACCCTTGACCGGCTTCTGGACGTCGAGCACCTCGAGCTCGTATCCGGGACCGACGATGACGCCCTGGTCGGCCTCCTGCCCGCCGGACTCCGCGTACAGCGAGGTCTCCGCCAGGATCACCTCGGCGATGTCACCGGCGACCGCGCGCTGCACCGGGTGGCCGCCCACGATGATGCCGAGGATGCGGCTCTCGGTCTCGAGCTCGGTGTAGCCAGTGAACACGGTCTCGCCCTTGGCGCGGATCTCGCTGTAGACCGAGAGGTCGGCGAGGACACTCTTCTTCGCCTTCGCGTCGGCCTTCGCCCGCTGGCGCTGGGCGGTCATGAGCGAATCGAACGCGTCGCGGTCGACGGAGAGGCCTGCCTCCTCCGCGATCTCGAGGGTCAGGTCGATGGGGAACCCGTAGGTGTCGTGCAGGAGGAACGCGGAGTCGCCGGCGAGGGCCGTCCGGCCCGTGCCCTTGGTCTGCTCGAGCGCGAGGTCGAGGATGGTCGTGCCGCTGGCCAGCGTCCGGAGGAAGGTCTCCTCCTCGGCGTAGGCGCTCTGCGAGATCCGGCCGAAGTCGGTCTCGACCTCGGGGTAGGCCGCCTTCATGGCGTCGCGCGACGCGGAGAACAGCTCGGGGAACGTCGCGGTGTCGACGCCGAGGAGGCGCATCGCACGGACGGTCCGTCGCATGAGGCGGCGGAGGATGTACCCGCGTCCCTCGTTCGACGGGGTGATGCCGTCGCTCATGAGCATGAGCGAGGAACGCACGTGGTCGGCGATGACGCGCATCCGGACGTCGTCGTCGTGGTCGGCGCCGTACCGACGGCCGCTCAACTCGGCGGCGCGATCGAGGACCGGGCGCACCTGGTCGATCTCGTACATGTTCTCGACGCCCTGCTTGAGGAAGGCGACCCGCTCGAGCCCCATGCCGGTGTCGATGTTCTTCTTCGGGAGTTCGCCGACGATGTCGAAGTCGACCTTGCCGCGGACGTTCTCGATCAGGTACTGCATGAACACGAGGTTCCAGATCTCGACGTACCGGTCGTCGTCGGTCGCCGGGCCGCCGTCGGCTCCGTACGCGGGACCGCGGTCGAAGAAGATCTCCGAGCACGGGCCGGCCGGTCCGGGCTGACCCGTCGACCAGTAGTTCGTGTCCTTGTCGAGCCGCTGGATGCGGTGCTCGGGGAGCCCCGCGACGCGCTTCCAGAGGTCGATCGCCTCGTCGTCGTCCTTGTACACGGTGACCCAGAGGTCCTTCTCGTCGAAGGCGAGGCCGCCGCTCGACTCACTGCCGGTCAGGAGCTCCCACGCGTAGGTGATCGCCCCCTCCTTGAAGTAGTCGCCGAAGGAGAAGTTGCCGTTCATCTGGAAGAAGGTGCCGTGCCGGGGCGTCTTGCCCACCTCTTCGATGTCGTTGGTGCGGATGCACTTCTGGACGCTCGTGGCGCGATCGAACGGCGCAGGGACGACGCCGGTGAGGTACGGCACGAACGGCACCATGCCGGCGACCGTGAAGAGGAGCGAGGGGTCGTCGCTGACGAGGGAGGCGGAGGGGACGACGGTGTGCCCCCGATCGCCGAAGAAGGTGAGCCAGCGGGAGCGGATGTCAGCGGTGTCCATGGTGTCCGTACGTCAGGGGTGTGCGTGTCGATGTTCGTGCGCTGCGGCGATGCCCGTCCGGGCGTGCCGCTACGGCTTGGTGAGGTCTTCTGCGGCGTCCTCGACGCGCGCGACGACGGACTCCGCCGTGTCGCGCAGCTGCGCCTCGCGCTCCTTGTAGGCGTCGCCGACGGTGTCGGTGAACTCCCTGACGCGTGAGTCCAGCTCGGAGAAGAACCGCTTGCCGGACTGTGTCTTGTTGATCTCGTGGGCGACGACGAAGCCGGCGCCGATGCCGACGATCAGCCAGAACGCGTTCTTCATGGGGAACTCCTCATCTGCGGTGCGACCACCCGGGCGTCGCCGGGCGTACCAAGCATCCATCGTAGTCGAGCGCGGTGGACCGATGGCGTCGTACAACGACGAAGAGGCACCGGCCGGAGCCGATGCCTCTTCGTGTGGTGCCCGGAGCCGGGCCGCAGTCCTAGCGGGCTGCGTAGTACTCGACGACGAGCTGCACTTCACAGGTCACGGGGACCTCAGCGCGCTTCGGGCGACGCTCGAGACGTGCCTGGAGCTTGTCGAGCTCGACCGAGAGGTACGCGGGCACCTTCGGCAGGACGTCGACGTGACCGCCGGCAGCGGCGACCTGGAAGGGCTCGGTGCCCTCAGAGCGCGGCTTGACGTGGATGAGCTGACCCGGCTTCACGCGGAAGGACGGGCGGTCGACGAGCTGGCCGTCGACCATGATGTGGCGGTGCACGACCATCTGGCGAGCCTGAGCCGTGGTGCGGGCGAAGCCGGCACGGAGGACGAGCGCGTCGAGACGGGTCTCGAGGATCTCGACGAGGTTCTCACCCGTCAGGCCCTGGGTGCGACGTGCCTCCTGGAAGGCGATCTTGAGCTGAGCCTCGCGGATGCCGTACTGGGCGCGCAGACGCTGCTTCTCGCGCAGACGGACGGCGTAGTCGCTGTCGGCCTTGCGCTTGGTGCGGCCGTGCTCACCGGGAGCGTAGGGACGCTTCTCGAGGTACTTGGCGGCCTTCGGGGTGAGGGCGATGCCGAGTGCCCGCGAGAGGCGGGTCTTGCTGCGGGTACGTGACTTGGTAGACACGGTTTCCTTTCGATGAAGTCTCAAACGATGAATGACCGGCGCGAAGACGCGTCGGTGATCCGGAATCACACCGGACAAAGTCAGAGGGGTCCGCCGGGGCTGTTCGGCTACAGAACACGCCCGTCGAACACGGTGATCGAGCAGCCGCGCAGTCACACCGGTTCTAGGCGAATCAATACTAGCACGACGTGCCCCGGTCGCCGGGCCGCCGCGACCCGACGTTCACTCGCCCCGGACGATCTTCCGGAGTTTGTCCAACCGTGCCGAGATGTCGCGTTCGTGGCCGTGGTCGGTGGGCTGGTAGTACCGGACGTCGCGGAGCTCGTCGGGCAGGTACTGCTGGGCGACGACGCCGATCGGGTGGTCGTGCGGGTAGCGGTAGCCCTTGCCGTGTCCGAGGCGCTTGGCGCCCGCGTAGTGGGCGTCGCGCATCGGCTTCGGCACACGTCCGAAGGCTCCAGCCCTGACGTCGGCGATGGCCTGGTCGATGGCCACGTAGGCCGCGTTCGATTTGGCGGCGGTGGCCAGGTACACCACGGCCTCGGCCAGCGGGATACGACCCTCGGGCATGCCGATGAACTGGACGGCGTCGGCGGCCGCCACGGCGATGGGCAGCGCCTGCGGGTCGGCGATGCCGATGTCCTCGGCCGCGGAGATGATGATGCGGCGGGCGATGAAGCGCGGGTCCTCCCCCGCCTCGATCATCCGAGCGAGGTAGTGCAGCGCGGCGTCGACGTCGGATCCGCGGATGCTCTTGATGAACGCGCTGATGACGTCGTAGTGCTCGTCGCCGTTGCGGTCGTATCGGAGCAGGGCGCGGTCGACCGCCTGCGAGACGAGCTCATCGGTGATGACGGGACCGCGGGGCGCCCGCGTCGCGGGGTCGGAGTCGGCGTCCGCCCCGTCATCTTCGTCTTCATCATCCTCATCGCCGACGTCGAGGAGGCCCGAGTCGTCGAGATCGAGCTCGTCGGGATCGACCGGAGCGCCGAGATCGGAGTCGGCGGCGATCGCGGCCGCCTCCAGTGCCGTCAGGGCTCGTCGGGCATCGCCGGACGACAACTGGATGATCGCGGCGCGGGCCTCCGGCGTCACAGTGAAGCGACCGGCCAGGCCGCGCGGGTCGGTCACGGCGCGGTCGATGAGGATGCCGAGGTCGTCGTCGCTCAGCTGTTCGAGCGTGAGGAGCAGCGAACGCGACAGCAGCGGGGAGATGACCGAGAACGACGGGTTCTCGGTCGTCGCGGCGACCAGGATGACCCAGCCGTTCTCCACGCCGGGGAGCAGGGCGTCCTGCTGGGCCTTCGTGAACCGGTGGATCTCGTCGAGGAAGAGGACGGTCGAGCTGCCGTAGAGGTCGCGGCTCGACATCGCCTCCTCCATGACCTGCCGGACGTCCTTGACGCCCGCCGTCACGGCCGAGAGCTCCACGAACCGGCGGCCGGAGCTGTGCGCGATGGCCTGCGCCAGGGTCGTCTTCCCGGTGCCCGGTGGGCCCCACAGGATGACGGACACGGCCGCCTGCGTCCCCTCGTTGTCGCTCGCCAGGCGGACGAGCGGCGAGCCGGGACGGAGCAGGTGCTGCTGGCCGGCGACCTCCTCGAGGCTGCGGGGCCGCATGCGCACGGCGAGCGGAACCGGTGCGCCGGCGATGCCGGGTCCTCGACTGAACATTCCACCAGGCTAGCCGCAGCCTGCGACACGCGGACCCGCTGCAGAACGGGGTCGCCGCCGTCGTGCGTCGTTTGGTCCGCGCGGAGCGCTCCCCGTAAGGTTCTCCTGGGCAGTCCGCCGCGGGCGTGGTGCCAGATGACAGCGCGATGCCGCCGCTCGGCCGACGGCACCTGGAGGGAACGACGTGGCAACGAGCAAGGGTCCGGACAAAGAGGCACGCGCAGCACGCGCACGACTGCGCGCCTACAACGCCCGGCGCACCGTGCACGAGCACCGCTCGAAGCGCCGCGTCCGCGACAACGTGATCGCCGCGGCGGCGCTCGTCGTCATCCTGGCCGGTGCCACGGCTGCGCAGGTGTTCTTCTTTGCCGGCGGTCCGGGCACCCCGGTCGCGACGCCCACGGCTTCCGCCGAGGCCGGGGCCTGCGGTGTCACCGGGGCCACGGACGGCGCGAACACCGGCGAGGTCCCCGCGAGCACCATCGCCGAGGACCGTGACTGGAGTGGTGAGATGACGATCAACGACGTCGTCATGAACCTCACCCTCGACGGAGCCTGCGCGCCGCAGGGCGTCTCCTCCTTCATCTCCCTCGCCCAATCCGGCTTCTACGACGGCGTCACCTGCCACCGCCTCACGACGAGCGGCATCTACGTCCTGCAGTGCGGCGACCCCGACGGCACCGGCACCGGCGGCCCCGGGTACAGCTACGGCCCGGTCGAGAACGCACCGACGGACGACGTCTACCCGGCCGGCACCATCGCCATGGCACGCCAGGGAGGGAACGGCTACAGCAACGGTTCGCAGTTCTTCCTCGTGTACCAGGACTCGACCATCCCGTCCGACGCCGCCGGCGGCTACACCGTGCTCGGCCAGATCACGAGCGGTCTCGACCAGCTCGTCTCGGGTGTCGTGTCCGGCGGTGTCGCAGACGGCAGCGGTGACGGTGCCCCAGCGGTCCCCGCCACCATCACGTCGGTGACGGTCCAGTAGCGCGTGCAGTAACCTGCACCAGACGGAACCGACCGGCGCAAGCGGTCGCCCCGAGCAGGACTCGGGGTAATAGGCTTGTGGATCGATCACGATCGCCACGAACGGCGGTCAACACACAGCAAGGGTGATGCGCGTGACCAGTCCAGAGATCGAACCGTGGGGCCGTGTCGACGACGACGGCACCGTCTACGTCCGTGAGGCCGACGGTGAACGAGCGGTCGGACAGTACCCCGACGGTTCCAAGGAGGAGGCGCTCGCGTACTTCGAGCGCAAGTTCACGGACCTCGCCGGACAGGTGACGCTCCTCGAGCAGCGCGCGAAGCGCGGTGCACCGGCGACGGACGTCGCGAAGGCCGTGAAGTCGATCACCAAGCAGGTCGAGTCCGCCAACGCGGTCGGCAACCTCCAGGCGCTCCTGACCCGCCTCGCGGCGCTCGACGGCACCGTGAGCGAGCTGACCGAGGCGCAGAGCCAGGAGACCAAGGCAGCCCTCGAGGAAGCGGCACGTGCGCGTCTCGCGATCGTCGAGGAAGCCGAGCAGCTCGCGCAGCAGGATCCGGCACGGGTGCAGTGGAAGCAGACCTCGGCGAGACTCGACGAACTCTTCGCCGAGTGGCAGCGCCAGCAGCACGACGGTCCGCGTCTCGCGAAGAACGACGCCAACGACCTCTGGAAGCGGTTCCGGACGGCGCGCGCGACGATCGAGCAGCACCGTCGTGCGTTCTACACGGAGCTGGACTCGGTCCACAAGGAAGCACGCGCGATCAAGCAGAAGCTCGTCGAGCGCGCCGAGGCCCTCATCGCCAAGGGCGCCGAGGGCATCCCCGCCTACCGCAGTCTGCTCGACGAGTGGAAGGCCTCCCCACGTGCCGGGAAGCGCCAGGATGACGCACTCTGGGCGAAGTTCAAGGCCGCGGGCGACGCGATCTACGGCGCGAAGGCCGAGATCGACGCGCGCGACAACGAGGAGTTCCAGGGCAACCTGGATTTGAAGCTCGCGGTGTTGGCGGATGCCGAGCCGATCCTGGCCGACACGAATCGGGACTCGGCGCGCAAGGCGCTCACCGACATTCAGCGTCGGTGGGACGAGATCGGCAAGGTCCCGCGCGAGCAGGTCCGCGTCGTCGAAGACCGTCTCCGCAAGATCGAGACCCACGTCAAGCAGCTCGAGGACGAGCACTGGAAGCGCAACAACCCCGAGACGAAGGCGCGTACCGAGGGGCTCGCGAGCCAGCTCGCCGACGCCATCGCCAAGCTCGAGGACGAGGTCGAGGCTGCACGAGCCTCGGGTGACGCCGACCGGCTCACCGCGGCCATCGAGGCGCTGGATGCACGCAAGGCGTGGCTCGGGGCGATCCGCTAGGCGGATCCGCTCCACCAACCGCGTGACGGTCGCGGTTCTCCACAGATCCGTCGACGATCCTCCTGCTACCGGACGGCTACAGGAGGATCGTCGTATGTCCACGGCACTCCAGACGTCCTCCCCCATCGAGCCAGACTGCGCGACGGATCCCTCGGCCTCCACGAGCCGCCTCCCCGCCTACCTCCAGCCACCTGAGCTCTCCGTCGCCGAGCTCGCCGCCGCGCGGCTCGACGGCGAGCTCTTCGCCTTCGAAGACGGCTACTGCAGTGTCGACGAACCCGACACCGTCAGGCTGCGCGCGGCGGTCCTCGAACAGCTGCCCGGGCTGGCCGGCGCGGTCATCGCTGAGACGAGTGCCGCCTGGCTGCACGGCGCGGCGCTCATCGCACCGAGGGTCCACACGGGCTTCGTGTCGATGGAACGGCGCAGCGCGCGTTCGCCCCGCTTGCGTCTGCGTCAGGTGTCACTCCGCCCCGACGACAGCGAGCGGTGCGGCGCACTGCGGGTCACGACCCCCACGCGCACGGTCGCGGATCTGGCACGGCGCACCGGCGCCGAAGCTGAGGAGGCCATGACGACGATCCGCAACTACTTCCTGCTCGGGCTCACCAGCCCTGAGGAGGTCGTCGCCTGGGTCCGCTCCGTCCCGCGGGTCCTCGGCGGCACACGGATCGTCCGTGTCGTGTCGAGTGCCACCGAGGTGATGCTCCCCGGCCTCGAGCCGACTCGGAGCGAACTGGCGTCCTGGTCGCTCCCGCTCAGCCGCCGTTGACCCGGTAGACGTCGTACACGGTGTCGATCCGCCGGACCGCGTTCAGCACCCGGTCGAGGTGGGTGGTGTCGCCCATCTCGAACACGAAGCGGCTGATGGCCAGGCGGTCGCTCGAGGTGTTCACCGTCGCCGACAGGATGTTGACGTGGTACTCGGACAGCACCCGCGTCACATCCGACAACAGTCCAGCTCGATCGAGTGCCTCGACCTGGATCTGGACGAGGAACACGCTCTTCGACGACGGCGCCCACTCCACATCGATCATGCGCTCGGGTTCCTGCAGGAGTCCCTGGACGTTGTGGCAGTCCGAACGGTGGACGGAGACGCCGGAGCCCCGCGTGACGAACCCGACGATCTCATCACCCGGCACCGGGGTGCAGCACTTCGCGAGCTTGACCAGGATGTCGGGAGCACCGAGCACGAGGACCCCGGAGTCGCTGTTCTGCAGCCGCTCACGGCGGCTCCCGCGCACCGGGACGGTGTACTCGGCGTGCTCGCTGTCGGCGTCCTTCTGCAGGAGCGCGACCACCTTCTCGAGCACGGACTGCGTCGAGACGTGGCCCTCGCCGACGGCCGCGTAGAGCGCCGTGACGTCCTCGTAGCGCAGCTGCGCCGCGACCTCGGCGAACGAGTCCTGGTTCATGAGCTTCTGGAGCGGCAGGTTCTGCTTGCGCATCGCCCGCGCGATCGCGTCACGGCCCTGCTCGATGGCCTCGTCGCGTCGCTCCTTCGTGAACCACTGGCGGATCTTGTTCCGCGCCCGAGGGCTCTTAACGAAGTTCAACCAGTCCTGGCTCGGACCGGAGTCGGGGTTCTTCGAGGTGAAGACCTCCACCACGTCGCCGGTGTTGAGCGAGCTCTCCAGCGGCACGAGCCGCCCGTTGACCCGGGCGCCCATCGTCCGGTGGCCGACCTCCGTGTGGACGGCGTAGGCGAAGTCCACCGGCGTCGCGCCGGCGGGCAGGCCGACGACACGCCCCTTCGGGGTGAAGACGTAGACCTCCTTCGCACCGATCTCGAACCGCAACGAGTCGAGGAACTCCCCCGGGTCCGCCGTCTCCGCCTGCCAGTCGGAGATGTGGGCGAGCCAGGCCATCGAGCTGTCGGGCTCGGCGGAGGACGCGGTCTTCCCGCTGTTCATCCGCTCCTTGTACTTCCAGTGCGCGGCGACACCGAACTCGGCCCGCTGGTGCATCTCGTTCGTACGGATCTGGATCTCGACGGGCTTCCCGCCCGGTCCGACGACGGTGGTGTGCAGCGACTGGTACAGGTTGAACTTCGGCGTGGCGATGTAGTCCTTGAAGCGCCCTGGGACGGGGGTCCACCGCGCGTGGATCGACCCGAGGACCGCGTAGCAGTCGCGGAGCGAGTTGACGAGGACACGGATGCCGACAAGGTCGTAGATGTCGTCGAACTCGCGGCCGCGGACGACCATCTTCTGGTAGATCGAGTAGTACTGCTTCGGACGACCGGCGACCTTGCCGCGGATCTTCTGCGCCTTGAGATCCTCGTTCACCGCGTCGATGACGTGCTGCACGTACTCCTCGCGCTGCGGCGTCCGCTGTTTGACGAGCGATTCGATCTCGGCGTAGAGCTTCGGGTACAACACGGCGAAGGACAGGTCTTCGAGCTCCCACTTGATCGCCTGGATCCCGAGGCGGTGCGCGAGCGGTGCGTAGATCTCGAGGGTCTCCGTGGCCTTCTTCGCCGCCTTCTCGGCCGGGACGAATCCCCAGGTCCGGGCGTTGTGCAGCCGGTCGGCGAGTTTGATGATGAGGACGCGGATGTCCTTCGACATCGCGACGATCATCTTCCGGACCGTCTCGGCCTGGGCGCTGTCGCCGTACTTGACCTTGTCGAGCTTCGTGACGCCGTCGACGAGCATGGCGACCTCGTCGCCGAAGTCCGCGTGGAGTTGGTCGAGCGAGTAGTCGGTGTCCTCGACGGTGTCGTGGAGGAGGGCGGCGACGATCGTCTTCGGTCCGATGCCGAGGTCGGCCAGGATCTGGGAGACGGCGACCGGGTGCGTGATGTACGGCTCGCCGCTCTGGCGCTTCTGCCCGGAGTGGGCTCGCTCGGCGACCGTGTACGCACGTTCGATGAGCGCCAGGTCGGCCTTGGGATGGTGCTGCCGCACCGTCCGCATCAGGGTGTCGACGGCGCCGGCCGGCTGTGCCTTCGAGAAGATCCGTGGGACGAGACGGCGCAGGGAGGCCGTCGAGGATGTCGTGGTGTCCGCCATCTCAGGCCTCCCTGCGCTCGTGCACGCGGTTGTCGGTCGCTGTCAGGGTCAACGCGCCAGCGGCGCGTCTGCTTCCGTGCGTTCGCCCTCGGCGTCATCCGAGGTCTGAGCGCGCTCGCGCGCCTGCAGCACGCGCTTGTCGTGCTTGGCGATGCGGGGCTCGTTGTGCCGGAAGTTCGCGTAGAGCGGTGCGGCGACGAAGATCGTCGAGTACGTGCCGACGAGGATACCGACGAGCAGAGCGAGCGAGATGTCGCGCAGCGTGTCGGCACCGAGGACGAAGGCACCGAAGAACAGGATCGCCGCGACCGGGAGCGCCGCCACCACGCCGGTGTTGATCGAGCGCACCAGGGTCTGGTTGACCGCGAGGTTGACCGACTCCCCGAACGTCCGGGCCGCGCCGTCGGCGTCGAGCGTCGTGTTCTCGCGGATCTTGTCGAACACCACGACGGTGTCGTACAGCGAGAACCCGAGGATGGTGAGGAAACCGATCATGGCGGCCGGCGTGATCTCCCAGCCCGTCGCGGCGTAGACACCGGCCGTGATGATGAGGTCGTGCATGAGGGAGAGCAGCGCGGCCGCGGACATCTTCCAGGTGCGGAAGTACAGGGCCATGAGGATCGCCGCGAGCACGAGGAACACGATGAGGCCGACGATCGCCTGCTTGGAGACGTCCTGACCCCATGACGGGCCGATGAACGAACTCGTGATGTCGGACTGTTCGACGCCGTAGGCCTCGGCCAAGGCTGCCGACACCTGCTGGGTGACCTTGTCGTTCTTCAGCTGGTCGGTCTGCACGCGGACCGAGTTGCCGCCCACGACGGTCACGTGGGTGGTCGCGCCGCTGACGACGGACGCGACCGCGTCTTCGGCCAGCGTCTGATCGGTGCTCTTGACGTCGGCGATCTGGAACTGCGAACCACCGCGGAACTCGATGCCGAAGTTGAATCCGCCCTTGACGACCGGGATCAACACCGAGAGGACGACCGCGACGATGGCGATCGTGTACCAGATCTTGCGCTTGCCGACGAAGTCGTAGGAGCGCTTCCCGGTGTAGAGCTCGTTTCCGAACCGTGCGAACGCACCCATCAGGAGTCCTTCCCATCGGTCGGCAGATCGTCTGCTCTGGTGTCGGAGCCGCCTCCGACGAGGGCGGCCTGCTTGCGCTCGGCGATCGTCTGGCGCTTGGCCGCCTCACGGCTGCTGGACGCGGCCTTGGCGCCGGGCACCGAGACGGGCTTCCGGAACTCTGCACGACCGCGGTAGATGGCGCCGAGCGCCGACGGGTCGAGACCGGTGAACGGCTTGCCGCTGTTGAAGAGCTTCGTCTGGCCGAGGAGCTGCATCATCGGGTGGGTGAACAGCAGCACGACGATGACGTCGATGATCGTGGTCACGCCGAGGGTGAGGGCGAAGCCGCGGACGTTGCCGATCGCGAGGACGTACAGCACAACGGCCGACAGGAGGTTGACACCCTTCGCCGCGTAGATGGTGCGCTTCGCGCGCTTCCAGCCGGCTTCGACGGCGGACTCCAGACCGCGGCCGTCGCGGAGTTCGTCCTTGATGCGTTCGAAGTACACGATGAACGAGTCCGCGGTGAAACCGATCGCGACGATGAGACCTGCTATCCCGGCAAGGGAGAGCCGGAAGCCCTGACGCCAGGACATCAGCAGGATCACCACATACGTGAGCACCGCTGCCGCGACGAGCGAGGCGATGGTCACGGTGCCGAGGAGCCGGTACTGGAACAGCGTGTAGATGACGACCAGGATGAGCCCGATCAGACCGGCGATGAGGCCGCTCTCCAACTGCGTCGAACCGAGGGTCGCCGAGATGGTGTCCTGGCTCTGCACGACGAAGCTGATCGGCAGGGCGCCGAACTTGAGCTGGTCGGCGAGGGTCTTGGCGGACTCCTCGGTGAAGGAGCCGCTGATCTCCGGCTTGCCGTCCGAGATGACGGCGAGCGACTGCGGTGCGGAGATGACATTGCCGTCGAGCACGATCGCGAACTGGTTCTGCGGGCTCTGCAGCGAGGTCAGGCGGCCGGTGACGTCGGCGAAGAGCGCGGTGCCCTTTTCGTTGAAGACCGGGTACACCGCCCACTCGCCCGTGCTGGCACCTGACGACGTCGTCTTGATGCCGGCGCTCGCGTCGGACAGGTCTTCTCCGGACACCTCGACCGGGCCGAGGACGTACTTGAAGGTGCCGTCGACGTCGCACGTGATGAGCGGCTCGGCAGCAGGCGCTGCGGTGGCGTCGAGCGAGTCCGCGTTCGCGGCGCAGTCGTAGGCTTGGAAGGCGGCGTACAGCGCGGGCGTCACCTGCGACAGGTCGCTCGCGTTCGTCGGCGACGCGGTCGGCGTGCTCTCGAGGCCCGGATCCGGCGTCGGATACGGGGTCGAGGCGCCGTCCTCACCGATGAAGGTGTTGGACGGCTGACCGGGAGTCAGCTGCTGCGAGGTGAGGACCGGACGGAACTCGAGCTTCGCGGAGCTCTCGATGCGGTTCAGCGTCGCTTCGTCGGGGGTTCCCGGGATCGAGACGACGACGTTCTGACCCTGCGTCGTGATCTCCGCCTCCGACACGCCGGACGCGTCGACGCGCTGGCGGATGATCGCCACGGCCTGGTTCAGCTGCTCGTTGGAGACCGTCTGGCCGGACTCCAGCTTCGGCGCGAGGATGATCTGGGTGCCGCCCTCGAGGTCGAGGGCCAGCTTGGGCGCCCATGAGCTGTTCCCCCAGAGGACCCCGGCCGCGTTGATCGCGAACAAACCGATGAGGATTACGCCAAGCCAGGTGAGCGAACGCCACGCTTTCTTGACCGGAGTCGACTTTGCCAAACTCGGAACTCAGCTTTCTCTGCCGGCGGTGGCACGACGGCCACCACCCGGGAAGGGGTTGGGACTAGTCGTCGCTCTTCTGCGGCTTCGAGGTGTCCTCGACGCGCTGGCCGAATTCGGGCTTGGAGAGGTCGAGTGTGGAGGCGTCGTCGGGGATCGACTCGACGACGGGGGCCTCCTCGGCGGTCTCGGCGACCGTCGGTGCGACGACCGCACCCGCGTAGCGCGGGTCGATGGTGACGATGACGCCGGGGGCGATCTCGACATCGGCCTTGCGGGAGTCGCGGTCCATCGAGATGAGGGTGCCGTAGACACCGAAGCCGGTGAGCACCTCGGCGCCGGGGACGAGCTTCTGCTCGGTCTCCGCGGCTTGCTTCTTCCGCTTGTTGTTGCTCACCATCATGAACACGATCATGACGCCGGCGAGGCCGAACAGGACGAGGGTCATTGCATCCACGATGGGAACCTTCCAGAGGAGATTGAGGGCGGGAGACGTTGGGAACGCACCGCCAAAGGGAAATTATAGGCCATCGAGGGTCGAGCCATGCTGAGAAGGTGTTCTGCCGAAGTGCCGCCAGGCGGCCGGGGTCGCCACGCGGCCCCGTGGCGTGCGCGTGATGAGGCCGATCCGGACGAGGAACGGCTCGACGACGGACTCGATCGTCTCCGCTTCCTCGCCGACCGAGACCGCGAGCGTGCTGAGCCCGACCGGGCCTCCGGCGAAGCGGTCGAGCATGCCCTCCATGACCGACCGGTCGAGTCGGTCGAGACCGAGGGCGTCGACGTCGTAGAGCTCGAGCGCGGCCTGGACGGTCTCCAGGTCGGCGCGGCCACCGTGCACGAGTGCATAGTCCCTGACCCGGCGGAGGAGTCGGTTGGCGATGCGCGGCGTACCCCGACAGCGTCCGGCGATCTCGGCGACGGCCCGACCGTCGATGTCGAGCCCGAGCATGTCGGCGGTGCGGTGCAGCACCTGCTGCAGTTCCGGCTCGTCGTAGAACTCGAGGTGGGCGGTGAACCCGAAGCGGTCGCGGAGCGGGTTCGGCAGCAGACCGGACCGGGTGGTCGCCCCGACCAGGGTGAACGGCGCCAGCTCGAGGGGGATACTCGTCGCGCCGGCACCCTTGCCCACCATGATGTCGATGCGGAAGTCCTCCATGGCGAGGTACAACATCTCCTCGGCAGGGCGGGCCATGCGGTGGATCTCGTCGATGAAGAGGACCTCACCCGGGGTCAGCGACGACAAGACCGCGGCGAGGTCGCCGGCGTGCTGGATGGCCGGGCCGCTCGTGAGCCGGAGCGGTTTCCCCGTCTCGTGCGCGACGATCATCGCGAGGGTCGTCTTGCCGAGTCCAGGAGGGCCGGCCAGCAGGATGTGGTCGGGGGTGCGGTTCTGCATCCCGGCCGCCGTGATCAGGAGTTGCAACTGACCGCGCGCCTTGGACTGACCGACGAACTCGGAGAGCGACCGCGGACGGAGCGCCCCCTCGAACGCCAGTTCCGCATCGGACTCGGCGGCTGGATTGGTGAGGTCTTCTGGAGCGTCCGTCACGAGGTACGGCCTCCGGCGTGCGCCGGGCCGAGTCTGCCGAGGGCCAGGCGGATGAGCGACGGCACGGTCGAGAGGTCGTCCGCACTCGCGGAGGCGGAGGCCTCGACGACCGCCTGCGTCGCCGTCTTCTCCGGCCAACCGAGCCCGATGAGCGCCGTCACGACCTGATCGGCGATCGCTGCCGCGTTCACGGTGGTCGCCGGAGCTTCAGGCGTCGTCCTGGTGACGCGGAGCTTTCCGGCGAGCGAGACGGTGATGAGCTTCGCCGTCTTCGGCCCGATCCCGGAGACCTTCCGGAACGGGGCGTCGTCGTCCGCGGAGATGGCGGCGGCGATCTGCTCCGGTGTCAGCGCCTCCAGGACGCCGAGTGCCGACTTCGGGCCGACCCCGGTGACGCTCACCAGGAGTTCGAACACGGACAGCTCCTCGGCAGATCGGAACCCGAACAGGGAGAGCGAGTCCTCCCGCACGATCAGTGTCGTCGAGAGGAGTGCTTCGGTGCCGACCCGGAGTGAGAGGGCATGGGCCGGCGTGACCTGGACGGCGAATCCGACGCCGCCCACCTCGATCACGACGAGGTTGCCGACCGCGCTCAGGACGGTGCCGCGGAGGGAGGAGATCATGCTTCCAGCCTAGGGCTCCGCGCTGCCCGGGCCCGGACGGCCGCCTCGCGCGGAGCGCCGCCGCGTTCCGCAGCCGCCCACGCACGCTGGGCCGGGGTGAGTGCTCCACTCCCCTGCGGAGGTGCGCCGACGGGTGTCGCCGCAGTCGACACGACTGGTCGCCAGGCGTGGCAGATCGCGAGCGCGAGCGCATCTGCGGCGTCAGCGGGCTTCGGGAGTTCGTCGAGACCGAGGATCCGCGCGACCATGGTCTGCACCTGGAGCTTGTCTGCTCGTCCGTAGCCGGTCACCGCGGCCTTGACCTCGCTCGGGGTGTGCAGGCCGACGGGGATCCCGTTCGCGGCCGCAGCGTGCAGGGCGAGCCCACTCGCCTGAGCGGTGCCCATGACCGTCCGGACGTTGTGTTGCGCGAACACCCGCTCGACGGCCATCGCGGTCGGCGAGGTGCGCTCGATCGCCTCGGCGATGCCCTGCGCGATCATGAGGAGTCGCTGCTCGAGTGGGGCGTGCGCATCCGTCCGGATGACGCCGTACTCGACCATCGTGGCCTGCCGTCCCGGCAGGACGTCGACGACCCCCACCCCGCATCGGGTCAGGCCGGGATCGATGCCGAGGACGCGCAGAGTCATGCTCCGACCCTAAGCGCGGGCGATGCGCCGAGCACTCCGCGAGGACGGAGTGTCGTACATCCGTTCGAACGAGCTCCGCTCGGCACGGACGCCGGACTACTCGTCGTCGGCCTCCAACTCGGCCTGCACCTCGGGGGTGAGGTCGAAGTTGCTGTAGATGTTCTGGACGTCGTCGTTGTCCTCGAGGGCGTCGATGAGCTTGAAGACCTTGCGCGCCGTGTCGGCGTCGATCTCGACCTTGAGGTTCGGGACGAAGGCGACGTCGGCGGAGTCGTAGTCGATACCGGCCTCTTGCAGGGCGGTCCGGGTCGCGACCATGTCGCTCGGCTCGGTGACGACCTCGAAGGTCTCACCCTCGGTGTTCACCTCTTCTGCGCCGGCATCGAGGACGGCGCCGAGGACGTCGTCCTCGGTGGTGCCCTCGGCCTGGACGACGATGAGGCCCTTGCGCTGGAAGTTGTAAGCGACGGAGCCAGGGTCGGCCATGGTGCCGCCGTTGCGGGACATCAGCGTCCGGACATCGGCTGCTGCACGGTTCTTGTTGTCGGTGAGGCACTCGACGAGCAGGGCGACGCCGTTCGGCCCGTAGCCCTCGTACATGATCGTGGTGTAGTCGACGACCTCACCGGTGAGGCCGGCACCGCGCTTGACGGCGCGGTCGATGTTGTCGTTCGGGACCGAGGTCTTCTTCGCCTTCTGGATGGCGTCCTGCAGCGTCGGGTTGCCCGCGAGGTCTGCGCCGCCCATCTTGGCCGCGACCTCGATGTTCTTGATGAGCTTGGCGAACGACTTCGCGCGACGGCCGTCGATGACCGCCTTCTTGTGCTTGGTCGTCGCCCACTTGGAGTGTCCGGACATGTGCTCCCTAACTGCGTGAAAAGAACCTGACCAGTCTAGGCCAGCGGCCCGGAACTCGCGATCACGCCGGGACGGGCCGCGGGATCGGGCGCCAGCGCTTCAGCGGGATCGCTCGACCTTGTCGAGGAAGTAAGCGTGGAAACGGGTGTCGCCGGTGACCTCGGGGTGGAAGGACGTGCCGAGCAGGTTCCCCTGCTCGACGGCGACCATCCGACCGTCGGGCAGCGAGGCGAGGGGTTTCACCGCCGGACCGGCGGCTTCGACCACCGGTGCGCGGATGAACACGGCGTGCACGGGCGGGTCGCCGAGGACGGGGATCGACAGGTCCGTCTCGAAGGAGTCGAGCTGCGACCCGAAGGCGTTGCGCCGGACCGAGACGTCGAGTCCGCCGAGACTCTGCTGGCCGGCGATCCCGTCGAGGATCCGGTCCGCCAGGAGGATGAGCCCGGCGCAGGTGCCGTACACGGGCAACCCGGCGGTGATCGCTTCGCGCAACGGTCCGGCGAGGTCGAAGGAGCGAGCGAGCTTGTCCATCACGCTCGACTCCCCGCCGGGCAGGACGAGTCCGTCGATGCCGGTCAGTTCCGAGGGGCGCCTGATGAGGCTGACGTCCGCCCCGAGGCCGGTGAGGACGGCCGCGTGCTCTCGGAAGTCCCCTTGCAGGGCGAGGACGCCGACGCGTGCCGCCCCGGTCACGACGTCACCTGGTTCAGGCCGGACGCGGGGCTACCAGCCACGCTCGGCGAGGCGGTGCGGTGCCGCGAGGTCGGCGACGTTGATGCCGACCATCGCCTCACCGAGACCGCGGGAGACCTCGGCGATGACCTGAGGGTCGTCGAAGAAGGTCGTCGCCTTGACGACGGCCGCCGCCCGCTGAGCCGGGTTGCCGGACTTGAAGATGCCGGATCCGACGAACACACCGTCGGCACCCAGCTGCATCATCATCGCAGCGTCCGCCGGCGTCGCCACACCCCCGGCGGTGAACAACACGACCGGGAGCTTGCCGGTCTCGGCGATCTCCACGACGAGGTCGTACGGGGCCTGGAGCTCCTTCGCCGCGACGTACAGCTCGTCCTTCGACATCGACGACAGGTGCGCGATCTCGGAGCGGATCTTGCGGATGTGCTTCGTCGCCTCGGACACGTCGCCGGTGCCGGCCTCACCCTTCGAGCGGATCATCGCGGCACCCTCGTTGATACGCCGCAGCGCCTCTCCCAGGTTGGTGGCGCCGCACACGAACGGCACGTCGAAGCCCCACTTGTCGATGTGGTTCACGTAGTCGGCCGGGCTCAGGACCTCGGACTCGTCGATGTAGTCGACGTCGAGTGCCTGGAGGACCTGGGCTTCGACGAAGTGTCCGATGCGAGCCTTCGCCATGACGGGGATGGACACCTCGGCGATGATCGATTCGATGAGGTCCGGATCGCTCATGCGAGCCACGCCGCCCTGGGACCGGATGTCCGCGGGGACGCGCTCGAGGGCCATCACGGCGACGGCCCCGGCGTCCTCCGCGATACGGGCCTGCTCGGCGGTGACGACGTCCATGATGACGCCGCCCTTGAGCATCTCCGCGAGTCCGCGCTTCACGCGGTTCGAGCCGTGCTGTCCAGTGGTCGTGCTGCTCTCGGTCATGATGGCGAGCGTACCGCCGGGTGGCCTGACGGTGCTCCGTCCACAGGCCGGAAATTGGACTTGGGTGGACCGGTCCAGATGGACCGGCCGACGACGGATCAGGCCGAGGTCGGCCAGGCGTCCGCGATCGCCTGTCGGACATCGCCGAGCAGCTGCGGGAGCGCCTTGGTCTGGGCGATGATCGGGAAGAAGTTGGCGTCCGTCGCCCAGCGCGGCACGATGTGCTGGTGCAGGTGCGCCGCGATCCCGGCGCCGGCCACGGCACCCTGGTTCATGCCGAGGTTGAAGCCGTCGTTCCTCGAGACGGACCGGACGACCCGCATCGCCGTCTGCGTCAGGGCACCGATCTCGGCGACCTCCTCCGTCGTCGCGTCGTCGTACATCGCGACGTGGCGGTACGGGCAGACGAGCAGGTGCCCGGAGTTGTACGGGAAGAGGTTCAGCAGCACGAAGGCGTGCTCGCCCCGATGCACGATGAGCGCTGACTCGTCGTCGAGCGTCGGCGCGATACAGAACGGACAACCGTCGTCGGATGGCTGGCCCTGCTTGATGTAGACCATCCGGTGGGGCGTCCAGAGACGCTGGAACGCGTCCGGGACGCCCACCAGGTGGGAGGTGTCGATCGACTCGAACGACTCCGGTTCGGTGCCCGGGGTCATGCCGGCAGATCCGCTGCGGTGTTCACCTGCAGTTTCGCGGCGATGGCGGCGCGGATTCGGCGCACAGCGTCGGCGACGGGGACACCGTTCTCCTGAGAGCCGTCGCGGAATCGGAAGCTCACCGCGCCGTTGGCCTGGTCCTCCTCGCCGACGATCAGCTGCAGCGGCGTCTTCGCCTTGGTGTGGTTGCGGATCTTCTTCTGCATCCGATCGTCGGAGGCGTCGAGTTCTGCACGGACCCCGGACGAGCGCAGCTCAGCGACGACTCCGCCGAGGAACTCCTCGTACTGCTCGGAGACGGGGATGCCGACGACCTGCACAGGGGCGAGCCACACCGGGAAGGCACCCGCGTAGTGCTCGAGCAGGATCGCGAAGAAGCGCTCGATCGAGCCGAGGAGGGCGCGGTGGATCATCGCCGGACGCTTGCGCGTGCCGTCCGCGGCCGTGTACTCCAGCTCGAACAACTCGGGCAGGTTGAAGTCGAGCTGCACGGTGGACAGCTGCCACGTCCGACCGATCGCGTCGCGCGCCTGCACCGAGATCTTCGGACCGTAGAAGGCTGCGCCAGCGGGGTCGAGGACGAGCTCGAGACCGGACTCGACCGCCACCTGCCGGAGGGTCTCGGTCGCTTCGTCCCAGACCTCGTCAGTGCCGACGTACTTGTCGGGGTCCTTCGTCGAGAGCTCCAGGTAGAAGTCGTCGAGACCGTAGCCGCGGAGGGTCTCCAGGACGAACTGCAGTTGGCGGCCGACCTCGTCCTTGACCTGGTCGTCGGTCACGTAGATGTGGGCGTCGTCCTGCGTGAGGCCACGGACGCGCGTGAGCCCGGAGAGGGTGCCGCTCTTCTCATACCGGTAGACCGTGCCGAACTCGGCGAGCCGCAGCGGCAGTTCGCGGTAGCTGCGCCCCCGAGCCCGGTAGATCAGGTTGTGCATCGGGCAGTTCATGGGCTTCAGGTAGTAGTCCTGCCCCTGGCGGGTGACGTGACCGTCGGCGTCGACCTCCTGATCGAGGTGCATCGCCGGGAACATGCCGTCCTTGTACCAGGCCAGGTGCTGGCTGACCTCGAACAGGTGCCCCTTCGTGATGTGCGGGGTGTTCACCAGCTCGTAGCCGGAAGCGAGCAGGCGCTCGCGCATGTAGTTCTCGATCTCGTTGCGGATGATGCCGCCCTTGGGGTGGAACACCGCGAGACCCGAGCCGATCTCCTCGGGGAAACTGAAGAGGTCGAGCTCGGCACCGAGCTTGCGGTGGTCGCGCTTGGCCGCCTCCTCGATCCGCGTCTGGTAGGCGCGCAGCTCATCCTTGGTCGCCCAAGCGGTGCCGTAGATCCGCTGCAGCTGCGGGTTCTTCTCGCTCCCCCGCCAGTACGCCGCGGCGAGACGCGTCAGGGCCCAGCCGTTGCCGATCATGCGCGTGTTCGGCAGGTGTGGACCGCGGCAGAGGTCCTTCCAGACCGTCTCCCCCGTCTTCGGGTCGACGTTGTCGTAGATGGTCAGCTCCGCGCCGCCCACCTCGACGTTCTCGTCGTCGGCTGCCGATCCGCCCTTGAGGCCGATCAGCTCGAGCTTGTAGGGCTCCCCCGCGAGCTCCTCGCGAGCCTCGTCTTCGGTGACGACGCGTCGCACGAAGCGCTGGCCCTGGCGGATGATGCGGTCCATCGTCTTCTGCAGCACCTTGAGCGCCTCAGGCGTGAACGGTGCGGCGACGTCGAAGTCGTAGTAGAAGCCGTCGGTGACCGGCGGGCCGATGCCGAGGTTCGCGTGCGGGTCGACCTGCTGCACGGCCTGCGCGAGCACGTGGGCTGCGGAGTGGCGGAGGATATTGAGACCGTCGGGCGAGTCGAGGTGCACCGGCTCGACGGTGTCCGTCTCCGTCACCGTGGCGGCGAGGTCCTTCAGTTCGCCGTTGACGCGCATGGCGACCACGGATCGGTCGGTGAACAGTGCGAACCCGTCACTCACGGATGATCTCTCTTTCTCAGGTGAAACCTTGGCCGTGCAAGCCTATCGTCGTCCACGACGAGGAGACGCTGCCGTCGGTCGGCGGCCGTGGTTCGTGCTCGGCCGCATCGCTAGAGTGAAGGCCTACGACGTGACGGGGGTGGCGCTGATGACGGCTGTGCAGAGGAGCAGGGCTGCGACGGCGCTGTTCGCCGCGCTGCCCGTGGTCGCGCTCGTGCACATCATCGCCCTCGCCTCCGGTCAGGAGTGGCTGTCGCTCCTCACCAAGCCGTTCATCATGCTGGTCCTCGCGCTGGCGCTCGTGTGGTCGGTTCGACGACTGTCGGCCGCTGCGGTCACGGCGCTCGTCGCGATCCTCTGCAGCTGGCTGGGCGACGTCGCCCTTATGGTTCCGGGTGAACTCGCGTTCGGCGTGGGGATCCTGTTCTTCATGCTCGCTCAGGCCGGCTATGTCGTGCTCTTCGTGCGGCATCTGCGCATCAGGAACCGTCCGCCGGTCTGGGCGCTCGTGTACCTGGTGTGGCTCGTCGCCGGCATCGCGCTCCTCAGTCAGCAGGACATGGGGGCGCTGTATCCGGCGGTCGTCGTCTATGCCGTCGTGATCGGGGCCATGGCGGCGTCTTCCACGATGACGACGCCGACGATCGCCGTGGGCGGTGCGCTGTTCCTCGTCTCCGACTCGTTGATCGGGCTCGACCGCTTCGTGCCTGCAGTGACGATCTGGGCGGCAGACGAGATCATCATGGCGACATACGCCGCGGGTCAAGGCCTCATCGTGTGGGGCGTCGCGGAGGTCCTACGTCGCCGGGAGCGGGCGGTCCTCGCCGTCTGAACGGACGTTCGGGCGTGCGACGGGTGATTTGCGCAAGAGGTGGCCTGTGGAACGACGAAGGGCCCGAGCTGTACGCTCGGGCCCTTCGTGTTCCTGTGGGCGATACTGGGATCGAACCAGTGACCTCTTCCGTGTCAGGGAAGCGCGCTACCGCTGCGCCAATCGCCCAGGTGAGTGGTGTTGCCAGCGAGGTGGCGACGGGATTCGAACCCGTGTGGACGGCTTTGCAGGCCGCTGCCTAGCCTCTCGGCCACGCCACCACGTGTGATGAAACACACTGTCGAGCGGAACGCTTGCACGTTCTCACTGACACTCGAGCGGATGACGAGATTCGAACTCGCGACCCTCACCTTGGCAAGGTGATGCGCTACCACTGCGCCACATCCGCATTGCATCCCGTTTCCGGGTGCTTGGAAACTCTAGCCGATGTTCAGGGCGCTCGTTGACACCTCGGCGCGGGCGAGTCGGCCCAACCCTTGATGTTCCGCGGAAAATCGGGCCGAAATTCCGTCTTCCTCGGCGCGTCGGCCAGGCGGGGGACAGTACGTGGCTGGGCAGTGGGTGGAGCCACTCACCGGCGCGCCTGCTGGCTCCAGTCGTCGTTCGCATCGGCGAGGTGCGGGTAGATCTGGAGCATCCGAATCGGCTCCACCTCCCAGACATCGTCGTCCCAGGTGCGCCGGCCGTCGCCGTCAGGGTGGTACTCCGGGTAATCGCGGAGCCGTTCCTCGGCGTTCGATGCCGCGATGGCCCGCCGCGTGTGTTCCGAGAGTGGGCGGATCGCCCCGGCGTCCGCGAGCCACTGGACAACGGAGTCCATCACCGCCGGCATCGCCCCCATGCCCCTCGAGTCGTCCATCAGGGAGGAGTGCGTCCGACCGGGCATGACGAGCCAACCGTCGGTGTCGGGCGTGTCACCGCGGCTGGCGACCTGTCGTCCCCACGCTCTGGCCTCGACGATCTCACGGAGGAGGTACTGCTCGCACTGGGCGAACGCCACCCGGCCCGACCGGCTGAGCGCCGGGTACGGGGCGGCGGCGTGGCCCGGGTCCGTGGGATGCCGTCGCGGTTTCGCGTTGCTTGACTGCCACCAATCGCCGATGCGGCTCATGCCACACGTCCGTCGCGCCATGGCGACGAGCGCCGCTGCGGCCCGGTGGTCTCCGCCATGACTCGCTGAAGCATGGTCCCCCTGCGTTGCCTGCACGTGCTCGAACGACGAAAGCCCCCGGGGGTCCGGGGGCTTTCTGTGGTGGGCGATACTGGGATCGAACCAGTGACCTCTTCCGTGTCAGGGAAGCGCGCTACCGCTGCGCCAATCGCCCGGGTGGCGTATGTGAACACGACGCCGGGATGTTGCTGGTGGAACTGTGTTGCTGAGGTGAGGTGGCGACGGGATTCGAACCCGTGTGGACGGCTTTGCAGGCCGCTGCCTAGCCTCTCGGCCACGCCACCATGTGTGACCGAACACACTGCCGAGTAGGATTCCTGCCGGAACAACACCACTGACACTCGAGCGGATGACGAGATTCGAACTCGCGACCCTCACCTTGGCAAGGTGATGCGCTACCACTGCGCCACATCCGCATTGCCCGCATCACTGCGTGCTCGAACGACTCTAGCCGAAACCGGGACCGATGTTCAAACCGGCGCGCATACTGGGTCGACAGCGGTGCGGATGTGCGTTCGTCCCCCGGCATCGGCTAGTATCGTGACTCGCGGCTGTTCGGCACCTCTCCGGTGCGGACGACCTGCGGGCGATTGGCGCAGTTGGTAGCGCGCTTCCTTCACACGGAAGAGGTCATCGGTTCGAGTCCGGTATCGCCCACATCATTCACCATCGCCCGGGTTGTTCCACCTCCACGGCTGCGACTCACTCCGCGAGATCAGGACGTTCCGCCCTGGCAGAACCGGTCCGGCGGGCATCACTCGGGAAGAAGTGTCGTTCGACGGGTGCACCGTCGGCGTGGGCCAGCGCTGCAGCGCGGATGTCGCGGTCGCGGCCGGTCAGACGCTGCGTCTCCTGTCGTCGGAACTCGCCCCACGACGGCACCATGAAGGTCTCCAACTGCACGTCGGACTCCTCGCCGCTCCGGAACAGGGCCCATCTCGAGGCACCGGTCCGGCGACGAGAGGACTCGACATGGCCCATGGCCTTCTGGAACGCGGCGAGCGAGTCGGGACGGACCGTGTAGGAGATCTGCACGAGGACCGGCCCGTCGGTCGGCTGTGGCTCGAACACGAGCGTGGGTGTGGGCCAGGACATCGAGATGCTGCGGTCGACGGCCCCTGTTCCGGGGAGCAGGGGCAGCACCCGCACACTGGCCGCCACCAGCAGGAGCAGGACGGCCGAAGCGCTGTAGGCGAGCGACGTCCCGAGCCACTGCGCCACGATGCCCCAGCCGGTCGAGCCGATGGCCATCGCCCCCATGAAGACGAGGATGTAGATCGACGCGCCACGCGATCGCACCCACTGCGGCAGGGTGAGCTGCAGGGCGGCGTTCAGCACGGTCAGCGTGCCGATCCAGGCCAGCCCCGCGAGGACCAGGAGCACCAGCGTCGGGACGACGGGCAGGACAGCCGCTGCGAGCGACCCCGTCGCGAAGAGGACCGCGCTCACCGCGATGACGAGGTTGTCTGAGAACCGACGGCGAGCGAGCGGCAGGGCGAAGATGCCCAGCACCGCGCCGACGCCGAGCGCGCCGAGCAGGACGCCGTAGCCGCTCGAGTCGAGTTGGAGTCGCTTCGCGGTGAGGGGCAGCAGCGCCCAGAGCGCGCTGGCCGGCAGGGCGAAGAGCGCGGAACGCAGCAGGATCCGGCGGACGAGGTGCGCGGACACGACGTACCGGACCCCCGCTCGCAACGCCGCCCCGAACGGCTCGCGGTCGTCGAGACCGGTCTGCGCCGGCCGCTTCCACCAGATGAGGGCGATCACGGCCCCGACGAAGCTCAGCGCGTTGACACCGAACACGACGGGGGCTCCGAAGGCCGACAGGACGACGCCGGCCAGGGCGGGACCGACCGCGCGGGCTCCGTTCACGGTGACACCACCGAGCGCCGACGAAGCTGCGATCAGGTTGCGCGGCACGAGCTCCGGCTGGATCGCCTGCCATGCGGGTGAGGTCAGGGTGGAGGTGATGCCGAGCAGGAAGGTGAAGGCCAGGATCGTCCACGGCGACAGCGCGCCGATCCACGCCACGACGGTGAGTCCGGCCGCGAGGACCGCACTCGCCGACGACCCCCAGATGAGCAGCCGTCGCCGGTCGAGCGAGTCGGCGAGGACCCCTGCCGGCAGGGCGACCAGGATGGCGGGCGCGAGGCTCGCGGTCTGCACGAGCGCGATGACCGCTGCGCCGGCTGCGGCCTCGACCAGGACCCACTGGGCCCCCACGGTCTGCATCCAGGTGCCGATGTTGCTCCCGAGCTGGGCGAACCACAGCACCCTGAAGGCGGTGATCGCCATGGGAGCCCATGCTGACGGTTGCGACGATGGAACTGCGGAGGGTGACGACATGGTCGAACGATAGGACGCCGTCGCGACCGGGGCATCGTCGGTTTGTCGCAATCATCGAACTGTGCATCACCGTCGCGTGGACGGCCGCCGGCGTCGCTCCATGGAGGATCATCGTCGAATCGTCAAGGTCTGCGGCCGCCGAATCGTGCTGGCTACCGTGGATCCATGGCCATCACGGAACTGATCCTCGTCCGCCACGGTGAGAGCGCCGGGAACGTCGCCGCACTCGAAGCCGATCGCTCGGAATCCCACCGCATCGCCGTTCCGAGCCGTGACGCCGACGTCCCGCTCTCAGCACTCGGGCTCGAGCAGGCGGCTGCGGTGGGGAGACGTCTCGCGGCCCTCACACCCGCCGACCGGCCGGACATCGTGTTCAGTTCGCCCTATCGGCGAGCGCACGAGACGGCCGTGGTCGCCCTTCGGGCCGCAGCGCTCGACGCCGATGAGCTTCGTCCTGTCGTCGACGAGCGGCTGCGTGATCGCGAACTCGGTATCCTCGACACCTTCACCTCGATCGGCGTCGACGCCGAGTTCCCGGAAGAGGCCGCTCGACGACGGTTCCTCGGCAAGTTCTACTATCGACCGCCAGGAGGTGAGGCCTGGACGGACGTGGCCCTCCGCCTCCGCTCGTTCATCGGCGACCTGGACCGGCACACCGACCGCACGCGGGCCCTGGTGGTCTGTCACGACGCCGTCATCTCGCTCTTCCGCTACATCTGCGAGGGGTGGGACGAGCGTCGCGTCCTGGAGGAGGCCGCTCTCCGTCCGACGCCGAACGCGTCCTTCACCCACCTCGTCCACGACGGACGGGCGTGGAAGGCGCGGGCGGCGAATGCGACTGCGCACCTGCAGCAGGCGCAGGTTCCGGTCACCGAGCACTCGGGGGCGAACGATGTCCGAAGCTGACCCCGCCACGCTCACGCCCGAGGTCCTCGCCGACTGGCCACTCCCCGATCCCGGATCGTCGAAGGACGATCGTGGGTCGGTGCTCGTCGTCGGCGGCGCGCGGATGACGCCCGGGGCGGTCGCCTTGGCGGGCCTCGCCGTTCTCAGGGTCGGCGCGGGTCGGATCACGCTCGCGGTCGGTGCGTCGGCAGCGTCCCCACTCGCGATCGCCTTCCCGGAGGCAGGCGTGATCGGGTTGGCGGAGACCAGCGGCGGAGCCGTCCGGGGTGACGGTGCCGGCCCCCTCGAGGACGTCCTGGACGTCGACTGTCTGCTGCTCGGTCCTGGCCTCGACGACGCGGACGAAGCCGTGGCACTCCTCCACGGCGTGCGCCCGCTCCTTGGCGCCGACACCGTCGTGGTCCTCGACGCCTTCGCGCTCGGTGCCCTGTCACACGCTCCCGACTTCTCGAAGGGGCTGGAGGGCCGCCTTGTATTCACGCCGAACGTGGCCGAGGCCGCGATCCTCCTCGACGTGGATGAGGCCGACCCGGACACGGCGGCGCTCGAGCTGGCGCGACGGTTCGGAGCCGTCGTCACCTGTCAGGGCAGGGTCTCCGACGGGGAGCGGGACTTCATCGCGCCCGGCGGGAGTCCGGCCCTCGGGACGGCGGGGAGCGGTGACGTCCTGGCCGGTGCGATCGCCGGGCTCGCGGCACGCGGACTCTCCCCGCTCGCGGCGAGCTGCTGGGGTACCGTGCTGCACGCCGCCTCCGGCGATCGGCTCGCCGACCGGATCGGCCCCCTCGGAGCCCTCGCCCGCGAGTTCGCGGACGAGTTCCCGACGCTCCTCCGAGAGCTCGAGCGACCCGTCACGGGGCGGTCCTAACCGACAGCGGGCCAGCGCCAGCCGGTGATCTCGGGTGCATCCTCGCCGAACTCCCTGGTGTGCGCTCGGGCTCGGAGCCGGGCGTCCTGCATCTCCTGACGGAGACCCGCGAACCGCTCGCCGAGCCCCGGCGTCCGGTCGATCGCGTCGCACACGAGCGAGAACCGGTCGATCTCGTTGAGCATCACCATGTCGAACGGTGTCGTGGTGGTCCCGTTCTCGAGGTACCCGCGGACGTGCAGCTGATCGTGCCCGTGGCGCTTGTACGTCAGCCGATGGATGAGCCACGGGTACCCGTGGTAGGCGAAGACGACTGGACGGTCCGTCGTGAACACGCTGTCGTACTCGGCGTCGGAGAGGCCGTGCGGATGCTGATCCTCGCTCATGAGTCGCATGAGGTCGACCACGTTCACGACCCGGACGGACAGCTCCGGGATGCGTTCGCGCAGGATACTCACGGCGGCCAGCGTCTCGAGCGTGGGGACATCCCCGGCACAGGCCATGACGAGGTCCGGGCGCTCCCCCGCACGCTCTGAACCGGCGAAGGGCAGGATGCCGAGCCCGCGGGCGCAGTGCGCGCGAGCGTCGTCGATGCCGAGCCACACGGGTTCCTGGTCCTTGCCCGCGACGATGACGTTGATCTCGTCCGTGCTCTGCAAACAGTGCTCCGAGACGGCCAGGAGCGTGTTCGCATCGAACGGCAGATACACCCGGATGACATCGGGCTTCTTGTTCACGACGTGGTCGATGAACCCGGGATCCTGGTGGCTGAAGCCGTTGTGGTCCTGACGCCAGACGTGGCTCGTGAGGAGGTAGTTGAGGCTCGCCACCGGGCGCCGCCACGGCAACTCACGTGAACCGTTCAGCCACTTCGCGTGCTGGTTGAACATGGAGTCGACGATGTGGATGAAGGCCTCGTAGCAGGTGAACAGGCCGTGCCGACCGGTGAGCAGGTAGCCCTCCAACCAGCCCTGGCACTGGTGCTCGCTGAGCATCTCCATGACCCTGCCGGCGCGGGCGAGATGCTCGTCGCCCGGGACGGTCTCGGCGTTCCACTGCCGTTCGGTCACTTCGAAGACCGCCTGGAGTCGGTTACTGGCGAGTTCGTCGGGAGCGAAGATCCGGAAGGTGGTCGGGTTACGCCGGATCGCCTCCGTGAGCCACGACCCCAGGACACCCGTCGCCCCGGCGTCGCGAGCACCCGGGGCGTCCACCACGACGGCTGCGTCGTCGATCGCGGGGAGGTCGAGTTCCGTGCGCAGCAGACCTCCGTTGGCGTGCGGGGTCGCGCTCATCCGGGCCTCCCCGAGCGGAGCGAGTTCCCGCACGAGCGGAACCACCGCACCATGTTCGTCGAAGAGCTCCTCAGGCCGGTAGCTCCGCATCCAGGACTCCAGGATCCGCGTGTGCTCCTCGGTGTCCCGAGCGTCGGCCAGCGGGACCTGATGCGCGTGGAACGTCCCCTCGACCCGGACGCCGTCGATCACCTCCGGGCAGGTCCAGCCCTTCGGTGTGCGCAGCACGATCATGGGCCACACCGGCCGTCCGGTGTCTCCGGCGGCGGCCCGGGACTTGATGGCCGCGATGCGGTCGAGCACGACGTCGAGGACCTCGGCGAACCTGCGGTGGACCTCCATCGGATCCTCGCCGTCGAACCCGCCCTCGACGAAGAACGGTTCGTGTCCGTATCCGCGCAGGAGACTCTCGAGTTCGGAGCGTGGGATGCGCGCCAGGACCGTCGGGTTCGCGATCTTGTAGCCGTTCAGGTGCAGGATGGGCAGGACGACGCCATCCTGGACCGGGTCGATGAACTTGTTGGAGTGCCAGCTGGTCGCGAGCGGTCCGGTCTCCGCTTCACCGTCGCCGACGACCGCTGCGACGAGGAGATCTGGGTTGTCGAAGGCCGCGCCGTACGCGTGGCTCAGGACGTACCCCAGTTCGCCACCCTCATGGATGCTGCCGGGTGTCTCGGGCGCCGCATGACTCGGAACCCCGCCGGGGAAGCTGAACTGACGGAAGAACCGGGTCAACCCGGCCTCGGTCTCGGCGACGTCCGGGTAGATCTCGCTGTAGGTGCCGTCCAGGTAGGCGCTCGCCAGGATCGCCGGCCCGCCGTGCCCGGGCCCGGCGATGAACATCGCCGACTGGTGGCGCTCCGCGATCACGCGGTTGAGATGCGCGTACGTCAGATTCAATCCCGGAGCGGTCCCCCAGTGGCCGAGGAGCCGGCGCTTCACATGAACGGCTTCGAGCGGGCGGCGGAGGAGCGGGTTGTCGAGCAGGTAGATCTGCCCGACGGACAGGTAGTTCGCGGCGCGCCACCAGGCGTCGACCTGTTCGATGCTCCGCTCGGACACCGGCTCGCTCGTGCCGCGAGACCACCAGCTGTCCGTCGTCGACCCGTCCCGTGCGTTGTGCGTCATCGTTCCACGATCCCAGGTCGAGCGACCGGAGGCCAGGGTGGTGCGTCGCTCCTGCGAGCGTGCTAAAGCGTCGGCGGGCGGTGCCGACCGGTACCGGCCGTCGCGCCCCACCAGTCGAGGTACGCGCTCGCGGTGTCCGGCAGCGCCGGGCGGAGGCTACGACCGGCGGGCAGGCGCGTCCGGGAGGGATCAAGCCAGGCCGCGGCCAACTCGGCGTGAAGCGTCGACGGGTCGTAGCGGACCATCGTCTCCGGGCGCAGTTGGTCCATCTCCGCTGCATAGCGCGAGTCGACGACGAGCGGTCGGCGGCCTGCCTCGACCCAGTCGAGCATCGAGCGTGACGCGGAGACATGGCCGTGCGCGGCCAGGGGGATGCCGGGGCGCGAGATCTGCGCGGTGAACGCCGCATCGTCGAGATATCCGGTCACCTCGAACGAGACTTCGGCGGCGCGCGCTTCCGTTTCGAGGGCGAGCACGTCCGCTTCATGCCCGGCCGAGGGGCCGCCGATGGCTCGGACGACGACGTCGGCGACCTGGTGACCGGTGGCACGGAGATCCTCCGCCGCTCTCGATGCCGCCTGGATCGCCGCTGCGTGGCCCTTCCCCGGGTAGATGAACCCGGCGATGAGGACGGTGAGCGGACGGACCGCTCCGGGCTGCGACGCACCGTCCACGGTGGCCGGAGCGGATGCGATCCGGGAGCCGAGCGGGATGGCGTACGGAACGACCGAGGCACTGACCCCGAGGAACTCCTCGGCGAGCACCTGCTCGTGCCGGCTGTTGACGGCCGTCGCGTGGGCGGCGGCGATGAACCGGGCGTAGGCGGCGATGCGGCGGTCCAGCATCCTGCCGTCCGAGGTCTGCGGGATGTCGTGGAGGGTGACGGTCAATTCGGTGACGTCCGCGAGGCGCTCGACGGCGTCCGCCGCCTCCTCGGGTGATCGACCGAACAGGCGGTCGGTGACGTGGACGTGTGCTCGGGCCACGCCGTCGAGCAGGTGCACGGCGTCGGACGGGGTCGGGGCGTCCAAGCGTTCCGCGCGAGGGTCCGTGGCGACCACGGCGTCGGCGACGTCGATCGCGTACTGGACGACGCCGTGGTGCTGTGGGCCGACCATGAGGAGACGGGGTGGGGCTGCGATCACCTGCGTCATGGTGGTGCAGTGGGGGGCCTGCGTCAAGGGTCGCGGGCACTCTCGTCATCGGACCTATGTTCGGAGGACGGCGCGCGCATCGCGCCGACCCGTCCGCGCGTCTCGCGCCCGCATCCGTACAGGGGATCCCGCCATGCAGTCGACCGCGACGCCGCACGCCACCGCTCGAGTCGCCGACCCGACGTCTCGCCCGATCCGTGTCGTCTCGATCCCGGCCGCGCACCCCTACGTCGGCCGGGTCTCCGCCTCACCCGAGATCGACGTCCTGGACGATCCGCCGGTCGAGGGAGCGCCATCGGGCGTCTGGTGGCCCCCCGTGGCCCTCGATCCGAGCTGGATCCGCGACCACGCCGCCGATGCCGATCTCCTGCACATCCACTTCGGCACGGAGTCGTTCCCACCCGGACACGTGACCGCGTGCCTCGAGGCCGCGCACGAGGTCGGCTGGTCGGTCGTCTACACGGTGCACGACCTCGAGCACCCGCAGCTGGAGTACCAGGCGGCATACGAGGCGCAGCTCGACGAGCTCGTCCGTGGAGCGGACGCCCTGATCACCCTGACTCCTGGCGCCGCCGCCGGCATCCGGGAACATTGGGGCCGCGACGCCGTCGTGATCCCGCACCCGTCGCTCCTGTCGGATGACGTCACGGTTCCGCTCGTGTTGCCGTCGGCGGAGACGCGGGTCGGCGTCCACCTGAAGGACCTGCGCCCCAATGTCGATGCGGTCGGTGCCGTCACCACCCTCATCGACGCGGTCGAACGCCTGCGCCGCCGTGGAGCGGACGTCGTCGCAGAGGTCCGGATGCACCATGCGGTCCGGGATCCGGAGGCACGCGAGGCCGTCCGACGGCTTGTCGGCAGATCGGAAGCCGCGCTGCTCATCGAGCACGAGCGTCTCGACGACCTCGGACTCGCCATCGCACTCAGCCGCCTGGACGTCTGTCTCCTTCCGTACCGGCACGGCACGCACTCGGGTTGGCTCGAACTCTGCTGGGATCTCGGCGTGTCCGTCGCCGTCCCGTCCGGGATCGGAGCGTACCTCGAGCAGCATCCCGACGACACGGTCTCCGCGTACGACCTCGGGGACGGAGCGTCGCTCGAGCGTGCCGTCGGCGAGCTCCTCGAAGCGGATGGCACGTCCCGAGCCGGTTCGGCCGGTCGGGGCGCGACCGTCGCTGATCGCCGTGCCCGTCGCGTCGTCGACGACGCCGTCGGTGCAGCAGCGCACGCCGAGCTGTACCGCCGAGTCATCGCCGAGCGCGCCTCGTGACGGCCTGTCCACGACTGCGCGTCGTCGTCATCGCCCCGCTGCGCTTCCCCATCCGTCGTCCACACGCCGGCGGGCTCGAATCCGCCGTGTGGTCGGAGGTCACCGCGCTTCGCGCACGAGGCCACGAGGTGACGCTCATCGGCGTCCGCGGGTCCGACTTCGTCGAGCGCGGCAGCGTCTTCGAACTGCCGGAGTTGCGGTGGCCACGCTGGTCCTCCCCCGACGACGAGCGGTATCCCCCGGGCCACCTGACACGATCCGTCCCGGCATTGCGTCGCGCGCTCGAAGCGATCGCCGCTCGGCCAGGGCGATACGACGTCGTGTCCAACCACTGCCTGGACGCACTCCCGGTGGAACTCGCGCCTGAGCTGGGCGTCCCGATGATCACCACCCTGCACACGCCGGTCGACGAGGCAGTCGCCGCTGCCGCGAACCGGGCCGGTTCCGACGGCAGCCGGTTCCTGGCGGTGAGCGAGTTCACGAAGCGCACCTGGGCGACGGCCGGTATCGAGTCCGACGTGCTCCTGAACGGCATCGATCCCGATGCCTGGCGAGCCGGCCGAGGCGGTGACGACCTCGTGTGGTTCGGACGGGTCGTCGCGGAGAAGGCTCCGCACCTCGCGGTCGACGTCGCCCGTCGACTGGGGCGACGGCTCGTCATCGCCGGTCGCGTGGGCGATCCGGTGTACGCCGAGCGCGTGCTGTCGCCGCTGCTGGGACGTGACGTCCGACATGTCGGGCCGCTCGACCCGACGCGACTCGCCACGCTCGTGGGGCGGAGCGCGGCAGCGGTCTCGACGCCGGCATGGGCCGAGCCGTTCGGTCTGGTCGCACCGGAGGCGCTGATGACCGGGACCCCGGTGGTCAGCTTCGCCGTCGGCGGCGTGCCCGAGATCGCCCAGGCGAGCGTCGGTATGCAGGTCGTCGCACCAGGAGACCTGGCGGCCATGGCGGACCGCGTGGACGGGTTGATCCGGCAGTCGGAGCTCGACCGAGGGTTCCGCGCCTCGATCCGGGCATCCGCCCTCGCGCGGTTCTCGCTCGACGCCAGGGTGGGCCGGCTCGAGGAGCACTTCGCCGCGCTCCTCGGCGACTCGCCCGTGCTCGGTTCCGGTCGCGTCGACGAGTTCAGCTCGTGAGGCCCCGCATCGGTTGGTACGTGCATCACCACGGACGGGGGCACGTGACACGTCTGCTCGCCGTCGCACCCCACCTCGACGCCGACATCGTCTGCTTCAGCTCGTTCCCGGCGCCGATGGGACTCCCCTCGAACTGTTCCTGGGTGGTGCTCGACCGGGACGACGACGTGCCGGACGGTGCGTCTCCCCCGGACGACTGCGATCCGACCGCGGAGGGGCTGCTGCACTGGGCGCCGCTCGGTCACGCCGGTCACCGTGCTCGTCTTGCGACCATCGCCGCCGCCCTCGCGCAGCAGCAGATGGACGCGATGGTGGTGGACGTCTCCGTCGAGGTGGTGCTCCTCGCACGCCTGCTCGGCGTCCCCGCCGTCGTCATGGCACAGCCGGGCCACCGCGACGACGAACCGCACGCGCTCGCCTTCCGTGCGGCGTCGACGATCATCGCCCCATGGCCTCACGGTGTGCTGCAGCTGGAGCACCTCCATCCCGTACGGGACAAGGTGGTGTACACCGGCGGCATCAGTCGCTTCGAGGGTCGCGAGCGGACTGCCGCGGAAGCCGGGCGCAGCGGGGTGCTCCTCCTCGCCGGGGCCGGCGGCTCCTCGGTGTCGCAGGAAGCCGTGGAGGAGGCTTCCCACGCCAGCGGTCGCGTCTGGACCTCGCTCGGCACCGGTGCCGGGTCCGTCTGGACCGACGACCCGTGGGACGCGCTCTGCCGGGCGGAGGTGGTGGTGTCGTGGGCCGGTCAGAACGCGATCGCCGATCTCGCCGCGGCCGGCGTCACGGCGGTCGTGGTCCCACAGGAGCGCCCGTTCGACGAGCAGGTGTCCACCGCCCGCGCACTCGAAGCCGCCGAGCTGGCGGTCGTGCGGTCGACCTGGCCCGACGCCCCAGACTGGAAGGGCACCCTCGACCGCGCCTCGAAGCTCCAGCCCGACTGGTCTCGTTGGCAGGTTGCGGGTGCCGCCCGACGAGCAGCGGAGGCCATCGAAGCGGTCGCGGTCGGCGATCCCGCAGGGGGTGGACGATGAGGACGTCTGTCGTGACCCTGTGCTCTCGCCCCCGACTCGGACACCTCGAACGGCAGCTCGAGGCCGTCGGGACGTCCATACCGACCTCGGGCGACGTGGTGGAGCGACTCGTCGTGTGGATCGGCGACGACGCACCACCGACCCTCGACGCGGAGCTGACGGTCCACCTTCCACCGGGGTCCGACGGACTCCGTCTCGCGGCAGGCCGGAACGCCGGTGCAGCGCTCGCCATCGACCGCGGTGCCGACCTCATCGTGTTCCTCGACGCGGACTGCGTCCCCGGGCCGGCCCTGCTCGACCGATACCGTGAGGCGTCCGATCGCCACCCGGGCGCCGTCCTCTGCGGCCCGGTGACCTACCTGCAGCCAGGCGTGGACGTCACCGACCGCCGCGCATTGGCGGCGGCGACGGCACCGCATGCGGCGAGACCGAACCCGGACGACGGCGCGGAGCGCGTCGCCTCCGAGGACGAGTACCCGCTGTTCTGGTCGTTGTCCTTCGCGACGAGTGCGTCGACCTGGTCCCGGAGCGGAGGCTTCGACGAGGGGTACGAAGGGTACGGCGGAGAGGACACCGACTTCGCGTTCACCCTGAGCGCGTCGCGGACACCCCTCGTGTGGGTCGGAGGCGCGCACGCGTACCACCAGCACCACGAGACGCAGCGCCCGCCCTGGCAGCACTTCGACGACATCCTCCGGAACGGCGCGCGGTTCGCCGACCGGTGGGGAACCTGGCCGATGACCGGTTGGCTGGAGGCGTTCGCTCAGGCTGGTGCAGTCCGACGGATCGGCGACGACTGGGTCCGGGTTCAGCCGACCGGCCCGAGCAGTCCGTCGACTGCGGCCACCAGCGCCGCGGCGACAGGCTCCGGCGCGTAACGATCGACGGACGCACGTGCGGTCGCGGCCCGCGTCAGGGCGTCCGACGGCGCGTCCAGCACCCTTCGAAGCGCTCGCGCAAGGGCTCCGTGGTCTCCCGGCGGCACCATGAGACAGTCGACGCCGTCCGTACAGAAGTCGTCGTACCCGCTCCCGGTGGTCACGACCAGCGGGGTCCCGATCGCCTTCGCCTCGAGTGCGACGTTGCCGAACCCCTCCCAGCGCGAGGGGCACATGACCACCGTCGCAGCTCCGACGGCCCGATAGAGCTCCGCTCCCGCCACATGCCCGAACCACACGACCCGGTCCCGTACCGACTCGGGCAGGACGGACAGCAGCGCCGTCAGGTCCGGTTCGAACCGCCGGTCACCGCTGGAACCGGCGAGGACGAGTCGGGCATCGGGCTTCTGCCGGACGAGCAACGCGAACGCCTGAAACGCCTCCACGACACCCTTCCGCCGCTCGAGCCGGCCGAGGAAGAGCACGACCGGTTCCGCCCCGGTCGGCCACTGAGCCGGCAGCCCGGCGGTCGACGCGGCAACGCGGACGGCGTCGACGTCGATGCAGTTGCGCACGACGGCGGCCGGCGGCAGGGCGCCGAGCAGGTCCTTCGTGCGCGCGAGCATCGCGGTCGAGATCGCGACGAGCGCAGCAGACCGTCGGATCTGTCGGGTCTCGAGCGTGTCCTGGACGATCACCGCGATGCGCCCTGCGATCGGCAGGTCACCGAGGCGGAGTCCCGAGACGAGGTTGGAGAGACGAATGCTCGTGGCGAGGTTCGTCACGAGGGGCGCCGAGCGCGGCAGCGCCGATCCGAGGGCGCTCCACTCAGGCAGGAAGATCCGATCGTACGAACCGCGTCGGAACACCCGGCGGACGGTTCGGGCGCCGAGGAGCATCCTGAGGACGCGTGGTGATCGACTGCCGTGCCGTACGGCGTCGATGAGACGGACGCCGTCGATGTCCGCGCCGACGGGCAGCTCGTCGTCCGAGCACACGACGAGGTCGATCTCGACTCCCGAGCGGACGAGGGCGGGAAGGAGCGCGGCGTAGTGCCGTCCGATCCCGCCCGTGTAGCTCGTGAGCCCCGCATACTCGGTCGCGGCCACGAGCCAGCGCTGCCGTCGTGGACCACGCGGGACGTCACTCACCGGTATCGCCTCGGCACCGTCCACCAGGAACCGAACTCCGCGTTGTACCGCTCCGGGTCGAACGGACTCTCGCCACCGGCGGGGTAGCTCGTCAGCTCACCGAACACGATGCGGTCGCCGAGGTCGTAGAGGTCCACGCGGACGAAGTCGGTGTCGGCGGCCAGCCGCTCGGCCAGGTCGATCATCTCGTCGAGCCGTTCGGGCGCCGACGGTTCCGGGTCGGCCCACGCGGGTCCACCACTGAGTGGCAGGTGCCGCCAATCCGGCAGGAAGAAGTCCTGGGTCCGGCGTCCGAACCTGCCGGAGTCGAGCTGGATGTACCGGCAGCGCCCGTGGAAGACGAAGAACTTGAGGTCGTCGGGGATCCCGCCATCCGGTCCCTCCAGCAGCTCCTCGACGATGATCCTGCGCGGCACCCGTCCGTACACCCACTCGCGGTTCGGTCCCTGACCGTACAACTGGGACACCCAGCCGTTCGCGAGTTCGACGAGTCGATCGCGATCAACCGTCTCCGGTCGGACGTGCCGGTACTCCCAGCTCCCCGCCTCGGTCGGCAGACGGGCATCGGGGCGGGCGGACGACGAGACGACGATGGCCGCCCCGCTGCCGTGCGTTGGCTTGACGACGTAGGACTCCGGGAGCTCCAGGTCCCGCAGCTCATGCGGGTCGTCGAGGATCCCGTACACGCGCGGGAGCAGGTGCGGACCGATCCGCGAAGCCACGAGATCCCGCACGGCGGCCTTGTCCGCGAAGGTGACGATGAGCGGACGACGGTCACGGAGCATCTTGTATCGGACCTTCTCCCGGAAGGTCACCGGCCGGCGCGTCCGCCAGAGCCGGACGGCACGCACCAGCCGGCTCCGCTCTCGCCAGGGCACCGTGCGCGGCGCGCTCGGCGCATCGGGGAGGATGGCGCGCAGGCGGCGGCTGCGATGGAACCATCTGACGGCGGGCAGGTCCTCCGGCCAGTGCACACGCAGGGTGCTCCAGCCCCGACGCATCCGGAGCGCGAGCGAACCGGTGTCGGTGAACGGGCGCATCGAGATCCCCATTCCGAGCGAGCGGTCGAAGCGCACGCGTCGGTGGAGACCCAGATGGGCCGAGACGTCCAGATCGTCGTGCAGCTCAGCATCCTCCCGGTGCACCGCCTCCGCGATCTCCTCCCACGTCGCGCGCAGGATCGCGCAGTTGGACCCGAAGATCGGGACCTGGGCGAGGGCTGCTCCGACGAAGAACCGGTACGCCCCGAGGTAGAGCGCGGCGAGCGGCGCACGGAGCAGGCGGGGACCGTCGATGAAGACGGCGGGGCCGGTGAGTGCCGCCAGCTCGGGGTCCGTCGTGAACGCCTCGGTGATCCTCGTCACCCAGTCCGGCGGCGGCACGCAGTCCGCGTCGAGTCTCGCCACGACCGTCGCGGTCGCGTGGTCGAAGCCTGCTGCGTTCGCCGCGGGGATGCCGGGCATCGGCTCATCGATGAGGACCGCGTCGTACCGCTCGGCGATGGCCGCCACCTCGGCGCGATCGCGGCTGCCGTTGTCGACCACGATGATCGATGCGGGTCTGGTGTGCTGCGCGCGTAGCGAGCGGAGACAGCGTCGGAGGAGTGCGGCGTCGTCCTTCACCGGAACGACCACGTCCACGGTCACGAGCGGGTGGGCCGCGGTCTCGAGCGTCTCGACCGTCATGCGTCTCGCCCATCCGCCAGCAGCTGTGCCTCAGCGAACACCCGCGGGTGGGCGAGGATCCGGAAGTGTCCGCCGGTGTCGAGTTCCACGTTCTTGGCGCCGTCGAGTCGGCTGCCGCCCGGGATGTGCGGATCGAAGCGCCCGTAGACGGAGACGATCCGCGGATTGACGGTCGCCTCTCGGGAGAGCGCGAGGATCGTCGGGTCGTCGGGGGTGAAGATGCGCAGGCTCGGGAGGAGCATGAGCCTCGCGTACCGCGATCCGGCGAACGGCGCCGCGACGGCGAGCATCCCCGAGATCCGGGCTCCGCCGCCGCCGAGCGACATGACGTACTTGCCGACGAGCCCGCCCTTGCTGTGCGCGAGGAGGACGACGTCGCCGAGCCCGTTCGCCTCGAGGTAGTCGGCGACGAGTCGTGCCGCCACCGGAACCGAGCGGTCGTTGCGTCCGAGCGGGTCGATCACGTGCACCGGGTGCCCGTCGTCGTGGAGTCGGCGGATGAGCGGCTCGAGGAACCGCCAGGTCTCGTAGACGCCCGGAAGGACGACGATCGGTGACCGGTCGCCGGACAGGAAGTCGTGCGGGTCGGTCCGGCTGACGAAGGCCCGGACCTGCCAGACGAGTGCGTAGGCGTAGTCGCGCGCCCACCAGCCGAGCGTCCCCAGCGCCGAACGGATCACCGGCGATCACCGTTCGCGCGGCTCAACCGTCTCCCCGCAGGACCTCGGGGCATCGCTCTGTTCCCATGTCCTCACCGTAACCGGACCACCCGGCGTGACCCTGGACCTTGACAGCGGCCGGACCGGGCCGGGCGGATCGGGACCGTCGATGCCCGGCGTGGCTCACCACGGGTCCGGTGCGCTGATAATCTGGCAGCTGCGGTGGCCTCGGGGTGTTCGTGTGCCCGGACGATCGAGGAGTGCAGTGGGAGAGATCGACGGAGAGTTCGGCCGCGTCCGGGACGCGCTGGAGCGTCCTGCGATCCGGCTGCTGAGCCGGCCGACGGCACCCGCTGTCGTGGCGATCTTCCGCACCACGTTCGGCCGCGACGTCCAGTTCGTCGCAGCGGACCGCTTCCATCTGCAGGTCGAGGAGTACCTCGGCGAACTCGTGGCTCGCGGTGCGCGGATCCCGGCGGGCGGCGACGAACGCGGTGGCGGACGGACCCTTTGCCGGGAGTGGGTGCACGACCAGTGGCTCGTCCGGACGAGCACCGACGACGGCGAGGAGCAGTACTCGCTCACCTCGCACGCGCTCGAAGCGGTCTCGCTCGTCGACGGCCTCGCACACGACCGCGCCCTCATCAGTGAGTCGCGCCTGACCATGATCCTCGACTCCGTGCGCCGATGGGCGCTGCAGGCCGACCCGGACCGTGACGAGCATCTGCGTCGCATCGACGCGCAGCTCGCCGAGCTCCAGGCGGAACGCGAACGGGTGGCGGCCGGCGGCACCGTCGTCGCGGCGAGCGACGACCGGATGCAGGACGGCTACGCGAACATCGCCGACCTCATCCGTCAGCTCCCGAGTGACTTCCGCCGGGTCGAGGAGTCGGTCATCGCGATGCACCGGCGGATCGTCGAGGACTTCCGGAACGACACCCGTCCGATCGGCGAGATCCTCGACGACTACCTCCGGCGCACCGACGAGCTGATGACGGCGACGGCCGAGGGTCGGGCCTTCGAGGGCGCTTTCGAGCTCCTCCGCAACGACGATCTGCTGCAGGACCTCAAGCGCGACCTCTCCACGATCCTCGACCACCCCTTCTCGTCCAGGCTCGGGCCCGCGGAGCTCCGTGGCTTCCGGGGTGCCGTCGGGATCATCCGACAGGGGATCGACGACGTCCTCGCGCAGCGTCGGCGGCTCACCGCGACGCTCCGCGACCACATCGTGCATCACGACGTCGTGCAGGACCGCGAACTCGACACGACCCTGCGTGCACTGAACCAGCGCCTCGGCATCTGGATGCGGACCGCCGGACCACGCGCGACCGTCGACCTGCCGCTCCTCCCCGAGACCATCGACATCGAGCACCTGCGCGAGCGGTTCTACGATCCGGACGTCGAGGTCGCTCCGCCGCCGATCGCGACGTCCGTCGAACGGACCGACGGCGCGGCGATGTCGCTCGACACCCTCCGGTCGCAGGGCGGTCCGCTGCTCGACGAGCTCCGGGTCGGACTCCTCGATGCGGTGACCTCCGGTGCCGAGGATGCCCATGCGGCGTTCTCCGGGCTCGATCCGGAACTCCGACGTCCGGTGGAGCTGTTCGGCCTCGTCCACCTCATGACCCAGCTGGGCACGTATGACGAGCAGGCACCACGCCGTCGCTACGAGACGGTCCGTCCGGACGGGACGACCACCGCGTTCGAACTCCCGGCCTTCCCGCTCGGTGAGGCCGGTGTCGCGGCGCTGATGCGGGCCACGACGACCACGACCACTGCTCCGGCCGACCAGGCCCGGCGCGGAACGGAATGACATGACCTCCGAGACGGATCCCACCGTGACGGCGACGACCGACCCGATGTCGGACGACCTGACGACGGACGGACTCGACGCCTTCGCACCCGCCGAGGCGCCGGTCGCCGGCCCGGATGACGACTCCTTCGCCCTCTTCGAAGGGGACGAGGGACGTCTCGATGCCGCTCAACGTCGTGCGCTGGTCGCTCTGCTGAAGCATCGCTACGTCAGCCCCGCGCTCCAGCCTGCCGAGTGGCGGACGGTCCTCGAGTCCGAGTCGCTGCTCCGGTCCCGTCTCAACGAGCTGTTCCTGGAGCTCGAGGTGGACCGCTCGGCTGAGGTCGCCTTCAAGCGTCAGGCGGGCTCGGAGAGCGGGCGGCGTCCCTTCCCGACCCTGCTGCACGACACCAGCTACAGCCGCGAGGAGACGATCCTGCTCGTCTACCTGCGGACGCGCCTCCGGACCGAACTGGCCAACGGCGCACGAGCCGCGATCGTCGAACACGACGAGCTGCTCGGCTTCGTCGCGAGCTTCCGCCCCGAGCACGCCACCGACCGCGCCCGTGACGACGGACGCGTCGAACGCGCGATCGACAAGCTGCTGACCGCGCGGGTCCTGCTGCGGACCAAGGACGCCCGCCGCCACCGGATCGCGTCGGTGGTGGAGACGCTCCTCCCCCTCGAACGCCTCCAGGAGCTGCTGGAGTGGCTCGAAACGCAGACCACAGCGGTCGATCCGGCCTCCGAGCAGCCGCGACCCGATGCCGACGCGGACTCGGACTCGGACTCGGACGACGAGCCCGACGGCACCGCAGCCGAGTCGCAGGACGCCCCCGACGATCAGACCCAGCCACCAGCAGAGGACGACCGATGAGCCGCTCCACGGACACCGACACCCTGCTGGACCTCGTCGAGCAGTGGCGCATCGAACGGATGCAGGTCATCAACTGGGGTGGGTTCGACGGGTACCGATCGGTCGACTTCGCCTCCCGCGCGACGCTCATCTCCGGCGCCTCCGGAACCGGGAAGAGCTCGCTCATGGACGCGTACCTCGCGGTCATGATGCCGTCGGACGTGCCGTTCAACGGAGCCTCCAACGACGCGGCGGTCGGACGGGCGCGGAATCCAGACCAGCGCAACCTGCTCACGTATCTCCGCGGCAAGGTCGACTCGGCACGGGACCCGCAGACCGGGGCGATGCGCGACATCAACCTGCGCGGCACGGATCAGCTCACCTGGGGTGCCGTGGCGGTGACGTTCCTCAACGACGACGACCGTCGCTTCACCGTCGTGCGCGCCTACCTCGTCCCCCGACGTGCGCTGCGCACCGGTGACCTGTCGATGACGATGGCGACCGTCGATGGGCCGTTCGAGCTCACGGACCTCGAGGCGTTCGTGCCGAAGCGGTTCGACGCCGGTGAGCTCCAGGGTCGCATCCCCGGATTCGTCGTCCGCGACACCTACGCGGAGCTGTCCTACACCCTGCACACCCGTCTCGGCATCGGTGCCGGAGGCGACGGTGGTCGGGCGATGCGTCTGCTGGCCCGGATCCAGGCGGGACAGCACCTGCCGACGGTCGACGGCCTGTACAAGTCGATGGTGCTGGAGCGTCCGAGCACGTACGACGCGGCCGACCGGGCGCTGTCGCACTTCGAGGCGCTCGACGAGGCGTACCTCGCGATGGAGACCGAGAGCCGCAAGGCTCGGGTGCTCGAGCGGCTCGGTGAACTGCGTCGTGACTACGAGGACGGGCACCGGGCGGCTGCCGACCTCGAGCGCCTCGGCTTCACCGAGGACGGCACGACACCGTTCACCGTCTGGCGCAGTCGCGCACACGAGGCACTGCTCGATGCAGCGGTCTCCAGGAACCGGCGGGAGAAGCTCGAGGCCGGAGCCACGTTGGAGGCTGCGCGGGCACGAGCCGCTGCGGCGGGTGTCCGTGTCCGTGAACTCGAGCGTCAGGTGTCGGAGCAGGGCGGGAGCGCGCTGCGGCGTGCCGAGGAACGCCGTGAGGCCGCGGAGGCGCAGCGCGCCGAGGTGGCGCGAGCCAGGTCGCTGTTCGACGAGCGCACCGAGGTCCTCGACGATCCGATCGAGGATGAAGCCTCGTTCCGGCGTGCGCTCGGCCGCAGCGAGGACTTCCTCGCCGACGACGACGCCGCGCTCGACGCCATCGAGACCGATCGCGCTCAGCTGCACCGCGAAGCGTTCCCACTCGAGGAGCGCAACACCGAACTCCGCCGTGAGCTGCAATCGCTTCGCGGCCGTGACGGCGCGGTCCCCGATCGACTCCACCGGGCGAGGCTCGCCCTCGCCGAGGCCGCTGGACTCGACCCGGAACAGCTGCCGTTCGTGGCCGAGCTCATCGACGTCGCTCCCGCCCATGCCGCCTGGCGTCCCGCGATCGAGGTCACCCTGCACGGTCTCGCGAGGACGGTCCTCGTCGACGAGGAACACCTCGATGCGTTCGGCCGCGCGATCGACGCGGTCCGGATCCCGGTCCGCCTGCAGTTCGAGGGTGTCCCGCTGCACGAGCCGTCCTCCCCAGACGCGGGTGACCCCGCGTTCATCTCCGGCCGTGTCACGTACCGCACCTCGCCGTTCAGCAGGTGGATCGAGCAGCGCGTGACCTCGGACCGGATCGACGCGCGGTGCGTCGAGTCTCCGTCGGAGCTCTCGGGTGGCGGTCGCCGCGTGACCGTGAACGGCCAGCTGCGTGACGGCCGCCGCGGCTCCCACGGCGACACGGGCGGTGCACCGATCCTCGGCTTCACCAATGAGGCGCGGATCGCCTCGATCGAGGCGGAGACGGCCGAGATCCGTGGGCGCCTCGAAGTCATCGCCGGTCGACAGGCCGGCATCCAGCAGCGGTTGTCGCGTCGTGAGGCCGAGCGGGCCGCCCACCGGTATCGTCTCGACACCGAGTGGGCCAGGATCGACGTCGCCGGTGCTGCTGCGCATCGCGACGCAGCCGCGGCCGAGCTGGAGCGTCTGCTCGACGCCAGTGACGTCCTGCAGGAGCTCCAGGGCTCGGTGGCGGCCGCCCAACGTGAACTCGACGCCGCCAACGCCGAGCGGTTCCCGGCCGAGGACCGTGTCAGACGCCTCGACGAGGAGCACGGGGTCCTCGTCGATCAGCAGGACGCGGCGACGACCGTCATCGACCGTTTCGAGCGCTCCGAGGTGGAGGAGGTCTCCCCCGCCGACATCGATCGGATCGAAGCCGCCCTCGCGGCGGTGGGCGGTGTGCCGTCACTCGGCGGGTTCGGCGATGCGATGAAGCGGCTCCGCGCCCGGCTCGGCGACGAATTGTCCTCGGCCGTCCGCCAGGCGGAGCAGGCCGCGCTCGCACAGGTGCACGTGTTCGAGCAGTACCAGTCGATCTGGCACGACCCCAACCTCGGCACGACGCTCGAGTCCTACCGCGACTACCGGGCGATCCTCGACGGCATCCTCGGCACCGGTCTCCCCGAGCGCCGCCAGGAGTGGCGCCGTCGGTTGTCCCAGTGGAGCGGTGAGGACCTGGTCCCCCTCAGCAGCGCGTTCGACAGCGCCGTCGAGGAGATCGAGGACCGCCTGGTCCCGGTCAACGACATCCTGCGCGACCTGCCGTTCGGACCGGCGCACGATCGTCTGAAGATCGTCCTCCGCCGGGTGCATCGCGAGGAGGCCTCCGCCTTCCGGCGCGAGCTGCGCGCCCTGTCGAGCGAGGTCGCCGCGAACCTCGGCGACGACGAGTTGGAGGCCCGGTTCCAGCGGCTCCGCCGGTTCATGGAGTCGATGCGCGACACGGGTGCCGGGTCCCAGTCGACCCGCGACCAGGTGCTCGACGTGCGCCGTCACGTCGAGATCACCGCCGTGCGCTACGACACGTCGGGGCAGGACGTCAGCGTCTACTCCTCGCTCGGCGACAAGAGCGGTGGCGAGACCCAGGAGCTCGTCGCGTTCATCGTCGGCGCTGCCCTGCGCTACCAGCTCGGTGACGAGGACCGCCCGCGTCCGAGGTTCGCGCCGGTGCTGCTCGACGAGGGCTTCATCAAGGCGGACTCGGAGTTCGCCGGCCGCGCGGTGGTCGCCTGGCTGCGGCTCGGCTTCCAGCTCGTGATCGGGGCCCCGCTCGACAAGGTGACGGCACTCGAGCCCTATATGGACCGGCTCCTGTCGATCCGGAAGGATCCGGAGACCCGACACGCCTGGGTCGCCGAGATCGACCGGTCGGCTCCGGTCGAGCCGCTCGAACGCGTCGGATAGACAGGAGACCCGCCGACCCGCCACCATGCGCGGTGATCGATCCCTCCGGTCGCGGCGCTGAGCTAGGTTGCTGGGATGAGCGAGTACAGCGGTGATGGAGCCTCCGGTCAGCCTGTGCGCGCGACGGGGCAGGCTGAGGCACGACCGTCGCGCCCGTCGGGTGTGCGCCCGACCGCGGTGCTCCTCGACTTCCACAACACCTTGGCGGTGGTCCGGTCGGTGGACGACTGGATCGACGAAGCGAGCGACCTGCTCGCGGGTGGGCCTGCACCGGGGGCGATCCCACGTGAGCGGATCCGAAACGTGTGGGTTGAAGCCAGACGGCTGTTCCCGGCTCTCGACTGGGACCTCGACCCCACCGCGCATCGGCACGCCTTCGTCTCGACCCTGAACCATGACGACGCGATACCGATCGACGTCGCCGAAGCGCTGTACGCGGTGATGCCGAACCAATGGATGTTGAACGCAGGCGCATCCGACTTCATCGCCCGAGCATCAGCAGTGGGGACACGTCTCGGGATCGTCTCGAACATCGCACTGGACATCCGCCCGGCGCTCGAACGCTGGGGTATCGCCACTGCATTCGACGCGGTGATCCTGTCCTACGAGGTTGGTTGTGTGAAACCCGATCCGCGGATCTTCCGACTGGCCGCAGACGCCCTCGGCGTCGATCCGACGGACTGCCTCATGATCGGCGACTCAGCGCACGACGATGTCGGCGGTGCCGCCTTGGGGATGCCGTGCCTGATCGTGCCCCCGGACGGGACGTGGCGAGCGTTCGCCCTGGCGAGCCCGTCATGAACGATCATCGGCCGGTCCCCTCTCTTCGTTAGCCTGGGCGGGTGAGCGTGGTGCCGGCAGTCGGGTTCGATCTGGACGGGACGTTGTTCGATCATCGCGGTTCCGCGCGAGTCGCAGCGCGGAGCTTCCTCCGGTCGCTGGGCATCGCTCCGACGTCGGTGGCGCTCGAATCATGGTTCGCAGCCGAGGACGAACACTTCGAACGCTGGCGATCCGGCCTGGTCAGCTTCGCCGAGCAGCGTCGAGAGCGTCTGCGCACCGTGCTGCCGTTGTTCGACGTCACTCCGCCGATCGAAGAAACCGAGCTGGACGCGCTGTTCGACGAGTATCTTCATGCCTATCGTGAGGCATGGCGGATCTTCCCTGACAGTCTGGAGACGCTTCACGGATTGCGATCCCGTGGCTACCGAGTGGGCCTCCTGACGAATGGGACACAGGCTCAGCAACTCGACAAGTTACAACAGACCGGTATCGCCGAAGCCTTCGACGTGATCTGCACATCCGAGCGCATCGGCGTGCAGAAACCTAATCCGAGGGCCTTCCACATCCTCGCCGCAGAGCTGGGCGTTGAAACATCAGCGTGCCTGTTCGTGGGCGACAATCCCGCGCAGGATGTCGAGGGCGCCCGCGCCGCAGGGATGCGCGGGTTGCTCGTTGACCGGTATGAGAGACACGCAGCCGGCATCCAAGACCTCATCGATCACGAACTCGCCGCCCTCGCTCGGGCGCTCCGGTAGCGCAGTAAGCCGCTCCAGCAGGGTGGTCGCTGCTCGGCGAAGACGCCGCACAGGGATCCTGCACGAGCTCGGATCTCGTCTCTGTGTCGGCCACCGTGAGAGCCATACCGATGCTCCGAAGTGCCGAGACTGGTGGCCCCAGTGTGAAGGCCGCAGCCCGATCGGGCTCACGAGGCATTGCTATGGTGAGGGAACTTCAGACCGGGGGTCGGGTTGAAGCACAGGGGGGGCCATGCGTATTCGCACGACACTATTCATCTTCGGAATTACGGCGCTCACATTCACCGGCTGCTCGGGCACTGCGTCGCCGGCACCTGGTCAGCCAACTACCGTGGAGGATAGGCCGAGCAGCGCTGCGGCGAGCGTCTGTGGCGCATCCGCGGCTGAGGCAGAGAACACGCTGACGACTGCTCCGACGAATCGGTGGGAGTTGGTCGGTGCGATCGCGGCTACTGCGGAAAACAGCGACAGCGGTCCATTCGTCGTGAAGGAGAACGGCGAACGCTACTGCTTCGTGCGTACTGCGTACGGAGCGCTCGGAGCTGCGGTCGGCTACACCGCCTTGGTATCAACATCGGACCGTGAACTCCTGTCGCGGCTCATCCCCTTGGTGATTGCTCCAGGTGTCGGCAGAGACGCCGCGCTGACGTCACCGGGCGATCTCGCAAATCCGGCGCTTGGTGCACCACAGGTTGTCGCATTCGCCATCGATGAATACGACGCAGACTTCGCCCTCGTCGATATCGTGTGGCGGGATGCCGCGCAGGGAGATGCCTTGGTCAGCGCGCCGACCTCGCTGCAGTGGATCGAGGGCGACTGGAAGATCGTTCTGAACGATCGCGCTCAACCACCGTCGCCGTCCATCGTCATCGACGACCTCGAAGGCTACATTCCGTGGTCGGCCAACTGACGCCACCGTGACTCGAGAACACCTCGCTCGGATACCGTTCAGAGCCGGATGTCCACGATCGGCGTCACGCGGGGACTCATCGGCCACCGTATGCTTCGGTGCCGCCTGGGTGGAGCTCGCCTACTTCGATACCGTCAGCGTCTCGTCGGACCGGAAGCCTGTGACTGAGCCGACTCTCGAGAAGTGCGACCTCTGTCTTGACGCAGAGCGGTCACCGATGTCTTGCGTCACGACAGCCAGTCTCACCTTGACATCCCCCGAAATCGAACATATGTTCGAATCATGTCCGACCGGCCCGCTGCCCCGCCGATCCGCATCGGTGAGGCCGAGTGGATCGTGATGCGGGAGGTGCCCGACCGGCCGGCCGGTCTGGTGAAGTACTTCGCGCCAAGCGGCGCACCGGCCTACTTCCGCTGCGTCACCTGGGCACCGCGGTCGGAGGACCGTCGGTTGATCGGTCGGTTCGCGACGCTCGCCGAGGCGGAGCGTGCCGTGCCGGGTGGACGACGGTCCGCCGCACCGGCCACTCCCCGGTCCGCGGACGCCTGGGAGCGCGGGCAGGCGCCGTGGGACGCAGCGCCGCGACGGAGCGACCGGTACGCCTGAGCGACCGGTCGCAGGTCGGTCAGCGCCACCCGTACCGCGAACGGAGCCCAGCGGCGACGCGGTCGAAGCGATCACGCGGGACCTGAGCCGCCTCCCGCCGCATCCCGTCGGGGTGCACGCGGAAGACGCGGTCGAGGTTCGCCCAACTCGGACGGCCGGCACTGTCCCATCCTCCAGTGCCGAGCGGCACGAACTCACCGTCCTGCGAATGATCCTTGCTCGTCAGCTGCACCGCCAGCACCCAGCCTCCGGTCGAGCGCGCCACGATGAGCACCGGACGGTCCTTGCCACGTCCGTCGCGCTCCTCGTATGGCACCCAGGTCCAGACGATCTCGCCGGGATCGGGATCGCCGTCGACGGCCGGGGCGTAGTCGATGGACACGGCGCCGACCGCCCGCGGATCGACCTCGACCGTCGCCGTCCGGCCTGAGCGTCCGGGTGAAACGGCGGTGGTGGTCGGTGGCGTCGCGAGGCCGGCAGTGCGCACCGCACTGGAGGCGGCGCGGGTGGAGGGCCCCAGGAGTGCGTTCGCGACGCGGCGGATGATCGAGGTGAAGGTTGACACGCCGTCACCCTATCGTCCGCGGCTCCCACCACAGGGGACGCCGAACGGGCGCCGTCCTGGTGGACGACGCCCGTTCGGCGAAGCAGAGGCGGTCGAGGTCAGTCGACGAGGGCGTACCCCTCTTCGCCGTGCACGGAGGTGTCGACGCCGGCGATCTCGTCCTCGTTCTTGACGCGGAAGCCGATCGTCTTCTCGATCGCGAAGCCGATGACGAAGGCCACGATGAAGGAGTAGACGAGGACGGCGAAGGCGGCGATGGCCTGGACCGCAAGCTGCTCGATGCCGCCGCCGACGAAGAGGCCGGTCTCGGTCGCGAAGAAGCCGAGGTACAGGGTGCCGATGAGGCCACCGACGAGGTGGATGCCCACGACGTCGAGGGAGTCGTCGAAGCCGAGCTTGAACTTCAGCTCGACGGCGATGGCGCAGACGGCGCCCGCCACGATGCCGAGGAGCAGCGCCCAACCCGGAGTCAGGTTCGCACACGCCGGGGTGATGGCGACGAGACCCGCGACGGCACCGGAGGCGGCGCCCACCGAGGTCGCCTTGCCGTCCTTGAACTTCTCGACGACGATCCAGCCGATGATGGCGGCCGCGGTGGCCCCGACGGTGTTGACGACGATGAGTCCGACGTTCGCGAGCTCGTTCAGCCACTCGGCGCCGGCGTTGAAGCCGAACCAGCCGAACCACAGGATGGCGGCACCGAGGAGGGTGAGCGGCACGTTGTGCGGCTTCGTGATGCCCTTCTGGAAGCCGATGCGCTTACCCAGCACCAGCGCGAGGGCGAGTGCTGCGGCTCCGGCGTTGATGTGCACCGCGGTTCCACCCGCGTAGTCGATGACGCCGATGCCGGCATCCTCACCGAACAGCGTGGTGCCGAGGTTCATGATCCAGCCGCCGCCCCAGACCCACGCGGCGATCGGGAAGTACGCGATGGTCGCGAAGAGGCCGGCGAAGATCATCCAGGAGCCGAACTTCGCACGGTCGGCGATGGCGCCGGAGATCAGCGCGATCGTGATGATCGCGAAGGTGGCACCGTAGGTCGCTCCCACCAGGTCGGTGTTCGCGGTCTCGCCGCTCGCGAGTGCGGTCATCCCGAAGTCGGAGAACGGGTTGCCCGCGAACTCCAGCGGGCTGCCGACGGCCGACATGTTGAAGCCGTAGAGGATCCACAGCACGCTGATCAGGCCCAGTGCGCCGAAGCTCATCATCATCATGCTGACGACGCTCTTCGCCTTCACGAGGCCGCCGTAGAAGAATGCGACGCCGGGGGTCATGAACAGCACCAGAGCGGTTGCCGTGACTCCCCAAGCGATACTGCCTGTATCCATTGGATCTTCCTCACACATCGTGGTCTTGCAACGGGTGCCCGAGATGGTGAGGACTGGCTGAGCTCGGTCTCGCCGTCCGACTCGGTACAGCGACCAGTCTGGGGAACGGAGGTTTCCGCACGACTGTCAGCGTGTTTCCGACGTGTTACGCGAGTGCCGCCCAGGTAAACAGCGTGTTTCGTGACCCGGTGGGACCGGTCAGTCCATCGAGGTGAGGGCGATCATGCGCGACATCGCGCGCAGGTACTTCTTGCGGTATCCACCGTTGAGCATGTCTCCGCCGAACACCTCGTCGAGGGCCGCGCCGGTCGTGACCACGGGGATCTGTGCGTCGTACACCCGGTCGATGAACGCGACGAGCCGGAGCGCCTGGCCCTGGTCGGTCAACTCGTGGACGTCGCGGAGCGCGATCAGGTCGACGCCGTCGAGGAGTCCGATGAACCGCGAAGGGTGGACGGCGGCGAGGTGGGTGATGAGACCGTCGAAGGTGTCGACCGTGACATCTCGGTCGGCGGCCGCCGCCTCCGCGGTACGGGCGTCGAAACGCTCCTCGGAGCTCACCACGGCGTGTCCCTCGATGCTGCGGCGGCGGTAGTCGGTGCCGTCGATGCGGAGGGTCTCGAAGTTGGCGCTCATGGCCTGGATCTCGCGGAGGAAGTCGGCTGCGGCGAAACGGCCCTCCCCCAGGGCGTTCGGCGGCGTGTTGGAGGTCGCGGCGATCCTCGTCCCGGTCGCGACGAGTTCCCCGAGCAGTCGGGTCATGACCATCGTGTCCCCCGGGTCGTCGAGCTCGAACTCGTCGATGCAGATGAGCGTCGCGCCCGTCAGCTGCGCGACCGCCGCCGCGTAGCCGAGCGCACCGACGAGGGCCGTGTACTCGATGAAGGTGCCGAAGTACTTCTTCCGACCGGGCGCATCGTGCCAGAGCGCCGCCAGGAGGTGGGTCTTGCCGACGCCGAATCCACCGTCCAGGTAGATGCCCGGCTTGGCCGTCGGCGCCTTGGACTTCCGCCGTCCGAAGAAGCCGCCACCGCCACCGGCCTGGGGCGCGAAGAAGCCGCGGAGCTTCTCGACCGCGGCCGCCTGGCCCGGGAAGTCGGGATCCGGACGGTACGAGTCGAAGCTCGCCTGCTCGAACTGCCGGGGTGGCGTCAGGCTCGCGACGATCTCGGCACCACTGACCGTGGGGACACGGTCGGTGAGGCTGCGGAATCCGGTCGGGACGGAAGGCGTGGTCACGGCAAACCTCTGGCTCTGCATGGGTGCTGGGGTTACGGCGTCTGACGCATCGGTGCGGTTCGGTGGTGCGGACGGCGTACTGTCGAAGGGACAGGCTTCCAGCCTAGATGCACGACACCCGAGCCCCACCGCAGCCAGCTGCACGACCGGAGGTACCCATGACCGTCGACGCCGATTCGACCTCGACCAAGTTCACCGCCTACGCCCACCCCGAGCGCCTCGTCACGGCGGAGTGGCTCGAAGCGCACCTGGGTGAACCCGGTCTCGTCGTCGTCGAGTCCGATGAGGACGTCCTCCTCTACGAGACCGGCCACATCCCCGGCTCGGTGAAAGTCGACTGGCACACCGACCTCAACGACCCGGTCGAGCGCGACTACATCGACGGAGCCGCCTTCGCCGCACTGCTCGGATCCAAGGGGATCTCGCGAGAGGACACCGTCGTCATCTACGGCGACAAGAACAACTGGTGGGCCGCCTACGCCCTGTGGGTCTTCAGCCTCTTCGGACACGAGGACGTCCGGCTGCTCGACGGTGGACGCGACAAGTGGATCGCGGACGGCCGGGTGATCACCCGCGATGCCACAGAGCGCGAAGCCGTCGAGTACCCCGTGGTGGAGCGCGACGACTCGGCCCTCCGCGCCTACAAGGACGACGTGCTCGCCCACCTCGGCAAGCCGCTCATCGACGTCCGCTCCCCCGAGGAGTACAGCGGTGAACGCACCACGGCGCCCGCCTACCCCGAAGAGGGTGCGCTCCGCGCCGGTCACATCCCGAGTGCGCAGAGCGTCCCGTGGGGCAAGGCGGTCGCCGACGACGGCACCTTCCGGCCGGCCGAGGAGCTGGACGCGATCTACCGCGACGGCGCAGGCCTCGCCGAGGGCGACGAGGTGATCGCCTACTGCCGCATCGGCGAGCGGTCGAGCCACACGTGGTTCGTCCTGCAGCACCTGCTCGGGTTCGACAACGTCCGCAACTACGACGGGTCCTGGACGGAATGGGGTAGCGCCGTGCGCGTGCCGATCGTCCAGGGTGCCGAGCCGGGCGACGCACCGACGCGCTGAACTCGTCCACCCACCGCCCTTCCGCACGGCTGCACTGTGCGGGAGGGCGGTCCGCTGTTCCTGGCTGCGATACTGGAGTGACCATGACCGATTCCCTCCTCGCCCCGAACCTCGCCGAGATCCGAGATGAGTTCCTAGCCGTCGAGGAACGCTCACGGCTGCAGCTGCTCCTCGAATTCAGCGACGAGCTGCCGGACCTCCCGGAGCGCTACCGCGACCACCCCGATCTGATGGAGCGGGTGCTCGAGTGCCAGGCGCCCGTGTTCTTCTTCGTCGAGGTCGACGAGGACGGCATCGTGCACCTGTTCGCGACGGCCCCCGAGGAAGCGCCGACCACTCGTGGGTTCGCGAGCATCCTCGTCCAGGGGCTCGCCGGACTCACCGTCGACGAGGTGCTCGCCGTCCCCGACGACTTCCCGCAGATGATCGGACTCTCCCGAGCGGTGTCGCCACTGCGACTGCGTGGGATGTCGGCGCTGCTCGGCCGGACGAAGCGCCGCCTCCGCGAACTCGCCTGAGTCGTCGGCCCGTCGGTCAGTGCCCGGGCGGTAGCGGCACGAGCTCGTCGAGCCAGTCCGAGACCGCGGCGGTCCAACGCTCCGGGTCGTAGTTCCAGAGCTTCGTGTGACGGGCGACGGTGAACGGCACGAACGTCACGATGTCCGGTCGTGCGAGGGCGAGCGCCCGCGACGGCCCTGCCGGGACGTAGCCGTCGTCGTCACTGTGCATCAGCAGGATCGGCAAGGCGAGGTCGGCGGCGTTGGCGACGTAGTCGAGCCGACCGAGATCGATGCTCGTCGCCTGCCCGGTCAGAAGGCGTCCCCACCGGCGGCTGATGGCGAGCAGGGCGACCCGACCGACCACGCTCGGGATCCGGTTCTCGCGGGCCTGGTGCTGCAGGACGTCCACCCAGTCGATGACCGGCGAATCGAGCGCGACGGCGCGGAGGAGTTCGGGGTGCGTCGTCCGCCGTGAGGCCTGGAGCACGATCGCTCCGCCCATGGACCAGCCCATGAGTACGACGTCGGCGGCGCCCTGTTCACGCACCCAGCCGATCGCGGCGTCCACGTCGCGCCACTCCTCGTCGCCGAGCGCGTAGCGGAAGTCCAGCGCGGGCGGAGCGTCGCCGTCGTTGCGGTAGGAGACGAGCAGGCACGAGTATCCGGCGTTGCGGAAGCTCGGCACCGCTCGGAGCGCCTCGGATCGCGTGGTCCCCCGGCCGTGCACCAGGACGGCCCAGCGGGTGGACGGTCCGTCTTCCGGGTGGATCGCCCACGCCGGCGCCGGCCCGAGTGGGGTCGGTACGAGCACGTCCTCGTGGGCGAGGCCCAGCTCCTCCGGGCGGCGGAAGAACCAGCCGCTGAACTCGGCCTCCTGGCCGACGCGGAGTGCGTCGACGTCGCCGCCGAGGAGGGTCCGGACCACGGTGTGCTGCCGTACCTCGAGGATGTCGCCCAGCTGCACGTACGCGGCACGTCTCGTCACCCAGCTGCCGTAGCGGCCGGGGACGATCGTGTCCGGGGACGCGACGAGTTCGACCGTCCCGTCGGCACGGTCCAACCCGACGATGCGAGCCTCACTCGGGCGGTCCCGAGCCGGGACCACCACCTTGCGGGCGATGGTCGCGACGACGGCGAGCCCGAGGGCGCCCACGGCGGCAGCGGCTCCACCGGCGATGACGATCGCATCCGTCGCCGAACCCCGCCGTCGGATGCCGGTGCTCGCCGCTCCTCGACCGCCTGCCTGCGACCCGGGTCCGCGTCTCCGCCCGGCGTGCCTCTGCCCATTCATCGGGATGTAACTCTAGTCTTCACTCGTGGTAGAGAGTCCGACGACGGCAAAGGTTCCCGAAGAGTTCGCCCGAGCGGTGGACGCTGTTCGCGCTGCAGCCGTCCGGCCCGATCTGAGAGTCACGGAGATCCCCGCGCCGAGCAATCTCGCGCCGTTCGCCATCGCCCTCGCGGCCGACGTCTCACCGAGTCGCCACGATGCCGACTCCGACCTCGGTACGGGGCGGTTCGTCCTCCTCTACGACCCGGACGGCTCTGACGCCTGGGGTGGACGCTTCCGCGTCGTCTGCTTCGCCCAGGCCCCCCTGGAGACCGAGATCGGACTCGACCCGTTCCTTGCCGAGGTCGCCTGGTCCTGGCTCGTGGACGCCCTCGACACCCGCGGCGCCTCCTACCAGGCGGCGTCCGGCACCGCGACGAAGATCATCTCGAGTGGTTTCGGGGAGCTCGCCCGGCAGGGCGACGGCGCACAGATCGAGCTTCGAGCGTCGTGGACACCGCTGGAGAGCGACGTCGCGGCGCACGTGGAAGGATGGGGAGAGCTGCTGTGCATGCTCGCCGGCTTGCCTCCGACCACCGAAGGGGTCTCCCTGTTGTCCGTCAAACGAGCTCACCGTGAGTGACGCGGCGCCCGAATCAGCACCGCTCCTCCCCCCGCCCGCGCCCACCGCACCACGGGTCGTCACCGACACCCGCGAGGCCTACCTCGCCTCACTCGAGGTGCTCGCCGCGGGTCACGGACCGTTCGCGCTCGACGCCGAACGCGCGTCGGGTTACCGGTACTCCCAGCGCGCCTACCTCATCCAGGTCTACCGTCGCGGTGCCGGGGTCTTCCTCTACGACCCGCCCGCCATCGGCTCCATGGCCGAACTCGGCGCCCTGATCCAGGGTGAACGATCGATCCTGCACGCGGCCAGCCAGGACCTCGCCTGTCTGCGCGAAGTGGGCATCGACCCGAGCGAGCTCTTCGACACCGAGCTGGGGGCCCGTCTGCTCGGGCTGCCGCGTGTCGGGCTCGGCGCAGTGGTCGAGGAACTGTTGGGCATCCATCTGGCGAAAGAGCACTCCGCCGCCGACTGGTCGACCCGCCCGCTCCCCGCCTCCTGGCTCGAATACGCGGCGCTCGACGTCGAGTTGCTCGTCGACGCCGCGGAGGAACTGGCCGCCCGCATCGAGGACGCCGGGAAGAGCGACATCGCGCGCCAGGAGTTCCAGGCGACGCTCGCCCGGGAGGCGAAGGCACCCCGCGCCGAGCCCTGGCGCCGCCTCTCCGGACTCCACGCCGTGCGCGGACAACGCAACCTCGCCGTCGCTCGCGAACTCTGGGTCGCGCGTGACGAACTCGCGCAGCGCCGCGACACCGCCCCCGGGCGGCTCATCCCCGACGCCTCGATCACCGCGGCCGCGAAGGCCAACCCCGGCTCGAAGCGCGACCTCGCAGCGCTCTCGGACTTCCGTGGGCGCGCGAGCCGCACCGAACTCGACCTCTGGTGGAACGCGATCCACACCGGCCAGACCACCGAGGACCTCCCCGGTGCCCGACCGGCGAGCGACACGCTGCCACCCCCGCGCAGCTGGTCCGACAAGAACCCGGACGCGCACGCCAGGTACACCGCGGCACGGACGAAGATCCTCGCGACGGCGGAGTTCCTGACGATGCCGGTCGAGAACCTGCTCACGCCGGAGACGCTGCGCCGACTGGCCTGGACGCCGCCCGAACCGCTCACCGTCGAGACGGTCGCCGCGGCACTCGCCGAGCACGAGGCACGCCCCTGGCAGATCGACGCGACCGCCCGGGCGATCACCGACGCCTTTGTCGAGTCGGCCCAATCCCCGGTGGAGCCTGACCCGGACGCTTCGTAGGAAGCGCTGCACCCGGGTGTCCACCCGTGTCTGCCGCCTAGGATCGGGGCGTACCCCGAGAATGAGGAGGCAACGTGGCCGAACAAGCCGACGTCGTATTCGTTGATGGAGTCCGGACACCGTTCGGACGAGCCGGCGAAAAGGGCATGTACTGGAACACCCGGGCTGACGACCTGATCGTCAAGGCGATCATCGGACTGCTCGAACGTCATCCTGGTCTGCCGCTCGACCGCATCGACGAGGTCGCCATCGCGGCGACGACCCAGCAGGGCGACCAGGGGCTCACGCTCGGCCGCACCGCCGCGCTGCTCGCCGGCCTCCCGAAGTCCGTCCCCGGATTCGCGATCGACCGCATGTGCGCCGGAGCGATGACCTCGGTCACGACGCTTGGCAGCGGCATCGCATTCGGTGCCTACGACCTCGTGCTCGCCGGTGGCGTCGAGCACATGGGACGTCACCCCATGGGGCTGGACGCCGACCCGAACCCGCGGTTCCTCGCCGAGCGCCTCGTCAGTGAGGACGCGCTGAACATGGGCAAGACGGCCGAGCGCATCCACGACCGGTTCCCGCAGCTCACGAAGGAACGCTCCGACCGCTTCGGCATGCGCAGCCAGCAGAAGGTCGCGGCCGCCTACGAGGCCGGACGGATCCAGCCCGACCTCGTCCCGGTCGCGCTCCGGAGCGACAGCGGATGGGGACTCGCCACCGGCGACGAAGGGCTCCGGCCCGAGACCACGATGGAGGGGCTCGCCGGACTGAAGACGCCGTTCCGGCCCCACGGCCGTGTCACCGCAGGCAATGCCTCGCCGCTGACCGACGGCGCCACGGTGAGTCTGCTCGCCAGTGCCTCGACGGCGAAGGAGCTCGGTCTCACGCCGAAGATGCGCCTCGTCAGCTTCGCGTTCGCGGGCGTCGAGCCCGAGATCATGGGCATCGGTCCCGTCCCCTCCACGGAGAAGGCTCTGCGGAAGGCCGGTCTGTCGATCGAGGACATCGGTCTGTTCGAACTGAACGAGGCCTTCGCCGTCCAGGTGCTCTCCTTCCTCGACCACTTCGGCATCGACGACGAGGACCCGCGGGTGAACCCGTGGGGTGGCGCGATCGCCGTCGGGCACCCGCTCGCAGCCTCCGGCGTCCGACTCATGATCCAACTCGCGGCGCAGTTCGCCGAGCACCCCGAGGTGCGCTACGGCCTCACGGCGATGTGCGTCGGCCTCGGCCAGGGCGGCACCGTGATCTGGGAGAACCCGTACTTCACCGGCAAGAAGGGACGCAAGTAGATGACCGACTACACGACCATCGACTTCTCGGAACTCGTCGCGATCAGCGGCGACGACGAGGTCGTGACGCGCTCCTTCGTCAAGGACGTCACCATGGCGAGCGGACGCACGATCGCGCTCATCACCCTCGACAACGGACGCGACCACACGAGGCCGAACACGCTCGGCCCGGTCACGCTGCTCGAGCTCGACGGCGTCCTCGAGGCGCAACGGACCCGTGCCGCATCCGGCGAGATCGACGGCGTCGCCATCACGGGCAAGCCGTTCATCCTGGCGGCCGGCGCCGATCTGAGCAAGGTCGGCGACATCCCGTCCCGTGAGGTCGCGACCAAGCTCGCGCAGCTCGGCCACCATGTCTTCGGCAAGCTCGAGGACCTCGGCGTACCGACCTTCGTCTTCATCAACGGACTCGCGCTCGGTGGCGGACTCGAAATCGGCCTCAACGCGAACTACCGGACCGTCGACGCCTCGGCGCCAGCGATCGCGCTCCCCGAGGTGTTCCTCGGACTCATCCCGGGCTGGGGCGGCGCCTACCTGCTCCCGAACCTGATCGGCATCGAGAACGCACTCAACGTCGTCATCTCCAACCCGCTCAAGAACAACCGGATGCTCAAGGCGCAGGACGCGCTCGCCTACGGAATCGCCGACGTCATGTTCCCATCCGCCAACTTCATCGAGGACTCGTTGCGCTGGGCCGACGGGGTGCTCGGTGGCACCGTGACCGTGCAGCGCAAGAACGTGCCGGGCAAGGTGGAGCGGACGATCAAGTGGCCGCTCGCGATCAGCACCGCTCGCAAGATGCTCGAGAGCAAGATCGGCACGGTCGCGAAGTCGCCCTACGCAGCCCTCGACCTGCTCGAGGCCGCCCGCAGCGGCACGAAGGCACAGGGGTTCGAGCGGGAGGACCGGGCGCTGTCCGAGCTCATCGTCGGCGACCAGTTCCAGGCGAGCATGTACGCGTTCGATCTCGTGCAGAAGCGCGCCAAGCGCCCTGCAGGAGCGCCCGACAAGCAGCTCGCCCGTCGGGTCACCAAGGTCGGCATCATCGGGGCCGGGCTCATGGCGAGCCAGTTCGCGCTGCTCTTCCTCCGGCGACTCCAGGTGCCGGTGGTCATCACCGACCTCGACCAGGGCCACGTCGACGCCGGCGTCGCCCGGATCCACGGCGAGATCGACACGCTCCTCGGGAAGGGCCGCATCTCCCCCGACGAGTCGAACCGCCTGAAGGCGCTCCTGTCCGGCACCACGGACAAGGCCGACTTCGCGGACTGCGACTGGGTCATCGAGGCTGTCTTCGAAGAGGTCGGCGTCAAGCAGAGCGTGTTCGCCGAGGTGGAGCAGTACGTCTCGGAGCAGACGGTCCTCGCGACGAACACCTCCTCGCTCTCCGTCGAGGAGATCGGGGCGAAGCTCGCGCACCCCGAGCGGCTCGTCGGCTTCCACTTCTTCAACCCGGTCGCCGTCATGCCGTTGCTCGAGGTCGTCCGTACACCCCAGACGGACGACGAGACGCTCGCGACAGCCTTCGCCACCGCGGCGAAGCTGAAGAAGAGCGCCATCCTCACCGCAGACGCTCCCGGCTTCATCGTCAACCGGCTCCTGGCGAAGGTCATGGGTGAGGCGGCGCACGCCCTGGACGCCGGCACCCCGCTGCTGACGGTCGAACGTGCCTTCGCGCCCATCGGCCTGCCGATGACGCCCTTCCAGCTCATCGACCTCGTCGGTTGGAAGGTCGCCGCGCACGTGCAGGACACGATGGTCGGAAAGTTCCCCGACCGGTTCTTCGCGTCGGAGAACCTCCACCGGCTCGCAGGCCTGGACTCGGTCGTCGAGAAGGACAAGGGCGGCAAGGTGACCGGCTTCACGAAGCAGGCTCAGAAGGTACTCGTCACGGGCGACAGCCCGCTCACCGAGGACGAGATCCTGCGACGGGTCGAGGACGGCCTCGCGTCGGAGATCAAGCTCATGTTGGACGAGGGCGTCGTCTCAGCCGCCCAGGACATCGACCTCGGGCTCATCCTCGGTGCGGGTTGGCCGTTCCAGGACGGCGGAGCGACGCCGTACCTGGACCGCGTCGGTGCGAGCGAGCGTGCCTTCGGCGACACCTTCCACCACCCGCCCATCCGGGGCGTCCAGGCGTAGTCCGCGCGGTGTCGCGAGAGCGGGGTGTCCTCCACCATCGGTGGACGGCACCCCGCTCTCGTCGTTGAGGCTCGCTGCGGCTGTCGGACGTCAGCGGTTGACGGTGCTCATGTCCGGATACCGGTCGCCGGCCGGGAGACGGAGTGCGTCGAGTCGAGCGAGCGCGTCGGCCGACAGGGAGAGCTCGTCGGCGCCGAGGTTCTCCTCGAGGTACGGGATCCGCTTCGTGCCGGGGATCGGCGCGATGTCGTCACCCTGGGCCAGCAACCAGGCGAGCGCCACCTGGGCCGGTGTCGCATCGAGCGACGCGGCGATCCGGTCGACCTCTTCGACGATCGCGATGTTCGCAGCGAGGTTGTCCCCCGTAAAGCGCGGGTTGGCGCGACGGAAGTCGGTTTCGTCGAGCACGTCGAGCGATCGGATCGTGCCGGTGAGGAACCCACGACCGAGCGGCGAGTACGGGACGAAGCCGATGCCCAACTCACGGACGGTCGGCAGGAGCTCCGCCTCCGGGTCGCGGCTCCAGAGCGAGTACTCCGTCTGCAGAGCCGTGATCGGGTGCACGGCGTGTGCACGCCGGATCGTCTCCGGAGCCGCCTCCGACAGACCGATGTACCGGATCTTGCCCTCGGTGACGAGCTCCGAGAGTGCACCCACCGTCTCCTCGATGGGCACGCCCGGATCCACGCGGTGGAGGTAGTAGAGGTCCACGACGTCGGTCCCGAGCCGGCGCAGCGATCCCTCGATCGACAGGCGCACGTTCGCGGCGCTGCCATCGGCGCCGAACTGTCCGTCACTGGAATTGCGGATCGTCCCGAACTTGGTCGCGAGGGTCACCTCGTCCCGGCGTGACCCGAGTGCAGCGCCGAGCAGTTCCTCGTTGAGGTAGGGACCGTACATCTCAGCGGTGTCGAAGAAGGTGACGCCGAGGTCCAGGGCACGGTGGATCGTCGCGGTCGACGCCGCATCGTCGAGGGCGGCACCGGTGTAGAACGCCGACATCCCCATGCAGCCGAGGCCGATCCGGGCGATGTCTGGTCCGGCTGTGCCGAGTGTGATGTGCTTCATCGTGTTGCCACCTGTTCTGTATAGAGTTCGATCTTGCGATCGATGACCTCCAGCGACTGCTGCATCTCCTCGAGGCGGGCCAAGAACGAGATCCGATGCCGCAGCAGCAGCTCGAGCCTCGCCTCGGCGGTGTCGTCACCGCGCTGAGCCAACTCCGTGTACTCGCGGAGCGTCGCGATCGGCATGCCCGTCGATCGGAGCCTCGTCAGGAACACGACCCAGGACACGTCGCCCTCGCTGTAGCGGCGGTGCGTCGATGAGCTGCGGCCGATCGGACGTGGCATGAGCCCTGCGCGCTCGTAGTAGCGGAGCGTGTGGACGCTCAGTCCGGTTTGTTCGGCGACGTCGGAGATGGCGTAGCCCTCGTGGAGAGTGGTCATGTCGACACGATACGACTTCGAGTGCACTCGAAGTCAAGCGCGTCACAGCCCGCGGTCAGGCGCCGTGCGGCCTCGTCGTGCTCCGCTCCGAAGACGTGTCCTGCTCGACGCGGTCGTCAGGCAGTGGACGGGCGACGGGGATCCGGCTGCCGAGGACCTGTGCCACGACGTCGCGGGCGATCTGCTGCGCTGTGAGGCCCGCATCCTCGAGGATCTGCTCGCGGGACGCGTGGTCGATGAACTCGTCCGGCACGCCGAGCTCGTCGACGGCCGTGTCGACGCCGGCCTCGCGGAGGGTCTGCCTGATGCGGGTGCCGATACCTCCGACGCGGATGCCGTCCTCGATGGTGATCACGAGCCGATGCGCCGCGGCGAGCTCGACGAGCGATTCGGCGACGGGGACCACCCAGCGGGGGTCGACGACGGTCGCGCCGATACCCTGCTGGGCGAGTCGGTCCGCCACGTCGATCGCGATGGGCGCCATCGGGCCGACGGCGACGATGAGGACGTCCGGCTGTTCGGTCGTCCGGAGGACGTCGACACCGTCGTGGAGACGTTCGACGGCCGGGAGCTCGGCGGGGGCGCTGCCCTTCGGGAACCGGATGACGGTCGGGGCGTCGTCGATCGACACGGCCTCGCGCAGTTCCTCGCGCAGCCGCTCACCATCGCGCGGCGCCGCGATCCGGATACCCGGGACGACCTGGAGGATCGCGAGGTCCCAGATGCCGTGGTGGCTCGGTCCGTCGGGGCCGGTCACGCCGGCGCGGTCGAGGACGACCGTCACTCCCGCACGGTGCAGCGCGACGTCCATGAGCAGTTGGTCGAAGGCGCGGTTCACGAACGTCGCGTACACGGCCACCACCGGGTGCAGCCCACCGAACGCGAGCCCGGCCGCCGAGGTGAAGGCGTGCTGCTCGGCGATGCCGACGTCGTGCACGCGCTCGGGGAAGCGTTCGGCGAAGGCGTGGAGCCCGACCGGTCGCAGCATGGCGGCGGTGATGGCCACGACGCGGTCGTCGGCCTCGGCCACCGCGAGCATCTCTTCGCTGAACACGGCCGTCCAGGACGGGCGGGCGGCCGCCCCGACGGGCTCCCCGGTCTCGGGATCGATCACGCCGACGGCATGGAACTGATCGGCGTCGTCGTCCCGTGCCGGCTGGAACCCACGACCCTTCTCGGTGATCGCGTGGACGATCACCGGCGCACCGTAGTGCTTCGCCTGGGTCAGGGCCTCCTCCATCGCGTGGATGTCGTGTCCGTCGACCGGCCCGATGTACTTGATGTCGAGGTTGGAGTAGAGCGCCTCGTTGTTCGTGAGGCGGGACAGGAACCCGTGGGCACCTCCGCGGACGCCCCGATAGAGCGCGCGTCCCGGACTGCCGAGGAGGTTGAAGGCCCGCTGGCTGCGCTCGCGCAGGTCGCGATAGCTCCGGCGGGTCCGCACACCGCTCAGGAACCGTGCCATACCGCCGATGGTCGGCGCGTACGACCGACCGTTGTCGTTGACGATGATGACGAGCCGGCGGGTGTTGTCATCGCTGATGTTGTTGAGCGCCTCCCACGTCATGCCGCCCGTCAGCGCACCGTCGCCGACGACCGCGACCACATGGCGCTCGTCCTGCCCGGTCATCTGGAAGGCGCGGGAGATGCCGTCCGCCCAGCTGAGCGAGCTCGAGGCGTGCGAACTCTCGACGATGTCGTGCTCGGATTCTGCACGCTGCGGGTAGCCGGCGAGACCGCCCCGGGTCCGGAGCCCGCTGAACTCCTGACGGCCGGTCAGGAGCTTGTGCACGTAGGACTGGTGACCGGTGTCGAACACCATCGGGTCCGTCGGGGAGTCGAACACCCGGTGCATCGCGATGGTGAGTTCGACGACGCCGAGGTTCGGACCGAGGTGTCCGCCGGTCTTGGAGACGTTGGCGATGAGGAAGGCGCGGATGTCGCCGGCGAGTTCGACGAGTTCCGCCTCGGAGAGGCCGTCGAGGTCCCGGGGTCCGTTCACCTGATCGAGCACTGTCATGCTGTCGTCCCTCCACCGTGGGCCGACCGATCGCTCGGAGCCCGTCTTTCGAGTGTACGCGTCGTGGGCGGGATGGGCGGCGAACGCCGCAGGCCGGCCCCGACGGTTGCTGTCGGGACCGGCCTGGTGGTAGAGCCTCGTCGTCAGACGAGGCTGCGAAGCACGTACTGCAGGATGCCGCCGTTGCGGTAGTAGTCGGCTTCACCGGGCGTGTCGATGCGGACGACCGCGTCGAACTCGACCGGCTCCTTGCCGGGAGCCGAGTGCTCGCTCGGGACGGCGCTCACGCGGACCGTCTTCGGCGTGGTGCCGTTGTTGAGCTCCTCGAGACCGGCGATCGACACGATCTCCGTGCCGTCGAGTCCGAGCGAGGCCCAGCTCTCGCCTTCCGGGAACTGCAGCGGGACGACGCCCATACCGATGAGGTTCGAGCGGTGGATGCGCTCGAAGCTCTCGGTGATGACCGCCTTGACGCCGAGGAGGCTCGTGCCCTTGGCCGCCCAGTCGCGGGAGGAACCGGAGCCGTACTCCTTGCCACCGAAGATGACGAGGGGCGTGCCCTCGGCCTGGTAGTTCTGCGACGCGTCGTAGATGAACGACTGCGGTGCGTCGGCCTGTGTGAAGTCGCGGGTGTAGCCGCCCTCCACGCCGTCGAGCAGCTGGTTCTTCAGGCGGATGTTCGCGAACGTGCCGCGGATCATGACCTCGTGGTTGCCGCGGCGCGAGCCGTAGGAGTTGTAGTCCTTACGACCGACGCCGTGCTCGTCGAGGTACCGGCCTGCGGGCGAGTCGGCCTTGATGTTGCCGGCCGGGCTGATGTGGTCGGTCGTGACCGAGTCGCCGAGCTTCGCGAGGACGCGGGCACCGACGATGTCGGAGACGGGGGTCGTCTCCATGGTCATCCCGTCGAAGTACGGGGGCTTCCGCACGTACGTCGACTCCTCGTCCCACTCGAAGGTCGAGCCCTCGGGGGTCTGGAGCGAACGCCAGCGCTCGTCGCCGTCGAAGACGCCGCTGTACTCGTGGTCGAACATCTCCTTGTTGATGGAGGTGTCGATCGTGTCCTGGACCTCTGCCGCGTCGGGCCAGATGTCCTTCAGGAAGATGTCGTTGCCGTCGGCGTCGACACCCAGGGCGTCGACCTCGAAGTCGAAGTTCATCGACCCCGCGAGGGCGTAGGCGATGACGAGCGGCGGGCTCGCCAGGTAGTTCATCTTGACGTCCGGGTTGATCCGGCCCTCGAAGTTGCGGTTGCCCGAGAGGACGGCGGTGACGGCGAGGTCGTTGTCCTGGACGGCGGTCGAGATCTCGTCGAGCAGCGGACCGGAGTTGCCGATGCAGGTCGTGCAGCCGTAGCCGACCGTGTAGAAGCCGAGGTCTTCGAGGTACTCGGTGAGACCGGCCTTTGCGTAGTAGTCGGTGACGACCTTGGAACCCGGTGCGAGCGTGGTCTTGACCCACGGCTTCGCCTTCAGGCCCTTCTTGCTGGCGTTCCGGGCCAGGAGGCCTGCAGCCAGCATGACCGACGGGTTCGAGGTGTTGGTGCACGAGGTGATCGCGGCGATCGCGACGGCGCCGTGGTCGAGGGTGAAGTCGACCCCGTTCTCCTCGAGGGTGACCTGGGTCGGCTTCGAGAGGGATGCCGGAGCGTGGCTGCGGTGCGTGTGGTGGTGGTGGTTGTTCTCGTCCTCGTCCTGCGGCGTGGTGCCGGCCGGGTCGGAGGCGGGGAAGGAACCGGCGCCGACGAGGTCGACGATGTCGTGCTCGACCGTGGCGTAGTCGACGAGGTCGCGCTCGAACTGGGCCTTCGCGTCCGTCAGCTCGATGCGGTCCTGCGGACGCTTCGGGCCGGCGATCGACGGGACGACGGTGGCGAGGTCGAGCTCGAGGTACTCGCTGAAGACCGGCTCCTGGTCGGCGTCGTGCCACAGCTTCTGGGTCTTGGCGTAGGCCTCGACCAGTGCGATCTGCTCGTCGCTGCGACCGGTGAGGCGCAGGTAGTCGAGCGTGACGTCGTCGATCGGGAACATGGCGGCCGTCGAGCCGAACTCGGGGCTCATGTTGCCGATGGTGGCGCGGTTCGCGAGCGGCACCTCGGCGACGCCTGCTCCGTAGAACTCGACGAACTTGCCGACGACCCCGTGCTTGCGGAGCATCTGGGTGATGGTGAGGACGACGTCCGTCGCCGTGACACCCGTCGGGATGGAGCCGTTCAGCTTGAAGCCGACGACCTTCGGGATGAGCATCGAGACGGGCTGGCCGAGCATGGCGGCCTCCGCCTCGATACCGCCGACGCCCCAGCCGAGCACGCCCAGGCCGTTGACCATGGTCGTGTGCGAGTCGGTGCCGACACAGGTGTCGGGGTAGGCGCGCAGAACGCCGCCGACCTCGCGCGTCATGGTGACGCGGGCGAGGTACTCGATGTTGACCTGGTGCACGATGCCGGTTCCCGGCGGGACGACCTTGAAGTCGTCGAACGCCGTCTGGCCCCAGCGGAGGAACTGGTACCGCTCGCCGTTGCGCTCGTACTCGAGCTCGACGTTGCGCTCGAGCGCGTTCTCGCTGCCGAAGAGATCGGCGATGACCGAGTGGTCGATGACCATCTCGGCCGGGGCGAGCGGGTTGATCTTGTCGGCGGAGCCGCCGAGTGCCTCGACCGCTTCGCGCATGGTGGCGAGGTCGACGATGCACGGCACGCCGGTGAAGTCCTGCATGACGACGCGAGCCGGGGTGAACTGGATCTCGGTGTCGGGGTCCGCGGTCGGAACCCAGTCGCCGATCGCGCGGATGTGTGCCTCGGTGATGTTGGCACCGTCCTCGGTGCGCAGCAGGTTCTCGAGGAGCACCTTGAGGCTGAACGGCAGCTTCTCGTGACCCTCCACCGTGTCGATGCGATAGATCTCGTAGTCGGTCGTCCCGACAGTCAGGGTGTCTTTCGCCCCGAAGCTGTTCACGGTGGACATATCGTCTTCTCCTTCGTTGGCGGCGGCGAGTGCTCACTCACGTGCGTTCCGACCAATCTTGCTGCTGGCGGGTGCTCCGCGGCTAGCAAGGCTTGCCTAACTACAGGCTGGGGCGCGTCGTGTCATCTCGGCATCGCTCATCTATCTTGATGTCGAGACAATTCTAGCATCGAGGATCGGGTCCTTCCGACATGGCGAGAGCCCGGCCCGAGACACGCTGACGCGTCGGGCCGGGCTCTCGGCGGATCACTCGGTGGATGCCTGCGGCGCCTTCGGGAACACGGCGCGGACGACGAGCCAGCTGAGGACGAGCAGTGGCGCGTAGAGCGGGATGCCCATGAGGAGCCGGAGTGTGCCGAGGAGTTCGACGTTCCCACTGAAGTAGAGGGGCAGCTGCACGAGGAGTCGTGCGGCGAACATGGCAACCCACACCAGCGTCAGCCACCGCATGGCGCGTCGTTGTCCGGGGTGGGAGCGCCAGCTCGTGCCGCTGCCCATGAGGTAGCCGGCCACGAGTCCGACGACGGGCCACCCGACGAGCACCGAGACGAGGAGGGCCACGGCATAGGCGCCGTTGGTCCAGAACCCGACGACGTAGAAGTCCTCAGCGCGCCCGGACAGCAGAGCCAGAGCCGCTGAGAGTGCGATGCCGAGGAGGCCGCCGACGGCCTGCGTGACCGGCTGCCGCTGCACGAGGCGTGCCACGGAGAAGAGGACCCCGAGTGCGACCGGAGCGATGATCGACGGGAGCAGGTCGAGGGTCAGCGTGTAGACGACGAGGAACAGGAGTCCTGGCAGGATCGCCTCGACGATGCCGCGCACGCCGCCCATGGCGAGCAGCAACGCCTTGCCGGTGGGGGCGTCGCCCTCGGCCATCGCGCCCAGACCGGACTTGCGTGCGGCGGCACCGAACGCAGCGGACATCGATTCACCGAGCCGCTGCCGATCCGCATCTCCCGTGGCATCAGGGGAACCCGACGCGTCACGGCGATCGACCGGGTCGACTCCGCGGGGCTCCGGTTCTCGTGCGTCCGTCATCGACTACGCGCTCGTGGCGGTCGGCATACGCAGCGGGATGAGGTCGCGCGGCGGCATGGGCGAGTTGCCCCGGACGACGACGAGGCTGCGGAAGAGGTCGTCCACGAGCGCTGCGGCGTCCGGCTTCGACGCGCCCTCCCCCGCGACGACGCCGCGGAGGAACCAGCGCGGACCGTCGACGCCGATGAATCGTGCCAGGTGGGTCGCGTCGGTGCCTGCGGCACCACCGGTCGGCACCTCGGCGACGAGCTCCGGGCCGAACTCGCCCTCGCGCTCGGTCACGGTGCCCCCCTGCTGGGCGATCTGCTCGGCGATCTGCGACCGGGTCTCGTTCCACAGGCCGGTCGACCGCGGCGCGGCGAACGGCTGGACCTGCAGGGTGGAACCGGCGTAGTCGAGACCGACCGCGACGACCCGCTTCGTCGCCTCCTCCACCTCGAGGCGGAGGTTCAGTCCTTCGCGAGGCAGCACCTTGACGCCACCGAGGTCGATGTAGGGGCGGACGGGGTTCGCCTCGCTCTCGTCGAACGGGCCGGCGGTCTCGCGGTCCTCGGGTGCGGACTTCGCGTCGTCGGGCAGCTCCGCGTCGAGGTCGAGGTCTGGGAGGTCTTCGAGTTCGCTCATGCGAGGGTTCCTGTCTGCGCGGCACCGTCGGTGCTGATGGTTGGGTCGGTGGCGGCCGGTGTCGTGGCGAGCGAGCCGACGCCGGTCGAACCGAAGCCTCCGGCTCCTCGTGCACTGCCTGGCAATCGCTCCACCGGGATGAAGTTGGCGCGGGACACCGGCATCACGATGAGCTGGGCGATGCGGTCGCCCGGTTCGACGGTGAAAGAGGTGTGACGGTCGGTGTTGAGGAGCGTGACCTTGATCTCGCCGCGATACCCGGCGTCGACCGTGCCCGGCGAGTTGACGACGGTGATGCCGTGTTTCGCCGCGAGACCGCTTCGTGGGACGACGAACGCGGCATGGCCGTCGGGCAGTGCGATCGAGACGCCGGTGCCGACGAGGGCGCGCTCACCCGGCTCGAGCACGACGTGCTCGGCGGACACGAGATCCGCACCCGCATCGCCGGGGTGTGCATAGCCGGGCAGATCCGGCGCGATAATGAGTACGTCAACGCTTTCGGTCACGAATCGAGGGTAGTGCAGTTCTCTGAGACAAGGCAGACATGCAGCCGTACCGTGAAACCCTCTGGCCCAGCCCCTGGGTCATCATCGCCCTCGCCCTCGTGGTGCCGGCGACCATGCTCGTCCTCGCGCCCGTTTCGCTCGAGGCGGGGATCGTCGGGGCGGTGGTGCTGTACGGCGGGTGCCTTGCGCTGGCGTTCGGGACGGCGCCGAGGATCCAAGTCTCCGAGTCGAGCCTGTCGGTCGGGAAGGCGTCGATCCCGCTCGGGTTCATCGGTGAGGTCGTGGTGTACACCGGGACGGACGCGACCGCTCAGCTCCGCACCAAGCTCGATGCACGCGCCTGGCTCATGATCCGCGGGTGGGTGCACAGCCTCGTGAAGGTGGAGATCGTCGACCCCGCCGACCCGACGCCGTACTGGCTGCTGTCGTCCCGTCGGCCGCAGGCCCTGGCGGATGCGATCGCCGCCGCACGCACGCACGCCTGAGGCGGACACAGTCTGGATCGGTCTCCGATTGAAGCCGCAACGACGGAACCCCTCCGGATCGTGATCCGGAGGGGTTCCGTGTGCCGCTCGCGCGGCGGTGCTGTCAGGCTGCGCACTCCGCGCAGATCGGGCCGAACTTGCCCTCGTGGTCGAGCTGCGAGCGGTGCTTCACGAGGAAGCACTCCATGCAGGTGAACTCGTCCGCCTGGGGCGGGAGCACGACGACGTCGAGGTCGAGGTCGGAGAGGTCGGATCCACCCAGGTTGTAGTCACCCGGGTTGTCAGCGTCTTCGGAGTCGACGACTCCGGACAGCTTGTCTGGAACGCGCTCCTTCAGGGCCTCGATCGACTCGGAATCGTCGTCGGTCTTGCGGGGAGCGTCGTAATCAGTTGCCATGCCTATCCACTTCTCGATGCCGTCGGAACAAAATCGGCGGGCACAGTTTGCATCAGTTCCGCATGAATTGCAAACCGTGTTCGGGAGGGTGTGCGGAACCTTCCCGTGCAACTGACGGCACGCCCGGCGTATTCCCCGAATACGCCCGTGATCCGTGAGAACGTGGGTCAATCACGTGGCACGCTGAGAGGCATTCATCATGCAGGAATTGAAGGTAGTCGGAGCGGAGCTCGGCGCTCTGATCGTTGCAGATCGGAACGAGGAGGAATACCGCCTCATCGTCGACGATTCGTTCCACGTCCACCTGCGGCGGGCGAAGCCGGCCGGTGCGCCGATCGGTGGGAACACCAAGATCTCCCCGAGGGAAGTGCAGGCGCACATCCGCAGCGGGCTCTCCGCCGAGGACGTCGCAGCGGTCACCGGTGCCTCACTGGAGTACGTGCAGCGGTTCGAGGGTCCGGTGATGGCGGAGCGCGAGCACATCGTCGGCACCGCCCTCGGCGTCGCCGTCCTGCCGACGACCGACACGTCGGCCGACGACATCGAGGCCACCTTCGGGAACGTCATCCGGGCTCGACTCGAGAAGCTCGGCGCGACCGACGAACGGTGGACGAGCTGGAAGGAGCCTGAGGGTGGCTGGATCGTCAAGCTGTCCTTCACGGCCGACCAGGTCGACCACGACGCCCGCTGGGCGTTCGAGCCGAAGAAGCTCGCCCTCACGCCCATCGGCAGTGAGGCCACGACCCTCTCGCGTCAGGGCGACCTGCCGGCCGCGCTGATCCCCCGCTTGCGTGCTGTCGACACCGACGACTCCCCCGACACCTCACGCTTCGACAGCGGCGCGTTCTCCCTGGACCGCGTGTCGACGCCGCAGCAGAGCGAGACCGACCGTCCCGCCGAGACGCGTCCGATCGAGCCGTTGCCGTTCGCGGCCGACACGGGCTTCGGCCGTGCACCGTCCTCGAAGGCTGCGACGCAGGCCGCGATCAACCGTGAGGCCTCGAGCCCCGAGCAGCACAACCAGACCGCCGACTTGCTCGAGGCGCTCCGCAAGCGCCGTGGCGAGCGGGAGTCCGCCCCCAGCGAACCCGAACCTGCCGAGCGCCCCAGTGCGCCGCACGCCGTCCCGGATCAGCAGACCCCGCTGGCGGTGTTCGACACCGGTGAGTTCGAGGCCGCGCAGCAGCGACGCGCGGGCGATGCCGAGTCCTCCGATGGCGGCACGCCGTCCGGAGCCAAGGCGCGCCGCGGCCGGGCGTCGATGCCGTCCTGGGACGAGATCGTGTTCGGTGCGAAGTCCGACGACGACCCGGTCTGATCGGTCAGGGCCTCAGGGCTCGTAACGACCGAGGCCGAGGAGTGGTATCCGGCGTTCGTCGTCGGTGAGCGATCCATGCTGTCCGATCATGCCCCTCGCGCTCTGATCGGCGGGACGTGAGTCGTAGTAGGCAATGCGCTTCCGCGCTGCCACGATGACGTCGCCGATCCGTGGCAGCACCTCGGGGTCGACCTCGCCGTACCAGCCGTGGTCGATCGCCTGCTCGCGTGTCGCGATCCAGGCGCGCCCGCCTTCCTCGGCTCGCCAGGCCTCAGCCAGGCGCTCCCGATCCGCTGGGCCTGCATCGGCGTCGAGATAGAGGTGGAGGCATCGCGGCTCCCCGCCGATATGGCGGACACCGGCGACCAGCTCGGGCACCTGGTCGAAGAGTACATGTTGATGGGGTGCGACGTCGATCACCCCGTGGTCGGCGGTGATGAGCGCGCCGGTCGACGCGGGCAGGCGGGACGACCACCGCTTGAGATCGCCGTCGAGCTCCTCGAGGAGCGCCGTCCAGCGTCCCGACTCCCATCCGTACTCGTGCGCCGCCTGATCGAGCTCGGGGACGTACACGTAGCTGAGTGTGGGTCCGGCGGTCGTGGACACGATCTCTCGGGCCGCGTCGAGGCGGTCCGCCATCGAGCGTCCGGCCCGGTAGTCCGCCCCTCGGAGCACGGCTCGGGTGAAGCCCGAATTGCGGTACCGCTCCTGACCGATCACCGTCGTGGTGACGCCCTCGCCTCTCGCTCGCTCGAACACGGTCGGGAGGCGCTGCCAGGTCTCGGGCACCATGCCCGCGTCCCAGCCGCTGAGTTGGTTCACGACCCGGTCCCCCGCCACGTCCCGTGCTCGGTAGCTGACGAGGCCGTGCCGGCCCGGCAAGGCCCCGGTGGTCAGCGTCGCGATCCCGGCCGCGGTCGTCGACGGGAACGCCGACGTCGTGGTGGAGCGCGGGCCGAGGCGCGGCGCGAGGAACCGAGCGTGGGCGGCGGCTCCGCGGAGGTTCGCGGCGCCGAGGCCGTCGACGAGGACGACGACGGCATGGTCGGCCGCGGGCAGCGATCCACCGCCCACCGTCAGGGATGCGAGGCAATCCGGGAGGACACCGGCAAGGCTGCGTGACTCCGGATCGACCGTCGGTAGCATGGTGGTCATCGGGCTCAGTCTCGCACACCGCGCTGACGACCACGCCCCGCCATCCTCGCCGAGCACCGGCTCGACTCCCCTCAGCAGAGACACGGAATGACCCGCCAACAGCAGACCCCGCCGACGGAGACCAGTGGCGAGCGCATCGAGGACATCGATGTCTCGTCGGAGATGCAGACCTCCTTCCTGGAGTACGCCTATTCGGTCATCTACGCCCGTGCCCTCCCCGACGCGCGCGACGGCCTGAAGCCGGTGCAGCGCCGCATCCTGTACCAGATGACCGAGATGGGCCTGCGCCCGGATCGTGGCCACGTGAAGTCGGCCCGCGTCGTCGGTGAAGTGATGGGGAAGCTGCACCCGCACGGCGACACCGCGATCTACGACGCACTCGTCCGCCTCGCGCAGCCCTTCACGCTCCGCGTCCCGCTCATCGACGGGCACGGGAACTTCGGCTCGCTCGACGACGGACCCGCCGCGCCGCGGTACACGGAGGCCCGGCTCGACGCCGCCGCACTCGCCCTCACGGCCGACCTCGACGAGGACGTCGTCGACTTCGTCCCGAACTACGACAACCAGTTCATGCAGCCCGAGGTCCTTCCGGCCGCGTTCCCGAACCTCCTCGTGAACGGCGCCAGTGGCATCGCGGTCGGTATGGCCACCAACATGGCGCCGCACAACCTCGTCGAGGTGATCGGTGCCGCACGGCACCTCATCGCGCATCCTCAGGCCACGCTCGAAGACCTGATGGAGTTCGTACCGGGTCCCGACCTCCCCTCGGGCGGCACGATCGTCGGTCTGGACGGCATCAAGGACGCTTACGCCACCGGGCGTGGCTCATTCAAGACCCGCGCGAAGGTCTCCGTCGAGCCGGTCACCGCGCGCAAGACCGGCCTGGTCATCACCGAACTGCCCTACCTGGTGGGTCCGGAGAAGATCATTGAGAAGATCAAGGACGGTGTCAGCTCCAAGAAGCTCAACGGCATCTCCGACGTCACCGACCTGACGGACCGCATCCACGGGCTCCGCCTCGTGATCGGGATCAAGACCGGCTTCTCCCCAGAGGCCGTCCTGGAGCAGCTCTACCGCTACACGCCCCTCGAGGACTCCTTCAGCATCAACAACGTCGCGCTCGTCGACGGCGGCCCGCAGACGCTCGGCCTCCGGGAACTGCTGCAGGTGTACGTCGACCACCGCATCAGCGTGGTCACCCGCCGGAGCCGGTTCCGGTTGGCGAGACGCAAGGAACGCCTCCACCTGGTGGAGGGTCTCCTCATCGCCATCCTCGACATCGACGAGGTCATCCAGGTCATCCGCGCGAGCGACGACTCCGAACAGGCGCGCGCGAGGCTCATCGAGGTCTTCGACCTCTCGCAGCTGCAGGCCGAGTACATCCTCGAACTCCGTCTCCGACGACTCACCAAGTTCTCGCGGATCGAGCTCGAGGCCGAGCGCGACAAGCTGCTGGCCGAGATCGCCGAACTCGAGCGGTTGCTCGGGAGCCAACGACTCATCCGGGCCGCGGTCTCCGCAGAGCTCGCCGCTGCGGCCGAGCAGTTCGGCACACCGCGCCGGACCATGCTGACGAACGCGAAGCCGAGCGTCGCGACGACCGGTCGAGGGAAGAGCGCACCGGTGCTCGAGCTCGCCGACACCCCGTGCCGCGTCTACCTCAGCGCGACCGGACGGGCGCTCCGCGTCGACCTCGAGCAGGACGCACCCGCACCACGACCCGGTCGGCGGAGCAAGCACGATGCGATCCTGAGTGTCGTCGAGACCACGAGCCGCACCGAACTCGGTGCGGTCACGAGCCTCGGTCGCGTCATCCGGTTCACCCCGCTCGACCTCCCCGCGGTGCCGGCGGCCTCCATCCAGCTCGCGGCCGGCGTCCGGATGGGCGAGTACCTGTCGCTCCCGAACCGTGACGAGCGCGTGCTGGCGATCGTCTCGCTGACCTCGGAGCAGCCGATCGTGCTGGGAACCGAGACCGGCGTCGTCAAGCGGGTCATCCCCGGCGACCTGCCGAACAAGCCGGACTTCGAGGTCATCACGCTCAAGCCGCGCGACCACGTCGTCGGGGCCACCCAGGTCGGCGACGACGCGGAACTGGTCTTCGTCGCCTCCGATGCACAACTGCTCCGTTTCGCCGCGACGTCCGTCCGTCCGCAGGGGCGGGCCGCGGGTGGCATGGCCGGCATCAACCTGGCGGCCGGTGCGAAGGTCATCTCGTTCACGGCGGTCCTGCCCACCGACGACGTCGTCGTCGTGACCGTCGCGACCAATTCGCTGACGCTCGCCGGAACGGACACCGGGAGCGCGAAGGTGTCGGAGTTCTCCGAGTTCCCCGCCAAGGGTCGTGCGACCGGCGGTGTCCGGTCGCAGCGCTTCCTGAAGGGCGAGGACCAGCTGGCCGTCGCGTGGGTCGGCGCCGCTCCGGCGCACGCCGTCGGGACGGACGGGACACCGCGGACGCTCCCGGAGGTCGGTGCGAAGCGCGATGCCTCAGGGGTGCCGCTCGACGCCCCCGTCGGGTTCATCGGTGGAGCGATCACCGCACCGGCTGCACTGGCGACGGACGACGCGGTAGCGAACGACGAATCGTCCTGATCGGAGCTGCACACTGATGAAGGCCCGGACTGAGCGCACTGCTCGATCCGGGCCTTCGTCCTCGGTCCTGCTTCTCGGTGGACGACCGACGATCAAACGTCGATGCTCTCCCGCGACAGCCGGTCGGAGCTGTCGACGATGAACTCCTTGCGCGGGGCGACGTCGTTGCCCATGAGGAGTTCGAAGATCCGTCCGGCCGATTCCGCATCCTCGACCCGGACACGGCGCAGCGTCCGGTGACGGCGGTCCATGGTGGTCGTGGCCAGCTGGTCGGCGTCCATCTCGCCCAGGCCCTTGTAGCGCTGGATCGGTTCCTGGTGCTTCTTGCCGGTGCGCTTGAGGTCGCTCAGCACCGCGTGTAGTTCGGCTTCGGAGTAGGTGTAGATCGTCTCGTTCGGTTTGGAGCCGGGGTTGATGACGATGACGCGGTGGAGCGGCGGTACCGCGGCGAACACGCGACCCGCTTCGATCAGCGGCCGCATGTACCTGAAGAAAAGGGTGAGCAGGAGCGTCCGGATGTGGGCGCCGTCGACGTCGGCGTCGCTCATGAGGATGATCTTGCCGTAGCGGGCGGCGTCGAGATCGAACGATCGTCCGGAGCCCGCGCCGATGACCTGGATGATGGACGCGCACTCCGTGTTCGACAGCATGTCGGAGACGGAGGCCTTCTGCACGTTGAGGATCTTGCCACGGATCGGGAGCAGCGCCTGGTAGGAGCTGTCTCGAGCGAGCTTCGCCGTGCCCAGTGCCGAGTCGCCCTCGACGATGAAGAGTTCGCTGGACTCGAGGTTGCCCGAGCGGCAGTCGACCAGCTTCGCCGGGAGCGACGAGTTCTCGAGCGCGTTCTTGCGGCGTTGTGTCTCCTTGTGGGTCCGCGCGGAGATCCGGGACTTCATCTCGGACACGATCTTCTCGAGCACGAGCGCGGTCTGCGCCTTGTCGTCGCGCTTGGTCGAGGCGAACCGCTCCTTGAGCTCCTTCGTGACGACGTTGGCGACGATGGCGCGGACGGCCGGCGTGCCGAGGATCTCCTTCGTCTGGCCCTCGAACTGCGGCTCGGCGAGACGAACCGTCAGCACCGCCGTGAGGCCCGCGAGGACATCGTCCTTCTCGAGCTTGTCCGAGCCGACCTTGAGTCGACGGGCGTTCTGCTCCACCTGGGCGCGGAGGAACTTCAGCAGGCCCTGGTCGAATCCGAGTTGGTGCGTGCCGCCCTTCGGCGTGGCGATGATGTTGACGAAGCTGCGCATGACCGTCTCGTACCCGGTCCCCCAACGCAGCGCGATGTCGACCTCTGCCTCGCGCTCCACCTCGGTGGCGACCATGGTGCCCGACGGCGACAGCACCGGGACGGTCTCGGTGAACGTGCCGCTGCCGGTGAGGCGCCAGGTGTCGGTGAGTGCCGTGTCGCCCGCGAGGTAGTCGACGAACTCGGAGATGCCGCCCTCGTAGCGGAACATCGCCTCGGTCGGCTCCTCGACGGTCTCGTCGCGGATGTGGATGCCGAGACCCTTGATCAGGAAGGCGGTCTGGCGCGCGCGGCCGAGGAGCTCCTCGGCCTGGAACTGGGCGCCCTTCGTGAAGATCTGGCGGTCGGCCCAGTAGCGGATCCGGGTGCCGGTCACGCCGCGCTTCGTCTTGCCGATGACGCGGAGCTCGCTCTGCTTCTCGAACGGCGTGAACGGTGCGTCCGGGGTCGGCTCCCCCGTGTCGGCGAAGATCCCCGGCTCACCGCGGTGGAACGACATGGCGTAGGTCTTGCCGCCGCGATCCACCTCGACGTCGAGTCGCTCGGACAGGGCGTTGACGACGGATGCGCCGACGCCGTGCAGGCCGCCGGACGCGGCGTACGAACCGCCGCCGAACTTCCCGCCGGCGTGGAGCTTGGTGAAGACGACCTCGACACCGGAGAGGCCGGTCTTCGGCTCGATGTCCACCGGGATACCACGTGCGTGGTCGCGCACCTCGACGCTCTGATCGGCGTGGAGGACGATCTCGATCTGATCGCCGTACCCGCCGAGGGCCTCGTCGACGGAGTTGTCGATGATCTCCCAGAGGCAGTGCATGAGGCCACGCGAGTCGGTGGAACCGATGTACATGCCCGGTCGCTTGCGCACCGCCTCGAGGCCTTCGAGGACGGAGAGATGCCTTGCGGAGTAGTCGCTGCTCACGCTTCCCAGCGTAGTCGTCGGCGCCGACACGCCGAGGGAGACACTCGGCGCGCGATCGTCCGGAGCCGCGCGACGGCGCGTTGTCTCGGGTCGTCGACCCATCCGGCTGCAGGGTTGATCCGAATCATCTACGCGCACAGCGAAAAGAACACGGAATGGGACCCCGTTGTGACAATCGCGTGCTTTCATGAGTACTACGAGTTTCGTAGCCGCCCGAGTCAGGAGGAGCACATGTCACAGACTGCTACCGAGAGCACGCCGAGTGACCTCGACGCCCAGCAACTGACTGCCGCCGATCGTTGCGATCTGTGCGGAGCACAGGCCTACATCCGCGTGCAGATGAACAGCGGTGAACTGCTGTTCTGCGCGCACCACGGCAAGAAGTACCAGGAGAAGCTGACGCAGGTCGCCACCGACTGGCACGACGAGTCCGCGCGACTCTTCAACGAGCAGCGCGCCTAGTCCACCGGCATCACGACGAAGGGCCCCGGATCCGAGATCCGGGGCCCTTCGTCATGTCATCGAGGAAGCGCGGTCTCAGACCAGCGCGGGCTCGATCGCGCGCGGACTCAGGCGAGGGCCGAGACGATCTGCGCTCTAGCGTTTGCGGCGATCTCGTCGAGGGCGTGAAGCTTTGGCGATTCGTCGAGCATCGAAGTCCCCCCGGCGACCGTGATCGCCAGACGGAGCAGCCGATCGGCCAGTTCCGGGTTCTTGGCGAGGACGGGGCCGTGCAGGTGGGTTCCGACGAAGGGGCCGACCAGCGCACCCTCCGTGCCGTCGCCGTTGCCTCGTCCGTGCTGCACGGTGCCGATCGACTCGACCCCCGTCCCGGCTCGGAAGTCCCGCCCGTGGTTCTCGTACCCGACGAGTACCGGGGCGTCGAGCTCGAGGCCGCCGCTCGGCACGACGACGAGGTCGTCACTCGCCCGCGTGCGCCGCAACGGTGCGTCGCCCTCGATGATGGCGAGGCCCTCGACCCAGCTCCCCGGTACCAGCTCGAGCCGGCGAGTGAGGAGCTTCCATCCGTTGGCGACCGCGAGGACGGGCACGCCGGCCTCCACCCAGGCGATGAACGCGTCGCGGAACGGCCGGAGCGTCTCGAGCACCTGTGGCGCCGACGGGTCGTCGCACGACCCGAGGACGACCGCGTGGACCGTGCTCGGGAGCTCGGCGACCGACTCGACCGGGACGAGCTCGACGGCGAGGCCACGCGCGCGGGCCCGGCGAGCGAGGACCGCGCCGTTCTCGGCGTCGCCGTTCACATTGCAGCTCGATGGCAGGAGGACGGCGATGGTGATCGTCGGCTCGGTCGTCATGCGTCGTCCTGATCGTTCGAAGCGAGGCCGAGGTGCGCGCGGGTACGACGCATCGAGTCGGCGGTGAAGATCACGGTCTTCCGACCGTGCGCGGGCGCAGGGAGAGCGAGGAACGCGTCCAACGCCGTGCCGAGGTCCGGTTCGATCCGGTCGATCTCGACGCCGTCGTAGCCCAGCTGCAGCGCGGCCTCCCAGGCCTTGGACCCCGACACGATCGCCACACGACCGAGCCTGGACGTGTCGACCGGCCAGAGGTACGAGGGATCGCGGACGTCGCTCCCGACGGCCACCAGGATCTGCTCGGTGTCGGCCGCGAGGCTGTCGACGTTGAGCTGATAGCTCGCGGGGTTCTGGACGAGGACAAACTCGACCTCGACACCGCGGACGGTCGTCACCTCACCGCGGCCGAACACCGGCGTGAGCGCACGGAACGACTCAGCCGCGATGGTGAGCTGGAACTCGGGGCCGAGGATCGCGGCGGCGCCGGAGAGGGCTGCGGCCGCATCCACGGCGTAGTGCACGCCACGAGCCGGCAGACGGAACCGGACGGTCTCGCCGCAGTGGGTGATGGACACCAGGTCGCCGTCGAGGGCTTCGACGACGGTTCCGGAACCGGGATCGACCCGATCGGACGAGGTCGTGCTGTACCCGAGGCCGCGTGCGCTGGCGCCGAGCACGGCCGTCGAGACGCCGTACCGCCATCGCGTCGCGGCGCTGCCTGGCGCGACGGCGTCGACGAGCGCGTCATCGCCGTTCAGGACGAGCGACGTGCTCGATCGGGCAGCGATCGCGTCGAGCATGCGCGCCACCATGGCAGCGTCGTGGAAGCGGTCGATCTGGTCGACGGACACGTTGGTCAGGATGACGTGGGCGGGCGCGAGTCGCGGCGCGATGAGTGCGCCGTGTCCTTCGTCCATCTCGAGCACCCCGAGCTCGGCGTCGATCCGGCCGCGGAGGTCGGCTCGTTCGAGGAGAGCCGAGGTGAGGCCCTGGGAGATGTTCGCCGTGGACGGGTTCGTGAAGACCGACACGCCGTGGGCACGCAGGATGCCGACGAGCATCTTGGTCGTCGTCGACTTCCCGCTCGAGCCGCTCACGATCACGAGACCACGCGGGAAGGCGTTCAAGGTGTCGGGGAGGAACCCGGGCGCGATGCGGTTGACCACGAGGCCGGGAACGGCCGATCCCCCGCCCGGCTTGCGCAGCCTGGCGAGGAATCGGACGGCACGACCGGCGAGGATGGCCGGGGCGTAGCGCATGCTCCTACTCGAGGTAGTCGCGGAGCGACTGGGATCGGCTCGGGTGACGCAGCTTCGCCATGGTCTTCGACTCGATCTGCCGGATGCGCTCACGGGTGACCCCGAAGGTGTCGCCGATCTGGTCGAGCGTCTTCGGCATGCCGTCGCCGAGGCCGAAGCGCATCCGGATGACGCCCGCTTCCCGCTCGGAGAGCGAGTCGAGAAGCGACTCCAGCTGCTTCTGCAGCATGGTGAAGCTGACGGCGTCGGCCGGCACGACCGCCTCGGTGTCCTCGATGAGGTCGCCGAACTCGCTGTCGCCGTCCTCGCCGAGGGGCGTGTGCAGCGAGATGGGCTCGCGGCCGTACTTCTGGACCTCGATGACCTTCTCGGGCGTCATGTCCAGTTCGCGGCTGAGCTCCTCGGGCGTGGGCTCGCGGCCCAGGTCCTGCAGCATCTGCCGCTGGACGCGGGCGAGCTTGTTGATGACCTCGACCATGTGCACCGGGATGCGGATGGTGCGCGCCTGGTCGGCCATGGCGCGCGTGATGGCCTGACGGATCCACCAGGTCGCGTAGGTGGAGAACTTGAAGCCCTTGGTGTAGTCGAACTTCTCGACCGCACGGATGAGGCCCAGGTTGCCCTCCTGGATGAGGTCGAGGAACTGCATGCCGCGGCCCGTGTACCGCTTGGCGAGGCTCACGACGAGTCGGAGGTTCGCCCCGAGGAGGTGGCTCTTGGCGCGGGCGCCGTCCTTCGCGACCCACTGGAGCTCACGACCGACGCGCGAGCGCTTCTCGAGGTCGGAGAGCTGGGCGAGCTTGTCCTCGGCGAAGAGGCCCGCCTCGATGCGCATCGCGAGTTCGACCTCTTCGGCCGCGTTGAGGAGCGCGACCTTACCGATCTGCTTCAGGTAGTCCTTGACCGGGTCGGCGGTGGCGCCGGTGATCGCGGCCGAGTACACCGGGATTTCGTCGTCGTCGCTGTTGGAGAGCACGAGTGCGTCGGTGGGGAGGGTGATCTCCGGCACGGACTTGTCGTCCTCCTCCTCGACCGCTTCGGTGGCGTCGCTTGCGGGCGCGTCGATCACGGCGTCGTCGGCGACGACCTCGACGACGACGTCCTCGTCGTCCGTGCCCTCATCGGGCTCCGTGCTCGACTTCGTACCCGCCTTGGCGCGGGTGGCCTTCTTGGGAGCAGCCTTCGCTCGGGTCGTGGTGGCCTTGGTGGTCCGAGCCTTCGCTGCGGGAGCCTCCGTGGCCTCGTCTGCTGGCGCTGCTTCGTCTGCGCGAGCCGTCTTGGTGGCCATAGCTGCACCTTCCTGTTCGGACCCGGCATGGACAGTCATCGCCGGATCGTCCGTGATTTCGGACATTACGAGGACCCATGTCAAGTCTTGGTGCAGTGCAACCCGAAAAGGGCCGCCGACATTCCGAGAGGTGAACGGGTCCGTGTTCCATTATAGCGCGCGCCGGAAGACCTCAGAGCCACAGGCCGTTTGTCAAGGGTGGGATCGGTGGACGAAGCGAACGCTCAGCGACGGCGCCCGAGCCTCGCTCGGACCGCGATCCACAGCGGACCGACGGCGATGCCCTCGTCCTCGGCGAAGCGTCTCCGCGTGCGGGACCGGGCGACGAGCAGCATCGCGACCCCGAACCCGACCACCAGGTACTGGACGGAGAAGGCGATCCGGAAGCTGTCCATGGAGTAGTCGGCACGGGATCCCCCGCTGACCGCGTCGATGATGAGACCGATGAGAAACATCATGACGAAGCTCGCGAGGAACCCACCGACGTTCACGATGCCGTTCGCCCCGCCGAGCGCGCGGATGGGGTTGAAGGTGCGGGCGAAGTCGAACCCGATGAGTGAACCGGGGCCACCGACCCCGACCACGACGAACAGGACGATCACGAGCCACATCGGTGGGACGCCCGGCCAGAGCAGCAGTGCGGCCCAGGCGACGCCCATGACCGTCACGATCCCGAGCACGAGGTTGCTCCGCCGGTAGGGGAACCGGGCGGTGAGCACCCCGAGGATGGGTCCGGCGATCATGCCGGAGACCACGATCACGATGAGCAACGATGCGGCGAGGGGCTGCGGGTAGCCGAGGGCGTAGACCATGAACGGGAAGCCCCAGAGGAGCGTGAGGACGGTACCGGAGGACTGGGTGACGAAGTGCGACCAGAACCCGAGACGCGTCCCTGGCCGACGCAGACTGATGACGACCTCGCGGACGACGTGGCCCCAGGTCTCGGGGCGCGGCGCCTCGTCGGAACCGGACGGCCGGTCGCGGACGACGATCAACACCCCGACGAGCGCCAGGAGGACGAGTCCGGCCGCACTGAGGAACGCCGGCGACCAGCCGAAGGCGTGCAGGACGAAGGAGAACGGCACCGCCGAGAGGATCTGTCCGATCTGCCCGATGTTGCCGACCCACTGCGAGACGATCGGCACCCGACGGGTGGGGAACCAGGAGTTCACGAGCCGCAACACGGAGGTGAACACCGCGGCGTCGCCGAGGCCGACCAGCATCCGGCCCACGATCGCGCCGCCGAGTTCGGTCGTGAGCCCCAGCCAGACCTGGCCCGCCATGACGACCGTCAGCCCCGCGATGATCAGGACGCGAGGTCCGAGGCGGTCGATGAGCACCCCGACCGGGACCTGCATCGCGGCGTACACGATGAGCTGCGCGACGGCGAGGGTCGACAGCGCGGCGGCGTCGATCTGGAACCGCTCAGTGGCGTCCACCGCTGCCACGCCGAGCGTCGACCGCTGCATGACGGTGATGAGGTAGGCGAACACGCCGACGCCGAACACCCACCAGACGCGTCGAGATCCCACCGATCCAGCTTAGGTGGTCGAGCGGTCCTCGTCGCCGTGGCGCCGGCTCGCGAGGAACTTCTCGAGCTCCGCGGCGATCTCGTCGGCCGTCGGGAGCGCCCCGTCGATGTCGGTGAGCGGCGATTTCGGCGAGTTGTCGGCCATGTAGGCGTCGTACCGCTCCTCGAGCGTCGTGACCAGCTGGCCGAGCTCGTGGTTGGTCCCGACCTGCTCGTCGATCTTGACGAGGAAGTCGCGGCTGTCCTCGCGGAGGCGGTCCGTGGGGAAGATGAGCCCGGTCGCCGCGCTGAGGCTCTCGATCGCCGTGATCGCCGCGGCCGGGAACTCCGTGTCGGCGAGGTAATGCGGAACGAGGAGCACGAAGGCCGCGATGCTGTCGCCGCGCTCGTAGAGGCGGTACTCGAGGAGGTGGAGCACGTTGGACGGTACCTGGGTGCGGGGGCGCCAGACCGAGAGCGACTCGATGAGGTCGAACCGGTTGCCGCTGACGGTGACGCCGATCGGCCTGGTGTGCGGGACCGGCATCGGGATGGCGTGCACCCACGTGGTGTCGCTGACCCGGAAGCGGTCGACGAGCTCGAGCACGGCTGCGACGAAGCGGTCCCAGAGGAAGTCGGGCTCGAAACCGGTGAGCAGGAGGAATGGCGACCCGAGCTCGTCGTGGGCGAGCGACAGGGTCAGCCGAGGTGGCCGGTACTCCGTCAAGTGGTCCTGGTCGAACGAGATGATCGGCCGGCGGGCCCGGTAGTCGAGCAGGACGTCGGCGTCGAACTCGGCGATGACCGTCGTGTCGAGGACGTCGTCGAGGTAGGCGTTCAGCTGCCCGACCGCGCCGCCGGCGTCGGAGAACCCGGTGAGGCCCGCGACGAGGTGGAGGCCGGCGGGGATGTCGATCTCCGGGTGCACCTCGTAGAGGTCGTCAGGCGTAGGCATGGTTCAACTCTAAACGGGGGTGTCGCAGCGACCTTCCCCTCCGAGCGTCGGCGGTACCGCCGAGAGCGAACACCGGCGGCCCCGCCTCGGTCCGGAACGGTACGTGCCTACGATGGAGGCATGACGATCCCCGTGCTCTCCGTGTTGTCCGCCGCCGTCGAGGGAGTCGAGGCCGAGCTGCTCGTCCTCGCGGTGAAGAAGGGCGACGACGGACCGGAGCTCTTGGCGCCCGATGTCTACGCACCGCTCGCGGACGAGCTGCGCGCCTCCGGTGTCACGGGGGCCGAAGACCAGGTGCGACGCCTCCCCGACCGGTTCGGCGCGGCCTCCGGTCTCGTGCTGGTCGGCCTCGGTGCGGATGCGGACGACGCGGCCTTCCGACGAGCCGCGGGTGCGGTCACCAGGACGATCGACGGCCAGGCCTCGATCGCGTTCGCGTTGACGGAGGAGACGGCCGCCGCCGCCGAAGCCGTCCTCGAGGGGGCGGCCATCGGCGCCTACCGCTACACCGCGTCGCGCGGTGTCGGATCCGCGCCGGCACCGACACCGCTCGGGCAGATCACCGTCGTCGTCCCGTCGACCGTGGACGCACCGGATGCCGGGCTCGCTGAGCACGCCTCCGCGGTCGCCGAGGCCATCGCGCTCGTGAAGGACCTGGTCAACACGCCGCCGAACGAGCTCTACCCGGCGACCTTCGCCGACGCGGCCCGAGCAGCGGTCGACGGCCTCGACGTCGAGGTCGAGGAGTGGGACGAGACCCGCTTGGCCGAGGACGGCTTCGGCGGCATCCTCGGTGTCGGGCAGGGTTCCTCTCGGCCTCCGCGACTCGTCAAGCTGAGCTACCACCCTGAGGCGGCCCGGAGCCACCTGGCCCTCGTCGGGAAGGGCATCACCTTCGACAGCGGCGGCCTCTCCCTGAAGCCGCCGGTCTCGATGGTCGGCATGAAGTACGACATGACCGGTGCGGCGACCGTGCTCGCCGTCCTGGCCGCGGCCGCGCGTCTCGGGGTGCCAACCCGGCTGACAGCCTGGCTCTGCCTCGCCGAGAACCTCCCGTCGGGCACGGCGATCCGGCCGAACGACGTCCTCACCATCCGGGGTGGACGCACGGTCGAGGTCACCAACACCGACGCCGAGGGCCGGCTGGTCCTCGCCGACGGACTCGTCGCCGCAGGCGAGGAGGGCCCGGACGCCATCATCGACGTGGCGACCCTCACGGGAGCCGCCGTGGTCGCGCTCGGCAACCGCTACACGGGCGTCATGGGCGATGCTTCGTTCGTCACCGACCTCATCGCGACCGGTTCCGGTGCGGACGAACTGTTCTGGCCGATGCCGTTCCCCGCGGAGCTGCGCAAGGTCCTCGACTCCGACGTCGCCGACCTCGCGAACGCGAAGCCCGGGACCACCGCGGGCGGCATGCTCGTCGCAGGCACGTTCCTGCAGGAGTTCATCGCCGACCGCACCGACGAGGAGGGCGGCACCACCCGCATCCCGTGGGCCCACCTGGACATCGCCGGAAGTGCGATGAACGGCGACGCCCCCTATGGCTTCACCGCCAAGGGCCCGACCGGCGTCGCGGTCCGCACCCTCCTCGCAATGGCCGAGGAGATTAGCCACCCGTAGTAAGGTCGGTGGGGGCGGTTCGACCCGCCTCGACGCCGCCGAACACACCACGACGGTTTCCGATCGACCACGAAGCACACACAAGGAGCAACGGAGTGTCCGAGCAGAATTTTGACCTGGTAGTCCTGGGAGGCGGAAGCGGCGGATACGCTGCGGCGTTGCGCGCTTCGCAGCTCGGCCTCACCGTCGGCATGATCGAGAAGGACAAGGTCGGCGGCACCTGCCTCCACCGCGGTTGCATCCCGACGAAGGCGCTGCTGCACTCCGCCGAGGTCGCGGACGCATCGCGCGAGTCGGAGAAGTACGGCGTCAAGTCCACCTTCGAAGGCATCGACATCGAGGGCGTCACGAAGTACCGCGAGGGCATCGTCGCGAAGAAGTACAAGGGACTCCAGGGCCTCGTGAAGGCCCGCGGCATCACCACCATCGAGGGCGAGGGCCGTCTGGTCTCCCCGACGAGCGTGCAGGTCGGCGACGACCTCATCACCGGCAAGAACGTGATCCTCGCGACGGGCTCGTACAGCCGCTCGCTCCCCGGTCTCGAGATCGGTGGCCGCGTCATCACGAGCGAGCAGGCGCTGCAGCTCGACTTCGTGCCGAAGAAGGTCGCCGTCCTCGGCGGCGGCGTGATCGGCGTCGAGTTCGCGAGCGTCTGGAAGTCGTTCGGGACCGAGGTCACGATCATCGAGGCACTCCCCCACCTCGTCCCCAACGAGGACGAGTCGATCAGCAAGGCGCTCGAGCGCGCGTTCCGCAAGCGCGGCATCGAGTACTCGCTCGGCGTGCGGTTCCAGGGCGTCACCCAGGACGACTCGGGCGTGCACATCACGCTCGAGGACGGCAAGACGATCGACGCCGAGCTGCTGCTCGTCGCCGTCGGCCGTGGCCCGTCGACCGCCGGACTCGGCTTCGAGGAGGTCGGTGTCACCATCGACCGCGGCTTCGTCATCACCAACGACCGTCTCGAGACGAACATCCCCGGCCTCTACGCCGTCGGCGACATCGTCCCCGGCCTGCAGCTCGCGCACCGCGGCTTCCAGCAGGGCATCTTCGTGGCCGAGGAGATCGCCGGTCTCAAGCCGGTCATCATCGAGGACGTCAACATCCCGAAGGTCACCTACAGCGACCCCGAGATCGCGTCCGTCGGTCTCAGCGAGGCCAAGGCGGCCGAGCAGTACGGTGCCGACAACATCACGAGCTACGACTTCAACCTGGCCGGCAACGGCAAGAGCGAGATCATCGGCACGAGCGGCAACGTCAAGGTCATCCGCGTCAACGACGGCCCCGTCATCGGTGTGCACATGATCGGCGCCCGCGTCGGTGAGCTCATCGCCGAAGGTCAGCTCGCCGTCAACTGGGAGGCCTACCCCGAGGACATCGCGCCGCTGATCCACGCGCACCCCACGCAGAACGAGGCGCTCGGCGAAGCATTCCTCGCGCTCGCAGGCAAGCCCCTGCACGCGCTGTGACGCATTCCGAACACCCCAATAAGCTAGTGAACACACAACAGGTTTCAAAGGAGACAAGGTCATGAGCGAATCCGTCAGCCTCCCGGCACTCGGCGAGAGTGTCACCGAGGGTACGGTCACCCGCTGGCTGAAGAATGTCGGCGACACCGTGGAGGTCGACGAGCCACTGCTCGAAGTGTCGACCGACAAGGTCGACACCGAGATCCCTTCGCCCGTCGCGGGTGTCATCGAAGCGATCCTCGTCCAGGAGGACGAGACCGTCGAGGTCGGCACCGCTCTCGTGACCATCGGCGATGGTTCGGGTGCGGCTGCGGCCGAGGAGCCCGCGCCCGCCGCGGAACCGGCTGCTGCCGAGCCCGCTCCGGCTGAGCCCGCTCCCGCGGCCGAGCCCGAGCCGGCACCTGCTGCCGCGCCGGCTCCCGCTGCTGCTCCGGCTCCCGCCGCTGCGCCTGCTGCTGCACCGGCACCGGCACCTGCTGCTGCTCCGGCTCCTGCTGCTGCTCCGGCTCCTGCTGCTGCTCCTGCGCCCGCCGCTGCTCCGGCTCCCGCCGCTGCACCTGCTGCTGCTCCGGCACCAGCTGCTGCGCCTGCTGCTGCGGCTCCGGCCGCCGCTTCGACGCCTGCCGCCGGCGGGGTCGTCAACTCTGGCTACGTCACGCCACTGGTGCGTCGTCTCGCCAACCAGCACGGGGTCGACCTCAGCACGGTCACCGGCACCGGTGTCGGCGGACGCATCCGCAAGGAAGACGTCCTGCAGGCTCAGAGCGCCGGTGGCGCCACGGAGTCGCCCGCTGCTCCGACCGTCCAGGTCTCCGAGCTGCGTGGCACGAGCAAGGCCATGTCGCGTCTGCGCAAGGTCGTCGCCGAGCGCGCCGTCGCTTCGATGCAGGGCACCGCCCAGCTGACGAGCGTCGTCGAGGTCGATGTCACGAAGGTCGCGGCACTCCGCACGGCCGTCAAGGACGAGTTCCTCGCCAAGACCGGCAACAAGCTGTCGTTCCTGCCGTTCTTCGCCCTTGCTGCCAGCGAGGCGCTCCAGACCTACCCGATCATCAACGCCACCGTCGACGGCGACCAGATCGTGTACCCGGAGACGGAGAACCTCGCGATCGCCGTGGACACCGAGCGTGGCCTGCTGACGCCGGTCATCCGCAACTCGGGCTCCAAGTCGATCGCCGAGCTCGGCGCCGAGATCGCCGATCTCGCGCAGCGGACTCGCGACAACAAGCTGCAGCCGGACGAGCTGTCGGGCGGCACGTTCACGCTGACCAACACCGGTTCGCGCGGCGCCCTGTTCGACACCCCGATCGTGTTCCTGCCACAGTCGGCGATCCTCGGTACGGGTATCGTCACGAAGAAGCCGGTCGTCGTCACGGTCGACGGTGCAGACGCCATCGCGATCCGTTCGACGGTCTACCTCGCGCTGAGCTACGACCACCGCATCATCGACGGCGCGGACGCTGCACGCTTCCTCGTCCAGGTGAAGAACCGCCTCGAAGCAGGCGACTTCCGCGGCTCGCTCGGGATCTGATCCCGAACCGGCCGCACCGTGTCCACCGCCTCATCCGGCGGTGAACACCTCCCGCAGACGCCAGCCCGTCTCGCCCCTCACCACGAGGAGCGTGACGGGCTGTCGTCGTCCTGCGGCGGCTTCGTCCGTCTCGGACGGCTCGGCCGTGCCGCGGAGGACCGCCGCGTCGCCCTGACGGTCGACGAGGTCCAGACTCGCCGCATCGATCGATCCGATCCCGACACCGAGGTGCTCGTCGTCGTCGAACGGGGACCCGCGTTCGACGGAGTCCCACACGCACCCCTCCTCCCCCGTCGTGCGGCACTGATCCCGTCGGCGGACGAGCTCGCGGGCCGCGGCCGCCGGATCGTCGCCGGTGACCACGTCGACGGCGTCAGCTTCGTCCGCCGGTGACGTCGGCGTCTCCACCGGCGGCGCAGTACCCGTGACCGGTTCGGGCGCCGGGCCGACCGAACCGGCCGGCGTCGGCGCGATCGCGGTGCTCGGGTCTTCGGACGGCAGGAACACCATCGCAGCCGACACCAGTGCCGCTGCCGCGCCCGCCGCTCCGATCACGAGTCGACGACGTCTCGGGCTGGATTCGACGGACGGCGTCGAGCGGGCCGCGGCCGTGACCCGTGTGCCTCGACCGGGTCGCCAGGCCAGACGACGACGCAGCGACGACGCGGGATGTCGTGACCGACGCCTCGATTCGACTGCGGCTCGTCGGGTCGGCGGGAGCGGAGCGGTCCGCTGGGCGCGATCGGCGGAAGCACGGATGGCATCGGCAGGTGATGCGGACGGCGGGTCGACGCGGTCGAGCAGGACCGGGAGCGGTCGTGCCAGGGCGTGGATCCGCTGTTGCAGTCGGTTGGCGATCTCGTGGTCGGCGAGTTCAGGCACGACGTCGGCCCAGGCCACGGTCGAGGGGGCCTCGTCGGGGTCGGTCGCCTGCAGGACACCGTCCATGAGCCCCGCGAACGCCGTCCAATCGGCAGCGAACGCCGGAGCGGTGCGGCCGAGCCCACCATCGATCGTCTGGTGGTCGACGGGAGCTGCGCCCGACCAGCCGGAGAGGACCGGTCGGCCGTCGTCGGCGAAGCGCACGGCTGAAGCGCTGATCGACCCGTGGCTGATCCCGGAGAGGTGCGCCGCGCGGATGGCGTCGACCAGTGGCGCCAGGATCGTGACGGCCTCACCGGGAGCGATCGACTCCCGGCGGCGCAGCAGTTCTCCCAACGTGCCGCCGGCGAGCCGCTCGACCAGTAGACACGGGAGCCCGGTGGCATCCTCGGCGACGTCGACGAGTCTCACGATGTGCGGGTGGTCGAGTCGGGACAGGATGGCCGCGCGACGCCAGAGGTTGCGTTCGGCGGCGTCCGCCCTCGCTCGGAGCAGCACAGCGTCGCCCGCCGGGGCGGCCTGGTCGGTACGTCCTCCACGCGCGGATCCGGCGTGGGCGAGCACCGTCGAGTAGGCCGTCCACTCCCGGCCCTCACCCAAGCGCCGGACGAGACGACGGCCGGCAACCCGGGTTGTGGTGGCGGACGGGTCTGGCAGTGTTTCCATAGCTCGATCCTCCGACACGGAGCCCCGTCCGACGGCGTCGGCGCACGCGGCTGTGGACAAGGTCCCCGCGGCGGTGGCCTGTGGAGCAGAACGCAGCATCAGGAGCCTCCGTCACCGGCTATCCTGGGAGCATGGCTCAGAAGGACGCGCCCCCGGCGGCGCAGAAGGAACCAGGGCGGATCAAGCAGCTCTGGCAGGTGTTCCAGCTCACCCGTCGCCACGACAAGGCGGCGCAGTGGTTGATGCTCGGCGGCTTCATCCTGCCGGTGCTCATCGGTGTCGCGGTCGCGCTGCTGTTCTCGGCGGGCAACATCTTCGCGCTCGTCATGTGGATCATCGCGGGTGTGCTCGCCGGTATCCTCGCGGCCCTGTTCATCCTCACCCGGCGCGCGGACAAGGTCGTCTACACGCAGATCGAGGGTCGGCCGGGCGCGGTGGGCCAGGTGCTCCGTGCTGCTCCGCGCTCGTGGCAGACCAGCGAGATGCCGGTCGCTGTGAACCCGAAGACCCAGGACGCGATCTACCGGGCCGTGGGCCGTGGTGGCGTCGCACTGATCGCCGAAGGACCCCGATCGCGGACCTCGCGTCTGCTCGAGGACGAGAAGCGCAAGGTCACCCGCATCCTCCCGAACGTGCCGATCACGGTCTTCCACGTCGGCCCCGACGCCGACTCGGTGCAGCTCCGTCAGCTCTCCGGCGCCCTCCGGAAGGTCAAGAAGTCCTTGACCAACCCCGAGGTGCTCGCTGTCAGCAACCGTCTGTCCTCGTTCGGTACGCAGCTCCCCATCCCGAAGGGCGTCGACCCGATGCGGGTCCGCCCGCAGCGCGCGCGCTGACCCAGCGACACAGCTCGGAACACCTCGCGGTACGGAAAGAACGGCCGCCCTCCTGATGGAGGGCGGCCGTTCGCGTTTCCGGCTGCGTTCAGCGCACCCGCAGGAGCACCGTGCCGGCGACCTTGTCGTGGAAGCCGCGCTGGTCGGAATCCCAGACGAGCGCCGGGACGAGCACGCAGAGGAGCACGGTACGCACGGCCGGCCGCCAGAGTCCGACCCAACCGCCGGTCAGCGGCATGAGGCGCATGCCGCACAGGCGATGACCGAGACTGCCGCCGATGGTCGGGATGAACACGAACTGCATGATGGCGAAGATCACGAGCGTCGCGGTTGCGTCGTAGGCGAAGAAGGCGACGGAGAAGACGACGGCCAGGGCCCAGTCGATGACGAGCGCGGTGATCCGCCGACCGACCCGCGCGACCGATCGGACGCCGCTCTCCGGGAGTCCGAGGCGTTCACCGGGGAAGGCGCTGGGAGGAAGCTCTCCGAAGGTCCGTGGATTCTGCGGGGTGTGGGGCACTGTGCCATTCTATTCGGGCGGGGATTCTCGTAACATCCACGAAACATGGGTGTCATGGCGGGGTAACCCCCTCCCCGTAGTCTCACAGATGGCTGCGCTGTGCAGCCTCCCTGTACCAACCCCATTTGGAGCCATTCACATGTTCAGTGATTCTTCCGAAGTGCTCAAGTTCATCAAGGACACCGATGTCAAGTTCCTCGACATCCGCTTCACGGACCTTCCCGGCGTGCAGCAGCACTTCAACATCCCGGCCAGCACCGTCGACGAGGAGTTCTTCACCGTCGGCCAGCTCTTCGATGGTTCGTCCATCCGTGGCTTCGCCAACATCCACGAGTCGGACATGCAGCTCATCCCGGATGTCTCCACCGCTTACATCGACGCCTTCCGTGCCGAGCGCACGCTCATCATGGTGTTCGACATCTACAACCCCCGCAACGGCGAGATCTACTCCAAGGATCCGCGTCAGGTCGCCAAGAAGGCTGAGAAGTACCTCGCCTCGACCGGCATCGCCGACACCGCGTTCTTCGCCCCCGAGGCCGAGTTCTACATCTTCGACGACGTCCGGTACGAGGTGAACCAGCACTCGAGCTTCTACTCGGTGGACTCCGAAGAGGGAGCCTGGAACACCGGCCGCGCCGAAGAGGGCGGCAACCTCGGCAACAAGACGCCGTACAAGGGTGGCTACTTCCCCGTCAGCCCCGTCGACAAGCAGGCCGACCTCCGCGACGACATCAGCCTCAAGCTGATCGACGCCGGCCTCATCCTCGAGCGCGCGCACCACGAGGTGGGCACCGGCGGCCAGGCCGAGATCAACTACCGCTTCGACACCATGGTCGCCGCGGCGGACGACATCCTCAAGTTCAAGTACATCGTGAAGAACACGGCCGAGCTGTGGGGCAAGACCGCGACCTTCATGCCGAAGCCGCTCTTCGGCGACAACGGCTCGGGCATGCACACGCACCAGTCGCTGTGGAGCGACGGCAAGCCGCTCTTCTACGACGAGAACGGCTACGGCGGCCTGTCCGACCTCGCCCGCTGGTACATCGGAGGCCTGCTGAAGCACGCCCCGGCCGTCCTGGCGTTCACGAACCCGACGGTGAACTCGTACCACCGCCTGGTCCCCGGCTTCGAGGCTCCCGTCAACCTGGTCTACTCGGCCGGTAACCGCTCGGCGTCGATCCGTATCCCGATCACGGGCACGAACCCGAAGGCCAAGCGCATCGAGTTCCGCGCGCCCGACGCCTCCGGCAACCCGTACCTCGCGTTCGCCGCTCAGCTGATGGCCGGCCTCGACGGCATCAAGAACCGCATCGAGCCGCACGAGCCCGTCGACAAGGACCTCTACGAGCTTCCCCCCGAGGAGGCCAAGAACATCCCGCAGGTGCCCGCATCGCTCGGCGCTGCGCTCGAGGCGCTCGAGGCGGACCACGAGTTCCTCCTCGCCGGCAACGTCTTCACGCCGGAGCTCATCGAGACCTGGATCCAGTACAAGCGCGAGAACGAGATCAAGCCGCTGGCCCAGCGCCCGCACCCGTTCGAGTTCGAGCTGTACTACGGCGTCTGACGACACCTGCCGCTCCGCGAACCGCCCGTCATCCTCTCGGATGGCGGGCGGTTCCGTGTGGTCGAGGCGATCGGCTCAGATGCCGTAGAAGCCGTGCTCGAAGACCGTCCGGGCGCGCCGGGTGGCCGCGAGGTAGTCCTGTTCCAGGAGACTCGCCGACCCGGTCGGGTACTCCAGGAGCCGCGCCACACCTTCGAGCTGTTGGCGGTCGCTCGGCAGCACATCCTGCGTCTTGTTCAACCACAGCGTCATGGCCGAGCGGATCCGCGACGCGAGGATCCAGGCCTCACGGAGTCGTTCGGCGGACTCCCGATCGACGAGATCTGCCTCCACCGCCGCGTCGAGCGCTCGGAGCGTCGAGGTGGTTCGCAAGGACGGCACCGCCGCGCCGTGCTCGAGCTGGAGGAGCTGCACGAACCACTCGACGTCGCTGAGCGAGCCGCGCCCGAGCTTCAGGTGTCTCGTCGGGTCTGCGCCCTGCGGCAGCCGCTCGTTCTCGACGCGTGCCTTGATCCGTTTGACCTCGCGGACGGACTGCTCGCTGATCGCGGCGGGGTAGCGGACCGTGTCCGCCACCTCGGTGAACGCCTCGATGAGCTCGGTGTCGCCGACGACTCCGGCGGCGCGGAGCAGCGCCTGCGCCTCCCAGGTGAGGGACCAGCGCGCGTAGTAGTTGCGGTAGGAGTCGAGGGAGCGCACGAGCGGACCGTTCTTCCCCTCGGGACGGAGGTCGAGGTCGAGGTCGAGCGGGAGCCGGGCGTCCTCGCTCAGACGCTTGAGTTCTGCGGCGATCGCTCCGGCCTGGCGCTGTGCATCCTGGGTGTCGACTCCGCCCTTCGGCCGGAACACGTAGAGGACGTCGAGGTCCGAACCGAGTCCGAGCTCAGCGCCACCGTAGCGGCCCATGGCGATGACGGCGAACTCGATGTCCGCGCCGAGACCGCCGATGCGTCTGACGGCGCCGAGGAGCCCTGCGAGCGTCGCCGTCGACACGTCCGTCAGTCCGGCGGCGAGTCCCTGCACGTCCAGCATGCCGACGGTCGACGACATCGCCAGCCGGAGGACTTCGCGTCGCCGTACCGCGCGGATGGCGGCGGCTGCGGTGTCCGGTGAGTCGTGTCGTCTGAGGATGGCGGCGATCTCCTCGCCGAGCGCGGTCGACGATCGCGGGAGGAGGTCCTCGTCTCCGGCGAGCCAAGCGGCCGACTCGGGGATGCGGTCCATGAGCTCGCCGATGAACCGGGACCCCGAGAGGACCCGCGTGAGCCGCTCGGCCGCGCCTGAGGAGTCGCGGAGCATCCGCAGGAACCAGTGCGACTCGCCGAGGGACTCGCTGAGCCGCCGGAACGCGAGCAATCCGTAGTCGGGATCGGCGCCGTCCGCGAACCAGCCGAGCATGACGGGGAGCAGATGCCGCTGGATGTTGGCGCGCCGCGACACGCCGGCGGTGAGCGCCCCGATGTGGGCGAGCGCGCCGCGGGGGTCGACGAAGCCGATCGCCGCGAGTCGCGCCTCCGCCTGACCGCTCGTCAGACTCAGACCGCTCTCGGGCAAGGCCGCGACCGCCGAGAGCAGCGGCCGGTAGAACAACCGCTCGTGCAGCTGCCGGACACCGTGCTTCGTGCTCTCCCATCGCGTGACGAGGGCCTGAGCGGTCGTCGCGAGCGTGCTCGATCGGGCCAGGGATCGGAGGGACGGCTCGTCGCGCGGCATCATGTGCGTGCGCTGCAGGCGCGTCAGCTGCAGGCGGTGTTCGAGCACGCGCAGCAGGCGGTAGTCGTGCGCGAACTCCTGCGCCTCGGCGCGACCGATGTACCCGGCGGTCGCGAGGCCGTCGAGGGCGGCGAGGGTTCCGCGTTGATGCACGGAGTCGTCGAGCTGTCCGTGGACGAGCTGCAGCAGTTGCACCGTGAACTCGATGTCGCGGAGCCCGCCCGGGCCGAGCTTCAGTTGGTAGTGGACGTCCTCGGCGGGGATGTGTTCGGTGACCCGTTCGCGCATGCGCTGCACGGATTCGACGAAGCCCTCGCGGGACGCACTCCCCCACACCTTCGGCTGCACCGCCTCGATGTAGCGGGCACCGAGCTCGGGATCGCCGGCGAGGGCCCGTGCCTTGAGGAGGGCCTGGAACTCCCAGCTCTTCGCCCAGCGGTCGTAGTAGACGAGATGCGACTCGAGCGTGCGGACGAGGGCGCCGGCCTTCCCCTCCGGACGGAGGTTCGGATCGACCTCCCACAGGCTCGGCTCGAGACCAGCCTGTCCGAGACCGCGCATGGTGAGGACCGCGAGCCGGGTGGCGATCTCGACGGCACGCCCGTTGTCGAGCCCGTCCTCGTCGTCGCCCGAACCCTCACCGACGAAGATGACGTCGACGTCGGAGACGTAGTTCAGTTCTCGTGCGCCCGCCTTGCCCATGCCGATGATGGCGAAGCGGGTGGCCGCGACCTCCTCGCGCGGGTACACGCCGGGACCCCTCGGCCCGCTCGTCTGCGTGCGTGCGACGGCGATGGAGGCCTCCAACGCACCAGCAGCCAGGTCGGAGAGGGCGCTGGCGACCCGGTCGAGTACGACGATCGGATCCGGGGCGCAGAGGTCGAAGAGGGCGACCTCGGCCAGCAGTCGGCGGTAGACCACGCGGATCGCGTCCCAGGCCGGCTCCTCGACGATCGCGGCGAAGCCGTCCTCGGCACCGACGCTCGCGAGCAGTTCGTCGCGCGCCTCCTGCAGCGTCGGGACGCGGGTGACCGGCAACTCGAACACCGACAGCTGGGCGGGGTGGCGGAGGAAGAAGTCGATGAACCCCTGCGAGGCGCCGAACAGTCGGAACAGTCGCTCGGCCGAGGCCTGGTCCGCCAGGAGCGCCGACAGCTCGTCGGGTGACTTCCGACCGACCATCAGCACACCGACCAGCGCGGCGTCGGGGTCGGCCGCGACGGCGAAGGAGGGCGACAGCGACGCCGGGTCGAGCTGGACGAGCTCGGCGAGCTCGTCCAGCCGGTCCCGGGCCTCACCCAGACCGGTGAACCCGAGTCGGGCGAGCGTGCTCAGAGAGATGTTCTCGCGGACCATGCGACCGACCGGTCCCCTCGTCTAGAGCATCTCCAGGTTGCTGGCCAACTCGAAGGGGGTCACCTGGGCCCGGTACTCGTGCCATTCCTGTCGCTTGTTCAGCAGGACGTAGTTGAACACCTGCTCACCGAGCGTCTCCGCCACGAGTTCGGAACCCTCCATCAGGCTGACCGCGCGATCCAGGCTGGCGGGCAGGGCGTTGTATCCCAGTGCCCGACGCTCGGTGTCGGAGAGGGTCCAGACGTTGTCCTCGGCCTCCGGCGGGAGCTCGTAGCCCTCCTCGATGCCCTTCAGCCCAGCGGCGAGCATGAGCGAGAAGGCGAGGTACGGGTTGGCGGCGGAGTCGATGGCGCGGTACTCGACCCGAGCGCTCTGGCCCTTGTTGGGCTTGTACAGCGGCACGCGCACGAGTGCGGAGCGGTTGTTGTGGCCCCAGCAGACGAAGCTCGGGGCCTCGGACAGCTTGTTCGGTCCGACGCCACCCCAGAGTCGCTTGTAGGAGTTCACGAACTGGTTCGTCACCGCGGTGATCTCCGGAGCGTGCGTCAGGAGTCCGGCGATGAACTGCCGGCCCGTCTTCGAGAGCTGGTACTGCGCACCCGCCTCGTAGAAGGCGTTCGAGTCTCCCTCGAACAACGACATGTGCGTGTGCATGCCGCTGCCGGGCTGGTGGACGAGCGGCTTCGGCATGAACGTCGCGTAGACGCCCTGCTCGATCGCCACCTCCTTCACGACGGTGCGGAAGGTCATGATGTTGTCGGCCGTCGTCAGGGCGTCGGCGTACCGCAGGTCGATCTCGTTCTGGCCGGGTCCCGCCTCATGGTGGCTGAACTCGACGGAGATCCCGAGGTCTTCGAGCATCCGGACGGAACGTCGACGGAAGTCGTGCGCGGTGCCACCGGGGACGTTGTCGAAGTAGCCCGCGGAGTCGACCGGCTCCGGTCCGTCGACGCCGTACTGCGAGGACTTCAGCAGGTAGAACTCGATCTCGGGGTGCGTGTAGAACGTGAACCCCATGTCGGCGGCCTTCGCCAGGGTGCGCTTCAAGACGTTCCGCGGGTCGGCGACGGCGGGCTGGCCGTCAGGCGTCGTGATGTCGCAGAACATGCGCGCCGTCGGGTCGATCTCGCCGCGCCACGGCAGGATCTGGAAGGTCGTCGGATCGGGGTGGGCCAGGAGGTCCGACTCGTAGGAGCGGCTGAGCCCCTCGATCGCCGATCCGTCGAAGCCGAGGCCCTCGGAGAACGCGCCTTCCACTTCGGCCGGGGCGATCGCGACGGACTTGAGCGTCCCGACGACATCGGTGAACCACAGCCGGACGAACTTGACGCCCCGCTCCTCGATCGTGCGGAGAACGAAGTCGCGCTGCTTATCCATCTGCCCCTCTTCCTTCGGCCGGCGGCCCGTGTCTAGGCTACTGGCTCCGTCCCCGTTCCCGCTCATCAGCGCGCGCCGGGCGTGGGCGATCCACGGCTCACCACCAGGCGAGGACGAAGAGTGCGGTCCAGCCGGCCGTCGCCGCCCACAGCAGTGAGAGGGCGGCGATCCGCAGCCGCGATCCACGGTGGGCCCCTTGCCAGACGGGCACCAGCCCGAGGCAACTCACGAGGAGGGCGATGGAGAGCCACGGCAAGGCGGCGGGCACCCCGACGAGAGCGATCGCCGGACTCGAGGCAGCCGCACGGACGAGCACGACGGCTCCGCCGATCGCCCACGTCGCTCCGAACACCGGAGCGATCCCCAGCAGGAGACCGTCCTGGACCGGCTGGCGCCGAAGCGCCTGGGTGATCAACCGGTAGCCCCACGCCACGGACCATCCGATGGCCACGAGCCCGAACAGGATGGGCAGCACCAGTAGCAGCCACCCGCCACCGGTGTCCGACGAGGTCTGCTCGGCCCATCGCGGGCTCGCCGCGACATCGGCTCGATCGACGACGGCGACGGCCGCGTCGTCGGCGTCGCAGAGCGCCGCCCGATAGCTCGCCGGATCGCTGAGCCACGCGCGCACCGCGACCCGCGCGCACGCACTGCTGACCGATGGGACGGCTCCCGACCCGGGGAAGACCGCCACGAGAGCGTCCGCCGTGCCGTCGGCGACGGGGACGACGAGGGCGGCGGCCTGTTCCGGGGCGCCGAGCACGAAGACCGACGTCCCGATCGCTCCCGGCGGCGGCGTCGCACCCACGGCGAACGAGGAGCAGGCGGCGGCCGCGACGTCCTCCAGCAACGTCGGCGTGGTGACCTCCGCGTCCGAGCGTTCGATCGCCCCAGGCCAGCCGGTCGTCGAACACCCGAGCACACGGTCGAGGATGCCACCGGAGTCGGCCAGCTGGGCGATCGCATCGTTCGCCACGGGATCCAGCACCGTGCTGTCGCCGTCCGCGACGGAGCTCAGGAGCACCGGGAGTGCCGCCTGGGCGGTGGGTTCGGACAACGCGTGTGAGGCGACCGCCAAGAGCGCGTCGCCACCGAGGGTGATCGGGCGCGGTCCGGAGGTGCGGTGCGGTTCGGCGATGAGCTCATCGGTGGCGGCGGTGAGGATCCCGGCCGAACGTGCGACCTCGGTCGGCGCGGTGTCCGGGGTCGCGGACTCCGGTTGCTCAGCGGCGGCGGCCTGTGGTGCCGCCGGCGGGGACGGAACGGGACCCTGCGGCTCCTCGCCGCGCGCACGGACGACGGCCAGGGCGGCCGCCACACCGCCCGCGGAGACGATCCCGGGTGCACCCAGGTCGGGGCCGTCGAGGACGACACCGTCGACACCACCCGGATCGACGTCGGACGCCGCGAGGGCCACGCCGGCCGACGAGCCCACGGCCAGGATCGTCCACCGGTCGTAACCGAGCTGCTGCCGGAGGTCACGGAGGTCGGCCGCCGCAGGCGCGACGCCGAAGTCGCTCGGCACGACGCCGTCCTCCTGCCAGGCCGCGGTGCAGGAGGCGAAGGCCGCGCCGACCGCGGCGACGCGGGTTGCACGGTCCCCATCAGCGCCGAGCGAGGCGCGGATGGCCGCGGTCGCCGGCGCACAGTCGAGCGACGGCGTGGCGTCGCGACCGCCCCGGCGTTCGACGAACACCACGTCGCGGTCGGAGGCCAGCCCGCCCTCGACCGCGAGCTGCTGGATGTCGAGCGTCGAGAGCGCCGACCCGCCGGCGAGGTAGACGAGCGGCGGTCGCCCTGTCTCGAGGGCGGCCGGTACGAGCACGTACGGCAGGGTCGCCTCCGCCGAGTCCGGCACCGCGCGCGACAGGGGCACCGTCAACACGCCGCAGCGGGAACCACCGGGGACCGCGGTGACGCACTCGGCCGCGCTGACCTCCGCGGCGACCATCGGCGCTGCACCGGCGGGCGACGCCGGCATGAGGAGGAGTCCGAGGGCGAGGGCCGCGACGGCACCTCGTCCGACGGCGATCGGTCGCCTCCGTGGACGGTCGATCCTGTGCATGTTCCCCCCGCTCGAGCTTCATCGCTCGGCCCATCCTGGCGGATCACACCACGCCTGCGGAAGAGGGCTGACCCGCAATCCGCTTGCGTTGCGACCCGGGTGGCTCAGTCCTCGGCAGCCTCGTCGGCGTCCCACTTCGCGCTGTTGGCGCGCAGTCGCTCGAGCGCGTGCGAGGCCTCCGCAGCCGTCTCGAATGGACCGACGCGGTCGACGACACTCGACTCGAAGCCGAACTCGACCTGACCGGTCTTCGTGTTGTACCAGTACTGCTCGGATGGTTCCTTCGCCACGGCGCGTCTCCCCTGCTCGGTTAGGCTTGATCCTATGCCTTTCGACACCGCAGGTCACCTGATCCCCGGTCGCGTCGGCCGCCCCCGATCGGTGCCGGAGACGATCGTCCGCCCCGAGTACGTCGGCCGCGCCGCACCGGCCACCGACACCCGGGGCGACCTGTATTCGGCTGAGGAGATCGAACGCATCCGGATCGCCGGGACCATCGCCGCCGATGCGATCCAGGCCGTCGGCGCGGCGGTCCGCCCCGGGGTGACCACCGATGAACTGGACGCCATCGGACACGCGTTCGTCATCGGTGCGGGCGCTTATCCGTCGACGCTCGGGTACCGCGGCTACCCCAAGTCGATCTGCAGTTCGGTCAACGAGGTCGTCTGCCACGGCATCCCCGACGACACCGCTTTGCGCGAAGGCGATCTCGTCAACATCGACATCACCGCCTACCTCGACGGGGTGCACGGCGACAGCAACGTGACCTTCCTCGTCGGCGACGTCGCAGACGACACGCGTCTCCTCGTCGAGCGCACCCGGGAAGCCCTCAACCGCGGTATCAAGGCCGTCGCCCCCGGCCGGCAGATCAACGTCATCGGTCGTGCGATCGAGTCCTACGCGAAGCGGTTCGGGTACGGCGTCGTCCGCGACTTCACGGGCCACGGCGTCGGCCGGTCCTTCCACTCGGGGCTGATCGTCCCCCACTACGACGCCGCGCCGCTGTACGACACGGTGATGGAGCCGGGCATGGTGTTCACGATCGAGCCGATGCTCACGATCGGATCCCAGGACTGGGAGCAGTGGGACGACGACTGGACGGTCACGACCCGCGACCGGTCGTTGACCGCGCAGTTCGAGCACACGCTCGTCGTCACCGAACGCGGGGCCGAGGTCTTGACCCTTCCGAGCACGATCGACACCGCCGCAGCGCCCGCGGCGCTCTAGGCTGGACGCATGACGAACGCAGCTCCCCGGTCCGCCGTCGGCATCGATATCGGAGGGACCGGCATCAAAGGTGCGGTCGTCGATCTCACGACGGGTGCCCTCCTCACCGATCGGGTGAAGATCCCCACGCCGAAGGGTGGCGAGCCGAAGGACATCGTCGTGACGGTGCGGGAGGTGCTCGAGCAGCTGTCCCCGGCCTCCGACGGGCTCCCGCTCGGCGTCTGCTTCCCCGCGATCGTCCGCAACGGCCGGACGATGTCCGCGGCGAACGTCTCCGACGCCTGGATCGGCCTCGAAGCCGAGCAGCTGTTCGAGCAGGGCCTCGGGCGGGAGATCACCTTCGTGAACGACGCCGACGCGGCCGGGTACGCCGAGACCGAGTTCGGGGCAGCCAAGGGCGCAAGCGGTCTCACGATCCTGACGACCCTCGGCACCGGCATCGGCACGGCGCTCATCTACAACCGCACGTTGATCCCGAACGCCGAACTCGGGCACCTGGAGATCGACGGCAAAGACGCCGAGACGCGGGCGTCCTACGCGGTCAAGGAGCGCGAGGACCTGAGCTGGGAGAAGTGGGCCAAGCGCCTCCAGAAGTACTACGAGCGCCTCGAGTTCCTCTTCTCGCCCGATCAGTTCGTGGTGGGCGGCGGCGTGTCCAAGCACGCGGACCACTTCCTGCCGCTCCTGAAGCTCGACACCCCGATCATCCCCGCCGTGCACCGGAACAACGCGGGCATCCTCGGCGCAGCCGCGCTCGCCGCCGGCCCCGCCGAACGCATCGCCTGAGCACTGCGGGGCGCGCTGCGGCGGTGCCGTGCTGAGGTGTGAACGGGTCGACCGGTACGCCGGGTTCTGTCCCACGCTCTCGCGTTTGGACGGCCATCTCTCTCGGGACGACGTTGCCGCCGCCCTCTAGCGGTCTACCCGGGAACTTGGCGAGCAGCCTCAGCGTTCCCTGTTGACCTTGCTCCGGACGAGGTTTACCGAGCCGACCGGGTCACCCCGGTCGCTGGTGGGCTCTTACCCCACCGTTTCACCCTGACCGTGGTCGCCCACGGCGGTCTGTTCTCTGTGGCACTGTCTCGCGGGTCACCCCGGGTGGGTGTTACCCACCGCCCTGCTCTGTGGAGCCCGGACGTTCCTCGGCACCGACACCCGGAGGTCTCGGTGACGCGACCGTCTAGCCGGCCCGTTCACGGAGACGAGTCTACCGGCCCGTGACAGCGGCCGCGGACCGCCGGTGTCGTAGAGCCAGCGTCCGGCTCAGATGAGGCCGGACTCGTCCGTCCGGACGACGATCGCGGCGCACTCCGGGCACTGCACGACCTCTTCGGACGGTGCGGCGCGGACGGCCTGGAGGTCGTTGCCGGTGAGCGACATCTTGCATGCTCCGCAGGTGCCGGCGCGGAACAGTGCTGCACCGATACCGCCGCGGGCGCGGCGCTGGTCGTAGAGGGCCAGGAGGTCGGCGGGGATGCCGGGTGCGAGTGACTCGCGGTCGGCGGTGAGTCGGGCCCGTTCGGCCTCGAGTTCGACGAGTGCGGCGTCGCGCTTGGCGACGACCTCGTCGAGGAGTTCCTGGAGTCCGGCGCGCTCGGCGTCGACCTGGGCGACGGCGTCCTCCGCGGCCTCCACCCGCTCCATGACGTTCAGCTGGATCTCCTCGAGGTTGTTCTGCCGGTTCTGCAACGAGGTGATCTCGCTCTGCAGCGCTTCGACGTCCTTGACGGAGGTCGACGACTGGAGGCGGTCGGCGTCGCGCTTCATGCGGGCCGCGACGACGGCGACGTCGGACTCGATGCGCCCGAGCTCGGTCTGTGCGTCGTCGCGGACGCCAACCCGCTCCAGGCGACGGAGGCGGACGGTCTCGATCTCGGCCTGGAGCTGCGCGATGCGCGCGGCCTCGGGGAGGTTCGCCGCGCGGTGGGCGGTGCGCTGCACGCCGGTGTCGATGCTCTGCAGGGTGAGCAACGTCTTCTGGTCTGCTGGGCTGGCTTTCACGTCTGTTCCAAACTCTCGACTCATCACCCTACCGGCCGCGCCGACTACTGGGTGACGACGAAGTCCCACGGGTCGGTACGCAGCTCGCTGACCCGGACGTCGAGTCCAGGGAGCTCTCGTCGGAGCGCGTCGGCGGCCCCCTCCAGCCACAGCCACTCGCTCGCCCAGTGGGAGACGTCGACGAGCGCCGGCCCGCCGCCGAGGAGCGCCTGTTCCCGGGCCTCGGATGCCGGGTGATGGCGGAGGTCGGCTGTGATGTACACGTCGGCCGCGCGGACCGCGGGGTGGGACAGGAGCGAGTCCCCCGCTCCCCCGCAGAGCGCGATCCTCCGGACGGCCTGGTCGTAGTCGCCGGAGGCACGGACCCCGGTGGCGGTCGCCGGCAGGATCTCGGCGAGGGCACGTGCGATCGCGCCGAGCGTCGTCTCCTCCGGGAGGTCGCCGACCCGGCCCAGCCCGGTCAGGCCGTCGGCGGCAGGGACGATCGGAGCCGGGTCGTGCAGGCCGAGCCGCTGCGCGAGGACGTCCGAGGTCCCGTCGACGACGACGTCGGCGTTGGTGTGTGCGGCGATGAGTCCGGCGCCGCCACGGATCAGGCGCGTGATGAGCGACCCCTTGTAGCGGTCACCCGCCACGGTCGTGACACCGCGCATCAGCAGCGGGTGATGGACCAGCAGCAGGCCGTCGGGGCGCTCGAGCACCTCGTCGACGGTCACGCCGACCGCGTCGACCGCGAGGACCACATGCCCGACCGGCTGGTCCGGGTCGCCGACGAGGAGCCCCGGGGCGTCCCAGTCCTCGGCTCCGGACAGTGGCCAGAGGCGCTCGACGACCGTGTTGACCTCACGCAGGGTTCTCATCACCCGGCAATCCTAACCAGGCACCCGCGAGCACGCTCAGGGGCGCAGGACGAGCATGATCGCGAGGGCGATCATGACGGCCGCGATCGCGACGTCGAGGATGCGCCAGGCCACGGGCTTCGCGAAGACCCCGCGGAGCAACCGAGCGCCGTACCCCAGAGCGGTGAACCACAGGATGCTCCCGAGGACCGCGCCGGCGGCGAACCACCACCGCCCCACCTCCCCGTGCGTGTTCGCGATCGAGCCGAGGAGGAGGACGGTATCGAGGTACACGTGGGGGTTCAGCCAGGTGAGGCCGATGACGGTGAGCACCGCCGCCCTGAGTGAGAGGCCGTTGCCACCGCGGTCGGCGGCGAGACCGGACGGGGCGAGCGCACGGCGTGCGGCCAGCAGACCGTAGCCGAGCAGGAAGGCCGCGCCGGCCCAACGGAGGACGACGAGGACCACGGGGAACCGCTCCACGACGAAGCCGATGCCGCTGACCCCGGCGATGATGAGCACCGCGTCGGAGAGTGCGCACACGAGGACGACCGGCAGGACGTGCTCGCGCCGGATGCCCTGCCGGAGGACGAAGGCGTTCTGGGCGCCGATGGCCACGATGAGTGAGAGGCCGAGGCCGAGGCCCGCGATCGCGGCCTGCAGTGCGGAGGTCATCCTCCGACCGTAGGAGGCGCAGTGTGATGAATCCAGTTCAATATTCTGATGAATCGTAAGATCCTCTTATGATGGATTTCCACTTCGAGCAACTGCGGGCCTTCGTCGCCGCCGTCGATCACGGCACCTTCGAGTCGGCCGCCCGAGAACTGATGGTCACGCCGTCGGCGATCAGCCAACGTATCAAGGCTCTCGAGCAGAGCGTCGGACGGGTCCTCCTGCTCCGGACCAAACCGATCACCATCACGGCGTCAGGTGAGATCGTGCTCCGCCTCGGTCGCGCGGTGCACCTGCTCGGTCACGACGCGGCGCTGGAGTTGCACGCCGACGACCCGCTCACGCCGGCCACCCCGGCGGTGATCCCGATCGTCGTGAACGCGGACTCCCTCGCCACCTGGCTGCTGCCGGTGCTGGCGGACGTCGCCGCCCGGGAGTCGGTCGTCTTCGACCTCGCTCGCGAGGACCAGGACCATTCGACGGAGCTCCTCCGTGCGGGCAGCGTCATGGCCGCGGTCACCTCGAACGCCGAGCCCGTCCAGGGGTGCACGGTGCGGCTCCTCGGTCGGATGCGTTACCGACCGATGGCGTCACCCGCGTTCGCGACGCGCTGGTTCGAGGACGGTGCGACCGCTCAGGCGCTCACGGCAGCGCCCGTCGTCGTGTTCGACCGGAAGGACGATCTCCAGGACGCCTACCTCCGACGACGTGGCGTCGACCCCGCCACCCCGCCGCGACACCATGTTCCGGCCTCGGCGGACTTCGCGACCGCCGTCGGCCTCGGTCTCGGCTGGGGCATGCTCCCGGACGCGCAGTCCGACGCGCCGCTGCGCAGGGGCGAACTCGTCGTGCTCGACGAGACCGGCGGCGTCGACGTCCCGTTGTTCTGGCAGCAGTGGCGACTCCACTCCCGACTGCTCGAGCTCGTCACGACGGCGGTGGTCGACGCGGCCCGATCCTCGCTGCACTGAACGACTGCCGAGAGGTCCCGGAGAAGGTGCACCGGGCACCCACGACGGTGCAAGGATGGAGCAATGGATATCGCGTACACAGCAGTTGCCCATGCCACCGGAGGCGGACGAGACGGACACGTCCGCAGTGAGGACGACCTCCTCGACTTCGACACCCGTCCCCCGAAGGAACTCGGCGGCAGCGGCGAGGGCACCAACCCCGAGCAGTTGTTCGCCGCCGGCTTCGCCGCGTGCTTCCTCAGCGCCCTCCACGCAGTCGGGCGCACCGCGAAGCTCGACACGAAGGACGCCGAGGTGTCGGCCAGCGTCGGCATCGGATCGAACGGTGAGGGCGGCTTCGGCCTGGCCGTCGAGCTCGACGTCTACGTGCCGAACGTGACGCACGATGAAGCCCAGCAGCTGGCCGACCAGGCGCACCAGGTGTGCCCGTACTCGAACGCCACACGCGGCAACATCGACGTGACGGTGTCGATCGTCGACTGACGAAGCTCCCGCCCGCAAGGGCTGTCGATCGTCGTGTCCGCCGGTTACGCTGGCGGGCACGACGATCGAGAGGAAGCATCATGTCTGATTTCGGGGCGGTCGAAGGCATCCGTGACGAGGGCGCCGCAGCCATGCTGCCCGGGCTCCCGGACGCCGTGGTCGAGGACGAGTCGCTGGATGACGACGCGCCCGCCGAGGACGCAGCAGACGAATCCGGTATGGGTCTCGCCGGCTCAGGGACCTGACGCGCGGATCGAGCTCAGCGCAACATCGACGCGGCGATGACGCCGACGATGCCGAGTTGCAGCGCGAGCACGATGCCGATCGTGATGAACAGCGTGCTCCAGAGGACGATGTTCCCCAGGAGGACGCCCACGAAGGCCCCGAACCGTCCGCGCGGTCGAGCCGTCGGCCGCGCCACCTGAATCCGCTCGGTCTGCGCGACCCGGGGCGTGGACAGGGTGAAGAGATTCGGGCTGGTGTCCAGGTGCGTGGTCATGTCACCAGTGTCCGTCGACACCCGTGGGCGGCACATCGGACGCCGGGGCGATCATCTCCCTCGCGGCGTCATCCTCTGAGCTGACCTTCCTCCGCCCGTGGGACCGTCGACCGTCCGCCGATCGGCGTGCCGGTCACACCCGTGTGAGTCGGATCCCCCAGGACAGCGACCACCGCTCGTCGGGGTCCAACCACCGGAGTCCGGTCCCGCTGTTCAGCGCATCGGCGGGAGCCGTCATGGGCTCGATGGCGATGGCCTGCGTCGGTCCGTCTGCCGCCGGGAAGTTCTTCGGCGTGTAGACCTGGACGAACCGGAAGTCGTCGTCCGCCCAGAGTTCGACGGTGTCGCCGTCCGGTGAGGTGAGCCGGTGTCGGACGGCACCGTCGACCTGCTGGACCGAACCCAGGCCGACATCGATCGAGAGGTCGCCCACGCGAGCACCCGAGCGCAGGTCGTACGGGGTCCCGTCGACGGGATGTGAGGCGACCGGTATGCGCTGCTCGTCCGTCTCGAACCAGGTGTCGGCGGCCACCGTCACGGTGAGGTCGGCGGTCGGTACGTCGCCGAGCGCCAGGTAGGGGTGGGCGCCGACGGCGACCGGCGTGGGGCGACTCGACCGGTTCACGATGGTGTGGGTCACCCGCAGGCCGTCATCGTCCAACGTGTAGGCGACCGAGGTGTCCAGGCGGAACGGGTAGCCGTGCTGCGGGAACACCGAGGCGAGCAGGGTCACCGCGTGATCGGTGTGATCCCCCGCCCGGTATCCCGTGTTGCGCAGGAGACCATGGGAGGCGTTCCCGGTCGCCGCCTCGGTGACGTCGAGCTGCTGAGGTTCACCGTCGAGCGTCCACCGGGCATCCCGGACGCGGTTGGGCCACGGCACGAGCACCATCCCGCACCCCATCGGGGCGACGACGTCCTCACCGAAGGACTGCACAAGGGTGCGTCCGCCGACCGTCAGTTCGCGCAGTCCGGCGGCGAGTTCGGTGACCGTCGCTCGGACCTCGCCCCGCGGACCGGCGTGGTGGAGACGGTACTGGGTTCCAGAAGCAGCGGGCATGCCGCCAAGCCTACGACGGACGTCCGCCAGGCGGGGTGGAGCCGTATGAAGCCGTCCACCGGTGGACGGCCTCGGCGATCCGGATCAGCCCGAGTTCGAGCTCGGCGAAGCCGGAGCTCAAGGGTGCGACCCCGATGCGGAGACCGTCCGGGTGCCGGAAGTCGGGGATCACGCCCGCATTCCAGAGCAGCGGGGTGATCTCGCGGAACGACGGGTGACCGAGCGTCACATGTCCACCGCGACGTGCCGCGTCACGAGGGGTCATCACCCTGACACCGGAGGCCGCGAGGTGCTCATCGGCCCAGGAGATCGCGAACGTGGTGAGCGCCACGGACTTGGCCCGGATAGCGGCGACACCGGCGGACTCGATGAGCGTCAGCGAGTCCTCGAGCGGCAGCATGCCGACGATCGGTGGTGTCCCGCTGAGGAACCGGCGCATCCCGACGGCCGGCTGATAGGCGTCGGCCATGGCGAAGACGTCGGCGGCGCCCATCCACCCCTGGATGGGCTGGAGGAGCCGGTCCTGATGGCGCGTCGCGACGTAGGCGAACGCAGGGGCACCGGGCCCGCCGCCGAGGTACTTGTAGGAGCAGCCCACCGCGAGGTCCACGCCCCACTCGTCGAGCTCGATCGGGACCGCACCGGCGGAGTGGCACAGGTCCCAGAGGACGAGTGCTCCAGCATGATGCGAGATCGCGGTCAGCTCCTCGACGTCGAGCAGGGCTCCGGACCGGTAGTCGACCTGGCTGAGCACGACGAGTGCGGTCTGCTCGTGGACCACCTCGCGCAGCTGGTGCGCGGCGACACCGTGGACCGGGTCGGCGTCGATCCAACGGACGCGCAGACCGCGTTCAGCGGCGATCCCCTCGATCACGAAGCGGTCCGTCGGGAAGTTCCCCGCATCGATCACGAGCTCGTCGCGCCCAGCGGCCCCTCCGGCGGACGACGTCGCGCCGACCGCCGCGCGGATCAGCTTGTAGAGCAGCACGGTCGTCGAATCGGCGACGACCGTCTGGCCGGGTGCGGCACCGAGCACGACCGATCCCAGGCGGTCGCCGAGCGTCAGCGGGAGCTCGAACCAGCGGTCGTCCCACGACCGGATGAGCCTCGTCCCCCATTCGTCCGCGATGAACGATTGCAGCCGCTCCGCCGTGGCCCGCAACGGCCGCCCCAGGGAGTTCCCGTCGAGGTAGGCGACGACGCCCTCGGCCGGGACGAACGCCGAGCGGTGTTCCGCGAGCGGGTCGGCCTCGTCGAGGACGCGTGCGTCCTGGCGGGCGGACGTGGTGGGGGCTGGGGCGTCGACCATCCTGCGACGGTAACCGCCACCGGTGCGCGCCGCAAGGAAGCGGACGGGACCCGGCTTGCTAGCGTTGCCGCATGCCCACCCTCCTGCACCTCGACTCCTCCGCCGATCTCGACACCTCCCGGTCCCGCCGGCTCTCGCAGGCCGTCGCGGACGCCTGGTAGACCGCCGACCCCACGGGCGTCGTCGTCCGTCGCGACCTGCACCTGGATCCGGTCCCCCACCTCGCCGACGCGAGTCTCCACTGGGCGCCGGCCGACCGCCGCCCCGGCGCGAACCCGCCCGCCGAGGCCGAGACGCTCCAGCGCGTCCTGCTCGACGAGCTGCTCGGCGCCGACATCGTCGTGATCGGCGCGCCGCTGTACAACTTCTCGATCCCGTCGTCGCTCAAAGCATGGATCGACCACATCCACGTGCCTGGTGTCACGTCCGCGGACACGGGAGCGCTCACCGGCCGGCCGGTCGTCATCGCCACCAGCCGCGGGATCGCCTACGACGCGGGCAGCCCCACCGAGGGCTGGGATCACGAGGTGCCGGCGCTGCGGACGCTGTTCGGCGGAGCGCTCGGCATGGACGTCCACGTCATCACGACGAGTCTGACCCTCGCCGACCGTGATCCGGCGCTCGCAGCGCAGCTCGAACGGAGCGAGCAGGAGTTCGCCGAGGCCCTCCGGCTGGCGTCCGAGACGGGACTGCGGCTGGCCGTCTCGACGGCCTGAACGCCGAGACGGCTGGCGGACTGCGGATCCGACCCGTCTGATCCGGGCAGTGCTCCGAACTCCTGTCGAGCCACGATCAGGGAGTAGCACATGCCATCGAAGCACCAGACCGGCACCACACGGGGCGGACGACGTCTCGTCTGGTTCGCAGCAGCACTGTCCGGCATTGTCGCAGCAGCGGTGTTCCTCGCGATCGCCGAGCTGGCGGCGCTGTTGTTCGCCCGCGGCAGCAGTCCCCTCCTCACCGTCGGATCGTTCGTCATCGACATCGTCCCGCGGTGGGCGAAGGAGTTCGCGATCGAGACCTTCGGTGGCAACGACAAGATCTTCCTCCTCGTGAGCCTCGGGGTCGCCGTCGTGGTCGCCGCGGCGATCGCCGGGGTCCTGCAGCAGATCCGTCCACCGCTCGGTGTCGTGGTCCTCATCGCGGCCGGCGTCTTCGCCGGCGCGACGACCGTCACCCGCGCCGGTGCCACCCCGCTCGCCGTCGTCCCCGTGATCCTCGGTCTGGCGGCCGGTGTCGTGATCCTCATCCTCCTGAGTCGTCGCCTGCCGAAGCGGGCCGCGAACGGCTCGGACGAGGAGCGCGCGGCGTTCGACCGCCGAGGCTTCTTCCGTGTGGCGGGCATCGCGGCGGCCGGTGCCGTCGTCGTCGGCGTGGGCGCACGCCTCGTGAACGTCACCACCTCGTCGATCACGGCCGTCCGCGACGCCCTCAAGCTCCCGGCGCCGAAGTCGACCGTCACGATCCCCGACGGAGCCGAGGCGGACGTCGACGGCCTCAGCCCGCTCTTCACGCCGAACGACAAGTTCTACCGCGTCGACACCGCGCTGACCGTGCCGACGGTCGACCCGGCCACCTGGACGCTCACGATCGACGGCATGGTCGGCGAGCAGGTGCAGATCACCTTCGAGGAGCTCCTCGCCATGGGTCTCGACGAATACGTCATCACCATGACCTGCGTCTCGAACGAGGTGGGCGGCAACCTCCTGGGCAACGCGAAATGGCTCGGTATCCCCGTGCGTGACGTCCTCAAGCGGGCGATGCCCGACTCGAAGGCCGACATGGTCCTGTCCACGAGCGTCGACGGGTTCACGGCGAGCACGCCGCTCGAGTCGCTCACCGACCCGAACCTCGACGCGATCCTCGCCGTGGCGATGAACGGCGAGCCGCTGCCGCTCGAGCACGGCTTCCCCGTTCGCATGGTCGTCCCGGGCCTCTACGGGTACGTGTCGGCGACCAAGTGGCTGACGAAGCTGACGGTCACGACCTTCGACAAGGACGAGGCCTACTGGACCCCGCGCGGCTACGACGCGAAGGCGCCGATCAAACTCTCCTCGCGGATCGACACGCCTCGCATCGACAAGCAGCTGCCGGCCGGACCGGCGAAGATCGCGGGTGTCGCCTGGGCGCAGACGGTGGGGATCGCCAAGGTCGAGGTCAGCATCGACAACGGCGACTGGCAGAGCGTCAACCTCACGACCGCCATCAACGACGACACCTGGGTGCAGTGGTGGATGGACTGGGAGGCGACCGCCGGCACGCACTACGTCGCCGTCCGCGCGACCGACAAGGCCGGGAACCTCCAGATCGAGGAGCAGGCGCCGATCGCTCCCAACGGATCCTCCGGCTGGCAGCGGACGCTCGTCCGCGTCGGCTGACCGACCCGCGGCTGACCGACCCGCGGCTGACCGGTGCCGGTCAGCCCTGGGTGTCGACCGGCTGCAGCTGGGCGATCTTCGGTTCGCGGCCGTCACCGGAGGAACGTCCGGTCAGGCGGCGCCCGATCCAGGGAAGCACGTGCTCGCGGTAGTAGGCCGCGGTGCGACGTTGACGCGGACCGGGCGGCGCCGCAGCGACGTCGTCGATCCCCCACTCCTCCGGGACCGGCACGTCGAGCGCCGTCAGCACGTTGCTCGCCACCCGGGCATGGCCGAGGGCGTTGAGGTGCAGGCGGTCCACCGACCAGTACCGGAGGTCGGCGAGCGTCCGATCGGCCCAGTTGTCGACGAAGGTCACCCCGTCACGCGGATACCGCACCCGCACGGCCTGGGCCAGCTGCTCGCCGCGGCGGGCGAGGAGCGATCCCATCGGGATGTGAGCGGAAGGGTTCGCCCCGCTCAACAGCAGCACGTGGGCTCCCCCGACACGTAGACCATCGACCGCACCGTCCAAGCGGTCGGCGACGCCGTCGATCGACACCCGCGGGCGCATGATGTCGTTGCCGCCGCCGTTGAAGCTGACGAGGTCCGGACCCATCGCGATCGCTCGGTCGAGTTGTTCGTCGAGGATCGGCAGGAGCTTCCGCCCGCGGATGGCGAGGTTCGCGTAGCTGACGGTCTCCGTGGACGCCCGGGCGAGGCCGAGGGCCACGAAGTCGGCCCACCCGCGAAGGGTGCCGTCCTCCCGGAGATCCCCGTAGCCCTCACTGAAGCTGTCGCCGATGGCCACGTACCGTCTGAACCCGTGCTGCGTCATACCTGCACTGTACGCGCGACCGGAAGCCGTCTCCGACCGGTCCGCTCAGGCCGGACGGGACTCCCCGTCCGCGGCCGGTCGCCAACCGAGGGCGGGCCCGAGCGCGCCGGCGATGTCGGTGAGCAGTTGCGTGTAGTCGTCCGGTTCGAGCGTGAACGGGAGGGCGAAGGCGACCTCGTCGACCTCCTGGAATCCGGCGTGCTCGTGCAGCCGCTCCGCGATCTCCGCACTGCTGCCGACGAGGTCCTCCGCGAAGAGCATCCGCCGCGGCCCATGGGCGACGCCGACGCGGTGCCGTCTCGAGTCGACGTACTCGTGGTACCGGGCGCGTTGGGTCGCGGTCGCGGAGTCCGTCGGGATGACCACGAGCCCCTGTGACACGCGGGCCCGCTCACCCGCCGGGTGGAGTTCTCGGAACCGACGCACCTGGGCGGCCTGGTTCGCGGCGAAGTCCGTCGTGCCGTCCTCGGCGGCGATGACGCTGCTCGTGAGCAGGTTGAAGGACTGCTCACCGGCCCAACCCGCCGACCGCAGGCTGCCGGCTCCGTACCAGAGCCGCTCCGCCAGACCGTCGGCATGCGGCTCGACCCGTGAGGAGTAGTCCTCCTGGCCCTCACGACCGGCGCTGTCGCTGACGACGTCACCGCGGATGAAGGAGCGGAGGCGCAGGACGCGGTCGTAGCCGAGGTCCTCCTGGTCGAGCGTCGACGGATAGATCGCGTGCTTGAACGCGTCGAACCGCATCGGCTCCCCGGTGCTGAAGCCGGGAAGCAGTCTGCCTCCCGAGAGGACGTCGACCGTGCCCAGATCCTCCGCGAGCCGGAAGGGGTTCTCCGCGCCGAGCGGTGTGACCGCGGTACCGAGCGCGATGCGCTTCGTGCGCTGCGTCGCCGCCGCGAGGACGGCGACCGGCGAGGAGATGCCGAACTGCAGGTGCCGGTGCCGCAGCCAGGCGCTGTCGAACCCCAGGCGTTCACCGAGCTCGATGAGCTGCAGGGTCGCCTCGTGCCCGGCCGCCGGCTCCTCGGGGTCGAACAGGCCCATCGTGAGGAACCCGAGTCTGCGGAGCGGTGCTGAGGATCTGGCCATGCAACGACTCTACGACGCCGTTCCGACGCGACGACGCCGCAGGAGCTGGACGTGCCCGCGCCGCGGGTGTCAGCTCGGCGAGCCGGCCAGCACGGTGAACATGGCGCCGATGCTTCCGAGGATGAAGAGCATCGTTCCGAGTTGCATGGTCAGCGACTTGTTCCGGGACGCCGTCGGGACGTCCACCTCCAGGATCGGACAGCCGGACCAACCCAGCAGACCGATGCTCAAACCCACGATGACCGAGCAGCACCACCAGACCACGCGGAGTCCCTCGGCGAGGACCGCCGGTCGCCAACCTGAGCTGAGGAGGAGCCCGAGGACGATCGCGGTGCTCCCGACCGCGACGCCGAACCAGACGGTTCCGGTGCGCATGATGCGCTGGACGTTGTTCTCGGGTGACATGAGGTCCTGTGACACGTGGTGCGGCTTTCTCGAGGTTCCGATTCCTGACGCGGGCCGCATCCGGCCGTCATGGTCGCTCGCAGCCCCGAACAGGAGCATAGACCCGGTCGCGAGGCGCGACTCCCGTTCGACGGGGGCTTGCGCCGACGAGGGTCGCGACACAGACGAAGCCGATCGAGGATCCGTGACGGATCACGCAGACGGCGCCCGGGCCACCCACCGTGCCAGCGTCGCGAGCAGCGCACGGTGCTCCGCCGAGGCGTAGGACCGCTCGTCGTGTCCGAGCGCGTCGACGGCGACGCGCGAGGGCCCCACCTCGCGGACCCACACCGCAGGGAACCGCTCGCCGTCGACGTCGTGCTCGGCGACGGTGGTGCTCCGACCGACGGGTTGCAGCCGCAGGTACTGTTCGTCGTCCACCGGGATGTCGCCGAGCGCTCCGCCGTCGGGCGATGCCAGGCCGCGGACGACGGTCGGGCCCATCGGCGGATGCCAGGACACGCCGGGCAGCCACAGCGCTCCGATCGTCGGCGCCCAGTCCGGGTAGTCGCGGAGTGAGGCGAGCGCCGCATGCATCGCGAGGACACCGATCCCCCGACCGAGTGCCTCCGCGAAGCCGTCGATCGCGGCCGCGGGCGCTCGGCCCTGGTCCTCGGACCGCCACGGGTCGCCGGCGTTGACCACCACGAGCTCCACGCCCTCGAGTCGCGTCATCGCACGGTCGACGTCCTCGTCGATCTCGACCGCGAAGCCGGCCGTCTCCAGGACCTCCGCGATGAGCGGGCTCGTCTGCGCGTACGGGTGCCACGGATCCGCGTACCGACCGCTCCCCGATGCGATGAGTGCTTTCACGGTTCCCCCTCGTCCGATCCGTCGGCGCCGGTCGATTGTGTCCGCGGCCGACGCCTCTCCAGGGTACGGGGCCTCCCCCGACGGCGGGGTCGCCGGTCGATTGTGTCGGCGCATGTCGTCGTCACCTGCGCCCGCCCCGGTCCCGACCGTAGAGTGCCTGTCACCGACGCCGGGGCGTCGACGACGGCCGAGCTGACGGAGAGGACGAGGCGATGCACGAGCGGGACCGAGGGGGCTTCAGCACCCGACAGCTGCACGCCGGTGGTGCACCCGATGCGCCGCTCCAACCCCGGGCGCTGCCGATCTACGCGAGTGCCGGGTTCGTGTTCACGGACTTCGACGAGGCGGAGCGGCGGTTCGGTCCGGACCCTGGTGGATACAGCTACAGCCGGGTCGGCAATCCGACGATCGACGCCGTCGAGCGCCGTCTCGCCGCATTGGAGGGTGGTGTGGACGCGCTGCTCCTCGGCTCCGGACAGGCGGCCGTCGGCGTCGCCCTGCTCTCCCTGCTCGAGGCCGGCGACCATCTGCTGACGGCGCCGAGCCTGTACGAGGGCTCGCGCAGCCTCTTCACGGAGAACTTCGGTCGGCTGGGGATCACCACGAGCGAGGTCGCCGATCCGCTCGACGCCGATGCCTGGGCGCGTGCCATCCGACCCGAGACACGCGCGATCTTCGTCGAGTCCATTCCGAACCCCCGCAACGACCTCACGGATCTCCGTCTCGTCGCCGACGTGGCCCATGCGCACGGGGTCCCGCTCGTCGTCGACAACACCTTCGCCACGCCCTACCTCCTGCGTCCCATCGAGCACGGCGCCGACATCGTCGTCCACTCGGCCAGCAAGTTCCTGGCGGGCCACGGCACCGTGCTGGGCGGGGTCGTCGTCGACGGCGGCACGTTCGACTGGACCGCTCGCGCAGACCGCTACCGACACCTCACCTCGCCGCTCGCCGCACTCGGCGGGCTCAGCCACGTCGAGGCGGACGGGCGTGCCGCTCTCGCCGCCTACGCACGGGCATCGGTCGCGCTGCGTCTCGGCCCGACGCCGTCGCCGTTCAACGCGTTCCTCATCGCACAGGGCATCGAGACGCTGTCACTCCGCGTCCAACGGCAGAGCGAGAACGCCCTCGCCCTCGCGACGTGGCTGGCGGGACGGACGGAAGTGGCCTCGGTCGACTATTCAGGGCTCAGCGACAGTCCGTTCCGGGGCCTGGCGGACCGGTACCTGCCGGATGGACAGGGATCGGTGTTCTCGTTCACCCTGCACGGCGGACGGGACGCAGCGCGGACGGTCATCGACCACGTCGGCCTGTTCACGCGGATGACGAACCTCGGCGACGTCCGGTCGCTGATCCTCCACCCGGCCTCGACCACGCACGCCCAGCGTTCGGCCGAGCAGCTCGCGGCGAGCGGCATCGGCCAGGGACTCGTGCGGATCTCCGTCGGCATCGAGGACGTCGCCGACCTCATCGCGGACCTCGCCTCGGCGTTCGACGCGCTCCCGGTCCGGGAACCGTCGACGAGCACCGGCGCGAGCGTCACGGCGGACGAGGCGGTCGCCGCATGAGCGCCCGGCAACGCTTCGGCTGGTTCCTGTCGCGTGGGTTCGGTCCGCACGGTTGGGGGCATCCGTACCTCGACTGGGACTACCGCTGGCAGGAGCCCGCGCTCTACCAGCAGGCCGTGCGCGAGCTCGAGCAGGCGGGCCTGGACCTCCTGATCATCGAGGACGCCCTCTCGCTGGGGAACCCCGAGACGCTCGACCTCCGCATCCGCGGAGCCTACGGCGGGCCGAAGCACGACCCGCTGAGCCTCGCCCCGTTCCTCTTCGCGGTGACGGAGCGCATCGGCATCATCCCGACCGTGAACCCGTTGCAACTGCCGCCGTACCAGGCGGCACGGCAGTTCGCGACCCTGCAGCACCTCAGTCACGGTCGGTTCGGGGTGAACGTGGTCACCGACGTCGGCAGCAGTCGTCACTTCGGTGAGCCGGTCGTGCCGCACGACGTCGCCTACGAGCGGGCGGAGGAGTGGCTCGACGGCGTGCGCGCGCTCTGGCGGAGCTGGCGACCCGGCGCGTATGTGGGCGACACCGCCTCCGGACGCTTCGCCGACGGCCGCCACCTCGACCGCGTCGAGCATCGCGGCGCACACTACGACTTCGACGGGCCGCTCAACGCCCTCCCCTTCGACGATGACTCCGGTGGCGAGCCCGTCATCGTGTCGCCGGGCTCCTCGCCGCGAGGGCTCGCCTTCACCGGGCGACAGTCGGACGTCCAGCTGGCCCTCGCACCGCTCGACATCCAAAGCCTCCGTGCGTACCGGAGGCGGGTCCTCGACGCCTCGGCTGCCGTCGGTCGGGACACCCCTCCCGCGATCCTGTTCGTGTTCAAGCCCGTCATCGTGGCGAGCAGCGCCGAGGCCGATCGACTCGTCGCGGCCTCGGAACAGCCGGACGACGAGACGCTGCGCTCCGTCGCACTCGCGTGGTCGAGCGACTTGGAGACGGACCTCACCGCGCTCGACCTCGACCGACCGGTGGACCCGGCCGTCTTCGGCGACCACGTGTCGCGCGGCAGCCTCGACGCGTTGCGCGGCCAGCACGAGTCCTTCGCGGCGGCGACGCTCCGGGAGCTGCTCGTGCCGAAGGCACGACTCGGGCGGATCACCGACGGCAGCGGTGCCGTCGGCACGGCGGCTGAGGTGGCCGACCACATCGAACGCGCCGGCGGCGAGGCGGACAACGACGGGTTCATCTTCTCGGGCGACCTCCATCCGGTGACGGTGCACCGCATGCTCGACGAACTCGTACCGATCCTCCGGCGCCGCGGGATCCTTCAGCGTCCGAAGGTCGACGCACCGCACGGACTCCGGAGCTCGTTGCAGGCCCCCTGAAGGATCGCGTCGTCAGCGGCTCGTGTTCAGGGCTGCTCGTGGTTCGGGCAGGTCCAACTCCCCGCGGGCGACGAGCGAACGGACGGACTCGAGGACCGCCTCCGTCGAGGTGTAGGCGGGCTTGTATCCGAGCAGCGACTGTGCCTTGTCGATCGACGCGCAGTGGCTCCGCACCAGGTGCTCCCAGGTGATGTCGGCGTGCTCCGTCGGTGTCTCGGCTCGGAAGTGCTCCCAAGTCACCGACTCGAGCTCGGCCGAGCGTCCGAACCAGCCGGCGACGACGTCGGCGTAGCCACGGACGGTCACCGCGGCGGCGGACGTCACGTTGAGGTCCTCGCCGGCGACACGATCCCGGTTCGCGACGGCGAGCTCGAACGCCTGCGCGACGTCGTCGGCGTGCACGTGGTGCAGGAGCTCGGCACCGAGCCCGGGGATGCGCAGCGGTGAACCGAGTGCGAGGGTCCGCCAGACCCCGAGGTCGAGGTTACCCAGCGGGTTGATGGGCGCCCACCCCGGTCCGACGATGTGCCCGGGATGCAGGGAGGTCGTCACCAGTCCTCCGTCTGCGGTCTCCTGCTGCAGCAGCCGGGCGATCTGATCCTTCTGGACGCCGTAGTCGCCGAACGGCGCCGTCGCGGAGCCCTCGACGATGGGGACGGACGCGCTGGGACCGTAGCGCCAGATCGATCCGCAGTGGAGCAGCTGGCCCGTGTTGCCGCGCAGTCCCTCGACGAGTTCCGTCGCCGAGGCGACCGTGAAGCAGACCAGGTCGATGACGACGTCCGGACCGAGGTCCACGATGCGTCGCGCGAAGACACCGTCCCGGTCCTCGGCCTCCCGATCGGCCCGGATCCGCTCGATCTGGTCCCACTCGGGAGCGTCCGTGTACGGTGACCGATCGCCGCGGCTCACGCTCACGACCTCGTGGCCGGCCCGGACGAGTCGCGGGACCAGGAAGGAGCCGATGTGGCCGGTCCCGCCGATGACGACGATGCGCATGGTGTTCCTCCGTTCGCGCACGACGACGGCGTCGACGGGTGCGCTCTCCGGGAACGCTAATGGACCGGGCCGTCCGACGCACGCCCTTGCGGGAGGCGACGGTGTGACCCGCTAGTCGTCGGAGGGACGTCGCCGCTGCTGTTTGGTGGCGCTCCGCTGCTGTTTCGCGGCGAGGTGGCGTCGCGCCGATCCGCGGGTCGGACGCGTGGGCCGGCGCGTCGGCGCCGGCGGCGCGAGAGCCGACCTGATGCGTGTCGCCAGCGCTTCGAGTGCGAGTTCGCGGTTCCGGAGCTGCGATCGCTCGCGGGAGACGGTCACGGTGATGGCTCCGCCGACCAGCCGGGCGCCGAGCCGCTCGAGCAGTCGGTCGCGCTGCTCATCGGTGAGGACGGTCGACTCGGCCACACTCCACGTCAATTGGACACGGCTGTCGGAGGTGTTCACGTGCTGTCCGCCCGGGCCGGACGACCGGGAGAAACGCCACTGCAGTTCGGCTGCCGGGATCGTCAGTCCGGGCGACACCTCGAGGTCCATGGGGCAAGCGTCTCACGAACCCGCGGCACGGTTCGCGTCCACCGCTGGTTCCGAGCCGGTGCCTCCTATCCTTGACGCTGTGAACGATGCACCAGCCGAACGCGGACGTCAACGCGCCGCGGTCGTCGTCAATCCCTCCAAAGTCGACATCAAGATCCTCCGATCGGCCGTCGCAGCCGCTGAATCGACGCACGGACTGGCACCCTCCACCTGGCACGACACGAGCGCCGACGACGACGGCCGGGGAGCGGCCTCGGCCGCGATCGCCTCGGCCCCCTCGGTCATCCTGGTCGCGGGAGGCGATGGGACGCTGCGGGTCGCCGCCGAGGCCATCGCGTCGACCGGCATCCCCCTCGGGCTGGTCCCGGCCGGAACGGGGAACCTCTTCGCCCGAGCGCTCGGCCTGCCGTTGGGCGACCTCAAGCGGTCGGTCGACATCGCCTGTTCAGGGCGTGACCAGGTGGTCGACGTCGGCCAGGTCAGTCTCGGGCGCAGCGACGGCACGAACCGGGACGAGGTCTTCCTCGTCATGGCCGGTATCGGCCTCGATGCGCACATGGCAGGCCACACCAATGAGCGGCTGAAGCGACGGATCGGCTGGCTCGCCTACTCCGATCCGATCGCGCGGAGCATCATCGGGAACCGGCAGTTCGACCTGCACTATCGACTCGACGACCGCCCGGAGGCGGCCGCCCGAGCGCACACGATCATCGTCGGCAACTCCGGCACGCTCACCGGTGGTGTCCTGCTGCTCCCCGAGGCCGTCGTGGACGACGGGCTGCTCGATGCCGTCATGCTGCGCCCTGGCAAGGGTCCGGGTTGGGGGAACATCGGCTACCGCCTGACGTTCAACCGGATGCTGCACCGCACGCGGTTCGGCCGGCTGGTCGGTCGATTCTCGCCGAAGGCACGCGCGATCAGCTACGCGCAGGCGCGGACGATGCACCTCCGACTCGAGGAGCCGCAGGAGATCCAACTGGACGGCGACTCGCACGGTTCGGTGATCTCGGTCTCGCTGAGGAACCTGCACCACGCCCTGATCGTCCGGGTTCCGAGCGGCCCGGCTGCGCGCCCCGGCGGGCGCTGACCACCGGCTACGGCGCCGCGTCGGTGGGAGCGGCCTCGGGGTCGATCGACGCCGCGAGCCGGTCGATCCGCTCGAGGGCTCGGTCGAACACGGGGACCAGTTCCCACAGGCGCGGCTCATCGGCGCGGACCTCCTCGAGGGAGCCGTGCGCGCTGCGGACGGAACCGAGATCGAAGCTGACGTTGGTCCGAGCTCCCGTGATCGCGGCGCGGAGTGCGCCGATCGCCACCGCCACGTCGGCGATCAACGCCGGGTTGCCGTGCTCGGTGAGCCAGGCGAGATCGTCGATCGCGTCAACGGCATGCTCGCCCAGGCGTGCCGAGGCCGCGGCCGCTTCGATGGACGCAGCACGGATCGCCTCGTCGCGTCCGACGCCGGCCGGTAGACGGAAGGCACTGCCGAACGCTCGCGAGGCGTGGGCGTCCTCGTCGGCCAGACGCAGCGCCAGCTCGGAGCGTGCCTCAGCGCGAGCGCGGAGTGCAGCGATCGTCGCCTCGGCCTCGGCCGAGTCCCGCCCGCTCGCGTCTTCGGTGGCATGCGTGGCTCGGGTGTAGCCGGCGACCATCGCGGTGAGGCCGGCGGCGATCGCCAGCATGAGTCCGGATGCGGCCCCGCCGCCGGGGTTCCCGGTCGCCGTGCCGAGCGCCTGCATCCACGTCGACACGCTCGAGTGCTCCGTCGACACCTCGTCGGTGTCCGCTGATCCCGTCATGGCGACCATTCTCCCGCGTCCGCGTCCGCGTCCGCGTCAGCTCGAGGCGCGGACGATGAGTTCGGTCGGGAACTCCGCGCGGTCCCCCGGGTCCGTCCCGGGCTCCGCCTCGAGGACGAGCTGGACCGCACGCGCGGCCATCGCGCGCATCGGCTGTCGCACGGTCGTCATCGGCGGCGGCATCAACCTGGACTGCGGGAGATCGTCGAAGCCGACGACCCGGATGTCGTCGGGGATGCGGAGCTGGAGCTCTTCAGCGGCGCGGTAGACGCCGTAGGCCATCTCGTCGTTGCAGCTGAAGACGCCGATCGGGAGCCCGCCCTGCCTGAGCAGCTTGCGCACGGAGACGAACGCACTCTCCGAGGACCAGGGCGACGAGATCTCCTCGACCGTCGCCCCGTCGGCGTGCCGTTCGACCGCCGCTCGGAAACCGGCCTCCCTCGCACGGCCGAACCGGTACTTCGGTCGGCCGGTGATGATGAGGAACCGACGCGTCCCCCGCCGGGCGAGATGCCGACCCGCGTCGAAGCCGCCCTGCCAGTCGGTGGACCCGACGCTCGGCAGACTCCGCGCCGGCTCCGCACGCGGATCGAGGAGCGCGACGGGGATGTTGGCCGAGGCGAGGATGTCGAGCTGGGAGACGTTGGGACGGATGAGGCACACGACGACACCGGCCGATCCCCGCGCACGTGCCCGACTGGGCCAGTCGTCGACCATCGACTCGCTCTCCGGGGTGAGCACCAGATCGTAGTTCGCCGCAGCGGCCGCCCGCCGCACGCTCGTCACGACCGTGTTCGCCCAGGGATCGTCCCACTGACTCATCGCCAGGTCGAGCAGACGCGGCACCGAGCGAGGCCGACCTCGACGTTGCGCGGCCCGGTCGTAGCCGAGGTCGTGCGCTGCAGCGAGGATGCGGTCCCGGGTGTCCGGGGATGCATGGCGCTTCCCGGCGAGCACCCGGGAGACGAGCGACACCGAGCACCCGGATCTCGCGGCGACGTCCGCGAGCGTCACGCTGAGGTCGTCCCGCTCCGGCGTCGTCGTCATGGCTCCATGGTCCCGCATCCCGGGGTGCTGCGCGTGCCCACCCCGGTGGTCAGGCCCCCTCGGCGGTCAGCACGCGGAGCTCGGTGCACCGCGGGGTCTCGCGATCCGCCTGCGCGACGAGCGCGAACCGCCGGACACCCCACCCGGCGCTGGTGGGCGTCAGCGGGTACTCGGCCCACTCCAGGTCGTCGTCTCGCCCGCCCTCCTGCGGAGCGACCGGCGTGCCGTCGATCTCCAGGGTGAAACCGTGGCCCGCCGGGTCGTGCAGCCAGGTCACTCTGACGACCCGGCCGAGGAGATGCGGGTCGACGAGCGTCACGGACAGACGCTCCGCCGTGCTCCGCCAGCGGACACCACCCACCGCGCCGCTGGCGCTGGCCACCCCCTCGAACCCGTGATCCGCCTCCGGCTGCTGCTCGCCCAGAGCGACCCGGTCGACCGTCCGTCCGTCGATGCTCGCGGCGCGTCGATCCCGCTCGACCAAGGCGGTGCGGCGCCGAGCGATGGCATCCTCGTCCGCCGTCGACGCCACGGGGAACGTGACGGTGTACCGCGCGTCGTGCAGGCCTGCGAACGGTTCCAATGGGATCGGTCCTCGGTCGGAGTCGATCCGGAGTCGCCCGTCGGCGTCCCGGTAGGGCACAGCCGACCGCGGGACGATCGGTGCCGAGGCGAGCGGGGTCAGCGGGCCGACGGCGGTATGCGGGGCATGGGCGCGGCCGGCCAGCACCACGTCGGTCGGCAGCGACTCGCCACGGGCGGCCAGGACGGACGGACCCCAGAGGAGCGAGGTCCAGTCCGAGCCGTCCGGATACGGTTCGGCGCGGCCACCCATCGTGAGCTCGAACGACACGGTGTCGCCGTCGCTCCACTCACGATCCACGGCGAGATGGCCGCGTTCGAGTCCGGCGGTCACTGGAGCGCCGTTGACGAACACCTCGGGTGTCGGAACACTCCACCCGGGGACTCGGACGCGGAGACGGAACCGCCGCGGGCCGGCGAGCCCGAGGGTGAGTCCGACCACGCCGTCGGACGGGAAGGCCGTCCGTTGCTCCAGCTTGAGACCGAGTTCCGGGATCCGCACGACGGAGGGCGCGAAAAGCTCGACCGACACCGTGTCGTCGTCGAACCGGTACAGCGACTCACCGTGTTTCGCGTGGCTCTCCAGGCCGGTCCCGACGCAGCACCAGAAGCTGTACGCCGGCGAGGAGTAGACGCGGTAGTGGTCGGGTCGCATCGAGGTGAAGTAGACGAGCCCACCGTGCTCGGGGTGCTGCGACGACAGGAGGTGGTTGAAGAGGATCCGTTCGAGCGCGTCGGCGATCGCCGGGTCGGACTCGTCGGCGCTGAGCCGTCGGCCGAGTTTGATCAGGTTGTAGCTGTTGCAGGTCTCCGGCCCCTCCCGGTCCTCGGTCATCGGGGTGAAGTCGTCGACGGCGTGGAAGTGCTCCCGGACACTGTTGCCACCGATCGCGACCGTGCGCCGCGTCAGGATCGTCTCCCAGGCGAACCGCGCCGCACCGGAGAGGGCTGCATCACCATTCCGCGCGGCGAGCGCGGCGAAGCCGACGAACTGCGGGATGCGGGTGTTGGCGTGCAGGCCGGTCAGTTCATCGGACCGGCGCGACAGCGGTTCGCTGAGGGCGGTCGACGTGAAGCGGGCGGCCATCGCGAGATGGCGGGGGTCGCCCGTGAGGTCGAAGAGGTCGACGTACGCCTCGTTCATTCCGCCGATCTCGGTCTCGAGCATGAGCTGGAAGTGCTCGTCGTCGATCCCTGCGGCGAGCTCCTCCCACCACGTGGCGAGGCGCAGGACGACATCGCGCGCCACCTGACTCCCGGTCAGGCGGGCAGCATCGATGAGACCGGCGTACAGCTTGTGCAGGTTGTACCAGGGCACCCAGCGGCCGGCGCGGAAGGTCGACTCGGTGATCCCCGCTGCGACCTCGGCCCAGAGTTCGGCACTCCGAGGGACACCACCGACGTATCCGGTCCCCAGATGATCCTGTGCGCGGGCCAGTTCGGCGACCGTGTACTCCAGTCGGGAGCGCAGGACGTCGTCTCCCGTGGAGGCGACCATCAGGGAGCAGGCCGAGAGGTAGTGCCCGGCGGTGTGGCCGTCGAGTCCGCGCACCTCCCAGTCGTCGTAGGACGCCGCCCGGGGTTCCAGGCCCGCCTCACGGAGGAACGGGGCGAGCAGGCGATCGGGCTCGAGGGCTCGCAGGTACGCGCGGTCGGCCTCCTGCGCCTGGAACAGGGGCCCACCCGTGAGGGTGACCTGGGAGATCGGGACGAACGGCATGGTCAGGCCTTCCTCGCGTCGACGCGCCGCCAGTCCACGCGGAGCTCGCGCGGCCCGACCAGCTCCCGCCGGCTGCCGGTCACCTCGATCGTGTGGGTGAGTGGACGCTCGAGTGCCGACGGCCCGGCGGACAGGACATACGTCCCCGGTTCGACCACCCGACGGCCGTCGACCCCGGTGAAGGACAGCCGGTCGGCCGACACCGAGAAACGCACCGTGGCCGACGTCCCGGCAGCGACCGTGAGGCGTGCGAACGCGAGCAGCTCGACCGACGGGCGCACGACCGAGGCCACCGGATCCGTGCCGTAGAGCTGGATCACCTCGACGGCGTCCTCGACACCCACGTTCTCGACCGTGACGTCGACGAGGACCTCACCGTCGACGGCGAGGCCCGTCGCGCTCGTGAGCGAGCGGTAGCGGACGTCCCCGGCGGTGAGGCCGTGACCGAAGGGAAAGAGCGGTGTGGGGTCGAGCACGCTGATCCCGCGGGAGGCCAGACCGAGCGGCGGCTGCAGGTAGGTGCCCGGCATGGCCGGCGAGCGAGGGATCTGGACCGGGAGACGTCCGCTCGGCTGCACGCGGCCGGACAGCAGCCCCGCGACGGCCGCCGCGCCCTCCTGGCCGGGGAAGAACGCCTGGACCAGTGCGTCGGCCCGGTCGTAGTCCCCCAGCGCATAGGGTCGCCCGGACAGTACGGTCAGGACGACGGGCGTCCCGGTCGCGAGGACGGCGAGCACGAGGTCGTGCTGGCCCCCGGGGAGGCGCAGGTCCTCGGCGTCACAGCCTTCTCCCGAAGTACCATCGCCGAACAGGCCCGCGATGTCGCCCACGGCCAGCACGACGACGTCGGCTGAACGGGCGGCCTCGACGGCGGCCGGAACGCCCTCCCGACCGGTCCCGGTGATGCTGCATCCCGGTTCGACGACGATGTCCGCCGCCGGGAACTCGGTACGCACCGCGTCCAGGATCGTCGGGATGGTGATGCCGAGATCGTGCCCGGGGTGCTTCGACAGCACGTGGTTGGGGAACGCGTAGCAGCCCACGAGACTGCGGAACTGGTCGGCCGCCGGCCCGATCACGGCGACGCGCGCGGTGGTCTGGAGCGGGAGGACGGCGCGGTTCCGGAGGAGGACGACCGACTCCTCGGCCAGGCGCGTCGCGATGGCGCGGTTGCGGGGGCCGTCGAGATCGGTCGATGCGGCGTGCTCCGGCACGAGCGGACCCCCGTCGAGCAGGCCGAGCTCGATCTTCTGCCGCAGGTGCCGGAGCACGGCCCGGTCGACCAGCCGCTCGTCGAGCGCCCCGTCCTGGACGAGCCCGACGAGGCCGGCGCCGTAGCCGGCGGTCTCCGGGAGCTCGACGTCGATCCCGGCGGTGAGGGCGAGCGCGCCGGCTTCCGCCGCGTCGCTCGCGACATGGTGCATGGTCGCCAGGAACGGGATCGCCCAGTAGTCGGCGACGACGGTGCCGTCGAAACCCCAGTCGTCGCGCAGGATGCCGGTGAGCAACTCGACACTGGCGCCCGCGGGGACGCCGTCGAGATCGGTGTAGGCGTTCATCACGCTTCGCGCTCCCCCGAGCCGGATCGCCGTCTCGAACGGCGGAAGCACGACATCGGCGAGCTCGCGGAGCCCCATGCTCACCGGGGCGTGGTTCTTCGCGCCTCGGGAGGCGGCGTAGCCCGCGAAGTGCTTGAGCGTCGCCACGACCCCGGACCGCTCGAGACCACGCACGTACGCGGCGCCGAGCTGGCCGACGAGGTAGGGGTCCTCTCCCAGCGTCTCCTCGACCCGGCCCCAGCGGTAGTCCCGGACGACGTCGAGGACCGGCGCGAGTCCCTGATGGACACCGACCGAACGGAGGTCGTCTCCGATCGCCTCAGCCATCCGCTCCACGAGCTCCTCGTCGAACGAGGCGGCCCAGGCGAGCGGCGTCGGGAAGGCGGTCGCACCGTACGCGGCGAACCCTGTCAGACACTCCTCGTGTGCGATCGCGGGGATGCCGAACCGGTTGCCGGCCACGACCTGCCGTTGCCGTTCCCGCAGGCGATCGACGCCCTCGGCCACCGTCACCGGTTCGGTCCCGAAGATGCGCGTCAACTGCCCGAGGCCACCCGTGAAGTCGCCGGTGGGCGCCGATGTCGGCGCAGCCGGGTCGTCGGAGCCGTCCACGCTCGGCGCGAAGTCGCCCGCCGTGTCGGTGAACCAGACCGAACCGAGCTGACCGACCTTCTCCTCGAGGGTCATCTCATCGAGGAGTGCTCGCGCCCGCTCGACGGGTGACGCCCGTCGGTCGTTCCAGACGCCGCGGACGATGCCCGACGTGGTCGGCGTGACGCCGTCGTGTTGCAGGGTCATCCCTTGAACGCTCCGTCCATGATCCCCGTCACCATGCGCTTCCCGACGAAGATGAACGCGATGAGCAGTGGGATGGTGGCCAGGAACGACCCGGCCATCGCCAGGCCGAGGTCGATCGACCGCTGCGACTGCAGGGCCTTGATCGCGATCTGGACCGTGTACATCTCGGGCGACTTCAGGACGATGAACGGCCAGAGGAAGTCGTTCCAGGATCCGACGAAGCCGAGCAGTCCCAGGACGAACGCCGCCGGTCGGATGACCGGGAAGACGATCCGCCAGAAGATCTGCCAGGTGTTGGCACCGTCGAGCCTCGCCGCCTGGAGCAGCTCGTCGCTCACGGAGCTCGAGATGTGCTGACGCATCCAGAAGATGCCGAACGCGCTCGCGAGGCCGGGGACGATGAGTGCCTGCAAGGTGTCGACCCAGTCGAGCGCGGAGATGATCAGGTACTGCGGGATCACGCTCAGCTGCGTCGGCACGGTCATGGTGAGGACGACGAGGATGAACAGCGCGTTGCGGCCGCGGAACTCCAGTTTCGCGAAGGCGAACCCGGCCAGGGCGCAGAGCAGGGCCGATCCGACGCCGATCGACAGCGCGACGATGAGGCTGTTGATCATCGATTGGATGAACGGCACGGTCTCGAGCACGAGCCCCACGAGGTGGAACAGGTTGTCGCCCGGATACAGCCGCGGTGGCAGGGTGGTCGCCGTCGCCGAGTCCGTGGTCGCGACGACGAACATGAAGTACAGCGGGAACATGCTCACGATGACGGCGCACACGAGGAGGACGTAGGTGTACCAGGGGATGCGGCCGATCCGGCCGCCGTTCCGTTTCCGGCCGGCGGAGGTCGCGCTCGCCATCAGCTGGGTGGAGTTGAGCGTCTCGGACATCAGCGTCCTCCTCGGGTGCGGGTGGACAGGAAGAAGTTCAGCAAGGCGACGAGGACGACGATCACGAACAGCGCGACGCCGATCGCCGAGCCGTATCCGAACTCGAACTGGCCGAAGCCCTGCTCGTAGAGGAACAGCGTGAGCGTCTGGCACTGTCGTGCCGCACCGCAGGTGAGGCCGGTGGCCGGGTTCACCAGCAGTGGTTCGGTGAACACCTGGAGCCCGCCGATCGTCGACGTGACGATCGTGAACACGATGATGGGACGCAACGACGGGATGGTGATGTAGACGAACTGCTTCCAACCGCCGGCACCGTCGACGGCGGCCGCCTCGTACACGTCGCGAGGGATCGCCTGCAGTGCCGCCAGGTAGAGCAGCGTCGTGTAGCCCGTCCACCGCCAGACGACCATGAGCGCGACGAGGAACCACGAGCCGACCTTGTCGTTGAGGAAGTCGACGTGATCACCGCCGAAGAAGCTGATGAGGTAGTTGAAGAGCCCGTAGTCACGGTCGAACAGCTGGGCGAACACGATCGTGGTCGCGGCGACCGAGGTGATGTACGGCACGAGCATCGCCATCCGGAACCCGGTGGCGAAGCGCAGGCGGACGTGGTTCAGCAGGTGGGCGAGGCCCAGGGCGATGACCAGCTGCGGCACCGTGGAGATGATGAAGATCGCGAAGGTGTTGAGCATCGCGTTCCAGAACCGTGGGTCGGCCGCGAGCCTGGTGAAGTTGTCGAAGCCGATGAAGGTCTGCTGACCGATCGGGTTCCAGTCGAAGAGGGACACCACGAAGGTGAACAGGAGCGGGATCAGGCCGAAGACGGCGAAGATCAGGAAGAACGGGGCGATGTAGACGTAGGGGGCGAAGCGTTCCGGCAGGGTGTTGCGGATCCGCGTCCCGATACCGGGTGGCGATTGTTTCGGCAGCAGCCGAGGTGGGGCGATGTGCGTGGTCACGATGTTCCTTCAGGGGCGTTCCGGCGTGTTGCTCGGCCGGAACGCCCCGGGTCGGAGCGGACGGGTGGACGGGGTCGTCGGGTCAGCCGCCGAGGGCGTCTTTCACGGCCTTCATCGCGACGTCCCACGCCTTGTCCGGTGGGGTGTTGCCGGCTTCGACGTCCGTCACGGTGTTGATCATCGCCGAACCGATCGTCGCCGTCTCCGGACCGTTGAAGAACGGCTTGAACTCCTGCAAGGACTTGCCGAGCACGGCACCGATCTTCGAGTCGCCGAAGAACGGGTCGGTGTAGTCGGCGATCGCGGTGGACTCGTACGCGGAGACCGTGCTGGGCAGGGCGCCGGTGTCGGTGAAGTTCTGCAGCTGCGACTCGGGTGACTGCATCTCCTTGATGTAGGCCCACGCCGCCTCCGGGTTCGCCGCGCGCTTCGGGATGGCGAGGTAGCTGCCGCCCCAGTTGCCGGCGACCTTGGGCACCGTCGTCACGCGCCACTGGCCCGAGGTGTCGGGCGCGTCCGTCTTGATGCTCTTCAGCATCCAGGACGGAGCTGCCATCGCGGCGAAGGCGCCGTTGGTCTTGCCCGTGCTCCAGCCAGTGGAGAAGGCGGGGACGTTCGCGGTGATGCCGGCCTCGATCGCCTTGATCGAGATGTCGAACGCCTCCTTCACCTGCGGATTCGTGTCGTACACGAGCTCACCCTCGGGCGTGTAGTACTTCTCGTCGACCTGGTTCACGGTCTGGAAGAAGACCGAGGTGCCGGCGTTGTCGAGGAACGGCTTCCCGGTGGCGGCGACGTACTGCTGGCCGACGGAGATGAAGTCGTCCCAGGTGGGCCAGAGTGCCGCGACCTCGTCCGGGTCGGACGGCAGGCCGGCGGCCTCGAAGAGGTCGGCGCGGTACGCCATCGACATCCCGCCCACGTCGGTCGGTACCCCGATGACGGCGTCGTTCTGGGCCACCGCCTGGTCCCAGACCCACGGCAGGTAGTCCCCGGAGATGTCGTCGGCACCCATCGTGCTCAGGTCGACGAAGTTGTCGGGGTTGGCGACGAAATTGGGCATGTCGTCCCCCTGGATGAGCACCAGGTCGGGGACCTTACCGCCGGCCAACGCCGCGGTGAGCGCCTGGGCGGTCTCCTGCGTGCTGCCGACCTCGGTGAGTTTGACGGTGATGTCGGGGTGCGCTTCCTTGTACTTCTCGACATCGGCCTTCTGGTTGATGCCCGTGAAGGACCAGAACTGGAAGGTCTTGTCATCGCCGCCGCCGGACCCGGAACAACCGGTGACCAGGGCGCCGACCATGACGGCGACGGTTGCTGCTGCTGCAAGACGGAATTTCACTGGAAATCCCCCTCCTATGCGGGATCGTGTTCCGCGGTGTCGCGCTACGTTGCGGTCACCGGCCGGAGATCGCTCTCCGGCTCGCGCCGATGTCGACTGGATCGGGGAGCATCCGGACCGTTCGGGCGTGGTGATCACCATAGGCAGCGGGGTTCCAGGGCACCAGGGCAATATTGCGCAACTCGGAGACCGCTCTCTCGGATTCTGCGATGCTCGTTGCCAGACCACCGGCAGGTGGACGATCGCAAAGGAGCGAGGATGCGCAAACCGACCCTGGTCGACGTCGCCCGAGAGGCCGGCGTCTCCCGAGCGACCGCGTCGCGGGTCCTCGCCGGTGCCTCGACGGTCGACGCCTCGATGGTCGTCGCAGTGCGCGAAGCGGCCGCGAGACTGGCCTACCGCACGAACGTCGCAGCCCGGTCGCTCGCCGGAGGCAGGACGGGCGCCGTCGCGATCGTCCTCGCGGCGGGCGAGCTCGAACCGTTCTCCGGATCGTTCGTCGCGGCACCGCTGAAGGGCGCCACCGCCGCGCTCCTGTCGGCAGCCCAGCAGCCCGCGCTCTTCCTCGCCGACCCGCGCCAACTCGACGCGCTCGTCGCCTACCTGGCGGCGCACTACGTGGACGGGGCGGTGGTGATCCTGCAGCACGAGATCAGTACCATCACCCAGGCGCTCGCCTCGGTGGACCTCCCCATCGTCTTCGTCGGCCGCCCGATGGGTGAGCACACGGAGGACGTCACCTTCGTCGACTCCGACAACTACGCCGGCGGTCGGCTCGCGGCCGAACACCTGATCGCGCTCGGCCGCACGCGGATCGGCGTCATCTCGGGCCCTGCCGACATGGCCGCGTCCAGCGACCGTGTCCGAGGCTGGCGAGACGTCCTCACCGAACGCGGCCTCGACACCCGTGCGGTCGCCCGAGGCGACTTCACCATGCCGAGCGGGTCGTCGGCCATGGCACGGTTGCTCTCCCGGTACCCGGACCTCGACGCCGTCTTCGCGGGTTCCGACCTCATGGCGGTCGGAGCGATGCGCGTCCTCGAGGCCAGTGGCCGCACGGTCCCGGACGACATCGCGCTCGTCGGATTCGACGACACGGTCGTCGCGGCAACCGCGGAGCCACCGCTGACCTCGGTCCGTCAGCCGTTGGAGCAGATGGGCAGGGTCGCCGCGGAACTCGTCATGGAGCTCATCGCCGGTCGGACGACCGCTCCGCGCTGGCTCGACACCACGCTCGTCGTCCGGGACTCAGCCTGACCTTCGGCCCACCGGCCGTCACACCCGCCTCACCGACCGCTCCGGAGGAACCATGTCCGACCTCTCAGCGACGCTCGAACACCGCGTCGTCCATCTGCAGTGCGACGGCCTCTCCGTCGTCCTCGTCCAGCACGGGACCCGCCTCCCGACGATCGCGCACTGGGGTGCCGCCGTCGATGCCGACGACCTCGAGTGGCTTGCCGCGGCCACAGCCACCGTGCGCGGCGACCTCGTCGACGGATCGGACGCGCCGTACGAGCCGAGCCTGTTGCCCGAGCACGCGTCGGGCTGGTCGGGTCTCCCCGGCCTCCGGGCGCATCGCGCCGGGACGGCCTGGTCGTCGCGCTTCGACGTGGCCTCGGTCGAGGTCGACAGAGCGGCCCTCCCGGCCGGCGAGGTGCGGCAGTGCGGCGCCGCGCTGGTCGAGGTGACCGCGGTCGACGACCAGACCGGCATCGCTCTCCTCGTGGCGATCGAACTGACACCGAGTGGCCTGCTGCGCACGCGCGTGACGGTCACGAACCGGGGCGACGATCTCCTGGAGATCGAGGGTGTCGTGCCGGCCCTCCCGATCCCGACGTCGGCTCGGGAGATCCTCGACTTCGCCGGTCGGTGGGGCAACGAGAAGCTGCCGCAGCGGCTTCCGGTCACGACCGGGACACACCTCCGCGAGTCGCGGCACGGTCGCCCCGGTCTCGACGCCACCGGGGTCACCGCGATCGGAATACCGGGGTTCGACAGCCGGACCGGTGACGTCTGGCTGTGCCACGTCGGTTGGAGCGGCAACCACACGATCGGCGTCGAACGCACCGACGGACACCTCGCGTTCCGTGGCGGCGAGCTGCTCCTGCCCGGCGAGGTCCGACTCGGCCCTGGCGAGGACCACCGGACTCCATGGGTGTACGGGGCCTACGGCGTCGGCCTCGATGCCGCCTCGTCGCGGTACCACCGTTGGCTGCGCTCGACCTCGCGGGCGGCTCGGCGTCCGCGCCCCGTCACCCTGAACGTCTGGGAGGCGGTCCTGTTCGATCATGACCTCGACGTCCTCTCCGAGTTGGCGACACGGGCCGCGGCCATCGGCGTCGAGCGCTACGTGCTCGACGACGGATGGTTCCGCGGACGTCACGACGACACCCGCGGCCTCGGCGACTGGACACCGGACCCCGAGCGTTGGCCGGACGGTCTCGCGCCGCTCGCCGACCGAGTGCGATCGCTCGGCATGGAGTTCGGGCTGTGGTTCGAACCCGAGATGATCAACGAGGACTCCGACCTCGCACGCGAGCACCCGGACTGGATCCTGCGGGCGAGGGACGAGCTCCCGTCGCCCGTCCGGCACCAGCAGGTGCTCGATCTCGGCAATCCGGCGGCCTTCGATCACATCCTGCAGGCCATCGACACACTGGTCCGCGAGCTCGGGATCGCGTACCTGAAATGGGACCACAACCGCGACCTCGTCGATGCCGGGCATCCGTCGACCGGGCGGGCAGCCGTGCACGACCAGACCGAAGCCCTCTACCGGCTGCTCGACGAGATCCGATCGCGGCACCCGCACCTCGAGATCGAGAGCTGCGCGTCTGGCGGAGGCCGCGTCGACCTCGGCATCCTCGAACGGTCCGATCGAGTCCACACCTCCGACAACCACGACCCGATCGAGCGGGCCCGCATGCTCCGGTGGACGGGGCTCCTCGTCCCGCCCGAGATGCTGGGATCGCACGTGGCCTCGGCCAGATCGGCCACGACCGGACGCACGCACACGCTCCACACCCGGTGCGCGGTCGCCCTCCTCGGGCACTTCGGCGTGGAGTGGGATCTGCGCGAGCTCGACGATGCGGATCGGACGACCCTCGCCAGATGGATCGCCGTGTTCACGCATCATCGCGGACTCATCGCCACCGGCCGCGTCGTCGGCGACGGCGAGTGGGACCACGACGCTCCGACCCTGCGCGGGGTCGTCGCGGAGGACGGTACCACCGCGCTGTACACCCTCGTGACTCCCCCGCGGTCGGCCGACTCCCGTCGTCGGGTCCGCCTTCCCGGACTCCGCCCGGACGGTCACTACCGCCTCGCCGTCGCGCAGGACGACTCCCTCGGCCCGCGCTGGGTGATCCCCCACTGGCTCCGGGATGCGCCGCCACTCGACGCCGACCCGGCCACGCTCGCGGCGGCGCCCGTGCTGAGCGGTGGCCAGCTCGCCGTGATCGGCCTCGACCTCCCCACCTTCCAGCCCGACCGCGCGATCACGATCCTCGTGACCGCCGTCTGACCCACGACCCGCTGCACAGAACAGGACCACATCACCCATGGACTCCACTGCGACCGTCACCGTCGACCTCGACCGGCCGGGCCCCACGATCAATCGACACGTCTACGGCCACTTCGCGGAACACCTCGGGCGCGGGATCTACGACGGCTTCTGGGTCGGCGAGGACTCGCCCGTGCCGAACATCGGCGGCATCCGGCTCGACGTCGTGGAGGCGCTCCGCGAACTGCGCATCCCGAACCTCCGCTGGCCGGGCGGATGCTTCGCGGACCGCTATCACTGGACGAGCGGCATCGGACCTCGCGAGGACCGCCCGAAGCTCGTCAACACGCAATGGGGCGGGACGAGCGAGACCAACGCGTTCGGCACCCACGAGTTCATGGAGCTGTGCGAGCTCCTCGGCGCCGACGCCTACGTCTCGGGCAACCTCGGTTCGGGCACGGTGCAGGAGATGGCCGACTGGATCGAGTACCTGACCGGTGCCGGGGAGACCCCGATGGCCGAGTTGCGTCGGGCGAACGGCCGGGAGGAGCCCTGGGACGTCCCGTTCTGGGGGCTGGGAAACGAGCCTTGGGGGTGCGGTGGCAACCTGCGCGCCGGCGCGTACGCGGACCTGGCACGCCAATTCGGCACGTTCTGCGAGAGCGGCGGGAAGGTCCCGCTCTACCGGGTCGCCGCCGGCGCCGACGAGTTCGACGTGGCCTGGACCAAGACGCTGATGGAGGTCGTCGCCGACGTGGCCACCCACCCGTTCTCGGCGACCCCCTGGGAAGCCGTCTCGGTGCACTACTACACGATCGGCGGCAGCTGGAAGGCGAAGGGCAGCGCGACCGGGTTCGACGCCGCGGAGTACTGGAGCACGATCACCGCAGCACAGGGCGTCGAGCAGCTGCTGTCGTCGCACGCCGCCGTCATGGACGTGTACGACCCGGAGGAACGGTTCGGCATGGTGCTCGACGAGTGGGGCACCTGGTGGGACGTCGAGCCGGGCACGCACCCCGGGCATCTGTTCCAGCAGAACACCATCCGCGACGCCATGGTCGCGGCCTGGCACTTCGACGTGTTCCACCGCTTCGCGGGCCGGCTGCGCATGGCCAACATCGCGCAGACGGTCAACGTCCTGCAGGCGATGCTCCTGACCGATCCCGACGGCGGCGAGATGGTCCGGACGCCCACCTTCCACGTCTTCGAGATGAACAGCCCGCACCAGGACGCCACGTCCCTCCCGACGCACGTGGTCGGGCCGGTCCGCGACGCCGACGCCGCACACGCGGGTGGCATCCCGACCGTCTCCGCCTCGGCGAGCGTCAAGGACGGCGTCCTCCATTGCTCGCTGACGAACGTCGACCTCGACGCGCCACTCGTCATCGAGGTCGACGTCCGTGGCGGGTCCGTGGTCGAGCCGCACGGCCGGCTGCTCACCGCTGCGCGGCCCGACGCCCACAACCGTCCCGGTGAGACCGACGCCGTGTCACCGCGACCGCTCACGGGTCTCGACGTCACACCGACGGGTCTTCGCGTCACGCTCCCACCGCACTCGTTCGCCACGATCACGGCTCAGGTCGTCGCTCCATGAGCGAGGTGGAGATCGCGGTCACCGAGGTGCGTGCAGCACGTCGGGCGCGGGCGGACCGCCCGCCGATGGGCTGGAACAGCTGGGACTGCTTCGGAGGGTCCGTCACGGAGGCCGAGGTACTTGCCAACGCCGCGTTCCTGGCCGAGCACCTGCTGCCCGTCGGGTGGGACACGGTGGTCGTCGACATCCAGTGGTACGAACCGGCGCCCGGCGTCGGCGACTACGAGCGCATCTCCCAGCCGACGCTCGACGCCTGGGGCCGACCGCAACCCGCGCCGAACCGGTTCCCGTCTGCGGCGTCGGGCGGCTTCCGCGCGCTCGCCGACCGCGTGCACGCGCTCGGGCTCCGTTTCGGGGTGCACCTCATGCGAGGCGTGCCGCGGCGGGCTGTCGACCTCGAGCTGCCGATCCTCGGCTCGACCGCCCATTGCGGGGAGATCGCGGATCCGACGAACGTCTGCCCGTGGAATCCCGACAACGTCGGCGTCGACCTGACCGCCCCCGGCGCCCAGGCCTACTACGACTCGGTCATGGCGCAGCTCGCCGAGTGGGGTGTCGACCTCGTCAAGCTCGACGACGTGCTCTACCCACCGATCCAGACCGCCGAGATCGAGGCCATCTCGCGCGCGATCGACGCGACCGGTCGACCGATGGTGCTCAGCCTGTCCCCGGGGAAGCGACTTTCGACCGAGCACCTCGACACCCTTCGATCGACGGCGCAGCTGTGGCGGATCTCGGACGACCTCTGGGACGACTGGTCGGCGGTACGCGAACAGTTCCAGCGCCTGGCCCGCTGGGCGCCCCTCCAGCGTCCGGGGGCGTGGGCCGATGCGGACATGCTCCCGCTCGGGCGGATCGGCATCCGAGCCCACGTCGGTTCGGACCGGCTGAGCCGCCTCACCCTGGCCGAACAACGGACGCTCATGACCCTCTGGTGCATCGGCCGGTCGCCGCTCTTCTTCGGCGGCCACCTCCCGGACACCCCGGCGCACACGCTCGCGCTCCTGACGAACCCGGACGTGCTCGCACTGCTCGGCAGCGACGGGAGCCGGGAGATCATCCGCGACGGCGACCTCGTCGTCTGGGCGGCTGAGCTCGGCGAGACCCGGTGGCGCGCGGTGTTCTGGCTCGGGGATGCGGACACCGAGCTGCGGGTCCACCTGGCCGATCTCGGTTGCGCCGATCGATCGTCCGTCACGGAGCTGTGGAGTGGTCGGCCGTTGCCGGTCGTCGACGGTGCCGTCGACACGGCCCTGCCCGCGCATGGTGCCGTGCTGCTCCGACTCGACCACTGATGGATCACCGACAGCAGCGCGTCGAGCGTCATCGAATCGAACTCGACGGACCGGCCACCCGGTTCGTCGATCGGTTCCTCATCGGGAACGGGACGTTGGGCGCGGCGCTCGACGGCGTGCCCGGACGGGAGGGCATGGACCTCTCCCTGGACACGTTGTGGTCGGGAGGTCCGCGACGCCCCGGTGGTGGGCTGGCGGGCCGCCCGCGTCCCGGCACGTTGGCGTCCGTTCGCCGGGCGATCGCCGACGGCGATTCCGTGGCGGCCGATGCCCGCGCGGCTGCACTGCGCGGGAGCACGTTCACCGAGTCCTTCCAGCCGCTCGGCCGCCTCACGATCGATTACGCGTCGCCCGACGACGGTTCGCGCTCGACACGGACCTCCGATCTCGCGCGCGGCGTCGTCGAGACGACGTCCACGAGCGGTGGCGAGGCGGTCACGCTCCACGCGTTCGTGTCGGCGGTGGACGACGTGCTGGTCGTCGAGCTGCTGGGTGACGGTGTCCGTGAACCGCTGGTCGGGTTCGCGACGCCGCACCCGTCGAGGACGGAGGAGCGCACGGTCGGCGACACCCGGTGGTGGTCGGCGACCGGCCGTGCGCCGGCGAGCGTGCGACCCTCGTATCTCGGCGGTGACGATGACGAGGCCATCCGTTACCCGACCGACGTCCCGGACGCCGACGGTCTCGTCGACGCAGGCATGGCCTGGGCGCTGGTGGTCGCGGTGCAGCCGATCCCGGGCGGGTTCCGCCTCGTCGCCGGTGCACGTTCCGGGCACCGCGGGTGGCGAGAACGACCGTCGGGCGACCCGTCCACGCTGCTGGAGCACACCCAGGGGACGGTCTCGCGTGCGTTGCAGCGATCCAGCGAAGCGCTGCTCGATCGGCACGTCGCCGACCATCGGTCGCTCTTCGACCGCGTCGACCTGGACCTCTCGGCATCGGCGTGCGCGTCGGCCGACCTCGCGGAGCGCTACTTCGACCTCGGACGGGCGCTCCTCATCGGCAGCTCCCGACCGGGGACCGAACCGGCGAACCTCCAGGGGGTCTGGAACGATCAGGTCAGGCCACCCTGGAGCGGGAACTTCACCACCAACATCAACCTCCAGATGAACTACTGGCCGGCGGAGAGCACCGGCCTGGGTGACCTGGTCGAGCCACTCACCCGGTTCATCGGCGAACTGGTGGACGCCGGGCAGCGCACCGCCGGCGAGTCCTACGGCCTCGACGGGGCGGCAGCCCACCACAACAGCGACCTCTGGAGGCACACGGACGCCGTGCCGCTCGACGCGCACTGGGCGAACTGGCCGAGCGCGCTCCCCTGGCTCGTCGCGCACCTCCACCGCCGTCTGGACGACGGCGGTGCTGATCACGCCGCACGCGTCGCCGTCCTGCAGGCCGTCGAGCCGGTGGTCTCGTTCGTCCTGGGAATGGTCGTCACGGATGCCGCCGGATCGCTGGTCGTGAGTCCGTCGACCTCACCGGAGAACCGGTTCGTGGTCGACACGGATCACACGGCGGCAGTGACGGCCGGCGTGGCGATGGACCAGGAGCTGGCGCACGAGTGCCTCCGCGAGTACCTCGCCCTCGCGGAGCGGGTCGGCGACGGCATCGCGGACGTCGGGCTCCTGGCTCGAGCACGCGACACCGTGGCCACCCTCCGACTGCCGCAGGTCGGCCGCGACGGAACACTCCTGGAGTGGGCCGAGGAGCGGGAGCCGACCGAGCCCGGCCACCGACACCTCTCCCACCTGTACGGCCTGTACCCGGGGACCCGGATCACCGAATCGGCCACGCCCGAGCAATTCGAGGCAGCCCGACGCGCACTGCGACGGAGACTCGCGAACGGCGGTGGCGGAACCGGGTGGAGCATGGCCTGGGTCCTCTGCCTGGCCGCACGACTCCGTGATCCGGGGCTCGCGTCCGAGGCGCTCGACACGCTGCTCGGTCCGCTGTCATCGGCCTCGCTGCTCGACCTGCACCCGATGGGCGACCTCGACGACGTGTTCCAGGTCGACGGCAACCTGGGTGGGACGGCCGGTGTCGTCGAGCTGCTCGTCCAGGGGCACGGCGGTGTCCTGTCGCTGCTGCCGACCCTCCCGGCCGAGTGGTCGGCCGGCAGCTTCCGGGGGTTCCGGGTCCGGGGTGGACACGTCGTGGATGTCGAGTGGAGCCGTCATCGCCCCGTCGCGGCGACCCTGCGTCTCACGGCCGGCGGCGTGCTCGTCGAGCTCCCGGATGACGGCTCGATGATCGCCATCGCGGGCCCTGGCGGCGCACTGCCGACCCGGTTGGAGGACGGCGCGCCGGCCGGGCGGCGGCGGATCAGGCTCGACGAGCCCGGTGTCCACCGGCTTGAGTTCGCGCGTCCGCCCGGCGATCCGGAGGACTGACCGCCTCCTCCGGACGTCGGCTACTCGGCCTGTGCCTCGGCCTTCGCCGCGGCGATGGCGGCGTGCACCTCGGACATGTCGAGACCGCGCACCTGCGAGATGAGGTCCTCGAGTGCCGGGGCGGGGAGGGCGCCGGCCTGCGAGAAGACGAGCACGCCGTCGCGGAACGCCATGAGCGTGGGGATCGACGTGATCTGCATCCCGCTCGCGAGTTCCTGGTTCGCCTCAGTGTCGACCTTGGTGAACACGACGTCCTGGTGCTGCTCGCTCGACTGCTCGAAGACGGGGCCGAAAGCCTTGCACGGGCCGCACCACTCGGCCCAGAAGTCGACCAGGACGATGCCTTCGGCCGACACGGTGTCCTCGAAGTTCGAGATGGTCAGTTCCTGCGTGGTCATCGTGTGCCCTTCGGATCGGTGGTCGGACGCGTCGCATCCGACTGACGAGCCTACCCGCGGACGACGGGCCGTCCTCCCCTACCGCAGCGGAGTCGGTGGCACGACGATCGTGACGTCAGACGGCGGCGAGGCGCAGGTCGAGCCCGATGTCGGTGAGCGACTCGGCGACGTCCTCGGGCAGATCGGTGTCGGAGACGACCGCGTCGAGCCCGTCGAGTGGTGTCACGTTGAACCGTTCGAACGTCCCGAACTTCGTACTGTCGGCGAGCAGCACGCAGCTCGACCCGGCGGCCATCGCCGCCTGCTTCAGCACCACTTTGTCGGACACCGGCGTCGTGACGCCGTGCGCGAGATCCCAGGTCCCCGTGCTGAGGAAGACGACGTCGAGGTTGACGGCGCCCAGGGTCGCCGCGGCGAGGGCCCCGCTGGACGATCCGCTGGAGACGTCGACGACGCCGCCCGTGTGGATGGTCTCGATCCCCGGGTGGTCGAGGAGTGTCGTGACCACCAGGAAGTCGTTCGTGACGACGGTGAGGTTCCGTCGGTCGGCGAGGAACGGGACGACGGCCTCGCACGTGGTGCCGGCGTCGAGGAACAGGACCATGTCGTCCTCGACCAGGCCGGCGGCGAGTTCGGCGATCGCACGCTTCCGCGGCAGTTCGAGCCCCGCTCTCGACGCCCGCTCCCGGGGTGGTTCCGATCCGCTCCGTTCGCTCAGTCGGACGCCGCCCTGCACCGAGACGACCTGACCGCCCTCCTCCAATGCGGCGATGTCGCGACGCACCGTCATGTGGGAGACACCGAGGAGCTCGACGATGTGCCGGATGCTCAACACGCCCGCGCTCCGCAACAGGCGGAGGATCTCCTGGTGGCGTTGCTCCGGGATCAGGGGCGAGGAGGAACTCATGCCGCGAGCCTATCGGTCCGCAGAGATCGATCGTCGTGATTTTGAGACGATATGTGAATCTATGTGAATCCATGGGGTAATGTGATCCGCGATGCTTACCAAATACGACGTCCTCGGCACGATCCACGAGACCGGCGCGATCCTCATCCTGCGCCTCGACAGCACCGACGAGGCGATCCAGGTCGCGCGGGCGGCGATCGCGGGCGGCTTCCGTGCCCTCGAGATCACACTGTCCGTCCCCGACGCCCTGGGCGCCATCCGCACCCTCTCCGAGGAGTACGCCGATCAGGGAGTCGCCATCGGTGCCGGGACCGTCCTCGACGCCGAGGCCGCGTTCGCCTGCATCCAGGCCGGTGCCCGGATCCTCGTGAGTCCCAACCTCGACGAAGGCATGATCCGCACCGCAGCGCGCTACCAGGCCGTCTCGATCAGCGGGGCGTTCACACCGACCGAGATCGTCGACACGATGTCCGCCGGCGCCGACATCGTCAAGCTGTTCCCCACCGAGATCGCCGGACCCGAATACCTCAAGACGGTCCGGGCGCCATTGGCGCAGGCACCGATCCTCCCCGCGGGCGGAGCCACACCCGAGAACGTCGGGACCTGGTTCGCCGCCGGGGCCGTCGCCGTGGGCGTCGGCAGCGCGGTCACGAAGGCAGCACGCGCCGACGGCGACTACGGCAAGGTCACCCGCGCAGCTGAGGAGTTCCTCGCGGCGATCGCCGCCGCTCGGGCCTGACACCCGTTCCTCGCGCCCAGCGCGACGCAGTACCCACCACCACACGAAGGAGTGCATGGCATGAGCCAGATCGACAGCGAGGCACCGGTCCTCACCAAAGCCGAGAAGAAGAGCGTCCGGATCCGATGGTTCCTGGTCGGGTTCCTCGTGCTCGGCGGGGTCGTGAACTACCTCGATCGATCCACGCTGAGCGTGGCGAACACGACGATCGCTCAGGAGTTCGGACTCAATGCCCTCCAGATGGGGCTGCTGCTGTCGGCGTTCTCCTGGCCCTATGCCATCGCGAACCTGCCGGCGGGCTTCCTCGTCGACAAGTTCGGTCCGAAGAAGATGTTCGCGTTCGCCGCCGGTGCGTGGTCGCTCGTCTCGATGGTGACCGCCGCCGCGAACTCGTTCGGCTTCCTGTACGCGGCCCGCGTCGCCCTCGGCATCGCCGAGTCGCCGTTCTTCACCTCCGCGCTGAAGGTCAATGAGCGCTGGTTCAACAAGTCGGAGCGCGCGCTCCCGGTGTCCCTCGTGAACACGGGCTCGCAGATCGCCAACGCGATCGCCCCGCCACTCCTCACCTTCCTCCTGCTCACCATGAGCTGGCGAGGCATGTTCATCATCGTCGGCGCGTTCGGGATCGTCATCGCGCTCGTCTGGCTCCGCATCTACCGTGATCCGACGCTCAAGGAGCAGTCGATGATCAAGGGCGCCGAGGCCGAGGCCCGTGTGGTCGCCACGGTGGAGCAGGTCGCCTGGGGCCAGCTGTTCAAGCACCGCAACACCTGGTTCATGGTGCTCGGGGCCTTCGGCATCTTCTACACCGTGTGGGTCTACCTCACCTGGCTCCCCAGCTACCTCCAGACCGCCCGCGGCTTCAGCCTCGCCGACAGTGGATGGTTGGCTTCGCTCCCGTTCCTCTGCGGCATCGTCGGCGTCGTCTTCGGCGGATGGCTCTCGAGCCGTCTGGTGCAGCGGGGCGTCGGTACCGTCCGCGCCCGGAAGATCCCGATCGTCGGCGGCGCGCTCCTCGCAGCCGCGAGCGTGCTCCCCGTCGCCTACGTGGACAACACCGCCCTCGCCGTCGCGCTGCTGTCGGTCGGATACTTCGCGTCGCAGGTCCCCATCGGCTGCCTGTGGACCCTCGCCTCGGACATCGCCCCGTCCAACCAGGTCGCGTCGCTCGGCGCGATCCAGAACTTCGGTGGGTTCATGGGGGCGGCCGTCGCACCCGTCGTCACCGGTGCGATCCTCACGGCGACGGACGGCAACTACACCCTCGTCTTCCTCATCGGCGGCGTACTCCTCCTGGTCGGCGCGCTGTCGTACGGACTGTTCGTCAAGGAACGTCCGGCCGCGGCCGTGACGGCGTAGCGTGACCCGATGAGTCCGAAACTCTACTTCGTCATCGGCCCCGCGGGGTCAGGGAAATCGACGGTGAGCGCGCTCATCGCCGAGCGGGTGTCGGCGGCCTACCTCGACAAGGACTCGGTGGCGACGTTCTTCACCGAGACCCTTCTCGAGGCCGCCGGCACCGATAAGGACGAACGGGACAACAACGAGTACTACCAGCGGGTCGTGATGGACCTCGAGTACCGGACCCTCCTCCGGCTCGCCGGAGACAACCTCAGACTCGGCATGTCGGTCGTCCTCGACGCACCGTTCGTGCGGTACTTCCCGCAGAGTGGGTTCCTCGAGGAGGCGGCGAGCGAGCACTCGTGGCCGCGGGAGGTCGACATCGTCGTCGTGCACGTGACCGTCGACGGCACTCGCGTCAAGGATCGCGTGCACGCCAGAGGCTATGAGCGGGACACCTGGAAACTGGCGAACTGGGACGAGTTCTGGGCGACCGCGCAGGCGGCTGAGTGCCGATGGCGTGGAGCCCACCACATCCTGTTCGACAACAGCGCCGACGGCGAAGCCGCCGAACGCCTCGACGAAGCGCTCGCCGCCCTGGCGTGACGCGCCCGTCAGTGCCCGGGCGGCTGCTCCGGGAGGAGCAGGAGCCGGCGCTGTTTCCGCGACATGATCAGGAGCACCCCGCCGAGGACCGCGAACAGGACACCGCCACCCACGACGATGCCGCCGATGAACCCTCCGAGGAAGCCGTAGCCGTCGCCGCTGCTGTTGACGAGGATGACCACACCGACGATCACGGCGAGCACACCGATCCCGAGGACGACCCAGGACATGACGAGATAGGTGCGGAACGCGCGCGCTCCATGGAACGTCGGCCGGATGCCGTACTGGGTTCCGACGTACTGGGCCCAGCGTGAGCCGGTCCACCACCTCGTCGCCCGAGACGACACGGAGTACCAACCGGCACCGGGACCGTCCTGCTCACCGGGTAACGGACGGACCACGTCCGTGACCACCGGGGTGCCGACCGGCTGCGGGATCCGCCGCACGGCGGTCGTCTGGGCGGCGATACCGAACCAGAGCAGCGTCAGGAGGAGCATCGGGAATCCGTTGAACGACAGGTGGGTGGACAGCGCGCCGAGGCTGAACTGCGCGATCGCCAGCACGAGGAAGACCGATCCGAACACCCAGGCCAAGCTCGGCTGCTCGGTGGTCGCCCAATCGGTCCCGGGCTTCCCGTTCTTGACCCTGAGCCCCGTCCAGTGCGAGCCGTCCCACCATCGGAGCTGATCCGGCCCGGTCGGATACCAGCCCAGCTGCGGTCCGGACGGCAGCTGCGACGGCGACACCATGGGAGTCGGCGCCAGCGGTGCGACCGGCACCTGCTGTTGCTGCACCGGTCGCGCGGCGTCGGCCTCCTGAGCGGTCCACCGCGTTCCATCCCACCAGCGCAGCTTGCCCGGCGTCCCCGCCTCGTACCATCCCGGTGCAGCGGTCATCGCTGCTCCTTCCCCCGAAGATCACGCTCATGACGTCCATGCAGCGACCCCAGTGTCCCGTCTGCGAGTCATCGCGGCAAGCCGCCGTTGTCGAACATCGTGCGAGCCAGGTAGGTTGACGGCGACGCGATGAAGGGACCACCGTGGCCAGACGCAAGACGCCGGAGCAGATCGCCGACGAGCAACGTCGCTACGAGCTTGCGCGATCGGCGAGCACGTTCGAGGAGTTCTCCGTCCTCGCGAACGACCCCAATCAGGCGATCCGCGCCGCTGCGGCGCACAACCCGGCAGCCGACCCAGCGGCGTTGGAGCTCTTTCTCCAGGACCGCTTCTGGGGTGCGCGCATCGAGATCGCGCTGCACCCGAACGCGACCGACGAGCTCCTGCTCCGTCTCCTCGAAGCCGATCCGCGCAAGCGCGGCGTCGTCCACCACGAGGCGGAACGCCGGCTGGCCGCGAAAGGTGTCCGCTTCGACGACGACGGCCTCCCGACCATTGGTCCGGTGGCTCCGCACTGAGCCTCGAGATGCGACTGTTGCCTCACAGGTGCAGGTGCGTGCGTACCCAGCGTCGTCCGGTGGTGGCGGCGAGGTGTTCGGCGAGCGCATCGGCGACCTCAGGCGTGTCGGTCGCCACCGCGACCGCCAGTTCACCGATCGCCACGGAGTCCAGCAGGTTCCATTCGCCGACATGTGCCCGGAGACCGCAGTCAGCGCACGGCGCAACCCGTTCGTCGCCGTCCCACCAGGCCGCAAGGATCGTGTCGGCGATGTCCGTGCTGAGCAGCGACCCGCAGGAGGGACAGGCAGGGTCCGTCGTGCCGTCGCCGACTCCGTAGACTCCGCGCGCCGCCAGGATGACGAGTGAGTCTCGCTCGGGCCTCGAGAACGGGGATCTCACGGTCTGCCCGAGCGCGAGCGCGACGTGATTCGGGTACAGCCAGTCGGTCACGGTGATGCTCCGGTCGATCCAGCCGGTCGCCTCGAGCAACTCGTCCAGCTCGACCGATGCCGACTCGAGGCGGGCGGCGCTGATGTCGATGTCGACGATCAACTCGCGGTGGTCTCCCATGCACCGATCCTAGGTGCGGAGCCGCCGACACCGGCCGGATGTCGTGAGAACCGAGGGCCGCTAGCATGACGGACATGGCAGGCTCAGCGACCCGGTGTCCCGACGACGTGGGCGGTCGCCTCGCGCGGAGCGTCTGTTGAGCCCGTACAGCCAGGTCGACTGGGACGCGAGCCCCGAGCATCCGTCGTCCGTCGCCGAACCGTATCTGATGGGTACCGGCGTCGTCACCGACGAGGACACCGGGAGTCGACCGCTCTCGCCACCGCACCGTCATCCGGACGCCATGCTCGCCTGGTGCTACCGCGGCACCGTGTGGGTGCATCTCCCGAACGCGATGTGGCGCCTCGCACCGGGTCAGGGCGTCTGGATCCCAGCACACACGCCGCACACCGCGCACCACGAGCGCGACTCCACCGGGTGCTACACCTACCTCCCTGCCACCTCGCTGATCGCGCCCGTCGAGACCGTCACCCAGGTCCTGGTCCCGCGCGCGGTGCAGGAGATGTTGCTGCACCTCGGGATCAACGACATGCCGACCGACCTCCGGGTCCGTGCGCAGGCGGTCCTCATCGAGATGCTGCAGCAGCCCGCGCCGGAGACGGCGGACGGCTGGGGCGAGATCCCGATGCCGTCAGACGATCGTGTCCGTCCGCTCGTCCGTGCGATCCTCGCCGACCCGGGTGACCTCCGGGGCGCGCGCGAGCTGTTCGACGTGCACGGCCTCCACGAGCGCACCGTGCTACGGATCTTCCAACACGACACCGGGATGAGTTTCGCCCGGTGGCGGACGGGCGTCCGGATGACGCTGGCGGCGCGGCTGATCATCGACGGCATGCCGATCGGGGCGGCCGCGCACCGGTGCGGGTACGCGTCCTCGAGCGCCTTCTCCGCGAGCTTCCGAGCCCGGTTCGGCATGACCCCTCGGGAGTACGTGGCACGGGTGCAGGCGGACCCCGCCCACCAGCTCTACTGGCGCTGATCCACCCGGGCACGCACCACCGTGTCGGATCCGCGACAGAACTCGTCGGTTCCTCGACGCTGTCGCGCGCGGAAGCGCCCTACGATCGTTCTGTTAGGACATGCTTACCTAACTTCTGGATCGCCAGCGGTGATCCCACTCCCCCCTCTTCAAAGGAGCCCCATGCCGCACGCTTTCGCGCGCCCGAACGCCCGCCGAGGATCCACCCTCCTCGCCGCCGTCATCGCCACCGCTCTCGCCCTCGCCGGATGTTCGGCCGCCACCGGCGACACCGGATCGACGACGGCATCGACCGACGGCGTCGTCATCGAACACGCCCACGGTGAGACCGTCATCCCGGAGAAGCCGGAACGGATCGTGGCCCTCGGGTGGATGACGCCCGACATCGTCGCCGCCCTCGGCACCAACCCCGTCGGCATCGAAGAGGTCTGGGGTGCCGGTGAGAGCGGCTACCAGCCCTGGTTCGAGGACTACGTCTCCGAGGCGTACGGCGAGATGCCCGAGATCATCCCCTTCACGGACGACGGCCCGAACTACGAGGCGATCAAGTCCCTGAAGCCCGACCTGATCCTGAGTCTCTACTCCGGTGTCACCGACATCGAATACGAGCGGCTCACCGAGATCGCCCCGACCGTCCCCTACATCGAGGGACCCTGGAACCCGGGCACCTGGGAGGGCATGACCCGCACCGTCGGGAAGGCGATGTCGGAGGAGGCCAAGGCCGAGGAGCTCATCGGCGAGACCGAGGACCTCATCACCTCCCTCGCCGACGCACACCCCGAGTTCGACGACAAGAGCTTCGTCTGGGGCCTCACCCTGAACGAGGGCGGGACGGACCTCGGCGTCTACCTCGAGTACGACCCGCGGGTCCGCATCACCGAAGCGCTCGGCTTCACCTCGACCTCGGCGATGGACAGCTTCCTCGCGAGCGCCGAGGGCGACAACTGGTACACCGGCGTCAGCCTCGAGCAGCTCTACGACGTGGACGCCGACCTGTTCGCCGCATGGGGCGGGAGTGCCGAGGAAGGGACGTACACGGTCGAGAACGCCGTGGTGTCGCGCTGGGCGCCGATCGCCGCCGGGTCCTACGTGATCTACGCCGACGCCGCCAAGGCCTCGGCGATCAGCGCGCCGACCGTCCTGTCCCTGCAGTACGTCCTGCCCGGCTACGTCGACGACCTCGCAGCGGCGCTGCAGGGCGAGCCGACCATCGACGGCAAGTGACGTCGGAGATGTCCCGGTCCGCCGCCCCGTCAGCAGCGCCGGCTGCGGGCGGGGCGGCGGACGTCCCGACGCGCGGTGGGGCCGGACGCGCGGACGTCTCGCCCCACCGCACCGGGACGCTCGCCGTCGGGCTCCTCGTCGCCACCGTGGTGCTGATCGCCGCAGCCGTCGCCTCACTCGCCATCGGCAATCGGGCCATCGATCCACTGACCGTCGTCCGCGCGCTCGTCGCCTACGACGACGCGAACCCCCTGCACCTCATGGTCATGGAGCTGCGCGTCCCACGGACGCTGCTCGGCATCCTGGTCGGTGCGGCGCTCGCCGTCTGCGGCGGGCTCATCCAGGCCTTCACCCGCAACCCGCTCGCCGACCCGGGCATCCTCGGGGTGAACGCCGGTGCGTCGTTCGCCGTGACCTTCGCGGTCGGTGTCCTGGGACTGACGACTCCCGGCACCTACGTCCCGTTCGCCCTGGCGGGTGCGTTCATCCTCACGGTGATCGTCTACACGCTCGGATCCGTCGGGGCCTCGGGCGCGACCCCGATGAAACTGACCCTCGCAGGGGTCGCCCTCGGTGCCGCCTGCACCGGTTTCACCACCGCGATCGTGCTGCGGGACGAAGGCACCCTCCAGGTCATGCGCTTCTGGAGCGTGGGATCCATCGGAGGCCGCACCCTCGACCAGCTCACGTGGGCTGCTCCGCTGATCGTCGCGGGCCTCGTGATCGGTCTGCTCTGCGCCCGGTCGCTGAATGCGCTGACCCTGGGAGACGAGCTCGCCCAGGCGCTCGGGGCGCGAGTGCGCAGCACCCGGGTGTGGGTCGTCGTCGCCGTCACCCTCCTGGCCGGTACGGGCGTCGCAGCCGCCGGTCCCATCGCCTTCGTGGGACTCATGATCCCCCATGTCGTCCGCTGGTTCACGGGCCCCGACCAGCGCTGGGTGCTGACGTACTCGATGGTGATCGGCCCCGCGTTCCTGCTGCTCGCAGACGTCCTCGGCCGGATCGTGTTGCCCTCCGGAGAGCTCCGGGTGGGGATCGTCACGGCGCTCCTCGGCGCTCCCATCCTGATCATGCTGGTGCGTCGGAAGCGGGTGAGCGGGCTGTGAGCGTCATCGACCACGGCCGACGCCAGATCCGCGTGGAGACCGCGCACATCGCGACGCTCGTACCCGTGCGGTCCGTCCTCGTGTGCCTCGGACTCGTCGTGGTGATCATCGGAGCAGGGCTGTTCGCGATGACGATCGGTGCGTACGAGATCGGCTTCGACGCGGTGATCCGGGCGATCGTCGACCCCGCGTCCGACCCGGACGTCCGCCAGGTCGTGACCGAGTGGCGACTGCCGAGGGTGCTGTTCGCGGTGCTCTGCGGAGCGGCGCTCGCGCTCGCCGGAGGCATCTTCCAGTCGCTCACCCGCAACCCGCTCGGCTCACCGGACATCATCGGGTTCGGTGTCGGCGCGCAGTTCGGTGTCACGCTGACGATGCTCGTCCTCGGGCTCAACACCTACCTGTTCAAAGCCGCCGGGGCACTCGTCGGCGGTCTGCTGACCGCCCTGCTCGTCGCCGTCCTCGCGAACCGCCACACCATGTCGTCCTTCCGGCTGATCATCGTCGGCATCGGCGTCTCGGCCGGGCTCGGTTCCCTCACCTCCTGGATCCTCATCTCCGTCAGCGTCGAGCAGGCGATGATGGCGGCCACCTGGGGCGCAGGCTCCCTCGCCTCGCTCGGCTTCGACCAGCTGCTCCCCGCCGCCACGGCCTTCGTCGTGTTCGCCCTGCTGGCACGGCCACTCCGACGATCGCTCCCCGTGCTCGAGATGGGCGACGACGCCGCCATGGCCCTCGGGGTGCGTCCTGGACGCACTCGCCTGATCGCCATGGTGGTCGGCGTGGCCCTCGTGGCACTCGTCACCGCCGCGGCCGGCCCGATCTCGTTCATCGCTTTGGCCGCCCCGCAGATCGCTCAACGGCTCACCCGCTCGAACACCCCGATGGGCCTCGCGCCGGTGATGCTCACCGGAGCCGCCCTGGTCGTCGTCTCCGACGCCGTCGCCCAGCTGCTCGCGGTCCCGGTCGGCGTGGTGACGCTCTCGGTCGGTGGCATCTATCTGACCTGCCTGCTGGCCGCCCAGTTCGTGCGCCGCACGTGAAAGGAACTCCCATGACCACGTCGCTCCTCGCCCGCGACCTCACCCTGGGCTACGGCGATGCTCCGATCGTCTCCGAGCTGTCGCTCGAGGTGCCGGACGACTCGTTCACGATCATCATCGGACCGAACGCCTGCGGCAAGTCGACCCTGCTCCGCGGACTCGCACGGCTCCTGCGCCCGACCGCCGGTGCCGTCCTCCTCGACGGGACGGACATCCGCGCGTCGAAGCCGAAGGACACCGCTCGCCGACTCGGGCTCCTCCCCCAATCCGCCATCGCCCCCGACGGGATCACCGTCGCCGACCTCGTCGGGCGTGGGCGGTTCCCGCACCAGAGCGCGATGCGGACGTGGAGCAGCGCCGACGAAGCGGCTGTCTCGGAGGCGATGGCCGCGACCGGGGTCACGGAGCTGTCCCGCCGGCTGTTCGACGAGCTCTCGGGCGGTCAACGGCAACGCGTCTGGGTCGCGATGGCACTCGCCCAGCAGACGAAGCACCTGCTGCTCGACGAGCCGACGACCTTCCTCGACATCGCGCACCAGATCGAGCTGATGGAGCTGTTCACGGATCTGCACCGCAGCGGCACGACCCTCGTCGCGGTCCTCCACGACCTCAACCACGCCGCCCGCTATGCGACCCATCTCGTCGCGATGCGCGACGGCGCGATCGTCGCCCAGGGCGATCCGCAGGAGATCATCACCGCCGACCTCGTGGAGGCCGTGTACGACCTGCCGTGCCAGGTCATCACCGACCCCGTCTCCGGTACCCCGCTGGTACTCCCGCTCGGACGGCGGAGCCGGTGAGCGGGACGACGACCAGCACGCCGCGGCGCCTCTTCGGCATCGCGCTGGGAGCGGACGGTCGCGGCGCCATGCTCGTCGCCGCGACCGGCCTCCTCATCGTGCACGCCCTCTCGGAGGCGGCGATCCCCGTGATCATCGGGGCGACCATCGACCGCGCGGTGGTGCCGTCCGATCCGGTCGCCCTCGGGGTCTGGATCGGGCTCCTGGTCGGGACCTTCCTCGTCCTGACGGTGAGCTATCAGTCGGCGTCGCGCCTCATGGTGTCGATCTACGGGCACGGCGAACAGGCGCTCCGGCACCTCACACTCTCCCGGATGCTTCGGCCGCAGCTCTCACGACAGAACCTTTCGGCGGGTGAGGCTCTGACGGTCGTCACGTCCGACACCTACCGGGTGGCCGGCGTCGCCTGGTCGGTCGCGCAGCAGTCGGCGACCATCGCGGCCATCATCGGAGCCGCGCTGGCGATGTCGGTGATCTCGCCGGTGGCGACGATCGTGGTGTTCGTGTCGACCATCGGGATGATGCTCGTCATGCGCGTCGTGTCACGCCCGTTGGAACGCCGCGGCTTCGCCGAGCAACGGGCGGCGACCGAGGCCGGAGCGGTGGCCGCCGACTTCATGAGCGGGTTCCGAGTGCTCGTGGGCATCGGTGGGCGTGCTGAAGCCGTCCGGCGATATGACGCCGCCAGTGACGTCTCACGACGCGCAGCGACGGCCGCCGGGCGGTCCCTCGCCCTCTTCGACGCCGTGAGCGGCACGCTGGCGGCATTCGTCATGGCCGCACTCGTCGGCCTGTCCGCCTGGTTCGCCGCGGAGGGGCGGATCAGCATCGGCGAGCTCGTGACGGTGCTCGGCCTCGCGCAGTTCATCAGCGGATACCTCGCACAGGCGGGATCATTCCCGTCCAACTGGATCCACAAGCTCGCCTCCGCCAAGCGCTTGGCCGCGGTCGTCGACGCCGACGACCTGCTCCAAGTGGGCGGTCGGCCGGACGGGCTGTCCGACTCCGGCCCTGCGACCGACGTCGTGCTGTCCTTCCGCCCCGAACACCAGGACCGACCGGTGGACGTCCGTGCTGGTGAACTGCTCGGCGTCCGGCCGCCCGACAGCGACACGGCGCGCGCCCTCTCCCGTCTGCTCGGCATGCGGACCCCCGCCGAGCGCGGCAGCGTCTCGCTCGCCGTCGACCGCAGACTCGTCGACCAGCTGGACCTCGACCCGGTGGCGTACCGCCGTCGTGTGGTCGCGCCACCGCACGGCCAGCGCATCATGAGCGGCACCCTGGCGGAGGCGGTCCGCGGTCATGACGTGACCGGCGACCCGGATGCGGTGTTCGTCGGCATGGCGGCGCTCGACGACGCGGTCGTGCAGCTCGGCGGCTGGTCGTCACCGGTCGGTGAGGCGGGCAGACGGCTCTCCGGCGGGCAGCGCCAGCGCGTCGGCATCGCCAGGGCGCTCCATGCCGGTGCGGACGTGCTCGTCCTCGACGAACCGACGTCGGCCGTCGACGTCCTCACGGAGACCCGCATCGCCCGAGCACTCGCGGCGCACGACGGCACCGTCGTCGTCATCACCACCTCGCCGGTCCTGTTGAACGCTTGCGACAGGGTCGTCGAGCTCACTCCCGGTTCGGAGACCCGCCATGACTGATCCCGCCACGGAGCCCACCACCGCCGAGATGCTCCCCGTCTCCGACGGCTCCCGCGTCCGAACCGTCGTCGGTGCCCTCCTCCGACGACACCGCGGACGGACCGCCGCCGTGGTGGTCCTCTTCCTCGCAGCCGCCGCACTGGGTGTCGTGATGCCCGCGTGTCTCGGGCGGATCGTGGACGCCGTCGCTTCCGATGCCGGGCTGAGCGTCGTCTCAGGCTGGGTGGCCGCAGCCGCCGTCGGCGCTGTCGGGGCCGTCGCGTTGACGCTGTGGGCGACTCGGGTGCTCACGGGGCTGGTGCAGGACCTCCTCGCCGAACTGCGCGAGGACGTGTTCGCCTCGGCCATGCGACTCCCGGTGAGCACCGTCGACGACGGTGAGCGTGCCGATCTCCTGTCCCGGGTCACCGGCGACGTCGACGCGGTCGCGGAGGCCGGCGGGAACGTCGCCCCGACACTGCTCTCCGCCGGGTTCGCGATCGGGGTGTCGGCCGTCGCCCTGGCAGCCGTCGACCCATGGCTCGCGCTCGCCGGTCTCGCCTCGGCGCCGTGCTACGTCCTCGGGACCCGAGCGTTCCTCCGGCGATCCCGAGTGGTGTTCCGCACGGTCCGGATCCGCGAAGCGTCGCGGAGTCAGGTCGTGCTGGACGCGGTCGACGGCGCGGAGACCCTCGCAGCGTTCGCCGGGACGCACCACGCGCTCGAACGTGTCCGGGAACGCGCGGCCGCCTCCATCGACGCGCAGATCGAGGGCGTGCGGGTCGCGAACCGCTTGTTCCGATGGATCAACTCGGGTGAGCTCGTCGGGCTGTCGGCGATCCTGGCGACCGGCTTCCTCCTCAACCTGCAGGGCACGATCACCGTCGGACTCGTGACCACCGCCGCGCTCCTGTTCCACCGGCTGTTCGATCCGGTCGGCCGGCTCATCTTCGGGCTCGACGACATCCAGCGGGCCACGGTCGGGCTGGCTCGGCTCGTCGGGGTCATCGACCTCGCAGCAGCGTCGTCCGCGATGCCGGAGTCGCCCTCGCCCGTCGGCGGTGCCGCAGGCGGCGTCGCCGCAGCGCCTGGGATCCGAGTGCGCGACCTGACGTTCCGGTATCCGACCACGGATCGTGGGATCGCGGAGGTCACCATCGACGTACCGCCCGGCACGACCACAGCGCTCGTCGGCACGTCCGGCTCGGGCAAGAGCACCCTGGCGAGGGTCGTCGCCGGACACCATCCCCCGACGTCGGGGCGGGTGCTCGTCGGCCATACCCCGTACTACCTGTCGCAGGAGCTCCACCACTTCCGTGGCTCGATCGCCGACAACCTCAGGCTCGGCGCGCCGGACGCCAGCCGGGACGAGATGGTCTCGGCGCTCCGTGCCGTCGGAGCCGAGTGGGCGGTCACCGCGTTGCAGGACGACCCGCCGGCGGACCCGACCGGCTCGAGGCCGTCGCCCGTGCCGCTGGACGAGGGACGCATCCAGCAACTCGCGGTCGCTCGGGCGCTCCTGGCGGACCCGGCGATCGTGATCCTCGATGAGGCGACGGCCGACGTCGGCTTGCACCATCGCGACGCCGTCGAAGCGGCGATCGCCGCCCTCCGGACGGACCGGACCGCGCTACTGATCGCGCACCGGTTGGAGCAGGCCGCCACGGCCGACCGGATCGCGGTCTTCGCGGACGGTCGGATCGTCCAACACGGCACGCACGCGGAACTCCTCGCCTCCCCCGGCCCCTACCGCGAGTCCTGGCTCGCGCACAGCCCGCATCCGACCCAGCACACCGAACCGACCCGAGAGGCCGAGACGCCATGAAGATCCACCGCGGCATCGTGACCGTAGCGACACCCCTGAGTCCGAACCTGATCCGCATCACCCTCGGCGGTCCGGGCGTCGAGGACTTCGTCAGCACCGGCACGGGTGATGAGTACGTCCGCGTGTTCTTCCCCCACGGCGCCGACCCGACGGACGTCTCGCTCCCGGTACCGGCAGGCGACTGGTGGGAGACGCCGGAGGGCTCACCGCAGGCACCGATGCGGACCTACACGATCAGCGCTGTGCGGCAGGACCCCGTCGAGATCGACATCGACTTCGTCGTGCACGAGGCCGGGGTCGCGGGGCCGTGGGCGGCTCGCGCCCAGCCCGGACACGTGCTCGGCCTGAACTCGCCCACCGGCCTGTACGCGCCGCCCGCCGACATCGCTTGGCAGGTCCTCGTCGCTGACCTCACCGGTCTTCCCGCAGTCACGCGCATCGTCGCACAGAGTCCGCCCGGACTGCGGACCCGCGTGGTGCTCGAGGTGCCGAGCGAGCAGGATCGGATCGCGGTCGAAACGAACGACGACGTGACGGTCACCTGGGTGGTGGGCGGCAACGGACACGGCCCGAGTGCGCTGGGCCGACTCGTCCGGAGTGTCGTGGACGAGCACCTCCCGCTCGATCAGGGCTACATCTGGGTGGCGGGTGAGACGGTGGCCCTCCGCGACGTGCGCAAGTATCTGCGCAAGGAGCTCGGGCTACCCGCCACCCGCTTCAAGGTCGTCGGGTACTGGACGCCGATCACCGCGTGGGACGAGAAGTTCGCCGCCCTCCCGGCGTCCGTCCAACAGGAGCTCGACGCGATCTGGACGACCGAGGAGGACGCTGAGCCGGAGGATGTGCAGATCCGGTTCGAGGAGCAGCTCGACCGCCTCGGCCTCTGACCGCGGTGGGGTGAGTGCCCACGCGCGCCATCACCCCAGGAGGCCGACCGGTGCGATCCACACGGTGGACTCCCCCGGAACCGCGCCGGCTTGGAGTGCACCCAGGACGACGGCATCGTGCTCCGCCTCGAGCGGGAACGGCGCGGTGCCGAAGTTCGTCACGACCTGCCAACCGTTCGGCCGGGTGAATCGAATGACGTCCGTCCGCCCCGTCTCGATCCACTCGAGGCGTTCCTCGGTCTGCAGCAGACGTCGCAGCCGGAGCGCCTCACGGTAGAGCGAGAGCGTCGAGGTCGGATCTGCAGCCTCGACGTCGACCGCGTACTCGGCGAACCAGGCCGGTTGCGGCAGGTGCGCGACCGCACCCCCGAAGCCGAAGGCCGGTCCGTCCGCCGACCACGGCAGCGGTACGCGGCAACCGTCGCGGCCCAGCCCGTCGTACTCGCCGCCGCGGAAGAACGCGGGATCCTGGCGCTGCTCCGCCGTGATCGCAGCGACCTCCTGCAGGCCGAGCTCCTCACCCTGGTAGAGGTAGGTGCTGCCGGGAAGTCCGAGGAGCAGGAGCGTCGCCGCTCTGGCGCGTCTGAGCCCCCGGTCGCGATCGATGTCGGCCTCGGGTCCACCCGCCGCGACCCACTCGGTGCCCTGCTTCACCGGTCGCCCGGCCAGGGGCGGGAGTCCGTACCGCGTGGCGTGACGGGTCACATCGTGGTTGGACAGCACCCACGTCGTCGACGACCCCGTCTCCGCCGCCTGTGCCAGGTTGTCGGTGATGACCGTGCGGAACTCGGCGGCATCGAAGTCCGCCTCGAGCAGGTCGAAGTTGAAGGCCTGGCCGAGTCCCTCCGCCGATGCGTACTTCGCCCGACGCTCGGGCGAACTCACCCACGCTTCGGCGACCGCGGTGCGCGGCGGGTCGTACTCCTCGAACACCCGCCGCCACTCCGCGTACACCTCGTGCACGTCGTCGCGGTCGAGCAGCGGGTGGGTGCCGTCCTGCGGCATCTGCTCCAGCTCAGCGCGACTCGGCAGCGGTTCGGTGAGGTCCTTCGTGAGCATGTGCGCGACGTCGATCCGGAAGCCGTCCACGCCCCGATCCGACCAGAACCGCAACGTCTTCAGGAAGTCGGCGCGGACCTCGGGGTGGTCCCAGTTGAGGTCCGGCTGTTCGGTGGCGAAGTTGTGGAAGTACCACTGGCCGTCCTCGACCCGCTCCCAGGCGGGGCCACCGAAGACCGACTCCCAGTCGGTGGGCGGTTCCTCCCCCGATGCGCCCTTCCCCTCGCGGAAGACGTACCGGTCGCGAGCCGCCGACCCGCGGCCGGCGGCGAGCGCCTCCTGGAACCACTCGTGCAGATCCGAGGTGTGGTTCGGCACGATGTCGACGATGACCCGGATACCGCGCTCGTGCAGTGCGGCGATCAGCTCGTCGAAGTCCTCCAGCGTGCCGAGCCGCGGGTCGACGTCGCGGTAGTTGGCGACGTCGTACCCGCCGTCGGCCAGCGCCGAGGGATAGAACGGACTGAGCCAGATCGCGTCGATCCCGAGGCCGGCGAGGTAGTCGACCCGGGAGCGGATGCCCGGCAGGTCGCCGAGACCGTCCCCGTCCGCGTCGGCGAAGCTCCGCGGGTAGATCTGGTACACGGCGGCCTGACGCCACCAGATGGCGGCGGCCGTCCGCCGGGCGTCGGCGGACTCGGTGTCGGTGTCGGTGTCGGTGTCGACGAGTAGTGCGTCGGTCATGACGGCGTGGTCCTCGGACTTTCTGGTGGTGGATGGATCCGGTGTCGGTCGGTCGGACGGGTCACCCCTTGACGGCACCCTGGGTGACGCCCGACATCACCCAACGCTGCGCGAACAGGTAGGCGATGATCGCGGGGGCCATCGCCATCAGGTACGAGGCGAAGGCGACGTTGTAGTTGCTGCTGAACTGGGTCTGGAAGAGGTTCTGCCGCACCGGGAGGGTCTGGAGTCCCGCGTCCGAGATGATCAGCGACGGCATCATGAAGTCGTTCCAGGCGTAGAGGAACGCGAAGATGCCGACCGTGGCGCTCATGGGAGCCAGGAGCGGGAAGATCAATCTCCAGAACGTCTGCCAGGTGCTCGCACCGTCGATGCGCGCACTCTCCTCGAGTTCGATCGGGATCGATCGCAGGAACGCCGTGAACAGCAGCACGCTGAAGCTCAGCTGGAACATCGTGGCGAGGATGATCACCCCGAACGGGTTGTCGAGTCCGACGCGACCGGTCAGCTGGATCTGCGGCAGGGCGACGACCGGGAACGGGATGAACATCGCGGCGAGCAGGTAGAAGAACGAGAAGCGGAACAGTCGGCGATCCCAGTTGCGCACGATGGCGTACGCGGCGAAGGAGGCCAGGATGATGGTCGCGACCACGGTCCCTGCGGTGACGAGCAGCGACATCGCGAAGCCGACCGGGAACTTCGTGAGCGTCCAGGCCTGGACGAAGCCGTCGATGCTGAACGGTGCCGGGAGCGAGAAGGCGTTGCCGTCGACCGACTGGGTGTCGGTCTTGAACGCCATCGAGATCGTCACGTAGAGCGGCAGCAAGACGGTCACGGCGCAGAGCAGCAGGATGATCGTCGTCGACCAGCTCACCCGCTCTCCCCTCGTCCGCTGCTTCGGGGTGGCGTTCGCCGTGGTGATGGACTGGGTGCTGAGCACGGTTGGCGTGGCCATCAGAGTGCGTTCCTTCCGCGCGTCGCCGAGAGTTGCACGAGGGCGATGATGATCGTGATGATGAAGAACAGGGTGGCCGTGGCCATCTGGTAGGCGTAGTCACCCGTCTGGAACCCGCGGATGATCGTCATCGAGATGCTCCGCGTGGAGGTGCCCGGGCCACCGTTGGTCAGGCCGACGATGATGTCGTAGGCGTTCAGGTAGTTCTTGAAGCCGAGGATCACGTTGATCACGACGTATCCCATCACCAGCGGCAGGGTGATCCGCAGCAGCTGCTGGCGCTTGTTCGCGCCGTCGAGCGACGCCGCCTCGTAGACATCACCGGGGACCGCGAGGAGACCCGCGATGTAGATGAGCAGCGTGCCGGGGATCGACTGCCAGGCCGTCACGATCACGATGCCGAGCCAGGCCAGGTCCGGGTTGGAGAGGATGCTCGTCTCGAGGAACGGGATCCCGAGCGCCGAGCCGGCGGCCGGCACCGAGTTCATGAAGAGGAACTGGAACACGTAGGCGATGATGATGCCCGAGATGACCATCGGGATGACGAAGATCCCGCGAAGTCCCATCTTGAAGCGGATCTTCGCGGTCAGGCCGACCGCGAGCAGGAACGCGATGACGTTCACCGCGATGACCGTCACGAGCGAGAACCCGAAGGTGAAGAGGAAGCTCGTGAGGATGGCCGGGTCACTGAACGCGGCGATGTAGTTCGTGAAGCCGATGAACTCCCAGTCGCCGATCCCGATGGAGTCGGTGAAGCTGAAGAAGATGCCGACGACGCCGGGGAGCGTGATTGCGAGTGTGAAGAGGATGACGGCTGGGAAGAGGAAGAAGTAGTAGATCGGCTCGACCCGTTTGGTGCTGCGTCGGACCTTCGGGTTGCCCCCGGTCACGATCGATGTGGTGGCGCTCATTCGGAACCCTCCTTGCTCGTGACGGGCGGCTGTCGGAACGCGAGTCGTGCCCAGTCCGCGTCCATGGTGCGGAGCATCGACGCCGCGTTGGTGCCGAGGACCAGCGACTGCGCGTAGTTCTCGGTCGGGATGGCGCGGGGGTTGAGCACGCCCGGCCCCTGGTAGAACGCGCCTGCGTCGTAGTACGGGATCATGCCCGCGACGCGCGGGTCGTCGGGAGCCTTGCCGCCGTCCGTCGGGACGAACCCGAGCTGCGACTCGTTGTACGCCTGGATGATCTCCGGCTGGAAGAGGTACTCGAGGAAGTCACGGGCACCCTCCGGGTTCTTCGCCTCCTCGGGGATGATGGTGACGAGGTCGAGGTTCACCCGGACCTTGAGGTCCTTCGGGTCTTCGGTCATCGGCAGCGGGAAGGTCCCGAGGTCGAGATCCGGTGCGGTGAGTGCGATCTGGCTGAACGCCCACGGGCCCTGCAGGTACATGGCGCCCTTGCCCTCGGCGAAGGCGACATTGCCGGCGTCGTAGGTGCGACTCGGCGCATCAGCCTGCGTGTACTCCTTGGCGAGCAGCTGCATCTTCTCGATGGGCTCCAGGAAGTCCTTCTCGAACGAGACCGGAGCATCCGGTCCCACCTCGGTGCCTTCCTCCGCGAGCCGGTCGTAGAAGTCCGGGATGTCGACGGCGCCACCGACCGAGTAGTCGAACCAGCCCTGGTTGGCGGTCCAGGCATCGGCGAACGTCGCGTAGAACGGCGCCACGCCGGCCGCCTTCAGCGTGTCGGAGACGGCGATGAGTTCACTCCACGTCGTCGGCACCTCGAGGCCGTACTCGGCGAAGATCGTCTTGTTGTAGATGACGGACGCGGCCATCACCGAGTAGGGCAATGCACTCGTGCGTCCCTCGCACACGCCGTACTGGTCCAGCAACGGCTGGAGGTCGTCGCGGATGGACGCCGCCGCCGTCGTATCGGACAGGTCGGAGAGCGCGCACCGTTCGACGAAGCGCGACACTTCGTGGTTGTAGTTCGAGAGCATGAGGTCCGGCGGGTTGCCGCGGACGAAGCTCGCCGCGAGCGGATCGGGCCCCGAGGTGTCCATGACGACCTCGTACTGCTGCTGCGAGGCGTTGTAGTCCGCGACGGCCTGGTTCATGAAGGTGAACGCCTCACGCTTGCTGAACGTGAAGTGGATGGTCTCGCGGCCATCACTCGAGCAACCGACGAGGACGCTGGCCAGGAGCGCCACACCCGCCACTCCGGCCGTGGCGCGTATCGCGCGTTTCAGTGGGTTCGACATCATTGTCCTTCCGCGGAACCCTCGATGGATCCGCTGACTAAATACAGAGAGTAAATCAACTGATGACGGAAACTCTGCCATCCGTTCGACGTCTGGTCAAGCACCGGTTCCATCACGACATCCGCGGGTCGGACACCGTGATCGTTCACGGTTCTGCGCACGGTGCAGTGCCTCCCCGGCTCGGCGTCCGCGCGCGGCCTGCGGATCGTGGATATCGTTGTCGGTCATGGAAGCGACGACGACGGAGCGGGCACCGGAGCCGCGCTCCTCCAGCATCACCGCCGTCCTCGATCACGCCTGGGCGACGTCAGCGTTCACCGCGGCCGACGTCATCACCGCCACCGGGCTGTCACGATCGACGGCGATCACGCTCTCCGATGAACTCATCGGACTGGGTTGGCTGACGGAGCTCGATGACGCCCGTCAGGCCGGTGCCGCCTATCGGAAAGGTCGCCCCGCCCGTCGTTACGAGCTGCGCATCGACGCCGGGATCGTCGTCGGTGTCGACGCCGGAGCCCACTCCATCACCGCCATCGCCGCAGACCTGCGCGGTCGGGAACTCGCGAGGTCGCACCACCCCGTCGATCCGGCGGCCACCGCTCAGGCACGGGTCGACGCCGTCGATGCGGCGATCGACGAGGCCCTGCGGCAGTGCGGCCCGAAGCCGCCGCTCTGCATCGTGCTCGGCGTCCCGGCCCCCATCGATGCACTCGGGCGGTCACCCGAGGGCAACGTCTTCTGGGACCGCATGAACCCTCGGCTCGGTGAGCGCATCCGCGACCACGGCTGCGCGGTCGTCACCGACAACGACGCCAACCTCGCCGCCGTCGCCGAGGGCGCGATCGGCGCCGGCGTCGGCGTCGACTCCTACATCACGGTCGTCACCGGTGAGCGGCTCGGCGCCGGATACGTCGTCGACGGTCGTCTCGTCCGCGGTCGCGGCCGGGCGGGCGAGCTGCACCTCCTCGACCTCGTCGACGGCGTCGGTTCGTCGCGAGGCATCGCCGCACTCCTGCGCGACTGGGGGCGCGAGTACCGCGAGAGCGGCGGGCTCCCGGAGAGCAGCCCGCTCAGCCGCATACCGGTCGCGCAGGTGGATGCGCAGTCGGTCCTCGCTGCGGCGGACCAGGGCGACACGGTCGCGCTCGACCTGGTGCGCCGGATGGGTGATCGCATCGCGCGGATGAGCGCCATCCTGGGTGGGTTGCTCGACGTGGAGCGCATCGTGTTCGCCGGTGGGATCTCCCCGTCGATGTCGCAGCTGCTCGAGGTCGCGTCGGAGCGCATCCCCGGCTACATGAGCGCTGAACCACCCCAGCTCGTCGCGTCGGAACTCGGCGCCGACATGGTGGCGCAAGGTGCTGTCGCGACCGCGATCGACGACGTGCGTCGCAACGCGCTACGGATCGACCTCGCCCGACCAGTACGCTGACGTCGTAGCCAGCCGGAAGGAGCACCATGGCCGATGCGATCGTCCTCGTGTCAGGTGGTGCGGCCGTGACCCCGTTCACGGGTCCGGACCATGCCGCCGGCTCCGGCCTCGCCGCCGGGAACACCCTCACCGCGCTGCGTGCGCACCTGCTCGGGCGGGAGGTTCCGGTCTTCACCGCACCGGCACGGATCGGTGCCGGGGAGGTGCACGAGGACACGGGTTGGCAGGGGTTCGCCGACGTCCCGATCGTGCTGCCCGCCGAGTTGACCGTCAACGCCGTCGGTGGGATCGACGCCGGCGGGACGAGCCTGGCCGCGTTCCTGCGGTGGCTGTCCGACGAACACGGCTTCGCGAGTATCGACCTCGTCGCCCACTCCATGGGCGGTCTCTTCTCTCGTGCCGCGATCCGAGAACTGCGCGGCTCCGGCCCGTCGATCGGCCGGCTCGTCACCCTCGGCACGCCATGGGAGGGATCGCTCCTCGGCGACGTGCTCACCGGTGAGGTCTCGGTCCACGACGCCCACGGCGATGAGGGGACCGCGACGATCCTCGAGCGGTCGAGCGGCTATGCCGCCGAGAACTCACAGGGCGCTGCCGACGAGGTCTCACGCCGGTTCCTGCGCGAGTGGAACACGACGCAGGCCGGCTTCCTCGATGGCGTCGCCGTCACCGCAGTCGGGGCGGGTCATTTCCACACGGCAACCGAGCCGCGACAGCTGTGGCCACACGACGGTCTGGTGGCCCTGAGAAGCGCCCGAGCCGAAGACGTCCCGGTCGACGTCCTCCCACGCGTGGTCCGCCGTTCCTTCGAGGAGGACGTCCACAGCATCTTCTTCGCCGACGCCTTCGACCTCCCATGGGAGCGGGCGCTCACCTGCGATCCCGAGGTCTTCGCCGTGGTCGACGAGGCGCTCACGTCATGAGCCGGCGTCGACGTCCGTGCAAGCGGACCAGCGCTTCGGAATATACCCCGGAGGGGTATCGTTCGGATTGCTGAACGAACCGAAGGAGTGCTCATGAGCGACCACACCCACCACAGTCACGGCCCAGCAGCCGACAATGCGACCTCCTGGCGGATGGCGGCCACCGCCACCCTCCACTGCCTCACCGGTTGTGCCATCGGCGAGGTGCTGGGCATGGTGATCGGCACCGGCCTCGGACTGCACAATCTCGGCACCGTGGTGCTCTCGATCGCACTGGCCTTCGTCTTCGGCTACGCACTCACGATGCGCGGCGTGCTCCGCGCGGGCCTGTCCTGGCGCGCCGCCATCGGTGTCGCGCTGGCCGCGGACACCGTGTCGATCGCGGTCATGGAGATCATCGACAACACCGCGATGCTCGCCATCCCCGGAGCGATGGACGCCGGCCTCACCAGCGGCCTCTTCTGGGGGTCCCTGGTCGCCTCTCTCGCGCTGGCCTTCATCGTCACCACACCGGTCAACCGTTGGCTGATCAGCCGCGGCAAGGGGCACGCCGTCGTCCACGGACTCCACCACTGACGCCATGATGGGCCTCCGACCTCGCGGTCTGCGACTGTCATTCGGACGGCGCGTTGTCGTCGACGGGGCCTGCCTGCTTCATCGTCGGCGGAGGTCTCGCAGTGCCTCCGGCGACGGGGTGAGACTGCCGACGATCTCGCCGAGGCTGCTGATGACCGGGTGACGTCGATGCGAGGGCGCGTCCTGGTGACCACCGTCGAATCGCAGGAACCGCACGTGGAGTGTTTCGGCGATCTCCTCGTCGTGGTTGGTGTCGCCGACCATCAACACGCGCCGGGGATCATGGCCCGAGTCCTCCAACCACGCGGTCACGACGTGCTCCTTCGACGCCGCATAGACATCGGTGATGCCGTGGACGTGTGCGAAATGACCGTGCAGCGAGTGGGGAGCCAGCTGACGCTCGAGGGTGACCTCTGGGGTCGCCGAGATGAGGACCTGCTCGACGCCGAGCACGTCGATCGCCGCAAGGGTCTTGCGCGCTTCGGGTTGGAGCGACGCCGCTCCCACACCGGCCGCGAACAGCGCGAGGTATTCGTCGGCCGCCGTCAGGAAGTCGGCTGCATCGACACCGAGCCGGGCGTAGAAGGCGCGGATCGGGAAGCAGAACACGGCCCGATACGCCTCCTGGTCGGATATCTCGGCAAGACCCCGCTGCCGGAGAACGGTGTTCATCGCGGCAAGCGCCACCTCGACGTCGTCGAGGAGCGTGCCGTTCCAGTCCCAGCACACCGCGTCGATGGTCGTGGATCCGTTCTCGTGCACGAGGTCGAGTCTCACACGGTCGGCTGACATCGGCCGGATCCGTCGAGGCCGGTGGCTCCCGCTCAAGTGGTCCCGATGTCGACCGCCAGTCCCTCCAGGACATCCGCGAGTGCCACGGCACCGGCCTCGGCGTCCGCGTCCTCGGCGTACTCCTCCGGTGAATGGGAGACGCCGGTCGGGTTCCGGACGAAGAGCATCGCGGTCGGCACGTGCGACGCGAGCACTCCCGCATCGTGCCCCGCGCCGGTACCGAGCACGGGCGCGTCCGGCATCATCGTTTCGAGGCGCCCGCGGAGGAACGGGTCGAAGTCGGTCGTGGCGCTGAACGACTCCTCGGTGATCGCGGCCTCGCATCCCTCCTCCGCTGCGACGAGCGACAAGCGTTCGGTGATCCCCGCCACGATCGCGGCGGTCGCGACGTCGTGGGGATGGCGGACGTCGATCCAGAAGTCCACGCTCGACGCGATCACGTTCGTGCCTCCCGGCAACGGGAGCACCCGGCCGACGGTCGCCCGAGCGTCCGGCGTGGCCCGTCCGATCGTGCGGATCTCGGTGATCATCCGCGCAGCCGCGACGAGCGGGTCCCGTCGATCCTGCATGAGGGTCGTCCCCGCATGGTTCCCTTCACCGCGGATCGACACCCGCCACCGTCCATGCCCCAGGATGTTCGAGCCGATCGCGACCGGGCGATCGAGGTCGACCAGCGCCCGACCCTGCTCGACGTGGAGCTCGACGAACGCGTCGATCGCTCCGAGCCCGGCCGGATCGGGCCCCACACCCCGCGGATCGACACCATTGCGTGCGAGGACCTCGGCGAACGTGTCGCCCTCCACGTCGCGCAGGGCCAGCGCCCGCTCCGGACTGATCGCACCGGTGAGGAGCCGTGAGCCGAGGCATGCGACGCCGAAGCGCGAGCCTTCCTCCTCGGGGAAGACGGCGACGACGATCGGCTTGGTCGGCTCGACGCCACGCGAGCGCAGGTGATCGATAGCGACCAGCGCCGATGCGACCCCGAGTGGTCCGTCGTAGGCGCCACCGCCGGGGACCGAGTCGAGATGGCTCCCGGTGACGACCGCACCTGCCGTCGAACGTGACGGCACATGCCACCAGGCGCGGATGACCCCGTTGCCGTCGTTGTCCACGTCGAGGCCACGGCGCTCGGCGTGACCGACGAACCACTCCCGCAGCTCGAGTTCGGCGGTGGAGTAGACAGGCCTCGAGTAGCCTCCCCGACGCTGATCCCGACCGATCCCCGCGATCTCGTCCAGGAGCGAGATCACGGTGTCGCGCGTCACCGGACGGCTGCCAGGCTCGGACGGAACATCGCCGGCACATCGTCTCGCCCCTCGATCAGCGCGAGGGCATAGTCGCCGATGAGCGGGGCGAACTTGGCACCGTGGCCGGAGCAGGGCGCCAGGACCGTGATCCCGTCGACCCGGTCGATGACGAAGTCCTCCGTCGGGGTGTTCGTGAACAGGCAGGTCGTCTCCGCATACGGTTCCGGGACGAGGCTCGGGAGGAACTCGCGGACGTAGGCGACGACCCGTCGGCGGTTGGCGGCGTCGACGACGCCGTCATGATCGGCGGCCGAGGGGATGCGCCTGCCACCGTTGTACTCGGCGACCTTCTGACCACGCCAGTCGGCGTCGCGCCCTCCGGGGAGCCCGTAGACCTGCATCCGCTCGGACTTGTGGATGAAGGTGGGCCACACGGCTCCCGATCGTGCCGGGTCTTCCGCGTCGACGCCGATCCGGTCCCGATACGGGAAGTGGTACGCCTGCTCCTGTCGGACCTCGAGGGCCGGGAACGCATCGAGGAACCCGCCCGGCAGCGCGAGGTCGCCGAGCAGGTCCGGAAGCCAGCCGCCGGCTGCGACGACCACCTGCTCCGCATCGAACGCCCTCCCCCGAGACCCGAGCACCCGGTACCCGGTGGCAGTCCGCTCGACCCGCTCGACCGGCTGATCGTTCAGGACCGTGGCCCCGGCGCGGACGGCGGATTCGAGCATCGCCATCACCGCCTGTTCCGCGTCGATCACGCCGGCTCCCGGATGCCACAGGGTGGGCGTGTCGAAGCCGATGTCCCAACGGGCTCTGGCTTCGTCCCGGGAAAGCAGCTCGTGATCGATGCCGTGCTCGGCCAGCACCGACGCGAGGTGCTCCGGGCGACGGGTCGCACCGAAATCGAGCGCACCCGTCTGCGTGATCAGTGGACGCCCATGCTCCAGGCCGAGCTCGTCCCACCCAGACGCCGCCGCGAGGACGAGACGGGTGTACGACGCCTCCGGGTAGGCATAGCGGAAGATCCGGGCCGATCCGTGGGACGATCCCCACTCGTTGGCCGGGCGACTCCGCTCGAGGACGGTGACGTCGTGCCCGGCCTGGGCCAGGCGCCAGGCCGCCGCAGCACCGGCGAGCCCGGCTCCGATGACGATGACGCCCGTCATGCGCGTGCTTCCAGGTCTTCGTCCTCATAGGCGCGCTCGGCGTGGGCGTGCTCGTCGATCCCGGCGACCTCGTGCTCCTCGGGGATCCGCAGACCGATGGTGATCTGGATCAGCTTCGCGATCACCCAGGTGACGATGAACGAGTAGGCGAGGACCGCGACGGTCGCGATCGTCTGCACGCCGAGCAGTTCGAATCCGCCGCCGTAGAGCAGGCCGGAGCGCCCGTTCGGTGCCGCATCCGTCGCGAACACCCCGATGAGGAGCGTCCCGATGATGCCGCCGACGAGGTGGACCCCGACGACGTCGAGGGAGTCGTCGAACCCGAGCCGGAACTTCCACTCGATGGCGAGGCAGCAGACGACGCCCGCGATGGCCCCGATGATGATGGCACCGATGGGCGAGACGGCGCCGCAGGCGGGGGTGATCGCCACGAGAGCGGCGATGATCCCCGATGCGCTGCCGAGGCTCGTGACCGCTCCGTGGCGGAGCCGGTCGACGATGGACCAGCCGATGAGCCCGGCACAGGCGGCGACGGTGGTGTTGAGGAACACGACGCTCGCCGCATTACCGGCTGCCAGCGCCGAGCCGGCGTTGAAGCCGTACCAACCGATCCAGAGCAACCCGGCGCCGACGAGGACGAGCGGGCGGTTGTGCGGACGGAGCTTGCCACCCCAGTCCTTGCTCTTACCGAGCACCAGGGCCAGTGCGAGCGCCGCGACGCCGGCGTTCATGTGCACGGCCGTCCCGCCGGCGAAGTCGACGGCACCGAGGGTGTTCGCGATCCATCCACCGGTCGCCGTGTCGTTCGAGAAGGCGAACACCCAGTGCGCGACCGGGAAGTACACGAGCGTCGCCCAGAGCCCGGCGAACACCAACCACGCGCCGTACTTCATGCGACCGGCGGCGGCACCGGCGACCAGCGCCGTCGTCACTCCGGCGAACAGCAGTTGGAACGCCGCGAAGAGCGCGAGGGGGATGCCGGCATCGGGGTCGTCGACGAGTGCCTGGTCGAGCCCTGCGAACTCGAACGGGTTCCCGATGAGTCCGAGCCCGCCGACGGAGTCACCGAAGACGAGCGAGTACCCGAAGGCCACCCAGAGCAGCGCGACGAGGCTGGCCCCGCCGAAGCACATGATCATCATGTTGAGGATGCGGCGGGACGAGACCATCCCGCCGTAGAACAGAGCCAGGGCCGGGATCATGAGGGCGACGAGCGCCGAGCTCGTCAGGATCCAGGCGACGTTTCCAGCGTCCACAAATCACTCCATCGTTCGAGGTGCACAGCGGCCGGACGGCCGCGGCGTCGGGTTCGGGTGGAACAGGTGTCGGTGCTCGGTGCCGGTCGGCGGTCAGGCCAGGTCTGGGGCTTCCCAGAGGTTGAGCTTCGTGCCGATCCCCTGCTCGACGGCGTTCTCGTAGATCGTCTTCGCCCAGGCGACGTCCTCGACGCCCATCCCACCGACGCTGAAGAGCACCGGCTGCTCGGGGAACTCGCGCCCGACGGCGTTCCCGGCGAAGACGTCTCCGATGTTGACCACGCGGGACTCGTCGAGTTCGCCGGTCCCGATGAGGTCCTGCCAGTAGAGGCCGATCATCCCGAACGCGGTCTCGTGTGACGGCGCCGGGTACTCCTCGGCCCACGCCTCGTAGATCTTCTTCGCGTCGGCGATGAGGCGGGCCTTGCCGGAGAGGGTGTACTCCTTGTCCATGCGCAGGTTCGCGGGCAGGCTCAGGAAGGCGCCCGGCTTGATCCAGTCGCCATCGATGAACGGGTAGTTCTCCGAGCCGACCAGGCCGGTGACGGCTTCGGAAACGATGTCCGAGTCACGCACGGCGGCCTCGACCGTCTCGGCGATCTCGATCGTCGTGAACTGCGGGTAGTGCTCGCGGACGTAGTCGGCGAACGCCTCGGACGTCGACCGTCGGCGCCCGTGGATGCGGATGGTGTCGAGCGAGGGACGGGCGGTGGTCATGGCGTGCAGGGCGCTCTTGTTCATGGCGCCGGGCCCGATGATGCCGAGCGACTTCGCGTCCAACGGTGCCAGGAGCTTCGCAGCGGCTCCCGGCACGGCAGCGGTGCGGTAGGCGCTCTCGAGGTTGCCGGACATGATCGCGTAGGGCGCACCGGTGTCCTTGTCGTTGAGCACGATGAGGTGGATGGAGCGCGGGAGGCCCCGCTCGCGGTTGTCGACGTTCGAGCCGTACCACTTGACGCCGGCGGTGTCGAAGCGTCCGCCGAGGTAGGCGGGCATCGCCATGAACCGGCGGTCTGCGGCATCGAGTGGCATACCGGGGAACGGTGAGGTGGCGGGGAACCCGATCGGCGCTCCGTGCGAGTTGGCGGTCGGGCCGGCCATCCGGTAGTCACCCTCCGCGACGAGCACCAGCACCTCCTCCATGACCTCCATGCAGTGGGCCATGTCCTTCATGCCGGCGGCGATGACCTCCGGTTCGCTCAGGTAGAGCATGTCGATCCGGGTGTTCGGGGAAGCGTCTGCGGTCACGGGTGGTCCTCCAGGTCGGGGTGTGTGGTCCTCAGCGAACACGGTCGCGATCCTCCTGGTCAAATACCGATTCGAACCTCGATTGAGAGCGTTTCGCTCGCAATCTGGACGAAACAGCGCGGTAATACGAGGGTCGTATCGTCGATGGGATGGAGCTCCGCCAGCTGCGCTACTTCCTCGCCGTCGCCGAGGAGCTCCACTTCGGTCGCGCCGCGCGACGGCTGCACATGTCGCAGCCACCGCTGAGCGTCCAGGTCGCACGACTCGAGCAGGAGGTCGGCACCGCCCTGTTCGACCGTTCGACGAGGCGGGTGGCGCTGACCCCCGCTGGACGGCATCTCCAGGCGCGGGCACGACACATCGTCGAGGAGCTCGACACGGTCCGGGGTGAGATGCGCGACTTCGTCGACGGTCTCGCCGGGGAACTCACCGCGGGGTTTGTGAGTTCGGCCAACTACACGGTCCTCCCCGGCGTCGTGCAGCTGTTCCGGGCGAGCCGCCCCGGGGTGACGCTGCGCCTGGTGCCGTTGACCTCAGGAGAGCAGTTCGACCGGCTCCGCGACGGCACGCTCGACGTCGGGATCGTCCGTGACGAGGTCCCGCAGACGCCGTCCGACAGCTCCCCTGCGCTCACGACCGAGGTCGTCTTCGAGGAGCGTCTCGTTGCGTGCCTCACGGTCGGTCACCCGTTGGCAGGGCGACCCGAGGTCACCGCGGAGGAGCTCATGGACGTCCCGATGATCTCCTACCCGCGGGCGCTCATGCCCGGATTCGTGGACCGGGTCGCGGAGGTCCTCGGCACGTCGAGTCGGACGCAGGTGGTCGAGGAGGTCGTCCATCAGGAGACCGCCCTCGGGTTCGTCGCGGCCGGCGTGGGCACGACGATCCTGCCCGAGTCGGTGCGGCAGCTGGTGCCGCCGTCGATCGTCGTCGTGCCGCTCGCCGGGTCGCCGACGACACGCCTGCTGGCCGCTCGTCAGGAACGGACGGACGAAAGCCCGGTCCACGACGCGTTCATCGCGTGTCTCCGTGACGCGGCCGCACAAATCGGGTGAGGGGCGGCTCGAAGGCCGCCTGGACGCGACGGGTATCCTCGGGAAGGACCGGCTCGGCGAGGCCGGGAACCCGTTCGGCAGCTCGCCACCAGGAGAGGAACGGTATGACGTCACTCGCGTTCGCAGGACAACGGGTCGCATTGGTGACCGGAGCTTCCAGAGGCCTCGGCGCGGGGATCGCCCGGCGACTCGGTGCCGAGGGGTATTTCGTCGCCGTGAACTACCGCTCCGGGGCGGACCAGGCTGCGAAGGTCGTCGAGTCCATCCGCCAGGCCGGCGGTGCCGCCGACGCGTTCAGCGCGGACGTGACGGACGAGGAAGCCGTCGCCTCACTCGTCGAACGCATCACGGGAACCGCGGGTCCGATCGCGGTCCTGGTCGCCAACGCCACCGGGCCGCAACCGACGGTGGCGATCGACGACCTCGACTGGGACGACCACCTCGCCCAGTTGGACTTCTTCGTCAAGAGCCCGACACTGCTGGTGCGGGCGGCCGTCCCGCACATGCGCGAGCACCGGTTCGGCCGGGTCATCCAGATCGGATCCGACATGTTCGAGCGGGCCCTGCCGGGGATGTCCGCCTACGTCGCGGCGAAGGGGGCGCAGCTCGGTCTCACCCGCTCCTGGGCTCGGGAACTCGGACCGTCCGGGATCACCGTGAACCTGGTCGCTCCCGGGTGGATCCCCGTCGAGCGACACGCCGATGCGTCCCCGCAGGAGATCGCCGCCTACCTGGCCGAGGTGCCGATGGGGCGGATGGGCACCATCGACGACATCGCGGAGACCGTCGCCTTCCTCGCCTCGGACAGGGCCGGCTTCATCACCGGCCAGCGGATCACCGTCAACGGCGGCCACACCATCGACTAGGCGGCGCACCTCGCGCGTTCCGCCGCCCGCGATGCCGCTCCGGTGTTCAGGCAGAACCTGGACAAACGGGTCGACCCTGTCCAAGCTGGATCCGATGACCGACACCAGTGACGACTTCACCATCCGACGAGCCACCCCGGACGACGTCCCTCTCCTGCAAGCGTGGAGCTGTGACGAACCCGTCGCCTGGGTCGATCCGGAGCGGCTGACCGCCGAACTCGCGAGTCGGAACTATCGGCCGGAATGGTCGTGGATCGCCGAGCAGGACGGTCGCCCGGTGGCACGAGCACTCTGGTGGGGCAAGGCGGACGCGAACCGGCCCGCCACGCTCGACTGCCTCACCAGCACGGTCGAGGTCGCGGAGCCCGAACGTGTCGGCGCCGCACTCATCCGTGCCGGACTGGACGCCTTCGGCGCGGGTCCCGCACTGGAGTTCAACGTCGACGTCTCCCCTGCGTGGGCGGATGACGCTGCGAGTGTGGAGGCGGTGCGCTGGCGCCACGAGGCTGCTCGCGCGGGTGGGTTCTCGCGCACGACCGAGCGGGTCAGTTTCGCGAGGTCCAGCTCCGATCCGATGCCGGCACGATCGCAGCGCCTTCGTTTCGTCGCCACCCCGGACGACGCGTTCCACGAGCTGTTCGCCCTGGTCGCGACCGGCACCCTCGATGCGCACACGCAGGACATGGTCGCGCGCGAAGGACTCGAGGCGCTCGCGGACGACGACCTGGCGTTCTACCGTTCGCTCCCCGGCGAGCGGGACGCCTGGCGGGTCGCAGAGCTGCTCGACGGGACGATCGCGGGATTCATCGTCCCGACGAGGACGGCGTACGACGCGAGCATCAGTTACCTGGGCGTGCTCCCCGAGCATCGCGGACACGGTTACGTTCACGACCTCCTCGCGGAGATGGTCCACGTCCACCATGGGTCGGGGCAGGACCGGATCGTCGGCACCACGGACGCCGCGAACACCCCGATGCGCGGCGCGTTCGAACGAGCCGGTTTCTCGGTCACGCGCGTTCGGATCGTGCACGAGCAGTAGGTTCGCCCCGGGCTCGGTTCCGACCGTCTCAGTTGAGCACCGCGACACGGTCGACCGCCGCGCTCGTCAGACCCGCGACGACCGCAGCACGCGGACGACCCCGGCGCAGACCGCGAGCCAGATGATCGCTTGCAGGACCGCAGCGACGACGAGTGGCAGCACGAACGACCCGCCTTCGGCGGAGGACAGCCAGAAGGCTTCACCGACCGTGCAGGCGATCCCGACCCCCGAGACCGTCAGGAAGAGGGCGCGCAACGCCACCGACTCCCGACGATCGACGGCGTCCGCCACTTTGGTGGGGGCCTCCGGCTTGCCGGCGGTCTGCGGTGTCGCACCGGACCACGCCGCGATGGAACGGGTCATTCGGTACCCGGAGACCTGCAGCAGGAGCAAAACGATGGCGCTCGGCAACACGAAGACCAGTCCGATGAAAAGCACGATGCCCAGGCTGCCAGCCCCTGCCTCCGCCGAGTACGAATTCAAGACCGTCACGGTCGCCACGGACAGGGTGGCGGAAACGACGAACGTCACGGCGGCGGCGAGGCCGAGGAGCAAGCGCGCAGGTCGCTCGTACTCCCGGAGCAGGACCTCCAGTGCGACGTCGGAGACTTCGGGCTGTCGTCGTCCTTGTTCCGAGGCACTGATCCACGCCCTCGCCTCGGCTCGAAGCAGGAAGGCGTTCCAGGCTGCCGCCGTGGATGACGCGGCCGGCGGCCTCGATGGTGCTCGCCGCCCGGCCGGCTGGCGGGTTCGCTCGGGGTGCATAAGCCGACCTTACGCCGACCGCGGGCCAGGGGAAGGCGACACGGCCGCCCAGAACCGTCCGCACGGCGCGGCCGAGTTCGCCGAAGTCGGGTCCATCGAAGCTGAGCCGGTGATCACGGTCGAGGCTTCAGCCCGTCGAGCATCACCTGCAGGAGGAGGGGCAGGTCTTCGGGAGTACCGAGCCGCACCGCGTGCTCGATTCCGCACACGAGGTGCGACAGGCGATCGACCGTGAGATCGGCGCGGACAGCACCCGCGGCGCGGGCCGCCTCGAGGACGGTCGTGAAGGATTCGAAGATCTCGCGTTTGACGTTCCGCACGGAGTCGGCCTCGTCCTCCGGCGAGAGGAGCACCGTCTGCAGACCGCCGTCCTCGAGCTGCAGCCTGAGTGCCGAACCGAGGTAGAGCGCCAGCCCATCGCCCGGATCCGGCTCGGCTGCGGCACGCCGAGAGGTATCGAGCATCGCGTCGAGCGCGTCGGCTGACAGCGCTTCGATGAGTGCGTGGACCGTCGGGAAGTGCCGGTAGACGGTTCCGACCCCGACCCCGGCCTCGCGGGCGACGTCGTTGAGTCGAAGCGTCGCGCGGTCGTGGGTCCGGGCGACATCGAGGATGTTCGCCCGGCTACGAGCTGCGTCGGAACGGAGAGTGGCCATAGGACCACTCTACGCCAAACGGATGGCCTATCCGCTTGTGCTATGGTCCAAACGGATAGATCATCCGCTTAAGAAGTGAGGAAAATATGACCTGGGACCCCACCCGCTTGCCAGACCAGACCGGACGAACCATCGTCGTGACCGGTTCCACCGCCGGAATCGGGTACTTCGCCGCAGAGCAGCTCGCTGCCGCTGGCGCGGACGTCGTGCTCGCCTCCCGATCGCATGACAAGCTGCGGCGGGCCGCCACCTCCATTCGAAGCCGAGTCCCGCAGGCCCGGGTCCGCCACGTGGCACTCGAGCTCGGCTCGCTCACCGCCGTCGACGAGGCAGCTGCCGAACTCGCCCTGCTTCCCCGTCTCGACGCCGTCCTGCTCAACGGCGGTGCGATGAGCATGAACCGACGCGAGCTGACTGCGGATGGATTGCCCCTCCTGCTCGGCACCCATGTGGCCGCCAATGCCCGACTGCTGGCCAGGTTGCTCCCGACATTGGTCGCCACGGCCGTGGATCATGGCACGGTGGCTCGAGTCGTCCACACCTCGACCGGGTTCGTCCAACTGCTGCGTGTCGGCGTTGACGACCTCCGCCAGGTGCCCGCGATCGGGGTCGTGGCCTACACCAAGGCCAAGACCGCGACGGAGGTGTTCGCCTTCGAGCTTGACCGCAGGCTCCGAGCGGCCGGACTGCCCGCCGCATCGGTCGTTACCCGGCCCGGTGTCGGCGTCGACGCGAAGACTCCGGAGCGACCTGGCGTCCGCGACGACACGACTCCATATCAGCGGAATCCCTACACGCCTTGGGCACAAGGGAAGGACACCGCCGCTTGGTCCGCGGTCAGGGCGCTCACGGATCCCGAAGTCCGGGGCGGCGAGTACTTCTCGCCGGTCGGCCGACTTCGGGGCGCTCCCGTCGCCATCGTTCCGCCGGCCAGGACTGCCACGCCGGCGGGCGACGCGGCGTCGTCCCTCTGGCGGCAGGTCGAGGAGCTCGCTGGCGTACCCATCGACGTCGGAGCCTGACGCGAGGCGAGCCCGGTGCCCGCCTCGTCGAGCCGGCACGTTCGGTGGGATGAGCCCGACCTGATGCGGTGCGTGTCATCTCATTGGGCATCGATGAAGGTACGGAGCGCCTCGACCCACTGCTCATGCGCATCGAGATGCGCATCGTGCGATGCGCCGCTGAGATCGACGCGCCGGACGCGCCTGCCTCGGCCTACGAATGCCGACTTCTGTTCCTCGGTGAACATTCCTCCGTCTGCGTAGACCATGAGGGTGGGCACCTCGATGCTCTCCCACTCGCGCCAGCGAGGCTCCCGGACCGCCTCGATCGTCGTCTGCATGACGTCCGCGTCGAAACGTGGGACCAAACCGTCGACTGTCTCCTCCAGATCCTCGACCCAGGCACGTTCGAGCGGCCCGTCACCGAGCTCCGCCGCCGCTTCCGATCGGTTTGCGAACGGGACGTCCCACGACCGGAAGAAGTCGCCGATGGCTCGGTGTTCCTCCACCGTGCCGCTCCCCTGGTTCCCTTCGAGCATGACCAGCGCGCGAACGAGGTCTGGCCTGTCGGCAGCCAGGAGCATCGCGGTGTGCGCGCCCATCGACTGCCCGATGACGATCACCGGTTCTGATGTCTCGGCTTCGATCACCCGTGCGACATCCGAGACGTACGCCGCCCGAGAGGTGTCCGTCGGCCGCCTCGTACTCTCCCCGTGGCCGCGCTGGTCGATGAGGACGACCGATCGTCCGGCGAGCGCTCGAGCCGTTGGAAGGAACTCCCGACTGCTTCCGGCGAGTCCGTGGAGGATGACCGCCGCCGGCTCGGAACCCTCGAACACGGTGTACGAGATCATGACCCCGTCGTCGACGATCAGCTGCTTCCGTGTCGAGACCATCAGTCCAGCCTAGGAGGCGTTCGTGCGCAGCCAGGCCGGGAGCGGCCACCGCTAGCCTTACGTCATGCAACGCAGGGGTGTGGGCACATGACGATCGACGATCTTCTCGCGGAATCAGACGACGGATGGTCTCGTAAACCACGGACCGTGCGTCAGGTGCTGGGAACGCTCGGGGTAGCCATCGGCTGTATGGCCGGCTTCGTCGTCCTCGTCGTCGCGCTACTGGGGTCGTTTCAAGGCAGCTACAGCTCGTTCCTCGAAGGTGACGTGTCCGTCTGCGGCTACGCAGGCGTGGATTCGGTCTGCCAGCAGGAGCTGCGGGAGCAGGTGCGCACCACGATGCACATTCCGCTCGCCGAGGACGTCCGCGTCGAGAAGCTGCGTCGCTACGGGTTCCCCGATCCGATCTATCAGGCCCGGTTGTCGTTCCCGAGCGCCGCCGATGCGAGGGCTGCCGGTTACACCCTGCTGGAGGTGAGACCGAGCGGCTCAGCCATCGTCGTCGTGAAGGCGAACGGCTGACTCCTGACCCATCCTTGCTCGACGGCCGGCGGCGCCGCCGTCACCAGGCCGCGAGCATCCGGTCGGCCGTGCGGAGCGACAACGCCATCTGCGCGAGGCCCGGGTTCGCGGAGAGCGCGCTCGGGAACGTGGAGTTGTCGCAGATCCACAGGTTGTCGATGTCGTGCGATCGACCCTCTCCGTCGACCACGCCGTCACTCGGATCGTCGCTCATCCGGCACGTGCCGAGCGTGTGTGCCGTGCGCGCCAGCACCCTGGTACTCCGCGCACCGGCCGCCGTGAGGATGTCCGTCATCGTGCGGATGGCGTGGCGGTCGATGGCCCGCTCGTTGTCGCCGGGCGAGAACGAGATGGTCGCACGCGGCAGACCCCACTCGTCCTCCTCCGACGAGAGCTCGAGCCGATTGCCGTCGGCGGGCAGACACTCGGCGTTCATCCCGATGCCGGCGTTGTACCGTGACGCGTCGAGCTCGTCGACAAGCTCAGTGCCCCAGAGACCGCCGCCGCGCACGAGGGTGGTCGCATAGTTGAACGGCATGACGCCGAGGCTCTGGAGCAGATACCCTCCGGCGAAGTCAGCACCGTCAGGGCGGACGAAGTCCTCGGTGATGAGCGCCGAGGGGTAGCCGCGGTAGCCGCGGATCTGCTCGTCGAACCGTCCCCACACCTGCACCGCACCATGGGCGAGGAAGTTCCGTCCGACCTGACCGCTGGCGTTCGCGAGGTCGTTGTGCAGCAGGAGCCGAGGAGTCTCCACCCCGCCGCCGGCCAACACGAGCACCTCGCAGCGCTGCCGCTTGTCGACGCCGTCCTGGCGATAGACGACGCCCGTCACCCGACCGCGGGCATCCCGTTCGATGGTGTGCACGACGGCGTCCGGACGGATCTCCGCTCCCGCCGCGACCGCAGCAGGCAGGTAGGTGATGGCGGTCGTCGCCTTTGCACCGTGGCGCTCGCCCTGGTGGATCGAGCCGACGTTCGTCGTGGCGCGTCGCAGGCCGTGGTGCGGCTGATCGCGGTCGCGGGTGATGATCGCGGCGGGAGCGTCGGTCGCACGGATACCGAGCGACTCGGCGCCCTTCGCCATGAGGTCCGCCGGGGCGTTCCGCTTCGGCGGCGCGTACAGGTAGGTGCGCGACGGGTCCCACGGATACGGCGTCGGACCGGACACACCGATGGTCGCCTCGACCTCCTCGACGTAGCGGGTGAACTCCGCATGATCGACGGGCCAGTCACGGCCGAGGCCGGTCTCGCTGCGCAGACGCAGGTCGCGTGCGTCCGGACGGGGCGTGAACGCGCCCCAGTGGACGGTGCCACCGCCGACGCCGAACCCGCTGTTGTTCGGACCGAACGCCGTCGGAGCGTCTCCACCGCTGAACCGGCTGGACATCCAGTTGATCGTCGTCGCGTCGACCTCGTCCGGCGTGGACTCCGCGGGGTCGTGATTCGGCCCGGCCTCGAGCGCGACGACGCGCAACCCCGCCTCAGCGAGTCGCGCGAGCAGTGGCGCACCACCTGCACCGGTACCGACCACCACGACATCGACGCTGTCATCGAGCTCATAGGTCTTCATCGCGTCCAGGTTCACGCTGCGTCCTCCTGCTGCTGTGCGGGTGTGGGGGCGGGCGCGGCGCCGAGGTCGGAGGGCTCCCAATCGTCCCGGGTGTCGGCACCGAGCTCGCGGTAACCGGCGAAGTCGACGTCCTCAGCGCCGGTCGCGAACCCGTCGTAGCCGACGCGGGCCAACGACGCGGGGTGGATGAGCCACTCCCGCGTGACGTCCACACGCAGGTCCTCGAACCAGCGCCCGAGATCGTCTCCGTCGATGGTGCCCCCTGGAACGCCCTGGCCGTCGATCACGGCGCGGATCAGCGCCTCCTGACCGTCGGTCGAATCCGGCCAGGCGACTCGGAGGTCGTCCAGCCCGGCGCGGTACGCCTCGTCGTCCGTGAGTCCTCCGACCGGCCGCCATCCGTCGCCACCACCTGCGGCGAGGTCGGCGTCGACCCGCGCGGCGAGGTCGATCCGCCCACCCGCCGGCTGCGGAACCAGGTGATCGGCGACGGCGCGGAGCAGGTCCAGCTGTTCCACGCTCAGCACACGGGGCCGATACCGGGGGTCGTCCGGTAAGGCGCGTCGTGCCAGCGCACTCCGCACCCGCGGCGTGGTCCGCGGGGACGCGATGACGAGCCCCCATTCAGCGGGGACGATCGCACTGTGCGCGACGATCTCGTCCCACAGCTCGGTGATCGCGCGCGCCACCTCGACCGGACGCTCGGAGGAGAGCAGATGCCCGGCTCCAGCGAGCGACACGAATCGTGCGCGGGGGTAGACGTCCGAGAGCAGCTCCGGCTGCACTGCGGCTCCGAGCGCATCGTCCTGGTCTCCGGCGAGCACGGTGCAGGGAAGGTCGAGGGTGCCGACGGAGGACGCGATGTCCTCCACGCTGCCCTGCTCGAGCCAGCGGCGCCAAGCGACGGGCGACATGGCCCGCACGGACGCCACTGCGGCGGCCTGCAGCTCGGCCGGCAGGGGTGCACCCACGTTGTCGTCGACGAAGGTCTGCGCGTCCGCCTCGGCGATGGGCCCGTCCTCGACCCAGGTGAGCATCTGGTGGCGCTTGGCGTCCGGCATCGGCTCGGGCGTTGGCGGTGACGGCGCGAGGAGCACGACACCGAGGAGGCCGAAGACGGGGACGTCGCCGTCGCGGACCCGGGCGGCGATCCCGGCGGCGACCTTGCCGCCCATGCTGTGGGCACACAGCATCCAGGGTCCGCCGTCGGCCTGCTCCGCGATCACGGCGAGAGCAGCGTCGACCTGCGACTCGACCGAGCCGTCCGGCGCGTCGGCCGTGTCGCCCTGGCCGGGCAGCTCGACGGCGATTATCCGGAGCCGAGCGTCGAGCTCACGAGCCACCGGTGCGATCGCGGCGTCGTCGAGGCCCAGCCCGGGGAGGAAGAAGACCGTGCACGCAGCCGCGGTCACGGGGTGACCATGCCGCCGTTGACGTTCAACGTGGCCCCGGAGACGTAGCCGGACTCCGCCGAGGCGAGGTAGACGTACGCCGGCGCGAGCTCAGCCGGCTGTCCGGCACGTTGGTACGTGTTCTCGTCGTCGAAGGACTGCATCTGCTCGTCGGAGACGCCGTCGGAGACCTGCAATGCGGTCCACACGGGGCCGGGAGCGACCACGTTCACGCGGATCCCGCGCGAGGCGAGCTGCAGCGCGAGCCCCTTCGAGAGGTTGTTGATCGCGGCCTTCGTCGCCGCGTAGTCGAGCCGGTCGGGTGACGGCTTGTACGCCTCGAGCGACGCCGTGTTCACGATGCTCGCGCCCTCGCCCAGGTGCGCGAGCGCCGCCTTGGTGATCCAGAAGTTCGCGAACACGTTCGTCCGGAAGGTCTCCTCGAACTGCTCATCGCTGAGATCTTCCACCCGGTCGACCGCGATCTGCTTGCCCGCGTTGTTGACGAGGACGTCCAGGCCTCCGAGGAAGTCCGCGGCCTCCGCGACGAGCCGACGGCACTGGTCGGCGTGCGAGATGTCGGCGACGATCGCCTTGCCTCGGCGCCCTGCGTCGGCGATGAGCGACAGCACGTGCTCGGCGTCCTCGTGCTCACCCGGGAGGTGAGCGATGACGACGTCCGCGCCTTCGCGAGCGAACGCGATCGCTGTTGCCGCACCGATCCCGGAGTCGCCACCCGTGATGAGCGCCTTCCGACCGTTCAGGCGTCCGCTGCCCCGGTAGCTCGCTTCGCCGAGGTCGGGAACGGGGGTCATCCTGGCCTGCACGCCGGGCTCCGGCTGATGCTGCAGTGGTGGCTCGACCCGGTCGTACTGGGTCACGGGGTTGGTCAGGTCGTACTGGTCGCGCGGAGACATGACGACCACGCTAAACGAGACGCAGGCCGCAACCGGTGGGGTTGCACTCAGCGCGTCCGGTGGTGCAGACGTCCGACGGAGGCCGGCGTTCGGGCCGCGTGATCCATGCGTGGAGCGCGTCGTCGCCGATCGGGTCAACAGAACGATGAGGGTCCGCCCCAGCCGCCGACCCAGGCCGCCACCCGCGGGTCTGGCCGGAGCTGGTGGACGCCGTCGGCGACGAGCTGCTGCGTCTCGAAGGCATCGGGACTGCCCCAGCGTTCCTCACGCCGCGCGGCCCGCCGGGATCGCACGCGGCCGAGCGACGCGCCGTCCGGGTCGACGAGCTCGACGGTGCCCACGTCTCCGGTGCCGAGGCGCGCGACGAGATCGACGATCCACGTCGGGTCGAGGATCACGACCGGACGGTCGAGCTCCCACGTCACTCGGGCGTCGACTCCGGCTACTTCACCCAGGACGCGCGGGTCTGCCCCGAGCTCCTCAGCTCCGCCGTCCTCGAGGACGAACCGAGCCTGCGGGAAGGCGGTGAACAGCGAGTCCGCCGCGACGAACCGAGCGGCCGCCGTGTGGGCGCCCCGCAACCGCACGACGAGATCCACCCTGTCCGACCAGAGCGCTCGTGGCGCTGACCCCGACACGGGGATCGACGTGAGGAGCCGCATGGTCTGGGCGTTCGCGCGGTCCACGCCTGAGCCGTCGCGCTCAGCCCATTCGGGGCCGTCGTGCCAGGCCACCGCGGCCGGGACGTGGGCGAAGACCGCTCCCGCCTGCCACATGCGGTGCGCCCACTCCCAGTCCTCCCCACCGTAGGAGGTGAAGGACTCGTCGAATCCGCCGAACTCGTCGAACATGCTCCGCGAGCATGCGAGGGCCGCGCCGATCATGAATCGATAGGAGCGGTCGTCCGCGTCGCGCAGATCCCGACTGCGCGCGTACTCCTCGGCGAGCCACGCCGGCTCGGCGAGCTCACGGCCGGCAGCCGCCTCGACGACCGGTGTCTCCGGGGCGACCCCGGCGAAATCGGCGTGGCGACGCCGCCCCACCGTGACCGCCTCGGGCAGCAGGGCGGGCAGCCGCGTGAGCGCGCGCACGTACCCCGGCTCGGGGACCGTGTCGGCATCGAGGAAGCACAACACCTCGCCTCTGCTCGCCCGCACGCCCAGGTTGCGGACGGCGGCAAGCCGGAACCCCTGGTCCTCCTGCCGGACGAGGATCACGTCGTCCGGAACCGACACGTCACCCGGGGATCCGTCGTCGGCGACGATCACCTCCAGGAGGTGACGCGGGTAGTCCTGCGCGGCGAGGGCGTGCAGGGTCCGGAGTAGCTCACCGGGCTGGTCGTAGTGCGCGACGATCACCGAGACGCGTGGCAACGGATCAGGATGGACGTCGTCGAGCGTGTCCCATCGGTTGCCGACGACCCACGGCTGCGCACTCCCAGTCACGCGTTGCGCCACACGGAGAACAGGGCTGCGAGCCGATCGACGGCGGCGACGACGAATGCGGGGTGGGACGCATACCAATCGGTGTGGGCGGCGCGCACCTCGGCGTCGTCGACCTCGACGCCTTCGAGGATCCAGTGGTCGCGGGGCTCGTCCGTCAACGACCAGGCGTCGACGACCTCGGGTGCGATGGGCGCGCGCACCACGTTGAGCAGGGGGCGTCCGGGGTCGGTGACGCCACCAAGTGCCCCCAGGGCGTCGAGGACCCGGGCGCCGAGCGGCAGCCAGATCGCGTTCCCCGGGTGGTTGACGGTGCGCGCGTGGTCGGCGGTGACCGAGTCGAAGAGGTCGGAGACCGGCACGTCGGTCGCGGCCTCGCGTCTCCGCAGTTCTTCGACGGAGGCGCGGCCGATCGCGCGCACGGCGTCCGGCTGGAGCGCAGACGCGACGGGGAGGCCTGCGGCGGCCGCGAGCGTCCGGACGTCGTGGTACGCCACGATCGGCGGGTTCTCCTCGACGCCGGGGACCCGGACGGCGGCCTGGAACGGATGCAAGCCTCCGAACCGCACCGGCGTCACCGTCAGCACACGGCCGCTCGTGGAGGCTGCCACCTGACGCGTGCCGAGCGGCAGACCGTGGTAATCGTCACGCACCGGCTGCGATACGACCGTGTGCGCGGCGCCGACGACGTCGTGCAACCGTCGCGCGTCCTCGGGGGTCATCTCATGCACGGCAGGCACGCGCACGAACCTGCGGTCCGGTGCATCCATGACGGTGCGCAGGGATTCCGCCTGGCAGTTGCCGAGCACCACCCCGAAGTCCGTCGGCAACGGCGCGAGTCCGTAGAACTCCGCGTAGTGCCTGCGGCGTGCCTCCACCGGCGACCCGGCGGGCGCAGCGGTCGTACCCGGTTCCAGGGTGTGGCTCATGCCTCGACGGTATACCGTCGCCGTGCGTGGCGTGTTCCAGCCACATCGGGGTTGCGCCGGGAAGCCGCGGTCTGCCATCAGCGCCGGGCATGCGGGTCTGCACCGCGCTCGATCGGGGTGGCGCTGCTCGCCTGGCGGCACGGCGCGGCCTCATGACGGCGGTGACGGTCTGCAAGAATGGGCACATGTCGTCCGCCCGCTCGACCCGCACCCTTCGTGGTGTGGTCGCCGCGGCGTTCTCGACCTTCGTCGCACTCCTGTCGCACGTCGCCGGCGGCGGCTCGATGCCCGGCGTCCTCGGTGTCGTCGTGCCACTCGTGCTCTCGACCGTCGTCTGCGTCCTGCTCGCAGGCAGACGGCTGTCGATCGTCCGTCTGTCCGTCTCCGTCGCGGTGAGTCAGGTCCTGTTCCACACGCTCTTCGTCCTCGGCACCGCCCAGGGCACCACCTCGATGGCGACGCCGAGCGGACACCTCTCCCACGGATCACCGGTGATCCTCGACACGTCGTCGATGCCGATGATGCACGACGGGCACGGCGGTGCCGGCATGTGGTTCGCCCACCTCGTCGCCGGCCTCGTGACCATCGCCGCGCTCCATCGAGCCGAGACACTGCTGTCGACGGCCGGTACCATCAGGGAGTTCGTCCTCGCACGGCTGGTGCCCGCGGTCCTCGCGGCCCTGGCGTCGCCGGTGCTGCCCGCGCGGGTGTTGCCGCAGCATTGCGTGCCGATCCGGCGCCCACTCGGCGTGTATCCGGAGACGACCGCCTTGCGCGGGCCTCCGGCGCTGTCCTTCCTCTGAGATCACGGCATGACCTCACTGAGCTGCGCGCTCGGTCGATGGTCACCGCTGCGTGCGCGTAGGACGCTTCCTCGACGACGACGCTCCAACCTTGGTCGTCCCGATGCGCCGCGCACCGGCGGAGTGCCACCATTTCCGCCGCTCGGTCCTGCCCGGCGCCCCTTCGGGCCTGATCGTGGGCTCGCCGGGTGAGCTGTGCCGCAGGGTTCGTCCACTCGAGCCCGCGGGGAAGGAGCCACCTCCCGTGGCAGAAACACCCATTCCGTCGAACGCTCCCGAAGCCGATCCGAGTAGTCAGCGAGGCCCGTCTCCCGTCCTGGTGCCGATCCGTGCACCTGAAGCCGTCATGCTGGCCGCGGTGCCGGTGGCGGTCGTCGTGGCGCTCTCCGCGCTGCAGTTCACCGGTGCGTTCACGACCGGCACGCTGCTGTCGGATCCGGGGGCGATCGTCACTCGCGGTCTGCCGGTCGCGAGGGTCGTCCACGATGCGGCCGCGTCGGTCACGATCGGCCTGCTCATCGCGGCGACCTTCCTGCTGCCAGGGCAGCGGATCCTCCCGGGTGTCGTGTCGTTCTCGCAGTCGAAGGCGATCCGCTGGGCGGCCTGGGCGGCCTCAGTCTGGCTCGCGGCGGGGATCGCGGTGCTGGTGTTCACCGCGGCTAACTCCATCGGCGTGCCGGTGTCCTCACCGACGTTCGCGAAGACCTTCCTGTTCTACGCGACGGAGCTGGAGCTCGGGCAGACCCTGGTGTTCTCGCTCGCGTGCGTGCTGGTGGTGTTCTGCATCGTGCTCCTCGCCCGACGTCTGGCGTGGATCGCGGCCGCGAACGCGATCGCCGTCTTCGCGCTACTTCCGCTGTCCCTGTCGGGTCATGCTGCAGGCTCCGACGAGCACGGCAACGCGGTCAACTCGCTCGCGATCCACCTCATCGGCGTCACCGCCTGGGTCGGCGGTCTCGTGGCCGTGATCCTGCTCCGTCGGAAGGTCGGCGATCAGATCAGCGCGGTCGTCGCACGCTACTCGGTACTCGCCGGTTGGGCGTTCGGTGCGGTGGCCTTCTCGGGCGTCGTGAACGCCTCGCTGCGCCTCGCGGGCCCGATGGACCTCCTCACCCCGTATGGGCTGCTCCTGGTCGCGAAGACCGTCGCGCTCGTGCTGCTCGGACTGGCCGGCGTGTGGCATCGGCTCCGGCTCATCCCCCGGCTGCAGGCCGAACCCGGGAAGCGGTCGACGTTCGTCCGGCTCGCGGTCGTCGAGGTCGTCGTCATGGCGGTCACGATGGGCGTCTCGGTCGCGTTGTCGCGCAGCCAACCGCCGGTGTCGCAGGAGCCGGTCGCCGACGACGTCCGCCGTCGGCTCCTCGGGTTCGCCTACCCGCCGGAGGTGACGCCACTGCGGATGTTCACCCAGTGGCACGTCGACTGGATGTGGGCCGGCCTCGCCGTGGTCGGTGCGGCCTGGTACCTGTGGGCGTTCCGCACGCTCCGGCGCCGCGGCGACGCCTGGCCCGTGGTCCGCCTGATCGCTTGGCTGGCCGGCTGCGCGGCGCTGTTGTACGCGACCAGCGGTGGCCTCGCCGTCTACGGGCAGATCCACTTCAGCACGCACATGCTGCAGCACATGGCGCTCATGATGATCGTGCCGCCGCTGCTCGTCCTGGGCGGCCCGATCCTCCTTGCACTGCGAACCCTGCCGAGTCGCACCGACGGAGGCCGAGGCCTCCGGGAGTGGATCCTCGCCGTCGTGCACTCGCGGTACCTGCGGCTGCTGTCGAAGCCGGCCGTCGCAGGAGTGCTCTTCGCCGGGAGTCTGGTGGTGTTCTACTACACCGGTTGGTTCGAATGGGCGATGCTCGCCCACCAGGGTCACATCCTGATGACGGTGCACTTCCTCGCCACCGGATACCTGTTCTTCTGGGTCCTCATCGGCATCGACCCGGGTCCGAACCGCCCGGCCTACCCGTTCCGGATCATCCTGCTGCTCGCGACCCTCGCCTTCCACGCCTTCTTCGGACTCGCGATCATGTCCAGCGCCACCGTGCTCGCCGAAGGGTGGTGGACCGCCCTCGGCTACACGAACACCGCAGCGCTCCTCGCCGATCAAGCGGTCGGCGGCGGCATCGCGTGGAGCGTCGGCGAGATCCCGGCCGTCCTCGTCGCCCTCATCGTCGTCTCGCAGTGGGTGCGGAGTGACGAACGTGCCGCGAAACGCTACGACCGCCGTGCCGACCGCGACGGGGACGCGGAACTCACCGACTACAACGCCCGCCTCGCACGCATCAACGACCACGACCAGGCCCCTCGAAAGGACCACCCGTGACCACACACGCACCGGCCCATCTCCACGCCGATGGACCTCCCCCGAAACCGGACCGCAGCCGAGGTTGGTTCCCGCAGTTGCTGCTCCGCCTCCACTTCATCGCCGCGATCTTCGTCGGACCGTTCATCCTCGTCGCGGCGACCAGCGGCGCGCTCTACGCCCTGACCCCGCAACTCGAGCAACTTGTGTACGCCGAGCAGCTCCATGCGCCGGAGGCCGACGAGTATCTGCCGCTCGCAGACCAGATCGAAGCCGCAAACACGTACACGAAGGACCAGGACACCATCGTCGCCGTGCGTCCCGCCCCGAACCCCGGCGACACCACGCGCGTCATGTACACCGGTGACGGGCTCGGCGAGAGCGAGACCCGCGCCGTGTTCGTCGACCCGGCCACCGCCCAGATCCGCGGCGACCTCACCGCGTACGGCACCAGCGGAGCACTGCCGCTGCGCACCTGGATCGACCAGCTCCACCGCAACCTGCACCTCGGCGAGGTCGGACGCCTCTACAGCGAACTCGCCGCCTCCTGGCTCGGTGTCGTCGCCCTCGCCGGCCTCGGCCTCTGGATCGCCCGCATCCGCAAAGCTCGCACCAAGAAGGACTTCGTCCGCCCGAACAACCGAGCCAAGGGGTACCGGCGCATCCTCTCCTGGCACACCTCCACCGGCATCTGGCTCCTCGTCGGCGCACTGTTCCTCTCCGCAACCGGCATCACCTGGTCGCAGTACGGCGGCGGCAACGTCGGCACCCTCCGCGCCGCCTTCGACTGGTCCACGCCATCCGTGACCACCGACCTCGGCGGTGAGTCCGCACCGGCCGATGAGCATGCCGGCCACGGAGGCACCGTGGCTCCCACATCCGATCCCGAGACGGTGACGGCGAACCCGGCGACATTCGACGCGGTGCTCTCCGTCGCCCGGGAGGTCAACGTCAACACGGGCCTCGTCGAGATCACGCCACCGGCCACCGCGGGAACGGCGTGGGTGGTGCAGGAGATCCAGCGCAGCTTCCCGACCGAGGTCGACGCGGTCGCTATCGACGGACGGACGATGCAGGTCACCGATCGGGTCGACTTCGCGGACTTCCCTCTCGCCGCGAAGCTCACCCGATGGGGCGTCGACACCCACATGGGCTCCATGTTCGGCCTCCCGAACCAGCTGCTCCTCTTCGCTCTCGCGTCCGGGATCATCGCCATGGTCGTCTGGGGCTACGTCATGTGGTGGCAGCGACGACCGACCCGCGAGCCCGGACGGATCGTCGGCCGGGCCCCGGCACGCGGAGCGCTCCGCCGCGCACCCTGGTGGGGCGTCGCCGCGGTCCTCATCGTCGCGGCCGGTATCGGCACGCTCCTGCCGCTCCTCGGTCTCAGCCTCGCCGCCTTCGTCGTGGTCGACGTCCTGCTCGGACTCCGAGCCCGCCTGCGGTCTGCCGAGACCGGTTGATCGCTGAGACGCCGTCAGGAAAGGCCGCGCTGGGCCGATTCAGGCGGTGACGACCGCGATGACGAGCAGCACGACGATGACCGCTAGCACTCCGAGGGTCACGGCCCGCGTACGGCTCCGGTGCGCCGGCGGCAGCGCCAGCGGGAAGGAGACTGCCATGACCAGCCCGGCGAAGAGTGCAATCGGGGTTCCGAAGAGCAGGCGGTAGCCGTGGACGTCGCGATCGTCCCAGCCGAACCGGCTCGACACCACCATCCAGATCGCCAGCAGGAACACGATCGCGGCCGCGGCGCCGACGATACCGGCGATCACCCGCAGGATCACGCTCCACCGGCTGGTCGACCGTCGTTCTTGCGGGTGGGCCATACGGCCACCCTAGAGCGGAAGCCGAGGCGTCGGCCAGACCGACGGGGGCGGTCGGTCTGCTCAGAGCGCCTGAAGCCGCACCCGTCTTCGGATCAGACGACCTCCGACGACCGGCTGCGCGCGGCGTAGACGGCGGGGGTCATGGAGAACCGGGCCCGGAACGCCCCGATGAAGCTGCTCACCGACTCGTAGCCGACCGCGGGTGCGACGTCCTGTACGGCGGCACCCCGTCCGAGCATGCCCGCGGCAGCATGCAGGCGCACGCGGACCCGCCACTCGCGGAAGGTGCATCCCGTGCCGTCCACGAACGCCCGGCCGATCGTCTTCGAGCTGACACCTGCAGCCGAGGCCCAATCGTCGAGCCCGCGCGGGTCGGCGGGGTCCGCCATCAGGGCCGACGCGATGGCACGCGCGCGCGGCTCACGGGGCATGGCCAACGCCTCGTCGTCGCGAGCCGCAGCCGACAGCAGGTCGACCAGGAGCGTCCAGCACCGCCATCGACGTCGGCCGGCCGGATCGGCCTCCAGCAGGTGCGCCAGCAGTGCTCCCGACAGGTCGTCGACCCGGACGGTCCGTGCACCGTTCCACCGGCCGCCCTGGGGGCGCAGTTCCGGGTCGGCGTAGACGCTGATGAGCTCGCCGGGCTCGCTGAAGCTCATTTCGTGCACCATCCCCGCGGGGATCCATGCGAGGTGCTCTCGCCGCAGTCGCCGTCGATCGCCGGGGACCGACACCTCCATCGCGCCGGAACTCATCCACGCGAGTTGGTCCTCGCGGTGGGAGTGCTCATCGAACCGTGTCGTCGCGTCGACCCGCGAGCGGGAAACCCGGAACTCCCCCGATGTCCCTTCGGCGTCATCCAGCGGGCCGAGGAGCTTGATTCCGCCGTCCGAGTGATCGCGACCAGACATCCAGCTGTCTCCATTCGACAAGTCCTGTCCACTCAGCGCGATAGCGCGAAGCGATTAGGCAAGGCTAACCTGACTGTCGTCATCCCGCCAGCCGAACCGATGAAGGACCCCATGATCGTCCCGAAGCACCACCGCGCCCCGAGCGCGAGGACCGCTCGTCTGCTTGCCGCGGTGAGCGCGCTCGCCCTCGTCGGTGTCGCGCTCTCCGCCTGCTCGAGCGCCGCGTCGACCACCGCCGAGAACCCGAACTACACGACCGAGCCGAGCGACTCGTTCCCGGTGACGATCGAGCACGAGTACGGCAAGACGGTCATCCCGTCGGAACCGCAGCGGATCGTCGTGGTCGGCCTGACCGAGCAGGACATCCTCCTCGAACTGGGTGTCACACCGATCGCGACGACGGAGTGGTACGGCGAGCAGCCGTATGCGGTGTGGCCGTGGGCGACGGATCTCCTGGGCGATGCCGAGCCGACCGTCCTCACCACGACCGACGGGTTCGAGTACGAGAAGATCGCGTCACTGCGGCCGGACCTGATCATCGGGACGAACGCCGGCATGACCGAGGAGAACTACGGGAAGCTCGCGGAGATCGCGCCGACCGTGACCAATGAGGAAGGCGCGGGGCTCTACTTCGCGGATTGGCGGGACCAGACCAGGATGGTCGCCCAGGCCGTGGGTCGCTCGGCGGAAGGCGAGGCGCTCATCACGGGCGTCGACGATGCCTATGCGGCGGCGGCAGCAGCGCACCCGGAGTTCGCGGGCCTCACGGCGACGTTCTCGCAGGGTGGGCCGTGGGACGGCAACCTGTGGGTCTACCCCGACGGCCTCAACACCGACTTCCTGACGGATCTCGGGTTCACGATCACGCCCGGGTTGCAGCAGTACGTCCCGAGCGAGGGCGGACAGGCGCAGATCGCCGCGGAGAACGTCGGTGTCATCGACGCTGACGTGATCGTCTTCGCCACGGAGTCCGCGGATTCCGTCCAGGAGGTGCTGGGCTTCGGCACCACCTCCAGCCTCGACGCCGTGACCGGCGGGCGAGCGGTCTTCACCGACGGCGAGCTCGCCGGTGCGATCTACTTCCTCACCCCACTCAGCCAGAAGTACGTCCTCGAGCAACTGGTGCCGCGCCTGGTGGACGCCGTCGCCGGCACAGCTCCGCAGAGCGTCGACGGCTGACCCGTCGGTGACCTCGCGCACCCCTCGCGGGCGCCGTTCGCTGGGGCTCGGGATCGCGGTCGCGGCACTCGCGACCGCGATCCTGCTCAGCATCCTCGTGGGGTCCCACCCCGTGGGCCCGACCGACGTCTGGCGGGCACTCACGAGGCCCGACGGCTCCGTCACCGATCTGGTCGTCCTCGATCTGCGGATCCCCCGCACCGTGGCCGGGCTCGTCGTCGGTGTCGGGCTCGGCGTCTCGGGAGCACTCATCCAGGGCCTCACCCGAAATCCCCTCGGTGATCCGGGCATCCTCGGTGTCGACGCGGGCGCGGCGCTCTTCGTCGCGATCGGTGTCCTGCTCGGCGCGCGCACGCCCGTGCAGTACCTGCCGTTCGCGTTCCTGGGAGCCCTGGTCGTGACGGCACTCGTCTACGTGATCGGCTCGGCAGGACGTGGTGGCGCGGATCCGGTCCGGCTGACCCTCGCCGGCGTCGCCCTGGCTGCGGTGCTCAGCGGCATCACGACCGCCATGATGCTCCTCGATCCGGTCACCTTCAGGCAGCTCCGCGGGTGGAACGCCGGGTCCTTCGTGGAACGCGGATTCGACGTCATCCTGCCGGCGCTCCCCTTCGTCGTCGCGGGCGTCGTCATCGCACTGTTCAGTGCGCGATCGCTGAACGCCCTGGCATTGGGCGATGATCTCGCCTCCTCGCTCGGCACGCGTCTCGTGAGCACCCGCGTGCTCGCGGTCGTCGCGATCACCCTGCTGGCAGGTGCGGCGACCGCGATCGCCGGACCGGTCGGCTTCGTCGGCCTGATGGTGCCCCACATCGCGCGGTGGATCGTCGGCCCCGACCAGCGGTGGATCGTGGCGTACTCGATCCTGATCGCGCCGGCCGTGCTGCTCACGTCCGACGTGATCGGTCGTGTGATCCTCTGGCCGAGTGACGTCCCGGTCGGGATCGTCACGGCGTTCATCGGTGCGCCCGTGTTGATCCACCTCGTGCGACGCGCGAAGGCGAGCGCACTGTGACCGGGGTCGAGACGGGACCGCGCACGGTCGTGTGGCGTCGGCGCTCACTCTCCCTCCGTGTCCGGCTGCGCACCATCACCGTGTGCGGGGTGTTCTGCGCGATCCTCCTCGCCCTGGCGCTGCTCGCGCTGTGTCTCGGCGATCTGCCCCTGTCGGTCGACGAGGTGGCGTCGGCGTTCCTCGGCGGGCCAGACGGTCTGGTGCAGACGGTGGTGCTCGAGTGGCGTCTCCCCCGGGTCCTCGCCGCGTTGCTCTTCGGCGGGGCGCTCGGACTCTCGGGCGCGATCTTCCAATCCCTCACCCGCAACCCGCTCGCGAGCCCCGACATCATCGGGCTCACCGCGGGATCGTACGCGGGCGGTCTCATCGTGATCATCGTGATCGGCGCGGGCGCCGGGTCGGCCGCGGTCGCGGGTGGTGCCATCGGCGGCGGCCTGATCGCCACAGCGCTGGTCTACCTCCTCAGCTATCGCCGGGGCATCCAGGGCTTCCGTCTCATCGTCGTCGGCATCGGCGTCTCGGCCATGCTCGAGGCACTCAGCTCCTACCTCGTGCTGCGGGCGAAACTCGAAGTCGCGATGCTCGCCACCGTGTGGGGTGCGGGCTCGTTGAACGCCGTCGGTTGGGCGCAGCTCCTCCCCGCCGCAGTCGTGATCATGGCCGTCGCCATCGCCCTCGGTCCGCTCGGTGGTTCGCTCCGCCAGCTCGAGCTCGGCGACGACGCGGCGAAGGCGCTGGGCTCGCGGGTCGAACGTTCGCGGCTCGGTCTCGTGGCGTGCGCCGTCGCGCTCACGGCTGTCGTCACGGGCGCGGCCGGACCCATCGCCTTCGTCGCCCTCGCCGCCCCGCAGATCGCGCAGCGGATCACCCGCACCGCCGGCATCGCACTGGTGCCGTCCGCCCTGCTCGGGGCCCTCATTCTGCTGGCATCCGACATCGTCGCGCAGCACCTGTTGCCGACGTCGCTGCCGGTGGGGGTCGTCACCGTGATCGTGGGTGGCGGCTACCTCGTCTGGCTCCTCGTCCACGAGATCCGCAGACGCTCGTGACCGTTCTGTCGTGAGGACCGGGGATACCCCCTCACCGCATCGACCGGCGGCCCTCTAGCCTGATGCCGAAGAGCCGACGCAGCCCACGCGACGGCGGAAACGAGACACGATGTCGCTCCCTCCCGCCCCCGATCCCACCCGGACCACGAAGCGCTTCATCCTCGCCGCCTTCAGCTTCGTCGCGCTGATGGCGTCCGGCGTCGGTGTGGTCGCCTGCTCGATCGGCCTCGCCGACACCGGCCATCCCGCCATGATCGTCGGGCTCGCCGGCAGCGTGCTCGGCATCGCCGCCGCCTTCGTCGTGATGTGGACGGCCCTGCGCGCCGAACGCTGACGACGCCAGAGCGTTCAGGTCGGGAACGGCGAGGCTGATACGCTCTCGCAGGTCTGCGTTCGCGTCGCCACCCGGGTCGTGACCGGGGTCGGGGACGTGCTCATGCGCAGCGGGGCGTGAGGAGTCGCAATGAGCATGGAGAGCGCGGCCTGGAGCTCGCTGTACAAGATCTCGACCGCCAAGGACGGCAAGCACGGCATCTCCCGTGAGTCCGTGCGGCGCATCATGACGTTCGCGGTGCCCTACCGGTCCAAGTTGCTGGTCTTCATCGCCCTCTCCGTCGCGGGAGCGTTCCTCGCAGTCGCGACGCCGGTGCTCGCCGGCCAGGTGGTCGACGTCATCGTCGCCCGGGGCGAGGTGGCCACGATCGTCCGCCTTGCCTTCGTGATCGCCCTCGTGGCCGTGGCCGACGCCGCCGTGTCCCTCGTGACGCGCTGGTATTCGGCGCGGATCGGCGAAGGCGTGATCCTGGACCTCCGCACGGCCGTCTTCAACCATGTGCAGCAGATGCCGATCGCGTTCTTCACCCGCACCAGGACGGGCGCGCTCGTGAGCCGCCTCAACAACGACGTGATCGGCGCGCAGCAGGCCTTCAGCGGCACACTGTCCGGCGTGATCACGAACCTCGTGGCCCTGGTCCTCACGCTGATCGTCATGCTCAGCACGTCCTGGCTCGTGACGGTCCTCGCCGTGGTGATGCTCCCCATCTTCCTGGTACCCGCGCGCCGCATGGGTAGCCGTCTCGCCGCGCTGCGTCGCGAAGCCGCCGACCACAACTCGGCCATGAGCACGCAGATGACCGAGCGGTTCTCAGCGCCCGGTGCCACGCTCGTCAAGCTGTTCGGCCGACCGGATCAGGAGGCCGAGGAGTTCCGCGTCCGTGCCGCCCGCGTCCGCGACATCGGCGTCCGGACGGCGATGCTGCAGTTCGTCTTCTTCACCGCGCTGATGCTCGTCTCCGCCCTCGCGCTCGCCCTCGTGTACGGCCTCGGCGGCTTCCTCGCACTCGCCGGGCAACTGGACACCGGTGAGGTGGTCACCCTGGCGCTCCTGCTCACCCGCCTCTACGCGCCGCTGACCGGCCTCGCGAACGCCCGGGTGGAGATCATGAGCGCGGTGGTCAGCTTCGAGCGCGTGTTCGAGGTTCTCGACCTCGAACCGCTCATCCGGGAGAAGCCCGACGCCGTCACCGTCCCCGAGGGTCCGGTGTCCGTCGAGTTCGACGACGTCCACTTCGCCTACCCGTCGGCGGACAAGGTGTCCCTCGCCTCTCTGGAAGAGGTCTCGACGCTGGACACCCGAGGCGGCGAGGAGGTGCTGCACGGCGTCTCCTTCCGGATCGAACCGGGGCAGACCGTCGCCCTCGTCGGCTCGTCAGGAGCGGGTAAGTCCACGATCGCGCAGCTGCTGTCGCGGCTGTATGACGTCGACGAGGGCGCCGTGCGTCTCGCGGGGACGGACGTCCGCGATGTCGCCTTCGCCTCCATGCGGCACACCCTGGGCATGGTGACGCAGGACGGTCACCTGTTCCATGAGACCATCCGCTCCAATCTGCGCCTGGCGCGTCCGGATGCGTCCGAGGACGAGGTGTGGGACGCCGTCCGCCGCGCGCGGCTCGAACCGCTCATCCGGTCCCTGCCGGACCAGCTGGACACCATGGTGGGCGAGCGTGGCTACCGACTCTCCGGTGGGGAGCGCCAACGGATGACCATCGCACGACTGCTCCTCGCACAGCCGCGCGTCGTCATCCTCGATGAGGCGACAGCGGCACTGGACTCGACCTCGGAGGCGGCGGTGCAGGCGGCGCTCAGCGAGGCGCTCGAGGGCCGGACGGCGATGGTCATCGCGCACCGGCTCTCGACCATCCGCAGTGCGGACCTGATCCTCGTGGTCGAGGACGGCTCGATCGTGGAGCGGGGCACGCACGACGAGCTGCTGGCTTCCGGCGGGCGGTACGAAGAGTTGCACCGCACGCAGTTCGCCGTCCAGAAGGACCTGGCAGCGGATGAGGAGACAGCGAGCGGGACCTGACCGCGGTCGCCCCCTCGCAGCCTCCGGGCCGATGGGTTACCGGAGACGCCTGCGCAAGAGCAGGGCGGCTCCGCCCGCGAGCAGGCCGGCGGCGACGACGCCGGCCCCGCCGAGCTGCCAGCCCGTCAGCGCCAGGTCTCCGTCAGCGGAGGGTCGTGCTGCGGCCGACGGGCTCGGCGACGCGATCGCCCCTGCTCCAGGACCTCCCGAGGGCGGGCCAGCGGTCGGAGTGGCCGTCGGAGGGACCGGCTCGACTTGAGCGCCGGGAACGGACCAGGTTCCCGCGGCGAACGTGACGGGCAGGGTCGCCGCCGTTACCACCGATGACGGGATGCCTGACTCGAGAACGAGGCACTCAATCGCGAGGGTCGCATCTCCCTGTTCGACGCCGCCGTCCACGACCTCCTGGAACGAGATGGCCATCGGCACCTCGACCGGCTGCCCGGCGGCCACCGTGACGGTCGGAGACGTGACGACGGTGACCCCTCCCGCCGTCACGGAGAGTCGGGCGGCGTCGTCCGCATCGGCTGGGCAGCCCGCGGCGAGCACCGCGGAGCCGAACGACGGGACGGCGCGCGCGTCACCTGACGTGACCGCGGCGCCGGCGGTGTCGCGCAGCGTGAGCGGTGCCGGCGCCGAGGCGGCGACGGCAGCACCAGCGCCGGCGAGGCAGAGCACCGCGCTGGCGCTGAGCGCTGCCGTGACGAGCAGGGTGCGCCCTGCGGCACGGAGCGGAGAACGGTGGATGACGCGAACGGTGGAAGACATCGGGACCTTTGGTGGGTGCGGTGGGCCTCCGGGACGGGGATACCCGGTGACGCCAGGACTATCGCCCACGCAGGTGAATGGGTCGTGAACGCGGGGCGTCACTCATGGCACCGGCCGTTGGGCCGAGGTTCACCTCCGCTGCCTACGATCGGCGCGTCCGTCCGATGAAAGTGATGCCATGCCCTTCGATCCCCGCCTCGAGCAGCCCGCGCCAACTGGTGGCTCATCCTCCGTGCCCGAGGTGAAGCGGGGCGCATCGGCCCGGCCCGGCCTCTCCCGCCGGTCCTTCCTGGGGGCTTCCGTCGCTGCGACGGTCGCAGTGGGAGCGACCGCCCAGGGGCTCGGGAGCGCGGCTTCTGCCCAGGCCGCGCCGCTGCCGTCCGCGTCGGCAGTCGTCGACCCGGACGCGCTCTCCTGGCTGGTGTTCGACCACCACGTGCACTCGGTCTACTCGCACGACGCCAAGTACCCGATGACGACGATCCTCGACCAGGCGCAACGTTTCGCGGTCGACGCGATCGCCTTCACCGAGCACAGCAACAAGGGGCATGCCAACGTCGGCGGGGTGTTCAACGCGGCACGCGAGATCGACACCGCGCGGGCGGCTCGCCCCGACATGCTCGTGCTCCAGGGGCTCGAGTGGTACATCCCGGGAGCCGAGCACGCGACCGTGCTGATCGCGCCCGGGCCCCAGACGACCCTCGTGTTGCGCCGCTTCGAGCTCGACCACGACGGCAAGCTCAACGGATGGGAGAAACCGCGCCCCGGCACCGAAGACGCCGCCGAGTGGCTCGTGCACGCTACCGACGGGATCGCCTGGCTCGGCGCCCAGAAGCGTGCAGGCGTCATCAACGACGTGATCGTCCTGGCGAACCACCCGAGCCGTCTCGGCATCGACTCGCCCGGCGAGCTCCGTGCCTGGCAGGACGCCGACCCCGAGGTGTTCGTCGGCATGGAGGGCGCTCCCGGCGCCCAGGCCGGAGCGATCGCAGCGAACGCGACCGAACGTTCACGGCGTGGCGAGTACGAGAACACCCCCAGCGAGTTCTCCTTCCCCGGCTACCCCGCGGAGGCTTATCTGACGCACGGCGGCTTCGACTGGACCACGGCCGTCGTCGGCGGCGTATGGGACTCGCTCCTGAGCGAGGGAAGGCGCTGGTGGGTCACCACGAACAGCGATCTGCACCTCAAGGAGTCCGACGCGACACGCGTGGGCGACTTCCCGACGGGGCCGGGCTGGGAGTCCGGGGCGACGCTCGCGAACTTCAACCGCGCCGGCCGTCGGCCGGACCCGATCGCCACGGCCACGCCCCAGAACGGCGCCGACTTCTGGCCGGGCGAGTTCAGTCGGACGCACGTCGGGGCCGTCGACCGGTCGTCCGTCTCCCTGCTCGACGCAATCCGCGCCGGCCGTGTCTGGGTCGACCACGGGCACCTCGTCGCCGGGCTCTCCGTCGTGCTCCGTGCCACCGACCAGCCGGAGACCGGCGTCACCTTGGGTGGGACCCTCACCGTCGAAAGCGGCACAGCCCTCGAGCTCGTGGTCGACGTCACGCCCACGACGACACCCACCTCGCGGGGCACGACGCCGAGACTCGCACACCTCGACCTGATCCGAGGGCGCGTCACCGGGCCCGTCGCCGACCGTGACGAACAGCGCGCACCCGGCACCCGAGTCGTCGAGATGCTCGACGTCGCCGACCGCAGCGACTCCCCGTTCCGTGTCGTGGTGCCGCTTGAGCCGGCCACTGAGGACGGCTACGTCCGCCTTCGCGGCAGCGATGGCCAGGTGCACGGGGTCGGTCCGCTCGGCGCCGAGGTCGACCCGCGGGCACCCCAGCCGTACCCGGTCTCCCCAGCCGACCCCTGGGCCGACACCTGGCTGTACACGAACCCGATCTTCATCAGCGTGCGCTGACCGACACGAATGCCCCCTCGCAATGCGGCGGCCGATATGCGTTCCGCGAGCGTCTCACCCCGAGTCTCTGTGCCGGTACTGCCCGCAGTCTCCATGAGAAGAGCGGCGCCTTCCATCGCGTCTTTGGCGCGTTCGTGAGGCGTCGGCGCCGCGACCAGCTCGTCGGACACGAGACCAGATTCGGACTCTTCGGTCGACCTTGCGCGTGCCTGGCGTGCGGAACGAACGGCATCACCCGGTTACGGCTCTCGTCACGGCTTCAACGTCGCTGGGCGCCGAGGAGAGTCGGTGAGATGCGTCGGTAGCCTGGACAGAGAAGGACCCGTTTCTCGTCGAGGCGTGCAATGTCCTCCAGTGCACGAGGAACGAGCCTCGGTGACGCCAACGCAGGACGCGGGCGAAGGATGTCGCCTTGTACGATCGCACGATGACAGAGATCGCTGGAACCCGCTGGGTCATCACCGGAGCCGCCGGGAACATCGGATCGGCGCTCCGCTCCGCACTGCTCGACCGCCAGGCGGTGCTCGTCTCTACCGACATCCGCACGATGACTCCGCTCGGTCCGCACGAGTCCCTCGCGAGCACTGACCTTGCTGACCTTCCTGCGCTGGTCGAGCTGTTCGACGGCGCGGACGGTGTGATCCACCTCGGAGGGATCCCCGATGAGGCCGACTTCCACGACCTGGCCGAGGTGAACATCGTCGGGACCTATCACGTCCTCGAGGCCGCCCGGCGGGCCGGCGTCCCGCGTGTGGTCTACGCGAGCAGTAACCGCCTGACGGGGTTCTACCCGTCGGGCGCCCACGTCACACCGGATATGCCGCCCCGTCCGGACGGGTTCTACGGCGTATCGAAAGTCGCTGGAGAAGCGCTGTGTCGGCTGTACGCCGACAAGTTCGACATCAGTACCATCTCGCTCCGCATCGGTAGCTACGAGCAGCGACCGGGTTCCGTCCGCGAGCAGCGGACGTGGCTCAGTCCAGCCGACGCCGTGCGCGCGTTCATCGCGGCGATGACCACCACAGAACACACGGCCGTGTTCTACGCGGTGTCCGGGAACACCGACGGATGGTGGGATCTCGACGCTGGAACGGCGATCGGCTTCACGCCCCGAGATGACGCCGCCCAGTGGGGTGAAGCCGAGCACATCGACCCCGAGGTCCCGCAGGGCGGGATCTACGCCTCCCTGGCCTATTCGACCGATCAGATGCGACAGGAGCGGACGGTCCGATAGCCACCCCACGTGGGCCATCAGGCCAGGACGCGTCCCTGCAGGGTTGCGACCCCGCGCCTTCGGACAGCGACCGACGCACGTTTCGATGATGGCCCGTTCACCCAGGCGAGACCGAGTACCACCATCGCCGTCGCCACCCGGCAGGGTCTCCATGAGGACCCTGAGGAGCCTGGGTGACATCGGCCGAGATCCTTATCCGGCACTTATGTACGGTCCGTACGGTGCCGCCATGGCAATCACGAAGCGTTGGATCATCTGGGGTGCGGTCGGCCTGGCCGCCGTCCTGGCAGTCGGCGGAGGCGTTGCGGTCGCGACGACGTCGAGTCAGGTCGAGCCGGCCGCCGTGCCGGTGACAGCGAAGGCCGAGCAGGCGACCATCTCCTCCTCGGTGACGGGAAAGGGGTCGATCGCGCCGGCGAACCTCGCATCCGCCGGTTTCGTCGACGGCGGGCGGGTCACCTCGATCTCGGTGGCCGTCGGCCAGAACGTCGCTGCGGGCCAGGAACTCGCCACCGTGGACACCGGGCCGGCCGATCTCGCCCTCGAGAAGGCACGCAGCGCGCTGAGCGCCGCGCAGAGCACGCTCGACACCGCCCGGCAATCCTTACAAGGCGGGATCGACGCTCTCACTGCAGCCAAGGCGACGCTGGCCACGCTCGCTCCGGACGCACCGGAGCGCCAGAGCACGGAGGCGACCATCCGCGAGCTGACCGCGCAAGGCCCGACGCAGCGCGACGCGGTCACCCAGGCGGAGCGGACCCGCGACGACGCCCAGCGTGATGTGGCCGCGGCACAGCAGACCCGCGACCAGACCACGTTGCTCGCGCCGATCGCCGGTGTGGTCGTCGCCGTCAACGGGACCGTCGGGACCATCACCTCGGGAGGACAGTCCGGACAGGTGAAGGGCGAGGGCGCGAACCCCGCGGCGACGGCAGCCTCCGCCGGGCTCGTCGCGATCGCAGACGTCTCCAGCCTGTTGGTGACTGCTGCCATCCCCGAGGCCGACATCACCTCCGTCGCCGCCGGACAGGCCGTCTCCGTGACCCTGCCCGCTCAGGGAGCCGAAGCGATCGTCGGCACCGTCGTCACCGTCGCTCCGACGCCGCAGACCAGCACGGACAACGTCGTCAGCTACCCGGTCGTCGTCCAGTTGACGTCGGTCCCAGCAGGCGTCCGGCTCGGCCAGACCGCCGTCGTCACGATCACGACAGCGACCGCGGAGAACGCCACGGTCGTCCCAGCGGAAGCCGTCACGCGCAGCTCACCGACTGCGGGGACCGTCGAAGTCCCCGCCAAGTCCGGGAAGACGAAGACCGTCGAGGTGACGATCGGCATCAGCACACCCACGCAGGTCCAGATCCTGGATGGTCTCGAGCCGGGCGACACGGTTCGGCTCGTCGCGCCGGCCGTAGGCCAGACCTCGGGAGACGGGACCGACGGTGTCGCACCCGCCGGTGACGACGGCTCGTTCGGTGGCCCCCAGTGATCCCGGCGATCGAGCTCGTGGGCATCGAACGCCGACACCCGGGTCTGGGCGGCGCCGTCGTGCACGCCCTGGCCGGGATCGACCTCACCGTCCCCGTCGGCGAGTTCCTCGCCATCGTCGGCCCTTCGGGTGCGGGCAAATCCAGCCTGCTCAACATCCTGGGCTGCCTCGACCGTCCGAGCGCAGGCGAACTGCGCATCGACGGACACCTGGTCTCCGCGATGCCGCCGAAGCGGGTCGCCGACATCCGCAACGCGGAGATCGGTTTCGTCTTCCAAGCGTTCAACCTCATCCCCGCGCTCACGGCGAGGGCGAACGTGGAACTGCCGATGGTCTACGCGGGCGTTGCTCGCAGTGAGCGTCGTGTCCGAGCCGAGGAGGCGCTGTCCAGGGTGGGACTCGAGGCGAAGATGGATCGTCACCCCAATCAGCTGTCCGGGGGGCAACAGCAACGTGTCGCGGTCGCACGGGCGATCGTGAACGACCCTGCCTTCATCCTCGCCGACGAGCCCACGGGGAATCTGGACTCGGAGTCGACCGAGGACGTGCTCGGCATCATCGAGCACCTCCACCGTGCCGGCTCAACCGTCGTCCTCATCACCCACGAATCAGACGTGGCGGCGCGAGCCGAGCGGATCGTGACGATGGAGGATGGTCGCATCGCCGACGATCAGGCTCGACGACCGCTGGCCGGCGGCTTGCAGGTGCGGCGATGAGGGCGGTGGATCTGCTCGGCGCAGCGGCGCGCGGGATCACGGGCAACCTCACCCGTTCGGTGCTGACCATCGTGATGATCGTCATCGGCGTCGGCTCCGTGATCACGCTGGTGGCCGTGGGCAACGGCGCCTCGAAGCAGGTGAACGACCAGATCGCGGCGCTCGGTGCATCGGCGATCACCGTCTCCCCGGGCTTCTCCACCTCCGGAGCGGGTCCTCAGCTGCAACCCGAGGATGCTGAAGCCATCCGTTCGAGCCGCGTGGCGACACACGTCGCCAGTGTGGCACCGCAGGTCTCGGCGGAGAAGCGGGCGGTCGCAGGGAGTCGCTCGGTGTCGGTCACTCTGGTCGGCACGACGTCCGACTACTTCACCATCACGAACTCCGTGATCGGGCAGGGGCGCTCCCTTGCAGCGTCGGACGCGCTCGGCGGTGGCGACGTCACCGTCCTCGACGCCCGCTCCGCGACGGCGCTCTTCCCCGAGGGAGACGCCGTGGGACAGACGGTGCTCGTCGGGTCCACACCGCTTCGCGTCGTCGGAGTCCTCAAGGACGGCGGCGCAGCGCAGCAGATGTTCAGCTCCGGCCGGACGATCTACGCGCCCATCGATCGAGTCCGCTCCTCCATCACCGGGTACGGGTCCATCAACGCACTCTCCGTCGGCGCCGTCTCGCCGAAGGACGTCGACCAGGCCGCGGCTGAGATCCGAGCAGTGCTCGCCCTGCGACACGGCTCGGCGGCAGACGGCGCCCCCTTCGACATCTCGACGCCGAACCAGCTGCGCGACGCGCTCGGTGGTTCTGCCGCCAGTCTCGACGGCATGCTCGCCGGCGTCGCGGCGATCAGTCTGCTCGTCGGCGGGATCGGTGTGACCAACGTGATGCTCCTCACCGTGCGCGAGCGGACCCGCGAGATCGGTATCAGGAAGGCCCTGGGAGCGCGCCCGCTCTCGATCGCCGGGCAGTTCATGATCGAGGCGACGACCCTGAGCGTCGTCGGCGGTGCACTCGGTGTCGTCGCCGCATTCATCGTCACCCGCTCCCCCATCAATGGGATCCCTCCGGTGATCGAGCCCGCCACGGTCGGCCTGGCGGCCGGGCTGTCGATCGGCATCGGCATCGTGTTCGGAACCTACCCCGCGATCAGAGCCTCACGGATGGATCCCGTGCAGGCGCTGCGCGTCGGCGTCTGACTCATCGGCCGCCGGTCGGTCAGCGGCCGGTGGTTCAGCTGATCGGCCGATGCGGAGCGACGCGACCAGCTCGGCATAGAGCGGGCTGCTCGCCAGCAGGTCGTCATGCGTGCCGGAGTCGACCATCGCACCCCGGTCCATCAGGATGATCCGGTCTGCATCCATGACCGTCGACAGCCGGTGCGCGATGGTCACGACCAGGCTGTCCTTCGCGATCCGTTCGACGACACCATGGATCGCGGCCTCGGTCAGCCCGTCGAGCTGCGCAGTGGCCTCGTCGAGCAACAGGATGTCGGGCCTGCGGACGATCGCACGGGCGACACCGATCCGCTGCCGCTGTCCACCGGACAGGCTCGTCGTGCTGACCGGTTCGTCGAGCCCGAGCGGGAACCCGTCCACGAGCTGGCGGAGCCTGACCGCATCGAGGGCCGCCCACAGCTCGTCGTCGGTGGCATCGGGGAACCGGTACGCGAGGTTGTAGCGGATGGTGCCCGCGAGCAACGGCGTCTCCTGCTCCACGTAGGCGATGCGCTCGCGGATGGAGCTCAGCGACAACTCCGCAACGTCCGTCCCGTTCACCAGGATCCGTCCGGTCTCTGGTCGGTAGAACCCCAGGATGAGCGAGAAGAGACTCGTCTTCCCCGCACCGGACGGACCGACGACCGCGAGCTGCCCGTGCCAGGGGAACCCGGCAGAGAAGCCGTCGACGGCAGGCCGGACACCTCCAGGGTAGGTGAACCCGACCTGCTCGAACCGCAGCGCATCCGCGCCCGACCGGTGCAGCGCGACAGCGCGCCCGGTGGTGGTGTCCTCGGTCCGGATGTCATCGGTCTCCCGGATTCTCGCGGCCGCGGCGGCACCGGCCTGCAGCTCGGCGACGTACATGGTGATCGAGCTGACCGGTTCGACGAGTTGGAAGGCATAGAGCAGGAAGGCGACGAGCGTCGACACCTCAAGCCACCCGGCGCCGATTCGCCAGGCGCCGACCGACAGGATGACCAGGATGGCGAACTGGATCCCCGTGCCGGCGATCGTCCATGCGAGCGCCTCGGTGCGGTTGGCGCGCTTGCCGTGATCCATCGAATCCCGAGCCTCGGCGAGGACACGAGCCTCCTCGGTCGACTCGGCGCGAGCGGCTTTCATGGTTCGCACGGCGCGCGCCCCGCCCTCGAGGATGCCGCCCAGGCGTCCGATCGATTCCTGCGCCAGCCGCTGCGCCGCCCCGATCCTCGGCATCAGGCGGCCTGCCAGCGCACCGATGACGGCGATGCACCCCAGCGCGACGAGGAATAATGTCGGGTCGAGGACGGCCATGAGCACCAGTGCGCCGATGAGCGCGATCGTCTCGTTCACGAGGTTGACGAGGCTCGATGACGTCGCCTCTCGGAGGAGGACCGTGTCGGAGGTGACCCGCGTGACGATCTCACCCGTCGGCCGGAACTGCAGGTCTGCGATGCGGCCGCGGAAGAATCGACCGACCAAGAGACCTCGCACTGAGAAGACGATGTCCTCTGCGAGGTTGCCGAGGAGGACCGCCTGCGTGAACGCGAAGCCCGCACCGAGGACGACCAGACCGAGCAGCAGGGCGATCGGCTGGACCATGCCGTGATCGGTGCCGATGGAGTCGAGGATCTGCTTCGTCACCAGCGGCGACGCCAGGGCCGCGGCGGTCGACCCGAGTCCGAGGAAGAAGCCGAGCGCGAGCCGCGCCCGGTAAGGGCGGACGAACGACCAGAGGATGCGAGCGTTGGGCCAGCGCGGCGTGCGACCAGATCGTCGGGAGCGTCTCGGTGTGGAATGCATGGTGCTCGGAGCGTAGGGCGGCAGGTTAAGCGTCCGATAAGCAGCGCTCGAGGCGTTCAGCGGGCTTATCGTGCGCATAACGACAGGACGTACGGTCCGTTGCATGACGACCCGACCCGCCTCGACGCTTGCGCCGGACGATAGACGCCCTCAGCGGCTCATCGGACTCGACCTCTTCCGCACCCTGGCTGTCTTCGGCATGCTCGTCGCGCACGTCGGTCCGGCGGCGTGGTCTCCGGACGGCCGCTTCGGACAGGTGCACTGGGAGTGGGAGGTCTTCCACTCCCGGATGCCGGCGATGTTCGCATTCGCGGCCGGTCTCTCGCTGAACCTCTCAGCTCGTCGGCTGGATGGGCACGTCAGGGAGGCTGCCGGAATGGTGGTCCGCGCCGTCCTGCTGCTCGGCTGCGGGCTCCTGTTGACGGCCCTCGGAACACCCGTCGTAGTCATCCTCGGTGCGTTCGCGGCGTTCTTCGTGCTCGCCATCCCGTTCCTGCGTGCTCGGACCGTTCCGCTGCTGTGGGCGGCCGGGACCTGGGCCGTCCTCGGCCCGCCGCTGTCCATGGTGCTCCGCGTGCTGTTGCCCGAGCGGACGAACCCCCTCTGGGATCTGCTCGTCAGCGGAGACTATCCCGCGCTCACCTGGATGCCGTTCGTCCTCGCCGGAGTCGCGATCGGTCGCCTCGACCTCGCCGCACGCGCCGTTCGCAGACGTCTGGCGTTGGTCGGCGCCGCGCTCGCCACGTTCGCCTACGGCGGTTCGGCGCTCGTCATGCACCTCGCTGGTCGGTCCGCGATCGTCGCCTCGCTGCCGGATCAGAACCCGGCCGAATACGCCAGCAGGTTCTTCGCGGAGCGCGGGGTCACCGATACGGGCTCCTGGTGGTGGTTGCTCAGCGATGCACCGCATTCGGGCAGCTGGGGCGACGTCTTGGGCGCGCTCGGAACCTGCATCCTCCTCCTGGCGCTCCTTCTCGGTGCCGGAGACCGGGCGATGGAGGCGGATCGCTCCCGGGGCGGCCGCGCGACCCGCCCCCTGGCGATCTGGCTCGCTGCGCCCGGTGCCATGGTGCTCTCCGTCTACGCGCTTCACATCGTGGCGATGTGGGCGATCACGGCGGGCACCGGGCACAGCTTCGCACCGTCCCAGCCGGCGTGGATGCTCGTCGCGTTCGTCGTGGGCCTGGGCGTCTTCGCGATGGCCTGGCTTCGATTCCGATCCCAGGGGCCACTCGAGCTGCTCATGAGCCGGCTGACCCGCCTGCTCCTGCCGGGCGGACGAAGGGGAACGCGATCGACTCGCGGATCGTCGCGCCGGTGAGGAGCATCACGATCCGATCCACGCCGAGACCGAGACCACCGGTGGGTGGCATCCCGAGCTCGAGCGCGGTGAGGAAGGACTCGTCCACCTCCATCGCTTCAGGGTCTCCACCCGCAGCGAGCAACGACTGCTGGGTCAGCTTCGACCGCTGTTCGAAGGGATCGGCGAGTTCCGTGTACGCGGTGCCGAGCTCGGTGCCGAACGCGACCAGGTCCCAGCGCTCGGCCAGTCCGGGGACGGACCGGTGTCCGCGGGTGAGCGGTGAGGTGCTCGCCGGGAAGTCGATGTAGAAGGTCGGCACGGTCGTCGCCGGTTCGACGAGCTCCTCGTACAAGCGCTCGATGAGGTGCCCCGCGTCGTCCGCTCTGCGCGGTTCGATGCCGTGGTCTCGGGCGAGCGACTCCAGCGTTGCGCGGTCGGTCTTGATCGTCACCGTCGCTCCGGTCACCGTCGAGACCGCGTCGCAGACCTTCAGGACCGGCCACGTTCCCGCCAGGTCGACGACGCCGCCGACCGGGCCGCTGATGAGCGTCGTTCCACCGACGGCGACCGCCATCCGGGTGATCAGACGCTGCGCGAGGTGACGCATCTCGGTGTAGTCGGCGTACGCTCGGTAGGCCTCGACTGCGGTGAACTCCGGGTTGTGGGTCGCATCGGCACCCTCGTTCCGGAAGTTGCGTCCGATCTCGAACACCTGAGGGAACCCGGCGACCACCAAGCGCTTGAGTGCGAGCTCCGGCGCGATGCGGAGCGTGAGATCGGTGCGATAGGCGTTGATACGGGTGCGGAACGGGCGCGCGTTCGCTCCCCCATGGACGGACTGCAGGATCGGGGTCTCCACCTCCAGGTAGCCGTCCTCGAGGAGCCCCTCCCGCAAGGCTCGGACCGCGTGGGAGCGTGCCCGGATCATCCGGGCGGCGTCGGCGTTGACGGCGAGGTCCAGGTGCCGCTGTCGGACCCTGGTCTCGGGGTCGACGAGCCCGTCCCGCCCAGGAAGCTCGTGGAGGGACTTCGCCGCGAGTTGCCAGTCCGTCGCGATCAGACTCAGCGTCCCCGTGCGGCTGTGACCGACCGTTCCGGTGACCGACAGGATGTCACCGGGTTGCGTGGCTCGAAGCTCTGCATACCGCGCGGTCTGCGCGGCTGCGGCGATCACCTGCAGCACGGTGTGGTCCTCGGACAGGTCCAGGAACAGGACACCTCCGTGATCCCGGCGCCGCAGGACCCGCCCCGCGATCGAACCGGAGTCCGGTGAGCCGGAGCCGGCGACGAGGTCCGCGATCCGAAGGGTGCGCGACACCGCTGCCGGGTAGAGGTCCACGCCCGCAGCCTGCATCGCGAGCGCGCGTTCCGCTCGGGCGAGATGCGTGCCTCGCCGCCGGACCGTCGCGGTTGCGGCAGCCACCGGAGCACCGATTTCCGCAACACGATCGACGAAGCCATCCGGTCGGAGTGGCCCCTGGGCGAGGAATGCGCGTCGGTGGCCGCGGCGATCCAGGATCGAATGTCCCAAGAACCCCTCAGCGCGCGCCGAGGCGAGCCAGACCCGCCCGGGCGACACGTTCCGATCGCTGCACAACAGACGTCGTCGCCACTCGGGTGCGTAGCGCTCGTTGGCCCGCCGGAGCGAGTCGAGCTGCCAGCGGTTCGAGAGCGCGAGCAGGATCCGCCGCTTGGCGCGGAGCACCCTGCCGGCACCTGGCCGCTCGCCGCGAACGAGAATCTCGCGGAACATCGCGAAATTCAAGGAGACGCGGGAGATCTGCCGTGACGCGGCCTCGTCGATCATCCAGCTGATGAGGAACTCGGTCGTCCCGTTCACCGCGTCCGGGCTGCGACGCATGAGGTCCAGGGAGAGACCGTCGTGGTTCCATGGTACGAAGACGAGGAGAGCCTGCACGGTGTTCTCCGCGTCGTGCGCCGTGACGATCACCGATCCGGCGTCGCTCGCATCGCCGAAACGCGAGAGCGCCATCGAGAAGCCGCGCTCCACATCGTGACCACGCCAGAGGTCCCCGAGATGGGCGAGGTGCTGGAGTTCTGCACTCGTCAACTCGTCCTGGCGACGCATCTGCGCGCGGTATCCCGCTCGTCGTACACGTCGGACGGCTGCGCTCAGCTGCGGATCGGCGGTGAGCGCGTCCACCGACCGCTCGTCGGTCCGCAGGATCGCCTCCTCGCCCATGCCGGTGCTGTGGAGCCCGAGCCGCTCGTAGCATCGCGCGCCGCGCTCCGTGGTCGAGAGGACGGCCGGCGCCCATCCGTACTCGCGCGATTGCTGCACGAACGCTCGTGCCGCGTCCATCCAGGACGACTCGTAGCCGATCGGGTCGCCGCTCGCGAGTGCGATGCCGTCGACGACCCGGAAGGACACCGCGGCCTGCCGATCGTTGGAGAACACGACGGACTTGTCGCGCCGCGTGGCGAAGTAGGCGAGGGAGTCGTCGGTCCTCGACTCGGCGAGGAGGCGGCGGACCTGCAACTCCTCCGAGGCGGTCATCGGCCGTGAGACCCGGGCGGTACGCAGCAGGATCACCAGAGCGGCGAGCAAGGCGGCCGCCGAGATGCTCGAGACGATGAGCGGCAAGGGCCAGGCAGGTTGGGAATCGCCGTTGTACAACAGCGTCTCCAGCGGCGCGAGCCCGATCGACGCACTGACCGCCCACAACCAACCGTCGCGCGCAGCCGTCAGCGTCCCCGGGAACCACTGGGCCAGCACCCCACCGGCGAGTACGGCGAGCCCGAGACCGGCGGCGAGGACCACGCCGGCCGTCCGGTGGGCCGCCGGTTGGAGATGAGCCGAGAACGCGCGACGCGACGTGATGAGGACGCCGATCACCACGACCGCCACCGAGCCGGCGACGAGGTCGGGGAGGACGGCGTCGACTGTGAACTGCTCGCTGGAGAACGCCACGGTCAGGTCCCAGACCGTGGTGACGATGTTCGGCGCTTCGAAGGCGATCGTCGCGATGAGCGCCGCCTTCTGCCGCCGCACCAGACCGGCGCCCAGCACGAACAGGAGCACCGCGTTGAACGCGAACGGTTCCGGAGAGAGCCCGAACACCGCCAGGTAGGAGCTCGCCCAGTAGATCTCGACCGGCAGCAGGAGCGGTGGGACGGAAAGCAGCAACAGCGTGCAGGCGAGCAGTTGGAGGAATCGCCCCATCACCGCAGGCACTCGCGAGCGCCAGGTCGACTCGGGCCTGGGGCCGCTCCGCCGGTCGCCCGCCGAGGCGAGGACCGGGGCGGGGCCCGGAAGGTCGGCCCTCGTCGAGCGGCCTCCAGCGGCGGACGGCGAGACCGTTCGGTCGTCGATCATGATCATCGGGTATCCCTTGCCTGGTCGGTGCAGGCTTCATCGTGCGTCGGGATCCTAAGCGCCAGATAAGACTTGGTCGTTCTGGTCCACCGCGCCCGATCCGGCCGCTTAGCGTGTGGAGAGGCGACATCCGTCGCCCGCAGCGATGGAAGGACTCCGCCCGTGGACGTCGACGCCCCGATCAAGCTCCCTGCCGCGCTCTCCGGTGACCTCGGTTCCGATCTCCTCGCGAGCTACTGGCCGAGTGCCATCGCACTCCTCATCGCCGCCATGCTGATCATCGGTCTCGTGGTCGTCGTCCGCAGACGTCGGCGGGCGGCTCGGTCCAAGAAGACGGTCGTCTTCGCACTCGCCGGCCCCGCCGTCGTCGCGATCGCCTGCGCTCTCGCACTCGGCGTGAACACCTGGGTCGGCTACTTCCCGTCGGTCGCCGCGGTCCAACGCTGGCTCGACTCGACCCCGCGCGAACCGGTCGCAGCATTTCCGACGACGGCCGTGCAAGGCGGGCCGAGCGTCGTGCCGGACGGGAGACACCGCGTCACCACAGACGATCGCGGGTACTCATTCCTCACCACCGTCCCGGCGAACGGGCGGTCGGCGCCAGACGCCGGAGCGTGGGTCTACCTCCCTCCGGGCTACGACGCTCGCGACAACACCGCCCGGTATCCCTTGGTGGTGGCTCTGCACGGAGCGCCGGGCAGTGCCGCGGACTGGTTCGCCGGAGGCCGCCTCGACCAGGTCCTCGACGTCCTCATCACCGCGGGGTCGATTCCCCCGGTCGTCGTCGTCTCCCCAGACCTCAACGCCGGCCCGGATCGTGTCGACCGCGAGCCGTTGAATCTGCCGGGAGGCCCGCAGATCGAGGATTATGTAACGCAGGACATCGTCGGTTGGGCCGACGCACACCTGCGGACGAAGGCCGACGCGAAGCACCGGATCATCTCCGGGATGTCCTCCGGCGGGCTCGGATCCCTGGTGTACGGGCTGCACCACCCGGAGGTCTTCGGCGGCGTCGTCTCGATCATGCCGTACACGAAGCTCTACACACCCCAGATCCTCAGCGACCCGGCGGCGCTCCGGACGAACTCCCCCCTCGACGCGATCGCCGCCCGGGCACCGGGCGGCGAGCAGCAGTTCTTCCTCGGCCAGGGTGACGGCGAGAAGACGGACCAGGCCACGCAGATCCGTGATGCGCTCCGGGCGACCGGTGCCCCGGCCACCCTCCGAGTGCTGCCGGGCCTCGCACACAATTGGACGGCCGCCCGGACGATCATGCCCTACGGCCTGGTCTGGGCGTCGCAGCGTCTGGGCTGGAGTGCCGAGTGACCGCCGCCGACCGCCTCAACGGTCCGCGACATCGACTTCGGGCGCGTCCGATCGTTCGCCGACCCCATGCGGCCGACGTGGCATCAGGACCGAGAATCGCGTCCGCCCCGGCTCGCTGTCGACGGTCACGACGAACTCCGACGCCGACGCGAGCGCGCTGACGATCGCCAGGCCCAAGCCGACCGTGGTCGCGTCACGGGTGTTCCCACCGCCCTGCGGGCGAGCCTGGGTGAACCGCTCGAAGAGCGTCGGGAGGGCCGCTTCGGGGATGCCCGGCCCATCGTCCTCCACCCGCAACACCGTCCCTCTCGCGTCGGACACGACCGAAACGGTGACCGACGTGCCCGGCGGTGTGTGGTGTCCGGCGTTTCCCACCAGGTTGAGCAGGATGCGACGGATCGCGTCCTCATCACCGATGATCACCGTCGGCTCGGGCGGGAGCGACAGCTGCCAGCGGTGGTCCGGTTGCGCAGCCCTGGCGTCGGAGATCGCCTCCAGGACGACCTTCGAGAGGTCGACCTCGTCCTGACGGAGTGCGGGGTCCGTGTCGAGTTTGGCGAGGAGGAGCAGCTGCTCGACCAGGGTCGTCATCCGCTCCGATTCAGCACCGATGCGCGCCAGCGCCCCAACCACATCCCGCTGGAGGCCGGGCATCGTGATCGTGAAGTCCGCATATCCACGGATGGCGGCGAGAGGATTTCTGAGCTCGTGGCTCGCCTCGGCCACGAACCTGCGCATCGACTCCTCCGAGGCATGCCGAGCGTTCAAGGACACCTCGACGTGCTCGAGGAGGCGGTTGAGCGCACCGGCGACACGTCCGGCTTCCGACTCCCGATCCTCATCGCGCAGCGGGACCCGTTCCCCATCGGCCACCTGCCCGGACGACATCGGCGTCGAAGCGACCCGATCGGCCACCTCGACGACGCGTTCGAGCGGCGTGAGCTCCCGTCTGACGAGCCGATACCCGATCCACGCGGCGATCGCCGCGGCGATCAGACCGATGATGCACTCTCCGAGGACGAACGCCCGCAAGGTCGCGTTCGTGTCGTCCAGTCCGCCTCCGGTGATGAAGGTCAGCTCGTGGTCCGGATCACTCGCGAGTGAGAAGGTCGTGCGCAGTGAGAGGAACTCGCCCAGCGCCGGGACGGAGACCGAGGTCGTCTCATCCGACGGAATCGGACGCAGGATCGCCGCGGTCTCCGCTGCGGTCAGATTTCTGGCGCTGTAGTCCGGCGCGACGTAGACGGAGAAGAGCACCGTGTCACCGTCCGCGATGAGGTAGTAGCCATCCGGCGGTGCGAACAGTCCGAATGGGCCGCTGAGGCTCTCCAGGTCCCCAGTCGACGTGATCTCGCCGCTCACGCGCCCGATCGCGTTGTCGCTCGCGAGGAAGACGCCGTTCTCAGCCTGGGTGATGAGGTTCTGTCGGAGGATCGTTGTCGAGACGACGCCGATGACGCCGACGACGGCCACGATGAGCGAGCAGAGCAGGACGACGATGTGCACGCGCAGCGGGAAGCGAGCGCCGCTCCGCCTCGGGAACCCGAGTCGCATCACACCCCGTTCCCCGGTGCGGCGGACGCCGATGGTCCGCGATCGGGAGCCGATGCTTTTTGCGGTGCCTGCAGCATGTAACCCACCCGGCGCAGGGTGTGGATCATGGGCGGTCTGCCGGCATCGATCTTCTTCCGCAGGTACGAGATGTACAACTCGACGATGTTGGATTCTCGCCCGAAGTCGTACTCCCAGACGCGATCGAGGATCTGGTGCTTGCTGAGGACCCGGTCCGCGTTCTCCATCAGGTAGCGGAGGAGCGCGAACTCGGTCGCTGTCAGGGTGATGCTCTCCCCCGCCCTGACGACCGCGTGACTGTCCTCGTTGAGGGTGAGGTCACCGACGCTCATGACCGGCGAGCCTCCTTGTCCGAGCATCGGGCTCCGACGCGCCAGCCCTCGCAGCCGAGCGACGACCTCATCGATGCTGAACGGCTTCGTCACATAGTCGTCACCGCCTGCCGTGATGCCGGAGATGCGATCGGACACCGAGCTGTTGGCCGTGAGAAACAGCACGAGGGTGTCGGGCAGATCCTCCCGGATCCGTTCGAGCACCTCCAGCCCGTCCATGTCCGGCAGCACCACGTCGAGGAGGACGAGGTGCGGTCGGTGATCCCGTGCCTGAGCGACGGCGGCAGCTCCGGTCCCGGCGACGAGGACCTTCCACCCCTGCTGTCTGAGCACGGCGGAGAGCAGATGGCGCAGGTTCGCCTCGTCGTCGACGACGAGGACACGGATGCGCGCTGCGTCAGGGGAATGCGGCGCCTGGTACATGCTGTCAGCCTGCATCGCGCTCCTGTGCGCCAGATAAGCGGGGACGGTGGCGCGCTGCGAGCATATCGCGCGCTTATGCAGCTGGCCTACTGTGCGACCCATGCGCCTTCGGTTCAAGATCGCTCGTTGCTCCCTCGTCCTCGCGGCGCTGCTGTACCTCGGCGTGCCGCTTGAGACCGCGACCGGCTTTCCTCTCGACCCCACCCGCTCCTACCTCTCGGAGCTTGCTGCCTCCGATCAGCCGAACTCGTCGCTCTTCAGAATCGCCGACGCCGTGGCGGGCGGCCTCGTCGTGCTCGGTTGTCTTGTCATGGCGCACCGTGGAGTCCAGCGGGACCGACTCCGGGCGGCGACCCTGCTCACGCTCGGCGTCTTCGGTCTCGGTACCATCGCCGATGTGGTCTTCCCGATGGCGTGCGCACCGTCGGCGAGCGAACGGTGCGCTGCGGCGGACGTTGCGGGGACGCTCGGGTCCGTTCACGCGCTGCACACCGTTGCGAGCGTGATCGCGCTCACGGCGGCGGCCACGACAGCGGTCCTCCTGTCTCTCACCGCTGTGAAGACACCGCAGGGGCCGGGCCCTCTCCAGGACTCATCGGGCTCCCGACGACGTGTCGTCTGCATGTACGCGGTGACGGGTCTCGTCATCGCGTCGAGCGTCCTCGTCACGGCCATGTCGATGTCGCATGCGGCCACGGGGACGCTGCCGTTCGGTGGCGGCATCGCTCAACGTGCTCAGACCTTGGGCATCTCGGTGATGCTGTGCGGCGTACCGTTCTGGCTCGACAGGCGGAGCACCCGACCGACAACCGAGTTCTCCTCTGAGAACACCGTTGTCTCCATCGGCGTGTTGGCGACGGCTGCGGTCGGAGTCGTCGGTGCCCTGGGCGCCAACTTCGCGCTCGTACTGTGGTTCAGCAGCTGAGTCCGCCGGGATCGAACCGACGGCAGCCACGGCGCACAGGCTCTCGGATAGGGCAGTTCCGCCTGTTTCCGCGCTTCATGCGTTGCTCGACGCATTTCACTGCAGCCGCTGTTGCATCGTGAGGGGACGGCTCGGGGACGAGCAGAGGGTCGGAAGTCACGGCTTCAGATCGTGGCGGACAGATGGGCCCAACCGGCCAAGGGAAGAGCTCACTCCGACCGGCACAACGGCGGCCGTCAGGGTCGATGTCGCCCTGGCAAAGCGATAGCGACCTGGAGGACGGCGACGTCCTGTCAGCTCACGAGCCAGCCGCGCGGACGACCTCGTTCGTCGTCTGAACCACCGCGAATTCCTCGTGCAAGCTGGCCAGGGCGGCGTCGTGCAGCTCCGTCGCCGACCACCGCCGCCCATCGGGACCGAGTCGCTCGAACATCGCCGTCGCATCACTGACGATGGTGACGTGGAAACCGAGGTTGGCTGCCATGCGGGTTGTGGTGGACACACAGTGATCGGTCGTCAGGCCACAGATGACCAACGAGGAGATGCCTGCACGGCGCAGCTGCACCTCCAGATCAGTGCCGATGAACGCGCTGTTGACGGTCTTGACCACGATCGGCTCCCCCGTGACTTCACTGGCTTCTGGCTTGACGTCGTAACCGGGCTGACCCAGCGAGAACAATTGTCCGTCGTCGGCGCTCCGATGTCTGACGTGGAACACCGGTCGACCAGCCAGGCGCCAGCTGCTCAGCAACATCCCGACGTTCGATTCGGCATCGTGGTTGTTCCGTTGCCCCCACTGTGCATCGTCGAATGCCTGCTGGACGTCGACCACGAGGAGTGCGGTCCTCTCCCGGGCGGTCACTGGATCGTTCATGCTTCCACTGTGCAGTGAGCCCGCCGGAGATGCCATGTCCATCGAGCCAGAAGGCCCCCATTTCCGGACAAAGCATCGAATGCGGCCGCTAGGCTCGCCGGCATGACCGACCAGCCGAACGTTCCCATCAGCCGTGAAGAGATCGAGGCCAAGTACAACACCAACGCGCCGCGAGAGCGCTACTCCAATCCATACTTGCGAACGATGGGAATGGCGGCCGCCATCCTGGTGGCGATCGGTCTGCTGGTCACCGCTGCAACGTTCTCGAGCTACAGCGGCGCGGCCGGCGGTCTCTCGTTGATCGTGGCGGGACTGACCATCGCCGTGTTCTGGCTGCTCGCCGGCGCCGTCGTGCACGCCGTTCGATCTCTCCACCAAGCTCCCAGACCACAGCGCGCGACCGAACAACCGGACTGACGCGCACGGCGCCCGCCGGGCGCTGAGCATCGGCACGACGGCTGCGGGTCGACCCGCAGGTCCTCGCCAGTGGCGAGCGAGTTCACGTCAGGTTGACGCGCATTCGACGACGGTCGCGTCGTCGACGATTGCTCGCACGTGGGGCTCAGTAGCGCAGCTTGGCTACGTCTCGCGCGGAGATCGTCGCTTCCAATGTGCTGAGCCCCAGCGCACCGCGTTCCGTGAGGCGGACGGCCCGCGAGTCGGGGCGACGGATGATCCACTGCTGCGTTTCCATCGCCTCCAGGATTTGAGCTCCAACCTGGCCGGCGACGTGAGCGCGGCGCCCGGTCCAGTCCAGGCAACCTCGTGACCACGGCCGTGGACCAGAACCAGGATGCAGACGGAGCGACTCCACAACGGGGCCGGTCGGGAACGGTGACGGGGCGTTTCCCGTCGTCGCGGTGCGGATGCCCGAGAGGATGCCTGCGTGGACGAGTAGGTCCGTGACGCGTAGGCCGAGGTCTCCGGCGAGATGGTCGTAGCAGGTCCGCGCCTCCCGGAGATCGGCCGAGACTCGGTGCTGTCGGAAGGACTGCACGACCGTGCGAGGGGCGATGGCCTGGAGCGCCTCCACCGCCCGGGCGACCTCGTCGTTCGTCAGACGGAAGAAGCGGTTCCTGCCCACCCGATCGACCGTGACGATGCCTGCGTCGAGAAGCACGCGGAGATGCTCACTGGCGGTGGAGGCTGAGACGCCGGCAGCCCGGGCGAGCTCCCCGGCGGGGATGGCACGGCCACCGAGCAGAGCTGTCACGATCCGTCCGCGAGCGGGATCACCGAGTGCTCGCGCCGGCACCGAGATGTCCGCGTCGCCGGTCATGACCCGGCCGTTTCGAGCGCTCGGCGGGCAACGACGACATCGTCCACGAGCAGCACCTTGCGGTTGTCATGGTCGCTGTACTGGCCGTGCAACACGACGCCTGCCCCGGCGAGCCGCGCCATCATCCGGCCGAGCGCGCCCGGCGCATCAACGTCGAGGTCGACCACGAGCACTTCCCGCACGAGCACCGGCCCGAACCCGACTCCGCCGAGCACCTCCCCAGCGCGAACCCCGTCAGCTACGAGGTAGTGCGCCACTCCCGACCACAGGCCCCCGCCCTCCAAGCCGATGCCGGCCGCACCCAGTGCGCGTCCGATCGCCGCGAGGGAGGAAGCGCCGTCCGGGGCCGGGATCTCGATGTCGAACATCACCGCACCGTGATTTCGGGTTCGAGGGTGACGACGGCGGTGAGGCTGTTCGCGATGTAGCACTGCCGGTGGGCTTTCTCCAGGAGTCGCTCCACCACGGCCGTCGTCGTGCCCAGGGCTACGATCGTCGGTCGAAGCACGATCTCGGTGAGCCGCATCGGACGTGCGTCGTCCGGCATGATCCCGGTCGCCGCGTCCCGGTAGTCGATGATCTCGACGCCTGCATGGGCGGCGACCGCGAGGAAGGACAGCAGCTGACACGAACTCGCCGCAGCCACCAACAATTGCTCAGGGTTCGGCAACCCGCTGTCGCCTCGGAACTCGGCCGCTGCGCTCAGGTCGATCGACGAATCCCCCAACCGCACCTCATGGCGCCGGCTGTAGGTCTCGTAGGCATCGGTCCGCCCGCTCCACGTCACGGTGGAGGTGTAATCGTGTGTCGTCATGCGACCACGCTAGGACGCGAATGCTTCGGCAAGTACCGAAACAACACCGCTACGGCGTTTGGTGGTTCGCGGGATAAGTCGGTGTGGCGGTCGCGTTCTGCGTTTCCTGGCTGCTGTCGTGACACCGCCGCGACGTCCTCGGTGGGCCCTGCCGGGATCGAACCGACGACATCCACGGTGTAAACGTGGCGCTCTACCAGCTGAGCTAAAGGCCCGCGATCGGATGGAACCATCCGATGCGACTCGTCGAGTCTAGCCGGAGTCGCCGTCAGAGCCGGAACGCTCGACAACCCTGGTCCGCGAGCATCCATCGCGACACCGGACGATCGGTCGGGCGCGGTGAGGGTCGCTGGCCGTACGATCGAGGGGATGGATACGACGATCCCCACCCCGTACGAAGACCTCCTGCGCGACACGCTCGAGCACGGCGCCACCAAAGGCGACCGCACCGGAACCGGCACCCGCAGTGTGTTCGGCCGCCAGCTCCGCTTCGACCTCTCCCAGGGCTTCCCGCTCATCACCACGAAGCGGGTGCACTGGAAATCCATCGCCTATGAACTCCTGTGGTTCCTCCGCGGCGACGGGAACGTCCGCTGGCTGCAGGAGCACGGCGTCTCCATCTGGGACGAATGGGCCGACGACCAGGGGGAACTCGGTCCCGTGTACGGCGTGCAGTGGCGGTCCTGGCCGACCCCCGACGGCTCGCACATCGACCAGATCTCGCAGGTCATCGACCAGCTGCGCACCGATCCGAACTCGCGCCGCATCATCGTCTCCGCCTGGAACGTCGCCGACATCCCCAACATGGCGCTCGCCCCGTGCCACGCCTTCTTCCAGTTCTACGTCGCCGACGGCAAGCTCTCCTGCCAGCTCTACCAGCGCAGCGCAGACCTCTTCCTCGGTGTCCCCTTCAACATCGCCAGCTACGCGCTCCTCACCCACCTCGTCGCCGAGCAGGTCGGCCTCGAAGTCGGCGACTTCGTGTGGACCGGGGGCGACTGCCACATCTACGACAACCACGTCGAGCAGGTGACGGAGCAGCTCACGCGAGCCCCGTTCCCCTACCCGAAGCTGCGCATCAACACGAAGCGCGACAGCATCTTCGACGTGGAGTACGACGACCTCGAGATCTTCGACTACCAGCACCACCCCGCCATCCGAGCGGCCGTCGCCGTATGAGCCTGGCGCTCATCTGGGCCCAAGCCCACGACGGCGTCATCGGCGCCGACGGCGACATGCCCTGGCACGTCCCCGAAGACCTCGCGCACTTCAAGGCGCTCACCGGGTCGGACGCGGTGATCATGGGGCGCCGTACCTGGGATTCACTCCCCCCACGGTTCCGTCCGCTCCCAGGACGCCCGAACATCGTCGTCACCCGCGATCACGCGTGGTCCGCCGACGGCGCGATCGTCGCGCACTCTCTGGAGGACGCGTTCGAAGCGGCACAGCTCGCCGGCAACGGTCAGGCCTGGGTCACCGGCGGCGCGGGTCTCTTCACCGAAGCGCTCGCGCTCGCCGACCGGCTCGAGGTGACCGAACTCGACCTCGACGTCGCGGGCGACACCTTCGCACCGACCATCGGCGAGGAGTGGGTGCCGGTCACGATCGATCCGGCGCACGGCTGGTCGGAATCCCGCACGGGTGTCCCCTACCGGTTCATCCGCTACGAGCGTGCGCCCGAGGTCACGATCACCGGCTGAGACACCGGGCGATCCGGATCAGGCGGCGTGAGACACGGCTCAGGCCGGCTGACGCAGCTCTTCGAGCGCGGCGCGGTAGGCCGCGAGCGAGCGGGCTTCGCCCGGTGCCGTGATGAAGCTCTCACGGATGATGCCCTGCTGGTCGATGAGGAAGGTCGCACGGTTCGCGAACCCCTTCTCCTGCAGGAACACCCCGTACTCCTTGGCGACCTGGCCGTGCGGCCAGAAATCGGCGAGCAGCTGGAAGCCGTACTGCTCCTGCTCCGCCCACGCGCGCAGCGTGTGCTTCGAGTCGACGGAGATGCCGACGAGCGCGACCTGGTCGTCCGTGAACAGGCTGAGGTTGTCGCGCAACTCGCACAGCTCCCCCGTGCAGGTGCCGGAGAACGCCAACGGGAAGAAGACGAGGGCGACAGCCGAACTGCCGCGGAACTGACTCAACCTGACGAGTTCACCGAACTGGTTCGCCAGTTCGAAGTCGGGTGCCAGGGTGTCGTTCTCGAGTGCCATGAGGGTCCTTTCAGGCGGGTTCGCCTGCTCCGGATCGCCCGAGCGGTGGACGGGTCCGATCCGGTCACACATCCTAACCCCGCACCGCAGCTGCACAAACCCGGAGGGGTGCGCCGCTCGGTCACCGTTCCCTGGGGTGACCGGATAGGGTGAAAGGTGGCGCCCGCGTCCATACCCATCAGGACGCATGGAGTTCACCATCACAACCCAGGCACGATCTGCCACGAGAGAAAGGTCGACGGTGACTGTTCACGACCAGGATCCATACTCGTCCAACCACGTAGACGCCGATCCTGAGGAGACGTCCGAGTGGAATGAGTCCCTCGACGCCCTCGTCGACGAACGTGGCCGCGGCCGCGGCCGCGACATCATGCTGAGCCTCCTGAAGCGCTCGAAGGAGCTGCACCTCGGCGTGCCGATGGTGCCGACCACCGACTACATCAACACCATCGCCTCGGAGAACGAGCCCGACTTCCCGGGTGACGAGGACATCGAACGCCGCTACCGCGCCTGGATCCGCTGGAACGCGGCCATGACCGTGCACCGCGCGCAGCGCCCCGGCATCGGTGTCGGCGGACACATCTCCACCTACGCCTCGTCGGCCGCGCTCTACGAGGTCGGCTTCAACCACTTCTTCCGCGGCCAGGACGCCCCGGGCGGTGGCGACCAGATCTACATCCAGGGCCACGCCTCCCCCGGCACCTACGCCCGCGCCTTCCTCGAGGGACGCCTCAGCACCGACCAGCTCGACGGCTTCCGCCAGGAGAAGTCGCACGCGCCGCACGGGCTCTCCTCGTACCCCCACCCGCGCCTCATGCCGGACTTCTGGCAGTTCCCGACGGTCTCCATGGGTCTCGGCCCGATCAACGCGATCTACCAGGCGCACCTCGCCAAGTACGTCACGAACCGTGGCATCAAGGACGCCAGCGACCAGCAGGTCTGGGCGTTCCTCGGCGACGGCGAGATGGACGAGGTCGAGAGCCGCGGTCAGCTCCAGGTCGCCGCGAACGAGGGCCTCGACAACCTCAACTTCGTGATCAACTGCAACCTGCAGCGCCTCGACGGCCCCGTCCGCGGCAACGGCAAGATCATCCAGGAGCTCGAGAGCTTCTTCCGCGGTGCCGGCTGGAACGTCATCAAGGTCATCTGGGGCCGCGAGTGGGACGACCTCCTCAACCGCGACACCGACGGCGCGCTCCTCAACCTCATGAACGTCACGCCCGACGGCGACTTCCAGACGTACAAGACGGAAGACGGCGCCTACGTCCGCGAGAACTTCTTCGGCCGCGACGAGCGTGCCCTGAAGCTCGTCGAGGGCTACACCGACGACGAGGTCTGGAACCTCAAGCGCGGCGGCCACGACTACCGCAAGGTCTACGCGGCGTTCAAGGCGGCCAGCGAGCACAAGGGCCAGCCGACGGTCATCCTCGCGCACACCATCAAGGGCTACGGCCTCGGCCCGAGCTTCGAGGGCCGCAACGCGACCCACCAGATGAAGAAGATGACGCTCGACAACCTGAAGACCTTCAGGGACACGATGCGCATCCCGATCACCGACTCGCAGCTCGAAGAGAACCCCTACCTCCCGCCGTACTACCACCCGGGCGAGGACGACGAGGCGATCCAGTACCTGCACGAGCGTCGCCGCGCACTCGGCGGCTACGTCCCCGAGCGTCGCAGCAAGTACACGCAGCTGAACCTGCCCGACGACTCCGCGTACGCGGCAGCGAAGAAGGGCTCCGGAACGCAGGAGATCGCCACCACCATGGCGTTCGTCCGGCTGCTGAAGGACCTCCTCCGCGCCAAGGACTTCGGCAACCGGATCGTCCCGATCATCCCCGACGAGGCACGTACCTTCGGTATGGACGCGTTCTTCCCGAGCGCGAAGATCTACAACCCGAACGGTCAGCACTACACCTCGGTCGACCGCGAACTGCTGCTCGCTTACAAGGAGAGCCCGCAGGGTCAGATCGTGCACGTGGGCATCAACGAAGCGGGCGCCGTCGCGGCCTTCTCCGCGATCGGAACCTCGTACTCGGTGCAGGGCGAGCCGCTCATCCCGGTCTACGTCTTCTACTCGATGTTCGGCTTCCAGCGCACCGCCGACGCCATCTGGGCGGCAGGCGACCAGATGACCCGTGGCTTCATGATCGGCGCGACCGCCGGTCGCACCACCCTCACGGGTGAGGGCCTCCAGCACGCCGACGGCCACTCGCTGCTGCTGTCGTCGTCGAACCCCGCGGTCGTCAGCTACGACCCGGCGTACGGCTACGAGATCGCGCACATCGTGCGCAGCGGTATCCAGCGCATGTACGGCGGCGAGCACGAGGACCCGAACGTCATGTACTACCTCACGGTGTACAACGAGCCGATGGTCATGCCCGTCGAGCCCGAGGGCGTGGACGTCGACGGCATCGTGCGCGGTATCCACCGCATCAGCACGAGCGACAAGCAGGGCCCGAAGGCCCAGCTCATGGCCTCCGGTGTCGCGGTCCCGTGGGCGATCGAGGCGCAGCAGCTCCTCGCCGACGACTGGGGCGTCTCCGCAGACGTCTGGAGCGTCACGAGCTGGACCGAGCTCCGTCGCGACGGTCTCGCTGCCGACCAGCACAACTTCCTGCACCCGCAGGAGGAGCGTCGTGTGCCCTACGTCACGGAGAAGCTGAGTGGTGCCGCAGGCCCGTTCGTCGCCGTGACCGACCACATGCACGCCGTGCCGGACCAGATCCGTCAGTTCGTGCCGGGCGACTTCGCGACGCTCGGGGCCGACGACTTCGGCTTCTCCGACACGCGCGCCGCTGCCCGTCGCTTCTTCAAGATCGACGGCCCGTCGCTCGTCGTCCGCACCCTTCAGCAGCTCGCTGCTCGGGGTGAGGTCGATGCGAGCCTCCCGCAGCAGGCGATCGACCGCTACCGCCTCCACGACGTGAACGCCGGCAACACCGGTAACGCGGGTGGCGAGAGCTGATTCCATCGCTACCACGGTGACGAAGACGAAGACGAAGGCCGAGACACTCGACTGGCTCCGCCGGATCTCGGGTGAGCTCGCGACCGCGACGCTCAAACGCCTCGAGGACACCCTTCCCTGGTACGCCGAGATGCCACCAGGTCGCCGCTCAGCGGTCGGCCTGGTGGCCCAGGCGGGCATCAGTTCGTTCATCTCGTGGTTCGACGATCCGCGGTCGACCCCGTGGATCGCCGCCGACGTGTTCGGGGCGGCTCCTCGCGAGCTGCTCCGTTCCGTCAGCCTGCAGCAGACGCTGCAACTCATCAAGGTGACCGTCGAGGTCGTCGAGGAACGCGTCGCGTCCGGGAGCGTCGACCTCCGCGAGGCGATCCTCCTCTACTCACGCGACATCGCGTTCGCCTCGGCCGACGTGTACGCCCGTGCGGCCGAAGCCCGCGGACTCTGGGACGCCCGCCTCGAGGCCCTCGTCGTCGACTCGATCCTCAGTGGCGAGGCCGACGACGAGCTGCCCAGCCGGATCGCCGCCCTCGGGTGGCACGGGCACGGTGAGGCCTGCGTCCTGGTCGGGACGACCCCACGGGTGCTCGATGTCGACATGCTCCGCCGGACCGCCCGACACCTCGACGCCGACGTGCTCATCGGCGTCCAGGGCAACCGGCTCGTGCTCGTCCTGGGGCGCGCCGAGCTACCCAGCACCGAGCCCGCAGACGGCGAGCCCGTCGACGAGGCGGAACAGGCCGCCGCAGACGCTCGCGCCAGCTCACAACTCACTTTCCTCGACATCGCCGCCAAGCTCGAGCACGGCTTCGGGCCGGGGCACCTGGTGCTCGGTCACGCCGTGCCCTCCCTCATCGAAGCGTCGCGCAGCGCGAAGGCCGCACTGGCCGGCTTCGCCGTGGCGAAGTCCTGGCGACACGCGCCACGTCCGGTCGCCGCGGACGACCTCCTTCCGGAGCGCGCCCTCGCCGGCGACAACCTCGCGAAGACCACGCTCATCGAGCGGGTCTACCGCCCACTCAAGGACTACTCCGGCGAGCTCGTGACGACGCTCTGGTGCTACCTCGACAACGGCCGCTCGCTCGAAGCGACCGCGCGCGAGCTCTTCGTGCACCCCAACACGGTCCGGTACCGCCTCAAGCGGGTCTCCGAGGTCATCGGCTGGGACGCGACCGGTGCCCGCGAGTCGCTCATCCTGCAGGCGGCCCTCATCCTCGGTGCCATCGCTGAGCCCGAGCCGTCCCGACGACGGCTGACCTCCTGACGCTCGCAGGGCCGTCCGACCGGTCGGTTTTGTGGACTCCACACAACACATTTTCCAAAGGTTCGTGGTGTTGCTCCACTGCTGGGCGTCCTCCGGTTGGCAGACTAGAGCGGTGATCGTCATCGCCTGCCCTGGACAGGGCTCCCAAACCCCCGGCTTCCTCGACCCCTGGTTGCAGGACGCCTCCGCGAAGGACGCGCTCGCGCGCTTCTCCGACGAAGCCGGACTCGACCTCGTCAAGCACGGCACCGTCTCCGACGCCGACACCATCCGCGACACGGCGGTGGCCCAGCCGCTCATCGTCGCGGCCGGCCTCGTCGCCTTGGACGCCCTGCGGAAGGCCCTCCCCGCCGACGCCGCGCCGTTCGGCGGCATCGCCGGACACTCTGTCGGCGAGATCACCGCGGCCTACGGCGCCGGCATCCTCTCGGACAGCGACGCGATGAGCTTCGTGAGCGAACGCGCCGTGGCAATGGCCGAAGCCGCAGCCACCACCCCGACGGGTATGAGTGCCGTCCTCGGTGGCGACCAGGACGCCGTCGTCGCGCACGTCCGATCCTTCGGGCTGGAGCCCGCCAACTACAACGGCGGCGGCCAGATCGTCGTCGCCGGTGCGCATGACGCCCTCGCCCGCCTCGCCGACGAGCCGCTCAAGGGCACGCGGGTGATCCCGTTGCAGGTCGCAGGCGCCTTCCACACGAGCTACATGCAGTCGGCCCGCGACTGGCTGGCCGGGGCGAGCCGCACGGTCGAGCCCCAGGACCCGACGCTCCGCATCTGGACGAACCACGACGGCACCGAGGTCACCTCGGGTACGGCGTTCTTCGACCTCCTCATCGGTCAGGTCGCCTCCCCGGTACGCTGGGACCTGTGCATGGACGCGTTCAGCGCCGCAGGGATCACCGGACTCATCGAGCTCGCCCCCGCCGGGGCGCTCACCGGACTCGCACGTCGCGGCCTGAAGGGCGTGCCGACGGTCGCCATCAAGACCCCCGACGACCTGCCGGCAGCCCTCGACCTCATCGCCCAGCAGTAGCGCAGACGGAGAACCAGTCAATGACCACCCCCACCCTCAAGCAGTCGCGCGGTCCCGAGTTCACCCGCATCCTCGGCCTCGGCGCAGCTCGCGGAGACCTCAGCGTCCCGAACGACGACCTCGTCGGTCCGATCAACTCGTCCGACGAGTGGATCCAGCAGCGCACCGGAATCGTCACCCGCACGCGGGCGTCGGCCGACGTCAGCGCCGTCGACCTCGCAGCCGAAGCCGGCGCCGAGGCCATCGCGGCCGCGGGCATCTCGCCCGAACAGGTCGACCTCGTCCTCATCGCGACGATCAGCAACGTCCAGCAGTCCCCGTCGATGGCGGCCGTCGTGGCCGACCGCGTCGGAGCGAACCCCGCTGCCGCCTACGACCTCAACGCCGCATGTGCCGGATACGCCTACGCGATCGCCCAGGCCGATGCCCTCATCCGATCGGGCGCGGCCCACTACGCACTCGTCATCGGCGCCGAGAAGCTGTCCGACATCGTCGACCCGACCGACCGGTCGATCTCATTCCTCCTCGGCGACGGTGCAGGCGCGGCCGTCGTCGGTCCGAGCGACTTCCCCGGCATCTCCCCCACCGTGTGGGGATCCGACGGCTCGAAGGCCGACGCCGTCGGCATGAGCGGCACGCTCACCGAGTTCCGCGACGGCACCGCCGCCTGGCCGACCCTGCGCCAGGAGGGCCAGACGGTCTTCCGGTGGGCGGTCTGGGAGATGGCCAAGGTCGCCAAGCAGGCCCTGGAGGAAGCGGGCGTCGAAGCCTCCGACCTCGCGGCCTTCATCCCCCACCAGGCGAACATGCGCATCGTCGACGAGTTCGCCAAGCAGCTCAAGCTGCCGGAGACCGTCGTCATCGCGCGCGACATCGAGACCACCGGCAACACCTCGGCGGCATCCATCCCGCTCGCCACCCACCGGCTCCTCCAGGGGCACCCCGAGCTCAGCGGCGGTCTCGCCCTGCAGATCGGGTTCGGTGCCGGACTGGTCTTCGGCGCTCAGGTCGTCGTCCTGCCGTAGCAGGACGCCCGACGCGACTACACTCGACTACGGTCAAACCTCACCCAAGGAGTAGAACAATGGCACTGTCCACCGAAGAAGTCCTCGCCGGCCTGGCCGAGCTGATCAACGACGAGACCGGCATCGCGACCGACACCGTCGAGCTGGACAAGTCGTTCACCGACGACCTCGACATCGACTCGATCTCCATGATGACCATCGTCGTCAACGCGGAGGAGAAGTTCGACGTGAAGATCCCGGACGAAGAAGTCAAGAACCTGAAGACCGTCGGCGACGCCGTCGACTTCATCGTCAAGGCTCAGGGCTAGTCCCAGCGCAGTGCTGAAGGGTCGGCCGGCAGTTGGCCGACCGGCCCTTCAGCGTTCGAGGCGGCTCGTCCGTCCGGACACGGGCTCGACCGCCGCAGGGCTCGGACCCCCTCGTCGTCTCCACAGAAGGTTTGACTGAATGACCACCAAACGCATCGTCATCACCGGCATCGGTGCCACCACTCCCCTCGGCGGCAACGCCACCGAATCCTGGGACAACCTCCTCGCCGGCAAGAGCGGTGCGAGCCGTCTCGAGCAGCCATGGGCTGAAGAACTCGAGCTGCCCGTACGCTTCGCCGCGCAGGCCGCCGTCCCCACCGCGGACATCCTCGACCGTCGTGAGGTCAAGCGCCTCGACCCGTCGAGCCAGTTCGCCCTGATCGCCGCGCGCGAGGCCTGGCAGGACGCCGGCGCCCCCGAGGTCGACCCGGAGCGACTCCTCGTCGACTGGGCCACCGGCATCGGCGGCGTGTGGACGCTCCTCGACGCCTGGGACACCCTGCGCGAGAAGGGCCCCCGCCGCGTCCTCCCCATGACCGTCCCGATGCTCATGCCGAACGGCCCGGCAGCGGCGATCGGCATGGACCTCGGCGCCCGAGGCGGAGAGCGCACCGTCGTCTCCGCTTGTGCGTCAAGCACCGAGTCGCTCGCCAACGCCTACGACCACCTCCAGGCCGGCCTCGCCGACATCGTCGTGGCCGGTGGCTCCGAAGCCGCCATCCACCCACTCCCGCTCGCGTCCTTCGCGGCGATGCAGGCGTTGTCCAAGCGCAACGACGACCCCGCCATCGCCTCGCGTCCCTACGACGTCGACCGCGACGGATTCGTCCTCGGTGAGGGTGCGGCAGCGCTCATCGTCGAGACCGAGGAGCACGCCAAGGCCCGTGGCGCCCGCATCTACGCCGAGCTCCTCGGTGGTGCGGTGACGAGCGACGCGTACCACATCACCGCTCCCGACCCCGAGGGTTCGGCTGCGGCCCGCGCCATGCGTGCAGCCGTCGAGAACGGTGGCGCGTCACTCGACGACGTCGTTCACGTCAACGCACACGCCACGAGCACGCCCGTCGGCGACATCGCGGAGTACAACGCGCTGCGCCGGGTCTTCGGTGCCCACCTCGACGACATCGCCGTGACGGCCACGAAGGCGTCGACCGGTCACCTCCTCGGCGGCGCGGGTGCCATCGAGGCGGCCTACACCGCGCTCGCCCTGCACCACCGGGTCATCCCGCCGACCATCAACCTCGACAACCAGGACCCGGAGATCCCGCTCGATGTCGTCACGACGCCGCGTGAGCTCGGGTCCGGTGACCTGCTCGCCATCAGCAACTCGTTCGGGTTCGGCGGCCACAACGCGGTCGTCGCGTTCCGGAGCTACTGAGCCCTTCGCGACGGAGACGACGACGGGTCGTGGTGCATGCACCACGACCCGTCGTCGTTCTCCTGACCAGGGTGCCGCCGTTTCGTCACCTCGTGTCTGCCGGGAGTGTCACCGACCTCGCACGGTCCACGCCACGTGGGCACCCTGTCGTCTGTGAAGTTGTCTCGCGTGCGCGGTGCCGCCGCGCCGGCGGGGCCGGATCAGCCCACGTTGTGCAGCCAGATGACGGAGGACCCGTCGCCGGCGTGACGGAACGGCTCGAGTTCGTCGTCCCACGGCTGTCCGAGCGCGACGCGGAGTTCGCGCTGGAGTTCGGCGGCGTTCCCGGCGCCGACCTCCATGGCGTAGCGGATGCGATCCTCCGGGACGACCACGTTGCCGATGCTGTCGGTCTGTGCGTAGAAGATCCCGAGGTCGGGCGTGTGCATCCATCGGGCACCGTCGACGCCCTGGGCCGGGTCTTCACTCACCTCGTAGCGGAGGTGCTCCCAGCCGCGCAGGGCTGAGGCGAGTGCGGCTCCGGTGCCGTGCGGGCCTTCCCAGAAGACCTCGGCGCGCTGCGCACCGCGGAGGATCGGCTGATCTTCCCAGTCGAAACTGATGGCACGACCAAGAGCGCGACCTGCCGCCCATTCGAGGTGCGGGCAGAGCGCGCGAGGCGACGAGTGCACGAACAGCACACCCTTCGTCATCGGTGTCGACATGATTCCTCCACTGCGTCCGGGTGCGTCTTCCCCAACGACCCATGCAGTGTGATCCGTGTCGGTGTCCGGCTGACCGGACCTCCGTGTATGCAGTTGTTCGACTCGCGCCGATACGAGCATTATGCCCCATGACCTGGAGGAATGACAACCGTGTCGTTCCCAGTACGCTGGATCGGGAGCCGGCCCGGACTGACGGCCCTCCAGGATGGAGCGGTGATGCACGAGGCCCTCGCGATCGACATCGGCGGCACGAAGGTCGAAACGGCCATCGTCGACGCCGAGGGGCGGATCCGGCCTGGCACGCGGTTCCGCGGTCCGACGGGCGCCGCGGCCACCCGCGAGGAGCTCGTGGCGTCGATCCTCCAGACCGCCGAACAGAGCGTCGCGGCCCATGGCGGGCCGGTGTCCGGCGTCGGAATCGGTTCGGCGGGCCCCATCGGCAGGGCCGACGGCACCGTCTCGCCGATCAACCTCCCCCGACTCGCCGACTTCCCCGTCGTGGCTGAGCTCCGGCGCTTCACGTCCGGTCCGGTGGAACTCCGTCTCGACGGCACCTGCATCGCCCTGGCCGAGCACTGGCAGGGCGCGCTCCGCGGAACCGAGAACAGCATGGGCATCGTCGTGTCGACCGGGATCGGTGGCGGGATCATTCTCGGATCCCGACTCGTCCCGGGTACCTCGGGCAACGCCGGCCACCTCGGACAGATGCAACTCCGCCGACGCGAACCGGATGCCGTCGGCACACCCTGGACCTTGGAGGGCATCGCGTCAGGCACCGCGACGGTCGCCTGGGCGCGCGCCCAGGGATGGACCGGCACGACGGGCGAACAGCTCGGGGCCGACTACGCAGCCGGAACGGAGATCGCGATCCGCGCCGTCCAACGTTCCGCCGAGGCGGTCGGCGAGGCCCTGTGCAGCATCACGACCCTGCTCGACCTGGAACGCGTCGCGATCGGAGGCGGCTTCTCGCGGGTCTCCCCCGACTACCTCGACCTCGTCCAGAAGGCTGCGACCGCGGCTGCGCTGCACGCCTACGCCCGTGAGCTGCGCGTGGTCCCGGCCGGCCTCGACGCCGACGGCCCGCTCATCGGTGCCGCCGCCCTCGTCCTCGCGTGCTGACGGGCCCCTGAGCAACCCTGCACCGGTCCCTGAGCCGCCCCATCCCGGTTCCTGAGCTTGTCGAAGGGCGCCCTTCGACAAGCTCAGGACCGGAACCAAGGCTCAGGGCCGGATATCGGTAGGGCGGGTGGGACTTGAACCCACGCATCGTTCGGTTATGAGCCGAATGCCTTCACCAGCTTGGCTACCGCCCCGTGCGGAACCCAGTGTACCGAGTGGCCCGCCGGGCGGGAGTCAGTCGCGGGATTCCTGGCGGTCTGCGGTCGCCGTGTGACGCTCGGTCGTCGGGTCGACGACCTGCTCGCCGCGGTAGAGCGCTTCAAAGGTGTCGAGCGTGCGCTCGATGTCGTGTGCGGAGACGAGCTCCAACGAGGCGTCCTGCATCCGGCGGTACTCCTCGGGCGAGGCGCTGAGTACCGTCGCGAGCCGCTCTGCCAGGGCGTCGACGTTGCCCGGCTCGAACAGGTACCCGTTGACCTGATCGTGCACGAGGTGAGGCAGGGCCATGGCGTCGGCCGCGACCACCGGGAGACCGGAGGCCATGGCCTCCATCGTCGCGATGCTCTGCAGCTCGGCGATGGACGGCATCGCGAAGACGGTGGCGTTCGTGTAAGCCTGCTTCACCTCGTCATCGGACACCTTGCCGAGGAACCGGACGCGGTCACCGATGCCGAGCTGCTGGGTCAGCTGCTCGAGGTTCTTCGCCTGGTCGCCGCCACCGATGACGTCGACGTGGGCGTCGAGTTCCTTCGGGAGTTTCGTGAGCGCGCGCAGGAGCACGTCGATCTGCTTCTCGCTCGTGATGCGACCCACGAAGAGGATGGTGTTGCGCTTCCGCGGTTCGAACGACGGCGTGTACTGTCCGGCCTCGATCCCGCAGGAGATCGCGTGCACACCGGTCAGGCCCGTGAACTGCTCCAGGAAGTCGGCGGCCTTGCGCGTCGGGGTCGTCACGGCGAAGGCACGATCGAAGACGCGACGGGCGGCAGCCCACTGCGTCCGGACGAGCCACTCCTGGGTGCGCTTGGGGATGACGGTGAAGTCGAGGATGTTGTCGGGCATGATGTGGTTCGTCGCCACCATGCGGATGCCGCGTCGCTCGGCCTCGATCGAGAGACCACGGCCCACCACGATGTGCGACTGCAGATGCACGACGTCGGGCTTCACGCGGTCGAGGATCTTCCGGGCGTTCCGTCGCATCGACCACGGCATCGCGAAGCGCAGCCAGTCGTGCGGGTACCACCGGAGGCTGAAGAGGCGGTGCGCCGTCATCGTCTGACCCTCGTGGGTCTCCTTCCACGTGCCGAACTTGCGCGAGCCGGCGGGCGCCACGATGTGGACGTCGTGGCCTCGGCGGACGAGTCCGGCCGCGAGGCGTTCGGCGAAGCGTGCGGCGCCGTTCACGTCGGGCGAGAAGGTGTCGGCACCGATCACCACCCGCAGCGGCTTGTGGGTGTCGGCGCTCGGCGTCGTGCTGGACGCCTTCGCGAGGTGCTGGTCGTCGGGAGAAGTCAAGGTATCGGTGATTCCTCTGTGCTTGGCCAGTGATGTGAGGGGGTGCGGGCGGTCGCTCACGACCCTGATGCGGCGCGGAACGCCATGCTCAAGCATACCTGCAGCCCGTTCGGGCTCCAGGGCTCAGGCGGGCGCGTCGCCGGTCGCGAGGGCCTTCGCGGCTGCCGCGGCCGCCGGCGTCTGGCTCACCTGCGGGTGATGGCGGGCGAGCTGGAAGACACCCCACACGGCGATCGCGCCGGCCACGACGAAGCCGAAGCCCGCCCAGAACGGGGCGTTGCTCGCCTCCCCCAGCACGATGATGCCGATGCCGACCGCGATCATCGGATCGATGACGGTGAGGCCCGCGATGACCAGGTCGGGAGGCCCCGAGGAGTAGGCGGTCTGCACGAAGTAGCCGCCGAGCGCACTCGCGGCGACGAGGCCGAGCCCGCAGAGGACCGTGAGCCAGTCGAACTCGCCCTGCTGCAGCCGTCCGATGATGACCTTGGCGAGCGTCGCGACGAAGCCGTAGAGCACCCCGGTCCCGACGATGTAGAAGATGGCCGTGAAGCGTGACCGGAACACCATGAAGCTGAGCCCGAACACGACGAGCACGACACCGAGCATCACCAGGATCGTGACGAGTTCGGCCTCGGTGATCCGGTGCTCGCCCGTGAAGACCGCGGCGATCGTCACGAACAGGCCGACGCCGCCGACGCAGGCGACGATCGCGACGACCGATCGACGGTTCAACCGGACGCCGCTGATCCTGCTGTTCACCACCGCCGTGATGACGAGCGCGACCGCGCCCAACGGCTGGACGAGGGTGATCGGTGCGAGGGACAGGCTGCCGAGCTGGAGCACGATCGCGAGCCCGAGCATGACGGTTCCGGTCACCCAGGAGGGCCGACTGAGCAAGGCCAGCAGCTGGGCGACGTTGAGCCCCGAGGTCGCGTCGGTGCCGCTCGACGACTCGACCTTCGCCACACCCCGGTGCTGCAGCTGCGCGCCGAGCGAGAGGAAGACGGCGCCGAGGAGTGCGAACGGGATGCCGAGCAGCTGCGAGGGGTTGCGGGTGAAGTCGTCCGCGAGGTCGGCGATGTCGATGGCGGAGGGGATCACCCGTCGAGGCTACCCCGCCGCCCCGCCGATCCCTGCGCGCCAGGCCGAGCCCAGCGGATAGGCTCGAGCAATGGCAATTCTCGAGATCCACGTGACCGGTGACCCGGTGCTCCACTCCGTCGCCCGGCCGGTCGCCACCGTGGACGACGACCTCCGACGACTCGTCGCCGACATGTACGAGACCATGGATCTGGCTCCCGGCGTCGGGCTCGCGGCTCCGCAGGTCGGCGTGCCGCTCCGCCTCTTCGTCTACAGCTACGAGGACGACGACGGCCAGCCATGGCGCGGCGTCGCGATCAACCCGGTGCTGTGGATCAGTCCCCCGCCGGTGGGCGAGCTCGACGAGGAGGATGAGTCGGAGGGCTGCCTCTCCGTCCCAGGCGAGCGGCACCCGCTCCGTCGAGCGGAAGCGGCCATGCTCATCGGGACCGACCTCGAGGGCGCCCCGGTCGAGCTGCGGGTCGTCGGCTGGCGCGCACGCATCCTGCAGCACGAGTTCGACCACCTCAACGGCGTGCTCTACGTGGACCGCCTCGAACTGCCGCACTCGCGCCGAGCGGCGAAGGCGATCCGCAAGGCGGGCTGGGGCGTGCCCGGGATCTCCTGGCTCCCGGGTCGCGACGACCTCGAGGGCTGAACCACCTCGACGGACACAGGGTGTCCGGACATGCAACGAGGCCCGAAGAGTGGAGTCTTCGGGCCTCGTTACCTAGTCTACGGCGTCCCTGGCGGTTTCGTGAAACCGGCCGCCAACGACGAATCCCCCGGTCCTGATGGACCGAGGGATTCTATATAGCTCCTCGAGTTGGACTCGAACCAACAACCTATCGATTAACAGTCGATTGCTCTGCCAATTGAGCTATCGAGGAATACGTGCTTCGACCGGCCGGACGAATCCGGCCTCTGCGTTGCAGCGCGTATCTACTGTAGCAAAGGATTCGCAGACTCCAAATCGACACGCGATCAATCGATGCCGACGGCCTCGGGCGTCTCGTACTGGGTCTCGGTGCCGCCCGACTGGGCGAGTGCCGCGAGGAACTCGTGCGGCGGATCGGCGAGCATCGCGTCGATCGGGCCGTAGCCCACGACCCGTGACTGGTGGAGCGCCAGGACGTCGTCGGTCACCTCGCGGAGCATCGCGAGGTCGTGTGTCACGACGATGACCGTGCCGCCGTCGCGTCGGAACCCGTCGAGCAACTCGGTCACCGTGTGCCGGACCGTGATGTCGATACCGGCCGTCGGTTCGTCGGCGATGAACACCTTCGGGCCGAGGACGAGAGCGCGCGCGATGGCGATCCGCTGCCGCTGACCACCGCTCAGCTCGTAGGGGTACTTGTCGAGGCTGGAGAGGGGCATCTGCACGGCGTCCAGCAGTGTGGCGACCCGGACGCCGAGCGCCTGCTCACTGAACTTCTTGTCGCGAGCGAGCACTGGTTCGGAGATGAGCTCCGTGACGGTGAGTTCGGGCTTCAGGTGCGCACCGGCCTCCTGCTCGAGCAGCGACACCTCGAACGTGAGTTTCGTGAGTTCTTTGCGGCCCACCTTGCGCATGGAGTGACCGAGCGTGCTCGCGTCGCCGCCGGACACGAACGGACGGGAGTCCGCTCCGGTCAGGTGGCGTCCGGACAACACGCGCAGGAGCGTGCTCTTCCCCGAGCCCGAGCTGCCGATGACCCCGAGCGAGCCACCGACGGGCAGCTCGAAGCTGATGCCGTCCAGCGCTCGATTGCTCGGACTCACGCCGTGCGCGGCGTAGTCGACGCTCAGATCGCTCGCCCGGACCGCCGGTCCGTCCTGCTCTGGGTGCTTCATGAGACCTCTCCTTCCGGTGCACGGGGAGCCACCGGATCGCCATCGAGTGTATCCGGCGATCCCGGCGGGGCCACGTGCCACGCTCGGAGGAGGCGGACCGCGTCAGGCCTCGGCTCGGAGCGCACGCCGTTCGGCCTCGACGTCCGCGAGCTGCCGGGTGATCTCCCGGTGGGACTCGTCGCGGGGGTCGGTGCGGCGCAACGAACCGAGCAGCGCCGCCTTGCGACCGAGGAGGTCGCGGTCGATCAGCGCTCGCGCGATGTCCCGGACGTAGCTCGGCAGCTTCTCCTCGTTCGTCTCGGGCAGTGGGGAGACTCCGAGCTCGCGGACGAGTCCGTCGAAGCCGGGTGGGACCTGCGCGATGACGGTCTCCAGCCAGGCGTTCGTCCCGAGGTGGTCCAGGCTCACACTCATGGCGTCGCGTACCACGGCGAGGGAACTGTTGGCGACCGAGCTCTGGACCGCGCGCTCCAGCATGGGGCGTTCGAGGTGCTGGGGCAGCTGCAGGATCGCACGGAGGGCGTCTTGCTCGAGGCGCGTCGACGGATCCTTGGGCAGGTCGTTGAGCGAGGCCTGGCGCTCGCGCGGCGGCTCGGCAGCTGGTGCGCCGGGGCCCTGCTGGCGGGCGTCTCGGGCGGAGTTCTGCGAGCCTCCTGCGGCGGCACCGCCAGCGGCCCGCACGGCGCGGGCCACCTCGTCGAGTTCCATGCCGAGCTGCTTCGCGAGCACCCGGGTGTACCCGGGACGGAGCGAGGGGTCGCGGATCTCGGCGACGACCGGCGCGGCCGCGCGGAGTGCGCCGACGCGGCCCTCGACCGTCTCGAGGTCGAAGCCCGCCAGCGTCCGCCGGATGATGAACTCGAACATCGGCTCGCGGCCGTCGACGAGCTTCCGGATGGCGCCGTCGCCGCGGTTGAGGCGGAGGTCGCAGGGGTCGAGGCCGTCGGAGGACACGGCGACATACGTCTGGGCGGAGAACCGCTTCTCCTCGCCGAACGCACGCGTCGCGGCCTTCTGCCCGGCCTCATCGGGGTCGAACGTGAAGATGACCTCGCCGGTGGCGGAGTCGTCGCCCATGACGCGGCGGATCATCTTGATGTGGTCGACCCCGAAGGAGGTCCCGCAGGTCGCCACCGCGGTGGTCTCCCCCGCCAGGTGGCAGGCCATGACGTCGGTGTACCCCTCGACGACGACGACGCGCTTGCCGCGCGAGATGTCGCGTTTGGCGAGGTCGAGTCCGTAGAGGACCTGCGCCTTGTGGTAGATCGCCGTCTCGGGGGTGTTGAGGTACTTCGGCCCCTTGTCGTCTTCGCGGAGGCGCCGGGCGCCGAAGCCGAGCACCTGGCCGGTGGTGTCGCGGATGGGCCAGATGAGGCGCCCGCGGAACCGGTCGTAAACCCCGCGGTCGCCGCTCGACACGAGCCCGGCCGCGAGCATCTCCTCGTCGGAGAATCCGCGAGACCGCAGCGCCTTCATGAGGTGGTCCCAGCCGGCAGGCGCGAACCCGATCCCGAAGTGGTCGGCAGCGGCGGCGTCGAAGCCTCGTTCGCCGAGGAACCGCCGCCCGAGGTCGGCATCGCCGTCGTGGAGCTGCTGCTGGAAGTACTCGGCGGCAGCCTGGTTGGCGGCGAAGAGGCGAGCCCGGTTGCCGTGATCGACCTTGCCGCCGCCCTCCTCGTAGCTGAGCGGGTAGCCGATGCGCTGCGCGAGACGTTCCACCGACTCGGCGAACGTCACGTGGTCCATCTTCTGCAGGAAGCTGTAGACGTCGCCGCTCTCGCCGCAGCCGAAGCAGTGGTACAGCCCGACCGTGGGGCGCACATGGAAGCTCGGGCTGCGTTCGTCGTGGAAGGGGCACAAGCCCTTCAGCGAGCCGACGCCGGCGGACTTCAGCGAGACGTAGTCACCGACGACGTCGCCGATGTTGGTGCGTGCCTTGACCTCTTCAACATCGCTCTGTCGAATCCGTCCGGCCATGCTTCGATCCTAGTCTCGTGCGTCCATCGTCCATCCCTGAGGGCCTCCGCACAGCGGAGTCGGAGGCCCGCTCCCGTGTGGAGGAGCGTCAGGCGCCGACGTGCCGTTCGTGCCAGGAGAGGGCGCTCTGATCGGTCAGGCTCGCGATCTGGTCGACGACGACGCGACGGCGTTCCGCATCGGACCCGGCTGCCCGCCAGTCCGCCGCGAAGCCGACGTCGAGGGCCGACTCGCCGAGCGCGAACACCGCGTCCGACAGTTCGATGAGGATCTCCCGCTGCCGGACGTACAGCGGCTGGCGGGAGTCGCTGTACATCACGAACGCGGCCACGATCCCCTTGAGGAGGGCGATCTCGGCCTGGATGCCGTGGGGCACCACGACGTCAGCCCCGAACCGCACGAGGCTGGCCTGCGGGAAGGCCTCCCGGGTCGCCGCGGTCGCCGCACCGGCGAACCGACCGATCATCTGGCTCGTGAAGTTCTTGAGCCGACCGAGGTCGCGCCGGGAGCCGTCCCAGGCGGTGATCCAGGTGTGCGAGGACTGCAGCCGGTCGAAGGCCGCGGCGAGGTCGTCGTGGGTGAAGTCGTCGCCGGCCCAGGACAGCGCGGTGTCGATGAGGCGGTCGTGTCCTGCGCGCGCATTCAGGAACGCAGGGTCGATGTACTCCCCGACGACGGCGTCCTCGAAGTCGTGCACGGAGTAGGCGATGTCGTCCGCGAGGTCCATGACCTGCGCCTCGACGCAGCGGACGCGCTCGGGAGCGCCGGCTCGCAACCAGCGGAAGGCCGCGGAGTCCTCGTCGAAGAACCCGAACTTGGCCCGGCCACCGGGATCCGGCACCGACTGCGCCGCCGGCCACGGGTACTTGCAGCTGGCGTCGAGGCTCGCGCGGGTGAGGTTCAGACCGTACGGCTCGCCGTCGGGGCCGAAGACCTTGGATTCGAGGCGCGTGAGGATCCGCAGGGTCTGGGCGTTGCCCTCGAACCCGCCGATCGCGGCGGACCAGTCGTTGAGCGCTCGTTCGCCGTTGTGGCCGAACGGCGGGTGACCGAGGTCGTGTGCGAGGCACGCCGTGTCGACGACGTCCGGCGCGAGGTCGAGGCTGGCTGCCAGCTCGCGACCGACCTGCGCCACCTCGAGGGAGTGGGTCAGCCGGTTCCGGGCGAAGTCGACACCGCTCGTCGGGCTGAGCACCTGGGTCTTGGCGGCGAGTCGCCGGAGGGCACTGGAGTGCAACAGCCGTGCACGATCGCGCGCGAAGTCGGAGCGTCGCGTCGAATGGTGCTCGGGCATCCAGCGTTCTTCGTCGTGCAGGGTGTAGCCGTCCCGGTCCATGGAGACGCTCCCCTGCTCGATGATGCTATCCGCCACTGTGGTCCAGTTCCGCTCCCGCGATCTCGCTCTGCTCGTCGGCGCCCAGCGACTTCGAGTCGAGCCAGCCGTACGGCAGTGCCGGTCGTTTCGGCGTGCCGGCGCGTCCGCGCTGCCCTTCCGCTGCGGCGCCCGGGTAGGGGGCCGTCCAGTCGAGGGTCGCGAGCAGGTCGTCGAGCTGGTCGAGCGACTCCACCGTCGCGAGACTCGCGCGGAGGTCACCGCCGACGGGGTAGCCCTTGAAGTACCAGGCGACGTGCTTCCGGATGTCGCGGCAGCCGCGCTCCTCGCTCTCGAAGAACTCGGCCAGGAGCTCGGCGTGACGCCGGAACGCGGCCGCGACGTCGCCGAGAGACGGCTCCGCCTTGCCACCCTCGCCGGCGAACGCCGAGCTGAGGTCGCCGAAGAGCCAGGGGCGACCGAGGCAACCGCGGCCCACGACGACGCCGTCGCAGCCCGTCTCGTCGACCATCCTCAGGGCGTCCTCGCCCGACCAGATGTCGCCGTTCCCGAGGACCGGCACCGAGGTGACCGTCTCCTTGAGCTTGGTGATCGCCGACCAGTCCGCGTGGCCGGAGTAGAACTCGGCGGCGGTCCTGGCGTGCAGCGCGATCGACGCCACACCGGCGCCCTCGGCGATACGACCGGCCTCGAGGTAGGTGAGGTGGTCGGAGTCGATGCCCTTGCGCATCTTGATCGTGAGCGGGACGTCGCCGGCTGCACGGACCGCGCCCTCGACGATGTCGCGGAAGAGCCCGGTCTTCCAGGGCAGCGCCGCTCCCCCGCCCTTGCGGGTGACCTTGGGCACCGGGCAGCCGAAGTTGAGGTCGATGTGGTCGGCGCGATCCTCGGCGACGAGCATGGTGACGGCCTCTGAGACCGTTTTCGGGTCGACGCCGTAGAGCTGGATGGAGCGGAGCGTCTCGCTCTCGTGGTGCTGGATGAGCCGCATGGTCTCCGGCGTGCGTTCGACGAGCGCGCGGGAGGTGATCATCTCGCTGACGTACAGTCCGGCACCGTATTCGCGGCACAGTCGACGGAACGCCGTGTTGGTGATCCCGGCCATGGGGGCGAGCACGACCGGCGAGTCGAGCACGATGGGCCCGATCGCGAGGCTCGGGCGCTGCGAGAGCGTGGTAGGAAGAGACATCACCCTCGATTCTCCCAGATGATCGGCGCTCCCGCGCCCAGTGAGGACCACATGTCAGACGCCGTCCCGCCCGCCGACCTCCAGCCGTCCGGCCGCGAGCGCGTCCGAGCAGCGGCCGCCGCACTCGGTCTCGACGTGGAGCTGGTCGAGCGACCGCCCGCGCGCAGTCTCCACGAGGCGGCGGAGCTGCTCGGCATCGAGCCCGCGGACATCGTCAAGACGATCGTCGTGAAGCGTCGCAGCGGCGACTACCTCTTCGCCCTCGTGCCGGGCGGCCGCAAGATCTCCTGGCCGCCGTTCCGCACGCTGCTCGGTGTGAACAAACTCGCGATGCCGGACGCGGCGACCGCGTTCCAGGCGACCGGCTACGAGCGCGGCACCATCACCGTCCTCGGTGCGAGCGCTCCACTCCCCGTCTACGCGGACGAGCGCATCCTCGAGCGCGGTGGGCGGATCTCGATCGGCGCCGGCGAGCACGGGTGGAGCGCCTTCGTCGACGCGGCGGAGTACCTCACCGCCATCGGCGCCGTCACCGCGGACCTCACCGAGCCGGAGGACCCTCAGTCCTGAGCCGGCTCCGGCGGGAGCACGAGGCAACTGTCGCCCTCGCAGACCACGGCGTCGCCCCCGAGAAGTCGGAGCGCCGGCCGGACCGTCGCGGGCTGCTGATCATCGACGCTGCGCTCAGGGGACGTCGTCTCCGTGCTCACGCCTGCACCGGCTCGGTGCTCGCGCGTTCCGTCCAGACCTGCTCGAGGACCTGCGTGAACGCGGCCGCCTCCTGCGCCCCGGACACCCCGTAGGCGCCGTCGATGACGAAGAACGGGACGCCCTGGATGCCGTACCCCTGTGCCGTCGCCTGGTCCTCGCGGACCGCCTGCGTGTACTGGCCGGATTCCAGCGCCGAGACCACGGCGGACCGGTCGAGCCCCACCTCGACGGCGAGGTCGGCGAGGTCCTCGATGCGACCGACATGGCGGCCCTCGGTGAAGTAGGCCCGCAGGAGGCGCTCGGTCATCTCGAGCTGCTTCCCCTCCGCCTTGGCGAGGTGCAGCAGTTCGTGCGCCTTCACCGTGTTCGTGTGCTGGAGGATGTCGAAGTCGTACTCGAGACCGGCGTCCGAGGCGATCCCCGTCACCCGATCGAGCATCTGCTGCACCTGGTCGGCCGGCATGCCCTTGTGCTTCACGAGGAAGTCGATCTCGGTGCCGTCGAAGTCGACCGGGGTGTCGGGCGCCAGCTCGAAGGAGTGGTACTCGACCTCGACCTCGCGTCCGTCGCCGAGCTGCGCGAACTCCGCCGCACCCCGCTCGAACTTGCGCTTGCCGATGTAGCACCACGGGCAGGCGATGTCGGACCAGATGTCGATCTTGATGGGTTCGCTCATGTCAGGGCCAACCACCGACACCCGCCGGTCATTCCCCCGAGGGCGCCGGGGCGTCTGGCACGTCGCGCGCCCCGCCGAAGCGGCGGTCGCGTCCGGCGTACCGCTCGACGGCCTCCCAGAGCTGACGCCGTCCGAAGTCGGGCCAGAGGGTGTCGAGGAAGACCATCTCCGCGTAGGCCGACTGCCACAGCTGGAAGTTGCTGGTGCGCTGCTCCCCGGAGCTCCGGACGAAGAGGTCGACGTCCGGGAGGTCGGGCAGGTAGAGCCGGCTCTGGACGAGACGCTCCGAGACGGCCGACGGCTTGATGCGGCCGGCGGCGACGTCGTCGGCGATGCTGCGCACCGCGTCGACGATCTCGTTGCGACCGCCGTAGTTGACGCACATGGTGAGCGTCAGGCGGTCGTTGTCGCGCGTCAGCTCCTCCGCCGTCTGGAGCTCCTTGATGACCGAGGTCCACAACCGCGGCCGACGCCCCGACCAGCGCACGCGCACGCCCCACTCGTTCAGTTGGTCGCGCCGTCGATGGAGCACCTCGCGGTTGAACCCCATGAGGAAGCGGACCTCATCGGGTGAGCGCTTCCAGTTCTCCGTCGAGAACGCGTACACCGACAGGTGCTTGATCCCGAGTTGCAGGGCACCGGCCACGACGTCGAGGAGTGCGGCCTCGCCCGCCTTGTGCCCTTCGACACGCGTGAGTCCGCGCCGGTTCGCCCACCGGCCGTTGCCGTCCATGACGATCGCGACGTGCGACGGCACCTCACCCTTCGCGAACTCGGGCGGGACCTCCCCTGTCCAGTCGATCGGTTTGAACGGCACCGCGTCGCGGTGGGTGTAGGGCTTCGGGGTCACCCGCGGCTCCGATCCTGTTCGAGGTGCGCGAGCGACCGCAGGCCGCGCTCCAGATGCCATTGCGCATAGGCGGCGGTGAATCCGCTCGCCCGTGAGGCCGTCTGCTCGGCGGCGGCCTCCGCGTACTCCCAGTCGCCGGAGAGCAGTGCTCCGAGGAGCGAGAGGGTGTCGGCGTCGAGCCGAGGGCTCCCCGAGGGCGCGCAGTCGTCGCACACGACCCCGCCGAGCTGCACGACCACGTGCGAGTACTCACCCTCCGTGCCGCACCTCGAGCAGGCGCCGAAGCTCGGTGCCCAACCGGCGAGCGAGAACGCCCGGAGCAGGTAGGAGTCGAGGGTGAGCCGCGGACCGTGCTCATGCTTCGAGAGCGACCGCAGGGCGCCGACGAGCAGCAGGTACTGCTGGAGGGAGCCCTCGGACTCCGTCAGCCGATCGGCCGCCTCGACCATCGCGCTCGCGGCCGTGTAGCTCCCGTAGTCGGCGCTGATCTCGGCGCCGTACGAGCCGAGCGACTCGGCCTGGGTGATGGTGTCGAGGCTGCGGCCCTCGTAGAACTGGACGTCGGCGACCATGAACGGCTCGAGCCGGGACCCGAACTTCGAGCCCGTGCGACGGACACCCTTCGCGACCGCCCGGATCTTGCCCCTGCTGCGTGAGAGCATGGTGACGATGCGATCGGCCTCGCCGAGCTTGTGGGTCCGCAACACCACCACTTCGTCTCGATATACCGGCACGCATCGATTATCCCGCCTCGCACCGACAACGTGACCCGGGAACCGCCGTCGGGGATCGAAGGAGCGCCTGGAGAGATGAAGCCGTGAACGAGGTCCTCTTCGTCGTTCCGCTGTGGGTCGACCTCTCGGCGGTCGCGATCGGCGCCGTCCAGGGCGCGATGTTCGCGGCCAGATTCCAGGATCGTCAACTCGACTGGCTCGGCGTCGCCATCATCGGCGTCGTCGTCGGACTCGGCGGCGGTCTCATCCGCGACATCCTCCTCGGACAGGTGCCGGCGTCCCTCCAGAACAACTGGTACCTCCCCGTCGCCTCGGGAGCCGCCCTGCTCGGGATGTTCCTCCTGCGCACCATCACGAGGCTCGGGCCGGTCATCATCGGTCTCGACGCCCTGACGATCGGCATGTTCGGAGCGATCGGCTCCACCAAGGCCCTGGCAGCCGGCCTGCCGGTCATCCCGGCGATCTTCGTCGGAACCGTCTCAGCCGTCGGCGGATCGGTGCTCCGCGACGTCATGCTCGGTGTCCCCGTCGCCCTCATGCACGTCGGCTCGCTCTACGCCGTGGCGGCCGCGGTCGGTACCGCCCTCCTCGTCCTCGCCGTGACCTTCGGGGCACCGCTCGGGATCGCGGCGATCGTCGGTGTCTCCTCGACCGCGGTGATCCGCCTCCTGGCGGTCCGGTTCGGGTGGACGTTGCCGGAGCAGCGCCAGATCGGCGGATGGCGGATCTGGCGCCGCTCGACCCGCGGCTGAGTCGTCTCAGTCGACCGCGAGTGCCGCGACGGGCGCGATCCGGGTCGCCCGACGGGACGGGGCCACCGAGGCCGCAGCCGTGAGGAGTGCGGCGAGCACGACGATCACGGCGACGATGGCCCACGGGATGACCGGGAAGATGAGCCCGGGCGAACCGTTGATCGCGCCGAGCATCGACTGGGCACCGGCCCAGCCGTAGAACGTCCCGAGGACGAGGCCGACGACGACGGCCGCGATGGTGAGCTGCGCCGCCTCGATCACGATCATGCGACGGATCTGCGCCGCCGAGAATCCGAGTGCGCGGAGCAGTCCGAGTTCGCGGGTGCGTTGCAGGACGCTGAGCGAGAGGTTGTTGACCATCCCGACCGCGGCGATGAGCGCGCTCAGCCCGATGAGGGCGGAGAAGACGCCGACGGTCGTCGCGACCACGGCCTGCGTGCCCTCGTAGACCTCCGGATTCGCAGCCTGTGCGTTCAGCACGAACTCCTGGAAGTTGGCCGCGGCGACCGCGAACATCGTCACGAGGGTCACGCCGATCACCAGTCCGATCGTCGTGCGAGAACTGCGCTCCGGGTAGCGGACGGCGTTCTCGGCGGCGAGTCGAGCCGTCGCGGAGGTGCCGAACAGCCGACCGACCAGCCGCAGTGCCGGCGGCATCACGAGGTGCGCACCGAGCACGAGGCCGGAGAAGGAGACGATCCCGCCGACGATGCCGATGAGCACGCCGAGCGGCGACACGAGCCCGACGCCGACACCGGCGAGCAGGAGCAGGACACCGACCACGAAGAGACCGATCGCGACCGCGTTCCGGGCGGGCCGCGCGGTGGCCTCCTCTCGGCTCAACTCCTGCGATCCTCCGATCGCCTGCATCGGGGTGACCGTCAGGACGCGACGCGCGCCGATCCAGGACGCGAGCCAGGTGGTCAGGACGACTGCGACGACCGGCAGGAGGACGGCCGGTTCGGCGATCGCATACGGCAGCTCGGGCAGCACACCGGTCGCGACCCCGATCCGCACGAGCGCGAAGGTCGCGAGGAGTCCGACGAGCAGCCCTGCTCCCCCGCCGAGCAGGCCGACGACGACGCCCTCCTTCGCGACGGCGCGACGCTGCGATCGCGCCGTCGAACCGATCAGGCGGAGCAGCGCGATCGTCCTCGTCCGCCCGGCGACGATCGTCGCGAAGGTGTTCGCTGTGACGATCGCGCCGACGTACACCGCCAGCGAGACGAACACGGCGGTCGCGAGGATGAGCATGATGACCACGGTGCCGCTGGACCCCGTGACGTCGTCGGCCAGGATGAAGGTGGAGAGCACACTCGTGACCATGAGCAACAGGACGCCGAACGAGGCGCTGAGCGTCGCGACGAGGAGGCTCGCCCGATGCTCGCGGGCCCGGGGCCCGAGATCCGCCCGGCTCATGCCGCACGCTCCATGCCGAGCATGAGCGCTGAGATCTGCTCGGCGGTCGATCGGGGACGGTCCTCGACCACCCGGCCATCCGCGAGGAACACGATCCGGTCCGCGTAGCTCGCGGCGATCGGGTCGTGCGTCACCATCGCGATGCTCTGCCCGTATTCGGTGCTGGCCGCCGCCAGTAGGGCCAGGACGCTCCGCCCGGTGCGGGAGTCGAGGTTGCCGGTCGGTTCGTCCGCGAAGAGGAGCTCGGGTCGCGTCGCGAGGGCCCGCGCGATCGCGACGCGCTGCTGCTGTCCGCCCGAGAGTTCGTGCGGGCGGTGCCCGAGTCGGGAGGCGAGTCCGAGCGTGCTCACGAGCACGTCGATCCAGCTCTGCTCCTCACCGGTCGGACGGCGGGCGTCGAGTTCGAAGGGCAGCCGGATGTTGGCCGCGACGTCGAGCGTCGGGACCAGGTTGAAGGCCTGGAACACGAAGCCGACACGACGCCGACGGAGGATCGTGAGCTGCCCGTCGTCGAGGTCCGTGATGTCCTGGTCACCGAGGCGCACCCGCCCTGCGGTGGCCTGGTCGAGGCCGGCCATGATGTGCATGAGCGTCGACTTGCCCGAGCCGCTCGGGCCCATGATGGCGGTGAACCGGCCCCGCTCGATCTCGAGGTCGACGCCGTCGAGGGCGACGACCTGGTTGTCGGCGGGTCCGTAGCTCTTCCGGAGTCCGTGGACGCTGGCGACGACGGACGGCTGTGCTGAAGTGGTCATACTCCGAAGCTACGGAGTGCGGTGCCGGGTGCGCGTCGGGCGCACGAGCGACCCGGGTACATCCTGGGGATGATCCTCGATCACTCCGCGGGTGCGTGCTGGACCGCGGTCAGACCAAGCCGTGCTCGAAGGCGAACACGACGAGCTGGACCCGGTCGCGCACCTCGAGCTTGGCGAAGATCCGGCTGATGTGCGTCTTCACGGTCGCCTCGCTGAGGAACTCGGCGGCGGCGATCTCGGAGTTGCTCAGCCCGCGCGCCGCGAGGAGGAAGATCTCGCGCTCTCGCGCCGTGAGCTCGGCATAGCGCTGCGGTGCGGCCGGAGCTGCCGGAGCCTGCTGGAAGTGCTCGAACAGCTCGCGGGTGGCCGACGCGGCGATGACCGCGTTCCCTGCATGGACCGTGCGGATCGCTGCGAGCAGGAACTCGGGCTCCGCGTCCTTGAGCAGGAACCCGCTCGCCCCGGCTCGGATGGCCGTCGCGGCCGCCTCGTCGAGGTCGAAGGTGGTCAGCACGACGATCCGAGGCCGCTCGCCCCCGCGCGCGTCCGCCTCCGCCAGGATCGTCTTCGTCGCCTCGATCCCGTCCATGACCGGCATCCGGACGTCCATGAGGATGACCTGCGGACGTGTCCGTGCGGCCAGCTCGACCGCTTGACGCCCGTCGGAGGCCTCGCCGACGACGCGGAGGTCCGGCTGCGAACCGATGAGCATGCGGATCCCGCCTCGGAACAGCGCCTGGTCGTCGACCAGCGCGATCGTGATCGCCCCCGCTGCCGTCGCGTCACTCGGATCGGTCATCTCGTCACTCCCACCGTCGCGTACGGGATCGATGCGTAGACGGTGAAGAGACCGTCCACCAGGGTCGTCCCGAACCTGCCGCCTGCCAGCGTAGCGCGCTCGTTCATCCCGGCGAGTCCGTGCCCCGTGCCGGCCTTCGGCAGTTCGACCTTCGCCCGGTTGACGACCCAGAGCTGCAGCTCGGGTCCGGTCCAGTCGAGATGGACGTCGATCGGCCCACGATGGTCGCCGTGTCGGAGCGCGTTCGTGAGCGCCTCCTGGATGATCCGGTAGACGGCCAGCTGCGAACCGGTCGCGACTGGTCGTTCCTGACCGTGGCTCTGGACCACCACGTCGAGTCCGGCTCCGCGCAACTGCTCGTAGAGCCGGTCGAGGTCGGCCATGACCGGCTGCGGGCCCTCGGTCTGCTGGAACCGCAACTGCGCGAGGAGCACCCGGACATCGGCGAGGGCTTCTCGGGAGATGCTCGAGATCGTCCGCAAGGCCTGGTCGGCCGAATCCGGGTCCGCGGCCAGCGCATATCGGGCCCCGTCGGCCTGGGCGATGACGACGGCGAGGGAGTGCGCGACCACGTCGTGCATGTCGCGCGCGATCCGGTTGCGCTCCTGCTCCACGGCGACGTCGCGCTCGGCCAGGAGTTGCGCCTGGCGACTTTCGCGGGCGAGCCGCCACGTGCGCATGAGGACGCCAGCGGTCCAAGCGAGGCCGAAGAAGGCGGCGAACGCGAGGAACATGAACAGTCCGACCGTCACCTGCGCGACCGGTGTCATGTCGTTCGCAAGGCCGAAGGTACTGATCTCCGCGCCGATGCCCGTGGTCCAACTCGGGACGACGATCACGTAGAACGCGATGAGCGCGGCACCGACGAACGCGGATGCGAAGGAGACCCATCGCACCACCCGGCCGCCGTAACTCGCCGCGGCGTAGAGCACGACCGGGATCGCGAAGTTCGCGGGATCCGGCGCGAGCAGGAGGATGAGCTGCAGCAGAGCAGCGGCCCAGGCCACGGACAGCGCGATCGCCGGAGCGAGCCGGCGGAGCGCCAGTGCACCGCACATGCCGAGTAGGACGATGGTGTACCCGGCCGGACGCGTCGTGTACGCAGCGGCGGTGAGGATGAACAGCACCGACGGCAGCGCGATGTCGAGGGCCAGCTGGCCGGGCCGGAGCGTGCGGAACATCCTCCAACCGTACGACCTGACCGCTGACGGATCGGTCGTCACCCGGAAAGATCATCCTCCCGGCGTATGCCGCGGAGCGGGACGCTGCGCCCGGCCGACCCGAAGGCCGACCCGGCGCAGCGGCGTCTTCAGATGGAGGCCAGTTCCCGCGCCTCGACCTGCGTGCGCACGGCACGGTTGACCGCCGAGACCACTGCCTTGAGCGAGGCGGTCGCGATGTCGCCGTCGATGCCGACGCCCCAGAGGCGCTGGTCGTTCACCTGGAGCTCGACGTAGGCGGCCGCCTCGGCGTCGCCTCCGGCGCTCAGCGTGTGCTCGACGTAGTCGTACAGCGTGACCTCGATGCCGCGCCCGGAGAGCAGGTTGAGGAAGGCCGCGATCGGGCCGTTACCGGTCGAGGTGCGCTCCTCGACCTGCTCGCCGTCGCGAAGGGCGACCTCGAGGACCACGGTGCCGGCGAGGTCGCTCGACGTCTTCGTGGACTGGAGTTCGAACCGACCCCACTTGGCGTCCGCGACTGCGGCCGGAAGGTACTCGTCCTGGAAGATCGACCAGATCTGGCCGCTCGTCACCTCGCCGCCCTCGGCGTCGGTCTTCGCCTGGACGACGCCGGAGAACTCGATCTGCAGGCGACGCGGCAGGTCGATCGCGTGGTCGGTCTTGAGCAGGTACGCGACGCCGCCCTTGCCCGACTGCGAGTTCACGCGGATGACCGCCTCGTAGCTGCGCCCCAGGTCCTGCGGATCGACCGGCAGGTATGGCACGGCCCATTCGAGGTCGGCGACGTCCTTGCCCTGGGAGACGGCGTCGACGGACATCGCCTCGAAGCCCTTCTTGATCGCGTCCTGGTGCGAACCGCTGAAGGCCGTGAAGACGAGGTCGCCCGCCCACGGGCTCCGCTCGTGCACCGGCAGCTGGTTGCAGTGCTCGGCCGTCCGCTTGACCTCGTCGATGTCACTGAAGTCGATCTGCGGGTCGACACCCTGCGTGAACATGTTGATGCCGAGCGCGACGAGGTCGACGTTGCCGGTCCGCTCACCGTTCCCGAAGAGGCACCCCTCGATCCGGTCGGCGCCGGCCAGGTAGCCGAGCTCGGCTGCCGCGATCGCGGTCCCGCGGTCGTTGTGCGGGTGCAGCGAGATGATGATGTTCTCGCGGTTGGCCAGGTTGCGGCTCATCCACTCGATCGAGTCCGCGTAGACGTTCGGCGAGGCCATCTCGACCGTCGACGGCAGGTTGATGATGACCTTGCGGTCGGGCGTCGCCTCGAGGACCTCGACCACCTGGTTGCAGATGTCGACGGCGAACTCGAGCTCGGTACCGGTGTAGCTCTCCGGCGAGTACTCGTAGTAGATCTGCGTCCCGGGGACCGTCGACTCCATCTCGCGACACTTCCGGGCGCCGTGGAGGGCGAGGTCGATGATGCCCTGCTTGTCGCTGCGGAACACGACGTCGCGCTGCAGGATGCTCGTCGAGTTGTACAGGTGCACGATCGCCTGCTTCGCCCCGCGCAGCGACTCGTAGGTGCGTTCGATGAGGTGGTCGCGTGCCTGGGTCAGCACCTGGATGGTGACGTCCTCGGGGATCGCACCCTCGTCGATGAGGCTGCGGACGAAGTCGAAGTCGGTCTGGCTCGCGCTCGGGAACCCGACCTCGATCTCCTTGTAGCCCATCTTCACGAGCAGGTCGAACATGATGCGCTTGCGCTCCGGGCTCATCGGGTCGATGAGGGCCTGGTTGCCGTCGCGGAGGTCGACCGCGCACCAGCGCGGGGCCTCGGTGATCCGACGGTCAGGCCACGTGCGATCGGGCAGCGAGACGTCGAACTGGTCCTGGTAGGCGCGGTAGCGATGGACCGGCATGCCTGATGGGGTCTGGGTGTTCTTCATGATCCTGGGATCTCCTCGTGGGATTGGGGGTGAGCCAATGACGAACTCCGCGACGAGGGAGGCCTGGAACTAGGACTCGTCGCGGCAGCTAAGGAGGAGCAGACCGGAGAACACGTCGTCAGCATAGCACTCCCCCGCGCGGCCGATCAGGTGACCAACGAGGCGAGGTCTCGCACGGACACGTCCGGGAGGTACGCGCGCCCGACCGCGATGCCGATCGCCGGCAGGGTCAGCGGGTCCGCGTAGCCGAGGACGAGCGGACGCTCCTCCGGCTGGAACTTCCCCTTGAAGGCGAGGAGCGAGCGGAACCCGTACACGGGTTCGAGCACGTTCCCGAGGTAGGTCAGGACCCGGTCGATCCCGTCCGTCTCCGGCTGCTCGGTGCTCTTCGAGCGCGCGAGTGGAGCCCCTGAGAGGCTCATCTCCTCGATGCCGTCCTCCTTGAACCGCGCGGCGGCCTCGGCGATGAGGAACTCCATGACGCCGTTCATACCGTCCGTCCGACGTCGCATGAAGTCGAGGGTCCAACCCACCAGCTCGCCATCGCGCCGCACCGGCAGCCAGCTCGTGACGCCGTGCAGCCGTCCTTGCTCGTCGACCGCGAGCAGGAGCCGGACCTCCTCGTCGACGAGCTCGTCGATCCCGCCGAGGGTGAACCCCATCTCGGGCAGCTTCCGTTCGGCGACCCACTCCTCGGAGATCTCGGCGATCTGCGCCGCCAGCCCGACGCCGAGCGCCCCGTAGGTGGACCAGACGGCGGTGATCCCCGCACGGTCGGCCCGGTTGACGGAGGATCTGATGTCCTGCCAGCGCTTGCCGACCATGCTCCAGCCCTGCGGGTGCAGGACCGTCTCCTCGGCGACTTGGACGGTGCGCCAACCGATCCGGTGGAGCGCTCCTGCGGTCTCCTCGTCCACGCTGTACAACGCCACCGTCAGGCCCGAGTCCTCGCAGTGCTCGATGAACCGCTCGAGGACCCCCTGCTCGTGGCGGTCCCTCCCGAAGAAGCCGCCCGTCGTGACTGCGACCCCCGCGACGATCCGGTAGGCAACACCGGCGCTGCGCTGTGGGTCGAACCAGGTGAGGTTACCCGGCCAGGTGGCCATGTGCCCGATGGAGTCGCTGCCCTCGGCCAGGAGCTCGCGCAGGCGGCGCTCGTCGGCCGGCGCGATGGCGTTCGCGACCCGGCTCAGCGGCCAGACCGCGCCGAGCAGGATGATGCTCCACCAGACGGGTCCGACGGCGTGGAACACCACACCGGTGAGCGGCGCGACCGGCACGAAGCCCGGAAGGACGTTCCGCAGGTACGCGGCGGGGACGAAACGCTCCGGCGCCGCACGGAGGACCTCCCACACGTCGGGCCTCGGCGAGAATCCTCCGGGTTGCAGCAGGGCGACGACCACGAAGAGCGCGGCGAGCACGACCCACGACGCGCCGACCAGGGCGAGGTACCCCCAGGCACTGCGCCGGGTGGCCCGCACGGGGAACCCACGACGGAGCACGACCAGGAGCGCCGCCACGACGAGCGGGAGCAGGATCGCCGCCCACAGCGCGATCGCGATCTCGACGGACCGCTGCTGCGCGCCGTGTCCCGTCCCGAGCAACGACGAGGGGTGTCCCGTCGGGTGGAGTCGCACGCCCGCCCCGAGCGACAGCGCACTCAGGACGGCGAAGGACACCATGATCGACGTGGCGAACCAGACCGCGAAGCGTCTGCCGCGGAGCAAGCCCCAGGCTGCGAAGAGCAGGGCGATCATGGGGACCACCGACAGGAGCACCGCTCCGAAGCCGTCGACGCGCACCAGCGTGAGGTCGCGCAGGCACTGTGCTGACACGCCGACCGTGCGGCATTGGCCGATGACCCGTCCGGCGTCCGGGATGTTCTGTTCGAGCAGGAGCACGAGCGGCGCGAGCGGACCGAGGTGCCGGCCGGACAGGAAGGTGATGAGCGGTCCGACGCCCATCATCGCGACGACGGACGCCAGGAGCACCCGGGTCTCGTGGTGCGAGCTCCGCACGCGTCGCACCGACGGGGTGGCCCCGGCGAGCACGATCCCGAGCAGGACGCCGACCAGCGCTGCGAACAGTCGTGCGAGATCCTGCGGGAGCCCCGAGTACAGCAGCACGATCAGGGCACCGACGACGACGAACGCGCGGATCCGTCGACGCCAGAGCGGCCCGTGGAACGCACTCGACGCGGCGAGGGCGCCGAGCGCGCCGGCCACCGGGTCGAACGCCACGATGCGGGCGACCTCGCCGCTCCAGAACTCGCCGCCGAGCGTGCCGAGGAGTTGGAGCCCGATGGCGAGCGCGTTCCCGGCGACCGCGGTCATCAGCACCGCCAGGAGCGTCTTGGCGGCGCCGAACCGTCGCTCGGCGAGCACCAGTGCGGGGACGCCGATCAGCAGGAAGGCGAGGAGCCCGAGCACCCCGTCGGTTCCCAGGGCACCGGTCAGGAGCGCCCACCAGTGTCCGTCGACCACGACCTGCTCGTACCCCACGCCGGCCGCCTCACGGATCGCCGACCGCCAGGCCGGCGTCGCCACCGGCGGCGTCCGCCACACGAACGCACTGACCACGAACACCAGCGCCGTGATCCCGATGCTCATCGGCACCGACCGGAGCACGCCGGTCACGAGTCGACCGAACGGCGTCGCCCTCCCCGCGCGCATCAGGCGAGCCCGAATCGTGCGGCGATCACGGGGAGCGCTCGGTCGAACACCGTGTGGACGGTGTGCCAGTCGTGCGCCGTGCCGTCGGAGACGAAGGTCGTCGTCCGCATGCCGGCAGCCGAGGCCATCGCGGCGACCCGCCGGACGCCGGGACCGTAGCGGCTGTCGTCACTGCCGTAGCCGAAGACGCCGACGGTGTCCGCGTACGGGGTGTGCGCGGCGAGGATCGCGGAGGGGGCCGCGGCCTCGTACGCCGTCGCCGACCCGCCGAAGCCCTGTGCGATCGTCGTCGGTCCGATGGACGGGACGACCTCACCCGAGATGTCGAGGATGCCGCCGTAGCGTTCGGGGTGCGCGGCGCCGAGCTGGATGGAACAGGTCCCTCCCTGCGAGAACCCGGCGATGAACCAATCCGTCCGCGATGCGGACACCGGGAGGTGCGCCGAGATCCACGCGGGGACGTCGACCGTGAGGTACGTCGCCGAGTTGCCGAGCGGCCCGTCGACGCACATCGGGTTGCGGTCCGGAGCGCCGAGCTGATCAGGCACGACCACGATCGGAGCGAGACCCGCATGCGAGGCGGCGAAGCGGTCGAGGATCCCGGCGATCCCAGCCGACGCGAACAGGTCTGCAGGCTCTCCCGGCTGACCGCTGAACGCTTCGATGACCGGCAGTGCCGGCGGGTGTGCGGTCAGGGCGGCCGGTGGCAGGTAGACGAGCGCGTCCCGGTGGGCGAACCCGGAGGTCGTCGCCGGGATGTCCACGTGTTCGACCCGCCCGCCGCTAGGCAGGTCGGCGGGTCGCTGCCACGACGTGGTCGTCCCCCGGGCGGCAGGCAGGGCCGAGAACGACTGGTACGGGCTGATCCCCAACGCCGCCCGCACCGTCGCGAACTCACCGAAGTCCTGGTTCACGCCGATCGCCCCGATGAGCAGGAAGGCGGGGATGGCGAGGCTCGCCACGACGACCCGCCACGCCCGGGTCCGCACGATCGCCGCGATCGCGAGGGCGGCACCGGCGAACCCGACCGCCGCCCACGCACGGGTGACCGGCGTCAGTTCGATCCCGAAGACGTCGAGCACGTCACCGAGCAACCAGGCCGTGGCATAGGCGAGGAGCGCCCCACCGCTCGCCACGAGCAGCATCGTCAGCCAGCCGCGAACCGTTCGGCGCCCGGTCAACAGGGTGATCGCCAGGAGGACGGCGGCACCGCCGACCCAGACGAGGAGCTCCGGACGATCCAGCCTGATGGCCAGTAACCAGTCGAACACTCGGACTCCTTCTCGCGACCCCGAGGACCAGTATGTCCGCGCGCTCGCGAGCCTGTCGGCCAGATGACGGGTTCCACAGCGGGCCCAAAGCAGACATGCAAGTCACGTTCAGGTAACGGAGAGCACCCGCGCGGATCCGCGCGGGCCCACGGCGCCGACGGTCGACCGGATCCGGGTCAGAATCCCAGGCGACCGAGCAGTTTCGGGTCGCGCTGCCAATCCTTCGCGACCTTGACGCGGATGGAGAGGAAGACCCTCGATCCGACGAGTGGCTCGATCCCGGCGCGGGCCCGGGCCCCGACGTCGCGGAGCCTGGAGCCGCCCTTCCCGATGATGATCGCCTTCTGGCTGTCGCGCTCCACGAACACGTTCGCGTAGATGTCGAGCAGGTCGGTCCCCTCGCGCGGGATCATGTCATCGATGGTCACGGCGAGCGAGTGGGGCAGCTCGTCCTGCACGCCCTCGAGTGCGGCTTCACGGATGAGCTCCGACACGCGGTCGACGACCGTCTCGTCGGTGGTGGCCTCGGCCGGGTAGAGGCGTTCCGAGAGCGGCATGAGCTTCGTCACCTCGGTGACGAGGATGTCGAGCTGGTCGTCGGTCACCGCGGACAGCGGGATGACGGCGTCCCAGTCCCGGAGCTCCGAGATCGCGAGCAACTGCTCGGCGATCGTCGTCCGGCTGGCGGTGTCGGTCTTCGTGACGATCGCCACCTTCTTGGCGCGCGGGAAGCCGTCGAGCGACTCGTTGATGAAGCGATCGCCGGGGCCGAGCTTCTCGTTGGCGGGGATGCAGAACCCGATGACGTCGACGTCGGAGAGGGTGGACTGCACGAGATCGTTCAGCCGCTGGCCGAGCAGGGTGCGCGGGCGGTGGATGCCGGGGGTGTCGACGACGATGAGCTGGCCGTGGTCGCGGTGCACGACCCCGCGGATCGCGCGACGCGTGGTCTGCGGCTTCGAGCTCGTGATCGCGACCTTCTCACCGACGAGGGCGTTGGTCAGCGTGGACTTGCCGACGTTCGGACGCCCGACGAAGGACACGAACCCCGCTCGGAAGTCGGACGGAGGGGTGGTGTCGTTCATGGGTGCTCCCGGTGGTCGTTGGACGCCTGCTGGGCGTCCTGCAGCTGGTCGTCGCGCTGGGCGATGACGGTGAGGATGCGTCCCCGCCGCCCCTCGACGCGCTCGGCGGTGAGTTCGAGGCCGTTGGTCGACACCGTCGATCCGACGACGGGCAGCCGACCGAGGGCTTTCGCGAGGAGGCCGCCGACGGAGTCGACGTCGTCGTCGTCGAGTTCGAGGCCGAACAACTCCCCCAGCTCGTCGACCGGCAGGCGGGCGTCGACCCGGAACCGTCCGTCGTGCAGGTCGGTGATCTCGGGGGTGTCGGTGTCGTACTCGTCGGAGATGTCGCCGACGAGTTCCTCGATGAGGTCCTCGAGGGTGACGAGACCGGAGATGCCGCCGTACTCGTCGACGACCATCGCGATGTGGTTGGACTCCTTCTGCATCTGCTGCAGGAGCGAATCGGCCTTCTTGGACTCGGGTACGAAGCTCGCCGGCCGCAGGAGCGGCTCGATCGAGCCCACCTCGGTGACGCCGTCGCCGCCGAACATCGCTCGCACCAGGTCCTTCAGGTACAGGATGCCGACCAGGTCGTCGATGTCGCCGTCGCTGACGGGCGCCCTCGAGATCCCCGTCTCCAGGAACACCTCGAGCGCCTCGCGGACGCTGAGATCGCGCTGCAGACTCACGAGGTCGGTGCGCGGGATCATCACCTCGCGGACGAGTGTCTCGTTGAACTCGAAGATCGAGTGGATGAGCTCGCGGTCGTCCTCTTCGAGGACCGAGTGCGCGGCGGCCTCGTCGACCATGCTCAGCAACTGCTCCTCCGAGGTGAAGGAGACCGAACGGGGCAGCCCCGGGGTCACCCGGTTGCCCAGGGAGACGAGGACGTTGGCGACCGGGCCGAGGACCACGCGTGCGGCGCGGATGGCGGGAGCGCTGAAGCGCAGCACTGCGCTCGCGTGGGTCCGGCCGACGCCTCGGGGGCTCGCGCCGACGAGCACGAAGGAGGTGCCGGTCATGATGACGACCGCGAGGACGAGGACGAGCCACAACTCGTCGATCGACGAGGCCAGCGCGAGGGTGACGAGGACGGCGGCCGTGGTCTCGGCCAGGATCCGGATGAAGTTGATCGCGTTGACGTGCGCACCCGGATCGGCCGCGATGGCGCGGAGCGCGGATCCCGAGCGGGCGCCCTCTGCCAGGTCGAGGATGTCCGCACCCGACTGGACGCCGATCGCGGCGTCGGCTGCGGCCATGAGACCCGCGAACGCGACGAGCAGGAACGCGACGATGACGAAGACGGCGACGAGGGACATCAGCTGGTGCGTCGTCTCTCCTGGAGCGCGAAGGCGAGGAGGATGTCCCGCTGGATGCCGAACATCTCCTTCTCCTCGTCGGGCTCCGCGTGGTCGTACCCGAGGAGGTGGAGCACACCGTGGCAGGTGAGGAGCTGGAGTTCGTCCATCGTCGAGTGCTTCGCGGCGGCCGCCTGCGTCTCGGCGACCTGCGGGCAGAGCACGATGTCGCCGAGCAGCCCGGGCGGCGTCGGGTTCTCCTCGGTACCGGGACGGAGCTCGTCCATGGGGAAGCTCAGGACGTCGGTCGGTCCCGGCTCGTCCATCCACTGGACGTGCAACTGCTCCATGGCACCCTCGTCGACCAGGACGATCGCGAGCTCGGCATCGGGGCTCACGTGCATCGCGTCGAGCGCGAACGACGCCAGGGCGAGGATGCGCGATTCGTCGACGGCGACGCCGGACTCGTTGTTGATCTCGATGGTCATGAGCGTCCTCGCTTCGGCTGGTGGTCTCTGGCTGCGCCGCGACGCTCGGCACGGTTGGCGAACTCGGCGGCCTGCTCGCGCTCGAACCGCTGCGCCTGTCGGACGGCGTCGTACTCGCCGTAGGCGTCGACGATCCGACCGACGAGGGTGTGGCGGACGACGTCCTCGCTCGTGAGGTGGGCGAAGTGGATGTCGTCGACGTCCTTGAGCACGCGGGTGACGAGCCGCAAGCCGGACGCACCGGTCGGCAGGTCGATCTGCGTGACGTCGCCGGTCACGACGATCTTGGACCCGAACCCGAGCCGGGTGAGGAACATCTTCATCTGCTCGGGCGTGGTGTTCTGCGCTTCGTCGAGGACGATGAACGAGTCGTTGAGGGTCCGGCCACGCATGTAGGCGAGCGGAGCGACCTCGATCGTGCCGGCCGCGAGCAGCTTCGGGACGATCTCCGGATCCATCATCTCGTTGAGCGCGTCGTAGAGCGGGCGCAGGTACGGGTCGATCTTGTCCGTCAGCGTGCCCGGGAGGTACCCGAGTCGCTCGCCGGCCTCGACGGCCGGGCGCGTCAGGATGATCCGGTTGACCTCCTTGCGCTGCAGAGCCTGCACCGCCTTCGCCATCGCGAGGTACGTCTTGCCGGTACCGGCCGGGCCGATGCCGAACACGATCGTGTTCTCGTCGATCGCGTCGACGTACGCACGCTGCCCGACGGTCTTCGCTTTGATCGTCTTGCCACGCGAGGTGAGGATGACCTGCCCGAGCACCTCCGACGGGGAGGCCGAGCCGTCCTGCCCGAGCATGCGGGCGGAGGTACTGACCTCCGCCGGCCCCGGGTCGTGTCCTTCTCGGACCATGGTGATGAGTTCCTCTACGAGTCGTCTGGCGGCGTCGGCCTGCGGCGCCGGGCCGGTGATGGTGATCTCATTGCCGCGCACGTGCACCGAGACACCGGGGTGTTCGCGCTCGACGGTCGTCAGGAGTCGGTCCTGTGGGCCGAGGAGACGGACCATGGCGAGCCCGTCCACCAGGAGGACGTGCTCGACCTCCTCCGGCCGCGCAGCGGCGGGTCGGTCTGGGTTCGGGGACTCAGGCTCCGCCAAGGGTGCCCTCCTGCAGGGAACCGCCGAGGACATGGGCGTGCACGTGGAAGACCGTCTGCCCGGCGGACTCACCGGTGTTGAAGACGAGTCGGAACTCGCCACCCGTGTGCTCCTTCGCAAGCGACGACGCCACCTCGACCATCTCAGCGAGCAAGGAGGGGTCGCCAGCGGCCAACTCCACGACGTCGCGGTACTCGGCGGTCTTCGGGACGACGAGGAGGTGCACGGGCGCCTGCGGTGCGATGTCGGCGAACGCGATCACCCGATCGGTCTCGGCGAGGAGGGTCGTCGGGATCTCCCCCGACACGATGCGGCTGAATACCGACGGTGCTTCACTCATGTCCACCAGTCTAAGGTTCGTGGCGGCCTCATGCGCGGGCTGGCGGATCGTCACCACCGACCGAGCAGCACGTTGAGCGCGGCGATCGCCGCAGGCCCTGCCGTCGAGGTGCGCAGGACGCCGGAGCCGATCCGGACCTCGATCGCACCGGCCGCTTCGAGCCGCTCGCGCTCCGCCGGCGAGATGCCGCCCTCCGGACCGACGACGAGGACGAGTTCCTCGGCGAGCAGTGCCGACGGGTCGAGCTCCGAGAGCGCGAGTGCCGCGCTGGGTTCGAGCACGAGGACGGTCCGGCCGGCGACGATCGACGCGAGTCCGCGGGTGTCGACGACCTCGGCCACCTCGGGGACCCGTGCGCGGATCGACTGCTTCGACGCCTCCCGCACGATGAGCTGCCAGCGCGCACGGCCCTTGACCGCTTTGTCGCCCTGCCATCTCGAGATGCTGCGCTCGGCGCCCCACGGGACGATCCGGTCGACACCCAGCTCGGTCGCCGCCTGGATGGCGAGTTCGTCGCGATCACCCTTGGCCAGCGCCTGCACGAGGACGAGCCCGGGACGGTTCTCCGGATGCACCACGACCGATTCGACGCGGATCTCCAACTCCCCCGGCTCGCTGCGCACGACCGGTCCGGTCGCGATCAGGCCCCGGCCGTTGCCGATCGACGTCGTCTCGCCGACCCGCAGCCGACTCACGGCGACGGCGTGCTTCGCCTCGGGCCCGCGGAGGGTCACCGAGTCGCCGACACCGGTCGATTCGAGATCCTCACGGAGGTACAGCGAACTCATCTCAACCGACGCCGTGGAAGCGGTCGCGGATCTTCGCGAACAGGCCCTGCTGGAACTGCGCGAGCGCCGGAGCACCCTGGCGTCGTCCTGAGGCGAAGCTCTTGATCAGCTCGCGTTCGCGGTGGTCGAGCTTCGTCGGCGTGACGACCTGGACGCCGATCTTGAGGTCGCCCCGGCTGTTCCCGCGGAGACGGGTGACACCGCGGTCCTTGACCGTGATGACCTCGGAGCTCTGCACGCCCGGCCGCAGCTCGACCTCGACGTCGCCGTCGAGCGCGTGGACGGTGACCTGGCGGCCGAGGATGGCGTCGGTCATCGGGACTTCGAGCGTGCACAACAGGTCGTCGCCGTCGCGGCTGAAGACGTCGTGGTGCTTGACCTTCATCTCGAGGTAGAGGTCGCCGTTCGGGCCGCCGGCCGGGCCGACCTCGCCGCTCCCCGGCATCTGCAGACGCAGACCGGTGTCGACGCCGGCCGGGATGTCGACCGAGACGGTGCGGCGGGCACGGAGCCGACCCTGACCCTGGCAGGTGACGCACGGGGTCGCGATGATCGTGCCGTAGCCGCGGCAGGTGCCGCAGGGCGCCGACGTCATGACGTTGCCGAGCAGCGAGCGGACGGCCCGCTGGATGGAGCCGGTGCCGTGACAGATGTCGCAGGTCACCGGTGAGGTGCCGGGCTGGCAGCAGGAGCCGTTGCAGGTGCTGCAGAGCACGGCGGTGTCGACCTCGAGGTCGCGGTGGGTGCCGAAGATGACCTCGTCGAGGTCGAGCTCGACGCGCAACAGGGCGTCCTCCCCGCGTGCGCGACGGGACTTGGGTCCGCGCTGCTGGCCGCCACCGCCGAAGAAGGTGTCGAAGATGTCGCCGAAGCCGCCGAACCCGGCGTCGCCGCCACCGAACCCACCAGCCTGCGGACCGAGGTCGTACTGCTGGCGCTGCTTGGGGTCGCTCAGCACGTCGTAGGCGTGCGTGACCTCCTTGAACCGTTCCGAGGCGTCGGAACCCGGGTTCACGTCGGGGTGCAGTTCGCGTGCGAGGCGGCGGTAGGCCTTCTTGATCTCTTCGGGCGTCGCCTCCTTGGCGACACCGAGTGCTGCGTAGTGGTCGGGGTAGTCAGCCACTGAGGGCCTTTCGTTCGAGGTGCGGAAGGTGTTGGGGGACGCGACGAGGATGCGTCACTCGGCGTCGAGGATGCGCGAGAGGTACCTGGCGACGGCGCGGACCGCAGCCATGTTGCTCGCGTAGTCCATTCTCGTGGGGCCGAGGACGCCGAGCCGGGCGATTTCGCCACCAGAGGAACGGTAGTTCCCGGCGAGGACACTCGTGGTCTCGAGGCCGAACGACGCGTTCTCCCGCCCGATGCTGGCGACCACGCCGTCGCGCTCGGACTCCATCTCGCCGAAGAGCCGGAGCAGCACGACCTGCTGCTCGATGGCGTCCAGGACCGGATAGATGCTGCCGGGGAAGTCGTCCTCGGTGCGGGCGAGGTTGGCGGCGCCGGCCATGACGAGGCGGTCCTGGCGCTGCGCCGAGAGTTGCTCGCGCACCGCGTCGACGATGCGGACGGCCGCCGCGCGATCGAGGTCGGCGATGTCGGCTGGGACGTCGCCGATCGCGTCGTGGGCGTCGAGGAGTGGACGGCCCGCGACCGCCTCGTTGCACAGCGAGCGGAGCCGCGAGATGAGGTCGTCGTCGACCGGGCTCTCCGTCTCGATGAGCCGCTGCTCGACGCGGCCGTTGTCGAGGATGATGACCGCGAGCACTCGGTTCGGGGTGACGCTCACCAACTCGAGATGCCGGACGCGTGCCCGGGAGAACATCGGGTACTGGACGAGCGCGACCTGGTTCGTCAGCTGCGACAGCAGCCGCACCGTGCGGTGCAGGACCTCGTCGAGGTCGCCGGACGCGCCGAGGAAGGTCTCGATCGCCGTCCGTTGGGCGTTGTTCAGCGGACGGCGGTCGGCCAGGTGGTCGACGAACATCCGGTAACCCTTGTCGGTGGGCACCCGGCCGGAAGAGGTGTGGGGAGCGGCGATGAGCTCTTCGTCCTCGAGCTGCGCCATGTCGTTGCGGATGGTGGCTGCGGAGACCCCGAAGGAGTGGCGGTCGACGATCGTCTTGGAACCGACGGGCTCGCGCGAGGCGACGTAGTCCTGCACGATGACGCGGAGCACTTCGAGACCGCGATCCGACACCATCTCGATCTCCTCCCGTCATCCACCTCGGAGCGCCGACCATCAGCACTCGAAGACCCTGACTGCCAATCATATCGTGGCCTCCGCGCGGCCGTCCCTTGCGCGGCCCCGTGCCGCGGGAATACCGTTGGCCGCAGGCGTGGGTCCCTGATGAGCAACACCTGGTGCGATACGCTCAGCTGGACCAATTGAATATCACTCTCCGTGAAAGGTGCGAAGATGTCCGATCCGAACGCTCAGCCGCCCGTCGACCCAGCGAAGGGCGGGTCGGTTCCGCCTGCAGGAGACGGCGCAACGCCCCCTCCCGCAGCTCCGCAGCAGCCGCCCGCAGGCGCCCCGCAGTACCAGCAGCCGTACGCCGCCGCTCAGCCCATGAGCCCGTCGGACGAGAAGCTGTGGTCGACGCTCATCCACATCGGTGGGATCTTCTTCGGATTCATCCCGCCGCTGATCGGCTACCTGGTCCTCAAGGACCGCGGCCCGTTCATCAAGGCGCACACGCTCACCGCGCTGAACTTCCAGCTGACGATGCTGATCGCGCTCGTGGTCGGCTCGATCCTGACGATCGTCGTCGTGGGTCTGTTCATCATCATCGCCGTCTACGTCGTGGTGATCGTGTTCAGCATCATCGCCGCGATCAAGGCGAACAAGGGCGAGCTGTACAGCTACCCGCTCACGATCCAGTTCATCAAGGCCTGATCCGTCGAGTCGCACGAGAACAGCCCCGTCCGGTCCGCCGGGCGGGGCTGTTCTGCGCCTCGGGCAGGGTCAGTCGCCGACCAGACGGCGGACGACCGCGTCGGCGAGGAGCCGTCCGCGGCGCGTGAGCTCCAGCCGTCCGAGCAGGGCCTGCCGTGCGTCGACCAGTTCCTCGGCGATGAGCCCGGCGACGGCCGTGCGAGCCTCGGGGGCGAGCGTCCGGATCGGGATGCCGTCCCGCGTGCGGGTGAGCAGCAGGATGCGTTCGAGTTCCCGCGTCTCGTCGTCCAGGGTCTCCCGGCCGGCGGCCGGCGACTCCCCCGCCGCGATCCGCTGGGCGTACGCCGCCGGGTGCTTGACGTTCCACCAGCGCACCCCGCCGACGTGACTGTGCGAGCCCGGGCCGACACCCCACCAGTCCTCGCCGGTCCAGTAGGAGAGGTTGTGCCGGGAGCGGTGCGTGTCGTCCGTCGCCCAGTTGCTGACCTCGTACCAGCCGTAGCCGGCCTCGGTGAGGAGATCGTCGGCGAGCTCGTACATATCGGCCTGCAGGTCTTCGTCGGGGGTCCCCACCACGCCCGAGCGGATCTGGCGCGCGAGTTTCGTCCCTGGTTCGACGATGAGCGAATAAGCCGACACGTGGTCCGGAGCGCAGGCGACCGCCGTCTCGAGTGAGACGCGCCAGTCGGCCAGGGTCTCCCCCGGCGTCCCGTAGATGAGGTCCAGGCTGACGCCGAGGCCGGCCTCGCGAGCCCACTGCACGACGAGCGGCACCCGAGCCGGATCGTGCGTGCGCTCGAGGGTGGCGAGCACGCTCGGCACGGCGGACTGCATCCCGAAGGACACCCGGGTGAATCCGGCTTCGGCGAGCGTGCGGAGGTAGGTGGCGTCGACGGAGTCGGGGTTGGCCTCGGTCGTCACTTCAGCGCCGGGAGCGAGGTCGAAGTTGTCCGTCACGCCTCGGAGCATGCGGACCAGGTCGTCAGCGGGGAGGAGGGTCGGCGTCCCGCCACCGAAGAACACGGTCGAGACCGGACGGTCGGGGACGGTCGATGACGCCAGGACGGACTTGCCGAAGCGGAGTTCCGCGACCGCCTCGTCGGCGTAGTCAGACTGCTTCGCGCCGCGGAGCTCGGTCGCCGTGTAGGTGTTGAAGTCGCAGTAGCCGCATCGGACCCGGCAGAACGGGACGTGCAGGTAGACCCCGAAGTTGCGTTCGTGGGCACCGACGGCCGCCGTCTCCGGGAGGAGTCCGTCGGACGGGGCCGGATCGGCGAGTGGGAGGGCGCTCGGCACGGTCCGTCGCTCAGACGCCGCGCGACGGCAGGAGTGCGCGGAGGTAGGCGTCGTTCATGGTCTTGCGGCGGCGCTTGGAGCCGACGAGCTTCGCGGCACCCTTCGTCGGGCGGAAGAACGAGCGCACGACGATCCAGACGGAGTCGTCCTCGCGCTGCTCGATCGTGAAGGACTGCTCGCCGCTCTCCGGATCGCCCTCCATCGTGCCGATGGCGAGGCTCACGTGACCCGGCTCCTCGGTGACGGAGATGACGCGATGCGGCCCGACGAGCGGTTCCCCGCCGACGGTGCCGGCGAAGACGACCGTCGTGCCCGGCGTGATGAACGGCGTGCCGTCCTCGGCGAAGCGTTGCTCCTCGTGCGTCTCGATGGGTTCCAGCGGCGTACCGTCCTCGGCGAAGGCGATGCCGCCGTACTGCACGCCCGTGCCGGGGTACACCTCGGAGATCTCCACGCCACTCGAGCGGTGCAGCCCCCAGGTGAGGAGGGCGCTGCTCGCGAGGGCGAACCGCTCCTCGCCGCTCCCGAGGCGGAACTCGTCCTCCGACGGCACGTAACCCTCCGGCGGGTACTGCAGGAGGTCGGTCCGCTGGGTGGCACCGACGGCCGCGTAGTCGACCGCCTCGTCTTCGAACGAACTGCGTCGTGCGTTCACTTCTTGTCCTTCGTCTCCACGTCCCCTGAAAGCGCTGCGATGAACGCTTCCTGAGGCACCTCGACCTTGCCGACCATCTTCATCCGCTTCTTGCCCTCCTTCTGCTTCTCGAGGAGCTTGCGCTTGCGGGTGATGTCACCGCCGTAGCACTTGGCCAGGACGTCCTTGCGCATGGCACGGACCGACTCGCGGGCGATGATCCGCGCACCGATGGCGGCCTGGATCGGCACCTCGAACTGCTGGCGCGGAATGAGCTTCTTCAGGCGCTCGGTCATGAGCACGCCATAGGCGTACGCCTTCTCGCGGTGGACGATGGCGCTGAACGCGTCGACCTGGTCGCCCTGCAGCAGGATGTCGACCTTCACGAGATCCGCGGCCTGCTGGCCGGAGGGCTCGTAGTCGAGCGACGCGTACCCCTGTGTGCGGCTCTTCAGGTGGTCGAAGAAGTCGAAGACGATCTCACCGAGCGGCATCGTGTACCGCAGCTCGACGCGGTCCTCGCCGAGGTACTCCATGCCGAGCAGCGCACCTCGACGGCTCTGGCAGAGCTCCATGATGGTGCCCACGTAGTCCTTGGGGGCGAGGATGCCCACCTTGACCATCGGCTCCGACACCTCGAGGATCTTGCCGGAGGGGAACTCGCTGGGGTTCGTGACGGTGACGACCTGCTTGTCCTCCGTCTTCACCTCGTAGGTGACCGACGGCGCGGTGGCGATGAGGTCGAGGTCGAACTCGCGCTGCAACCGCTCGGTCACGATCTCGAGGTGGAGCAGGCCGAGGAAGCCGACGCGGAAGCCGAATCCGAGGGCGACGGAGGTCTCCGGCTCGTAGTTGAGCGAGGCGTCGGAGAGCTTCAGCTTGTCGAGCGCGTCGCGGAGGATCGGGTAGTCGCTGCCGTCGATCGGGTACAGACCGGAGAAGACCATCGGCTTCGGGTCGGTGTAGCCCGGGAGGGCGTCGGTCGCCGGCTTCACCGCGGTCGTGACGGTGTCGCCGACCTTCGACTGCCGGACGTCCTTCACGCCCGTGATGAGGTAGCCGACCTCACCGACGCCGAGGCCCTTCGTGGGCGTCGGCTCCGGCGAGCTGACGCCGATCTCGAGGAGGTCGTGCACCGCGCGCGTCGACATCATCTGGATGCGCTCGCGCGGACTCAGCTGGCCGTCGATCATGCGGACGTAGGTGACGACGCCACGGTAGGTGTCGTAGACGGAGTCGAAGATCATCGCACGCGTGGGTGCGTCCGGGTCGCCCACCGGGTTCGGGATGCGGCCGACGACGCGGTCGAGGAGTTCCTCGACACCCATACCGGTCTTGCCGGACACCCGCAGGACGTCTTCGGGCTTGCCGCCGATGAGGCTCGCGAGCTCCTTCGCGTACTTGTCGGGGTCGGCCGCCGGGAGGTCGATCTTGTTGAGCACCGGGATGATCTCGAGGTCGTTCTCGAGGGCGAGGTAGAGGTTCGCGAGTGTCTGCGCCTCGATGCCCTGTGCCGCGTCGACGAGGAGGATCGCGCCCTCGCAGGCGGCGAGCGACCGCGAGACCTCGTAGGTGAAGTCGACGTGGCCGGGTGTGTCGATCATGTTGAGCGCGAAGGTCTCGCCGTTGAGCGACCACGGCATGCGCACGGCCTGGCTCTTGATGGTGATGCCGCGCTCGCGCTCGATGTCCATGCGGTCGAGGTACTGCGCCCGCATGTCGCGGTCCGAGACGACGCCGGTGATCTGCAGCATGCGGTCCGCCAGGGTCGACTTGCCGTGGTCGATGTGGGCGATGATGCAGAAGTTCCGGATGAACGCCGGGTCGGTCGATGCCGGCTCGAGGGCCTTCACTGCTTGGGGGCTCACGCGTTCCTCGGGGTCAGGGGTGGAATCGGGCAACCCTCATTGTCCCACGGCGGGGAGCACCCGTGCTGCGGTACCCTGGATTGCCAGAACTCAGCCCGACTGGTAATGTTGCCTGTTGGCTTGCGTGTGAGTTGAGACCACACGAGAACTCGCTTGAAGACGCCCTCTTCCGTCCGACGGCACCGAACATCATTTCCTCGAACCGAAAGTTGACCCAACGTGGCAAACATCAAGTCGCAGATCAAGCGCATCGGCACCAACAAGAAGGCCAACGAGCGCAACAAGGCCGTCAAGAGCCAGCTGAAGACCGCCATCCGCGCAACCCGTGAGGCCGTCGTCGCCGGCGACAAGGCTCAGGCTGAGTCCGCACTCAAGCTCGCCTCGAAGAAGCTCGACAAGGCCGTGAGCAAGGGCGTCATCCACGAGAACCAGGCAGCGAACCGCAAGTCGGCCATCGCCAAGCAGGTCAACGCGCTCTAAGCGACACCAGCTGCAAGGCCCCGGCGTTCCTCGGAACGTGCGGGGCCTTTCGCGTCCCCGGGGCATTCCGTTCCCTGAGTACACAGCGGTCCCTGAGCGCAAACGGGGTCCCTGAGCGCAAACGGGTCCCTGAGCGCAAACGGGTCCCTGAGCGCAAACGGGTCCCTGAGCTTGTCGAAGGGCATCCCTCCCGCCACCACGGCCAGCTCGGCGGGCTACCGCTCCGACAGATCGAGCCCGCGTGCCGCGATGACGCCGACGAGCCGCTCGAGCGCGAACACCGGGTCGCGGCTCGCGCCCTTCACGCCGGCGTCGGTCTCTGCGAGCATCTGCACCACGCGGCCGATGCCGGCGTCCGTCCAACCGGACAGGTCCCGACGGGCGCGGTCGACCTGCCACGGGGCGAGGCCGAACTGCTGCGCGATCTGCCCGGACCCGCCGCGTGCCGACGACACCTTGGCCATCGTGCGGATCTTCATCGCGAATGCGGCGACGATCGGCACGGGGTCGGCACCGGAGTCGAGCGCCTGCCGCAGGGCGAGCAGCGCTTCCCCGTGTCGTCCGGCGATCGCGGCGTCGGCGACGTCGAACGCGCTCGTCTCGAGACGACCGCCGTAGTACTTGTTGACCGTCTGCTCGGTGATCTCCTCCGACGCGTCGGCCATGAGCTGACTGCACGCGGCAGCGAGCTCAGCGAGGTCGTCGGAGAAGGCGCCGACGAGTGCACGGAGCGCCTGGGGCGTGATGCGACGACCCGCTGTCTTGAACTCCGCGGCGGCGAAGTCGGCCTTGTCGCTGTCCCGCTTGAGTTCGGTGCAGACGATCTCGACACCGCCACCGGTGCCTGAGCGGATGGCGTCGAGCAGCTTCTTGCCGCGCACGCCTCCGTTGTGCCTCAGCACGAGGTAGGCGCCCTCCGGTGGTGCTTCGAGATACCGGATGGCTTCGGTGAGGAACTGGTCGGAACACTTTTCGACCTGGCTGACGCGGACGAGCCGGGGCTCACCGAAGAGCGACGGGCTCGCGACCGTGAGCAGCTCCCCCGGGGCGTAGCTGTCGGCGGCGACGTCGTTGACCTCGAGCGAGGGGTCTTCGGAGACGAGGAAGTCGCGCAGCCGACGGATCGCCCGGTCGGCGAGGAAGGACTCCGTGCCGGACACCAACACGATCGGCGCCGGGCGGATCTCGGACCAGCCGAGCTGCGGGATCGCCGCCGAGGCCTTGGCCGCCGTCTTGGCCTTGCCGCGACCGGCGGAACGTGGTGCAGCCACAGCGGCTCCTCTCGACCGTCCGAGTCTACCGGCGACCGCCGACGCCAGACGGGTCGGGGACGGCAGCTCACCCGCCGCGCTCCGACCACACGCGGAACCCGCCGTCGTCGCCCGGGCCGAGGACGATGATGCCCGACTCGTCCGTGCGGAGGACCTCGGCCCCGGTGGCCTCGTACAGCTCGAGCGCTGAACGCGTCGGATGCCCGTAGCCGTTGTCGGCCCCGACGGAGACGAGCGCAACCGTCGCGCCCACCCGGCGCGCCAAGCGGTCACTCTGATCGGCGGAACCGTGATGCGACACCTTGACGATGTCCACCGCGTCCCCGAGCGCGTGCCGACCGAGCAGCCGGTCCTGCGCTTCCTCGCCGAGGTCGCCGAGCAGCAGCACCGATGCGGCGAGGAGGTCGAACCGGACCACCACGCTCGCGTCGTTCCCCGGTTCGACGCCACCTGCCGCGGGGTCCGGCCACAGGACGCGCCACGGTGCCGCGCTCTCCGGGACCCCCAGCACCCCCTGGTCCCCGGCGCCGGCCTGTCGCACCTCCGCACCGGCCGCTCGGAGCACTCGGGCGATGCGCTCGTCCTCCGGGTCGTCGACCGGCCCGAGCAGCACCTCGTCGACCCTGCCGACGACCGCGTCGAGGCCTCCGACGTGGTCGAGGTCGTAATGGGTGAGGACGAGCAGTTCGATGCGAGACACCCCGAGTTCGTCCAAGCACGCGCGGAGCGGTTCGGGGTCAGGCCCGACGTCGACCAGGGCGGTGGCGCCGCCCTGTCGCAGGAGGACCGCGTCTCCCTGACCGACGTCGCAGGCGGCCACGATCCAGTCGCCCGGCCGGTGCAGGGCCGGCCCGAGTCCGTCCCCGACCGCCCGACCGCACAGTGCCACGAGCGCCACGACAACCGCCACCCCGATCGTCCTCGACCACCTCGGGGCCAGGTTCCGACGGAACAGCAGGAGCGTGGCGATCAAGACGGTCGGCACGGTGACGAGCACCACGCCCAGCGGCCCCTCCGGCCACGTCACTCGCGCAGCAGGGACGCCCTCGAACCACCGGGCCACCGCTGAGATCCAGGTCGCCGGCACCCACCCGAGCCACGCGACGAGCCATGCGAGTGGTGGTGCGAACGGGACCAGCAGGCAGGCGAGCAGCCCGAGCATGGTCGCGGGCGCTGCGGCCGGGCCCGCGAGCAGGTTCGCGGGGACACCGCCGAGCTGGATCGCGGGGTCGAGGAGGACGAGCATCGGCTGGCAGGCGAGCTGGGCGGCTGCCGGGATCGCGATGAGGGCCGCGATCCCTCGCGGCAGCCACCTGCCCAGCAGGTCCGTGAGGGGTCCGCTCAGGAGCAGCAGACCACTGGTGGCGAGCACCGAGAGCCCGAACCCGTACTGCCCGGCCAGCCAAGGGTCGGCGACGAGGAGGACGACCACCGCCAACGACAGCGCGGCGAGGCCCCTGATCGGCCGCCCGAAGCCGCCCATCACCAGGACGAAGGCAGCCATGAGAGCCGCCCGCTGCACGCTCGGTTGGGGCGTCACGAGGACCACGAAGGCGACGAGGCACAGCAGGGCACAAGAGATCCTGAGCTTCCGCCCGCCGCCGAGTGCCGCGACCGCGGTGCTGACGAGCCACACGATGACCGCACAGTTCGCTCCGGACACGGCCGTCAGATGCGAGAGTGAACTGCGCTGCATCGACTCCGTGACCGCGTCACTCACCTGACTCACATCGCCGATCGCGAGGCCGGGCAGCAGTTCCCCACCCGGGCCGGGCAAGGTGGACGCGAGCCCGACGAGGCCGGAACGGAGCGACGCCGACCAGTCGAGGATCGCCGGCGGCTCCCCCAGCAGCTCGGGTTCCTCCCGTGCGAAGAGCAGCGCTGCCCGCGCATCACCCGGCGCGTTCCATCGGAGCGAGCCGTCGACGCGCCAGCGCTCGCCGATCCTCGGCGCCCGATCCGCCGGCACCGGCGCGAACACGAGGACCGGGACCGAGAGGTGCTCCAGGATGCTGTGGTCTCCACTGGCCGTCACGAGGTCGGCCGCGAAGCGGATGCCGGACCCCGTCGTGACCGAACCGGTGGGCACGGCGTCGCCGGTCACCACGACCTCGGCATCCACTGGAGCGTTTCCGAGCGCTTGCAGCGCCTCCGGCTGCCGGTCGGGCGCGCGTGCGGCGATCGAGGCCGCGACCATGCCGAACAGCGCCGCGGCGCACGCGCACAGCAGGAGTGTCGTGATGACGACAGACCCTGTCCGACGCTCCCCCGGGCGATACTCCGCACGGCGACGCCGGACGACCGTGCTGCACCCGAGGCAGGCGGAGGCGACGAGGAAAGCGACCAGTACCCCACCCCAGGCCAGCGTTGGAGCCGCGCTGCAGACGGCCGCACCGACCCAGGAGACCGCCGCCGGGATGAGCAGGCGCGGGAACCGCATCGCGCTCTCACCTCGCCCGGATGTCGGTCCGGTGGCCGCGTCTGCGGTCACACCGTCGCCGCCGCGCGAAGCCCCTCGAGGGTCTTCGCGCCGATGCCTTCGACCGCGCTCAGGTCGTCGAGGGTGGCGAACGGTCCGTTCGCCTCCCGCCAGGCGACGATGCGTGCGGCCAGGGCCTCTCCGATCCGCGGGAGTGCGGTGAGTTCGGCCGCGGATGCCGTGTTCACGTTGACGAGCTGCGAGCCGGAGGGACTCCCGGCAGCCGACCCGTTCGCGCCTCCACCAGGTGGCACCTCGCCGACCACTGGGACGTACAGTTGCTCGCCGTCGTTCACGAACCGTGCGAGGTTCACGGCACTGGTGTCCGCTTCCGGTAGGAGGCCGCCGGCGGACGCTACCGCGTCGAACGCACGTGATCCGTCCGGCAGCCGGTAGACACCAGGGGCCACGACCGCTCCGAGGACATGGATGAACAGCTCCCCCGTCGCCGAGCCGGCGGGCGCGGTCGCTCCGGGAGTCGCGCCGGGAACGGGGCTCGCATCCGCCGACAGCTCCGCCCCACCGATCGTCCTGACCGCCCCGCCTGAGGTGAACAACGAGACGAGGATGGCGACGACGAGGGCCGCGATCACCAGCACGACGACCGCCCCGGCACGGAACGCTGGGCGCGGTAGCTCACGCAGCAGGCGGCGTGTGGCCGAACGACTGGACGGCACCGGGTGGGACATGGGTTCCGGTTCGATGGTCATCCTCGAACGCTACGAGCCCGGACGCCCCGAACCACACGCTCACCGCCGCCGCGGGCACCGAACGCACCGCGACCGCCCCTGTGGAGCGCGTTCGCCTGGGATGCAGGATTCAGCCAGCTCGCCGACCGCCTCGGCGTTGACCGGTCGTCTTCCGACCGAGGGCGGTCAGACCGCTCTGCCCGCGTCGGCCCGCTCTCGTGTCGAAGATCGCCCGAACCAGATCCACAAGGGGCGAGCCGTGGCGAGGATGAGCACCGCGAACAGGCTCTGATTGATGACGCCGAACCACGAGAGTCCGCCGAGCAGAACGAAGACGGTCCAGTTCACGGCGATGTCGGCGACGATCACCGTGATTCCGAGCACGATGCCGGCGCGCCGTCGAAGGATGATCAGCACAGCGGTGATGGGGTCCAAGACCGTGAGCGTCACCCAGAACAGCCGGACGCCGGCCGGGAAGCCGCCGTAGACGTCCAACCCGCCGAGGATCAGATCCGCGGTGTGCGTGGTCGTTCCGATCAGGAAGCCGATCACCCACAGGATCTGGAAGACGCGGAGCGTTCGGACTGATGGGGCGAGAGCGGGCACCCGGTCATGCTACCGAGGAAGCACAGGCAACCGGGCGGGACGCGATCCGAGAACACCCTGCCGTCGGATGGGACACGGAGTCCGACTCGGATGATCGTGCCCGAGCGCTACGCGCGTGTTCGGGACGGGCCGCAGGGCCCGCCCCGAACCGCATCAGCCCTTCGTGGCGATGCTCACCACGCGCGGGGCACGCACCACGACGTTAACGATCTCGCGGTCGCCCACGGAACGCTGCACGGCCGCACTCGCGCGTGCGAGCTGCTCGAGCTCCTCGCCGGAGATCTTCGGCGACACCTCGAGCCGGTCGCGGACCTTGCCGTCGACCTGGACCACCGCGGTCACCTGGTCCTCGACCAGCAGCGACCGGTCGGCCTTCCGCCACGGCACCAGCGAGATCGACGGCTGGTAGCCGAGCTTGGCCCACATGTCCTCGGCGGTGAACGGTGCGAAGAGGTCGAGCGCCATGGCCGTCACCTCGGCGGACTCGCGCACGGCGGGGTCGCCCGCGCCAGGCCCGGCGTCGATCGCCTTCCGCGTCGCGTTGACGAGCTCCATGAGCCGTGCCACGACGACGTTGAACTTGCCCCCCTCGATGAGCCCGGGAGCTTCCGCGAGGAAGTGATGCGTGACCTTCCGCAGCTTCTCGTCGCCGTCCTTCCAGGCGACGTCGGGCGAGCTGGTGACGTCGTGCGCGACCCGCCAGGCGCGTGCCAGGAACTTGGCCGACCCGGCAGGCGAGACGTCCGCCCAGTCGATGTCGTCCTCCGGAGGACCGGCGAACGCCATCGTGACGCGCAGGGCGTCGGCGCCGTACGACCGCAGCTCCTGGGCGAACTCCACCAGGTTGCCCTTGCTCTTGCTCATCTTCGAACCGTCGAGGATGACCATGCCCTGGTTGAGGAGCGCGCTGAAGGGCTCGGTGAAGCCGACCTTGCCGAGGTCGAACAGGACCTTCGTGATGAACCGCGAGTAGAGCAGGTGCAGGATCGCGTGCTCGACACCGCCGACGTACTGGTCGACCGGCGCCCACTTGTCGGCCTCCTTCGGGTCGAACGCGATCTCGTCGGAGGTCGGGTTCAGGAACCGGAGGAAGTACCACGAGCTGTCGACGAAGGTGTCCATCGTGTCGGAGTCGCGCTTCGCAGGCTTCCCGCACGACGGGCAGTCCACGTTGATCCAGTCCTCTGCCGCAGCGAGCGGGCTCATGCCCTTCGGACGCAGGTCGAGACCCGCGGCGTCCGGCAGTCGCACGGGGAGCTGGTCCTCGGGGACCGGCACCTCACCACAGGCGTCGCAGTGGATGATCGGGATCGGCGTGCCCCAGTAGCGCTGTCGCGAGATGAGCCAGTCGCGGAGGCGGTAGTTCTTCGTCTTCGCGCCGAGGCCGCTCGATGCGAGCGCAGCCGTGACCTTCGGGATCGCGTTCGCCTTGCTCAGGCCGTCGAAGGGGCCGGAGCTCGTCAGGCGACCGTCGCCCGTCAGCGCGACACCCGTCTTGGCGGGATCGATCGACGGGAGGTCCTCCGGCAGCTCACCGTCGACGATGATCGGGATGGCACCGGTGACGGGCTGGGTGGTGTCCACCACGACGCGCACGGGCAGGTCGAACGCCCGCGCGAAGTCGAGGTCGCGCTGGTCGTGCGCGGGGACCGCCATGATCGCCCCGTGACCGTAGTCGGCCAGGACGTAGTCGGCCGCCCAGATCGGCAGGCGCTCGCCACTCAGCGGGTTGATCGCGTAGCGCTCGAGGAAGACGCCGGTCTTCTGGCGGTCGGTCGCGAGCCGCGCGATCTCGCTCTCACCCTTGACGCTGTCGAGGTAGGCCTGGAAGCGCCCCTTGACGTCGTCGGAGGTGTCGGCGACGAGCTCGGCTGCGAGCTCCGAGTCGGGCGCCACGACCATGAACGTCACGCCGTACAGCGTGTCGGGGCGGGTCGTGTACACGGAGACCGGCTCGGCACGACCCTCGATGGAGAACGAGACGTCCGCGCCGTTGGATCGACCGATCCAGTTCCGCTGCATGCTGAGGACCTTGGCCGGCCAGGTGCCCTCGAGCTGGTTGAGGTCGTCGATCAGGCGGTCGGCGTAGTCGGTGATGCGGAAGTACCACTGGGTGAGCTTCTTCTTCGTCACCTCGGCGCCGCAGCGCTCGCAGTGTCCGTCGACGACCTGCTCGTTCGCGAGCACGGTCTGGTCGTTCGGGCACCAGTTGACGGGGCTCGCCTTACGGTACGCGAGGCCCTTCTCGAACAGCTGGAGGAACAGCCACTGGTTCCACCGGTAGTACTCGGGGTCGCTCGTGTGGAGCTCGCGGTCCCAGTCGAACGAGGGACCGTACTGGCGGAAGCTGGCCTTCTGCTGCGCGATGTTCGCGTAGGTCCACTCGCGCGGGTCGACGCCGCGCTGGATGGCGGCGTTCTCGGCGGGGAGACCGAACGAGTCCCAGCCGATCGGGTGCAGGACGTTGAAACCCTGGTGACGCCAGTACCGCGCGACGATGTCGCCGAAGCCGAACGCCTCGGCGTGACCCATGTGCAGGTCGCCCGAGGGGTACGGGAACATGTCGAGCACGTACTTGCGCGGACGTTTGTCGGCAGGGTCGCCTGCTGCGAAGGGCTTCAGCTCGTCCCAGACGGGAAGCCACTTCTCCTGGATCGCCTGGAAGTCGTACCGCTCGCCGTCTCGGCGGTCGTCGGTGTTGCGCTCGTCTGACACGTCACTCTCAATCACTGCAGGTGCTGGGGGTGGAAGCCCGTGGGCTGCTCGCACGGCGCTCGGCCGCAGGATGGACGGGCTGGAGCGCACGACGGCGCTCCGTCCAACGGTCAAGCCTACCGGGATTCGGCAGGCGGACGTCCGACGCCGAGTGCCGCCAGCGGGGCCGCCGCCTTGGTCCACGTCTCCTCGAGCTCCTCCCGGGCGTCGGACAGCGCCGTGATGCCACCACCCGTGCCGATCGACGCACCGTGCGGATCGATCACGATCGAGCGGATGACCATGGCGAGGTCCATCGATCCGTCCGCGGACAGCAGGCCGAAGGCACCGGCGTACACCCCGCGCGGCCCCGCTTCGAGGTCGTACAGCAGCTCCATCGCCCGGCGTTTCGGGGCCCCGGTCATCGATCCGGCCGGGAACGCGACCTCGACGACGTCGAGTGCATCCAGCCCTGCGCGCAACCGTCCCTCGACGGTGCTGACGAGTTGGTGCACCTGCGGGTAACTCTCGACGTGGTGGAGCGCCGTCACCGCCACGGAACCCAGCTCGCAGACTCTGGAGAGGTCGTTCCGCATCAGATCGACGATCATGAGGTTCTCAGCGCGCTCCTTGGGACTCGCGAGCAGATCGGCGCGCTGACGGGCGTCCTCCTCGGGATCGGCGCCTCTCGGCCGGGTCCCCTTGATCGGCTTCGTCCGGACGCGGCCGTCGGCCGAGACCTCGAGGAACTGCTCCGGCGACGCGCTCGCGAGACTGATCGGACCGAGCCGGAGGAAGCCGCCGTGGTGCGTGGGGCTCGTCCTGCGCAGCCGCAGATAGGTCGCGAGCGGGTCGTGGACGCCGTCGACGCGCAGGAGGTTCGTCAAGCACAACTGGTAGGCGTCACCACGGGTGATGTGTTCCTGGCACCGCTCGACGAGCCGCACGTATGCGGCGTCGCTGTGGCGGGGCGCGCAGACCCCGCCGGCAGCCTCGGCCACGGGAGGAGGCTCGGCCGCCGTGCTGAGCCGCTCGACGGTCGTCGCGATCCAGTCGGGATCGTCCGACGAGATCGTCACCGTCCGCGCCGCATGGTCGAACCGCACCTGATCGTCGAGGCGCAGGAAGAGCGCATCCGGGGTGGCGGCCGCGTGTGCAGGAACCCCGACGAGCCCTGCCCCCGACTCGTAGCCGAACCACCCGACCCAATCGCCCGGGTCGGCGTCCGCACGCACGGTACGGAGGGCGTCGAGGATCGTCATCCGGTCGACCGAGGCGGACACCTGGCTGACGCGCTCCACCGTGCCGAGCCGGACGTCCGCGACGAGGCGTTCGGTCCCGCGTCCGATGAGACTGACGCCGGTCCGGGAGCCCTGGCCCGAATCCAACCAGGCCGCCCAGGGTTCGTCAGCGAACACGCGTCGGTAGACGTCCTCGGGCTCGGACCAGGCAGGGAGGACGACCTGCCGGCGTGCTCCGGTGGATCGCATCAGCCGACGGCCGCGATCGGCGGCGCGATGATCCGGAGGCGACCGGTCACGAGGCTGTCGGGGACCGGCGTGTGGGAGATCACGATGACCGCACGACCCTCGGATCCCGCGACACCGAGCAGGTCCTCGAGCAGGGCGGTCGCGCGCTCGGGATCGACGTTGGCGGTCGGCTCGTCGAGCACGAGCACGGGGAACTCGCGGAGGAGCGCACGGGCGAGGGCGATGCGTTGCGCCTGCCCTCCGGAGACGAGCGCGCCGCGCTCCCCCACCGGGCGGTCGAGTCCGCCGCGCTCAGCGAGCCAGGACGAGAGCCCGACCCGCTCCAGCACGGCCTCGAGTTCAGCGTCGTCGGCCGTGTCCCTGGCGAAGAGGAGGTTCTGGCGGATGTCGGCGTCGAAGAGGAACGGACGCTGCTCGACGAGCCCGACCGACTCGCGCAGCGTGTCCGGGCGGAGGTCGCGTGCCTCGACGCCGCCGACGCGGTACCCACCCTCGTACTCGAGGAAGCGGACGAGGGCGTGCGCCAGGGTGGTCTTTCCGGCTCCGCTGTCGCCTTCGACGAGCAGCCGGTCGCCGGCCGACAGCCGGAAGCTGATCGGTGCGAGCGCCGCCGTCGTACTCCCGGGCCACCGCGCGCTGAGGTGCTCCGCCTCGAGCATGACGCCGTCGAAGGTCGGCGTGAGGATGCTGCCGGTGTCCTCGTCCGGGATCTCGTCGGGTCGATCGCTCGGGACCGCGTCCGCCACGCGCTCGGCGCTCGCGACCGCCTCCCGCCAAGCCCCGAAGGCGAGGGGCACCATCGCGCAGACCTCGAACACGGCGAGCGGGACGAGGACGATCACGGTGAGCGCGGGGCCGCCGATCGTTCCCAGCGCCGGCATGCCTGCCCACAGCGCCGCGACGACGGACGCCCCGGAAGCCAGGGACAGGACGGCGCCGGCAACCCCGGCGCCCGCGGCCCGCCGCACCATCGCGCGCGTGAGTGCCGCGTCGGCATGTTCGATCCGTGCCCGCGCGGCGTCGACCGCGCCGTAAGCGGTCAGCACGTCGAGCCCGGTCACGAGTTCGAGCAGGGCTTCCGACAGCGCACCGCGCAGCGGCGCGAGTTCGCGTTCGGCGCGCGCCGCCACCCGACTCACGAGCAACCACGAGACGAGGAACGCCGCGACGAGGCAGACCGCGAGCGCGATCCCGGCGGCCGGGAGCAGCACGGTCGTGAGGATGACGGAGGCTCCGGCGACGACACCCGAGACCACCAGTGGTTGGACGACCCGCAACGGCACGTTCTGCAGCTCGTCCACATCGGTCACCAGGCGGGTGAGGAGGTCGCCCCGGCCGGTCAGCTGCAGTCCGTCGGGAGCCACCGGGATGACGCGTTCGATCATGCCGGCGCGCAGCTGCGCCAATTGACGGAATGCAGCATCGTGGCTCAGCAGGCGTTCGAGGTATCGGAAGGACGCCCGGGCCAGAGCGAACGCGCGCACCCCGACGACGGCGACACCCAGCTCGACGATCGAGGGCTGCTCGGCGGCCTTCGTGATGAGGAACGCGCTCGAAGCGAGGAGGGCGACGGCGGCGCCCGCGGAGAGGATGCCGGCCAGGAGGCCAGGGACGAAGCGGCGAGCCGGCGGCTGCGCCAGTCGGATGATCTGTCGGACGCGCTCATCCATGGAGCATCACCTCGTCGTCCTGGACGCGTTCCGACCGCTGGCGGATCTCGAGCACGGCATCCGCGTGTTCGGCGATCGACGGTCGATGGGTGATGACGATGACGGCCGCCCCGGCCCGAGCGGCGTCGCGCGCGGCGTCGATGACGAGAGCCTCGGACGCGGCGTCGAGCGCCGAGCTCGGTTCGTCGAGCAGCAGCACCGGCGTTCCGGCATCCGCCGGGGTGCGCCGCAGCCGGTACAGGGCTCTCGCGATCGCGATCCGTTGCGCCTGTCCACCGCTCACGCCGTCGCCGACTGCGCCGATGGGGTGTCCGAGTGGCAGCGCGGACAGCCCGAGTGCTGACAACGCCTCGACGATGAGCACCTCGTCGGGTGCGTCATCGCCCAGCGCGACGTTGCTGCCGACCGTCCCCGCGATGAGGACCGGACGCTGCGGCGCCCACGACAGCCAGCGTCGTCCACCAGGCGTGGGCGACATGCGTCCTCCGTCGTGCAGGATCGATCCGGTGGCGTCCACGAATCCGAGGATCGCCGACGCCATGCTCGTCTTCCCGGCTCCGCTGGCGCCGACGACAGCCGTCACCACGCCGGCCGGGAACGTCGCGTCGAGGTCGTCCAACACCCGCAGCTCGTCGTATTGCACCCCGAGACCGTCGAGCACCAGGCCAGACGTCCGGCGAACGGAGTCGCCTGCTGTCGCCGGTGCGCCGAGCTGATCAGGAACGGACGGGGTTTCGCGGACGGCCTTCGCCTCATCGAGGATCTCGAAGACCTCGTCGGCGGCGGTGACCCCCTCCGCGGCAGCGTGGTAGTTCGCGCCGACGTTCCGCAGTGGCAGGAAGGCCTCCGGGGCCAGGATCAGGACGAAGAGCCCCGTTCCGAGGAGGAGCGAGCCGTCGAGGAGCCGGAGGCCGATGCCGACCGCGACCACGGCGACGGCGAGACTCGACAGCAGTTCGAGGGCGAAGCCGCTCACGAACGAGAACCGCAGGACCTTCATGGTCTCGACGCGGTACTCCTCGGTGACGGTTCGGACCCGCTGCACCTGCCGGTGCTGCCGCCCGAACAGCTTGAGGGTCGCCATGCCCGCGACGAGCTCGAGGAACCCGCGCGACAGATGGGCCAGGGTCTCCCACTGGCGCCGCTGCACCGCCTGGGTCGCGAATCCGATGAGGATCATGAAGACGGGGATCAGCGGGAGTGTCACGATCACCGTGATGCCGCTGAGCGGGTCCTGGAAGAAGATCACCGCAGCGATGATCGGCATGGCGATCGCCGTGAGGATGAGCTGCGGGACATAGCGACCGAAGTACGCGTCCAGGGCGTCGAGCCCGCGGCCCGCCACGGTCGTCAGTGCCGCGGAGCTCCGACGCGAGACCCAACCCGGCCCGAGCGTCTCGAACGCGCCCGCGAGGGCCCGCCGCAACTGACTGCGGACGATCGCGGAGCCACGGGCGTTCACCGAGTCGGATGCCAGGACGGTCCCGGCACGCAGCACCACGATGCCGATCAGCAGCCAGAGCGACGGCAGGAGCTCCTCGACCGGATCCCCCGCGATCGACCGGGACACGAGCTGGGCCACGAACCAGGCGAACCCGAGCGTGCAGGCGGTCTGGACGAGCGCGATGACCGCGCCGAGTCCGAGGACCGACCGGGCTCCGCGGGCATAGCGGAGCAGTCGCGGATCGAGGGGGCGCACGATGACAGGTTAGTGCGCGGCGGCTTCGATGTGCTTCCGCGTGATGCGCTTGCGGAACACCCAGTACGTCCATCCCTGGTAGGCGAGGATCAGCGGCAGGAAGATCAGGGCGGTCCACGACATCACCGTGAGGGTGTACTCCGTCGAGGAGGCGTTCGCGATCGTCAGGCTGTTCGCCGGGTCGTTGCTCGCCGGCATCACCGCTGGGAAGAGCGCGGTGAACAGGGTGAGCACGGCCGCCGCGACGGTCACGGCCATGAGCGCGAACGCACGACCTTCCAGCCCACGGCTGTTCGCGAACCAGGCGCTGATGAGCGAGACCGCTGCGATGGCCGCGAGGATCAACACCGGGAGCGAGAAGTGCGCCAGGACGGTCCAGCCGAGGAACGACGCGGCGAGCAGGATGGCGACGAGCCCGGCGCGGCTCGCGAGGCGGCGGGCGCGCTCGCGGATGTCGCCCTCGGTCTTCAGCGAGGCGAACACGGCTCCGTGGGCGAAGAAGAGCACGAGCGTCGTGAGACCGCCGAGGATGCCGTACGGGTTGAGCAGGGTGAAGAGCGTGCCGGTGAAGTTGTGGTCGGCATCGAGCGGGACGCCCTGGACGATGTTCGCGAAGGCGACGCCCCAGAGGAAGGCCGGCAGGGCCGAGCCCACGATGATCAGGAGGTCGAAGCGCCGTTTCCAGGAGGCTTCCGGCCGCTGGTGCCGGTACTCGAACGACACCCCTCTGATGATGAGCGCGAGGAGGATGAACAACAGCGGGAGGTAGAAGCCGCTGAACAGGGTCGCGTACCACTCGGGGAAGGCGGCGAAGAGGCTCGCACCGGCGACGATCAGCCAGGTCTCGTTGAGGTCCCAGACCGGCCCGATGGTGTTGATGAGCATCCGGCGGTCGGTCTCGTCCTTCCCGAGGAAGGGGATCGTCATGCCGACGCCGAAGTCGAAGCCGTCGAGGACGAAGTAGCCGACGAACAGTGCGGCGATGATCCAGAACCAGAGAATCGTGAGGTCCATGATGTGCTCCTAGTAGACCGTGGTCGCGGGGGCGGCGGGCTTCTGCACGCCGTCCTCGTCGGGTTCGGACAGCTCGATCGGGTCGGGCCCGGCCTTGATCGTCTTCTTCAGGAGACCGAACTCGACGACGAGCAGCGATCCGTAGACGACGGTGAAGGCGATCAACGAGATCAGGACATCGAGGCCGGTGGTGTTCGGCGAGACCGCGTCCTCCGTCTTCAACAGGCTGAAGACGATCCACGGCTGGCGGCCCATCTCGGTGAAGACCCAGCCCATGGTCATGGCGAGGAACGGCATCGGGACGGCCCAGACCGCGACGCGCCACATCCAGCGCTTCGGCTCGCGGCCCTTGCGGGTGAACCAGAGACCGGCTGCCGCGACGAGCATCGAGGCGAGGCCGAGGCCGATCATCCAGCGGAACGCCCAGTAGGTGACCCAGATGACGGGCGAGTAGTCGCCCGGACCGTAGAGCTGGGTGTACTGCGCCTGCAGGTCGTTGATGCCCTCCACCGTGCCGTCGAAGGTGTGGGTCGAGAGGAACGACAGGAGGTACGGGATGCGGATCGAGAAGAGCTCGTGGACACCGTCGGGTGTGCCGAGGGTGAAGATCGAGAACGAGGCGTCGGCACCGCTCGCCGTGTTGTACATCGCCTCCGCAGCCGCCATCTTCATCGGCTGGGTCTCGACCATGGCGAGGCTGAGCTGGTCGCCGGCGAGCATCGTAGCACCGCCCGCGAGGAGCATGCTCCACGCACCGACCTTGAGCGCCGGGCGCATCGCCTCGACGTGCTGGCCCCGGGCGAGGTGCCAGGCCGCAGCGGTGATGATGACGGCTGCGGAGACCATGAAGCACGCGAAGATCGTGTGCGGGAAGGCGGCCAGGGCGACCTTGTTGGTCAGCAGCTCCCAGATGTTCGTGAGCTCGGCGCGGCCTCGCTCCTCGTTGATCCGAAAGGCGACCGGGTTCTGCATGAAGGCGTTCGCCGCGATGATGAAGTAGGCCGACAGCACGGTGCCGAGTGCCACGATCCAGATGGTGGCGAGGTGGAGCTTCGGTGACAGCTTGTCCCAGCCGAAGATCCAGAGTCCGATGAACGTCGCCTCGAGGAAGAACGCGAGCAGGCCCTCGAGTGCCAGCGGTGCGCCGAAGACGTCGCCGACGAACCTGGAGTAGGTGGACCAGTTCATGCCGAACTGGAACTCCTGGACGATGCCCGTCACGACGCCCATGGCGAAGTTGATGAGGAAGATCTTCCCGAAGAACCGCGTGAGCTGCAGGTAGTGCAGCTTGCCGGTCCGGACCCAGGCGGTCTGGAACCCGGCGACCGTCACGGCCATGCCGATGGTCAGCGGCACGAAGATGAAGTGGTAGACGGTGGTGAGGCCGAACTGCCAGCGGGACAGCAGTAGCGGGTCGAGTAGGTCGTTCACGATGAACACTCCATTTTTCGCGGCATCCAGGGAAGGCGGCGCAGGTGCGGCCCGATCGGGGTGGTCATCCCCGTGGCTTCGATCCATGTCGTCGACACCAATCGTACCCGAATTCGCGCCTGTGGTCAGACCACACATCCAAGGGTGTCCTAACAGGGGTTTCGGAGCCCGTCCCACACCTGCCGCACTAGGCTTCGATCCGTGAACGACGTGCTCGGCTGGCTCCTCGACCTGGTGCAGAGCGTCGACCCCGTGACGCGCACGATCCTCGCCGGCGTCGGCATAATGCTCGAGACCTCGGTCCTCGTCGGCCTCGTCGTCCCGGGCGACACGGTCGTCATCGTCGCCAGCACCGCCGTCGTCGGACCCGTCCAGTGGATCTCGATGATCCTCGTCGTCATCACCGGAGCGCTCATCGGCGAGTCCGTCGGGTTCGCGCTCGGCCGCTGGTTCGGCCCGCGCATCCGTGCCAGCAGACTCGGCCGCCGCATCGGCGAGCGGCACTGGGCCCGTGCTGAGCGCTATCTCGACCGGCGGGGCGGCATCGCCGTCTTCATTTCGCGATTCCTCCCGGTCCTGCACTCACTCATCCCCCTCACTGTCGGGATGAGCACGATGAGCTACCGACGCTTCATCTCCTGGACGCTGCCCGCCTGCGTCATCTGGTCCTCGGCCTACGTCTCCGTCGGCGCACTGGCCGCGGGCAGCTATCGCGAGCTGTCGGACCGCCTCCACTGGGCGGGCTACGTCTTCGTCGGCATCATCGTCGTCTTCGCCGTCGTGGTCCTCGTCGTGAAGCGACTCCTCCAGCGGAGCGAGGAGCGACACATGCTGGCCCAGGAGGACGCGACACCACCCGACGACGGCTCGACGCCCCAGTAGCAGACGACCGTCATCGCCGCGAGACGGCGGGCCGGACGCACCGGCATGACAGACTGAACGCGTGAAGGCATCCGACGATCGTCCAACGGCCTCCTCCGACGCCGCCGAGCAGATCCGGCACTTCGCCGCACGGATGGAGGACGCCGTCCAGTTGCGCCGCCAGCGTCGTGCGAGGCGGCACGGACGCGAGGCGGCGGTCATCCCCTTCACCGGCTACGGATCGACGTCCTGGATCCGTGTCCTGGCCAGGGTCGTCCTGGCTGAACCGGGCAAGACCACCGTCCAACCGCAGCAGAAGGTTCGCGGCTGGAAGAGCTTCTTCGCGCTGAGCATCGCCGACCCGACGGTCGAGGTGGAGGTCGACGGACAGCGTCACACGGTCACGGGCGACCGAGGCGGAGTGGTCGACGCGGTGGTCCAGGTGTCACTCACCCCCGGCTGGCACACCCTCCGCCTGAGTTCGGAGGGCAGCGACCCGGTCGAAGCGCCGGTCTTCATCGTCGCCGACGACATCGAGTTCGGCATCGTGTCCGACATCGACGACACGGTGATGGTGACGGCGCTCCCCCGCCCACTCGTCGCGGCCTGGAACACCTTCGTCCTCGACGAGCACGCCAGGACACCGGTGCCCGGCATGGCGGTGTTCCTCGAGCGCACGGCCCGCGAACACCCGGGCTCCCCGATCATCTACCTCTCCACCGGCGCCTGGAACGTCGCCCCGACGCTGACCCGGTTCCTCTCGCGCAACCTCTACCCCGCCGGCGCCCTCCTCCTCACCGACTGGGGTCCGACGCACGACCGCTTCTTCCGCAGCGGTCGCGAGCACAAGCGCAACAACCTCGACCGGTTCGCCGAGGACTTCCCGCGTCTGCGGTGGCTGCTCGTCGGCGACGACGGACAGCACGACGAAGCCCTCTACCGGAGCTTCGAGGAACGCCACCCCGACCGCGTCGCCGCCGTGGCGATCCGTCAGCTCTCCCCCGGTGAGGCGGTCCTCGCCGGTGGGCGCTCGAAGGTCGGTGCCCAGCACGAGGGCGCCCCCTGGGTCTACGCCGGGAACGGCGCAGAACTGCTCGACCAGCTCCACGACAAGCTCTGACGGCACCGATGTCCGTCGTCCCCGTCCTGCGCATCAGATCGCGGCTGCCCCTGCTCCAGGTGCTGAAGACGGCGCTGGCCGCCGTCGCGTCCTGGATCGTCGCGATCACGATCATCCCGGGCCAGCTCCCGGTCTTCGCCGCCATCGCGGCGATCCTCGTGGTGCAGCCGAGCGTCAACCAGTCGTTCGGGAAGGCGCTCGAGCGCAGCCTCGGGGTCATCACGGGCGTCATCCTCGCGACGGCCATCGGGATCGTCTTCGGACACTCCGCCTGGATCGTGCTCCTGGCCATCGTCATCTCCATCCTGCTCGGATGGGTCCTCCGCCTCGGGCCCGGATCCGCCAACCAGATCCCGATCAGCGCGATGCTGGTGCTGTCGATCGGCGCTGCGACCCCGGACTACGCGGTCGCGCGGATCGTCGAGACCGTGCTCGGCGCAGGCATCGGACTCCTCGTCAACGTCGTCCTCGTCGCACCGGTCCTCCTCGCTCCCGCGAAGGAGGCGGTGACCACCCTCGCGCTCGCGTGCGCCGACACCCTGGACCATCTCGCCACCTCACTCACGCGTGCGAACTCGGACGCGGAGCTCGTGGCGCTGCTCCAGGAGGCCCGGGCGTTGAAGCCCCTGCGAGACCGGGCGATCGCCGCGGTGAAGGAAGGTGATGACAGCCTGCTGCTCAACCCTCGTCGATCGAGGCACCGTGACGAGCTCGACCGTCAGCGCCTGCTGCTGCGTCGACTGGAGCCGGTCGTCACGAGGACGCTGGGCATGGCGCGCTCGGTGCACGATCACGACGACCCGACCCTGCATGAGGAGCCGACGGTGGCGGACATCGCCGTCGAACTGACGCGGGCGGCCCACGATCTCAGGCTGCTGGTGAACGGTCGTGCCGCGTCCGACGAGCCGCCGACCGAGACCGCGGAGATCCCGGCGCTGACCGCTCCCCTCGTGATCGCCCGCCCGCACCCCCAGCACTGGATCCTCATCGGATCACTCATGGAGGACCTCCGTCGCGTGCGCGACGAGATCGTCGGCGAGCCGACCTGAGCCGGCCGGATACACGAAGGGCCGGTGGAGCGATGCTCCACCGGCCCTTCGACGTCCTGGGCTACGCCTGGTGCGCGGCCTGCAGTTCGATGGTGATCGTGACGTCGTTGCCGAGCAGCACGCCGCCGGTCTCGAGCGCCGCGTTGTAGGTGAGGCCGAAGTCCTCGCGGTTGATCTTGGTGGTCGCCGTGGCGCCGAACTTGTAGTTGCCGTAGGGGTCGGTCGCGAAGCCGCCGAACTCGACGGTGAAGGTGACGGGCTTGGTCACGCCCTTGATCGTGAGGTCGCCGTCCACCAGGAAGTCGTCGCCCTTGGCGCGGGCGCCGGTCGAGACGAAGTCGATCGTCGGGTAGGTCTCGGCGTCGAAGAAGTCGCCGGTGCGGAGGTGACCGTCGCGGTCGGCCTGGTTCGTGTTGATCGATGCGACCTCGGCGGACGCGGTGATCTTCGTCTCGAGGGGGTTCTCCGGCGTGACGAACGTCGCGTTGAAGCGCTCGAACTTGCCCTTGACCTTCGAGACCATGATGTGGCGGATGCTGAAGCCGACCTCGCTGTGCGTGGCGTCGACCTCCCAGGTGCCAACCTTGTAGCCGGGAATCGTCAGGGTGTCGGTCATGCGGTACTCCTTGCGTCGATGTGCGGCGCGCTCGCGCCACGTTCTATTCAAACGCACGGACCTGGGAGCTATTCCCGCATCCCCGAGAAATTCTCCTCACCGACATCAGCGCGACATCGGCCGGAGCGACGGCAGGCCGAGCCGGACGCGCAGCAGTCGGTGCGCCGCATCGGCGACCGTCGACTCCGGAATCCTCCCGGACCTGACCGCGGCGGCGATGTCGGCGACGAGCACGGCCGGATCGACACCGGTCGACGACGGCTCCGCCCCGAGGACGTAGAGCAGCATCGTGTTGCCGGCGGCCACGGCGCGGATCGCGTTCTCCGAGGGGTTCTGGTACTCCGGCAGACCCGTGTGCTGCAGCATGAGCATGTCGTCGGTGATCGTGACACCGGTGAAGCCGAGGTCGTTCCGGAGGCGCTCGTGCCAGGCCGCCGACAGCGTCGCCGGTACGGCGTCGACCGCCGAGTAGACCAGATGGCCGAACATCACGACCTCGGCCCCGGCGTCGATACCGGCGACGAACGGCAGGGCATCGGTCGCAGCCCAGTCCGCGGCACCGATGGCGGTCGTCGGGACCGTCGAGTGCGAGTCTCCCGGCGCCTGGCCATGGCCGGGGAAGTGCTTCAGCGTGCTGAGCACCGCACCCCGCTCACCACGGACGGCCGCGGCAACCCGCTCCGCCGAGGCGTCCGGCGTCGTCCCGAGGGCACGGTCGTAGATGAAGGAGCTCGGATCGGCGGTCTCGTCCGCGACGATGCCGAAGTTCACGGTGCAGCCGGCACCGGCGAGCATCACAGCGCGTTGGCGGAACGCCTCCTCGCTCGCAGCGGCCGGTTGCGACTTCAGGGTGTCGGCAGCGGCGAAGACGTCCTCGTCGATGCGCCGGACATCGCCGCCCTCCTGGTCGATGCCGATGAGCAGCGGCATGGTCGGGTCGGGGCTGAGGGCGCTCGTCACCGCGGGCAGCCCCGCGAGACCCGGCACGTTGTCGCCCATGATGATGAACCCGCCCGGCTGATACCGCTCGACGAACGCCCGGAGCGTGCCCGGGTCGGTGCCCGGGGCATGGAGCATCAACATGGATGCGATCCGCTGCTCGAGGGTCATCGCGGCGAGTTCGGCGGCCGCACGCTGGTCGGCGACAGCCGGAGTCGTGCTGGTGGGGCGGCTCGACGGCTTCGGGGATCCGGGCCCCGTGCACCCGGACAGGCCGAGGACGGCACCCGCCGCCATCGAGGCGCCGATTGCGAGAAACCCTCGTCGTCCCAGCTGCACCGGCCCACTCTAGGCTGGGATCTTCCACGCAGGCTGGGCGTCGCTCCTGGTGTGGCAGGAGTGACGAATGTGACATCGGCGGCTACACTTGCGTGGGTGACCGCCAGGATGGACGCATGCGCAAGCCGCTGACAGCTCTCTCGCCCCGCTCGAGGGGTGTCTCGCGAGCCGCCGCCCTCGGCGCCGCGCTCGTCATCGCGGTGTCGGTCGCAAGCCCGGCGGCCGCCGTGACCCCCACCTCGTTCCGGACCGCCGACTACCCGAGCTGGGACGACGTCCAGGCGGCCAAGGCGAACGAATCGACCGCGCAGGCCGAAGCCGACCGGATCGTGTCCCTCCTCGACGGACTGCGCGACGAATCCGCCCGGCTCGGCGACGAAGCCGTCCGCCAGGGGGCGGCGGCAGGTGAGGCCAAGGCGGCGTTCGACGCGCAGGCCGCCGTCGCCGACACGATCAGTGCGCAGGCGACCGCAGCAGCTTCGGCAGCGGCGTCGAGCAAGCGTCAGGCCGGAGCGGTCATCGCCCAGATGACCCGCACCGGCGGTGTCGACCCGACGCTCTCCCTCGTCCTCTCCGGCGCGGCCGACGACGACCTCCTCTCCAAGCTCAGCGCGATCAGCAAGCTGAGCGAGACCTCGGCTCAAGACCTCGCGTCCGCGACCGCCGCGAGCAACACGGCGACCGCGCTCGCCGAGCAGGCGACTGCGGCCGAGACCGAACGTCAGCGACTCTCTGAGGCGGCGGACGCCAGCTACGAGACGGCGCAGTCCGCGAGCGACGCCGCCGATGCGGCGGTCGCCGAGCAGCAGGCCAACCGCGACCGGTTGTACCAGCAGCTCGCCGTCCTCAAGAACACCACCGCGGCGGTCGAACAGGCCTACGCGCAGAGCCAGGAGGCGATCGCCGCAGAAGAGCAGCGACGCAACGAGGCGTCCGGTGGCGAGGGATCCACGAGCGCCCCGCCGCCGGACCTCGCAGCCGACCCGGCCGGCGCGAAGGCGTACGCGCAGTCCGCGATCGGCGCCTACGGCTGGGGCAGCGGAGAATTCCAGTGCCTGCTGCAGCTCTGGACCCGGGAGTCGAGCTGGCGCGTCAACGCCTACAACGAGTCCAGCGGCGCCTACGGCATCCCACAGTCCCTGCCCGGGAGCAAGATGGCCAGCTCCGGCGACGACTGGCGCACCAATGCGGCGACGCAGATCAACTGGGGCCTGAACTACATCGACAGCCGGTACGGCTCCCCCTGCGGCGCGTGGGCGCACTCGGAAGCGACCAACTGGTACTGACGCCCCGTCTCAACCGGCCTCGGCCGCACCGAGATTCGTCCCGGCCACCGCCAGCACCACGGTGACGAGCAGGGCGGCCCCGATGATGAGCCGGAACAGCAGACGGTCCGGCGCTCGGGTTCCGACGAGCACGAGCCCCCATACGACGAGCGCGAGGACACCGACGGCGCCCAGCACCCCAACGATTGGCGGTGCGGTCGGCCTGCCGACGAAGATCCCGCTCTGTCCGAGGACGGCGACCACGCCTGAGACGCCGAGGGCGACGAAGGCCGTCCGACCGGCGGTCCGCGCGCCGAGCCGGTGCGGCAGACCACGGACGCCGGTCCGCAGGTCGTCCTCGAGATCGGGCAGTGCGTTCGTGAAGTGGATCGCCACACCGAACAGACCACCGACGGCGAGCGTCCACGCGGCCGGCACGATCGGCGGGACGGCAGCGAAGGTGACCACGGCGGGCAGTGCACCGAACCCCACGATGAACGGGACGACCGACCAGGCCGTCGCCTTGAGACCCAGGTTGTAGGCCCATCCGCAGACGAGGAACAGCAGGTGCGAGGCCGCCGACGCCCAGCCGAGTGATGCCGAGAGCGGAATGCTCGCCGCACCGGCCAGCAGCGCCGCCGCCCGGACTGCCGAGACGCTGAGGTCGCCGCGCGCGACCGGCTTGTCCTGTCGTCCCGAGCGACGATCCCGCCTGGCATCGAGCCAGTCGTTGGACCAGCCGATCGAGAGTTGCCCGACGAACACCACCACGCCGAGCAGGGCCGTCCGGAGGGGTGGCAGGCCGACGGCCGATCCGAGCACGACCGCGAGAACGGTCACCGCGACGGTCGGCCCGGGATGCGAGGACGCGAACAGACGACGGACCATGGAGAACACCGCCTCAGCTTAGGGTGACGCCCGAGCCACGGCGGTACACTGGAGCATGACCGTCTCCGTGAGGGCGATCGGCGTGGCCGTTCCTCAGACCATCCTCCATCAAGACGAGATCAGGGATGTGTTCCGCGACCAACCCGGGCGGACCCGGCTCGCCCAGCGTCTCATCGGCGCCGCCTTCGACGCGTCCGCGATCGACACCAGGCACACCGTCATCGACGCCTTCGACCATGAGGTCGAGACGACCACGGCCGCCTTCTACGACGCGGCGGAGCGGCAAGTGCTCTCCCCGCCCACCGGCGTGCGGAACGACGCCTACATCGAGCACGCTCCCCCGCTGCTCCTCGAGGCCGCACGGCGGGCATTGGACGCCGCCCCCGGCCTGTCGGCGGCGGACGTCACCCACGTCGTGACCGCGTCCTGCACCGGGTTCTTCGCGCCCGGCCCGGAATACCTCCTCGTGCGCGACCTCGGGCTGGACCCGGGCACGGAGCGCTACCACCTGGGGTTCCAGGGGTGTTTCGCCGCGTTCCCCGCCCTTCGCGCCGCAGAGGCGTTCTGTACAGCCGACCCCGACGCCGTCGTCCTCGTGGTCTGCATCGAGCTCTGCTCCATACACCTCCGTTCCTCCGACGACCCCGACGTGATCCTCGGTTCCTCGGTGTTCGCCGACGGTGCTGCGGCCGCCGTCGTGACCGGTCGGGACACCGGATCCTCCGCGCCCGCGCTCGAGTTCGACGGCTGGTCCACCGCGCTCGTGCCGGACGGCGAGACGGAGATGGCCTGGACGATCGGCGATCACGGGTTCGAGATGGTCCTGAGCGGCGCGGTGCCCAAGCTGATCGGCGAGCACCTCGAGATCGCCCTCCGCCCACTCCTCGCCGCAGCCGACGACGCCCCGGTCTCATCGATCGACCGGTGGGCGATCCATCCCGGTGGCCGGAGCATCCTCGACCGGGTCCAGCGCGGATTCGGGCTCGACGACGAACTGCTGGCTCCGTCGCGCACGGTGCTCCGCGAGTACGGCAACATGTCGAGCGCGACCGTGCTCTTCATCCTCCAGCGCCTGCTCGACGGCGCGCCGACCGATGCCGATGAACGAGTGTGCGCCCTCGCCTTCGGTCCGGGACTGACGATCGAGAGCGCGCTGCTCCGGCTCCGGGCCGGCCGAGCCTGATGCTGCCCGACCTCGGCCGCCGTGCGACGGATCTCCTCGAACTGATGGACGATCCCGACTGCGATCCCGCGCTGCTGGACGCCACCTACGCCAGGTTCGCGACGGTGAACCGGCTCGTCTCGGGCTGGCGTGGTCTGTACCGGTCGCGCATCCGTCCACTCCTCCACCCGTCCCGGACCACGACGATCCTCGACATCGGCTTCGGTGGTGGCGATGTCGCCGTGGCCATCGCCGACTGGGCGCACGCCGACCACCTCCCCGTGCAGGTGGTCGGGATCGATCCCGACGAGCGGTCCGTGGCCTTCGCCCGTCGCCGGTACCCGGATGGCCCCGTCGCCTTCCGTCCGGCGCACAGCAGTGACCTCGTCGCCGCCGGCGAGGAGGCCGACATCGTCCTGTCCAACCACGTGCTCCACCACCTCGATCCCGCGGGCCTGTCGAGCCTGCTCGCCGACAGTTCACGGATCGCCAGACGACTCGTCCTGCACAGCGACCTCGAGCGCAACCGACTCGCGTACGCGGTCTACGGGCTCGCCACCCGTGCAGGACGAAGGCGTTCCTTCCTGCACGTCGACGGGCTCCGCTCGATCCGTCGCAGCTATCGCCAGGAGGAGCTGCAGCGCGTCGTGCCCGACGACTGGACCGTCGAGCGCAGCTTCCCCATGCGACTCCTGCTCTCGCAGACCGTCTCGTCGGCAGCGGAAGGCCCACGATGACCGAGGTGCTCGTCATCGGTGGCGGACCGGTCGGCCTCGTGTCGGCGATCCTGCTCGCTCAGGCCGGCGTCGACGTGACCGTCTGGGAGCGACGGCCGGGCTCCCCCTCCGGCACCCGGGCGATCGGGATCCACCCGCCGTCGCTCGACCTGTTCGAGCATCTCGGTGTCCTCGACGAGATCCGCCGCGACGCGGTCCGGATCGACCAGGGCGAAGCCTGGAACGCCGGACGACGCCTCGGGGCGGTCGTGTTCCGTGATCGGCCCGTCCCGCACCCCTACGTCGCCGCGCTCGAGCAATGGCGGACCGAACGGATCCTCCGTGCTCGACTCGAAGCCGTCGCGCCGGGATCGCTCCGGACGGGGACGAGCTGTACGCGGTTGACGCCGGCCGAGGACGGCGTCCTCGTGTCCGGCAGTGACGCCGATGGAACGGTGAGCACCCGCGCAGCCGTCGTGGTCGTCGCAGCAGGAGGACGCGCCACCGTCGACGGGATGCAGGCTCCAGGCCCCCTGCATCGATACCGGGACCGGTACCTCATGGGCGACGTCGCGGATCGGAGTGGGGCAGGTTCCATCGCCAGGGTGCACCTGCACCACCGAGGGGTCGTGGAGTCCTTCCCGCTCCCCCATGGCATGCGACGATACGTCGTGCACACCGGGTACTCGGACGATCAGGACGCCGCCCGCCCGGAACCCACCGCGTCCGACCTCGCGGCCCTCGTCGCCGACCGGACCGGCGACGACGTCGATCCGGCGACGAACACCATGCTCAGCGCGTTCGGCGTGCTTCGTCGACGACGGAAGCGCGTCGTCGACGGTCGGGTCGTCTATCTGGGCGACGCCGCCCACGAGATCAGCCCGATCGGCGGCCAGGGCATGAACCTCGGCTGGTCCGACGCACGGGTCTTCGCGCCACTGATCGCCCGCATGACCACCGGGCATCTCTCGACACAGCGCGACGTGGCCGCGGCCGTCTCCCGCCAACAGCGCGCGATCCGTCGGGCCTCATGGCAGGCGGAGCTCAACATGCGCTTGGGGCGTCCGTTGCCGGGCCCGCTCGTCGGGATCCGGGACCTCGCGCTGCGAACCGCGCTCAACGGTCCCGCGATGCCGATCCTCGCCGACGCCTACACGATGCGCTGGCTGCGCTGACGCCGTCCGAGGCCGTGCGTCTCAGTGACCGACGTGCACGCCCGCCGCAGCCTGGTCCGTCCGCCGGATGAGGAACGACGCACCGATCGCGAGCAGCGAGAGCACGGCGCCGCACATGAACGCAGCCTGCACGCCGGCTGCCGTCGCGTCGACCGCGGAACTCCCGACCGCCGCACGAGCCGCCGCGGTGGTCGACATCATGGTGATGAACAACGCCGTCCCCGCTGCACCGGCCAGTTGCTGGACGGTGCCGACGATGGCGCTGCCGTGCGGGTAGAGCTCGGGCCGCAGTGAACCGAGCGCCGAGGTGAGGAGCGGTGTGAACATGAACGCGAGACCGGCGCTCAGCAGCACGTGCACGGCGATGATCATGATGATGGCGCTGTCGACGCCGAGCATCGTCAGCAGCCAGAGCGCAGCACTCACGGCGAAGGCCCCGGGGATCACCAGCGGACGCGGACCGAACCGGTCGAACAGCGACCCGACCAGCGGCGCCAGAGCGGCCATCGTCAGGCCGCCCGGCAGCAGCATGAGGCCCGTGGTCAGGGTGTCGACCTGGAGGACGGTCTGCAGGTAGATCGGCAGGATGATCAGCGAGCCGAACAACGCCATCATCACGATGGCCACGAGGATGATCGAGACGGTGAACGAACGGTTCGCGAACGTGCGCAGGTCCATGAACGCTCGATCGTCGCGCGCCAGCCCGCGCTGCCGGAGGACGAACCCCAGGAGGGCCAGGACGCCCACCGCGAGCGGGATCCAGACGGGCATGAGCGCGTGTCCCTCGGCGGACTCGCCGATACTGCTGAGACCGAAGATGAGGCCACCGAACGCGAAGGCGGAGAGGACGAGCGACAGCACGTCGAAGCGGACCCGACGCGGCTCGGTCACGTTCCGCACGAGGACAGCGCCGAGCACCAGCGAGGCGACGGCGATGGGGAGGACGATCCAGAACATCCAGCGCCAGTCGAGCACGCTGAGGATGAGGCCGGAGACGGTCGGCCCGACCGCCGGCGCGACCGAGATGACGATCGAGATCGCACCCATCGTCCGGCCGCGTGCCGAGACCGGCACGACGTTGAGCACGGTCGTCATGAGCAGCGGCATCATGATGGCGGTACCGCTGGCCTGGACGACGCGACCGAGCAGGAGGGTGCCGAATCCCGGGGACAGCGCGGCGATGAGCGTTCCGAGGCTGAACAGCACCATCGCGGTGATGAACATCGTCCGGAGGGAGAACCGCTCCAGGAGGAACCCGGTCGCGGGGATCACGACGGCCATGGTGAGCATGAAGCCGGTGGTCAGCCACTGGGCGGAACTCGCCGTGATGTCGAGGTCCTCCATGAGTCGCGGCAGGGCGACGCTCATGATCGTCTCGTTGAGGATGACGACGAAGGCCGACACGAGGAGCAGCCCGATCAGGAGCTTGGACCCGGGTGGAAGGCGGTCGTCCGAGGGCTTCCCGGTCGTCGGGACGGAACCGGTCGGATTCGGCACGGTTTCAGTCGTCATAGCGGTGTCATCCTTCTCAGGCCTCGGCCGTCGTACGGGCAGACGCCTGCCCTCTCGAAAGACAAGCGCCGTGTCGCCGCGGGTATTCCCATGCGTGTCGACCGGTTACGCGCAGGGCGAAGACCCGTTCCGGACGGACGGTTCCGGTGCCAGCATGAGGACATGACAGTTCCCACCATCACCCTGAACGACGGCCACACCATCCCTCAGCTCGGCTTCGGCGTCTTCCTCGTCGACCCGCAGGAGGCTGAGCGCATCGTCTCGGACGCGCTCGAGGTCGGCTACCGCCACATCGACACCGCTGCCATCTACAAGAACGAGGAGGGCGTCGGCGCCGCCATCGCGAAGTCGGGCATCCCCCGCGACGAACTCTTCATCACCACGAAGCTCTGGAACGACCGCCACCAGAAGGCGTCCGCGCACACCGCCATCGACGAGAGCCTCGACAAGCTCGGGCTCGACCACGTCGACCTGTACTTGACCCACTGGCCGACCCCGGCCAAGGACGACTACCTCGAAGCGTGGCTCGCCCTCGAGGAGATCAAGGCGGCAGGCAAGGCGCGTTCGATCGGCGTGTCGAACCACCAGGTCGAGCACCTCGAGAAGCTGATCGCGGGTTCCGAGACGGTCCCTGCGGTCAACCAGATCGAACTCCACCCGGCGTTCGCCCAGCGCGAGCTGCGCGCCTTCGGTGCCGAGCACGGCATCCACATCGAGTCCTGGGGCCCGCTCGGTCAGGGCAAGTACGACCTCTTCGGCGAGCAGGCCGTCTCCGCTGCAGCCGAGGCGCACGGCGTCACTCCGGCGCAGGTCGTCATCCGGTGGCACCTGCAGAACGGGCTCATCGTCTTCCCGAAGTCGAACTCGCGCGAGCGCATCGCCCAGAACTTCGACGTCTTCGGCTTCGAGCTCTCCGCCGACGAGATCGCGTCCATCGACGCCCTCGACTCGGGCAAGCGCGTCGGCAGCCACCCCGACGAGGTGAACTGACCTCAGGGTCCCGCCAAACCCAGGGTCTGACCAACGCAGAAGTCCCCGTCAGCTGTTCCGCTGACGGGGACTTCTTGGTGTTCGGGTGGATCTGAGGGGACTCGAACCCCTGACCCCCTGCATGCCATGCAGGTGCGCTACCAGCTGCGCCACAGACCCGTATTCAACTTGCTTGCCCCTGCTGTTTCAGCGGAAGCAACTTGAATAGGTTACTACATCTTGAGAGCAGTTGTGACCACTTTCGGTGCTCGGCACCGACGGGATGGTCAGTTCGCGGGCTGCGGTGCGGAGGAGACCAGCGGAATCACCGGGCAGTCCTTCCACAGACGCTCCAGCGAGTAGTACATCCGCTCCTCCTCGTGGAAGACGTGGACGACGACCTCGCCGAAGTCGAGCAGGATCCACCGCCCCTCGGACTTGCCTTCGCGCCGCAGCGTCTTCACGCCGCTCGCGTTCAAGCGGTCCTCGACCTCGCCGGCGATGGCGACGACGTTGCGCTCGCTCCGGCCGGTGACGAGGAGGAAGGCGTCGACGAACGGCAACGGACCGGAGACGTCGAGCGCGACGACATCCTCGCCGCCTTTGGACTCGGCTGCGGTCGCTGCGAGCTGGACGGCGTCCAGTGTGGTGTCGGACAGGGTCATGTGGTGTACTCCTCTGACGATCGCATGGAGCGCGATCGGGTGAATGCCGGCAGGGCTAGAACGCTCCGCCGAAGAAACCGATGATGAGCACCGCGATCACGCCGGCGGCGAGCACCGCGGCGGCGATCGCGAGCGTCATCAACAGTTTGTTGCTCTGGTTGGTGGTGGCCGGGACGACGTCGCGGGTGGAACCGTGGCTGCTGACCGCACGGCTGGCCGCGACCGGAGATGCCGCGGTGACCGAGGCCGGCAGTTCGTCGCCCTCGATGAGTCGGTCGATCCCTGCACCGTCGAAATGGTTCGGGTCCTGACCGGCGGAACCCAGTCCGCGGGGCAGATCGATGGTTCCGGTGATGAGGATCTCGCCCGTGGAGTTGGATGTGGCGCCCGCCTCAGCCTGCGAGGGAGCGACGGGGATGATGAGCGAGCTCGTGGTGATCTGCCCCGTGCTCGTCATGCCGCTTCCGAGGAGGTCTTCGAACGCGACCTCGTTGTCGGCCTGCGAAGCCTTCTCGGCTTCGAGCGCCGCCACGAGCATGGAGTCGCGCCCGAACCCCTTCGACAGGGTCGACGCGGGATCCTCGGAGATGTCGTCGCGGTCCGAGACGTCGAAGAGTGAACCGGGGGCCACGGACGCCGCAGCGGCGGGGGTGACGGAAGGCGTCGGCGCCTCAGCGGACCGGGCCTTGGCTGCGCGCTCGTCGGCGGCGGCACGCTCAGCGTCCTTGCGTTCGGCCGTCTTGCGTTCAGCGGCCTTGCGCTCGGCGGCCTGCTGTTCTTCTGCCTTGCGCTCCGCGGCCTGCCGTTCTTCCGCCTTGCGCTCGGCGGCCTGGCGCTGCTCGGCCTGCTTGGTGGCCTCGGCTTCGCGACGTTCCTGCTCAGCTGCAGCGGCAGCCTTGGCGTCCGCTTCCTGCTGCGCGAGCTTCGCGGCCTGCTGACGGGCCGCCTTGTTCTGCTTCTGGGGCGGAGCGACCACCTGGTCTGGCGTCCGCGGCGGCAAGGCGACCGAAGGGACCGGCTGCTCGACCGGAGGAGCGACCGGCGCTGCCGGGGAGCCCACCTGCTCGATCGAGCCGGTGCGCTCGAGTTCTCGCAACTGACGGCGCGTGAGTCCACCGGTCGGAGCCGGAGCAGGTGCACCGGATGCCTGAGCGCTCGACGACGGCGCTGGTGACGTGGACGAAGGCGTTGGAGCACTCTCGTCGCGCGACGTGGCCTGCTCGGGGATCGCTCCCCCGGCGACGGGTTCGGATGTCGACGCGCGTCGTGTCCGTGGCGCAGCAGCGTCCGGCGTCGTTTCGTCAGCGGACGTCGACGGCTGCTGGCTCGCTCGAGCCTGTCGCCTGGTCAGGGGCGCATCCTCTGGCAACGCGGTCATGTGGCTTCACTCCGATACAGGTGGTGCTTGGTGATGTACTGCACGACACCGTCGGGAACCAGATACCAGACCGGAAAGCCTTTGCTCACCCGGCTCCGGCAATCCGTCGACGATATCGCTAGGGCCGGAACTTCCAACAAGCTTACGTCGTGCTGTGGTAATCCGGAAACGTTCAAATCGTGTCCCGGTCTACTCACAGCGACGAAGTGAGCGAGGTCCCAGACCTCTCTGACGTCTTTCCAACTGAGGATCTGGGCGATCGCGTCGGCACCCGTGATGAAGAACAGCTCGGCATCGGGACGTTTGCGGCGCAGATCGCGCAGCGTGTCGATCGTGTACGTCGGTCCGGCTCGGTCGATGTCGACCCGGCTGACGGTGAAGCGGGGGTTCGCTGCGGTGGCGATCACGGTCATGAGGTAGCGGTGCTCGCTGTCGCTCACGCCCGACTTCCGGTACGGCATGCCGGTCGGGACGAAGACGACCTCATCGAGATCGAAGTGCTGCGCGACCTCTGAGGCGGCGACGAGGTGCCCGTGGTGGATCGGGTCGAACGTCCCGCCCATGACCCCGATCCGAGGACGACGGGTGGTCGTCTCGGTGACGGGCGCGCTCACGCCGGACAGCTTAGTGGCCGTGCTCGCCGTGAGCGGCGGCCGACTCGCCCTTGTCGGCATGGCGGTTGGCGACGTCGCGGTAGCTGAAGGTCACGGCGCCGAGGATGGCGAACAGCACGAGGGCGACCGCGCCGAACACCCAGGTCGGTGCGGCGAGTTCGACGGCGTGCTCCGATTCAGCCAGGACGGCGGTGGCCAAGACGGACGCGGCAATCGACATGATCTCTCCTTCTGTGCGACGCCTCGTGACGCCCATACCATTCTAGCGACTACCGACGGGTGTGGCCCGAACCACGCACGAGCCACTTCGTACTCGTGAGTTCCGGCAGTCCCATCGGTCCCCGGGCATGGAGCTTCTGCGTCGAGATGCCGACCTCGGCGCCGAATCCGAACTCGGCGCCGTCGGTGAAGCGGGTCGAGGCGTTGACCATGACGACGGCCGAATCGACCTCGGCGAGGAACCGGTCGGCGTTCACCACGTCGTTCGTGATGATCGCGTCGGTGTGTCCGGTGGAGTATCGGTCGATGTGCTCGAGCGCGGCGTCGAGGTCGTCGACCACGCGCACCGAGAGCTCGAGCGACATGTGTTCGGTGGACCAGTCCTCCTCCGCGGCGGGCACGACGTCGGCGAAGAACTCGCTGGCACGTGCGTCGGCGTGGATGAGCACCCCGTGCTCGCGCAGGTCGCCGAGCACGGCGGGCAGCAGGCGCGCGGCCGCAGCGCGGTGGACGAGGATCGTCTCGAGCGCGTTGCAGACCGATGGGCGCTGCACCTTGGCGTTGCGCACGATGTCGACGGCCCAGTCGAGTTCGGCACTCTCGTCGAGGAACACGTGGACGACGCCTGCGCCGGTCTCGATCACGGGGACCGTCGACTCCCGGACGACCGTCTCGATGAGTGACGCGCTCCCCCTCGGGATGAGGACGTCGATCAGGCCTCTGGCGTTCATGAGCTGCTTCGCACCGTCGCGACCGAACTCGTCGATGGTCTGTACCGCGTCCCCGGGAAGGCCGACGGACTCGAGTGCCGATCGCAGCAGCCCCACGAGGACCGCGTTCGAGTGTTCCGCCGCTGACCCGCCGCGGAGCACCACGGCGTTGCCGCTCTTGATCGCGAGGGCGGCGATGTCGACCGTCACGTTCGGGCGCGCCTCGTAGATCGCGCCGACCACGCCGAACGGGACGCGTACCTGTTCGAGCTTCACCCCGTCCGGAGTGTTGCTCCCGCGGACCACCTGGCCGACCGGATCGACGATCGCGATGACGTCGCGGACCGCCACCGCGAGCCCGTCGATGCGGCCCCGATCGAGGCGGAGACGGTCTTGCAGGCCGACACTGATGCCCTGCTCGCGTCCCGCGACGAGGTCGCGCTCGTTGGCGGCGATGACCGCATCCGCGCCCTCGACGATCGCGACGGCGATGGCCTCGAGGGCCCGGTTCTTCTGCGCGGTGGTCGCCTGGGCGAGGACCCGCGAGGCACGCTTCGCAGCGGTGAGACGATCCGCGAGTGGCAGCACGGTGGTGGTTGGCGACGACGACATGCGTCGATTCTACTCAGCGGCGTCTGGTCGACGATCTCCGCGTCACGCCGGTTGGAACCAGGTGCCGAGGTGCTCACCGCGGAGGGCGGACGCGACGTTCGTCGTCGACGTCACGAGGACGGACGTCCCCGCCTCGGCGGCCAACCGGGCGGCCGACACCTTCGTTCCCGCTCCCCCGGTGCCGACGCCCGCGGAGCCGATGTCGCCGAAGGTGACGCCCGCGAGGGTGTCTCCGAACGGGACCTCCTCGATCCGCTCGGCACCCGCTTCGTGCGGGGGGCGGGTGTACAGCGCGTCGACGTCACTCAGGAGGACGAGGACGTCTGCCGCGACGAGGACCGACACGAGGGCGGCAAGGCGGTCGTTGTCGCCGAACCGGATCTCATGCGTCGCGACGGTGTCGTTCTCGTTCACGATCGGCAGGATGCGCAACCCGAGGAGGCGTTCCATCGCCCGCTGGGCGTTACTGCGGTGACTGGGGTTCTCGAGGTCGCCCGCGGTGAGCAGCACCTGGCCCGCGACGATACCGAACCGGTCGAGGCTGTCCTGATACCGGTAGATCAGCACGTTCTGCCCGACGGCTGCAGCCGCCTGCTGCGTCGCCAGGTCGCTCGGACGGGCGTCGAGGCGGAGGTAGGGCATCCCGGTCGCGATGGCGCCCGAGGACACGAGGATGACCTCGGTGCCTCGGGCGTGAGCCTCGGCCAGAGCCTCGACCAGCGCAGTGATCTGCCCGGCGTTGTCGCCACTGATCGAGGAGGACCCGACCTTCACGACGATGCGTCGCGCCGAGGGGATGCCACTGCGCTGGTGGATGGTCACCGGTCGTCGTCCTCCGTCGTGACACCCTCGTCCTGCTGTGCGTCGGCCGGCACGGAGCCGACCTCGAAGCCCTCGTCGTCGTTCCAGAGGCCGGCCGCACGTTCGCGGAGCAGCTCGGCACGGGCCTCGGCCTTGGCGTCCATGCGCTCGAAGTACTCGTCGCGACGCTGGTTGCGCGTCGGGCGGTGGCTCGCGTCGAGACGCGGGTCCGTTCCACGCGGCTGCGTCAGCAGTTCCGCGGTGCTCGTGAGTGTGGGCTCCCAGTCGAAGACCACACCGCCACCCGCACCGATCATCACGGTCGCGCCGGCGACGGCACCGGCCTTGAACAGCGCCTCTTCGACGCCGAGCTTCGCCAGGCGGTCCGCGAGGAACCCGACGGCCTCTTCGTTGTTGAAGTCCGTCTGCTGCACCCACCGTTCCGGCTTCGCGCCGAGGATGCGGTAGAGGTTGCCGTAGGTGCCACCCTCGACCGTGACGGTGAACTTGGAGTCGTCGACGGGCTTCGGGCGCAGCACGATCCGGGGCTTGGCGGCCTCGAGGGCTGCGCGGGCGCGGCTCTCCTCGACAAGCTCGCTCAACGCGAACGAGAGCTGTCGAAGGCCTTCGCGCGAGACCGTCGAGATCTCGAAGACCTTGTAGCCGCGCGCCTCGAGGTCGGGACGCAGGAACTCGGCGAGCTCCCTCGCCTCCGGGACGTCGATCTTGTTGAGGGCGATGAGCTGCGGGCGCTCGACCAGCGGCGTCTGTCCCTCGGGCACCGGGTAGGCGGCGAGCTCGGCCAGGATGATGTCGAGGTCGCTGATCGGGTCGCGTCCCGGTTCGAGCGTCGCGCAGTCGAGCACGTGCAGGAGCGCAGAGCAGCGCTCGACGTGACGCAGGAACTCGAGACCGAGGCCCTTGCCCTCACTGGCACCCTCGATGAGTCCGGGGACGTCCGCCATGGTGTAGCGGACCTCGCCGGCCTCGACGACGCCGAGGTTCGGGTGGAGCGTGGTGAACGGGTAGTCCGCGATCTTGGGCTTCGCCGCGGACATCGCCGCGATGAGGCTGGACTTGCCGGCGGAGGGGTACCCGACGAGCGCGACGTCGGCGACGGTCTTCAGCTCGAGGAGGACGTCGCCTTCCCAGCCGGGCGTGCCGAGCAGCGCGAACCCGGGGGCCTTGCGCTTGGTCGAGGAGAGTGCCGCGTTCCCGAGGCCGCCCTGGCCGCCGGGGGCGACGACGAACTCCATGCCGGGCTCGACGAAGTCGACGAGTTCGACGCCGTCGACGTCCTTGACGACCGTCCCGACCGGGACCGGAAGGATGAGCGTCTCGCCCTGGAACCCGTTGCGGTGGTCGCCCATGCCGAAGCCGCCGGTGTCGGAGCTCCGGTGCGGTGACCGGTGGTACCCGAGCAGCGTCGTGATCTGAGGATCGGACACGAGCACGATGTCACCACCGTGTCCGCCGTTGCCGCCGTCGGGGCCGGCCAGCGGCTTGAACTTCTCGCGCTTCACGGAGACGCAGCCGTTGCCGCCGCCGCCCGCTCGCAGGTGCAGTGTGACCCGGTCGACGAATGTGACCATGGACGCTCAGCCCCTCTCTGGATCATGGAACTCGGTTGTACGACAGCAGGGGGCGGGCCGAAGCCCGCCCCCTGCTGGAAAGACGTTGTTGCTACTCTGCAGCAGCGACGATGTTGACGACCTTGCGGCCGCCCTTGTTGCCGAACTGCACGGAGCCGGCCTCGAGGGCGAACAGCGTGTCGTCGCCGCCACGACCGACGTTGGCGCCGGGGTGGAAGTGCGTGCCGCGCTGACGGACGAGGATCTCGCCCGCGAGGACGACCTGGCCGCCGAAGCGCTTCACACCGAGACGCTGTGCGTTGGAGTCACGACCGTTGCGAGTGGAACTCGCACCCTTCTTGTGTGCCATCTCTTCTTCTCCTCGATGCCTTACTTGATGCCGGTGATCTTGACGCGCGTGAGCTCCTGACGGTGCCCCTGACGCTTCTTGTAACCGGTCTTGTTCTTGAACTTCTGGATGATGATCTTCGGACCGCGGAGGTTCTCGAGCACCTCGGCCGTCACCGTGATCTTCGCGAGCGACTTCGCGTCGGAGATGATCTTCTCACCGTCGACGTGGAGCACCGCGGGAAGCTCGATGTTGCCATCCTTGTCGGCCTTGACCCGGTCCATCGTGACGATGGTTCCGATCTCGACCTTCTCCTGCCGTCCTCCGGCGCGCACAACTGCGTAAACCACTACGTACCCGTTCTTTGGGGAGCGAAACGCTCCGACTGACTGTTGCTGGAAGTTACTGCTCGGAAAGGCTCGAACACGTGGGACACCTTGATGGCAGAAAACCGTTGGGCGTGGCATTGAAAACTCAATGCACACCAACGGTCGAGTTTACTTCATCGTGCAGTCCAGGTCAAACCAGTGGGCACAGAACCTCGTGACCGAGGCTGTTCCTCACGGCTCCGACACCGGACGCACTCGACCAGTGTACCCCGGGGGCTCCTGAACGCCGGCCGGGTGCCCGGCGCGTCCGACCACGGACGGGAATCGCGCGAGAGGCTCGATGGTTGGATGGAGGCATGACGGTGCTCATCGATCCCCCGCTGTGGCCGGCGCACGGCACGCTCTGGTCCCACGTGGTGAGCGATAGCTCCCTGGAGGAGTTGCACGCCTTCGCCGGACGCACCGGGCTTCCGCCGCGATCGTTCGACCTCGACCATTACGACGTCCCCGCCGAGCGCCATGCGTCGCTCGTGGCGGCCGGCGCCGTCGCGGTGACCGGCGGCGAACTCGTCCGTCGACTCATCGCCAGCGGCTTGCGCATCACCGCACGCGAACGGCGCGCCTCCCGAGGAGACGCGCCGTCCTGATGCGACCGGACTATTCGGCCTGACGCTGCGCGCCGTCCGAACCGACGGCCTGTCCGCCCGCGAGTGAAGCTGTCGACACCCGGCGGCTGCGGCCGCGACCCTGACCCGGCTGCTTCGGCTCGGGGAGCGCGTCGAGGACGGACTCGAGCAGGTGCTCGGGGTCCGCGACGGCTGCGCGACGTGGCTTGTCGGCGACCGGTGCGATCGGCAGGTCGAGCAAGGCCAGCGCCGGGGAGGCGGATTCGCTCGGCGCCTCGGAGGGGCGTTCCTCCGAAGCACCCCGGCGGGACCCGTCACCGCCGCGACGGCGCGGTTCGCGCTTCTCGCGCCGGCTCCGACGACCGTCGTGCGACCCGGACTGATCCTCCGGTGACGTCGTGGACTCGTCCGAGACCGACTCCTCGGAACCCTGCACCTCGGTGTGCTGCGACTGCGTGTGCTGCGCCTCGGCCACGACGGCGTCGGCCACGGCCTCGGCGGCGGCGAGCTCCTCGTGGTGCAGCGTGCGCGCCGCGATCAGGGCGAGCGCGTTCTTCGCGTCGTCGGTGATCCCGTGCGTCTGTCCGGCCGGCTTCTGCTGGGCGCTCTGGCCGCTCGAGGACGGCTGGCCGCCCTGGGACCCGCCCTTGCCGCGCCGACGCTGCTGCTCCGGCTGCGGCGTCTGGCGGTGCTTCACGACGGGGTCGTGGTGCACGACCACGCCGCGTCCGGCGCAGACTTCGCAGGGCTCGCTGAACGTCTCGAGCAGGCCGAGACCGAGCTTCTTGCGCGTCATCTGCACGAGACCGAGCGAGGTGACCTCGGCGACCTGGTGCTTCGTGCGGTCGCGGCTGAGGCACTCCACGAGGCGGCGCAGCACGAGGTCGCGGTTCGACTCGAGCACCATGTCGATGAAGTCGACGACGATGATCCCGCCGATGTCGCGCAGCCGCAGCTGACGCACGACCTCCTCAGCGGCCTCGAGGTTGTTCTTGGTGACCGTCTCCTCGAGGTTGCCGCCGGAACCGACGAACTTCCCCGTGTTGACGTCGACGACCGTCATGGCCTCGGTGCGGTCGATCACGAGGGATCCGCCGGACGGCAGCCAGACCTTGCGGTCGAGCGCCTTCTCGATCTGCTCGGCGATGCGGTAGTCCACGAAGGAGTCGCCCGTGCCGTCGTACGGCTCGACCCGCTCGAGCAGGTCGGGGGCGACGCCGCGCAGGTAGCTCTGGATGTCCTGCAGCGCATCCGAGCCCTGGATGACGAGCTTGTGGAAGTCCTCGTTGAAGACGTCGCGGATGATCTTGATGAGCAGGTCGGGCTCGCTGTGCAGCAGTGCCGGCGACTGGACCGTCTCGATCTGACGGGAGATCTCCGACCACTGCGACTTCAGTCGCGTGACATCGAGCGTGAGCTGCTCCTCGGTCGCGCCCTCGGCGGCCGTGCGGACGATGACGCCGACGTTCTCCGGGAGGACCTCCTTGAGGATCTTCTTCAGGCGGGCGCGCTCCGTGTCGGGCAGCTTGCGCGAGATGCCGTTCATCGAGCCGTTCGGCACGTAGACGAGGTACCGACCGGGGAGCGAGACCTGACTCGTCAGGCGCGCACCCTTGTGCCCGACCGGGTCCTTCGTGACCTGGACGAGGACCTTGTCGCCACCCTTGAGCGCGAGCTCGATCCGGCGAGGCTGGTTGCCCGTCTCCACGGAGTCCCAGTCGACCTCGCCGGAGTAGAGCACCGCGTTGCGTCCGCGACCGATGTCGACGAACGCCGCCTCCATGCTGGGCAGGACGTTCTGCACGCGGCCGAGGTAGACGTTGCCGATGAGCGACGCCTCCTGGCTCCTGGCGACGTAGTGCTCCACGAGCACGCCGTCCTCCAGCACGCCGATCTGCGTCTTGCCGTTCTTGGAGCGGACGACCATGACACGGTCGACCGATTCGCGGCGGGCGAGGAACTCGGCCTCGGTGACGACCGGACGACGACGACCGGCGTCGCGTCCGTCACGGCGACGCTGCTTCTTGGCCTCGAGCCTCGTCGAGCCGCGCACCTTCTGCGGTTCGGTGATGAGTTCCGGCTCGCGCGGCGTGCGGACCTTGACCACGTTGCGGGTGTCGGGGCGTGATTCGCCACCCCGCTCGCCCTGCTCCGGTCCGTCCTCGCCGGCACGACGACGCGTGCGACGCCTCGACGAGCTGAGCTCCGCCTCGAGCGGTTCGTCGTCGCGGTGGACGATCGGCGGCAGGTCCGGCGCCTGGAACAGCAGCATGGTGGTCGGTGGACGCACCGGTGCGGCAGGTGCCGACTGCTCGTCGGGCCCGGCCGCCTGGGCGTCCGTCTCGGTGCTGGTCGACTCGTCCGCCGTCCCGGGCGTCGTGAGGTGCTGGTCGGTCGGTTCGTGCTCGGTCCCCGGCGTGGCCGGATCCTCGGTGTGCTCTTTCACCATTCCTGGTGTACTCCCCTATGCCGGGTCGGTGGCCGCGCCACCCTCCGGTTCTTCGTCTCGTGCGTGCGGCCGCGGGTGCAGCCGTTCGCAAATCCTGTGTGATCGCTGGCTCTCGGAGCTCTCACGATCGTGCCGGCACGTGCCGGCGGGTCCTGGGCTCTCATTGCCCAACAAGCCTGTTGTGTCGTGCGGTCGAGCGCGGCTCGGGCACCACCCCACGATTATCGCACGAACAGGGCCGACGGTCCTGAGTACGGACCACCCGGGCATGTCCCGCCGCCGTTCAGGCGGGCGTGCGAGAATCAGGGCGTGTCAACTCCGGTCATCGACGCGCGCCCCAAGGGCCTCGCCATCTTTCTCATCGTCGCAGGTGTCATCGGGTGGATCGCGGCGTTCGCGCTCACCCTCGACAAGTTCCAGCTCCTGCAGGATCCGAACGCCCAGCTCGGCTGCAATCTGAGCATCCTCGTGCAGTGCGGGGTCAATCTGAACTCCTGGCAGGGTGCCATCCTCGGATTCCCGAACCCGATCATCGGTCTCGCCGCCTGGATCGCCCCGATCGCCGTCGGCGTCGCGGTCCTCGCCGGTGCGCAGTTCGCGCGGTGGTTCTGGATCGCGTTCAACATCGGGTTCCTCGGTGCGCTGGGATTCGTCATCTGGCTGATCTCGCAGAGCATCTTCGTCCTCGGCACGCTGTGCCCGTGGTGCATGGTCACCTGGTCGGTGACGATCCCCTCCTTCATCGCGGTGACCGCGTTCACCCTGCGGAACGGCATCATCCCGGCGTCCCCCGCTGTCCGCCGCGTCGCTGGAGTCGTGTCCTCGTGGATCGTGGTGGTGACGCTCGGGTGCTACCTCGTGGTGGCGGTCATCGCCCAGCTCCGCCTCGACGTCCTGTCCTACCTGTAGCCGGTGGCGGCCCGAAGGGCCGCCTGACGCGTACGACGAAGCCCGCCCCCGGAATCGGAGGCGGGCTTCGTCGTGCGGAGTCGGTGTGTCAGGCGAACCAGAGCGCGAGCTCGCGGGAGGCGGACTCGGGGCTGTCCGAACCGTGGACGAGGTTCTGCTGGACCTTGAGGCCCCAGTCGCGGCCGAAGTCGCCGCGGATGGTCCCGGGCGCGGCGGTCGTCGGGTCGGTCGTGCCGGCGAGCGAGCGGAAGCCCTCGATGACGCGGTTGCCGGCGACGCGGATCGCGACGACGGGACCGCTCAGCATGAACTCGACGAGGGGCTCGTAGAACGGCTTGCCCTCGTGCTCGGCGTAGTGGGCGGCCAGCAGCTCGCGGTCCGGCTCGACCATGCGCAGGTCCACGAGCGAATAGCCCTTCGCCTCGATCCGACGGAGGATCTCGCCGGTCAGGTTGCGTGCGACGCCGTCAGGCTTCACGAGTACCAGGGTTTCTTCAACAGCCACGGTCAATCCTTCGCTTCTCGGTAGAGCGCCTGCTGACGCTCGATCTTGTCGCCTTGGACCATCGCATAGGTCCAGACGGCTGCGGCCATCCCGCCGACGAGGAACATCATCGGCACGAGCAGGCCGGTAGCCACGATAGCGGCTTGCACCGCCCAGCCCAGCCAATACCCCCAGCGGAATCGCAGGAGCGGGATCGTCGCGACGATGATCAGACACAGCACCGCTCCGCCGATCAACGCGACCGGGGCCGGGAGGGCCTTCAACCCGAAGATGACGAGCGCGCCGAGGAACATGACGATCATCTCGAAGCCGAGGATGATCGATCCGAGGGTCTGCTTGATGCTCCGTGGAGCCCGGCTCCGTGCCATGCCGCTCATGCGGTCGCCTTCCATTCCCGGTCGTCGGCGACCTCGATCGCCTCGCCCACGAGGGTGATCGAGCCGGTGATCACCACCAGCCGGCGCGGTGCCTCCTCAGCCCAGCGTCGTGCGTCCTCTGCGGCCTCGTCGAGCGTGTCGGCGAAGGTCGACGCCGGTAGTTCGAGCGATGCGGCGAGGCGCGAGAGCTCCTCGGCGGGGATCGCCCGCTCCGACTCCGACTGGGTGAAGAAGAAGCCGGATGCGGCGGGCGCCAGGGTCGTCAGGATGCCGGCGGCGTCCTTGTCCTGGAGGATGCCGACCACGAAGGCGATCTCGTCGACGTCGAAGTAGCTGCCGAGTGCGGCGACCAAGGACGCGGCACCGTGCGGGTTGTGCGCAGCGTCGACGAGCACGGTCGGTTCGGTGCCGATGAGCTGCAGCCGTCCCGGGGAGGCGACCTCGGTGAGGCCCTCCGCGAGGACGTCCTCCGCGATCGGCTGGGTCGCTCCGCCGAGGAACGCCTCCACCGCGGCGATCGCGAGCGTCGCGTTCCGTCCCTGGTGGTCCCCGTAGAGCGGGAGGTACAGCTCCGGATAGGTGCCGGCGCGTCCTCGGACGGTGATGAGCTGTCCGCCCACCGCCACGGCGTCCTGCACGAGGGCGAACTCCTCACCTTCGAACACGGCCGGGTCGTCGACCGCCGCGGCGGCGTCGACGATCGCCTGACGCGCGTCGGGGTGCTGCGCGGCCGAGACCACCTGCGCACCGGGCTTGATGATCCCGGCCTTGGTGCGCGCGATCTCGGCGATCGTCTTGCCGAGCCGCTGCACGTGGTCGAGATCGATCGGCGTGAAGACGGCGACCTCGGCATCGGCGGCGTTCGTCGAGTCCCAGGCACCGCCCATACCCACCTCGACGACGGCGACGTCGACGGGGGCGTCGCCGAAGCAGGCGAATCCCAGGACGGTGAGCGCCTCGAAGAAGGTCAACGCGGGCTCACCGGCCGCCGAGAGCTCGGCGTCGACCATCGCCAGATACGGCTTGATGTCGTCCCAGTTCCTGGCGACGGCCTCGTCCGAGATCCGCTCGCCGTCGATACCGATGCGCTCGGTGAACCGGACGAGGTGCGGACTCGTGAAGAGACCGGTGCGGAGCCCGTGGGCGCGGAGGATGCTCTCGATCATGCGCGCCGTGCTCGTCTTGCCGTTCGTTCCGGCGATCTGGATGATCGCGAAGGACGACTCCGGGTTGCCGAGGAGCTCCAGCGCCCGCTTGGTGGCACCGAGACGCGGCTGCGGCTGGGCCTCCCCCAGCCGTTCCAAGAGCTCGCGGTACACGGCGTCGGCGGCATCGGCCGCGGACGACTCGTCTCCGGGGATCAGGTCATCGGACATCGGCGGTCTCCTCTGCACGCGCGACGGTCACGGTGAAGGCTCCGGCGTTGCCGAACTTCCCGGCCGCGAACGACTGGGCGAAGCCCGACGCTCCAGCCTGACCCTCGTCGTCGGACCAGGTCAGGGACGTCGCCAGGGTGTCGCCGGCGAGGTCGACCACGTCGAGGGCGCTGCGCACCGCGCGTTCGTCGGCGTCGTCATCGAATCGGAGCTGGAGCCGGATCCGGTCGCTCACCTGCAGGTCCGCCGCCTTCCGGGTGTCCTGGACGGCACGGATGACGTCGCGGGCGAGTCCCTCCGCCTCGAGCTCGGGCGTCAGCGTGGTCTCGAGCAGGGCGAAGCCACCCGAGGGCAGGAGCGCGAGCGCAACGCCACCGGCGGCGCCCGACGAGGCCTCCATGACGAGCTCGTACTCGCCGTCGACGAGCTCGATGCCGCCGGCCGTGACCGTGCCGTCGACCTCGGACCAGTCGCCGCTCCGAGCGCCCTTGATCGCCTGCTGCACCGTCTTGCCGAGGCGCGGGCCCGCCGCGCGGGCGTTGATCGAGAGGCGCGAGGTGACGCCGAACTCGGTGCCGCTGGTGTCGGTCAACTCGGCGAAGGAGACGGCCTTGAGGTTGAGCTCCTCGCGGAGGATCGCCTCGAACGGGGCGAGCGACGCGGGGTCGGGCGTGACCACGGTGAGCGATGCGAGCGGCAACCGGACACGGAGACCGGCCTGCTTGCGGAGGGCGAGGGTGACACCCGAGACCTCGCGGACCCGGTCCATCGCCTCGACGAGTGCCGCGTCCTCCGGGAACGCCTCGGGCTCCGGCCAGTCGGTGAGGTGCACGCTGCGCTCGCCCGTCAGGCCGGTCCAGATCTGCTCCGTGATGAGCGGCAGGAGCGGAGCGGCGACCCGGCAGTACGTCTCGAGGACGGTGTAGAGCGTGTCGAAGGCGTCGCGGTCGAAGACGCCACCGTCCGTCGACCAGAAGCGGTCGCGGGAGCGACGCACGTACCAGTTGGTCAGGACGTCCGCGAAGTCCCGCAGCGAGGCCGCTGCGAGGGTCGCGTCGAACGCCTCGAGGTGGTCGGTCACGGTGACGACCAGTTCACGCGTCTTGGCGAGGATGTAGCGGTCGAGGACGTCGGTGGAGTCCGTGCGCCACTCGGCGTCGTAGCCACCAGGCACCGCCGTGTTCGCGTACAGCGAGAAGAAGTACCAGGTGTTCCACAACGGCAGCATCACCTGGCGGACGCCCTCACGGATGCCCTCCTCCGTCACGACGAGGTTGCCGCCGCGCAGCACCGAGCTCGACATGAGGAACCAGCGCATGGCGTCGGAACCGTCGCGGTCGAAGACCTCGTTGACGTCGGGGTAGTTGCGCAGCGACTTCGACATCTTCTGGCCGTCGCTGCCGAGGACGATGCCGTGGCTCACGACGCTCGTGAACGCCGGCCGGTCGAACAGCGCGGTCGACAGCACGTGCAGGAGGTAGAACCACCCACGCGTCTGGCCGATGTACTCGACGATGAAGTCCGCGGGGCTGTGCGAGTCGAACCACTCGCGGTTCTCGAAGGGGTAGTGCACCTGGGCGAACGGCATCGATCCGGAGTCGAACCAGACGTCGAGGACGTCGGTGATGCGGCGCATCGTCGACCGGCCGGTGGGGTCGTCGGGGTTGGGCCGCGTGAGCTCGTCGATGTACGGGCGGTGCAGATCGGTCGGACGCACGCCGAAGTCGGCCTCGAGCTCGTCCAGCGAGCCGTACACGTCGATGCGCGGGTAGGCCGGGTCGTCGCTCTTCCACACGGGGATCGGCGAACCCCAGTACCGGTTGCGGCTGATCGACCAGTCGCGCGCACCCGCGAGCCACTTGCCGAACTGTCCGTCCTTGACGTTCTCCGGCACCCAGGTGATCTCCTGGTTGAGCTCCTCCATGCGGTCGCGGAACTCGGGCACGCGGACGAACCAGCTCGACACAGCCTTGTAGATGAGCGGCTGCTTGCAGCGCCAGCAGTGCGGGTAGGAGTGCTCGTAGCTCGCCTGACGCAGGAGGCGGCCCTGTGCCTTCAACAACTGGGTGAGCGGCTTGTTGGCGTCGAAGACCTGGAGACCTGCGACGTCGGACACCTCCGGGAGGAACTTCCCGCCGTCGTCGACGGAGACGATCACCGGGATACCGGCGGCCTCGCACACCTTCTGGTCCTCTTCACCGTAGGCGGGGGCCTGGTGCACGATGCCGGTGCCGTCCTCGGTCGACACGTAGTCGGCGACGAGGATGCGCCAGGCCTGCTCCATGCCCCACTCGGCGTCGGCGTAGTAGTCCCAGAGGCGGTCGTAGGAGACGCCTTCGAGCTCGCGCCCGACGATCGTCCGGGAGACGGCGGCCTGCGCCTCGGCCGCGGAGTCGTAGCCGAGGTCCTTCGCGTAGTTGCCGAGCAGCGCCGAGGCGATGAGGTACTCGCCGCCGAGGACCTCGGTGTCGGCGTGGGCGGAGCCCTCCTCGCGGAGCACCGTGGCGTCGGGGGTGCCGTTCGGGCCGGCCGGGACGACCGCGTATTCGATGTCGGGCCCGACGGCGAGCGCGGCGTTCGTCGGCAGGGTCCAGGGCGTGGTCGTCCAGGCGAGCGCGCGGACGGCGGTGAGCCCGAGGCTCTCGGCCTTCGGACCGACCAGCGGGAAGGTGACCGTGACGGTCTGGTCCTGGCGGGAGCGGTAGACGTCGTCGTCCATCCGCAGCTCGTGGTTGGAGAGCGGCGTCTGGTCGCGCCAGCAGTAGGGCAGCACCCGGTAGCCCTCGTAGGCGAGGCCCTTGTCGTGGAGCTGCTTGAAGGCCCAGATGACCGACTCCATGTAGGTCACGTCGAGGGTCTTGTAGTCGTGCTCGAAGTCGACCCAACGCGCCTGGCGCGTCACGTAGTCCTGCCACTCCTCCGTGTAGCGGAGGACGGAGTCGCGTGCGACCTGGTTGAAGGCGGCGAGCCCCATCTCGTCGATCTGTCGCTTGTCGGTGATGCCGAGCTGGCGCTCCGCCTCGAGCTCGGCGGGGAGGCCGTGGGTGTCCCAGCCGAACCGGCGGTGCACCTGCTTGCCGCGCATCGTCTGGAACCGGGGGAAGAGGTCCTTGGCGTAGCCCGTGAGGAGGTGTCCGTAGTGCGGGAGGCCGTTCGCGAAGGGTGGGCCGTCGTAGAACACCCATTCCGGAGCGCCCTCGCGCTGGTCGATGGAGGCCTGGAAGGTGCCGTCGGCGGCCCATCGGGCGAGCACCCCCTCCTCGATCGAGGTGAAGCTGGGCGACGGCGTCACGCCGAACGCAGCGCCGTTCGACGCCGACTCGGTTGGGGTCGGTTCCTGGGACTTCGGGTAGCTCATCGTTCTCCTGGCAGGTCTCGTGGGTCCTGCGAGGACGCCGGCGTTGCCGACGCGGTACCACCCCGCTTGCCGCTCCGCTGGAACGGCCGCTCTGCATCGGCTGTGACGGGCCTGACCCGCTCGGTTCTACTGGGCTCCCGCTGAGCGGTCGCTGTTCTGCCGAGGACTCCCCGGTGATGGCCGGATCGATGTCGATGGTCCCATCGTACAGCCTGCAGAGCGGCTCCGAGGAGGGTCGGCTACGAGGAACTCGGCCCGTCGATCCGGGCGAGCGCGCGGCCGTACCCGTCCACCACCGGAGCGATCGCGCGGCGGAGGTAGTCGCCGAGCTCGCCCCGGCCGACACCTGCGGCCGCCCAGGCCCCGGCGCCGGCGACGATCGCGCCGGCGAGCGCCGCTGCGGCGGACCGGATGGTCAGCTCGTCGGCGCGGACGGCGAGGCGCGCGAGCGAGACCCGGAGCACGGCTTGGAGACGCAGCAGACGTTCGAGGCCGGACGCTTGCAGCTCCCACGCGGTGTCCATCAGTTCGATCTGCGTGAGCGCCCAGGGCACTGCGCCGTTCGAGCGCTCCTCGGCGATGCCCAGGAGCGCGGCTTGCAGTGACGGCATGGCGTCGGCGACATCCGTCACAGGGGCGTCCCCGGCTGCGGCGAGCGCCCGTTCGAGTCCGGCGAGCGCGGCGTCGACGTCGACCCAGAGGACGTCGCTCTTGGAGCCGAAGTAGTTGAAGAAGGTGTTGCGGCTGACGCCGGCGCGGCTCGCGATCTGGTCGACGGTGGTGCCGGGGTATCCCTGTTCGAGGAAGAGTTCGGCGGCCGCCTCCTCGAGGACGCGTCGGGAGGATCGTCGGGGTCTGCCGACGGCGTTCCGTGCCGGTGGTCTCGCCATGGGGGCTCCTTCCGCCGCCTGTGAGCCTAGCCGTCGTGCGAGGGGTCGGGGCGTGGTGCCGAGGCTCTATGCTGGTTCCGAGACGGCGTCCAATAATTCGTCCGACGCCGCCACCGGGCCCTCAGCACCCGGTCGATCGCCTTCTGGAGTCCCTGTGCCCGCATCCCCCTCCCCTGCCCGTCGACGCCCTGCGTCCTCGCGTCGTCCGTTGCGCATCGCCGCGGCGCTCGTTCCGCTCGCGGTCCTGCTCGCAGCGTGTGCACCGGGGACGCCGGCCGCGTCGAGCACGCCGAAGGCCGGTGGGACCCTCGTCTACGCCAGCGGGGACGCCGAGCCCACGTGTCTCGATCCGCACGTCGGCGGCAACTACCCGCAGGCCCTGTTGAGTGCACAGTTCCTCGAGCCGCTCGTCTCCCGAGACGCGAAGGGTGAGATCATCCCGTGGCTCGCCGAGTCCTGGACGACGTCGGAGGACGGTCTGACCTGGGAGTTCACGCTGCGGGCGGACGTGACGTTCACCGACGGCACCCCGTTCGACGCGGCAGCGGTCAAGGCGAACATCGAGCACCTGCAGGACCCGGCGACGAAGTCGTCCACGGGCTACCTCGCGGTGGGTAAGGTCGCGTCGGTCGAGGCGGTCGACGCCACGACGGCCCGGTTCATCCTCTCCGCTCCCGACAGCGCGCTCCTGGAGTCGTTGTCGCAGCCGTGGACGGCGATGGAGTCTCCGACGGGGATCGCCCGCGGTGAAGCCGCGAACTGCGATGCGCCGGTCGGTACCGGACCGTTCGTCGTCGACGAGTGGGTGAAGCAGGACCACGTCTCGCTCGTCCGGAACGACGCGTACGACTCGGCACCGGGCGACGCCGCGAACGACGGGCCGGCGTACCTCGACGGCATCACGTGGCGCTTCATCCCCGACTCCGCGTCGCGCTTCGCGGCACTCCAGAGCGGCGACGTCGACATCATCGACAACGCGCAGCCCGACACGATCGCGCAGGCGAAGGACTCGAAGACGATCGTCGACCTGGACGCACCGCGCCCCGGTGCCTCGAACCGCATCGAGCTGAACGCGGGACAGGCGCCGTTCGACGACCAGCGCGTGCGTGAGGCCTTCGTGCGGTCGACGGACGTGAACGCCGGCATCGAGTCCCTGTTCTTCGGCACGGCGAAGCGTTCCTACTCCCCGCTGTCGAGTGCGGAGGCGACCGCCTACTCCGACGAGAGCCTGTTCGGCTACGACCTCGATGCGGCCAACACGCTCCTGGACGAGGCCGGCTGGACCGAGAAGGACGAGGACGGCGTGCGGACGAAGGACGGCGTCCGACTGACCGTACGGTTCCCCGTCAGCACGAACCAGTCGATCCCGGCCGAGCAGTCGCTCTTCGAGCAGATCCAGGCCGGAGCCGGCGACGCCGGCTTCGACGTGCAGCTCGAGCTGCTCGACCTCTCGAGCTGGTACGAGGCGCTCGGCTCTAACGCCTACGAGGCCGTCAGCGCTCCGTACACGAAGGTGGGACCGGACGTGCTCCGCGTGCTCTACGACTCCTCGGGCATCGTCCCGGCGCCGAGCGGCTACTTCGCGAACCACGCCCAGCTGGACGACCCCGCGCTCGACGAGATCCTGAAGCAGGCGAGCGACACCCTCGATCCCGAGGAGCGGGCGTTCCTCTACGAGCAGGCGCAGCAGATCATCCTCGACGGCTACTACATCCTGCCGCTCTACGACCAGCAGAACCACTTCCTGCTGAGCACCTCCCTGCAGGGCGTCCGCGCGCTACCGACGGTGTCGACGCCGGTCTTCGGGGACGCCTGGCTCGTGGAGTGAGCTCCATCGGCCGCTCGGGACGCGACCTCCGCCGCCTGGCCGGGCGGATCGGGGCACGTCTGGCCGGTGCGGTGTTCGTGCTCTGGGCGGTCGCGACGGTCACCTTCTTCGCCGTCCGGCTGATCCCCGGCGACCCGGCGCAGGCCTATCTCGGCGGCCCCGGCTCCCAGGCGTCGGCTGAAGCGCTCGAGCGGGTGCGCGAGCAGTACGGCCTGGACCAGCCGCTCCTCGTGCAGTACCTCGCGCAACTGGTCCGACTGGTCCAGGGGGATCTCGGCGAGTCGGCGTCCCTCCGCACGCCGGTGGCCCAGGTGCTCGCCGAACAGCTCGGCGGGACGCTGGTACTGGCGACGGCGTCGCTCGCCATCGCCTGGCTCCTGGCGCTCGGCCTCGCGGTCTGGTCGACCCGCGGTGGGCGGGTGTCCGCGGCCCTCGGATCGGCCGTCGAGCTCGTGGCGGCATCGCTCCCCCAGTTCTGGCTCGCGACCGTCCTCATCACGCTCTTCAGCACCTGGCTCGGATGGCTCCCACCGGTGAGCACGGGTGATGCGGTCGGACTCATCCTCCCGGTGCTGACCCTGGCCATCCCGGTCGCCGGGTTCCTGGCCCAGGTGATGCGGGAACCGTTGCTCGACGCGGGGAGCGCGCCGTTCGCCGTCTCAGCGGCCGCCCGCGGTGAATCGACGACCGGCCTGCTGCTCAGACACGGCCTACGTCATGCCGCCGTCCCTGCGGTGAACCTGTCGGGATGGGCCTTCGGCTATCTCATCAGCGGCGCCGTCGTGGTGGAGACCATCTTCGCCCGGCCCGGTCTCGGACGGACGCTGCTCCAGGCGGTGACCGTGCGCGACGTCCCGGTGGTCACCGGCGTGGTGCTGAGCTCGGCGGTGGCCTACGTCGTCGTCATGTTCCTCGCGGACCTCGCGGCGGAGCTGCTCGACCCACGCGACCGGATCCGGCGGTCCGGTTCATGAGCGGGCTCACGATCACCCCGGCATCCGGAAGCCCCGATGCCCGGGTCCGCCGCGGACGGCGCCGGTCGTCGGGATTCGGCGCTCCCGAGATCATCGCGGCCGTGGTGGTGCTGTTCCTGCTCGGCTGTGCGCTCGCCCCCCAGCTGTTCGCGACAGCGTCGCCGACGGCGGTCGACCCGCGGGCCGCGTTCTCGCTGCCCTCCCTCTCGCACTGGTTCGGGACGGACGAGTCCGGCCGCGACGTCTGGAGCCGGGTCGTGCACGGTGCGGGGACCTCGCTCCTCATCGGCGTCGCCGCGACGGCCATCGGACTGATCCTCGGAGCAGTCCTCGCGATGATCGCCGCGGTCGGCGGCCGGATCGCGGACTTCGCCGTGGGACGCGTCCTCGAGGTGCTCTTCGCGTTCCCCGGCCTGTTGCTCGCGCTCCTCGTGATCGTCATCGCGGGGCCCGGTCCCGTCACGGCGACGATCGCGGTCGGCCTGTCGACGGCGCCGGGCTACGCGCGCCTCATCCGCGGTCAGCTGCTGCAGGTCCGCTCCTCCGACTTCGTCGAGGCCGCGCGAGTGCTCGGGCACGGGCCGGCTCGGATCCTGTTCCGACACATCCTTCCGAACGCCGTCGCCCCCCTGTTCGTCCTCGCGACCCTCGGCATCGGACAGGCGGTCGTCTGGGCGTCCGCCCTGAGCTACCTCGGGCTCGGGGCGCAACCACCCGCGCCGGAGTGGGGCGCCATGCTCGCCGCAGCACGCACCTATCTCGCGACGGCGTGGTGGCTCACGGCGTTCCCGGGTCTGATGATCGTCGCGACCGCCCTGTCCACCACGGTCCTCGGCCGGGGTCTCCAGCGCCGATCTCGGGAGGACGGCCGATGAGCGACACCAGTCCACTGCTCCAGGTGGAAGCACTGACGGTCGGATTCGACAGCGGGGACGCCGTCGTCTCCGGCGTCTCCTTCCAGGTCGAGCGCGGCACCTGCGTCGCGATCGTCGGCGAGTCGGGCTCCGGCAAGAGCGTGACCGCCAGATCGCTCCTGGGCCTCGCCGGCGCATCGGCACGGGTGACGGCCACTCGACTCGACTTCGACGGCACCGACCTCCGCGGACTCGGAGCATCGGCCTGGCGACGCCTGCGCGGGCGTCGCATCGGACTCGTCCTCCAGGACGCCCTCGTGTCGCTCGACCCCTTGCGACCGATCGGGCGCGAGATCGACGACGCACTCCGACTCGGCACCGACCTCGACCGGACCGCCCGCACCCGGCGGGTGCTCGAACTCCTCGACTCCGTCGGCATGCCCGACCCGGCTTCCCGCATCGGCCAACGTTCCGGCGAACTCTCCGGCGGACTCCGCCAGCGCGCACTCATCGCTTCTGCGATCGCACTGGACCCCGACCTCCTCATCGCCGACGAACCGACGACCGCGCTCGACGTCACCGTCCAAGCACGTGTCATCGGCCTCCTCGACGACGTCAAGCGGCGCGGGGCGGGCCTCCTCCTGATCAGCCACGACCTCGCCGTCGTCTCGTCGATCGCCGACCACCTCGTCGTGATGCAGCACGGTGTCGTCGTCGAGCAGGGGCCGGCCGAGCAGCTGCTGACCAGGCCGACACACCCGTACACCCGGGCCCTCATCGCCGCGGTCCCCACCGACCGCGCTCGAGGGACACGCCTCAGCGCAGACCAGCCGGTCGACGCGGCACCGGTGGCCGAACAGCCGGTCGACGCGGCACCGGTGGCCGAACAGCCGGCGACGCGCACCCGCCCGACGACGCAGGACCGATCGGACGCACCCGCGCTCGAGTTCCGATCCGTCTCCCGCAGCTTCGAGCGTGGCCGCGGCGCCTCGGCGATCCTGGCGGTCGACGACGTCTCGCTCCGCCTGGAACCGGGGACGACCCTGGGCGTGGTCGGCGAGTCCGGTTCGGGCAAGACCACCCTCGCCCGCATCGCACTCGGCCTCACCGCGCCACAGTCGGGAACGGTGCTCCTCGAGGGCGAACCATGGTCGGAGCTCCCCGAGCGAGCGCGTCGTCCACGACGGAACCGTCTGGGCTGGGTCTCGCAGGATCCGCTGAGTTCGTTCGATCCACGCTGGCGCGTCGACGCCATCCTCGCCGACGCCGTTCGTGGACGCGAAGCCGCACCTCGCGACATCACCCGTCTCCTCGCGGACGTCGGCCTCGATCCCTCGCTGGCTCGCGCGCGCCCGCGGACGCTCTCCGGCGGGCAGCGGCAACGCGTGGCCATCGCCCGGGCACTCGCGAGTCGACCGTCGACGCTCATCCTCGACGAACCCGTCTCCGCGCTCGACGTCACCGTCCAGGCCAGGATCCTGGACCTCCTCGACGAGCTGCAGCGACGCCACGGCCTGAGCTACCTGCTGATCTCCCACGACCTCGGCGTCATCCGGCACATGAGCGACCGGGTCGCCGTGATGCAGCACGGGCGGGTGGTCGAGCATGGCGACGCCGAGCAGGTCTTCACCGCCCCGGCCCACCCATACACCGCCCGACTCGCAGCCGACGCTCCGCGCCTCATCGCGCCCGGTGCGGCATCAGGGCGCGACGCCGTCTGACTCCGGCGTCGGGATCCGGTCGAGCACCGCCTGGACGACGGGCGCGAGGGTCTCGGCGTACACCCAGCTCAGATGGTGGTGATCGCGGTACGCGAGGACACCACCGATGACCGGCGAGCACCGATCGGACGAGCACAGGGCGTCCGAGAGGTCGACGGCGCGGACCCGTGGGTCGGTGCTCGCGAGGGCGGCGTTGTACTGCGGATCCTCCGTGAGCGCGTCGCTCCGGTCCCGGGCGCACCCGCCCTCCGGATCAGCGTCGTCGCGGACGCACTCCAGCACGTCGTCCGACATCGTCGGGGTGTCGCGCAGGACGACGATCTGCTCGATCGTCGCTGGCACGAGTGTCCAGCGCTCCGCATAGGCTTCCGCAGCCACCTCCCGCCAGTCGCGGTCCCCCTCGGCGACGACCGGGTTCCGGGCGCGCGCCGAGACGACGAGCGTGTCGATCTCCGGTTCGTCCTGCAGCAGCTCGAGGGCGTCGCGGTTCCAGCTCAGGCACCCGGCGCGCATCTCGGCGAGCACCGCCGCGCTCGTCCCTGGCTCCGTGCGCTCGGCGTCGCTGAACGGGCAGGAGCTCTTCGCCGCGACGAGGAGCCGCCAGCCGTTCGTCTCGGCAGCAGTCGCGAACGCCGGCAACCACTGCTCGGCGTGGGAGTCCCCGATGAGCGCCACCGTCCTCGTCGCCTGCTCCGCGCTGGCACCGTAAGCGCAGACCTCGAACGCCGCAGCCCGGATGTCGGTGATGCAGCGGTCCGGCGGCAGGTCGGCGAGCGACGCGTCGGGAATGACGACCCCGCGGGTCTCATCCCCGGGAGACGCCGAGGAACCGTCGCGCGAGGTCTCGCCACCGGAGCCCTCCGTGCTGTCCGATGACGCTCCGTCGTCCCGCGGACACGCTGCAGCATCGACGAGCTCCGCGGCGCCGAGGCAGTTCGACGGGGTCGCGACCAGGGTCTCGATGCGCTGCTGTTCGGCCGCGATGCGCGCCTCGGCACCGGGGAGCACCCCGATCGAGGCGACCAATAGGACGCTCATCGCGAGGGCGGTCGCGCCGATGACCCGTCGTGGCTGCCAACCGGCGATGCGCCCGAACCGGATCGGGCGCTCCACGAACCGCGTCGTCACCTCCGCGAGGACGCCCGTGATGACGAGGAGGACGAGCTGCTCGGGGATGGAGGCCGACCGAGCGAGCACGATCCCGCCGAACACGATGAGGGGCCAGTGCCAGAGGTAGACCGCGTAGGAGCGGTCGCCGAGCCACTGGATCGGCGCCCGGGCGAGCAGCGCGGTCGGCGACCACCGGACGTCCGGGGCCCAGGCCGCGATCACGGCGATCGTCCCGCCCACCGGCAGCGCCGCGGTCAACGCCGGGAAGGGCGTCTCCCCCGAAAACCAGACGGCAGCCGCCCCGATCGCGGCGAACCCGAGCCAGGCGACGACCGTGCGCGCACCCGCCCGCAGCGCCCACCCGCGCCGGGCTCCCTCGGCCACCAGGATCGCCGTCAGTCCGCCGGCGGCGAACTCCCAGGCCCTCGTCGTCGTCGCGAAGTAGGCCGGGGACGGGTCTTGCGCGGTGAAGACGACCGACCAGGCGGCCGACGCGATGCAGACGAGTCCGATCGCGATCGCGACGCCCCGACGCCGTACCGACGGCGCGGCCGAGCGTCGGGCGAACCGCACGGCGAGCCAGCCGGCGACGAGGACCAGGATCGGCCAGACGAGGTAGAACTGCTCCTCGACCGACAGCGACCAGAAGTGCTGCACGGGCGACGGAGCGTCCTCTGCCGCGAGGTAGTCGATCGCGGATCCGGCGAGCGCCCAGTTCTCGATGTACAGGCCCGACCACGCGATCTCGCGCAGGAACCGGGGCAGGTCCCCGAGCGGTGCGAGGTACCAGCTCGCGACGAGGGTCGCGGTGAGGACGGTGAGCGCAGCGGGGAGCAGCCGTCGTGCGCGCCGGGCCCAGAACCGCCCGAGTCGGACCGAACCGGATCGCTCGACCTCGGCGAGGAGGTGCGCCGTGATGAGGAACCCGGAGATCGCGAAGAACACGTCGACGCCGACGAACCCGCCCGGCACGAGCCCCGGCCAGAGATGGAACACCACGACGAGCGAGACCGCAACGGCACGAAGGCCTTGGAGGTCGGCTCTCACGGGGCCGGAGGCGGCTCTGGTCGACACGGTCCGATGCTATCGGCGGAGGATGACGGTCTGCGGTCCGGCGTCCTCCCGGTCCCCTGCGATAGCATGGGATGTTCCCACACACTCAGGCACGCAGACACGGTGCCGCACATATCAGCAGGAGATCGCCTCATGACCGCTGCCAGCATCCCGGACAAGCCGGCCCTCGAAGGTCTCGAGCAGAAGTGGGGCTCCTCCTGGGAGTCCGCGGGGACCTACCGGTTCGAGCGCGACGGCGCCACGCGTGAGTGCATCTACTCGATCGACACCCCGCCGCCGACCGCATCCGGCTCCCTGCACATCGGTCACGTCTTCAGCTACACGCACACCGATGTGATCGCCCGCTACCAGCGGATGACCGGCAAGCGCGTCTTCTACCCCATGGGCTGGGACGACAACGGTCTCCCGACCGAACGCCGCGTCCAGAACTACTACGGCGTCCGGTGCGACCCGACGCTCCCCTACGACGCCGACTTCACCCCGCCGTTCGAGGGTGGCGACAACAAGAGCACCAAGGCCGCCGACCAGATCCCGATCTCGCGTCGCAACTTCATCGAGCTGTGCGAGCGCCTCACCGTCGAGGACGAGCAGCAGTTCGAGGCCGTCTGGCGTGCGCTCGGCCTCTCCGTGGACTGGACGCAGAGCTACCGCACCATCGGCGACGAGTCGATCACGGCGAGCCAGCTCGCGTTCCTGCGCAACCTGGACCGCGGCGAGGCCTACCAGGCCATGGCGCCGACCCTCTGGGACATCACCTTCCGCACGGCGGTCGCCCAGGCGGAGCTCGAGGACAAGGAGCAGCCGGGCACCTACCGTCGACTCTCCTTCCACCGCCCCGACGGCGGCACCATCGAGATCGAGACCACACGGCCGGAGCTCCTCCCCGCCTGCGTCGCCCTCGTCGCCCACCCCGACGACGAGCGCTTCAAGCCGCTGTTCGGCACGACCGTGACCACGCCCGTGTTCGGCGTCGAGGTGCCCGTGCTCGCCCACCACCTCGCCCAGCCCGACAAGGGCGCCGGCATCGCGATGGTGTGCACCTTCGGCGACATCACCGACATCGTGTGGTGGCGCGAACTCGACCTGCCCAACCGCGCAATCCTCGGCTTCGACGGCCGCGTCATCTCGGAGGCCCCTGAGGCGATCACCTCCGAAGCCGGTCTCGAGGCATACGCGCAGCTCGCCGGGAAGACCGTCTTCAGCGCCAAGCAGACCGTCGTCGACCTCCTCGCAGCCTCGGGTGACCTGATCGGCGAGCCGAAGCAGATCACCCACCCGGTGAAGTTCTTCGAGAAGGGCGACAAGCCGCTCGAGATCGTCTCGACCCGCCAGTGGTACATCCGCAACGGCGCCCGCGACGAACAGCTCCGCAGCCGCCTCCTCGAACTCGGCTCGGAGCTCGAGTGGCACCCCGACTTCATGCGCGTGCGCTACGAGAACTGGGTCGGTGGCCTGTCCGGCGACTGGCTGATCTCCCGCCAGCGCTTCTTCGGTGTGCCGATCCCCCTCTGGTACCCGCTCGACGCCGACGGCAACCCGGTCTACGACCAGCCGATCGCGCCAGACCACGCCACCCTGCCCGTCGACCCGTCCAGCGATGCCGCACCCGGTTACGACGAGTCGCAGCGCGGCGTGCCCGGCGGGTTCATGGGCGAGGTCGACGTCATGGACACCTGGGCCACGTCGAGCCTCACCCCGCAGCTCGCCGGCGGCTGGGCGCGCGACCCCGAGCTCTGGGACCTGGTGTTCCCGTACTCGCTGCGCCCGCAGGGTCAGGACATCATCCGCACCTGGCTGTTCTCCACCATGCTCCGCAGCGTCCTCGAGTACGACCAGAAGCCGTGGGAGCACGCCTCCGTGTCCGGCTTCATCGTCGACCCCGACCGCAAGAAGATGTCGAAGTCGAAGGGCAACGTCGTCACGCCGGCGGCCATGCTCGAGCAGCACGGTTCGGACGCCGTCCGCTACTGGGCGGCCTCGAGCCGTCTCGGCACCGACGCCGCCTTCGACCCGCAGAACCCGACGCAGATCAAGATCGGCCGGCGCCTGGCGATCAAGGTGCTCAACGCCTCGAAGTTCATCCTCGGGTTCACCGGTCGTGAAGACGCCCCGGTGACGGAGGCCGTCGACCTCGCCATGCTGAGCGTGCTCCGCAAGACCGTCGCCGACGCCAGCACTGCGCTGGCCGGTTACGACCACGCGCGCGCCCTCGAGCTCACCGAGGCGTTCTTCTGGACGTTCTGCGACGACTACCTCGAGCTCGTCAAGGAGCGGGCCTACGGCGAGGAGAGCCCTGAGCAGGCTTCGGCGGTGGCCGCGCTGCGGATCGCGCTCTCGACCCTGCTCCGCCTGTTCGCCCCGTTCATCCCGTTCGCGGCCGAGGAAGCCTGGTCCTGGACGCACGACGGCTCCGTGCACCGTGCCAGCTGGCCGACCGACGAGGAGTTCGCAGGACTCGCGGCGGGCGAACCGCAGGTGCTGCAGCTCGCGAGCGAGGCGCTCACGGGCATCCGGCGCGCGAAGACCGACGCCAAGGCTTCCCAGAAGACCCCGGTGGACTCCGCGGTCATCGCCGGACCCGCCGCATCGATCGAGCTGCTCGAGCTCGTCGCAGACGACCTCCGCGCCGTCGGACGCATCGAGTCCCTCGAGTTCCGCACCGCCGACGTCCTGTCGGTCGGCGACATCGTCTTCACGCCGGCGGCCGACGCCGAGGAGGCACGCGCATGAGCGTCACCATCCGTCCCGCCGTCGAGAGCGACCTGTTCGCCTGGCACGCGCTGTACTCCGGCTACGGGGAGTTCTACGGCAACCCCCTGACCGACGAGAAGGCCGTGCTCGTGTGGGGCTGGCTCAGCGACCCGACCCATCCGTTGACCGCGCTCGTCGCTGAGGACGCACAGGGCGCCCTCGTCGGGCTCGCCCACTATCGCGTGTTCCCCCGTGCCCTCGCCGGTGGGACCGGGCTCTACCTCGACGACCTCTTCGTCGCCGAGGACGCCCGCACCGGCGGGGTCGGGACCGCGCTGATCGAGCACGTCCGCGACCTCGCGAAGGCGGACGGCCACAGCGTCGTCCGGTGGATCACCGCCGCCGACAACGAGCGCGCCCAGGCCGTGTACGACAAGCTGGCGACCCGCACGAGCTGGGTCACCTACGACCTGGAGCCGTGATGCAACTCGGAACCCGCTGGGCCGTCGGCGCCAAGCCACCGGAGAACGTGCCGACGCCGGTGCAGACGGCCATCGCCGCTGAGGAGCATGAGTTGCTCGCGCAGGGCGTCGACACGTCCTCGTGGCGCTGGACCCTCACCTGGCTCGAACGCCGGCCCGTGGTCGAGCTCGACGACGGTACGACCATCCGTCAGCACGCGGACGGATCCGTCAGCCTCACCCGACCGGACGACGACCACGACGACGACGAGGACTGAGCCTCCTCCCCGGCACGCTGGATAGGGTGAGGTATGGAATCACACACGAATCCGTTCCTCCAGCCGAGCACACTCCCCTATCAGCTGCCGCCGTTCGGCGAGATCCGCGCGGAGCACTTCCGCCCCGCCTTCACAGCCGGGTTCGCGCAGCAACTCGATGAGATCGCGGCGATCACCGCGCAGGACGACGCGCCGACCTTCGAGAACACGCTGATCCCGCTCGAACGGAGCGGCGCGATCCTCAGGCGGGTCGCAGCGGTCTTCTTCAATCAGAGTTCGGCGGACAGCTCCGCGTTCACCAATGAACTCGAGGAGGAGCTCGCTCCGCAGCTGGCCGCCCACGAGGACGCGATCAGGCTCGACCCCGCGCTCTACGCGCGGATCGCGGCGGTCCACGCGAGTCTCGACGAGCTCCAGCTGACCGCCGAGGCGGTCTACCTGGTCCGACGCGTGTACAGCGAACACACGCTCGCGGGCGCAGGTCTCGACGCCGAGGAGAAGCAGCGGCTCTCCGACCTCAATCTCCGCCTCTCGACACTGACCACCCGGTTCGAGAAGCGGCTCCTGGCCGACACCAACGAGCTCGCCGTCCACCTCACCGATGCCGCGGAGCTCGACGGCCTGAGTGCGGGCGAGATCTCCGCCGCGGCCCAGGCGGCCGCCGAGCGAGGCCTCGACGGCTGGCTCGTCACCCTCGTCCTCCCGACCGGCCATCCGGCGCTGTCGTCGTTGACGCACCGTGGCGTCCGCGAGCGGATCATGACGGCCTCCCGTGCTCGCGGCACACACGGCGGACCGAACGACAACCGCGACCTCGTCCTCGAGATCACCCGCCTCCGCGCTGAGCGCGCCGCGCTCCTGGGGTTCCCGTCGCACGCGGCAGTGGTCACCGCGGACCAGACCGCGGGGACCCCGGAGGCCGTCGCAGCGCTCCTCTCCCGTCTGGCGATCCCCGCCGCCCGCAACGCGGATCGGGAACAGCGCGAGCTCGAGCGGGTCACCGGTCTCGAGACCGTCGAGGCCTGGGATTGGCCGTTCGCGACCGAACAGGTCAGGATCGACCGGTTCGATGTCGACACCAGCGTGATGCGCCCGTACTTCGAAGCGGAGCGGGTCCTGTTCGACGGGGTGTTCGCCGCAGCGACCAAGCTCTACGGCATCACCTTCGCCGAACGGAGCGATCTTCAGGGCTACCACCCCGACGTCCGTGTCTTCGAGGTCTGGAACGAGGACGGCTCCGGCCTCGGCCTGTACCTCCTGGACCTGTACACCCGCGACAGCAAGCGCGGCGGCGCCTGGATGAACGCGCTCATCTCCCAGAACCGCCTGCTCGACCAGCCCACCGTCGTGGTCAACAACCTGAACGTCCCGAAGCCTGCCGACGGCGAACCGACCCTGCTGAGCCTCGACGAGGTCACGACCTTCTTCCACGAGTTCGGCCACGCGCTGCACGGTCTCTTCGCGGAGGTCGAGTACCCGCGGTTCTCCGGTACGAACGTCTTCCGGGACTTCGTCGAGTTCCCGAGCCAGGTGAACGAGATGTGGATGCTGTGGCCCGAGGTGCTCGCCGGCTACGCCAGGCACGTCGAGACCGGTGAGCCGATGCCGCAGGAACTGGTGGCGAAGCTCCAGGCGTCCGAGGGGTTCAACGAGGGCTTCTCGACGAGCGAGTACCTTGCAGCGGCGATGCTCGACCAGGCGTGGCACAGCATCGGTGCAGATGACAGGGTCGACGATGTGGAGGCGTTCGAGGCGGCGGCACTCCGATCCGCCGGACTCGACAATCCGGCCGTCCCGCCCCGCTACGCGAGCACGTACTTCGCCCATACCTTCTCGGGTGGATACGACGCCGGCTACTACTCCTACATCTGGAGCGAGGTGCTCGACGCCGACACCGTCGACTGGTTCACGGAGAACGGCGGACTGACGAGGGAGAACGGCGACCGCTTCCGCACCAAGCTCCTCGGGGTCGGCGGTTCGAAGGATCCTCTGGAGGCCTACCGCGAATTCCGTGGGCGCGACGCGGTCATCGAGCCGCTCCTCCGACGCCGCGGGCTCGAGGACTGAACGACGAAGCCCGCCGCAGCGACTCCGGAGGATCCGGGGGCTGCGGCGGGCTTGTTCACCGCTGGGGGTCGTCTAAGCCGACTTCTCCTGGCGGCGAGCCGCACGCGGGACGATCGTCGGGGCCGCGTTCTCGACGACGGACTCCCGGGTGATGACGACGCGAGCGACCTCGTCGGTGGAGGGCACCTCGAACATGATCGGCCCGAGCACCTCTTCCATGATGGCTCGGAGCCCTCGGGCACCGGTCTTGCGGAGGACGGCGAGGTCGGCGATCGCTTCGAGTGCCGCCTGGTCGAACTCCAGCTCGACGCCGTCGATCTCGAACATACGCTGGTACTGACGCACGAGCGCGTTCTTCGGGACCGTGAGGATCTCCATGAGCGCGTGCTGGTCGAGCGGCGTGACCGTCGTGACGACCGGCAGCCGGCCGATGAACTCAGGGATGAGGCCGAACTTGTGGAGGTCTTCCGGCAGGACCTCACCGAAGAGGTTCACGTCGTCGCCCTTGCTGTGCAGGGGTGCGCCGAAACCGATGCCCTTCTTGCCCGCTCGGGAGGAGATGATCTCCTCCAGCCCGGCGAAGGCCCCGGCGACGATGAACAGGACGTTCGTCGTGTCGATCTGGATGAACTCCTGGTGCGGGTGCTTCCGGCCGCCCTGCGGGGGTACCGAGGCGACGGTTCCCTCGAGGATCTTGAGGAGCGCCTGCTGGACACCCTCACCGGAGACGTCGCGCGTGATGGAGGGGTTCTCCGCCTTGCGGGCGATCTTGTCGACCTCGTCGATGTAGATGATGCCGGTCTCCGCGCGCTTGACGTCGTAGTCGGCGGCCTGGATGAGCTTGAGGAGGATGTTCTCGACGTCCTCGCCGACGTAGCCGGCCTCGGTCAGTGCGGTCGCATCGGCGACGGCGAAGGGGACGTTCAGTCGCTTCGCGAGGGTCTGCGCGAGATACGTCTTGCCGCATCCGGTCGGCCCGATGAGGAGGATGTTGCTCTTCGCGATCTCGATGTCGTCGTGCACCGTCTCGGCGGGAGCGAGCGTGGCGCGTGAGCGGACGCGCTTGTAGTGGTTGTACACCGCGACCGAGAGCGCCTTCTTCGCGGCCTCCTGGCCGATGACGTACTCCTCGAGGAAGGCGAAGATCTCCTTCGGCTTCGGGAGGTCGAACTCGCTCACCGTCTCCTCGCTCGCTTCAGCGAGTCGCTCGGCGATGATCTCGTTGCACAACTCGACGCACTCGTCGCAGATGTACACGCCGGGACCAGCGATCAGCTGCTGGACCTGCTTCTGGCTCTTGCCGCAGAACGAGCACTTGAGCAGATCGGCGCTTTCGCCTATCCGTGCCATGTCTTTCCCTCTCCCTGGAGATTCGGTGCTCCGAGCCTAACCTGTCCCTGCGACAACTCGGCGCGCCACCCCGCTGGGATGACGCGCCGAGTCGTGAGCACGGGAGCCGGGTCAGGCCGTGATGGCCGCGACCGGGTTCTTCCGCGAGGTGAGCACCTGGTCGATGAGACCGTACTCGAGCGCCTCGGCGGCCGAGAGGATCTTGTCGCGGTCGATGTCCTTGTTGACCTGCTCCACCGAACGGTTGGAGTGGTGTGCGAGGGTCGACTCGAGCCAGCCGCGCATGCGGAGGATCTCGGCCGCCTGGATCTCGATGTCCGAAGCCTGTCCGTGGCCGGCCTCGCCGACGGCGGGCTGGTGGATCAGGATGCGGGCGTTCGGGAGGGCCAGGCGCTTGCCCGGCGTGCCGGCGGCGGTGAGCACGGCAGCGGCGGAGGCCGCCTGTCCGAGGACCACCGTCATGACGTGCGGACGGATGTACTGCATCGTGTCGTAGATCGCCGTCATCGCGGTGAACGAGCCACCGGGTGAGTTGATGTACATGACGATGTCGCGGTCGGGGTCCATGCTCTCGAGCACGAGCAGCTGGGCCATGATGTCGTCGGCCGATGCGTCGTCGACCTGCACGCCGAGGAAGATGATGCGGTCCTCGAAGAGCTTCGCGTACGGGTCCTGGCGCTTGTAGCCGTAGGCCGTGCGCTCTTCGAAGCTCGGGAGGATGTAGCGAGCACCCGGCATCTGCAGCGAGCGGCCCGCCGCACTGAACGTTGGAGTCTCCATGTGTTGCATTCCTGTCTGGTCGAAGCCGGGTTACTTGTCGCTGTCGACGGTTCCGCCGCCGCCGGCCACGTCGAGCGCGGACTCACGGAGGTGGTCGACGAAACCGTATTCGAGCGCCTCTTCGGCGTTGAACCAGCGGTCGCGGTCGCCATCGGCGTTGATCTGCTCGACGCTCTTGCCGGTCTGCGCCGCGGTGATCTCGGCGAGACGGCGCTTCATGTCGAGGATGAGCTGCGCCTGGGTCTGGATGTCGCTCGACGTCCCGCCGAATCCGCCGTGCGGCTGGTGGAGGAGCACGCGGGCGTTCGGGGTGATGTAGCGCTTGCCCTTGGTGCCGGCCGTGAGGAGGAGCTGACCCATCGACGCGGCCATGCCGATACCGACCGTGACGATGTCGTTCGGCACGAACTGCATGGTGTCGTAGATGGCCATGCCGGCCGTGATGGAGCCACCGGGCGAGTTGATGTAGAGGTAGATGTCGCGCTTCGGGTCGTCCGCGGCGAGGAGCAGCAGCTTGGCCGCGATCTCGTTCGCGTTCTCGTCGCGGACCTCGGCGCCCAGCCAGATGATCCGGTCCTTCAGCAGGCGGTCAAAGACACTGGGCGAGAACTGTGGTTCGGCCATTATCGCTCCGTTTCGGTTGTGCAGTGGTTCGAATCTATCGGAGGCGACGCACCACCAACGCCCTGTTCGCCCTCGGCAGACTCCCGGGCGACGGGGTTCGCCGGCAGCGGACGGCGAGCGGACGGAAGGCGCGACCGTCGGGGCTCAGCGGAGCGGATCCGTCTCGAGTTCGTCGGCGTAGGCGCGGACGGACCGGTGGTATCGCGGCAGGTGCGGCACGAGGGCGCGGAGGGCGACGGCGGTCGCTCGACGCGGGTCCCCCGAGCTGGCGAGCGCCAGGGCCAGGAAGGCCGCGGTCGCGTCCGCGTACGGACCGGTCGGATCGTCCGCGAGCTGCTGTTCGAGCAGGACGACGCTCTCAGCGGTCCGACCGAGGTTGCGGAGGGTGCTGGCCAGTTGGATGATCACCTGCGGACGGTGCTCCTCGTCGAGCCCGGCCTCGAGCGCGGCGCGATAGCAGACCTCGGCCTCGACCTCGTGGCCGGCGGAGTCGCGTGCACCGGCAGCCTCGAACGCGGCGCGGGCGTCACCCGGCGGACGCTCGGCGGCCAGGGCGTCGATGGCCGCGATGCGCTGCTCGTCGTCGATGGTCTCGTCGGCCCAGACGGCTGCGACGCGGTCGTCCCAGCCGGTTGCGTCGGTCGTCGTCATGATGGCTCCCATTCGGCTGACGTGTCCGGAGACGACGACAGGGGCGGAATCGCTTCCGCCCCTGTCGTCACTGCTGGTGCTGTCCTACTCGGCAGCGGCCTCGTCGGCAGCGGCCTTCTTGGCCGGTGCCTTCTTGGCGGGCGCCTTCTTCGCAGGTGCCTTCTTGGCGGCGGCCTTCTTCGGCTCTGCCTCGGCCGGAGCCTCGTCGGCGGCGTCCTCGGCCGGAGCCTCGGTCGTCTCGTCGGCTGCAGTCTCGGTGGCGGCGTCCTCGTCCTCGTCCTCGACCACGGCGACGAAGTCGCTCAGGTCGACAGGCTTGCCGTTGGAGTCGACGACCTCGGCCTTGCCGAGCGCGATGGCGATGGCCTTGTTGCGGGCGACCTCGCCGACCATGGCGGGGATCTGACCCTGCTGGCCGAGTGCCTCGATGAACTCACCGGGCTCCATGCCGTACTGCGACGCGCTCTGGATGAGGTACTCGGTGAGCTCGTTCTGGTTCACCTGGACGTTGAGCGACTCCGCGAGTGCGTCGAGGAGGAGCTGCGTGCGCAGTGCCTTCTCGCTGGACTCGGTGACCTCGGCGCGGTGCTCGTCGTCCTCGAGGCGGTTCTCGCCCTCGAGGTGACGGTGCACCTCGTCCTCGATGACGCTCTCGGGCACGGGGATCTGCGCGGCCTCGAGCATGGCGTCGACGAGCGCGGTGCGTGCGTCGCGGCCCTGGGTGATGACCTGCTGGCGCTCGACGACCTCGCGCAGCTGCGCCTTGAACTCGTCGATGGTGTCGAACTCGCTCGCGATCTGAGCGAAGTCGTCGTCGGCCTCGGGAAGCTCGCGCTCCTTGACGGCGGTCAGCGTGACGGTGACCTCGGCGTCCTCGCCCTCGTGCTCGCCACCGAGCAGCGGCGAGGTGAAAGTGGTGGTCTCACCGGCGGTGAGGGAGTCGAGTGCCTCGTCGATGCCGGTGAGCAGCTCGCCCGAACCGATCTCGTAGGAGACGCCGCTCGCGCGGTCGACCTCGGCGTCGTTGATCTTGGCGACCAGGTCGAGCTGGGCGAAGTCGCCCGTCTTGGCCGGGCGGTCGACGGTCACGAGCGTGCCGAAGCGTGCACGGATGCGGTCGAGCTCGTCCTGGACGTCGGCTTCGCCGGCTTCCTGGGCGTCGACGGTGAGCTTGAGGCCCTCGTAGGCGGGAAGCGTGATCTCGGGACGGACGTCGACCTCGATGTTCACGAGCAGGTCGCCGGAGAAGTCCTTCTCGTTCGGCCACTCGACGATGTCGGCCTGCGGGCGGCCGAGCGGACGGAGTTCGTTCTCCTCGAGTGCCTTGCGGAAGAAGCCGTCGAGGCCCTCGTTGACGGCGTGCTCGATCACGGCGCCCTTGCCGACGCGCTGGTCGATGATCGCCGGTGGCACCTTGCCCTTACGGAAGCCTGGGACGTTGATGTCCTCGGCGATGTGTCCGTAGGCGTGGGTGATGCTCGGCTTGAGCTCCTCGGGCGTCACCGCGATGGCGAGCTTGACGCGAGTGGGGCTCAGCTTCTCGACCGTGGTCTTCACGTGATTACTTCTCCTGTGTCGGGGATTCTGCCTCAGTTGAGGACGCAAAACGGAGTCGGGGCGACAGGATTCGAACCTGCGACCTCCCGGTCCCAAACCGGGCGCTCTACCAAGCTGAGCTACGCCCCGGATCGGCGACAATCCGGCCAGCCGGCCCGACCGACGAGCGGTGGGCGAAATGGCCTCGGTCAGTCTAGCCCAGAATCTGTGCGGCCCCTGTGCGGTTTCCGGGGCGGAACGGGCCTCGGGACACGGAGCTGCACGGATGGGCGCTCGGGATGCAGTAGCATTACCAGGTGAGTTCGTCGCATTGCGGCGCCTCGGGGATGTAGCTCAATGGTAGAGCCTCAGTCTTCCAAACTGATTACGCGGGTTCGATTCCCGTCATCCCCTCTCCATTCATCAGAACCAGGCAGCGCCGTGCGAGCAGGCGCGACGGTTCGGCTCCGGTCCAGCGGCCTTCTGACGCCGCGCCCTTCGACAGACTCAGGGACCGAAACTTCCCGGGCGAACCTCTCCCGGTCACTGAGCTTGTCGAAGTGCCCAGGAGCCACCCTTGGACACACTGAGACACCGAAACATTCCGGGCACACTTCTCCCGGTCACTGAGCTTGTCGAAGTGCCCACGAGGACGCTTTGTCGTTCGGAGGTCAGAACGGCGCGGGATCCGGTTCGGTTCGATGGCGTTTCCCGTCGGGTGTCGTCCAGTCGAGTGGTCCGGCGGGCCCATGTTCGAGGTTCCATCCGGGTAGGTGTTTCATCCGGTGGTGATGTCGGCACAGGCATGCGAGATTGCCGACATCTGTCGTCCCGCCGTCCTCCCACGCTACGGAGTGGTCGAGGTCGCAGACTCTGGCCCGCCTCCCGCAACCGGGTGCGCGACAGGTGCCGTCCCGGAGGCGGACCGCGCGTTGCAGATCGGCCGGAACGCGGTATTGATTCCGCCCGACGGAGAGGACTGCGCCGGTTTCCGGTTGGACCAGGATCCGCATGAAGCTGGGGGCGTTCACCGCGATACGGGCTGCGGTCTCGGGGTCGATCGGTCCGTATCCGTCGAGCATGCCGGGTGCGTCGGAGACGCCGGCCATGGTGAGCGCCGGGACGGTGATCTGCACGGTGGGCTTGATGTGCTCCTGCACCTCGATCGGGTGCGGCAGCACTGGGCTGTACATCACGTCTTCCGGGGTCACACCGGTGAGCGCGAGCGCCGCGAGGGCGTCGGCCTGCAGCTGGGCGCAGGTGCGGGTGTCACCGGCCTTGCGCGACTCCGCTGCAGCCGCTTCGACCCGCTCCGCGATGCCCTGCGCGATCGGTGCCGTGGTGAACAGGTGCACCCACGCCATGCCGTCCGCCGCGGGCTCGAACTCCACCCGGCGGTCCGCTTCTGAGCGGACCGCTCGGGCGGTGATCGACTCGGGGTGGAGACGCTCCCGCAGGACGCGGGCTCGGTTCTTGAGGCCTGCGGCGGTCATGCGCTCCGCCTCTGGCAGGACCTGGTCGAGAAACGCTGCCCGTCCCGCGGTCGGGACGTCGCAGAGCTGGTCGGTGATCACCTGCGCATGCCGCGCCGAGATCCGGCCAGCCTCCAGTGACGCCAGCACAGCCGGTGCGTCATTCACCAGACGTTCGGCGTCGTTCGTCGCAAGCTGGACCGTCCGCTCCGGCATCCGGGTCGCCATCGCGAGGGCCGCACACGTCGACCGACGGGACAGCGCCCGACGCTCAGCTGGCGGAAAGGTCGCCGGGACCGTGACATCCGCGAAGGCATCGGCATAGGCGGCGGAGCGGGCCAGCAGACGCGCCTTCCGTGCGTCCAAGACGGCCTGCTGCCGGTGGATCTCAGTCCACTCGTCCGAGAATTCAGCCAGCTGCGCGGCGTACTCGTCGCCGACGCGGATCGCGGTGAGGGTGGTCTCGGTCATGGAACAAGTTCATCATGGACCACTGACATTCCAGATGCCGAGTAGAAGCGACTGTGGAAGTTCCTCGTGTGCCCTTCGACAAGCTCAGGGACCGGAGGAGGTTACTCAGGGACCGGGAGAAGGCCACCGGAGCGGGAGGTCCCTCCTGAGCGCTTCGACAGGTCCGGGCGGGGGCGGAGCACAGGATGCCCGACGCCCTAGGCTGAGCGCATGCGACTCGACGCGATCTGGCCCCACATCTGGACGGTGGCCGGTGCGCTCGTCTTCTTCGTCGGGGTGTACGCACTCGCGACCGGGCGACTCGGCGTCGGACTCATCTGCATGATCGGCTGCGTCGTCTGCCTGTCCGGCTCGCTCGCCGCGCAGCGTCGCCTCCGGAAGCGCGACGCACGCCGCCGCTAGTCTTCGTCGACGGCTGCGGCGTGGACCGCTCTGAGCGCGACGTAGTGTGCGGCGTTCTGCCGGATCGCCTCCCGCTCGTCGGCCGTCAGCTCCCGCCGCACCTTGGCGGGGACCCCCGCGACGAGCGAACCGGGCGGCACGATCATGCCCTCGAGGACCACCGCTCCCCCGGCGACGAGCGACCCGGCACCGATCACGGCGCCACTCAGGACCACGGAACCCATCCCGATGAGGCAGTCGTCCTCAACCGTGCAGCCGTGGACGACCGCGTTGTGCCCGACGGAGACGTTGCGTCCGATGACCGTCGGGTGGCCACTGTCCGTGTGCACGGCGACCCCGTCCTGGATGTTGGACCCTGCGCCGAGCCTGATCGAGTCGGAGTCCGCGCGGAGGACGGCGTTGTACCAGACGCTCGAATCCGCGGCGAGCGTCACGGCGCCCACCAGCACGGAGCCCGGCGCCGTGTAGGCACTCGGGTCGATCTGGGGCGAGCGTCCGTCTGAGAGTTTCCTGACCGTACCGTGCAGCGTCATACCGGCCACGCTATCGCAGGCGGCCCCAGCCGTCGGGAACCCGCGTCGTTCCGGGGTGAATCGCCGGTACGGTCAGGCTTTCCTTGCTGAGTGCACCCTTCGTAAGCCGAGCCTCGACTTCCTTGCGGAATGTCTGCGGCCGAGTACCGTTGCATTCAAGCAGACCGACGAATCCGCCCGACCAGGGCCTCACTCGTCAACGAAGGGGAAACACCATGACCGACATCACCACCTCCATTCCGCAGGCCGTCGCCAACCCGGACGTCGCAGCAGGCACCGCGCAGTTCCTCAGCCCCGTCGTCGTCGACCTCACCGCCATCGTCGTCAACGGCAAGCAGGCCCACTGGCACGTGCGTGGCGCGAACTTCATCGGCGTCCACGAGCTGCTCGACGACATCGTCGACCACGCGCAGGAGTGGGCCGACCTCGCCGCAGAGCGCATCGTCGCCCTCGGACTCCCGGTCGACGCACGCCTCAGCACCGTCGCCGCGAAGACCAGCACGCCCGAGCTGAGCGAGGGCTTCCAGCAGTCCGACCGCACCATCGCCGAGGTCATCGCCCTCATCGACGCGGCCTCCGCCTCGGTCAACACCGCGGTCGACGAGCTCGACGAGCTCGACCAGACCAGCCAGGACATCGCGATCGAGATCGCCCGCGGCCTCGACAAGGACCGCTGGTTCCTCTTCGCCCACCTCAGCCGGTAGCACCCCGGCGGGGCGGCCCGCCAGCGTCACCCACGAAGGGGCAGTCATCCGTGACTGCCCCTTCGTCGTGCGTGTCACCCGTCAACCGTTGCGCTGGAGCAGGGCCAAGACCGCGAGGACGCGTCGGTGGTCGCTCCCGGAGTCCTCGAGACCGAGCTTCTGGAAGATGGCCGAGATGTGCTTCTCGACCGCACCGACACCGACCCGCAGGCGTTCGGCGATCGCCGCGTTCGTACGGCCCTCCGCCATGGCGGAGAGCACCTCCGTCTCACGTGGGGTCAGGCCGGCCAACGGGTCGCGCTGTGCTGCGAACAGGGTGCGGACCACGTCGGGGTCGAGGACGGTCCCTCCCTCGACCAACCGGTGGATCGCGTCCTGCACCTCCTCCAGTGAGGCGACCCGGTCCTTGAGGAGATAACCGATCCCACGCCCGCCGTCCGCGAGCAGCTCCCGGGCGTAGACGGTCTCGACGTACTGGCTGAGCAGCAGGACGGGGAGGTCGGGATGCTCGGCACGCAGCGCTATCGCTGCGCGGACCCCTTCGTCCCGGAACGTGGTCGGCATGCGGACGTCCATGACGATGAGGTCCGGTCGGTCCGCCGCGAGCCCGCGCTGGAGCGCCTCCGCATCGGCGTACGCGGCGACCGTGACGAAGCCGGCCTCGTCGAACAGTCGCATCAGGCCCTCGCGGAGGAGTGTCGAATCCTCGGCGATCACGATGCGGAGCGGTCCTCCACCGGCACGGTCAGGGCTGATCACGCGTTCAGCCTAGGGGGAGCGAGATCGAGACGGCGCTGCCACGTGCGACGCCGTCCCACACCGGGGCCGGCTCGATCACCAGTCTCCCGCCGAGGCCCTGCGCCCGTTCGGTCAGGCCTTCGAGACCGTGGCCCGGTTCCAGGTGCGCGCCGCCCCGACCGTCATCCGTCACGCGGAGGGTGAGCCGCGAACCCAGCTGCTGGTCCACTGTCACGTGGGCCTCGACGCCGGCGCGCCGCGCATCCGCATGCTTCGACACGTTGGTCAGGAGTTCGGCGACGATGAAGTAGATCCCACGTTCCGTCTCACGAGGCAGCGTCACCGATGAGACGACCGCCAGCTCCGCCCTCGTCGGCACCGGACACCGTGCGGCGAGGTCGTCGAGTGCGGCGACGAGGCCGCGGTCCTGCAGCAGTGGCGGCATCAGGCCCTTCGAGAGCGCGCGGAGTTCGTCGAGTGTCTCGGCGGCCTGGGCGCGCGCCTCACCCAGGAGGGAGCGTGCGGAGGCGGGGTCCGTGTCGAGGCGTCGTTCGGCGGCCGCGAGATCCATCTGCAGCCGGACGAGTCGCTGCTGCGGACCATCGTGGATGTCCCGTTCGAGCCGCCGCACCGCGCCCGCCTCAGCCGAGACGGCGGCACCGCGTGCACGCCGCTCCGCCAGGAGCTCGGCTCGCAGCTCCTCCTGTGGCCGCGCACCGAACAGCCCGGAGGCGACGGCGTGGTGCAGCAGCACCAGCACCCGGAGGACCAGCGGGAGCGTCACGAGGAACACGACACCGAGCGCGAGGTTCCAGAGCTTGTCGGCGAGCAACGCGTCCGACGGGTCCAGCGTGGGAGCCAGCAGCTCCGCGAAGCCCGAGGAGGAACCAGCCGAGAGCCGGTCCGCCCAGATCCAGTACGTCGTGCCGGCGACGGCACCCACGGTCCAGGTGATGGTCAGTCCCCAGGTGACGCCCCCGACGATCGGGTTCACGAGGACCGTGTGCAGGGCCGCGAGCCACCAACGCGGTCCGGCGAGTGGAGCGAGCACGGCACCCAGTGTCGTCTCGGTCCCGATGGACGACCGCCAGGCTCCTCCTCGGATCGGCGGGAGACCCGTCGTGCGGAGACGCGCGACCTCGAGCTCCACGAACGCCCGCGAGACCCAGAGGCCGCCGACGATGATCAGGAGACCGACCCCCAGGATCGCGAGCCCGAAGCCGAGGGAGAGGATCACCACGGCCACGATGCTTCCGGCGATGACGATCGGCAGGTTGGGCAGCAGGAACAGGAGCGATCCGGGGACGTCCCGCCAGAGCCGACCGTATCGCCACGCGCCTCGGGTGGAGGGATCGGGCTTCGCCGACGCGTCGAGCTGTCGGCCGATGGCGGTGGTCATGAAGGAGGTCCTTTCGACGGAGCGGTCCCGGCTCTCGCACCGGGCTCGCCTCAGTCTGTTCGGCTCCGCCGACGAACGGCATCCGGTGGACGCCCCGTTCCGATCGGGGGTTATCCCCCGGCCGGGCGGACGGATGGAGCGGCCGTCAGGCGCCCACCCAGCATCGTCGCACGGACCGGCATGGTGCGCAGCGCCTCCGGCGCGCAGGAGAACGGGTCGAACCCCACGACGACGAGGTCGGCGGGGCGGCCGACGGCCACCACGTCGTCGTCTCCTCTGGTCGACGCCGCCAGTGCCTCCTCGACCGTGATGGCCTGCTCGCCGTGCCAGGCCTCGCGTCCATCGCGGCTGCGCGTCACGGCGGCGGCGATGGAGACCCACGGGTCGAGCGGAGCGACCGGGGCGTCGGAACCGAGTCGGAGTGTGGCGCCGGCGTCGAGGAGGCTGCGGAGCACGAAAGCACGGTCGGTGCGCCCGGCCCAGTGGACCTCGGCGATGTCCCGATCGTCCATCGCGTGTTCCGGCTGGACACTCGCAGCCGTCCCGGTCCGGGCGAACCGCTCCAGGTCGGACGCACGGAGCAGCTGCGCGTGCTCGATCGTGCCCCTCGCACCCGTCGTCTCGATGGCGTCGAGGGCGAGGGTGTTGGCGCGGTCGCCGATGGCGTGCACCGCGCAGTGGAGGCCGTTGGCGGTCGCCAGGGTGAGCAATGCGGTGAGTCGCTCCGGCGGGACGTTGAGCATCCCGTGCGCGTCGGTTCCGGGAGCCGAACCCGGATAGGGCGCTTCGCAGCAGGCCGTCCGGGTGTTGAGGGATCCGTCGGTGATGACCTTGAACGGGCCGACCTGCACCAGGCCGTCCGTTCCGGCGAGCACTCCCCCGGTCACGAGTCCGGCGTCGATCGCGCGCTCGAGGTGCTCGGCGTACACACCGAAGGAGATGCGGAGCGCGCGAGTCCCGTTCCCGACCCGACGGATCCAGTCCGCGGCGTTCCAGCGCATCTCCAGGTCGACGACACCGACGACGCCGCGGGATGCCGCCTGATCGGCGGCGGCCTCGACCCAGCGGTCGGAGAGCTCGTCGGCGACCTGGTCGAGCTGTTTGAGGACGGCGAACGACTCCTCCTCCCGCAACAGGCCGGTGGGATGGTCGGCGAAGCCCGTGGCCCGGAGCGCCGCGCTGTTCAGCCAGCAGCAGTGGAGGTCGGCGCTGACCAGCACGACCTCGCGGTCCGGGGCGATCGCGTCGAGCAGTGCGAACGTCGGCGTGTCCGGCCAGAGGGCGTCACGGAACCTCGCGCCTTCGACCCAACCGTCACCGTCGGCCCCCTGAGCGATCCGCTCAGCGACCAACTCGACCGCCTCGGCGGCGGATGCAGCAGAGGACAGGTCGACGCGCCTGGCAGTGCGCGCCCACTGAGTGAAGTGCACGTGGTGGTCCCAGAGCCCGGGCAGGAGGAAGCCACCACCGCCGTCCAACACACCGGGGGCGCTGCTACGGAGGACCTCGGGGTCGGCGGGTCGGATCGCCACGATCGAGCCGTCCTCGAGCAGGACGTCGACCCGTTCGGCGTCGGACGAGCCTCCGCGGCGCGGTCCGGACAGGTGGACGTCGGCGATCGTCGTGACGAGGTCGTCGTCGGGTCCAGGGCGGTGCTCGGTCATCACATCGGTCCTCGTCGGTTGGGCAGGCGGGTTCGGTTCAGCGCTGACAGTTCGGGCACCAGTACAGTTTGCGGGCGCCCATCTCCTCGAGGAGGATGTTCGTCCCGCAGACCCGGCACGGCAGTCCCTCCCGCTTGTAGACCCAGTGGCGATCGGCGCGGTTGGCCATCGCGAGGCGGTAGTCGGCCGCCGACAGGTCGTCCATCGTCATCATCTGTCCGGTCTCGACCCCGATCGCGAGCAACCGCGTCCAGTCGAGCCAGATCTCGCGAAGCGTCTCGACGGGGACCGTCTTCCCGGTGCGGTGCGGATCGAGACGGGCGCGGAACAGCAGTTCGGCGCGGTAGACGTTGCCGATCCCGCTGATGATCTGCTGATCCATGAGGAGCAGACCGATCGGGGAACCCTTCCGGTGCGCACGCGACACGAACCGCTCCCCCGCCTCCGCACTCGGGTCGAGCAGTGGATCCGGTCCGAGCCGATCGATGACGGCCTGCACCCCGGCGGCATCGATCACCTCGCAGGCGGTCGGCCCACGGAGGTCCGCCACGGTCGTCTCGGTCAACAGCCGCACGCGCACCTGACCCACCGGTTCGGGTGGGAACCGCTCGTCGATCTCGGCGAGTGGACTCGACTGCTCGGACATCCGGACCCTGGCCCGGCGCGGTGCACCGATGCTGTGCAGGGAGTTCTCGCCGTCCGCATCGTGGATCGGCGCATCGTCGTCGTCGAGCACCGTGCCGCGCTGGTTCGTCTGCCCCATGCGGCCGTTCGAGGCGGCGATGGTCGGGTCCGACCGGATCTCACCGGCGAAGTCCCACGCACCGTACAGACCGAGGTGCACCCGCAACCACAGTCCGTCGTCGAACTCGAGGAACATCTGCTTGCCCACAGCCTTGGCGTCGGTGACCGTCCGGCCGTCGAGCACGGCGGCACCCTCGGCGAAGCGCCCCTGGGGAGACGACACGGAGACCCGGTGTCCGACGAAGTTCTGAGCGAACTGTCGGGCGATGCGATGGACGGAGTGCCCCTCGGGCATGGTGACTCCTCACTCGGTGGGGGCGCGATCCGGCGCGCCGCGCGGTGGCGGTGGAGGACGCGTCAGGCGTCGACGTGCTTGCCGGCGATGGCGCCGGTCGCCTCGAACTCGGCGAGCTGGGCGATCCGGCGGGCGTGACGTTCCTCGAGGCTGAACGGCTCGGCGATGAACGCGTCGATGAACGACACCGCCTCGTCGGTGCTGTGCTGGCGCGCACCGATCGAGATCACGTTGGCGTCGTTGTGCTGCCGCGCCAGCTGCGCCGTGCTGAGGTTCCAGACGAGCGCCGCGCGGACACCGACGACCTTGTTCGCGGCGATCTGCTCGCCGTTGCCCGAGCCGCCGAACACCACGCCGAGGGCGTCCACACCGGCCTGCTGGTCGCGCACGACGGCCTTCGCCGCGTTGATGCAGAACGCCGGGTAGTCGTCCAACGCGTCGTACTCGGCCGGGCCGTGGTCGACGACGTCGTGACCGGCTGCGCGCAGGTGGTCCTGCAGGAACTGACTGAGCTCGAGACCGGCGTGATCGGTGGCGATGTGGATGCGCATGTGGAAAGTCTAGGGTTCCGGGCGCCGGCGTCGCGTCAGTCGAAGATCGGGTCCGCCGTACGGCTGCGCTTCAGCTCGAAGAAGCCCGGGTAGGCGGCAGCGGCGACGACACCGTCCCACAGCGCGAGCGCCTGCTCGCCCTTCGGCGCCGGCGAGATGACGGGTCCGAAGAACGCCACGTCGTCGATCGCGATGACGGGGGTACCGACGTCCTGGCCGACCCGTCCGATGCCGTCGAAGTGGCTCTCGCGCATGGGCCCGTCGTAGGCGTCCGTCGTCGACGCTTCGGCGAGCGCCGCCGGGAGCCCGGTCTCGGCGAGGGCTTCGGCGATCACGGCGTCGACGTCCTCCGCGCGTCCGCCGGGGTGGATCCGCGTCCCGAGCGCGTCGTAGAGCGGCTTGACGACCGCGTGTCCGTGTTCGGCTGCCGCCGCGGCGACGAGCCGCGTGTATCGGAGCGCCCGGGGGAAGAAGGCCCGGTAGTCGTCACTGACGTCCTGGTCCTCGTTGAGGACGGCGAGGCTCATGATGTGCCAGTGGACGTCGAGGTTCCGGGCGTCGGTGACCTCGTCGACCCAACGTGAGGTCATCCAGGCCCACGGGCAGGAGGGGTCGAACCAGAAGTCGACGCGGGTGTTGTCTGCAGCGGAAGTCGTCATGTCGTCACCCTACGCGCCGATCCCCGTCGACTCCCCCGAAACGGACGGACGGCGGGTCTAGGCTGGTTGACCGTGCCGCGGTCGTCACGAGCGACCACGTGCAGTTCACACGTCACGTGTCCATCAACACCAGGGAGCAGTTGTGCCAGGAGAGAACCTCACCCGAGTCGAAGCCCAGGAGCGCAGGGCGCTCGTCGACACGTCGAGCTACGAGGTCGTGCTCGACCTCACGACCGGTCCCGAGGTGTTCCGCAGCACCACGACGGTCCGCTTCACCGGTGAACCGGGCGCCTCGACCTTCATCGACGCCATGACGCGCACCGTCCACTCCGTCACGCTGAACGGCGTCGAGCTCGACCCGTCGACCGTCTCCGACGGCGTGCGCATCCAGCTCGACGGCCTCGCTGCGGAGAACGTGCTCGTCGTCGACGCGGACGCCGAGTACACCAACACCGGTGAGGGCCTCCACCGCTTCGTCGACCCCGTCGACGGCGAGGTGTACCTGTACAGCCAGTTCGAGGTGCCGGACTCCCGTCGGGTGTTCGCGGTCTTCGAGCAGCCCGATCTGAAGGCGACGTTCACCTTCACGATCACGGCGCCCGCGGCCTGGCAGGTCGTCAGCAACTCCCCCACGCCTGAGCCGGTACCGGCGCACGACGGCGCGGCGACCTGGAGCTTCGCACCCACGCAGCGCATCTCCTCCTACATCACCGCGATCGTGGCCGGCCCGTACGACGTGGTGCGCAGCGAGCTCACCTCGAGCGACGGCCGGACCATCCCGCTGGGCGTCTTCGCTCGCAAGAGCCTGGCGGAGTACCTCGACGCCGACTACATCTTCGAGAAGACGCGTCAGGGCTTCGCGTACTACGAGGAGAAGTTCGCGTACCCGTACCCGTTCGAGAAGTACGACCAGCTCTTCGTCCCAGAGTTCAACGCGGGCGCGATGGAGAACGCCGGCGCGGTGACCTTCACCGAGACCTACGTGTTCCGCTCGAAGGTGACCGACGCGATCAAGGAGCGCCGGGTCGTCACGATCCTGCACGAGCTCGCCCACATGTGGTTCGGCGACCTCGTCACCATGAAGTGGTGGAACGACCTGTGGTTGAACGAGTCGTTCGCCGAATGGGCTTCGACGATCGCCACCGCTGAGGCCACCGAGTGGACCGAGGCGTGGACGACGTTCAACGCGATGGAGAAGACCTGGGCGTACCGCCAGGACCAGCTGCCGTCGACGCACCCCATCGTCGCGACCATCAACGACCTCGAGGACGTCCAGGTCAACTTCGACGGCATCACCTACGCCAAGGGCGGCTCCGTCCTGAAGCAACTCGCCGCCTGGGTGGGCATCGAGGCGTTCTTCGCCGGCGTCGGCAACTACTTCCGCAAGCACGAGTTCGGCAACACCGTGCTCGACGACCTGCTCGTCGAGCTCGAGGCGACGAGCGGCCGCGACCTCCGCGAGTGGTCGAAGCTGTGGCTCGAGACCGCCGGGGTCGGGACGTTGAGCCCGGAGTTCACGGTCGACGCCGACGGCGCGTTCACCGCGTTCGCCGTCCGTCAGACGGTCCCCGCGGACTACGACACGCTGCGTCCGCACCGCCTCGCCATCGGCCTGTACCGGCTGCAGGACGGCAAGCTCGTCCGCACCCAACGCGTCGAACTCGACGTCGACGGGGCGCTCACCGAGGTGCCGGAGCTCGTCGGTGAGACGCAGCCCGACCTGGTGCTGCTGAACGACGACGACCTCGCCTATGCGAAGATCCGCCTCGATGAGCGGTCGCTCGCGACGGCGATCGGCCACCTCGCCTCGATCAAGGACCCGCTCGCACGCTCGCTGGTCTGGGGCGCTGCCTGGGACGCGACCCGCGACGCCGAGTCGAGCGCCTCCGACTACGTGGAACTCGTCCTCGGGAACATCGCCACGGAGACCGAGTCGACGACCCTGCGCACCACGCTCGGCCAGCTCGGTCTGGCCGCGCGTAACTACGTCGCTCCGGAACGCCGCCTGGCGACCATCTCCCGGGTCGGCGACGCCCTCTGGACGCTCGCCCAGGAGGCGGAGGCCGGCTCCGATGCGCAGTTCCAGTTCGTGAAGTTCTTCGCCGCCCTCGCCTCGACCCCCGAGCACGGCGAGCACCTGCGTGCACTGCGCGACGGCTCCGCGGCACTCCCGGGCCTGGAGATCGACACCGACCTCCGCTGGGAGCTCCTCGAGGGACTGGTCATCCTCGGTCTCGCGGACGGTTCGGACATCGATGCGGCGCTCGCCGAGGACAACACGGCCAACGGTGCGCAGGCGGCCGCTCGTGCACGGGCGACGATCCCCACCGTCGAGGGCAAGCGTGCAGCGTTCGACTCGGTCGTCGAGCACGACGATCAGCCGAACGCGATCGTCCGGAACGTCGGTCTCGGGTTCGGGCATGTCATCGACCCGGCCGTCCTGCAGCCGCTCGTCGAGCCGTACTTCGCCGCGCTCACCTCGGTCTGGGAGTCGCGCAGCTACAAGATCGCCGAGTACATCGTCGAGGGGCTCTACCCGGCGGCGCTCGCCTCCACCGAGCTCCGCGACCGCACCCGCGCGTGGTTGGAAGCCAACGCCGATGTCCCGGCACTCCGACGCATGCTCGTCGAAGCCCTCGCCGGGGTCGAGCGGGCACTCGCGGCACAGGCACGGGACGCCGCGTGATCCGCTCGGTCGGATAGCACTCCGGTACCAGGATCCTCTGGCGAGAACCCCTCCACGGCACGACCCGCTGTGGAGGGGTTCTCCGTATCCTGGAGGGATGCGCGGCCCAGTGAACGACGACCGACCCTCAGGGTCGTCCTCGTCGTGACCGCTCGGAAGCCCTCCTCCGACAGGGACCGGGCCGCGACTGAGGCCGCACTGATGCTCCCGCGCCCACCCGGGGTCGTCCGACGCTGGTGGTCGAGACATCCGTGGACCGCCGACTCGCTCATCGCCGCCGGGTACCTCCTCGTCGCGCTCTCGGTCAGCACCGTCGAGTGGTTCGACGTCGACCTGGCGGCCCAGCCCGGCCGCATCGCGCTCGCCGTCGCGATCGTGGGCATCACGACACTCGCCGTCCTGCTCAGGCGACGGCGCCCGCTCGCGATGACCGTGCTCGTCATCGCCGTCGGGCTCGTCTCGGTCGCACAGACGGTGGGCGTCGACGCGTTCGCGGTGCCGATCCTGCTCTACTCGGTGGCCGTGTACCGGACCGTCGCACTCGGTTGGCAGGCGTTCGCCGCCGCCGCGGTGGTCGCCGTCCTCGCCCCGTTCGTGCCCTGGGCCGCACCACATGAGCCGGGAGAGCCGCAGCAGACCATCATCTCGGTCGTCCTCTTCGCGCTCTTCGGACTGCTGATCGGGATCAACGTCGGCAATCGCAAGCGGTACGTCGAAGCCCTCGTCGATCGGGCGGCGCAGCTGGCCCGCGAGCGCGACCAGCAGGCCCAGCTCGCCGCCGTCGCCGAGCGGACCCGCATCGCCCGCGAGATGCACGACATCGTCTCCCACAGTCTCACCGTCATCGTCGCGCTGAGCGAGGGGGCCCTGGCGACGAAGGACCCGGCTGCGTCACGGTCCGCCATGACCGCCGTCACCGACGCCGCCCGCGGCTCCCTCGTCGACATGCGACGCATGCTGGGCGTCCTCCGCGAGACCGGCAGCGCACCCCTCGCTCCGCAGCCCGACGCCGCGTCGATCCCCGCGCTCGTCGAGACCTTCCGCGGGCTCGGCCTGCCGGTCGCACTCACCGTCTCGGGGCCGTCGACGGACGACCCGTCGATCCTGCTCGCCGTGCACCGCATCACGCAGGAGGCACTCACGAACGCGCTGCGGTACTCGGAGCGGCCGAAGCGCGTCGACGTCGTCATCACCACCGACGACGAGCACCTCGAGCTCATCGTCGAGAACGACGGGTCCATTCCGGACGCGCCGTCGCTCGGCGCCGGCCAGGGGTTGCTGGGCCTCCGCGAACGCGTCGCGTTCCAAGGGGGTCGGGTCACCGCGGGAGCCGTCGGCGATCGGCTGTGGCGCGTCCATGCCGTCCTCCCGCTGGAACCACGCCCGACGAGAACGTCCCCGCCGACCACCGAACCACGAGGAACCACACCATGACCGACCCCGTCCGCATCCTGCTCGTCGACGACCAACAGCTCATCCGGCTCGGTTTCGGTCTCGTGCTCGGCGCGGAGGACGACCTGGACGTGGTCGGTGAGGCTTCGAACGGCGCCGAGGCGATCGACCTCGCCGCCAGGCTGCAGCCGGACGTGATCCTCATGGACGTCCGGATGCCGGGACTCGACGGGATCGAGGCGACCAGGAGGATCGTCGCCGCGAACCCCGACAGCCGCATCATCATCCTGACGACCTTCGACCTCGACGAGTACGCCTTCGGAGCGCTGCGGGCCGGCGCGAGCGGCTTCCTCCTGAAGGACGCCATGCCGAACGAGCTGACGTCCGCGATCCGCGCGGTCCATGCCGGCGACGCCGCCGTCTCGACCCGCATCACGAAGCGCATGCTCGAACTCTTCGCGACGGCCCTCCCCGGCACGCCCGCGGCCGCCGAGGACGGCTCGGCAGCAGAACTCGCCGAGCTGACGCCGCGGGAGCACGACATCCTCGTCGCCATGGCGGAGGGGCTGAGCAACGCGGAGATCGCCGCCCACTTCGTCCTCTCCGAGTCGACGGTGAAGACGCACGTCGGTCGGGTGCTCATGAAGCTGCAGCTGCGCGACCGCGTGCAGGCGGTCATCTTCGCCTACAAGCACGGACTCGTGCGTCCATGACCGTTCACGCAGGCCCCCTTCGGCTCGCACTCGGGCGGCTCACACGGTTCACTCCGGGTCGCTCGGTACACTGAGGCCCATATGAACTGGGATGAGATCTGGCCTGACGTGACCGCCTTCCTCTGGACGGCGGGGTGGAAGATCATCGGCGTGGTGGTCGTGATCGGCCTGGCGTTCGCCGCCGCATGGGTACTCCGATTCGTCATCCGACGCGTCGTCGGCCGCATCGTGAGTGGCGTCAAGAAGAGCGCCGACGTCACGGACACGCAATCGCTGCTCGCCTCGCCGCTCGCCGCCGTCCGACTCGTCCAACGTACGCGGACCCTCGGCACCGTGCTCAGCAACATCGTCAACGTCACCATCGTCATCGTCGCGGCCATCCTCGTCGTCAACGTCATCGACTCGAGCATCATCGGCTCATTCGCCCTGCTGACGGCCGCGGTCGGTGCCGGTCTCGGTTTCGGTGCCCAGAACATCGTCAAGGACATCCTCAACGGCCTGTTCATGGTGGTCGAGGACCAACTGGGCGTGGGCGACGTGGTCGACCTCGGGCCCGCCACCGGCGTCGTCGAGACCGTCGGCATCCGGATCACCCAGGTACGCGACGTCAACGGCACGCTCTGGTTCGTCCGCAACGGCGAGATCCTGCGGGTCGGCAACATGTCGCAGGGGTGGTCGCGGGTCATCATCGACCTGGCGATCCCGTACGACACCGACGTCGAGGCCGTCCAGGAGCGCATGCTCGACACGGCGAACGAACTCGCCCACGACCCCAAGTGGCGCTCCCGCATCCTCGAGAAGCCCGAGCTGTGGGGTCTCGAGTCGATCTCGGGCGACGCACTGGTCATCCGCCTGGTCATCAAGACGCGCACGAGTGCCAAGGACGACGTGGCTCGCGAACTGCGGATGCGGTTGAAGCGGGCCGTCGACGAGATGGACGTCAAACTGCCGTCGCTCAACAGCATCGTCCTCTCGGGCTTCGAGGGTGCCGCAAGCGTGACCGGTTCACGTCCACCGCGCACGCACCCGACCACGGTGGTCCCGCCACGGGCGCCGAAGACCAAGCGACCCCCGAGAGGGCAGCAGTGACCGACTCCCAGGCACCAGGCATGTCCTTCTACGAGCAGGTCGGCGGACACGCCACCTTCAAGGCCCTCGTGGACGAGTTCTACCGTGGCGTGGCCGGCGACCCCGTCCTGAAACCGATGTACCCCGAGGAGGACCTCGGTCCGGCGGCCGACCGGCTGATGCTCTTCCTCGAGCAGTACTGGGGTGGGCCGGGCACCTACAGCGCCGAACGCGGCCACCCGCGTCTCCGGCTCCGACACCAGCCCTTCCACGTGAACCCCGACGCTCGCGACCGCTGGCTGCTGCACATGCGCGCCGCCGTCGACAGCCTCGACCTCGCGCCGGTGCACGAGGCGACGCTCTGGGACTACCTCGAGCGGGCAGCCCACGCCATGGTCAACACCTTCGACGAGGATCCAGGGGCACCGCGCCGCAGTCTCCTCTGATTCCGGCCGCACGGTCGTAGGATCGGACGCACGTCCGTGCCGAAGGAGTCAGCAGATGCCAGCAGCCGTCCCTCCCAACCCGTCCGCCGATAGAACCGAGGCCGACGCGATCGTGATCGGCAGCGGGCTGGCCGGGCTCGTCGCCGCCGCAGAGCTCATCGACGCCGGCAAGCGGGTCATCCTGCTCGAACAGGAGCCGGAGTCGAACCTCGGTGGCCAGGCGCACTGGTCGTTCGGCGGCCTGTTCCTGGTCGACTCCCCCGAGCAGCGCCACCTCGGCGTCCGTGATTCGCTCGAGCTCGCGACCCAGGACTGGTTCGGCGCAGCAGCGTTCGACCGTCCCGAGGACCACTGGCCCAAGCGCTGGGCGGAGGCGTACCTCGATTTCGCCGCGGGCGAGAAGCGCGCTTGGCTCCACGACCAGGGCGTGCGGTTCTTCCCGGTCGTCGGCTGGGCGGAACGGGGCGGTTACGGCGCCATCGGCCACGGCAACTCCGTTCCCCGCTTCCACATCACCTGGGGCACCGGACCCGGTGTCGTCGCGCCCTTCGTCCGACGGGTGAACGCCGGCGTCGAGGACGGCACGGTGTCGGCTCACTTCCGGCACCGTGTGGACGAGCTGCTCACCGAGGACGGCGCGGTCGTCGGCGTACGCGGCTCCGTGCTGGCCCCGTCGCATGCCGAGCGTGGGGCTCCGAGCACGCGTGAGGTCGTCGGCGAGTTCTCGTGCAGGGCGCCCGCGGTGCTCGTCGCAAGCGGTGGCATCGGAGGGAACCACGACCTCGTCCGCGAGCAGTGGCCGGCTCGGCTGGGGACGCCGCCGGCGACCATGCTCTCCGGGGTCCCCGCGCACGTCGACGGACGCATGCTGGCGATCAGTGAGCGTGCGGGCGGGCATCTCATCAACGGCGACCGGATGTGGCACTACGTCGAAGGCATCACCAACTGGGATCCGATCTGGCCGCAGCACGGCATCAGGATCCTGCCGGGGCCGTCCTCGCTCTGGTTCGACGCGACCGGGAAGCGGCTCCCGGTGCCGCTCTTCCCGGGCTTCGACACGCTCGGTACCCTCGCGCATCTGCGTGCCACCGGCCACGACCACAGCTGGTTCGTGCTGACCCAGCGGATCATCGAGAAGGAGTTCGCACTGTCGGGGAGCGAGCAGAACCCCGACCTCACCGGGAAGGACCTCGGGCTGCTCGCGAAGCGCATCGGCCCGGGAGCGCCCGGGCCGGTCGAGGCGTTCAAGGAGCACGGCGCGGACTTCGTCGTCGCAGACACGCTCACCGAGCTGGTCGCAGGGATGCAGGAGCTGAGCCCGGAGACGCCCATCGACGCGGCGAACGTCATCGCCGAGGTGGAGGCTCGCGATCGCGAGATCGACAACCCGTTCACGAAGGACCTGCAGATCACGGCGCTCCGCGGCGCCCGCTCCTACCGGGGCGACAAACTCATCCGCGTCGCCGCACCGCACCGGCTCCTCGATCCGAAGGCCGGACCGCTCATCGCGGTGAAGCTGCATGTGCTGACCCGCAAGAGCCTCGGCGGGCTCGAGACCGACCTCGCGAGTCGGGTCCTCGGCCCGGACGGGAACCCGGTGCCCGGCCTCTACGCCGCCGGTGAGGCGGCTGGCTTCGGCGGTGGAGGGATCCACGGCTACCGCGCGCTCGAGGGGACCTTCCTCGGCGGGTGTCTGTTCAGCGGTCGGACCGCCGGCCGCGCGATGGCAGGCGCCTGAGGATCAGGACACGGCGCCCGCGAGCACATGCCCGCGTCGGGTGCTCAAGCGGACCCATCCGCCTGAGCGGAAGACGGCCGCGCGCTCCGGCTCGGCGATGAAGCCGAGGCCCACCGCGGCGAACGCGGCACCGGTCGGGAGTCCGTGGCCGTCGCCGAGGGGCCGTGACCACACCTGCGACCGCACCTTCTGGACGATCTGATCGCCCACCGCGGTGGGGAGCGTCTCGGCGATCTCCGAGGCCCCCGTCCTGGCGACGAGTTCCAGCTCGATGGTGTCCACGTCGCCCGCACGTTCCCAGCCGCCACGGGGCGGTGCCTGCCCGACCCACGGGGCCGTCCTCGTGGACGGCGGCAGCTCGAGCGGCACGGTCTCGCGGGCATCCGCTATCAGGTCCTCGGCAGCGACGCCGCCCAGCGTGCGGACGATGCGGTCGATGAGTTCACGCGGGGTCGCGAGCACGTCGGCCGTGGCGGGTTCGGCGAGGGCGAAGGTGCGCATCCCGATGATCGTCGGACTCCGGTCGAGCAGACCCTGCGGGTGCAGCACCGGGGCGGAGACCGCCAGGACGTCCCCGGCAGCCAGGAGTCGCACACCGGAGTCGTCGATCCGGGCGGCGCGTGCGAGGAAGGTGCGGAGGTCGGCGAGCGAGGTGGCGTCGAGGAGCTGCAAGGTGGTGGACATCTCCTCTCAATCTACGCCACCGCCGCGTGCGCTCCGGCACCGCGTCGCCAGCGCCTGGATAGACTCGGCGGGTCGGGTCGGGCATCGACGACCGAACCTCGACCCCCGGATGAAAGGCGTGTTCGCGTGAAGGAACCGATCCACTCCCTGCTCACCGCACTCGACCTCAGTGCTCCCGGTGTCCGGACCGACGAGGACATCTTCACCGGTCCGTCCCAATGGATGCCACAGGGGCGGGTCTTCGGTGGTCAGGTGCTCGCCCAGTCCGTCGTCGCCGCTACCCGGACCGTCGACGCCGAGCGCATCATCCACTCGATGCACGGGTACTTCCTCCGACCGGGCGACGTCGACCTGCCGATCACCTTCGCGGTCGACCGCATCCACGACGGACGCTCCTTCGCCACCCGGCGCACCCAGGCGTACCAGAACGGAGTGCCGATCCTCTCGATGATCGCGTCCTTCCAGACCCAGGACGAGGGCCCGGAACATCAGATCGAGCTGCCCGACGGGATCCCGGACCCGGAGACCCTCCCGTCAGCCGCCGAGCTCCTCAGCGGGATCGACCACCCGGCCGCCGAGGCGTGGGCGACGGGACGCCCCTTCGACCTCCGACACGTCGGCTCCCCCGTCTACCTCCGGGTGGAGGGCGAGCGGACCACCCGGCAAGCGGTGTGGTTCAAGACGATCGAGGACCTGCCCGACGACCCGGCGCTGCACCGTGCCGCGCTCGCCTACGCGAGTGACTACACGATCCTGGAGCCGGTGCTCCGTCGTCACGGCGTCCCGTGGGCCACCCCGGGCATCAAGATCGCCAGTCTCGACCACGCCATGTGGTGGCACCGACCCGCCCGCGTCGACGAGTGGCTGCTCTACCTGCAGGATTCCCCGAGCGCCACCGGCGGAAGAGGTCTGTCCCTCGGGCGCATCTACGATCGGGCGGGTCGCCTCGTCGCGAGCGTCGCCCAGGAGGGCATGGTGCGGTTCCCGACGCCTCGGTGACCGGCGTCGCTCAGCGCCGCGAGAACTCGATCGGATCCTCGAGGAACGGCTCCCATGCGGCACGTTCGACGTCCGAGATCCGGCGCGGCTTGAGCGTCTTGGCGTCCACCATGACGACCGTCGTGGAGGCTCGGGCGTACAGCGTCTGCGATGCCCCGCCCAGCGGCGAGTAGACCTCGTACGCGACCTGCAGGCTGGCTCCGCCGATCTTGCCCATCCAGAGCTGGACGTCGAGCGGATCGCGCTGGTACGGGATCGGGGCCAGGTACTCGATCTCCTGGTGCGCCACGAGCGTGAGCGTCTCGGCCTCCAGGCTCGCGTCGATGACCGCGGTCGGCGGGACGTCCTCCGACGCCAGCGTCGGGATCCAGAAGACGCGGACGCGCGCCTCCTCCAGCAGCTTGAGCATCGAGGCGTTGTTGACGTGGTTGAAGGCGTCGAGGTCGCCCCACCGCAGTGGGATCGGCACGTGGAGTCTGGTCATTGCTGGGCCCTCCGTGGGTCGGGGACGTACGGGTCGTGAACGGACGACGGCCCACCGGCAGAAGCCGATGGGCCGTTCGCACGAGTCCTAGTCGCGAGTGAGCTTGCGGTACGCGGAGCGGTGCGGCTTGGCCGCGTCCGGTCCGAGGCGCTTGATCTTGTCCTCTTCGTAGGACTCGAAGTTTCCCTCGAACCAGTGCCAGTTCGACGGGTTCTCCTCGGTGCCCTCGTACGACAGGATGTGCGTCGCGATGCGGTCGAGGAACCACCGGTCGTGGGTGATGACCACAGCGCAACCCGGGAACTCGAGGAGCGCGTTCTCGAGGCTCGAGAGCGTCTCGACGTCGAGGTCGTTGGTCGGTTCGTCGAGCAGCAGGAGGTTACCGCCCTGCTTGAGCGTCAGCGCGAGGTTCAGTCGGTTGCGCTCACCACCGGAGAGGACGCCGGCCTTCTTCTGCTGGTCCGGGCCCTTGAACCCGAAGGTCGACACGTAGGCGCGGGACGGGATCTCCTGGTTGCCGACCTGGATGTAGTCGAGCCCCTCGGACACGACCTCCCAGAGCGTCTTGTTCGGGTCGATGCCCCCGCGGGACTGGTCGACGTAGGAGAGCTTCACGGTCTCGCCGACCTTGAGTTCGCCGGCGTCGAGCGGCTCGATGCCGACGATGGTCTTGAACAGCGTGGTCTTACCGACGCCGTTGGGGCCGATGATGCCGACGATGCCATTGCGCGGGAGGCTGAAGGAGAGGTCGTCGATGAGCACCCGTCCGTCGAAGCCCTTCTCGAGCTTCTTGGCCTCGAGGACCGTCGAGCCGAGTCGCGGACCGGCGGGGATCTGGATCTCCTCGAAGTCGAGCTTCCTGGTGCGCTCGGCCTCCGTCGCCATCTCCTCGTACCGCGCGAGACGCGCCTTCGACTTCGCCTGGCGGCCCTTCGCGTTGCTGCGGACCCACTCGAGTTCGCTCGCGAGTCGCTTGGCGAGCTTGGCGTCCTTCTTCCCCTGGACGTTGAGACGCTCGCCCTTCTTCTCGAGGTAGGTCGAGTAGTTGCCTTCGTAGGGGTAGAGGCGACCGCGGTCGACCTCACAGATCCACTCTGCGACGTGGTCGAGGAAGTACCGGTCGTGGGTGACGGCGAGCACGGCGCCCGCGTACTGGGCGAGGTGCTGCTCGAGCCAGAGCACGCTCTCGGCGTCGAGGTGGTTGGTGGGCTCGTCGAGGAGCAGGAGGTCGGGCTTCTGCAGGAGGAGCTTGCAGAGCGCGACGCGACGCTTCTCACCACCGGAGAGGTGGGCGACCGTGGCGTCGGACGGCGGGCAGCGCAGCGCGTCCATCGCCTGCTCGAGCTGCGAGTCGAGGTCCCAGGCGTCAGCGGCGTCGATCGCCTCCTGCAGCACGCCCATCTCGGCGAGCAGGGCGTCGAAGTCGGCGTCGGGCTCGGCCATCGCGAGCGAGATCTCGTTGAAGCGGTCGATCTTGCCCTTGATCTCGCCGACGCCCTCCTGGACGTTCTCGAGCACCGTCTTGTCCTCGTCGAGTTCCGGCTCCTGCATGAGGATGCCGACGCTGAAGCCCGGCGTGAGCTTCGCCTCGCCGTTCGAGGGGGTGTCGATCCCCGCCATGATCTTCAGGATCGTGGACTTACCGGCACCGTTCGGGCCGACGACGCCGATCTTCGCTCCGGGCAGGAACGCCATCGTCACGTCGTCGAGGATGAGCTTGTCGCCGACCGCCTTGCGGGCGCGGACCATCGAGTAAATGTATTCAGCCATGTCGCCGTCCAGTCTATGGGCGGACCCTCCGTTTGCGCTGCACGAGGACGCCCGCGATGACGGCCGCCGCCGCGATCGCGCAACTCGTCGTGACCTCGAGGAGCCGGGCGGGTCCGCCGAAGAACATCGACACCAGCAGCGCGACGAGCGCGACGACGACCACGACCGTGAGCCACGGGTGTCCCCACATGCGGATCCCGCCGACGCGGTCGCTGCTCTCCGACGCCGAGACCTGGTCGAACCGTCGACTGCGCAATTGAGCGACGGCGATCACGATCCACACGAAGATCGCGATCGCGCCGGTGGAGTTGACGAGGAACGTGAAGACCTCGTCCGGTGCGAGGTAGTTCAACAGGACGCACACGAGCCCGACGACGGCCGAGCACAGGATCGCGACCGCCGGCGTGCCGCGTCGCGTCGTCGCGCGGACCGCTCGCGGGGCCTCCCCGCGGCCGCCGAGTGAGAACAGCATGCGCGACGCCGTGTACAGCGAGGCGTTGAGCGTCGACAACAGGGCCGTGAAGACGATGATGTCCATCGCCACCCCGGCACCGGGGATCCCGGCGGCGTGCAGCATGGTGACGAAGGGACTGATCCCCGGCGTGATCTCCGTCCACGGCACGACGATGAGGACGACCAGGATCGAGCCGATGTAGAACAGCAGGATCCGCCAGACGACCGAGTTCACCGCTCGCCGGACCGCACCCTTCGGGTCCACCGATTCTCCTGCCGCGATCGTGGCGACCTCGGCACCGAACATCGAGAAGATGATCGGCAGCAGCGCCGCCAGGACGCCGCCGATACCGAACGGCAGGAAGCCCCCGTCGGTTGGAGCGAGGTTGGCGACGGTCGCCGTCTCGGTCGGGATGACGCCGACGATGATGAGCGATCCGAGCGCGATGAGCAGGATCACGGCCGTGATCTTGATCGACGAGAACCAGAACTCGAACTCACCGAACGACTTCACCGACACGAGGTTGGCGGCGAGGAACGCGACGGTGATCACGAGCGCCGGGATCCACTGCGGGAGACCGGGCACCCACTGGCTGACGATCTGCGCTGCGGCCGTCGCCTCGATGCCGACGACCACGACCCAGAACCACCAGTACAGCCACCCGATCGCGAGACCGGCCCAGGGGCCGATGAATCGCGAGGCGTAGGCGGAGAACGACCCGGTCTCGGGCGACGCGGAGGCCATCTCCCCCAGCATGCGCATGACGAGCACCACGACCACGCCGGCCAGGGCGTACGCGAGGATCACGCCGGGTCCCGCTGCGAGGATCGCCGTGCTCGACGCCACGAGGAGCCCGGCGCCGATCATGCCGCCGAGGGCGATCAGCGCCAGATGACGAGGCTTGAGTGTATGCGCCAACACCGTCGGCGCCACGGCCAGACGTTCGTCGGCCAGGAAGACGGCCTCGGTGGCAGGTTCCCCGCCAGGTGATGGGTTGGCGGTCATGCGGGCCCTCGATTCCGGATCGAGCCACCTAGGAGGTAGCGATATCTGAAATGTCAGGCTATGGCATGCCCACGGCTTGCACCAGCCCGTGAGTGGTCGGCGGCGCTACCAGTCGATCGCGCGCGTGACCCCGATGAGGCATCGCCCGGTGTCGAGCTGCGACACCACCGACGAGTGATACCCCGTCGCCGGCCCGTTCTGCCCGAGGATGCACTGCCCTTGCCACCGGATGGCGAACTGGATCGAGTCGGCCGGCTCGCCGATGCTCGTCGTGTCCGAGGAGACCTCCATCTCCGCCTTCGGGAAGCCGGCGGCGACGAGACCGTCGACGATCGCCTGGCCGCCAGCGGCGGGGTTCGCGGCGAGCGTGGCTGCGTTCACGGCGTCGAAGAACGGCAGGTTGTCGGTGGCGGTGCCCTCGGGGAGCAGCACGGGCGCCGCCGGAGCCGTCTCCGTGGCGGTCGGCGTCTGGCTCGGCGTGGCCGTCGGCTCGGGAGCGGGCTGGGAGCAGCCGGTCACGGCGATGCCGAGCAGGCCGAGCACCACGCCGACCCGGACGCCGGCGATCGACGTGCGGCGACGGATCGAGGTGACGGCTGAGACGGGGCGGTCGCGGAGGCTCTTCTGCACGTCGAGCAGTCTACGCGGCGCGTCAGAACGGCGTGTCCTGCGGCGGTGCCGACGCCCACTCCCCGGTTCCGGTTCCGGATCCGGATCCGGTCGACTCGGATGCGGCGGGCGCCGGAGACACCCCCGCTCCGACCGGCGACTCACCGGACCCCTTCGGTTGCCAGCCGATGTCGGGCCCGATGTGATCGGCTTCGATGTCGACCGACGTCCCTCGTCGCTCACCCTGCTCCCAGTCGCGGATCCGCAACCGGCCGAGCACGATCACGCGTTGTCCTTTGACGAGCGATGTGGCGGAGGCGGTCGCCAATCCACGGAAGGCGCTCACCGTGTACCAGTTCGTCTCCTGCGCCACCCAGGAACCCTGCTTCTGGTCGTACCGACGTTGCTGCGACGCCAGGCGGAAACTGGTGATGTCCAGCCCGGACGTCGTGCGATGGTGCTTGGGGTCTGTCGCGACGTGTCCGCAGACGGTGATCTGGTCGTTCATGGGTTCCTCTCCTGTCGGTCCGACGATCCTGGCGGTGGATCGCGGAAGCGTCCGGGGCGGGTCCGTGCCGATCGCCACCCCGGACGCACTGCCAGCCTCACCGATCCCGTGGGCCCCGTGTCGAGCCGGGCGACCCTCGTCAATGTCCACAACCGCGCACCTCGCTGTGGAGGACCCTCGCTCCGCTCTGACCAGGGCCGATGTCGGTGGCCCCGCATACGCTGACGAGTACCAGCCGGCAGTCCCAGTCCGGCATCGCCCCACCAGCGCACGAGGAGTCCCATGCCCAACGCCCTGAGCATCCGTCCCGGCTACTGGCGCGTGACGACCCCCGACGGCCGCGTGCTCGGCAACATCGAGGCCGTCGGAGCGGACGGCGTTCCTGAATACCGGGCCAACCGGTTCCGACCGGCGGTCCTCGAGTACGCCCCGCTGGGCAGCTTCAGCGATCTCGCGGTCGCCATCGACGCCTTCCGCAACTGAGCGGCTACCCTCCCGCCGTTCCCGTCGACCCCGGTGCGTCGCCCGTGTTCACGCCCGAACGAGGGGTAGTCTGCGGCCCATGCAGTGGTGGAATGACTTCGTAGAGTGGGTGACCTCAGCTGAGGTCCGCCCCATGCTGTTCGCTGCGGCCCTCTTCATCGTGGCCGTCGTGGTGTCCTCTCTCGTCGCCGCCGGCGCAAGCCGTCGTGCGCTGCGAGCCATCGTGGACCAGCGCGATCGAGAGCAGAAGAACGTCGCGATACTGGCGCTCGTCGACGCCGCCACCGAGGCCAGCGTCTGGAACTCGCTCACCCCGCAGGAGCAGGTGCTCAGCGATCGGGCCGTCGCCCAGGCCGACACCCTCGTGCGGCTCAGCCCGATCAAGGGTGCGGCCGTCGCCGCGGACTGGGCGAACCACCAGCTCCACGAGATGAAGCGCAACTCCGCGACGTTCGGGTACGAGTTGGACCCGGTGGTCGAGGACTTCCGCGACCGCCTCGTCGAGTGGTCGAAGAAGCCGGCACGGGCCCGAAAGGACTTCGACGGAGACCTCCGTCGCTGGCGCGCCGAGTCCAGCGGATCGGAACAGGCGCTCGTCGCGGAGCAGGAGTCGTGGGTCGCCAAGCAGCACCACGAGCAGTACGCCGGTGTGAAGCCCGCGTCCACCGCCCCGGCTGCACGGCCCGGCGACATCACTCGCTCGACTGGCGGCACGATCAACACCAGCACGACGCAGCGCATCATCGACGACGTCGCGGTCCTGGAAGCCGAACGAAAGCAGTCCAGCGTCAGCTGACCACCGCGACTGACAGACGGCGGCCCGATCATCCGATCGGGCCGCCGTCTTCGTGTCAGGGGTGCGTGGTCAGCGCCACCAGGTGTCGAATATGCTGACCGGGACCTGTCGCTTGTGCTCCGTCGCCGCGTACCGGGCCTCGATCGCTTCGGCGGCCACCGGATCGATCTCGCTCCCCTCGAGGAAGTCGTCGATCTGCTGGTAGCTGAGCCCGAGGTTCTCCTCGTCGGTCTGGCCAGGAGTGCCGTCGAGGAGATCGGCGGTCGGGGCCTTCAGGTAGAGGCGTTCCGGAGCGTCGAGCGACTCCAGGAGCGCACGCCCCTGACGCTTCGTCAGGCCACTGAGCGGGAGCACGTCGGCCCCGCCGTCGCCGAACTTCGTGAAGAAGCCGGTGACCGCCTCGGCCGCGTGGTCCGTCCCGACCACCAGGAGCCCCTGCTGACCGGCGATCGCGTACTGCGCGACCATCCGTGCCCGCGCCTTCGCGTTGCCCTTGACGAAGTCACTGAGGGGTTCGCCGGTCGCATCCGCGTACTCGGCTTCGAACCCGTCGACCGCACGTTGGATGTTGAACACGACGGAGTCGTCCGGGCGGATGAACGACAGCGCCAACTGGGCGTCGTCCTCGTCGTGCTGCACGGCGTACGGTAGACGGACGGCGACGAACCGGGCCTCGCCACCCTCGGCTCGGACCTCTTCCGCCGCGAGCTGGCACAGGCGCCCGGCGAGCGACGAGTCCTGTCCCCCGCTGATCCCGAGCACGAACCCCTTCGTGTGCGTCGCCCGCAAGTACGACTTCAGGAAGTCGATCCGGGAACGGACCTCGGCCGCCGGGTCGATCGTGGGGCTGACATGGAGTTCCGCAATGATGCGGGCCTGGATCTCGCGCATGTCCCCAGGCTACTCGCTCACCGGAGGCGCACCCGGAACTCCGAGGCACTTGCAACACACCGGAAACACGGCTCGGTGGGCGAGGCGGGTCTCAGGCCCAGCCGAGCTCGTGCAGCCGCTCGTCGTCGATGCCGTAGAAGTGCGCGATCTCGTGGACCAGGGTGGTGTGGATCTCGTCGGCGAGCTCGTCGAGTGTCTCGCACGCCGCCAGATGCGGCTCGCGGTAGACGATGATCCGGTCGGGCATCTCGCCGAAGCCGTAGCGGTCGCGCTCCGTCAGGGCGACGCCGTCGTACAGCCCGAGCGTGTCGAGCGTGCCGTTCTCAGGGCGGTCCTCGACGACGAAGACGACGTTGTCGAGACCGTCGACCATCTCGTCGGGCAAGCGGTCGAGTTCGTCCACCACGAGGGCTTCGAACGCCTCGGTGTCCAGCTCCAACATGCCCGCTCCCCGGATACGACAGAAGCCGGAGGGATCCTCCGGCTTCTGTACGACATGGGGTGAGTAACGGGGCTTGAACCCGCGACCTCCTGGACCACAACCAGGCGCTCTGCCAACTGAGCTATACCCACCATGCGACCTGCTCCGCGGAGACCGCGTCACAAGCGACTGGACGAGTCTATTACATGTTTGGGGCGTACCGTGACACGACCGCTTCCGAAACCTGCTTCGCGTCGTCGGAGGACGGGCCGGGGAGGTCGACGAACAACGCTCCGCGGTAGTAGGCGAGCTCACGGATCGACTCGAGGATGTCCGCCAGCGCGCGGTGTCCGCCGTGCTTCGACGGGGCGTTGAAGTACACCCGCGGGTACCACCGACGGGCCAGTTCCTTGATGGAGGAGACGTCGACGTTGCGGTAGTGCAGGTGGGCGTCGAGTCGCGGCATGTACCGCGCGAGGAATCCTCGGTCGGTCCCGATGGTGTTCCCGGCCAGCGGCGCCTTCGACTCGTCGGGGACGAAGCGCTGGATGTACTCGATGACCTGGAACTCGGCGTCCGCGACGCTCACGCCGTTCGGGATCTCCTCGAGCAGCCCCGACGTGCGGTGCATGTTCGTCACGAACTCACCCATGTTGTCGAGTGCCGACTGGTCGGGCTTGATCACGACGGAGTAACCCGGGTCGAGGATGTTCAGTTCGAAGTCGGTGATCACGACGGCGATCTCGACGAGTTCGTCGACCTCCAGCTCGAGTCCGGTCATCTCGCAGTCGATCCAGACCAGACGGTCCCCAGCTGTGCTCATGGGTCGAGTCTACTCAGCACGACCGACGCCGCCGGTTCCGTAGACTCGAGCCGTGATCATCGCCATCTCCGTCCTGCTGCTCGTCAACGGTGTCTACAACGTCGTCGTCTGGCCTCGCTTCCTCAAGCGGATCGTCGCCGACCCGCGTGCCCGCGACGATCAGGGACGTGCGACGACGTTCCTGCGCGTGCACGTCATCCTCATCAGCATCGCCCTCGTCCTCGCAGCCCTGTCGCTCGTCTTCGGAGTCCTCGGCCTCCTCGGCGTCGGCGCCTGAGACACCGCTGCGGTATCCTGGACGACGCCCGCCTCCGTAGCTCAGGGGATAGAGCAGGAGCCTTCTAATCTCTTGGTCGCAGGTTCGAATCCTGCCGGGGGCACACCCACCCTTCGACAAGCTCAGGGAACGAACCTCAGCCCTGACCCTTCGACAAGCTCAGGGACCGGAACCTCAGCCCCGGCCCTTCGACAAGCTCAGTGACCGAGATCGCGGTCGGCCGTCAGACGCGGAGCCAGGAGTTCCAGCGGCCCGCTTCGTCGCGCCTCAGGACATCGAGGACGAGGGATGAGACCTGGTCCGCGGCGCCGGTCGCCTCGATGCGGAGACCCGCATCGAGGTCGGGCCGTTCCCGCTCGATGAAGGCGTCCTCCTGGAGGGTCCACTCGGCGAGCCAGTCGACGCCGTCACCGCGCCCGATGAGGCGGTCGGTGCGCTGGACCACCGGCGCGTCGAGCCACAGCACCGTGTCGGCGAGTATTCGCGACGCCCGCGACGACGACCCGCAGCCCTCGACGATGAGTGGACGGTCACTCGGCACGAGGTGCGCCTCCGCACGGGCGGACCGTTCCCAGTCCCAACGCCGCCACTCCCCCGCGCGCCGCTCGGAGAACGGTGTGAGGATCCACTCGACGAGGAGTCGAGCACCCTCGTCGAGCCCCTCCCACCCCGGATACAGGTCGTCCATGTGGACGACCATGCTGGCCGTCAATGCGGACGCCACCGAGGAGGCGAGCGTCGTCTTCCCCGTGCCCGACCGTCCGTCGATGAGCAGGACCGGCGGAACCGCGCTCACTGGCCCACGACCCGGAACGTGCCGGCGAGGACCGCCGTGGACAGCGCGAAAGCCATGATCACGATCGTCACCAGGACGGCGACGAGGTCAGCCCGGCCCAGGCGGGACGGTCTGGCCCAGGTGCGTTCGTTCGGTGCCCCGAACCCCCGCGCCTCCATCGCCGTCGCGAGTTTGCTCCCGCGGCGGATGGCGAACACCAGCAGCACGAACGCCATGGACGCGAACCGCCGGACCACTCCCCGGTCCCCCAGCCCACGGGCACGACGGGCGAGCGCGAGACTGCGCCAGTCGTCGATAAAGAGTCCGAGCATCCGCGCTCCAGCGAGGATCCCGAGCACGAACCGAGACGGCAGCTTCGCGATCTGGGACAGCCCGTCGGCCAGATCGGTCGGATCCACCCGCGCGAAGAGCAGGATCGTCGGGAGACCGAGCGCCAGCACCCGGATCGTCACGGCGACCGCCAGTTCGATCGAGTTGTCCGTCACGCGGACGAACCCGAGCGACAGGTACTCCGTCCCTCCCGGCTTCGCGTACAACAGCATGCTGATCCCGCCGATGGGCGCGAAGACGAGCACCGGCAGGGCCCGCTTCAGCAACGCGGTGAACCGCAGGCCGGAGAGCGGGAACAGCATCACTTCGAGCAGCACCGCCGTGCTCGCACTCACCCAGTCGATCGTCAACAGCAACGGGACGGACAGGACGAGGACGGCCAGCACCTTCGTCACCGGATTCACGCGGTCGAGTGGCGGTCGATGGTGCAACACCGTCGAGCGGTCCGCTGCCGTGAGGCTTGTCATGCGGCCCGCCTCCCGAGTTCCAGCGGTTCGAGGAGGATGCGATGGTCGCCCAGATGTTCGACGACCCCCGCGTCATGCGTGACGGAGAGGATCGTCGCGCCGCGCTCGAGCTCGTGCTGCAGCAGGCGGACGAGTGACAACCACGTGCGTCGATCCTGCCCGAACGTCGGTTCGTCGAGGACCATGACCGCCGGCCGGGCAGCGAGGACGGTGGCCACCGACAACCGGCGCTTCTGACCGCCCGAGAGGCTGAACGGGTTCGCCTCGGCAAGACGACCGAGACCGAGCGCCTCGAGGATCTCGGAGACCCGCTCGTCGATGGCGGTCCGGGACCAGCGGAGGGCCTGCAGGCCGACACCGAGCTCGTTCCGCACGGTCGATGAGACGAACTGGTGCTCGGGATCCTGGAAGACCGTCCCGATGCGTGTGAGCAACTCGGTGGACTTCCAGCGGATCGGCCGGGATCCCAGCCTGCCGGCGAGCTGCGGAGCGGCGGTCACCGTCCCCGTGATCTCCGGCAGCAGTCCCGCCAGCGTGAGCGCGAGCGTGGACTTCCCCGCGCCGTTGGGGCCGACGATGACGGTCGCCGCACCCTCGGGCACCGCGAGCCCCAGGTGCTCCTGCACCGGCTGCTTCCGCGTTCGACCGATCGCCAGGTCGTCGGTCGTGATGACCGCGGCTGATGGGCCGGACACCGGACGAGGGGCCAACCCCAGCGGGATGCCCGGCACCCAGACGCCCGCATCGGCCAGGCGCTGCCCGACGTCGTCGAGGACGAGGTCGGGTGGCCCGTCGGCGAGGACACCGCCGTCGGCGTCGAGCACGACGACCCTGGTCATCAGCTCGCGCCAGACGTCGACGCGGTGTTCGATGACGACCAGGGTGGACGAACCGTCATCGACCAGCCGAGCGACGGCGTCCCGCACCTCGGCCACCCCGGCCGGGTCGAGGTTCGCGGTCGGTTCGTCGAGCAGGAGGAGCGAGGGGTGCATGGCGAGTACGCCGGCGAGGGCCAGCCGCTGTTTCTGGCCCCCGGACAGCGCCGAGGTCGAGTGGTCCAGCGGCAGGTCCAGTCCCACGGCCTCCAGCGAGGCGTCGACGCGGCGCCAGATCTCCTCGCGCTCGACGCCGAGGTTCTCGCAGCCGAAGGCGACGTCGTCGCCGACCTTGGACAGGATCACCTGCGAGTCGGGATCCTGCAGCACGAGCCCGATGCGACCCCTCGCTCGTTCAGGCGGAACGCCGTCCACGAGGAGCGAGCCGTGGGACTCCCCCTCGTCCGCACCGCCAAGGACGCCGGCCAGTGCGTGGATCAGCGTCGACTTGCCGGCACCGGACGCCCCCAGGAGGAGGACCCGTTCGCCCGGTTCGATCACGAGGTCGAGGTCGCGCACCGCCCAGGCCTTCCGACCGGCATGACGCCACCCCCAGTCCCGCGCGACGACGCGCGCCGAACCGGTCGCAGCCGTTCCCGGCACGATCAGACCTCGCGCCGAGCGTCCCGCCCCGACGCGAACCGACTGAGCGCTCCGGTCGACGCGAGTGCCCTGACGAGGGCCCAGCCGACGACACCGGCGAGGATCGCGCCCGAGACCAGCAGGGAACCGAGGTAGATCGCGTTGAACTCGACACCCTTCTCGAGGTTGCCCGACATCACGAGCTCGAGGAGCCACGCGCCGGCCCCGGCGCCGGCACCGGCGAGGATCGCCGGAACGAGGCCGAAGCGCTTGTACGCGAGCGCCGCGAACACCAGCTCAGCACCGAGGCCCTGAGCGAGGCCGGAGTACACCGTCGTGACGCCCCATGCGTTCCCGATGAGGGCGGAGACGATCGCACCGATGGTCTCCACGAGGAGTGCTGCGCCGGGCTTCCGGATGATGAGGCCGCCGAGCACCCCGCCGAGGAGCCAGATCCCGACGGCGATCCCGCCGAAACCGGGCGTGACGGCGCTGGCACCCGCGTACCAGAGTGATCCGAGCGTGTTCCACGCCCAGAAGATGAGGCCCGTCGCGACGCCGAGCACGGCGACCACGACGATGTCGACGACCCTCCAGCGCAAGGTCCGCGACGCAGCGCGTTCAGAGGGTGAGATCTTGGTCGATGCTGACACGATACGTGCCCTTCCTGTAGACGGAAAAGAGCACGGGATAGCGAGAAATGGTCTCCCTGCGCTGGCATGATCCAGATCAGGTTCGACGGTCGAAGGCGAATACCTTCCTCTCAGCCCGGTTCACCGGACTCCCGTGGTGGCACGAGTCTAACCCCTGCCGTGCGCAGTCGCACGACAGGGGTTCGACGGGGAGGGCTACTTCTTGAGGGCCTTGATGAGGCCGGCCAGCGCCTTGCCGCTCACCCAGATGAAGGGGATCGCGACGGCGATGAGCGAGATGAGGTTCGGGTCGAAACGAAGGCCCTCGTCGGTCTTGATGTAGGCACCGACCGGGATCGAGACGCCACCTCCGCCACCGCCGCTCGGGGCGTCGTCGCCGTCGCCCTCGGAGCCGCCGCCGAAGCCGTAGTACGTCAGCGCGACGGGCACGAGCTTCGTGCCGTCGACGTCCTGCTGCTCCCCGTAGGCTGCGGACACGCCGAGCCCCTTCGCCTGTTCTGCCAGCTTCTCCACGAGATTCGTCATACCGCGAGGCTACCGCTCGGTATCCACCGGTCCAAGGGGTTGATCCGTGCTCCCAGCACCCTGCGAGTCTCCGCGACTGCCGAGTCCGCGACGCCTCGGCTTGCCGAGGAGGGAGGCGGGAGCGATCGCGAGATCGCCGAACCGGCTCGCGACCCGGTCGATCGTCTGCTCGGCTTCACGCCACTCCTCGTCCGGGTCCCAGAGCCCGGCACCGGCCTCATCGGCGGGGACGAGCTGGTCGACCTTCACCCCGACGAGGCGCACGAGACGCCCACCGCGATCGAGGTCGTCGAACAACGACGCCGCCTCGTCATAGACCCGACGCCCGACGTTCGTGGCCTCGCCGATGGTGCGCGACCGGGTGATGACGCTGAAGTCCGCATAGCGGACACGGATGCTGATCGTCCGGCCGGCGTAGCCGCCCTTCCGGAGCCGGATCGCGACGAGACCGGCGAGGTTCAGCAGCTCGCGCTTGAGGATGGTCGGGTCGGAGACGTCCGTCGGGAAGGTCACCTCGTGGCTGACGCTCTTCTCGCGTCGTGCCAGCTCGATGCCGCGCGGATCGATCCCGTTCGCGAGCTCGAGGAGTCGGCGACCGGAGGCCTCACCGACCGCGCGCTGGAGCATCGACAGCGGGGTGGAGGCGAGCTGACCGATGGTCCGGATGCCCCGGTTCGTCAGCTGCTCCTCCGTCCGGCCACCGACGCCCCACAGCGCGCCGACCGGCAACGGGTGGAGGAACGCCAGGGTCTCGTCGGCGGGCACGACCAGCAGGCCGTCGGGCTTCGACAGGCCGGAGGCGAGCTTCGCGACGTACTTCGTCGATGCCAGGCCGACCGAGCACGGCAGACCGGTCGCGTCGAGGACCCGTTGCTTCACGAGCGCGGCGATCGTCCGTGGGCTCCCGAGCAACCGGACCGCGCCGGACACGTCGAGGAAGGCCTCGTCGATGCTCAGCGGCTCGACGAGCGGCGTGACCGACTCGAAGACCTCCATCACCCGATCGGAGTACTCGCGGTACCTGCCGTGGTGGGGTGGCAACACGACGGCGCTCGGACAGAGGCGCATCGCCTGGGACACCGGCATCGCCGCGCGCACGCCGTACCGGCGAGCCTCGTAACTGGCGGAGGTGACGACCGACCGCCCCTCCTTGTTGCCGACGATGATCGGGAGACCGCGCAGCTCGGGCCGTTCCAAGAGCTCGACCGAGACGAAGAACGCGTCCATGTCGACGTGGAGGATGGGGGTACCGCTGTCGTCGGCATCGTGCGCCGAGACGCGACGAGACGCTCCATCCTGCCGACTCATGCCTCCATTGTCGCAGTCGCCTCCGACACGCTCTCCACAAGGGCCGAGGCGGGAGGGCCCGGCGACGCTAGGCTGTCCGGCGATGAGCACGCGAACGCGGACCGGGTCGGCCCCGGCGGCCCCAGATCTCTCCGGGCGGGACCTCGCCCTCGACCTCGTGCGCGTCGCGTGCGTCGTGACGGTCGTCATCGTCCACCTCCTGATGGTCGCGGTGGCGGTCGAGCCGGACGGCACGATCGGCATCTCCCGAGCGTTGGAGCAGCAGCCGTGGTTCGACACAGGTACCTGGTTCGGCCAGATCATGCCGCTGTTCTTCATCGTTGGCGGCTTCGCGACGATCACCGGCTGGCGCAGCACCGTCCGACGCGGTGGCGGGACCAGCGACTTCCTCCGGTCCCGGGTGTTCCGACTCGCCCTGCCGACGATCCCGGTCCTGCTCTTCCTCGCCGCGGGGCTGTGGCTCGCCGGGGCCCTCGGCGTCGCCCCCGCCATCATCGAGGCCGTCGCCGCAGGCGTCGGGTCCCCGCTCTGGTTCCTGGCCGCCTACCTGCTCTGCCAGGCTGTCGCCCCGTTCCTCGCCACCTGCCACGACCGCCACCCCGTCCTGACCTGTGCGACACTGCTGGCCGGCGTGATCCTCGTCGACGTCGTCCGTTACTCGACCGGCCTCCTCGGCATCGGTCTCGTCAACCTGCTGTTCGTCTGGCCGCTGCTGCAGCAGTTCGGGTTCTTCCTGGCCGACGGACGTCTCCGCTCCGTTCCGCGCCTCGTCCTCGTCGCCGTGGTGCTCCTCTCCTACGGTGCGCTCGTGCCGATCACGACCTGGCTGCCGTACTCGACCAGCATGCTCGGCAACCTCAACCCACCGACGCTCCCCCTCGTCGTCCTCGGCGTCGGGCAGCTCGCCCTGCTCGCCCTGGTGCACCCACTGCTCACCGCCGTCATGCAGACCCGCGCCGCGCGAGCGGTCGTCTTCCTCATCGGGTCCCGGCTGATGACGGTGTACCTCTGGCATCTCCCCCTGATCATCGCGGTCGCCGGTCTCCAGCTCGCCCTCGGCATCCCCTTCGCGGAACCGCTGAGCGCCGCGTGGTGGTGGACCCGGCCGGTCGTGCTGCTGGTCGTCGCGGTCCTGCTCGCGGGCGTCGGCACACTCCTCGGCCGTGTCGAGCACCCTCGCAAGCTGCGCCTCGACCCGGAGCGCAAGCCTGCACACGTCGCCGTGTGGATCGCGCTCGCGAGCGCCTTCATCATGCCCTTCGCGGAGATCTCCCACCCGCTCACCGCCGCGATGGCGGCTGCCGGCGCTGTCGGCTCGATCATCGCGGTCGTGCTCCTGAACCCGACCCGTCGGCCGGTCGAGCGCGTCGCGAGCGGATCAGACCAGGCCGTGGACCAGCGGCCGTAGCCATTCACGGAAGGCCTCCTGGTCGTCCCGGAGCGACTCACTGACCACGATCGTGTCGGGCGCGACCACCCAGGCCCCCGGTCGGCAGATCGGGAGCACCTCGAGGTCCAACCGGAACGAGCTGGATTGCCGGCGCAACTCGAACTGACGCTCGCGGATGAGTTCGTAGACGTCGGTGAGGCGACTCGGCGATCGGCCTGCGAGCGCGCGCTCGTACTCCCGGATGCGAGCCGACGCCCAGCGGTGCGCGTCGTCGTACGCCCGGTAGGCGAGCTCCTGCAGGTCGAGAGCTCGATCGAACACCTCGAAGTGTGGTGGACGGACCTCGGCCATGAACAGGCGCGTGTCGCGACGGGCGATCCCGGTCCACCAACCGTCGAACTGGACGGCGAGCGCGTCGAGGTCGAGGCCGGTGACGTCGACCCGCTCCAGCCCCGGTGTGACCGCGGGAAGCTGCGCGACGCATCGCTCGCCGAGCCCTGCCATGTCGCGGAACGCGAGCGCCAGCATGAGGGCCATCGGAGCGTCTTCCGTGACCTGCCACCGCATGGTGCCTTCGACCAGCATGGCGGAAGTGTATGCCGGGCCAGCAGTCGGCACCAGGGCTTCCCCTGGCCGACGACATCGGGCCCGAGCCGCCGTCATCGACGGTGGCGCGGGCCCGATGGTGCAGCGGTGACCGCTACTGCGAGGCGCGCTCCAGGACGAGTTCGCGCACACGCGCCGCATCGGCCTGTCCGCGCATCGCCTTCATCACGGCGCCGATCACGGCGCCGGCGGCCTGGACCTTGCCGTCGCGGATCTTGGCGAGGACGTCCGGCTGAGCGGCCAGTGCCTCGTCGATGGCGGCGATCAGCGGACCGTCGTCGGACACGAGTGCGAGACCGCGAGCGTCGATGACCTCCTGGGGAGTGCCCTCCCCGTCGATGACGCCCTCGAGCACCTGGCGTGCGAGCTTGTCGTTGAGCGTTCCGGCCTCGACGAGCGCCGCGAGTGCCGCGACGTGCTCGGGTGACACGAGGCTCGTCGCCTCGACATCGCGCTGGTTCGCGATCCGCGAGATCTCGCCCGTCCACCACTTCCGTGCGGCGGCCGGAGCGGCGCCGGCCTCGACGGTGGCCGTGATCTCGTTCAGCAGACCACCGTTCACGACGTCCTGGAACTCCAGGTCGGTGAAGCCCCATTCGCTCTTCAGCCGACGACGACGGACGGCCGGCTGCTCGGGCAGGGCCGCTCTGAGTTCCTCGATGAGTTCGGGCGACGGCACGACCGGGAGCAGATCGGGCTCCGGGAAGTACCGGTAGTCGTCGGCGTCGCTCTTCGGCCGGCCGGCGGACGTCGCACCGGTGTCCTCGTGCCAGTGCCGCGTCTCCTGGACGATGGATCCGCCGTCCTTGAGGATTGCCGCCTGCCGCTGGATCTCGTAGCGGACGGCGCGCTCGACGGAACGCAGGGAGTTGACGTTCTTCGTCTCGGTTCGCGTGCCGAGCTTCTCCTGTCCACGCGGGCGCAGCGAGATGTTGGCGTCGCAGCGGAGGTTCCCGCGCTCCATCTTCGCGTCGGAGATGCCGAGCGCCACGACGATGTCGCGGATCGCGGAGACGTAGGCCTTCGCGATCTCGGGTGCCCGGTGCTCGGTGCCGTAGATCGGCTTGGTGACGATCTCGACGAGCGGCACACCCGCGCGGTTGTAGTCGACGAGCGAGTACTCGGCACCCTGGATACGGCCGGTGGAACCGCCGATGTGCGTGAGCTTGCCGGCGTCCTCCTCCATGTGCGCGCGCTCGATCGGCACCGTCACGATGGTGCCGTCCGCCAGCTCGACGTCGACCGAGCCCTCGAAGGCGATCGGCTCGTCGAACTGCGAGATCTGGTAGTTCTTCGCGAGGTCGGGGTAGAAGTAGTTCTTCCGCGCGAAACGGCTCGAGGGCGCGATCGAGCAGCCGAGGGCGAGCCCGAGGCTGATCGAGTACCGCACCGCCTGCTCGTTCACGACCGGGAGCGACCCGGGCAGACCGAGGCAGACCGGCGAGATGTTCGTGTTCGGAGCGTCGCCGAAGCCGTTCGGCGCCGAGGAGAACATCTTCGTCTTGGTGTTCAGCTCGACGTGCACCTCGAAGCCGAGCACCGGCTCGTACAGTTCGAGGGCTTCTTCGTAGGAGAGGAGCTTGTCCTTGGCCATGGGTTACCGACCTCCGAGAGCGGGTGCCTGCGAGATGAGGGTGTGCCCCCACGTCGATTCGAGAAGCGCCTCGAGAGCGGCGCCGACCCGGTAGAGCCTGGCGTCCTCCCGTGCTGGCGCCATGAACTGGATGCCGACGGGCAGACCGTCTTCCGGGGCGAGCCCGATCGGCACGCTGATGCCGGGCACGCCGGCGAGGTTCGCCGGGATGGTGGTGACGTCGTTCAGGTACATCGCCAGTGGGTCGTCGATACGCTCGCCCAGCTTGAACGCCGTCGTCGGGGCGCTCGGGCTCACGAGGACGTCGACCTGGTCGAACGCCGCCGCGAAGTCGCGCTGGATGAGCGTCCGGACCTTCTGGGCGCTGCCGTAGTAGGCGTCGTAGTAGCCCGCGCTGAGCGCGTACGTGCCGAGGATGATCCGTCGCTTCACCTCGGGACCGAAACCGGCCTCGCGCGTTGCGGACATGACCTGCTCGACCGTGCCGCCACCCTCGGGCGTGACCCGCATGCCGAAGCGCACCGAGTCGAACTTCGCGAGGTTGCTCGACGCTTCGGCGGGGAGGATGAGGTAGTAGGCGGCGACGGCGTACTCGAAGTTCGGAGCGGAGACCTCGACGATCTCGGCACCGTTCGCCTCGAGTACCGCGAGCGCCTCCTGGAAGCGGCTCTTCACGCCGGCTTGGAAGCCCGCACCATTGAGCTCGGTGACGACGCCGACCCGCAGGCCGCGCAGCACGTCGCCGCGCGCGCCCTCGCGGGCCGCACCGGCCATCGACGGCCAGGCGTCGCGGAGAGAGGTGGAGTCGAGGGCGTCGTGCCCGGCGATGACGTCGTGGAGGAGGCCCGAGTCGAGGACCGTGCGGCTGACCGGCCCGACCTGGTCGAGCGAGGAGGCGAGCGCGATCGCCCCGTAGCGGCTGACCGCGCCGTAGGTCGGCTTCACGCCGACCGTGCCGGTCACGTGCGCCGGCTGGCGGATGGACCCGCCGGTGTCGCTGCCGAGGGCGATGGGCGCCTCGAACGCGGCGACCGCGGCGGCGGAGCCACCGCCGGAACCGCCGGGGATGCGGTCGAGGTCCCACGGGTTGTGGGTCGGGCCGTACGCGGAGTGCTCCGTGCTCGAGCCCATGGCGAACTCGTCCATGTTCGTCTTGCCGAGCGGCACGAGACCGGCGGCACGCGACCGGGCGACGACGGTCGCGTCGAACGGTGACAGGTACCCCTCGAGGATCTTGCTCCCCGAGGTGGACGGCATGTCCGTCGTGACCAGCACGTCCTTGATGGCGAGCGGGACGCCCGCCAGCTCGCCGAGGTCCTCGCCCGCGGCACGGCGTGCGTCGATGTCGGCGGCGACGTCGAGTGCGTGGTCCGACACGTGGAGGAAGGCGTGGACGTCGCCGTCGACCTGCGCGATGCGGTCGAGGTGCGCCTGGGTGGCTTCGACGCTGGAGACCTCGCCAGCGCGCAGCTTGCTCGACAGCTCGGCTGCCGTGAGACCGATCAACCCGCTCACTGCTCCTCCCCCAGGATCGCCGAGACCTTGAAGCGACCGTCGGCCGATTCCGGCGCGTTCTGCAGCGCCTGCTCCCGCGTGAGCGTGTTGCCGACGACGTCGTCGCGGTACACGTTCTCGAGCGGGATCGGGTGGCTCGTCGCCGGGACGTCAGGCGTGGCCACCTGCTGCACCTTCTGGATGTTGTCCACGATGGAGTCGAGCTCCGTCGTGAGGTGGGCGATCTCGTCCTGGCTCAGGGCGATTCGAGCGAGGTTCGCGAGATGCGCGACCTGCTCGGTAGTGATTTCCGACATGCGTCTCCCGTACGTGTAGCGGTGGCGGTCGCTCCAGTCTATTCGCCAGGGACGTGGTCGTCCGTCGGGCTCCGCCCCTACAGTGGGACGGTGACCCAGAACGACTCGAGCAGCCGTCCCCGTCCCCCGCACGAGCGTCCCTGGCTCGCGAGCTACGCCGCCGACGTGCCGGACGACATCCCCGAGCAGACCGGCAGCCTCGGCGATCTCGTCGAAGCCTCCGCCGCGAGCTACCCGGACGCCGTCGCGCTGGAGTTCTTCGGGTCGACCACCACCTACACGGAGCTCGAGGCGCTCATCGCCCGTGCCGCCGCCGGCCTGCGCGCACTCGGTGTCCGGGCGGGAGACCCCGTCGCCCTCATGCTCCCGAACTGCCCGCAGCACATCGTCGCGTTCTACGCGGTCCTCAGGCTGGGCGCCGTCGTCATCGAGCACAATCCGCTCTACACCCCCCAAGAACTCAGCCACCAGTTCGAGGACCACCGCGCGACGTTCGCGATCGTCTGGGACAAGGTCGCCGAGCACCTGCAGGACTTCCCGGCCGACCTGGCGGTGCACTCGCTCGTGACGATCGACGTGACCCGGGCGATGCCGCTCCACATGCGCGCTGCTCTCCGTCTGCCCATCCCGAAGGCGAGAGCCTCACGGGCTCAGCTCACCGCGCCGGTCTCGGGCACCGTGGGGTGGGAGCAGCTCCTGACCTCGGGGCCGCTGCCGGCGAGCCACCCGAAGCCCGCGACCGACGCCCTCGCACTCATCCAGTACACGAGCGGGACGACGGGCTCGCCCAAGGGTGCAGCACTCACCCACGGCAACCTGCTCGCGAACGCGGCGCAGTCCCGCGCCTGGGTGCCCACGGTCAAGCGTGGGGAGGCCGTCGTCTACGCGGTGCTCCCGATGTTCCACGCCTACGGCCTGACGCTCTGCCTGACGTTCGCCATGAGCATGGGCTCGCGCCTCGTCCTCTTCCCGAAGTTCGACCCGGCGCTCGTCCTCAAGGTCATGAAGAAGCGACCGCCGACCTTCCTGCCCGCCGTCCCGCCCATCGCCGACCGTCTCCTGACCGCGGCGACCGAGCAGGGCGTGTCACTGCAGGGCACCGAGATCGCCATCTCTGGCGCGATGCCGCTGCCACACGACCTCGTCGTCCCGTTCGAAGCCGCGTCCGGCGGCTTCCTCGTCGAAGGCTACGGGCTGTCCGAGTGCTCCCCGGTCATCTCCGCGAACCCGGTCTCGACCGCACGGAAGCCCGGGACCATCGGCCTCCCGCTGCCGAGCACCGAGGTGCGCGTCGTGGATCCCGACGACCCGGAGACTGACCGGCCAGCCGGCGAGGCGGGCGAGTTGCTCGTGCGCGGCCCGCAGGTCTTCCACGGCTACTACAACAAGCCCGAAGAGACCGCCGCCGTCCTGCTCCCAGGCGGTTGGTTCCGCACCGGTGACATCGTGTCCATCGACGAGGAGGGGTTCATGACCGTCGTCGACCGGATCAAGGAGCTCATCATCACCGGCGGGTTCAACGTGTCGCCGAGCGAGGTCGAGCAGGTGCTCCGCGGGCACGCGTCGGTCGCTGACGCCGCCGTCGTCGGGCTCCCCGATCCCCACTCCGGCGAGCAGGTCGTCGCGGCCGTCGTCGCGGCTCCCGGTGCCACCGTGGATCCGGATGCCCTCCGAGCCTGGGCGCGGGAGATCCTCGCCCCGTACAAGGTGCCGAAGCGGGTCGTCGTCGTCAACGAACTCCCCAAGTCGCTCATCGGCAAGGTGCTGCGGCGCCAGGTCCGCGACGAGCTGCTGCAGGCCGACCAGGACTGAGGTCAGTCCGTAGGCACCTCGTCGGCGGACTCCGCACCCTCGGCCTCATCCGCGGCCGGGGCCTCCGGCTCGCCGAGCGCCGCCGGACCCTCGGAGACGAGCAGGGCGAACTGCTCGGCGTCGATGATCCGCAGACCGAGTGCTTCGGCCTTCGCGAGCTTCGACCCGGCACCCGGGCCGGCGGCGACGAAGTCGGTCTTCTTCGAGACGCTCGACGCAGCCTTCCCGCCCGCCTGCACGATCGCTTCCAGCGCACCCTCCCGGGTGAAGCCCTCGAGCGAACCGGTGGCGACGACGGTGACACCGGACAGCACACCACCGGCCGCGACCGCCGCGCCCGGCCCCGGGTGTCCGGGTGTCGCCCACTGCACGCCCGCCGCAGTCCACTCCTCGACGATCTCGCGATGCCAGTCGACCTCGAACCAGGCGATGAGGGCGTCGGCGATGATCCCGCCCACGCCGTCGACCTCTGCGAGCTCGTCGCGGGTGGCCGCACGGATGGCATCAAGCGAACCGAAGTACTCCGCGAGTGACCGGGCGGCGACCGGGCCGACGTGGCGGATGTTCAGTGCCACGAGCAACCGGGCGAGCGGGCGGGTCTTCGCGCCGTCGAGGTTGGCGAGGAGTTCGATCGCGTTCTTGGACGGCACCGAGGACTCGTCGCCGTCGAACTCGGCCGCGGCCGGATCGTGCACGCCGTCCCTCTTGGCGCGTCGGCGGCGGAAGGGCGTGACGCGCTTCTCGGATCCGTCCTCGTTGAGCTTGGGCAGCCCGGTCTCGTTGTCGCGGACGATCACCGTGACCGGGAAGATGTCGGCCATCGTGAGCGAGAAGAGTCCGGCCTCAGTCGTCAGCGGTGGTTCCGCAGGCTCCACCGGCTGGGTGAGCGCCGCTGCCGCCACCTCGCCGAGCGCCTCGACGTCGAGCGCGCCACGGGAGCCGATGTGCTCGACGCGTCCGCGCACCTGCGCCGGGCAGCTCCGCGCGTTCGGGCAGCGCAGGTCGATGTCGCCCTCCTTCGCGGGGGCGAGGGGGGTACCGCACTCGGGGCAGTGCTCGGGCATGACGAACTCCCGCTCCGAACCGTCGCGGAGCTCGACGACCGGGCCGAGGACCTCGGGGATGACGTCGCCGGCCTTCCGGAGGACGACGGTGTCGCCGATGAGCACCCCCTTCGCCTTCACGACGTCCTGGTTGTGCAGGGTCGCCTGACGCACCTCGCTGCCGGCGACGAGCACCTTCTCCATGACGGCGAACGGGGTGGCGCGACCGGTGCGCCCGACGCTCACGACGATGTCGAGGAGCTTCGTGTTCACCTGCTCGGGCGGGTACTTGTAGGCGATGGCCCATCGCGGAGCACGACTCGTCGCGCCGAGCTCGCCGTGGAGCGCGAGATCGTCGACCTTCACGACGACGCCGTCGATCTCGTGCTCGACGCTGTCGCGGTGGGCGCCGAAGTACTCGATGAACTCCGCCGCACCGGTCGCCTCGTCGTGGACCCGGTAGTGCGAGGAGGTCGGGAGCCCCCAGCTGTGCAGCAGCTCGTAGACCTGTGACTGCCGAGCGACGGGCGGCTGTTCCCACGCGCCGATGCCGTGGACGAGCATCTGCAGGCGGCCGAGCCGGTCGCGCATGAGTGCGAGCTGGGCCGGGTTCTTGCTCTCCGCCTTCTGGCGCAGGGAACCGCTCGCCGCGTTGCGCGGGTTGGCGAAGACCCGTTCACCGGCGGCCGCCTGGTTGGCGTTCAGTTCGCGGAAGGCCTCGACCGGGAAGAAGATCTCGCCCCGGACTTCGACGACCTCCGGGAACTCGACCCCGGGGTCGGACGACGTCAGGCGTTCGGGGATGGAACGGATGTACCGCACGTTCTCCGTGACGTCCTCGCCGACGACGCCGTCGCCGCGCGTGGCCGCGCTCACGAGGCGGCCGCGCTCGTACCGGAGGTTGATGGCGAGGCCGTCGATCTTCAGTTCGCAGAGGTACTGGACGGACCCTCCGGCGTCGCGCTCGACCTTGGCGGCCCAGGCGAGGAACTCCTCGATCGAGAAGACGTTGTCGAGGCTGAGCATGCGCTCGAGGTGGGTGACCGGGGCGAACAGCGTGGTCTCGGCGCGCCCGCCGACGGTCTGGGTGGGGCTGTCCTGGCTCTGCAGCTCGGGGAAGAGACGCTCGAGCTCCTCGAGCCGACGGAGCATCGCGTCGTACTCCTCGTCGGAGGCGAGCGACTCGTCGCGCTCGTAGTACGCGTCGCGAAGCTCGAGGATGCGCGAGGTGAGTTCCTCGGCCTCGGTCGATGCCTGCTGGAGGGTCTGTCCGGTGCTGTTCGCCACGGCGTCCAGTCTACGAGCGGCGTCCGACACCGGCGGGCGCTTGACACCCGGCACGTCCTCCCAGATGTGCGCAACCGGGTCGGGGCGGGTCTCATCGAGGAGTAGGGTGTCGCAGTGCCGCAGGAACCATGCGCGCGGAATCGGAGGAACCATGTCCCAGTCCAGCAGTCCGGGAACGGGGGCGGCTCCTACCAGCAAGCAGCTGACCGCGCGCGTCATCGGCATCTCCGTCTCGGCCGCGGTCGGTGGCTTCCTCTTCGGGTTCGACTCCTCCGTGGTGAACGGCGCGGTCGACGCGATGCAGGACCACTTCGCGCTCAGTGAGGCGCTCATCGGCTTCGCGGTCGCGTCAGCGCTGCTCGGTTGCGCGCTCGGCGCCTACCTCGCGGGCCGGATCGCCGACAGCCGCGGCCGCATCTTCACGATGCTGCTCGGTGCAGGCCTGTTCTTCATCTCCTCCTTCGGAGCCGGCTTCGCCTTCTCCCCCTGGGACCTCGTCATCTGGCGCATCGTCGGCGGGCTCGGTATCGGCATCGCCTCGGTCGTGGCTCCGGCGTACATCGCCGAGATCGCGCCGAGCGCCATCCGCGGCCGCCTCGCCTCGCTGCAGCAGCTCGCCATCACGCTCGGCATCTTCGCCGCGCTCCTGTCCGACTCCGTCCTGGCGGGCGCCGCCGGCGGCGCCTCGAACCCGCTGTGGTTCGGCGTCGAGGCCTGGCGCTGGATGTTCATCGCCTGCGCGCTCCCGGCCGTGGTCTACGGCGTGCTCGCGATGCGGCTCCCCGAGTCGCCCCGGTTCCTCGTCCGCAAGGGCAAGTCGGACGAGGCCCGTCGGATCTTCGCGACCGTCTGGCCGCAGGAGGAGGTGGATCGCGCCGTCAAGCTCGCCGAGCAGGCGGTGAAGGACGATGAGCAGCAGAAGAAGGCGACCCTCTGGGGCGGACGCTTCGGGCTCCTGCCGATCGTCTGGATCGGCATCATCCTGTCGATCTTCCAGCAGTTCGTCGGCATCAACGTGATCTTCTACTACTCGACGACGCTGTGGAAGGCCGTCGGGTTCCAGGAGTCCGACTCGCTCCTCATCTCGGTCATCACCTCGGTGACGAACGTCGCGGTCACCGTCGTCGCCATCCTGCTCGTGGACCGCATCGGTCGACGGCCGATCCTCCTCGCGGGTTCCATCGGTATGACGGTCTCGCTCGGCGCGATGGCGATCGCGTTCACGCAGTCGGTCACCGACAGCGCCGGCGAGGTCTCGCTGCCCCAGCCCTGGGGCACGATCGCCCTCGTGGCCGCCAACGTGTTCGTCGTCGCGTTCGGCGCGTCGTGGGGACCGCTCGTCTGGGTGCTCCTCGGCGAGATCTTCCCGAACCGCCTGCGCGCGAAGGCGCTCGGTGTCGCGGCGATGGCGCAGTGGATCGCGAACTTCCTCATCACGGTCAGCTTCCCGGCCCTCGCCGCGTTCTCCCTGCCGGTGACCTACGGCATGTACGCGCTGTTCGCGCTCCTCTCGTTCGTCTTCGTCCTCGCGAAGATCCCCGAGACGAACGGCCTGACGCTCGAGGAGGCGGAGACCCTCTTCGTCAAGAAGCCCAAGAAGTCCAAGGCGGGCGCACAGACCCGATCCTGACGACCGACGCAGAACGCCCGACGAGCCTGGCTCGTCGGGCGTTCCGTCGTTCCTGGGGTCCTCAGGCGGAGGCGGCGGCTCCGACGGGCACCGCACTGACGGTGCGGTCGATCGTGAACTGGCCGAGGACGCGCGTCCCGCTGTACAGCACGGCGGTCTGTCCGGGAGCGACGCCGTCGAGTGGCGTCTCCGGGTGGACGACGAGCTCGCCGTCGACGAGCGTCAGTGCGGCGGGAACCGGATCGGCGTGCGCACGGATCTGGACGTCGCACGGGATCGGTGCGACACCGACCTCCGGAGCCCTCCCAGCCCAGGTGAAGCGCGAACCGGCGATCTCGCCGATGGCGAGCGCCTCCTTCGGCCCGACGACGACCGTGTTGTCCTTCGGACGCACCTCGAGGACGAAGCGCGGACGTCCATCCGGCGCGGGCACGCCGAGGTGCAGGCCCTTGCGCTGGCCGACGGTGAAGGCGTGGGCGCCCTCGTGCGAACCGACGACGGCTCCGTCTCGGTCGAGGACCTGGCCGGTCTCGGTGCCGACCCGCTCCCCCAGCCAGCCCTTCGTATCGCCGTCGGGGATGAAGCAGATGTCGTGGCTGTCGGGCTTGTTCGCCACCGTGAAGCCGCGCTCCGCGGCCTCGGCTCGGACCTCGGCTTTCGACGGTGTCGCGCCGAGCGGGAACATCGAGTGCGCGAGCTGTTCGGCGGTGAGCACGCCCAGGACGTACGACTGGTCCTTGGCCCAGGCACTCGCGCGGTGCAGCTCACGATCACCCTCGGGGCTCGTGACGATCGTGGCGTAGTGACCGGTCACGACCGCGTCGAACCCGAGGTCGAGCGCCTTCTCGAGCAACGCCGCGAACTTGATCTTCTCGTTGCAACGCATGCACGGGTTCGGGGTCCGGCCGGCGCGGTACTCGGCGATGAAGTCGTCCACCACGTCGAGCTTGAAGCGCTCCGAGAAGTCCCACACGTAGTACGGGATGCCGATCAGGTTCGCCGCACGCTGGGCGTCCATCGAGTCCTCGATGGTGCAGCACCCGCGACTGCCGGTCCGGAGCGTGCCCGGCATCCGGCTGAGCGCCAGGTGGACGCCGACCACCTCATGGCCTGCGTCGACGGCGCGTGCCGCTGCCACGGCGGAGTCGACTCCGCCACTCATCGCTGCCAGAACTTTCACCGGGCAAGTCTACGCGCCAGCCGCTGGACGGCCACCCGCAAGCGGTGACGAGACGGCTGCTCAGGGACGAGCGCCCAGCGCCGTGTCGCGGTCGGCGGAACCGGCCCGACTCGCCTGTGCGTACGCGCGCGGCAGGGCCTGGAGGAAGTCGTCCACGTCCGTCTCGGTCGTCGTCCGACCCAGCGTGATCCGGAGGACCGATCGGGCCTCCGTCTCCGGGCGTCCCATCGCGAGCAGGACATGCGACGGTTCCGGGACGCCGGCCTGGCAGGCGGAACCCGTCGAGACCGCCACCCCTGCGAGGTCGAGGAGGAAGAGCATCGAGTCTCCCTGTGCGCCGGGGAACACGAAGTTCGCGTTCGACGCGAGTCGCTCGCTGGGATCACCCGTCAGCTCGGCCTCCGGAACGGTCGCCCGCACGCCGGCCACGAGTCGGTCGCGCAAGGTGCCGAGACGCTCCTGCTCCGCGGTCCGCTCGAGCGCCATGAGCTCCGCGGCTACGGCGAACCCGACGGCTGCCGCGACGTCCTGCGTGCCGGAGCGGAGTCCGCGCTGCTGTCCGCCACCGTGCTGCAACGGCTCCACCACGGCTGCGCGGCTCACGACCAGGGCTCCGATCCCCACGGGACCACCGATCTTGTGCGCGGAGACGCTGAGCGCGACGAGACCACTGGCACCGACCGATCCGGATGCGGCGCGAAGGTCGGCGAGGTCGATGGGGAGGTGTCCGTAGGCCGAGACCGCGTCCAGGTGGAACGGCACCGCGGCCGCTGCGGCGAGCGCCGCCAGCCGGACGACGGGCTGGATGGTGCCGACCTCGTTGTTCGCCCAGAGCGCCGTCGCCACGGCGATGTCGGGGCCGTGGTCGGCGAAGCGCTCGGCCGCCGTGTCGAGTGAGACCCGGCCGAGGTCGTCGAGCGGGATCCAGAGCGGGGATGCACCCTCGTGGCGCTCGAGCCATTCGACGGTGTCGAGCGTGGCGTGGTGCTCCCCCGCGGGTGCGAGCACGGCGGCGCGGCGTCGATCCTGCTGGCGGTGCCAGTAGAGCCCCTTGAGGGCGAGGTTGATGGATTCGGTGCCGCCGGAGGTGAAGACGAGTTCGATGGGGTCGCACCCGAGGGTCGCAGCGACCCGCTCACGTGCCTCTTCGAGGAGGCGGCGGGCCTGTTGCCCGGGGCCGTGGATGGAGGCCGGGTTGCCGACGGTCGCCATCGCGGACGCGTAGGCCTCGATCACCTCGGATCGCACCGGGGTCGTCGCGGCGTGGTCCAGGTACACCACCATGCCGCTCCTCCCCTCGCCGCGGTGTCCGCGGATCTTCGCGCACTCCCGCACTCACTACTGTAGAACCCATGAACGCTGGTGACCCCTTCCACGATCTCGGCGTCCGCCTCGGCCCGTCCGGTGGTGAGCTCCGTGTGTGGTCCGAGCATGCGGATGCCCTCGAACTCGTGATCTTCGACGACAAGGATCTGAACTGGATCACCCACTCGGTCGAGATGACCCGCGACGACGACGGGGTCTGGAGTGGGAGTTCCGAGGAGCTGGTGCTCGGCCGTCGCTATGCGGTCCGCGCCTCAGGGCCGTCCTCGCCGAACAACGCCTTCGACAAGAGCCTCCTGCTGCTCGACCCCTACGCCCGCGGGCTCGCCCGCGTGTCGGCCGAGCAGTGGCGTTCCGTCGTCGTCGACGACGCGTTCGACTGGGGCGGTGTGCAGAAACCCCGTGTCCCGCTCGACCGGACCGTCGTGTACGAGGCGCACGTCAAGGGACTGAGTAAGCTGCACCCCGACGTGCCGGAGGAGCTGCGGGGCACGTACGCGGGCCTCGCCCACCCCGCGATGATCGCGCATCTGCACGATCTCGGGGTGACGAGCGTCGAACTGCTGCCGGTGCACGCGTTCACCTCCGAGCAGCGTCTCATCAAGCAGGGCCTCGTCAACTACTGGGGCTACAACACCCTGAACTTCTTCAGTCCACAGGCCTCCTACGCGACGAAGACGGCGCAGGCGGGTGGCGCGGACGAAGTCCTCCGCGAGTTCAAGGGCATGGTGAAGCTGCTGCACGAGGCCGGCCTCGAGGTCATCCTCGACGTCGTCTACAACCACACCGCCGAAGAGGGGCCCGGCGGCCCCCGCACGAGCTTCCGCGGCATCGACAACGCGACCTACTACCGTCAGGACGCCACCGGCGCCTACATCGACGTGACGGGCTGCGGCAACACCGTGGACTTCGGCCACCCGGTCCCCCAACAGCTCGTGCTCGACTCGTTGCGGTACTGGGCTGACGAGGTGCAGATCGACGGCTTCCGGTTCGACCTCGCTGCGACGCTCGGTCGGAACGAGGCGGTCGAGTTCACGCCCGACCACCCCCTGCTCGAGGCGATCGTCCACGACCCGTCGCTCGTCGACGCGAAGATGATCGCCGAGCCCTGGGACGTCGGGATGGGCGGCTGGCAGACGGGGAACTTCCCTGACGGTTGGCACGAGTGGAACGACCGGTACCGGGATCGTGTCCGCAACTTCTGGCTCTCCGACATCGACTACGCGAGACGGGCGGACGCCCCGGTCGGGATCGGTGGGTTCGCGACCCGTCTGGCCGGATCGAGCAACACCTTCTCCGCTGAGCGCGGTCCGCTGGCCTCCGTCAACTTCATCACGGCCCACGACGGGTTCACCCTGGCCGACCTCGTCTCGTACGACGTCAAGCACAACGTCGGGAACGGCGAGTCCAACCGCGACGGGACGGACAACAACCGCTCCTTCAACCACGGTGCCGAGGGCCCGACGGACGACCCCGCGATCCTCGCCGCTCGTCGCAAGGCGATGCGGAACCTGCTCGGCACGCTCCTGCTGTCGGCGGGTGTCCCGATGCTCACGGCAGGCGACGAGTTCGGGCGGAGTCAGCGCGGCAACAACAACGCGTACTGTCACGACTCCGAGCTGACGTGGGTCGGATGGACGAGGGAGCCCTGGCAGGACCAGTTGCTCGCGCACAGCCGTCGGCTCCTCGAACTCCGGCGCGAACACCCCGCCCTCCGACCGGAGCACTTCGCCGCCGCCGGGACGACGGTGCCCGGCGCGAGCGTCATGGACTGGTTCGACGCTTCGGGCGCGACCATGAGCACCGAGGACTGGACGAGTCCGCGGAACCGGACACTGCAGTTCTTCTCGACGAGCACGCCGGAGTCCGAGGAGCTCGACCGCGTGCTGCTCATCGTGCACGGTGTCGAGCAGCCGGTCGAGGTCACCCTGCCCGAGCACGAGGGCGTGACCGCGTTCGTGCGCATCTGGAACTCCGCGGACGACGCACCGATGTCCGAGGAGGAGCAGTTCGTCCCCGGCCAGACGGTCCCGGTCTCCGCCACGTCGATGCAACTCTTCCGAGCCGTCTGACGATGGCGAAGCGCAGGGCCGAGGGTGGCGGCACGCCGGCGACGGTGACGTTGACCTCGCTGGGCATCCCCTTCACCCCGCGCGCCTACCGACACGACCCGTCGGTGACGGCCTTCGGTCTCGAAGCCGCCACGGCGCTCGGCGTCGACCCGCCCAGGGTGTTCAAGACCCTGCTGGCGGAGGTGGACGGGTCGCTCGTCGTCGCGATCGTCCCGGTCGCCGACCAACTCGACCTCAAGGCGCTCGCGGCGGCCCTCGACGGGAAGCGGGCGACGATGGCGGATCCTGCCGTCGCCGAGCGGAAGACGGGCTACGTGGTCGGCGGCATCAGCCCGATCGGGCAGCGCACCACGCTCCCGACGGTCCTCGACGAGAGCGCCTTCGCGCACGAGACGGTGTTGGTCTCAGGTGGTCGGCGCGGGTTCGACCTCGAACTCGCCCCGTCCGACCTCGGATCGGCCGTCGCCGCCGTCGTCGCGCGGATCGCCAGATAGTCGGATCCCTCGACGCACCGGTCCGAGGGTCGCACCGGCGCGTCGGAGGAGATCGCCCTACTGGTCCGCCACGGCGACGAGCCCGAGTTCCGCGGGGGTGAGGAGCAGCTCGTGTCTCGGCACGATGCGCACCGTGTACCCGAACCCGCCGGCCCGATCGAGGGGAAGCGTCCCGGCGTACTCGAGCGTGTGCTCCGGCCGACTCGTCGACGGGGACTGCTGCTGCTCGAGCGGCTGCGTCCGGATGTCGAGCAGTTCACCTCCGGCACCGGGAACCCCGCAGACCACCTCGACGGTCACGTCCTCGGGTGACAGCGATCCCAGCTGGACGTAGGCGCGCAGCCGCAGGACGTCACCGACCTGCGGGACCGCGTCGACACCGCCGCTTTCGACATGGGCGACCGCCAGCTGCGGCCAGGCCTCGCGCACCCGCTGCTTGTAGGCTGCCAGCTCGCGCGCCCGCTGCTGATCGGACGCGTTCAGCTCGCGCTCCATCGCCGCCGCCGGGAGGTACATGCGCTCCGTGTACTCGCGGACCATGCGGTCGGCGCTGAGCGGTTCGGACAGCGTCGAGATCGTGTGTCGCACCATCTGCATCCAGCGCTGCGGCAGCCCGTCGTCCTCGCGCTCGTAGAACCGCGGCACCAGCTGGTGCTCGAGGATCTCGTACAGCGCGGTGGCCTCGAGGGCGTCGCGTTCCTCGTCGTCCGCCGCGCCGTCCGCCGACGGGATGACCCAACCGTTCTCGCCGTCCGCGTACTCGTTCCACCATCCGTCGAGGATCGACAGGTTCAGGGCTCCGTTGAGTGCGGCCTTCATACCGGACGTCCCGCAGGCTTCGAGGGGACGCAGCGGGTTGTTCAACCACACGTCACAGCCGGGGTAGAGCGTCTTGGCCATCCCGATGCCGTAGTCCGGCAGGAAGACGATGCGCGATCGGAGCTCGGGATCCTGGGCGAACTGCACGAGGCGCTGGATGAGCCGCTTGCCGTCGTCGTCCGCCGGGTGTGCCTTGCCGGCGACGACGATCTGGACGGGCCGTTCGGCGTGGAGCAGGATCGCGCGCAGTCGGTCGGGATCGCGCAGCATGAGGGTGAGCCGCTTGTAGCTCGGCACCCGCCGGGCGAACCCGATCGTCAACACCTCGGGGTCGAGTAGTTCGTCGATCCAGGACGGGAGCACCGCTTGCGGGTTCTGGGTCCGATACCCATCGGCGATCCGGCGCCGCACGTCGGCGACGAAGCGCTCCCGCATCCCGTGCTTGCGCGACCAGAGCTCGGCGTCCGAGAGCGACGGATCGGACCAGTCCGCCCGACTCGTGTCGGTCGTCCCCCACCGGTCCACGGCGAGGTCGACGAGCGACGGATCCGTCCAGCTCGGGGCGTGGACACCGTTCGTGATCGACGTGATCGGCACGTCCGAGACGTCGAAGCCGGGCCAGAGGCCTCGGAACATCGCGCGGCTCACCTCGCCGTGCAACCGACTGACGCCGTTCGCGCGCTGCGCCAGACGCAGGCCCATGATCGCCAGGTTGAAGACGTCGGCCGAGCCGCCGTTCGCCGTCTCGTCGCCGAGTGCGAGGACGTCCGGCGCGGCGACGCCCGGGAGCAGGTCACCGCTGAAGTAGCGCGTGATCACCTCGCGGTCGAACCGGTCGATCCCAGCCGGAACGGGGGTGTGTGTCGTGAACACGGTCCCGCCCCGCACGAGCTGCAGCGCCTCGTCGAAGGAGAGTCCGTTCCCGACGAGGTCGCTGATCCGCTCGAGCCCCAGGAAACCGGCGTGGCCTTCGTTGGAGTGGTAGACCTGCGGCAGCGCATGGTCCGTGAGCTCGCTCCACTGCTTGATCGCGCGGACACCGCCGATGCCGAGGAGGAGTTCCTGCAGGAGGCGATGCTCGCCGCCGCCGCCGTACAACCGGTCCGTCACGCCGCGCAGGTCGGCGACGTTCTCCGGGATGTCCGTGTCGAGCAGCAGCAGTGGCACCCGACCGACCTCGGCGATCCAGACCCGTGCCGACAGGCTCCGGTCGTCGGGGAGCGCCAGGGTGACGGTGACCGGTGTCCCGTCCGGTTCCCGGAGCACCGTGACCGGGAGTCCGTCGGGGTCCTGCACGGGATAGGACTCCTGCTGCCAGCCGTCGTTCGTGATCGACTGCGCGAAGTACCCGGAGCGGTAGAGGAGGCCCACGCCGACGAGCGGCACCCCCAGGTCGGACGCGCTCTTCAGGTGGTCGCCGGCGAGGATGCCGAGGCCGCCCGAGTACTGCGGCAGGGCCGCGGCGATTCCGAATTCGGGCGAGAAGTAGGCGATCGTCTGCGGTTTCGGGTCCGGGAGGCCCTGGTACCACCGCGGCTCCTCCAGGTACCGGCGGAGGTCGGCGTGCAAGGCGTCGGCCCGGCCGACGAAGTCCGCATCGGCGGCGAGTTCCGCCAGTCGCTCCGGTGTCACGAGACCGAGGCCGCTGATCGGATCGTGGTCGGACTCGCGCCAGACGTCCGGTGCGATCTCGTCGAACAGGCGCTGCGTCGGCTCGTGCCACGACCACCGCAGGTTCGCAGCGAGGGCGGTGAGCGAGGTCAGGGACTCGGGGATGAGCGCGCGGACGGTAAACCTGCGGATAGCCTTCACGCGCTCACTCTATGGCAACCGCGGAACGCACTCGTACGCTCATCGGACGCCCACCCGGGACAGGGCCGCGCCCGAGGCCCTAGCATGACGCGCGACACCCCGCGCGCCCCTTCATCGGTGGTCGTTTCGCGGTACGGTCGGACCAGTGGCACCGAAGGAGATGGAACGCACTATGCCGAAGTCAGTACCGCAGTCCTCCACCGTCGACGACGCCGTACCGGTGTCGCTCACGCTGTCCCCGAGCATCGGGCGCATCCCGATCCTGGATCCGACCCCCTCGGTCGAAGGTGGCCGCTGGCCGGCCAAGGCGTTCGCGGGCGAGGTGGTGCCGTTCGGCGCGACCGCGTTCCGCGAAGGACACGACCTCATCGGGGTCGAGCTCCTGCTCACCGATCCGCGCGGGAAGACGGTCGCGCATCGGATGGCTCCGGGCGCCCCGGGCACGGACCGCTTCGAGGTCGAGGTCCAACTCGCGACGGAGGGCACCTGGCGATACCAGGTCCGCGCCTTCGCCGACGAGTTCTCGACCTGGGAGCACAACGCCCGGGTCAAGATCGAGGCCGGCGTCGACGTCGAGCTCATGTACCTCATCGGCGCGGAACTCCTCGAGCGCGCCGCGACGGACAAGCTCCGCCCGGCGAAGGACCGCCGCTTCCTCACCGCCGCCGCCAAGCTCCTCCGAGACACCGACGCCGAGCCGGAAGCCCGGTTCGCGGTGCTCGACGACCCCGAACTCCTGGCCATCGCCGACCGCCGGCCGTTCGCCGGTCTCGCGAGCACGAGCGACGAGCGCGTGGTCCGCGTCGAGCGCACCCGAGCCGGCGTCGGTTCCTGGTACGAGTTCTTCCCGCGGTCGGAGGGTGCCGAGCGGAACCCGGACGGCTCCTGGACGTCGGGCACCTTCCGCAGCGCAGCCGGGCGGTTGCCGGCCGTCGCCGCGATGGGGTTCGACGTCCTCTACCTGCCGCCAATCCACCCCATCGGCGTGACGTTCCGCAAGGGACCGAACAACACCCTCACACCCGGCGAGCACGACCCGGGCTCCCCCTGGGCGATCGGTGGTGCCGCGGGCGGTCATGACGCGATCCATCCCGACCTCGGCACGGAGAAGGACTTCGTCGCGTTCGTCCGCCAGGCGAAGAAGGTCGGCCTGGAGGTCGCCCTCGATCTCGCCCTCCAGGCGTCGCCGGACCACCCCTGGGTGACCGAGCACCCCGAGTGGTTCACGACCCTCCCCGACGGCACGATCGCGTACGCCGAGAACCCGCCGAAGAAGTACCAGGACATCTACCCGGTCAACTTCGACAACGACCCCGAGGGCATCCGGGCCGAGGTGCTGCGCATCGTCCGGCACTGGATCTCGCTCGGCGTGCGCATCTTCCGCGTCGACAACCCGCACACCAAGCCGCTCGACTTCTGGGAGTGGTTGCTCGCGACCGTCAACCGGACGGACCCCGACGTCGTGTTCCTCGCGGAGGCCTTCACCCGTCCGGCCCTGCTGCAGGGTCTGGCGAAGGTCGGGTTCCAGCAGAGCTACACCTACTTCACCTGGCGCAACACGAAGGAGGAGCTCGAGGAGTTCCTCGGCGCGGCAGCGACCGAGACCGCCGACTTCCTCCGGCCCAACCTGTTCGTCAACACCCCCGACATCCTCACCGAGTACCTCCAGTTCGGTGGCCGGGCGGCGTACAAGGTACGTGCGGCGATCGCCGCGACCGCCGCGCCGACGTGGGGGGTCTACGCCGGGTACGAGCTCATCGAGAACGTCGCCCGTCCCGGTGCCGAGGAGAACATCGACAGCGAGAAGTTCGAGTATCGTCCGCGGGACTGGGCCGCTGCGGAAGCCGCCGGCACCTCGCTGTCGCCGTACCTCACCCTGCTCAACCAGATCCGGCGTGCGCATCCCGCCCTCCGGCAGTTGCGCAACATCAGCTTCCACTGGAGCGACGACGACCAGATCCTCGTCTTCAGCAAGCATCTCGACCAGCGGTTCACCGGCACCGGTGAGCACGACACCCTGCTCGTCGTCGCCAACCTCGACCCGCACTCGGTCCGACAGACCATGGTGCACCTCGACCAGACCGTGTTCGGTGGCGTCCCAGGCGGCAGCTTCGACGTCACGGACCTCGTCACGGGGGCCGAGTGGATCTGGTCCGACAGCAACTTCGTGCGCCTCGACGCCTTCACCGAGCCCGTGCACATCCTGAGCGTGAGGATCCGACCATGACCACCAGCCCTGTGACCCCAGACGGAGCCGCTGCACCGAAGCGCTCCGGCCGTCGAGCCGCACCGATGCCGGTCGACGCCACACCGGCGCCCCGGGAGCTCCCGCTCCCCTCCGTCGAGGACTGGATCCTCGACGCCGTCGCGGAGGGCCGTTACCACGATCCGCATGAGATCCTCGGCCAGCACCTGGTCGACCTCGGGGGAGTGAGCGACCCCCTCGTGGTCGTCCGCGCCAGACGCCCGCTGGCCGAGCAGGTGACGGCGGTGCTCGCCAACGGTGCGCGCGTGGAGCTCGCGCACGTCCGCGCCGGCATCTGGCAGGGCTTCCACGTCGACGGCATCATCGACTACACGCTCGACGCCCGCTACAACGACGGATCGATCTGGGACGCCGACGACCCGTACCGGTTCGCGCCGTCGATCGGCGAACTCGACCTGCACCTCATCGGCGAGGGTCGCCACGAACGGCTCTGGGACGCCCTGGGCGCACACGTCACCGAGCTGCGTGGGGTCACCGAGTCGGTCGCCGGCACCGCGTTCGCCGTCTGGGCACCTCACGCACGTGCGGTCCGGGTCATCGGCGATCTCAACTCCTGGGACGGCACGGCGCACGCCATGCGCAACATGGGTGCGACGGGTGTCTGGGAGCTGTTCATCCCCACCATCGGCGCCGGCGAGCTGTACCGCTTCGAGATCCTGACCCAGCACGGCGACTGGGTCCGTCGGTCCGACCCGATGGCCCGGTTCACCGAACGCTCCCCCGCCACCGCATCCGTGACCGGTGTCAGCGACTACCGCTGGACGGACGAGGCGTGGCTCGATCGGCGGGCCGCGAGCGATCCCCACAACGGGCCCATGAGTGTCTACGAGCTGCACGTCGGCTCCTGGCGTCCCGGGCTCGGCTACCGGGACCTCGCGGACCAGCTCATCGAGTACATCGCTGAGCTCGGCTACACGCACGTGGAGTTCATGCCGCTCGCCGAGCACCCCTTCGGCGGGTCCTGGGGCTACCAGGTCACCGGCTACTACGCGCCGACCAGCCGCTTCGGTTCGAGCGACGACCTCAAGTACCTGATCGACCGTCTCCACGGCGCGGGGATCGGCGTCCTCATGGACTGGGTGCCCGGCCACTTCCCCAAGGACGAGTGGGCCCTCGCGAACTTCGACGGCCAGCCCCTCTACGAGCACCCCGACCCGCGACGCGGCGAGCAGCCGGACTGGGGCACCCTCGTCTTCGACTTCGGGCAGCCCCAGGTCAAGAACTTCCTGGTAGCCAACGCCCTCTACTGGCTCGAGGAGTTCCACGTCGACGGCCTGCGCGTCGACGCCGTCGCCTCGATGCTGTACCTCGACTACTCGCGGAAGGACGGCGAGTGGCTGCCGAACGTCCATGGCGGGCGCGAGAACCTCGAAGCGATCAGTCTCCTCCAGGAGGCGAACGCGACGGCCTATCGACGGAACCCCGGCATCGTGATGATCGCCGAGGAGTCGACGAGTTGGCCCGGCGTCACCGCGCCGACGAGCGAGGGCGGACTCGGGTTCGGCCTGAAGTGGAACATGGGCTGGATGCACGATTCGCTCCAGTACATCGAGCACGACCCGCTCTACCGGTCACACCACCACGGCGAGATCACCTTCTCGATGGTCTACGCCTTCAGCGAGAGCTTCCTCCTACCGATCAGCCACGACGAGGTCGTCCACGGCAAGGGGTCCCTTCTCGCGAAGATGCCCGGTGACCACTGGCAGCAACTCGCGAACATGCGGGCCTACCTCGCCTTCATGTGGGCCCACCCCGGCAAGCAGTTGCTCTTCATGGGCCAGGAGTTCGGTCAGCCCTCCGAATGGTCGGAGGAACGCGGTCTGGACTGGTGGATCCTGGACCAGCCGAGCCACCGGGCACTGCTCGGCCTGGTGTCCCGACTCAACGCCGTGTACACGGAGCACCCGGCTCTCTGGGCCCTCGACCACGACGCCGCCGGCTTCGAATGGCTCGACGCCGGGGACGCGCAGAACAGCGTGCTCTCCTTCCTGCGCTGGGACGACGACGGCAACGTGATCGCCGCGCTCGTGAACTTCTCCGGTGCCCCCGTCGGGCCGTACCGGGTCGGTCTGCCTCGCGCGGGTCGGTGGGAGGAACTCCTCAACACCGACGCCGTGGAGTACGGCGGATCCGGCGTGGGCAACTACGGATCGATCGAGGCGTCGGCGTCACCGTGGGCGGGACGCCCGGCTTCCGCCGAGCTCACGCTGCCCCCGCTCGGCATGATCTGGCTCAAGCACGTCGGCTGACCAGGCTTCCGCGGCACCCGGATGCACGACGAAGGCCCGCCTCCTGAGGGAGGCGGGCCTTCGTCGTGCATCGGTCGGTCAGTAGAGCAGGCCGGTCAACCGGGCCCTGGCCTTCATGACGCGCGGATCGGTGACGCCGGCGACCTGGAACAGCTCGAGCAGGCGCGTCCGGACGGTGTCCTTGCCCGACTGGTCGAGGTCGGGGAACAGCGTCAGCAGCCGGTCGAAGGCGTCCTCGAGGTGTCCTCCGGAGAGGTCGAGGTCGGCGACGGTCAGCTGGGCGTCGAGGTCGTCGGGAGCGGCGGCCGCCTGTCCGCGGATCTCATCGAGGGTCTTCCCCGTGAGGCGGTGCAGCAGACGGACCTGGGCGAGGCCGGCCACAGCCATGTCGTCCTTCGGGTTCTGCGCGATGGCCTTCTCATACGCGGCGATGGCCGTCGGGTAGTCGGCGCGCTCGATGGCCTCGTACGCCTCGGCGTGGAGGGGCGGCAGCGGTTCTTCCACGGGCTCGGCAGGGGCTGCAGCGTCGCCATCGGCGACGACGGCCCGACCGGAGACCCCGTTCTGCTCGGCCAGCTGCAGCAACTGCTCGATCACGTCGCGCACCTGCGACTCCGGGATCGCGCCGTTGAACATCGGCACCGGGCGTCCACCCACGACGGCGACGACCATCGGGATCGACTGCGCTTGGAAGGCTTGGGAGAGCTGCGGGTTCGCGTCGACGTCCACCTTGGCGAGGACGAAGCGGCCGGCGTATTCCGCGGCGAGGCGCTCGAGTACCGGCGAGAGCTGCTTGCACGGCCCGCACCATTCGGCCCAGAGGTCGATGACGACGGGGACCACGGAGGACAGCTCGACGACCTGTCCGAACCCGTCGTCCGTCGCGTCGAAGACGAGGGACGGGACCTGGACGGTCTGGTCGGTCGTCGCGCCGGGCGCTTCTGCAGGCGCGCCTGCTTGCGTCGGCGCACCGGCGGGCGGCGCCTGGTGGCGACGCGCGAGGCCGGAGAGGTCGACGGCGCCGCGCAGGTGTGCCGCGCTCGGCTCCGCGGCACTCACGGGAGCTCCGATGCGGCGATGAGGGTCTGGGTGAATCCGAGCAAGGTGATCTTCTCTCCGGAGTTGACGGCTGGCACGTAGAACAGGAGCTGGTCGCCGTAGGTGGCCTGTGTCCCCTTCGCGCTCTCGGTGATCCCGGAGAGCGCGGCGACCGCACCCGAAGGTTTCACGGTAGCACCGGCTGTGACGACGGAGACCACCTCGCCCTCCTGCACGTTGACGGCGACGATCGCGCCGGAGTCGTTGGTCGCCAGCGCGACGTTCGGGCCGGTACCGGCGGCCGCCGAGAAGGCGATGCTCGCCGTCGTCGGCAGGTTCGCGGCCTTCGTCGCGCGGTCCGCGGCGACCTGCGTGCGGAAGACGTCGCCATCGGCGTTGAACAGGCCGGCGAAGGTGCTCGCATCGCCGTTCGTGATGATGTCGGCGTAGGCCGCGGCGATCTCCTCCGGCGGCATGATGAGCAGCTTCGAGTCCGGCGGGACGCTCGCGGCACCGATGGTCGCGGGCGCGACGTTCTCGAGTCGGGCGCCCTCGAGGAGCTTCTCCGCGTAGACGACCTGGTAGTTCGACCGCGGGTCCTGCTGGGTCATCACGAGGACCGTCGGCGACACCGTCTCGTCGGCCTTGTCCTGGATCGCGGTCATGACCGTCCGAGGCCAGGCGTCCGTCGCCTGAGGCAGGGTGAGCGTGACGGGCGACGCGGGGATGGGGGTCGCTCCGGCGGCGTCGGCCACCTTCGAGCGGAGGGCGTAGTTCGCGATGCGCTCCTCGAGCGCCGGCCCGGAGAACCGGACGGCTGCGGCGGTGCCGTCGAGCGCAGCATCGGCCTCGGACGCCGCCGTCGAGATCCGCGACACGATCCGCTCGACCTGTGGCACGGTCACGACGGGCGCCGCGAAGTCCTGGTCCTGGCTGTCGGCCGGCAGGTCCGTCGCGGTGACGGTGGGTGTCGGTGACGGCGCTCCGATGGTCGGCCAGTAGTCCTGGGAGCAGCCGCTCAGACCGAGCGTGCCGATGAGGACGAGCGGGACGCCCACGACGAGGGAACGGCGGAGCGGGGAGCGCTTCGTCTTGCCGGCCCCGAGTTCACGGGGGCGGCGCGGCTTCGGTTGTCTCGACATCTTCGTGATGCCCTTCTGTCCTTGTCCCGGACCCTTGCGACGCGGGCCTCGCGAGCGCCGCATGCGCTGGATCCCCGAGAGGTAGAGCACGATGCCGGCGAGGAGCACGAGGATGCCACCGGCGATCAGCGGGCCGGCCCACGGGGTGGCGTTGTCGAGTGGCCAGGAGAGGCGGAGGGAATCCGGAGCGGCGGCCGTACCGTCGGTTGCGATGAGCACGTCGATGTCCTTCGGCAGGTTCATCGTCGCGATGACTGCCCCCGCCTCGTCGTACTCGCCGAGCCAGAGGTCGGATCCCCGCGGGTTCGGGCCCTGCTCGGAGGTGGTGGTGTCGTCGGTGGCCTCGGGGGCCGGCGTCGCCGACGGCTCAGGACTCGGGGTCGCCCCGTCGTCGGTCGCCTCCGCCTCGGCGGTGACGGTGGTGGTCGTCAGGGCGGTGCCGGCACTGTTGACGCCGACGCGGCTGTAGGGCTCGTCGCCGAGCCAGGCCGTGATGTCGTCGGAGCGCCCGTAGCTCATGAACACCTGTGTGTCGCCGCCCGCGCCTGCCACGATGGACTGCGCTCCCGGCTGCGACTGCAGCACGCTCCCGGGGATGACGATGAACCGATCACCGCTGTCGACCGTCGTGGACAGGCTGAAGGTGCCGGGCGAGAGGAACACGGTCCGTTGCGCGATTCCCGTCACGATCATGACGGCTGCCACGACGAACGCGGCGATGGCGAGAACGAAACGCACGGATTACTCTCCTCTGGCGTCGGAGCGACGCGGGTGATCCTGCGTCCGACGGGACCCGGCGGGTCGGGCCGGCAGGAGACGCAGGTGGTTCAGGCTATCGGAAATGACTGGGAGGCGGCTAGACGGCCGCTGGGAGGCCGGGGGCCGGCCAGTGGGTTGGGAGCGGCAGCGCCTCGGGACGCACTGCAGCGACGATCTCGGTGAGCACGCGTCGGGTCTGGCTCTCCCCCACCCACAGGTGCTTGGCACCGTCCACCGGGACGAGGGTGGCCCCGGGGAGGACGCCGAACCGTTCGGCCGCTTCCGCTGGTCGGAGGTAATCGTCGAACTCGGGCACGAGGACGACCATCGGTCGGTCGTCGCCGGCCCAGGCCCGGAGCTCGTCCTCCGTCGTGCGGTGCAGCGGCGGAGAGAGGAGGATCACGCCATCGACGGCCGGGTCGCGACCGTACTTCAAGGCCAGCTCGGTCCCGAACGACCACCCGACGATCCACGGATGCGGAAGCCCGCGCTCGGCCACGAACGCCAGCGCGGCCTCGACATCGGCCCGCTCGCCGACGCCGCCGTCGAACGCGCCGTCGCTCGTCCCCCGCGGAGACGAGGTGCCGCGGGTGTTGAAGCGGAGCACCGCGATCCCCGCGAGCGCAGGCAGGCGCGCCGCGGCCTTCCGGAGCACATGGGAGTCCATGAACCCGCCGGCGGTCGGCAGCGGATGGAGCGTCACCAGGGTCGCGACGATCTCACCGTCGGCAGGCACCGCGAGCTCGCCGACGAGGGTCAGGCCGTCGGCCGTGTGCAGCTCGATCTCCTCGCGGACGGCGGGGAGCTCGGCGCCACCACGGATCTCGATGGTGTCGTTCATGAGTCAGTCCTCCGGGGCAATGTGGTCGGGTCGTTTCGCGGCGTGCGTGCGTTCACCGGATCCGCCAGCAGTGCGAGTGCCAGTGCCGCCGGGCAGCGATGTCGGCCTGGTCGCCCAGGACCCCGTCAGCGCGCCACGTCACCACATGGGCGGTGCCGGGCGGGATGGACTGTCCGCATCCAGGACACACATAGGTCTTCTGCGCACTGGAACCGCTGACGGGCTGGACGAACCAGGATCCGTCTCGATGGTCCTCGGTGCGTTTCCACCCCGCCATCAGCCGTTCGAGACCGTTACCCTCGTCGTCGCCGGGCCGCGGCCGGTGGCGGTGGTGTCGGGGCATGGGTCAAGTCTAGGCTCAGCCTCCACGACCGTGTCGGGAGGCGGTTCCGGTCAGTACCAGCCGTTGGACTCCGAGTGGGCCCACGCGCCGCACGGCGTGCTGTACCGACTCGTGATGTATCCGAGACCCCAGGTGATCTGCGTCGCGGGGTTGGTCGCCCAGTCGGCTCCGGCCGAGGCCATCTTGGAGCCGGGAAGCGCCTGCGGGATGCCCGTGGCGCCGGAGCTGGCGTTGTAGGCGTACACGTTCCAACCCGACTCGCGGTTCCACAGGGAGACGAGACAGCTGTACTCGCCCTCGCCCCAGCCGTTGGCCATGACCATGTCGTAGGCGATGGCCTGAGCCGTACCCGGGTCGGGCGTGCCTGCCGCGGGAGCGCTGCCCGTGGACGAGGAACCGCCGCCGGTCGCGGCGGGCGTCGCCACGGGAGGCGGCGGGGGCGGAGCGACGACCTCGTAGCTGTCGCGGGCGAAGGTGTACTGGTAGTTCGAGCTTGCGACGACCGACTGCGCGGCGTTGCCACCGAACTGCGCCTGCTTCTCCGCATAGGAGGACGCCACGACGCTCGAGGTCGGGTCGACCATCGTCACGGCGACGAAGCCGAACGCAGCCGTCGCCGCGAAGATCCCGAGGACCTTCTTGCCGCGAGAGCGCGGCCGACGGTAGGGCTGAACCGCCTTACCGGTGTTCGGCTGGGCTGATGGTTTCCACGGGGTCACGTCAGTTGAGTCTTGAGGCACGATGCATCGATGGTAGCCGAGAATGCCTGATCAGGCCACCTGGTCGGCCGACGCTCAGCGAACCGCCAGCATGACGTCCACGACGCTGTCGAGCAGTGCGTCGACCTGGGACTCGCGGTAACCGGCCCATTCGTTGCGGAACACGGCCGTGCGGACGCGGTCGACGTTGAGCGGTGTGCCGTCGTGGAAGTAGGCGACGAGGCGATCCGCGAGGGCGTCCACGTCCTTCCGGCTGTAGCCGCGGGCGAGCAGGCTCACCCGCTGGAACCGCTGGCCCTCCGGCCTCGTCAGCCGGTTGAGGATGACCTGCGCGGTGCCGCGGGCGTCGCGCAGCCACTCCTTGGCGCCGCGCTCCTCGACCGACCGCTCCCGCTCGCGGAGCGAGAAGGCGTCCTCGAGTCGCTCGAGCGCCGCGTCGACGTGCTCGGTGCTGTAGCCACCCCGGACGAGCCGGAACGCCACGTGCCGGATGTCCTCCGCACTCAGGATGGCGTCGGCGTCGGCGTCGGTGTCCTGCCCGTAGGCGGCGCGAGCGCGGTCGAGGAACTCGTCGACCTCGGCCGGATCGTAGCCACGCTTCGAACGTTTTGCGGTGGGGAAGATCGTGCTCACCGGACCATTCTCCCCCATGAGGGGCTGATCGGGCGAAATCGGACCGCGCAGGGACTCAGCCCGCGAGTCCGCCGAACAGGAGGTAGACCACGTAGGCGACGACCGCCGACGGCAGGATCGAGTCCAGGCGGTCGAGGAATCCCCCGTGTCCGGGCAGCCACGAGCTCATGTCCTTCACGCCGATGTCGCGCTTGATGAGCGACTCCGCGAGGTCGCCGACCGTCGCACTGCCGAGGAGCAGCAGACCGAGCAGGACACCGACCCACCACGGGACACCGAGCATGAGGATGGCGAGCAGCACCCCGGCCACGACCGAGACGACACCAGCCCCGGCGAAACCCTCCCAGGTCTTGTTCGGGCTGATCACCGGCGCCATCTTGTGCTTGCCGAACGACAGGCCGCTCACATAAGCACCGACGTCGACGCAGATGACGAGGATCAGGAACGCCAGCGCCCACCATTCGCCCTCGGGCTGGGCGACGAGGAACACGGCGAAGGAGGCGAGGAAGGGGACGTAGACCTGGATGAACGTCCCGGACGCGAGGTCGCGGACGAGCGTGGGAAGGTCGGTCCGCTTCGAAGCGATGGCCTGCTCGGCCACGCGCCAGACGATGACGAGCAGGATGCCGAGCAGGACGACGGACCAACGCCAGACGTCGTGGAGGAAGAACGCCGCCGGCTGCATCGCGACGGCCGAGATGACGGTCGGGATCGCCGGCACCCGGCGCCCGGTCTGCTCGAGGGCCTTCCGCAGCTCCAGCGTGGCGAAGGCCACCACGGCCGAGGCCAGGACGACGAAGATCACCTTGAAGATGATCAGGCTCACGAGCATGATGCCGCCTGCGGCCACCCCGATGAGGATGGCGTTCACGAGGTTGCGGCCGACCCGCGCCTCGATGCGTTCGTTCGTCGCGTCGAACTGCGCCTTCGTCGCCTGGACCTGCCGTTCGATGTCGGCACGTTTGGCGTCGACCTGCCGCTCGAACTTCGCGCGGCGGTCCTTCAGCTGGGAACGCAATTCCTGCGAACCCGACTTGCCGGACCGGCCGGGTTCGGGCTTCGACGGATCGCTCGATCGCCCGGGAGCGACATCGTCTTCCACAGGTACCTCCAGCGGGCCTGCCGTCGGTCGAGGGACCGGTCGGCGAACGGAATCAGCGGTGGGACAGCGGCTCAGATGGAGAGCAGCTCGGTCTCCTTGGCCTTCAGCGCGGCGTCGACGGCGTCGATGTGCGACTTCGTGACGGCCTCGAGCTCCTTCTCGCCGCGTGCGACGTCGTCATCGCCGACCTCGCTCTTGAGCGCCTCGAGGTCGTCCTTGCCCTTGCGACGGATGTTGCGGATGGACACCTTCGCGTCTTCACCCTTGCCGCGGACGATCTTGACGTATTCCTTGCGACGCTCGGCGGTCAGTTCGGGCATGGTGACCCGGATGACGGTGCCGTCGTTCGTCGGGTTGGCGCCGAGGTTCGGGATGTCGCGGATCGCCTGCTCGATGTCGCGCAGTGCGGACTTGTCGTAGGGCGTCACGACGATCGTGCGAGCTTCCTGGTTCTGCAGGGAGGCGAGTTGCGCCAGCGGCGTCGGCGTGCCGTAGTAGCTCACCAGGACCTTTTGGAACAGCTGGGGGTTGGCGCGACCCGTACGCACCGTGGCGAAGTCATCCTTCGCGGCCTCGACGGCCTTCGACATCCGGGTACCAACATCCGAGAGGACATCCGCGATCACGAGCACTCCTTTGATTGCATTACTGGGTTCAGTCTAGTCGGCCGGCGGGCCTCGGCCCGGCCGCCCTGCCGCCTAGGCGGAGGTGACGAGGGTGCCGATCGCGGCACCGCGGATGGCCGCCGTGACGTTGCCGGCCGGCTCCATGCCGAAGACGCGCATCGGCATGCCGTTGTCCATGCAGAGGCTGAAGGCCGTCGAGTCGACGACCTTGAGGCCGCGCTGGAGCGCCTCCTGATAGGAGATGGTGTCGATCTTCGTCGCCGTCGGGTCGACGCGGGGGTCGGCCGTGTAGACGCCGTCGACGCCGTTCTTGGCGACGAGGACTTCGACGGCTCCGATCTCGAGCGCGCGCTGTGCCGAGACGGTGTCGGTCGAGAAGTACGGGAGTCCGGCGCCCGCTCCGAAGATGACGACGCGACCCTTCTCGAGGTGTCGCTCGGCACGGAGCGGGATGTACGGCTCGGCGACCTGCGTCATGGCGATGGCTGACTGCACGCGCGTGGCGGCGCCGGCCTGTTCCAGGAAGTCCTGGAGCGCCAGGGCGTTCATGACCGTTCCGAGCATGCCCATGTAGTCGGCTCGGCCGCGGTCCATGCCGCGCTGGCTGAGCTCGGCTCCGCGGAAGAAGTTGCCGCCTCCGACGACCACTGCGACCTCGACCTCGGCGGTCGCTTCAGCGATCTCGCGGGCGATCGACCCGACCACGTCGGGGTTGACGCCCAACTGGCCGCCTCCGAACGCCTCACCTGACAGCTTGAGCAGTACCCTGCGCTTCTTCTCCGGCATCCGCCTGTCCTTCCTCGTCCCTCACACAACTTAGCGTCAGGAGCCGCCCGCTGTCCGCGACAGCCGTCGACTCGCTGGCTGGATCGTCACCGATCCCACGTGCACGGGTATGCCCGCGCACGCAAAGGGGTCCGGATCGCCACTGGCGATCCGGACCCCGTCACAACTGCTACGCGCCGACCTTGAAGCGGGCGAACCCGGTCACGGTGAGGCCCGCGTCAGCGAGCACCTTCTGCACGGACAGCTTGTTGTCCTTGGCGTAGTCCTGCTCGAGGAGCGCGACCTGCTTGAAGTACGAGGTCACGCGGCCCTCGACGATCTTCGGCAGTGCGGCCTCGGGCTTGCCCTCGTTCTTCGAGATCTCGGTGACGATCTCGCGCTCCTTCTCGACCTCGTCGGCCGGGACGTCGTCGCGGCTGAGGTAGGACGGGTTGGCGAACGAGATGTGCTGCGCGATGCTGCGAGCCGTCTCCGCGTCGTCGCCCGTGTAGCCGACGACCACGCCGACCTGCGCGGGCAGGTCCTTGTTGGTCTTGTGGAGGTAGACGGCGAAGTGCTCACCGTGCACCACCGCGAGGCGGCGGAGCTCGAACTTCTCACCGATGATCGCAGCGGAGTCCGCGATGACCTCGGCGACGGTCTTGCCGTCGGCCGGAGCCGCGTTCCCCTCTTCGACGGTGGTCGCGCCGGCGGCGACGACTGCGTCGAGGACGAGGTCGGCCAGAGCGAGGAACTTCTCGCCCTTCGCGACGAAGTCGGTCTCGCAGGCGAGCTCGATGAGCGTGGCGGTGTCGCCGTTCTCCTTCGCGGCGACGAGGCCCTCGCTCGTGGAGCGGTCGGCACGCTTCGCGTTGCCCTTCGCACCCTTGAGACGCAGGATCTCGGTCGCCTTCTCGACGTCGCCATCGGCTTCGACGAGTGCGTTCTTGGTGTCGACCATGCCGGTGCCGAGCTGCTCGCGCAGCACCTTCAGGTCAGCGAGAGAAAAGTTGGCCATTGCTGGTGTCCTCCTTGATTACTTCTCGTCGGCGACGACGGCGGCAGCTGCGCCCTCGGCGTCGGCGGCGGACTCGGTTGCAGCGACCTCGACGTCTTCGACAGCCGGAGCTGCCTCGACGGCGTCGGTTGCGGCGATCGCCTCATCGGCGACCTTCTCGGTCTCGGCGGAACCCTGCTCGCCGCCCTGGAGCAGCTCCTGCTCCCACTCGGCGAGCGGCTCGGCCGGGGCGTCGCCCTCGGTCGGCTTCTGGTGGCGCTGGATGAGACCCTCGGCGGCGGCGTCGGCGATGATGCGCGTCAGCAGGCCGACGGAACGGATCGCGTCGTCGTTACCCGGGATCGGGTAGGTGACCTCGTCGGGGTCGCAGTTGGTGTCGAGGATGCCGATGACCGGGATGCCGAGCTTGCGCGCCTCGTCGATCGCGAGGTGCTCCTTCTTGGTGTCGACGACCCAGAGCGCCGACGGCGTCTTCGAGAGGTTGCGGATACCACCGAGCGACTTGTGGAGCTTGTCCAGCTCGCGCTTCTTGATGAGGAGTTCCTTCTTGGTGAAGCCGCTCTTGGAGGCGTCTTCGAAGTCGAGCTCCTCGAGCTCCTTCATGCGGGCGAGTCGCTTCGACACCGTCTGGAAGTTGGTGAGGAGGCCACCGAGCCAACGCTGGTTGACGTAGGGCTGGCCGACGCGCGTGGCCTGCTCGGCGATGACTTCCTGCGCCTGCTTCTTCGTGCCGACGAAGAGGATGGTGCCGCCGTGGGCGACCGTCTCCTTGACGAAGTCGAAGGCCTGGTCGATGTAGCCGAGCGACTGCTGCAGGTCGATGATGTAGATGCCGGAACGCTCGGTGAAGATGAAGCGCTTCATCTTCGGGTTCCAACGGCGGGTCTGGTGCCCGAAGTGCACGCCGCTGTCGAGCAGCTGGCGGATGGTTACGACGGCCATGAGCCGTTCTCCTGTTCTGCGCTCGCCACCGCACCGCTGACGCGGACGGGTGGGAGTGCCTCGGTTGTCTGACGGACCGGATGGCCTCGTCCCTGGTGCCCGGCGCACGTCCGCCACGCTCCGGAGAGCGAGGACCGATTGGAAGTGGTGGCCGAAATGGCACGCGTAGTCACCCCGACAAGCGAGGTGCTCCGTTCAGCATAGCATCAGGCCACCGTGATGACGGCGCTCCACAGGCCGTCCGACCACGTCCGTCTCCCCGCTCCGAAGCGCCCAACTGCCCTCGCTTTCCCGTGCCCGCCAGGCTCGGATCATGATGACCTCGATCGCGAGCCGTTTCCTCATCTCCTGCCTGGTGTTCCTCGCACCCGTGAGCACGTCTCGGGCTGCGCCGGCCTGGAGCTGGCCGATCGCTCCCCCGCACGTCGTCACCGAGCCGTTCGTCGCGCCGCCCGACCCGTACAGCGCCGGCCACCGGGGTGTCGACATCGCCGCATCGCCCGGTCAGCCGGTCGCCGCGGCGGCAGCCGGCGTCGTCACGTTCAGCGGGACGGTGGTCGACCGCCCACTCGTCGTGATCCGGCACGACGACGGACACGTCTCGAGCATCGAGCCGGTGGTGGGTTCGGTCGACGTCGGTAGCCGCGTGACCCGCGGGGCACCGATCGGGACGGTCGGCGTCGGCGGACACTGCGCCGACGGCTGCGTGCACTTCGGGGTGCGGCTCGACGGCGTCTACGTCAATCCGATGCTGCTGCTCGGCGAGGTGCCTCCGGCCGTCCTGCTCCCACTGACCGCGACCGCGGAGGCTCAGGCCCGCGGGTGGGCGTTGCGGTAGCTCTCCTTGATGCGTTCGACGGAGACGTGCGTGTAGATCTGCGTCGTCGCGAGACTCGCGTGGCCGAGGAGTTCCTGGACCGCGCGGAGGTCCGCTCCCCCATCGAGCAGATGCGTCGCGGCGGTGTGCCGCAGGGCGTGCGGCCCTGCCGGACCACCACCGGGCACGGCGTCGAGGAGCCGGGCGACGAGCGTGTAGACGGAGCGTGGGCCGAGCCGTCCTCCGCGTGCGCCGAGGAAGAGGGCTGCGCCGGGCGTCGGTCCGCGGTCGTTCGCGGCTGCACGGACGACCAGCTGCGGGCGGGCGCTCGTGAGGTAGTCGACGATCGCCGACTGAGCGGGGACGCCGAACGGCACGACCCGCTCTTTGTCGCCCTTGCCCGTGACACGGACGGTGAGTCGATCGAGGTCGAGGTCGTCCCGGTCGAGTCCGCACAGCTCGGATACGCGAAGGGCCGAGGCGTAGAGCAGTTCGACGACGGCGAGGTCGCGGAGGGCGTTCGGCTCCCCCGATGCGGCGCGGTCCTCGAGCCCAGCGAGGAGGTCGTCGAACGGGCCCCGGCCGACGACGCGTGGCAGGGTCCGACCCGTCTTCGGACTCCGGAGACGTGCCGCGACGTCCGAATCGACCCTGCCGGTGCGCAGGAGCCAGGCGCTCCACGCCTTGGCCGTGGCGGTGCGTCGCGCGAGCGTCGCCTTGGACGAGCCTGCCTCGGAAGCTGCCCAGAGCCAGTCGCGGAGGAGGTCCAGCGTCACGCCGTCGACGCCCTCGACATCGCGTCCGGTGGCGAAGTCGGCGAGCTGCCGGAGATCGGATGCGTAGGCGCGAACGGTCTGCGGCGACAACCGACGCTCTGAAGCGAGGTGCTCCGAGAACCCGTCGATGCTGCTCCAGATGTCCACGTGGACAGCATGCCCCACGCGTCCGACGCCGTGGTCTTCCCCCGCCGACCGATCACCTCACGGCCGTCCCCCGACGAGCACCCACCCTCGTTCGCGTTCCTCAACGGCCCCGGCGAGATCGAGCGCACCGAGCACGCCGCTGACCTCGCGAGGACTCAGACCACTCGCTTTCGCAAGCGCCTCGACGGTGCGCGGCGAGCGCGCACTCATCACATCACGGACCCGGCGTTCCTCTGGCGAGGCGAACGCCTGCGCGTCCGCGTCGACCGCGGTCCACCCGGCGAGCTCCGCCATCTGTGCGGCGTTCGTCACGCAGGTGGCGGCGTACTCACGGATCAGGCGGTGACAGCCCGCCGACGACGGACTCGTGACCGGGCCGGGCACGGCTCCGAGCGGACGCCCGAGGGATGCAGCGTGACCCGCCGTGTTGATCGACCCGGAGCGGTCGCCGGCCTCCACGACCACCGTCGCAGCCGAGGCTGCGGCGATGAGTCGGTTCCGCTGCAGGAATCGCCATTTGGACGGTGTGGACCCGCACGGTGATTCGCTGATGACGGCTCCACCGGCCTCGCGGATCCGACGGATGAGCGCATCGTGACCGGCTGGATAGGGCCGATCGACCCCGCCTGCGAGGTAGGCCACGGTCAGGCCTCCGCTCCCGAGGGCGGCTCGGTGCGCCGCGCCGTCGATGCCGTACGCGGCACCCGACACGATCGCGAAGCCCCGATCGACGAGCCCGGCCGCCGCCTCGAGGGTGACGTGCTCGCCGTAACCGGACGCGGCCCGGGCCCCGACCAACGCGATGGCGCGTTCTTCCGCAGGCACGTCGGGAGAACCGCGTAGCCAGAGGGCGTGCGGCGCGTGCACACCAAGGTGGTCGAACCCCGCATGCCAGCCCGGAGCGCCTGGCAGGAGTAGTCGGACGCCGACCTCGATCGCCGTCTCACACGCGGCGACGAGGTCAGCCGAGACGAGACGGGGGCGCCAGCGTTCCAGCGCACTTCCGAGCACGCGGGAGGCGGGAATCGCGGCGGGATCCTCGGACTCGGCATCGGCCGACGTCGAGCCCGAGCCACTAGACCACTCGCTGCCGAGGATGCGGCGCTGCAGTTCGGTGGGCCCCACCCGGTCCAGAACCGCTGACAGTGCGCCCGCAGGGCCGAGCGCACCGACCACGAGCCCGGCCACCCCATCGCCCGGTTCGGCGATCATCGTCCAGGCTGCCCGAGCGAAGGCCGCCCGTATCCCGGTGTGGCCGCCGTTGTCGTCGGCCTCCGAGATGTGCTCGACACCTCCATCTGCGCGAGGACTGCCCGCGGCCTCAGCCGGCTCCAGGCCGCCGAGTGCACGGACGAGGCGCTCGATCAAGTCGCAGTCCAAGCCGAACCACGCACTCATGAGATGCCCTTCCGCAGGAAGAGGGCGCGCCCCAGGTGCTCGGCTGTGGGGCTACCGGCCCCGTCGAGGTCGGCGAGCGTCCAGCTCAGTCGGAGGATCCGGTCGTAACCACGCATGGTGATGCCTCCCCGCTCGAGGGAGCGGTCCAGCGCGCTGGTGACGGATCTGGGCAGCCGCATCCGCGGGCTCCTGAGCCAGGTGCCGCTCGCCTGTGCGTTCGTGATCCAGCCGGTACCGGCCAACCGCTCGGCACTCGCTGCCCGCACCGCTTCGACGCGGGAACGGGCCTCAGCGGTGGAGACCCCGCCCTCCTGCGAGAGACTCGTCAGTGCCGAGGTGATCCGGTGCACCCGCACGCGGATGTCGATCCTGTCGAGGAGCGGCCCCGAGATCCGCCCGAGGTAGCGTCGACGGGCCTGCGGTGGACAGGTGCAGACGCCGTCTGCCGTGCCGTACTGACCGCAGGGGCAGGGGTTCGCGGCGAGGACGAGTTGGAAGGCGGCTGGGAACGTCGCGCTGCCGTGCGCACGATGCACGGTGACCACGCCGGCTTCGAGTGGCTGACGCAGCGAGTCGAGGACGTCGGCGCGGAACTCCGGTGCTTCGTCGAGGAAGAGCACGCCGTGCGCCGCGCGCGCGGCTGCTCCGGGCCGGATCTGGCGCGAACCGCCACCGATGATCGCCGCTGCCGAGGACGAGTGGTGCGGGCTCTCCCACGGTGGTCGTCGTGCGAGCGCGCCGTCCGGCGGTAGACCGATGAGCGAGCGGAGGCAGCTGACCTCGACCGCGGCCTCGGGCTCGAGGTCGGGAAGGATCTCAGGGAGGCGGGCAGCCAGCATGGTCTTGCCGGCACCGGGAGGTCCGACCATCATGACGTGGTGCCCGCCGGCCGCCGCAGCGACCATCGCGTCGACCGCGTCCGGCTGTCCGACCACGTCCGCGAGATCGAGTGGGTCGGGCATGGGCAGCCGATCGACCCGCTGTCGGACGGGTTCGAGGTCGATCGCGGAGAGTTCTGCACCGTGCCAGATGGCCGCATCACGCAGCGAGGTCGCCCCGATCACCGTGACGCCGGGCACGAGCTGCGCCTCCTCGACGTTGGCCGTCGGCACCATCACCGCGTCGTAGCCGGCGCGGGCGACGGCGAGGACGGCCGGCAGCACGCCGACGAGCGGGCGGAGCCGACCGTCGAGCCCGAGCTCACCGAGATGGACGACCCGCTCGGCGGACTCCCGGCGGACGAGGCCGCCCACGGCGAGGCAGGCGATCGCCATGGAGAGGTCGAACGCGCTCCCCTGCTTGGGCAGCGACGCGGGAGACAGGTTGATCGTGAGCTTGCCACCGGGCAGCTCGCAGCCGGAGTTCGCCGTCGCACTCTTGATGCGGTGCGCGGCCTCACCGAGCGACTTGTCGGGAAGCCCGACGATCGCCATGCCCGGTACGGTCGCGGCGGCTGACGCCTCGACCTCCACGATCGCGCCCGTGAGGCCGGCGAGCGCGACCGACCAGGTGCGTGCGACGGCCATCAGGAGACTCCCCGCAGGTGCTGGAGTTGCATGTCCCCTTCGGACGGCAGCACGATGCCGACGACGTCGACGCGCATCCGCCGCGAGCGCGGTCGGTGCTCAGCACACCAAGCCCCGGCGAGACGACCGATCCGGGCCAGCTTGCTCGGCGTGACCGCCTCCGCGGGATCGCCGAAGCCGACGCCGGAACGGGTCTTCACCTCGACGAACACCAGCGTGCCGTCGTCGTCGGCGACGAGGTCGAGTTCGCCCTGCGGGCATCGCCAATTGCGGTCGAGGATGCGGTATCCGCACGCCTCGAGATGATCCGCCGCCACCTGCTCGCCGCGTCGGCCGAGCTCGTCCTTCCGTGCCATGTGCACCTCCTGGCATCCAGCCAAGCGTGCAGACGAGGCTCGTTACCCAGAGGTGGGTCTGTCGTCGACGAGCGCGCGGCGAGGCGTGCCTGTGGAGCGCTGTCGGTCGCGGGAACCGAGCCCTACTCGTCGAGCGTGAGTTCCTTCGGGAGCTCGAAGTCGCGCGAGGACAACTGCTCGACGTTGACGTCCTTGAACGTGAGCACCCGGACGCTCTTGACGAACCGGTCGGACCGGTAGACGTCCCACACCCACACGTCGGTCATGGAGAGCTCGAAGTAGAAGTCGTTCGCCGTGTCGCGTCGCACGAGGTCGACCTCGTTGGCGAGGTAGAACCGGCGCTCGGTCTCGATCACGTACTTGAACTGACCCACGACATCGCGATACTCGCGGTAGAGGGCCAGTTCGACCTCGCGGTCGTAGTCTTCGAACTCGTCTTCGTCCATGGTCTCTCCAGTCTACGTGTAGGCGGGCAGCCAGCTGCTCCGGTGGTGGAGGGTCAGGCCGTGCTCGGAGAGGGCCGACAGATGCTGCGCCGAGCCGTATCCCTTGTTGCCCTCCCACCCGTACTCCGGCAGTGCCTCGTGCAACTCGATCATCAGTCGGTCGCGGTGCACCTTGGCGAGCACGGACGCTGCGGCGACCGACGCGCAGTCCCGATCCGCTTTGACCCTCGTGGTGATGGTGAGCGGTCGCTGGAGCGCCCGGCTCAGCCAGTCGCTGTTGCCGTCGAGCAGGACGGTCGATCCCGTGACGTCCGCGCCGACGGCGTGCAGTTCGAGCAGTGCCCGACGGCCGGCGAGTCCGAGGCACGCGGTGATGCCGAGCTCGTCGACCTCCGCCGGGCTCGCGAGTCCGACGGCCCCGTACAACACCCACTCGCGAGCCAGCGGTTCCAGGCGGGTCCTCGCTCGCTCGCTCAACAGCTTCGAGTCGCGGAGTCCCTCCGGGAACGGCCCGCAGGCCGGGACGACCACCGCGGCGCCGACGGCCACCGGGCCGGCGATGGCTCCGCGACCCACCTCGTCCATGCCGATGACCGACGGGACACCCGCAGCGAACAGTTCGTGCTCGACCTCGAGGGTCGGTTCGCTGACGGCCATCACTCCTCTTCTGGGGCGGGGATGCCCTGGAAGACGGACGGGTAGTTGTCGAGCCAGGCCCAGTTGCTGGAGGGCCAGGTGATGACGAACGCACGCCCCACGACGTTGTCGATCGGGACGAAGCCACCACCGGGGGTGTCGCCGTTGTACCGGGAGTCCTTCGAGTTGTACCGGTTGTCGCCCATGACCCAGAGCGAGCCCTCCGGGACGACGATGTCGAACGGATCTCCGGACACCTTCTCGGTGCCGGCCGGAAGCTTCACGTACGGTTCGTTCAGCGGAACCCCGTTGACCGCCATCTGCCCGAGCGGGTTGCAGCACGACACGTGGTCGCCCGGCAGGCCGATGACGCGTTTGATGAGGTGGTCGTCGCTGTCGGGAGCGACGAGGCCGAAGATCGACAGCACCCATTCGACGGCTGCGGTGACGGGAGGCTGCGGAGCCTCGACCGTCTGCGGGAGCCAGCCGCCCGGATCCTGGAAGACGACCACGTCGCCTCGATTCAGCGAGACCACGTCGGGGACGAGCTCGTTCACCAGGATGCGGTCCTGGATCTGCAGCGTGTTCTCCATCGACCCGGACGGGATGTAGAACGACCGCACGAGGAAGGTCTTGATGAGGAAGGAGACCAGCAGCGCGACCACGAAGATGATGAGGAGGTCGCGAAGGAAGAGCAGCGCTCCGCGTTTGCCGCGGGGGCGCTGCTGGTGGTCGGGCGACGCGTCTGCCGCCAGGGAATTGTCTGTCATTTAACCGCCTGAGCTCCCCACCAGCTTATCCGGTGGGGAGCTCAGGAATGATCGCGGAGGGCGACCGGGAGGACGACTAGTTGTCGCGCTTCTCCTTGATCTTCGCCTTCTTGCCACGGAGTTCGCGGAGGTAGTACAGCTTCGCGCGACGGACGTCACCGCGGGTGACGACCTCGATGTGGTCGATGTTCGGGGAGTGGACCGGGAAGGTACGCTCGACGCCGACCTGGTAGCTCACCTTGCGGACCGTGAAGGTCTCGCGGACACCCTCGTTGGAGCGGCCGATGACGACACCCTGGAAGACCTGGATACGGGACTTGTTGCCCTCGATGATGTTCACGTGCACCTTGACGTTGTCGCCGGCGCGGAAGTCGGGGATGTCCGACTTGAGGGATGCTGCATCGACTGAGTCGAGAATGTGCATGATGATTCCATCTCTGCGACCGCCACAGGTCGACCGCTGAATACGTTCGGAAGGAAGGGTGTGCCCGATGCCGGCGTTCCCCTGTGGCAGAACTGCGGAGGCACAAACAGCAATTGTGTCATGAAAGGGCCTCGGATGGGAAACCGAGCCCCGGACGGCGCAGGCGACAGCGGTGGATACGGCCGCTCAGCGACGCTCGTCGGGCTTGGACTCCTCGATCACGATGAACTCGCCGCCGTCGATCGGCCCGGGATCGAACCGTGGCTGCGGCGGGATCGCCGATCCGGGGACCGTGCCTGGCCCGGCTGCAGCGGCCATGCGCTCGAATTCGGCCATCGTCTCCCGGGCGCGGCGTGCCGTCTCAGAGATGAGTTGCGCGATGACCCCCCAGAGGGCGGCGAGGCCTGCGACGACGCCGAGGACCGCCCAGAGAGCGACGCCCGAGCTGAACGAGCCGAAGCAGATGATCGTGACGTGCCAGAGCGTGAGCAGGCCGACGTCCGTCCACGACACGAGCTTCGTCGTCCGGACGCTGGCCCTGGCGGAGATGAGGAACGCGATCGCGGCGAGCGCGATGGCGAGGATCGGCATGGCGATGAAGAGCCCGAACAGGCTCCAGCCGCTCTCACCGAAGAGTCCCCATCCGACGAACGGCCAGGCGGGCAGCACGAAGATCGCGGCGAATCGCCAGTAGTAGAACGCCCGACGGATGATCATGCCTTCAGGCTACCGCCGGGCTCCTGAGCGCGCACTGGTCGTTCGCTGTCGGCCGATGTCGGTTCGGGCCCGAGTGGTCAGAGGAGCTTGCGCTGCAGCGCCCAGGCGGCGAGTTCGTGGCGCGAGGACAGCTGCAGCTTGCGCAGCACGCTCGACACATGGGTCTCCACGGTCTTCACAGAGATGTACAGCTCCGTGGCGACCTCCTTGTAGGCGTAACCGCGGGCGATGAGGCGCATGACCTCCTGCTCACGGGCGGACAGCCGGTCGAGCTCGTCGACGGACTCCGCCGTCTCCCCCGTCACGGCACCGAAGGCGTCCAGGACGAAGCCCGCGAGCCGGGGCGAGAAGACCGCGTCGCCGTCGTCGACCCGCCGTGCGGCCTCCGCGACCTCGGCACCCGAGGAGCTCTTCGTGATGTAGCCGCGTGCACCGGCCCTGATCACCCGGACCACGTCCTCGGCGGCGTCCGAGACGCTCAGCGCGAGGAACCGGGTGGCGGGCGCGATCGACACCGAGCCGGCGATCACGTCCGCGCCACCGCCGCCGGCACCACCCGGCAGGTGGACGTCGAGCAGCACGACCTGCGGGCGCGTCTCTCCGATCACCCGGATCGCCTCCTCCACGTCGCCGGCCTCCCCCAGCACCTCGATGCCGGGATCGAGTTCGCTGCGCAGTCCGGAACGGAAGATCGAGTGGTCGTCAACGATCACGACGGTCAGTGGTCGGTCGCTCATGGTCGGCTCCTCGGAACGGTCGGGACGGCGTCGGGCTGCGGCGCAGTCGGCGCGGCGTCGTGCACGGGCAGGACGAGACGGACCTCGGTACCTCGTCCGCCGGGCCCCGGACGGATGGTCGCCTCGCCACCGATGCGCTGCATCCGGCCGATGATCGACTCCCTGACCCCGAGGCGGTCCCGCGGGACCTGTTCCAGGTCGAAGCCGGGGCCGCGGTCCGAGATCGACACCTCGATCCGCTGCGGTGCCGTCTCCAGATAGACGGAGACGTCGCCGCCGGCGTGACGTGCCGCGTTGAGCACGGCCTCACGTACGGCGGCGAGGAGCGGCTCCGGAGCGTCGTCGATCGCACGCCCGACCGCGACGACGTCGACGCGCACCGCGTGGTCGGCCTCCACCGCCGCCGCGATGGTCCGCAGCTCGGTCGCGAGGTCGCCCGTCGGAGCGGTCCCGCCGGAGAAGAGCCAATTCCGCAGCTCGCGCTCCTGCGCCCTGGCGAGACGGGACGCCTCGCTCCCCGGACCGGCCTGCTGCTGGATGAGCGCGAGCGTCTGGAGCACGGAGTCGTGCAGATGCGCGGCGATCTCGGCGCGGTCGGCCTCGCGCATCCGCGCGGCGCGCTCGTCGGCGAGGTCGCGATTGAGCTGGAGCGCCCAGGGGGCGATGACCACGGCGACCCCGAGGAGCACGGCGATCGCGGCGACGATGACCGTCCACATGTTCGGGCGGTCACCGGTGACGAAGAACAGGAGGATGCCGAGGACGACGAGGACGAGCGCTCCGAGTACGCGGATCAAGAGGGCACGTGAACCCTCGCCGCGACCACGCTCGCCGAACTGCCGCCAGGCGAGCGCAGCTCCCGCGAGGACGACGATGACGGGGATGACGGCCTCGAGTGGGATGTCCAGCCCGGTCCGGGTCGCGATCAGCGCGGTCCCGGCCGCGAGCAGGGCGATCCCGAGCAGCACCTCCGTGATCGGCGCGCGACGGGGGCCGTCGAGGTCGGCTCCCTCATCGGTCGAGGCAGGCCGGAGCAGGTGCTCCCGAGGATCGAGCGGTGCGTCCGCGCCCTGCGTCGGCGTCATGACCCACAGCCACACGTAGAGGAGCAGGCCCGCTCCGCCGCAGCACGCGAGGATGACCGTCGCCGTCCGCACCGCGGCGACGGGGAGACCGGTGTGCTCGGCGAAGCCGGCGCACACACCGCCGAGCAGGCGGCGCCTCGGCCGGATCATCACCTCGGTTCCCATGGAGCCATCCAAGCAGCTCGGCGTGCGGTCGGCACCCTGGGACAGCAGGATCAGGGTGCACTCAGGGTCATGCCGGATGGGCCCGACCCGCACGCTTCGCCAGAATCGGACCATGACGAACCACAGCACGCCGCCCACCGGAGCGGAACCGGGGGCACCCGCCCCGCAGGATCCGACGACCCGCTTCTTCGACTGGTGGCGGTCCACCGGTCTCCGTCGCTCGAGCGACTCGTGGCTCGGCGGTGTCGCCGGGGGTGTCGCGGCCCGGCTCGGCCTCGATCCGATGATCGTGCGCGGAGCCCTCATCGTCATCGCGATCCTGGGCGGGCCGGTCCTCTTCGTCTACGCCGCGGGCTGGGCGCTCATCCCCGACCAGCAGGGTCGGATCCACCTCGAGCGTGCGATCCGGGGCGTCTTCGACCCGGCGATCGTCGCGATCGGTATCCTCGCGGTGCTCACCGTCGTGCCGTTCATGCGTGGCCTCTGGTGGGACGGCGTGCCGCATGCGTGGAACCTGCCGGGGTGGCTGGAGTCGACCATGACCGCCGGTTGGGTGATCGCCCTGGTCGCCGCGGCGGTCTGGCTGATCGTGATGTTCTCCCGCCGCGACCCCGGGCGGGCGACTCCGCCTGAGACACCGCCGCAGCGCGACCCGTGGACCAGCGACGCCTCGATCCCGAAGCCGACGGCACCATCGCCCACGGCCTCCCCCGCGGGCCCTGCCGGCTCGGCCCCGGCCTCCCCCGGTGCCGCGAACCCGGTGTCGCTCGCGAAGGCCGATGGTTGGCCTGATGATGCGGGCACAACCGTCCCGCTCCCTGGAACCACCACCGCCACCGCCACCGCGTGGGACGGGGCTCCGAGCCAGCAGCGCGGCTGGACGAGTCAGGAGTTCCGGGACGAGATGAGCCGCCAGCGAGCCGAGCAGCAGGCCGAGCGTGAGACGAAGGCTCGTGAGCGTCGTGCCCAGCACCCTGGAGCGGCCTTCGTGGCGATCACCCTCGGACTGGCGCTGCTCGCCGGTGCCGGCGCGGCCGTCATCGCGGCGAGCGCCGGGTTCTCGATCCCGGTCGTCGTGGTCATCGGGCTCGCCGCAGCGCTCGGTGCGCTCGCCGTCGCGACGATCGTCGCGGGCATCAGCGGACGGGAGAGCGGCTGGCTCGGACTGTTCACCTGGGCCGCCGTGATCTCCTTGCTCGCCACCGGGGTGTTCCCACTCGGCTCCTCCTTCCTGCCGGTCGGACGCACGACCTGGACCGTGACGTCGACGGATGCGGACGACCGACGTGGCTACGTGATGATCGCCGGCCAACCCACGCTCGACCTCGGGGAGCTCGCCGACGACGACGCGTTGCGCGGTGGGACGATCGACGTGTGGATCCTCGCAGGCGAGGTCGACGTGCTCATCCCCGAGGACGTGCCGGTGATCGTCGAGTTCTCAGCGATCGCGGGCACCCTGGAGACGGGACGCGATGGTCGGGACCGGACGGACCGACGCGGCGGAGCCCTGTTCCAGGATGAGGCACGGTACGGACGAACGGCGTCAGGAGACACGACACGGGTACGGGTGTGGACGGTCGCCGGCAGCGCTGTCGTGACCGAGGAAGCGGAGGCGGGACGATGAGCGAGCAGGACGACTGGACCGGAGCGGCGGACATGTCGTCCCCAACCGACGCGGCGACGGGATCGGCTCCGTCGGAGACCGATCAGACGGCCACCACGGAGTCGACCAGAGCGCAGCCGGCCACAGCGCAGACGGCGGATGAGCCGAGGACCGATGCTGGCCCGAAGGATCGAGGCGGTCGACCACCGCGCTTCGGCACGATCCTCTGGGGCGTGCTCCTGCTCGTCTTCGCCGGGGCCATGCTCGTCACCAATCTCACCGAGGTGCGCATCGACCCTCTGGGGTGGATCACCGGGGCGATCATCGCGACCGGGGCGGTCCTCGTCATCGCCGGCATCGCCGCCGCCGTGCGGCGTCGGCCCTGACAGCCGTCACGCACAGCACCCCTGGGCGCTCAGGCGTCCGGCGCATCGGCGGGCAGCAGATCCGGGCGGACCTCGCGGGTCCGCTCGATCTGCTGCTGACGACGCCAGGTGGCGATCGCACCGTGGTTGCCGCTCAGCAGCACCGGCGGTACCGGGAGTCCTCGCCACTCGGCGGGCTTCGTGTAGCTCGGGTACTCGAGGAGCCCGTCTTCGTGCGACTCCTCGACGAGACTCTCGGGGTTGCCGACGACCCCCGGGACGAGCCGACCGATCGCCTCGATCATCGCCATCACGGCCACCTCTCCCCCGTTGAGGACGTAGTCGCCGAGGCTCACCAGGCGGACCCGTGCTCGGCTGGCGGTGTGGTCGAAGACGCGGTGGTCGATGCCCTCGTACCGGCCGCAGCCGAAGACGAGGTGCGGCTCGGCCGCGAGCTCGCGGGCCATGGCCTGCGTGAACACCTCACCCGCAGGAGACGGGAAGATGACCAGCGGCTCCTCCTCGGTGTCGTCACCCAGGATGCCGTCGAGCGCCTCACCCCAAGGCTCAGGCTTCATGACCATGCCGGCTCCCCCGCCGTACGGGGTGTCGTCGACGGTGCGGTGACGGTCGTGCGTCGAATCCCGCAGGTCGTGGACGTCCAACTCGATGAGCCCGCTCTGCTTCGCCTTGCCGAGCAGTGAGAGGTCCAGGGCATCGAAGAAGGTCGGGAAGATCGTGACGATGTCGATGCGCATGAGGAGCAGTCTATTCGCGCGACGGTCGTCGTCCCGGTCGCGCCGGTCAGCCCGACAGCCCGGCCGAGACCTCCTCGTAGCGGTCGACCACGAGGTCGACGATGCCCGGATCGGGAACCTCGCCGAGGTGGAGGAGCGGCGGCGTCACGAGGTCCGCTCCCGCCTCCTCGAGCAGCCGCGCGAAGTAGCCGGGCGCCAGCAGGTAGGTGGCGATGATGACCCGCCCTCGCGGTCGACTCGTTCGAGCCGCGACCACCGCATCGGGCACCGACGGCTGAGCCGCGGAGACGAACGCCGTCTCGACCGGCACCCGCAGTCGCGACTCCAGTCGACGTCCCATGTCGACGCAGTCGGCGACGGCCCTGGCGTCGGTGGACCCGGCCGCTCCGAGCACGATCCGATCGTCGGGCGTCACGTGCAGCGCCTCCAGTCGCCTGGCGAGGACCGCTACGAGGCGGTCGTCCGGTCCCATCGCCCGTCCGAGTGCCGTCGGCCGATCCGTCGCCTCGAGGTCCTCGACGAGGTCGACGTGGACGTGGAACCCCGCGGACAGGAGCAACGGCACGACCACCGCGGGCCGCTCGGGCTCGATCGAACCGAGGGTGGCCGGGACGTCGGGCTGCTGGACGTCGACGAAGCCACCGGCGACGTGGAGATCGGCACGCGATCGTCCGACGGCGTCGACGAGCGCGGCGACCGAGGCCTGTCCGATCGGGCAACTCGTCCCGTGGGACACGGCCAGGAGCGCCGGACCCGTCCGCGGACGCGTCTGCGGGCGGCGAACCGCGGCCTCGAGCAGGGTCATGCGTCCTCCCCCAGCTCGATCTCCACGAACCCGCCCACGATGCGGGTGCGGAAGGTCTGGAGGAAGAGGTTCGGGTCGGTGAAGCACTCACCCGTGCCGAGGTCGTACACCTGCTTGTGCAGCGGTGACGCGATCGTCGGTCGCTCCCCTCGGGAACCGACGATGCCGCGAGCCATCACCGGCGCGTCCGTGTGCGGGTCCCGATGGTCGACGGCGTAGACCTCATCGGCCCCGATACGGAACACCGCGATCTGCCGGGCGCGGAGCAACGCCACCTCGCCCCAGGAGAGCTCGAGGTCGTCGATGGCGCAGACGCGTCGCCACTCGGCGAGCGCCGTCCGTCCGGTGTGCTCCTGCATCGTGATGCTCATCGTCGGCCTCCTGGTCGTGCGTCGGAGCACCGACGCTACGGGTGGGGTGTTTCGTCGGATCACTCGTGACGTTTCGGTGAGGTGAAACCGACCTCACATCCGCCCGGGCGTCGTGTGCGGTCCTGGACGCGTTCGGGACACATGCGGGCAACGGTCCGGAAACGCCGCGTCAGTACGCTCGCTGGAACACGAGCCGAGGGGGCCCATGATGATCGATCCCACCGCAGGAGATCTGCCGCGTCGCGTCGTCGTGGTCGGCGGCGGCCCGGCCGCGCACCGTCTGGTCGATGCCCTGCACAGTCGCGACGCCGGGCGCACGATGCACATCACGGTCGTCTGTGAGGAGCTCCACCGTCCCTACGATCGTGTGGCGCTGAGCAAGCGTCTCGACGATGCGGCGATCGACCTCACGCTCGCGCCGACGGGCGTCTGGGACGAGCAGCACGTGTCGCTCCTGCTGGGCGAACGCGCCGAACGGATCGACCGCGAGGCCCGGACGGTGCACACCTCCCTGGGGAGGGTCGTCTCATACGACGAGCTGGTCCTGGCGACCGGCTCCTCGGCCCCGGTGCCCGAGATCGATGGTTCGGAACACGCCCTCGTCTACCGGACGATCGACGACGTGGACCTGCTGGTGTCGGAGATCGCGCGCATCGGCTCCCTGCGAGGTCGTCCCGCCCGGGTGATCGTCGCCGGCGGCGGGTTGCTCGGGCTTGAGGCCGCCGGTGGTGCGGCACGGCTCGGTGCTGAGGCGAGCGTCGTGCACTCCGGGTCGTGGCTCATGTCCGCCCAGCTGGACGAGGGAGCCGGTCGAGCCCTCGGGCGCATCATCGGCGGCCAGGGCATCGGTCTGCACCTGGGGACGAGGCCCCGGTCGATCTTCGTGGACGAGCAGGGCGGTGTCTCGGGCGTGAAGTTCTCGAGCGGCCAGCAGGTCGACGTCGACATCGTGGTGTTCGCGATCGGGATCCGCGCCAGGGACGAGCTGGCCCGCGATGCCGGGATCGAGCTCGGTGACCGCGGCGGTGTCGTGATCGGGACGGACTGCAGGACGTCTGCGCCGGGTGTCTGGGCCATCGGCGAGGTCGCCTGCTTCGACGGTCGATGCACCGGTCTCGTCGCGCCGGCGAACGCGATGGCCGAGGTCGTCGCGGATCGGCTGCTCGGTGGCGAGGCGGAGTTCACGACCGTCGACGACGCCACGAAACTCAAGCTGTCCGGTGTCGACGTCGCGAGTTTCGGCGACGCGCTCGCGCGCACCGAGCACAGTCTCGAGATCGTGTACGCGGACCCGGCACGCGGGCTGTACCAGAAGCTCGTCATGACGGACGACGCTAAGACCCTCCTGGGCGGGGTCTTCGTCGGCGACGCCTCGCCCTACGCCTCGCTGCGCCCGCTCCTCGGCGCCGAGCTGTCGAGTGAGCCGGCCGCCTACCTGTCGGCGTCAGGGATCGAGGCACCGGCCGGGGACGAGCTCCCCGACGCAGCGCTCGTCTGCGCATGCAACGCCGTCACCGCGGGGACCGTCCGCGACGTGATCGCGGGCGTGCACGGCGAGGCGTGCACCGAGTTGGGGGCGCTCAAGACCTGCTCCCGCGCCGGTACCCAGTGCGGCTCCTGCGTCCCGCTCGTGAAGAAGATCCTCGAGACGGAGCTGACCAAGTCCGGCATCGCCGTCTCGCGCGCACTCTGCGAACACTTCGAGCTGTCTCGGCAGGAGCTGTTCGAGACCATCCGGGTGCTCGGTCTCACCTCCTTCGACGAGATCCTCGCTCGCTACGGCACCGGACGCGGCTGCGACGTGTGCAAGCCGGTGATCGGTTCCATCCTGGCCAGCCAGCAGGGTGGGTACATCCTCGACGGCGGCCGGGGGACGCTGCAGGACACGAACGACCGGGCGCTCGCGAACATGCAGAAGGACGGCACCTACTCCGTGGTCCCCCGGATCCCCGGTGGCGAGATCACACCGCAGAAGCTCGCGGTGATCGCACAGGTCGCCACCGACTACGGGCTCTACACGAAGATCACGGGCGGTCAACGCATCGACCTGTTCGGCGCCCGCCTCGAACAGCTGCCCGACATCTGGCGCATCCTCGTCGACGCCGGCTTCGAGTCCGGACAGGCGTACGGGAAGTCGCTCCGCAACGTGAAGAGCTGTGTCGGGTCCAGCTGGTGCCGCTTCGGTGTGCAGGACTCCGTGGGCATGGCGGTCCACCTCGAACTCCGGTACCGCGGCCTCCGGGCACCGCACAAGTTCAAGTTCGGGGTGTCGGGGTGCGCGCGCGAGTGCGCTGAAGCACGTGGCAAGGACGTGGGGATCATCGCCACCGAGCAGGGCTGGAACCTGTATGTGGGCGGCAACGGAGGGTTCCAGCCGACCCACGCGCAGCTCCTCGCCGGAGACCTCGACGACGAGACGCTCATCCGGTACATCGACCGTTACCTCATGTACTACATCCGGACGGCGGACCGACTGCAGCGCACCGCCAGGTGGATGGAGGACCTCGACGGCGGACTCGACCACGTGCGGGAGGTCGTCGTCGAGGACTCGCTCGGACTCGCCGCCGAACTCGAACAGGCCATGGCCGCACATGTGGACGGGTATGAGGACGAGTGGGCGGCGACCCTCGCCGACCCGGAGCGCCTCCGCCGGTTCCGTTCCTTCGTCAACGAGCCGGGCGATGCCGAACCGCGACTCGCGCGGGTCGCGGAGCGAGGCCAGTACCGGCCCGCGACGACGGAGGAGATCGAGCGCGGCGAGGCCGTCTATCTCGCAGGGCCTACCATTCCAGTGAGGGAAGGGGCATAGATGTCGGGTCCAGGCAGGGTCACGCTCGTCGGCGGCGGACCGGGCGATCCCGCGCTGCTGACCGTTGCTGCCGTCGAGGCCCTCCGAGACGCGGACGTGGTCCTCTACGACCGGCTCGCACCCCACGACACCCTCCCCGAGCTCGCCCCGAACGCGCTCCTCGTCGACGTCGGCAAGCGCCCTGGCCATCACCCGATCGGACAGGACGGTATCGAGACCGTCATGGTGCAACACGCGCTCGACGGCGCGGCGGTCGTCCGCCTCAAGGGAGGCGACCCGTACGTCTTCGGGCGCGGCAGCGAGGAAGTCCTGGCCTGCCACCGCGCGGGCGTCCCCGTCCGCGTGATCCCGGGCGTCTCGAGTTCCGTCGCTGTGCCCGCGGCTGCCGGGATCCCCCTCACGCACCGGAACCTGAGTCATCTCTTCACCGTGGTCAGCGGTCATGCGCCGCTCTCCGACGAGGAACATCGTCACCTCGCCGGCCTCGGTGGGACGATCGTCGTCCTCATGGGTGTCGGCACGCTGCCCTCCATCTCCCGCGGGCTCCTCACCTCGGGGCTCGCCGCCGACACACCCGTCGCGATCATCGAGCGCGGCTACAGCGAGACCCAGCGCACCACCGTGGCCGACCTCGGGACGATCCTCCACGTCGCCGCGGCCGCCGGCGTGCGGTCACCGGCCGTCATCGTGATCGGCCACGTCGTCGCCTTCGCCTTCGACGGTGACGCCGAGGCCTCGGAACTGCTGGCGCGGGCCGAACGTCTGGGGGCATCGGCGTGACCGACACCACCCCGCCGGCCGCTGACGCCGGCCCGGACGTCACGACCCCGGTCCCGGGATTCCGGGCGGACCAGCTCGAGGGCTTCCGGATCGGCGTGACGAGCGACCGTCGATCGCAGGACCTCATCGACGCCTTCGAGCGGCGCGGCGCCACCGTCGTGCACGCACCGACGCTGCGGATCGCACACGCACAGCACGACGAACCGCTCATCGACGACACGCGCGACATCATCGCCGCACGCCCCGACGTCCTGCTCGCCACGACCTCGTACGGCATCCGACGGTGGTTCGAGGTCGCCGACGCCGCCGGACTCGGCGACGAACTCCTCGAGGCGCTCGCCGAGACGGCCATCCTCGTCCGTGGTCCCAAGGCACGCGGTGCCATCCGAGCAGCCGGTCTGAACGACGTGGGCATGAGCGACCGCGAGACCACCGCCTCCCTCGTCGACAAGGTCGTCGCCGACTACCCGGCCGGTCTCCGCGTCGCCGTCCAGCTCCACGGGTACACCGACGAGCGCCAGCTCGAACGGCTCCGTGCCGTCCACCAGGAGGTGCACACGGTCGCCCCCTACCGGTGGACGGACCCCGATGCGACCGACGAGCGCGTGCGGCGACTCGTCGAGGCGATCGTCAGTGGCTCGCTCGACGCGGTCACCTTCACGAGCGCCCCGTCGGTCGTCGCCCTGTTCACGGCCGCGGAGGCACTCGGTCAGGAGGACGCCGTCGTCGACGCCTTCCGTCGCGACGTGCTGTGCGCGGCCGTCGGCCCGGTCACGGCGGCGCCACTGCTCGCCCAGGACATCGAGCCCATCGTCCCCGAGCGGTTCCGCATGGGGGCACTCATCCGGCTGCTGTGCGAGCATCTCGAACAGCACGCGATCCTCCGAGCCGAGACGCTGCACGGCCCGATCGCCATCCGTGGCGCCATCGTGGAGCTGCCCGGCTCGCGGGTCCGGCTCCCCCCGAACTCCCTCGCGCTCCTCCGCGCCCTCGTCCGTGCGAACGGAGCCGTCCTCTCGCGCTCCGCGCTGGCCGACGCGCTGCCCGCAGCCGCGGACCACCACGCGCTCGAAGTACAGATGAGCCGCCTCCGCCAGACGCTCGGCGTCCCCGGACTCATCAACACGATCGTCAAGCGCGGCTACCGCCTCGACGTCTGACGGCGGCCGGTCCGGCTCCTGGACCGCGGGCGGTCATCCGCCTCACCGGGGTGATGAGTGCCTGTGAGCAGGCGGTGATCCAGGTGTTACCTCGCGGGTGGGGCCCCGAAACACGGCGTCGGTAGCTTCGGAGACAGCACACGTCCCGTCCCGCTTCACCGAACGCTCGGAGCAGCCATGACCACGAACCTCGAAGCAGTCGACGCCCCACCGACCACGGCGACACCGACCGTCACCCCGGTCGCACTGACCCACCGCCCCGGTCGTTGGATCGACGGGTGGAACCCCGAGGACAGCGCGTTCTGGGACCGGGAGGGCCGCGGCATCGCCGGGCGGAACCTCCGGTGGTCGATCTTCGCGGAGTTCCTCGGCTTCGTGGTCTGGCAGCTCTGGAGCATCGTCGTCGTCATGCTCCCGACGGCCGGGTTCTCGTTCTCCACGGCCGAGACCTTCTGGCTCATCTCGATGCCGAGCCTCGTCGGTGCGACCCTCAGGTTCCCGTACTCGTTCATGGTCCCGCGCTTCGGCGGGCGGAACTGGACGATCATCTCGGCGGGGCTGCTCCTCATCCCGTCCATCGCGCTCGCGCTGTGTGTGGGCAATCCGGACACCCCGTTCGGCGTCATGCTCGTCGTCGCCGGACTCGCCGGGTTCGGCGGTGGCAACTTCGCCAGCTCCATGTCGAACATCACCTACTTCTACCCGCAGCGGGAGAAGGGCTGGGCGCTCGGGCTGAACGCGGCGGGCGGCAACCTCGGAGCAGCGGTCGCACAGTTCGTCGTCCCCATCGCGGTCACCGTCGGAGCCGCCGCCACCCTCAACCTGAGTCTCGCCGGATGGATCTGGGTCCCCTTCATCCTCCTCGCGATGTTCGGTGCCTACCGCTACATGGACAACCTGTCGTCAGCGAAGGCGGACCTCCGCGGATCCGCCGCCGCGCTGCGGGAACCGCACCTCTGGCTCCTCGCACTCCTGTACATCGGCACCTTCGGCTCGTTCATCGGCTTCGCGAGTGTGTTCCCCAAGCTCATCGCGGACCAGTTCCCCGACTTCTCCTCCTTCGCCGTCGGTTCCGCGTCGATCTCGCTCGCGTTCCTCGGAGCCCTGATCGGTTCGCTGGCACGCCCCTTCGGTGGGCGTCTCGCCGACCGCTTCGGTGGGGCCGTCGTCACGATGAGTGCGTTCGCCGTCATGGCCCTGGGAGCGCTCGCGGTGCTGTGGACCCTGCCGCTGGCGAACTTCTGGCTGTTCCTCGGCTGCTTCCTGCTCCTGTTCGTCGCCGCCGGTGTCGGGAACGGCTCGACGTACCGCATGATCCCGAGCGTCTTCGCGGCGCGATCCGGCCTGCGCGACGCCCACCACCGCAGCGGCGACGTCGGGACGCAGCGCAAGGCCGCCGCCGCGCTCGGGCTCATCTCCGCGATCGGTGCCTACGGCGGCTTCGTCATCCCACAGATCCTCGGGCTCTCGCACGGCGCGACCGGTAGCTACTCGGCCGCGTTCATCGGCTTCATCGGCGCGTATGTCGTCCTGTTCGCGGTCACCTTCCTCGTCTACTTCCGCAAGAACGCGTCACTCGCCGGCCAACGACTGTGAGCCGTCGCTCCACCCGCTCCTGACCGAAGGACCACGCATGCCTCGTCCCACCGCCCCGGTGACCGACACCCACTGCCCGTACTGCGCGTTGCAGTGCGCGATGTCCCTCACCCGAACGACGGCGGTGGACGGGGTCGCTCCGAGGCTCCCGGTCGACGTCGCCGGGCGGGACTTCCCGACGAACCGGGGCGGCCTCTGCAAGAAGGGGTGGACGTCGGCCGAGCTCCTCGCGCGGGGCGATCGCCTCACGACCCCCTTGGTGCGCGACGCCACCGGTGAGCTGGTCGAGACGAGCTGGGATGCGGCCCTCGACCTCGTCGCATCGACCATCCTCCGCATCCGTGGTGAGCGCGGGGCGGACGCGATCGGAGTCTTCGGAGGCGGTGGCCTCACGAACGAGAAGGCCTACCAGCTGGGCAAGTTCGCCAGGATCGCGATCGGGACGAGCCGGATCGACTACAACGGCCGGTTCTGCATGTCCTCCGCCGCGGCAGCGGGCAACCGTGCGTTCGGGATCGACCGGGGGCTGCCGTTCCCACTGGAGGACCTCGACGGTGCGTCGACCGTCCTCCTCCTCGGATCCAACGTCGCGGAGACGATGCCCCCGTTCATCGGTCATCTCGTCGGTGCTCAGGCCTCCGGTGGCCTCATCGTGGTCGATCCGCGCCGCTCGGCCACCGCGCGACTCACCGAGACCGGTCGTGGACTCCACGTGCAGCCCGCGCCCGGGACGGATCTGGTCCTGCTCCTGGGGCTCACGCACATCGTCCTCGCCGAAGGGCTCGCAGACGAGGCCTACCTGGCCGAGCGCACGACCGGGCTGGACGGCCTGCGCCGCAGCGTGAGCGCGTGGTGGCCGGAACGCGTCCAATCCGTGACCGGCGTGCCGGCGCCGGTCCTCCGAGACGTGGCTCGTCGGCTCGCCGCCTCGGACGGCACCTACATCCTCACCGGTCGCGGCGTCGAGCAGCATGTCGACGGCACCGACACGGCCACCGCCGCCATCAACCTCGCACTCGTGCTCGGACTGCCGGGCCGGCCGGGATCGGGCTACGGCACGCTCACCGGCCAGGGCAACGGCCAGGGCGGTCGCGAACACGGTCAGAAGTGCGACCAACTGCCCGGGTACCGCAAGATCACCGATCCGGAAGCCCGCCGTCACGTCGCCGAGGTATGGGGTGTACCGGTCGAGTCGATCCCCGGTCCCGGGCTGCCGGCCGTCGCCCTCCTCAACCGCCTCGGTGAACCGGACGGTGTGCACGCGCTCCTGGTCCACGGCTCGAACGTCGTCGTATCCGCTCCGAACGTGCAGACGGTCCGGGACGGACTCCGCCGCCTCGAGCTGCTCGTCGTCTGCGACTTCTTCCTGTCGGAGACCGCCGCGCTCGCGGACGTCGTCCTCCCGACGACGCAGTGGGCGGAGGAGGATGGCACCATGACCTCGCTGGAGGGGCGCGTGATCCGCCGCCGGCGGGCGCTCGATGCCCCGGTCGGCGTCCGCAGCGAGCTCTGGATCATGCACGAACTCGCCCGTCGTCTCGATGCTCCGGGCCGATTCGAGCTGGACCCGTCGATCGTGTTCGACGAGTTGGCGGCCGCATCCGCCGGAGGCCTCGCCGACTACTCGGGACTGAGCCACGCCCTGCTCGACACCGGGCTCGCCGCGCACTGGCCGTTCCCCGTCGGCAGCGGCGGCACGCCCCGGCTGTTCACGGAACGGTTCGCACACGACGACGGTCTCGCCCGGATCATCCCGGTCCGCCCAGCGAAGGTCTCGGAGTCACCGGAGACCGGGGAGGAACTCACCCTGACGACCGGACGCCTCCTCGAGCACTACCAGTCGGGCACCCAGACCCGCCGCGTCCCCGAGCTCGACGACGCCCGTCCCGAAGTCTTCGTCCAGGTCCACCCCGCGACGGCGGCACGACTCGGGATCGTCGAAGGCGGACTGGTCGAGGTGTCGAACCGTCGGGGCACGCTGACGGTCCGAGCCCGTGTCGACGGCGACATCCGTCACGACACCGTCTTCCTGCCGTTCCACTACCCGGGCGACGCTTCGGCGAACCTCCTGACGCAGGACGCGGTCGATCCGATCTCCGGGATGCCGGACTTCAAGCGCGCGGTGGTGCGGCTGCGCCCGGCCGCTGGCGCACCACTGCCGGAAGCCACAGCGACCGGAGCCCTCCGATGAGTCCGCGACCAGGTCGCGCACTCCGCATCGTCGTGGTCGGATTCGGCCCGGTCGGTGCGCGATTCGCCGAGGAGGTCGCCCCTGGCGTGCGGAACGGCTCGATCCACGTGACCGTGGTCGGGCAGGAACCGGTCGACGCGTACAACCGGGTGCTGGTCGCCGATCACGCGGTCGGCTCGACCGGACTCGCCGACATGACGCTCGTCAGTGCCGAGGACCTCGCCCTGGACGGTATCCGTGTCCTGCGCGGCACGACCGCGATGCAGATCGATCGCGAGACGCGGACCGTCGAACTCGACACCGGGGAGACGCTCCCCTACGACCGCCTCGTCTTGGCGACGGGTGCGCGCGCGAACGTTCCGACACTCGACGGCGTCGATCGACGGAAGCGGGACCTCCCGGCGCTCGAGAAGTACGGACGGTCGTTGCTGCTGTCCGACCACGACCTCCCCCGCGGCGTCTGCACCCTGCGTGACCTCGCGGACGCCGACGCCGTCGCCGAGGTCGTCCGATCGGGCGGCCGGATCGTCGTCCTGGGTGCCGGTGTCCTGGGACTGGAGCTCGCGCTCTCCGCCGCGCGCGCCGGCGCCGACGTGGTCGTCGTCCACCACGGCCCCACCCCGATGCCGCGGAACCTCGACCGCGGCGGCGGCTCCGTGCTCGCCGCGGCGCTCCGGGCAGCGGGAGTGGAGGTCATCGCACACAGCCGCGCCGAGGCGGTCGGTGATCGGGACGACCCCGCGGGCGGGAGGCACTTCGACGCGCTGATCACCGCTGACGGGAAACGGATCACCGGCGATCTGCTCGTCCTGTCGTGCGGGGTGAGCGCACGCTCCGATCTGGCGATCCTCGCCGGGGTCCGTGTCGGCTCCGGCGTGCTCGTCGGCGAAGACCTCAGCAGCTGGTCGGACGAACGGATCTTCGCCATCGGCGACTGCGCGCACGTGCTGGCGCCGACACCGGAGCTGCGCAGCGAGCGCATCGTCCCCGGCGGCCCGTCGGGGCTCATCGGCCCAGGATGGCGGCAGGCCGAGTGGCTCGCCGCTCGATTCCTGATCGAGGCCGCGGCCGGCGGACCACCGCTCGAGCTGGGTCCACCACCGGTCGAGCGGGCGAGCACCGTCGCACTCAAGGCCGAGCGGGTCGACGTCGTCGCGGTCGGCGACGTCCAGGCCGAGCCCTGGGACGTCGAGTCGACGACCGCTGACGGGTGCAGCGTGCATCCGGCCGCTCCGCGCAGCGTCTCGGTGTGGGCGGACCCCGACCACGGCCGCTACGTCAAGATGATCACCCGCGCCGGGGTCCTGACCGCCTTCGTCTGCGTCGGTATGCCGCGCACTGCGGCCGAGCTGACGCTCCTGTACGACGGGGGCGGCGAACTGCCGGCGGATCGCTCGGTCCTCCTCCGGCTCGACGGGCCGGACGCGATCGGTGGTGCCTCCGCCGATGCGTTCGCCCCCTCGACGACCGTCTGCACGTGCAACGGCGTGACGGTCGGCAGGATCATGGATGCCGCGCAATCGGGCAGTACCACGGTCGCCTGCATCGGTAAGGCGACCCGCGCCGGTACCGGCTGCGGTGGGTGCACCGGCCGGATCGCCGCGGTCCTCGAGCGGGTCGCGGACGGTGATCGTCAGAGCGAGCCGGTACCGGCGTGATCTGCCGGAGACGACGACGGAGGCGCCGGTTGCACGCAACCGACGCCTCCGTCGTGGGTGTTCCGAGCCGGGAGAACCGACTCGGAACGCGATCTACTGCTCCGGCTGCGACGCTCCGGTGTCGTCCTGAGCCTCGTCGGAGGCCTCGGATTCGGCTGGGCCGGCCGTCGTCGTCTCGGGGGCGTCGTCGGCCTCCGGGAGTTCCTCGAACAAACCGGTTGGCGGCGTGACCGTGACGATCCCGGCAGCGATGTCGACCGTGGGGACGATCGCCTTCACGAACGGGACCATGACCTCGCCGTCGCCGGTCTTCACGATCAGGAGGTCCTGAGCCGGGAAGTGGTCGACGCGAGCGACGGTACCGACGGCGACGCCGTCGCGGTGCACGGCCAACCCGACGAGCTGGTGGTCGTACCACGCGTCGTCGTCGACCGGTAGCTCGGTGGGGTCCTGCTCGACCCAGAGGATCGCCTTCACGAGGGTCTCCGCCTCACTGCGATCGGAGATGCCGACGAAGAAGGCGACCGGCTGGCTGTTGTACCAGCGCAGTTCGATGAGCTCGAGCGTCTTGCCGCGCCACTTCGATCCTGCGGGGACCTGGAGCGTGAACGTCGCGCCCGGGGTGAACCGGTGCTCCGGCTCATCCGTGTAGAGCTCGACCTTCAGGGCGCCCTTCAGGCCATGGGCTTTCGTGAGCCGACCGACCCGCAACTGGGTCTTCGGCTCCGTCTCGTCCGCCACCTACGCGCTGGCGCCGGAGGCGTCCGTGTCGACCACGTCGACCCGGACCCGCCGACCGTCTGCCAGCGCTGCCACGAGGGTGCGCAGGGCTTTGGCCGTCCGGCCGGCACGACCGATGACCCGGCCGAGGTCCTCGGGGTTCACACGAACCTCGAGGACCTCGCCACGGGCGGAGTTCTGTGCCGTGACGCGAACGTCATCCGGGTGATCGACGATCCCCTTGACGAGATGTTCGAGCGCGGGAGCGAGCAAGACTACGCCTGCTCTGCTTCAGCGGCGTCGGCAGCGGGCGCCTCGGCCTCGGCCGGAGCAGCCTTGGCCGCGGGGGCCTCAGCCTTCGGCTTGAGGACGGGCTTCTTCTTCTCGTCGGCGACGAAGGCGGCCTTCGGCTCCTTGACGCGGACGGTGCTCACGGCGTCCTTGTCGCCCTTGAACTTGCCCCAGTCACCGGTGAGCTTGAGGAGTGCTGCGACCTGCTCGGTCGGCTGGGCGCCGACGCTGAGCCAGTACTGCGCACGCTCGGAGTCGACCTCGATGAACGAGGGCTCCTCGGTGGGGTGGTACTTGCCGATCTCCTCGATGACACGACCGTCGCGCTTCGTGCGCGAGTCTGCGACGACGATGCGGTAGTACGGCGCACGGATCTTGCCGAGACGCTTGAGACGGATTTTGACAGCCACGATTCTCCTGAATGATGTGATGTTTGATGTGCTCGCTGCCGAAAGGTGGGGCCACACGCTCGACGCGAAAACTGTGGTTGCTGCGGGCGTCGGATAGAGGGTCGAACTCCGCGCAGACTCAACTCTCTATTCTGCCAGACATCGGGCGATCTGGGTAATCCGGCGACACCGATACCGGATGACCCCTCCACCCCGTGTGAAGATGGGCTGGCGCGTGGCATCCGGCCGCGCCCTGCGGGAGGTCGACGCCAATGCCCATCGAGTTCGCCAGATCCGAGCGTTCGACCGTCGGCCTCGAATGGGAGGTCGCCCTCGTCGACCGCGACACCGGCGATCTCGTCGGCGCAGCGGACACCGTCCTGTCGGAACTTCGCACGAGCGACGGTTCCGATCATCCGCAGATCACCAACGAGCTGCTGCTCAACACCGTCGAACTCGTCTCGGGTGTGCACCACACGGTCCCCGAGGCGATCGCGGACCTCGAGGGCCAGCTGGCCGAGGTGCGGGCGATCACGGATCCGATGGGCGTCGAACTCATCTGCAGCGGTTCGCACCCGTTCGGCCAGTGGTACGACCAGCAGGTCACCGACAAGCCCCGCTACCACAAGCTCATCGACCGCACCCAGTGGTGGGGCCGCAACATGATGATCTGGGGCGTGCACGCGCACGTCGGCGTCGAGACGGTCGACAAGGTCCTCCCGATCATGAACGGACTGCTGACCTATCTGCCCCACCTCCAGGCGCTGTCGGCGTCCAGCCCCTACTGGGGCGGGGTCGACACCGGGTACGCGTCGAACCGCGCGCTCATGTTCCAGCAGCTCCCGACGGCGGGCCTCCCCTACCAGCTCTCGGACTGGGAGCAGTTCGAGGCCTACGTCGACGACATGACGGTGACCGGCATCATCGAGGACCACACCGAGGTCCGCTGGGACGTTCGACCGTCGCCGCAGTGGGGCACGGTGGAGATGCGCGCGTGCGACGGAGCGTCGACCGTCGCGGAGTTCGGCGCCCTCGCCTCGCTCATCCACTGCCTCACCGAACACCTGTCCGACCGCCTCGACGCCGGAGAGCGCCTGCAGACCCTGCAGCCGTGGTACGTCCGCGAGAACAAGTGGCGTGCGGCGCGGTACGGCCTGGACGCCGAGATCATCCTCGACTCCTCGGGCCACGAGCGCCTCGTGACCGACGACCTGCACGACCTGCTCGACACCCTCGCGCCGGTCGCTCGCCGGCTCGGCTGTGCGGACGAACTGGCGAGCATCGCCACGATCATCGAGCACGGCGCGAGCTACCAGCGACAGCTCGCCGTCGCCCACGCGAACGGCGGCAGCCTGCGGGCGGTCGTGAGCTCGCTCGCGAAGGAGCTGCGACACGGGGTCCAGCCCTCCGCCTGACCAGGCGGCGTCACTCAGCCCGGTCGAGCGTCCCGATCCGCGTGCCGGCGTCGTCGGTCACGGTCAGGCGCCCGCCGTCATCCGAGAGCGTCGCCTGTGCGATCCCCCGTAGCCAGGTGTCGACGCCCGGACACGCCATCAGGGTGCCCGCGACGTCGGAGACGACGAGCGCGTCGTCCTCGGCGCGCCAGGAGCCGGAGAGGCTGTTGCAGCCGTCCGAACCACTCACGCGACCGTCGTCGGTGAACACCAGGTGCGGGTCGGCAGCGCCGGTCCCTTCACCCCAGGTGCCCAGGACGCGTTCGCCCGGAGACGGCGCGGAGCACCCGGCGAGCAGTCCCGCGGCCAGGACGACTCCGACGACCGAAGCCGCTGCCCTCAGCGCGCGCATACCGCCTCCGCTCGACTCAGCGACCCAGGAACTTCTGCAGCTCGGCGAGCTCCGCCTCGGTCGGGGCTGCCGATCCCGACGACGAACCGCCGCCGAGGCCGAATCCAGCACCCGTAGCGGCGGCCTGCGTCTCGACGGCGCCGGCGTTCTCCGCCGCGCGCTTGGCCGGGTTGCCTGAGCGGGAACCCTTCTTCTTGGCCTGCGGCTTCGGTCGGTTCGTCCGTGCACCGGGGACCGGACCCATCCCGGGGATGTTCGGCACGCCACCCTTGGCGACGGTCTTCATCATCTTGGCCGCCTGCTCGAAGCGGTTGACGAGGGCGTTGACCTCGGTGACGGTCATGCCGGAACCCTTGGCGATGCGCAGGCGCCGGGATCCGTTGAGGATCTTCGGGTTCGTGCGCTCGGCCGTGGTCATCGACTGGATGATGGCCTCGGTGCGGACGATCTCGCGCTCGTCGAAGTTCTGGAGCTGCTCCTTCATCTGCCCCATGCCGGGGAGCATGCCCATCATCTTCTTGATGGAACCCATGCCGCGCAGCTGCTGCATCTGCTTGAGGAAGTCGTCGAGCGTGAAGGAGTCGGTCGCGAACTTCTCCGCGACCTTGCGCGCCTCCTCCTCGTCGAAGTTCTGCTGCGCCTGCTCGATGAGGGTGAGGATGTCACCGAGATCGAGGATCCGGCTCGCCATGCGGTCGGGGTGGAACGGCTCGAAGTCGTCGAGACCCTCACCGGTCGACGCGAACATGATGGGGCGTCCGGTGACCGAGGCGATCGAGAGTGCCGCACCACCACGGGCGTCGCCGTCGAGCTTCGAGAGCACCACACCGGTGAAGTCGACGCCGTCGAGGAAGGCCTTGGCCGTCGCGACCGCGTCCTGACCGATCATCGCGTCGATGACGAAGAGGACCTCGTCGGGATCGACCGCCTTGCGGATGTTCGACGCCTGCTTCATGAGCTCGGCGTCGACGCCGAGTCGTCCGGCGGTGTCGACGATGACGGTGTCGTAGAGCTTCTGCTCGGCGAACCGGACGCCGTCGCGGGCGACCTTGACCGGGTCGCCGACCCCGTTGCCGGGCTCGGGAGCGTAGACGGGGACGCCCGCCTGCTCCCCGACGACCTGGAGCTGGTTGACGGCGTTGGGGCGCTGGAGGTCGGACGCGACGAGGAGCGGCGTGTGGCCGTCCTTCTTGAGCCACTTGGCGAGCTTGCCCGCGAGTGTCGTCTTTCCGGCGCCCTGGAGCCCGGCGAGCATGATGACGGTCGGCGGCTTCTTCGCGAACTCGAGACGGCGCTGCTGTCCGCCGAGGATCGTGACGAGCTCGTCGTTGACGATCTGGACGACCTGCTGCGCCGGGTTGAGGGCCTTGCTCACCTCGTCGCCGAGGGCGCGCTCGCGCACGCGACCCGTGAAGTCCTTGACGACGTCGAGTGCGACGTCCGCGTCGAGGAGGGCGCGACGGATCTCGCGGACGGTGCCGTCGACATCGGCCGCGGAGAGCTTGCCCTTGGTGCGGAGGTTCTTGAACGTATCCGCGAGGCGGTCAGAGAGTGTGCCGAACGTTGCCATGATCCCTCCAGTTTAGGGCAGACCGCGGCGCGACCCGGTCGATCGCCGCCACGGTCAGAAGATGAGTATTTGGACGGCGTCCAACAATGCTATCGTGGCCGCCATGACACAGCTCCTCATCGCCGGGCTCGCGCCCGCATTCGTCCCGTACCGCGAGGGTTGGGCGCTGCAGCGTCGGGTCCATGAGGCGGTCGTCAGCGGAGCAGGGCCGGAGCACCTCATCCTGTGCGAACACGAGCCCGTGTACACGGCGGGCAAGCTGACCCGTCCCCACGAACGTCCCGACGACGGCACACCGGTCGTCGAGGTCGACCGCGGCGGCCGCATCACCTGGCACGGACCCGGACAGCTCACCGGCTATCCGATCGTCCGCCTCCCGGAGCCGGTCGACGTCGTCGCGCACGTCCGCCTGCTCGAGGAGGTCATGCTGCAGACGATCACCGGGCTCGGCGTCACCGGCCGCCGCATCGACGGACGGTCGGGTGTCTGGGTCGACCCCGTCGCCGGAGGACCGGCCGCGAAGATCGGCGCCGTCGGTGTCCGGGTGCAGGCGGGGGTCACGCTGCACGGCTTCGCGCTCAACTGCGACAACGCCCTCGAGCCCTTCGGCCACATCGTCGCGTGCGGCATCGCCGATGCCGGGGTCACCACGATCAGCGCCGAACTCGGTCGACGGATCACCCCGAGCGACGTCGCCGAGCGCGTCTCCGAGATCTTCGAAGCGCTCCGGCCCGGTTGGACGGCGGCGTCCGTGACCACGATCGGAGCGGCCGCGTGAGCGGCTGCGGCGCACCGGCCCCCGCTCCCGCGGCGGACACCGGCGGACGGAAGCTCCTGCGACTCGAGGTCCGGAACGCCCAGACCCCCATCGAGCGGAAGCCCGACTGGATCAAGACCCGCGCGACGATGGGACCCGAGTACCGACAGCTCCAGGCGCTCGTGCAGGAGGAGGGCCTCCACACGGTCTGCCAGGAAGCCGGCTGCCCGAACATCTTCGAGTGCTGGGAGGACCGCGAGGCGACCTTCCTCATCGGCGGGTCGCAGTGCACGAGACGCTGCGACTTCTGCCAGATCGACACCGGCAAGCCGGCCGACTACGACCGCGACGAGCCCCGGCGGGTGGCCGACTCGGTGCAGCGGATGCGCCTGCGCTACGCGACCGTCACCGGCGTGGCGCGCGACGACCTCCCCGACGAAGGGGCGTGGCTGCACGCCGAGACCGTCCGGCGCATCCACGAGACGAACCCGGGGACGGGGGTCGAGATCCTCGCGACCGACTTCTCCGGCAACCCCGACCTCCTCGGCGAGGTGTTCGCCTCCCGACCGGAGGTGTTCGCACACAATGTCGAAACGGTGCCGCGCATCTTCAAGCGAATCAGGCCTGCTTTCCGCTACGAGCGCTCCCTCGACGTCCTGACCCAGGCGCGCGCGGCCGGTCTCATCACGAAGTCCAACCTCATCCTCGGGATGGGCGAGGACCGGAGCGAAATCAGTCAGGCGCTCGAGGATCTGCACGAGGCCGGTACCGACATCATCACCGTCACCCAATACCTCCGGCCGACGCCTCGACACCTCCCCGTGGACCGCTGGGTCAAGCCGCAGGAATTCCTCGAGATCAAGGAGGAGGCCGAGGAGATCGGGTTCCTCGGTGTGCTCGCGGGACCGCTCGTCAGATCGTCCTACCGTGCCGGACGGCTCTGGGCACAGTCGATGACGGCGAAGGGCCGCGAGGTCCCCGAGGGACTGCAGCACCTCGCGGACGCCTCGCTCGGCTTCGCCCAGGCGGTCTGAGGCCGACGCCTCGACCTGCCGGGCTCAGTCCTCGCTCGTGACTCCGGTGACCTCGCCGTCGGAGGTGTACGCGACCATGAGCACGCCGTCGAGCTGGTCCGCGTCGAGCGAGTACTCGAAGATCGCGAACGCCTCGTCGCCGTTGTGCTGATGCGGCGCGAACCCGACGCTCAGTAGCGTCATCGACCGGATGACGTCGACGTCGCGGTCTCCGGACTCGTCGACCAGCACGTCCGGCAGGGACTCCCCCAGCTCCTCGACGGCTTGGATGATGTACTCGGTCACCTCGGAGGTGCGGTCGTCGACCTCGCTCAGCATCGCCTCACGCGAGCGCAGGTCGAAGCCCTCCAGGGCGAGGATCATCGCCGCCGCCAGGTCGAGTGCGTCGGCCGGGATGTCGTCCTCGTCGGGGGCGCTCAACGAGATGGAGACGGACTGCTCCCCGACGTCGATGTTGTCGGACCAGTAGACGCCACCGCCAGGCTCGGTCGCGATGATGCCGAAGTAGTCGTGTTCGATCGCCATCAGCTGCCCACCAGATTCTGTGCGAAGACGTGCGGCGTGAAGCCGGTGAGGTCGCCGATGCCCTCGCCCTGACCGACGAGCTTGATCGGGATGCCGGTCTTCTCCTGCACGGCGAGGACGAACCCGCCCTTCGCGGAGCCGTCGAGCTTCGTCAGGACGAGCCCGGTCACCCCGGCGTGCTCGATGAACGCCTGCGCCTGTGACAGACCGTTCTGACCGGTCGTCGCGTCGAGCACGAGGAGGACCTCGGCGATGGGCGCCTGCTTCTCGACGACGCGACGGATCTTGGACAGCTCGTCCATGAGCCCGCCCTTCGTCTGCAGCCGACCAGCGGTGTCGATGATGACGATCTCGGTGCCGGTCTGCTTGGCGTACTCGATCGTCTGGAAGGCGACGGAGGCCGGGTCCTGCCCCTGCTGCTGGGGGCGGACGATCTGTGCGCCCGCGCGCTCCGCCCACGTCGCCAGCTGCTCGACGGCAGCGGCGCGGAAGGTGTCCGCTGCCCCCACGACGACGGTGCGGTCGTAGTTGCGGAGGAACTTCGCGAACTTGCCGATGGTGGTCGTCTTGCCGACCCCGTTGACGCCGACGACGAGGACGACCGCCGGACGCTCGCTGAGCTTCAGCGTCGTGTCGAACTTCGACAGCCGCTCCTCGACCTCCTCGCGCAGCATGCGCTGGAGGTCGCGCGGGTCGGTGGTCCGGTAGCGGTCGACGGAGGCGTGCAGGCCCGTGACGATCGACTCGGTGACGTCGGGACCGAAGTCGGCGCCGATGAGCGCGTCCTCGAGGTCCTCCCAGGTGGTCTCGTCGATCGTCGGACGTTGGAACATGCCTTTGAGGGCACCGGAGAGTGACCAGGGTGTGCGTGCAGCCATGGTCTCAGCGTAGCCGTCGGCGACGCGGTCCCGTCGCGTGAGGACGAGACCGGATCAGCTCGCGCGTTCCGCAACCACGCGCTGACCGACGACGGCCGACACCCCGTCCTGGCGCATCGAGACGCCGTAGAGGGCGTCGGCGATCTCCATGGTGCGCTTCTGGTGCGTGATGACGATGAGCTGGCTCGTCTGACGGAGGTCCTCGAAGATGGTGAGGAGCCGCCCGAGGTTGGCGTCGTCCAGGGCCGCCTCCACCTCGTCCATGATGTAGAACGGGCTCGGTCGGGCTTTGAAGATGGCGATGAGCAGGGCGACCGCGGCGAGCGAGCGCTCCCCGCCCGACAGGAGCGACAGGCGTTCGATCTTCTTGCCGGCGGGCTTGACCGACACCTCGATGCCCGTGGTGAGCATGTGTTCGGGGTCGGTGAGCGAGATGCTGCCCGTGCCGCCCGGGAACAGGATCGGGAACACCTCGGTGAAGGCGGCTTCGGTGTCGGCGAACGCCGAGGCGAAGATGACCTCCATCTTCCCGTCGATGTCCTCGATGATCGACAGCAGGTCGGCCCGGGTGCTGGTGAGATCGGCGAGCTGTTCGGTGAGGAATCGGTGACGCTGTTCGAGAGCGGCGAACTCCTCGAGCGCGAGCGGGTTGACCCGGCCGAGTTGAGCGTAGGTGCGCTCCGCCGCGGCGAGGCGCTTCTGCTGCTCGGCGCGGACGTAGGGCGTCGTCGGCACGTCGTCCGACTCCTCGGCGGGTTCCTCCTCCGGCTCGACGTCCGGCGTCACGGAACCGTCGGCAAGCGCCTCGGGCGCCTCGTCCGAGTCGGGCGTCGCCGTCTCGGGTGAGACCTCCGGACCGGTGTCGTCGGCCGTTCGCACAGCCGAGCGGGCGGTCGCGCGGGGTGTCGGAGGGTCGATGGGCACCGGAACCTCGGGCCCGTACTCGGCGACGAGCACGTCCTCGACGAGCCCCAGCTCCGACCCGGCTCGCTCAAGCAGACCGGACAAGTGGAGCTTCTTCTCGTAGATCTGGAGTTCGAGGCCGTGGACGCTCTCGGTGACGACCTGCAGCCGCTGCCGGAGCGTGTGCTCCTCGCCGCGCAGTCGCACGAGCTCGGCGTTCCGGCTGGACCGCGTCGCCTCGGCTGCCGCGAGCGCGACGCGGGCCTCGGTGACCGACCGGTCGACCGAGTCGAGGACGGGCGGGAGCGCCTCCGTCACGGCGGTGGCGGCCGCGGCCTGGCGCGCACGGATGACGGCACGCCGAGCCGCTTCCTCCGCTGCCGCCTGGTCGGCCTGCCGCTGCCGCTCGAGGTTCGCGACCGCGAGCTCCTCAGCCCGCACGCGTTCGCGCGCGGTCTCGAGGAGGAGGCGGTGCTGCACTTCGGCCTCGCGCGCCGCGTCCAGTTCGGCGGAGAGCCCTTCGCGTGCCGAGACGTCGAGGAGCGGTCGTGGACGCGCGCGAGCGGTGTCGTGGTCCAGCTTGGCCCGCTCCACGGCGGCAGCGGCGTCGGCGACGGCCGCCTCCGCCGTACCGGCAGCGGCGAGCAGGCGGTCGTGTTCGGCCTGCGCGGATTCGTATCGGACCGTGACCCGGTTCACGCGCTCGGCCTGTGAGGCACGGGTGGCGTCGAACTCGCGGAGGGCGCTGAGCGCAGCCTGCGCAGTCTGCTTCGCCTCCTGCAGGATCGTGCGCTGCTCGGCCAGTGCGAAGCGCGCCCGTTCGATGAGCGACTCGACCTCGCCGTGTCGATCGGCTGCCGCATCGCGTTCAGCCAGCAGTTCGATGCGGCTCTGCGCTCCGCCGCTCCCCCCGCGGACGATGCTGTCCGTGACGACCGCCCCGTCACGGGTCACGAGGGTGAACGCGCTGAGTGACGAGCCGAGTCGGTCGTACGCCGCGATCGCGTCGTCGAGCGAGTCGACGACGAGGACCGAGGCGAGGATCCCCAGCACGCCAGGAGGGGCCTCCACCAGCTCGGCAGCCGAGGTGAACCCGGCGGGCGCGTCCGGGACGTCTCGCGCACCATCGGCGATGACGATCTCGACCCGGCCGAGATCCTGATCGGCCGCGTGATCGAGCGCCCGACGGGCAGCGTGCCGGTCGACGGCGACGGCGGCCTCCGCGAGCGTGCCGAGCGCTGCGGCCACAGCCGACTCGTGGCCGGGTCGGACCTGCACCCGGTCCGCGACGATCCCGTCGATCCCGTCGATCCCGCTCGCAGCGAGTTCGGCCGAGCCGGTCTTGAGGTCGAGGGCGCGCGAGAGTGCGCTGGTCTTGGCGCCGAGCGAATCACGTTCACGTTCGAGGGTGTGGAGCTGCTCGCGCAGGCCCTCGATCTCCCGCTCGGCCTCCGCTGCGCCGCGTTGGGCCGCCTCGTAGGCGTCGTCGAGTCCGGAGTCGGCGGCGTCCGCCACGGTCGGGTCGTCCTCGAGCGCCTCGTACTCCAGCCGCGCGGCGTCCAGACGGAGGGCAGCGGCGTCGATCGCGTTCTGCTGGCGCAACGCCTCGCCACGGACCGCGGCGAGTTTGGACCCGGCAGCGTCGACGGCGCCCGCGAGCTTGGAGAGCTCCAGGTCGTGTCGTGACACGAGCGCGCTCTGCGCTGCGATCTCGACGTCCACCGCGTCGAGTGCGGCGCGCTTCGCGCGGGTGTCCGTCTGCGCCTCCTGCAACGCGCGCTCCGCGTCGGCGACCGCCACCCGCAGTCCGTCGATCTCCGCGGTCGCGTCGGCGACCATCTGCTTCGTGATCCGCGGTTCGGCGGCCGTCGTGTCCGTCGACGAACCGAGGAGCGCGAGCCGCTGATTGGCGAGCGTGTACAGGTTCCGGAGGCGCTCCTGCACGCTCTCGAGTTCAAAGGTGATCCGGCGGGCGTCGTCGACCGCGTCGCCGAGTTGCGCCTGCTCGATCCGGTTGATCCGCAGTTCCGCCTGTTCCAGCTGCTCCTGGAGGACGAGGCGCTCGCTGTGGCGCTCGCTCTCCGACCGGTTGTGCTCGTCGAGGGAACGCCGGAGGCCCACGACGTCGTCCGCGAGGATCCGAGCGCGGGCGTCGCGGACGACCGCGGCGATCGTCTGCGCCTCCCGGGCGATCTCCGCCTGACGGCCGAGCGGCTTCAGCTGCCGACGGATCTCCCCGGCGAGGTCGCTCAACCGCGTGAGGTTGGTCTGCATCGCCTCGAGCTTCCGGAGCGTCTTCTCCTTGCGTCGACGGTGCTTCAGGATGCCGGCCGCTTCCTCGATGAAACCGCGGCGCTCCTCGGGCGTCGCCCGCAGCACCGCGTCGAGCTGCCCCTGTCCGACGATGACGTGCATCTCGCGGCCCAGACCGGAGTCGCTGAGGAGCTCCTGGACGTCGAGCAACCGGCACGTGTCGCCATTGATGGCGTACTCGCTCCCGCCGTTGCGGAACAGGGTGCGGCTGATCGTCACCTCGGTGTACTCGATGGGCAGTGCGCCGTCGCTGTTGTCGATGGTGAGCGTGACCTCGGCTCGACCGAGCGGGCCCCTGGTCGACGTGCCGGCGAAGATGACGTCCTCCATCTTGCCGCCGCGGAGGGTCTTCGCCCCCTGCTCGCCCATCACCCAGGCGAGCGCGTCGACGACGTTCGACTTGCCGGAGCCGTTGGGACCCACGACGCAGGTGACGCCCTGCTCGAACGCAAAGGTGGTGGGGTGCGCGAAGGACTTGAACCCTTTGAGCGTCAGGCTCTTCAGGTACACGCGCACCTCCTCTCCCGCGTCGCGGATGCTGTGCACTACGGTAGCGAATCCGCGGACGGACGAGGGACACCACGCTGTGCCGGCCCGCCGGGGCGGTCGTACCATGGACCGCATCACCCAGGACGGTCTGGTGTGGGAGGGAGCCGACGATGCGCGTCACGATCGACGAGGTCGAGATCCCGGCGTCCGGGAGCTCAGCCGTGTTCGACACGGTCCTGGAGGTCGCGAACACGCTCGAAGCGGAGATCTGGTCCACCGACGACTTCGCTCTGACCTCCGCCATGACCCTGCCCGAGTACCGCGACCAGCGGTTCCAGCGACGCGTCCTGCTCGCCGCCGTCCTCGACGGCCGTGTGGTCGGTCGTGGCTGGCTCGGGTACGGCACCGAAGCCGACGCGGCGACGGCCTCCCTGGACGTCGGCGTCCTCCCCGACGCGCGTCGTCAAGGGATCGGCACAGCGCTCCTGTCGGAGCTGGAGCGACGGGCCCTCGCGGCCGGTCGCCCGACGGTGACCGCCTTCACCCAGCACGCCGTCGACGACATCCCGGCCGGCGAACCGCTCCTCGGTGCGAGCGTCGGCGATCGGGCGATCCCCGCGAACGCCGCGGCCAGCCGGTTCACGCTCGATCGTGGATACGCCCTCGCGCAGGTCGAGCGGACCAACCGCTGCGACCTCGCCACGACGCTCGGGGAGCTGCCGGACATCGTCGCGACGTCGACCGCCCGAGCCGGACACGAGTACCGCCTCGTGCACTGGGTGGACCGCACCCCCGACGAGCTGCTCGGATCACTCGCCACGGCCCGCGAACACATGGCGACGGACATCCCGGCCGCCGATCTGGAACTCGACCCCGAGGTCTGGACGCCCGAGCGGGTCCGCGCCCGCGAGGCACAGCTGGCGGCGTCTGGCGACCACGCGATCGTCGTCGCCGCCGTCCACCGCGACAGCGGCGCGGTCGCCGGGTACAGCGAGCTCGTCCTCGGGGAGGGCAAGGAACACGCGGAGCAGTGGGACACGCTCGTGCTCGCCGACCACCGGGGACACGGCCTCGGACTCTGGATGAAGGCGGCGAACCTCCTCGCACTCGCCGATCAGGCACCCGAGCGGTCCCGGATCTACACCTGGAACGCCGACGAGAACGCGCACATGCTCGCGATCAACGACCGACTCGGTTTCCGCATCGTCGGCTACTCGGGTGAATGGCAGCGCCGACTCCCCCGCGATGACTGATCGTCAGGTGCGGCGCTGGCACACGGGACAGCGGTGCGAGCCCCGGTTCATGAACTGCTCGCGGACGATGAGCGTGCCGCAGCGCGCGCACGGTTTGCCCTGCCTGCCGTAGGCGTTCAGGCTGTGGGCGAAGTACCCCGCCTGACCGTTGACGTTCACGTACTGGGCGTCGAAGCTCGTCCCGCCCTCGGCCAGGGCCTTGGCGAGCACGGCACGGACCTCCTCGAGCAGCCGGCCGGCGCGTCCGAGCCCGAGACGGGCGGTCTCCTGCTCGGGGTGGATGCGCGCCGCCCAGAGCGACTCGTCCGCGTAGATGTTGCCGATCCCGCTGACCAGGGTCTGATCGAGGAGCGCCCGCTTCACACCGGTGCGTTTCTCGCGCAGTCGTCGAAGGAAGCCGGCGTCGTCGAAGGCCGGGTCCATCGGGTCGCGGGCGATGTGCGCGACCTGGTCGGGCACCATCGCGACCTCGTCGCCGAACCCACCTGCGGCTCCGTCCGTCGTCGGGACGAGCGCGGTCACCGCCATTGAGCCGAAGATCCGCTGGTCCACGAAGTGCAGCCAGAGCTCGCCGTGCTCGGGATGCTCCAGCTGCAAGCGGATGCGCAGGAGTCGGTCGGCGTCATCCCCAGGTGACCGGAGCAGCATCTGCCCGCTCATGCCCAGGTGACCGACGATCGCCTCATCGTCGTCGAGGGGGAACCAGAGGAACTTCCCGCGTCGGACGGCAGATCGGATGGTCCGCCCCGTCAGCCGTGCCGTGAAGTCGGCGACACCACTCGCGTGGCGGCGCAGGGAGCGTTCGTCGAAGACCTCGACGCCGGCGATCGTCGCCCCGCTGACGGCGGGCTCCAAGCCGGCGCGGACGACCTCGACCTCAGGGAGTTCCGGCACTGATCCTCGACCAGGCTTCCAGGGCCGCCGCCATTTCGGCGTGCTTCTTGCTCGTGCCGGAGCCCGTCGCCGTGACCGCGGTGCCCACGGTGACCGTCGCGACGAACCGTCGGTTGTGGTCGGGGCCGGAGCTGGCGATCTCGTAGACGGGCGCCGGCGCACCGATGGCCGCGGCGGCCTCCTGGAGGCTCGTCTTCGGGTCCATCGCCGCGCCGAAGCGCTCAGGGTTCTCGAGCAGGGGGTTCACCAGCCGCAGGACGAGTGCCGTCGCGGCGTCGGGTCCGGCCGACAGGTACGTCGCGCCGATGACGGCCTCCATCGTGTCGGCCAGGATGGACGCCTTGTCGCGGCCTCCGGTCTGGTCCTCGCCCTTGCCGAGCTTGATCCGCTCGCCCAGACCGATCGAACGCGCGACCTCGGCGAGCGCGATCGTCGAGACGAGGCTCGCCCGACGCTTCGCCAGCTGCCCTTCGTCGAGGTGCGGGAAGTCGCGGTAGAGCATGACGGTGACGGCCTGCCCGAGGATCGAGTCGCCGAGGAACTCGAGGCGCTCGTTGTGCGGGAGTCCACCGTGCTCGTACGCGTACGAGCGGTGCGTCAGCGCCAAGTCGAGCAGCTCGTACGAGACGTCGACACCCAGTTGCCGTGCGAAAACGACCACACCGGGATCGGTCTCCGATGCGGAGCCGATTCCGGTGTGGTCGGAATGATTCGTGTTCACGCTGTTCGAACGCGGACGTTCAACGCGCGGATCAGACGTCTGCGACCTTGCGGCCCTTGTACTCGAGGTACAGGGCGGTGCCCTGCGAGTCCTCGACGACCTTGGCGCGGTGCGGCAGGCTGTACGTGACGCGGCCGTTCTCCACCGTCTTCACGAGCGTCGGCACGGCGGCCTTCCACTGCGAGCGACGCGAGCGGGTGTTCGAGCGCGAGACCTTCCGCTTCGGGGGGTTTCCAGCCATGATCTATCTCTCTTCTGTGTCTGCAGCGGCGCGCTGGGCGCTACTGGCGTCTGTGTCAAGTACGGAGTCTGAGGACAAGCCCGCGAGCGCAGACCAGCGAGGATCTGCGACGTCGTGAGGGTGTCGTTCCGGACGTTCGGCCAGCCGCTCACCGGTCTCGGGGTCGAGTCCGGGGCAATCCGGCTGGCACACCGGCTGAAACGGTAATGCGAGAACTACCGCATCTCTGACCAGAGGTTCAAGATCCACGTGGTCGTCGTGAACCTCGAAGTCAGACGCTTCCGAATTAGGATACGCGAAAAGTTCCTGAATCTCGACTTCGACAGGCAGTTCGATGTCGCGGAGGCAACGGCCGCACTCGCCGGTCGCCAGTGCGTCGACGTCGACGGTCACGAGGATCCCCTCGTGCACGGACTCGAGACGCACCTGCTCGGAGAGCGTCGTGCCCTCCTGGACGGCGACCAGACCCTCGCCCCAGCGCTCGGCGAGCACCACCTCGAGGTCGTGCTCGCGCATCTCCCCGGGACGGTTCACCAGATCGCGCACATTGACGCTGAACGGCGAATTGTTCGTTCTCTTCCTAGTCACGATCGACGATTCTACGCCGAACCCGACCGGGAGAACGCCCTAGTCCTCTTGGAGGAAGGTCGCCACCACCTGCGGGACGTACGGGCTGACATCGCCACCGAGCGCGGCCACCTGCCGGACGAGTGAACTGGAGACGTGCGCGTGCGCGGGATCAGGCAGGAGGAAGACCGTCTCCACGCCGGCGAGGCTGCGGTTCATGATGGCCATGGGCGTCTCGTACGCGACGTCGACCTGCGAGCGGATGCCCTTCACGAGCACGCTCGCGCCGACGTCCGTGCAGTAGTCGACGAGCAGGCCGACGTTCCACTGCGCGACGACGATGTTGTCGGGCAATCCGCCGTCGGCGATGGAGCGCTCGAGCAAGGACACCCGCTGCGGCATCGGCAGCAGCGCGGACTTGTCGGGGTTGTGCACGACCAGCACGTGCAGTTCGTCGAAGATGCGCGCCGCCCGCTCGATGACATCCAGGTGACCGAGGGTGACTGGGTCGAACGATCCGGGGACGACGGCGATCCGCTTCATGTCGCCAGCCTATCGGTGCTCAGTTCTTGGCGAGCGCGGCGCGGTCGGATTCGTCGAGGCGTCGGCGGAGCGCTTCGGCCAGCACCGGGTGGTCGGCGAGGTCGGGATCGGTGTCGAGGAGCTCGGCGGCATCCGCCCGCGCCTCGATGATGACCTCGCTGTCGTGCACGACCCGGAGCAGCTTGAGCGAGGACCGCCCGCCCGACTGCATGCTGCCGAGGACGTCGCCCTCGCGCCGCAGCTCGAGGTCGACCTGCGCGAGGTCGAAGCCGTCGAGCGTCGCGGCCACCGCGTCGACGCGCTCGCGTGCGGTGCTCTCCGCCTCCGCCGCGGTGACGAGCAGACACAGCCCCGGGACGCCGCCTCGACCGACGCGTCCGCGGAGCTGGTGGAGCTGCGACACCCCGAAGCGCTCCGCGTCGAGCACGACCATCGTCGAGGCATTGGGGACGTCGACGCCCACCTCGATGACCGTCGTCGCCACGAGCACGTCGATCTCACCGGCGGCGAAGGCCCGCATCGTCCGGTCCTTCTCCTCCGCGCTCATCCGGCCGTGGAGGACGTCGATGCGTCGGGACGCGAGCAGCGGGTGGGTACGCAGCTGCTCCACCGTGGTGAGCACGGACGCGATCGGGCGCGCCGGGTCGGCGTCCTCCTCGAGTTCCTCACCGGGCTCGACCTCCTTGGCGTCGATCGCCGGGCACACCACGAACCCCTGCCGCCCCTGCGCGAGTTCCTCGGCGAGGCGCTCCCAGACGCGGGAGATCCACCGCGGGTGATCGGCCAGGGCGACCACGAAGCTCTCGATCCCCTGCCGCCCGCGTGGCAGCTCCTTGATGATGCTGACGTCGAGGTCGCCGAAGACGGTCATGGCCACGGTCCGTGGGATCGGCGTCGCGGTCAGCACGAGGACGTGCGGCGGTGTGCGTCCCTTCTGACGGAGCTGGTCGCGCTGCTCCACGCCGAAGCGGTGCTGTTCGTCGACGACGACCATCCCCAGATCGGCGAAGGTCACGGCGTCACCCAGCAGAGCGTGCGTCCCGATCACGATCCGGGCCTGGCCTGCGACGATCCGCAGCAGCGCCCGTTTGCGATCGGACGTCGGCAGCTGGCCGGTGAGCAGCGTCGGCATGAGCTCGGCCGAGAGGTCGGGGCCGAGCGAACGGACGATCGACCGCAGGTGCTGCGCCGCGAGGACCTCGGTGGGCGCCAGCAGCACGGACTGTCCCCCGCTGTCGGCGACGGCCGCCATGGCCCGGAGGGCGACGAGCGTCTTGCCCGAGCCGACCTCGCCTTGGACGAGCCGGTTCATCGGATTGGGCTGCGCGAGATCGGCCGCGATCTCCGTGCCGACCGTCAGCTGGTCGCCGGTCAGCTCGAACGGGAGCGCGGCATCGAGGCGCTCGAGGTAGCCGCCGGCTTTCGGCACGCGGGGTTCGGCCGCCAGGGCTCGGGTGGCGGCGCGCTGCTGGAGCAAGGCCGTCTGGAGGAGGTACGCCTCCTGGTACCGCAGGCTGCGGCGACCGCGCTGCCAGTCGCGATCGACCGTCGGGCGGTGGACGGCACGGATGGCGGCGTCGAAGGAGAGCTCACCCCTCGCCGCCCGGACCGACCGCGGGACGGGGTCCTCCTGCGGCGGCAGGGCGTCCAGAACCAGCTCGACGGATTGTCTGAGGTTCCAGCTCGTGATCGTGCTCGTCGCCGGGTAGATCGGGATGGGGGCCTCCGACCACGCCTTCGCCTGGGCGTCGGCGAGCGCCGGGGCTTCAGCGTCGTCGGGGAAGAGCTGATACTGCGGGTGGGCGAGCTGATAACTGCCGCGGTAGTCGCCGACCTTGCCTGCGAAGATGCCGCGGAGTCCCGGCCGGAGTTCGTTCGCGCGCCAGGGCTGGTTGAAGAAGGTGAGGTTGAGCCGACCCTGACCGTCGGAGATGACGACCTCGAGGATGGAACCCTTGCGTTGCTTCATCTGGCGGTCGCGGACCTCGAGGACGTCGGCGACGATCGTCACGTCCTCGCCGAGCGGCAGCAGGCCGATGACCGTCAGCTCGCCGCGCTTCGCGTAGCGACGCGGGTAGTGCTCGAGGAGGTCGCCGACGGTCTCGACGCCGAACGCCTTCTGGAGTGCCGTCGCGGTCCGTCCGCCGAGGACACCGCCGAGCTTCGTGCCCAGCTCGATCCCCGTCATGCCGTCGATTCTATTCGGGACCTCGGACACGGCGGTTCGCCCGGCTTCGCGCAGCCTGCGAGGATGGGACCATGGCCGGCATCAGGATCATCTCGGGTTTCGCCGGATCACGCACGATCCGGGTCCCGGGCAGCGGTACACGACCGACGAGCGATCGCGTCCGCGAGGCGCTCTTCTCCGCGCTGGAGGCCCGCGACGTGCTCGCCGGAGCCGAAGTGCTCGACCTGTACGCCGGCTCGGGGTCGCTGGGGCTCGAGTGCGCCAGCCGGGGTGCCGCCGTGGTCACCCTCGTCGACCGCGGGTCTGAGGCCGCGAAGCTGTGTCGGGACAACGCGAGGATCGTGACCTCGGCAGCACCGCGCGGTGCGGCACCACGCATCACGGTGCACGCCAAGTCGGTCGGCGCCTACCTGTCCGGGGCGACGGTCCCGTCCGACCTCGTCTTCATCGATCCCCCGTACGACCTCCCCGAGGCGGAGCTCACGGCCAACCTCGCCGCGCTCGTCGGTCTGGTCACCGACGACGGGCTCGTGCTCGTCGAGCGGAGCTCCCGCTCGCCCGAACCGACCCTTCCCCCAGCGCTCGAGGTCCTGCGGAAGAGCACCTACGGCGAGACCGTCGTCTGGTGGATCACGCCGGTCTGAGCCACCGCTTCACCGTCACCGCGTCACCGCACGGTCCTCGCGCCATGACGGCCGGGAACACCGCTCAACCGGACGCGTCGTCCCAGTCGCGGTAGGGGTCCCAGCCGGCGCGGCCGTCGTAGGCCACACCGTCGACGAGGACTCCGGCACCGGTCCGGGCCGTGCCGATGGTCCGGAAGCCGGCGGGGATCGTGGTGGCGGCCGGGAACGTCGCCAGGAGGGAGTGGTCCTCGCCACCGGCGAGGGCGAGCGCCACGTCGGCACCCAGGTCCTCGGCCCGGAGGTCGATCGCGACCCCACTCGCCCGCGCGAGGCGACCGGCGTCGAGTGCGAGCCCGTCCGACAGGTCGAGCATCGCCGTGGCACCGGCGACGGCGGCGACGACACCGGCGGCGATCGGTGGCCGTGGTGCGAGTTGTGCCTCCACCTCGACCCGGTGATCGCGTCGCAGGCCGGCCGCTGCCTCGGCCGAGGGCACGCCGTCGGCGCCGACCCCACGTGAGAAGAGGAGTCGCAGGCCTGCCGCAGCCGAACCCAACTCCCCCGCGACCGCGACCACGTCGCCGGGTCGCGCTCCGTCGCGTCGGACGGGGGCACGACCCTCGAGGTCGCCGAACGCCGTCACCGCGATCATGAAGACGTCGGACACGGCCAGATCGCCGCCGACGACACCGCAGCCGGGCGCGAGCTCGGCACAGGCGTCGCGCAGTCCGTCTGCGAACCCGTCGAGGACGGCGACCGGCAGGTGCTTGGGCATGGCGAGTGCGACGACGAGTGCCGTCGGACGCGCCCCCATCGCCGCCACGTCCGCCAGGTTGCTGGCCGCAGCCTTCCACCCCAGGTCGTGGGCGCTCGACCACGCCAGCCGGAAGTCCGGCCCGTGGATCATCGTGTCCGTCGTGACGACGAACCGACCGTCCGGCGCCAGGACGACGGCGGCATCGTCACCCGGCCCGAGAAGTTCGGCGTCGGCGTGCGGCAGGCGAGGGAAGATGCGCTCGAGCAGCTCCCCCTCGGCGAGGTCCCCGACACAGGGCCCGACCGTTCCGTGATCGTCGGACGCGCTCCCAGACTCGTTCATGGGATCAACGGTAGCCTGGTGGGCGATGTCCCCGATTCGTGTGCTCCTCGCCACCGCCCTCGCCGCAGCCGCAACCCTGGCCCTCGCCGGCTGCGCGCCCGCCGTCGCGCTCGAACCCGCCGCCGATGCGAACAACCCGCAGTGCGCCGAGGTCACGGTGCGTCTGCCCGACGTCGTCGCCGAACTGCCCGAGCGAGGGACCGACGCCCAGGCCACCGGCGCCTGGGGCGATCCCGCGACGGTCCTCCTGCACTGCGGGGTCGCGATCCCCGGCCCGACCACGCAGCAGTGCCAGTCGGTGAACGGCGTCGACTGGATCATCGACGACGCCGACGCGCCGAACTACCGGTTCACCACCTTCGGGCGCACGCCCGCGGTCGAGATCGTGCTCGACGGCGACGCCGTCGCCAGCAGCACCGTCCTGGCTGATCTGGCGCCTGCCGTGTCCGTGCTCCCCGTCACCGGGAAGTGCACCGCCCTCGGCGACGCCGAGCTCCCGATCCCCACCGACGGCTGACCGTTCCGGCGCCGCTGCATTCAGGAGCGGGCGCGCGCGACCTCGATCAGCTCGGTGATGAGCTCGGGGTAGCTGAGCCCCGAGGCCAACCAGCAGCTCGGGAACATCGAGATCGGGGTGAACCCCGGCATGGTGTTGACCTCGTTGACGACGAAGCCGTCCGCGGTCAGGAAGAAGTCGACCCGGGCGAGCCCCGCGCAGCCCAACGCCTCGAACGCCCGACGCGAGAGGTCCTGCATCTCCGACAACTGCTCGGGACGAAGGTCGGCGGGGCAGACGAGCTCGATACCGGGTGCGTCGAGGTATTTCGCCTCGAAATCGTAGAAGTCGCGTCCGGTCACGACGACCTCGCCGGCCACCGAGACACGAGGTCCCTCGCCGGGGAGGGACTCGAGGACCGCACATTCGACCTCTCGGCCCACCAGACCGGTCTCGACGAGCACGGTCGAGTCCTCGGCGAGGGCCAGTTCGATCGCTGCACGGAACGCGTCCGGCGTCGACACCTTCGACACGCCGACGCTCGAACCGGCTCGCGCCGGCTTCACGAACGCCGGTGACCCGAGCGATCCGAGCGATGCGAGCACCTCCTCTGGTGCTGTGGCCCACTCGTGGGCGGTGAACCGCACCCACGGCGCGACGGCGATCCCGGCGGCGTGGAGCACCGTCTTCGTGAAGTGCTTGTCCATACCGAGGGAGGACGCGAGGACGCCGGAGCCGACGTACGGGAGGTCGACGAGCTCGAGCATGCCCTGCACGGTGCCGTCCTCGCCGAACCGACCGTGGAGGATCGGGAAGACGATGTCGATGGGACCGAGGGTGAACGGGACGCCGTCCTCCCCGACCACGGTCAGCTCACGGCTGCCGACGTGCTCGGGCCAGCGCACGGCCGGCCGCGAGGGGTCGACCTCCGGCAAGTGCGCGGGGTCGAGCGCGTACCGGCTCGGGTCGTCGACCTCGAGGACGTACGAGCCGTCGTGGGCGATCCCGACCGGGTAGACGTCGTACCGTTCGCGGTCAATCGCGGCGAGGACGCCGCCCGCCGTTGCGCAGCTGATCGAGTGCTCGCTTGAACGGCCTCCAAAGAGCACCACCACTCCGGTCTTGTGCGTCATCGTTGCTTCTCTCCCCCTGGGGTTCGTCGTCGTCGGTCGTGAGGTGCGGTGCGATGTCCTTCGGGTCGAGCGTGCCGTCGAGCACCTGCTTGACCTGTTCGACGATGGGCATCGCGACCCCCTTCGCCTTGGCCAGCTCGAGCACCGGTGCAACGGACGCGAGCCCCTCCGCGGTCTGCTGCATCTGTTTGACGACGTCGTCGAACTGATACCCCTGGCCGAGCAGACGCCCCGCCGTGTTGTTCCGGGACAGCGGCGACTGGCACGTCGCGATGAGGTCGCCGAGCCCGGCCAGGCCTGAGAGGGTCTCCGGCTGCGCGCCGTGGGCCACCGCGAAGTCGGTCATCTCGACCAGCCCGCGGGTGATGATGGAGGCCTTCGTGTTCTCGCCGTAGCCGACACCGTCGACGATGCCGATCGCGACGGCGATGAGGTTCTTGAGCACACCACCGAACTCGGTACCGATGACGTCGGTGTTCACGAAACTGCGGAAGTACCGGTTGCGCGCGAGGAGCGCGACCGTCTGCGCCGTCTCGAGGCTCTCCGAGGAGATCACGGCGGCCGTCGGCTGCTCGCGGGCGATCTCGAGCGCGAGGTTGGGACCCGAGGCGACGGCGATGCGTGACGGGTCGATGTCGAGGGTCTCGCGGATGACCTCGCTCATCCGGGATCCGCTGCGACGCTCGACGCCCTTCATGAGCGAGACGACGATGGTGCCGTCCTCGAGGTGCGGGCGGAGCGCGATGAGGTTGTCGCGCAGGGACTGGCTCGGGACGGACAGGAACACGACCGAGGCACCGCGCACGGCGTCGACCATGCTCGCGGTCGCGGTCATCCGCATCGGCAGGTTGATCCCGGGCAGGTAGTCGCTGTTGCGCTTGGCCTCGGTGATCTCGCGAGCGAGCTCGGGCCGTCTGGCCCACATGACCACGTCGGAGCCACCGTCCGCGAGGATCTTGCCGAACGTCGTGCCCCAGCTGCCCGCTCCGAGCACGGCGACCCTCGTGGCGGCCGGTGGTTGCGGAACGTTCCTAGGACTCAAAGCGGCCTGTCTCCTTCTGCTGGTGTTTCGAGGGATCCCAACGCTCCGTGGGAGCTTGGGCACCGCGCAGTTCCTCGCAGAGGGCGGTGATGGCCTGCATGACGACCTCGGTCGCCTCGTTCAGCGTCTTCGAGTCTAGCTGCCGCCCGACGAAGGCCGAGAGGTCCACCGGCTCGCCGATGGCGACCTCGACGCGCTTCCGCAAGGGGAACACCCGCAGCCTGCCGTACCGGGGCATGACCTCCTGCGTGCCCCAGTGCGCGGCGGGGATGATCGGCAGGCCGTGCGTGAGCGCGATCCGGACCGCGCCGGTGCGCCCGCGCATCGGCCACAGGCCCGGATCACGGGTGAGCGAACCCTCGGGGTAGACGACGACGCCCTGACCGCGTTCGGTCAGGTGTGCTGCAGCGCTGACCGGGTCCATCCCGCGGGCGGAACCCTCGCGCTCGACGGGGATCTGTCCGGACTTCCGCAACAACCACCCGACCACCGGGACCTTGAACAGACTGCCCTTCGCCATGAAGCGGGGCTGTCGCCCGAGCCGCCAGACGGCCACGCCCATGATCAGCGGGTCGAACTCGCTGTCGTGGTTGGGCGACAGGATGAACGGCCCCTCCTGCGGCAGGCGTTCGCCGTGCCGGACGCGGAGCTTGACGAGAGCACTGAACGGCGGGATCGCGATCGACGACAGCAACCAGTAGATCGACGGCCTCGACCGTTCCACCCCCACGGCGGACTACTTCGTTTCGAGGACGAAGTCAGCACCGAGCTGCTGGAGCTTCACGATGAAGTTCTCGTACCCACGGCTGATGATGCCGACGTTGCTGACCGTCGACTTGCCCTCGGCCGTGAGCGCCGCGATGAGGTGGCTGAAGCCACCGCGGAGGTCGGGGACCTCGATGTCGGCCCCGTGCAGCGGCGTCGGGCCGTTGATCACGGCGGCCTGCTCGAGGTTGCGCCGCGGCACGCGACGAGGCGTACCCGACAGCCCGTTGGGGTGCACGACGATGTTCGCGCCCATGGTGTTGAGCGCGTCCGTGAATCCGAACCGGTTCTCGTAGACGGTCTCGTGGACGATCGACTCGCCCGTCGCCTGCGTCAGCGCGACGATGAGGGGCTGCTGCCAGTCCGTCATGAAGCCGGGGTGCACGTCGGTCTCGATGACCACGGGCTTCAGCTCCTCCTTGCGGTAGAACCGGATGCCGTCGTCGGTGATGTCGAACCCGCCACCGGCCTTGCGGAAGATGTTGAGGAACGTCATCATGTCCTGCTGCTTCGCGCCGCCGACGAAGACGTCGCCGTCGGTCGCGAGCGCGGCCGACGCCCAGCTCGCTGCCTCGTTGCGGTCGCCGATGGCCGTGTGGTCGTACCCCTCGAGCTTGTCCACGCCCTCGATGAGGATCACGCGGTTGGGCTCGTAGGAGATGATCGCGCCCATCTTCTGGAGGACGGCGATGAGATCCATGATCTCCGGCTCGATCGCCGCACCCTTGAGCTCCGTGGTGCCCTTGGCACGGACCGCCGTGAGCAGGACCTGCTCCGTGGCGCCGACGCTCGGGTACGGAAGGTGCACCGTCGTCCCGTGCAGACCGTTCGGGGCCGAGAGACGGATGCCCTGCGGGAGCTTCTCCACGACCGCGCCGAACTTGCGGAGCGCGTCGAGGTGGAAGTCGATGGGGCGGTCGCCGATGCGGCAGCCTCCGAGGTCGGGGATGAACGCCGCCCCGAGGCGGTGGAGCAGCGGCCCGCAGAACAGGATCGGGATCCGGGAGAAGCCGGCGTGTGCGTCGATCTCCTCCATGTGGGCGGACTCGACGTTGGTCGGGTCGAGGCGGAGCTCGTTCGGGTTCTCGCCCTCCGTCACGTCCACGCCGTGGATCTCGAGCAGGGAACGGACGACCCGGACGTCGCTGATGTTCGGCACGTTGCGCAGGACGCTGACGTTCTCGCCGAGTAGCGACGCGACCATCGCCTTGGTCACGAGGTTCTTGGCACCCTTGACCTCGATGCGGCCTCTGAGCGGGATACCGCCGTTGATCGTGATGCGGTCGACATCGAGTCCGACCGACGAGCCTGCCGCCTGTGACGCCTGGACGAGTGAATTCAAACCGGTACCTACTGCCTTGCTACTTGACGGGAATGGTGCGGGGCAGCCAGTTCGGCCGCCGGGCCTCGAACGCGGTGATCTGCTCTTCGCTACGGAGCGTCAGCCCGATGTCATCGAGTCCTTCGATGAGCCGCCACCGAGTGTAATCGTCGACCTGGAACGAAACCGTGAGATCGCCGACCGTGATGGTCCGGGCGATGAGGTCGACGACGGAATCGGCCCCGGGAGCGGCCTCGATCGCAGCCCAGAGCTGCTCGAGCTCCTCCTCGCTGACCTGGGCGGCGAGGAGACCCTGCTTCCCGGAGTTCCCGCGGAAGATGTCGCCGAAGCGGGACGACACGACGACCTTGAACCCGAAGTCGCGCAAGGCCCACACGGCGTGCTCACGCGACGAGCCGGTGCCGAAGTCGTGCCCCGCGACGAGGATGCTGGCACCCTGGTAGACGGGCTGGTTCAGGACGAAATCGGGGTCCTGACGCCACCCCGCGAAGAGCGCGTCCTCGAAGCCGGTCTTCGTGACCCGCTTCAGGTAGACGGCGGGGATGATCTGGTCGGTGTCGACGTTGGAACGCCGCATCGGAGCGGCGACGCCGGTGACGGTCGTGAACTTGTCCATCAGGCGTGCACGCCTTCCTGCTCGGTGGCGGCGTGTCTGCCGGGCTCGACCTCGAGATCGGCAGGGCTGGAGAGTGTTCCGCGGATGGCGGTCGCCGCGGCGACGAGCGGCGAGACGAGGTGCGTGCGGCCACCCTTGCCCTGGCGACCCTCGAAGTTGCGGTTCGACGTCGAGGCGCAGCGCTCGCCCGGAGCGAGCTGATCGGGGTTCATCCCGAGGCACATGGAGCATCCGGCGAACCGCCACTCCGCACCGAAGTCGGTGATGATCTTGTCGAGCCCCTCGGCCTCCGCCTCGATCCGAACCCGGGCGGAACCCGGGACGACCATGACCCGCACACCCTCGGCCTTCGTGCGGCCCTCGATGACGGATGCGAACGCCCGCAGGTCTTCAATCCGGCTGTTCGTGCAGGAGCCCATGAAGACCGCGTCCACCGGGATCTCCTTCATCGGGGTACCGGCTTCGAGTGCCATGTACTCCAGGGCGCGCTCGGCGGCGGACCGCTCGTTCGGGTCGGCGATGGCCGCGGGGTCGGGCACGTTCTCGCTGAGCGAGACGCCCTGGCCCGGGTTGGTGCCCCAGGTGACGAAGGGTTCCAGCGTGTCGGCGTCGAGGAAGACCTCGGCGTCGAAGGCGGCGCCTTCATCGGTCGCGAGGGTGTCCCAGTAGGCGACGGCCTCGTCCCAGTCGGCTCCGGTCGGAGCGTGCGGGCGGCCCTGCAGGTAGTCGTAGGTGATCTGGTCCGGGGCGACCATGCCGGCCCGGGCCCCGGCCTCGATCGACATGTTGCAGATCGTCATGCGGCCCTCCATGGAGAGCGCACGGATCGCCGAGCCGCGGTATTCGAGGACGTAGCCCTGCCCACCGCCGGTGCCGATCTTCGCGATGACGGCGAGGATGATGTCCTTCGCGGTCACGCCCGGCCGCAACGTGCCCTCGACGGTGATCGCCATGGTCTTGAACGGCTTCAACGGCAGCGTCTGCGTGGCCATGACGTGCTCGACCTCGCTGGTGCCGATGCCGAAGGCCATGGCCCCGAAGGCGCCGTGGGTCGAGGTGTGCGAGTCGCCGCAGACGACCGTGATCCCGGGCATCGTGAGGCCGAGCTGCGGACCGACGACGTGGACGATCCCCTGGTCGAGGTCGCCGAGGGAGTGGATCCGCACCCCGAACTCCGCGGCGTTGCGACGGAGGGTCTCGATCTGTGTGCGGCTCGTGAGGTCGGCGATCGGCTTGTCGATCGCGAGCGTCGGGGTGTTGTGGTCCTCGGTCGCGATCGTCAGGTCGACGCGACGCAGCGGCCGGTCGGCCAGGCGCAGACCGTCGAAGGCCTGCGGGCTCGTCACCTCGTGGACGAGGTGCAGGTCGATGTAGATGAGGTCGGGCGTGCCGTCCTCGCCCTTGACGACGAGGTGGTCGTCCCAGACCTTCTCGGCGAGCGTGCGCGGGTGCTCGGGAATGCTCGGGACGGACGGATCGGCGTTCAGCTGCGACATGTCGTGGAATTCCTTCAAACGATGAGTGGTCAGGCGTCAGCGACCTCCGCGACGAGGGAGCCTGGAACTAGGCCTCGTCGCGGCTGGGAAGGAGGAGCAGCCCGGACAACATTCGCCCAGCGTACCACCCGGTCCGTGACGAAGCCGTCGGCACCCTCGTCGCTCGAGGGGACGCCGGTGCCGACACCGTGCTACTTCGGCGCGTCGATCCCGACGCGGTACTGCCCCTGGTCGTTGATGACCTCGACGGCCACCGGGTAGCTCTTCGCGTTGTACGAGAACGTGCACTCGAACTGTGTCCCGGTCGTGGCCGGCTGATCACTCGGGCACTCGACCTTCTCGACGTCTGCGAGCCCGAAGTCCTGCTTGAGCACCTCGGCCACACCGGTCTGCACCGAGCCGCGGTCGAGCATCGGCGTGAACAGGCGACCGACCGAGAGGAGGGTGAGCGGGACGGCGATGAGTGATGCGGCGACCGCACCGATGAGCACGCCGATCCAGAGCTTGCGCCCGAGCGGCTTCCGGGCGGGTTTGCGGCTCGCAGCAGGCTGCTGGCCCGCGACGCCGTACTCGGGGCCGGGACGGAACGGACCGGTCTGCTGTGGACCGGACTGCGATCCCTGCTGCTGTGGACCTGGCTGGAACGGGCCGTTCGGGTGCTGCGCCTGTCCCGGACCGAAGGGCTGAGGCCCGGTGGGGCGTGCCTGACCGTAGGGCGGCTGACCCTGCGGCCCCTGAGGCTGACCCTGCGGCGCGCCGAGTGGACGTCCCTGTGGAGCCTGGCTGGGGGCCCGACCCTGCTGAGGACCCCCGGACGCGTGACCGGGCTGACCGTTCGATGTCGGGGGCCGGAACCCGTCCGGACCGCCTGGCCGCCCCTGCTGCTGCGGCTGCTGGTTCGGAGCTGCGTTCGAGGGCCGCTGCTGCTGCGCCCACGGCTGCCCACCGGGCGCGCCGGCGAACGGCGCTCCGGACTGGGCGGGAGGTTGCGGCGCAGGACCGTTGGGCTGCTGCCCTGGGGCGCCTCCCTGCGGACGGGGCCCTCCCCCGGTCTGACCAGGCGCGGGCGACTGAGACGGGCCGTTCTGCGACGGGACGCCCTGCGGCGGTCCGTTCTGACCCTGCGGCGCGCCGTTCTGGGGTGCACCGTTCTGCGGCGGCGTCTGACGCTGCGGGCTTCCCGGTCCGAACTCCAGGCGGGGTGCGTTCGGGTCGGGGAATCCCGGCGGCTGCTGGTCGGGGCGCAGGGGGCCGCCGACCGGGGGCTTTCCGAGGTCCTCGGGTTTCTGGTCGTCGGTCATTTCCTCAACTCCTCGATCCGATCCCAGAACGCGGCCTGATCGGCCGCCGGGATCGCAGTCACGTCGAATCCTGATGGTTCCGTCGGCAGGTCTTCGAGCGTCGACGTGCCCGACACCTCGAAGCCGGCCTGCAGTTGCAGCTTGGTCTCGCTCTCGACCGTCCCGCTCAACTCCATCTTCACGAGGCCGCCCTCGGCGTTCTGGAAGATCGTCACCGGCAGGAGGGTCGCGAGGTCGTCCTCACTGAACGACGAGACGAGGTCGTCCGGGAGGTCGAAGAGCGTCCCGACGGCCAACACGCTCTCGAGGCTGGCGCTCGTCGAGATCTGCGAGGAGCCGTCGTTCCGCATCGAGACGACGACACTGCTGAGGACGCCTTCCTTCGAGCTCCGCGTGGCTTCGACCGCGGTGTAGATGTCGCAGGCGATGGAGATGCCCGGGTAGACGCAGGCGGGTCCGAGTGAGCCCTCCGCATCCTCCTCGGCGACGTACTGGGTCTGTACGGCCACCCACTCCGTCGGTGCGAGCTCCTTGAGTTCCCCGCCGAGCAGGAGGAGGTCGTATGCGGCACCCGGCAGATGGTAGATGTCGACGGTGTCGCCGTCAGCCGAGCCCTTGTCCTGGCTGAAAGACGAGGTCGGGTCGCCGAAGAGGACAACCGAGTCGTTCTCGTGCGACTCGAGGTCGCCCGAGACGGCGTGGACGTATGCCGACCCGATCACGTCCGGCGCCTGGCCGATCTGGGCCGACAGCAGCTCGAACCTCGCCTCGGCGAGATCCTGCATGTAGCCCTGCTGGGCGGCGGCGTCGGGGAACGCCGATCCGGGCGTCGTGCAGGCGCTCAAGGCGAGCGCGGCACTCCCGGCCAGAGCCAGGACACCGATCCGCCGACGGCGTCGCGTCATGCTCGTGCTGGCGGTCATGACCCCTCCGCCAGAGCGTCGTTGTACAGGGTGAGCGCCCGCTGTCCGAGGACGGGGCCCTCGAGCCAGGAACCGTCGCCGCGCGAGGTGACCGAGGTGACGTACCCGGCGCCGGTGGCGGGATCCAGCCGGGTGAGCCAGCCACCGCCCGAGCAACCCGGGGTCATGAGGCAGTCGACCCGGTAGCCGGCATAGCCCTTGGTGGCGGCCTGGCTCGCGCAGTAGCGCTGCGACTGTCCGTCGAACGGGGCGGCCGACGGGTAACCGATCACGGTGATTCCCTCAGGTGGTGTACCGAAGGAGATGCCCTGACCGCCGGTCACCTCCTGGATCTTCTGGCCTGCAGCGTTCGGGGCGAGTCGGATGAAGGCGAAGTCGTAGGCCCAACCGTTGCCGCTCGTCGCACCGCTGGCGTCCGAGGTCGCCTCACTCGTGAACTCGTCGGGGACGTAGGTGCTGACCCCGGCCCACTGCCCGTAGGGCTGGGTCTGGCCGTTGGCCGCGTCGGCCGGGATGAAAATGATGTTCTCGGCGAGCTGTTTGCCGTACGTGTCCCAGACGCAGTGGCCCGCCGTCAGGACGAGGTCCATGGTCGGTGCGTTCACGACGCTCGCGGAACAGACGTAGGTGGCGCCGCCGATGGAGAAGTAGAGACGTCCCTGCGTGGCCGCCGCTAGTCCGGTCGCCGGGTACGGGTCGCCGGCCGCTGTCGGGGCGATGGCCTTGACATCGACGTCGGGACCGACACCGGTACTCGGGTGCACGACCACGCCGGTGGCCTGGTCGCCCGTGAGCGTGTCCTGCCCCGGCTTCAGGTCCGGTGCCGTCGCTCCCCCGAACTTGTCGTCGGTCCAGTAGTCGTTGACCTCCTGGGGACTCGCGTCGAAGTCCTTGCGCAGCGTGTCGTCGGTGCCACCGGCGACGTCGACGACGGGGCCTGCGCCCCCGGCTACGGGCTGCCCGGTCACCGGGATGGAGCACCCCGTCAGCAAGGCGGCGAGGATCAGGACTGCGGCTGTCGCCGGAGCGCGGCGCTTCTGCTTCACGGTCACCCGGCCAAGCTAGCACGCAGCGGCACTCGGCGAGATCGGTGCGGGCCCTGCCTTCCGCGCATCCCGCAGGGCCTGCGTGGACATCCCGGGGCATGCTCGAGCCGCCAAATGAACGAAGCCCCGCTCCCTGATGACTCAGGAAAGCGAGGCTTCGTTCGGTGTTGTGACCCCAACGGGATTTGAACCCGTGCTGCCGCCGTGAGAGGGCGGTGTCCTAGGCCGCTAAACGATGGGGCCGTAAGCAACGGATATGAGTATGCCATACGATTTCGAGCCGTACAAATCGAGGCCACCAGCGGCATCCGACGGGCGTGTCGCGCGGTGGTCACGATCGGCCGGACAGGCTCAGGCGAGCACGCGGAGGGCACCGGGGACCACATCGATCGTGACCGGCAGCGGACCGATGCGCTCCCCGTCGGCATAGGCCGTGATGCCGTCCGCGGCGATCGAGACCGAACGGACCCGCGACAGTCGCACGATGTCGAGATCCGTGTGGGCACCCGAGAAGACCTTGGGGAACAGCCGGAGGAACCGGAACCGGGACACGGGAGCGACGACGAACAGGTCGAATCGGCCGTCGGCGAGGTCCGCCTGCGGCGCGATGAGCATGCCACCACCGATCGAGGTGTTGTTCGCGACGGCCAGGAGGACGGCGTCGACCGTCTCCGGCGCCCCGTCCACGGTCAGCTCGTACCGGCGGGGTCGCAGGGCCAGGAGCTCACGGAGGATCGCGATCGTGTACCGACTGCGCCCGCGCGGCCGTCGCATGCGGTTCGCCCGTTCGTTGACGAGGGCGTCGAAGCCTGCGGACACCGCACCGACGAACCAGGTCATCCGCTCGCCGTCGGTCACCGTGCCGGCGTCGATCACCCGCGGCTCACCCTCGAGCGCACGGAGCAGGGACGCGATCGCGGCTGCAGGATCACCCAACGGGATCCCGAGGCCCCTGGCGATGTCGTTGCCCGTACCGGACGGGACCACGCCGAACGGCAGGCCCGAGTCACGTACCGCCTCGACGGCCAGACTCACCATGCCGTCGCCACCGACGACGACGAGCGCGTCCAACCCAGCCTCGATCGCAGTCTGCACCGCACTCCGGAGCTGTCCGACGGTCCGCTCCTGCAGGCGGACGGCGCGATGCCCGGCTTGCTCGAGGGCGTCGAGCACCATCGGGCCCACGGCTCGGGTCGAGCCGAACGACGCGGTCGGGTTGATGGCGACGCCGATGCGTCGGGGCTGCGTGGTCACCTGCCGATTCTGACAGGCCCACGGCGGGTGGACACCCGGACGACCGGGTTGCCCCCGGCGCTCCCACGGTATTCACTCGTCCTATGAGACTCACGAAGTTCGAACATGCAGCATTCCTCCTCGAGACGGACGGCGCCAAGCTGATCGTCGACCCGGGCGCGTTCACGTCCCCGATCGCCGATGTGGAGCACACCGCGGCGGTCCTGATCACGCACCTGCACCCCGACCACTGGACCGCGGAGCACCTCGACCGCATCCTCGCCGCGAGCCCGGAGGCCGTCCTCTACGGACCGGCCGGTGTGGCCGCCGCCGCGGACGGGTACGACATCACCGTCGTCGCCCCGGGAGACGTGGTCGAAGCGGGGCCCTTCACGCTCCGCTTCTTCGGCGGGACCCACGCGGTCATCCATTCGTCGATCCCGGTGATCGACAACGTGGGCGTCCTCATCGACGACCTCGTGTACTACCCCGGCGATTCCTTCGCCGTCCCCGAGGGCGTCGAGGTCGACGTCCTGGCCGCCCCGGCGGGTGCACCGTGGATGAAGATCTCCGAGGGCATGGACTTCGTCACCGCCGTCGCGCCGAAGCGCGCGTTCGGGACGCACGAGATGGTGCTCTCGGGGCCGGGACAGAGCATGTCGCACGACCGCCTGCAGTGGGCGACCGAACAGGGCGGTGGGACCTACTACCCGCTCGCCCCGCTCGACACGCTCGAGGTCTGAGACCGGTCGACTACCGGCGGCGGAAGTTCGCCGCCGCCGGGCAGTCGAACGGGTCGCGGGCCGAGAGGCCGACCCGGTTGAGGTACTCGATGACGATGGCGTAGGACTGCAGCAGGGTCGTCTCGGTGTACGGCACCTGCTGGGTCTCACAGTGCTCCCGCACGATGACGCGAGCACGAGCCAGAGCCGGGCGAGGCATGCTCGGGAACAGGTGGTGCTCGATCTGGTAGTTCAGGCCGCCCATGAAGGTGGCCATGCCGAAGCCGCGGACGTTGCGCGAGGTCAGCACCTGCTTGCGGAGGAAGTCGAGCTTCATGTCGGCCGGGATGATCGGCATGCCCTTGTGGTTCGGCGCGAAGGACGCACCCATGTAGACGCCGAAGACCGCGAGCTGGACGCCGAGGAACGCGAACGCCATGCCGACGGGCAGGAAGAGGAAGATCGCGGCCAGGTACAGACCGACGCGGGCGACGATCATGCTGATCTCGGCGGCGCGGCCGTCGACCTTGCCCGGACCGAAGAGGGTCTTGAAGGACAGCGCGTGGAGGTTGATGCCCTCCAGCATGAGGAGGGGGAAGAAGAGGTAGCCCTGCTTGCGGGTGATGAGGGCCTGCAGGCCCTTGGCCTTGGCAGCGTCCTCCTCGATGAAGGAGATCGTGTCGATCTCGATGTCGGGGTCCTTGGTGACCTGGTTCGGGTTCGCGTGGTGGCGCGTGTGCTTCGTCATCCACCACGAGTAGCTGATGCCGACGATGCCCGCCGCGAGGAACCGGCCGGCGCGGTCGTTCGCGCGGCCCGACTCGAAGACCTGGCGGTGCGAGGCCTCGTGGGCGAGGAAGGCGAACTGGGTGAGGATGATGCCGAGCGCGCCGGCGATGAGCAGCTGGAACCAGGACTCGCGGAGCAGGACGAACCCGGTGACGCAGCCGAGGAGCGCGATCACGAGGAACGAGAACGTGAGGATGTAGAACGTGCGGTGGCGGCGGAGGAGTCCCGCTTCGCGAACCGTCTTCAACAGCGACGAGTAGGAGCTGGTGACGTTCGCAGCGCCGGGCTTGCGGGGGCTCGTGGCACGAACCGGGCCGAGGATGGCTTCAGTTGACATGGGCACTCCGGAGGAATCGTGTCGACTTCCCAGCCGGGGCGATGAGCGGATGCTCGGACGAGCGCGAGCTCTGCAGATGGCCACAGCCTACGGTCGGTGTCTGAAGAATCACCCCACATCACGACATCCGACCCCAGATCAGGCCACTCACCCGCCAGTTGTCGAGAAAAGACGCAGAATTGGCCAATCCGTTACGTGTTCGGCTGCCGTTTCGAGCCGAGATGGGCTAACGTGGATCGAAGTTGTTGTGTTGCGCAGGTATTTCAAGCCGCGTTTCCACCGATGGATACGCTGCTTTTCTGAGGAGCGAGCAAAGAACACCGCGACGAACGGGCCCGAAAGTCGGGAACGGTCACTCATGAAAGAGGAAATACATGTCAACTGGAACTGTGAAGTGGTTCAACGCCGAAAAGGGCTTCGGATTCATCACTCCTGACGACGGCAGCGCCGACGTCTTCGCACACTTCTCCGCCATCGCGACGAGCGGCTACCGCTCGCTCGAGGAGAACCAGAAGGTCGAGTTCGAGACCAACCAGGGCCCCAAGGGCCTGCAGGCCGAGAACATCCGCCCCCTCTGATTCTCTGATCAGTCGGAGCTGACGATCCGAGCGGCCGGTCATTCCAGCCCTCGCGTCTGAGACACCGAGAACCGCCCCTGACGTTCGCGTCAGGGGCGGTTCTGTGTGTCCGGGGTGGGTTTCGTGTTTCCGGGGCGGTTCCGTTCCGCGCCTCCGGGCGACTCTCCTGCGGCTACTCCTGGACGGGGAGGATGAGCTCAGGACCATCGCCCTGCAACGGCGCCACCCGGTGGAAGACGAGCTGCTCCGCGACGTCGGTCGCTGCGGACACCATCTCGTCGACCTCGTCCTGGTCGGCCTCGTGGTGCGGATCGAGCCAGGCGTCCCAGCATTCCGGAGGCAGCGTCACGGGCGTCCGTGGGTGAAGCTCCTGCAAGGGACCGACCGCCGGCCGCGTGAGGATGGTCGCACTCAGCACCCAACGCCGTGGGTCGTCGTCCGGTAGCGAGCGATCGCGCCACCACGAGTAGAGGGCCGCGAAGACGATCAGTTCACCACCAGCGGTCTGCACGTAGTACGGGGTCTTCGTCGCACCCTCGGTGTGCCACTCGTAGTACCCGGCGGCAGGGACCAACGCGCGCTTCTGCTTGACCGATGGCGCGAACGTGGGCTTGGTGGTGACCTCCTCCGCGCGAGCGTTGAAGGTCGGGTACTGACTCTTCAACTCGGTGGCGAACGACGGCACGAGTGACCACCGCGCCGATTCGAGCCGACGGACCACCGGCCCCGTCTTCACCGAGTCGAGGATGATCGGGATCTGCTCGGTCGGGCGCACGTTGTACGAGGGCCCGGGCAGCTCGGCAGCCGCGTGGTCGATGTCGAAGAGCTCGATGAGTTCCTCGGTGGATTCGGTCACGACGAAACGTCCGCACATGGGCCCAGCGTACCGGGCGCTGCTGACACCGCGGACCGCGTGTCGGTGGGATGCAGGACCATGGTCGAGTCATCCGTCGGTCGTCGTCGAGACCGGATCGAGCCGGTTGACTTGTTCGAAGATATGTTCGAATATTGAGCCATGGCCCTCCGCGCACTCGTCGACTCCCCCGTCAGGGCGGACACCGCGACCGAGCTGCACGAACTCCAGGGGCGCATCAAGCGGATGCAGGGGACGCGCCTCGACACCCGATCCCTGCCGACCGCTCCTGAGCTCTCCCGGCTCCTGCCCGGTGGCGCCCTCCAGGCCGGAGGCAGCTACTCCGTGCTCGGCTCCACGGCACTCGCCATGTCGCTCATGGCCGGACCGTCCGCAGCCGGGACCTGGTGCGCCGTCATCGGTCTCCCGTCGTTCGGCGTGGAGGCGGCGGCCTCCATGGGCATCGACCTCGAACGACTCGTCCTCGTCCCCCAGCCCGGTCCGGACTGGCTCACGGTCACCGCGGCCATGGCCGACGTCGCCGGCGTGCTCATCACAGCGCCTCCCGGACGGATCGCCCCGAGCGACGCCGCCAGACTCGCGGCTCGCCTCCGGCAGCGCGAGGCCGCACTGATCGTCCTCGGTTCCTGGCCGCAGAGCGATGCGACGTTGCGCGTGACCGAGAGCTCCTGGAGCGGCCTCGGGGCGGGGCACGGACATCTCCGGCATCGGCGGCTCACCGTCAGCTCGATGCTCGGCCAGGGGGCTGCGGGCCGGCCCAGGACCGCACACCTGACGCTGCCCCTGGGATCGACCGAGGGTCGCACCGCGCCGCTCGCCGGCTCCGGCCTCCTCGACGACGACACGGTCGTCCGGCTCCCGATGGTCGTGAACCGATGACGACCGAACCGCCTGCGGGACCGGTCGAGCGCACCATGGTCCTCTGGTGCCCCGACTGGCCGATCGTGGCGGCACGACTCTCCGGGACGCTGTCCGAGGACACGACCGACGCTCCGCTGGCCCTGATCGAGCATGGTGAGGTCCTGGCCTGCGACGCCACCGCACGTCGAGCAGGAGTGCGGCGAGGACTCCGTGTCCGCGAGGCTGAGGCCCGCTGTCCGGAACTGGCGACCGCCGACTACGACCCGGTCGTGGACACCCGCGCCTTCGAGCCGATCCTCCTCGGCATCGAGGAGCTCATGCCGGGCGTCCAGCCCTTCCGGGCCGGGCTCTGCGCCATCCGATCCCGAGGACCGAGCAGATACTACGGCGGCGAGTCGGCTGCGGCGGAGGTCCTCCTGGCCCGCCTCGACGAGCTCGGTGTCCCCGATGCACGGATCGGCATCGCCGACGGCCCCTTCGCCGCGGAGCAGGCCGCGAGGTCCACCGTGTTCCAGCAGGACGGTTCCCGGATCATCGTCATCCCCTCCGGAGCCTCTCCCGCCTTCCTGGCCCCACTCCCCCTGTCCACACTCGGGCGCCCCGAACTCAGCTCACTGCTGCACCGGCTCGGGATCAGCACCCTGGGGGCGTTCGGCGCACTGCCCGCGACCGAGGTCCGCGACCGCTTCGGCCCCGACGGCGCCCGAGCGCACCGCCTCGCAGCCGGCGCGGACGCCCGAAGCGTCGTCCCTCGCGTGCCGCCGACGGAGCTGGCCGTGTCGATCGCCTTCGAGCCCCCGCTCGACCGCATCGACCAGCTGACCTTCGGGTTCCGGCAGTCCGCGGAACGGTTCATCACCGGCCTGGCCGAGGCCGGCCTCGTGACCACCGCGATCACGATCAGCATGCGGAGCGAGCGCGGGGAGCGCTCCACCCGCACCTGGCTCCACCCACGCTGGTTCACCGCCGGCGACGTCCTCGATCGCGTGCGCTGGCAGTTGCAGGGCGCGTCCAACATCGATCACGGACTCGCCTCCCCCGTCGAACTCGTCGAGGTCGTCCCGGAGACCCTCGACGACGCCGCGGAACACGAGGAAGGGCTCTGGGGCAGCGGACCGGATGAACGCATCCACAGCGGACTCGCCCGCGTCCAGAGCATGCTCGGTCACGACGGCGTCGTGACCGCGGTGCCGTCCGGCGGACGCCTCCTCCTCGACCGCCGCATCCTGGTCCCCTGGGGCAGTGTTCCACCGGGTGGTGAGGCGGCCGTGGCCGAACGCAGGAACCGGCCCTGGCCCGGGACCATCCCGGGAGCGGCTCCCTCGACCGTCTTCGACACCGCCGTGCCGGTCGAGGTCGTCGACGCGACGGGACTGGCCGTGGCGGTCGACGAGCGCAGCACCGTGAGTGCAGCGCCCGCACGGTTCTTCGCCCTCTCGGACTGGCACGTCATCGACGGCTGGGCCGGCCCCTGGAGCATCGACGAACGTTGGTGGGACGACGACGGCCACCATCGCGTCCACCGTCTCCAGGTCCTCGACGACTCGGGTGAGGCCTGGCTCCTCCTGTTGGAGGAGCAGCACTGGAGGGCCGAGGCCCGCTACGACTGAACCGCATCACGTCCGCACCGCACCGCATGACGAAGGAGCCCAGCATGGGATGGAACAACCCCCCGGTCTCATGGTCGGAGTTCGAGCGCCGTCTGTCCGACGCGAGCCGACCGGCCACCCTGCCGCTGGGAGCCGACGGCGGGGACAGCCCGGCCTGGTCGCGGAAGCGTCAACCGTACGTCCCCGAACCACCGGAGCAGCGCCCGCCGACGACGCGGGTCCCCTATGCGGAACTCCACGCGCACTCGAGCTTCAGCTTCCTCGACGGCGCGAGCCCGCCGGAGCGGCTCGTCGAAGAGGCTGCGGCACTCGGCCTGCACGCGCTCGCGCTCACCGACCACGACGGTTTCTACGGCGTCGTCCGGATGGCCGAGGCGGCGGAACGGTTCCCCGACCTCCGGACGGTCTACGGTGCCGAACTGTCCATCGGCTTGGACCGGCCGCAGAACGGCGTCCCCGACCCCGTCGGGCATCATCTACTCCTGCTCGCCCGTCGAGCAGAGGGGTATCACCGCCTGGCCGGCGCGATCACGGACGCACAACTCGCCGACGGAGCCGAGAAGGGCCACCCGATCTACGACCTCGAGCGGCTCGCCGCCTCCGTCGCCGGCCACGTGACCGTGCTCACCGGGTGCCGCAAGGGGTTCGTCCGCACCGCGCTCCGTGAGCACGGTCTGGAGGCCGCCGCCGCCGCGGTCGACCGACTCGTCGCCCTGTTCGGTCCGGAGCACGTCGTCGTCGAGTTGAGCGACCACGGCCACCCGGAGGACTCGGCGGAGAACGATGCACTCGCCGAGATCGCGGCGTTGCTCGACCTCACCGTCGTCGCCACGGGCAACGTCCATTACGCCACGCCCGAGCAGCATCGACTCCAGACCGCGCTGGCGGCCGTCCGAGCACGACGCAGCCTCGACGAGCTCGACGGATGGCTTCCCGCGGCCGGAACCGCGCACCTGCGAAGCGGAGCCGAGATGGCGGACCGGTTCGCCAGATATCCCGGAGCGGTGGCACGGAGCGTCGAGCTGGCCGACGAACTCGCCTTCAGCCTGCGGGCGGTCCGCCCGAAGCTCCCGCGACAGCGCGTCCCGGAGGGCCATACGCCCATGAGCTGGCTTCGGCACCTCGTGCTCGAAGCCGTCCCCGTCAAGTACCCCGACGCCACTCCCGAACACCTCCGACGCATCGAACGGGAGCTCGAGGTCATCGAGCAGAAGGACTTCCCCGGGTACTTCCTGATCGTGCACGACATCGTCAGTTTCGCCCGCGGCCGGGGCATCCTCTGCCAGGGACGCGGTTCCGCCGCGAACTCGGCCGTCTGCTACCTGCTCGGGATCACCGCCGTCGACTCGATCTTCTACGAGCTGCCGTTCGAACGGTTCCTCTCCAGCATGCGGGAGGAGGAGCCCGACATCGACGTCGACTTCGACTCCGACCGGCGCGAGGAGGCCATCCAGTACGTCTACGAGACCTACGGGCGCCGCAACGCCGCTCAGGTCGCGAACATCATCAGCTATCGGCCGAAGTTCGCCGTCCGCGACACCGCCAAGGCGCTCGGGTACAGCCCCGGTCAGCAGGACGCCTGGTCGAAACAGGTCGAGCGTTGGGGCGGGGTCATGTCGAGCGCCGACCACGACATCCCCGAGCGCGTCGTCGGTCTTGCGCAGCAGATGCTCACCCTGCCCCGGCACCTGGGCATCCACTCGGGTGGCATGGTGCTGACCGATCGGCCGGTCGGCGAGGTCTGCCCGATCGAGCACGGGCGCATGGACGGTCGCACGGTCCTCCAGTGGGACAAGGACGACTGCGCCTGGATGGGTCTCGTCAAGTTCGACCTCCTGGGTCTCGGTATGCTCTCGGCCATCCAGTACTGCTTCGACCTCGTGGCCGAGCACACCGGGGAACGCTGGACCCTGGAGACCATCCCGAAGGACGAAGCAGGGGTCTACGACCAGCTCTGCCGGGCCGACACCATCGGGGTCTTCCAGGTGGAGAGCCGCGCGCAGATGGGCATGCTGCCGCGCTTGCTCCCCCGCCGGTTCTACGATCTCGTCATCGAGGTCGCCATGATCAGGCCGGGGCCCATCCAGGGCGGCGCGGTGCACCCCTACCTGCGCCGGAAGACCGGCCAGGAGCCCATCACCTACCTCCACCCGAGCCTCGAACCGGTCCTCGAACGCACGCTCGGCGTGCCGTTGTTCCAGGAGCAGCTCATGCAGATGGCGATGGCCGTCGGTGGGTGCTCGGCCGAGGATGCTGACCTCCTGCGCCGGGCGATGGGATCGAAGCGCGGCGAGGAGAAGATCGAGAGCCTCAAGGACACGCTGTACGTCGGCATGGCCGGTAACGGCATCGTCGGTGCGGACGCCGATGCCGTGTACGCCAAGATCCAGGCCTTCGCCAACTTCGGCTTCGCCGAGAGCCACTCCCTGAGCTTCGCCCTCCTCGTCTACGTGAGCGCCTGGCTGCGCCTGCACTACCCGGGGGCGTTCCTCGCGGCCCTGCTCCGCGCGCAGCCCATGGGGTTCTACTCGCCGATGACCCTCGTCGCCGACGCCCGCCGACACGGCGTCTCCGTCCTGCGTCCCGATCTGCATCGCTCCGGCGCACAGGCCGGCCTCGAAGCGCTCGACCCGGAGGCCGCCCCCGGTGCCCCGGTCGCTCCCGGCGGGCGCACGCGCTGCCTCGAACACGAACAGGGGCCGACCGGGCTCTTCGATCCGCTCCTTCCCGACGATTCGGCAGGACACCGGCGCGACGGCGCACTCGCCGTCCGGCTGGGACTCTCCTCCGTCCAGGGGATCGGTGAGGAGCTCGCGAAGCGGATCGTCGCCGAACGGGAGTCCGGAGGGCTGTTCACCAGCCAGGCCGACTTGGCCAGGCGCATCGGCCTGAGCTCCTCGCAGTTGGAGTCGCTGTCGGCGGCAGGCGCCTTCGACGGATTCGGCCTCACCCGTCGTGAGGCGATGTGGGGCGCAGCGCAGGCCAGTCGGCATCGTCCCGACCAGCTCGAGGGGACGTTCACGACCGTGCAGCCGCCGTTGCTCCCGGTTCCGACGGCCGCCGAACAACTCATCTCCGACATCTGGTCGACCGGGATGTCGACCGACGACCACCCCATCCGCCACGTCCGAGCCGAGCTCATGCGACGAGGGGCGCTGCGGTCCGACGAACTCCTGACGGCGCAGACGGACCGTCGCGTGGAGGTCGGGGGTGTCGTGACGCATCGGCAACGGCCGGCGACGGCGAGCGGCATCACCTTCATGAACCTCGAGGACGAAGCGGGACTCGTCAACGTGATCTGCAGCGTCGGTGTCTGGAACCGGTATCGCCGCGTGGCCAGGGAAGCCCCGGCGATGGTGGTCCGCGGCATGCTGGAGCGATCACCGGAAGGCATCGTCAATCTGGTGGCGGATCGGTTGGAAGCGCTCCGGATCGGGGCGAACACCCGTTCGCGCGACTTCCAATGACCCGTCACGACCAAACCGCGGCGGGCTCCTCCTCCGAACACCCTCTACAGCACAGCACGAGACTCATGGGATTCCCAGGCAGGCCCCGGGAAGGAATGACCGGGAGCCACCCGGCGTTGTCCCCAGTGTTGAGTAGACCAGAAGGGGGTCACCCATGGCGAGAGTGTACGAAGAGATCGAAGGCCGGACCGGCGAGGTGGAACGGTACCGTCACCACCCGAACGGCAAGGGCATGGTCGCAGCTCGTGCACTGATCGATCCGTCGGCGTTCATCGAACGCACCACCTTCGTGGAGGCTGACGCGGACATCCGTGCCAACGCCTGGATCGGTGCCGGAACCTGGATCGACCGGTCCGCGGTGATCGGGGAAGGCGCCTTCATCGGCGCGAACGTCCACATCGGGGAGCGCTGTGTCATCGGACGCGGAGCGCGGGTCGGAAGCGACGCCCGTCTGGGTGCCGACGTCCAGGTCGCCCACGGCGCGAGCGTCGATCGGGATGCCAGGGTCGCAGACCGCACCGTGGTCGGCAGTGAACGACCCGTCATGACCGAACCGACGGTCCGTCAGACGAACCGCGCCCCGCGCCGACCTCGTGCGAACGGCACCGACCGGTTCGGCAAGGCCGCCTGAACGGCAGACCGCCCCACCACCGTCATGCAGGGCCCGGACTCGAGCGTCCGGGCCCTGCGTCGTCTCCGCCGGACGCGACGCGCATGTCAGACGACTAACATATCAGAATGGACCTGAAGGACTACCTGCGCATCCTCCGCCATCGCTGGCTGCTCATCGTCGCGATCACCGCGGCAGCAGCGGCACTCGCCCACGGATACACCCTCATCACCCAGCCCGTGTACCAGTCGACTGGCCAACTGTTCGTCGCCGTCACCGGCGGCGACTCCGTCGGCGACCTCAATCAGGGCAACGCCTTCGCCCAGAGCCGCGTCGCCTCGTACGTGATCCTCGCCACCGGTTCGACCGTCCGGTCCACGGTGGCCGACCGCCTCGACCTCGACCCCGCGTCGCTCATCGGGACGATCTCAGCGTCCAATCCCGCGCAGTCGGTCCTGATCGACATCTCCGCCGTCGACAGCGATCCGGTTGCGGCAGCCCGCATCGCGAACACCGCAGCCCAGGTGCTCGTCGACCTCGTCGACGACGTCGAGAGCGCCAACGAGGTGGACTCCGCCGGTGCGCTGGGCGATCCGACCCCGGTCGGGCTGACGATCGTGGAAGAGGCGTCTCCACCCCGGTCCCCCGTCGCGCCGAACGTGCTGCAGAACCTCGCGGTGGGCATCCTCGCCGGCCTCGCCCTGGGCGTCGGGATCACGCTGCTCATCGAGGTCCTCGACACCCGACTCCGCGGTCGCTCGGCGATCGAGAAGCTCACGGACACGAGCATCCTCGGCGCCTTCCACACGGAACCCACCGACGCGGCCCAACTCATCCTCGGATCGACGGAGAGCTACAGCCGGCGCGCCGAGAGCTTCCGGCAGCTTCGGACACACCTCCAGTTCGCATCCATCGACGGCGGACTCCGCAGTGTGATGGTCACGTCCTCGGTCCCGGGCGAGGGGAAGAGCACCACCGCGGCGAACCTCGCGCTCGTCCTCGCAGAGGCGGGGAACTCCGTCCTCCTCGTCGATGCGGACCTGCGCCGACCCCGCCAGCACGAGATGTTCGGTCTCGAGGGTGCGGTCGGGCTCACGACCGTGCTCACCGGCAGGATCAGCCTCGGCGATGCCTCGCAAGCGGTCGACGGGGCGGGGCGTCTCGCCGTCCTCACCTCCGGCGAGCTGCCGCCGAATCCGAGCGAACTCCTCGGATCAGCAGCGATGGAGCGTGCGCTCTCCGAGATGGAACACGCGTACGACGTGGTGGTCATCGACACACCCCCGCTCATCAACGTCTCGGACCCGACAGCACTGTCGACCCTTGCGAGCGGCGTCCTGCTCGTGGCGTCGGCCGACGGCCGACTGCACCGCGACCAGCTCCGGCAGTCCCTCGAGAACCTCAGCTTCGTCCAGGCGAAGCTCCTCGGGGTCGTCCTCAACCGCATCGAGGTGGCTCGAGGAGAGCAGTCGTCGTCCTACGCGTACTATCACCGGACCGCCCCGACGCGTCGACCACGGCGGACCACGGCATGAACACCCCGCTCGATCCGCCTCCGACCCGGATCCTGATCGTCTGCACCGGCAACATCTGTCGATCCCCGTATGCCGAGTTCCTCCTCGGCGGTAGGCTGTCGGAGGTCGACGCGTCCGGCTTCGAGGTGCGGAGCGCCGGGACGGGCGCGCTGCGCGGACACCCGATCGACCCCTCGAGCGCGGCGTTGCTCGGTCCGCTCGCCGCGACGGCGGCCGGCTTCACCGCGACGCAGCTCACCGCCGACCTCGTGGCTCGACAGGACGTCGTCCTCACCATGACGAGGGAGCATCGCAGCGCCGTCCTCCGGCTGTGCCCGGAGGCGCTGCGTCGGGCCTTCTCCCTTCGTGAATTCGCCCGACTCCTCGACACCGTCGACTCGGGACGACTCCCCCGCGCGCGAGCAGCGCGCTGGATGCGTCTTGCCCCCGAGCTGGCGGCCAACCGGACGAGCGCACGACTCCCGGATCCGGCCCAGGACGACGTCGTCGACCCGTTCGGTCAGGGCCCGGAGGTCTTCCGTCGGATGGCGTCGCAGATCGCCCCGGCGGTCGAGCGCATCATCGCGTTCGAGCGCACTGCCGTCGAGGAGGATTCGGGGCCTCGTTGAGGACGTCGGTGTGCCACTGCACCCACCGGCCCACGGACGGGCCGAGCACGCCGGAAACGACGAAGGCCCGCGATGATCGCGGGCCTTCGTCGTGGTGTTGCCGTCTGGCTGGGGTACCTGGACTCGAACCAAGAACAACTGAACCAGAATCAGTCGTGTTGCCAATTACACCATACCCCACTGTCAGAACCGAAGCCCCGACCGAAGAACAACACTAGCCTACGGAGGCGGCCGTCTCAAATCGAAGCGTCCCGGGCGCGTCGCGGAGCGCTCAGCCGGGGACGCCCGCGAGGTCCCGGTTGAGCGCTCTGGACACCCGAGCGCCGTTCCCGGCCGCGACGATGAGCTGCTGCGGGCCGGGAGGCGTGATGTCCCCGGCGGCGTACACGCCCGGCACGGACGTGCGACCCCAGGCGTCGACCACGACGTACCCGTCGGTGTCGCGATCGAGTGAGAGCTGTTCCAGATATCCGAGGGGCGCGGCCCACTGCGGCCGCACGAACCCCCCGGAGCGTGGGATGAGCGCACCGTCGGCGAGGCGGACACCCGTGAAGCCGTCGCGACCGCCGTCGAGCTCCGCGATCGCTCCGCGCTCGACCCGGATGCCCGCGGAAGCGAGCGCGGCTTCCTCGGGGCCGGTGACGGTGTCGGTACCGTTCGTGAAGACGATGAGGTCCGACGACCACTGTGCGATGAGGATCGCCCATTCCGCCAGGTCCGTCGTCTCGCCGATGAGCGCGAGCGGTGCGTCGGCCTTCTCGTACCCGTCGCACTCGACGCAGCTGTGCAGATCCGTTCCGTAGAAGGCCCGCAGGTTCGCGACCTTCGGCAGCGTCTCCGTGAGACCGCTCGCGACGACGACCGTCCGGGTCACGACGTCGCGATCCGGTTCGCCGCGGACCCCCTGGGCGACGACGTGGAAGCCGTCAGTGGTCGCCTCGATCGACTGCACGGACGCGAACTGGACCTCCGCGTTCGTATACGCGGCGACCTCCTCGCGCCCCATTCGCCGGAGATCCAGCGGAGCGATGCCGTCGCGGGTGAGGAACCCGTGCGAGCGCAGCGTCGCAGCGTGCCGTGGGCGATTGCCGTCGAGCACGAGGATGCGCCGACGCGCGCGCGCCAGGTTCAGCGCGGCCGAGAGTCCCGCGGGCCCCGCGCCGACGACGACGACGTCGTACGAGTCGCTCATGACGCGAGGTGCGCGGAGAGCCGATCGAGTCGCGTGATCGATTCCGTCTTCCCGAGGATCTCGAGCGACTCGAAGAGCGGCGGGGAGATCCGACGCCCGGACGCGGCGACGCGGAGCGGGCCGTAGGCGATACGGGGCTTCAGTCCGAGGCCCTCGATGAGCGCACCGGCGAGCGCGTCCTGGATCGATCCGGCCGTCCACTCCGACTCGGGGACGAGCTCGAGCGCGCCGATGGACGCGGCGAGCACCTCGCCGGCGTTCGCCGGAAGACCCTTGAGCGCGTCGTCCTGGTACTCGAGCTCCGCTGCACCGCGGAACAGGAAGCCGAGGAGCGCGGGGACCTCGCCGAGCAGCGCGATGCGCTCCTGGACGAGCGGGGCGGCCTGCTCGAGCACGGCCTGCTGCGCCTCGGTGACGGGCTCGCTCACCACGCCGGCCTCGACGAGGTACGGCGTGATGCGGCCGAGGAAGTCGGCCGGCTCCAGCAGTCGGATGTGGTCGCCGTTGATGGACTCCGCCTTCTTGAGGTCGAAGCGCGCCGGGTTCGGGTTGACGTCGACGACGTCGAACGCGGCGATCATCTCGTCGATCGAGAAGACGTCGCGGTCGCCACTCAGCGACCATCCGAGCAACGCGAGGTAGTTGATGAGCCCCTCCGGCACGAAGCCGCGGTCGCGGTGGTGGAAGAGGTTCGCCTCCGGGTCGCGCTTGGAGAGCTTCTTGTTGCCTTCGCCCATGACGTACGGCAGGTGACCGAACCGTGGGACGAAGGTCGTGAGGCCGATGTCGATGAGCGCGTGGTACAGCGCGATCTGCCGCGGTGTCGACGGCAGCAGGTCCTCGCCGCGGAGGACGTGGGTGATCTGCATGATGGCGTCGTCGACGGGGTTCACGAGCGTGTAGAGCGGCTTGCCGTTCGGGCGCACGAGGACGAAGTCCGTGAACGACCCGGCCGGGAAGGTGATCTCACCGCGCACGAGGTCGTCGAAGCTGAGGTCGTCGTCCGGGACCCGCAGACGGAGTGCCGGCTCGCGGCCCTCGGCTCGGAACGCGGCGCGCTGCTCGTCGGTGAGGTCGCGGTCGAAGTTGTCGTACCCGAACTGCTTCGGCCGGCCGGCCGCCTCGTTGCGGGCGTCGATCTCGTCGGCGTTCGAGAAGCTCTCGTAGAGGTGCCCGGCAGCCGTCAGCCGTGCGATCACGTCGGCGTAGATGTCACTCCGCTCGGACTGCCGGTACGGCGGGTGGGGTCCGCCGACGCCGACGCCCTCGTCCCAGTCGAGCCGCAGCCACGTGAGCGCGTCGACGAGCTGCTCGTAGCTCTCCTCGCTGTCGCGAGCGGCATCGGTGTCCTCGATCCGGAAGACGAGCTTGCCCCCCGTGTGCCGGGCGTACGCCCAGTTGAACAGCGCCGTGCGGACGAGACCGACGTGGGGCGTGCCGGTCGGCGACGGGCAGAACCGGACGCGGACGTCGGTGCCGGAAGCCGTGGAGAAGGGGTGCGTAATCGTGTCAGACATCGCCTGTCATCTTAGTCGCGCCGCCCACGGACGCGGCGATCCGCAGGAGTGCAGCGACGGCGGGGATACGGTCCGCGTGCTCGGCGCTGACGAGGTGGAGCGCCCGGTCGTCGTCGTTGCGCGTCGGCAGCACGACCACCTCGGTCGGCAGCTGTGCGGCCGCGAGCGCGAGGGTGGGTAGCAGGGCGACGCCGAGCCCGGCCGCCACCAGGGCGGTGACCGCGATCGCATTGTCGGTCTCGTGCGCGATGACGGGCTCGAAGCCGCTCGACCTGCAGAGACCGAGGAGATGACCTCGGCAACGCGGACAACCCGCGATCCAACGCTCACCGGCGAGGGCCGCGAGGTCGACCTGCCGATCACCGGCTCGAGCGTGGCCGACCGGGAGCACGAGACGCATCGGGTCGGTGCCGAACCGGCGCACGCGGAGTCCGGCCGCGCTCTCCCGATGCGGGTCGTCCGGATCGCCCGGGTAGCTGAAGGTGATCGCGACGTCGGCTTCACCGGCACGGACCGCGGCGACGGCCTCCGGCGGTTCGGCCTCGACGAAGGAGACCCCGATCCCCGGATGCTCGTCGGCCAGGCGAGCGAGGAGCTGCGGCACGAGCATCGACGACGCCGAAGGGAAGGCGACGAGGCGCACCCGCCCACTCCGCAACCCCGCGAGTGCCGCGACCTCCTCGGACGCCGCGCGCACCGCTCGGTCCACCGCAACCGCGTGTCCGGCGAGGATCGCACCGGCCTCGGTGAGGCGGACGCCCCGACCGACGCGCTCGACGACCGGCATGCCGAGCCGACGCTCGAGCCGGCGGAGATGCTGGCTCACCGCCGGTTGACTCGAGCCGAGCGCGTGCGCGGCGGCCGTGATCGACCCGGTCGAGGCGATGGCGCCGACGACGAGGAGGGAACCGGCGTCGAGGGCCGATGACGATGGCTGCGGTGAGAGGGTGGACACCCTCGAAGCATAATCCCTCGTTATGGTTCTCATCGAGAGTCGGTCCTTGTCGTATGGATACCCGGCGAAGAGACTGGATGCATGAGCACCCTCAGCTTCCAGGAAGCCAGCGGATCCTTCCCATCCGCACCCGGCTACCTGGCCGCCTGCACGCTGGGACTGCCGACGATCGGCACGACGGACGCCATCATGGCCGACCTCTCCGCCTGGCAGGCGGCTCGAACCGATGCAGCCGCCTACGGCGCCGTCGTCGAGCGGGTGCGCGGCTCCTTCGCCGAGCTGGTCCACGTACCGGTCCGCTCGGTGGCGATCGGATCCCAGACCTCCGCCATGGTCGCCATGGTCGCGGCGTCCGTGCCGGACGGCGCCGAGGTCCTGTGCGTCGAGGGCGACTTCAGCTCGCTCGTCGCCCCGTTCCTCATGCAGGCACACCGCGGTGTCCGTGTCCGCCACGCGCCGCTCACCGAACTCGCCGCCCATATCGACGCCTCGACCTGGCTCGTCGCCTACTCCGCAGTGCAGTCCGCGACCGGCGCGGTCGCCGACGTGGTCGCGATCCGGGAGGCGGCGGCCGTCCACGGCGCGCTGACGCTCAACGACCTCACCCAGGCGGCCGGGTGGCTCCCCGTCGACGCCTCGGCCGACGACATCACCGTGTGCCACGCCTACAAGTGGCTCTGCGCGCCACGAGGTGTGGCGTTCATGACGGTGCGCGACGAGGTGATGGACCGCCTCCGGCCGAGCCAGGCCGGTTGGTACTCGGGCGCCGACGTCTGGTCGTCGTGTTACGGCCCGTCGTTGCATCTCGCCGAGAGCGCACGACGGTTCGACGTCTCCCCCGCCTGGCAGGCCTGGGTCGGCGCCGAGCCCGCCATCGCCCTCTTCGCGGCGGTCGACGCCGTCGCCGTGTACGAGCACGACACCCGGCTCGCAGCAGCGCTCCGGGCGGGCATCGGCGAGAGCCGGTCGCTCCTCACCGGGACGGCCTCGGCCATCGTCACGTGGACGGATCCCGATGGACACGACCTCCGGGCGCTGCAGTCGGCCGGGATCACGGCATCGGGTCGCGCCGGCCGGGCGAGGGTAGCGTTCCACCTCTGGAACACCGACGACGACGTCGCAGCTGCGCTGACCGCTCTCGGTCAGCGCAGCTGACGCGGGTCAGGGTCGGCGGCCGGTGTTCCGGAGGACGCCGATGCCCGAGACCTCGACCTCGACGACCTGGCCGTCGGTGAAGGGTCCGACGCCGGCCGGCGTCCCGGTCAGGATGACGTCGCCCGGGAGGAGCGTCCAGACGGCGGACGCGTACTCGACGATCGCGCCGATGGAGTGCACCATGTCGGAGAGTGGGGCGTGCTGGCGGACCTCACCGTCGACCCGGGTCTCGATCGTCGCGCCGTCGAAGGAGAACTCCGTCTCGATGTAGGGGCCGAGCGGGCAGAACGTGTCGAAGCCCTTCGCGCGGGCCCACTGGCCGTCGGACTCCTGGAGGTCGCGAGCCGTGACGTCGTTGGCGATCGTGTAGCCGAAGATGACCTCGTCGGCACGCTCCGCGCTGACGTTCTTGGCGACGCCACCGATCACGATGGCGAGTTCGCCCTCGAAGTCGATGCGCTCGGACTGCTTCGGGAAGACGACGGCGTCCCCCGGCCCGACCACGGAGGTGTTGGGCTTCAGGAAGAGCAGCGGCTCGGTGGGAGCCTCCCCACCCATCTCGGCGGCGTGGTCGTGGTAGTTCTTGCCGACGGCGACGACCTTGGAGCGAGGGATGACCGGTGCGAGCAGGACCGCATCCGCGAGCGGGACGCGCTCCCCCGTCGGTTCGAAGCCCGAGTAGAGCGGATCGCCGTCGAGGACGACGAGATCCGCATCGTCGATGATGCCGTAGCGGATGGCCTGATCGTGACTGAAGCGAGCGATTTTCACCATGCCAGCCTATCCCGAGGTGCCCCGGCGACACGGAAGCCCCGCACGAGGTGCGGGGCTTCCCAGGCTGCTCGGAGGCTACTCGGCGTCGAGACGCGTCATCCACCCGTGGCGGTCGGGCAGGCGACCGTACTGGATGTCGGTCAGTTCCTGACGCAGCGACATCGTGAGTTCGCCCGCCGGAGCGTCGGCGTCGCCCACGGTGAAGTCCTTGGCCTTCAGCTGCGCGATCGGCGTGACGACCGCAGCCGTCCCGCAGGCGAACACCTCGACGATGTCGCCGCTCTCGACGCCTTCGCGCCACTCGTCGATCGTGACCCGGCGGCGCTCCACCCGGTGTCCGCGGTCCTCCGCGAGCTGCAGGATGCTGTCGCGGGTGATGCCTTCGAGGATCGAGTCCGACTCCGGCGTGACGAGCGTGCCGTCACGCTTGACGAGGACGACGTTCATCCCGCCGAGCTCCTCGATGTAGGTCGCCTCCTGTGCATCCAGGAAGAGCACCTGGGCGCACCCGTGCTCGTACGCCTCGGCCTGCGGGAGCAGGGAGGACGCGTAGTTGCCGCCGGTCTTCGCCGCCCCGGTGCCGCCCTTGCCCGCACGGCTGTAGTCGGTGGACAGCCAGATGGACACGGGGGTGACGCCGCCGGTGAAGTACGCGCCGGCCGGGCTGGCGATGACGTAGTAGTTGACCTTCCTCGCCGGGCGGACGCCGAGGAAGGCCTCCTTGGCGAACATGAAGGGCCGCAGGTACAGGCTGGTCTCCGGCGCGGACGGCACCCAGGAGCCGTCGACGGCGATGAGCTGCTTGATCGACTCGACGAAGTACTCGACCGGGAGCTCCGGCAGCGCGAGCCGCTTGGCCGAGCGCTGCAGGCGGCGGCCGTTGGCGTCGGGGCGGAACGACCAGATGGAGCCGTCGGCGTGACGGTACGCCTTCAGGCCCTCGAAGATCTCCTGGGCGTAGTGGAGGACGGCGGCAGCCGGGTCGAGCGAGATCGGACCGTAGGCCTGGACCCGTGGGCGGTGCCATCCACCGCGCTCGGACCAGCAGATGTCGACCATGTGGTCGGTGAAGTGCTGCCCGAAGCCCGGATCGGCGAGGATCGCGTCGCGCTCTGCGGCGGGGACGGGCTGCTCGTTGGGGGTCACGGTGAAGGCGAGTTCGCGCTGCGCCATGGGGAGGTTGATCGTCATGATGGTGTCTTCCGTCGTGATCTGCGTGTCTGGTGGGCGTCTACCGGTTCGCCGCGAGGGCCGCGATCGCATCGCCGACCTCGGTCGTCGTGCGTACTGCGCCGGTGCGGGCGGCGATGTCGGCGGTGACGGCAGTGGCGACTCGCGCCGCCTCCGTCTCGAGGCCGAGATGCGACAGCATCAGGGAGACGGAGAGGATGGCGGCGGTCGGGTCGGCCAGCTGCTTCCCGGCGATGTCGGGCGCCGATCCGTGGACGGGCTCGAACATGCTCGGGTACGTGCCGTCCGGGTTGATGTTTCCCGAGGCCGCGAGTCCGATGCCGCCGCTGATCGCGCCGGCCAGATCGGTGAGGATGTCGCCGAAGAGGTTGTCCGTGACGATGACGTCAAATCTAGCAGGATCCGTGACGAGGAAGATGGTGGCCGCGTCGACGTGCAGGTAGTCGACCGCGACGTCGGGGAACTCCGCGGACACCGCGTCGACGACGCGCTTCCAAAGCGAACCGGCGAAGACGAGGACGTTGGTCTTGTGGACGAGGGTGAGCTTCCCCCGACGCGCGGCCGCAGCGGCGAACGCGTAGCGCACCACCCGCTCCACCCCGTAGGCGGTGTTGACCGAGACCTCGTTCGCGATCTCGTGCGGCGTGCCCTGGCGGATCGCTCCGCCGTTGCCGACGTACGGCCCCTCCGTGCCCTCACGGACCACGACGAAGTCCACGTCGCCGGGCTCGCTCAGCGGGCTCGGGACACCCGGGTACACCACGGTCGGGCGCAGATTGACGTAGTGGTCGAGGCTGAACCGGAGCTTGAGGAGCAGTCCACGCTCGATGTTCGCGTTCGCGAGCCGGGGGTCGCCGGGCACGCCGCCGACCGCTCCGAGGAGGATGGCGTCGTGCGAGGCGATCGCAGCGAGGTCCGCGTCGGTCAGCACGTCACCGGTCTCGAGGAACCGCGCGGCGCCGAGCGAGAAAGGCGTCTGCTCGAACCGGACGTCGCCACCCTGCACCGCCGCATCGAGGACCTTGAGCGCCTCGCCGACGACCTCGGGACCGATCCCGTCGCCGGGGATGACTGCGAGCTTGACGGTGCGGGACATGCGACTCCTGAGGATGCGACGACGGTGTGCGCCCAGCTTAACGCCTCCGACCTCGGGCGGATCGTGCCACCCGTCTCCGGGTGGCACGATCGACGGAGCCCTACCGGACCCGGCGAAGACCGATCGCCGCGACGAGCATGGCGGCCACGATGAGGCCGACGCCGATCCACGCTGCGACACCGACACCGCTGTCGAAGGCGTGCCGCGCGGAGTCCATGAGTGCACCCGCGAGGTCACCGGGCAGCTGCTCGGCGACGTTCGCCGCACCACCCAGGGTCTCCCCCGCCGCCTGCTGCTGAGCAGCGGTCAGTCCGTCCGGCAGGACGACCGTGGAACGGTAGGAAGCGGTGAGCACCGTACCGAGCGTCGCCGTGCCGAGCACCGCGCCCAGCTCGTAGGCGGTCTCGGAGACACCGGACGCCGCACCGGCCTTCTCCGGCGGCGCACTCGCGATCACGAGCTCGTTCGACACCGTCTCGGCGGAGCCGATGCCGAGCCCGAGGGCGACGAACGCGAGGCCGATCCCGAGGGCCGACACGTCTCCCCCGGTGATCGCGATGGAGGCGTAGCCGACGGCGGACACGACGAGTGCGATCGGGACCACGATGCCCGGACGGACCCGCTTGGAGATGGGCACGATCACGAGGCCCGCGATGATCATCACGATGAGGCCGGGGAGCAGGACGAGCCCGGCGTCGAGCGGCTGCAGGCCCAGCACCAGCTGCAGGTGCTGCGACACGAAGAACAGCCCACCGACGAGCGCCGTCACGCTCAGCAGGTTGATGACCACGGCGCCGCTGAACGAGGCCCGCCGGAACAGGCTCAGGTCGAGCAGCGGATGCTCGAGGCGGAGCTGACGGCGGATGAACAGGACGCCACTGACCACGCCGACGACCATCGAGACGACCGTGAGCAGGTCGAAGCCGGCTTCCGCCAGGTGCTTGATGCTGAACACGAGCGGCGTCATCGTCAGGAGGATGAGCAGGATGCTCAGGACATCGATGCGTCCGGGGTTCGGGTCCTTCGACTCCGGGATGAGGAAGGGTGCGAGGACGACGAGCGGCAGGAGCACCGGGACGGCGAGCAGGAACACCGCGCCCCAGGCGAAGTGCTCGAGAATGATCCCACCGACGATCGGCCCGAGTGCGCTGCCGGCGGCGAACCCGCTGGCCCAGACGGCGATGGCGAACCGTCGCTGGTCGCGGTCGAGGAAGATGTTCCGCAACAGCGAGAGCGTCGACGGCATGAGCATCGCTCCGAAGAACCCGAGCGCCGCCCGAGCCGCGATCAGGAGCTCGGCGCTGGGCGCGAACGCCGCGGCGACGGAGACGACACCGAATCCGATGGAGCCGATGAGCAGGAGGCGACGACGACCGATGCGGTCGCCGAGGCTGCCCATCGACACGAGCAGGCCGGCGAGGACCAGCGGGTAGATGTCGACGATCCAGAGCAGCTGCGTCCCGGTCGGGGTGAGCGCGCTCGAGATCGCGGGCAGCGCGAAGTTGAGGACCGTGTTGTCGACCGACACCAGCAGGACGGGGAGCATGAGGACGGCGAGCGCGAACCAGGCTCGCCGACCGGCACGGGGAGCGGCGACGGCGGTGGGTTCGGTGGCGGTGGACACGGTGACCTCTTTCAAAGCGTGGAGAACGGCGCCGGTCGGGCGCCGCCCGCTCGACTATACCGTCCAGCCGGTATAGTATCAATCCGAATCCGACGAGCCGAATACGATGGAGCCATGGCGAAGCAGACCGCAGCCCGAGAACGCGTCCTCGACGCCTTCGCCGAACTCCTCATCGAGCAGGGCGAACGCGCCGCCACCCTCGACGCCGTCGCCGCGGCCGCCGGCGTCTCCAAGGGCGGACTGCTCTACCACTTCGGCAGCAAGGAGGCCCTCGTCGACGGCCTCATCGAGCGGCTCTCGGACATGAGCGAGGCCGACACGGCGCGGATGCTCGCGGCCCCGGAGGGCGTCGTCGAGTACTTCGTGCGCACCTCCGTCGACTGCGGCACCCCGTTCGACCGGACGATCATCGCCGTCGCGCGGCTGGCGCAGGGACAGCACGCCCAGGCGAGCGACGCGATGGCGGACATCCGCCGGAGCTGGTTGCGCACGGTGGAGGACGCCGTCGGCGACCCCGACACCGCTCGTGCCATCGTGTTGATGTCCGACGGCCTCTACGCCAACACGGCGCAGCTCGGCATGGGTGTCAGCGACCCCGACGAGGGCAGCGACGAGTCGATCGAGCGGCTCCTGGCCGTCATCGCGCGACTGCTCCCCGCCGGCGGGCGCTGAGCCGCGACGCCCGCCGGGCGCACCGGAACGGCGTCGGCGCCTCGGCCTGCGGACGACGATGCCCCGCACCGGTCGGCGCGGGGCATCGGGTCGGAGCAGCGGTCGGGCTACTGCTCGGTGATGTCGATCTCGCGGAGTAGTGTCGCGTCGATCGTCTCGCGGATGACCTCGAGGACGTCGTCGGCGACCGGCGAGTCGACCGTCAGGACGCTGAGCGCCGGGCCACCGGCCTCGTGACGGGCGATCTGCATGCCCGCGATGTTGATGCCCGCCTCGCCGAACCGCTGGCCGTAGACGGCCACGATGCCGGGTCGGTCGGTGTAGACCATCACGATGTGGTGCTTCGCGAACGGCACCTCGACGTCGTAGCCGTTGATCTCGACGATCTTCTCGGTCTGCTTCGTGCCCGTCAGCGTACCCGACACCGAGATCTGCGATCCGTCGCTGAGGGCTCCGCGCAGCGTGATGACGTTGCGGTACTCCTCGCTCACCTCGTCGGTGAGCAGGCGCGTGACGACACCGCGCTGTTCGGCGAGCAGCGGGGCGTTCACGTACGAGACCGTCTCGCTGACGATGTTCGTGAAGATCCCCTTGAGCGCGGCCAGCTTCAAGACGCTGACGTCGTACCCGCTCAGCTCGCCGTGGACCTCGACGTCGACGCTCGTGAGCGACGAGGTCGACAGCGCGGCGAACACCTGCCCGAGCTTCTCGACGAGCGGGATGCCGGGACGGACGTAGGGGTCGATCACGCCGCCGGCGACGTTGACCGCGTCCGGGACGAGTTCGCCGCCGAGCGCGAGGCGCACGGACTTGGCGACCGAGACGCCGGCCTTCTCCTGTGCCTCATCCGTGGACGCACCGAGGTGCGGCGTCACGATGACGTTCTCGAGCCCGAGCAGCTTCGTGTCGGTGGGCGGCTCGCTGACGAAGACGTCGAGGCCGGCACCGGCGATGACGTTGTTGGACAGCGCCTCGTACAGCGCGTCCTCGTCGATCAGGCCGCCGCGGGCGACGTTGACGACATAGGCCGTCGGCTTCATGAGCGCGAACTGCGGGCCGGCGATCATGCCCGTCGTCTCCGGCGTCTTCGGCATGTGGATGGTGATGAAGTCGGACTGCGCCAGCAGCTCGTCGAGCGTGACCAGCTGCACCCCGAGCTGCTGCGCACGAGCGGACGTGATGTAGGGGTCGTACGCGATGACGTTCGTGCCGAACGCCTGCAGACGGGCCGTGATGAGGGCACCGATACGGCCGAGGCCGATGATGCCGATGGTCTTCTCATAGAGCTCGGTACCGGTGTACTTGGACCGCTTCCACTGCCCCTGGGCGAGCGCGGCGTGCGCAGCCGGGATGTGGCGGGCGAGGCTCAGGATGTGGCCGACGGTGAGCTCGGCCGCGGAGATGATGTTCGACGTGGGTGCGTTGACGACCATGACCCCGGCCGTCGTGGCGGCCTTGATGTCGACGTTGTCGAGACCGACACCCGCGCGCGCGACGACCTTCAACCGGGTGGCCGCCTGGATGGCCTCCTCGTCGACCTTGGTCGCGGATCGGACCAGGATGGCGTCGGCGTCGGCGATCGCCGCGAGCAGAGCCGGGCGGTCCGTCCCGTCGACGGAGCGCACGTCGAAATCGGGCCCGAGGGCGTCGACGGTTGCTGGTGAGAGTTCTTCGGCGATCAGTACGACCGGTTTCGACACGGAACGGTTCCTTCGCAGTAGCAGTGGGGTGGGCAGCGCGTCGGTGTCCGGCGGCCATCGCAAGCCTATCGGAGGCACACCGGGCGGTTCGTCGTGTGACGATGCGGCGGCCGGGTCAGACGGAGAGGTCGATCAGCTGCTGCGCGCCGAACATCGCGAGGACCGACAGCGAGATCGCCGCGACGACGCACAGGGCGACGAGGTAGCGCACGGCCTGCTCGCCGAGCGACCGCTCGCGACCGGTCCAGAAGGCGATCGCGAAGGCCACGACCGGCAGGAGCAGGCCGCCGATGAGAACGACCCAGCCGAGCGGCAGGACCGGAACGGCGAGGCCGTTCGCCGTCCCGACGATGCCGACGAGGTTGCCGACGGCTTCGAAGACGTCATAAGCGAAGAACAGGCCGAACAGGACGGCGATGGACCAGCTGAGCCAGCCGGGTCGCTCGGCGGCGGGTTTCGACACGGGGTCCGCGGTGGTGGAGGGCATCAGGGTCACACTCCTCGGAGGAACGGCCAGGGCAGGATGAGCACGACACCGAGCAGGAGCATCGCGATCCTGACGACGGGTCTGCCGCCACGCGTCAACCAGAGCGTCGCGGCCATCCACACGGGTCCCGCGGCGACCGCGAGTCCCTGTCCGAGATCGAACATGAACCGGCCGACCGCGTCGCTCGGCACGGCCGCGTCAGGACGGAACGCCGAGATCAGCCAACCGACGCTGTACAGCAGGAAGACCCCACCGAAGATGCCGAGGGTGACCAGCATGACCGAACTCATCTGCTCGCGCTCTCCGGCGGCAGCCTCGTCCGTGACCCGGTCGGTCGGCTTCGCGACGTCGACCTCGACAGGAGGGGCGACCGGTTCCGCGCCTGGACCGGCCGACTCCGCGGCCGGCTGGACCGCCGCGGTCGCCCGACCACGCGTGATCGGCTCCGGCGATGCGGGCTCGAACGTGGTCCGGTCGCCGGAAGCCGAGGCGTCGAGCGTCGGATCGTCGTCGCCCGCCCAGCTCAGCGCGTCTTCGTCCCGCGGCTCAGTCATACCGCCAGCCTATCGCCGCCGGGCCGACCACCGAGTGCGGCGATCCGGACGCGACGGAGCAGAATTGCCTGGTGAACCCGTTCCCGCTCCTGCAGTCCGCCCTGACCGTCGTCCTCGCGATCATGTTCATCGGCATGGGAGTCCTCCACTTCCTCCCGGGACCGGCGAGGACCATGGCCGCGATGATCCCAGGACCCCTGCGGGGCAGCACCATCACACCGCGGATGCTCGTCGCCATCACCGGTGTGTGCGAGATCGCGGGCGGCGTCGGCCTGCTCGTCCCACCCACCAGGCTCGCCGCAGTGGTCTGCCTGATCGTGTTCCTCGTCGCGGTGTTCCCGGCGAACGCCGCGGCCGCACGGCAGCCCGAGCGGTTCGGCCGCCTCGCCGTGCCGTTCGTCCCACGGCTCATCGGTCAGCTCGTGCTGATCCTCGCCCTCGTCATCGTGGCGATCTGATCGCTCGACGGGACCTGTCGACGATCCCGTCAGTGCCGACGGATCTCAGACGGCGACGGCAGCGCGCCTGGCCGCGGCCACCGCGCGAGCGACGGTCGTCGCGTCCGTGATGTCGTAGCTCGGCGACCCTCCGCCGGGGCCGGTCTCCGTGACCCGGCCGGCACGACGACGGGCGGAGAGGTGCACTGCGTCGACACCCGCCCGCGCGAGGGCGGGGATCGCATCGATCGTGACGCCGCCACCGGCCATGATCTGCATCGAGCTGTCGCCCCTCGAGGCCATCTGCGCGAGCTTCTCCGCGCCGTCGATGCTCGCCCGCGCGCCGCCGGACGTCAGCAGACGGTCCACACCGGCGTCGCGCAGCTGGTCGGCGGACCGGACGGGGTCGGTCGTCGCGTCGACGGCCCGGTGGAACGTCACCGCGAGCGAGCCCGCAGCCTGACGCAGCTGCGCCAGCGCCTCCAGATCGATCGTGCGATCGGACCGGAGGGCGCCGACGACGATGCCCGCAGCACCCGCGGCCTCGAGCGCGAGGATGTCGCCGGACATGACGTCGATCTCCGCGGGCGAGTAGACGAAACCGCCCTCTCGCGGACGCACGAGGACGTGCACGAAGTCGTTGAGCCCGGCTTCGTCCGCAGCGCGGACCGCCGCCATGACCAGTCCGATGGAGGGGGTGAGCCCACCGGTGCCGAGGGCCTGGCACAGCTCGACCCGCTGGGCTCCCTCGCGGATGGCGATGCGGACCCCCTCCACGTCCTGGACGGCGATCTCGACGGCGATTGGCGACTGGAGGCTCATTGGACCCATTGTTCCAGTGATCCGCTCGAGCCGAGGACGCGCACGCCGCTGCGCTACTTGTCCGTGCCCTGCGACACCGAACCCTGCAGCTGGCGCTGGAAGATCAGGTACACGATGAGCACGGGGACCACGGTGATCACGGACGCCGCGAAGAGCGCACCGAAGTCCACCGAGTACCCGGCCTGGGCGGCGAAGGACGCCATCCCCTGCGTCAGGACGTAGTTCTGCGGGTTCGAGTTGAGCGCCACCGGCAGGAGGAACTGGTTCCACAGCCCCACGAAGTTGAGGATCGCGACGGTCGCGAGCCCCGGCCTCGCCATGGGCAGCATCACCTGGAAGAAGGTCCGCCACTCCCCCGCACCGTCGATCGCGGCCGCCTCCGCGATGGAGACCGGCAGCGACTTGAAGAACGAGAACAGGAAGAACACCGTGAACGGGAAGGCGAACGCCGCGTACGTGAGGATGAGTCCCGGGAGCGAGTTGAGCAACCCGAGACTCTGCAGCACGAAGAACAGCGGCACGATCGCGAGGAACACGGGGAACGTGAGACCGGCGAGCATCAGGTAGTAGATGGCCCGGCTCCCGAAGAAGCGGAACCGCGCCAGGACGTACGCACACATCGAGCCGAACAGCATGGTCACGATCAGGGCGCCGAACACCACCACGATCGAGTTCAGGAAGAAGCTGCCGATACCGGCCGTCGTCCACGCGTTCACGTAGTTGTCGAAGTTCCACTTCGACGGCAGCGAGAACGGCGAGGCGAAGATCTCGGAGCTCGTCTTGAACGACGACATGACCGTCCAGAGCAGCGGGACGACGACCACGATCGACCAGATGATGAGCACCGTGTGCGATGCCGTCCCGACGACGCGGTCGCCCGTGGTCGGCTTGCGGCTGGCCGGTGTGCGCGTGCCGGTTCCGACGACCGCTGGGTTCGCGGTCGTCGCCGTGGTCTGGACGGTCATTCCGCCACCCCTTCATCGTTGCCGCCGGTGAGTCGGCTGACCAGGAAGACGACGCCCGCGAACATCAGGGTGACGAGCGCGAGCACGACCCCCATCGCGCAGGCGTAGCCGAACTGGCCCTTGGTGAACGCCGTCGTGAACAGTTGCTGCGACATCACGAGCGTCGTGTTGGACGGGCCGCCGCCGGGATTCAACGCGGCCATGTACACGAACGCGTCGAGGGCGAGGATGCCCATGTAGATGTACGCCGTCTGGATGTTGTCGCGGATCAGCGGGATCGTGATCGTGAGCGCGGTCCGCAGGCGGCCCGCGCCGTCGATCCGTGCCGCCTCGTACACTTCGGCCGGCACGCCCTTGATCGCCGCGATGAAGAGCACCGTGTAGAACCCGATGAGTCCCCAGACGATGACGAACATGGTCGCGATCATCGCCGTGTCCGGCGAACCGAGCCAGGCGAAGGAGGTGAACTGGTCGAGCCCGATGCCGGTCAGGAAGCCGTTCAGCAGCCCGGACGACGGGTCGTAGATCTGCTTCCAGATGAGGCCGATGACGATGGCCGGCACGACGTACGGGAAGAAGGTGATGACCCGGTACACGCTCGAGTTGCGGAGGCCGCGGATCGGACCGTTGCTCGGCCCGCCGATCGTGATGAGGGAGGCGAAGAGGAATGCGATCCCGAGGGTCACGAGCGGCAGGACGATCGCGAGCGCGACGCTGTTGCCCATGGACTGGAGGAAGGTCTGGTCCTGGAAGAGCTTCGTGTAGTTCGAGAACCCGACGAAGTCCATGCCCGGGGAGAACCCGGACCAGTTCGTCAACGAGTAGTACGCCGCTTGCGCGAACGGTGAGACCACGAAGACGACGTACCCCACCACCGGCACGATCAGGAAGACCAGGAAGAACGAGACCCGGTCGAACGTGAAGTCCCGGCGGCGCAACCGCCGGGCGGCGGGAGGGGTAGCCCCTCCCACCTTCCCGATCGGCGTGCCGACCGCCGTCATTTGACGGTGACCTTGTCCACGGAGTCGTCGTTACGGACCTTGTCGGAGATGTCCTGCATGCCCTTGGTGAGCGTGGCGACGTCGGAACCACCCTGCAGGAACGTGTTCCAGAGGACGAGGAGGTCCGTGTTGAGTCCGTACAGGTCGATGAAGCTCCACGAGAACACGTCGGTGCCCGCGTCGTTCAACATCTTCACCTGGGACACGAGCGCCGTCGAGCCGAAGCCGTCCTCGGGGATCGTGTCCTTGACGATCGTCGACGAGAAGGTCGTCTTGGCGAAGTTCACCGCGGCGTCGTTCGACAGCATGGCCCGCAGGAACTCCTTGCCACCGCCGACGTTCTTGCCCTGCGACGGGACGATGAACCCTTCACCGGCGGTGCTGTGCAGCGCCGAGTACGGCAGGGCTGAGTCGGCGGAGACCGTCGGCTCGGGCGCGCCGGTCATCTTGAATCCGTCCTTCGTCTGGGTCTTCATCTCGTTCTCGATCCAGCCACCCGAGGGGTAGAGGATGAAGTCCTCCGAGTTGCTCCACTGCGCCTGCGCAGCGGTGAACTGCGTTCCGGCGCCACCGGGCTTGACGTAGCCGGCGTCGATGATCGCCTTGAGACCCTTGAGCACGTCCTGGACGGCCGGCTTCGACCAGCAGTCCGCCTCGAGGTTCTCGAGCGCCAGACGGACCTCGTCGCCGCCCTCCTTGATCGCGGACGCGATCGCCATCGTCAGGTAGTAGGTGGCCGCCTCGGTGCCCCAACCGAACAGGTACTTGCCCTGCGCCTTGGCCTTCGCACCGAGATCGAGTGCCTCAGCCCAGGTCTTCGGGGGCGTCCAGCCGTTCGCCTCGAAGAGCGCTGCCGAGTACCAGACCGCGTAGACCGTCAGCACGTAGTTCAGCTGCACGAACTTGCCGTCGAAGGTGCCCGGCTCGACGACACCCGGGTAGAGGGTGTCCTTGATGACCTTGCCCTCGTAGTTCTTCGCCTCGATGACGTCCGTCAGGTCGGCGAGCTGCTCGCGGATCGTGTTGATGCCGATGAGGCCGGCGCCGCTGTTGTCGATGACGTCCGGCGGGTTGCCGGCGACGAACCGCGGCTGGAGGGTCTGCGCGATGTTCGTCGCGGCCGTGACCTTGACGGTCGAGCCTGCCTGCTGCTTCTCGACGAGCTTCCCGGCGAACTCGGTGTACTCGATGCCGTACCCGCCCTTGAAGATGACGGCGTCGACCGTCGAGTTGGCGGCCATGCCGAACGGGTTGTCGGCCGAGACCGGTCCGCCGGTGGTGGTCGCCCCGCCTCCGCCGCCGACACAGGACGCGAGCGTCCCGCCCAGCGGGAGGAGGATCGCGGTCGCGAGTGCTCCTCGCAGGAAATCGCGGCGTTGAAGCGTTGCTGGCTGCTTGTCCATCGGTCTACCTTCCAGTGATTCGAGTGTTGCCCGGGTGTGGTGCTGTCGGGGTGGTGTTGTCGGGTGTGTGGTGCGGGTGTTGCGACGCCTCGGGTTCAGGCGTCACGTCTGATCCGGCCCCGGTAGCGGTCCTCGAGCACACCGTTGTGCTCGTCGCCGCCCGGGATGTTGGCCGAGATGTAGAGCGGTGGGGTCTCGCCGGTCGCCGCGATCCTCGCCGCGACGCCGATGGTGAGGAGCTGCGCGAGGTAGGCCGCCGTGATCGAGGACACCGCGCCGACCGGGACGCCGTCCTGGACCTCGATCGTCGCGTCGCCGAACGGAGCACGGTTGTCGAGCACCACGTCGGCCACCTCGGAGAGCCGCAGTCCGCTCGGGTGCTTCGGCTCGACGCGCGAGGTGTGCTCGAGCGAGGTCACGGCGATGACGGAGTGGCCGTGCTCCTTGGCGATCAGGGCGAGTCCCACGATCGACCCGTTGACGCCGGAGTTCGACGCGATGATGAACACGTCGCCCTCCCCCACCGGTGAGATCGCGAAGAGCTCCGCCGCGACGTCGCCGCTGCGCTCCAGCGCGGCACCACCGAGGTCGTCGACGGACCGGTCGCCGCGGAGGACGACGTCCCGCAGGGCGATCTTGTTCGTCGGGATCAGTCCACCGGCGCGGCCGGCGATCTCCATCGCGAACGCTTCCGAGTGGCCGGTGCCGAACGCCTGGATGACCGCTCCGCGTTCGAGGGCCGCGACCAGCAGGTCGATCGCGGGGTCGAGTTCGCCGGACCGGGCCGCCTGGGTGATGTCCGCGAGGCGCGAGGTGACCTCGTCGGTGTAGCGATCGACGTGATCGGTCCAGGTGGTGGTGGATGTGGTGCTCATTCGGTTCCTCTCAGACGCCCACGGGCGAGGCGGTCTCGGACAGGGCTCCGGCCTTGGTGGGTCGGCGGTGCGGGGCGACCGCGAGGGCGGAGGCCGCGAGGCGCTTGGTCGTGCGCTCGAAGTTCTGCTGCGCGACGAACAGGTACAACAGATCCAGGACGAACAGCTGACCGTGCTTGGCAGAGAGGTCGTCGGGCTGCAGGAACCGTTCGTGGGCCGAGGTGATGATGGCCAACGTCGACGCGGCGACGAGCGGGGAGTCCGGGTTGTTGCTGATCGCCACGGTGAGCGCGCCCGCGCGACCCGCCTGGCGGAGCATCTGGATGGTCTCCTCGGTGCGCCCGGTGTTGCTGATGCCCAAGGCGACCGAGTCCGGGCCCTGGATCGCCGCGCTCGTGAGGCCCGCGTGGACCTCCGACCAGGCGTGCGTGCTGATGCCGATCCGGTACAGCCTGGCCTGCATCTCGTCGGCGAGCATCGCGCTGCCGCCGACACCGTAGATGTCGACGTTCCGGGCGCGCGCGATGGCTGCGGCGATCTCGAGCATGACCTCGAGGTCGATCACGTCGGCGGTCTCCCGCAGCGTCCGGGTGTGCGCGTTGAGCAGCGTGCTCAGGACGTCCGGAGCCGAGTCGTCGGGGCCGAACGCCCGGCCGATGTCGGTCTGCCAGGAGTCGCGTGCGGTGCTGCGACCGAAGTCCTTGGCGAGGTCGACCCGGAACGGCGCGTAGCCGGTGTACCCGATGATCCGGCAGAAGCGGGTGATGGTCGCCGCTGAGACGCCCGAATCGGCTGCGAGCTCACCGATCGTGAGGGTGAGGGGCGCGTCTGGGTTCTCCAACAGGTAGTCGGCGATACGCAGCATGACCCCGGACATCTCCGGCATCCGCGACCGAATCCGGTTGGTCACGCCGGTGGCGTGCTCGACCGGTGGGTCGTTGCGGATGGAAACAGTCATGGAAATTCCTTTTCTCCTTCGTTGGAGTGACGCGAAACTGATTCTTACAGTACGTTGTGGCCCACGGCAACATGTTTCGAGATGATGACGATGATGAAAACAACTCTGGCGGTCGACGCCGGCGGCACCTCGTCCCGCGCGGTGCTCGTGGACGCCTCAGGACGTCGCCTCGGTTCCGGGCGCGCGGGCGGCGGGAATCCGACGTCGTCCGGTGTGGACAGCGCTGCCACGCAGATCGCGCTCGCGGCTCGTGCCGCACTCGACCAGGCCAGGACGACGTCGTCCGTACCGCCCCTCCCGTCCGGGTCGCTCGTGGTGATCACGCAGGCGGGGCAGGTGTCCGACGCCTACCGCCGCGCCTTGGACGCACACCTCGTACCGCTCGGACTCGGACCGGTCGTCATCGAACCGGATCTGCTCGGCATGTACGGCTCCGGCTCGGCGTCGCCGGACGGCGTCGTGCTCGTCGCGGGGACCGGGAGCGTCGCGGGACGGATCAAGGACCGTCTCGTCGTCCGGGAGGTCGGCGGTGCCGGCTGGCTCCTCGGCGATGGCGGCTCCGGATTCTGGATCGCCCGGCGCGTGATCCGCGCGGTCGCCGCCGACCTCGACGGCATCGGCCCCCGCACGGGCCTCACCCCGCTGCTCTCCCAGGCGGTCGGGTTCACTCCGGACCCGTCCTCATCCGGTGACGCGGACCACCGCCGGTCCCCGGTACTCGACACACTCATCCGCTCGGTCAACGACGGTCCACCCATCGCCATCGCCCGCCTGGCGCCGCTCGCCTTCCAAGCCGCGGACGACGACGTCGCGCGGTCCATCCTCGACGCTGCCGTCGACCGCCTGGCGGTCCTCGTGGAACGGGTGCTGGCTCCGGATTCGGACCACAGGGAGAGCACGCTCGTCGTCGGCGGCAGCGTGCTCGTCGACGGATTCCTCCCGTCCGTCCCCTCGGCCGCGGACCGCCTGTCATCGGCTGCCGCCGGGGCCCGACTCGTCCCAGTCGCCGACGGCCTCGTCGGAGCCGCCGCCCTGGGCATCAGGATGCTGGGCGGGGACGTCGACGACGCGACCCTCAGCCGCCTGCGCGAGGACCTGGCTGCTGGAGAGAAGCGGTGACGCGGTGATGGCGGACCGGATCGCCGTCATCGGCACCGGTGCCATGGGACTGGCGCACGTCCGCGCGCTCGCCGGACTCGGTGCAGCCGACCGGATCACTTACCTGTGCTCGGCTCGGTCGCCGAGAGCCATGCCGGAGGCACCGGCCGCACGACTCACCACCTCGGTCGACGAGGCGCTCCTGGATGCCTCCGTGGGGATCGTCGTCATCTGCACGCCGACCGACACCCATCGGGATCTCGCCGTCAGGGCGCTCCGTGCCGGCAAGCACGTCCTGCTGGAGAAACCGATCGCCCTGACGCTCGCCGACGCCAACGCGATCCTGCAGGCCGCCGACGAGTCCGGCCGGACGTTCATGGTCGCGCACGTCGTCAGGTTCTTCGGCGGGTACGAGGCGATCGACGACGCGGTGCGGGCCGGGGCTGTCGGCATACCCCTCGCCGTCACGGCCGAACGGCTGAGCTCCCCCGCCGCCCCGTCACCGTGGTGGCAGGACGAGCGACGCTCCGGCGGCCCCCTCGTCGACTTCGCGATCCACGACTTCGACCAGCTGAACCAGCTCCTCGGTCAGCCGCGATCCGTGTCAGCACGACGCACCGGCACCGGTCGCCCGATCGAGACGTCGGTCGACTACGCCGACGGCGGGATCGGGCGCGTCCTCACCTCCATGGAGCTCCCGCCGGCCTTCGGATTCAGCTCGGCCATCGAGGTGCTCGGCAGCACCGGGCTCATCGCCCACCGATTCGTCGGTGCGTCCCTGACCCACGCACCGCCGCTCTCGGTCGACGCGCTGGGATCGGCCGCCGCGCACGGCTCCTACGACCTCGACGAGACCGATCCCTACCGACGACAGATGGCCTCCTTCCTCGACTGCGTGGAGCGAGACGTCCAACCGTTCCGAGTGACCGGCCGGAGTGCCCTCGCGGCCCTGACGGTCGCGTTGGCGGCGAAGGCATCGCTGGACACCGGCGTGCCCGTGCAGGTCTTCGAACCCGACGACGCCTGAACCGTCGACGCGCAGGAGGTCCGACGTCCTGACCGCGCCGGCCCACCGGACAGCAGACATCCGACCTTTCGTGTTAGCCTGCCCCCGCACCGCCGTGAACCCACTCGACGATCGAAGGGCCGCCGTGACCGAGACCACCATCCCCCGACCCGACACCGCCTGGTTCGACGAGGCGAGATTCGGATTGTTCCTGCACTGGGGCCTCTACGCCCTCCCGGCACGCCATGAGTGGGTGCAGACGCGGGAACACCTCTCGGCCGAACACTACGAGCGCTACCGCGAGCACTTCGACCCCGACCGGTTCGACCCCCGCGCCTGGGCCAGGCAGGCCAAGGCGGCCGGCTTCCGGTACGCGGTGCTCACGACGAAGCACCACGACGGCTTCTGCCTGTGGGATTCGGCACTCACCGACTTCACGTCCATGCACACGCCCGCCGGCCGTGACCTCGTGGCGGAGTTCGTGGAGGCCTTCCGCGCCGAGGGGCTCCGGATCGGCTTCTACCACTCGCTCATCGACTGGCATCACCCCGACTTCACGGTCGACGGCATCCACCCGCGACGCGACGACCCCGAGGCGCTCGCAGCGAACGCCGACCGGGACTGGTCCCGCTACCGGGACTACCTGCACGGCCAGGTGCGCGAGCTGCTCACCGGCTACGGCCCGATCGACTACCTCTTCTTCGACTTCAGCTACTCGCAGGGCATCGAAGGTCTGCCGGGGAAGGGCGCCGCCGACTGGGGCTCCGAGGAACTCGTCGAGATGATCCGCGGGCTGCAGCCGGAGATCCTCATCAACGACCGCCTCGAGCTCCCGGGCGACGTCACCACCCCCGAGCAGTACCAGCCCGTGGTGACACCGGTCGGTCCCGACGGCGACCCCCTCCGGTGGGAGGCCTGCCAGACCCTGAACGGCAGCTGGGGGTACGACCGCGACAACCTCGACTACAAGTCGCCGGAGCTGCTCCTGCGGATGCTCATCGATTCGGTCTCGAAGAACGGCAACATGCTGCTGAACATCGGACCGACCGCGCGCGGGACGATCGATCCTCGCGCGATCGAACGACTCGACGTCCTCGCCGACTGGTTCGCGCTCCACGAGCGGGCGATCCGAGGATGCGGCCCGTCGGAGTTCAGCAGTCCGACCGACGTCCGATACACGCAACGCGGCGACCGGCTGTACGTACACGTCTTCGCCTGGCCGTTCGTGCACCTGCACCTGCCCGGTCTCGGCGGCCGGGTGCGCTACGCGCAGCTGTTGTCGGACGGCTCCGAGGTGCCGTTCCAGGTGCATCGCCCGGAGCACGATCTGCCGAACCAGCACACCCAACCGAAGGGACTCGGTCCCGACACGGTGACCCTGCACCTGCCGATCGGTGAACCCGACACCCCGATCCCGGTCATCGAGATCTTCCTCGAGCCGGGCACGACCGGAGCAGCGACGGCCTGAGGCTCCCGCAGACGACGGAACGCCCGCCCCGACGGATCGGGGCGGGCGTTCTGGCTCGGTGCCGCTGAGCGGCTGGACGAGCGGAGACTAGCGGGCGACGCTGCCGTCGACGTAGTCGTCGTCGTTCGAGGCGTTCCACGCGAAGAGCTTGCGCAGCTCGCGACCGGTGGCCTCGATCGGGTGGTCCTCGCCCTTCTTGCGCAGCTCGAGGAACTCGGGCGCGCCGGCGTCCTGGTCGTCGATGAAGCGCTTGGCGAAGGTGCCGTCCTGGATGTCCTTGAGGACCGCCTGCATGTTGGTCTTGACGCTCGGGTCGATGACGCGCGGGCCGGAGACGTAGTCGCCGTACTCAGCCGTGTCGGAGACGCTCCAACGCTGCTTGGCGATGCCACCCTCCCAGATGAGGTCGACGATGAGCTTCAGCTCGTGGAGCACCTCGAAGTAGGCGATCTGCGGCTGGTACCCGGCCTCGGTCAGGGTCTCGAAGCCGTACTGGATCAGCTGCGAGACGCCACCGCACAGGACGGCCTGCTCGCCGAAGAGGTCGGTCTCGGTCTCCTCGGTGAAGGTGGTCTTGATGCCACCGGCACGGAGGCCACCGATCGCCTTGGCGTAGGACCAGGCGAGCGCCCAGGCGCCACCGGTCTCGTCCTTCTCGACGGCGACGATGACGGGGACGCCGCGGCCGGCCTCGTACTCGCGACGAACCGTGTGGCCCGGGCCCTTCGGGGCGACCATGAAGATGTCGACGCCCTCAGGAGCCTCGATGTAGCCGAAGCGGATGTTGAAGCCGTGGCCGAAGACGAGCGCCTTGCCCGGAGCGAGCTGGTCCTTGATGGACTCGGCGAAGATCGTGCGCTGGTGCTGGTCCGGAGCGAGGATGACGATGACGTCGGCCCATGCGGAGGCGTCGGCGACGTTCTTGACGGTGAAGCCCTGCTCCTCGGCCTTGGCGATCGACTTCGAGCCGTCCTTCAGGCCGACGACGACCTCGACACCGGAGTCGCGGAGGTTGAGCGCGTGTGCGTGGCCCTGCGAGCCGTAGCCGATAACGGCAACCTTCTTGCCCTGGATGAGCGACAGGTCCGCGTCCTGGTCGTAGAAAATCTCAGTCACTGGTGGTTCTCTCCTTGGTTGTGGTTTCGCAATATGCCGCAGATGCGACTAGTTCTTGAAGACGCGTTCGGTGATGGACTTCGAGCCGCGCCCGATGGCGAGGAGACCCGATTGGGCGATCTCCTTGATGCCGTAGGGCTCGAGCACCTTGAGGAGCGCGGTCGTCTTCCCGGAGTCGCCCGTGACCTCGATCACGAGGGCGTCCGTCGCCACGTCGACGACGCGGGCCCGGAACAGGTTGACGGCTTCCAGCACCTGGGAACGGGTGGAGTTGTCGACGCGGACCTTGATGAGCAGGTGCTCACGCTGGACGGACTGCGCCGGATCCAGCTCGACGATCTTGATGACGTTGATGAGCTTGTTCAGCTGCTTCGTCACCTGCTCGAGCGGAAGCTCCTCGACGTCGACGACGACCGTGATCCGGGACAGACCCTCGATCTCGCTGTGGCCGACCGCGAGACTCTCGATGTTGAAGCCCCGGCGGGCGAACAGCCCGGCGACGCGGGTCAGCAGACCGGGCTTGTCCTCGACGAGGAGGCTCAGGACGTGGCTGCTCATGCTCAGGCCTCCTCATCGAACGACGGACTGTGGTCCTTGGCGTACTGGACGTAGCTGTTGCTGACGCCCTGCGGCACCATCGGCCACACCATCGCGTCGGCACTCACGACGAAGTCGATGACGACCGGACGGTCGTTCGTCTCCAGGGCGAGCTTGATGGCGGCGTCGACCTCCTCCTCTTTCGTCACGCGGATCGCGAGGCAACCGTAGGCCTCGGCCAGCTTGACGAAGTCGGGGATCCGGATGGTGTCGTGCCCGGTGTTCAGGTCGGTATTCGAGTAGCGACCGTCGTAGAAGAGCGTCTGCCACTGGCGGACCATGCCCAGCGAGGAGTTGTTGATGATCGCGACCTTGATCGGGATGTTGTTGATCGTGCAGGTCGCGAGTTCCTGGTTGGTCATTTGGAAGCAGCCGTCGCCGTCGATCGCCCACACGTGGCGATCGGGCTGGGCCACCTTGGCGCCCATGGCCGCGGGGACCGAGTAGCCCATGGTCCCGGCACCGCCGGAGTTCAGCCAGGAGTTCGGACGCTCGTACTTGATGAACTGCGCCGCCCACATCTGGTGCTGGCCGACGCCCGACGCGAAGACGCCCTCCGGACCGGTGATCTCGCCGATGCGGGAGATCACGTGCTGTGGCGAGAGCAGACCGTCGGTCGGCTCGGCGTAGCCCAGCGGGAACTCCTCGCGGAGACCGTCGAGGTAGGACCACCACTCGGCGATGTCGGGGGTGACCTCGCGGGCGGCTGCCTCGAACGCCGACTGGAGGTCGACGATGACGTCCTTCGCGTCGCCCACGATGGGCACGTCCGCGATGCGGATCTTCGAGATCTCGGCCGGGTCGACGTCCACGTGGACGACCTTCGCGTTCGGCGCGAAGAGCGAGGCCTTGCCGGTCACGCGGTCGTCGAATCGGGCACCGAGCGACACGAGCAGGTCGGCTTCCTGCAGCGCGAGCACTGCCGGGACGGTGCCGTGCATGCCGGGCATGCCGAGGTGCTGCGTGTGCGAGTCGGGGAACGCCCCGCGAGCCATGAGCGTCGTCACGACCGGAGCCCCGGTCGCCTCGGCCAACGCGAGCAGTTCCTCGGAGGCCTTGGAGCGGATCACGCCGCCGCCGACGTACAGCACCGGCTTCTTGGCGTTGACGAGCAGCTGCGCAGCGGCCTGGATCTGCTTGCCGTGCGCCTTCGTCACCGGGCGGTAGCCGGGCAGGTCGACCTTCGGCGGCCAGATGAACGGCGCCTCGGCCTGCTGGGCGTCCTTCGTGATGTCGACCAGCACCGGTCCGGGTCGGCCGGTACCCGCGATCTCGTAGGCCGCGGCGATGGCCGCCGGGACCTCCTCCGGGGTCTTGACGAGGAAGGAGTGCTTCGTGATCGGCATGGTGATGCCGACGATGTCCGCCTCCTGGAACGCGTCCGTGCCCATGAGGGTCGAGAACACCTGACCGGTGATCGCGACCATCGGCACCGAGTCCATGTAGGCGTCGGCGATGGCGGTGACGAGGTTCGTCGCGCCGGGGCCGGACGTCGCGATGCACACGCCGATCCCGCCACCGGCGGCGGCGTATCCTTCGGCCGCGTGGCCGGCGCCCTGCTCGTGTCGGACCAGGATGTGACGGAGCTTCGTCGAGTCCATCAGCGGGTCGTAGGTCGGCAGGATCGCTCCGCCGGGCAGACCGAAGATGTCGGTGACCCCGAGGAGCTCGAGCGATCGGACGATCGCCTGGGCTCCCGTCAGGATCTCCGGTGCGGCCGGGGCCGCAGGTGTTCTGGGATGAGGCACGGGTTGGGATTCCGTGGGCATGATGATTCCTTCAGCGATGAGATGCACGAACGAGATGCTCGGTTATCCCGTGATCGCGCCCTCCGCTGCGGAGTGCACGAGACGAGAGTACTTTGCGAGAACGCCACGGGTATAGCGCGGGGGAAGAGGCGCCCAGCCGTCGCGGCGGGCTTCCAGCTCTGCTTCGTCGACGAGTAGGTCGAGCGAGCGGCCAGCGATATCGACCCGTATCAGATCACCATCGCGCACGAAGGCGATTGGACCTGCGTCCACCGCTTCGGGTGCTATGTGGCCGATGCACAGTCCGGTTGTGCCGCCTGAGAATCGACCGTCCGTCAACAGTAGTACATCCTTGCCGAGTCCGGCGCCCTTGATGGCGGCCGTGATCGCGAGCATCTCGCGCATCCCCGGCCCACCCTTCGGGCCCTCGTAGCGGATGATGACGACGTCGCCCTTGTTGATCTTGCCCTCGGTGAGCGCGTCCATGGCTCCGCGTTCACGTTCGAAGACCCGCGCGGGTCCTTCGAAGACCTCGGCGTCGAATCCGGCCGTCTTCACGACGGCGCCCTCGGGCGCGAACGAGCCCTTGAGGATCGTGATGCCGCCGGTCGCGTGGATCGGGTTGTCGAGCGTGCGGATGACCGTGCCGTCGATCGGGTCGGGGTTGATGTCGGCGAGGTTCTCGGCGACCGTCTTGCCGGTGACCGTGAGGCAGTCGCCGTGCAGCAGACCGGCGTCGAGCAGCGCCTTCATGACGACGGGGACGCCGCCGTGACGGTCGACGTCGTTCATGACGTACTGGCCGAACGGTTTCAGGTCGCCGATGTGCGGCACCTTGTCGCCGATGCGGTTGAAGTCGTCGAGCGTGAGGTCGACCTCGGCCTCGCGGGCGATCGCGAGCAGGTGCAGGACCACGTTCGTCGATCCGCCGAATGCCATCGCGACGGCGATGGCGTTCTCGAACGCCTCCTTCGTCAGGATGTCGCGCGCGGTGATGCCGAGTCGGAGCATGTTGACCACGGCCTCGCCCGAGCGGTGCGCGAAGTAGTCGCGACGGCGGTCGGCCGAGGGGGGCGATGCCGAACCCGGGAGGCTCATGCCGAGCGCCTCGGCGACCGACGCCATCGTGTTGGCCGTGTACATCCCGCCGCAGGCGCCCTCGCCCGGGGCGATGGCGCACTCGATGCGCTTCAGGTCCTCTTCACTCATGTTGCCGGCCTTGCAGGCCCCGACCGCCTCGAAGGAGTCGATGATCGTGACCTCCTTCTCGGTGCCGTCGGAGAGCTTGACCCAACCGGGCGCGATCGATCCGGCGTAGAGGAAGACCGAGGAGAGGTCGAGCCGCGCGGCGGCCATGAGCATGCCCGGCAGCGACTTGTCGCAGCCGGCGAGCAGGACCGTGCCGTCGAGGCGCTCGGCCATGACCACGGTCTCGACGCTGTCGGCGATGACCTCGCGCGAGACGAGCGAGAAGTGCATTCCCTCGTGGCCCATCGAGATGCCGTCGGAGACGGAGATGGTGCCGAACTGCAGCGGGTATCCCCCACCCGAGTGCACGCCCTCCTTGGCCCCCTGCGCGAGGCGGTCGAGCGAGAGGTTGCAGGGCGTGATCTCGTTCCACGAGCTCGCGATGCCGATCTGGGGCTTGTCCCAGTCCTCGTCGCCCATGCCGACGGCGCGGAGCATGCCGCGCGAAGTGGTCGCCTCGATCCCGTCGGTGACGGCACGACTGCGTGGTTTGATGTCGATCTCTGGCATTTTAAGAGTCTACGGCTTCCTTGTTGCTTCGATATTCCGCGAGCATGCCGAGGACGCGCGCGATCTCGGAGGGTCCTTCGACCCTGAAGTCGGCGGCGGTCACGCCGGTGCCACTCTTCACCCCGAGGTCGCCGGGGCCGAGTGCGCCGAACGCGTCCTCGTCCGTGACGTCGTCGCCCGCGTAGAACACGGCATCTGCTTTGGTGTACCGCCGGAGGTGTTCGACGGCTTCGCCCTTGGTCGCGCTCCTGAGCGAGAACTCGAGGACGTTCTTGCCCTCTCGAACCGTCAGGGCGCCGAACTCGTCCTTGGTGTGGGCGAGTGCTTCGAGGTGGGCGATCCTGGAGTCTTCTTCACTGGCGAGCCTCGTGTGCAGGGCGAACCCTGCCGGCTTCCGCTCGATCCAGACATTATCGTAACCCTCCGCGACGTCCTGGAGGATCCGTTGGAGGGTCTCCCGCTGTTCGCGTTCCTCGTCGTCGAGGGCGAGGGCGTCGTCGGGGTTGTCGAGACGGATCTCGACGCCGTGCGAGCCGGCGAACAGGGCGTGGTCGGGCAGCTCGGCCACCGCCACGAGACTGTCGATCGCGCGCCCGGACACGAGTGCGACGCGCGTCCCGGGCAGGTCCATCAGCGCCAACACTGCTTTGCGGGCCGCGGGCAGCGCCCGCGCCTGGTCCGGGTCGTCGACCTCGGGGGCCAGCGTGCCGTCGAAGTCCAGGGCCACCAGGAGCTTCGGGACGTCGGCCAGGCGGCGGAGTTCCGCACGCAGTCCGAGGGGAAGCCCCCCGAGGGTGTCGGTGGGCTCGTCGGTGGTGCTCATGACTGGGTGGTGCTCCCCTGCTCGATGGTCGGTGACTGGTCACGCACACGCTGCAACTCGTCGAGGAAGGACGCCGACCACCGCGCGACGTCGTACTCCATGACGCGCTTGCGCAGCGCCCGCATGCGACGACCACGCTCGGCCTTCGTCATGTGCACGGCCTGGAGGATCGCCGACTTCATCCCCTCGATGTCGTGCGGGTTGATCTTGAGGGCCTGCTTCAGCTCGTCGGACGCGCCGGCGAACTCGCTCAGCACGAGGACGCCGTCGTTGTCGTAGCGAGCGGCGACGTACTCCTTCGCGACGAGGTTCATGCCGTCGCGCAGGGCTGTGACGAGCATGACGTCGGCGGCGAGGTAGAGGGCAGCCATCTCCTCGCGGGGGTACCCGTGGTGCAGGTACTGGATCGCGGTGTGGCCGATGGTGCCGAAGTCGCCGTTGATCCGGCCGACCGTCTGCTCGATGTCGTCGCGGAGCTGACGGTACGTCTCGACGCGTTCGCGGCTGGGGCTGGCGACCTGGACGAGCGTGACGTCCTCGACCGCGAGCTTGCCCTGTGCGAGGAGCTCTCCGAAGGCCTTGAGTCGGTGCCCGATGCCCTTCGTGTAGTCGAGGCGGTCGACGCCGAGCATGATCGTCTCCGGGTTGCCGAGCTCCTCGCGGATCTGCTTGGCACGGGCGATGATGTCGGGGCGTTGCGCGAGGGCCTGGTACCCCTTGCTGTCGATCGAGATCGGGAAGTGCCGGGCGATCACCGTGCGGTACGGGGCGCCACGCTTCGAGGCGACCGGTGCCGCGTCCGTCGTGACCGACACGAGTGCCGCATCGAGCGGGACCTGGATCGCGGCCCCCTTCGTCTCGTACCCGAACAGGCGGCGGACCGCCCGGGAGAAGTTGCCCGCGTCCGCAACGCGCTGGAAGCCGATGACGTCGGCGCCGAGCAGTCCCTCGATGATCTGGCGTCGCCATGGGAGCTGCGAGTAGATGCCGTAGGCCGGGAACGGGATGTGGTTGAAGAAGCCGATCGTGAGATCGGGTCGCAGCTCACGCAGCATCTTCGGCACGAGCTGCAGCTGGTAGTCCTGCACCCAGACGGTCCCGCCGTCGGACGCGGCCGCTGCGGCCGCCTCCGCGAACCGTCGGTTCACGGCGACGTAGGAGTCCCACCACTCGCGGTGGTAGCTCGGCGGAGCGATGACGTCGTGGTAGAGCGGCCAGATGGTGTCGTTCGAGAAGCCCTCGTAGTAGCGGGCGATCTCGTCCTCGGACAGCGGGACCGGGATGATCCACATGTCGTCGTTGTCGAACGGCTCGATCTCGAGGTCGGCGGAGCCGGCCCATCCGATCCAGGCGCCGTCGGCACCGCGCATGACGGGTTCGAGGGCGGTCACGAGTCCACCGGGTGAGGTCCGCCAGCTCTCGGCGCCGTCTGCATCGACGACGCGGTCGACCGGCAGCCGGTTGGATACCACGATGAAGTCGAAGGTCGACGCTGATCCGCCGTCAGGCGCGGAATATCTGGTGATGATGGCCCTCCCGGGGTACTCGGGTTCGCTGTTCAGGCTAGCAGCGTTCCGCATGGCGAAACCGCGTGTTCAGACGGCGAGCATATGCTTGCGCTGATGATCCGCCATGGCATGAGCACCTCCTGCGTCTACCCGCTGGGAACCCGGCGCGCGTTCGAGTTGGCCGCCGAAGCCGGCTACGACGGCGTCGAGGTCATGGTGACCCAGGACCGCGTCACGCAGGACGCCGACGCCCTCCGCGCCCTCGCCGCCGAGACCGGGCTCGACATCCTCTCGATCCACGCGCCGGTCCTGACCCGGACCGCGTTCGTCTGGGGCCGCGACCATCGGGAGAAGCTCCGCCGCTCGGCCGAGCTCGCCGCCGCCGTCGGCGCGTCGACCGTCGTCGTCCACCCGCCGTTCCGCTGGCAGCGGCGCTACGCGCGCGCCTTCGTCGACCTCGTCGCCGAGCTGAGCGAGACGCACGGACTCGAGCTGGCCGTCGAGAACATGGCGTGCTTCCAGAGCCGCGGGCTCCGGGTGCAGCCGTTCGCCTTCGGCTACGACCCGGCCCCGCTCGCCTGCGCCGCCCTGACGCTCGACTTCTCCCATGCGGCCCTCGCGGGTGAGGACTCGCTCGAGATCGCGACCCGCTATGGCGGCCGCCTCCGCCACGTGCACCTGTGCGACGGGACCGCACCGTCGCCGCGCGGTGCCTTCCTCGACGAGCACCTCCTCCCGGGCGACGGTGAGCAGCCGGTCGCCGAGGTCCTCGAGCTGCTGCGCGCGGCGGACTGGTCGGGAAGCATCGTCGCGGAGGTGCACCTGCCCGCGACGGGTGGCGACGCGCTCCGCCTCAGCCAGCTGCGCGCCTCACTGGCCTTCGCGAAGCGTGCATTCGCTAGCACAGGCGAGAACCCGAAGGAAAGCCCGGATGCGGGGGGCCTCCCCTACCGGCTAGCGTGAAGTCATGCGCAAATTCCTCTTCAACGGCAGCATGATCTCCACGGTCTTCGGCGGGATCTCCGCCCTCCAGGCGACCCGACAGGGACCGCGGGACTGGAAGCTCGCCCTCCTCTGGGTGAGCTGGGGCATCTCGCTCGCCCTCGCGATCAGCTCGGTGCTCGACGACAGCAAGCAGGCTGAGATCGGCCGCTGAGGTCGCGCCGACCGCGCTACCACGAGCGCCCGGAGAACCCGAGAATTGGGGCGCTCACCCGCGTGTCTCCGCGTCGTTCCGCGCCTCGTGATCGACAATGAAGGCAGTCCAGCCTCACGGATGATCCGCTTTCGATGAAGGGCCCGCCATGTTCGGTCGCCGACGCCACGCAGCACCAGTCTCCGCATCGAAGCTGACCGAGAAGCAGCTGTTCGACCTCGTCCACGCTCGACTGGCGAGCGAGCTCGGCGCCAACGGTGCCTGGGTGCTGTCGCGCCGCACCCCGAGCTCCGGCGATGAGATCTTCCACGAGGTCTACGCCCAGCAGCTCGCCCACGACATCGCGACGGACATCGACCTCGAGCAGGCTGCGGTGACGGTCCGTGCCGAGGCCGCTCCTGCGCGCGGATGGCGGCTCTGGTCTCGTGGCCAGGAGGAGTCCGCGGTCGACGCCGCCGGCGAGGTCGAGGCCGTCGAAGCCATCGAGCCGACCGTCGCCGAGGAACCTGCGGCCCTCACCGAGACGATCGAGGCGGCGGCTGACGACACTGAGCCGACGCTCGTCGAGCGAACCCTCCTCGAGCCGCAGCACTACCCCATCACCGTCTGGGCCGAACCCGAGTTCATCGACGCGAGCCTCGTCAACCCGGTGCCCGCGCGCCGCAGCTCGGTCGCCTGACCGGCATCGTACGTCGAGAACGGCCGTCCACCGGAGTGGACGGCCGTTTCGTCGTACCGGGCGGTTGAGCGGGCATGACGCCTCATCGAACCCGAATCGATGAGGCGTCACGGCGCTGGTGGGCACGAATGCCCGACCGTCGCTCTGCTCCGCACAGTGGGGTGACCACGCGGAGGCTTTCGCCGGCAAGGGCAGGACCCGATCCCGCCATGCTGCCGACCGTTCCAGCGTCTCATGCCTGAGCCCGACTCCGTCCCGATGACGCGAATCGGACGGGAGCTGTCGCGAAACGTCTCCGGAGCGATTCGTCGGGCCGCAAGCTCGAACGCGAGTCGAGCCGAAACGCAGAACGGCCCCGTCCGAGGACGAGGCCGTTGCTGGTGTGGTGCACCCCCCCGGACTTGAACCGGGAACCCACTGATTAAGAGTCAGTTGCTCTGCCAATTGAGCTAGAGGTGCGTGGTTTCGGAGTGTTCCGAACCGAGATATGACACTAGCACCCAACTGGCCCGGGTGCGAAATCGAGCCGGTCGGCGTGTCGCGGAGGCACGTCTTCAGCCCCTCGAGCGTCGTTCGATCCGGCCCGCGCGACCCTATCCTGGAGAGGTGACCGAACCCGTGACCGTCTCCCCCGCCGACCTCGATCTCGCACTCCGGCTCGCCGACGCGGCCGACCGCATCGCGATGGACCGCTTCGAGGCTCGCGACCTCGAAGTCTCCACCAAGCCGGACCGCTCGCACGTCACGGACGCCGACCTCGCCGTCGAACGCGCCATCCGCGGCATCCTCGAGACCGAGCGCCCGGACGACGGCGTGTTCGGTGAGGAGTACGGCGCGCAGGGCCCGACGGATCGACAGTGGATCATCGACCCGATCGACGGGACGGCGAACTTCCTCCGCGGTGTCTCGAACTGGGCGACGCTCATCTCCCTCGCCGTCGACGGCGTGCCTGTCGTCGGCGTCGTGAGCGCACCCGCCATGCACGCCCGCTGGTGGGGTGCCATCGGGCACGGTGCGTGGGGCATCCGGTTCGGCGAGGCCACCCCGCGCCGATTGTCCGTCTCGGGGGTCTCCGACCTCGCCGACGCGTCCTTCAGCTTCCAGAGCATCGCGCAGTGGGCCTCGGTCGGGCGGATCCCCCAGCTGCTGGCCCTGTGCGGCTCCCTGTGGCGCGATCGGGCCATCGGTGACATGTGGCCCTACATGCTGCTCGCCGAGGGCTCGATCGACGCCGTGGCCGAATTCGGCGTGCAGGAGTACGACCTGGGCGCCCACGTGCCGATCGTCCTCGAGGCCGGCGGCCGCTTCACGGACATCGACGGCATCGAGACCATCTCCACGCGGAGCTCCCTCGCGACGAACGGGCGCCTGCACGACGCCTTCCTCGCCGAGCTGCCACCCGTCGGCTGACACGAGCGCACGGCACCGCGCAAGCCCGCCGAGCGGGATCCGACCGCGTCGTACCCTGGGCGGATGGTACGACTGAGGCGCAGCGACGTGAACGGACAGGGCATCCGACGGGTTCGATCCGGGCGCGGTTTCAGTTATCGAATGCCGGACGGTTCGCTCCTCGACGATCAGGAGATCCGGGCACGGATCGACGGCCTGGTGGTCCCTCCGGCGTGGAACGACGTCTGGATCACCCCCTACGCGAACGGACACATCCAGGCGACGGGGATCGATGCAGCCGGGCGACGGCAGTACCTCTACCACCCGTCCTGGCGCGAGCGTCAGGACCGGAGCAAGTTCGACCGCGCCCTTGCCCTCGCAGAGGCGCTCCCTGCCGCGCGAGGTCGGGTCACCCGGGACCTCCGGCTCGAGGGATACCCGCTGGCACGGGTGTCAGCCGGCGCGTTCCGCATGCTCGACACCGGCTCCCTGCGCGTGGGCGGCGAGCAGTATACGGAGGCCAACGGCAGTCACGGCCTGTCGACCCTCGAGGGAGCGCACGCTCGTGTGAGCGGCGACACCGTCGCGCTGAAGTTCCCGGCGAAGAGCGGACAGCCTTGGGAGTCCGACATCGTCGACGCCGATCTGGCCTCGCTCATCCGCTCCCTGAAGCGCCGTGGACCGCACGCCCGCCTCCTGGCCTGGAAGGACAGGAACCGCTGGCGTCACCTCCAGGCGAGCCAGATCAACGACTACGTCCGGGCGCAGACGAACGGCGAGTTCACCGCGAAGGACTTCCGGACGCTGCACGGCACCGTCGCGGCCGCGGAGAGCCTGGCGAAGGCCGGACCCGTACAGAGTAAGACGGCACGCTCGAAGGTCCTCGCACAGGCCATGCGCGACGCCGCAGCGGTCCTCGGCAACACCCCGGCGATCGCGAAGTCCAGCTACGTCGACCCGCGGGTCGTCGATCGCTATACGCACGGCGAGACGATCCCTCCGGACGGTCGCGGCTCACCGGAGACAGCGCTGCGCGTCCTGCTCGTGGGGACGGACGACCCGTCCTAGCCGTGATCCTGGTCATGAGACTCGGTGCCCGCGTCGCGCGGCGCTCCGTTCCCCGCGAGGTACCCCTCGACATCGGACTCCGGGATGAGCTGCAGCCCTCGCGGGGTGTGCGATGAATCCGAGAGGACCTCGAGCCACGCGCGGTTGAGTTCCGGCGGGCGGCTCCCGAAGAAGCGGAACTGCAGCGGGATGCTCGGGGACAACCAGAGCGACCGTCGTCCCGAACCGTGTTCGGGATCGTTCGCCCAGCTGAGGAAGAAACTCTCCTGTCGGCGCAGCTTCGCCCCGATGACGGCCTTCAGGTGCGCGAGCGCGCGGTCTTCGATCTCGTACTCGTCGCCGGACCCGTAGATGAGCATTCCCATGGGGACATTGTGCCGCTATTCGGGCGTGTGGCCGGGATGTCGTTCCTCGCCGAGTTCTTCGCGTCCCGCGAGCTCGTCGCGGACGAGGACGGCCGCGTCGAAGTTGCCGCTCCGGTACGCCGCCCGGGCGACCATGTGCGCGGAGATCGGCGCGGTGAGGCTCTGGAACACGATGATCGCGATCGCGATCGTGATCGTCCCGACCGTCGGGCTCGAGACGGCGACGTCCGCCATGATCGCGATGAGCCCGAGGATCTGCGGCTTGGTCGCCGCGTGCAGGCGGGACAACACGTCGGGGAAGCGCAGGAGACCGACGCCGGCGGCGAAGCACATGATGGCACCGACGAGCACGAGGGCACCGGTGACGATGTCGCGGATCAGCTCGCCGGTCATGCGTCGTCCTGCTTCGACATGAAGCGCGCGACGCTGACCGAGCCGACGATCGCGAACATCGCGAGCGCCAGGAGGACCGGCAGGCCGTCCGTGTGACGGTTGATCGCCATCTCGGCCCCGATCGCGCACATGACGGTGGCGACGAGCACGTCGGAGGCGATCACGCGGTCGAGGAGGCTCGGCCCGCGGATGATCCGGTAGACCGCTGCGAGGGCCGCGGCACCGAACAGCACGGAGACGATGATGATCACGACGAGCATCACTGCCCCCTTCCGATCGAGACGTGGTCATGGTCGTGGCGGAGGGCGTCCGCCTCGGCGCGGGAACCGATCGCGAGGATGAGCCGTCGCTCCGTTCCGAGGACCTCGGCGACGACCTCGTCGATGTCGGCGTCGTCGTGCACGTTCAACGCGTGCAGGTAGAGCGTCGAGGCCGTGCGGTCGAGGTCGACCACGATCGAGCCGGGGACTATCGAGACCGCCTCGGCCGTCCAGCTCATGATGAGGTCGGAGGTCGTCCGCAGACGGACCGCGATCACCGCGTTACTGGACCGGAATCTCGGCTTGAGGACGAGCCACGCGATCTCCGCACTCGCCCGCACGATGTCGACGAGGAGCTTGCCCAGGAAGATCGCGGTCCGCCAGAGGTTGATGCGGCCGCTCAGCTCGACGGCCGGCAGGTAGAACAGGAACGACACCAGTAACGCGACCCCGAGGCCGGTCACGAGGGTGAGCAGGTCGAACATCCCCCACAGGAGACACCAGAGCAGGATGAGTCCGGCCAGGAGGAGGGCCTGGCTGAACAGGGCGCGACGACGTGACGGTTGCATTACTTCAGGTGCTCCGTTCCGTCGGGGAAGACCGCGGTGATGTAGTTGTCCGGGTCCTCGATGTTCTCCGCCGCGCGCGTGGCCAGTCCGAAGAGCGGCCCCGCGAAGACCGTCAGGGCGAGGGTCAACGCGACCATGCCGGTCGTGGCGCCGATCATCGGGCGCGAGATGGTCTTGGTGTCGACCGAGCCAGAGTCCTCGGGGCTCTCCGCGAGCTGGTCGAGCAACGGCGAGGAGTATCCGGCGACCTCGTCCTTCCCACGCCAGAAGCCCATGTTCCACACGCGCGCCAGGGCGTACAGGGTCAGGAGCGAGGTCGCGGCTCCGGCGGCGATGAGGATGTACGACAGCGGGTCGCCCAGGGCGACACCCGCCTGGAACAGCCCGATCTTGCCGAGGAAGCCCGAGAACGGCGGGATGCCGCCGAGGTTCATCGCTCCGATGAAGAACAGCACGCCGACGATCGGCGAGGCCTTCAGGATACCGCCGAGGCGGGAGATGGAGGTCGTCCCACCGATCCGCTCGACGAGACCGGTGGTGAGGAACAGCGTGGTCTGGACGACGATGTGGTGGACGATGTAGTAGATCGTCGCGGCGGTCCCGGCGACCCCGCCGACGGCGATGCCGAAGATCATGTAGCCGATGTGGCTCACGAGGGTGAACGACAACAGTCGTTTGATGTCGGCCTGGGCGACCGCGCCGAAGATGCCGATGAGCAGGGTCAGGAAGGCGATGACCATCAACGGTGTCGCCAGCGGCACGTCCTTGAAGATGAGCGTGTCGGTCCGGATGATCGCGTACACACCCACCTTCGTCAGCAGGCCCGCGAACACCGCCGTGACCGGCGCCGGCGCGGTCGGGTAGGAGTCGGGCAACCAGAACGACAGCGGGAACACCGCCGCCTTCACCGCGAACCCGAGGAGCAGCGCAGCGCAGAGGATCGCCTGCACCTCCATCGGCAGGTCGCGCACGCGGTCTGCCACGAGGGCGATCGTCACCGTGCCCGTCGCGCCGTAGATGAGGGCGATCGCGGCGACGAAGAGCAGCGACGACATGAGGCTGATGACGATGTAGGTGACGCCGGCGCGGATCCGCGCTCCGGTGCCGCCCAGGGTGAGGAGGACGTAGCTGGAGGCGAGGAGCATCTCGAAGCCGACGTACATGTTGAAGAGGTCGCCCGCGACGAAGGCGTCGAACAGCCCGGCCGCCAGGACCAGGTACGTCGGGTGGAAGATCGACACCGGCGTCTCGCGGTCGCCGTCGACGATGCCCTGACCGATGGCGAAGATGAGGACGCCCAGCAGCATCAGGGCTGCGACGAGCAGCATGATCGCGGACAGCCGGTCGACGACGAGCACGATCCCCCACGGCGGGGACCAGCCGCCCAGCTCGACGACGATCGTGCCGCTCTGGTCGACGGCCGCGAGCAGGATCGCACTGATCACGGTCACCGCGGTGAGCGCGACGACGCTGATCGCCACCTGCGTCTTGCGGCGGTTGCGGAACATGAGCGCGATCGCTGAACCGATCAGCGGGATCATGACCACGAGCGGGACGAGTGCGTTCATTCGCCTGCCCCCTTCCTGGTCGTGTGACTGTCGTCGCCGTGCTCGTTGCTCTCGTCGAGGACCCGTTGGATGGCCTCGTCGTCCAGGTCGACCTGGTTGAAGACCGCCTCCGTCGCCGCCTCGGTGTCGTCTGCGTGCTCGTCGCTGAGGGTGTCGCCCTCGTCGCCGAGCTGTGCCAACCACCAGGTCCGGTAGATGAGCGCCAGGATGAAGGCGGTCACACCGAAGTTGATGACGATGGCCGTGAGCATGAGCACCTGCGGCACCGGATCGACCATGCGGTCGTCGGAGGCGGTGCCCGTGACGAGCGGTGCGGTGCCGCTCGGGCCGCTCATGATCAGGATGAGGAGGTTCGTCGCGTTGCCGACGAGCACGAACCCGATGAGGAACCTGGTGAGGCTCCGCTCGAGCATGACGTACACCCCGGTGCCGTACATGACGGCCATCAGGACGACGAGGGTCAGTGAGGCGCTCATTGCTCGGCCTCACTCGCCGAGAACTCGTCCGTACTCTGCTCGTCGATGTCGGCTTCCTCCTGTTGACGGTCGACTTCGGCCCCGAGGCTGCGCAGGATGTCGAGCGCCAGTCCGACGACGACGAGGTAGACGCCGATGTCGAAGATGCTGGACGTGCCGAACGAGAGGTGCCCGAGGATCGGGACGTCGGCCGAGAAGTACGCGGACTGGAGCGCCTCACCACCGAAGAACAGGGAACCGACGGCCGTCCCCACCGCGAGCAGCAGTCCGACGCCGAGCACCTTGCCCGCGTCGATCGGCACGGCTTCGCCGAGCTCGTAGCGTCCGCCGGCGAGATACCGCATCACGAGCGCGAGGCCGGCGAGCAGACCGCCGGCGAAGCCACCGCCCGGCTCGTTGTGGCCGACGAAGAGCAGGAAGACGGAGACGACGATCGCCGGGTGGAAGAGGAGCCGCACGAGGACCTCGAGGAGGATCGAACGGTTCGCCTCGGCGATCGCCCGGCCACCGATGAGCCATGAGTGCCGCCCCACCGCGTCGCGAGGTGCTTCCATCTCGCTGTCCGCGAGGTGGGGGTCCGACACGACCTGGGATCGGAGGCCCGGGATCCGTCGACGCCGCGCACCGCTGAGGCGTGGGACCTCGGCGCCCCGCTGTGAGACGAAGAGCAGGCTCGCGATACCGGTGGCCACCACGACGAGCACGGAGATCTCGCCCATGGTGTCCCAGGCCCGGATGTCGACGAGCATCACGTTGACGATGTTCTTGCCGTGGCCCTCCTCGACGGCGAGCCTGGGTAGCTCGGTCGCGATGCTCTCGGCCTGTCGAGCGCCGAGGGCGATGACCCCGATGAGCCCCATGACCAGGCCGGTCAGCGTGCCGATGACGACCCGACGGACGCGGTGGACCGGGGCGTTCCGCTGGGCGATCTTGGCCGGGAGTCGGCGGAGCACGAGGACGAACACCACGATCGTGATCGTCTCGACGAGGGCCTGCGTCAGCGCGAGGTCGGGAGCGCCGTGCAGGGCGAACAGCGCGACGAGCCCGAAGCCGGTGACGCCGACGAGCAGCACGGCGGCCATGCGCTGCTTCGCCCGGGCGGCCGCGATCGCCGCGGTCGCCATGATGAAGGCGATGGCCACCTGGGCGGGGTAGTCCCACAGCCGGATCCCACTCGGCCAGGCGCGCCCGAGGAGGGCGATCGTGCCGAGGGTCAGGACGAAGACCACGAGGATGGTGGACAGGTACTGGACGAGCCCGCCGCGCTGGGCGAACAGGGTGACCTTCGCGGAGAGCCGGTCGATGCCCTGGGTCGCCGCCCAGTACCCCTTCGAGGAGTCGATGAGGGGTGGCAGGCGGTCCTGCAGACGCGCGACCGGGAGCCTCCAGCGGAAGAGCAGCAGACCGAGCAGCACGACGACGGCCGAGATGCCGAGCGCCGGCTCGAGGCCGTGCCAGAGCGCGAGGTGGTAGTCGCCCTCCCCCACGGAGTCCGCGTAGGGCGCGAGCACCGTATCGATGGGCTTCGTCGCGAAGCCGAGAGCGATGGTCGCGACGGCGAGGATGCCCGGCGCGATCATGATCGTTCCGGATTCGGCATGCAGTTCGGTCGGCGCGGCGCCGCGCCGGTCTCCGAAGGCGCCCCAGAGGAACCGGGCGCTGTACGCGACGGTCAACACGGACCCGACGGCGGTCCCGACAATCGCGATCCAACCCCACACGTCGCCCTCGAGCGCGCCCTCCAGCAGCGAGGTGAAGACGGCCTCCTTCGCGACGAACCCGAAGAGCGGTGGGATGCCGGCCATCGACGCGACCGCGATCGCCGCGATGACGGCGAGCACCGGCGTCTGACGCCCGAGACCGGAGAGATGCCTCCAGTCACGCGTCCCAGCGCGGTGGTCGATGATGCCGACGACGAGGAAGAGCGCCGCCTTGTAGATGGCGTGGGCGAGCAGGAGCGCGACGGCGGCCAGGGCCGAATCGCGGGTGCCGTACCCCGAGATGACCATGAGGAATCCGAGTTGGCTCACCGTCCCGTAGGCCAGGACCAGCTTGAGGTCGTACTGACGCAGCGACCGCCAGGCACCGGCGACCATGGTGAGGACGCCCAGGCCGACGAGCATCGCGTCCCAACCCGGGGTGTCGGCGTAACCGGGAGCGAGTCTCGCGACGAGGTATATCCCGGCCTTCACCATCGCCGCAGCGTGCAGGTATGCGCTCACGGGCGTCGGTGCGGCCATCGCGGCCGGCAGCCAGAAGTGGAACGGCACGAGCGCCGACTTCGAGATCGCGCCGACGAGGATGAGGAGGATGGCGACGGTGGTCGCGGGGCCGGTCAGACCCTGCTCGACGATCGAGGCGAGCGAGGTGCTCTGCGCCTGCACGGAGATCATGATGACGCCCACGAGCATGACGAGCCCGCCGAAGGTCGTCACCAGGAGCGCCTGGAGCGCGGCACCGCGACTCTCCTTGCGATCGGTGTAGTGCCCGATGAGCAGGTAGGAGAGCACACTCGTGATCTCCCAGAACATGAACATGACGATGATGTCGTCGGCGGTCACGAGGCCGAACATCGTGCCGGCGAAGGCGAAGAGGAGCGCGGCGAAGCGACCGAGGCCAGGCTCGGTCGAGGAGAAGTAGCGGCCGCAGTAGAGCAGCACGAGGGCACCGACGCCGGTGACGACGAGAGACAGCAGCCAGGCGAGCGTGTCCATCCGGAACGAGAGCGCGATGCTCAGTTGCGGGATCCACTCGATCGTCTCGACGACCGTGCCGCCGGCCGTGACCGTGCCGGTTTGGAAGAGCGTCCAGACGAATGCCGCCGCCGGCATACACGCGATGACGTAGAAGACCTTCGTCGACAGCACTCGAGTGAGTGTGGGCGTGGCGACGGCGATCGCAGCAAAAACAAGCAGGATTGTCGCCATGCAGGTCTCCCGGGTGGTGGCGGCCTCTGGACTCCCAGGTTAGCAGCCCGTCGGTACCCCTCCGACCCCAGGAACGACGACAGGCCCCCGCCAAGGCGAGGGCCTGTCGTCGACTCGGCAGCGTGTGACAACGTCCGGAGTGGAGATGGGGGGAATTGAACCCCCGTCCACTGCTGTGATTCTGCGCCTTCTACGGGCGTATCCCTTAACACGTTCTACTCGGCCCCGACCATTGACAAGGGCATCTTGGTCGACGGGCCCAGCCGAAGAAAAGTCCCGGATGACGTCGCGGCTCCGTCATCCAGCAAGTCCCCTAGATGACGCCAGGATCCGAGACGGGGACACGCTCGGTCTGACGGACTATCGGGCTCGCTTAAGCAGCGAGGGCGAAGTCAGTGCGCTTAGAGTTGGCACTTGTTGTTTTGCAGAGATCGTTAACGAGATAACCCTGCATCCTCGACCCGCTTCTCGCAGTTTCGCAGGCAATGTCGAAACCGATCATCCCCATGGACTCAGCGCCTCGGAGTACGAGGCGAAGAGGGTCGTTGTCACACGCTGTCGAGTTGTCAATCCACCGCGAGCGGTGGACGAGCACCTTGCGGTGCAGCTTTCAAGTATACCGCGCCGAGGTGGCGCCTGTCACCTATTCGCCGAGACGGTTCCTGGTGGCCATCGCACGCGCGGCCTCACGGGTGTCCTGCTTCTCGCGCAGGGCATGCCGCTTGTCGTATTCCTTCTTGCCCTTCGCCACGGCGATCTCCACCTTGGCCTTGCCGTCCTTGAAGTAGATTTTCAACGGCACGAGGGTGAAACCACCGGGGGCGATCTTGTGAGCGATCTTGTCGATCTGCTCGCGGTGCAGCAGCAGCTTGCGCTTGCGCCGCGGCGGGTGGTTCGTCCACGTGCCCTGGCCGTACTCGGGGATGTGTACCGCGTCGAGCCACGCCTCACGGCGGTCGATGAAGGCGTACCCGTCGACGAGCGACGCCCGCCCGGCTCGCAGCGACTTCACCTCGGTACCCGTCAAGACCATGCCGGCCTCGTAGGTGTCCTCGATCGTGTAGTCGTGGCGGGCCTTGCGGTTCGTGGCCACGACGTTCTCGCCCCGTTCCCTCGGCACGGTGTACTCCTGACGTTCTGGTTCGGATCCATCGGAACGGACCGGCCGCGATCGCGGCAGCCTGTCAGTCTAGCGCAGAGCGAGCGGTGCGGTGGCCGCACTGCCTCCCCGCTAGACCTTGAGGTACCGCGAGATCGCGAAGTTGGCCGAGATCGCCGCCAACAGCACGCCGACGAGCAGCAGGATCGGGAGGACCACGAAGGCGTCACCGAGATCGACGAAGTTGACGTACCGCATGCGGTCCGCCAGGTATCCCTGGACGAACACCTGGACGATGGTGATCACCGCCCCGGCCGCGAGGATGGAGCCGATGAGCGCGGCGAACACACCCTCGAGGATGAACGGTGTCTGGATGAACCGGTTCGATGCACCGACCAATCGCATGATGCCGAGCTCTCGGCGTCTCGAGTACGCCGACAATCGGATGGTCGTCGCGATCAGCAGGGCTGCGGCGACCAGCATGAGTGCTGCGATCCCGATCGCCGTGTAACTGGCGATGTTCAGGACCGAGAAGATCTGGTCGAGGTACTGGCGTTGATCCGTCACCTGCTCCACGCCCGCGACGCCGGAGAACGCCTCGACGAGCACGTCGGACTGCGAGGCGTCCTTCATGTTCACCCAGAAGGTCTCGGGCAGCTGGTCCGCCGTGACGAACTGTGCGATGTCGTTGCCCTTGAACTGCTCTTGGAAGTTCGTGAACGCCTGCGCCTGGTCCTCGAAGTAGAACTTGTCCACGAAGGGCGCGAGGGTCGACGACTCCAGGGCGCTCTGGACGGCGGCGCGCTGCTCCTCGGTCGCGGCGCCGGCGGCGCAGGTGTCGCCCGCGCTGTCGGCGGTGCAGAGGTAGATCGCGACCTGTGCGCGGTCGTACCAGTAGTTCTTCATCTGGCCGATCTGCATCTGCAGCAGGACGGCCGTACCGACGAAGGTGAGCGAGATGAACGTCACGAGCACGACGGAGACGACCATCGAGACGTTGCGACGCAGGCCGTTCCAGACCTCGGACCAGATCAGTGCGAGTCTCACTTGGTCGGCCCCACGTTCTGCTCTCCGTCTTCAGTGCCGCGCGCCGCGGCACGCAGGCCGAGTCGCTCGGCGAGCGACAGGTGTTCGACCTCGATGGGGTCGATCTCGTTGCGTGCCGGGAGCCCGATGGGGCCCGTGGCGTTGCTCAGGCGTTGTGGAGGCGCGACCTCCGGGACCGCGGCCGCCGGTGGCACGGCGGGCTCCGCTTCCGGCGTCGTCGGCTCGGCCTCGGGCGCTTCCGGTGTCGATTCCTCGGCTCGGGTCGCCGGGGTCTCTGGCTCGGCGACGGGTGCTGCGGCCGGTTCCTGGATCGGCGTCGAGCCGGACACCCGGGTGACGACCTCGTCGGTGTCGGCCTGCGGCGTGGTCTCGCGCGAGACCGCGGCGGGCGCGGTCGGTGCGGCTGCAGCTGTCGGCGTGGCCGCGGTTGCGGCGACCGCGGCTGCGGCCACGGCACTCGTCGTGGGCTCGGAGCTGGCAGCGACGGACGAGGTCCTGGTCGTCACCGGAACCGACGAGGTCTCGACGGCGGGTGCGACCGGGGTCGAGGCCGTAGCGGGAGCGGTCTGTGCCGACGGGGCGGCAGCCTTGGAGGATCCTCTGACGAGCCCCGGGATGGCCGCGGTCGTGCCGTATCCACCGTGGCGTTCGTCACGGACGATCTGGCCGTCCTGCAGCTCGATCACCCGACGCTGCATCTGGTCGACGAAGCCGGCCTCGTGCGTGGCCATGACGACCGTCGTCCCACCGGCGTTGATGCGTTCCAGCAACTGCATGATGCCGGCGCTGGTGGCGGGGTCGAGGTTACCGGTCGGTTCGTCGGCGAGCAGGATCTGCGGCTTGTTGACGATCGCGCGGGCGATGGCGACGCGCTGCTGCTCACCACCGGACAGCTCGTGCGGCAGGCGCTGCGCCTTGCCGTCGAGTCCGACCATCTTGAGGACGTCGGGGACGGCCTCCTGGACGAAGCCGCGCGACTTGCCGATCACCTGGAGGGTGAAGGCGACGTTCTGGTAGACCGTCTTGCTCGGCAGCAGTCGGAAGTCCTGGAACACGACCCCGAGGCTGCGCCGGAAGTACGGCACCTTGCGGTTCGAGATGGAACCGAGGTCGTGGCCGAGCACATGGATCTTGCCCTTGCTCGGCTTGTCCTCCTTGAGCATCAGGCGGAGGCAGCTCGACTTCCCCGACCCCGAGGCACCGACGAGGAAGATGAACTCTCCCCGGAGGATCTCGAAATCGACGTCGTTGAGTGCGGGACGCGAGGTTCCCGGATACTTCTTGGAGATGTGATCAAACCGAATCATGGCTCCTTGAGCTTAAGGAGCGACCTGCCGATTACGGGCAGGACACGCCCGCGATCCGTACCCTGTACGAGGGCTGGGCGAACACTATGCCGCGCTGCGCTACTCCGGCTTCGACATCGACCGCCAGCGGATGCCCGCGGCGATGAACCCGTCGAGATCGCCGTCGAACACCGCTGCGGGGTTCCCCTGCTCGTGCTCCGTGCGCAGGTCCTTGACCATCTGGTACGGCGCGAGCACGTAGGAACGCATCTGGTCGCCCCAGCTCGCCGTGATGGTGCCGGCCAGCTCCTTTTTCGTCGCGGCCTCCTGCTCCTTCTGGATGAGGAGGAGTCGCGACTGGAGCACGCGCATCGCCGCGGCGCGGTTCTGGATCTGGCTCTTCTCGTTCTGCATCGAGACGACCGTGCCGGTCGGCAGGTGGGTGATGCGAACGGCGGAGTCGGTCGTGTTGACCGACTGTCCCCCAGGGCCGCTGGACCGGAAGACGTCGACACGGATGTCCGATTCGGGGATCTCGACGATCTCCGTCTCCTCCATGAGCGGGATGACCTCGACGGCGGCGAAGCTCGTCTGACGCTTGCCGGCGGCACCGAAGGGGCTCATGCGCACCAGGCGGTGCGTGCCCGCCTCGACGCTCAACGTACCGAAGGCGTACGGTGCGTCGACCTCGAAGGTGGCTGACTTGATGCCGGCCTCCTCCGCGTAGCTCGTATCCATGACGGTGACCGGGTACTTGTGCTGCTCGGCCCACCGCAGGTACATGCGGAACAGCATGTCGGCGAAGTCGGCGGCGTCCACACCGCCGGCACCGGCGCGGATGGTGACGACGGCGGGGCGCGGGTCGTACTCGCCGCTCAGCAGCGTCTGCACCTCGAGGTCGCCGAGCACCTTCTGCAGGCTGATGAGCTCCTGGCGGGCCTCTTCGGCCGACTCCTCGTCCTGGGCGTCGGTCGCGAGTTCGATGAGCACCTCGAGGTCGTCGAGCCGGTTCGCGATGCTGGTGATGCGGGCGAGCTCGGACTGACGGTGGCTGAGGGCGCTCGTCACCTTCTGCGCGTTCGTCGTGTCGTCCCAGAGATCCTGGGCACCCGCCTGCTCGCTCAGCGTCGCGATCTCGGCTTCGAGACGGTCGACGTCGACGACGGTGCGGATGTCGTCGAAGGTCGAGCGGAGGGTACTGATCTGTGTGGAGAGGTCCAAGTCAAACATTTGGCTTCAGCCTACCGCGCAGGGCCGCGGGCGTACGATCGAGGGGATGACTTCCGACGAACGCCCGTTCCAGCTGCGCTCCGTGGCCGTCTCGGTCTTCCTCCCCACGCTGTTGTTCTCGATCGGTGAAGGCGCCATCATCCCGATCATCCCGGCCGTCGCCGGGAACCTGGGGGCGACGCTCGCCGTCGCAGGCGTCATCTCCTCACTCATCATGCTCGGCGAACTCGTCGGCGACGTCCCGTCAGGGTGGATCGTCAGTCGGATCGGCGAACGCTTCGCGATGATGTGGGCGGCGCTGCTCGCGGTCGTCGGTGTCGCGACGGCGGCCATCTCGCCGAATCCGTTCGTCCTCGCCGTCGGCATCTTCTGCATCGGGCTCGCGACCGCCGTGTTCGGGCTGGCCCGGCACGCGTTCATGACGACGTACGTGCCCCTGCGGTACCGGGCGAGGGCGCTCTCCTCGCTCGGCGGTGTCTTCCGCGCCGGCACGTTCATCGGCCCGTTCCTCGCGGCGGGCGTCATCCACCTCACCGGGACGTCGCAGGCGGCGTTCTGGGTGATGGTGATCTGCTGTGCCGGGTCGGCGGTCACCCTGCTCGTCCTCCCCGACCCGGCGGAGATGTTCGGGCGACCGCCGTCGACGCGCACCGCCGACGGCGAGGAGCGGACCGAGGGAGAAGAGCTCGCGTCCGAGGAGTCGAGCGGTCTGATCGCTTCGATCCGAGCCCACGGCGCGGTGCTCACCAGGATGGGGACGACCGCTGCACTCGTCGGCGCCCTGCGCTCGTGTCGGGCGGTCCTGCTCCCCCTGTGGGCCGTCAGCATCGGCGTCTCGGAGACGGACACGGCGCTCATCATCGGCGTCGTCGGCGCGGTGGAGTTCGCCCTCTTCTATGCCAGTGGTCAGGTCATGGACCGCTGGGGGCGGATCTGGACCGCCGTCCCGTCGATGATCGGGCTGGGCTCCGGGTTCATCGTCCTGGCCTTCACCCACGACCTCGACGAGGCACGGGTCTGGTTCATCGCCGTCGCCCTCGTGCTGGCACTCTCCAACGGCCTCGGCAGCGGCATCCTCATGACCCTCGGTTCCGACCTCGCGCCACCGGACCGTCCCGCGCCGTTCCTCGGCGCCTATCGCTTCCTGGGCGACGCGGGCACCGCCGCCGCTCCCCTGGCGATGTCCGGGATCACCGCAGCGGCGTCGATCTCCCTCGCCGCCGGCACCATCGGCGGTGTCGGGCTCGTCGGCGCGTTCCTCCTCTTCCGGTTCATCCCCCGCTTCATCGATCGCGGCACGCGCCCGTTCCCCTGATCGTCGGCAGGTCCGTCCGCCCTCACCAAAAGACACTCCGAGCACTCGCGGTCGCCTCGATCCGGAGGCCCTGCGGGACGAACAGCGTCAGCATCGGCGGCCGCCAATCCGACGCCAGCGAGACCTCCGCACTCCGGCCGTCCGGGGTCCGCGCCGCGACGATCTCGACGCCGGTGAGCGCACCCGCACCGCCGGTGATGAGGTCGTCGCGTGCACTCGAACGGACCGAGTCGTCATCGAGGACGGGTCGGACGGTCCCGTCGGGCTGGATCGTGACCTCGTCGACGGAGAAGGACTCCGCGGCGGTCGCGGCCAGGCGGTCGGCGAGGTCGAGGAGCCGCTTGTGCTCCACGTACAGGGATGTGGCAGCGCTCCCGACGAGGACCACGGCGAGCGCCACGACGGCGAATCCGATGGTCAGGAGCATGGTGGACCCGTCCTCCTCGTCGACGTCCAGATGTCGTCGTACGCCCGGCTCCCTCACTCCGCCTCGCCGAATCGGTCATCGAACCGCGAGATCGGTGCCGTGGCGACGCCGGTCACGGGGACCGCGGCCTGCACGCCGATGATCTCGGGCATCAGCGGCAGGACGACGAGGATGTCGACGGTGACCGTGACGGCACCGCCGCGCTGCCCGCACGGGAGGCCGGCTGGTGCGCAGTCGAGCGTGACGGACGACTGGGACCGGTCGAGCCCGAAATCGTTGAGCGCGAGTGCGAGCGAGTCCTCGACGCGTTCGCGACCCGTGGCGTCGTCGTCGGCCCGCGCGTAGAGTTTCGCCGCCTGCGCCGCGGCCCCGCCGGCCGCGAGCACCGCGGCCTGCACCTCGGCGAGCGCGACGATGAGATAGACGATCGGCACGAGGAGGACCAGACCGACGGTGATGAACTCGAGGGAGGCCGATCCGTCGTCGTCCAGCGCGGTCGGTCGGCGACGCAGGTCATCACTCGAGTGTCTCGAGGACCGCATGACCCTCCACCTCCAAGACGCCAGGCAGTCCGATCAAGCCCACGACCGGAAGCGGTGCGCGGACGGTCACGGTGACGACGCTTGCTCCGCGATGATCGGCCAGCGTGGCGCCGACGTCACCCGTGTAGCCCTCCCCCACGGCGACGGCGATGAGCTGGCGTGCTCGGTCGGCGCCGTCGAGCAGTTCGGTGTCGGCCAGCGCGCCGAGCCGGGCACCCTCCGCCGCCGCGTCGATGAGCGTGTTCCGGACGTGGAGGGCGAGCGCGAGCTGGACCACGGACATCATCAGGACGGTGAGGATCGCTCCGACGAACACGAACTCGGCGACGGCTGATCCGTCCTCGCCGCGCAGGAGTCGCGTCCGCCATCCGCCGATCTCGGGCTCAGATGCCGGAGACACGGTCGATGGCCTGTTCGAACACCTGCGTGAGCGCCGGGCCGGCGACACCCCAGATGAGGAGGACGAGCCCGGCCGTCATGAGCGTGATGAGGACCCAGCCGGGGACGTCGCCGCGCTCCTCGGTGAAGAGGGAACGACTCCGGTGGAGCGTGCGGTCGAGGAAGGAAGGGGAGGACATGTGGAACCTTTCGTCAGAAGCCGGTCCGGAGCACGAACACCCCGGGGAAGACGGCGATGATGATGGACAGGGGCAGGATGAGGAAGACGAGGGGCACGAGCATCGCGACCTCCTTCTTCCCGGCGGATTCGAGGAGACGGCGCTTGGCGGTGTCGCGTCCGTCGTGTGCGTGGTCGAGGAGCACGGCTGCTACCGGTGTGCCCCGTTCGAGCGCACCGAGGATCTGGTCGACGCATCGCGACAGCATCGGCATCGCGAGTCGTGCCTCGAACTGCCGGAGTGCGGTGGCGAACGGGATACCGGTGGAGACGTCCGCCATCACCCGGCGGAACTCCCTGCCGAGCTCCCCGCTGGACCCGATGCGCGCCACGCGGTCCATCGCGTCCGTGATCGCTTCGCCCGCCGCGAGACTCAGACTGAGGAACTCGAGCACCGTCGGCAGCTCCTCTTCGATCCGCGCGAGGCGGCGACCGGCGGCGAGCGCCAGCAGCTGGTCGCGGAGGACGATTCCGGCCACCGCCCCGAGCGCGGGAAGCGGTGCTGCGAACGGGAGCGGCAGCCGTCCGTTGCTGAAGGAGAACACGGCGAGCGCCGCGGCGACCGCGAAGCCGCCGAGCCCCCAGAGGAGTTGCAGCAGTCGGTACCGCTCGAGCGTCGGTCCCCCGGCTTGACCCAATCGACGGATGACGAGTTCCTGATCGGCGCCGACCAGGCCGAGCGACCATCGAACGGCGCGGAGGACCGGGACCAGCAGGGTCCCGAGGACCGGTAGCGGGTCGGTCGAGCGGCGCGCGGCTTGCGAGCGGGCGTCGCTGGAGAGGTCGGCGATATAGGGGGCGATGCGGTCCGCGAGCCGCGGTCGTCCGAGTGCCGGCAGGAGCATCGCGAGCGCCCAAAGGCCGACCCCGAGGATCGCTCCGAGGCTGACGGCCCACGCTCCGTCTGCACTCACCGGAACCACCGTCGTTCGGGCTGGAGGCGTCCGACACGGAGCATCGCCTGGTAGGCGAGAGCGGAGACCACGACGCCGGCGATGATCAGGACCGCTCCCTCCCGGGAGTTGTAGGCGGCCGAGGCCTCCGGCCGGGACGACAGGAGCAGGAGGATCGCCCAGGGTGCCGCGACGCCCAGCCTGGCGGCGTTCACCACCCAGGACTGTCGCGCCTCGGCCTCGGCTCGGATGGCCGACTCCTCACGGAGCCCCGCGGACAGCGCTCGGAGCACCGCCGGCAGTTCCGTGCCTCCCACGTCGCGGGCCATGCGCACCGTCTCGAGGATGCGGTCGGCGACCGGGTCTGCGAGCGCGGTCTTCAGGTCGTCGATGCCGTCGGCGAAGCGGCCGGCAGCACGGTAGTCGGCGCTGAACGCGGCGAACGCCGGGCGGAGCGGTGCGGGTCCGACGGTGTCGAGCGCGGCCACCGCATCCGGGAGCGAGAGCCCTGACCGGATCGCGGACAACAGGTGGTCCACGACATCCGGCCACAGTCCCCGCTGCAGGCGACGTCGAGAGGTGGCGCGGGCTCGGAGCACGATCACCGGGGCGACGAGTCCGGCGACAGCGACGACGGCGCTCAACGGCAGGACGCGGCAGAGCGCCTGGACCACCGCGCCGGAGACGAGACCGGCGAGGACGGAGACCACGATGGCGGCCGCCCAGTACCGACCGGGCAGACCGGCCAGGATCAGGAGTTCGCGGAGCGCAGCGACCGGCCTCCACCGCTCCAGGGTGTCGCGCAGCGGCTCCGGGTCCGGCCACCACCAGGGTGCGACGGTGAGGAGGAGGCCTGCGGCGAGGACCGCTCCGACGACGAGACTCATCGCTCGCCGACGGCGAGGATCGAGGCGAGCGAGATCCCGGCCGCACGGTACTTGGCGTCGTTCAGGGGGAAGCGACCGGTCGCGCGGAGCTCTCCGTCTCGCTGCTCGAAGAGGGTGGAGGCCTCGATCGTGTGGGACTCCCCGCTCCCGCCGACCGCGATGATCTCCGCCACCCGTCGGCGTCCGGACCGGTCGAGCTCGCAGTGCACGACGAGGTCGACACACGAGGCGACGGCCGGGCGCACGAACCCCGAGTCGATGTTCCGGCCCGCCAGCAGTGGCAGCGTGCAGAGCTTGCCGATCGCGTCGCGCGCGGAGTTCGCGTGGATACTGCAGAGCCCGGGCAACCCGCTGTTGAGGGCGATCAGGAGGTCGAGGCTCTCCGCCTCCCGGACCTCGCCGACGACGATGCGGTCCGGCCTCATCCGGAGCGCCTCCTTGATGAGCCGACGCAGCGTGATCTCTCCCGTGCCCTCCAGGCTGGCCTGCCGGCACTGCATCGCGACGACGTCGCGGTTGCCTGGCGCGAGCTCGAAGGTCTCCTCGACGGTGACGATGCGGAGGGCCGGGTCCAATGAGGCGATGAGGGCGCCGAGCATCGTGGTCTTGCCGGCCTGCGTCGCGCCCGACACGAGCAGGTTCGCCCCCGCGGTCATGCTCGCGCGCAGGAACTCGGCGGCCTGGTAGCTGATCGACCCTGCGGCCACGAGCTGACCGAGGTCGCGGATTCGCGCGGAGAACTTGCGGATGTTGATGGACATGTGCCGACGCGTGACGTCGGGGATGACGACGTGCAGCCGCGAGCCGTCCGGAAGCGACGCGTCGACGAACGGGTTCGCGAGATCCACCCGTCGACCGGTGGCGCGCAGCATCCGCTCCACGAGATCGCGGACATCACCTTCGCCGAGGACCACGTCCGTCAGCTCCGACACCCCACCGCGGGCGACGAACACCTTGGTCGGCTCGTTGATCCAGATCTCCTCGACACTCGGATCGTCGAGCAGCGGCTGGATCGCGCCGAACCCCGTCACCGCGGCGAGCACCTCGCTCGTCATCCCGTGCTCATCGTCGATGAGCGGTGTCGTGTCGTTCAACGCCCGCTCGTTGTAGCGACGCACCTCCTCGCGGGCGATCCGTCCCGCTCCCCCACGCCGACCAGGCTCCCCGAACTCCTCACGTACCCGATCGCGAACGCGCGCCGTGATGATCTCAGCCGCTGTCCCCATGCCGCCATCCTGACGAACACCGGCCACACCCCGCAGAAGTTATCCACAGCCCCCTCTACTCGACGCCTCCCCGACCAATCACTAGGCTCGGGAACCGTGCCGACCACCTTCCGCATCGACGGATCCCGCATCCGCGACATCGCCTCGTTCTACGAGGTGATGAACGAGCTGCTGATGCAGGACGAGGACTGGGATCTCGGCCCGAGCCTCGACGCCCTCGACGACGTCCTCTACGGCGGGATCGGTTCGCTCCGCGATCTCGACGACGCGCACTTCGTCTGGGCGGACCACGACGCGAGCCGCGCCGCACTCGGCGTCACGGCGACCCGCGCCTGGTTGCAGGAGAAGCTCGAGCGGGGCGCACCGTTCGACACGGCCCGGATCGCCGCGCAGCTCGACGACCTCGACGCCGGCCGGGGCAAGACCTACTTCGACCTGCTCCTCGAGGTCTTCGCCGGCCACCCGGACATCCGGCTCGAACTCGCCTGACCAGGTGGAACCGGCGGTCGCGCTCAGACCGTCGCGAACCGCTTCGCCGAACGCTCCTTCGCCTTCTGCGCCTCGACCTCGCGGTCCTTCGGCGGGGCGGTCGTCACGAGGTCTTCGAGCAGATGGCGGGTGATGTGGGCGATCTCCGCGACCGCTCGATCGAACGCCTCAGCGTTCGCCTGGGACGGCTTCGTCGACCCGCTGATCTTCCGCACATACTGGAGCGCCGCGGCCTCGACCTCGTCGTCGGTCGCCGCCGGCTCGAAATTGTGGAGGGTGTGGATGTTCCGGCACATGCAGGCATGGTAGCCCCGGCGCACACCAGGATCCAGAGGTGATTTCGATGCTGGCCCGGGCCGCAACCGCTTGCGGCGGTCGACGCGAGCCGGAAGAGTGGGCGCCATGATCAACGGCTACACCGCGGACCAGGTCCGAGCCGCAGAGGCACCACTCTTGGACGCAGGGGAACCGCTCATGGCGCGAGCCGCCCACGGCCTCGCCGAAGAACTGCGGACGGTCCTCGCCGATCGCGCGGCGGGCCTCGAGGGCGAGGCACCCGAGGTTTGGAAGATCCTGCTGCTCGTCGGCTCAGGCGACAACGGCGGTGACGCCCTCTTCGCGGCGGCAGAGCTTGCCGGCACGACCGGTCCGGACGACGTCCCGATCGACCTCGTCGTGGCCAGGACCGGTGACCACGCCCACGAGGCAGGCTACGCCGCGGCGGTCGAGGCCGGCGTCCGCTTCCTCATGAACTCCCCCGCGGAGCCGGACGACACCGCCGACGAAGCCAAGGGCGCCGCGATCGTCGTCGACGCGGTCTTCGGCATCGGGGCAAGCCGGAACCCCACCCTGCGCGGTGCGCCGAAGGCGATCGTCGAGGCGGTCCTCCCGGTCGTGCAGAACTCCGGCGGACCGACCGTCGTCGCCGTGGACGTCCCGAGCGGCATCGACCCCGACGAGGGAAGCGTCCCCGAGGGTGCCGTCCTGCCAGCGGAGGTCACGGTCACCTTCGGCGCGGTGAAGGCCGGGCTCCTCATCCCACCCGGCTCGGCCTACGCCGGCGACGTCCGACTCATCGACATCGGCCTCGGACCGCAGCTGGCCGACGTCACGCCGTTCACGACGCTCGACCAGGCGGACGCCTGACCGACCGCCCCGTCCGTTCCACCGCCTGGACGGTCGGCATCACCGACCGTCCAGGCGGTGCATGACGCTCAGGACCCGACGGCGGCAGCCGATCGCCCTGATGCGACACCCGCGAGCGCGTGGCCCGCGAGCGACCCGAGGGTTCGGAGTCCGTCGCGCGACAGCACCGACTCGAGGTGCCCCTGGACCGACGCGAACCCGCGACCACGCATCGCGAACACGTCGCCGGACGCAGCATCGGCGGCGATCTCGACCCCACCGACCGGAGCCTCGCCCGCCAGCCGTGCGGTGAAGGTGTTGTAGAACCCGATCAGCGACTGCTCACCGAAGAGGTCGAGGTCGAGCTGCAGACCCTGACGTGGCGCGTCGAGGCGTTCGATCGGCAACCCGAGCTGGATCGCCAGCACCTGATGGCTCAGGCAGACGGCAAGCAGCGGCGCTCCGGCGGCGAGACGCGCGGATACGATCTCGTGCATCCGGCGGACGCGCGGATCGGCGAGGTCGAGCGGGTCGCCTGGACCCGGGCCGGCGACGAGGAGGTCGACGTCCACGAGCGCGTCGGTCACCGCCGACCAGTGCTCCACGCTGACGGTCATCCCGAAGTGGCGCAGCTGGTGGGCCAACATCGCGGTGAACTCGTCCTCGGCGTCCACGATGACCGCGGTACGGCCTGACAGTGCACCGACGGGCGCCGGGTGCTGCGGCTGCAACCAGAAGGACGCCAACCGCTCGTTCCGCGCTCGGAGCGCGTCCTGCACTCCGGGTTCCGCCGCGAGGTCGACGGTCGGGCCGAGTTCGGCGGGTGCCATGACGCCGAGCGCGGTCAACACGCCGGCCGCCTTCGCGGCCGTCTCGGCGACCTCCGACTCGGGATCCGAGTGACGGACGAGCGTCGCACCGGCGGGAACGCGGACGAGACCGGCGTCGTCGACGTAGGCGGTGCGGATGAGGATCGGTGCGTCGAGTTCGTAATCGCCGTCACCCACCGGGGTGAACAGCGCGAGCACGCCGGAGTAGTAGCCGCGCGCGTTCCGCTCATGGCGGGCGATGACCGAGCACGCGTTCTGCATGGGCGAGCCGGTGACCGTCGGTGCGAACATCGTCAACCGCAGGACCTCGCGGACGTCGAGTTCGCTCGTCCCGGCGAGCAGGTACTCGGTGTGGGTGAGGCGCGACATCTGCTTGACGTAGGGGCCGAGGATGCGTCCACCGGAGGCGCACACCCGGCTCATCATCTTCATCTCCTCGTCGACGACCATGAAGAGCTCTTCCGTCTCCTTGACGTCGCCGAGGAACGCGCGGAAGTCGTCGCCGGTGGCGCCGGAGCGCGGGTGGCGGAAGGTGCCGCTGATGGGGTTCATGGTGACGGTGCGTTCACCGGTCGACGCGTCACGGGCGACCGCGACGTGGCGCTCGGGCGTCGCGCCGGCCATCGAGACGCCCGGCGTGTGCACGGCGAAGGTCCAGTAGGCGCCGGTCTCCCCCGACAGGAGCGCCCGCAACCAGGCGAGGACGGCGCGCTCGGCCGGCACCTCGGTCGTCGCGGTGAACTCGCGGCGGATGACGAAGTTGGCGCCCTCGCCGCGTCCGATCTCATCCTCGATGACGCGGCGCACGATCGACGCGTAGTCCTCGTCGGAGACGTCGAACCCGCCGTCGACCAGCGGGACCGCGTCGGCGGGGAGTCGCTCGAGCACCTCGTCGAGCGTCACCGTCTCACGCTCGCTCACCACGAGGCAGCGCAGCGGAGCGCCGTCGTCCATCGCGGCGAAGCCTCGCTCGCGCACCTGGCGGTAGGGCACGAGCGTGAGGACCTCGGGCTGGTGGTCGTCGCCGGCGGATCCGAGCGGGATGTCGGCGAGCGACTCGACGTCGACGACGTCGCCCGTGTAGAGGTCGACGGTGTCGCTGCCGTGTCGGCGGAGCACCGCGAATGGGAAGTCGGGGCCGGCGTGCAGCACGCGGTGGAGCAGGGTGGTCATGGTGGTGTCCTCAGGCTGGGACCGATCCGACAGGGCCTCCGAACGAGAACGACCGCCCTGTCAGGCGGTCGAGTCGTCGTGTGTGCACGTGCGCGGTCCGCCTAGGAGGCGGGCCACCAGCTCGTTGCACACGTCGTTCGCATGGAGCCGAGCATACACGGGCCGACCCGGGCTCCGCTGGCCATGGCTCCTCCCCCGAAGCTCAGGACGTTCCCGACCTCGCTCCCGTAGACTGAGCGGGCCGCGGGAGTGGTGGAATTGGCAGACACGCAGGATTTAGGTTCCTGTGCTTTCGAGCGTGAGGGTTCAAGTCCCTTCTCCCGCACGCGACATCGTCGTACGCCGTTCCATCCCTCCCCCTACAGCAGGAGCTCCGCATGGTCCACACCGCCCTCATCCCCTGGCTCGACCCGGAGGGCATCATCACGGCCGTCGGTCCCTGGGCCCTCGTCGTGGTCTGCGCGATCGTCTTCGCCGAGACCGGCCTCCTCGTCGGATTCCTGCTCCCCGGCGACACCCTGCTCGTCATCACCGGCCTCCTCGCCTTCGGCTCTGCCCGCGTCATCGAGATCGACATCTGGTGGGTCTGCCTCGCGATCGGGTTCGCCGCGTTCCTCGGTGGCGAGGTCGGATACCTCATCGGGCACAAACTCGGGCCGAAGGTGTTCGAACGCAAGGAGTCCGGTCTCTTCAGCATCAAGAACGTCGAACGGACGAACGCCTTCTTCGAGCGCTTCGGCGCCCTCGCGGTCATCCTGGCGCGCTTCGTCCCGATCGTCCGGACCTTCGCCCCGGTCGCGGCAGGCATCGGCCACATGAACTACAAGAAGTACTCGCTCTACAACCTCATCGGCGCGCTCATCTGGGGCGCCGGGCTCACCTTCTTCGGCTACCTGCTCGGGTACATCCCCCCGGTCGCCACCTTCGTGCAGAACTACATCGACGTCATCCTCATCGGAGCCGTCGTCCTCACCCTCATCCCGACCACCTGGCACTACATCCAGTCCAGCCGGAAGGCGAAGGCGCTGCAGGGCACCATCACCGAGGAGGAGCGTCGGGCTGCGGCTTCGAAGCTCGCCGACCAGGACGTCTTCAAGCGCGACCGCGGGAACGACACGGTCTGATCACCGGTGGCGCCGCTCGCACGAGCGGTCGCGACAGCCGGGCCCGCCCCGCACGTCAGCGGTGGTGGGACTCCTCGTGAGAGGCGTGCTCCTCGGGTTCCAGCTGGAACGTCGAGTGCTCGACGTCGAAGTGGTCGTGGAGGCACGAACCGAGACGGTCGAGCAGCTCCCCCGTGCCACCATCGGCGAACACCTCGTGCTCGACGACGACGTGTGCTGAGAAGACCGGCTGTCCGGACGTGATCTGCCAGACGTGGACGTCGTGGACGGCGACGACGCCGTCGGTGCCGAGTAGGTGGTCCCTGATCTCCTGCACGTCCGTGTCGGACGGTGCGGACTCGCTGAGGACGTGGACGACGTCGCGGAGCAACGACCACGCCCGCGGCACGATCATCGCGGCGATCGCGAGCGACGCGATGGCATCGGCCTGAGCGAAACCCGTCGCCATGATGACCACCGCGGCGATGATCACGGCGATCGAACCGAGGAGGTCACCGAGGACCTCGAGGTACGCACCGCGCATGTTGATCGACGTGTCACGGCCGCCGCGCAGCACCTGCAGCGCGGCGAGGTTCGCCACGAGACCGATGACGGCGACGATCAACATCGGAAGGCTCTTGACCTCCGCGTCCGCCGGCTCGACGAGGCGGGACACGCCCTCGATGAGGACCGACACCGCGACCGCGATCAGGATGAGCGCGTTGATGAGCGCGCCGAACACCTCCGCGCGCTGATACCCGAAGGTCTGGCGGTCGGTGGCCGGTCGGGCGGCGACGATCGTGGCGGCGAGCGCGATGATCAGCCCGGTGAGGTCGGACAGCATGTGCCCGGCGTCGGCGAGGAGGGACAGCGAACCGCTCACCCAGGCGCCGACGAGTTCGACCACGAGGACGGTCGCGATGACGGCGATCGCCACCGCGAGTCTCCTGCGGTTGGCGGTGCCGGCGTGTGCGTGATCGTGACCCATGATGCATCAACCGTAGGAGCTTCCCAGCGCCCGCGGAAGGGTTCATGCCGAGATAGGAATGGTCCTGAGTATCATGCTCAGCTGGTGGTCGAGGCGGGCCCCTCGGGCACGAGCCGCTGCAGCACCGGGACGAGTGCTCGGAAGGCGAGCGCGCGGTGGCTCAGCTCGTTCTTCTCCGCCGGTGACAGCTCCGCCGCCGTCCGCTGCTCACCGTCCGGGATGAACGCCGGGTCGTAGCCGAAGCCGTTCGTCCCGCTCGGCTCCGTCGCGAGGGTTCCGCGCCAGGTGCCGACGGCGACGTGCTCGAACGGCTCCGTCCCATCGATCCCCGGTGGCACCACGAGGGCGAGGTGGCAGGCGAACCAGGCGGCACGATGCTCCTCGTGCACGTCCCGCAGCTGATCGAGGAGGAGGGCGAGGTTCGCGGTCGAGTCGTGCTGTGGGCCGGCCCAACGCGCCGAGAAGATACCCGGCGATCCACCCAGGATCTCGACGCCGATGCCGGAGTCGTCGGCGAGCGCGATGGAGCCGGTGTGGGCCGCGGCGACCCGCGCCTTGATCAACGCGTTCTCGCTGAAGGTCGTGCCGTCCTCGACGGGCTCCGGGCCGTCGTAGGCGAGGACCGTGATCCCGGGGACGTCGCGGCTGACGAGCCGCTGGAACTCCTCGACCTTGTGCTGGTTGTGCGTCGCGAGGACGATCTCGACGCCCATCAGCGTCCGAGGGCCTCGAACTGGATGGCCTTGAGCGACGCAGCGCCACCGACGGCGAGGTCGAGCAGGGAGTCGAGTTCGCGGCGGTCGAACGGGGCGCCCTCGGCCGTCCCCTGCACTTCGACGAACGATCCGCCGCCGGTGACGACGACGTTCATGTCGGTCTCGGCGCGCACGTCCTCGACGTAGGCGAGGTCGAGCATGGGCACGCCGTCGATGATGCCGACCGAGACGGCCGAGACGCTGTCGGTGAGGGGCGACGCCTTCTGCGAGATGAACTTCTTACCGCGCGCCCACTCGATCGCATCGGCGAGGGCGACGTAGGCGCCGGTGATCGCCGCCGTGCGGGTGCCTCCATCCGCCTGCAGGACGTCGCAGTCGATGACGATCGTGTTCTCGCCGAGGGCCTTGGTGTCGATCACGGCGCGGAGGCTGCGACCGATGAGTCGCGAGATCTCGTGGGTACGACCGCCGATCTTGCCCTTGACCGCTTCACGGTCCATCCGCTCGTTGGTGGAACGGGGCAGCATCGCGTACTCCGCGGTGACCCAGCCGCGACCCTTGCCGTTCAGCCAGCGCGGCACGCCGTTGGTGAACGAGGCCGTGCAGAGCACCTTCGTCCGGCCGAAGCTGATGAGTGCCGAACCCTCGGCCTGCTCGCTCCAACCGCGCTCGATCGTGATGGGACGCAGCTGGTCGTTGGTGCGGCCGTCGGCGCGCGCGATGTCACTCATGGATGTGCTCCTCGAACTGGTGGGATGGAAGGTCGATGACGCCGGTCTGGACGAGCGAGACGGTGGAGATCTCCCGGCCCATCAGACGGTTGGCGAGGGCGATGAAGTCGTCGGCACTGCTCCCGGTCGCCTCGTACCGGTGGGTGGCAGGTTCGCTGCTGTCGCGCAGCAGGTCACGGGTGACGAGCACGCGGTAGACGTCGTTCGCGGTCTCGGTGTCGCTCGAGACGAGCGACACCTGCGGACCCATCACGTAGCTGATCGCGCCCTTGAGGAAGGGGTAGTGGGTGCATCCGAGGACGACGGTGTCGACGCCGGCGTGCCGGAGCGGGGCCAGGTACTCCTCCGCGGCCTCGAGGAGGTCGGGGCCGGTCGTGACGCCGGCCTCCACGAACTCCACGAACCGGGGGCAGGCCTGGCCGAACACCGTCAGCTCGGGATTGACCTCGAAGAGGTCCTGATACGCCCGCGAGTTGATCGTGCCCTCGGTCCCGATGACGCCGATGCGCCCGTTCCTCGTGCTCCGGACCGCGGTCCGCACAGCGGGCTGGATCACCTCGACCACGGGGACCGAGTAGCGTTCGCGTGCGTCGCGGAGCATCGCCGCCGATGCGGTGTTGCAGGCGATCACCAGCATCTTCACGCCCTGGTCGACGAGCGAGTCGAGGACCTCGAGCGAGTAGCGCCGCACGTCGGCGATGGGCTTCGGGCCGTAGGGCGAGTGGGCCGTGTCGCCGATGTAGATCACGGACTCGGCGGGGAGCTGGTCGCTGACCGCTCTCGCCACCGTGAGTCCGCCGACGCCGGAGTCGAAGATGCCGATGGGTGCGTCGTTCACGATGACCCAGCCTACCGCCCCTGCCGATGGACGTCGCGGACCGACCGATCACCACGTTCCCAGCACGCTCGCGGCTAGGCTGAACGGGTGCACGAGTCCTCAGCTCTCCTCACCGACCGATACGAACTCACGATGCTGGACGCCGCCCTCCACCGCGGCACCGCGGATCGGGAGTGCCTGTTCGAGCTGTTCGCCAGACGCCTCTCCGGCGGCCGCCGCTACGGCGTCGTGGCCGGCACGGGCCGATTCCTCGAACTGCTCAAACACTTCCGCTTCGGTGAATCGGAACTCGAATGGCTGCGCGATGAGGGCGTCGTCAGCACGACGGCGCTCGACTGGCTCGCCGACTACCGCTTCTCGGGATCGATCTGGGGCTACCGCGAGGGCGAGGTCTTCTTCCCCGGTTCGCCGATCCTGGTCGTGGAGGGCACGTTCGCCGAAGCCGTCATGCTCGAGACCCTGGCGCTCAGCGTGTTCAACTACGACAGCGCCGTCGCCACGGCCGCCGCGCGCATGACCTCAGCGGCGGGCAGCCGTCCCCTGGCCGAGATGGGCTCCCGTCGGACGGGCGAGCGGTCGGCCATCGCCGCGGCCCGGGCGGCGTACATCGCCGGCTTCAGCGCCACCTCGAACCTCGAGGCCGGACGCAGCTGGGGCATCCCGACGATGGGTACGGCCGCGCACTCCTTCACCCTCCTGCACGACTCCGAGGAGGACGCCTTCCGAGCCCAGATCGACACGATGGGCGCCGGGACCACGCTGCTCGTCGACACCTACGACATCGAGGAGGCCGTGCGACTCGGCGTACGCCTCGCCGGCCCGGAGCTGGGAGCCGTACGCATCGACTCCGGTGATCTGCCGATCGTCGTCGACCAGGTCCGCCGCCTCCTCGACGAGCTCGGCGCCACGTCGACCCGCATCACCGTCACCAACGACCTCGACGAGCACGCCGTCGCGGCCCTGGCCGCTTCTCCGGTCGACTCCTACGGCGTCGGCACCTCCGTGGTCACCGGCTCAGGCTCCCCCGCCATGGGCATGGTCTACAAGCTCGTCGCGCACCGCGACGACCAGGGTGACTGGATCAGCGTCGCGAAGAAGTCGGCTGAGAAGGCGACCGTCGGCGGCCGCAAGACCGCTGCCCGCGCCTACGACCGGCACGGGGTCGCCCGCGAGGAGCGTATCTACCTCGGCGACGGTCCTGCGGGCGAACACGAGGGAGCGGCCGACGCCGCCTCGGAACGCCCCCTGATGGTCCAGCTCGTCGAAGGCGGACTCGTGGACGAGCAGTACCTCGGCGCCGCGGGGACGCGCCAGGCGAGGGAACACCGGGCGCAGGCCGTGGCGGAACTGCCACCCCGGGCCGTCAGCCTCACCCGCGGCGACCCCGTGCTCCCGACCGTCTACCTCGAAGGCTGACCGCGACGACGCGTCTCAGCGTCGGCCGCGGTGCGCTCCAAGCTCAGTCGCGGAGGAGCTTCTCGTAGATCTCCTTGCAGGCCGGGCAGATCGGGAACTTCTCGGGGTCGCGACCCGGCGTCCACTTCTTGCCGCAGAGCGCCTTCACCGGCTTGCCGCTCAACGCCGACTCGAGGATCTTCTCCTTCTTGACGTAGTGCGAGAACCGCTCGTGATCGCCGGGCTCGATGTTCTCGCTCTCGATCAGCTCCTCGAGCTCACGATCCATGATCGCCGTGCTCCCACCGTCGGGCGTGCCACCGGGATCGATCGTGCTCATCTGCTGCTTCGTGCTGTCATGCTGCGCCATGGCTCCATGGTACCGCCGGACGGCACCCGGGTCTCCTGCGGGCCGATCCGGTCGCCGACGTCGGGTCAGTGCGAGCTGGCGAAGCCGACGATCTCGGGGCTGCGACGGTCGAAGACGCGACCGCCGGCGAAGATCCCGATCGCGAGCACCAGGATGCCCGTACCGGCACCGACCGCGAGTGCCCCGAAGTTCCAGTTCGGCTCACCGGTGAGCCCGAGCACGGCCAGCCAGCCGGCGGGAATCGTGAGGAGCACCGTACCGAGCAGGCTCAGGAACTGTGCGGACATACCGCTGCTGCCCGGGACCTGCGGCTGCTGGAACGGGCTGTCGCCGGGAAGCGACGTCGGGTACGGGAACCGCGCGGACACGAAGCTCGCGATACCGGCACCACTGAACAACAGGCACGTGCTCACGCCGATCATGGACGGCAGGGCGTCCCAGTCGCCGTAGAACAGGATGCTCAGCGTCGACCCGACCGCGATGAGCGGGATGCCGATGAGGAGCACCGGGAAGAGCCGGCCGATCCGATCCGATCGTCCGCGGACCCCCGAGGCGACGTGCAACCAGACCGCGGTCGAATCGAAGGCGAGGTCGTTGTGCAGGAGCCAGCCGAGGAACCAGCACACGACCGGGAGTGGGACGAGTGCGAGGACGTTCATCGGGATGCCGGCGACGAGCATGGGCACGAAGAAGATGAAGGGCGCGATCGGGATGATCACGAGGGAGACGAGGTACCGAGGGTCGCGCAGCCAGTAGGTCATGCTCCGAGCGGCGATGGCTCCGGACGGGGAACCGGGGAGCAGATCGAACCAGCCCAGACCGGTGCTGTCGCGGCCCGTCCCGAGGCGTTCCGGCGCCACGAGCAGTCGGGCGACGAACGCCTGCCAGGCGAACCAGAGCAGGGCGATGGTCGCCGCGGTGAGGAGCAGCTTGACGATCGCCGGCGCGATGCCACCGAGTGCGGCATCACCGGGGAACGACCAGACGGCGCCGAGCGGGGTCCAACTGAGGATGTCAGCGACCCGGCCGAGGACGGCGAACCCGTCGCGCTGCCAGTCCACGGTGGTGAGGGCGATGATCGCCGGGGCCACGGCGATGATGAGCACCAGCCCGAGGACACCCATGACCTCCTTGGCGCGACGCGTCGAGAGGAGGCTCGCGGAGATCGAGGTGGCGATCCGGGCCAGGAGCGCGCAGAGCAGCACGCCGAGGACCGCGGAGACCACGGCGAGGACGGCGGGCAGCGGCGACCGCGACCAGGTGACCACCGACGAGGCCGCGAGGACGGCGAGGACGAGCGACGGCACCGACACGAGCGCTGTCACGAGCAAGCCTGCGGACAGGGTGCGGTTGGGCAGCCCGAAGAGCGAGAACGCCCGAGGATCCAGCTGATCGTCGACGCCGAAGACGAGCGGAAGGATGATGAACCCCAGGACGACGGCCGATCCGGCCAGCACGAGCAGGTTGCGGGTGACCTCCGGATCGCCGCCGCGCAGCGCGACGAGACCGGTGCTCGCGAGCACGACGATCCACACGCCGACCGCGATCGCGAGGACGAGCCCGACCAGTCGCCAGGGGCTGCGGCGGAACGCGTTGAGCGTCAGCTGCAGTTTCAGTCGGAGAAGCTGTGCAACCATTCCATTCCCTCTGCCGACTTGCGGCCCCCGGCGAGCTCGACGAACCGCTCCTCGAGCGTGCCCGTTCCGCGCACCTCGTCGACGGACCCGGCGGCCAGCACCTTGCCCTGCACGATGATGGCCACGTGATCGCACACGCGCTGAATGAAGTCCATGCCGTGGCTCGAGAGCACGACGGTTCCGCCGTTGGCGACGTACCGCTGGAGGATCTCGATGACGTTCGCCGCGGAGACCGGGTCGACCGATTCGAACGGCTCGTCGAGGATGAGGAGCCGCGGCGAATGGATGAGTGCGGCTGCCAGCGCGATCTTCTTCGTCATGCCCGCCGAGTAGTCGGAGACGAGACGACCGAGCGCGTCGTCCAGACCGAAGGCACGGGCCAGATCGGCGGTCCGCGACTTGACGGTCGCGGGGTCGAGCCCCCGCAGGACGCCGGAGTAGTACAGGAGCTGGCTGCCGGTCAGGCGGTCGAAGAGCCGAAGCCGGTCGGGCAGCACACCGATCGCCCGCTTGGCCTCGGCGGGATCCTGCCAGACGTCGACGCCCTGGACGGTGATGGACCCTGCGTCGGGACGGAGGAGACCCGTGACCATGGACAGCGTGGTGGTCTTGCCGGCGCCGTTGGGCCCGACGATGCCGTAGAAGGAGCCCCGGCGGACCTCGAGGTCGACGCCGTCGACCGCGACCGTGTCGCCGAACTGCTTGACGAGTCCCGAGATCGACAGGACGACGGGATGTGCGCCGTCGTCGGCAGCCTCGGTGCGCTGCGCCGTCGTCGCCGCAGGCGACGAGGTGGCGGCGGACGGCGGGGTCGCCGCGGGACGACCGACAGGACGCTTGGGGGCTGCCGCCGGAGCGACGACCTCCTCCTGCGGAGGCGCCACCGACACGGACTCCGACGGTGCCGGCGTCGTCTGCGGAGCCGTGTCGTCCGCAGCCTGCTCGGCGGTGGATGAAGCGTTCGTCGGGGTCTCGGTCCGCGCGTCGTCGAGCCGAGGCTCGTCGACGGCGATCCGGTCGGCGGCTTCACGGGAAGACGGCTCGGGCGCGGTCGACGTCGTCGCCCGGTCGACCGATCCCGGTGCGCTGACCTCGTCGAGGACACCGGCGACCGCGGCGGCGGTCTGTTCGGTCTGCTTCGCGGCGCTGGTGCGCGCCGGTGTGCGCTTGGCCGGCGTCCGGGCCGTCGTGGACTTCGTCGTCGAGGTCCGGGCGGTGGTCGTCTTGGCGCCTGCGGCCTTGGTCGCCGGCTTCGCGGCTGCGGGGCGCGCCGTCGTCGACCTGGGCGCCTTCGGGGCGGTGGTCGTCTCGGCCGACTCAGTGCCCTCCGCACCACCGGCTGCAGCAGCCGACTTCGCGGGCGTGCGCTTCGCGGCGGTGGTGCGCGCCGTCGTCGACTTGGTGCCCGTGGTCTTCGCCGTCGAGGTCCGAGCGGTCGTCGAGCGTGCCGTGGTCGCCTTCGGTGCTGGTGTGTTCGCGTCCCCGGACTCGCCCGAGGTCTCGCTCGCCGACGTGGTGCGGGTGCGGGGCGTGCTCGGCCGCTTCGCCGGGGCCTTCGCCGTTCCGGAAGCCCGAGGCGTGGTCGAGCGGGGTGCGCGTTTCGGTGCCGTCGGCGTCGCAGCGCCCTGATCGTCGGAAGCGGTCGTCGGCGCAGGTGCACCAGCGGCGTCGGCGGGGTTCGGCGTGCCCGGACTCGTCGACGTGCCGTCGGCAGGCGCGGGCTGCTGAGCGGGATCTGGCGGAGTCGTGGAAGTCACCAAGCAAACCTACCAACAGCGGCGGCCGCAGCGGACAGCGGAGTCTCAGGCTGAACGGTTGACACATCTCCCCCAAGCTGTGTAAACGCCGGGTGGTCGATCACAAAACGACAACGGACCCTGGGAACCCCTGACAGACGGAGTTCACCGCGGCTAGCCTGTATTTTGGCATAACGGAGTGTCTTTCAATGCACGTCTTGGTTAATCCTCGGTGAATCGTCCACAGCATCGTGGCACCGCGTGATTCCATACCCACACTGAGGAGAACAACGTGACCACCCAGGTAGTGATCCTTGCCGCAGGGATGGGCAGCCGTCTCGGCCGCTCGCTCCCCAAGCCCCTGACCGAGCTCAGCGACGGCCGCACCATCATGCAGCAGCAGTTCGACAACATCCACCACGCGTTCGGAGCGAGCGCCAAGGTGACGATCGTCGTCGGCTACAAGCTCGAGCACATCATCGAGGCCTTCCCCGACGCCTCCTTCGTCTACAACGAGCAGTACGACCAGACCAACACCTCGAAGAGCCTCATGCGCGCCCTCGCGGCGTCTCAGGCCGGCGGCGTGCTCTGGATGAACGGCGACGTCGTCTTCGACCCGGCCGTCCTCGACCGCGCTGCCGCGATGATCGCCAAGGACCGTTCGTTCGTGACCGTCAACACCTCCAAGGTGTCCGACGAAGAGGTCAAGTACACGACGAGCGCCGAGGGCTACATCAAGGAGCTCTCGAAGACCGTCGTCGGCGGGCTCGGAGAGGCCGTGGGCATCAACTACATCTCGTCGCAGGACAAGACGATGCTGCACCGCTACCTGACCAAGGTCGGCGACCAGGACTACTTCGAGCGCGGCATCGAGCTCGCCATCGAGCGCGAAGGCATGCTCGTCGAGCCGGTCGACATCTCCGACCTCTACGCGGTCGAGGTCGACTTCGCCGAGGACCTCGAGCGCGCGAACCTCTTCGTCTGAGGGCCCCGTCCACATCGCACACGAACGCCGTCCCGACGCTGAGCGTCGCGGGCGGCGTTCCTGCGTCGCCTCGATAAGGTTGGTCCCGTGAGTTCTTCTGCTGAAACGCGGCCAAGGATGTCGCGTTCGGCGAGGTATCGCCACGCGCTCTGGATCCTGACCGTCCGAGACCTGCGTGTGCGCTACTCGACGAGCGCGCTCGGCTACGTGTGGTCCATCCTCGACCCCCTCGTCATGAGCGGGATCTACTGGTTCGTCTTCACGCAGGTGTTCCGGCGCGATGTCGGCGAGGAACCGTACATCGTGTTCCTCCTCGCCGCCCTGCTGCCATGGATGTGGTTCACCGGATCGGTGTCCGACAGCACGCGCGCCTTCCTGCGCGAGGCGAAGCTCGTGCGTTCGACGACGATCCCCCGGACCATCTGGGTGAACCGGATCGTGCTGTCGAAGGGCATCGAGTTCCTCGCGGCGCTCCCGGTCCTCGCAGCCTTCGCGATCTTCAGCGGCGCGCAGGTGAACCTCGACATCGTGCTGTTCCCGCTCGCCATCGTCATCCAAGCCGTCCTGACCATCGGGCTCTGCCTGATCGTCGCTCCGCTCGTCGTGTTCTTCCGCGATCTCGAGCGCGCCGTCAAGCTCATCCTGCGGTTCATGTTCTACGCGACGCCGATCATCTACAGCACTATGGCGCTGCCCGACAAGATCGAGCCCTTCGCGGCGTTCAACCCGCTCAGCGGCATCTTCGCGCTGTACCGTTCCGCGTTCTTCCCACAGGAGCTCAACTGGCACCTCGTGGGCGTGTCCGCCGCCATGTCGGCGGTCATCCTCGCGGTCGGTCTCCTCGTCTTCAAGCGCTGCGAGCGCTCCGTGCTGAAGGAGATCTGATGCCCACAGGTAACGCAACCGCGGGTCGGCCGGCGATCTCGGTCGCCGACGCAGGCATCCGGTTCCGGCGCAACCGTGGCGGTCGGCGGAGTTTCAAGGACCTCTTCGCCGGTCGCGACCGTCGCTCGAAGCCGGGCGAGTTCTGGCCCCTGCGCCACGTCTCCTTCGATGTCGCCCCCGGCGAGGCGATCGGCGTCGTCGGCCGGAACGGTCAAGGCAAGTCGACGCTGCTCAAGCTCGTCGCCGGTGTCGTCCTGCCCGACGAGGGCACCGTCGGTGTGCGCGAAGGCGTCGCGCCGCTCATCGAGATCACCGGTGGCTTCGTCAACGACCTGACGGTCCGCGACAACGTGTACCTGACGGCCGGCCTTCACGGCATGTCGCGCCGCGAGATCGACGGGCGTTTCGACGACATCATCGCGTTCGCCGAGATCGCCGACTTCATCGACACCCCGTACAAGCACCTCTCGAGCGGGATGAAGGTCCGCATCGCCTTCGCGGTGATCGCGCAGCTCGAAGAGCCGATCATCCTCGTCGACGAGGTCCTCGCCGTCGGCGACCGGGCGTTCCGCGAGAAGTGCTATCGGCGTATCGAGGAACTCCTCGAGGGCGGGCGGACCCTGTTCTTCGTCTCGCACAACGAGAAGGACCTCAGGCGGTTCTGCACGAGGGGGCTCTACCTCGACAAGGGGGCGCTCGTACTCGACGCCCCGATCGACGACGTGCTCGACCGCTACAACGCCGACTACAACAGCTGAAGCCCGCCAGCAAGCGTCAGTCGACCCGCAGCGGGTCGACGTAGACTGGCCGCCCCGCCCACGAGGAGGTCGTCATGACCGGACCGCAGCAGGGACCCGTTCCGGGTCCCGCCCAGTTCCCCACCGCCGCAGCACAGCAGCCCATGCTGCCCGAGCCGGGATGGGTGCGGGCGCTCGACCGACTGCTCTGGGTCCAGCGACCGGTGGTCGTGGCGCACATCCGGTCGATCCGGCGGATGTACCCGAACGCGACGGCCGACCAGCTCATCCGCGTCCTGGAGCGCCGGTACCTCACGACGGTGACGACGACGGGAGCCGCCGTCGGCGCGACCGCTGTGGTCCCGGCGATCGGGACGGCGACGACCCTCGCGCTCTCCGGTGTCGAGACGGCGGGGTTCCTCGAGGCGACCGCCCTGTTCGCCCAGTCGGTCACCGAGGTCCACGGCATCGCCCTGGCGGATCCGATGCGATCCCGCGCGCTCGTCATGACCATGATGCTCGGCAAGGCCGGAACCGATCTCCTGCGCAACTTCGGATCCCAGGCGGCCGGCAAGGGAGTCCCGCGGCAGGCGTTCTGGGGCCAGACGATCACCCAGGGTCTGCCGTCGATGATCGTGGGTCCCGTCGCCGACCAGCTGCGGGTGCGCTTCGTGAAGCACTTCGCGGCGAGCGGCAGCGCCGGTGTCATCGGCAAGGCGCTCCCCTTCGGCGTCGGAGCGGCCGTCGGCGGTATCGGCAACCACATGCTCGGCCGACAGGTCGTCCGTGCCGCGCGCCAGGCGTTCGGACCGGCGCCGTTCGTCGTCCCACTCGACCTCGAGCCGCGGATGCGGGCCGTCTCCGGCCGGTCGGGCCTCGGGAAGATCCGCGACCAGGTGTTCCGACGCCGGAAGCACCTGTCCATCGAGTCAGGCGGCGATGCGGCCGTCGGCGACGGGTCCGAGCAGCGCCCCTGACCACCCGAGGCGAGCTCCGGATCACTCCCGACCGGGCCGCCCGGGATGCGGCATCCCTCCAGGTCCATCGCGTACCGTCGGAGGGTGAGACTTCCCTTCCTGCGCCGCCCCCAGAAGCCGTTCCCGGAAGGTCGCCACTTCGCGGTGACCTGGGGCCTGTCGGACGACTTCGGCGGCATGACCGAGGCGATGCTCCAGCGCTCCCGCGCGTTCATCAGACTGGCCGACACCCCGGTCGACGTCCTCACCTTCGACCACCGACCGGACTACCCCGAGTTGGCGTCACGGCTGCGCACGCGCGGAGACCTGATCGACGGACTCCGGGTCGTCAACCTCTGGGACTGGCTGCGTGACAACCCTCTGCCGGGTGGGTCCCTCGACCTGGCTCGCCACGGGTTCACCCCGCTCCCCCTGGACGACGTCGGCACGGAACGACGCCGCGGCGACGCCGTCCTCAGCCGCGACCGACACGACGACGCGGGTCAGATCCTGCAGGTGGACGTCTACCGACCGGACGGCACCCTGCTCCTGTCCGACCGCCGCGATACGCGCGAACGGGGCGTGAAGGGCGGCCGCTCGGTCGTCCTCTGCGACGAGCAGGGTCGTCCCGTCCGCTCCTGGGGACGCATCTGGTCCCTGTACCGCGCCTGGTTCGACGCGCTCACCGCGGGCGGGCCGGCCTGGATGATCGTCGACAGCAAGACCATCGCCCCGTTCGTCCTGAGCTACCGGAAGCGCAACGTCGTCACCGCGCACGTCGTGCACGCCTCGCACCTCCAGGGCACGGAACGGCCACACGGTCGGCTGCGGGAGTCGCGGCGAGCGGTGTTCGAGGCGCTCGACGACTTCGACCTCGTCGCGCTCCTCAGTGATCGGCAGCTCGCGGACGTGACGACCATGCTCGGCGAGCACGCCTCGCTCAGTGTCATCCCGAACTCGCGCGAACTCGTCGCCCCGGAGGTCGCACGCGCTCCTCGGCCTCGCAGCCGCGGGATGTTCCTCGGCTCGCTCACGGCCCGGAAGCGGCCGGCGCACGCGATCCGCGCCGTCCTCGCCGCCACGTCCACGGACGGGCCTCCCCCGACGCTCGACGTGTACGGCGGCGGCGAGCTGCTCGACGAACTGCAGTCGCTCCTCATCGCCGAAGACCCGGAGCACCGCGTCGTCCTCCACGGCTACGACCGCTCCGCCCGGCAGCAGCTCGGCTCGGGTTCGTTCCTCGTCATGACCTCGACCTCGGAGGGCTTCCCGCTCGTGCTCATCGAGGCGATGGCAGCCGGGTGTCTTCCCATCGTGGTCGACGTCCCCTACGGACCGGCCGACATCGTCCGCGACGGTTGGAACGGGTTCCTCGTGCCGTCCGCGGAACCGACCGTCGTGTCGGCCGCCATCGAGCGCCTGCTCGCCCTTCCTGAAACCGAGGTCGACGCGATGCGTCGCAACGCCAGAACGACCGCGGAGCAGTACGACGACGAAGCCGTCACCCGTCGGTGGGCTCAGGAGTTGCACGCGGCCGCTCGTCGGAAGAAGCGGAACGCGCTCGTCCCTCGCGTCGGCTGAGCATCCGGGAGCGCACCGCCGCGACCCCCGTCTGCACCCCTCGGCCGACGCGGCGCGCCAGGCCGTGGGACGGACGCTCGACGAGCTGGAAGAACCCGGCGGCGATCAGCAGGCTGAGTGGCACGCCCACGATGCCGACCAGCCACCAGCGCTCATCGCCGAACATGAAGGCGAGCGTGGCCAGGATCGGGGCGTGCACGAGGTACAGGCTGAACGACACCTTGCCGAGCCAGAGGACGGGCGGGGTCTCGAGGAGCCGCCGGGCGAACGGGCTTCCGATGGCGACGACGATGAGACCGGCCGCTCCCACGCCCGACAGACCCCAGAGCGCCTGACCCAGCGTGGAGGAGGACTCGACGAACGGTCGGGAGAGCCAGCTCGCGACGAGCAGGAGTGCGGAGCCGCCCGTGAGCATCGCCCACTGCAGGGGGCTGGACCGATCCGCCGCCCAGGCGCGGAGGTCGTCGAGCCGGACGGCGATCAGCGTACCGATGAAGAACGCCGGCAGGTAGACGGCGGCGTCCAGTCCCGCGACCCGTCCGAGCACCATGATCACGGACATCAACGCAGCGACCGGCCACGCCCAGCGGCGCAGCAACCGAGCGAGCAGGACGGCGATCGGAAGGAGGAGCGTGAAGATCAGCTCCCAGCGCAGCGACCACAGGGTGTTCACCAGGGTGTAGCTCGCCGGTGTCAGGGTGGCCTCCGTCAGGAGGTGCAGCGGGTCGACGCTCGTCGCGTTCGCGTTCGCGATCCACTCACCGGTGGTCACCGAGGCGGGATCCCTCGGGATGAGCAGGATGAGTGCGGCGGCGAACAGCAGCGATCCCCACACGGGGAGGTAGAGCCGCACGAACCGCGCGGCGAAGAACCCCGGCCAGCTCGCGCCGCCTCGCAACAGCGGGAGCGCGACGACGAGACCACTCAGGACGAAGAACACCTGCACCGCCTCGGTGCCGGCGAAGAGCAGCTTCAATGGTGTCTCGGTCGCGATGTCCCAGGCGGGCTCCGAGATCCGGCCCGTCGCGAAGGGTCGTGCGAGCAACGACACGTGGTAGAGCACCACGACGACGCTGGCGACACCACGGACTCCGTCGAGGGAGGCCAGTCGCCCGGAGGACGGATTCACCTGCCCGACCCTACGCGGTTCTCCTGGGCGCGGACTCAACGGCTCAGGGCGCCTCAGGCGCGTCCTTCGTCGTCATCATCCTCGTCTTCGTCCTCATCGTCCTCATGCTCGTCGAGCTCCGGCCGGCCATCGGCGTGCGCGAGGGCGAACCGTTCCCACTCCGACATCAGATGCTCGATGGCGCTGTGGAACCTCGCCGTCGTCACCCCGGGCGTCGTGTCGCCGAAGTAGTACTCGACCCAGTGCTGCAGTCGCGCGACCGTCTCGGGATCACCGAGGAGTCGGTCGACTCCGTCGACGATGTCCGCTGCGTCCGAGGCATCGAGCCATTCACACGACGAGAGGTACCCTCCGGTGTCGATCTCCGCCTCCGGGTTCACGGGACGGGTGATCATGAGCGGCTTCCCGCTCGCGAGGCGGTCGTAGACCATCGCGGAGATGTCGACGATCGCCGCGTCAGCTGCCGCCAGCTGCCAACCGAGGTCGGCACCCGTGTCGACGACGTGCTGGGCTGAGGCGTCCGCTCGGTTCGCCTCCTGGAGCGCGGCCATGATCTCGCGGTTCGCGCTCGCGTACGCCGGATCGACGACACCGCTCCTCGGGTGCGGGCGGTACACGACGCGGTGCCGCCCGGTCGCGATGAGCGCTCGGACGAGGGCCACGCCGTGGCTCGCGATCGAGCCGTATGCCGCGGCCGCGCGGTCGCCCTCCCAGGTGGGCGCGTACAGGACCACGGTCCGCTCGTCGGGCGTGTACGGCAGTTCGCCCGAGTAGTGGTCCGCCTGCGGGCGGCCGATCATGATCGCGCGCTTGTCGAAGTCGTAGTCCCAGAGCACCCGCTCCAGCCGGTTCCTCGCCGCTTGGCCGGCGATGAGGCTGTAGTCGTAGGCCTTGAACTGGTTCGTGGTCATGTACATCTTGTCGCTCTCGCCATGGTTGACGAAGACGTGCCAGCGGGAGCCGTAGCGGAACATCTGGAAGTTCTTGGCGTTCTGGTTGACGTACAGCACGACGCGGATGTCCTGTTCGGCCAGCGTGCGCTCGAGGGCGACGACCGTCCGGACGTAGGCCGTCGGGATCGGCGACTCCTCGAACAGCTTCGCCGCAGCCGTCGCACCGCGACTGAGGATGAGGACGGGCCACTGCTTCGACAGTTCGGCGAGCGGCCGGTACCACTGTCGGATCTGGTACATGTTGACGGCACCGTCCGCGAAGTACACGGCCACCTTGTAGCGCCCCGGCTCGATCACGGGAGCCGCCTGCATCTGCGCCGCGAGGACGGCTCTGGCCCGGCGGTTGGCGAGCAGGTCCTTGGCGAGCGTGATGGCACGACGACCGTCTCTGATCAGTCCCATGTCAGCTCCAGCATCCGTCAAGCGTAACGACGCCAGGTCACGGTGGGATCACGACGGGCCCCCGCCACTCAGATGACCGGAGGTCGCCCTGCGCGCGTCATCCGCCAGACCGTCCGCCAGCGCAGTGGACGACGTTCGCCGGGGTCCGTCCGCCAGCCCTCGCGCCAGCCACCGAACCAGGGACGGAGGGCCTCCGGCTTCCGCCACCACCGGATCACCTGGATCGCGGTCCAGGAGCCCACGTACAGCGGGATGAGCGGCACCGGGAGGTTCCGCCGCGCGAGCCAGACCCGGTTCCGCGCGTTGAGCCGGTAGTAGGCGGTATGCCTCGTCGGTTCGGTCACCGGGTGGTTCGCTTCGAGGGACGCCTCGTACCAGGCTCGCCTCCCCTGGTCCCAGACCCGCCAGGCGAGCTCGATGCCCTCATGCGCGTAGAAGAACGGATCTGCCCATCCACCGACGGCGTCGAACACCGACCGCGGCAACAGGACGGCCGCTTCGAGGCAGGAGAACACGGCGCTCGAATGCCCGGGGTCCTTGTCGCGGGTGCGCGGCACCCAGCGGGACGGCGTCGCTGCACCGTCCGCGTCGGCGAGCCGGGGCTGGATGAGGCCGATGGAGCGGTCCGCGTCGAGCATCGCAATGGCGTCGCGGAGGAAGGTGGTGGACGGGATGGTCGCGTCGTCGTCGAGGAAGAAGACGAACTCCCCCTGCACGGCGTCGGCACCACGGTTGCGGCCGGCCGGGATCCCGAGGTTCTCCGACAGGGCCAGGCCTCGAGCGCCGTGCGGAAGTCCGGTCGGCTGCCAGCCGTTGCCGACCACGACCACGTCGAGCTCCACCGCTTGCTGGGCGAGCACGCTCTCCACGGCTGCGGTGAGTTCGACCGGGCGGGTCCCCTGCGTCAAGACCACGACGCCGACGGAGCGCGTGACCGGGATCGGGCCGGACATCACGCGTGGAGCCGCTTCGACGAGACGATCGCGATGAAATGCCCGACGAGCGTCAGGAACGCGAGCGGAACGAGGATCGCGAGCACCCAGCGCATCGCCTCGACGTCGCCGACGAACAGGCCGACCACGGAAGCGGCGAAGATCACCATGGTGAGCTCGACCGAGTGGAACAGCCGGTGGAACGGGAGGAACCGCGCCACCGTCCGCGCCGTAGCGAGCAGTCCCCCGCGCGGCGCCGACTCCTCGGTCGAGTAGGTGAGTTTCGGCGCCCCGAACCCGGCGCGGGCGACCCGCACCATGTCGTTCAGCGCCTTGTTGAGGACGACGAACAGCGCGAGTGCGAATCCGAGGGTGATCCAGACGAGGTCTTCGGGCGCATCGACCGGCCACGCGGCGGCACGGATGCCGAGGGCGATCGCGATGAGCGACTCGGTGGAGTAGTGGCCGACGGAGTCCAGGAACGCACCGGCCGGACTCGACGTCCGCCGCCAGCGCGCGACCTCACCGTCGCAGCAGTCGACGAGCATCTGCGTCTGGCCGAGCACGAGCGCGAGGGCCGCGCCCCCGAATCCGGGGATGAGGAGCGCGGCGGCCGTGGCCCACCCGGTCAGGATCATCAGACCCGTCACGCCGTTCGCGCTGATGCTCGTGCGCAGCAGCAACCACGTGACGTACGGCGACAGGTCTCGCAAGTAGAGGTCGGCCGTCCAGTGCTCGGCGTTCTTCCGCGCGCGGACCTCCGGCGGTTGCGCCACGGCACGGAGCTCGGCGATCGTCCGCGGGGGCGTGAGCCTCGGACCGGTTCCGGCCGTGCTGGGATCCGACATCTAGACCGCCTTCGGTGGATTGCGCAGCGCGGAGATACCCTTCGCGAGCGAGCCGTAGCCGAGCACGAACCCCGTGCCCCAGCAGAAGTGGATGCACGGCAGGACGGCGAGCATCCAGAGGCTCGTGCGTACCCCGTCCCGCCCGGTGACGACGATGCTCGCGAGCAGCACGATGGCCGCATAGGCGATGGGGGCCGCGAACCCGAGGAGCAGCCACGGCGTCGCCCCCGCACCCAGCTGGACCAGGCCTCCGAGCCCGAGCAGCGTGCCGAGCACGATACCGAGCACCAGGACCGGCGGCGCGAAGTAACGGAGCGTGCCGCGGGTGGGGAAGCTCCGGCTGAGCTCGCCGCGCCAGAGTCCGGTGGAGAAGAACTGCCGCGCCAGGGCGCGCATGCTCGCACGCGGGCGGTAGACGACGCGCAACGCGGGCGTGAACCAGACGAGGCCGCCGGCCTGCTTGATCCGGCGGTTGAGCTCCCAGTCCTGTCCGCGTTTGATGCGCTCGTCGAACATGCCCACCCGCATGAGCATCTCGCGGTCGAAGACCCCGAGGTAGACGGTGTCGGCAGGCCCCTCTCGACCGCCGACGTGGTGGGGTGTGCCGCCGAGCCCGACGCGCGAGCCATACGCCCGCGCCACCGCCGTCTCGAAGCTCGTACGCCCTTGGGCGTCCATGATCCCGCCGACGTTCTGCGCCCCCGTGCGGAGCATGGTCTCGACCGCGAGTCGCGCGTAGTCGTCGGGCAGCTCCGAGTGGGCGTCGACCCGGATGACGATCGGATGCGTCGACGCGGCGATCGCCAGGTTGAGTCCGGCCGGGGTCGACCCGACGCGGTTCTCCAGCACGTGGATGCGCGGGTCGGCCGCCTGGAGCTCTCGGACGAGCTCGGTCGTGCCGTCGATGCTCGGCCCGACGGCGATCGTGATCTCCACGTCGCCGGCGTAGTCCTGCGCCAGGAGGCTGTCGACGGCTGCCCGGACGTGGCGGACGTCGTTCAACACCGGCATCACGTAGGAGACTCCGGGCGACGACGGTGCGTCGGCCTGGCCTGTGTCGTTCGACATGGGGGTTCACTCCGTGTTTCGTTCGATCGAGCCTAGCAGCCGGTCGTCGGGGTGGCCCGGACGCGGAGGACGCCCGCACGGAGGCCGTGCGGGCGTCCTCCGGGGCCTGACGCCCCGGGTGTCAGAGCGCGAGCTCGCCGAGCGTGACCTCGGCGGTCTGCGAGTCGTTGCCGCGGGTGAAGGTGAGCTTCGCCGTCGCCCCCGCCGCGAGCGCCCGCACCTGAGCGGTGAGGTCGTTCGCACCCGTGACCGGGACGCCGTTGAACTCGGTGACGATGTCCCCAGACTTCAGACCCGCGGCCTGCGCGGCGCCGTTGTCGGTGACCTTGTCGATGAGCGCGCCGGCGACCGTGCTCTTGGCGTCGCTCGAGGCGTCCTTCACGGTCGCGCCGAGCAGGCCGTGGGTCGCCTTGCCCGTCTTGATGATCTCGTCCGAGACGCGCTTGGCGATGTTCGCCGGGATGGCGAAGCCGACGCCGATGCTGCCGCTCTGCGACGACGAGTCGGTGCTTCCGGCGCTCGCGATCGCGACGTTGACCCCGATGAGCTTGCCGGTGCCGTCGACGAGCGCGCCGCCCGAGTTACCGGGGTTGATCGCCGCGTCGGTCTGGATGACCGCGATCGAGATCGAGGAGGTCGGCGCGGTCGGGGTGGTCTGCCCGGGGACGTCGAAGTTCCACGGGCTCTGGTTGTCGCCGTTGGAGTCGCCGGACCCGCCGTCGTCGCTCGATCCGGAGTCCGGAACAGCGGAGGAGGCGACGGTGATGCTCCGGTTGAGCGCGCTGACGATGCCGTCGGTGACGGTCCCCGCGAGTCCGAGCGGCGCACCGATCGCGACGGCCGTCTCGCCGACGTTGAGCTTGTCGGAGTTCGCGAACTCCATCGGGCTGAGACCCGAGGCGTCCTCGAGCTTGATGACCGCGAGGTCGTAGATCGGGTCCGTGCCGACGATCTTGGCGTTGTACAGCTTGCCGTTCGCATCGGTGACCCGGATGGTCGGGTCGGCGACCTGGCCGTCCAGGGTGACCACGTGCGTGTTCGTCAGGACGTAACCGTCCTTGCTGAGGATGATCCCCGAACCGGTACCGGCGCTCTGCCCGCCCTGGACCGAGAGGGTCACGACGCTCGGCCCTGCCGTCGCGGCGATGGCCGTGGTCAGGCTCACGTCGGCGTCGTCGTTGATGGTGAACGCCTTCGAGCCAGCCTCGTTGCTCGAGACACTCGACTTCGTCGCGTTCGTGACCCAGAGCGTCGCCCCGGCGCCGGACGCTCCTCCGATGAGGGCGCCGACGGCGAGCATCGCGACCATGCCCGCCAGCGGGCGGTTGGTCTTCTTCGTCCGAGCTGCCGGTGGTGTCGGGACGCCAGGGTGCTGCCCGGTCGGCTGCTGGGCGTACGGGGACGCACCGTAGGGACCGTGCTGCTGACCAGGCTGGGCCGTGGGCTGCTGGCCGGTGGGCTGCTGGTACGCGGCGTACGGGTTCGGCTGCTGCTGACGGGAGAAGGCTGCGGCCGGGTGCTGCGGCGCCTGCTGGTACGGCGAGCCTTGCTGGGCCGCGCCGTAGAGCTGCTGCGTCGGCTGACCAGTTGGCGGTGCGGCCGGAGGCATCGCGGTCGGGGGCGGGAAGTACGCTCCTGAGGTCGACGGCCGTGCCTCGCCCGCGGGAGGCACTGTGCCACCCGCCTGCTCAGCGGGTGCGGACTGCGGCGCGGTCTCACCGTTCGGGGTGGACTGGGGGTGTTCGGCGGGCTGCTGTCCGTCTGCGGTGTCGGTCATGGCGATTCTGCTCCTTCCAAGCGCAGTCAGCTTCCCGTGCTGAGCTGAGTGTTTCATTCGCGCCCGCTGTGCGCCGGCTAGGGCTTCGCCGCAAGGACCTGCGCACGGTGTCCTAGATTGGGAGCGGCCCGCGCCCGCGGCCACGGAGGGAGATCGACATGGTGGTTGACGGACCCTGGCGGCGCACCGCCGAAGGCGCCGGCCTCGTCAACGAGGACGGACACGTCTCCTCGACGATCTTCGCGGAGATGAGCGCGCTCGCGATGCAGACCGGAGCCGTCAACCTCGGCCAGGGGTTCCCCGACGAGGACGGACCCGAAGCGGTCCTGGCCGAAGCGGTCGCGGCCATCGAGCGCGGCGAGAACCAGTACCCACCCGGCCCGGGCACCCTCGACCTCCGCACCGCGATCAGCGAGCACCAGCGACGGTTCTACGGTCTCCAGCCCGACCCGCAGGGAGAGGTGCTCGTCACCGCCGGAGCGACCGAGGCGCTCGCCGCTACCCTGCTCGCCCTCGTCGAGCACGGCGACGAGGTCGTGACCTTCGAGCCGTTCTACGACGCGTACGGCGGACTCATCGCCCTCGCCGGCGGCCGGCACCGGACGGTCAAGCTGCGCGCACCCGACTTCCAGCCGGACCCGGACGAGCTCCGCGCCGTCGTCACCGACCGGACCAGGATCATCCTGGTCAACACGCCGCACAACCCGACCGGCACCGTCCTCGACCGCGCGACGCTCGACCTGATCGCCGAGTTGGCGGAGCGCCACGATGCGATCATCGTGACGGACGAGGTCTACGAGCACTTGACCTTCGACGTCCGACACGTCCCCGTCGCGACCCTGCCGGGTGCCGCCGGACGTACACTCACGATCTCGTCCGGTGGCAAGACCTTCAGCACGACCGGGTGGAAGATCGGCTGGTTGAGCGGACCCCGCGAACTCGTCTCGGCCGTCTCGACGGTCAAGCAGTACCTCAGTTACGTCAACGGCGCACCGTTCCAGCCGGCGATGGCGACCGGACTCCGACTGCCCGACGCCGCGTTCACGGCCATCGCCGACGGCCTGCGCGGCAAGCGGGACCTCCTGAGCGCGGGCCTCTCCGCCGCCGGTTTCAACACCTTCCGACCGGACGGCACCTACTTCATCGTGGCCGATGCGACCCCGTTGGGCTTCGACGATGCTGCAGCGTTCTGCCGGGCACTGCCCGAGCTCGCCGGCGTCGTTGCGGTGCCGCTGTCGGCGTTCTGCCTCGACCGGCACGACCCGGACTACGCGTCACTGGTCCGGTTCGCGTTCTGCAAACGCGTCGAGGTGCTGGAGCGGGCCGTCGACGGCCTCGCCCGACTCCGCAGCTGACGCTCCGATGCACAAGACGACGGGCACCGGATCGCTCCGGTGCCCGTCGTCTCGTCGATCCGCTACTTGGTGAGCGAGTCGACGTACTCCTGGTTGTCGCTGATCCACTGCTTGACGACCGGCGCGTAGTCCTTCGAGTCACCCTCGTTGAACATCGCGTTCTCGAGCGAGAACAGTCGCTCTGAGTCGAAGTCGAAGTTCTTCAGCCACCCGGCGAGCGTCGGGTACTCGTCCGCGAAGTCGGCCTTGCCGAAGCTGTGGATGCCTTCGGCATCTCCGAGGGCGCCCTTCGGGTCCTCGAGGTCCTTGATCGGGAACGCGTCGTAGGCCCAGTGCGGACGCCACAGCGTGACGGCGATGTTCTCGCCGGCGTCGGTCGCGGCCTTCAGCTCCGAGAGCATGGCCGGGGTGCCCGAGGTCAGGAACTCCCAGTCGTCGAGGCCGTACTCGGGGATGACCTTGTCCTGGGTGGCCTCGGTCAGTCCGGCACCGGGGTCGATGCCGACGAGCCGGCTGTCGAAGAGGTCCGCGTTGGCCGCGAGGTCCTCGAGCGAGTCGACAGGGGCGTCCTCGTTGACGGCGATCGTGAGCTTGGCGTCGGTGTTCCAGGCGCCGAGGTCGACGACGTCGTCACCGAACTTCTCGATGTAGCTCGCGTGCGTGGTCGGCAGCCAGACGTCGAGCGTCAGGTCGTAGTCACCGGTGCTGAGGCCGGAGAACACCGGGGCGGGCTCCGCCTCCTCGAGGGTGACGTCGTAGCCCTGCTCCTCGAGCACGGCCTTCCACAGCTCGGAGGCAGCGATGCCCTCGTCCCAGCCGCTGAACACGGCGATGGTCACCGCCTGCTTGTCGCCGTTCTCGAGCGTCTCGTCCGAGGCGCCCGCGGAGCAGCCGGAGATGGCGAGCGTCGCCGCCGCCCCCGCTGCGATGGTGGTTGCGATCTTGGTGCGGTACTGCATGTTCGATGATTCCTTTCGTCCCGCGTGACGCGGGGATCGGTGTCGTCGGGTGGAAAGCTGTGTGCCGGTGGGTCACCGCACGGTGGTCGGCGACTCGGCGGGAGTGCGCTGCTCCTCACCTGAGGCGGTGCTGTCGGTCGTCGTGGTGCTCGAGGCAGGCGCCGGTCGGATCCCGCCGGGCGAGGACGGGGCAGCCTTCATGCGCTTCCCACGCTGTTTGCGACCGCTGCCGAGGGAAGCCGTGAGACGGTCCAGGAAGATCGCCAGGATGACGACCGACAGGCCCGCTTCAGAGCCGAGCTGGATGTCGATCCGGGAGAGGCTCTTGACGACGTCGCCACCCAGACCGCCGGCGCCGACCATGCCGGCGATGACGACCATGGAGAGCGAGAGCATGATGACCTGGTTGACTCCGGCCATGATGTTCGGCATCGCGAGCGGCAGCTGGATCTGGCGGAGGATCCGCCACGAGGAAGCACCGAACGCGTTGCCGGCCTCGACGACCTCGCGGTCGACGTTGCGGATCCCGAGTTCCGTGAGACGGACGGCCGGGGCCAGCGCGAAGACGATCGTCGCGACGATGCCCGGGACGACACCGATGCGGAACAGGATGAGCGCGGGGATGAGGTAGACGAACGCCGGAGTCGTCTGCATGAAGTCGAGCAACGGCCGGATGATCGACGACGCGACCTTCGAGCGTGCCGCCAGGATGCCGAGCGGGATCCCGATCACGATGGCGATGAGTCCGGCCACGAGCACGAGCGAGAGCGAGTCCATCGCGTTGTCCCACTGCTCGACGCCGACGATGATCAACAGCCCGACCGCGGAGCCGACGGCGAACACCGGGCCTCGTGCGACGAAGGCCAGCAGGGCGGCGACGATGATGATCACCCAGAACGGCGGACCGCTGAGCACGAGGTCGACGCCGTCGTACAGCCCCTGGAAGACGCTCCGGATGACGTCGAAGACGGGCTGGAAGACGTCGGTGATGAAGTCGACGAAGGCTTCGACCCACGCACCGATCTCGGGGCGGGTGATGGCGTCCAGGAACCCGGACGACTGGAGACGGATGCCGTTCATCGGACACTCCCTTCCGGCAGGATCGCTGCCGGTTCGGCGGCGCTGGTCTCGATCGACGAGGTCACGTCATCGGGGTGCTGCGGGTCCTCCGCGGTCGACCGCAGGGTCGCCGTGATGAGCTCGACGGGCACCGTCGCCGGCGGCCCGACGAGGCTGATCTCGTCCGTGTTGGTCGGGACGTTACCGACGGCGGCGAGCAGGGTCACCCGCGGGACGACGCCGAGCAGGCGCGTCCGCTCGTCCACGACCGCGACGGGCAGGGCACTCTCGACGGCGGACTCGAAGAGGTCGACGAGCGCCGCCTCCGGCGAGACCGTGGCGAGGTCGGCGGTGATGACGCTGCCGAGCTCGTGGTCGCCCGCACGGACGAGACGCAGCACGTCCTTGTCGCGGACGACGCCGAGGAGCTGCCGACCCGGACCGACCACGAAGGCGGTCGAGGTCTGCAGGTCGCGCATGATGCGCAGGGCAGCCCTGGGTCCGGCGGATGCGGAGACGACGGAGCGCGCGGGTTCCATCACGCCACCGGCGGTCAGGACGCGGGCGCGGTCGACGTCCTGGACGAACTGGGCGACGTAGTCGTTCGCCGGGTCGGTCAGGATGTCGTTCGGGGTGCCCACCTGGACGATCCGGCCGTCGCGCATGACGGCGATCCGGTCGCCGAGGAACATCGCCTCGTTGAGGTCGTGGGTGATGAACACGATGGTCTTGCCGAGCTCGGCCTGCAGCTCGACGAGCTGCTCCTGCATCTCGCGGCGGATGAGGGGATCGAGCGCGGAGAACGCCTCGTCCATGAGGAGGATGTCGGTGTCCGAGGCGAGTGCGCGGGCGAGGCCGACGCGCTGCTGCATCCCACCCGAGAGCTGGCCCGGGAGCTTGTCCTCCCAGCCTGCGAGCCCGACGCGCTCGACGACGGCCTGGGCCCGCTCGCGTCGTTCAGCGGCCGGAACACCCTTCACCTCGAGTCCGTAGGCGGCGTTCTCGAGCACCGTGCGGTGCGGCAGCAGGGCGAAGTGCTGGAAGACCATCGAGATGTTGTCCTGTCGGACCGCACGCAGCTGCTTCGAGGACACCCCCGAGATCGGCTTCCCGGCGATGGTCACGGTGCCCGCCGTCGGCTCGAGCAGGCCGTTGAGCATCCGGATCAGCGTCGACTTGCCCGAGCCGGAGAGGCCCATCACGACGAAGATCTCGCCCTGCTTCACCTCGAACGAGGCGTCGATGACGGCTGCGGTGGTCCCGCCGGAGGCGAGTTCGTCACGCGAGGCACCGGCCTGCAGGCGTTTCACGGCTTCCTTCGGCTTCCTGCCGAAGACCTTGTACAGTCCCGTCGCGGAGACGGCAATCGTTTCGGTCATGTGTTCTCCTGGAAGCGCACGCGGAACCGCGGTGCGCTCTTCCTGTCGATCGTCAGGCCGGGTCGAACGGCTCTCGATCCGCCCCATCGGCGCACTGATGGACAGCGCGCGGGCTCGGATCACGTGGGGCGACAACGGCTACCGCGTGGCGTTCGACCGTACGTCCAGCACGCCGTCACGGGGCGACAGGGGGCGGGACGCGGTTACGTAGGTCAGCCCTTGCGGGCCGTCGACAACGCTAACGAAACTCACAGCTGCTGGCTAATCGACGATCCCCCAAAAGGCGGACATCGCGCACGGCCTCCGTGGCAAAACCGAACATGGTCAGGGTTTTCCGCCCGAGTCCTTCGTTATGCGTTCGTGACCTTCGCCCGGCCGGTACAGCCGCGGATCGCCCTCACTCCCCCACCGCGACGCCGATGAACGAGTGATCGAACACCAGGCTCGTGCGGGTCGAGGCGACCGTCGGATCGGCCGACAGGTGCTCGACGACGAAGTCGCGGATGTGGGCGCTGTCCCGCGCCGCGAGATGGATGACGAAGTCCTCGGAGCCGCCGAGGAAGAACACCTGCACGACCTCCGGGAGCTGTCGGATGCCGGCGCTGAACTCGGCGATACGGGCGCGAGCCCCCGCCCTGATGTTGACGCTGATGAGCGCCTCAAGACCGAGCCCGACCGCGACCGGATCGATACGCGCCGAGAACCCCGTGATCACGCCGCGGTCGACGAGCGACCGCACTCGGGCGACACACGTCGAGGGGGCGATGCCGACGAGCTCCGCCATGCGGGCGTTCGTCATGCGTGCGTTCTCCTGCAGGAGCCGCAGGAGTGCGTGGTCGACGTCGTCGAGGTCCGCGCGTCCGTGCAGATTGTTCGTCATCCTGCGCCCACTCTCCTTTTCAGCCGAATCATCATCGAGTTCAGACACGAATTCCGCAAAAACTGCGGTGTTCATTTGGCTGAAACGCAGCAACCCCAGAATAGTCCCACACCGTCCACCGACGAGCGGGAGAGCCGAGCCTTGGCCCAGCCTGCGAGAGGAACCAGCCATGCGAATCGGCATCCCCACGGAGATCAAGAACAACGAGAACCGGGTCGCGGCGACGCCCGGCGGCGTCCACGAACTCGTCCGACACGGCCATGAGGTCGTCGTCCAGGCGGGCGCCGGCCTCGGGTCCGGCAATCTCGACGAGGCGTATCGTGCCGCCGGCGCGACCATCGCCACCGACGCGGCCTCCGTCTGGGCGGCGGGCGACCTCCTACTCAAGGTGAAGGAGCCCGTCGCCGCCGAGTACGACTTCCTGCGGGCCGACCAGACGCTCTTCACCTACCTCCACCTCGCGGCGGACCGTCCGCTCACCGACGCCCTGATCGCCTCTGGGACCACCGCGATCGCCTATGAGACCGTGCAGCTACCCAACCGCTCCCTCCCGCTCCTGCAGCCCATGAGCGAGGTCGCAGGACGACTGTCCACGCAAGTCGGCGCCTACCACCTCATGCGCGCCACCGGTGGACGAGGGATCCTGCTGGGCGGCGTGCCCGGAACCCCCAAGGCGAAGGTCGTCGTCATCGGCGGCGGGGTCGCCGGCGAGCACGCCGCGGCCAACGCGCTCGGCATGCAGGCGGACGTCACGATCATCGACATCTCCATCCCTCGCCTGCGGGAGCTGGAGAACCGCTTCAGCGGGCAGATCCAGACCAGGCCGTCATCGGCTTACGAGATCGCGGAGCAGCTCCGCGACGCCGACCTCGTCATCGGCTCGGTGCTCATCCCCGGGGCCCAGGCCCCGAAGCTCGTCACCGACGCCATGGTGGCGGACATGAAGCCCGGCTCGGTGCTCGTCGACATCGCCATCGACCAGGGCGGCTGCTTCGAGGGCTCACGGCCGACGACGCACGACGACCCCACGTTCCGGGTCCACGACAGCCTCTACTACTGCGTGGCCAACATGCCCGGTGCCGTCCCGGAGACCTCGACGCGAGCGCTGACCAACGCCACCCTCCGGTACGCCCTCGCCATCGCCGACCAGGGCACGAACGACGCCGTGGCGGCCGACGCAGCACTCCGCGCGGGCGTCAACATCCACGCGGGTGCGGTCACCAACGCCGGCGTGGCCGCGGCGTTCGGCCTCCCCGTCGTGACGATGGGCTGATCCACAGCCCGCCGACGGCGGGCGATCATCCCCGGAAACGACGAAATCCCGGTCTCGAGGAGACCGGGATTTCATCTTTTCTGTTGCAGGGGCAGGATTTGAACCTACGACCTCTGGGTTATGAGCCCAGCGAGCTACCGAACTGCTCCACCCTGCGGCACAAGAGATAAACCTAGCATGCATTCTGAGGGCGTGCAAATCGCGTGCCGCTGAGCACTCCGATTCCGGCCGAATCCCTCCTCCTGGAACGCCGAACGGCGCCGCCCGTCAGGGCGACGCCGTTCGGATTGCAGGCTCGGAATCAGCCGTTCAGCAGTGCCAGCGCCTGCGCCAGTGCGTCGGAGATCTTCTTGTCCGCCACCCCGTAGGCAGCCCAGTCACCGCTCGCCATGGCCGCGTCCTTCTCGACCATCGCGGCCTTCGCCTGGTCGAGCAGCGTCTTGATCTGCGCGTCCACCGTCGGGTCACCCGTGCTCGGGGTCGAGCCCGTGTCGGTTCCGCCGCCGGTGTCCGTGCCGTCCGTCGGGGGCGTCGTGCTGTCGCCCGGGACGTTCGTGTCACCCGCATCCGCACCCGAGTCGCCGCCGAACAGGACGTCGAGCGCCTCGTCCAGCGTGTCCTCGAAGGCGATCTGGTCGCCGAAGGCGACGAGCACCTTCTGCAGGAGCGGGAAGCTCGTGTCGCCGGTGGACTTCACGTAGACCGGCTGCACGTAGAGCAGACCGCCACCGACCGGCACGGTCAGCAGGTTGCCGTTCAGCACCTCGGTCTGACCCTGCTTCAGGATGTTGATCTGGCTCGACACGCTCGGATCGGAGTCGAAGGTGTTCTGCACCTGGCCGGGGCCCGGTACGGTGTCGTCCTTCGGCAGGGTCAACAGCCTGATCTTGCCGTAGTCGGAGCTCCGCTTGCCGTCCTCGGCGCCGGCGTTCGCATCGACCGCGAGGTAGCCCGTCAGCACGTTCCGCGACTGCTCACCGCCCTGACGCGGGATGAACGTGGAGTACAGGGAGAAGGACGGCGCGTCCTGCTCGGGCAGCTGCATCGTCAGGTAGTACGGCGGCTGGTACTTCTTCTCGGTGTCGGTCGACTGCGGGTCGTTGGGGGTGACCCACGCGTCCTCGCTCGAGTAGAACGATCCGGCGTTGGTGACGTGGTACTGGCCGAGCACCGAACGCTGGACCTTGAAGAGGTCGGCCGGGTACCGGACGTGGCTCATGAGATCGCCGGACATGTCCGACATCGGCTTGACCGTCGACGGGAACACCTTCTGCCAGGTCTTGAGGATCGGATCCTGGTCGTCCCAGCTGTAGAGCGTCACCTTGCCGTCGTACGCGTTGACGGTGGCCTTCACCGAGTTCCGGATGTAGTTGACGTCGTCGAGCGCGTAGTTCTGCGCCGGCGTGACCGAGTCGGAGATCGTGTCGGACAGGCTCACGGTCTTCGAGTAGGGGTAGCTGGCGCTCGTCGTGTAGCCGTCGACGATCCAGACGATCTGACCGTCCACCACGGACGGGTAGGGGTCGGAGTCGAGCGTCAGGTAGGGAGCGACCTTCTGGACCCGGGTGAGCGGGTCGCGGTCGTAGAGGATCTGCGACTGGCTGTTCACGGAGTCGGAGAGGAAGATCTGCTCCGACTGGAACTTGAGCGCGTAGACGAGCTTCTTGAAGACGTTGTCGAGCTTGGGCCCGCCATCACCGTCGAAGGTCGTGTAGGTCTGCGACTCACCCTGGGTGCCCGACGGGTAGTCGAGCTCCACCGGGTCCGCGCCCTTGGGAGCGCCGACGATGGAGTAGTCCGGCGACTGCTCACCGAAGTACACGCGCGGTTCGAAGTCGCCGAGCGCGCCGGTGGTGGGGATGCCCGACTCGAGGAAGACCGGCTCACCGGAGGCCGAGCGCTGGTTGCCGTAGGCCGCGACCAGACCGTACCCATGGGTGTACACGACCGTGTTGTTGATCCACGACTGCGAGTTGTCGAGGCCGGCGACGTTCAGCTCGCGGACCGCGACGACGGCGTCCTGCGTCTTGCCGTCGATGTTGTAGCGGTCGACGTCGAGCTGCTTGTCGAAGGAGTAGAACTGCTTGAACTGCTCGAGCTGCGCGACCGAGGCGCTCACGAGCGACGGGTCGATGATCCGGATGTTCGCCGTGGTCTCGGCGTCCTGACGGAGCGCTCCGGGGGTCGCGTCGGTGGTGGCCGCGTACTCCTCCTCCTCGACGTCGGCGATCCCGTAGGCGTCGCGGGTCATGTCGATGTTCCGCTTGATGTACGGCGTCTCGAGGCTCTTCGCGTTCGGCTCCACCTGGAAACGCTGGACGATCCACGGGTAGAGGCTGCCGACGATGAGGGACGCGACGATGAGCAGCGCGGTACCGACGAGCGGCAGACGCCAGCGGCCGGTGAACGCGGTGACGACGAACAGGACGGCGACCATGAGCGCGATGCCGGCGAGGATGACCCGACCGGGGATGGTCGCGGCGACGTCGGTGTACGAGGCACCGGTGATGAGCGTGCCGGTGTCGTTCAGCGTCGTGTACTGGTCGAGCCAGAGGCTGACGGCCTGCAGGATCAGGTACAGCGCGGCGAGCACCGAGATCTGCACGCGGGCCGCCATGGAGATCCAGACCTCACGGCTGACCACCCGGATGCCTCCGTAGAGGTAGGTGACGACGGCGGTTGCGATGAGGGCGATCAGGACGACCGCCGAGGAGAAGGCGACCACGGCTTGGAAGAACGGCAGGTCGAAGAGGTAGAACGACACGTCGAGGTTGAACTGCGGGTCCTTGGTACCGGACGGGGTGCCGTTCATCCACAGCAGCACCAGCTGCCAGCGCGAGGCCGCGGCGACACCGCCGAAGAGCCCGAAGAGCGCCGGGATGCCGTAGGTCGCGAGTCGGCGGAGCGGCTCGACCACCTGCTGGTAGCGGTCGACCTGCGAGCTGAGCTTCGCATAGACCGGACGGGTCCGGTAGGCGATCTCGATGGCCAGCCAGACGGGGAGGGCCATCCCCACGAACCCGACGAGGAACATGGCGATCGCCGCGATCCACTGCGTGGTCAGGACCTCGGTGAAGCCGAGCTGTTGGAACCACAGCAGGTCGGCGTAGAACCCCGAGAACACGAAGAACCCGATGAGGAGCGCGGCGATGATCGCCACCGTGATCGCGATCGGGGCGCGTCGGCGCTGAGTGGACAGGGGCTTCTCTGCTGCTGCGGATGTCACGTGTGGCCTCTTCAGATAGGGGTCGTCCCACCCATCCTAAAGCGGCCGGGCTGGGAGAGCGCCCGAAGTGGTCAACCGGCCGAGCAGGTGGGCAGCTTGCTCGTGTCGGCTCCGTCCGCGATGGCCTTGAGCGCTGTGAGCGAATCGTCGAGGGTCTTCACGGCGAAGACCGTCAAGCCGTCGGGGACGTGTCCGGCGACCTCGTCGCAGTTGCTCTCCGGTGCCAGGAACCACTCGGCCCCGGCGTCCTTCGCGCCGAACAGCTTCTGCCGGATGCCGCCGATCGCGCCGACGTTCCCGTCGGCGTCGATCGTCCCGGTACCGGCGACGTCCTTCCCGCCGTTGAGCTCACCCGGGGTGAGCAGGTCGATCATGCCGAGCGCGAACATCATGCCGGCGCTCGGGCCGCCGACGTTGTCGAGCTGGATGGTGATGTCGACGGGGAGGTCGTAGGTGGTCTTGGTACCGATGCCGATCACGGTCGAGGTCGTCCCGTCGGACGCGGTCGCGGTCGTCGGCGTGATCTCGACGGTGCTCGCCACTCCCCCACGCACGATGTCGAGCGTGACCGGCTTGTCCGTACCGTTGGCGTTGATCGCGTCCCGCAGGCCGGCCAGGCCGGTCACGGGCGTGCCGTCGACCGCGACGATCTCGTCGTCGAGCCGCAGCACCCCCTGCGCGGGCGCACCCTCAGCGATCTGTGCCACCACGATGTGCTCGGGAACCTCGTACCCGAGCTCGCGCAACGCCGCCGCGACCGAGTCCTGCTGCGAGTCGACCATGAGGGTCGCGTTCTGCTCGTCGCGCTGCTCGGTCGTGACGCCGGGCGGGAAGTAGAGGTCCATCGGCACGACGGCGCGGCTCGGGTCGAACCAGGCCGAGACGATGTCGAGCCAGCCCGGGCTCCGTTGCGGATTCCCGACCAGCTGGACCGTCAACATGTCGAGCGTGCCGCCGGTGTCGTAGGTCTGCTCGTCGTGCACCTCGATGAGCGGGACGTCGCCGTCGTCACCCTCGGTCGTACCCAGCACGTTGAACACGGGACCCGGCTGTTCGATGACGTACGGTGCGGGAACCGCCGACAGCACGCCGAGGAGGACGAGCGAGAGGCTGAGCACGATCCAACCGAACCGAGCGCGACGATTGCGCCCCTGACCGGTCGGTGCCGAAGCGGTGGGAGCCTCATCGGCGAAGAGCGACATGCAAGCCTTCCGGAGTGTTCGCGGTGGGCGGAAACCCGACCAACCATACCCCGGCGATTCTTCAGCGAGGTGCGACTAGCGTAGAAGGCCCAGCACCGAGCTATCTGAGAGGCGGCTGACGTGCCAGAGGATTCCGACAAGAGTCCGGAGGACGAGTTCCGCGACATGCTCCGCGAGCTCCTCTCCGGCAACGGTTCGTTCGACCCGAGCCAGCTCGCCGGCGCCGCCGGCCTTCCCAGCGATCCGGCCAGTCTCGCTGCGCTCATGTCGCAGCTCCAGGGCGCACTCCGCTCCGGTGGCGACGGCATCAACTGGGACACCTCGCTCCAGCAGGCGAAGACCATCGCCGGGGACGGCTCCCAGGACACGACGCCCGAGCAGCGTGCGGCGTTCGAGCAGGCGTTCCACATCGCCTCCCTGTGGCTCGCCGACGTCACCGACGTGGCCGAGCTGTCGAGCGAACCGGCCCTGTACACGAGGACGCGCTGGGCCACGAAGACGATGCCGTTCTGGACGCAGCTCGCCGAGCCGGTGGCCACGAACATCGCGAACGCCCTGACCGGCGTGCTCACGGAACGCGCGCCCGAGGAGCTGTCGAGCATGATCGCGAACGCCGGACAGCTCGTCCGCGGCATCGGCGGCACGCTCTTCGCGATGCAGCTCGGACAGGTCGTCGGTCAGCTCTCCAAGGAGGTCGTCTCCGGCGGCGACATCGGCATCCCACTGCTCGACGACAACGAGGCCGCCCTGGTGCCCCAGAACGTCGCCGACTTCGGCGAGGGTCTCGACATCCCGGCGGATCAGGTCCAGATCTACCTCGCGGTCCGTGAACTCGCGCACGCACGACTCTTCCGCCACGCCCGCTGGCTCCGCCTGCACCTCATCTCCTCGATCACCGACTTCGCACGCGGCATCCGGATCGACACCGAGCGACTCGAGGAGCTCGCCGAGAGCTTCGACCCGTCGAACCCCGAGGAACTCCGAGAGGCCATGACGAGCGGTGCGCTCATCCCCGCCCGAACCGAGGCGCAGGACGCGAGCCTCGCCCGACTCGAGACGACGCTCGCCCTCATCGAGGGCTGGGTCGACGTGGTCACCGCGGCAGCCACCGAGCGTCTCCCCCGCTCCGCGGCCATCGCGGAGACCGTCCGCCGACGCCGCGCCGCCGGTGGGCCGGCCGAACAGGCCTTGGGCGCGCTCGTGGGACTCGAGCTGCGACCCCGCCGGCTGCGCGAGGCTGCGCAGATGTGGCAGCAGGTCACCGACGCCGTCGGTACCGCGCAGCGCGACGCCCTGTGGTCGCACCCCGACCTCGTGCCGACCGCAGCCGACATCGACGCCCCGGAGGCGCTCATCGCGCGCCTCGAAGCTGAGGCCAGGGGTGAGCGTCCCGAGCAGGACGAGATGGATCTCGCGCTCGAAGACCTCCTCCGTGGCGAGGAACGCGGCGACCAGCACGACGACGAGCCCGGTTCGGAGCCCTCCGGCCCGAACGGTGCCGGCGGCCCCCCGGTCTGATCCACGGCGACGCTCCACAGCTCGTCCTTCCGGGCGGGCTGTGGAGAGTGCCGACGCGACCGGTCGTCGACCCGCCATCATCGATGGATGACGACGCGCCTCGATCCCAGGAGACCGCTGCTCTGGCGAACCCCGCACAGCCTGCAGGTGGGAGTCGATGAAGCGGTCGTGCTCGACAGCGTCCGGACCGAGACCGAGCAGGTCGTCGCGGCACTGCGTGCCGGCTTCCCGGCTCTGGTCGAACGACGACTCGCGGACGCCTTCGACATCCCAGCCCACGAGATCGATCGCGTCCTCTCGACGCTCGACCCGGTGATCGAGCACGGCGGCCCCACCTCCGGCCCCGCCGTGACGCACCGGGTCGTCGTGGACGGCGCGAGCCTGGCGGCCGAGCTCCTCCGACGCCTCCTCTCCGAGCAGGAGGCGGTCGCACTCCTGCCACCGGAGTCCGGGTCGACCGGAGCCGGGTCGCACCCTGGCCGGGTCGACGTCGCCGTCCTCGTCGCCGACTTCGTCATCCCGCCGAGTCGGTACACGCGGTGGCTGCGCGACGACGTCCCGCACCTGCCGGTCGTGTTCAGCGATCGTGTCGTTCGGATCGGGCCGTTCGTGACACCCGGCTCAGGGCCGTGCCTGCACTGCGTCGAGCTGCACCGCACCGACGACGATCCGGCCTGGCCGGCCGTCGCCTCCCAGCTTCTCGGGCACCGCTCGCCACTCGACACCCAGCTCCTCGGTGCGGAGGTCGCGACCCGCGTGACCCGTCTGGTGCTCCGACACCTCGACGCGTCCCAGCCCATCCTCGCGAGCACCCAGCTGGTGGTCGACGCCGCGACCGGTGGGGTCAGGCGCCGCGTCGTCCGGGAGCACTCGAGGTGCGCATGCCGAGCTCTGCCAGGAATCGCGACGGCTCGCGACGACCACCGCGTTGCTGCGTCTCGGACCAGGACAGGTTGAGCAGCCGCTTGGCGCGCGTGATGCCGACGTAGAGGAGCCTCCGTTCCTCGTCCGCCTGCTCGAACTGTTTCGCGTAGGAGATCGGCAGATAGCCCTCGGAGAGCCCGATGAGGTGCACGGCCTCCCACTCGAGGCCCTTCGCCGAGTGCAGGGTCGCCAGCGTGACCGCCTCGACCGTCGGCTCGTGCTGCGCGGCCTGCCGCAGTTGCAGCTCATCCGTGAAGGCGCGGAACGAGGTCCCCTCCGGCGCCTGGTCGACGAGCCCCATGATCGCGTTGAGCGACTCCCAGCGGTCGCGCACCGCGCCGCCGCCGTCGGGCGGGTCCTGGCTCCAGCCGAGCGACCGGAGCACGTCGCTCACGGACTTGAACAGGGGCTCACCACTGATCGAGACGGAGGCAGCGCGGAGCTGGAGCAGGGCCTGCCGTACCTCGGGCAGCTCGAAGAAGCGCTTGGAGCCGTGCATGACGTAGGGGATGCCGGCTTCGCCGAGGGCCGTCTCCAACGCCGCCGCCTGGACGTTGATCCGGTAGAGCACGGCGATCTCCGAGGCCGGGACGCCCGCCTGCAGCTGCACGAGGATCTCCGAGGCGACGCCTCTCGCCTCGGACAGCTCGTTCGGGTACTGCCGCAGGCCGACCGCTGGCGTCTCAGGGCGTGCGGTCTGGGTGACCTCGTCGTCGCGTGCGGTGGCCGCTGAGAGGTGCAACGCCCCCGGGCGCCCCCGCATGAGCGTGTTCGCCGCGGCCACGACCGGCGGGGCGGAGCGGTAGTTGCGCTCGAGCCGGACGACCGTGGCGTCGTGGTACCTGGTCGGGAAGTCGAGCAGGTAGTCGGAACGGGCACCGGCGAAGGAGTAGATGGTCTGGCTCGCGTCGCCGACGACGCACACGTCCCGTCGACCGCCCAGCCAGAGTTCGAGGAGTCGGTGCTGCAGCGGCGAGACGTCCTGGTACTCGTCCACGACGAAGAAGCGGTACTGCTCGTGCACCTGCATGGCGACGGCGGGCTCGGTCTCGATCATGCCGGCGCAGGCGAGCAGGACGTCCTCGAAGTCGATGCGTCGGCGCTCGTCCTTCAACTGCTCGTAGGTCTCCTGGAGCGAGACGACCTGCTCGAGGGACAGCTTGGCCGGCAGCGGCCGATTCGACGCCGCATACTGCTCGAGGGTCAGGCCGGACACCTTGCGCCATTCGATCTCGCCTGCCACGTCGCGCAGGGTCGCGGTGTCGACCCGCAACCGGAGCCGTTCGGCTGCGTGCCCGAGCACCCGGCCCTTGCTCTCGACGAGCGCAGGCACCTGTCCGCCGACGACCTGGGGCCAGAAGAAGTTCAGCTGCGAGAGCGCGGAGGCGTGGAAGGTCCTGGCCGAGACGCCCTCGGCTCCGAGCGCCCGGAGCCGACCACGCAGTTCAGCAGCGGCGCGGCTGGTGAAGGTGAGCGCCATGACGCGCGACGCCGTGTAGGTCCCGGTCGCGACCCCGTAGGCGATGCGATGGGTGATCGCGCGGGTCTTGCCCGTGCCTGCGCCGGCGAGCATGCACACGGGTCCGCGGAGCGCCTCCGCTGCGACGGCCTGGTCGGGGTCGAGTCCGGCCAGCAGTTCGGCCGGACTGCTCATCGGGGCCCCTCGGTGGTGCCGCGCCTCATCGAGACCAGGATCCGCGAAGCCACTCGTCGATCACGGCTCGTGCGATCGACGACGGTCCGGGGAGGATGACGTCGGTGGCCGGGTCCTCGAGTTCCTCCCGCGTGAACCACCGGAGGTCGAGGATCTCCTGGCCGTCCGGGACGAGCGCCTCCGGATCCTGATCCTCCGCGAGCGGGGCGACGAAGCCGAGCATGAGCGAGCGCGGGAACGGCCACGGCTGCGAACCGAGGTAGACGGGAGTGCCGAGACGCATCCCCGACTCCTCGAAGATCTCGCGGGCGACAGCTTGCTCGAGAGACTCGCCGGCATCGACGTAGCCGGCCAGCAGTGAATACCGGTTGTGCTCCCACATCGCGTTCGACCCGAGCAGGATCCGTCCCTGAGGATCGACGACCGCGACGATGACCGCGGGATCCATGCGCGGGAAGAGTTCGTTGCCGTCGACCGGGCAGTGTCGTGCCCAGCCGGCGTTGCGGACGGTGGTCGGCGAGCCGCAGTGCGCACAGAACGGCTCGGCTCGGTGCCACCCGGCGATCGCCAGCGACGTCGCCAGGATCCCGACGTCGCGGTCGGACAGCCGGTGTCCGCTCCGGCGGAGGTCGAACCAGCGGTTCTCATCCTCGGTGATCGCGTCGGCATCGGCGTCGGCGAGGACCCACAGCAGGATGTCGGTGCCCGGTGGTGTTTCCGGGGTGTCCTCGACGGTGCTTCCGAGGTAGACCATGAGCTCCGGCTCGGGCAGGTCCGAGGGATCCAGGAGGTCGAGCGCGTCGCCGGTCACGAGTGCGCGCCGGCCGCGGAGGACGACGGCTCGGGCGTTCGGATCGACCCGCAGTCCGTCGAGCACGTCCGGTCGTGAACGGAGCTCGCCGTGACGGTCGAGTCCGCCTCTCGCAAGCGGTAGACCGGCGAGTGCGCGAACCTGAATCGTCATGGACAACCTCTCTGAGGGCGTGGCGAGCGCGGCTCACCGGGACGGCCCCGTACCCTGGATGTCATGGCCAGATCCCATCTCACTCTAGCCGCGTTGGCCACCTCGGCCGTCGCCGACCTCCAGGTCCGCGGGTCCGGCGCGCACACCGCCGGCGGCGAGGGGAACTACGACGCGGCCCGTCTCGTGACGGCTGACGGGCACGAGCTCATCGTGCGCATCCCGACCTCACAGCAGGCCGAGACGGAGCAGTCCGCGGACCTCATCGCCCTGCGCGCACTCACGCCCGGTATCCGCAGCAGGTTGCCCTTCGACGCCCCGACCGTCGTGGGCCAACTGCCCGTCGACGGCACTCGCGCCGTGGTGCTCGACTTCGTGGCCGGCAGTCACCTCGACCCGACCGCGCTCGGCCGCGACGAGGTCCTCTCGGACTCGCTCGGTGCCGCGGTCGCCGCGATCCACTCCCTCCCGACGGCCTTCATCGCGGAAGCGGGCCTCCCGCTGCTGTCCACCGAGCTCATCCGGGCGGACGCACACCGCATCGTGTCCCGCGCCGCCGAGACGAGGCTTCTCCCGACCGCCGTCCGGGAGCGCTGGCAGGCGGCCGTCGAGGACCACTCACTCTGGCAGTTCCAGCCCACCGTCATCCACGGATCCCTCGCCGCCGACCGGGTGCTCGTCATCCGTCAGGACGGCCACGGCCTGGTCAACGGCGTCATCGAGTGGGGCTCGCTGCGGGTCGGCGACCCGGCCCTCGACCTCCACTGGATCGCGACGCTCGGCGCGACCGGCGAGCAGGCGCTGTCCGCCTACGCGGCCTCGTGCTCCCGCGGACCCGACCGCTTCGTCACGCTCCGCGCCCGCCTGTACGCGGAACTCGAGATCGCCCGCTGGCTCCTGCACGGTCGCGACAGCCACGACGAGACCATCGTCGAGGACGCCGTCGCGATGCTCGACGGGCTCGTCGACCGCGTGCTCGGCGACGTGACGGACCCCCTCGGCACCACGACCGGACCCGTCCTCGACGTCGACGAGGTCGAGGACCTGCTCGACCGCACGCCGATCGGCTCGTCCTCCCCCGGCATCGCCATGCAGACCGACACCTATGACCGGTCAGAGCTCGAGCGCGCCCTCGGCCGCGATCCCGGCGGCTCGGGCGATGACGACACCGACGACGGTGAGGCCGACGACGATCGCGACCACGCTGGAACCGACGCGGACGCGAACGCCACGGATCAGATCGACACCTCGTCGTTCGAGCTCTGGGACTCGGCGGCCTCCCCGAAGGACCGCTCCCACTCCGACAGGAGCTCCTCCTCCGAGTAGAGGCGTTCCGGCCGGAGCTGCACGTCGTGGCTCACGTAGTAGAGCACGGCGTCGATGCGCTCGGCGTCGACCTCCCGGTGGTGCGCGTACGCCAGACGGTAGAGCGCGAGCTGGAACGAGGCGTTCCGCACGTCCTCCGGCGTCGTGGGTACCGCGCCGGTCTTCCAGTCGACGATCTCGAACCGGTCCCCGCGCTCGAACACCGCGTCGAGCTTGCAGACCACCACTCGTCCGGTGTCGCCGAGCGGCACGTGGATCTCGGTCTCGACCTCGATCGGTCGGACGTCCGCCCATTCCGAGGCGAGGAACCGCTCGGTGAGCTCGTCGAACCCGATCCCCTCCGACGCGTCCGGCCCCGGGCGTTCGACGTCGAGCTCCTCGGGGAGCGCGTCGACCAGCTCCTGCAATCCGAAGCGTCCGTAGTGCGCCTCGACCCACGAATGGAACCGGGTCCCGAGGCGGGTCTGCCGGTAGGGCCGCTGCGGGACGGGGCGACGCAGACGTTCGAGTGCGGCCTCCGGTTCCGTGACGAACTCCTTGAACTTGGACGCGGGGATGCGCACGGGGAGCTCACCGCGCGCCGTCGTCGTCGCGGCACGGCGTCGTTCCTCGAGGAGCAGCGTCAGCTCGTTCTCGAGGGGGCCGAGGGTCGCCAGCAGCTCGGCCTCGGGCCGTCCGCGCCGCTGGTCGACCTCGGCCGCCGCCCGCTCGACGACGCTCCGACGCGCGCCGAGCGGATCGAGTGGCCAGTCGAGGACCGCAGCACCGGAGTCGACCGGGTTCTCCTCGAAGGCGGAGGCTGCGGGGAGCGGTGCGATGACGCCTGCCGCGGCCAGCTCCAGGAGGTAGGTGCTCGCAGCACGGGGCCGCTTGCGATCGCCCGACCAGAACGAGCCGGTGAGCAGGAGGTCGTGCTTGGCGCGGGTCACCGCCACATACGCGAGCCGGCGTTCCTCGTCGAGCGCGCGTTCGCCGAGCGCCTCCGAGAAGGCGAGCTGAGCGTCGACGACCTCCTTCCGCGTCTCGGCCGTCCGCCAGGCGAACTCCGGCAGCTCCGCCGCGTCGCCTCGGAAGTCGTACGGCAGTGTCCCGAGACGCACCCAGCCTTTGCCGTCCTTCGGCTTGGCTGGCAGTTCGTCGACCACGAGCCGCGGGATCGCGACATGATCCCACTCGAGGCCCTTCGAACCGTGGATGGTGAGCAATTGGACCGCACCCTGGTCGGGTGCGTCGCTCGCCGGTCCGAGGTCGTCTCGGGCGAGCGATCGGTCGATCCACGCCAGCAGGCTGCCGAGCGTCACCTGCTCCTCCGCCTGGATGAACGAGATGACCTCGTCGTGGAAGGCCTGCAGTCTGGCCGGAGCGCGCGCCGCGGAGCCGGTCGACTCGTTCGCGACGACCTCGATGTCGAGCCGCAACTCGCGCTCGACCGCTCTGACGAGATCGGGGAGGCCGCTGCCCGCACGACGCCGCAGGGAGGCGAACACCAGTCCGGCCTCCCGGAGACGCGAACGCGCCTCGTCGGTGAACCCTGCGGCGAGGCCCGCCGGCACGCGGTCCGCGGCGATGAAGTCGAGCGCGTCAATGATCGACCGCCCGTCGTCGTCGGCGACCGACTCACGGAGCCGGGCGGCCAGTTCGGCGTCGTACCGCTTCGTCTTCCAGTCGATGGCCTGCAGGTACCGGGCCACCTCCACGAGGTGCCCGAGGTCGTGCACGCCGATCCGCCAGCGAGGCCCGCTCAAGAGTCTGATGAGCGAGGACCCGGCACCGGGATCGTGGACGACCCGCAGTGCCGCCGTCACGTCGACGATCTCCGGCGAGGAGAGCAGACCGCCGAGGCCGAGGATGTGGTGGGGGACGCCGAGCGCCGCGAGGCCGTCGGCGAACTCCTGCATCGGTCGACGCGCCCGGAACAGGATCGCGGCCGAACCGGCCGGATCTCCCCCGCGTTCGGCGAGCAAGCGGTCCGCGCACCACTCGGCGACCACCCGGATCTCCTCGGCACCGGTCTCGGGGAACTCGACGGCGAGGGAGCCGGCCCCGGCGCCGGGCTTCGGCTCGAGGTCGAGGACTCGCAGCTTCCCCGCCGTCTGCGCCTGCTGCTGCAACGGGCGGACGAGGACGTTCGCGGCTTCGAGGACCGTGCGGTCGTTCCGCCAACTCGTGGACAGGTTGAACTGGGTGGCGGCGACCTCCCGACCGAAGTCGCGTGAGAACCGTGCGAGGTTCGCCGCGCTCGCGCCGCGCCAGCCGTAGATGGACTGGTGCGGGTCGCCGACCGCCATGACGGGGTGGTCGGCGAACAGGGTCGACAGCAGTCTGGTCTGCACGACCGAGGTGTCCTGGTACTCGTCGAGCAGGACGACGCCCGCGCGATCGCGTGCGACGGCGGCGACCTTCGGCGAACGTTCGCAGGCGGCGAGCGCGAGGGCGACCTGATCGGAGAACTCGACGAGTCCCTGCCGGCGCTTCTCGTCGGCGTACCGGTGCGCGAGGTCGAGCAGGACCGGCAGGGCACCCACGACCTCGACGGCCTGGTCGATCTGCGCGTACGCCCCGCGACCACCGTCGGGGAGCTCGCCGATGCCGACGAACCGTTCCACGAAGCCGAGCAGCTCCTCGGGGGTGCCGTCGATCTCGGCGAGCTCGTGACTCAGCGAGAGGACGAGCTCGGCCACCTGGTCGACGGACTTGCCGAGGGTGGCGAGCCGTTCGTCTCCGTGTCGGACCACGACGCGCCTCGCGAGTCGCCAGGCGGACGCCTCGGACAGCAGGACCGACTCGGGCTCACGGCCCACCAGGAGGGCGTTGTCGCGGAACAGGGCGTTCGCATAGGCGTTGTAGGTGGACACCTCGGGACGGTCGAAGAGCGCGTCGGCCGCGGGATCCAGGATCCCGATGTCCTGCAGGGCGGCGATCCGCTTGCCGATCCGTGCCGCCAGCTCACCCGCGGCCTTCCTGGTGAAGGTGAGCCCCAGGATCCCGTCGACGTTCACGTGCCGGTTGGCGAGCAGCCACACGACGCGTGAAGCCATGGTCTCGGTCTTCCCGCTCCCGGCACCGGCGACGACGAGTACGGGCGCCATGGGGGCCTCGATGACCTCGACCTGCTGCGCCGTCGGTTGCGGGAGGCCGAGCAGGCCGGCGAGCATCTCGGCCGAGTAGGTCTCCTCCGTGCTCACGAGCTCACCGCCGGGACGACGTGGATGGCGCACTCGCCGAACGCGAACGGGTCGTGGCAGTGGGTCCCGACGCGGGCCTCGAACACCGCGCCGGCCATGCCGACCGCGTCCGCCAGAACACGCTCGCGGAAGCGCTCGAGGGCTTCGTCGTCGAAGGCGGGCTGGGCCGGGTCGTAGTACTCCTTGCGCTTCGTGCCGGCCGACACGACGATGAGCTTCGCGCCACCGCTCAGCAGCCCCTCCGTACCGGTGATCGCACCGGACGCCAGCGCGAGCTGGTAGGCACCGAGCTGCGCCATGTCGGCGACCTCCCGGTCCTGTCTGGGCGCCGAGCCGCCGGTCTTGAGGTCGGCGATCACCACGCGCCGCGTCCCGTCGGCGTCGGGCACGAGTTCGACGCGGTCGATCGAGCCGCCGAGCACGGCCGCGCCGCCCAACTCTCCGATGGGGATGCGGAGGCTGAACCGGCTCTCGTTGCCGATCGAGGTCACTCCTGCGCGCTCCGCGTCGTGGAGGTACGCGGACAGCCGGTGGACGAGTTCCGCCGCACGCCGTTTCGTCGCCGCGCCCTCCCAGTCCGCTTCGAAGTGGAGTTCGTCCCAGCGGTCCTCCACCGCCGCCCAGAGCGCGGCCTCGTCGGAGGACTCCGCGTGTTCGAGCGCGGCGTGCACGATCGTGCCGAGCCCGGAGGCGAACCCGGAGGCACCGCCGCCCAGTCGGGCGATCGCCCAGTGCAGCGGGCACTCCTCGAAAGCCTCCATGCGGGACGGGGAGACCGGCAGCTCCTCGACGGCGGGGTCGTGGAGCGGTGCCGTCGAGCTCGGTGCGGCCACGCCGTACCACTCCTCGGTCGGAGCGCCGGGGACTCCCGCTGTCGCGAGGATGGCCAGGGCCGAGGCGGACGCGGCACGCTCGGCCGGGTCCGCGGGGCGGATCCGGCGGGTGAGCGAGCGACGCAGGGTGCCGACGAGCCCCCGGAGCGACAGGGGCGACAGGGACGCCCGGTGCGGATCGGGTTCGGGGAGCAGCGTGAGGAACGGGCTCGCCTGGTGGTCGTCGTCGACGACCGCGACCCCCATGAGCGACCGGTGCGCACGGGAGGTCGCCTGGGCGAAGAGTCGGAGCTCGTCGTGGAGGACCGCGCGCCGTGCGTCCGCCGTCGCCGTGGCCGTGCCCTCCAGCAGTTCCACGAGCTCCGACGCGCCGAGCAGAGAGTCGCGGACCCGCAGGTTGGGCCACACGCCGTCCTGCATGCCGGCGACGACGACCGTGTCGAACGCGGTCCCGACCAGGGCGGCGGGCGTCGCGATCGTGACCGCCTCCCGGAGGCCCGTCGGCGCGAGGGAGTCGTCGCCGACCGTCTGTTCGAGCAGGCGGTCGAGGAAGACGGAGGCCGGGGTGTCGGGCTCCGCCTCGACGAAGGTACGTGCCGCATCGGCCAGCTGGGTGATCGCGTCGAGGTCGCGGTTCGCCTCCTCGGCGGCCTGACCGCTGCCCTTCGACAGCGAGACCCAGGAACGCTCGAGTCTGCTCCGCGACCAGAGGCCGTAGACGAGCTCCTCGGCCGAAGCGCCCGCCGCCGCCTGCGCGCTCGCCTCGGCGAGGCTGTCGGCAAGTGAGCGGGCGCGGGCGGCGGAGGGCGTCTCGAGTCCGATGAGTGCACCGGGGACGGCGAACGCCTCTTCCAGCAGGCGGTCCGCGCTGCGGTCGAGGCCCTCAGCGAGATCGGCGTGCCGGAGCGCGGCCCGCAGTCGCCTGACCCCGATCGAGTCCAGTCCACCGAGCGCGCTGTGGAGGAGTTCGGTCACGACCTCGGCGTCGAGCGGCGTCCGCCCGAGTGCCACCGACATGGCGAGGAGGACCGACCTGACGAACGGGTGGTCGCGCAGCGGTGCTCCGCCGGTGCTCGCCCGGGTGGGCACCTCGAGGGAGGACAAGCCCCGTTCGATCGCCGGGATCAGCCCGCCGCTGCGGACGACCACCGCCATGTCGGCCCACGCGACGCCGTCGAGGACGTGGCGCTCGCGGAGGAAGCGTGCGACGACCGCGATCTGCTCGGCCGGGGAACCGGCCGCCACGGTGACGACGGAGTGCTCGGGGGCCTCCGCGTCGTCGACCGGTGGCGCGGCCGTGCGATGGAGGCCGGCGCCGGCCGTGCCGATGCGCTCGGCGACACCGCGGACGGTCGCCCGGATGTCCGGTGTCCCGCGGTGGACCTGCCCGAGGACGAGCGTGTCCACCGGGCGACCGAGCACCTCGGCGAACCGCCCGAGGGCGTCGGCTCGGGCACCGTGGAAGGCACCCGTCGTGAGGTCGGGGTCGCCGAACGCGACGATCGTGACCCCGTGTCGGGCGAGCGCGGCGAACAGCTGCAGGACGCCGTGGGTCGCCTCCTGGGCGTCGTCCACGAAGACCACCCGCAGGCTGCCGAGCACGCCCGTTCCCGGTTCCTGGTCGTCGAGGAGCCGGACGGCGCGGGCGAGGGCCGCCGCGGGCGTGAGATGTCCGCGCCAGTCGTCGGCGAGGAACCCCTCGATGAAGCCCGCGGACGCGACCCACTCGGGACGCCCGTGCTCCGTACCGAGCCGACGCAGCTCGGCAGGCGCGACGTCGTGTTCGACGCTGCGTTCCATGAGGTTCCGGAGCTCGGTGCGGAACCCCTGCAGGCGCCTGACCTCGGGACCGAGCTCGGCGGGCCACAGCGGACCGGTCGCGTCCTGTTCGTCGCCGAGGAGTCGCTCTGCGATGGTCTGGTCCTGCTCGCCGCCCGTCAGCAACCGCGGTCGTCCTGAACCGGCGAACGCCCCGGAGCCCGCGATGACCTCGAGCGCGAGGGAGATGGCGGTGCGCGCCAGGGATCCGGGTGTGGCGCGCGCGACCCGTGCCTCGAGGCGGTCGCGGAGGACCTGCGCCGACGACCGGGAGGAGGCGATGACGAGCACCTCGTCGGTACGCAGACCGCGCGAGTGCACGCGTTCCGCGACCGCTTCGATGAGCGTCGTGGTCTTGCCCGTGCCGGGAGCCCCGAGCACGACGGCGGACCGGTCGTCCGCGAGCCGCAGCACGGCCTCCTGCGAGTCGTCGACCCGGACGCACGTGCCGACAGCCGGGCCGCCGACGGGCGCGCGGTCCGCGTCACGGACCGCACCCGTCGGATCGTCGGAGGCGTCGGGAACCGTCATGGTCCGCACGTTACCGGAGCCTCCCGACATCGCCGCGACGGCCGACCGGCGTTCCGCTGTTCGCTGACAGCAGCCGACCCGCGCCGGTCGGAGGACCACGACTCCCGTAGTCTTGCCCTACGCAACCGAAAGGCACTCAAGGTGGAAATTCGCATCGGAATCCTCAACAGCCCTCGCGAGATCGGCTTCGAGACCTCGCAGCCGGCGTCGGAGATCGAGCAGGCGGTCAAGACCGCGCTCGAGACGGACGCCAAGCTGCTCGCGCTCAAGGACGACAAGGGCACCAGCTACCTCATCCCGACCGCGGGCATCGGCTACGTCGAGCTCGGAACCGAGGAGTCCCGCCGCATCGGATTCGTCGGCTGACCATGGAACTCCTCTTCGTCGTGCTCGGCGGTGCCATCCTCGGTCTCGCCGTCCGATACCTCCTGCCCGGCCGCGACCAGCACGGGGCCGCGCTCATCCCGGCGGTCGCGACGCTCGTCGCCGCCGTCGTCTGGGTCGCGGCGACGTGGGCCGGCATGGCGTGGGACGGCGGCTGGATCTGGGTGCTCGCCTTAAGCGCGTCCGTCGTCGTGAGTGTGGTGGTCGACCTCGTACTCGTCCGCGTCCGCACTTCGTCGGACGAGGCGATGCTGACCCGCTTGCAGCAGGGCGTCGCCGCCTGACCCGAGGCGCTCGATCGATCGACGCCGTCGCTCCACCCGGAGCGGCGGCGTCGTCGTGTCGGAGGAGACGACCGGTCAGGCCGTGAGCCCGAGCGCGTCCATCCGTCTGGTGTGGTTCGCGATGAGCTCCGTGTAGACCGGTTCGACCCGGGCGTCGTCCGGCAGCGCCTTGCTCTCGGTCACGAGGGCGGACCTGGCGACGAGCATGGTGTCGCCGAGCAACCGACGGCCCCACATCGCGAGCGTCGAAGCGCGCTCGGGATGCGTTGCGATCACCCGGTGCAGGATCCCGACGAGCGGGTCCTCCTCCGGACCGGGGGCGACGATCGCAGCCAGGTCGCGGGCGTCCGCCCCGTCCAGGCCGCGCGCGAGCTGCGCGAAGAACTCGTCGAGGAAGCCCCGCGCCACGAGGACGCCCAGCAGGAGTTCGTCCCAGGTGCCGGTGCGCAGGATCGCCTGGAACTCGTCTCGCGTGCGTGCGTAGGGTTCGAGCACGGCGCCCGGGTCGTCGCTCGTCCGGCGGAGCCAGGCGAGTAGCGCCTGGTGTTTGCGCAGCGCCGTGGCGGCGGCCTCGGCGACCGTCTCCCGATCGGCGTCGTTCGGAGCGTGCTCGACCGCGAACGACAGCGTCATGAAGAACCCGAGCTGCAGTTGCGCCACCTGACCGAGGTAGTCGGCGGTGCTGGGCGCGAGCTCGTGGAGGTCGACGCGGGTCGCCTGGACGGCGTCCTCCCGCGAGCGCAGACGAGGCGTCTGGGTGCCGGGACGCCGACGTCGTGCAAACCAACGAGCCATGCGACCACCCTATCCGCAGCGCGCCGATCGCCGTGTTCCGCGCGCCCAGCGGCCTCTCGGGACGTCCCGGGTAGAATAGCCGTGCCCCGGCGTCGGATCGGGGCCCTACACCTGTGTGCAATTGAAGGTGTAGACCATGACTGCACTGACAGGTATCTCCGTGACTTTCTCTGATCTCGGTGTCGACCAGGACATCGTCGACGCCCTCACGACCAAGGGCATCATCGAACCATTCCCCATCCAGGAGCAGACGATCCCCCTCGGGCTCGCCGGCCAGGACATCATCGGCCAGGCCAAGACGGGCACGGGCAAGACCTTCGGGTTCGGCATCCCGATCGTCCAGCGCCTCGGCCTCGACCCGGCTCCCGGCGTCAAGACCCTCGTGGTCGTCCCGACCCGTGAGCTCGCCGTCCAGGTGTCCGAGGACATCGAGATCCTCATCTCGAACCGGTCGACGACGCTCGTCTCCATCTACGGCGGCAAGGCCTACGAGGGTCAGATCGAGCAGCTGAAGGCTGGCGCCCAGATCGTCGTCGGCACGCCCGGCCGTCTCATCGACCTCAACAACCAGCGCCTCCTCGATCTCTCGGGCATCACCGAGATGGTGCTCGACGAGGCCGACAAGATGCTCGACCTCGGCTTCCTCGCCGACATCGAGAAGCTCTTCTCGAAGACCCCCGCCGCGCGTCACACGATGCTGTTCTCAGCGACCATGCCCGGTCCGATCGTGGCCCTGGCCCGCCGCTTCATGAGCAAGCCGATCCACATCCGGGCGAGCGACCCCGACGAGGGGCTCACGCAGGCCAACATCAAGCACCTCATCTACCGCGCGCACTCGCTCGACAAGGACGAGGTGATCTCGCGCATCCTGCAGGCCGAGGGTCGCGGCAAGACCGTGATCTTCACGCGGACCAAGCGTGCCGCCGCGAAGCTCGTCGAGGAACTGACCGACCGCGGGTTCAACGCCGCGGCGGTGCACGGCGACCTGAACCAGGAGCAGCGCGAGCGGGCGATGGCGTCGTTCAAGGCCGGCAAGCGCGACGTCCTGATCGCCACCGATGTCGCCGCTCGTGGCATCGACGTCGACGACGTCACCCACGTCATCAACCACACGATCCCCGAGGACGAGAAGACGTACCTCCACCGCGTCGGCCGTACCGGTCGCGCCGGGAAGACGGGTATCGCCGTCACGTTCGTCGACTGGGACGACCTCCACAAGTGGGCGCTCATCAACCGCGCCCTCGAGTTCGGTCAGCCGGAACCGACGGAGACTTACTCCTCGAGCCCGCACCTGTTCACCGACCTCGGGATCGCGGAGGGCACGAAGGGCCGGCTGAAGCCCGCCAAGGCCGTCGAGCCCGCCCCGCGGCGCGAGGGTTCGCGGAGCGCAGGCGGACGCGACGGTTCGCGGACCGGCGGCGGTCGCGGTGGTGAGCGCGGCGGACGCGGAGGCGACCGCTCGCAGCCGACCAGCACCCGGCTCGAGTCCCAGCCGAGCACCCGCGCCCACTCGCGGACGCACGACGCCGCCTCGACCGACACCGTCGACCGCAGCGCGCCCGCAGCAGGCACCCACGACGGCCACGGTCCGGAGCACCGCGACGGCAACAGCGCTCCCCGCCGTCGGAGCCGGACGCGCCGCACCGCTCCCCCGGCTCCCACGGCGTAGGTCCGCCACGCAGAACGCCCGCACCCTTCCGGATGCGGGCGTTCTGCATGTCGCGAGCGCTGCGCTCGACCCGGTTGGTGACCGAAGGATGCCGGTCCCTGAGCCTGTCGAAGGGTGCTCCGACCGGCGGCCCCTCACATCCGCTGCGCCCCCGTGGGCACTTCGACAAGCTCAGTGACCGGGAGAAGTACACCCGGTCCCTGAGCGCGTCGAAGGGCACTCCGGACGCGCCGCAGATCAGTCAGGCAGGACGGGTGCCGAGCCGGTGGCCTCGGCCACGATGCGCCGGACCACGTCGATGTCCGTGGTGTTCTCGCCGAGGCGGTTCGGCTTACCGGTCCCGTGATAGTCGCTCGAACCGGTCGCGACGAGGCCCAGCTCGGAGGCGATACGCCGCACGACGACCTTCCCCTCCTCGGTGTTCTCGCGGTGCTCGATCTCGAGCCCGAACAGGCCCGCGTCAGCGAGTTCGCGGAAGTACGGCTCGGGCAGCATCCGGTCGCGGCCGGCCGGGACCGGGTGGGCGATCACGGGGACGCCACCGGCGGCGCGGACGAGCTTGACCGCGGTGAGCGGGTCGGGCGCGTAGTGCGGCGCGTAGTAGCCGGTGCGCGGATGCAGGATGCCGTCGAAGGCTTCGCCACGGTCGGCCACGATCCCGAGGGCGACCAGGGCGTCGGCGATGTGGGGCCGTCCGACGGTCGCGCCTTCGCGGGTCTGCGCGAGGACGTCCGCCCAGGACAGCGGGTAGTCTCCACCGATGCGTGCCACGATGCCTTCGGCCCGCCGGAGCCGGGACTCCCGGATCTTCGCGGTCTCCTGGAGCAGGTCGCCGTTCAACGGATCGATGAGGTACGCGAGCAGGTGCACGCTCCGCCATTCGTAGCGGGTGCTCAGTTCCATTCCGGGGAGCAGCGTGATGCCCTGGCGGCGCGACTCGACGGCCGCCTCGGCCCAACCGGCGGTGGAGTCGTGGTCGGTGAGGGCGATCGTGCCGAGCCCCGCGGCACCGGCAGCGCGCATCAGCTGCGTCGGCGTCTCCGTGCCGTCCGAGACGCTCGAGTGCGTGTGCAGATCGGCGGGGCCGTGCATGTCTCGAGCGCTCACCACGCTTCCACCCTAGTCGCAGGTCCTGCCCCGAGGACTCCCAGACCGCTCGCCTACGCTGACGCGGGTGCTGAAGACCGTCGGTGGCGTCATCGCGGCCGTGCTCGCGATCGCGACCACGGCCCTGCTCGTCGTCGCCGTCCTCCCCGGGCTGTTCGGTCTCGAGCAGGCCCAGGTCGTCGTCCAACTGAGCGCGTTCCGCCTCCTCGTGGCGATCGCCGCCGCGGGCGGCGCACTGCTCTGCCTCGTGACGGCGATCCTCGTCCGGGGGTCCCGCCGCGTGCTCCCCGCCATCCTGGCGGTCGTCCTCGCCGCGGTCTCGGTCACCGGCGCCGTCGTCACGGCCAACCGCGGAATCGACGACCAGATGGTCGCCGGAGAGGCGACCGACCTCGCGGATCAGGTCACGGTCCTCGCCTGGAACACCCTCGGCGATGCCGTCGACCCCGGGACGATCGCGGCGATCGCGGTGCGTGAGGGCGCCGACGTCGTCTCCCTGCCGGAGACCTCGTCCGACACCGCGGCGGTCGTCGCCGCCGCGATGACCGCCGCCGGACGGCCGATGGTCGCGCATTCGACCGACGCCGACGCAGGAGGGACGAGCCTCCTCATCAGCACCGGACTCGGCGAGTACGCGGTCCGTGCACCGACGGCGACCGGCCCGACCGCCATCGAGCGCTCGGAGACCCTCATCGCCGATCCGGTCCTCGGACGCGGACCGACCCTCGTCGCCGTCCACACCACGGCCCCACTGCCGAGTCGGCTCGACGACTGGCGCGCGGAACTCGCCGATCTCGCCGGCCGCTGCACCGACGACGCGGACGTGATCATGGCCGGTGACTTCAACGCGACGCTCGACCACCTCGCCGGGTTGCGCGGCGTCGGCGATCTCGGCGCGTGCCACGACGCCGCCGCAGCCGACGCGGCAGCCGGGCTCGGTACCTGGCCGACCGAGCTCCCGGCGGTCCTCGGCGCACCGATCGACCACGTCATGGCGACACCGGGATGGGTCACGGTGTCGGCTCACGTCCTGACCGACGTCGACGGCACGGGCAGCGATCACCGACCCGTGGTCGCGACGCTGCTCCCCCGCACGGCGAGCTGAGCGTCGGGCGCCTGTCGCGACCGCAGTGCGACAATGGAGGTATGGCGACTTCCGCAGACACATCCAGTTCGAACACCGTCCAGACCGAGGCGACCTCCAACCGGGCGGCCGCCTGGTCCGAGGGTTTCCGTGCTTTCATCGGCACCGGGTGGGCAGACCGCCCCGAGGTCCTGCCGGAGCCGCGGGAGACCGCCGGCCTCGCGGCGGCTCGTCGTGAACGCCTCTCGGCCCAGTTCCCCGGTCAGCGTCTCGTCCTCCCCGCGGGCGGGATGAAGCAGCGGTCGAACGACACCGACTACCTGTACCGGGCGCACTCCGCCTTCTCGTACTACACCGGCTGGGCGGCCGACACCGAGCCCGACAGCGTTCTCGTGCTCGATCCCGAGGAGTCCGGCCACACCGCGACCCTGTACTTCCGCGAGCGAGCGGGCCGCGACACCGACGAGTTCTACACGAACGCCGCGATCGGCGAGTTCTGGATCGGTGCGCGTCCGTCGCTCGCCCAGGTGGCCGCCGACCTCGCGGTCGCGACCGCCGACCTCTCGGCGTTCACGGCCGATGGCGCCGACCTCACGGTCGACGTCGACGACGACCTGACACGCGCCGTGTCCGAGATGCGCCTCGTGAAGGACGCCTACGAGATCGCGCAGATGCGTCTCGCCGTCGACGCGACCGCGCGCGGCTTCGACGACGTCGTCGCCGAACTCCCGAAGGTCCTCGCGCACAAGCGCGGCGAGCGCATCGTCGAGGGCGTCTTCGCCGGGCGGGCTCGCGCCGACGGGAATGGCGTCGGGTACGAGACCATCGCCGCCGCCGGACCGCACGCCTGCATCCTCCACTGGACGCGCAACGACGGACGGGTCGTCCCGGGCGACCTCATCCTCATCGACGCCGGCGTCGAGCTCGACAGCTACTACACCGCCGACATCACCCGCACGATCCCGGTGTCCGGCACGTTCACCGAGGTCCAGCGCCGGGTCTACGAGGCCGTCCGTGAGGCGGCCGACGAGGCCTTCGCCATTGTCCGCCCCGGCATCCGGTTCCGCGAGGTGCACGCGGCCGCGATGGCGGTCATCGCACGCAAGACCGCCGAGTGGGGCCTGCTCCCCGTCACCGCCGAGGAAGCGCTCCTGAAGGAGAACGAGCAGCACCGGCGGTACATGGTGCACGGGACGAGCCACCACCTCGGCACCGACGTGCACGACTGCGCCCAGGCACGTCGCGAGATGTACGCCGACGCCGTGATCGAGCCCGGCATGGTCTTCACCATCGAGCCCGGCCTCTACTTCCAGGTCGACGACCTCACGGTCCCCGAGGAGTACCGCGGCATCGGCGTCCGGATCGAGGACGACATCCTCGTCACCGAGGACGGCGCGGAGAACCTGTCGGCCGGCATCCCGCGCACCGCGGACGAGGTCGAGGCCTGGCTCGCGCGCTGAGCCCGTCCGCCGGGCGACGGCTCGGAGCCTGACGCGGCTGGATCAGCCCGCTTCGGTCTCCGGGCCGCGCTCCAGGAGGTTGCGTGCGCGGTTCGCGAGCTCACCGCCGACGATGAGGTCGTAGCGCGTCGCCACGACGAGCGTGGCCGAGGTGTACTCCTGCCGCTTGCGGGTCACCGAGTACGACACGATGCCGAACAGCATGCCGAACGCGGCACCCATGAGCACCGCGGCTCCGAGCAGCATGAGGTTCGTCTCGGGATTGAAGATGACGAGGACGAGCCCGAGGAACAGTCCCAGCCAGGCACCGCTGACCGCACCGGCTCCCGCAGCACGGCCGTAGCTGAGGCGACCGGTGACGCGTTCGACGCTCTTGAGATCACTGCCGACGATCGAGATCTCCTTGACCGGGAAATCGGTGTGGGCGAGCGACGAGATCGCGGCCTGCGCGGACTCGTAACTCTCGTAGCTGGCCACCGTCTCGCCTCGCGGGATGACGCCGAGCGCCGGGGCGCCCTTCCGGCCGAACTGTCGCGGATCACTCATGCCTCCATCCTCTCACCCCGCCCCGAGCGGGCACTCCAGGCCGACCACCGGCGGGTAGGTTAGTAGTCGTGAGTGCAACCAGAGTGTTCGTCGCCAGGCTCGCCGGGTGCACCGTCTTCGACCCCGCGGGCGATCGTGTCGGCAAGGTCAGGGACGTGCTCGTCGTCTACCGCACCGGCAAACCCCCGCGGGTCGTCGGCCTCATCGTCGAGATCCCCGGGAAACGCCGTGTGTTCGTGTCGATCGGCCGCGTGACGAGCATCGGCGCCGGGCAGATCATCACCACGGGACTCATCAACGTCCGCCGGTTCGAGCAGCGCGGTGGCGAAGTGCGCGTGATCGCCGAACTCTTCGGCCGACGCGTCGTCTTCCGCGCCACCGGTGAGGAGGCGACGATCGAGGACGTCGCCATCGAGGAGCAGGGCCCCGGCGAGTGGCAGGTGTCGCAGCTGTTCGTCCGCCGCCCGAAGACCACCGCCTCCCCCTTCGTGAAGGGCCCGACGACCTTCGCCACCTGGAACGAGCTGCGCGAGGAGCAGGAGCTCGGCGAGGCCCAGTCCGCCGAGCAGCTCATCGCGACCTACGCCGACCTGAAACCGGCCGACCTCGCGAACACGCTCCTCGACCTCCCGCGCGACCGGATGATCGAGGTCGCGGAGGAGCTGTCTGACGACCGCCTCGCGGACGTGCTCGAGGAGATGCCCGAGACGGACCAGGTCCAGATCCTCGCCCAGCTCGACGACGACCGCGCAGCCGACGTCCTCGATCAGATGCAGCCGGACGACGCGGCCGACCTCATCGCCCAGCTCCCCGAGGACCGCGGTGAGCACCTCCTCGAGCTCATGGAGCCGGAGGAGGCGGAGGACGTCCGCATGCTCCTCCGGTTCGACCCGGAGACCGCGGGTGGCCTCATGACGACCGAGCCGATCATCCTCTCCGCCGACGCCACCGTCGCGGAGGCCCTCGCGTCGATCCGACGCTCCGAGCTGGCACCGGCGCTGGCCGCCGGCGTCTGCATCACCCTGCCGCCGTACGAGTCACCGACGGGACGCTTCCTCGGGATGGTGCACTTCCAGCGCATGCTCCGCTACCCGCCGCACGAGCGCCTCGGGACCCTGCTCGATCAGAGCCTCGATCCGGTGGGCGTCCGGACCTCCGCCGCCGAGGTCTCGCGGATCCTCGCGAGCTACAACCTCGTCCAGGTACCCGTCGTCGACGAACAGCACCGGCTCCTGGGGGTCGTGACGATCGACGACGTCCTCGACTACCTGCTCCCGGACGACTGGCGCAGCATCGACGAGAACGATGAACTCCCGGCGTCGGAACAGCGGCTCGGATCGAACGGAAGGAGGGCAGGTCGTGGCACGAGCTCCCCGCAATGAGGTCCGGCTCGACGCTCCGAAGGGGCTTCGGAGTTCCGTACGTTCCATCCGCCGCGCCCCGGCCTCGCGCGACCGCTTCGGCCGGTTCACCGAGTGGATCGCCCGGGCGATGGGCACGCCGTGGTTCCTCCTCGGCCTCACCCTCTTCGTCATCCTGTGGATCGCCTGGAACACCTACGGTCCACTCGCCCTCCGGTTCGACTCCGTCGACATCGGCTTCGTGGCCCTGACCCTCGTGCTGTCGCTCCAGGCCTCGTACGCCGCTCCGCTCATCCTGCTCGCCCAGAACCGCCAGGACGACCGCGACCGCGTGCAGATCGAGCAGGACCGGCAGCGGTCCGAACGCAACCTCGCCGACACCGAGTACCTCGCCCGTGAGGTCGTCGCGCTGCGACTGGCCCTCAAGGACATGGCGTCGAAGGACTTCATCCGCGCCGAACTGCGCTCCCTCCTCGAGGAACTCGATCGGGATCGCACGGACCAGCCCGAACACGACGGGCCCGAGCGCCGGCGTGGCTGACACCGGCGCGGCTGACACCGGCCTCGTCGAGCGGATCAGGACCGCGCTCGCCCGAGTCATCGACCCGGAGATCCGCAAACCGATCACCGAACTCGACATGGTCGGCCCGATCACGGTGGACGACACCGGTGCCGCCGACGTCACCATCAAGCTCACGATCGTCGGCTGCCCGGCAGCGGCGAGCATCGAGCGCGACGTGCGTGAGGCCACCGCGGCGACCCCCGGGGTGACGAGCGTCGCGGTCGACGTCCAGGTGATGACGACGGCGGAGCGTCAGGCACTCACGGAGCGCCTGCGTGGCGGCCGCAGCGCCCGCGGCATCCCGTTCGGCCCGGACTCACTGACCCGCGTGTACGCCGTCACAAGCGGCAAGGGCGGTGTCGGGAAGTCGACGGTGACCGCGAACCTGGCCGTCGCACTCGCCGCCAGCGGCCTGCGGGTCGGCCTGGTCGACGCGGACGTCCACGGGTTCTCCATCCCGGGGCTCCTCGGACTGGTCGAGAACGGCTTGGCCGTCAAACCGACGCAGGTCGGCGACATGATCCTGCCGCCCGTCGCCCACGGTGTGAAGGTCGTCTCGATCGGCATGTTCATCGACGCACCGACGGACGGCACCACCGCCGTCGCCGTCGCCTGGCGCGGACCGATGCTCCACCGCACCATCCAGCAGTTCCTGACCGACGTGTTCTTCGGCGACCTCGACGTGCTGCTCCTCGACCTCCCGCCCGGCACCGGGGACGTCGCCATCTCCATCGGCCAGCTGCTCCCCCACGCCGAGGTGCTCGTCGTCACGACACCGCAGCCGGCCGCCGCCGAGGTGGCCGAGCGCAGCGGCGTGGTGGCGCGCCAGACCGGGCAGCGCGTCCACGGCGTCATCGAGAACATGGCGGGTCTCCCCCAGCCCGACGGCAGCGTCCTGCAGCTGTTCGGCTCAGGGGGTGGCGAGGCGCTCGCGGCGCGGCTGTCGATCGGCCAGGACGCCCCGGTACCGCTCCTCGCCTCGGTCCCGCTCAGCGTTCCGCTTCGGGAGGGCGGGGACGCCGGGCTGCCGATCGTCCTCTCGGATCCGACGGATCCCGCGGCTGCCGAGATCCTCCGGCTGGCCGGTCAGCTCGCTGCGAGACCTCGTGGCCTCGCCGGTCGTCGTCTCGGCGTCAGCACGAGCTGAGCCGTCCGGGTCGGACGTGTGCGACCGAAGCGGACTCAGGTGGCTTCGAGGTCGAACGGGGGCGCGGCGGTCTCTCCGGCGGCGAGTCGGCGCAGGCGCTCGTCGGTCGCCGCCTGGATCGACTTCGGCTTCTCGAGCGATGGGACGGCTGCAGCGGCGGCCGCGGCAGCGGGAGCGGGAGCCGCGTCGAGCGGAGCGGTCGTCGCGACCGTCGGCGTCACCGGAGGCTCGTCGTCGAGGAGCGCCTCGCGGATGATGCGTCTCGGATCGTACTGACGCGGGTCGAGCTTCTTCCAGTCGACCTCGTCGAACTCCGGTCCCATCTCCTCGCGCATCCGGTCCTTGGCGCCGGAGGCGAGGTCGCGGAGGGTGCGGACGAGTCGCGCCAGTTGCGAGGCGTAGTACGGCAGCCGTTCCGGACCCAGCAGGAACACGGCGATGACCCCGATGATGAGGAGTTTGTCGAAGGTCAGACCGAACACGACATCAGACTACCGCGCGAGCCTCAGCTGTCGGAGCAGTTGCAGGCCATACGCTGGGATCCGGAGGCAAGGTGTCAGAACACAATCTCAACTGGAAGTACGCGGGCGACGTCGTCGTCGAGAGCGCGGCGATGCTCACGGCGCGCGCTCACGCGCACGAACTGGGCGTCGAACCGATCTCCCCGGCGATCGGCGCGCAGATCGCGGTGGTGGCCGCGGCCACCCGCGCGGAGTCCATCGTCGAGGTGGGCACCGGCACCGGCGTCTCCGGGCTCTGGCTGCTCCGCGGCGCCACGAGCGCGGTGCTGACGTCCATCGACACCGAGATCGTGCACCAGCAGCAGGCACGCGCGGCGTTCACGGAGGCCGGCATCACGACCAACCGCATCCGCCTCATCACCGGCAGCGCGCTCGACGTCCTGCCGCGGATGAACGAGAACTCCTACGACCTCGTCCTCGTCGACGGCGACCCGGGATCGGTCATCGAGTACGTCGAGCACGGACTCCGTCTGGTGCGTCCCGGTGGCACCGTGCTCGTCCCGCACGCGCTCTGGCGAGGCCGCGTGGCCGATCCGGCTCAGCGGGACGAGACCACAGGACTCTTCCGCTCGCTCGTCCAGGAGATCTCCGCGTCCGACGCGGTCGTCAGCGCCCTGTCCCCCGCCGGCGACGGCCTCCTGCAGATCACCAAACCGAACCTCTGAGCCCTCCGTACAACGACGAACCGGCCGCCATCCTGACTCTGAGAGCAGGGATGACGGCCGGTTCTCGGCTCATGCGGCGTCGGTGACGGGGATCAGCCCGCGCTCACCACACCCGCGAGTGCATCATGCAGTTCTTGAGCCTCTGCGTCGTTGACCGACACGACGAGACGCCCTCCCCCTTCAAGAGGCACTCGCACGATGATGAGCCGACCCTCCTTCACGGCCTCCATTGGCCCGTCTCCGGTGCGTGGCTTCATTGCGGCCATGCGAGTCCCCTCTCGTTATTCGACTGACCCCCATTATCTCGTATCACGGGGGCTCGTGATAATCCTGAGCGCGGCGAGGCGCAGGATGACGCCGGATCCGCACTCAGGGAATGGTCCAATACGCGTTCGCGAGGCCGTACATGACGAAGATCCAACACCATTGCAACGCCAGCGAGACGATGACGACGCCACCGCGGTACCAGCGGTTCCGTGGGACGGCGACTGCACCGAGGAGCGGGAAGACCGGCACGAGCAGCCGGAAGACACTCGTCTGCGGGAAGAACACCGCGAAGAGGTAGAGGAGGTAGGACCCCACCCACAACCGGAGGTCGGCACCGAGCCGGCGCACCGGCGGGAGGAACAGGAGTACGACGGAGCCGACGAAGATCGCGGCGACGACGGCGATGCCCGGACCATCCCCGAACCAGAACTGGCCGCCCTGGATCCAGGCGGAGAACGGGACGAGGGGCTGCTCCCCGATGAAGGCGGCCCGCCACGCCAGCTCCGTCTCGAGATAGGCCTCCGGCGTCCCGGTGACGAGACCGGCGATGACCATCCACGCGAATCCGGCGAGGGCAGCGAGGGCCCCGCCCGCGAGGATGAGGACGACCTCCCGGCGCGCGAGCGGGTCGCGGTGTCGCGTGACGATACGCACGATGAGATGGAGGCCCAGCAGGAAAGAGAAGGCCAGGACTCCGGGGCGGGTGAACGCCATGACCGGGATGACGGCGAGGAGCCAGCCGTACCGGCGCGTCACGAGCAGGAGCAGTGCGAGCGTCAGCAGCAGCAGGAACATCGATTCCGCGTAGGCGACCTGGAACAGGGCGCTGAGCGGGGCGATGCAGAACAGCACGACGGCGAACATCGCCCGTTCATCGCCGAGGCGGGTGCGCAGGAGCCGGTGGAACAGCAGGGCCGCCCCCAAGCCGCAGCACAGCGAGACGATGACGGCCATGACCGGCCACGGCAGGAAGGTGACGACCGAGAGCGCCTTCACGACCCCCGGATAGACCGGCATGAACGCCCACGCGTTCTCCGCGACGCGGCCGGCGTCGTCGAGCGGCAGCTGGGTCGGGTAGCCGTACGTCGCGATCCACCAGTACCACTGTCCGTCCCAGCCGGCGGCGAGCGTGCCGAGCGAGGGGAACGCGCCGAACCGGGAGTCCGGCGCCTGCAGCAGACTCGCGACCGCGAACATCGCGGTCGTCACCAGGCGGGACAGCACGTACACGATGGTGATCCGCCCCCACCAGGGCAGGCGGGCCCAGCGCCGGAGCATCGACGGCCGCTCCTCGACCTCGGTCGAGTGGGCCGCGTCAGCGACCATCGGGCCCGGTCAGCCAGGCGCGGAGCCCGCGCTCACAGTCCTCGATGTGCGCGAGCGGGACGCGCTCGTCGTCGGCATGGGCGAGGAGCGGGTCACCCGGTCCGTAGTTGACGGCGGGGACGCCGAGTGCGGAGAAGCGTGCGACGTCCGTCCAGCCGTACTTCGGGGCCGGTGTGCCGCCGACCGCGGCCAGGAAGTCCTGGGCGATCGGCGCGTCGAGCCCGGGACGAGCGCCCTCCGCGACGTCCGTCTGCACGACCTCGAAGCCGGAGAAGAGCTCCTCGAGGTGGGCGAGCGCCTCGGCACCCGTCCGGCTCGGAGCGAAGCGGTAGTTCACCTCGATGGTGACCAAGTCCGGGATCACGTTCCCGGCGACGCCGCCGGTGATCCCGACCGCGTTTACGCCCTCCCGGTAGACGAGCCCGTCGACCTCGACCTCCCGTGGCGTGTACGAGGCGAGCGTCGCGAGGACCGGTGAGATCGCGTGGATCGCGTTGACGCCGACCCAGCTCCTGGCCGCATGCGAGCGCTTGCCGTGGGCGCTCACGTGGACGCGGAGCGTTCCGTTGCAGCCACCCTCGACGCCGGCGTTGCTCGGCTCGCCGAGGATCGCGAAGTCACCGACGAAGAGGTCGGGACGGTTCCGCGCGAGACGCCCGAGGCCGTTGAGGTCGGATGCGACCTCCTCGTTGTCGTACCACATCCAGGTGATGTCGACGATGGGATCGGTGAGCTCGGCCGCGAGCTTCAGCTGGACCGCGACGCCGCCCTTCATGTCGACCGTCCCTCGGCCCCAGAGCACCGGCTCGCCGTCGCGCTCCTCGAACCGGGTCGGGACGTTTCCGTTGATCGGGACGGTGTCGATGTGGCCGGCGATGATGACCCGCTGTGCACGTCCGAGCGAAGTGGAAGCGACCACCGTGTCGCCGTCGCGCACGATCGTCAGGTGCTCGAGACCCTCGAGCGACGCCTCGATCGCGTCGGCGATGCGGGCTTCATCCCCCGAGACGGAGGCGATGTCGCACAGCTGCTGGGTGAGTTCCACCGAGGAGACGGACAGGTCGAGTACGGGGACTTCGGCTGGCATGGCACCAGTGTATTGGCCGTCGACCTGAGTGTTGGCCGGTACCCTGGAGCCATGACCGCTGCGCCTGCCGAGACCCCTGTTCCGACTCACGCCTGGGGCTCCGGCCTCGCGACCATCGCCGCCGACGGCACCGTGCTCGACACCTGGTTCCCCGAGCCCTCGCTCGGACGGATCCCCGAGGGCCGCGACCGCTGGATCGCCCCCGCAGACCTCGAGGCCCTCGCGACCGACGACGAGCGCCGGGCCGTCCGCATCGACATCGTCACGGTCGAGATCGAGCTGCAGGCCGCTCCGCAGAGCACCCCCGACGCCTACCTGCGGCTGCACCTGCTCAGCCACCTGCTCGTCCAGCCGAACACGATCTCGCTCGACGGTGTCTTCGCGCACCTCCCCATCGTCGTCTGGACCAACGCCGGCCCCGTCCACCCCGCGGACTTCGACCGCCTCCGACCGTCGCTCCTCCGCGCCGGTATCCACGCGACCGGCATCGATAAGTTCCCGAGACTCCTCGACTACGTGACGCCCGACAAGGTCCGGATCGCCGACGCCTCGCGCGTCCGGCTCGGCGCCCACCTGGCACCGGGCACCACCGTCATGCACGAGGGCTTCGTCAACTTCAACGCCGGGACCCTCGGCGCGTCGATGGTCGAAGGACGCATCTCGCAGGGCGTCGTCGTCGGTGACGGCAGCGACATCGGGGGTGGTGCGTCGATCATGGGGACGCTCTCCGGCGGCGGGACGCAGCGGGTGGCGATCGGTCAGCGCGCCCTCCTCGGCGCCAACTCCGGCATCGGCATCTCGATCGGCGACGACTCGGTGGTCGAGGCGGGTCTCTACGTGACCGCGGGCACCAAGGTCGTCCTCGCGGGTGCTGCGGCCACGGCCGAAGGCGCGCCGCGTACGGTCAAGGCGGTCGAGCTGTCGGGTGTCCCGAACCTCCTGTTCCGTCGGAACTCGCTCACTGGTGCCGTCGAGGTGCTCCCCCGCTCGGGCTCGGGCGTCGAGCTGAACGCGGCACTGCACGCCTGACCCGGCCTCCCGGGACGCAGAACGGCCCCGCATCCGAGGTGGATGCGGGGCCGTCCTGTGCGCCGCCGACGCGCGCGACGGGACTAGCGCGTCGGGAAGGGACGCTCGGGCGAACCCGTGTACAGCTGCTGCGGGCGCCCGATCTTGGTCTGCGGGTCGAGGTTCATCTCACGCCAGTGGGCGATCCACCCGGGCAGGCGTCCGATGGCGAAGAGCACCGTGAACATCCGCGTCGGGAAGCCCATCGCCTTGTAGATGACGCCGGTGTAGAAGTCGACGTTCGGGTAGAGCTTGCGCTCCTTGAAGTAGTCGTCCTCCAGGGCGATCTGCTCGAGCTCCTGAGCCAGGTCGAGCAGCGGGTCGTTGATGCCGAGCGCCCGGAGCACCTCGCCGGCGCTCTCCTTGACGAGCTTGGCGCGCGGGTCGTAGTTCTTGTAGACGCGGTGCCCGAAGCCCATGAGCTTCACGCCGTCTTCCTTGTTCTTCACGCGGTCGACGAAGCGCTGCACGCCCTCGCCGGACTCCTGGATCCGGCCGAGCATCTGCAGGACAGCTTCGTTCGCGCCACCGTGCAGCGGACCCGACAGGGCGTTGATACCGGCGGACACGGAAGCGTAGAGGTTCGCTCCGGTGGAGCCGACGAGGCGGACCGTGGAGGTCGAGGCGTTCTGCTCGTGGTCCTCGTGCAGGATGAGCAGGAGGTCGAGCGCCTTCGACAGGACGGGATCGATCTCGTACGGCTCGGCGAGGTTGCCGAAGTTCAGCTTGAGGAAGTTGTCGACGAAGCTCAGCGAGTTGTCGGGGTAGAGGAACGCCTGCCCGACCGACTTCTTGTGCGCGTAGGCGGCGATCACCGGGAGCTTCGCGAGCATCCGGACCGTCGTGAGTTCGACGTGGTCGGGATCGTGCGGATTGGCGTCCGACTCGTAGTAGGTCGACATGGCCTGCAGGGCGCTCGACAGGACGGCCATCGGGTGCGCCGTGTGCGGGAGCGCCGAGAAGAACCGCTTGAGGTCCTCGTGGAGGAGCGTGTGGCGCCGGATCTTCTCGTCGAAGCCGCCGAGTTCGTCGGCCGTCGGGAGTTCACCGTGGATGAGTAGCCAGGCGACCTCGAGGAAGGTCGACTGCTTGGCGAGCTGCTCGATCGGGTAGCCGCGGTAGCGCAGGATGCCCTGGTCGCCGTCGATGTACGTGATCGCCGACTTGGTCGCCGCAGTGTTGACGAACCCGTAGTCGAGCGTGGTCAGGCCGGTCTGCCGCGTGAGCGAGGAGATGTCGATACTCGACGCGCCCTGGGCTGACTGGTGGATCGGGAACTCGGCCGTTCCGCCGGGGTAGTTCAGGGTGACCTGCTGCGTCTCGGTGGAAGCCTGTTTCTCGACGTCGCCCACGGCGCCTCCTCATATCTTTGTGCGATAGGGACTCGACATCGCCCTCCGATACGACGGCGTGTCACATACAGCCTAATCGGCTTCGGACCCTACTGCTGTTTCCCACAGTGATCGGGCGACTTCCTTGGAGTTCACCCCGAAATCGGGCGGAGTCCCCGAAGTCTGGCCGCGGCGGCCGCGATGCGCTCGTCGGTGGCGGTCAGGGAGAGCCGCACGTGTTGCGGTCCGGCCTCCCCGTAGAACACCCCTGGACCCGCCAGGACACCGATCGACGCCAGGCGGTCGATACTCACCCAGGCGTCCTGGCCTTCGGTGATCCACAGGTACAGTCCCGCCTCGCTGCGGTCGACCCGGAACCCGGCCTCACGGACGGCCGGGAGCAGCACCTCGCGTCGGGCGCGGTAGCGGGCCTTCTGCTCCGCCACGTGGGCGTCGTCGCCGAGCGCCGCGACCATGGCGGCCTGCAGCGGGGCCGGCAGCATGAGACCCGCGTGCTTCCGGACGGTGACCAGCCGACGCACCAGGCGCTCGTCGCCCGCGAGGAACGCGGCACGGTATCCGGCCAGGTTGGACTGCTTGCTCAGGGAGTAGATCGCGAGGACACCCTCGGTGTCGCCGTCGGTCACGCGGGGATCGAGCACGGACGGGGTCGGGGTGTCGGACCACTCCCCCTCCCAGCCGAGTTCCGCGTAGCATTCATCGCCCACGAGGACGGCGCCGAGTTCGCGGGCTCTGGCTCGGGCTGCGCGCAGCTCGTCGACCGACAGGACACGACCGTCGGGGTTGCCGGGGGAATTCAGCCAGACCAGCCGGGTGCTCTCCGGCCATTCGGACGGATCGTCGGAGGCGAACGCCTCGGCTCCCGCGATCGCCGCGCCGACCGCGTACGTCGGATAGGCGGCCACCGGGTGGACCACGGTGTCGCCGGCGCCCAGGCCGAGGAGGAAGGCGAGCAGCGCGACGAGTTCCTTCGAGCCGATCGTCGGGAGGACGGCGTCGAGGCTGAGCCCCTCGACACCACGACGGCGCGCGAACCAGTCGACGATCGCCTGCCGGAGTTCGGGCGTCCCGACCGTGGTCGGGTACGCATGTGCGTCCGTGGACGCCCGGAGCGCATCCCGGATGAGGCCGGGAGTCGGATCGACCGGCGAACCGATCGAGAGGTCGACGATGCCGTCGGGGTGGCGACGGGCCTGCTCCGCATACGGGACCATGAGGTCCCAGGGGTAGTCGGGCAGCGGCTGCAGTGCCACGCGACTACTCGTGGGCTTGTGGCGGCAGCGCGGCGATGAGCGGGTGGTCCGAGGGGATCACGCCGACCTTCGCGGCCCCACCCGGGGAACCGATCTCGTCGAAGAACTCGACATTGGCCTTGTAGTAGTCCGCCCACTCCTCGGGAAGGTCGTCCTCGTAGTAGATGGCCTCCACCGGGCAGACCGGCTCGCACGCACCGCAGTCGACGCATTCGTCGGGGTGGATGTAGAGCGACCGTTCACCCTCGTAGATGCAGTCGACGGGGCATTCGTCGATGCAGGCGCGGTCCTTCACATCGACGCACGGCAGGGCGATCACGTAGGTCACGGGCGGGTGGCTCCCTTCACGAGCACTGAGTTGTCCAGTCTACGCCTGCGGCGAGACGGGGAACGGTTCGGGCGCCGGTCCCGCGGGACGGTCGTCGCGCGTGCGGGCGCGCTCCGGGAGCTTCGGCCACGCGACGACGAGGACGGCGATGAGACCGGGCGCGATGGTCCAGACGAGGCCCGAGACGCTCTGCGGGATGAGGACGGAGCCGCCGGTGCTCTCGAGCAGCAGGATCCCGATCATGAGGATGACCCCGAGGGCCGCTGCCGACGCTGCGAGCCGGTCCCCCAGGACGATGCGGAGTCCGACCAGGAGCATGGCCACGCCGAGGATCCCGAGCACCAGTCCGACCGGGAGGGCGACACCAAGTACGGAGGGCGCCCAGGCGTGCGCGACCGTGCCGATGGCGCCGTACGCCAGACCGACGAGGAACGCGAGGACGATCCCGATCACCCGCGACGCCGTGGACTGCTCGTGCGGTGCGTCCTGCTGCGGCGGTGTCGGCGGGAACCAGCGGTCGTCGCCGACCGTGCGGCCGTCTGGGAGGCTGGGGTCGGGGGCCGGATCGGTCATCCGCCGATTGTATCTGGACAGCCTCAGCATCAGGCGCTATGGTCGACGTCGGATAAGGTTAGCCTTACCCAACCGCGTTCCGAAGTCGCAGCGCCCCGCCCGGACCACGGTCCCCGCCCGGCGCGCCCTCGGATGCATCCCCACCCCGCAGACGACGGCCTCCCCTGGGCGACCGCCTGCTCGACGCCCGAAAGTCCGGTCACGTGCTCGCGAACTACCTCATCGGCCTCCGCGAAGGCCTCGAAGCAGGCCTCATCGTCGGCATCCTCGTCGCCTACCTGAACAAGCTCGGCCGCCGCGACGTCCTCCCCCGGTTGTGGCTCGGCGTCGCCGTCGCGATCGTCGTCTCGCTCGGTGTCGGTGCCATCCTCACCTGGGGACCGTACGGGCTGAGCTTCCAGGCGCAGGAGATCCTCGGCGGCGGACTCTCCATCCTGGCCGTCGGGCTCGTCACCTGGATGATCTTCTGGATGGGGCGCAACGCCCGAGAGCTCAAGCACGACCTCGAGTCACGACTCGACGCCGCCGTCGCCGGATCGGCGATCGGCATCGTCGTCCTCGGCTTCATCAGCGTCGGCCGCGAGGGCATCGAGACCGCCCTCTTCATCTGGGCGAGCGTCAACTCCGGTGAGAGCGCCGTCGTCGGCTCGATCGGCGCGCTCCTCGGCATCCTCACCTCCGTCGTCATCGCGTATCTCATCTACCGCGGATTCGTCCGGATCAACCTCGGCACCTTCTTCACGTGGACGGGGCTCTTCCTCGTCGTCGTGGCTGCCGGCGTCCTCGCCTACGGCGTCGGCGACCTCCAGGAAGCGGGCGTCATCCCCGGCTGGGGGCAGGCCGCGTTCAACCTGAGCGCGATCATCCCTCCGACGAGCTGGTACGGCACCGTCCTCGGCGGACTCTTCAACTTCACCCCTGCCCCGACCTGGGCGCAGTTCGGTGCGTGGCTGCTGTACCTGATCGTCACGCTCGTCTGCTTCATCCGGGTCTCGGGTCTCGGCCGTCGGCGCCCGACCTCGGTCACGAAACCGGTCACGACGAACGCCTGACCGGTCCCCGCCCCACCACGAACCAAGCACCAGCACCTTCCGACAGGAGTCTCCATGCAGCACCGCATCATCGCCGGCCTCGCCGGCGCGGGCGTCCTCGCCCTCGCCCTCACGGGATGCGTCCCGAACAAGACGGGAAGCGACGCACTCACCGTCGCCATCACCGACGACTCGTGCTCGGTGTCCGTCGCGAAGGCGACGGCCGGCGCCGTGACGTTCTCGATCACCAACAACGGCACCGACGTCAACGAGTTCGAGATCCTCGCCTCGGACAAGCTGCGCATCGTCGGCGAGAAGGAGAACGTGACGCCGGGCCAGACGGTGTCCTACGTCGCTCAGCTGAACCCCGGCACGTACTACACGGCCTGCAAGTTCCAGCTCGTCGGGGCTCCCGTCGGCCTCGCCGAGTTCACCGTCACCGGTGAGAACGCGGCCGTCTCGAAGGATGAGCAGGCGCTCACCGACCAGGCCGTGACGAACTACGTCGCGTACATCAAGTCGCAGGTGGCCGAACTCGTGCCGCAGGTGAAGGCCTTCACCGACGCGTACGCCGCCGGCGACGATGAGACCGCCCGTCAGCTCTTCGCGACGACGCGCGTCTCGTACGAACGCATCGAGCCGACGGCCGAGGCGTTCGGCGACCTCGACCCGAAGATCGACTACCGCGAGGTCGACGCCGTGGCTGAAGGACTCGACTGGACCGGCTTCCACCGGATCGAGAAGGACCTCTGGCCGCCGGCAGCCGACGCGCTGAACTCCGACGGCACGAGCGCGCTGACGGACTGGACGCCGTCGACGCCGGAACAGCGTCAGCAGTTCGCCACCGGACTCGTCGACGACGTGCAGCAGCTGTTCGACCTCGTCTCCGAGAAGGACTTCACCGTGAGCCTCGGCGACATCTCGAACGGTGCCATCGGTCTCCTCGACGAGGTCGCCGTCGGCAAGATCTCCGGCGAGGAGGACTGGTGGTCCCACACCGACCTCTACGACTTCGCGGCCAACGTGCAGGGAGCCGAGGTCGCGTTCGGCAACGTCAAGGACATCGCCGCGAGCAAGGGTGACGCGGGCACGAAGCTCGTCGGCCAGATCGAGACCGAGTTCACGGCGCTGCAGGACCTGCTCGCGAAGTACGGCAGCCTCGACAGCGGCTTCGTGAGCTACGACACCGTCACCGAGGAGCAGCGCAAGGAGCTCTCCGACCAGGTGAACGCCCTCGCCGAGCCGCTGTCGCAGCTCACCCACACGGTGCTCGGCGTCGCCGAGTAGCACCGAACGGATCCACCGCCGCCTCCGCGGCGCGCCGGGCCGGAACCGCTCAGAGCATTCTGGGGGTTCCGGCCCTGCGGCCTTCCAGCCATCCCTGAATAGCATGAGGTCCGATGACCGAGCACACTCCCCCCACGACTCCTGCAACCGAGGCAGGGTCCACGCCCACCGCGTCTGGACCCGAGGCAGGATCGACGCCCACCGCGCCTGAACCCGGCGCCGCGTCCGCACCACCGAACGACGCCCCGCGGCGCGGGCTGTCGCGCCGCGCGCTGTTCGGCCTCGCCGGAGCGGGCGCCGCAGGGCTGGCGGCCGGAGCCGGGGCGACCGCGGCCATCACCGCCGCCGTCAGCGCCTCGGCGAGTGCCGCGGGCGTCACGACGGTCTACCCGTTCAACGGGGCCCACCAGAGCGGGATCACGACGCCGGCGCAGGACCGCCTGCACTTCGCCGCGTACGACGTGTCGGCTGGGACCACCCGGGAGGAGCTCATCGAGTTGCTCCAGGACTGGAGTGTCGCCGCGGCGCGCATGACGCAGGGGAAGGAGGTCGCCGACGGCGGTGCCGTCGACGGCTCCCCGCTCGCTCCCCCGGTCGACACCGGAGAAGCGCTCGGACTGCCCGCCAGCGGGCTCACGATCACCTTCGGGTTCGGACCCACGCTCTTCACCGCCGAGGACGGCACGGACCGGTTCGGCATCGCCGACCGGCGCCCGGGCGAGTTGGAGAAGCTCCCCCGCTTCACGGGCGACAACCTCCAGGCGGGCCTCACCGGCGGCGACCTCTGCATCCAGGCGTGCGCCGACGACCCGCAGGTCGCCGTGCACGCGATCCGCAATCTGAGCCGCATCGCGTTCGGACGCGCCTCCATCCGCTGGTCGCAGCTCGGCTTCGGTCGTACCTCCTCGACCTCCACCAGCCAGGTCACCCCGCGCAACCTGTTCGGCTTCAAAGACGGCACCGCGAACGTCAAGTCCGAGGAGACCAAGACGGTCGAGGAGCAGGTCTGGGTTCAGGACGGAGACAGCGCCGCCTGGCTGAGCGGTGGTTCCTACCTCGTGGTCCGGAAGATCCGCATGATCATCGAGACCTGGGACCGCGCGCAGCTCCAGGAGCAGGAGCGCGTCATCGGTCGGAGCAAGGGCGAGGGCGCACCGCTGTCGGGCGGTAAGGAGTTCACTGAGCCCGACTTCGACGCGGTCGGCGCAACGGATCAGCCGCTCATCGACAAGCACTCGCACGTGCGCCTGGCGCACCCGACCCAGCTCAAGGGCACGAAGCTCCTGCGACGCGGATACAACTTCGTCGACGGCAACGACGACCTCGGGCGATTGAACGCCGGACTGTTCTTCATGTCGTACCAGCGATCGCCGAAGCAGTTCATCGACGTGCAGCGCGCGCTGGCCACCGATGCGCTCAACGAGTACATCAAGCACGTCGGGTCGGCGATCTTCGCGGTGCCGCCGGGCGCGAGCAAGGACGGCTGGGTCGGCGAGACGCTCTTCGCGTAGGACCGCCCCCGGTCACTGAGCTTGTCGAAGTGCGGTCACTGAGCCCTCCCTGACCGGTCACTGAGCCTGTCGAAGTGCTACTTGACCGTCACCGTGTAGAGGATGCTGTCCGCCGAGGCGACGAGCTTCACGTCGTAGGCCGTCGTCGACAGCGTCACGATCGAACCGTCGCCGTTCGCGATCTCCCCGTCGATCGTGAAGCCCGCCGCGACGAGCGCGTCCTTGGCTGCGGTGGCGGCGTCGGTCGCCTGCACCGTCACGACGAAGGTGTCCTTGCCGTCGACCGTGCCACGTCCGCCGTTGACCGTGCCGTCGACCACCGGGACCGCGTCGACGGGGTATCCGTCCGGCAGCCCCTCGTCGAGGTTCACGTCGAAGTCGCCACCGGTGGCGTCGCGGATGCCCTGCTCGACGGAGTCCTTGACGGTGGACTCGATGACGCTGCACCCGGCGAGCGTCGGAGCGAGGACGAGGGCGGCCAGCAGGGCGAGGGAGGCGGGTCGGCGCATGCGATCAGCTTAACGACCCGATGCCCGGTCTTCCTGAGAGGACCGGGCATCGGGTTGGAGCGGTTACTGCCTACTCGGACTGCTTCTTGAGACGCGAGTAGCTGCGCTGGCGGGCCTGAGCGTCGAGCTCGACCTTGCGGATGCGCACGTGCTCGGGCGTGACCTCGACGCACTCGTCCTCGCGGGCGAACTCGAGGCTCTCCTCGAGCGTGAGGACGCGCGGCGGCGTCATCGACTCGAAGTTGTCGGCCGAAGACTGACGCATGTTGGTCAGCTTCTTCTCCTTGGTGATGTTGACGTCCATGTCGTCGTTGCGCGAGTTCTCGCCGATGACCATGCCCTCGTAGACCTCTTCGGTCGGCTGCACGAAGAACGACATGCGTTCCTGCAGCGCGATGATCGCGAAGGGCGTGACCACACCGGAGCGGTCGGCGACGATCGAACCGTTGTTGCGCGTCGTGATCGCGCCGGCCCACTCGCCGTATCCGTGTGCCAACGCGTTGGCGATACCCGTACCGCGCGTGGCGGTGAGGAACTCGGACCGGAAGCCGATGAGACCGCGCGACGGGACGATGAACTCCATGCGGACCCAGCCGGTGCCGTGGTTCGCCATGTTCTCCATGCGGCCCTTGCGAGCGGCGAGGAGCTGCGTGATCGCGCCGAGGTGCTCCTCGGGAGCGTCGATGGTGAGGTGCTCGTACGGCTCGTGGACCTTGCCGTCGATACGCTTCGTGACCACCTGCGGCTTGCCGACGGTGAGCTCGTAGCCTTCGCGACGCATCTGCTCGACGAGGATGGCGAGCGCAAGCTCTCCACGGCCCTGGACCTCCCACGCGTCGGGTCGACCGATGTCGAGGACCTTGAGCGAGACGTTACCGATGAGCTCGCGGTCGAGGCGGTCCTTGACCATGCGCGCGGTGAGCTTGTGGCCCTTGACCTTGCCCATGAGCGGCGAGGTGTTGGTACCGATGGTCATCGAGATGGCCGGGTCGTCGACCGTGATGGCCGGCAGCGCGCGGACGTCCTCGGGGTCGGCCAGGGTGTCGCCGATCATGATGTCGGCGAAACCGGCGACGGCGACGATGTCGCCGGGGCCGGCGCTCTCGGCCGGGTAGCGGTCGAGGGCCTTCGTGATCATGAGCTCGGTGACGCGGACGTTGTGGACGTCGCCGTCGTGGCGGACCCACGCGACCGTCTGGCCCTTCTTCAGCGTGCCGTTGAAGATGCGCAGGAGCGCGAGACGACCGAGGAACGGCGAGGCGTCGAGGTTCGTGACGTGCGCCTGGAGCGGGTGCTCGTCGTCGTACTGCGGAGCCGGGATGTGCTCGAGGATGGCTGCGAACAGCGGCTCGAGGTCTTCACTGTCGGGCAGTTCGCCGTTGGCGGGCTTGTTGGACGACGCGCGGCCGGCCTTACCGGAGGCGTAGACGACCGGGACGTCGAGGACGGCGTCGAGGTCGAGGTCGGGGACGTCGTCGACCATGTCGCTGGCGAGACCGATGAGGAGGTCCTGGCTCTCGACGACGACCTCGTCGATGCGTGCGTCGGGGCGGTCGGTCTTGTTGACCAGGAGGATGACCGGCAGCTTGGCCTCGAGCGCCTTGCGGAGCACGAAGCGGGTCTGCGGCAGGGGGCCCTCGGACGCGTCGACGAGGAGGACGACGCCGTCGACCATGGACAGGCCGCGCTCGACCTCTCCACCGAAGTCGGCGTGGCCCGGGGTGTCGATGACGTTGATCGTGATCGGGCCGTCGGTGGCGTGTTCGCCCTTGTACGAGATCGCCGTGTTCTTGGCGAGGATGGTGATGCCCTTTTCGCGCTCGAGCTCATTCGAGTCCATGGCGCGTTCTTCGAGGTGGGCGTGTTCGGCGAAAGAGTTGGTCTGTCGCAGCATGGCGTCGACGAGGGTCGTCTTGCCGTGGTCAACGTGGGCCACGATCGCGACATTGCGCAGATCGGAACGAGTGGCGAGCGCCATAAAAGGGTGGCTTCCTTCAAGTGGATGGGATTCGGGCACGATGGTGCCGACGGACCATCATACCGCAGGAGTCCTGGCCGGGGGCTGAACGGCGACGGGCACCGGCGGTTTCCCGCCGATGCCCGTCGTCCTCAGGGTTCAGGAGGAACCCGTCGTGTCGCTTACTTCTTCCAGCCCACGTTCTTCCAATCGATGGTCTCGAACTGGGTCGGCCCGTAGTTCACGAGGCCGGTCTTGACGCCGTAGGTGTACGGCACCGGGAACAGCGGGAGCGTGGTCGCGAGGGCGACGATCTTCTTGTCGATCTCCTTCGCGATCTCGAGGCGCTTGTCGGGGTCGAGTTCCGCGTTGGCGCTCGCCCAGAGGTCACCGAGCGAGTCGTCGGTGACGCCGGGGAAGTTCTGCCCGGAATCGGCCGGGTAGAAGATCGACTCGGTGCTGGAGATCGGGAAGGCGGTGCCCTGCCACGCGAAGCTCACGGCGTCGAAGTCGCGGGTCTCGGTGGTGACGTACTTCGTGAAGAAGTCATCCGAGGGGACGGTGTCGATCTGGAGGTCGAAGCCCGACTCCTTCACCATGGCCTGCACCTGCTGCGACGTCTCGGCGGAGACCGGGTTGTCGGAGTCGATGACGTAGCGGACGGTCAGCTTCTGGCCGTCCTTCTCGCGGATGCCGTCGCTGCCCTCCTTCCAACCGGCGTCTTCGAGCTGCTTCTTGGCCGCGTCGATGTCGTAGCCGAGCACCTTGGAGGCGTCGTCCTCGTAGCCGTCCTGGCCCGGGAGGAAGATGAGGTTGTTCAGCAGGTCGGTCGGCGCGTCGATCGCGGCGAGGCGGGCCTCGGCGATGGTCTGACGGTTGATCGACTTGGCGAACGCCTGGCGGACCTCGGGGTCGCTCAGGACCTCGGACGTGCCGTTCAGCGTGATGTGGTTGTAGGTGGTACCGCGCGAACGCTGGATCTCGGCGTCGCTGCGCTTCTGAGCCGTCTGGTAGTTGTCGGCGTTGGAACCCACGCTGAAGACGTCGATCTCACTGTTGGAGAATGCCTGGGCGAGCCCGGCGCGGGAGATCTGCTTGAAGATGATGTTGTCGAGCTTCGGCTTGTCGCCCCACCACTTCGGGTTGGGCGCGAAGGTGACGACGGCACCGGTCTGGTCGATCTTGCTGACGATGTACGGGCCACCCGACACGTAGGTCGTGCCGTCGGCCGCGTACGGTCCGGTCGCCCAGAGGGTGTTGAACGACTCGGGCGTCGCGCCGAGCCACTTCGGCCAGATGTTGCCGAGGATGGACGGCCAGTCCGCGTTCTTGTTCTTGAACGTGATGAGGACGTCCTGCGGGCTGTCGCCGGCGGTGACGGACTCGATGTCCTTCCACACGTTCGTGGACGTGGGTGCGTACGCCTCGTTCGCGCCGTTCAGGGACTGCCACGTCGCAGCGACGTCGTCAACGCTGATCGCGGTGCCGTCGGACCACACGGCGTCGGGGTTGATCTTGATCTCGACGACCTGCGGGTCCTCGCTCTTCAGCTCGACCGAGGTCGCGTAGTCGGGGTTCGCCTCCCAGGAGCCGTCTTCCTTGATCTTGACGAACGACGGCGTGTACAGGTTCGTGAGGAACTGGTCGTCGACCGTACCGGCGTCGAGGTTGTTGAGGTTCCAGTTGGCCGGGATCGTGTCGACCGCGAGGTTCAGTGTGCCGCCCTGGGCGATCTGGTCGGCGTCGGCGCGCTCCCAGCCGGTGCCGGACAGCTCGGCGGGCTTCGACGTCGAGCCGCCACCGCCTGAACCGCCTCCGGTGCAAGCCGTCAATGCGAGGGCGACGATCGAGACGCCGGCGAGGATCATCCCGCCGCGCCGCTTCGATCCCTGTGTTCTGGAACTCATCGAGATCCACCTTTCGTGACGTGTAACTGCGCAACGCCGCACCGATGCGGAGCGGAAGGCGCGCAGGCCAATGTGGACCATCTTGCACCCGCTCCGGGGATCCCCCACAAGTGGGCACGAATTGTTACCGTTTCGATTTCTCGACGGTACGAGCCGGAAACATACGTTTCGTTTCCTGGGAACACGCGTCGTTTTCTGATTCCCGATGGTTCGGGGTTACAGTGTCTCCACCCCACGAGGGGAGCACAGCTGACGGGACGACGCGGTCCCGCACAACGACTTCGCAAGGCTGGTACATGATCGGGTTCATTGCACGGCGGTTGGTCAACTACCTGTTCCTCTCCGCCATCGCCACCATGCTGGGCTACGTGCTCGTGAGCATGACGCTCCAGCCCTCGGCCCGGTTCCTCGGGAAGAACCCGCCCATCCCGCAGTCCTCGATCGACGCGGCGCTCGACAAGATGGGCGTCAACCCGAAGGTGCCGCTGCTCGAACGCCTCTGGGACTGGGTCACCCAGCTCGTGACCACCGGGTCCCTCGGCGTCAGCACCCGCGGCACCCAGGTCACGGCCGACATCTTCGAGCGCTCGGGCACGAGCCTCCGACTCCTCGTCATCGGCACCATCCTGGGCGCGGTCATCGGCGTCGCCCTCGGCGTCTGGGGCGCCGTCCGGCAGTACCGGGCCAGCGACCAGATCATCACCTACGCCTCGTTCACGATCCTCGCGATGCCCGTCTTCGTCATCGGCGTCGTGCTCATGATCCTCGCGACGTCGCTCAACCAGGCGGTCGGCACGAACGTCATCAACTTCACCGGCGAGTACACCGCCGGCCTACAGGGCGGGTTCTGGACACAGTTCGGCGACCGGGCGATGCATCTGCTGCTGCCCACCATCACCCTCACCGTCGGCGCCGTCGCCTCGTACTCGCGGTACCAGCGCAGCGCCATGCTCGACGTGATGAGCGCCGACTACATCCGGACCGCCCGCTCGAAGGGCCGGACCCGCGGCTCCGCGATCATCCGACACGGCGTCCGCGTCGCGCTCATCCCGATGTCGACGTTCTTCGCCTACTCGTTCGGACTCATCCTCACCGGCGCGAGTGTGACGGAGAACGTCTTCAGCTGGCACGGCATGGGCGAGTACCTCCTCACGAGCGTCTCGAACTCGGACATCAACGCCGCCGCCGGAACGATCCTCTTCACCTCCATCCTCGTCCTGATCGCCGGAACCCTCTCCGACGTGATCTATGCGGCGCTCGACCCGAGAGTGCGGGTGTAACGACATGGCACTGACCGACCCATCGACCCTCACCGTCGGCGAACCCGAGACGATGCGGGATGCACCAAAGCGGCCGCAGTCCCGCGGACGCACGATCCTCCGGAAGGTGCTCGCCACGAAGCGCGCCCGCATCGGTGGAGGCGTCCTCCTCTTCATCATCCTCTGGGCCTTCATCGGCCCGCTGCTCTCCCCCTGGTCCTTCACCGACCAGGACGGCCTCGCCTTCAGCCAGCCGCCCTCGCTGTCGCACTGGTTCGGCACGAACAACATCGGCCAGGACGTGTACGCGCAGACCCTCGTCGGTCTGCAGAAGTCCATCGTCATCGGCCTGATCGTCGGCCCGGGGGCGGCGATCATCGCCGGACTCGTCGGGGCTATCGCCGGTTACGTCGGCGGCGTCTGGGACAAGGCGATCGTCTGGCTCATCGACCTGCTCCTCGTCATCCCCGGCTTCTTCCTCCTCGTGCTCCTCAGCCCGGCGTTCAAGTCGCTCTCCTGGCTCGCCCTCGTCGTCTTCCTCGTCCTGTTCGGCTGGATGGTGCTCGCCCGCGTCATCCGCGGGCAGACGATGTCGCTCCGCGAACGCGAGTACGTCAAGGCCGCTCGCTTCATGGGCGTCCCCGGGTTCACGATCATCCGTCGGCACATCATCCCGAACGTCGCGAGCCTCCTCATCATCGACGCGACGCTCGGCATCGGCGCGGCGATCCTGTCGGAGACGACGCTGAGCTTCTTCGGCTTCGGCGTCCAGGCACCCGACGTCTCGCTCGGCACCCTGCTCGCCGCCGGTGCGAGTGCGGCCGTGACGCGGCCCTGGCTGTTCGTCTTCCCGGCAGCGATCCTCGTCATCACCGTGCTCGCCTCGAGCCTCCTCGGCGACGCCCTCCGCGACGCCATCGACCCGACCTCAGGAGCCAACCGTGACTGACCCCCAGGCGACAGCGCCGCTCCTCAAGGTCGACGACCTCACCGTCACCTTCCCCAACGCCGGCACGCCCGTGCACGCCGTCCGCGGTGTCTCCTACGAGGTGCGGCGAGGCGAGTTCCTCGGCATCGTCGGCGAGTCGGGCTCCGGCAAGAGCGTCTCCTCGATGGCCGTCATGGGGCTGCTCCCGACCAACGCGCAGGTGAGCGGCAGCATCCGCTACGACGGCGTCGAGCTGCTCGGCCAGTCCGACAAGGAACTGTCGAAGATCCGCGGGCGCGACATCGCCATGATCTTCCAGGACCCGCTCTCGGCCCTCACACCCGTCTACACGATCGGTCAGCAGATCGCCGAGGGGCTCCGCCTCCACGACTCCGCGCTCTCGCAGCGCGCCGCCGAGACCCGGGCCGTCGAACTGCTGAAGATCGTCGGCATCCCGAACGCGGAGCGGCGTGCGAAGTCGTTCCCGCACGAGTTCTCCGGCGGCATGCGTCAGCGGGCCATGATCGCGATCGCCATCGCGAACGACCCGCAGCTGATCATCGCCGACGAGCCGACCACCGCGCTCGACGTCACCATCCAGGCGCAGATCCTCGAGGTGCTCCAGAAGGCGAAGGACATCACCGGCGCCGCCGTGGTGCTCATCACGCACGACCTCGGTGTCGTCGCCGGCAACGCCGACCGGGTCGCCGTGATGTATGCGGGCCGGATCGTCGAGACGGCACCCGTCGTCCCGTTGTTCCGCGAACCCCTCATGCCGTACACGATCGGTCTGCTGCGATCCATGCCGAACATGGCCGCGAACCAGCAGGAACGACTCGTCCCACTCGAGGGACGCCCACCGCTGTTGACGACCGTGCCGACCGGCTGCCCCTTCGCCCCGCGCTGCCCGATCGCCGTGGCCGCCTGCCTCGAGGGTGAACCGGCGCTGCTCCCCGTCCTCGACGGTCCCGTCGAGGACCCGACGACCTCGGTCGACCACACCGCGGCGTGCATCCGCGCCGGCGAGATCGCCGACGGATCGCTGCGCCGCCCGGAGATCTTCCCTCGGCCGGACGAGGTGCCGGAGGAGCTCGTCGCCGAGGTCGCTCCGGAGACCGTCCTCGACGTCCGCGACCTGACCCGCGCCTTCCCGCTCACGAAGGGCGTCGTGTTCCGTCGCAACATCGGCACCGTCCGCGCGGTCGACGGGGTCTCGTTCAGCGTCCAGCGCGGACGCACCCTCGGCCTCGTCGGGGAGTCCGGCTGCGGGAAGACGACGACGATCATGGAGATCCTCGAACTCGCCAGGACGCAGGGCGGCAGCATCCACGTGAACGGGGTCGACACCGCGACGCTGTCGAAGCCCGACCGCCGGAAGCTGCGCAGCGACATCCAGGTGGTGTTCCAGGACCCGATGGCCTCGCTCGATCCGCGCATGACGATCGAGGACATCATCGGCGAACCGTTGACCGTCCACGGGGTCTCCCCCACCGAGATCCGCTCCCGCGTCGGTGCCATGCTCGAACTCGTCGGCCTGGAACCGTCCTTCGCCGGCCGGTACCCGCACGAGTTCTCGGGTGGCCAGCGACAGCGCATCGGCATCGCCCGGGCGCTCGTCGTCGAACCGAAGATCCTCGTGCTCGACGAGCCGGTCTCCGCGCTCGACGTCTCCGTCCAGGCCGGCGTCATCAACCTGCTCGAAGACCTCAAGCAGCGGCTCGGACTCTCGTACCTGTTCGTCGCCCACGACCTCGCCGTCGTCCGGCACATCGCCGACGACGTGGCGGTCATGTACCTCGGGCGCATCGTCGAGTACGGACCCAGTGCCACGATCTTCGACGACCCGAAGCACCCGTACACGCAGGCGCTCCTCTCCGCGGTGCCGGTCCCGGACCCCGAGATCGAACGCAGCCGGCAGCGCATCCTGCTGAACGGCGACCTCCCCTCCCCCAGCGACGACCGGGTCGGCTGCAGTTTCCGGAGCCGCTGCCCGCTGTTCCAGCTGCTGCCGGCGGAGAAGCAGGCGGTCTGCGAACGCGACGATCCGCGAGAGCGCCCCGTCGACGGACGGCTCGTGGCGTGTCACCATGCGGAGAGCGACCGGCTCGTCACCGCCTGATCGAGCCGTGCGGCCCCGCGGGTCGGCGGCCTGGAAGGATGGTGGACGTGAACGAAGCGACGAACGCCGGCAATCGGACCACTCTGCGGAGCACGAGCGGCTTCTGGATCCTCGGGGTCACCGCCCTGCTCATGGTCTTCTTCATCATCGACGCCGTCGGCCGCGGGGCCTGGGACTTCGCGGTCCAGGCGCTCCCGTGGGAGCTCCTCGTCGTGTGGCTGGTCTACCTCGTCCTCGTCCGCCCCTGCATCGTCATCGAGCCGTCGCAGCTGACCATCGTGAACGTGGGGCGTCTCCACGACATCCCGTGGTCGCGCATGGAGGAGGCGACCAGCCGCTACCAGCTCACGGTGCTCCTCCGCGACGGTCGGAAGATCACGAGCTGGGGCGCGCCGAGCGCCGGTCTCGACCGCCCGTCGATGATCGGCGGACGCGCCGGACGACGCGGGGTCGACCACCAGGACCGCGCGGCGGGTGTCCGCCGACCCGGCCGCGCCGGCAACGAGGGTCCGACGGCCGTCGACCTCATCGACCGTGCGCACGAACGCTGGGGTCGGATCGACCCGAAGGACGACCGCCTCGCCACCTCGCGCTGGGACGTCGTCGCCCTCGGCGTCACGGCCGCACTCGTCCTCTGGGGCGTCGCCTCGGCGCTCCTCGGCTAGCGACCGGCGGACGCCTCCCGCAACGCCGAAGGGCGGTGCCACGGATCACTCCGCGGCACCGCCCTCCGACGTGGTGCGCCGGTTACAGCGCGAGCTCGATCCCGGCGCCGGGGATGGCGTCGAGGAGTTCGCGCGTGTACTGCTGCTTCGGGTTCTCGAAGACGTCGTCCGTGGTCGACGCCTCCACGATCTTCCCCTTCTGCATGACCGCGACGTTGTCGGCGATCACGCGCACGACCGCGAGGTCGTGGGTGATGAAGAGGTACGTCAGCTGCAGCTCCGACTGGAGGTCGGCGAGCAACTGCAGGATCTGCGCCTGGACGAGGACGTCGAGCGCGGACACCGCCTCGTCGAGGACGACGATCTCAGGCTTCAACGCGAGTGCGCGAGCGATCGCGATGCGCTGACGCTGTCCACCGGAGAGTTCGTTCGGGTACCGGGTCGCGACCGCCTGCGGCAGCGAGACCTGGTCGAGGAGCTCCAGCACGCGAGCACGGCGGGAGGCCTTGTTGCCCACCTTGTGCGTGACGAGCGGTTCAGCGATCGTGTTGCCGATGTTCCGCAGCGGGTCGAGGGAACCGTAGGGGTCCTGGAAGACCGGCTGCATCTTCCGGCGCAGCGCGAGGAGGCCCTTGCGATCGAGCCCCTCCATCGCCTTGCCACCGATGCGGATCTGGCCGGACGTCGGCGTCTCCAGCTGCAGGAGCAGCTTCGCCACGGTCGACTTGCCGGATCCGGACTCGCCGACGAGCGCCATGGTGGTGCCCCTCGGGATCTCGAACGAGACGCCGTCGACGGCCTTGAGCTCCCGCTCAGCCGCCTTCTGGCCACGGATGTTGTAGACCTTCTCGAGGTCCTTGACCACGATCGCGGCCTCCGCGTCCGGCTGGGCAGCCTGCGCCGCAGCGCGGTGCTCGGCGGCGACGATGAGGTCGATGCCCTCGGAGCCGGCGGGAGCCTCGTGGTCGAGGGTCTCGAGCGATCCGGTCGCCGACTGGATGCGACGCGACGCCAGGCTCGGCGCCGCTGCGACGAGCCGCTTCGTGTACGGGTGCACCGGGTTCTGCAGGATCTCGACCGACGGACCGGCCTCGACGATCTGCCCCTTGTACATGACGATGAGCTTCTCAGCGCGCTCGGCGGCGAGGCCGAGGTCGTGCGTGATGAAGAGCAGCGCCGTGCCGCTGTCGCGGGTCAGGCTCTCGAGGTGGTCGAGGATCTTCCGCTGGACCGTGACGTCGAGCGCCGACGTCGGCTCGTCCGCGATGAGCAGCTTCGGGCTCGACGACAGACCGATACCGATGAGCACGCGCTGACGCATGCCGCCGGAGAACTGGTGCGGGAACTGCTTCAGGCGACGGTCGGCGTCGGAGAGGCCGGCCTGCTGGAGCACCTCGATCGCCTTGGCACGGACGGCCTTCTTGCCGTGGGCGATGCCGTTGGCACGGATGGCCTCCTCGACCTGGAAGCCGATGTTCCACACCGGGTTCAGGTTGGACATCGGGTCCTGCGGCACGAAACCGATCAGGCGTCCGCGGACGTCCTCGATCTCGTTGCGGGAGAGCTTCGAGAGGTCGCGCCCCTCGAAGAGGATCTCGCCCCCGCTGATCTTGCCGGTACCGGGCAGGAGGTTGATGATCGCGTGCGCGGTCGTCGACTTCCCGGATCCGGACTCACCGACGATCGCGACGGTCTCCCCGGGCATCATGGTGAATCCGGTCTTGCGGATGGCCTGGACCGTCCCGCTCTGGGTACGGAAGGTGACCTCGAGGTCCTTGACCTCGAGCAGCGGCTGCTGGGTGTTCATCTGGCTCGCGTTCAACGCAGGGCCCTCGCCTTCGGGTCGAGCGCGTCTCGCAGGACTTCGCCCATCATGATGAAGCTGAGCACGGTGAGCGACAGCGCGATCGACGGGTAGATCAGCACCTGCGGCGCCGTGCGGAGGTCACGCTGCGCCTGGCTGATGTCGTTGCCCCAGGACATGGTCTCGCTTCCGAGCCCCACGCCGAGGAAGGACAGCGTCGCCTCGGCGACGATCGCGGACGCCAGCGAGATCGTGATGACGACGATCACCGGTGGGATCGCGTTCGGCAGCACGTGGCGCAGGAGGATCTTGAAGCGGGAGACACCCAGCGCGATGGACGCTTGGACGTAGTCCGCGTTCTTGACCCTGAGCACCTCCGCTCGAAGCACTCGGGCGACTGATGGCCAGGCGAACAGACCGATCGCCAAGGAGATCGTCCACACGCTCCGGTACTTCGCGAGCACCGACATGACGACGACGGCCGCGAGGATGTACGGGATGGAGAAGAAGATGTCGCCGATGCGGGACAGCACCGAGTCGACCCAACCGCCGTAGAAGCCGGCGAACGCGCCGAACACGATGCCGAGCGTGGCGGTGATCAACGTCACGATGAGACCGACGGACAGCGACGTGGAGGTCCCGTAGATGACCCGCGCGAAGATGTCGCAGCCCTGCTTCGTGAACCCGAGGATGTGGCCAGCCTCAGGCCCGCCGTTGCTGTTCTCGAGGAAGCACTGGTTGTTCGGGGGCGTCTGCGTGAAGAGGAAGGGGAACAGGCCCACGACCACGACGAGCAGGATGAGGACGGACGAGATCCAGAACATGGGACGACGGCGCATGAACGCCCAGGCGTCGGTCCAGAGGTTGCTGACCTTCTCGTCGACCTTGACGGCGTCGATGACCGCGAGGGGGGTCTCTTCGAGCGGCGCGACGAAGTGATTCGGGGATCGCTTGATCGTCGGCTCCTGATCATTACTTGACATAGCGGATCCTTGGGTCGAGCACGGCGTAGAAGAGGTCGATGACGAGGTTGATGATGAGGTAGAACAACACCATCACCGTCACGAAGGACACCACGGTCGGGCCTTCTCCTCGGAGGATGGCCTGGTAGAGCGTGCGGCCGACACCGGGGACGTTGAAGATGCCCTCGGTCACCGTGGCGCCGACGATCAGCACACCGAAGTCCACCGCGAGGTAGGTCACGACCGGGATCAGCGAGTTGCGCAGGATGTGCACGGGGATGACCCGGCGACGGCTGAGGCCCTTCGAGTACGCCGTACGGACGAAGTCGAGCGACTGCGTCTCGATGACCGAGGACCGGGTCAACCGCACGATCTGCGCGAAGCTGATGGTGGCGAGGACCAGTGCGGGGAGTAGGAGGTCTTGTATCGGCGCGCCCGGGCCGACCGTCGGTCTGAACCACCCGAGCTGGATCCCGAACACGTACTGCGCGACGAACGCGATGACGAAGACGGGGAGCGAGATGAGGATCAGGCTGACCACGAGGAACGAGGCGTCGAAGATGCCGCCCTTTCGGATGCCGGAGATGAGACCGATCGTGATGCCGGCGACCATCTCGAAGAAGACGGCGATGACGGCGAGCCGCAGCGTGACCGGGAAGGCCTGCGCGAGGATCTCGCTGACCGGCTGCCCGGAGAAGGACGTTCCGAGGTCGCCGGTGAAGATGCCGCCGAGGTACAGGAAGTACTGCACGATGAACGGCTTGTCGAGGTTGTACTCGGCGTTGAGTTGAGCGATCTGCGCGGCGCTCGGCGTCTTGTCGCCGAACAATGCGAGCACGGGATCACCGGGCAACGCGAAGACCATGAAATAGATGAGGAAGGTCGTGCCGAGCAGTACGGGGATAGCCTGCAGGACACGACGAAGAATGTAACCGCCCATGGTGTGGGACTCCTGAACTCGTGAAGCTGGGTGGGCCCGGAAGAACCGGACCCACCCAGCTATGCCGCTACAAGACTACTTGGTGATCTCGTAGTACAGCGGCACCGAGTTCCAACCGAACTCGACGTTCTGCACGCCTTCGCCGAAGCCGCCGCTCACGTTCTGGTACCAGAGCGGGATGGCCGGCAGGTCCTTGAAGAGGACCGCCTGGGCGTCCTGGAACTTCTTGTTCGCAGCGTCCAGGTCGGTCTCGGACGAACCCTCGGAGAGGAGCTTGTCGAACTCGGGGCTGGAGTAGTCACCATCGTTCGAGGAAGCACCGGTCGCGTAGAGCGGAGCGAGGAAGTTGTACAGACCCGGGTAGTCGGCCTGCCATCCGGAGCGGAACGCCGTCTCGATGGAGCGGTTGGTGATGCCGGCGCGGAAGTCACCGAAGACGGCGACCGGGACGCCCGAGGACTCGATGCCCAGGACGTTCTTGATGCCGTTGGTCACTGCGTCGACCCAGGCCTGGTGCGGCCCGTCGGCGTTGTACGCGATCTGGAAGGAGCCGTCCCACGGGGAGATGGCGTCGGCCTCGGCCCAGAGTTCCTTGGCCTTCTTCTCGTTGTACTTGAGGACGTCGTTACCTTCGATGTCCTTCGAGTAGCCGTCGATGACCGGCGAGGTGAAGTCGGTCGCCGGCGTGCGGGTCCCGTTGAAGATGACCTTGGTGATCTCTTCACGGTTGATCGCGTACGAGATGGCCTGACGACGCAGCTGACCCTCTTCACCGCTGAAGTGCGGGAGGCGGGACGGGATCGTGAAGGACTGGAACACGGCGGCCGGCTGGTTGACCGCGCGGTCGCCCAGGTCGTCCTGGTAGGTGGAGAGCGCGGAGTCCGGGATCTGGTCCAGGACGTCGAGGTTGCCGCTCAGCAGGTCGGCGTAGGCGCTGTCGAAGTCCTTGTAGAACGTGATGGTCAGGCCACCGTTCTTGGCTTCGCGGCCACCCTTGTACTCGTCGTTCTTGACGAGCTTGATCGACTCGTTGTGCTTCCACGCCTTGTCGCCGTCGACCTTGTACGGGCCGTTGCCGATCGGGTTCTGTCCGAACTCGTCCGTGACCTTGCCGGCCGCGTCGAACGCTGCAGCGGGCAGCGGGTAGAAGGCGGAGTAGCCCAGACGCAGCGGGAAGTCCGATGCAGGTGCGGACAGCTTCACCGTGAAGGTGGTGTCGTCCACGACGCTCAGGCCCGTCAGGGGCTGGCCGGTCTCGTTGTAGCCCTCGACGTCAGCGAAGAATGAGGCGTTCTTGCGGAGGTTGACGACGGCGTCCTGCCATGCCATGACGAACGAGTCAGCGGTGACGGGGTCGCCGTTGGTGAACTTCTGATCAGCCTTGATCTTGATCGTGAAGGTGGTCGAGTCGTCGGTGTCGATCGACTCGGCCAGGTCGTCGACCGGCTTGCCGTCGGCCGCGTAGTAGCGGAGGCCTGCGAAGACCTCGTCGATGATCTTTCCGCCACCGACCTCATTGGTGTCGCTGGGGATGAGGCCCGACTCCGGCTCGGAGCCGTTGGTCGTGATGATGGATGATGCGCTGCTGGTGCTCTCGCTGCTGGAACCGCCACCGGAACAACCGGTGAGGACGAGAGCCCCTGCTGCGATGATGGCGGCGGCAGAGCCGAACCGACTGAACTTCACAGTTCCTCCTTGGGGAAAGGGCAAGCGAAACCAGCGCATCGTGTGCGCTGGATCGCTCTTTGAATACTCTGACGATAAGCAGAAGCAGGACGGCGAGCAAACTGGGACGCCAAACGTTACACAGCGGTAACCCAATCGACGGATTGTTGCTCACGGATGCTTTTTCGTGCACGGATCCCGCCCACGACGCAACAGAACGATCATGATCGCAAAACTCGTGCGGTCGCTTCCTCGTTCTGGATACGAATCGTAAGGCGTTCATCTCCCGATATCCGCCGTGCGGACGTGCAGATGGTATGCGGTGCGTTCGGAGCCACCAGACAGCAGAATGGACCGGTGAGCGAGCAGAACACCACCGAGCGGGGACCGGACCTCCCCGAGGGCGCCGGAGACAGCCGTCGGTGGTGGGAGATCGGCATCGTCCTCGCGCTGAGCCTCGGGGCGTCGGCGGTGTACTCGATCATCTCGCTCATCGCGAAGCTCACCGCGGGGCCGCCGCTCTCCGATCAATCTGCGGCGATCAACACCACCCAGGCGACCCGGGAGTGGCTCGACTTCAGCTACCAGTTCCTCGGGCTCTTCTTCCAGCTCGCGCCGGTCGCCCTCGTCATCTACCTGCTCTGGCAGCCCGGACGCGGCGGCTTCGCGCGGATGGGACTCGACCTCCGCTCCCCCGGACGCGACCTCGGCCGCGGTCTGCTCCTCGTCGCCGCGATCGGTGTCCCCGGCATCGGTGTGTACGCGTTGGGCCGCGCACTCGGCGTCACGGTCGCGGTCTCGACGTTCCCCGACACGATGTACTGGTGGACGATCCCGATGCTCGTCTTCTCCGCCCTCCGCGCCGGCCTCCAGGAGGAGGTCATCATCATCGGCTACCTGTACACCAGGCTCCGCGAGATCGGGTGGGGGTGGTGGACGATCATCCTGTCGACCGCCGTCCTCCGCGGGAGCTACCACCTGTACCAGGGCATCGGGCCGTTCTTCGGCAACGTCGCCATGGGGATCGCGTTCGGCTGGTGCTACAAGCGCTGGGGTCGGGTGATGCCCCTCGTCGTCGCGCACACGGTCATCGACATCATCTCGTTCGCGGGCTTCCCGCTCGCCGTCGCCTGGTGGCCGGAGATCTTCGCCGCGACGCCGTCCTCCTGACGACCCGTTCGCCCATTACGGGACGAACGAGCACTCCCTCGCCCACGAATGGGCGAGGGAGTGCTCATGGACCGGCTAGGCGAAGGCCTCGGGCGGCGGGCAGGCGCACACGAGGTTGCGGTCGCCGTACGCCTGGTCGATGCGACGCACCGGCGGCCAGTACTTCGTGCGCACGAGCGTGTGCACGGGGTAGACGGCGAGCTCGCGCGAGTACGCGTGCGTCCACTCCCCCTCGACGACCGACTGGGCCGTGTGCGGCGCCCCGACGAGCGGGTTGTCGTCGGCAGGCCACTCGCCCGCCGCGACGGCGTCCGCTTCCGCCTTGATCGCGATCATCGCGTCGACGAAGCGGTCGACCTCGGTGAGGTCCTCACTCTCGGTCGGCTCGACCATGAGCGTCCCCGCGACGGGGAACGACATCGTCGGCGCGTGGAAGCCGTAGTCGACGAGGCGCTTCGCCACGTCGTCGACGGAGATCCCGGTCGCCTCCTTGAGCGGACGGAGGTCGAGGATGCACTCGTGCGCCACGAGGTCGCTGTCGCCCGTGTACAGGACGGGATAGTGGTCGCGCAGTCGCGCAGCGATGTAGTTCGCCGCGAGCACCGCAGCACCGGTCGCCTCGCGGAGCCCTTCCGAACCCATCATGCGGACGTACGCCCACGAGATCGGCAGGATACTCGGGCTGCCGTAGGGAGCCGCCGAGATCGGACCGCCGTCGTGCACGACCGTCCCGCCGCCGAGCAGCGGGTGCTCGGCGCGCTGCGCCAGCGGGTGACCGGGCAGGAACGGCGCGAGGTGCGCCTTCGCAGCTACCGGCCCGACACCGGGGCCGCCACCGCCGTGCGGGATGCAGAACGTCTTGTGCAGGTTCAGGTGTGAGACGTCGCCGCCGAACTCCCCGAACCGCGCGTAGCCCAGCAGTGCGTTGAGGTTCGCGCCGTCGACGTAGACCTGGCCGCCGGCGTCGTGCACGGCCTGGGTGATGGTCTTCACCTCGTGCTCGTACACGCCGTGGGTGGACGGGTAGGTGATCATGAGCGCGGCGAGAGACTCGGCGTTGGCCTCGATCTTCGACCGGAGGTCGTCGAGGTCGACGTTGCCCTGCTCGTCGCATGCGACGACGACCACACGCATGCCGGCAAGGACGGCGGAGGCCGCGTTCGTGCCGTGCGCGCTCGAGGGGATGAGGCAGACCGTCCGCTGCTCGTCGCCGTTCGCGCGGTGATAGCCGCGGATGGCGAGGAGACCGGCGAGCTCGCCCTGGCTGCCGGCGTTCGGCTGGAGCGACACGGAGTCGTACCCGGTGACCTCGGCCAGCCAGGTCTCGAGCTGGTCGACGAGTTCGAGCGAGCCTGCGACGTCCTCACGCGGGGCGAACGGGTGCAGCCCGGCGAACTCGGGCCAGGTGACGGCCTCCATCTCGGTGGCGGCGTTGAGCTTCATCGTGCACGAACCCAGCGGGATCATCCCCCGGTCGAGCGCGTAGTCGCGGTCGGCCAGCTGCTTGAGGTACCGCATCATGGCGGTCTCCGAGTGGTGCGTGTTGAACACCGGGTGCGTCAAATACTCGGTCTCGCGGGCGAGCGTGGCCGGGTACTCCGACACGGCGCTCGGACCGAACGCCGAGGCGGACGACCCCTCGTCGAAGACGTATGCCGACGGCTCTCCGACGGTGGCGGTCCCAGCGGTCGTGAGCACCTCGACGAGGGTCGGGACGACGCTCTCGACCGCGCTCACCTCGTCGAAGCTCATCGAGACGGTCGTCTCGTCGACGGCCCACAGCAGGAGGCCGCGGTCGTGCGCACCCGACACCACCGCTGTGCTGTCAGCGACGCGCACCTGCAGGGTGTCGAAGTAGTGCTCCGTGAGCACCTCGACACCCGCCGACCTCAGCAGACGGGCTGCACTCGCGGTGGTCGCGTGCACCGACTGCGCGATCCGCTTGAGCCCGTCTGGCCCGTGGTACACCGCGTACATCGCGGCCATGACCGCCAGCAGGACCTGGGCCGTGCAGATGTTGCTCGTGGCCTTCTCACGGCGGATGTGCTGCTCGCGCGTCTGCAGCGTGAGCCGGTAGGCGGGGTGACCCGCCGCGTCCTGGCTGACGCCGACGAGGCGACCGGGCATCTGGCGCTCGAGGCCCTTGCGGACCGCGAGGTACCCCGCGTGCGGCCCGCCGAAGCCCATCGGCACGCCGAAGCGCTGGCTCGTCCCGACCGCGATGTCCGCGCCGAGGGAACCGGGCGAGGAGATGAGCGTGAGGGCGAGGAGGTCCGCTGCGACGACCGACACGCCGCCGGCCGCCTTGACCGCCGCGAGGACCGCCGATGGGTCCCACACGAGCCCGGAGGCACCGGGGTACTGCACGAAGACACCGAACGCCGCCGGGAGGTCCTCGGGCGAGGTGGTCGACAACGGCAGCTCGACGAGGTCGATGCCGACCGCTTCCGCGCGACTCCGGAGGAGCGCCTTCGTCTGCGGGTACGCGTCGGCGTCGACGATGAACGTCGCGTCGGCGAGCTTCGAGGCCCGTCGCGCGAGGAGCATGCCTTCGACGACCGCGGTGCTCTCGTCGAGCATCGAGGCGTTGGCCGTGTCGAGACCGGTGAGGTCGGCGACCATCGTCTGGAAGTTGATGAGCGCCTCGAGGCGGCCCTGCGAGATCTCGGGCTGGTACGGCGTGTAGGCCGTGTACCAGGAGGGGTTCTCGAGGACGTTCCGCTTGATGACCGCCGGCGTGATCGTGTCGAAGTAACCGAGACCGATCAGGCTCCGGTTCACCGTGTTGCGGCCGGCGAGCTCACGGAGTTCGGCGAGCGCCGCCCGCTCGGTCGCGGCGTCGGGGATGCTGGACGAGGCGAGCTCGGCGGCCGTGATCGCGGAGGGGACGGCCGCGGCGAGCAGGGCGTCGACGCTGTCGTACCCGACGGCGGCGAGCATCGTCGCCTGGGCGGCGGTGTCGGTTCCGATGTGCCGTTCTGCGAAGCGGTCCGCCATCACTCGCCCACCAGCGCGGCGTAGTCGTCCCAGCTGAGGAGCGTGTCGGGCAGCGCGTCGTAGCGCACCGAGACGAGCCAGCCGGCACCGAACGGGTCGCTGTTGACGAGCGACGGGTCGTCGACGACGGCGCCGTTGGCCTCGACGACCTCGCCGTCGAGCGGGGCGAAGAGCTCGCCGACGGACTTCGTGGACTCGATCTCGCCGACCACGGTGCTGGCTGAGAGCGCCGCGCCGACGGCGGGGAGGTCCACGAAGACGACGTCACCGAGCTTCTCGGCGGCGTAGTCGGTGATCCCGATGACGGCGAGATCGCCCTCGACGCGGATCCACTCGTGCTCGGCGGTGTACTTGAGGGTGGTCTTGTCGGCCATGGGTTACTTCTCTCTCGAATAGAAGGGGAGCGTGGTGACGGTCGCGGGGATCCGCGTGCCGCGGACGTCGATGTCGAGCACGGTGCCCGGCTCGGCGTGGTCGGGGTGCACGTAGGCCATGGCGATCGGGTGTCCGAGGGTGGGCGACAGTGCCCCGCTCGTCACCTCGCCGACGGTCGTGTCGCCGGCGAGGACACGGTAACCGGCACGACCGGCGCGACGCCCCTCGGAGACGAGGGCGACGAGCACCGGTGCGTCGTCCGCCGGACCGGCCTCGACGGCGTCACGACCGATGAACGTGCCGTGCTTGCCGAGTGCGACGACGCGGCCGAGTCCGGCCTGCACGGGCAGCATGTCCGGACCGAGCTCGTGGCCGTACAACGGCATGCCGGCTTCGAGCCGGAGCGTGTCGCGACTGGCGAGCCCGGCGGGGACCAGTCCGAGCGGTGTCCCGGCGGCGATGATGGCGTTCCACAGCTCCACGGCGTCGGCCGCGTCGACGTACAGCTCGAACCCGTCCTCGCCGGTGTACCCGGTGCGCCCGATGAAGACCGTGCCGTTCTCGAAGGAGGCACCCGTCGCGCGGTAGTACTTCACCTCGTCGAGGGACGGCAGTTCGTCCAGGATGTGGAGCCCCTCGGTCGCCTGGAGGATGGCGCGGGAGGCGGGCCCCTGGACGGCGATGAGCGCGATCTCGTCGCTGCGGTCCATGACGACCACGTGCTCGAACGCCGCGGCCCGCTCGGTGAGCGCTGCGACGACGGCGTCGTGGTTGCCCGCGTTCGCGACGACGAGGTACTCGTGCTCACCGTTGCGGTAGACGACGAGGTCGTCGATGATGCCGCCGGCCTCGTTCAGCAGCAGGGAGTACTTGGCCTGGAGCAGATCGATGGCGGACAGCTTGCCCGCGAGCGCCTGGTCGAGGAAGTCGGCGGCGTCGTCGCCCACGACCTGGATCTCGGCCATGTGGGAGATGTCGAAGATGCCGGCGGCGGTGCGCACGGCGTGGTGCTCGGCGAGGTCGCTCGAGTACCGCACGGGCATCTGCCATCCGGCGAAGTCCGTGAAGCTCGCGCCGGCGGCTTCGTGGACGGCATGGAGCGGGCTGGTTCGTTCGAGGTCGGTCACGAGTTCTCCGGGGTCGCGTGGTGCGCTGCGGACACCTGACGGTGCCCGTTGGGAACTCCCCCTCTGTCATTGGCCTGAGAGCTTCACGAGCGCCGCTGCTGCGGACACTGCTTTCACCGTCGGCGAGCGCACCACGAACGTGCGCTGCTTTCCAGAGTGGCCAGTCCGATGCGGTACAGGACCTGAGAGATTGGCGGGGAGGCTTGCTCCTTCGGTGCCGGCGTACCGGCTCTCCCGCATCGTGTTTGCGGCCCGATGTTCGATTGAGCCGCCAGCATATCGCGAGTGGTCGCCTCGGCGCAGGACCTTGTTCGAGTCAGGTGTACACTAAGCCTGTATCGAGTACAGGTCATTTCTACCTGAAGTGCCGCCGGTGCTCCGGAACACGGAGATCCCCCATGCAGCGATCGACGACTCCCGCGGAGCAGACGGACCCGCAGGTCGGCCTCGCGGTCTCGACCGTCATCTTCACGCTCCGAGCCGACGACGGGTTCGGCGCGACCGATCCGGCGCCCGGCATCTGGCTCCCGCTCGTCCGGCGCATCCGTGAGCCCTACGACGGCCTCTGGGCGCTGCCGGGCGGCCCGCTCGGTGCCGCGGAGTCCCTCGCGGACGCGGCCTCGTCGACCCTGGAGACGACAACCTCACTCCGCCCGCGCTACCTCGAGCAGTTGTACGCGTTCGGCGACCTCGACCGCTCCCCCGCCGAGCGCGTCGTCTCGATCGTCTACTGGGCGCTCGTCGGGTCCGACGAGGCGAAGCGCACGCGGCTCGGCCAGAACGTCCGCTGGTTCCCGGCCGACGCACTCCCCCCGTTGGCGTTCGACCACCGCGACATCGTCGAGTACGCCCTGTGGCGGCTCCGCAACAAGCTGGAGTACAGCCACATCGCGCACGCCTTCCTGGGCGAGACCTTCACCCTCTCCGAACTCCGGGAGGTGCACGAGGCGGTGTTGCAGAAGCAGCTCGACCCCGCGAACTTCCGACGCCAGGTCGAGTCCTCCGGTCTCGTCCTGCAGACCGACGAGCTCCGTACCGGTGGGCGCCACCGCCCGGCGCGGCTCTACCGGTGGACCCAGCCCGTCACCCGACCGGAGACCCCGTCGCCCGGGCGGTCGACGAGCCGCAGGCCCACGACGTCCACCCCGACCACCCGTCAGCAGTCCGAGGAGCCAGCATGACCATCACCGCATCCGTCGACGACACCATCCAGCAGATCACCGAGGGTGCGTCCGACGGCGCGACCTGCGCGCCCGAGCTCGCGGCCGGGCCCTGGGTGTTCGACCTGCAGCCGCCGAGCTACGGCCCTGGCGCGTCGATGGGCGACGTCATCCCGACCGGTTCGCCTCGGCAGGGCCAGCTCCCGGCCGCCTATCGCGACGCCTCCAACGATGAACTCCACCGCCGCATCGTGGCCGCGAAGCAGACCCTCGGAGACCGCGTCGTGATCCTCGGGCACTTCTATCAGCGCGACGAGGTGGTTCAGCACGCCGACTACATCGGTGACTCCTTCCAGCTCGCGAACGCGGCCAAGGCACGCACCGAGGCCGAGGCGATCGTGTTCTGCGGCGTGCACTTCATGGCCGAGACGGCCGACCTCCTGTCCGGACCCGAGCAGGCCGTGATCCTCCCGAACCTCGCCGCCGGCTGCTCGATGGCCGACATGGCGGACATCGACCAGGTCGAGGAGGCGTGGGAGGCCCTCGAGGCGCTCTACGGGACCGAACCGGACGCCGACGGCCGGGTACCGGTCATCCCCGTCACCTACATGAACTCCTCGGCGGCGCTCAAGGGCTTCTGCGGTCGGCACGGCGGGATCGTCTGCACGTCCAGCAACGCGGAGACGGTCCTGCGGTGGGCCTTCGAGCGCGGACAGCGGGTGCTGTTCTTCCCGGATCAGCACCTGGGTCGGAACACCGCCAAGAAGCTGGGCGTGCCACTCGAGCACATGCCGATGTGGAACCCGAACCGCCCGCTCGGCGGCAACGAGGCGACGGACCTCAAGCAGGCAGAGGTCATCCTGTGGCACGGCTTCTGCTCGGTGCACAAGCGGTTCACCGTCGACCAGATCGACCGCGCCCGGGCGGAGCACCCCGGCGTCCGGGTCATCGTGCACCCCGAGTGCCCGATGGCGGTCGTCGACGCCGCCGACGAGGCGGGATCGACGGACTACATCCAGAAGGCCATCGCGGCAGCGCCGGACGGCACCACGTTCGCGATCGGCACCGAGATCAACATGGTGCAGCGCCTCGCCGCGCAGTACCCGCAGCACACGATCTTCTGCCTCGACGACGTGATCTGCCCCTGCTCGACGATGTACCGCATCCACCCCGGCTACCTGGCCTGGGTGCTCGAAGGACTCGTCGCGGGCGAGGTGCTCAACCGCATCACCGTCTCCGACGACGTGGCCGTCCCGGCCCGCCTGTCGCTCGAGCGCATGCTCGCCGCGAAGCCGCCGGTCGCCGTCGGAACCCAGGCCGGCTGACATGGCGACGGTGCTCGTGGTCGGGAGCGGGATCGCCGGGCTCGTGGCCGCGATCCACGCGAGTGAACGGCACGAGGTGGTGGTCGTCACCAAGGACGTCCTCGGCCAGAGCAACACGCGCTATGCGCAGGGCGGGATCGCCGGGGTCATGTTCGACGACGACCGCGTCGAGGACCACGTCCGGGACACGCTGCTGGCCGGTGCGGGGCTGTGCGACGAGGAGGCCGTCCGGGTGCTCTGCACCGAGGGGCCCGAACGGATCCGCGAGCTCATCGCCTTCGGTGTGGCGTTCGACCGCGACGGCGACGGCTTCGCGAAGGGCCTCGAAGCGGCCCACTCCTACCCCCGGGTGCTGCACGCCGGCGGTGACGCGACCGGCGCGGCGATCGAGACGGCGCTCGTCGAGACGCTTGCGGCCCGGCGGGTCACCGTGCTGGAGCACACCGTCCTCGTCGACCTGGTGGTCACCGCCGGGACGGTCACCGGTGCACACCTCCGGTCCTCCGAGCGCGGTGCGTTCACCGTCGAGGCCGACCAGGTGATCCTCGCCACCGGCGGTGTCGGACAGCTCTACCCGTTCACGACCAACCCGGCGGTGGCGACGGGCGACGGCGCCGCTGCAGCACTCCGTGCTGGAGCGGTGCTGGCCGACGTGGAGTTCGTCCAGTTCCACCCGACCGCGCTCGCGGCACCCGGAAGCTTCCTCGTCTCCGAGGCCGTCCGCGGCGAGGGGGCCGTCCTCCGGGACGTCAACGGTGAACGCTTCATGCGGGAGCTCCACCCCGACGCCGAGCTGGCACCACGCGATGTCGTCGCCCGAGGGATCGCCCGGGCCATGGCAGCGCAGGGCGGTGCCCCGGTGACGCTCGACGCGACCGCGCTCGGTGCGGACCGCCTCGCCGCGCGGTTCCCGGGGATCGACGAGCACCTCCGAGCCTCCGGCGTCGACTGGTCGCGCACACCGGTCGCCGTCGCCCCGGCCGCACACTATTGGATGGGCGGTGTCGCCACGGACCTCGACGGCCGGACCACCCTGCCCGGGCTCCTCGCCGTGGGCGAAGTCGCTCGCACGGGCGTCCACGGGGCCAACCGCCTCGCCTCCAACTCGCTCCTCGAGGGTGCCGTCTTCGCGGCCCGCGCCGTCGCGGCGATCGATGCGGCACCGGGTCCGATCGCCGGTCGCCCGAGGCTCGGTGGTGAGCGGGCCGTCCTCGATCCCCTTGCGGCCGATGACGACCTCCGACTCCCAACGGACGCCGTCGAGCCCTTCAGCCGCGCGGCGCTCCACGCCGTGATGTGGCGGGATGCCGGGCTGGTCCGTGACGCGCGTGGTCTCGAGCTCGCGCGCCGGACCCTGGACCGTTGGTCGACCGAGCTCGACGACGTCGTCACCGCGCCACGGTCGGTCGCGGCTACCGAGGACCGCAACCTCCTGCTGCTCGCCCGGGCCGTTGTCGCCGCTGCCCTCGCGCGCACCGAGTCACGCGGTGCCCACGCCAGGGACGACCATCCCGGTGTCGATCCGGATCAGGCGTCGCTGATCGCGATCACCCTCGCGACCCCGGCTGACGCGCCCCAGCCCACCACCCACCCATCCGTGAACGGAACCGTGCTCGCACCATGCTGACCCCACATCTCATCGACACCACCGTCACCGCGGCTCTCGTCGAGGACGCCCCGTGGGGCGACCTGACGGCGGCGACCCTCATCCCGGAGGACGCCACGGCCTCGGCCTCCCTGGCCGCCCGCGAGGCGGGCGTCTTCAGCGGTTCGGCCGTGTTCGAGGCGGCGTTCCGACTGACCGACCCACGCATCACGGTCGCGTTCCTCGTCGCCGACGGCGAACGGTTCGCTGCGGGTGACACCATCGCCATGGTGTCGGGTCCGGCGCGTGCCGTCCTGACCGCTGAGCGCGTCGCCCTGAACTTCGTCCAGCGGATGAGCGGCATCGCGACCATCACCGCGGCGTACGTCGAAGCCGTGTCCGACACCCGCGCCCGCATCGTCGACACCCGGAAGACGACCCCGGGCCTGCGCGTCTTCGAGCGCCACGCGGTGCGATCGGGCGGCGGGCACAACCACCGCCATTCGCTCTCCGACGCCGTCATGGTCAAGGACAACCACCTGGCGGTCCTCCTCGAGCGCGGCCTGACGGTCACCGAGGCGTTGCTGCGGGCTCGCGAGGAGCTCCCGCACACGACGACGATCGAGGTCGAGGTCGACCGCCTGGACCAGATCGAGGCGGTGCTGGCGGCGGGCGTCGACACGATCATGCTCGACAACTTCACCGTCGACCAGCTCCGCGAGGGCGTCGCGCTGATCGCCGGCCGCGCCATCGTGGAGGCGAGCGGGAACGTGACGCTGACGACGGTGCGGGCCATCGCGGAGACCGGCGTCGATGTCATCTCCTCCGGTGCCCTCACCCACAGTGTCCGTTCCCTCGACCTCGGGCTCGACGTCTCGGTCGACTGAGATGCTCTACCTCGACAACGCCGCGACGACGCCGGTGCGCCCGGAGGTGCTCGAGGCGATGTGGCCGTACCTGACGAGCACCTTCGGCAACCCGTCGAGCCATCACACCGTCGGCGAGGCGGCGGCCGGGGCGTTGCGGGACGCCCGGCGACGCGTCGCGACCGCGCTGGGCGTCCGACCTGGGGACGTGGTGTTCACCTCGGGCGGCACCGAAGCGGACAACCTCGCGGTCAAGGGCATCACCCTGGCGGCCCTCGATCGTGGACGCCATGTCGTCACCTCGCCGATCGAGCACGAGGCGGTCGCGGAATCGGTCGCATACCTCACGCGGTTCCACGGGGTCGAGGCCACCGTCCTCCCGGTGGACGGGACCGGCCTGGTCGACCCGGCCGAGCTCGCCGCTGCACTCCGGCCGGACACGGTGCTCGTCTCGGTGATGGCGGCCAACAACGAGATCGGCACGGTCCAGGACCTGTCGGCGCTCGGAGCCGTCACCAGGGCCGCAGGCGTCCCGTTCCACACCGACGCCGTGCAGGCCGCGGGATGGCTGCCGCTCGGACTGGATCGCCTCGGTGTGGACGCGCTGAGCCTCGCCGGCCACAAGCTCGGTGCTCCGAAGGGCGTCGGACTGCTCGCCGTGCGCGGCTCCCTGCCGCTGGAACCGCTCCTCCACGGCGGCGGGCAGGAACGCGGTCGCCGGAGCGGGACCGAACAGGTGGCCGCCGCCGTCGGGCTCGCGACGGCGCTGGAGCTCGCCGAGCGTGATCGGGTGGAAGCGGTCGACCGCGTCAGCGGGCTGCGTGACGCGTTCATCGCGAGGGTCCTGACAGAGGTCCCGCGCGCTCGGTTGACGGGCCACCCCGAACGACGGCTGCCGGGCATCGCGTCGTTCGTGTTCCCCGGGACCTCCGGCGAGGCGGTCCTCCTCGAACTCGAACGGCGCGGCGTCATCTCCTCGAGCGGCTCCGCGTGCGCTGCCGGCAGCGACGAGTCGTCACCGGTCCTCCTCGCGATCGGCATCGCTCCAGAGGTCGCGCAGACCGCCGTGCGCTTCAGTTGGACCGCCGCCGTCACCGCGGCCGAGCTGGACCGGACGGCGAGCGCCGTCGTCGCCTCGGTGGGGGCCGTCGCGGGCCTCCGCTGAACCCCACGACGACCGACCGGACGGATCCGGCCGCGCGCTCGGTGCCGGGTGTCCGACGCCGGATGTCTGGCGGCGCCCATCGCCGGAGGCTGGGCTACGGTGGGATCCATGAGCACCGAGCAGGACGCGGCAGACCGCGCACGACGTCGACACGACAACGAGGACGCTGACGCCGTCACCCGGTTCCTCGCCGAGCGTGACCCGGAGTACGACCTCCACACGGAGCGTCTGGTCGACCCGGAAGAGGTCATCCTCAAGGACTGGCTGCCGCACGCGACCCCGACCGACGGTGGCGCCCCCGCCCCCTGAGCGACGGCGCCCTCTCGCGCCGGATCGTCTCATGATCTAGCCGTCCACGCCTCGGAACACAAGTGGTTGCCGCGCGGGCGCGGGCCCGCGAGGCTGGAACGGTGACCGAGAGTCGGGATCAGAGACGGAGCTGACATGGGATTCCTGGACAACGCCAAGGACGCTGCTGAGGCGACCGGCCGGAAGATCGGCGAGACCGTCGAAGACGCCAAGGACCGGATCGGCGACAAGGTCGACGAGGCCAAGGCCGACGCGAAGGTGAAGCAGGCGGAGGCCGACGTGAAGAAGGCCGAGGCCGAGCGCGACACCACCGAGGCGAAGAACGACTACAAGGAGCAGCTGCGCGACTGACGCGCCCTCTGAACGACGAGGACCCCGCCTGGCGAACGCCGCGGGGTCCTCGCTCATTGTCGGGGCGCGGGTCTCCCCCGGCGACAACCGGGGCCGGTGATGCCGATGTGATCGCCGAGACCCACCGGAAAAAGGTTCTGACAGCGCCGATCTCGAGTGCCATCATGATCGGTAGCCGCGGACGCCCGGCCCGCGGCCCGTTCCGACGAGGTGGCCGACATGTCGATCCTCCGCACCATCCCCGAAGCCGATGCCGATGCGACGACGGCCGCGATGTACGACGACGACATCGCCGACCAGGGTTTCGTCGCGGCGCACACGAAGGTGATGGCGTTGAACCCCGGGGCCTACGCCGCGTGGGAGGCGCTGATCGGTGAGATCGCCCGCCCGCTCGGCCTGCGCCGCTACGAGCTCGTGACGCTCGCCGCGGCGCGAGGGACGCGGTCACGGCATTGCCGTCTCGCTCACGGCCGGAGATCGCTTGCGCTGTTCGAGGAGGACCAACTCGTGCGCATCGCGGCGGACTATCGCGACGCCGGCCTGAGCCCGGCGGAGGTCGCGATGATGGCCTACGCGGAACGGGTGGGTCGCGACTCGGACCGGATGACCGACGCCGACAGCCTGATCCTGCGCCAGCACGGTTTCTCCGACCGGGAGATCCTCGACATCACGCTCGCCGCGGCCGCCCGCAACTACTACAGCCGCGCGATCCAGGCGCTCGCGGTCGACGTCGACGTTCCCGAGGACATCGGACCCGAACTCCGTGACGCGCTCCTCCGGGGCCTCTGAGCGGTACCGCCGCGGGCTAACGCTCCGTGACCTGGCCGGCCTCGACGACCCACCGCCGCTCGATCCGGACGGTGTCGAGCATGCGGCGGTCGTGGGTGACGAGGAGCAGTGTTCCGTCGTAGCTCTCGAGCGCCTCCTCGAGCTGTTCGATCGCAGCGAGGTCGAGGTGGTTCGTCGGCTCGTCCAGGACCAGCAGGTTGATCCCTGTCGCCTGGAGCACGGCGAGCCCGGCGCGGGTGCGCTCCCCCGGTGACAGCTCGTCGACGGGCCGGTTCACGTGGTCGGCCTTCAGCCCGAACTTCGCCAGCAGCGTCCTGACCTCTCCCGGACTGAGGTCGGGCACGATCGCCTCGAAGCGGTCGGCGAGCGGCTCCGTGCCGACGAGCATTGAGCGGGCCTGGTCGATCTCGCCGATCCGCACACTCGAGCCGAGGCTCGCGCTGCCCGCGTCGGGTTCGCGACGACCGAGCAGCGTCGCGAGCAGGGTGGACTTGCCGGCGCCGTTGGGCCCGGTGATGCCGATGCGATCGCCCACGTTCACCTGGAGCGACAGGGGGCCGAGCTGGAAGTCGCCCTGCCGGACGACGGCCTCGGACAGCGTCGCGACGACCGTGCTCGAACGCGGTGCGCTGCCGATCGTGAACTGCAGCTGCCACTCCTTGCGCGGTTCCTCGACCTCGTCCAGTCGGGCGATGCGGCTCTCCATCTGCCGGACCTTCTGGGCCTGCTTCTCCGAGGACTCCGCCGACGCCTTCCGCCGGATCTTGTCGTTGTCGGGCGCCTTCTTCATCGCGTTCCGCACACCCTGGCTGGACCACTCCCGCTGCACTCGGGCGCGACCGATGAGATCGGCCTTCTTGTCGGCGAACTCGTCGTAGGCGTCGCGGGCGTGCCGCCTGGCGACCTCGCGCTCCTCGAGGTAGGCCTCGTATCCGCCCCCGAAGACGCGGTTGCTCTGCTGCGCGAGGTCGAGTTCGAGGACGCGCGTGACGCAGCGGGCGAGGAACTCTCGGTCGTGGCTGACGAGCACCACACCCCCGCGCAATCCCTGCACGAAGCGTTCGAGCCGCTCCAAGCCGTCCAGGTCGAGATCGTTGGTCGGTTCGTCGAGGAGGACGATGTCGAATCGCGACAGCAGCAGCGCCGCCAGTCCGACGCGAGCGGCTTGCCCGCCCGAGAGTGACGTCATCATCGTGGTCGTCACATCCGCGTCGAGGTCCAGCCCGAGGTCGGCGAGGACCGCGGGGATCCGCTCCTCGAGGTCGGCCGCCCCGCTCGCCAACCAGCGGTCGAGGGCGGCGGAGTAGACGTCCGCGGGGTCCGTGCCTGCCTGCGGGGGCTCGGCGAGCGCCGCGGCGGCCGCGTCCATCGCCTCGGTCGCCGCAGCGCAGCCGGTCCGCCGGGCGATGTAGGCGGCGACGCTCTCACCGACGACACGCTCGTGTTCCTGCGGGAGCGCGCCCACGAAGGCGTCGGACGGCGACAGCGTGATGGTTCCGGCCTGCGGTTCGAGGGAGCCGCCGAGGAGCTGCAGCAGCGTCGACTTCCCCGCGCCGTTCATCCCGACGACGCCGATGACGTCGCCCGGCGCCACCGTCAGATCGAGGCCGTCGAACAGGGTGCGGTGGCCGTGTCCTCCGGCCAGGCCTTGGGCCACGAGCGTTGCAGTCATGTTGCAATCGTCTCATTCCGTCCGGGCCTCGGTGAACGTTCATTTCGCGCCACGAGTCGGCGGAGTAGCGTATCGCACCAAGATAACAATTGGCTACATCAGGAGCGCTAGCTGATCTAGCGACCCCCGAAGGTGGTACACAGGGAACAGTTGCGGTTGATGTCGCCATCCTCGTTGGCTTCGCGCCCCTCCCACACGGAAGGGGCCTTCATGCGCCTCGAACTCTCCCCACCTGACCACAGTGCCAGACCCGGTCGCACTCGCCCACGGCTCTTCGCCGCAGCGGCAGTCGTGACCGTCGGACTCCTGGCCATCGGTGCCGGACCGGCGAACGCCGCGACCTCGATCGACGGCCCGATCTTCCTCGGTACGGCAGCCGACTACGGCGTCCTCGCCGCATCGGCCGTCACCAACACCGGCGCGACCACGATCAACGGCGACCTCGGGCTGAGCCCGGAGAGCTCCGTGACCGGCTTCCCGCCGGGCCTCGTCAACGGCACCCAGAACGTGACGAACGAGCCCGCCGCCCTGGCCAAGAACGACCTCCTCAAGGCGATGGGCGTCGCCTCCAGCCTCACGCCGGCCCCGCAGCAGGTCGGTGAGCTCACCGACCTCAACCTCACTCCCGGCGTCTACGCCGGCGGAGAGATCTCCCTCACCGGAAACGTGACGCTCACCGGCACCGCGGAGTCGGTCTGGGTCTTCCAGGCGGCGAGCACGCTGAAGACCGGCATCGGTTCCTCGGTCACCCTCGTCGGCGGCGCGAGCGCCTGCAACGTGTTCTGGCGTGTCGGCAGCGACGCCACGCTCAACGGAGGCGCGCCCTTCGTCGGCACGATCCTCGCCGACACGTCCATCTCCACGGGAGCGGGCACGGTCGTCGAAGGACGTCTCCTCGCGTCCACCGGCGCCGTGACGCTCATCAACACCGTCATCAACCGGCCGACCGGCTGCGACGACGGCAGCGGCTCCGAGGTCACGACGAGCCCGGAGATCACCTCCGCTCCGCTCCCCGGCGGCACCGTCGGCACGACCTACGACAGTACGGTCACCTCGACCGGCAGCCCCGACGCGACGTACACGGTCACCTCGGGTGCCCTGCCCCCGGGACTCGTCCTCGACAGCGTGACCGGTGGCGTGACCGGTACGCCCACGACGCCCGGGACCTACACGGTCACCATCACCGCGAGTAACGGCAGCGCGCCCGACGACTCCATCGAATCGACGATCGTCATCGTCCCGCCGGGCACCCCGCAGGTCCCCGGTCAGCCGGCGGTTCCGGCCGGAGACATCACGAGGCTCCCCGACACCGGGTTCCAGGGATCCACGCTCGCGATCGTGGCCGGCTCCCTGCTCGGCCTCGGTCTGCTCGCGGGTATCGCCTCGGTGATCGTGCGACGTCGTCGACGCGACCAGCTGGGTGGCTGACGCGACACTGGTCGGCAGCCTGACGCCGTGACCGTAGGCTGAGGGCATGGATCACAAGCAGCTGCGCTCCTTCGTCGCCTCCGCGGAGACCCTCCACTTCGCGAAGGCGGCCAAGGCGCTCGGCGTGCCGCGGAGCACCGTCGTCGCCGACGTCCGGAAGCTCGAGGAGAGCGTCGGAGCGGAACTGTTCGCTCGCGACGTGGAATCCACGCAGCTGACGGACGCCGGCTACGCGTTCCTCATCGAGGCGCGTCGCCAACTCGACGCCTCAGCGGCAGCAGCAGCGAAGTCGGCTCCTGCGCCGGGCGGCAAAGCCAAGGCGAACAAGGGCAAGGGTCGCGCGCCGAAGGTCAAGGGCGAGCCGCTGCCGTACAAGAAGCGCCAGGGTCGCTGAGCCGTCCCCGCCGTCAGCGGTCCTGCGTCTCCGACGCGGACTCGACGACCCGCACCGATTCGCCTCGCCGCTCCGCGTCGGCTCGGGCCGTCCGTGCGATCGACACGAGGGTCTCGACGGGCGTCGGCGCGGCCGAATCCACCGCGACGCCGAGGTTCGCAGCACCGGCGAAACCGTCGAGCTGCTGCGTCACGGCCTCCCGGTAGCCGGCGGCGATCGGTGCCGCGAGGTCGTGGAGCCCCGAGAGGCCGGTCGGCCCTGGTTCGACCGACGTGGCCACGAGGATCGTCCCGCCCCACACTCGCGTACAGACGGACCCGGCCGGCAGCTCCCGGAAGACCGCGGCTGCGAGCAGTGCCTCCAGCTCCCCCGCCGTCGCCATCCCGTAGGCGCGGCGGAGGTCGCCGTAGCCGTCGATCGCCACGACGAGGATCGCGAGGCGACGATCGGGTTGCTGCCCCTCGCGGAGTCGGGTCGCCTCGGCGATGAACGCCCGGCGCCCCACCGCGCGGACGCCCACCCGCTCCGAGGAGAGGCGCTGCTTGCGCTCCCAGGAGCGCAGGAGGACGAGGCCGACGGCGATCGCGACGACGAACACGAGGTTCATGTAGGTCACGATGGGCGTGCTGAACAGCCGCTCGAAGATCTCCGAGTGGGGACCCGCCGCGAGGTAGACCGCGAGGCGCACGGCGGTGAACACCGCATGGAGGATCATGACGACGACGAGCACCAGTGACGCCGGCGCCGTTCGCATCCGCCCCCGTCGCGCCTCGTACGCGACCAGGAGCGACAGCATGATGAGCGAGATGAGCCGGGCGATGGTGCCGGCCCACTCCGGGTCGTCGGTGGGGTCGAGGACGGCGGAGATCGCCGTCCCCCCGACGAAGAGGGTGCCGAGCAGCACGAAGCTGCGCCGACCGTTGAACAGCCGGCACCCGACCCACAGGGCGGCGATCGAGGCGACCATGGCGGCGTTGGCGACGGCGACGATCCATACCGAGTCGCCGTTGAGCGTGGCGGCGAGGTAGCTGACCGCCGAGAGCAGAGTGGTGGCGAATCCGGACATCCAGGCTGCCAGGTGGCGTCCGGCGAGGGTTCGCGCGCTGTCGAGTCCGTAGAAGATCCCGCACGCGGCGCAGACGATCACCGCCACCACCAGCATGCTCGCCAGATCGATCGTCATCCGGTGCCTCCCGTGGCGCCCGTTCGGGTGGCGCCTCATCGAGCGTACCGCCGGAGCAGTACCCCGCTGGCGGCAGGGGCGTCGGAACCACCAGGGTGCTGAACCACGGAGACCCGATGTGCCAGCACCTGTGGCCGATCGCCGCGCCCCAGAGTGCGCGTCTTGCTCCGAAACCCGTACGCAGGCGACAGAACGCGCACTCTCGTCCTGGAAGCGTGACGCTATGCTCCGCGTTGCAGACGCCTGACCGCAAAACTCCGGACCTCCGGGAGAATCGAAGCATGGACATGCACTACGTCGACCACGAACCGGGAATGTGGTTCCTCGTCGAGCAGGAGGGTTCGCTCTACCTCGACGCGAGGTACAGCTACAGCGCCCTCATCGACGATTCCGCACTCATTCGACTGAACGACACCGAGGTCGCCGCCTACCTCGCGGGCGACCACGATGTCCTGTCAGACCTAGCGACGCGTGTCCACAACAGCGCGCCCTATCGAGCCGAGTCGCGGTTCTTCAGCAGGGATCTGTACCGCAGCGCAGACGGCCCGCAGTATCGCGAAGCCGTCTCAGCGGCGATCGCCGATCACACGTGGATCGCGGAACAGCGGCGGAAGCGGTAGCCGCCGCCGAGAGCGCTCATTCCGTCGACGTGCTGCAGCCGATCGACAGCGATGTACACGTCGCCGAGCCCGTTCTCAGCGATATCGCCATAGGTAACCCAACCGAGGCGGTGCAGCCGAGTCTGAGCCGTCTCGGCCGTGGCTTCGATCGTCTGGGGAAGATCCCCCTGCGACCAGCGCCGCAAGCAGTACCAAGTGGCGCGCTTACATCCAGCGGTCGGCACCGGACGTGTATTCGTCACACAAAGCAGCCCCTCCCGAGCCCACCCGAAGGTGAGCCCGAGAGGGGCCGCCCCGGCTGCTAGACCTTCGGGCTGTTGATCTGCGCTGTCGCGCACTGCGGTCCGGCGCACACCGTCACCTTGGCACTCGTGTAGTTGCCGCGAACACCAAAGTCGTACCAGTAGTCCGTCACGGTGCCGCCGTTCTTCAGCTGCGACAGGCACGACTTCGAGCGGTCGAAGGAACCGTTGAGACCGTACGTGAACGTACACGAGGTGTACCCAGCGTTGCCGCCGAAGTAGAGGCTCACGTGGTACTTGATGTTCGTACCGATGAAGTCCCCAGGATCATTGCACGCCTTCAGAGTGCCCTGGTACGTGTTCGTGCCGCACTGGTTGTACTGACTCGCCGATGCGGCTGGTGCGCCGGCGGCGCCGATGCCGCCGAGAAGCAGCACTGCTGCGGCAACAGAGAGCAGCTTGGTCTTGAGTTTCATGATTCCCCCATCTGATTCAGTGATGAAGCGCTCAGACCGGGATACCGGCGATGCGCACACCCTCAGGATGGCGTGTCCCTCCCAGCGGAATCTGTCCGCTCTTCGACCGATACCGATCGCTCCGCACCTCCGGTATCACGCGTCGCGCGAGTATCAATTCGGCGTGTTCCACCGCAAGAGCCGCCGACTCACCCGTGGCCGGCTCGAGTGTCGCCCCACCGAAACGAGGATCCTGAACCTGGCACGCCCACGCCCCCTCCGCTACGACGCCAACACGTAGCTGCGCAAGCGCAACGCCCCCATCAACCCGAAGCGCGACGGCCGCGACGGACCGCCGAACCGTACCAGAACGCGGTGGGGTACCGGTGGCGGGAGACGATCGCGCCTGCCGGGCACGCCGGGATCCGCCTGCACGATCTCCGGCGCTTCTACGCCTCAGGCCTCATCGCCGCCGGCCGCGACATCGTCACAGCACAGCGCACGCTCAGGCACTCCTCTGCGACGTCCAAACTGAACAGGTACTCGCCGCTCTGGCCGACAGCCCAGGACCGCACGAGACTGGCCGCGGCGAGCATCATGCGGCCGGCTGTCCTCCGTTTCGCGGACGCAGCTGCGGACCAAGAAGCCCTCTCCCCCGTCATCTGGCGGGAGAACGGGCCACATCAGACGTTGAAGCGGAACTCCACGACGTCGCCGTCCTGCATGACGTAGTCCTTGCCCTCCATGCGGGCCTTGCCCTTGGAGCGCGCCTCGGCGACGGAGCCGGTCTCGACGAGGTCGTCGAACGAGATGACCTCGGCCTTGATGAAGCCCTTCTCGAAGTCCGTGTGGATGACGCCGGCCGCCTGGGGCGCCTTGGCGCCCTGCGGGATCGTCCACGCACGCGACTCCTTCGGACCCGCCGTGAGGTAGGTCTGGAGACCGAGCGTCGCGAAGCCGATGCGTGCGAGCTGGTCGAGGCCGGACTCGGTCTGGCCGGTCGACTCGAGCATCTCGCGGGCGTCGTCCTCGTCGAGGTCGACCAGCTCCGACTCGAGCTTCGCGTCGAGGAAGACGGCCTTCGCCGGTGCCACGAGGGCGGCCAGCTCGTCGAGCTTCGCCTGGTCCTGGAGGACGTCCTCGTCGACGTTGAACACGTAGATGAACGGCTTGGCCGTGAGGAGACCGAGCTCCTTGATGGGCGCGAGGTCGATCTTCGTCGCCGAGAGCGGGGTGCCGGCGTTCAGCGCGTCCTGCGCCTCCTTCGCCGCCGTGAGGACGGAGGGGTCGAGCTTCTTGCCCTTGACCTCCTTCTCGAACCGGGTGACGGCTTTCTCGAGCGTCTCGAGGTCGGCGAGGATGAGCTCGGTGTTGATGGTCTCCATGTCGGACGCCGGGTTCACGTCGCCGTCGACGTGCACGACGTCGGGGTCGGCGAAGCCGCGGACGACCTGCGCGATGGCGTCGGCCTCACGGATGTTCGCGAGGAACTTGTTGCCGAGGCCCTCCCCCTCGCTCGCGCCCTTGACGATGCCGGCGATGTCGACGAAGGACACCGCGGCGGGCAGGATGCGCTCGCTGCCGAAGATCTCCGCGAGCTTGCCGAGCCGGGCGTCGGGCAGTTCGACCACGCCGACGTTCGGCTCGATCGTCGCGAACGGATAGTTCGCTGCGAGCACGTTGTTGCGCGTGAGCGCGTTGAACAGGGTGGACTTGCCGACGTTGGGCAGGCCGACGATGCCGAGAGTAAGAGCCACGAGGGTCTATCGTACTTGGCCGCGCGTCCCCGTGGGTCGCGCCTCCGCTCCGGGCACGGATCGGCACCGTCGATCGAGCGGGTTGCGGCGTGCCACCCGAGCGGTGTCGGACGCTGGTGCGAGGGTGAGGACGTGCCACTGGATTTCACCGCCATCGACTTCGAGACCGCGAACTCGTCATCCGCCTCCGCCTGCAGCGTGGGCCTCGTCCGGGTCCGCGACGGCATCGTCGTCGACCGCGCGGGCTGGCTCATCCAGCCCCCTGCCGGACACGACGCGTTCCTCGAGTGGAACACCCGCATCCACGGGATCGTCGCGACCGACGTCCTCGGAGCGCCGGGTTGGGCGGACCAGCTCGACACGCTGCTCGACTTCGCCCAGGGTGACGCCCTCGTCGCCCACAACGCCGGCTTCGACATGGGCGTCATCCGCGGTGGCTGCGCCGCAACCGGCCTCGACTGCCCCGACCTCAGCTACCTGTGCAGCCTCAACGTCGCCCGCAAGACGTACCAACTCGACTCCTACCGGCTCCCCGTGGCGGCTCTCGCCGCCGGATTCGACGACTTCCAGCACCACGACGCCACCGGCGACGCCGAGGCCTCCGCGCACATCATCATCCACGCCGCCGCCCGTCACGGCGCCTCCTCGATCGCCGAACTCGCGCAGCTCACGAGCGTCAAGATCGGCCGGATCGGGACGGCCGTCGCCGCCTGAGCCCGCGGTCGCCGCGCGGCCTCCGACCGATGTCGGCGGCCCGCGACACACTGAGGGCATGGACAGCGCACTCGCCCTCGGGATCGGCCTCCTCATCGGACTCGTCATCGGCGCAGCCGTGGCGGTCCTCCTGCTGCAGCGGCGCGCCGGCGCGGGGTCGGTCGACCCGGCGCTGCTCGAGGCCAGGCACACCGCCCAGCTCGCCGACCTCCGCGGCCAGCAGGCGCAACTCCTCGCCGATGCGTCCGCCCGGGAGGCGGAAATCCGGGCCGCGCTGCGCGCCGAACTCGCCGCACTCGACGCCACAGCCGACGGGCTCGGACGTGAGCTGAACGCCCAGCGCGAGCAGTACCGCGAGCTCGCCGAGCGCCACCGCGCCGACGCCGAACGACGATCGCGACAGGAACACGAGGAGAGCCAGGTCCTGCAGGCACTCGCGCCCGTCCAGCACAGCCTCGAGCACATGCAGGCGAAGGTCGCGGAACTCGAGCAGCAGCGCAGCCGACAGCACGGCGAGCTCGCCCAACAACTGAAGACGGCTTCGGAGTCCGAGGAACGCCTGCGGTCCACGACGGAGTCGCTCGCCTCGGCGCTCCGCAACAACGCCACGCGCGGCGTCTGGGGCGAGACCCAGCTCCGCAACGTCGTGGAGGCGGCCGGTCTCACGCAGCGCGTCGACTTCGACCTGCAGTCGAGCATCACGTCCGACAACGGCATCGGCCGACCCGACATGGTCGTGCGGCTCCCCGGCGGCAAGTCCCTCGCCGTCGACGCGAAGGTGCCGTTCGCGCAGTACCTCGAAGCCAGCACCATCCCCGTCACCGCGACGGGCGAGGAGGCCGCACGACGCACCGCCCTCCTCGCGCAGCACGTGAAGGCCGTGCGGTCGCACGTCGATGCCCTCGCCGCGAAGGGGTACTGGCGCGGCCTCGAGTCGAGCCCGGAGTTCGTGATCTGCTTCATCCCGAGCGAGTCGCTCCTCGCCGCAGCACTCGAGGCCGACGCGAGCCTGCTCGACTACGCCTTCGGCAAACGGGTCGCCCTCGCCTCCCCCGTGAACCTGTGGGCGGTCCTCAAGACGGTCGCGTTCACCTGGCAGCAGGACGTCCTCACCGAGGACGCGAAGCGACTCTTCGACCTCGGCAAGGAGCTCTACCAGCGGCTCTCGACGCTGTCGGACCACGCCGACCGCCTGCGCCGGTCCATCGAAAGCACGGTCACCAACTACAACCAGTTCGCCTCGTCGTTCGAGACCCGCGTGCTCGTCACGGCGCGCAAGCTCGACGCCCTCGACGAGGCGACGGTCATCGGTCAGGTGAGCCAGAGCGACGCCTCACCGAAGCGCCTCACCGCACCGGAGGCGCAGCCCTCGCCGGAGCCGTCCGATGGCGAGCCGAGCGAGCTCGAGGCGCGACTCGCACACCGGCTGCAGGACTGACCGGCACGAGCACCGCACGACGAAGCGCCCGGCACCACCGTGAGGTGGAACCGGGCGCTTCGCTCCGCTGGAGGAGCGGCTACAGCCACTTCGCAGCGAGGTGGTCCGCCTCGACGCGACGGATGGTGCCGGAACGCGACCGCAGCACGAGGCTCTCGGTGCGGATGATCGGCCCCTTGCGCTGCACACCGTCGACGAGTTCACCGTGGGTGACGCCCGTCGCGACGAAGTACGTGTTGTCGCCTCGGACGAGGTCGTTCGCGCCGAGGACGCGGTCGAGGTCGTGACCGGCCGCGAGCGCACGCTCACGCTCGGCGTCGTCCTTCGGCATGAGCTTGCCCTGGATGAGCCCGCCGAGCGCCTTCACCGCACACGCGGTGATGATGCCCTCAGGCGTGCCGCCGATGCCGACGCACATGTCGATCCGCGAGTCGTAGCGCGCGGCGTTGATGCCACCCGCGACGTCGCCGTCGAGCAGCAGACGCGTCCCGGCACCCGCCGCGCGGATCTCCTCGATGAGCTGCGCGTGGCGCGGTCGGTCGAGGACGGCGACGCGGATGTCTTCGGGCTGCTTGCCCTTGGCCTTCGCGAGCTCGCGGATGTTGTCGCCGATGGACTGGCTGATGTCGACGACACCGATGCCGTCGGCGCCGGTGACGATCTTGTCCATGTAGAACACCGCGGACGGGTCGAACATGCTGCCGCGGTCGGACACGGCGATGACGGAGAGCGCGTTCTGGCGGCCGGCGGCGGTGAGGCTCGTGCCGTCGATCGGGTCGACGGCGATGTCGCAGGACGGGCCGCGGCCGTTGCCGACATGCTCGCCGTTGAACAGCATGGGCGCTTCATCCTTCTCGCCCTCGCCGATGACGACCACGCCGTCGAAGTTGACGGTGCCGAGGAAGGCTCGCATCGCGTCGACCGCAGCGCCGTCGGCGGCGTTCTTGTCGCCTCGCCCGATGAACGGCGCCGCCCGGATCGCGGCGGCCTCCGTCGCTCTCACGAGCTCCATGGCGAGGTTGCGGTCGGGCTGCAGATAGTGGGAGCCGGTTTCAGGCTGGGTCACTGGATCCTCCATGGATCGCTCGCCTCGTGGGACACGACGCTTCGGTGGATGAGGGTTTCAGCCTATCGAACCGGGCTGGGAAGGCCGCTGGGTGCGTCTCGATCGAGGCGCTTCCGTGACCTCGTCAGCGGGCTCCCGGGACCGACGACGACGGACTCGACCATGACACCGCCGTCCGCTTCGACCCGGACCTCGGCGAGTTCGGCTCCGGCGGCGAGCGCGGTCGACGTGACGGCGCTGAGCAGCAGCCAGGCGTCATCGCGGCAGAGTTCGTCGAGCGGGACCTCGCGGTCGAGATCGGTCCCGGCCTCGACGAGACGCGCACGTTCCTCCGGCGACTGCGGCGCGAAGCGCGCCGTCATCCAGCCGCCGAGGGCCCGGACAGCGGCAGCCGTGAGGATGCCCTCGGGGGCTCCGCCCACGCCGAGGAGCAGATCGAGGTCGCCGTCGGCGGCCGCGGCCCGGAGGGACAGGGCGACGTCGCCGTCCATGAAGCTCACGAGCTCGGCACCGGCGGCGGTCACGGCCTGGGCGGTCGCCGCGTTCCGAGGACGGTCCTGGACCGCGACCCGCAGCTGCTCGACCGGCCGCCCCAGCCGGGCCGCGAGCCGGTCGAGGGTCACCGCGATCGGCTCGGCCAGCGACAACTCGCGTCCCCCGCCGGCGGCGACGAGCTTCTCGAGGTAGTACGCCGGCCCGATGTCGAACATGGCACCGCGCGGGGCGATGGCGATCACGGCGACGGAGTCCGGCTTCCCGGAGGCCGCGAGCTTCGTGCCGTCCACAGGGTCGACGGCGAGGTCGATCGCCGGCCCCGCTCCCGTGCCGAAACGTTCCCCGACGAAGAGCATGGGCGCCCGGTCCTTCTCGCCCTCCCCCACGACGACGCGCCCGTCGACCGGGAGCGATTCGAGCGCTCGGCGGAGCGCATCGACGGCGACCCCGTCGATGCGCATGCCGTCTCCACCTCCGATGAGACCCGCGACGGCGGCAGCCGCGGCCCTCGTGGCGTCGAGGAAGCCGTCGAGGAGGTCGGTGTCCGGAGTGCGCTCGATCATGTCCCCATCGTGCCGTATGCCTCGGAGCCCGAGTCACTAGACTTCAAGGCGAATCGTCCCCACGCAAGGAGAAGACATGCCCGTCGCCACCCCGGAACAGTACGCAGCGATGCTCGAGAAGGCGAAGTCGAACGGGTTCGCGTACCCGGCGTTCAACGTCTCGAGCAGCCAGACCATCAACTCCGTCCTCCAGGGCCTCACCGAGGCCGGTTCCGACGGCATCATCCAGGTCACCACGGGCGGCGCCGACTACTTCGCCGGCCACACCGTGAAGAACCGTGCCGCCGGCGCGATCGCCTTCGCGAAGTTCGCGACCGAGGTCGCCAAGAACTACCCCGTCACCGTCGCGCTCCACACCGACCACTGCCCGAAGGACGCGCTCGACGGCTTCGTCATGCCGCTCATCGCCGCCTCCGAAGAAGAGGTCAAGGCCGGTCGCAACCCGATCTTCCAGTCCCACATGTGGGACGGCTCGGCGGTCCCGCTCACGGAGAACCTCGAGATCGCGACCGAGATGCTCAAGCGCACCAAGGCCATCAACGCCATCCTCGAGGTCGAGATCGGCGTCGTCGGCGGCGAAGAGGACGGCGTCAGCCACGACATCAACGAGCACCTGTACACCACGCTCGACGACGCCATCGCGACCGTCGAGGCACTCGGCCTCGGCGAGCAGGGTCGATACATGGCCGCCCTCACCTTCGGCAACGTGCACGGGGTCTACAAGCCCGGCAACGTCAAGCTCCAGCCCGAGCTGCTGAAGACCATCCAGGACGGCCTCACCGCCAAGTACGGCCACGGCCCCAAGCCGCTCGACCTCGTCTTCCACGGCGGGTCGGGTTCCACCGACGCCGAGATCGCCGAGGCCGTCGCGAACGGTGTCGTCAAGATGAACATCGACACCGACACGCAGTACGCGTTCACGCGCTCGATCGCCGGCTACATGCTCTCGAACTACGAGGGTGTGCTGAAGCTCGACGGCGAGGTCGGCAACAAGAAGGTCTACGACCCCCGCGCCTGGGGCAAGGTCGCCGAGTCGGCGATGGCCGCTCGCGTCCTGGAGTCGACGAAGCAGCTCGGCTCGTACGGCACCAGCACCTCCTAGTCACCTGCACGAACAGAACGGGCCCGGCATCGCTGCCGGGCCCGTTCTTCGTGTTTGGACGACTACGGCTGCTGCGAGCGGACGTACTCCATGAACGCCGGGTCGGCACCCATGGCCACGGCGAGACAGATCACCACGACCAGGTTCGCCGCGACGCCGGCGACGAGCGGGATCCAGAAGGTCAGTCGACCCGCGCGGAGCGATCGGCTCGACAGGATGATGGCGCCCACCCACAGGGCGATTTGGAGACCGAGCGCCAGGATGCCCATGGCGCTCGCGAGACCGTCCGAGGAGTACCCCGAGACACCCATCTGCACGAGTGCGGGGCGGATCAGGCCGGGGAGGTCGAGCAGGCCCGGCATGGTCACGATCAGGCCGACGAGGCCGAGTCCGAGCAGGATCGACGTCGCGATCCGGTCTCCGGCGACGGGTCGTCTGGCGGCCACGGTCGGAGCACCCGGCTGCACCACCCCAGGCTCACGCGTCTGCTCCCGCGTCTGCTCGCGCAGGGTCGGCTCCTGCTGCTGCCGCGGTTGCCGTTCGACGGGGACGACCGGCGCGATGCCGAGCTCCTCCGCCCGCTGCTCGTCGATGGGCTCGGCGATCCGGGCACGCTGCTCCTCGGGGGACGCGTACTCACCGAACTGTGGACGGGGGCGGGATTCGCTCATGGTCGACGCCCTCCCAGGGCGCGCGGATCGGTCGTGCCGGCAAGGTCTTTGCGCAGCTCCTTCGGCAGGGAGAACATGAGGTCCTCCTCGGCCGTCTTGACTTCCTGCACCGCGCCGTAGCCGGCTCCGGAGAGTTCTTCCAGGACCTCGTCGACGAGGACCTCAGGCACGGAGGCGCCGCTGGTGACACCGACCGTGACGACGCCGTCGAGCCAGGCCTGCTGGATCTCGTGCGCGTAGTCGACGCGATAGGCGGCCTTCGCGCCGTACTCGAGGGCGACCTCCACGAGGCGCACCGAGTTCGAGGAGTTCGCCGACCCGACCACGATCACGAGGTCAGCGTCCTGGGCCACCTTCTTGATGGCGACCTGACGGTTCTGGGTCGCGTAGCAGATGTCGTCGCTCGGCGGATCCTGGAGCTTCGGGAACCGCTCGCGCAGGCGGCGGACCGTCTCCATGGTCTCGTCCACCGACAGCGTGGTCTGCGAGAGCCACACGACTTTGTCGGGGTCGGCGACGACGAGGTCGTCGACGGCTTCCGGGCTCGTCACGAGCGTGACGTGGTCGGGCGCTTCACCGGCCGTCCCCTCGACCTCCTCGTGCCCCTCGTGTCCGATGAGCAGGATCTCGTAGTCGTCGCGGGCGAAGCGCACGGCCTCGCGGTGCACCTTGGTGACGAGCGGGCAGGTGGCGTCGATCGCGAGCAGCCCACGGTCGGCGGCGGCATCGACCACGGCTGGCGAGACGCCATGCGCACTGAAGACGATGTGCGCGCCGGACGGCACCTCATCGACCTCCTCCACGAACACCGCGCCCTGGGCCTCGAGCTGATCGACGACGTGCACGTTGTGGACGATCTGCTTCCGGACGTACACCGGCGCGCCATAGTGCTCGAGCGCCTTCTCGACGGCGACGACCGCGCGGTCCACGCCGGCGCAGTAACCACGAGGGGCGGCGAGCAGGACGCGCTTCTCGCCGGCGACGGGGAGGTCTGCGAGGCGTCCGGCGATGCGTCGGAGCCTCGGCATGCCGAGGCCGATGGCTGGGGCGTCGCGGAGATCGGTCACGTGTGGATTCTACGCGGCAGCGCTCGGGAGTCGGCCGTGAACGGTCGGGTGGTCCGCGACCCCGCGCCGTCGGTGCTCGCGGCTAGGCTTGAGGGATGAGCGATGCACCGGCCACCATGGAAGCCCCCTGGCCGGTCGCGCTCCTCGGCACGAAGCTCCGCGACTACATCGACCGCCTCGGCACGGTCTGGGTCGAGGGCGAGATCACGCAGTGGGGCGCCTCGGGCGGCAACGTCTACGGCAAGCTCAAAGACCTCGAGATCGATGCGACGGTCGGGTTCACCATCTGGTCGTCCGTCCGGGCGAAGATCCCCGCCGACCTCAAGCAGGGCGACCACGTGATCGCGTTGGTCAAGCCGAACTACTGGCTCAAGGGCGGCACGCTCACCATGCAGGTCATGGCGATGAAGCACGTCGGCATCGGCGACCTCCTCGAGCGACTCGAACGACTCCGTCGGCAGCTCGCCGACGAGGGGCTCTTCGACGCGTCGCGCAAGCGGGCGCTCCCGTTCCTCCCGCAGTGCATCGGGCTGGTCACCGGCAAGGACTCCGACGCCGAGAAGGACGTCCTCCGAAACGCCGAGTTGCGCTGGCCGTCGGTCCGGTTCCGCGTCGTCCACGCGGCCGTCCAGGGCGACCGCACCCCCGGCGAGGTCGTGAGCGCCATCCAGACCCTGGACGCCGACCCCGAGGTCGACGTCATCATCGTCGCGCGCGGCGGTGGCGACTTCCAGAACCTCCTGGGCTTCAGCGACGAACGCGTGGTCCGCGCCGTGGCCGCCTGCACCACGCCCCTCGTGAGCGCCATCGGCCACGAGGCGGACCGCCCACTGCTCGACGACGTCGCCGACCTCCGCGCCTCCACACCGACCGACGCCGCCAAGCGGGTCGTCCCCGACGTCGCGGAGGAGTTCGCTCGCGTGCAGCAGGCCCGCGTCCGGTTGTCCTCCCGGGTGACCTCGTTGCTCGGTCACGAGATCGACCGGCTCGCGACGCTCCGGACGCGTCCCGCGCTCGCCGACCCGTCCTGGATCGTCGACTCGCGGGCGGACGAGCTGACCCGCACGGTCGCCAGGGGGGCCGAGCTCATCGACCGCGCCGTCGAGCGCTCCCAGCGCGAGGTGACGGAGCTCCGCTCGCACCTCCGCGCCCTGTCGCCGCAGCGCACGCTCGACCGCGGCTACGCCATCGTCCAGCGAGCGGACCCGGAGGCCGGTGTCCCGGGCGGCGCGGTCATCCGCGCGGAGGGCGACGCCCCCGCCGGGACGGAGCTCCTGGTCACCCTCGCCTCCGGCGCGATCGGCGCCTCCAGTACCGGCCCGGCCACGGCTGCCGCCCGGACCGACGACGAATAGGATAGAAGCATGCCAACCCCCTCCGATGTCCAGGAGCTCAGCTATGAGCAGGCACGCGACGAGCTCGTGCGTGTCGTGTCCGAGCTGGAGCAGGGCTCGGCGTCGCTCGAGGACTCCCTCCGGCTCTGGGAGCGCGGCGAACAGCTCGCCCAGCGCTGCGAGGAGTGGCTGATCGGCGCGAAGGCACGGCTGGACGCGGCTCGCGCCGCCCAGCTCGGACCCGGCACTCCGGACGCATCGCGGTGAAGGACACCAAGCCGCCGCGCGTCGTGGCCGAGCTCGGCCGCCCCGAGACGCCGCAGGAGACCGCCGACCGCAAGGCGGAGAACTCCCGCCTCTACCGCTCGCGCAAGACCGTCAACAACCTCGTCCTGTCGCTCCTGGCCACGGTCGGCCTCGTGGTCGTGATCGTGCTGGCCGTGCCCCGAGGTGAGGCCCCGGAACGCCCGACCGTCGACTACGCGCAGCTCGCCGGTCAGGCGCAGCCCGACCTACCCGTCCCACTCCTCACCCCCGAGCTCGGCGACGACTGGGGCAGCAACTACGCCGACGTCCGCACCGCAGCGTCACCGGTCGCCGGCACACCCGACATCCGCTCATGGAACGTCGGACTCATCTCCCCCGACGACGAGTTCGTCGGCCTCGTCCAAGGCGTGGACGCCAACGACACCTGGCTCCTCGCCGAGCTCGACGAAGCCCGGCCCACCGGAACCGTCACCATCGACGGCGTCGAGTGGGTCGAATACGCGAACGGCAGCGGCTCCGACGACGGCAACGTCGCGTACGCCCTGTCGACCATCGCCGGTCGGAGCACGATCGCCGTGTTCGGCACGGCGAAGTCCGAGTACGTCCTCGATGTCGCACGCTCCGTGCGCACCGGGGTCGCCGCCAACCTCGACGCCCCGTCGGGCGCCCCCGCAGAAACGGACTCAGAATGACCCAGAAGCGCCCCGGTGCCGTCTGGCGCGAGATGCAGCGCGGTAACGCGCGGTTCGTCGCCGGTCAGCCCGCCCACCCCCGGCAGGACGTCGAACGCCGCGCCACGCTCGCGCACTCCCAGGCCCCGGAGGCGGTCATCTTCGGCTGCTCCGACTCCCGTCTCGCGGCCGAGATCATCTTCGACAAGGGACTCGGCGACCTCTTCGTCGTCCGCAACGCCGGCCAGATCGTCTCCGACTCGGTGCTCGGCACCCTGGAGTACGCCGTCGGCGTCCTGCAGGTCCCGCTCATCCTCGTGCTCGCGCACGACGAGTGCGGTGCCGTCCGCGCGGCGATCGACTCGCAGGCGGAGGACGCCGTCCCGCTCCCGCCGTACATCGACCGGCTCATCCAGCAGATCGTCCCCGCGGTGAGCGCCGTCGCCGGACCTGCCCCGATCGACGCGGCCGCGGTGGACTCCTCGGAGGTCGGTCGCCGCCACCTGCGGCGTACCGTCATGGAGGTCGTCTCGAGGTCCGAGCTCATCAGCGACGCGGTCGCCGCCGGCACGGTGGCCATCATCGGCGCGAACTACAAGCTCCTCGAGGGGACCGCCATGGCCGACATCGTCATCGGCGACGTCACGGTCCCCGAATAACCATCCGCTCGCCGTCCGGCGCAGCACCCACCATCGCAATCGCACGAAGGAGAACGAACAGCGTGGTAGACACCTCAGCAACCGAGTACCGCATCGAACACGACACCATGGGTGAGGTGCGGGTCCCCGTGAACGCGCTCTACGGCGCCCAGACGCAGCGGGCCGTCGAGAACTTCCCGATCTCGGGCAGCGGACTCGAGTCGGCGCAGATCGCCTCGCTGGCCCGGATCAAGAAGTCCGCGGCACTCGCCAACGCCAAGCTCGGCGTCCTCGACCAGGGTGTCGCCGACGCGATCGCCGCAGCGGCCGACGAGGTCATCACCGGCGCGCACGACGCGCAGTTCCCGGTCGACACCTACCAGACCGGCAGCGGCACCTCGTCGAACATGAACATGAACGAGGTCCTGGCGACACTCGCGAGCGCGCGCCTCGGTAGCCCGGTGCACCCCAACGACCACGTCAACGCCTCGCAGTCCTCCAACGACGTCTTCCCGACCTCGGTGCACATCGCGGTCACGAGCGCCCTCATCGACGACCTCATCCCGGCCCTCGACCACCTGGCCGTGTCGCTCGAGCGCAAGGCCGAGCTGTGGAAGACCGCGGTGAAGCCCGGCCGGACGCACCTCATGGACGCCACCCCCGTCACCCTCGGGCAGGAGTTCGGCGGCTACGCCCGCCAGATGCGGCTCGGCATCGAGCGGGTGCGGACGGCACTCCCCCGCGTCGCCGAGGTCCCGCTCGGCGGAACCGCGACCGGCACGGGCATCAACACCCCAAAGGGCTTCCCGCAGCTGGTGATCGAACTCCTGGCCCAGGAGACCGAGCTGCCGATCACGGAGGCGACCGACCACTTCGAGGCGCAGGGAGCGCGCGACGGACTCGTCGACGCGTCCGGCGCACTCCGCGTCATCGCGGTGAGCCTCACGAAGATCTGCAACGACCTCCGCTGGATGGGCTCCGGCCCGAACACCGGTCTCGGCGAGCTGCACATCCCCGACCTCCAGCCGGGATCCTCGATCATGCCCGGCAAGGTGAACCCCGTGATCCCGGAGGCCGTCCTGATGGTCGGCGCCCGGGTCGTCGGCAACGACGCGACCATCGCCTGGGCCGGCGCCTCGGGCTCCTTCGAGCTCAACGTGGCGATCCCGGTCATGGGCACGGCGCTCCTCGAGAGCATCCGTCTCCTGTCGAACGCGACCCGGGTCCTCGCCGACAAGACCGTCGACGGCCTCGAGGCCAACCTCGACCGCGCCGCGGCACTCGCCGGCTCCTCGCCCTCGATCGTCACTCCGCTGAACAAGATCATCGGCTACGAGTCGGCGGCGAAGATCGCCAAGCACTCCGTCGCCAAGGGTCTGACCGTCCGCGAGGCCGTCGTCGACCTCGGGTTCGTCGAACGCGGCGAGATCACGGAGGAGCAGCTCGACACGGCCCTCGACGTCCTCTCGATGACGCATCCCGGCTGAGTCGACCCGCTCGTCGAACGACCGGACGGCCCCGGAACCCTCGCGGTTCCGGGGCCGTCTCCGTCCGTGTGGTCACGCCGAGACGGCGATCGCGCTCCAGCAGCCGAGGAGCAGGAACGGGCCGAACGGGATGCGCGTGCGCCAACCGGCGGAGCCGCCACGTGAGCGTGCGAGGAACACGACGACCGCACCCGCGAGGCCGGCCGAGGAGACCGACACCACCGCGAAGAGCAGCACCGCGGACGTCCCGAAGCAGCCGACCGCGAGGCCGAGCAGCGCGCCGAGCTTCACGTCCCCCATGCCCAGCCCGCCGAGGAGGGCGCACACGTACAGGACGGCGCCGACCGCGAACCCCATCAGGAGCGGTTCGAGCGGGGCCACCTGGCGCACTGCGGCATCGACCGCGGTGACCGGCACCGCGATGGCGAGCGCCGGCAGCACGAGACGGTTCGGGAGCCTCCGCTCCGCGACGTCGATCCACACGAGCGGCGGCGTGATGCAGGCGAGCCACACGAGAACGATGACGACCGGACGCGGGTCGGGGCCGAGCCGGGCCATGGTGACGGCTACGAGCAGCAGCGTCGAGCCGGCCATCGCCGCGGTGGCGACACGCGGGCGGCGCCGCCTGCCGGTGGAGGTCGTTCGCGAGGGCATCCCGTCAGGATAGGAGGATCCTCGTGCCGGCCCTCGGCGTTCTCCACAGGCGGCCGGAGCCGGCGGAGCGAGCCTCGCGAGCCCGCTCCGCCGACGGCCGCTAGGCCAGTTCGTTCCCTTCGAGCATCTCGGTCACGAGTGCCGCGATGGCCGAGCGCTCCGAGCGCGTCAGCGTGACGTGCGCGAACAGCGGGTGCCCCTTGAGCGTCTCGATCACCGAGGCGACGCCGTCGTGTCGGCCGACGCGCAGGTTGTCGCGCTGGGCGACGTCGTGCGTGAGGACGACCCGCGAGTTCTGCCCGATCCGGCTGAGGACCGTGAGGAGGACGTTGCGCTCGAGCGACTGCGCCTCATCGACGATCACGAAGGCGTCGTGGAGCGACCGGCCGCGGATGTGCGTCAGCGGGAGCACCTCGAGGATGCCCCGTTCGACCACCTCGTCGAGCACGTTCTGCGAGACGACCGCGCCGAGCGTGTCGAAGATCGCCTGTCCCCAGGGGTTCATCTTCTCGCCCTGGTCGCCGGGCAGGTACCCGAGCTCCTGGCCGCCGACCGCGTACAGCGGGCGGAACACCATGATCTTCTTGTGCGCCTGTCGCTCGAGGACGGCCTCCAGACCCGCGCAGAGGGCGAGCGCGGACTTCCCCGTCCCGGCTCGACCTCCCAGCGAGAGGATCCCGATCTCGGGGTCGAGCAGGAGGTCGATCGCGAGCCGCTGCTCGGCCGAGCGTCCGTGCAGACCGAAGACGTCGCGGTCGCCGCGGACGAGCTTGTAGCTGCGCTTGCCCGTGACCCGCCCGAGTGCGGATCCCCGGTCCGAGTGGATCACGAGGCCCGTGTTGATCGGCAGGCCCTCGATGATCGGCGTCATCCCCTCCTCGCGCTCCCACAGCGTGCTCATGTCCTCGGAGCCGAGGGTGATCTCGGACATGCCCGTCCAGCCGGAGTCGACCGCGAGTTCCGCCCGGTACTCCTCCGCCTGCAGACCGATGGAGGCCGCCTTGACGCGCAGCGGCAGGTCCTTGGACACGACCGTGACCGTCAGGCCGTCGTTCGCCAGGTTCAGCGCGACCGCGAGGATGCGCGAGTCGTTGTCGCCGAGCTGGAGACCGGACGGCAGCGAGGCCATGCTCGAGTGGTTGAGTTCGACCCGCAGGGATCCGCCGTCACCGACGGGGATCGGGAAGTCGAGGCGTTCGTGCTCGATGCGGAGCTCGTCGAGGATGCGGAGTGCCTGACGTGCGAAGTAGCCGATCTCGGGGTCGTTGCGCTTGCCCTCGAGCTCGCTGATGACGACGACCGGGATGACGACGGCGTGCTCGGCGAACCGGAAGAGCGCCTTGGGATCCGACAGCAGCACGGAGGTGTCGAGCACGTAGGTGATCTCGGCCTGCGCCTGATCTCCCCCGCTCGCCGTGTGGTCGGCGGGTCGCCGGCTCGGTCTCGTCGACGCGTCCCGCGTCTCGGTCCCGGCTGACGTGTTCTGGATTTCTCGCGAGGCCACAACCACTCCCACCCCGAGCATCTGATGCTCGGATCACTGTGCGAAACGGCCGCCTGCAGGGTTTCGAGCCGAACTTGTGTGGCCGTCTCGACCGGGCTCCATGCCCGATGAGATGAACGTACGTCCGGCCGCCGACATCGACGCGACGACACGCCCCGTGTCCTGTTACGGGGAGGTGAACAGATGGGGGCCGTCTCCTGGCCCGCCGGTGGTCGGACGGCGGCTCAGTAGCTCGCGGCCGTCGCGAACGAGAGCAGCGCACCGCGCAGCTGGTCCAGCGTCTGCCGGCTGGTACCGGCGTGCACGCTGAGCCGCACGGCCCCGGCGCGGATCGTCGCGGTGACGCCGTGGTTCTCGAGCGAGGTCCACAGCGTGTCGAGGACGGACTCCTCCGGCTCCAGGACGACGATGCCCGCGCGTTCGTGCTCGTCTCGCGAGGAGACCACCGCGACGCCGAACTCGTCCGCGAGCTCGATCACCTCGGCCGTGAGCTCGGCGATCGCGGCGTGGACCGTCGCGGTCCCGACGGCGACCGTGTCCTCCAGCGACGCGGCGAACCGCGCCGCCGCGAGCGGGTCGGGCCTGGTGATCGAGTACGCGCGCGCCGATCGGCTCGGTGCCGGGGTCGCGCTGAACGGCCAGGGCTCGTCGGTGCCGGTCACGCCGGAGAAGACCGGCTCGAGTCGCTCGACGGCGCGGTCGCTCAGGGCGAGGAATCCGGTGCCCCAGCCCGCCCGCATCCACTTCTGCCCGCCCGAGGCGACCACGTCGGCGACGGCGTAGGGGGCGTCGACCACTCCGAAGCCCTGGATGGCGTCGACGATCAGGAGGCGGTCGCCGATCGCCTCGCGGACGGCCTCGAGGTCGCAGACGTATCCGGTGCGGTAGTCGACGAGACTCACGGCCACGGCGGTGACGGCGTCGTCGAGCTGCTCGCGCACGCTCTCGGCCGTGACGTGTCCGCGTCGCGTCTCGAGCCATCTCGGCGTGAGCAGGTGCCGGTGCTCGGCGGCCCGCTCCGCGGCGAGCGGCAGCGTGGGGTATTCCAGGCGGGAGAGCAGGACCGTGCCGCTCAGGCCGAACATCGCGTGCATGAGGCCCTGCGAGGTGTTGGGCTGGGCGACGACCTGGTCGGCTCGGAACCCGGTGAGTGTCCCGACGGCGGTCCGCATCCGTTCGTCCTGCACGTCGACCGCGCCGAGCGTGCCGGGGGTCGCACTCGCGAGCACGTCGTTCCAGCGGCTGCCCTCGAGGACGACGGACGCCGCCAACGGACCGACACTGCCGTAGTTGAGATAGCCGTCGACCTCACCGAATCCCGCTTGGAAGGTCTCCAACCGGGACGCCGTCTCCGGCTCGTCCGGCTCCGAGGCCGGAGTCGAACGGCTCATCCGCCGAACCGCCGCTGCCGTCTCGAGAAGTCGCGGAGGGCGCGGAGGAAGTCGACCTCGCGGAGGTCGGGCCCGAGCGCCTCGACGAAGTAGAACTCGCTGTGGGCGCTCTGCCAGAGCATGAAGTCGCTCATCCGCTGTTCGCCGCTGGTGCGGATGACGAGGTCGGGGTCGGGCTGGCCTCCCGTGTAGAGGTGCTCACCTATGAGGTCGGGGGTGAGCAGCGCCGCGAGGTCTTCCAGGCTCCGACCCTCGAGGTGGTGCTTGGCGACGATGGCGCGCATCGCGTCCACGATCTCGGTCCTGCCGCCGTAGCCGACCGCGAGGTTGATGTGCATGCCGGCACGGTCGGCCGTGCGCTCCTCCGCGCTCGTCAACGCCGTGCGCAACGACTCCGGGAGACCGTCGCTCGAACCGACGTGCTTCACGCGCCAGTCACGGTAGTGAGACAGCCCCTCGGCGAGGTCGGCGATGATGTCGACGAGGTCGTCCAGCTCGTCCGGTGCGCGGTTCACCAGGTTGTCGCTCGACAGCAGGTACAGGGTGACGACGCCGATGCCGAGGTCGTCGCACCAGGTCAGGAACTCGCGCATCTTCGCCGCACCGGCCCGGTGGCCGTGCGCCGCTGTGTCGTACCCGAGCTGCTTGGCCCACCGCCGGTTGCCGTCGATGATCATCGCGACATGGTGCGGCAGCGTCTGCGGAGTGAGCGCCTTCCGGAGGCGCCGTGCGTAGACGCCGTACAGGAAGCCGTCCACCGGTGCGGAATGCCTCGTCATCACCCTGCAACGCTAGTGCAGTTTCCTGCATCGCTCCCAGTACGCGTTCCGTGCCACCCCGTATCCTGGACCCATGACGAGTGGAGACCCCGAGCTGCCGAAGCTGCCGTTGCTCGAGGTCGCCGCCGACGATGCCGCCGCACCGGAGGAGGTCAAACCGACCTGGCGCGGATGGCTGCACGCCGGGATTTTCCCCATCTCGATCGTCGCCGGGATCGTCCTCGTCGTGCTCGCACAGGGCGCGGCCGCGAAGTGGAGTTCGACGGTCTTCGTGCTCACCTCGATGCTGCTCTTCGGGAACTCGGCGCTGTACCACCGGTTCTCCTGGCGTCCCTCGGTCAAGCTCCTCCTCAAGCGGATCGACCACGCCAACATCTTCCTGTTGATCGCCGGCACCTACACGCCGCTCGCCGTGCTCGCGCTACCACCGGCGCAGGGCAACCTCCTGCTCGTGCTCGTCTGGGGCGGCGCGCTCCTCGGCATCGGTTTCCGCGTGTTCTGGATCAACGCCCCGCGGTGGCTCTACGTCCCGCTCTACCTGGCACTCGGGTGGGGTGCGGTCGCGTACCTCGGCGACATCGCCCGCGGCAACTTCGCCACGATGGTGCTCGTCGCCGCCGGTGGCCTGTTCTACACGGTCGGCGCGGTCATGTACGCGATGAAGCGACCGAACCCCTGGCCGGGGCGGTTCGGGTTCCACGAGCTCTTCCACCTGTGCACGGTGCTCGCGTTCCTCTGCCACTGGACCGGGATCCTGCTGATCGCGATCGACCCGGTCTACAACCGCTGACGACCGGCGGCCCGGCGCGCGGCGAGGCGTCGCGGTGGTGGTGTCAGCGGGCCGACTGGTCCGACGGCGGGCGAGGGTCGTCCTCGACGCCTGCGGGGGCCGCCTCACCGGTGTCGCTTCCCGCGCGGTCCGCGGCTGCCCGCTCGGCGACCTCGGCCTGGAGCCGCTCGTCGATCTCCGCGCGGTAGTTGACCCGGCGCACGCGACGCACCATGTCGATGACGAGGAACACGACGACGCCGGCGATGGCGAAGGTGATCACGAAGCCCCACGGTCCCGGCGTCACCTGGTTCTCGTCGAACGCCGGCGAGGGCGACGGCGACGGCGTGACCGCCAACAGGACCTCGGTGAACAGGTGGTGCATCATGCGGTTCCTTCGCTGGTGTCGATGCCGTCGAACAGCTCCGACTCTGGGGTGGTCGACGCGACGTGCGACGTGACCAGTTGGTAGTCCTCGAACGGCCATGCGGCACGGAGTACGTCGTTGGGCCAGAAGAAGAACGGTGAGTCTGGCGGCACCTGGCTGCCGTGCGCCCGGAGCGCGGCGTCGCGCGCCTCGAAGAAGTCGCCGACGCGCACGTGCGTCGTCGCGAGATCGGGCCGGCCGGCCATCCACTCGCGCATCTCGGCCAGTCGCTCGACCGCCGGGTCGTCGGGGTGGTGCTCCAACAGGTAGGCGTACACGGCCTCGAGCCGGGCGGGGCTGAACGAGCGGTCGTAGTACAGCTTGTCGACCCGCCAGGGCTCGCCCGCTTCGGGATAGCGCGTGGGATCTGCCGCCGCTTCGAACGCCGCGACGCTCACCTCGTGGCACCGGATGTGGTCGGGGTGCGGGTAGCCCCCGTTCTCGTCGTAGGTGATGATGACCTGCGGCCGGAAGGAGCGGACGATGCGCACGAGCACACCGGTCGAGACCTCGAGGGGGATGTCGGCGAAGCTCGCGGGTGGGACCGTGCCGTCGTCGCGGGCCATCCCGCTGTCCTGATAGCCGAGCCACCGGTGCTCGATGTCGAGGATCTCCTGCGCCGCGGCCATCTCGAGGCGACGGTAGCCGGGGAGGTCGCGCTCGATCATCGCGACGTCGGCGAGTCCGGGGTTCTGGAGGTCGCCGCGTTCACCACCGGTGCAGCTGACGACCATGACCTCGGCGCCGAGGCTCCGGTAGTGCGCGAGGGTCGCCGCACCCTTGCTCGACTCGTCGTCGGGGTGCGCGTGCACGGCGAGCAGTCTCATGGTCATGGTGCTCCGCCTTCCGGCTGGTCTGCGCGAGGGGACCGCTTCGCGACTCGTGACGTGACGACGCGGTCGGGACTCCGCATCCAGGAAGAGGCAATACGCTTGAGGTGTCGACCTCGAGGCGTCTCGCACTCCTGGTCCAGCTTAACCGTTCGAACCGGAGCCCGTGACGTGACCTCTCCCCTGCAGGATGCCGGCCCTCAGGACGCCATCGCGGCGCGATACGGACGCACCCCTGGCAACCGTGCCCGCGACCGCCGCCTGATCTGGCTGGCCGCCGCCGCGTTCGCCGTCGTCTTCATCGCGTGGGTCGTGTGGGCCGGTCTCGACGGCAGTCGGCCGAGCATCGAGTCGCGCAACACGGCGCACGAGATCGTCGACGACACGATGGTCAGCGTGTCCTTCGAGGTCACCGGTCCGCAGGACACCCCCATGGCCTGCTCGGTCCAGGCGCTCAACGAGCAGTTCGCGGTCGTCGGATGGAAGGTCGTCGAGCTGCCGCCGTCCGAGCAGCGCACCCGCACCTTCACGGAGAGCGTCCGCACCACGGAGCTCAGCAACACCGGCGTCGTCGACACCTGTTGGGTGGTCGAGCGCCGCTCCTGACCCGCGACGGCGTCGGCGCGTGCACCGCACTCGCGCGCCGATCGTGCGATACTCGAAGGCAGTACTTCATACGCCCCGGCATTCCGCCGGGGCGTCTGGCATATGACGGGCGTTTCGGCCGTCGTGTGCGGACCCACCATGCAAAGGAGTTCCATCGTGTCCGAGCAGATCCAGGAGACGTTCCTCACCCAGCAGGCCTTCGACCGGCTGCAGGCGGAACTCGAGCACCTCAGCACGACGGGCCGCGAGGAGATCGCCAAGCGCATCGAAGCGGCTCGCGAAGAGGGCGACCTCAAGGAGAACGGCGGCTACCATGCCGCGAAGGACGAGCAGGGCAAGCAGGAGGCCCGCATCCGGACGCTCACGCAGATGCTGCGCGACGCCAAGGTGAGCGAGGCACCGCAGTCCAGTGGTGTCGTGGAGTCCGGCACCGTCATCACGGCCGTCGTCGCGGGCGGCGAGGAGCGGTTCCTCCTCGGCAGCCGCGAGATCGCCGGCAACACCGACCTCGACGTCTACAGCGAGGGCAGCCCGCTCGGCGCCGCCATCCTCGGTCTGAAGATCGGCGAGAAGACCACCTACGAGGCGCCGAACGGCAAGGAGATCACCGTGTCGATCAGCGCGGTGGAGACCTACACCGGTTCCTGATCCGGTACGTCGCGCCTTCGCGACCGACCAGACGCAGCAGGGCCCCGCCGATACGGCGGGGCCCTGCTGCGTTCCGTCGGTCGGATCAGTCGTCGACGATCTGCGGGTCGTACCCCGCCTCGCGGAGTGTCTGCACGACGAGGTCGCGGTGGTCGGGCCCGCGCGTCTCGATGCTGAGCTCGAGTTCGACGTCGCTGATCTGCAAGCCGTGGCCGTGTCGGGTGTGCAGCACCTCGATGACGTTCGCGTTGGCCTGCGCGACGAGCTCCGCCGTCCGTGCGAGCTGCCCCGGTCGGTCGGGCAGCGGGATGCGCAGCGTCAGGTAGCGGTCCGACGCCGCGAGGCCGTGACTGACGACCCGCTGGAGCAGGAGCGGGTCGATGTTGCCGCCGGAGAGGATGGTGACCGTCGTGCCGGTCGGTTCGATCTTCCCGGCCAGGATCGCCGCGACACCGGCGGCTCCGGCAGGTTCGACGACGAGCTTGGCGCGCTCGAGGAGGACGACGATCGCCCGGGCGAGGTCGTCTTCGCTGACGGTGACGACTTCGTCGACGAGGGCGCTGATCATCTCGAAGTTGAGCTCACCGGGGCGGGCAACGGCGATGCCGTCGGCGATGGTCGGCTGCACGGTGATGGTCGTCGGGGTTCCGGCTTCCAGCGACGCCGGGTACGCGGCCGCGTTCGCCGCCTGGACGCCGATCACGCGGATGGTGCGTCCTTCGAGAGCCGCGCGCTGCTTCATGACACCCGCGACACCCGAGATGAGCCCGCCGCCGCCGATCGGCACGATGACCGTCTCGACGTCGGGGACCTCCTCGAGGATCTCGAGCCCGAGCGTGCCCTGCCCGGTGATGACGTCCGGGTGGTCGAACGGCGGGATGAGGATGGCACCGGTCTCCGCGGCGAACTCGGCGGCGGCGATCAGCGGTTCCGCCACCGTGTGGCCGCGCAGGATGACGTGCGCACCGTAGTCGCGCGTGGCGGCGAGCTTCGGGAGCGGGACGCCGACCGGCATGAAGATGGTCGCGGTGATGCCGAGCTCACGGGCGGCGAAGGCGACACCCTGCGCGTGGTTGCCCGCTGAGGCCGCGACGACGCCGCGCGACCGCTCCTCGGGGGTCAGGCTGGACATGCGGTTGTACGCGCCGCGGATCTTGTAGGAGCCGGTGCGCTGGAGGTTCTCGCACTTGAGGTGCACGGGCACGCCGAGGACGTCGGCGAGGTAGCGGGAGCTCTCCATCGGCGTGCGCTGGACGGTGCCGACGAGGGTGTCCCTGGCCCGCTCGAACGCGGCGAGCGACGGGCCGGGGAACACGGGTGTGGTGGTCGTTGAATCGGTCATGGTGTGCGGGGTCCTGGACTTTCTGGGGACGAGGTCTCTCGGAGGTCTTCGCTGGGGTGCTGGGGCTCCTGATCGCCTGGGCGATCCTGCGGCTCGTGGGACGAGCGGAAGCCCGGACGGATTCGCCTGGGGGTCGGGACGGTCTGCCAGATGGCGCCGTCGGCACCCGGTTCCGGAGGAGCACTGCCGCCGGTCCGCCAGGTGCCGCTGGCGATGGTGTGGACCATCACGTTGATCACGGCCACCACGGGCACCGCGAACAGGGCGCCGGGGATGCCGGCGACGAGCGTGCCGCCCGCGACGGCGAGGACGACGGCGAGCGGGTGGACCTTGACGGCCGTACCCATGATGAGCGGCTGCAGGACGTGGCCCTCGAGCTGCTGGACGAGGAGCACGACGCCGAGCATGAGCAGCGCGATGACGGGACCGTTGTAGACGAGCGCGAGGAAGACGGCCACGGCGCCGGTCACCACGGCGCCGACGATCGGCACGAACGAGCCGAGGAAGACGAGCACGGCCACCGGGATCGCGAGCGGGACGCCGAGGAAGAACGCGCCGAGTCCGATACCGACCGCGTCGATCGAGGCCACGAGGATCTGCGTGCGGACGTAGTTGCCGAGCGTCCGCCAACCTGCGCGACCGGCGCTGTCGACCGCGGGGCGTGCCCGCTGCGGGAAGACGCGCACCGTCCAACGCCAGATCGTCCGACCGTCGATGAGCATGAACAGCAGACAGAAGAGCGTCAGGAAGACGCCCGTCGCGACATGGCCGAGCGTCGAACCGATCGACAGGGCGCCCGAGAGCAGGACCTGGCTGTCCTGCTGGAGCGAGTCGAACGCCTGGGCGATGAAGTCGTTGAGCTGTGTCTCGGTCACGTGCAACGGACTGGCGAGCAGGAAGGCCTTGAAGTCGCCGTAGGCGGTCATGGTGCGGGCCTGCACGGAGGCGAACTGCGAGGTGATCTGCGAGATCGCGAGGAAGATCAGCCCGCTCACCACGGAGAGCGTGCCGACCATCGCGAGCGCGATGGCGAGACCCTTCGGCCAGCGGTGACGCACCAGGACGTCGACGACGGGCTTCAGGAGCGCGGAGACGAGGACGGCGATGAGCAGCGGGATCACGATGAGCCGGAGCTGCACGACGAGGAAGACCAGCAGCGCGACGACCGCGGCCACCAGCAGGATCCGCCAGGACCATGCTGCGGCCACGCGCATGCCGCGCGGGACGCTGCTCGATCCGCTCAGGTCCGGTTCGCGCACGGGCGAGGCCGCTTCGGGAAGGAAGCGTCCCCACCAGGTCTTCGGAGTGTCGTCCGCCATTGCTCAAGTGTATGGCTGGCACATGCCGGTGAGCGCATGCGGACGCCGGTCGGGCGGCGGTGCTTCCGCCGGTGCACGGCGGGTGTCCGACGCCGGTGCTAGCGTCGGGCCGTGTCCGCTTCCCTCTCCCCCGCCCTCGCCCGACGGATCGCGCTCGGTGCGCAAGGGTTCGGCGCCCCGCAGCGCACGACTCCGGCGGGTACCCGCACCCTGCGCTCGACGATCGATCGCCTGGGTCTCCTGCAGATCGACTCCGTCAACGTGTTCGAGCGCAGTCACTACCTGCCGCTGTTCGCGAGGCTCGGCGGATACGACAAGACGCTGCTGGATCGGCTGACCCTCGGAGCCGACGCGCCCTACCTCGAGTACTGGGCGCATGAGGCGGCCTTCATCCCCCGCGACTCGTGGCCGTTGTTCCGGTGGCGGATGGACGCGCACCGCGCGAAGCATGCCGGCGACGAGACCACCTGGGCGAGCCAGAACACGGAGATGTTGGACTGGGTCCGAGCGCTCCTGCGCGTCGAGGGGCCGCTGAAGGCGAGCGAGATCGAACACGACGCGAACGTCCGACGCGGACCCTGGTGGGGATGGTCCGATGTGAAACGGGCGTTGGAGGTCCTGTTCCTCTACGGCGAGGTGGTCACGGCCGGTCGCGACCGGTCCGAGCGCCGGTACGCGCTGGCCGAGCACGTGCTGCCGCAGCACCTCCTCGACCTCGACATCGCCCGGCCCGACGCGATCCGTGCGCTCGTCGAGCAGGCAGCGGCAGCGCAGGGCGTCGCGACCGTCGCGGACCTCGCGGACTACTTCCGGATCAAGCCGCAGACCGCGGTCCGCCGAGCTGTCGACGAGCTCGTGGACGCCGGAGTCCTCGAACCCGTGACCGTGGCCGGCTGGGACCGACGCGGTGGGCCGCAGGAAGCGTGGCTGCACCGCGACGCCCGACGGCCGCGGCGGATCGAGAGGGCCGCGCTGCTCAGCCCGTTCGACCCCGTCGTCTGGTTCCGCGAACGCGCCCTCCGCATGTTCGGACTCCACTACCGGATCGAGATCTACACGCCGGAGCCCAAGCGCATCTACGGCTACTACGTGCTACCGGTGCTCATCGACGGCGAGATCGTCGCGCGCGTCGATCTGAAGAGCGACCGCCAGTCCGGGGTCCTGCGGGTCCAGTCCGCCTGGTTCGAGCGTGGACACCAGGATGCCGTCGCCAGAGGGCTTCGTCCCGTCGCCGACGACGCGATCGCAGCACGCCTCGCGGAGCTCCTCGAACAGACGGCCCGCTGGCAGGGACTCGACGCGGTGGTCGTCGTCGACCGCGGGACGCTGGCGGCGCCCCTCGCGCATGCGGTCGGCACCCGGCTCGTCCCCGGCTCGCGCGCGCCGGAGATGGGTACTACTCCCCATGCTCAGGAGGCGCAATCACTCTCAGGGGATGCACACCGACTGCTAAGTTGATGAGCACCTTCATGGTCCGAAACGAGGGGAACCCGCCCATGAGCAACGACGACACCACACCACAGCAACCAGGCCGACCGAACCCGGGCGAGCAGCACAACCAGCCGTCCCAGGGCGACCAGCAGCCCTCGTACCAGCAGGGTCAGCAGCAGCCCAACCCGTACCAGTCCGGCCAGCAGCAGACGCCGAACCCGTACCAGCAGGGCCAGCAGCAGACGCCGAACCCGTACCAGCAGGGTCAGCAGGGTCAGCAGAACCCGTACCAGTCCGGGCAGCAGCAGACGCCGAACCAGGCGCCCCCGGCTCCCTACGGTCAGCAGACCGGTCAGCAGCCCGGCGCCCAGAACCCGTACCAGCAGGGCCAGCAGGGCCAGCAGCCCAACGGCCAGTACGCGACGGCGCAGAACCCGTACGCGACCGGCGCTCCGAAGCAGCCGATGGACCCGAAGCAGAAGAAGCGGATCATCCTGTGGTCGTCGATCGCCGGTGGTGCACTCGTACTCATCGCCGCCGCCGCCATCACCATCAGCGTGCTGAACACCACGGCGTTCGGCCCGCAGGCGAAGGTCGAGGAATACCTCAAGGCCATCGCCGCCGGCGACGCGAAGCTCGCGACGAGCCTCGTCGCACCGGACCCCTCGATCGTCGGCAGCACCGACGACGAGTCCGCAGAGCCCGAGGCCACCCCGGACCCGTCCGCGTCGGCCGATCCGGATGCGGACGCCGAAGCCGAGGCTCCGGCCGCCGTCAAGCCGACCGCACTGCTCACCAACGAGGTCCTGAAGGGCGCCGACGAGCGCATCAAGAACCCTGAGGTTGGCCGCGTCTACAACCGCAACGGCGAGGCACGCGTGCAGGTCACGTACGAACTCGGTGGCAAGAAGTACGAGGACTCGGTCACGCTCGAGAGCGAAGGCAAGCAGTTCCTGTTCTTCGACCAGTGGAAGCTCGCCAGCTCCCTCGTCGGCAGCATCAACGTCTACACCGGTCTCGGTGGCACGGCGTTCAGCGTCAACGGCGTCAACTTCGACGGCGCGTCCGACGAGAGCCTGTTCGCCTACCCGGCCATCTACACGGTCGCTCCGCCGGAGAGCAAGTACCTGCAGGGCGACGCCCAGACCATCACGCTGAGCTCATACAGCGCCGGCGAGGGTTCGGCCTTCATCGACATCGACGTGACCGCCACCGAGGCGCTCACGACCGAGGTCACGAAGCAGGTCGTCGCGATGATCGAGAAGTGCCTCGACGCCACCACGCTCGACACCACCTGTGGCGTCATGCCGGACTGGCAGCAGAAGCAGTTCACGAGTGTCGGCCCGGTGACCTGGACGCTCACCTCTCCCCCGACCGTCGAGGTCGATGAGAGCGGTTCGTACTTCTACACCTCGGACGGCCGGATCGACGGCTCGTTCGACGCCTCCTGGTACGGCAGTGCCGTGGCGGGGCAGCAGGTGTGGGACACGTACCTGAACTTCCCCGGCAAGATCACGATCGACGCCGACGACAAGGTCACGGTGACGTTCGACTCCGACGAGCAGACCGAGTAGCGGTTCTCGTCTGAACGCCGAATGGGGCGGCACCTCCGGGTGCCGCCCCATTCGTGTATCCGGGGCCGGGAGGCCCTCGCCTAGAAGCCGCCGCCGATGGTGCTCAGGCGCTTGATCCGTTCGACGAGCGGCGGGTGGGTGCTGAACAAGCGGGCGACCGCGCCGGGCTTCAACGGGTCGGAGATCCAGAGGTGCGCCATGGACGAGTTCTGCTTCGCCATCGGTCGACCGTAGGCGGCGAGCTTCCCCAGTGCGCTCGCGAGCGCTTCCGGATGACGGGTCGTGAGGGCGCCCGTCGCGTCGGCGAGGTACTCGCGCTGACGTGAGATGGACAGCTGGACGAGCGTCGCGAGCAGCGGTGCCACGAGCATCGCCACGATGCCGATGATCAGCATGACGGGGTTGCCGCCGTTGTTGTTGTTCCGGTTGCCGCCACCCCAGATCGTCATCCGGAGGAGCATGTCGGAGAGGAACCCGATCGCGACGACGAGCCCGAAGACGACCATGGACACGCGGATGTCGTAGTTGCGGACGTGACCGAGTTCGTGGGCCATGACCCCCTCCAGCTCGGCGTCGTTGAGGATCTCGAGGAGGCCGGTCGTCGCGGCCACCATCGCGTGCTGGGGGTCGCGACCCGTCGCGAAGGCGTTGGGCGCCGGGTCGGCGATGAGGTAGACCTCGGGCATCGGCGCCCCGGTGGTGATCGCGAGGTTCTCGACGATGCGGTACAGCCTCGGGTTGTCGGCCAGCTCGATGCGCTGCGCGCCGGTCATCGCGATGGCCTGCCGCCCCGCGAAGAAGTACTGGATCACCGCGTACACGACGGCCACGACGAGCACCACGATCGTGATCGTCAGGTTCTGGTAGAGATACCCCGCGAGCCAACCGAGGCCGCCGATGATGACCAGGAAGACGACGAAGATCAGGACCGTGTTGAGCTTGTTCCTGGCGATGGCGCGGTACATGGGACTGCGCTACCGCACGTCAGAACTGGACGCGCGGCGGTTCGGCGATCGCCGCGTTGTCGGTGACCTCGAAGAAGTCGTGCTCCGAGAACCCGAGGCCCTTGGCGAACAGGTTGTTCGGGAACACCTTGACCTTGGTGTTCAGCTCCCGGACACCGCCGTTGTAGAACCGGCGCGAGGCCTGGATCTTGTCCTCGGTGTCGACGATCTCGGACTGGAGCTGGAGGAAGTTCTGGCTCGCCTGGAGCTGCGGGTAGGCCTCCGCGACGGCGAAGATGCTCTTCAGCGCCTGCTGCATGTGGGTCTCGGCCTCACTCACGGCCGCCGGCCCCTGCGCGGTGAGCGTCTCGGCACGAGCCTTCGTCACGTTCTCGAACACGGCCTTCTCGTGCGCCGCATACCCCTTGACCGCCTCGATGAGGTTCGGGATGAGGTCGGCGCGTCGCTTCAGCTGGACGGTGATGTCGCTCCATGCTTCCTCGACCCGCACGTTCAGCGTCACGAGCGAGTTGTACGTCACCCAGAAGTAGATGCCGACGATGACGACCAGGGCGACGACGATGAGGACTGGGATCAGCCATTCCATGAGGATGGGCTCCTTGTGAGTCGATGGAGAGCGGGTCTGCTCATTCTACCTGCGACCCGCCGGTGCCCTTGGGGAGTTCGGAGGAAGCACGCAGCAGGCGTGCAGCGCGGATGCACCGGACACCCGGCGGGCCGTCACTCGCCGAGGACGCGGGCGAGGTACCGGTTGCCGAACAGACGGCCGGGGTCGAGGCGGTCGCGGAGGCGGACGAACTCGTCGAAGCGAGGATAGGCGCCACGCAGGGACGATGCGTCACGGCCGTGCAGTTTGCCCCAGTGGGGCCGACCGCCCAACTCGATCATGATCGCCTCCACGGCGCGGAAGTACTCCCCCGGGTCCTCACGGAAGAAACGGTGCACGGCGACGTAGCCGGTCGCTCGTCCTGATGCCGTGGAGAGCCACAGCTCGTCGGCCGCTGCGACCCGGACCTCGATGGGGAAGGAGATCCGCCACCCCCGCTCCTCGATGAGTGCGCGGATCCGGGCGAACGCGGTCGGGAGGTGCTCGAGCGGCACCGCGTACTCCATCTCCACGAACCGCACCGTGCGGCTCGTGGTGAACACGCGCGTCGACCGATCGGTGAACTCACGGTCGCCGACGAGGCGGTCCGCGAGCCGGTTCACGCGCGGGACGGTGGCCGGCGCGACGACGCCCGTGTTGCAGAGGACCCGGTAGACCCCGTTGGCGAGGAGCGTGTCGTCGACCCACTTCGCGACCGGGCGGAGTGGCCTGGTGGGCGCGTCACCCGGCAGCCGGTGGTTCGTCTTGGTCAGGGCGGTCGCGGTGTGCGGGAACCAGTAGAACTCGAAGTGGTCGACGGCGGCGGCCCGGTCGAGCAGCGCTGGCAGCAGCTCGTCGAGCGACTCAGGCCGTTCCACCGCGTGCAGCACGAACGCCGGGACGCACTGCAGCGTGACCTCGACGAGGATCCCGAGCGCTCCGAGCCCGAGCGCCAGTGCCGGGAGGAGCCCTGGTTCCTGCTGGGCGTCCGACGTCAGCAGCTCGCCGTCCGCCGTCACCATCGTCACCCCGACGACCTGCGTCGCGATGCCGCCGAACGCCATCCCGGTCCCGTGGGTGCCGGTGGAGATCGCGCCAGCGACAGACTGCCGGTCGATGTCGCCGAGGTTCGGCATGGCGAGACCGAACGGTTCGAGGAGGCGCGGGATGTCATGGAGGCGCGTACCGGCGCGGAGGGTCACGCGGCTGCGTTCCCGATCGACCCGGACCAGGCCGCTCAAGGCGTCGAGCTCGAGCAGCACACCGGGCGCCACGGCGATCCCGGTGAAGCTGTGACCGGCTCCGACCGCCTTGATCGGGAGGCCCGCCCCCGCTGCGGCACGCACGAGGCGCTGGACCGCGCCGACCGAGTCGGGCCGCTCGACCCGCACGGGCCACGCCCGCTCGGTCCGCGCCCAGTTCGTCCACGCTGTCGTCTTCCCCATCAGACGAAGCCCTGCCCTTCGCCGCGGTACGTCGGTAGAACGGCTTCCACCCCGTCGGCCCCGACCACGTGGAAGGCGTCCACCCGTTCGCTGAGCTCCCCGGACTTCGTGTGCCGCAACCAGACGCGGTCACCGAGCCGGAGCGACGCAGCCGCAGCCCCGGAGACCGGCGTCTGCACCTCGCCGGCCATCTCCCGCGGGAGCATCTCGAGGCCCTCCGGCCACGCGACGAGCGGGAGGCGGTCGAGCCCTGGCGGACCGGAGGCGACCCATCCGCCGCCGAGGATCGTCGCGAGCTCCGGCGACGGCTTCCGGACGACCGACAGACCGAACGCCGCGGCCGGTGCCGGGGTGAACGCCCGGTAGTGGTCGAAGAGGTGTCCGCCGAAGACGCCACTCCCGGCGGCGATCTCGGTCACCGAGTCGTCGGACGCGGTGAGCTCCAGGGATCCCGTCCCGCCGCCGTTGACGAACTCCAGCTCCGCGACCGCTCGGACCTCCGCGACCACGGCGGCACGACGTTCCCGGAGTTCGGCCCACGAGCGCCGCTGGATCGCGCGGAGCGCAGCCGACCACGCCGGTCGACCCGCGAGGTCGTCCCCCTGCCCGGCGATCTGCGCCTCGTAGGCCATGATCCCGACCAGCCTGAAACCGGGTCGGGCGACGACCGCCTCCGCGAGAGCCCGGACCTCGTCCGGCGTGCGCAGGGGCGAGCGGCGGACACCGACGTGGCCGAGGGCGGGCGCGCGGAACGAGGCGTCGAGCTCGATGCACACGCGGATGCGTGCACGTCGCTCCGGAGGTGTCACCGCGTCGACGAGGTCGAGGTGGTCGAGGGAGTCGATCATCAGGGTGATCCGCGAGGCCGCCCGTTCGTCGGCTGTCAGCCGCGCGATGGCACCCCGCTCCGCCGTCGGGTAGCCGACCACGACGTCGTCCACCGTCTCGGACAACCAGAGCGCCTCGGACAGGGAGTAGGCCAGCACGCCGGCGTAGCCGGGTTGTCTGAGGAGCGCGTCGATCACCGCTCGGACACGGATGGATTTGCTGGCGACGCGGATCGGTTTCCCCGCGGCCCGTCGGAGCATGTCGTGCGTGTTGTGGCGGAGGGCTCCGAGCTGCAGGACGGCGACAGGCGAGTCAACGTCCGACACGGCCCGCTCGATTCCGCCCCAGTACCGTCTCGGGTCGAGCCAGGGCATCGGGTCGGAAACCCGGCCGCCTGCGGTCAGTTCGATGCTCATCAGCGCACTCCTCGTACTCGGGTGACGGCGACCGCCCCTGCGACGGCGCAGGCCGCGGAGACGAGGTAGAGGCCGGCGAATCCGCCGAGCCAGGCGACGAGGCAGGCGCCGATGAGCGGAGCGACCGCCTGCGGCACCGCCTGGGCGATGTTCATGATGCCGAGGTCCTTGCCGTGCGACGCCGGGTCCGGCAGGACCTGCGTCGCGAGCGCCTGGTCGACCGACATGAAACAGCCGTAGCCGAGCCCGATGAGCGCCGCCGACACGAACCCCATCGGCAGCGAGGGCCAGATCGCGAGCAGGAGTGCGGCGAGCGCCTGTGAGGCGGAGGCCGCGACGACGAAGACCCGTCGTCGGCCGATGCGGTCGGACAGTCGGCCGAGCAGGATCGAGGACCCGACCACGAACACCGTGTAGACGACCGTGACCAGCAGGAGGTCGGTCTCGGCGTCGGCGTCCCCGAGCCCGAAGAGCAGGAAGTAGAACAGCAGCGAGGTGCTGAAGGCGTTGCCGAGGTTCACGAGGACGCGGCTGAGCATGGTCCAGGCGAAGTCGGGGTGCCGTCGCGGTGAGATCCAGAGGCTCTCCAGGAGCGCGTGCACGGTGAGCGGCACGGGTCTATCGCCCGTCGGGAGTGGATCGGACAGCCGGAGGAAGGGCACGACGAGCACGATCAGGAGGACGGCGAGCGCCAGGTACCCCACGACCATCTGGGTGCCGAGCAGGAGCAGGAGGGCAATGCCGAGGATGACCCCGACAGCCTGCGGAGCGGAGATCCACCCCGAGACGAAGCCGCGCTGCCCCACGGGCACCTGATCGGAGATGGTCGCGGTGAGCGCCGCTCCGAGGATGCAGAAGCCGATGATGGCGAGGCACCAGCAGACGCCGATGCCGACGATGCCGGTCTGGAGTCCGAGGAGGACGAGCCCCAGGGCGAAGACGAGCGCACCAGCTGCGATCCACGGTCGGCGTCTCCCGAACCGCGACCGTGTGCGGTCGGACAGGGCGCCCGTCAGCGGATACACGACGATGGAGCAGAGTCCGGCCGCCCCGGCGACGACACCGAATGCGACGACGCTGTCCACCCAGTGTTCGGGAGCGAGCGTCGCGTCGATCTGCGCGGGCAGGAGGAGCTGCAACGGGGCGAGCTGGGCCATCCAGACGCCCAGCCAGGCGACCGCGAAGGCGGCGACCCAGCGCCCGGTGACCCGTCGGTCGGCCGGGTGGTCGACGGCCGCGGTGCCGAGGCCGCTCATCTCGGCCCCGGTTCGGCGAGGGTTGCGACGAGGTGCGCCACCGTCCCGACGAGTCGCCTGGCTTCGGCATCGTCGCGTCGCACCAGCCAGCCGAGTGTCAGCCCGTCGGTGAAGGCGATGACGGTCCGCGCGATCTCGTCGACGGGCTGCGTCCAGGTGCTGCCGCTGACCCTGGCGGCGAGCGCGAGCGCCTCACGCGCGAGCTCCTCGTACCGGCGGTACTGCTCGAGCGCGAGGTGCTCGAGGCCCGGCGTCCGCATCGCGTAGGCGCTGAGCTCCTGCATCGCCGCCTCCCGAGCCGGATCGGCGCGGAGGAGGTCGACGTAGCGTTGGAGGCCGGCACGGACGACGGCCTCGAGGGTGGGCGAATGCTCCTGAGTGGCCTCCTCGTCCGTCAGCAGCTCGCCGACGTCGAGGACGACGCGTTCATGCTCGACGACGTGTGCCACCAGTTCGGCGAGGAGCTCGTCGCGGGAGGCGAAGGCGTAGTGGAAGCTGGCCAGCGACATCCCGGCCTCGGCCACGATGGCCCTGGTCGTGGCGGCGGCGACGCCCTCGGCTGCGACGACGCGGAGGGCGGCGCTGATCAGCTCGGCTCGTCGGTCGACAACGGAGATCCTCGGCATCGCAACCCTTCCCGGGGCGCCCACGGGTCGTGCCGCTCCATCGCGGTCGACTCGACTGGGACGGATGACCCAGTCGCGCAAGTATGGCGGACCGCCGGCCCGAGCGCACCTGTCGCGACGGTTTTCCCGTGCGGATCGGCCGAGAATGTGACCCGATCTGGCGCGGGAGGTTGACTTCCCGCGGTGATCTTGGGGGAATGGAGACGGTGACCGGGGAACACGCGCGCGCAGGAACAGGAGTCCGATCGAATCGCTCGATCGGACGCGTCGCGATCCTCCTCGCCGTCTTCCTCTCGGCCGGACTCTGGACGACGACCGTCGCGGGCCCTGCATCGGCGACGCCCGAACCGCTCCCCACCCCGAGCGAGAGCGCTGCGACGCCGACACCACCGCCGCTCGACGGGCCGACCATCACGAGCCCCGATTCCGGTTCCTTCATCGGCAGCGGCAGCACCACCGTCACCGGGACGAAGGACGCCGGCACGGGGGTCCAGCTGCAGGTCGGCGACGGTCTCGAGCCGGTCTGCATCCTGCCGCAGGACGACAGCACCGAGTGGTCCTGCTCGATCGACCTGCCCGACGGCGGCGGACTGCTCATCACCGCCGTCGAGGTCGGCGGCCCGGAGACGCTCTCCGCGCAGATCTCCGTGTCCGCGCTCGGCCCGCCCACCATCACCGAGGGGACGCCGAGCAACGGCGGCGTCCGCGGCACCGCCCACCCCGGAGCGACGGTGACGGTCCGCGCCGACTCCGGTGCCACCTGCAGTTTCGCGGCGGACAGCTCCGGAAGCTGGTTCTGCGTGCTGGGCGAGCCGCTGCCGGCCGGCGACGTCTCCGTAACGGCGACGCAGCAGGCTTCGTTCAGCGGCAATCAGCGCTCCGACGCGTCCGCCCCGGTCGTGCTCACCATCGACCGCGACGCTCCGGCCCCACCCGTGATGTCCTCGCCGACGGCCGGACAGGCGATGCCGACCTCGGCGGCAAGCTACGCCGGCACCGGCGAGGAGGGCGCGACCGTCACCGTCTTCGCCGACTCGACGTCGGTCTGCACGGCGGTCGTCACCGGCGGCACTTGGAGTTGCTCCGGCGGTGGCGTGCCGGCGGGGGCGCACGTCGTCCTCGCGATCCAGCAGGATGCCGCGGGCAACACGAGCGGGGCGAGTACGGCGATCACCCTGACGTTCGGCGATGCATCGGCCGCGCCCGCCACGCCGGCACCGTCCGCCTCCCCATCGCCGTCCGACGGCCCCGAGCCTGCGCCCGCACCCGGGACACCCGCTCCGGGAACGCAGCAGCCGACCCCGTCGCCGAGCGGCGAACCGGTGCCCGGCGCCGCTCCACCCACCGGTGGTGGCGGCCTCTGGTCGGGGACGACGCCGTTCACGCAGACCCTCGCCTCCACGATCGACGGCCGTGGCCAGCCGGTCTGGTGGCTCGCCGCCCTCCTCGCCCTCGCGGCGGTGGCGCTCATCGCGATCCCGGCCCGACTCCTCGCTACCTCCATCGCCCCCTGGCGCGCCACGATCGCCGACCGTCGTCGTGCAGCGGTGACCGGGCGCAACCGACCGAGGGACGAGTTCGAGCGGGTCCCGTCGGTCCCGCTCCCGAATCGCACGGCGATGGCCGTCGTCACCGCCGTGCTCGCGGCAGGCATCCTCATGTTCGCGCACCCAGTGACCGGTCAGCCGGCGTACCTCCGGCTGTGGTTCGCCTCACTCATCGCCGTGGTCGCGATCAACGTCGTGGGCCTCCTCGCGCAGCTCGTCGTCGCCCGCCGAGCCAGGCTGGGCTCGATGCGCGTGAGCGTCCGTGTCGGCGGACTGGTGGCGGTCGGTGTCGTCACCGCGCTCTCACGCCTCCTGGCCGTGCAGCCGGCTCTGCTCTTCGCGCTATTGACCGAACTCCGACCCACACGGAGACCCGAAACGCATGAAGCCGGCTCGACATCCTCGACGGAGACCGATTCCGATGCCATCACGCCACGCATCGCGGGTCGCCTCGCGCTGGCCCGGATCGCTGCGGCCGCCGGGCTCGGTTCGGTCGCCTGGCTCGTGTCGGCGCTGGCCGGTGAGCCGAGCGGCGGCGTGGGCGCGATGCTCGTCGAGGCCGTGAACCTGACCGCGATCGCGGGGATCGGATCCGCGTCGATCGCACTCCTCCCCCTCGGCCCGCTCGGTGGACGCGCCATCCTCGCCTGGTCGAGGCCGGTGTGGCTCGGCAGCGCGTTCGTGGGATTCACACTGCTGTTCGGACTCCTGGGCCCGACGGCGACGGTTCCGGGTGCGGGTGACACGCTCGTCGGACTCCTGCTGGGGTCGCTCGCCTTCGCGGCGGTCGGAGCTGGGACGTGGGCCTGGAACCGTCACCTCCGGCCGCTCATCGACGCGCGCTAGGCCAGACTCCTCCGGCGACGGCGGTCGCGAACGGCCCTGGCCTACAATCGCGGTGAAGGCCACACACCGGGTCGAGAACCCGGTGCCGAGGTGCGAGAGGGTTCGGGATGTTCGGTTCGAAGAGGAAGCTCGACGATCTCATGGCGCAGCTCAGGCCTGACCTGAGTCGGGAAGCACTGGGCGTCGGGCCCGCATTCCCCGGCGTCGCCCCGAATCCGGTCCTCAGCGGAGATGCTCGCAAGCGGAACGCCGAACTGCGGACGGGGACGCTGGCGCTCGGTGTCCTCGTCGATTGGCGGGAGGTCAACAACAATCCACGCCTGGTCCTGATGCTCGACGTGGAGACCGCCGACGGCCGCTCGTTCCGCGGGATCGCCGACGAGAACTTCACGATCACGGAGCTCACCCGACTCGCCCCCGGACAGACGTTGCCCGTGCGCTACCGCCCGGACGTCATGGACCACTACGTCGCCCTCGCGCGCGACGCGGACCCCGCCCTGGTGCAGCAGCTCGCGGACGAGATCGCGAGACGCAAGCGGCGCTGATCCGATCGCCCGGGCGGCAGGGGTCGCGACGATCGCGATCCGATCGTCGGGGACGACTCAGCCGGCGTCGGCGGGACGCTCGACCGGCAGGCCGCTGGCGGCCCACTCGGAGATGCCCCCGGTGACGTTCACGGCGTCGTAGCCCTGCTGTTCGAGGTAACCCGTGACGCGGGCACTGCGGCCTCCGGAATGGCACATGACGTACACGGTCTCTTCGCGGGGCACCTCGTCGAGGTGGTCGAGGAAGGACGACATCGGCAGGTGTCGGGCACCGGGCACGCTGGCGACGGCGACCTCGTCGGCTTCGCGGACGTCGATGATGACGGCCTGCTCGAGCTTGCTCAGTTCGGTTGGGGTGATCTCCTGCATCGTTTCAGCCTACCGTCGAGGACGTACGGCCGGGCCGGAAGATGCAGCGGGCAAGCGTGAGGGCGAGGTAACCCGAATACCTCGCCCTCACTTGAGGCGTCTAGCAACCGGTCGACCAAGAAGCTTGCGGCTTCCGGGACCGGCTCACGGGTGACGCCCCCACCTCGAAGGTAGCGGACGGGAGGCACCTTGCGTGACGCAACACCGCCGTGTCGCGTTCGCGTCATGCGTTTCGTGCACCCCGTTCAGGGGTCAACGCTCGAGGCATCGTTGTCTCAGTGCGCGCTGTCGGGATCGCGAGGGATGTGCAGCTCACCCGGGTCGACATCGACGTCGCCGGTGTCGTCCGGACCACCGGTCCCAGGGGCGACGTTGATCATGCCGGAGGCGATGTCGGGATCACGGACGACGGGCTGCCCGTCGTCCTGCTTGGCCGCCGTCTCCGCCTCGCTGGAGGGGCTGTACGTGCGGTCTTTACTCGTCTGCTCGTCGTCGTTCAGGGCGTGGTCGTGGTCGCTCGGAGTACTCATGCTGAGCACGCTAGTCGCGCCCCCACGCCCGGCAGGGACCCTTGCAGGATCGGGGCGAACATGCTGAGGGGTACGACCGCCGTGCGGGCGACCGCTCAGTGCAGCCGGCGGAGCGATGCCGATGCGATGACGGGTCGTGCGGCCTCGACGTATGACGCCAGCGTCTCGCGCAGTGCCGCCGCGTTGTCGTCGGTCAGGTCGATCTCGTAGTTCTCGCCGTCGATGCCGAACCGGACCGTCTCCCCCAGCCCGCGAGGGATGTCGGAACCGTCGAGGTCGTCGACGAGCGTCGTGATCGTGCGGGTAGCCATGCGTCCATCCTTCCATGCGGTGCCGGTACGGCGACGTACCCCCGGTGGGGTTCGAACCCACACTGCGGCGATTTTAAGTCGCCTGCCTCTGCCAGTTGGGCTACGGGGGCGTGCACCTCATCGTATCGAGGCGTCGAACGCCGAGAGGCGCATGCCCCGGCGGACCGGATGACATGCGCCTCTCGAGGAACGGAGCTGGGCTCCGGACCGGACTACTTGTTCGCGCTGACTTCCTCAGCGGGCGTCGCGTAGGCCTGCTCGTCGTCGGCACCGGTCGGGGCGCCAGCAGCAGCAGGAGCCTCGGCAGCAGGAGCCTCGGCAGCAGGTGCCTCGGCGGCGGGCGCTGCGGCCTCGGCCGGGGCGGCCTTCGGCTTGCGCTTGACGGGAGCCTTGCGAGCGGGCTTCTCAGCCGCTGCGGGAGCCGCCGGAGCTGCTGCGGGGGCAGCAGCGTCTGCCGGGGGCTTCGGGCGCGACGCGAAGGTCTCGAAGGCCTCACGCGGGTTCTGCACGGCCGACAGGGAGACGATGTCGCGTCCCAGCCAGAAGTTGTTCCACCAGCCACCGAACACGCGGAACTTGCGCTCGAAGCTCGGCATGGCCAGCCCGTGGTACCCACGGTGCGCGAACCAGGCCGGGAGGCCCTTGATCGCCAGGTTGCCGGACTGGAAGACACCGACGCCGATGCCGAGACCGGCGACCGCACCCATGTTCTTGTGGAAGTAGTTCTTCGGCTCCTCGCCACGGAGGACCGCGGTGATGTTCTTCGCGAGGAGCTTGCCCTGACGGACGGCGTGCTGAGCGTTCGGCACGCAGAAGCCACCGACGCCACCGCCACTGAGGTCGGGGACGGCGGAGACGTCGCCGGCCGCCCAAGCACCCTCGACGATGTCGTCGTCGGTGCCGACGCGGAGGTCGGCGCGGGTCTTGATGCGACCGCGCTCCTCGACGGGGAGGTCGCCACCGCGGACGACGCCCGGGTTCGCCATGACACCGGCGGTCCAGACGATGAGGTCGGACTCGAACGACTCACCGGTCGAGAGCTCGATCTTGCCGTCGACAGCCGACTGCAGCTGGGTGTCGAGGTGCACGAGCGCGCCGCGCTCGGCCAGGTTCTTGAGGACCCAGTGGCTCGTCTCGATCTTGACCTCGGGCATGATGCGACCCATGGCCTCGATGAGGTGGAAGTGCGTGTCCTCGAAGGAGAGCTGCGGGTAGAACTTCAGCAGCGAGCTCGCGAACGAACGCAGCTCGGCGAAGACCTCGATACCGGCGAAGCCGCCACCGACGACCGTGAAGGTCAGCAGGCGGTCGCGCTCGGGCCCGGCCGGCAGGTTCGCGGCCTTGTCGAAGTTGGAGAGCACGCGGTCGCGGATCGCGACGGCCTCTTCGATGGTCTTGAGACCGATCGCGGTGTCGGCGACACCGGGGATCGGGAAGGTGCGGGAGACGGCTCCGGCGGTGACGACGATGATGTCGTAGTCGACCTCCCAGGGCTCACCGACCTCAGGCGTGATGGTCGCCTTCTTCTCGGCGTGGTTGATGCCCGTGACCTTGGCGGTGATCACGTTGGTGTGCTTCAGGTGGCGACGCGGCGAGACGACCGCGTGACGTGGCTCGATGGAACCGGCGGCGACCTCCGGCAGGAAGGGCTGGTAGGTCATGTAGGGCAGCGGGTCGACCATGGTGACTTCGGCCTCACCACGACGAAGCTGCTTCTCGAGCTTCCATGCGGTGTAGAACCCGGCGTAACCACCACCGACGATCAGAATTTTGGGCACGGCGAACGATCTCCTACGTCAAGACGATTGGTTCAGATGAGTGTCTGAGAATATCGGAACAGAGTACTACTTCTGCAGCACCCGCTTGAAATGCCTGGTAGCGCCTATGACACCGAGCGTGACCAGGCTACCAGTTCCGAGGAGGAGCGCCAGTGGCAGCGAGCCGTAGAGCAGAGTGCTCGGCGTCGGGAGGAACGGGTTGGCGCGCACCTCGACGGCCTCGTTCTCCGGGATCGCCGGGGGTACCGGCTCCGGTGTCGGCGACGGCTGCTCGGCACCCGGATCGGGATCGGGGACCTGCGGTGCCCGTCGGTAGAGCGTGATCCAGTCGGACAGCTGCTGCTCCGGCGAGGTCGCCGCCGGACCGACGGAACCGCTGACCGCCTTCGCGGCGTCGATGAGTCCTGCCCCGTAGATGGGGCTCTGTGCGGAGTCACCCACCTGCTTCGCCGTCGCCGTCACGCGCTTGATGGCGTCGGCGGCACTGAGCTCCGGCCAGGCGGAGCGGACGAGGGCCACGAGTCCGGAGACGATCGGCGCCGCCCCGCTCGTCCCCTGCCACTGCACGTAGGACCCGGCGGGCGTCACCCCGACGAGTTGCTCGCTCGGCGCAGCGACGGCGATCGTGATGCCCTGGCTCGAGGCGTCGAAGCTCGCCGACCCCGCGCGGTCCACACCGGCGACGGTCAGCACACCCGGGATCGTCGCCGGAGCACCGACCTCGACCGTCCCGCTCCCCCGGTTGCCCGCTGCAGCCACCACGACGACGTCGTGCGAGAAGGCGTAGAGGAAGGCGTCGTCCCAGCTCGTCGGCCAGTCGAGGCTGTTGCGCGTCAGCGACATGTTGATGACGTCCGCACCGTTGTCCACCGCCCACCGGACGGCGGTCGCGATCTGATCGTCCCAGGGGACGACGGCCGACCCGTCGGAGCCGAACCCGACCGAGACGGAGAGCAGGCGGGCCTCGGGCGCCACGCCGATGACCCCGGCACCGCCCGTGCGGCCACGACCGGCGATCATCGAGGCGACGAGCGTCCCGTGCTCGCTCCCCTCGGAACCCACCGGCGTCCGCCCGTCGGGACTCCCGAGCCCGGAGACGTCGACGCCACCCGCGACCGCCCCGGTCAACTCCGCCGGACCGCTCGCGATACCGGTGTCGATCACGGCGACGGTGACACCGGCGCCTTTCGTCGTCTCCCACGCCGTGGTGAAGCCGTAGTCACCGAGCCAGTACTGCATGTCGCGCACGGTGTCCGCCGACGCCGGGAGCGCCTGCGTCCCCACGAGCAGGAGCGCCAGAAGCATCGCGGACAGCGCCGACAGCGCACCTCGGAGGCCGCGCGGACGACGACGGTCTCCGCGTCGCGGTCCGTCACTCCCCCACAGGCGACCCCCGTCGCGTGCGGGGCCTATCCCTGCCCCGCCTGGCCGTCCGCGCATGCGCACACCTCGGGGCTCCAGCTCGCGCGGTCGAGCGCGAGGTCGCCGATGGGGTTGACGCCCGGACCAGCCGCGAGAGCGTGGCCGACGAGCGCGTGGAGGCACTTGACGCGCACCGGCATGCCGCCGGCGGAGATCCCGTCGATCTCGGCGACCTCGGCGATGGAGGTGCGGTCGGCGAGGTAGGCCGTGTGCGCGGTGGTGTATTCGGCGCGGACCGCTTCGTCCTCGGCCAGAAGCTCGTTGTACTCGTTCATCACCTGGGTCGCCTCGAGCGAGGAGACCGCGGCCGTGGCGGCCGGGTGGGTCAGGTAGTAGAACGTGGGGAACGGCGTGCCGTCGGCCAGGCGAGGAGCGGTGGAGACGACGGTCGGGGCGCCGCAGACACAGCGCGCCGCGATGCCGACGACGTTTCGGGCCGGGCGTCCCAGTTGCGCCGACACGATCTCGACGTCGCGCTCGGAGACGGGGCCGAAGGGAGGGGTGCTCATGGTTCCATTATCGCCGGGTTCACCACTGCGTCCGGACGTCAGCCGCCGGCGGGAGGCGTCGTCTGCGTGGGAGCAGGGGTCTCGGTCGCCACGGGGGCCGGCGAGTAGCCGGTGGCGACGAGCGAGGACAGCAGACCGTCGAGCCAGTCGGACTGCGAGTCGACGAGCGTGTCGCTCACGGGTGTCTCGCTGGTGGGCAAGGAGGCCGGGTCGACGTCGTTGATGATGATGTAGCTGACCTCGCCGGGCAGGGCGTAGAACAGGCGGTCGCGCGCCTGCGTCATGACGTAGCTCTGGTCGTTCCAGCGCTCGCGTTCGGCCTGCTGCGCGTCCACCTGCTTCTGGGTGTCGGCGACACCGGCCTCCAGCGCGGCGATCTGCTGCCGCTGCTCGAGGAAGGTCTTGAGGTTCGGCGCGAGGACGACGACCCCGAGCACGAGGATCCCGAGGAGTAGGACGCTGAACCCGGACAGTCGCAGACTCCGCAACCAGCCGCCGGCGTCCGACTGGCGTGCCGGGGCGGTCCGTGTCGAGCCGGTCCGCGAGCGCGGTGCTGAGGAACCGGCCGACGCGGATCGCGGTGCCTTCGTCGTCGACCGCGGGGCTGTGCCTGCGGAGCGTGCGGGCTTCGCGGTGGCTCCCGTCGGGCGCTTGGACGACGAGGAGGCGCGCTTGGCGGAGGCATCCGCGGAGCTCGACCGGGGCTTCGACGCCGGTCGCTGCTTCGACGAGCCGGAGGACGAGGAGGACGCTGCTCCGCTGCCGGACGGCGTGGGCTTCGACTCGCCGCCGGCCGGCATCGATGGCTTCTTCACAGGCGCCTCCCGCACACGACGAAGGCTCTCAGGGGTGCCGATCGGCACCCCTGAGAGCCTTCAGGTGACGATGCTTAGGCGGTGAACCGGGGGAAGGCGCTGCGGCCGGCGTAGACGGCTGCCTGGCCCAGCTCCTCTTCGATCCTCAGCAACTGATTGTACTTCGCGACCCGCTCGCTGCGCGCAGGCGCACCGGTCTTGATCTGGCCCGCGTTCGTGGCGACCGCGAGGTCGGCGATCGTGGTGTCCTCGGTCTCGCCGGAGCGGTGCGACAGGATCGTCGTGTAGCCGGAGCGCTGCGCGAGGGAGACCGCGTCGAGCGTCTCGGTGAGCGTCCCGATCTGGTTGACCTTGACGAGCAGCGAGTTCGCCGCACCCTTGGCGATGCCGTCGGCGAGACGCTTCGGGTTCGTGACGAACAGGTCGTCTCCGACGATCTGGACCTTGGAGCCGAGCTCGGGGGTGAGGTGGGCGTAGCCCGCCCAGTCGTCCTCGGCCAGCGGGTCCTCGATGGTGATGAGCGGGTAGTTCGCGACGAGGTCGGCGTAGTACGCGGTCATCTCGGTGCTGTTGAGCGCCTTGCCCTCGAACTGGTACGCGCCCTCCTTGTAGAACTCGCTGGAGGCGACGTCGAGGCCGAGCGCGATGTCGGTGCCGACCGTGAAGCCGGCCTGCTCGATGGCCTCGACGATGAAGTCGAGGGCCGCACGGTTGTGCTCGAAGTCGGGGGCGAAGCCACCCTCGTCACCGAGGCCGGTCGCGAAGCCCTTCGACTTCAGCAGGCCCTTGAGCGTGTGGTAGGTCTCGGTGCCCCAGCGGAGCGCCTCACGGAAGCTCGGAGCGCCGATCGGGAGGATCATGAACTCCTGGATGTCGACGCCGGTGTCGGCGTGCGAGCCACCGTTGATGATGTTCATCATCGGGACCGGGAGGACGTGGGCGTTGGCGCCGCCGACGTAGCGGTAGAGCGACAGGTCTGCGGAGTCCGCAGCGGCACGGGCGACCGCGAGGCTCGCACCGAGGATCGCGTTCGCGCCCAGGCGGCTCTTGTTCTCGGTGCCGTCGAGCTCGATCATGGTGTGGTCGACGAGGCGCTGGTCGTCCGCCTCGATGCCCTCGAGTGCCGGGCCGATCTCGTCGAGGACGGCGTCGACCGCCTTCTCGACACCCTTGCCGAGGTAACGCGCGGCATCGCCGTCACGCAGCTCGTACGCTTCGAACGCACCGGTCGATGCGCCGGACGGGACTGCTGCACGGCTGACCGTGCCGTCTTCCAGGAGCACCTCGACCTCGACGGTCGGGTTGCCTCGGGAGTCGAGAATTTCGCGAGCGCCTACTGCCTCGATGAGTGCCACTGATGTTCTCCTTGTGGGGATTGGGACGTGGGACGGGTACGACGGCCGCCCGCGCTCAGTCTAGTGACATCGGCTGAACGGGCGCAGAGCCGCGGATCGTCGCCCGAGGCGCGCGGTCAGCGGTCGAGCCGGAAGCTCGACACGATGCCGTGGTGGTCGCTGCCCTCGGCGTCGCCGACGGCGTTGTGGGTCGCGGTCATGCCGCGGACGAAGACGTGGTCGAGTCGCATGAGCGGTGTCCCGGCCGGCCAGGTGAGTCCGAAGCCGCCCCCGCTCTGGTTGGGCTCCGACACCTCGCTCTGGAGTGCGGCGAGCGCCCGGTCGGAGGCGGAGGCGTTGAAGTCGCCCATGACGACGATCCGATCACGGGTGTTCGCCGCGACGGTGTCGGCCAACTCCGCGAGCATCACGTCCCGCTCAGCGTGGGCACCCGGACGCGCGGAGTCGGCGTGGATCACGTAGACGCTCACGGCTCCGGACGGGGTGTCGACGACGGCGTTGATCGCCCGGTACCAGTCGAGGCCGAGCTTCAGCCCGACCGAGTCGGCGATCGGATAGCGGCTCCAGAGACCCACCGTCCCCGTGAGCACGGAGTACGGGTACTGCTCGTCGAGCGTCGCGGCGAGCGGTTCGCGGTCGTGGTCCTCGATCTCCTGGAGCGCGATGAGATCCGCCCCACTGGCCTGGAGGGAAGCCGCGATGACCGCGGGGTCGCCCTCCGGCCCGAGGTTCTGGCTGGCGACCGTGAGGGAGGCTTCGGCAGGGACTGCCGAGCGTACGTCACCCATGGGGACGACGCCTGGGCCGAACAGGAAGGCCCAGACGAGCGTCGGCGCGAGGAGACCGATGACGGCGCCCGGCGTGCGGGCGACGAGGAGGACGAGGAAGAGCACCGGCAGCACGACCCACGTCCACGGCAGGGCGTTGTCCCAGACGAGTCCAAGGCCGAGGATGTCGGGGACGAGGGCGTGGGCGGCCGTCAGCAGGGCGAGCGGGACACCGACGGCCAGCGCGAGCGTGGTCGCCCGGCGCCGTACGAGGCTCACCCGGCGGCGCGTGGGGCCGGTCGACTCCGGCGCTCGCCGAGGGCGCGCTGCAGGGGCCATGACGCTCATCGGGGAACCAGTTCTTCGATCGGGGGCAGAGCGGACGGATCGCTCGTGGGAGGGGATCCGGCCGAATGCTCCATCCTGCACCGACGAGCTGGGCAGCGGCTCGGAAGCGCGCCGAGGAGCGGGGAGCGGGTGCGGGAATCGTCAGTCGAGCGCTTTGAACTCGAGCGACTCGAGGGTCGAGTCGGCCGAGACGAACGCGAAGGCACCGAAGCCGGCTGCCGACACACGCTCGAGGAGGGCCTTGAGGTTCTTCACGCGGGCTTCGAGTCGCACCCGACGTCCCTGGGCGACGAGCTTGGCCTTCAACGCCACGAGCGTCACGGGAGGCACGTCGCGGTCGTGCACGAGCACGACGGCATCCGCGGCCGCACCTGCGGGGAGCTCGATGAGGTCGACGATGCGCTCGAAGCCGATCGAGAACCCGACTGCCGGCACGTCCTGGCCGAGGAAACGCCCGATCATGCCGTCGTAGCGACCGCCGCCGCCGAGCGAGTACCCGAGGTCGGGGTGCGCGATCTCGAAGATGGCGCCCGTGTAGTACCCCATGCCCCGCACCAGGAAGGGGTCGAACACGAGCGGATTCGCGAAGGGGTCGGCCGGCTGACCCTGGAGGGAGGTGGCCGCGGCGACGGCCTTCCCGAGTGCGTCGAGCTCCGCGACGACGGCGTCGTCCGCACCGAGCGGCAGCGCCTTCCGGATCGCCCGCTCGCCGAAGGTGTTGAACTCCATCGTCTGCGGACGGGAGAAGAAGGCCTCGAGTGCGTCGACGGCGGTGGCGTCGACGCCACGGTCGCGCAGTTCGGCGACCACGCCCTGCTGACCGATCTTGTCGAGCTTGTCGATCGTGATGAGCACCTGCGCGTGCTCGTCGGCAGGGAAGCCCAGCGACTCGAGCATGCCGATGAGGAGTCGGCGGTCGTTGATCCGCACGCTGCAGCCGGTGATGCCGAGCTCGGCGAGGGCCGCGAGGGTCGCGATGATGAGCTCGGTCTCGGCGAGGTTCGACGACTCTCCGATGATGTCGATGTCGCACTGCACGAACTGGCGGTACCGGCCCTGCTGCGGACGTTCGCCGCGCCAGACCGGAGCGATCTGGATCGAACGGAACACCGGCGGGAGCTCAGCCCGGTGCGTCGCGTAGAACCGGGCGAGCGGCACGGTGAGGTCGAAGCGCAGGCCGAGGTCGGTGAGTTCGGTCTGGTTGTCCGCCGCGGCCACGATGGCCTCCGGGGTGAGCTTGCGCCGGAGGATGTTGAACGCCATCTTCTCGTTGTCGCCGCCGAGCCCGGAGTGCAGCCGGTCGTACTCCTCGACCACCGGCGTCTCGATCTCGTCGAAACCGTGCGCGGTGAAGACCCGACGGATGGTGCCCAGCGCGTGCTCCCGACGGGCCTTGTCGGCGGGGAGGAAATCGCGCATGCCGCGCGGCGGGTTCACTGGAGCTGCCATGCCTCAATTCTGGCATGGCGGGGAACCGGCACCGTGAGCAGGCGCCCGGCGACCCCTCGCTCAGCCATCGGTCGGTGACGCCACCGGACGCTCGGCGTCCTGCACTCGCGCGCTCAACCGACGGACGGCACCCCGGAGCGCCCGTTCCGCGTCGAGCCCGTTCGCCCGTGCTGCAGCGACCACGGCGAGGAGCTGCTCCCCCAGGGCGTCCTCGTCGTCCACGACATCAGCGTCGACCGTCGGGCCCACCCCGAGCGGCACGGCCCTGCCCAGCACCTTGTCGGCGAGGGCGAGCGACGGCATCCCCTGCGGGATCCCCTCGAGCGCGCTGCTGCGCTTCGCCTTCTCCTCGGCCTTCGCAGCGTTCCAGACGCGCACCACGTCCTCCGGGGTCGGCGCTGCTTCGTCGCCGAACACGTGTGGGTGACGGTGGACCATCTTGCGGGTGACGGCCTCGGCGACGTCGTCGAAGTCGAACGGCGCATCGGCGTCACGGGACGCGATCTCCGCATGGAAGACGACCTGCCACAGCACGTCGCCGAGTTCCTCGACGAGTTCGTCGCGCGTCCCGGCCTCGACCGCTTCGACGAGCTCGTAGCTCTCCTCGATGAGGTACGGCACGAGCATCTCGTGGTCGATGCCCTGCGTCCAGACGCAACGGTCGCGGATCTGCCGCATGGCGTCGACGAGGCGCTCAGCGGAGGTGTCGCCGACGGGCTCGCTGCTCACCGACGGGCTCCCCACGGGCGGCGGTCGTCGGTGCTGCCGGTCTTCGAGATCAGTCGCGCGATCCGGTCGCGCGCTTCGGTGAAGGGCGGGTAGACGAGCGACAGCGTGTCCGGGGACAGCGGCTTGGAGAACACCGCCTTCGCGTGACTGAACGTGTCGAAGGAATGGCGACCGTGGTACGCGCCCATCCCGCTTGCCCCGACGCCGCCGAACGGCAAACCCGGCACGAGGAGGTGCGCGGCCGGCACGCCGAACGCCAACGCGCCAGAGGAGGTGTCGCGCGTGAACCGCTTCCGCGTGGCGCGGTCGTCGCTGAAGACGTAGAGCGCGAGCGGCTTCTCCCCTGCCCGGATGTGCGCGATGGCCTGTTCGAGCCCGGACACGTGGAGGATCGGCAGGATCGGACCGAAGATCTCCTCCTGCATGATCGACGCCGTAGCGTCGACGCCGTTCACGACCGTCGGGGCGATGTACCGCTCCGAGGCGTCGACCACGCCGCCGAGGGCCGGCTCGAGACCGTCGAGCAGACCGCTGACCCGGGCGAAGTGCTTGTCCGAGATGATGCGGCCGTAGTCGGCACTGTCGGCGGGGTCCGGGCCGTAGAGGGCTGCGATCGCGTCGCGCAGGTACGGGACGAGTCGATCGGCGACCGAGCGCGTCGCGAGCAGGTAGTCCGGGGCGACACAGGTCTGGCCGGCGTTCATGAGCTTGCCCCAGACGATCCGGCGGGCCGCGTCCGCGAGGTCCACGGTGTCGTCGACGTACACCGGCGACTTCCCGCCGAGTTCCAGGGTGATCGGGGTCAGATGTTCCGCCGCGGCACGGGCGACGACCTTGCCCACGGCGGCTCCACCCGTGTAGAAGATGTGGTCGAACCGCTCGGCGAGGAGGGCCGTGGCGACCTCCGCATCGCCCTCGACCACCGCGACGGCACGGTCGTCGAGGTACTCCGGGAGGAGACGAGCGAGTGCGGCGCTCGTGGCGGGGGCGAGCTCGCTGGGCTTCAGCAGGACGGCATCACCCGCGGCGAGCGCCCCGATGACGGGACCGATGCAGAGCTGGACCGGATAGTTCCACGGGCCGATGACGAGGACGACGCCGACCGGTTCCGCCACGACCGATGCCGACGCCGGGGCGAGGGTGAGTGGCACCGCGACGCGTCGGGGCCGCACCCAACGCTTCAGGTGCTTCAGCGTGTGATCGATCTCGCCGACGAGGAGGCCGATCTCGGTGATCTGCGCCTCGGTTCCGCTCTTGCCCAGGTCGGTCGCCAGCGCCCGCTCGAGCTCGACGCCCCGTTCGAGGAGCAGTTGCTTCAGCGCACGGAGCTGGCGGAGCCGCCAGGCGACGGGCTTCGTGGTGCCGCGGTCGAAGGCCTGTCGGAGCCGGGCCACGGCGTCGGCCACGACCACCTTCGGCTCCTGCTTCGTCCGGATGCTGGTCGCCATGGGTTCCTCCGACTCGACGGGATCGTGGGCACCAGCATACGTCCGTCCGCAGACCGACGGCCTGGCCCGTCGACCGGCTACCCGACGCCTGGAGTCGCGAGGAAGCGGTCGACGTCCGCGGCGATCTCGCGGGACTTCGTGTGGTGCAGGTAGTGGTCGGCGTCGAGCGGCACGACCTCTCCTCGGTCGACGCTCGCAGCCTGCTCCTCATGGAGCGGCAGCCACCCCGCCACCGTCGGGTTGTCCCGCTGGGCGAAGAGCAGCACCGGGAGGTCTGCCGGGAAGGTCTTCCCCTTCGCCGCTCGGAAGTTCGCCGCGATGCGCGACATCTCGTCCGAGGACGTCGCACTCGAGGTGTTGCGCAGCGAGATCATCCCGAGCTGCTCACGCGTGTGCTGGTCGTACGGCGGATCCGGGTACGGGTCGCCCGACAGCGCCGTGACGACCCGGGTGATGCCGAGTGCCTTCGCCGCACGCAGGGCGTCGACCGGCAGCGCGGCATCCATGCCCGGCTGATCGGGCACGCTGCTGTCGATGCCGACGAACGCCGTCACCTCGCCGCGGAACCGCTCGACGTAGTCCAGCGCATAGATCCCCGCGATGGAGTGCCCCATCAACACGTACCGGTCGATGCCGAGCCCGGCGACCGCCTCGTGGATCTCGGAGACGATGTTCTCGGTCGTTCGCGGCACGTCGGTCTGGTCGCTCAGCCCGTATCCGAAGGGCTCGACCACGACCACCCGGTACGACGACGAGAGCTCCCCGACGAGCGGCGAGAAGTCGAGCACGGGCGAACCGGTGCCGAAGCCGGGCAGGAGGACGATCGTCTGATCACCCTCCCCCGTGATCGACACGTTCATGCGTTTGCCGTCGACCTCGACCCGCTGCCCGTACTCCTCGATGCGCGTGGCCTCAGAGGCCGATGCGGCGGTGTTGACGATGGTGGTCGTGAGGAGCCCGGCGAGCACGAGCGCGACGAGCGCTGCGATCCCGGTGAGGACGATGCGGAGGAACTTCTTCATCCCTCCACGCTAGGGATGGACGACGACCGTCGGATCGGCCGCGGGTACCGACGCTGTCGTCCCGCGGGCCCATCTGCGGCTGCCCGCTAGGACGACGTCGAGCCCTCCGGCAGCGGGTAGATCGCGTTCAGGAACTGCTGCACCCAGGCTATGAGGTCGGTGTCGGCCAGCGGTTCGTCGCCGACGCGCGGCAACGGCACGATGACGGTGTTCGTCTGGGCCAGGTACTTCGCGCCGGGATACATGCGTCGCAGCCGCGTCTGGATGGAGTCGGGGAGGTCGGCGGGCGTGACCCGCAGGTTCGGTCCGACGGCGATGAGGTCGCTGAGTCCCGAGCGCTGCGCACGCTGACGGAGCCGCGACACGGCGATGAGCGTACTCACCTGCGCCGGCGGCTCGCCGTATCGGTCGGTGAGTTCGTCGATCACGAGGTCGATCTGGCCGTCCTTGGCCGCAGGTCCGGACGCGGCCGACAGCTTCTGGTAGGCCTCCAGCCGCAGCCGCTCGCTGTCGACGTACTCCTCGGGGATGTGCGCGTCGACGGGCAGTTCGAGCCGCAGCTCGGTCTGCCCTTCGGCGACGTCGCCACGGAAGGTGGACACGGCCTCGCCGATCATGCGGAGATAGAGGTCGAAGCCGACGCCCGCGATGTGGCCGGCCTGCTCGCCCCCGAGCATGTTGCCGGCGCCACGGATCTCGAGGTCCTTCAGGGCGACCTGCATGCCGCTGCCGAGCTCATTGTTCGCCGCGATGGTCGAGAGCCGGTCGTGGGCGGTCTCGGAGAGCGGCTTGTGCTCGTCGTAGAGGAAGTACGCGTAGGCGCGCTCGCGGCCTCGACCGACACGACCCCGCAGCTGGTGCAGCTGGCTCAGGCCGTACTTGTCGGCGCGGTCGATGATGATCGTGTTCGCGTTCGAGATGTCGAGGCCGGTCTCGATGATCGTCGTGCAGACGAGGACGTCGAAACGGCGCTCCCAGAAGTCGACCACGACCTGTTCGAGCGCGGCCTCGCCGAGCTGCCCGTGGGCGATGGCGATGCGCGCCTCGGGGACGAGCTCCGCGAGGTCCGCCGCGACGCGGCTGATGGACGAGACCCGGTTGTGCACGAAGAAGATCTGGCCCTCGCGCAGGAGCTCGCGCCGGATCGCCGCACCGACCTGCTTGCCGTTGTACGGACCGACGAAGGACAGGATCGGGTGGCGGTCCTCCGGTGGCGTCGCAAGCGTGGACATCTCCCGGATGCCGGTGACCGCCATCTCGAGCGTGCGCGGGATCGGGGTCGCGCTCATTGCCAGGATGTCGACGTTCGTCTTCAGCTTCTTGAGGGCGTCCTTGTGCTCGACACCGAACCGCTGCTCCTCATCGATGATGACGAGGCCGAGGTCCTTGAAGTGCACCTTGTCGGTCAGCAGACGGTGCGTCCCGATGATGACGTCGACCGTGCCGTCGGCGAGTCCGGCGAGCGCCTCCCGCGCCTCCTTGTCGGACTGGAACCGGCTGAGCGGCCGCAGGTGCACGGGGAACCCGGCGAACCGCTCCTGGAAGGTCTCGAAATGCTGCTTGACGAGCAGGGTGGTCGGCACGAGCATCGCGACCTGCTTGCCGTCCTGGACGGCCTTGAACGCGGCACGGACGGCGACCTCGGTCTTCCCGAACCCCACGTCGCCGGAGAGGAGGCGGTCCATCGGGATCTCGCGCTCCATGTCGGCCTTGACCTCGTCGATGGTCTGCAGCTGGTCGGGGGTCTCCGCGAACGGGAACGCCTCCTCGAGCTCGCGCTGCCACGGGGTGTCGGGGCCGAAGGCGTGCCCCTTCGACGCCATGCGCGCCGAATAGAGCTTGACCAGCTCGACGGCGATGTCGCGGACGGCCTTGCGCGCCTTGCTCTTCGCCTGCGACCAGTCGCTGCCGCCCATCTTGCTGAGCTGCGGAGCCTCGCCGCCCACGTAGCGGGTGAGGAGATCGAGCTGGTCCGTGGGGACGAGCAGCTTGTCGCCCGGGTAGCCGCGCTTGGAGGGTGCGTACTCGAGCACGAGGTACTCGCGGGTGCTCTTCACCGGGTTGCGTCCACCGCTCGAGACCTCGCGCTGGGTCATCTCGACGAACTTGCCGATGCCGTGGGTCTGGTGCACGACGAAGTCGCCGGACCGGAGCTGCATCGGGTCGACGACGTTCTTGCGTCGGGTGGCGAGCTTCTTGACCAGGCGCGAGTCGTACCCGGCGGTGCGTCCGTAGAACTCGGTCTCGCCGAGCAGCATGAGCTTCGACGTCTCCAGCTCGAAGCCGCCCTCGACGTCGGCCTGCAGCAGGTAGGCGACCCCGGGCTCCGGGTCGGCCGGCAGCTCGTCGACCATACGGGCCGCGATCTCGTGCTCGGCGAGGACGTCCGCCGCACGCTCGACGAGACCGACCCCGCGGGCGGCGACGATGACCGTCCACCCCTCGCGGATGCGGTCGGCGACGTGTTCGATGGCGCCCTCGACGTTGCCGTGGAAGCTCGGCACGGTGTCGCCGTCGACCGTGACGGTGAGGAGCTCGTCGAGTTCGAGGTGCTCCGGGAGCGTCTCGACGTCGGGGCCGGCGCGGAATCCGCTGAACGTCCACCACGGGTGGTCGGGCGCCGGCTGGCCAGGAGCGCTGAAGGTGACGGACTCCTTCAGAGCGCCCAGCGAGATGAAGTCACCGGAGGCGAGGTCGATCGGCGCGTTCGCACCGACGGTCGCGGCGCTCCATGCGGCGGCGAGGAACTCGCGGTTCGTCTCGGCGAGGCTGATCGACCTCGTGACGACGCGCTCCGGCGAGACGACGGCGATTGCCGCTCCATCCGGCAGGTAATGGGTGATCGGGACGAGGCGGTCGACGAGGGCCGGGGAGAGCGACTCCATGCCCTCCACCGCGATGCCCTCCGCGATCTTCTCGAGGATCCCGGTGAGGCTCGGGAACTCGTGCTGCATCTCCGCGGCGCGCTGCCGGACGGCCGGGCTGAGGAGCAGCTCACGGGACGGCGGCAGTCGGATCGCGTCGACCGGCTCGGGCAGCGATCGCTGGTCGGCGACCGAGAACGCCCGGATGCCGTCGACCTCGTCGCCGAAGAACTCGACCCGGTACGGGTGGTCGGCGACCGGCGGGAAGACGTCGAGGATGCCCCCGCGCAACGCGAACTCACCACGCCGCGACACCATGTCGACCCGGGTGTACGCGAGTTCGACGAGTCGCAGCGCGATCGCGGCGAGGTCGTGGCCGCGACCGCCCTGGACGAGTTCGATCGGAGCGGTCTCGGTGAGGTTGTCGGCCACGGGCTGCAGCGCGGCGCGCACCGACGCGACGAGGAGGAACGGTCGCTCCCCCGTCCAGGCGCCGAGCCGCCGCAGCGCCTCCAGGCGTCGGCCGACGATCTCGGCGCTCGGGCTGAGGCGCTCGTGCGGCAGGGTCTCCCAGGCCGGGAACTCGACGATCTCGGCCTCTGGCATGAGGTCGCTGAGCGCGGAGCGGAGCCGCTCGGAGTCGCGGCCGGTCGCGGTGACGACGAGGGCCGCCTGGGCGGCACCCTGCCGACCGCGCTCGTCCATGAGCGCCGCGAGGAGCGGTGCACGCAGCCCGTCGATCACGGAGAAGTCCGCGCTCTTGCCCGCGTACGCGAGGGCATCGTCGATCGTTGCGGCGCGCCGAAGCGCGTGAGTCAAACCCTGAAGCGTCACCGGGACAGCCTACGCCGAGCCACCGACACCCATGACCCCATCGCCCACCGGCCACCGCTGTCAATCGGCTGCGGACGACGCGTCACGCGGCATCCTCTCGCGCCGGACGCGTCATGATTGACCCATGACGAGCACGGAGCCCCGGTCAGACCGACACCCCGAACGGACCGGCGGCTTCCCACTCCCCCCGATCCGCCAACCGATCCGCCGGATCGGAGCGCGGACGTTCGACTTCTCGAAGCAGGTCGCGGTCATGGCGATCATCAACCGCACCCCGGACTCCTTCTTCGACCAGGGCGCGACGTTCTCGCTCGACCGAGCCGTCGACGCCGCCGTGACCGCCGCAGAACAGGGCGCCGACTGGGTCGACATCGGCGGAGCCAAGTTCGCCCCTGGGCCGGAGATCCCCACCGCCGAGGAGATCGACCGCGTGCTCCCCGTCGTCGAGGCGCTCGCCGCACGGAGCGACGTCGTCATCTCCGTCGACACCTTCCGCCCCGAGGTGGCGGCGGCATGCATCGCGGCGGGCGCCTCCGTCATCAACGACACCACGGGGATCCACGACCCGGCGCTCGCGGACGTCGTCGCCGCGAGCGAGGCCACGCTCGTCATCACGCACAGCCTGGCCAGGCCGAGGCAGCCGCATCCCCGCCCCCACTACGACGACGTCGCCGGTGAGGTCGCCGCCTTCCTGACGGCCCGCGTCGACCTCGCACTCTCCCACGGCGTCCCCGAGTCACGGCTCATCGTGGACCCCGGGCACGACCTCAACAAGAACACCGTGCAGACGCTCGAACTCACCCGACGGTTCGACGAGATCGCCGCGCTCGGGCTGCCGACGCTCGCCGCGGTGTCGAACAAGGACTTCATCGGCGAGTCCCTCGACCGCCCGAAGTCGGAACGTCTCGAGGGGTCCCTGGTGTCCGCTGCGGCGTGCATCCTCCTCGGCGCCCGCATCGTGCGGATGCACGCCGTGCCCGAGTCGATCGCGGCCGTGCGGATGACCGAGGCGATCCTCGGCTTCCGTGCACCGGTGGCGCCCGTCCACAACGTCTGATCCGGAACCCTCGAGGAGTCACATGAGCACCCCCAGCATCACGAGCCTGGTCCCCGCGCAGGACCGACCGCTGTCGGTCGACGAGCTCGTGGCGGCCTACACCGTCGAGGACCGCTCCGCCACGACCGTCCGCGTGAACTTCGTGACGAGCCTGGACGGTGGAGCGACCGTCGACGGCGTCTCCGGCGGGCTCGGCGGCCCGGCCGACAAGACCGTGTTCGACATCCTGCGTCGGCTCTCCGACGTCGTGCTCGTCGGTGCCGGAACCGTGCGCGACGAGGGCTACGGTGCCATGCGGCTCGACGTCGACGCCGCGGCGTGGCGCGACGACCACAACCTCCCCCTGCACCCGGTGTTCGCGATCGTGTCGGGCTCGCTCGACCTCGATCGCCGCTCGGAGGTCTTCACCCAGGCGCCGGTCCGGCCGCTCGTCGTGACGACAGACCACGCCGACCCCGCGAAGCGCGCGGCGCTCGAGGCGGTCGCCGACGTGGTGGCGTGCGGCGACGAACACGTCGAACCGGCGCGTGTCGTCCAGGCGCTGTGCGACCGCGGCCTGCGGCAGATCCTGTGCGAGGGTGGTCCGGCACTCTTCGGCTCGTTCATCGCCGCTGACGCCGTCGACGAACTCTGTCTGACGATCAGTCCGTCGCTCGTCGGCGGGGAGAGTGTCCGGGTCTCCGCGGGTCCCGCGTCCGAAGCACCGCGACCGATGCGGTTGCAGCACCTCCTGCGCTCGGACGAGCTGCTGATCTCGCGGTACGTACGCGCCTGAGCCGTCGCAGGCCACGCGACACTCGACTGAAATCTAGAACATCAGCGGTTGATACAGTGGTGATCCTCCCCCTGCCATACCGTTGGGATCCCGCGTGCGCGCTCTGCTCCATACTCATCCGTCCGGTCGCCGCTTCCGAGCCGGTTCGGCCTCACTCGCCGTCGTCGTCGCCGTAGCCGGCAACCTCGCACTCGCCTCGTCGCCGGCGACGGCGACGGCGACGGCGACGGCGGCGGCGGCGGCGGCGAGGATGACGATGCCGTCCGCACCGGTCCGGTCCGTCAGTGCCGTCGCCGGGACGGCACCGGCACATCCCCCGGTCTTCCTCGAGGACTTCGAACGCGCGCCGGACACGGGGAGCGGCACCTCCATCCGCGACTACGTCGGCGCCGACGGTGCCCGCTTCGAGGCTGACGACTTCTGGGCCGACCGCTCCGCCTGCAACGGCCTCATCCTCTCGTCGGCGAACGTCGAGGAGGACTCGTCGGACTGCTCCGGTTTCCCCGGCAACCATGCGCGGGTCCGCGCCCTCGCAGGCGTGCTCGGTCTCGTCAACGGAACCGACCCGGCGACGAATTCGGCGGTGGCGGCCTACACGGAGCGGAGCGGCCCGGACGACGCCGTCGAACTCGAGACCACCACGTCGATCCCGCTGACCGGCGGGACCGGCCGCTTCCTCACGGCCACGGTGAATGCGGCCGCCACGAACTGCGGCGATGCGATCTCCCCGGCGCTTCGATTCTCCCTGCGGACGGAGGACGGTGCTGAGCGGCCGGTCTCGGACGCCGCCATCGACCCGTGCAACGACGACCGTGCTTCCGACCACACCGCTGTGGGATACGCCGTCCGTGCCGGCCATTTCGCGGCGGACTCCTCCATCCTCATGGACGACGGTCCGATCGGTGTCGTGATGCGCAACGATCACGGCGGCGGATCGGGCAACGACCACGCCTTCGACGATCTGAGCATCATCGACGTGACCCCGACCCTCGATGTCGAGCTGTCGCAGGACACCGCCTTCGTCGGGGACACGATGCGTCTCCGCTTCGTCGTGCGCAACACCCCGGAACTCGCCGCGAAGGCCGGTTGGTCCGTGCAGACGGCCTTGCCCGGTGGACTCGCGGTCGCCACCGATCCGCGAGTGACCACGAGCTGCTCGGCGGAGGTGACCGCTCCGGCGTCCGGGGCCGACATCACATTCACCGGCGACCTCGCGGCGGGCGAGGAGTCCTGCACGATCGAGGTCGACGCAACACCGGTCGCTCGCGGCGCGCTGACCGTCACCGTGGCGGGAGACGCCGTCCGTGGGCTCGACCTCGGCTCACAGCCCGCCCTGACCGCCATCGACCGGGTCGCGATCGAGAGCCCGGCATCGGGCGCCCTCGTCGAGTCCTCACAACCGATCTCCACCGGAACAGGCGAGCCGGGCGCCGGCATCACGGTGCGCGACGGCGAGAGCCACACCCGGTGTGAGACCACCGTGGACCCGGCCGGCCGGTGGAGTTGCGCGAGCTCCGAGGTCGTCGAGTCCGGCGAGGCGGTCGTGCGCGTGGAGCAGACCGCCGCGGGGCTCAGCAGCACGGACGAGACCACCTACCGCGTGATCGTCCCCGCGCTGGCCGTGGAGGGCACCGTCCGCCTCGAGATCCAGGGTGCCGACGGATCGTGGGTTCCGGTCGGGGGCGAGACCGTCGCGGCCGACCCCGGTGACCGCTTGCGCGTCATCGCGACGGTCACCAACACCGGCGAGAACGCGCTGGGCGGCATCACCCTCGCGGAGACACCGGACACCCGCCTCACCTGCAGCAGCGAGCTCATCGAGCCTGGTGCCTCGACGGTCTGCACCAGCACCGAGCCGCTCGTCCTGACACCGAAGGCGATCGACGACGGCTCGTTCGCCCACACGTTCGAGGCGGTCCTGACCGGGTACTCGCGCGCGTCTGACCGAGCCGACACCGGTCGCCTGCCACTCCCGGACGCACCCCGCGTCTCGACGGGGGCGCTGCACACCTCGCTCGGCATCGTGTGGAGGGTCGCGCCACTCGAACCGCAGGCGCCGTTGGTCCGGACGGGAGCCGAGGTCCCGCTCTCCATCGCGCTGCTCATCAGCGGACTGCTCCTGGTGGGCGCGGTGCTCGTCGGCGCCGGCACGCGCCAGGGCCGACGCGTCCGCTCACCGCGCGGCTGAGCGGGCGTCAGGCGCCGTGGAAGCGGGTCTGTGCAGCCAGCAGGCCCTCGTTCACGAGGAGCTCGACCGCATCGGCCGCGTCGGAGACCAGCAGGGGAAGCTGCTCCCGCTCGGTTCCCGCGAAGTCCTTGAGGACGAAGTCGGCGGCGTCCTGACGACCCGGCGGCCTCCCGATACCGACGCGGACGCGCAGGAACTCTGGGGTCTTCAGCGCTGAGGCGATGTCGCGGATGCCGTTGTGCCCACCGTGCCCGCCGCCCTGCTTGAGCTTGATCGAGTCGAACGGGATGTCGAGCTCGTCGTGGACGGCGATGACGTGGTCGGGGTCGACGGAGAAGAACTGGGCGAGCGCTGCGGTGGGGCCGCCGGAGAGGTTCATGTAGCTGTTGGGCTTGCCGAGGACGAGCTTCGGGCCGCCCGGCACGAGCCGCCCCTCGGCCACGCGCGCGTTGCCCTTGTGGGTCTTGAAGGTTCCGCCGATGCGCTTCGCGAGCTCGTCGAGGACCATCTGCCCGACGTTGTGCCGGTTGCGGGCATACTGCTCGCCCGGGTTCCCGAGCCCGACGATGAGCCACGTGTCTGCAGCCATGCTGCCTTCCTGATCGAACGCCTCGGCTCGACCGGTGAGACCGGCCAGAAACCGAGCGAACCTGCCGCCTGCCATGCACCGAGACTATCGGGGCGGGCGGGCGACAGGTTCGTCTGCTGGAGTGGTGACTACTCCGCGGCCTCGGCTGCGGTCTCCTCGGCGGCGGCCTCAGCGGCCTCCGTCTCCTCGTCCGCCGGAGCGGCCGGGACGGTGATCGCCACGATGAGGACGTCGGCCTCGGTGATGAGCGAAGCGCCCTTCGGGAGCTCGAGGTCGCCGGCCAGGATCTGGGCGCCCTCTTCGAGGCCCTCGACGCTGACGGTGACGCGCTCGGGGATGTGGGTCGCCTCGACCTCGAGGCTCACCGTGGTGGCGTCCTGGTTGAGGATGGTGCCGGCGGCGGACTCGCCCTCGATGGTCACGGGGATGTCGACCTGGACCTTCTCGCCCTTCTTGACCACGATGAGGTCGAGGTGCTCGATGATCTGGCGCACGGGGTCCTTCTGGACGTCCTTGACCAGCGCGAGCTGGCCCTTGCCGGCGATGTCGAGCTCGAGCACCGCGTTGGACTTGCGGAGGATGAGCAGCATCTGGTGGCCGGGCAGCGAGACGTGCACGGGCTCGGTGCCGTGGCCGTAGAGCACGGCCGGGATCTTGCCGAGGGCACGGAGCTTGCGGGCTGCGCCCTTGCCGAACGATTCGCGGAGTTCCGCGGTGACCTTCAGGTCATCGGACATGATGTTCTCCTCACGGGTCTTGCACCCGGTTGGTCGTGCCGCGACGATGCGCGGCGGAATGGATGAGTCAACTCGAACGCGTATCTGCGTGAGGAAAAGCCGGAAGCCAGACCACCGCGTCGATCACGGAAGCTGCCACGGGCCGCTTCCCTCGCCGAAGTTCAGTGGGAGAGTCTATCGCACCGCGCTGAGGCCCGCGACCGCCTCGTCCACGATCTCGTCGACGGTGGCGTCGACGTCCACCACGAAGCCCGGTTCGTCGGCGTCCAGGTCTTCGAGGAGCGCGAACTGCGAGTCGAGGAGCGACGGCGGCATGAAGTGACCGCTCCTGCCCTCCATCCGGCGTCCGAGCACCTCGCGCGAGCCGTGCAGGAGCACGAACCGCACCCCGGGCGCCTCCGCGAGGATCGCCTCCCGGTAGGCCCGTCGGAGTGCGGAGCAGGCCATCACGAGGCCCGTGTCCGAGGCGTCGGCGAGGGCTTTGCCCACGAGGGCCAGCCAGGGCCAGCGGTCGGGGTCCTCGAGCGGCGTTCCGGCGGCCATCTTCCGCACGTTCTCGAGCGGGTGCAGGGCGTCGGCGTCGACGAAGGGCACCCCGAGCCGGTCGGCGATCAGCACCCCGGTCGTGCTCTTCCCGGACCCGGACACGCCCATGACGACGACGAGCGGTGCATTCACACGGAACCCCCTGTGGTCTCCGGCCGATGACCGGGCGGCCGGCTCGCCCGACCCGCACAGCACGATACCGGACACCTTCGCACGGTCCGCTCGGACCTCACCTGCACGCTGGGTCATTGAGAGGTGGAGCGACACCTCCCTTTGCTACGGTTGCAGGACGGGCCGTGCCCGGATCGACGAGGGTGTCGCCGCTGTCCTGCAGCCGCCCCGTCGACTCCTGAGCACTCGGAACGCTTCCCGCATCACCCACTCTGAAGGAGAACCACATGGTGAACACCGCCGAAGCTCGCGCCAACATCGGCGTCGTCGGTCTGGCCGTCATGGGCAGCAACCTCGCACGCAACCTGGCGAGCCGCGAGGGCAACACGGTCGCCGTGTACAACCGCTCCCCCGAACGCACCGACCTGCTCGTGAGCGAGCACCCCGAGGCCGGCTTCGTCGCGTCGAAGACCATCGAGGAGTTCGCCGCGTCGCTCTCGAAGCCACGTACGGCGATCATCATGGTGCAGGCGGGTAAGGGCACCGACGCCGTCATCCAGCAGCTCTCCGAGGTCTTCGAGCCCGGCGACATCATCGTCGACGGCGGCAACGCACTCTTCACCGACACCATCCGCCGCGAGAAGGCCGTCCGCGAGACCGGCATCAACTTCGTCGGCGCCGGTATCTCCGGCGGCGAGGAGGGCGCCCTCAAGGGACCGTCGATCATGCCGGGCGGCTCCGCCGAAGCGTGGGAGACCCTCGGCCCCATCCTCAAGTCGATCGCCGCGATCGCCGAGGGTGAGCCCTGCGTCACCCACGTCGGCACCGACGGCGCCGGCCACTTCGTCAAGATGATCCACAACGGCATCGAGTACGCCGACATGCAGCTCATCGCCGAGGCCTACGACCTCATCCGTCGCGGCACCGGCAAGTCGCCGGCCGAGATTGCGGAGATCTTCGCCGAGTGGAACCGCGGCACGCTCGAGAGCTACCTGATCGAGATCACCGCCGAGGTCCTCAAGCAGGTCGACGCGAAGACGGGGCAGCCGCTCGTCGACGTCATCCTCGACCAGGCCGGCGCCAAGGGCACCGGCGCGTGGACCGTGCAGACGGCACTCGACCTCGGCATCCCGGTGTCGGGCATCGCGGAGGCCGTGTTCGCCCGTTCGCTGTCGTCCAAGCCGGCGCAGCGCGCAGCGGCCCGCGAGCTCGCGGGCCCGTCCGAGGAGTGGACCGTCGCCGACCCCGACCAGTTCGTCGAGGACGTGCGCCAGGCGCTCTACGCGTCGAAGATCATCGCCTACTCGCAGGGCTTCGACGAGATCGTCGCCGGTGCCGAGCAGTACGGCTGGGACATCAAGAAGGGCGAGATCGCGAAGATCTGGCGCGGCGGCTGCATCATCCGTGCGCAGTTCCTCAACCGCATCACCGAGGCCTACGAGGAGAACCCCGAGCTGGTCGCCCTCGTGACGGCGCCCTACTTCAGCGACGCCGTCGCTGAGGCGCAGGACAGCTGGCGCCGCGTGGTCGTCGCGGCCGCCCAGGCGGGCATCCCCTCGCCGGCGTTCTCGTCGTCGCTGTCGTACTACGACGGCCTCCGCGCCGAGCGTCTGCCCGCAGCGCTCGTCCAGGGCCAGCGCGACTTCTTCGGAGCGCACACCTACAAGCGCGTCGACCTCGACGGCACGTTCCACACCCTCTGGTCGGGCGACCGCAGTGAGGTCGAGCAGGCGGGCTCGAGCCACTAACCCACGGCCTGCAGACGCAGAACGCCCGGTCCGAGTTCGGACCGGGCGTTCTGCGTACCAGCGGAAGGTGACGGGCTACGCGGCGCCGTCGAACATGCTCGTCACGGAGCCGTCGTCGAAGACCTCGTGGATCGCGCGGGCGATGAGCGGCGCGATCGAGAGGACGGTCAGCTTGTCGAAGCGCTTGGCCTCGTCGACCGGGAGCGTGTCGGTGACGACGACGGAGTCGATGGCGTCGCTCTGCAGGAGCTCCACCGCCGGGTCGGAGAAGACCGCGTGGGTGGCCGCGACGACGACGCCGATCGCGCCGGCGTTCTTGAGCGCCTCGGCCGCCTTGACGATCGTGCGTCCGGTGTCGATCAGGTCGTCGACGAGCAGGCAGACCCGGCCCTCGACCTGGCCGACGATCTCGTGGACGCTGACCTGGTTGGGGACCAGCGGGTCGCGGCGCTTGTGGATGATGGCGAGTGGTGCACCGAGCTTGTCGCTCCAGATGTCGGCCACGCGGACGCGGCCCATGTCGGGCGAGACGACCGTCAGCGTGGACGCGTCGAGCTTCGCGCGGAAGTGCTCGAGGAGGACCGGCATCGCGAAGAGGTGGTCGACGGGACCGTCGAAGAAGCCCTGGATCTGCGCGGCGTGGAGGTCGACCGACATGATGCGGTCGGCACCGGCGGCCTTGAAGAGGTCGGCGACGAGGCGGGCGGAGATCGGCTCGCGTCCGCGTCCCTTCTTGTCTTGGCGCGCGTAGGGGTAGAACGGGGCGACCACGGTGATGCGCTTGGCGCTCGCCCGCTTGGCCGCGTCGACCATGATGAGCTGCTCCATGAGCCACTCGTTGATCGGAGCGGTGTGCGACTGGATGACGAAGACGTCGGTGCCGCGGATGCTCTCGTCGTACCGGGCGTAGATCTCGCCGTTGGCGAAGGTCCTGGCATCGGTGGGGAGGAGCTCGGAGTCGAGCTCCGCCGCGATCGCCTCGGCGAGTTCCGGGTGGGCTCGTCCGGAGACGAGAACCAGCTGCTTCTTGTTGTCCGCCGTGATGCCTGACACAGACCCTGCCTTCTGCCGGAATCCTCCGGCCTCACTCACGAGTCGACGTTACCAGCCGCAGCCGTGTCGTCCGACACGGCATCCACGGTCGGTGCCGCCGAGGCAGCGCCGGCAGCCGTCGCAGCCGCCGTACCCGGGCGCTTCTGCTCGACCCAGCCCTCGACGTTGCGCTGCTGCGCGACCGTCAACGCGAGCGCCCCTGCCGGGACGTCCTTGCGGATGACGGTGCCGGCACCGGAGTAGGCGCCGTCGCCGACGCTGACCGGGGCGACGAGCGTGTTGTGCGCGCCGGTGCGGACGTGCGATCCGATGGTCGTGCGGTGCTTGTGCACACCGTCGTAGTTCGAGGTGATCGTGCCGGCACCGACGTTCGACTCGACGCCGATCTCGGTGTCGCCGATGTAACTGAGGTGCGGGACCTTGCTGCCCTCACCGATCTGCGCGTTCTTCGTCTCCACGAAGGTGCCGATCTTGCCGCGCTCGCCGAGCACCGTGCCGGGTCGCAGGTAGGCGAACGGCCCGACCTCGGCGCCGGCACCGATGACCGACAGCGTCGCGTCCGTGCGGCGGACGCGCGCACCAGCGCCGACCTCGGTGTCGATGAGCGTCGTGTCCGGACCGATCGTCGCACCGGACTCGACGACCGTCGCGCCGAGGATCTGCGTCCCGGGAAGCAGAGTGACGTCGGCGTGCAGCCGCGCCTTGATGTCGATCCACGTTGTGGCCGGGTCCTGGACGGTCACGCCGGCGAGCTGCCAGGCGCGCACGAGGAGGGCGTTCAGCTTGGCCGCGGCGGCACTCAGCTGGGCGCGGTCGTTGATGCCCTCGACCAGCCAGGAGTCGCTCACCGGGAGCGCCGAGACCTCGGAGCCCGCGCGCCGCAGGAGGCCGATGACGTCCGTGAGGTACTTCTCCCCCTGGGCGTTGTCGGTGGTGACCTCGGCGAGCGCGTCGCGGAGCTGGCTCACGCCGAAGAGGTAGACCCCGGCGTTGATCTCGTTGACGGCTCGCTCGGCGTCGGTCGCGTCCTTCTGCTCGACGATGTAGTCGAGTGCCCCGGCCTCGGTGCGGATGATGCGTCCGTACCCGGTCGCGTCGTCGGGCATGGCCGAGAGGATCGTCGCCGCGACGTCGTGGTTGCGGTGGCGTTCGATGAGCGTGGTGAGCGTGGCGGCGTTCAGCAACGGGACGTCGCCGTTGACCACGAGGACGTCGCCGTCGAAGTCGTCGGGCAGCGCCAGGAGCGCCTGCTCCACCGCGCGACCGGTGCCGGGCACCTCGTCCTGGTCGACGATGGTCGCACCGGGGAGCTCCGACTCGATGGCCTCGACGAGGCGGTCGCGCTCGTGGCGGACCACGGCGATGACGTGCCCGGCGTCGAGCGAGCGGGCGGTCGCCAGCACGTGGCCGACGATCGGCACGCCGCCGAGCGGGTGCAGGAGTTTCGGCAGCGCCGACTTCATGCGGGTTCCCTGGCCAGCAGCCAGGATGATGATGGCCAGACGGTCGTCGGTCACGTGTGCTCCCCCTCGGTCCGGGCACTCGCCCGGTCGGTGATCGGTCGCTCCGCCACCAGGATTCGAACCTGGACCGAACAGCTCCAAAGGCTGCCGTGCTGCCGTTACACTATGGCGGACCACCCCGCGAGACGGCGGAGCGTGGTCAATTCTGCCATGGATGTGCCGCCTCGGAATCAGCTCGCGGCGGCCGATCGAGCCCCGACGCCCGCGTGCCTCGATAATGGTGGGATGCCAGCTAGCACCGATGAGGTCGACCGGATCGTCGACGCCTGGAACCGCGAGCGCCCGGACCTCGACTTCTCGCCCCTCCAGATCCTCTCCCGTGTCGCCCGGCTGTCACGCCACCTCGACCGGGCGCGTCGGGCAGCCTTCACCCGGTCGAACCTGGAGCCGTGGGAGTTCGACGTCCTCGCGGCGCTCCGTCGCGCCGGCTCCCCCTATCGGCTGAGTCCGAAGGCCCTGCTGCTCCAGACGCTCGTCTCGAGCGGCACAATGACGAACCGCATCGACCGCCTCGTCGAGCGCGGACTCGTCGAACGCCAGGGCGACCCCAACGACGGCCGCGGCATCCTCGTGCAGATGACGAACGCGGGACTCAACACGGTCGACGCGGCCATCACGCGCCTCGTCGACGCCGAGGCGGACCTGCTCGACGGGCTGAGCTCGACCGAACAGGCCCGACTGACCGTCCTGCTGCGGAAGCTCAGCCTCGACTTCGACTAGCGGAACACGCTCGGTCACTGAGCCTGTCGAAGTGCGCCCTTCGACAAGCTCAGGGACCGGACTGGGGGGGGCTCAGGGACCGATCAGCGGCGGAGGATCTTCCGGGCCAGCCAGTTGCCGAAGAACTGGATGAGCTGCACGAGCAGGATGATGATGATCACCGCGGCCCACGTGACGACCGGCTCGAACTGGCGGAAGCCGTACTGGATCGCGAAGGCACCGAGTCCACCGCCGCCGATGAAGCCCGCGACCGCCGACATGTCGACGATGACCACGAACACGAAGGTGTAGCCGAGGATCAGCGGACCGAGCGCCTCCGGGAGGACGATGCTCAGCAACGTCCGGAGCCGGCTCGCACCCGCGGCACGCGAAGCTTCGATGACGCCGGGCGAGACGGTCAGCAGGTTCTGCTCGACGATCCGGCTGATGCCGAAGGTCGCCGCCAGGGAGATGATGAAGATGAACGCGTTCGCGCCGATGCCGGTGCCGATCACGAGTCGTGAGAGCGGCTGGGCGGCCGCGAGGAAGATGATGAACGGGATCGGCCGGAAGATGTTCACGATCACGTTGAGCACGCCGTAGAGCACCGGGTGCGAGTAGAGGTTGCCGGGCCGCGTCACGTAGAGCCCGGTGCCGACGACGAGTCCGGCGATCCCACCGAAGAGCAGGCTGAAGGAGACGAGGTAGAGGGTCTCGACGGTCGCGTCGCCGAGCTTCGGGAGCAGATCGATCAGTGCGTCCATGTCAGCGCACCTCCGTCACGGTGGCCTGGGATCCGATGGCGGTCAGCGCTCCGTCGATCGTCTGGTCGTCGCCGCGGAGGGCGAGCGTCAGGTGGCCGAATGCACGACCCTGGATGTCGTTGATCCCGCCGTAGACGAGCTCGAAGTCGACGCCCGCCTGCGCGAGCGTGAGGAAGACGCCCGCCTGCGAGGCGTCGCCGTCGCGGAAGGACAGGGTGACGATGCGCCCGACGTGTCGTTCCTTGAGTACCGCCAGCTCGGCCGGTGACGGGACGCCCTTGATGACCGTCGACACGAAGCGCTTGGACGCGGCGTGCTGCGGGTCGGAGAACACCTCGAAGACGTCGCCCTGCTCGATGACCTTGCCGCGCTCCATGACGGCGACCTTCGTCGCGAGCGACTGGATCACCTCCATCTCGTGGGTGATGACGACGATGGTGACGCCGAGGTCGCGGTTCACCTGCTTGAGCAGCGCGAGGACCTCCTGCGTGGTCTCGGGGTCGAGGGCGCTCGTCGCCTCGTCCGCGAGCAGGATCCGGGGCGAGGTCGCGAGCGCGCGAGCGATGCCGACGCGCTGCTTCTGCCCGCCGGAGAGCTGGTCGGGGTAGTTGTCGGCCTTGTCGGACAGCCCGACGAACTTCAGCAGCTCGTCGACCCGGGTGCGGATCTCGGCCCGGGAGCGCCCGGCGACCTCGAGCGGGTACGCGATGTTCTTCCGCACCGACTTGGAGTTGAAGAGGTTGAACTGCTGGAAGATCATCCCGATGCCGAGGCGGAGGTCGCGGAGACCGCGCTCCGAGAGCGTCGTCACCTCGGTACCGTCGACGACGATGCTCCCCGACGTCGCGGGCTCGAGCGCGTTGATGAGGCGGACGAGGGTCGACTTGCCGGCTCCCGAGTAGCCGATGATCCCGAAGACGTCACCGGCCTCGATGTCGAGGTCGACGCCGTCGATCGCGGCGATCGGTGCGGCGCCCTTCTGCGGAGACGGGTACCGCTTCGCGACGTCTCGGAGGCTGACGAGTGGCATGGGGGTGTCCTCGGTGTGTCGGGTGATCAGGAGGCGGTGAAACGACGAAGCGTTCCTGTGGGAGCGGATGACAGCCTCCCACAGGAACGCTCTGAACGTTGGATCAGCCCTTGGCCTTGATGTCCTTCTGGACGGTCTCGAGCGACTTGACGAGGTCCTTGACCGGGGTCTTCAGCGGAACCGCGGTACCGCCGGAGTTCTCCACGACGCCGTCGACGACGGACTTCGTGTCCTGGTAGATCTTCACGAGCTTCGCGTACGTCTCGTTGTCGGCGTCTGCGGCCTTTGCGGCAAAGATGTTGACGTACGGCAGCGCGTTCGGGTCGGACGGGTCGTCCTCGGCGATCGCGTCGGACGCTTTGAGACCGGAGTCGTTGATGAAGTCGTTGTTGATGATCGCGCCGGTGACGTCAGGCAGCGAGGTCGGCGTCAGCGATGCCTCGAGCGAGGTGACGGTGACCTTCGACTTGTCGGCGATGATGTCGTCCGGCGTCGAGAAGATGTTGCCGCCGTCCTTCAGCTCCAGCAGGCCTGCGGACTGCAGGACGAGGAGCGCACGAGCCTGGTTGCTCTCGTCGTTCGGGATGGCGATCGTGTCGCCCTTCTTGATGTCCTTGACGCTGTCGACCTTGGTCGAGTAGAGGCCGAGGGGGTAGATCGCCGTCGAGCCGATCGGCGTGAGGTCCTCACCCGAGGCCTCGTTGTACTGCGCGAGGTAGACGATGTGCTGGAACTGGTTGAGGTCGATCTCGCCCTCGGTGAGCGCCGGGTTCGGCTGCGTGTACTCGCCGAAGTCGACGATGTCGACGAAGATGCCCTCCTTCTCGGCGGCCTCCTTGTACGTCTCCCAGTAGGGATCGCTCGCGCCGACGACGCCGATCTTGACGGGGTTCGCCTCGGTGCCCTTGTCTTCAGCGGCGGCGCCTGCGCCTGAGCCGCCGGCGCATCCGGCGAGGAGCGCGATGGCGGGGATGATGGCCAGTCCGGCCAGAAGCTTCTTCGAGAAGGTCATTGCTGTGATTCCTCTTTCGGGTGGTGCGCGCCGGTGGACGCTGATTCGACGGTACGTCGGCCTAGCAGGGATGACGAACCGGTGCGTAACACTTCGGAACAGAGCGACGATCGAGGTGGTCCGGCCGCCGCGAGTGGACTACTCGACGAGCTCGGAGAGCTCCAACCAGCGGACCTCGAGGTCGGCGATCTCGCCGTACATGGCCTGGATCTTCGCGCCGAGCGCGGTGATCCCGGCGAAGTCGTTCTGGTCGTGGACCGCGACCTTCTCGTGCGCCTGCTCGATCTGACCGTTGAGCTTGTGGAGCTTGCGGTCGATCGCCTTGATCTCCTGCTGCGCGTTCCGGAGCTCCGCACCGCTCAGCTTCGGCGTCTTCTTGGTCGGGCCACCGCCGGAGGCCGTCGGGCGGTCGTGCTCCTGCGAGCGGCTGCCGGCCGTCCCGGCGTTGAGCTCCAGGTACTGGTCGATACCGCCGGGCAGGTGCCGGAAGTGGCCGTCCATGATCGCGTACTGCTGGTCGGTCACGCGCTCGAGGAAGTACCGGTCGTGCGAGACGACGAGCAGGGTGCCCGGCCACGAGTCGAGGAGGTCCTCCATGGCGGCGAGCATGTCGGTGTCGAGGTCGTTGGTCGGTTCGTCGAGGACGAGGACGTTCGGCTCGTCGAGGAGGATGAGCAGAAGCTGCAGGCGGCGGCGCTGGCCACCCGAGAGGTCCTTCACCGGCGTCGACAGCTGCGCGCTCGTGAAGCCGAGGCGCTCGAGCAGCTGTCCCGGCGTCATCTCCTTGCCGCCGGCGACGTAGCTCGTGCGCTTGCGCCCGATGACGTCGCTCACGCGGTCCTGCTCGTACTCGGCGAGCTCGTCGAGCTGCTGCGTGAGCGTCGCGACCTGCACGGTCTTGCCGCGCTTGACGCGACCCTCGGTCGCTTCGACCTCGCCCGTGACGAGCCCGAGGAGGGTGGACTTGCCGGCGCCGTTCACGCCGAGGATGCCGGTGCGCTCGCCCGGGGCGATGCGCCACTCGACGTCCTTGATGACCGTCCGGTCGCCGTAGGACACGGTGACGTCGAGGATGTCGACGACGTCCTTGCCCAGGCGGGCGGTCGCCATGCCGGCCAGCTCGACCGCGTTGCGCACAGGCGGCTCGTCGGCGATGAGCGCGTTGGCGGCCTCGATGCGGAACTTCGGCTTGGCCGTGCGGGCGGGAGCGCCACGGCGCAGCCAGGCGAGCTCCTTCTTCATGAGGTTCTGGCGCTTGGCCTCGGAGACCGCGGCGGAGCGGTCGCGCTCGACGCGCTGCAGGACGTACGCCGCGTACCCACCCTCGAAGGGCTCGACGATGCGGTCGTGCACCTCCCACGTGGCCGTGCAGATGGCGTCGAGGAACCACCGGTCGTGGGTCACGACGAGCAGGCCGCCGGAGTTCTTCGACCAGCGACGGTTGAGGTGCTGCGCGAGCCAGGTGATGCCCTCGACGTCGAGGTGGTTCGTGGGCTCGTCGAGGAAGAGGATGTCGTGGTCGCCCACGAGCAGGGCCGCGAGCGCGACCCGGCGGCGCTGACCACCGCTGAGGTCGGCGACGAGGGCGTCCCAGGCGATGTCGGAGGCGAGGCCGGAGATGACGTCGCGGACCTTCGGGTCGCCAGCCCACTCGTGCTCGTCGAAGCCGCCGACGATGGTCTGCCCGACGGTCTTGTCGTGGTCGAGGGTGTCGGACTGGTCGAGCACGGCGACCGTGACGCCGTTGCGCACCGTCACGCGGCCGGAATCGGGCTCCTTGCGGCCGGCGAGGAGGCCGAGGAGCGTGGACTTGCCGTCGCCGTTGCGGCCGACGATGCCGATGCGGTCGCCCTCGTTCACCCCGATCGTGATGCCGTCGAAGACGACCTTGGTCGGGTACTCGAGGTGGAGCGCTTCAGCGCCGAGAAGGTGTGCCATATCCGGTCAACGATACCGGGCCCGGGCGTCGACCACCGCCCGTGCACCGTAGGCTGCACGGGTGCCTCTGTTCTCCCGTTCCCGCCGGCTGCCGTTCGGCCGTCGCGACGCCCGGATCACCCTCCTCGACAAGCGGACGCTGCGCTACGAGCTCAGCGTCGACGACATCCCGCAGTCGGTGGTCTCCCTCGCGGACCCCCGCTTGCTCGAGTACCCGTACATCCGGCACATCGCGCGCGTGATCGACGCCGAGGCGCCGGCGGGCGAGGAGCTCTTCGTCGTCCACCTCGGAGCCGGAGCGTTGACGCTCCCCCGCTACGTCCAGGCGACGCGTCCGGGATCGTCGCAGCTCGTCGTCGAGTTCGAGCCGGAGCTGTACGCCGGGATGCTGAAGGCGCTCCCGCTCCCGGACGGCCATCGGGTCGAGGTCCGCTTCGGCGACGCCAGGGCCGTCGCGGACGAGCCGATCGACGAAGCCGCCACCACCGACGCGGACGTCACGGCGTGGCGGGACGCGAAGGTGACCGTCGTCGACCTCTGGGACGCCGCGGTGATCCACCGTCGGGTCGCGAGCCTCGAGTTCTACCGCCGAGTGGCAGCGCGGTCCGCGGACGACGGCGTGATCGCGGTGAACCTCCTCGACGGCAGCCCCTTCGACTACTCGCGACGCCAGGCGGCGACCCTGCGGACGGTGTTCGCGCATGTCGCCGTCGTCCTCGACTTCGATCCGGTCGACGACGAGGGGCCGCTCGGCAACGTCGTCGTCTTCGCGAGCGACGCACCGCTCGCGGCCGTGACGCACCCGCAGCTCTTCGGCGCTCCCGCCCCTGAGCAGCTGCACGGTGACGCTCTGACGGCCTGGATCGACGGGGCGACGATCATGACCGACGCCGACGGCGAGGACTCCCCCGACCCCGACGACCCCCGCTGGGACTGACGACCACACCGTCACCGGGGCCCTCCCTATGCGCGCCCAGCCCATTGCGCTACGGTGGGCGTAGCGCAATGGACCGATCCGACCGGACTCCGGCGTCGCGCGGAGGAGGTTGGTCGGTGCCCGTCTCCCGACGCGTCTCCCGCGCTCAGCAGATGAGCGACCGCATCCTCGACGCAGCCCTCGACCTCATGCGCTCGCGTGGCTCGGTCGCCGTCAACATCGAGGCGGTCGCGGAGACCACCGGCGTGGCGAAGACGACGATCTACCGGCGGTACCGCAACCGCTCGGAGCTGCTCACGGCGGCCGTCGCCCGCGCCATGGAGACTCCCGTGGAGATCCCCGAGAACCTCTCGACCTACGACACCTTCACCTGGCTGCTCCACGAAGCCCGGGCGATGATCGAGGACGTGGTGGGCCGGGGCACGATCGCGTCGATCCTGCTCCAGGACGACCCGGAGTTCTCGACGCTGCTCCGCGACCTCACGAGGAACCGGGCGCGCGCGCTGTCCAACCTGGTCGACGAACGGATCTCCACCGGCGATCTGAAGCCCGGACTCGACGGCCGGCTCGTCGCGACCCTGCTCCTCGGCGCGGTCCTCGGACAGCTCGTCCGCGGCGCCGACATGGACGACGACTGGGCGGAACAGGTCCTGTCCGTCCTCTGGCCGGCACTGGCCGCATGACGCGAGGCAGCACCCCGCCGCACGCTGCGGTGATCTACAACCCGACGCGCATCCAGCTCGAGCGCGTGACGAGGCTCGTCGACGCCGCAGCCGCCGAGGCCGGCTGGGGCCCGACCAGCTGGATCCCGACCCGCGAGCGGTCGACCGCGGTCGACCAGGTCGCGGAGGCGCTCGGGGGCGGTGCGGCGCTCGTGATCGCCGCCGGCGGTGACGGGACGGTCCGCGAGGTGGCCGGGGCGATGCGTCACACCCGGACGCCGTTCGCCGTCGTCCCCGTCGGTACCGCGAACCTCTTCGCGCGGAACGCCGGGATCCCGATCGACACGGTCGCCGCGGTGCGGGCCGCGTTCACCGGCGAGGACCGCAGCGTCGACGTCGGCCTGATCGAGTACCGGAACCCCGAGGGCGTCCGGCGCAGCACCCCGTTCCTCGTCATGTCGGGCTTCGGTGTCGACGCGGACATGGTGGCCTACGCCGACCCGGTGCTCAAGCGCCGCTTCGGCTGGATCGCCTACGTCGTCCCGATCATCCGCGGACTCTTCCGCCGCGACCGGCCCCGCGTCTCCTGGAAGGAGGACGGCGGACCGATCCGGAGTGGACGGACGCACACGATGTTCGTCGGGAACTGCGGCACCGTCTCAGCGGGCCTCGACGTCCTGCCCGACGCCCTCCTGGACGACGGTGTGCTCGACGTCCTCATGGTGCGCTCCCTCGAAGGGTGGGACGGGGTCCGCGTCACGCGCTGGCTGCACCGCGCGAACAATCCCGTCGCCCGGTTCTCCAAGGGCAGACGGACGCGGGGCCGCCGCGTGCAGCCGAGTGCCGTCGAGACGGCCGGCTCCGCCGGAGGTGCGCTCCGCTACCTGCGGGTGCGCCGTATCGACGTGACGGTCTCACCGCCCGCCGAGTTCCAGGCCGACGGCGACGGGATCGGCCTGGTCTCTGCGGCCCGGCTGACCGTCGACCCCGGTGCGCTCATCGTCCGGCTGCCGGCGACTGCGGTGCGATCGGGTCGGCTCCGGCCCTGAGCCCGCCCTTCGACAGGCTCAGGGACCGGAGGAGCGGCTCAGGGACCGGAGGAGCGGCTCAGGACCGGAGGAACGGCTCAGGGACCGGAGGAACGGCTCAGGGACCGGAGACCGCGCATGGACCGGAGGAACGACTCAGTCCGCGAGGATCTTGCCGGGGTTGAAGTTCGAGCCGGGGTCCGCGCTGTCGAAGAGGCCGCGCATGATCGCGACGCCCTCGGTCGAGATGTCCTGCTCCATCCACGGCGAGTGCTCGACGCCGACCGCGTGGTGGTGCGAGAGGGTGCCACCGTGGTCGACGAAGGACTGCTGGATGGCCGACTTGACCTGCTCGTACTCGCCGATCGGGTCGTCGCCGGTGATGAACGCGAAGGTGAAGTACAGGCACGCGCCGGAGTGGTACGAGTGCGAGAGGTGGCACATGATCCACCCGTGCACCCCGAGCTTGTCGTACGCGGCGTTGGCGGCGTCGTTCGCGGCGTCGTAGACCTCCTGCAGGCGCGACCAGGGCGCTGCGGTCTCCGAGACGTCGGCCGCGGCTCCGCGGTCGAGGAGGAAGTCGCGCAGGTACGGGGTGTCGAACTTCTTCTGGTCGTAGAGGGCGCCGGGGCCCTTGCCGACGCCGATGCCGCCGTGCTTCCGGACGATCGAGCCGACGAGGCCCTTCTCGTATCGCACGTGCGACGCGCTGCCCTCGTAGCCGATGAAGGAGAGGCACAGCTGCTCGAGGTCCCAACCCCTTGCCGTGAGCACCTTCATGAGCCCCTTGGTGACCTGCGCCGAGACGCCGGTGCTGGCCTTGCGGGTCGCGAGCGAGAAGCCGCTCTCCCGGGCGTTCGACACCCGGGTGACCGAGGGGCTGGCGTCGCTCTCCGCGATCTCGTGCATCGCCGCGAGCCCTGCCTCCCAGGTGGGGAAGAAGTAGCCGAGGACCTCGCGGACGGCCGGCGTCCGGTGGACCTGCACGGTGACCTCGGTGATGATGCCGAGTCGACCCTCGCTGCCGATGATCATCTCGCGGACGCTCGGTCCGGTCGACGCGCTCGGGACGGGACGGATCGCCACGATGCCGTTCGGGCGGACCATCCGCAGGCCCTTGGTGATGTCGGCGATGTCGCCGTACTTGTCGGACTGCATGCCCGAGGAGCGGGTCGCGACCCATCCGCCGAGCGTGGAGTGCGTGAAGCTGTCGGGGAAGTGGCCCATCGTCCAGCCCTTGGCGCCCAGCTGCTCCTCGATCGAGGGGCCCTGCGCGCCGGCCTGGATGGTGGCGAGACCGGAGCCCTCGTCGATCGACAGGACGCGGTCGAGCCGGCCGAGGTCGAGCGAGATGATGACCCGCTCCTCCGTCGGCTGCGGGTCGAGCGAGCCGGCGATGTTGGTGCCACCGCCGAACGGGATGATCACGGCGTCTGCGGCGACGGCTGCAGCGACGACCGACGCGACCTCGGCCTCATCAGCCGGGTAGACGACGAGGTCGGGCGTGCGGGGCAGGTCGTTCGCGCGGATCCGGAGCAGGTCGCGGATGCTCTTGCCGTAGGTGTGGACGACGCGTTCCTGGTCGTCCGTGGTCACGTGCCCCTGACCGACGAGCGTCGAGAGCTCGGCGATGAACTCGTCGGACGCGCGCGATGCCGGGACGGTGAGCTCGTCGAAGCTGAGGTGTGCCTGCGCCGGCTTCCGGAGGTCGAGACCGACGGCCTGCTTCACGAACGGCGCGAAGTCCGGCTTGTTGCTGTGCTCGAAGGCGACCCCTTCGACTCCCCAGCCCCACCACTTCATGTGCTCCACAGACGTCATCCGGCTTCCTTTCGTGGTGTGTCGATCGAAACGTGTGTTCCCGGCTCGACCGAAGCGCGCAGCGCGACGATCTCAGCGACGACGCGGTCCATGAGCTGGACGGGCGTCTCGTTCGGCTGCGGGTGGATCGGTTGCCCGAAGACGACGCGCACCGGCGGTCGTCCGGGGACGGGCCAGTTGCGACCCTTCGGCATGGCGGAGTGGGTGCCGAGGACGGCCACCGGGAGGCAGGGGATGCCCTGGCGGGTGGCGAGTGCCGCGGCACCGGGCTTGAACCGGCCGAGCTCACCCGTCCGCGATCGGCCGCCCTCGGGGAAGATGAGGATCGGGACGCCGCTCTCGAGCAGCTCCCGTGACACGCCTGCACGCTTGCGGTCGCCCGAGCGGTCGACCGGGAACGCGTTGAAGAAGAGGGCGGCGAAGATGCGGCGGGCGGGGACGTCGAAGAAGTAGTCGGCGGCGACACCGGCGGCGAGATAGCGCGACAGTCGACGCGGCATCGCCCCGACGACGAGCGGTGCGTCGAGGTGCGACTGGTGGTTGGCGACGACGATGTACGGCCCGGTGACGCCCGACAGGCGCTCGCGACCCGTCACCGTCACGCGGGTCAGCGACCAGACGAGCGGCTTCAACAGCAGACGCTGGGCGACGAACCGCGCGTTGGCGTGGAGGGAGGAGGTGAACCGCGGCTCTGCGGTCATCGGTGGGCTCCTGACTGGGCGGCGTTGGCGGCTCGACGGCTCGAGGACATCCGGCCGGAGATCCACCGGATGGACGCACGGGGCGCGAACTTGACGAGGGCCATGAGGGCCTTGAAGCGGAAGCTCGGGATGGAGACGACGACCCCTCTCCCGGCGTCGCGGAGGGCGTCGGCGACCAGCCGGTCCACATCGATCCACAGACCCGACGGGATCGATCGGGTGCTGATACCGGCGCGATCGTGGAACTCGGTACGGACCCACCCGGGGCACAGAGCCGTGACGCGGACACCCGAGCCGGCGAGCTCGACCGCGAGCGCCTCGGTGTAGGTGGTGACGAACGCCTTCACCGCCGAGTAGCCGCCGGTGGTGATGTACCCCGCCGTGCTCGAGACGTTGATGATGGTGCCGCGTCCGCGTTCCCGCATGGCGCGGGCCGCGGCGCCCGAAAGCGTGGCGACGCTCCGGCACATGACCTCGATCGCGGTGTCGAGCTCGCTCGTGTCGGGATCGGTGAGGCGGGCGTGCACACCGAACCCGGCGTTGTTCACGACGACCTCGATCGGCGACGCCTGATCCTCGATCCGTGCGGCGAGTCTCGCGACGTCGGCGCGGTCCGAGAGGTCGGCACTGATCACCTCGACGGTGCGACCGGTCGCGCGCAGCCGCTCGGCCGATCGCTCGAGCCGCCCGACGTCACGGGCGACGAGCACCAGGTCGAAGCCCCGTCCGGCGAGCGCCGTGGCGAACGCGGCACCGATGCCGGACGTCCCACCGGTGACGAGAGCTGTAGCCATGGGGATCAGAATACGCTACGCGTTGCGTATCGTTGCAAGCTACAGTGATGAGGTCGGATCGTCACGGAACGGAGACGCCATGGTGAACCGGGATTCGCCGCGCGGAACAGCACCCGCGGCCCTCGAGGACGCGGAGCAGGAGAGCGCCATGCTGCGGCCTGCCCACGGGTTCAGCGTCCGCGACTACGCGAAGTCCGCCGTCGGCAGTCGTCGCAAGGAGATCGACGCCGCGGCTTTCGCCGAGACGCCGCTGAGTGCTGAGACGGTCGCACTGCTCCGCGCCCTGTCGGACATCGAGCGCGCGACCATGCAGTACCTCCGCGGGGTGCTCGTCACCCCCACCCATAAGGACGCCAGAGTCACCGCGTTCCTGATCACCTGGGCGTACGAGAAATACTGGATCACCGACACCCTCGACACCGTCCTCAAGGCGAACGGGACCCCGCGCGACAAGACGCGTTCGACGGGTCTCCGGCGCACCGTCCACGGTGTGCGCGACCGCTTCGCGCCAATCGGCCAGGCGCTCATCGCGAACGTGCTCGGCGAGGACATCATCGCCTGGCACATGACGATCGGGACGATCGACGACCTCATCACCCACGCGGCCTACCGTGCGGTGCGCGAGCGCGAGCCGCACCCCGTGCTCGACCGCCTCGTCGACGAGATCCTCGAGACGAAGGCCCGGCACCTCGAGTTCTTCACCGCACAAGCGAGCGACCGCCTCGCCGCATCGCCCCGTGCGCAGGGCATCACCCGTCGCCGCATCCGGAACGCCGTGTGGCCCACCGGCTCCGATGCGAACGGCCCCCGACAGACGGCGCGGTTCGCCGCGCTCGTGTTCCGCAGCACCGCCACCTGGAGCGACCCCGCCGTCCTCGGCATCGACGCGTCGATCGACGCGCTGCCCGGTCAGTCGGGCCTCCATCTCGCCGCCAGACTTGCCCGCCGCGGACGCCGCGGCAGCCTCGAGGAGAACCGATGACCGACAACCCCACCCCAGACGCCGAACAGCCCGACGCTCAGGAGCCGGAGGCTCAGCAGCCCGCCACCGCCCCGGATGCCCTCGACGGCGCGCACGTGCTCGTCACCGGCGGCACCGGCTTCCTCGGGCAGGCGGTGCTCGAGCGCCTGCTCGCCGATCACCCGACCACCCGCGTCAGCCTGCTCATCCGGAAGAAGGGGTCGGTCCGCGGGAGCGACCGTCTCCAGACCCTGCTCCGCAAGCCGGTGTTCAAGGCCTGGCGCGAACGCGTCGGCGCCGAAGCCGCTGCGGCGATCGTGGCCGAGCGCGTCAGTGTGATCGAGGGTGGCCTCGACGAGATGGCGCTGCCGGCCGACCTCGACGTCGTCATCCACAGCGCGTCGACCGTCTCCTTCGACCCGCCGATCGACGAGGCCTTCGCCACGAACGTCGGCGGCGCGACCACCCTGTACGCGGCGCTCGCGAAGAGCGGCGCGACCCCGCACGTCGTCCACGTCTCAACCGCCTACGTCGGCGGCACGCGGAAGGGCATCCAGCCGGAACGCAGCCTCGCGCACGACGTCGACTGGCGCGTCGAGGCCGAGGCAGCCCGCTCGGCGCGCGTCCGCACCGAGGAGTCGTCCCGTCGTCCGGAGGTCTTGCGCAAGCTCATGCAGACCGCCCGTCGCGAGCACGGCAAGGCCGGCCCCCAGGCCGTCTCGAACGCCGCCGAGGCTGCACGCATCGCCTGGGTCGACGCCCGACTCGTCGCCCACGGCCGTGCACGCGCCGAGAGCCTCGGCTGGACCGACGTCTACACCTTCACGAAGGCGATGGCCGAGCGGGTCGCCGAAGAGCGCTGGGCCGGCGAGGGCAACCGACTCTCCGTCGTGCGTCCGTCGATCATCGAGAGCGCGCTCGCGCACCCCTTCCCCGGCTGGATCGACGGCTACAAGGTCGCCGACCCGCTGATCATCGCCTACGGGCGCGGACAGCTGCCCGACTTCCCGGGCCTCCCCGACAGCGTGCTCGACATCATCCCCGTCGACTTCGTCGTCAACGCGATCCTCGCTGCGGCCCAGACCCCGCCGGAGCCGGCTGCGGCGCGCTACTTCCACGTGAGCTCCGGAGCCAGCAACCCGCTGCCGTTCCACAAGATGTACGCGAACGTGCACAGCTACTTCACCGAGCACCCGATCCCGGCAGACGCCGGTGACATCAGTGTGCCGACCTGGAACTTCCCCGGCGGGCGCGCGATCGAGCGCTCCATCGACCGGCGGCAGAAGGCGACGACGGCGGCCGGCCGGGTCGTCTCCCACCTGCCGGCGAACGCGACCACCCGCGGGTGGCAGGACCGGATCCGCAAGGCGTCGAGCGACCTCGGCTCGCTCCGCGACTTCACCGGGCTCTACCGCTCCTACGTGCAGAGCGAGATCGTCTTCGACGACCAGCGCACCCGTGCCCTGCACGCCTCACTGACGCCCGAGCAGCAGACGGACCGCGGGTTCGACGTCACCACGATCGACTGGGACGACTACTTCCAGCGCATCCACTTCCCCGCCGTCACGACCCTGACCCGGGCCTTCGCCAACCGCAAGGCGGGCGCCGCGAAGCAGCAGAAGATCCTGCCCGTGCGCGACGACGTCCTCGCGGTGTTCGACCTCGAGGGCACGGTGCTCGCCTGGAACCTCATCGAGCAGTACCTCTGGCTGCGGCTCGCCGCGACCTCGCGGTCGCGCTGGCCCATCGAGATCGCCACGCTCGGCGCGTCCATGCCGGGGTACATCGGTGCTGAACTCCGCGACCGCGGTGAGTTCATCCGCACGTTCATGCGTCGCTACGAGGGCGTCGACGTGGCGCAGCTCGAGAAGATCGTCCGGGGCGGCTTCGGCAAGGCCGTCCGGTCCCGCCTCCTCCCCCAGGCGCTCGAGCAGATCGCCGCGCACCGGGCGGCCGGTCACCGGACGATCCTCGTCACCGGCACCATCGACCTCATGACGGCTCCGCTCGAGCCGTTCTTCGACGAGGTCGTGGCCGGGGCGATGCACGCCGAGAACGGGCGCCTCACGGGTTACCTCGACAGCCCGCCGCTCGTCGACGAAGCGCGCGGCGCCTGGCTCACGCAGTACGCCGAGCAGCACGGCATGGACCTCGCGCACTCCTACGGCTACGGCGACTCCCATGCGGACGCCGCCTGGCTGCAGCTGGTCGGGAACCCGGTCGCCGTCAACCCCGACCACACCCTGTACAAGCTGGCGCAGGCCGGCCGGTGGACGGTGCGAGAATGGGCACGAACCACCGGAGGCGTCCGCTCCGAAGACGAACTGACCCGCGCACCGCGCCCCGCACAGCCGAGAGGAGAGCGGACGGCCGAGGACACGATCCCCGACCGCCCCACCGCACATGGCGTTTGACATCGACAAGTTCACCGAGACGAGTGTCTCGGTGAACTGGAGCGACCTCGACTTCGACGAGTTCAAGACGAACCCGCTCCCCGCTTCCACCCTGCGCAGCCTGCGCTACATGTGCGACATCGAGTACCACACGGTCTGCTACCTGCGCGACATGCTCATGACGCCGTCCCACGAGGACGACGACGTCGGCGCGTTCATGACGATGTGGAACCGTGAGGAGTTCTGGCACGGGGAGGCGCTCGCCGCCGTCCTCGCCGCCCACGACATCACGGTCGACTTCGACGAGCTCAAGGCGACGCGCCTGAAGCTCGGCTGGAAGGACCGCCTCGACCCCATCAAGCAGTCGATCCTCGGCAACCTCGTTGGCACCGACTTCATCGCGGTGCACATGAGCTGGGGCGCGGCAAACGAGTGGTCCGCGACCGCCGCGTACACCCGCCTCGCGCAGTTGGAGCGGCACCCGGTGCTCTCGGTGCTCCTCAAGCGGATCGCGAAGCAGGAGACGCGTCACGTGGCGTTCTACGCGAGCCAGGCCAAGGCGCGCCTGGAGTCGTCGAAGAGCGCACGTCGACTCACCCGCTTCCTGCTCCGCAAGGTGTGGGGCCCCGTCGGCTCGGGCGTCATGCCCGACTCCGAGGTCACGCACGTCATGGGCCACCTCTTCGGCGACGAGGACGGCCTGGCCGAGGTGCGCCGCATCGACGGGCACATCGCCAAGCTCCCCGGCATGGAGGGGCTCACGATCATCGAGAACTCGCTCCGCGTGCGCGGCGTCGCGGCCTGAACCGCGCCACCTCGTACAGCAGCCCCGGTCGGATCTCCGACCGGGGCTGCTTCGTGTCGTGCGGGCCGCGTCTCAGCTCTGCGAGACGATGCGGGCACCGTGGACCGGTCCGTGGGCACGGATGACCTTCAGCCCGGACGAGGCGAGCGTCACCTGCAGTTCGACGGCGTCGTCGGTGTCCGCCGCCAGGAAGGCGATCGTCGGCCCGGAGCCGGAGACGAGGCTGCCGAGGGCGCCCTGGGAGTCGCCGAACTCGAGCACCTCGCCGAGCACCGGGCGCAGCTGCAGCGCAGCGGCCTGCAGGTCGTTGTAGAGGACCTCGCCGAGGAGGTGGGCGTCGCCCGCCCGCAACGCCTGGAGCACCGCGGCGTCGACCGTCGGCTGGCGACCGGACGGAGAGATGTCGAGGATGTGCCGCGCCCGGTGGGCGTCGAGCTCCTGGTAGACCTGCGGGGTCGACATGCCGAAGTCGGCGAGGGCGAGCACCCACTCGAACTGCCCCTTGGCCAACGCACTGCTCAGTTGGTCGCCGCGGCCGGTGCCGACAGCGGTGCCGCCGAGCAGGGCGAAGGGCACGTCGGCGCCGAGGCGTGCCGCCAGCGCCAGGAGGTCGTCGCGGCTGCGTTCGGTCCCCCAGAGGGCGTCACAGGCGAGCAGCGTGGCCGCGGCGTCGGCTGAGCCGCCGCCCATCCCGCCGGCGACCGGCACGTGCTTCTCGATCTCGAGCCGGACACCGCCGCGGTACCCGGTCCGTCTCGCGAGGGCCTTCGCGGCGCGGATGGCGAGGTTGCTCGTGTCGGTCGGCACACCCGACACGTCCACCGAGCCGGAGAACGACACACTGAAGTCGTCGGCCGGGTACGCGTGCACGTCCTCGTACAGCGAGATCGCCTGGTACGCGGTCGCGACGTCGTGGTAGCCGTCGTCCATCACTTCGCCGACTTTGAGGAAGACGTTGATCTTCCCCGGTGCTCGCACGTGGACGTGCTTGAGGATGGCCTCGGTGGTCATTGTTCCAAGTTAGTCGATCGAGCAGGCGCCTCAGACCGCGTCACTTGTCGGAGGAGTCCGCCCAGATGTTGACGTCGGCGCCCTCCGCGAGTCGGTCGATCTCCTCGAGCTCCTCGGTCGTGAACGCGGGGCCGTCGAGCGCCGCCAGGTTCTCGTCGAGCTGCTCGGGGCGGGAGGCACCGATGAGGGCGGAGGTGATCGCGGGGTTGTTCAGGACCCAGGCGAGCGACATCTGCGCGAGGGTCTGCCCGCGCTCCACGGCGATGTCGTTGAGGGACCGGAGGCGGGTCGCCATCTCCTCGCTCACCTGGCGGTCGGGCAGGGAGGGACGGTTCGTCGCACGTTCGGCCGGGCCGTCGCCGAGGTACTTGTCGGTGAGCAGCCCCTGCGCGAGCGGCACGAACGCGATCGCGCCGAGGCCGGTCTCGGTCAGCACCTCGGTGAGGCCGTCCTCGACCCAGCGGTTGAGGATCGAGTACGACGGCTGGTGGATCACGAGCGGCGTGCCGAGCTCGCGAGCGACGGCGTGTGCGGCGGCCGTCCGCTTGGCCGAGTACGACGAGATGCCGACGTACAGGGCCTTGCCGGAGCGCACGATCGCGTCGAGCGCGGCCACGGTCTCCTCGATGGGCGTGACCTCGTCGACCCGGTGCGAGTAGAAGACGTCGACGTAGTCGAGACCCATCCGTTCGAGCGACTCGTCGAGGCTCGCGGTCAGGTACTTCTTCGAACCGAAGTTGCCGTACGGGCCTGGCCAGAAGTCGTAACCGGCCTTCGACGAGATGATGAGCTCGTTGCGGTACGGACCGAAGTCCTCGCGCATCATGCGACCGAAGTTCGTCTCGGCGGAGCCGTAGGGCGGGCCGTAGTTGTTCGCGAGGTCGAAGTGGGTGATGCCGTGGTCGAACGCGTGGCGCAGGAGCGCGCGCTGCCCGTCGAACGGCCGGTTGTCGCCGAAGTTGTACCAGAGGCCGAGCGAGATCGGTGGGAGGAAGAGCCCCGAGGTGCCGACCTGGCGGTAGTCGTTCCGCGCGTAGCGGTCGTCCGCCGCGGCGTACGGGCGGTGGATGTCGGGGACGTTCAGCGGGAATCGAGCATCAGCGGTCATGCGCCAACGTTATCGTCCCGCACGCACGATCGACAGGAAGTCGTGGACCGTGAGCTCCTCGCCGCGCGCCGTCGGTTTCACTCCGGCGGCCTCCATCTGCTCCGTCGCGGCCTGGGAGCTGCCGAGGACGCTCCCGAGAGCCTGCCGGAGCATCTTGCGACGCTGCTGGAACGCCGCGTCGATGAGCGCGAAGGTCTTGATGCGCTCCTCCTCGGTGCCGATGACGTCGGCGCGTCGCTCGAATCCGACGAGCACGGAGTCGACGTTCGGAATGGGCCAGAACACCTGGCGGCTCACCTGGCCGGCGATGCGCCACGCGCCGTACCAGGCGGCCTTCGCGCTCGGGGCGCCGTAGACCTTACTGCCCGGGCCGGCGGCGAGCCGGTAGCCGACCTCGGCCTGCACCATGACGACGCCGGCCGTCAGCGAGGTGAAGTGCTCCAGGAAGTGCAGGAGGACGGGCACGGAGATGTTGTACGGCAGATTGGCGACGAGTCGGTTGGGCTGCGCGGGGAGTTCCTCGATGCGCATCGCGTCCTCGTGAACGACCGACAACCGGTCGATCATGCCCGGTGCCATCTCCCCCACGGTGAGCGGCAGCTGCTTGGCGAGCCGGCCGTCGATCTCGACGGCGACGACGCTCGCGTCGGCCTCGAGCAGGCCGAGGGTCAGCGAACCGAGTCCAGGGCCGATCTCGACGACGACGTCGCCCGGAGCGACGTGTGCGACCGACACGATCTTGCGGACGGTGTTCGCGTCGATGACGAAGTTCTGACCGAGCTTCTTCGTCGGCGTCACGTCCAGCAGGGTGGCGAGATCTCGGATCTCGGCGGGGCCGAGCAGGGCGACGGAGGCGGTCATCCCTCCAGTATCCCTGATCGGGGAGCCGGTCCTCGTCGGGCGACGGGCGCGAGGCTCGGCGACGGGCTCAGTCGCTCAGTCGGCCCAGGAGCCGTAGACGCGCTCGGTGTTCGTCGCGAGCTGCGTCGCGAACGCGGCGACGTCCTCACCCAGGTGCTCGGCCATACCGCGCACCGTGTACGGGAGGAGGTACGGCGCGTTCGGCCGCCCGCGGAACGGTGCGGGCGTGAGGTAGGGCGCATCGGTCTCGACCATGATCAACTCGCGGGGCATGATCGCGAGCGCCTCACGCAGCGGTGCGGCGTTCTTGAACGTGACCGTCCCGGCGAAGGAGGCGTACCAGCCGTGCTCGGCGCACAGCTCGGCGAGCTCCGGGCCGCCCGAGAAGCAGTGGAAGACGGTGCGTTCCGGAGCGCCCACTCGCAGGAGCGTCTCGACGACCTCGTCGTGGGCGTCGCGATCGTGGATCTGCAGTGCGACACCGTGGCGCTTCGCGATGGCGATGTGCGCTTCGAACGATGCGAACTGCGCCGCGCGGCCGTCCTCCTCGGTGCGGAAGAAGTCGAGGCCGGTCTCGCCGACGGCGCGGACGCGAGGCTCCGCCGCCAGACGGTCGATCTCGGCCAGCGCCTCGTCCAGGGTGCCCGCGCGGTCGAGGTCCGGTGCGTCGTTGGGGTGGATCGCGACCGCCGCGAGCACGCGGGGGTCACGAGCGGCGATCGCCGCCGACCAACGCGAGGTCTCCACGTCGGTGCCGACCTGCACGATGCCGCGGACCCCGACGGAGGCCGCACGGTCCAAGTGCTCCGACGGGGTCAGCGGGGCGTCGCCGTCGGCGTGCTCGAGGTGCGTGTGGTTGTCGTAGACCGCGACCGGCAGCGCCTCAGGAACCTCGGGGTAGCTCAGCTGCTTCCGCTCCCCCGCTTCGCGCTGCCGCAGGTGCGGTGTGGCGGCCGGATCCGGCGCGACGCCCCCGCTCATTCGGCGACGGCCTCGATCCGCGGGAACAGGGGCTCGAGCCCTGCAACCGAGGTGCCGGCGGGCAGCTGCCCCCAGGTGCCGACGTCGCCGATGCGCTGTGCGCCGAGCTCGCCGAGGGCGGCTTCAGCGCCGAGGGCGGACCACAGCTTGGTGGTCGCCTTCGGGACGAAGGGGTGGAGCAGGACCGACAGGGCGCGCAGGCCCTCGACCGCCGTGGCGAGCACAGTGCCGAGCCGCTCCCGCTCGGCCTCGTCCTTCGCGAGCGCCCACGGCTCCTGCTCGGTGATGTAGCCGTTCAGCTCGTCGACGATCCGCCAGATGGCCGCGAGCGCGTCCTGGATGGCGAGACGCTCGATCGCGGCGTCGGCGTCCGCAGCAGCCCGGGCGACCGTCTCCTGGATGGCCACGTCGGCCGGTCCGGCGGGGCCACTCGCCGGCACGACGCCGTCGAAGTACCGCGTCACCATGGCGAGCACGCGCGACGCGAGGTTGCCGAAGCCGTTCGCGAGCTCCGCCTGGTACCGCGCGGAGAGGTCCTCCCAGCTGAACGAACCGTCCTGCCCGAACGCGATGGCGCGCATGAAGTAATAGCGGAACGCGTCGGATCCGAAGGTGTCGGTGATCTCACTCGGTGCGATACCGGTCAGCTTCGACTTCGACATCTTCTCGCCGCCGACCAGCAGCCAGCCGTGACCGAAGACCCGCTTCGGGACCTCGAGCCCGGCGGCCATGAGCATGGCCGGCCAGATGACCGCGTGGAACCGCAGGATGTCCTTGCCGACGATCTGCGTGGCGGGCCAGCGCTCGGCGAACGCCTCCTCGTCGGAGCCGTACCCGGCGGCGGTGATGTAGTTGAGCAGGGCGTCGAACCACACGTAGACGACGTGGCTCTCGTCCCATGGGACCTTGATGCCCCAGTCGAATGTCGAGCGGGAGATGGACAGGTCTTTGAGCCCCTGGCGCACGAACTGGATGACCTCGTTGCGCGCCGACTCCGGCTGCACGAACTCCGGTCGCTCCTCGTAGAGGGCCAGCAGGCGCTCGGCGAAGTCGCTCATGCGGAAGAAGTAGTTGCTCTCCTGGAGCAGTTCGACCGGCTTCGAGTGGATCGCGCACACGAGCTGCCCGACGTACTCGCCGGTGCCCTGCACGAGGTCGCTCTCCTGCTTGTACTCCTCACAGCCGACGCAGTAGTACCCCTCGAACTCACCGGCGTAGATGAAGCCGGCGTCGTACAGGCGCTGGAGGAAGAGCTGGACGTTCTGTTCGTGCCGCACGTCCGTCGTGCGGATGAAGTCGTCGTTCGAGATGTCGATCGTGTCGAGCAGCGGGTACCAGGACTCGCTCACAAGCTTGTCGGCCCACTCCTTCGGCGTCACGCCGTTCGCGGTCGCCGTGCGCAGGATCTTCTGGCCGTGCTCGTCGGTCCCGGTCAGGAACCAGGTGCGGTCGCCGGCCTGACGGTGCCAGCGCGCGAGGACGTCCGCGGCCACCTCCGTGTAGGCGTGCCCGATGTGCGGGGCATCGTTGACGTAGAAGATGGGCGTGGTGATGTAGAACGAGTTGCCGTCGGCCATGGGGTCAATCCTAGGACGAGCGGGCGTGGCCACCGTGCCTGTTACGGCGAGGGACGCACCTGCGCGTCCGGCGACGCTTTCGGAGGCCGGGCTGCGAGGGCCGCCTGGTACAGGTCGCGCTTCGAGAGGCCGGTGGCCTCGGCGACCTCGTTGGAGGCGTCCTTCAGGCGTGTGCCCGAGGCCACGAGCGCGAGTACCTGCTCGAGCGCGGTGGCCGGATCGGCCTCGACGGCCTCAGCACCGGCGATGACGATGCAGATCTCGCCCTTCACACCCCCGGACGCCCATTCGGCCAGTTCAGCGGCCGTCCCCCGCTTGACCTCCTCGAACAGCTTGGTGAGCTCCCGGCACACCGCCACGCGACGATCGGCTCCGAGCACGGAGGCGATGTCCTCGAGGGAGGAGGCGAGTCGGTTGGGCGATTCGAAGAACACCATCGTGCGCGGCTCGGTCGCGAGGGCTCGGAGGCTGCTGCGTCGGTCGCCCGGCTTCCGCGGGAGGAACCCCTCGAAGGTGAAGCGGTCGGTCGCGAGGCCGGACACGGCGAGCGCCGTCACGACCGCCGACGGCCCGGGGATCGCGGTGACCTGGACGTCTGCGGCCGCCGCCGCGTCGACGAGGTGGAAGCCGGGGTCGGACACGGTCGGCATGCCGGCGTCGCTGAGCACGAGGACGTCGGTCTCGCGGGCCAGTTCGACGATCTCGGCGGCACGTTCGCGCTCGTTGTGGTCGTGCATGGCGATGAGCCGCGGCCGCGATTCCACACCGAGGGCGCGCAGCAGGTGGATGGCCGTCCGGGTGTCCTCGGCGACGATGACCTCCGCCGCGGCCAGCGCCTCCCGGAGTCGTGGCGACGCATCGCCGAGGTTGCCGATGGGGGTCGCTCCGAGGATGATCACCGGACCAGTCTCCCATCCGGTCGGGGTGGTTAGATGAGACGGTGTCGGTCGATCTTCTGGAAGCCCCTGTGACGGGATCCCGCCTCGACCGCTGGTGGGAGCGGATGCTCCGCACCGAGCGCCGCCGGAAGCTCTGGATCTGGGGCGGCCCAGCCGCCGTGACGCTCCTCGCGTTCGTGCTGCGGTTCTGGAACCTCGGTCACCCGCACTCGCTCGTCTTCGACGAGACCTTCTACGTGAAGGACTCGTGGTCGCTGTGGCTGAACGGCTACGAGAGCACCTGGCCGGACGGGGCCGACGAGGGCTTCGCGAACGGCGACGCGGGCAGCCCGAGCACGAATCCCTCCTACGTCGTGCACCCACCACTCGGCAAGTGGCTGATCGCGCTCGGCATCGCCGTGTTCGGCATCGACGACAGCACCGGTTGGCGCATCTCCACCGTGATCGCCGGAACGCTCGCGGTCCTGCTCGTCACGCTCATCGCCAAGCGGTTGTTCACCTCGTCGATCCTCGCCGTCCTGGCCGGGTTCCTGTTCGCGATCGACGGGCACGCGATCGTCATGGCCCGGGTCTCGCTGCTCGACAACTTCGTGATGTTCTTCGTGCTCGCGGGATTCGGCGCGATCCTGTTGGACCGGTCGTGGCACGCGTCACGCCTGGCGGCGAAGGTCGCGTCCGCCCGGGCGAGGGGCGCCGATCCGGCCTGGGGTCCCGTCCTCTGGTGGCGGCCGTGGCTGCTCGCCGCAGGGGTCGCGTTCGGCGCGGCCACCGCGGTCAAGTGGAACGGACTGTACTTCCTCGCCGCGTTCGGCGTGTACGTGATCGTCACGGATCTCCTGCTCCGACGCCGACTGGGCCTCCGCCTGTGGGCGAGCGCGGCGGTCCTCAAGCAGGGCCCCGTGTCCTTCGTGACCCTCGTCCCGGTGGCCGCCGTCGTGTACCTCGCCAGCTGGACCGGGTGGATCAGGACGTCCGGCGGGTACGACCGCCAGTGGGCGGACGCGGTGGGGAACGCCTGGACCGGGACCTTCGCGTGGGTCCCCCACTGGTTCCAGAGCCTCCTGCACTACCACCAGAGCGCCTACAGCTTCCACGTCGGCCTCAGCACCCCGCACCCCTACGCCGCGAACCCGCTCGGCTGGCTGCTCATGATCCGGCCGACGAGCATGTACTACCAGTCCCCCGCCACCGGGACCGACGGCTGCGCGTGGGACGCCTGCTCCTCCGCGATCACCTCGATCGGCAACCCGCTCATCTGGTGGGGCGCCGCCGTCGCGCTCGGGTACTGCGTCTACCGGCTCGTCCGGTACCGCGAGTGGCAGGTCGGGCTCATCGTCCTCGGGGTCGCAGCGGGGTACCTGCCCTGGCTGCTCTACCTGAACCGGACGGTGTTCCAGTTCTACACGATCGTCTTCGAGCCGTACCTCATCCTGGCGCTCGTCTTCGCGATCGGGAAGATCCTCGGGTCCCGCGACGACCCGGAGGAACGACGGTTCGCCGGCGTCGGCGTCATCGGGGTGTTCGTGACCATCACGACGCTGTTGAGCATCTTCTGGTATCCGCTCTGGACCGCCATCACCGTGCCCTACTGGTTCTGGCACCTGCACGCCTGGTTGCCGTCATGGGTGTGACGGGAGGACGACGATGAAGGCGCTCCCAGGGGTGCTCGTCGCCGGTGCAGCGGCGCTCGCCGCCCTGGGCCTCCACACCCTTCTGCCGGTCGTCCCCCTGCTGACCGCGAGCGTCCTGCTCGGCATGGTGGTGGGCCAGCTTCCGCCGTTCCAGCGGCTCGCGGCGGGTGTCCTGAAGCCCGGACTCGGCATGAGCGCGAAACGGTTCATGCGGATCGGCGTCGTCCTGCTGGGGCTGAAGCTGAGCCTCGTCGACATCGCCGGCCTCGGGTGGGTCACCCTCGCCACCACGGTCGCGATCGTCGTCGTCACCTTCTTCGTCACCCTCTGGCTCGGCCGGAGACTGGGGCTCGCGGGCCCCGAACCGCTCCTCATCGCCACGGGCTTCTCCATCTGCGGCGCCTCCGCCATCGGCGCGATGAGCGGCGTCGTGAAGGCGAAGGACGAGGAGCAGGCGACGCCCGTCGCGCTCGTCACCCTCTGCGGGACCCTCGCGATCTTCGTCCTCCCGGCACTCCGCGGCCCACTCGGGCTCAGTGACGAGCAGTTCGGCCACTGGGTGGGGGCGAGCGTGCACGACGTGGGTCAGGTCGTCGCGACCGCCCAGATCGCCGGCACGAGCGCACTCGCGATCGCCGTCGTCGTCAAGCTGACCCGCGTCGTGCTCCTCGCCCCCATGGTCGCCGCCGCCGCGACGATCGAGCGCCGCCGACTCCTGGCGGTGTCGGCCGGCGCCGGTGCTCAGGTCGATGCCGACGGGACCGCGACCGCAGCCCGACCGCCGATCGTCCCGCTGTTCGTCGCGGGCTTCATCGCCGCGGTCCTCGTCCGCACCCTGCTCCCGGTGCCCGAGCTCGTCCTCGACGTCGCCGACGGCGTGCAGACCGCACTGCTGGCGATGGCGCTCTTCGCACTCGGCGCCGCGATCCGCGTCCGCACGCTCGTCACCACCGGGTGGCGCGCGCTCGTCGTCGGGCTCGTCTCCTGGCTCCTCATCGCGGTGCTCGCGCTCGGAGCGGTGCACCTGGCCTGAGGAAGGGGTGCGTGCCCGACCAGCGCGGCTAGTGCTCGCCGCCCACGATCTTCAGGCCGATGACGCAGCCGATGAGCCCGAGGATGAGCAGCACCTTGACGACCGACAGCTGCTCGCCGCCGAAGGTCATGGCGTATCCGACGGTGAGCGCTGCGCCGATCCCGACCCAGACCGCGTAGGCGGTGCCCACCGGGATGTCGCGCATGGCCCAGGCGAGGCCGGCCATGCTGAGCACGAGCGCCCCCGCGAACGTCACGGTCGGCCAGAGCTTCGTGAAGCCTTCGGACTTGCCGAGCGCGGTGGCCCAGACGGCTTCCAGGACCCCGGACGCGATGAGTACGATCCAAGACATGACGATCACTCCCCAGTGGTCAGTCTTGTCGCGTTCCGGGTACTGCGCCCTCGTCCGGCAGCCCTATGAGGGCTGTGTCCCACACGATACGCCGACGCCCTGGGCAGGCCCTGTGCAGTGCGGTCGAATGCGACGCAATGTTGCAGCACGGTGAAGCGCTCGACGGCGCTCCGGTAGCGTGAACCCATGGCAGATCGTGAGTATGGCTTCCGCACGCGTGCGATCCACGCGGGCAACATCCCCGACCAGGTGACCGGCGCACGGGCGCTGCCCATCTACCAGTCGAGCGCCTTCGTCTTCGACGACACCGCCGACGCCGCCGCCCGCTTCGCCCTGCAGAAGTACGGGAACATCTACTCCCGCCTCGCCAACCCGACGGTCGCGAGCTTCGAGGAGCGCATCGCCAGCCTCGAGGGCGGCCTCGGTGCCGTCGCGACCGCCTCCGGCCTCGCCGCGCAGTACATCACCTTCGCCTCGCTGGCCGGACAGGGCGACCACATCGTCGCCTCGGCCAACCTCTACGGCGGCTCGATCACGCAGCTCGACGTCACCCTCCGCCGGTTCGGCATCGAGACCACCTTCGTGCAGTCCTCCGACGCCGCCGACTACGCCGCCGCCATCCAGGAGAACACGAAGCTCGTCTTCGCAGAGACGGTCGCGAACCCCTCGGGCGAGATCGCCGACATCGAGGGCCTCGCCGACGTCGCGCACGCGCACGGCATTCCGCTCATCATCGACTCGACCATCGCGACGCCCTACCTCAACCGCCCGATCGAGTGGGGTGCCGACATCGTCACGCACTCGGCCACCAAGTTCCTCGGCGGCCACGGAACGACCCTCGGCGGTGTCGTCGTCGAGAGCGGGCGCTTCGACTGGAACACCGACAAGTTCCCCCTGTTCGGCCAGCCCGTCCCGAGCTACGGCGGCCTGCAGTGGTCGGGCAACTTCGGCGAGTACGCCTTCCTCACCCGGCTGCGCGCCGAGCAGCTCCGCGACATCGGTCCGGCGCTCGCACCGCACTCGGCCTTCCTCCTCGCCCAGGGCGTCGAGACGCTGCCGTTCCGGATCCAGGCCCACGTCGACAACGCGCGGATCGTCGCCGAGTGGCTCGACGCCGACCCGCGCATCGCCGCCGTCAACTGGGCCGGGCTCCCGGCCCACCCGCACCACGAGCGCGCGAACAAGTACCTGCCGAAGGGGCCGGGCTCGGTCTTCAGCTTCGAGGTGAAGGGTGGCCGTCAGGTCGGCCAGAAGCTCATCGAGTCCGTCGACCTCGCGACCCACCTGGCGAACATCGGCGACGCGAAGACGCTCATCATCCACCCCGCATCGACGACGCACGCGCAGCTGTCCGACCAGCAGCTCGTCGACGCCGGTGTGCTGCCGGGCATCGTCCGGCTGAGCGTCGGCATCGAGGACCCTGACGACATCATCTACGACCTCGACCAGGCGCTCGCCGCAGCGGTGAAGGAGTAGTGGCATGAGCACTTCGACAAGCTCAGTGACCGTTGTGGACGCGACCGTGACCGGTGTGGACGCGACCGCGACCGGTGTGGACGCGACAGTGACCGGTGCGGATGCGACCGCGACCGTGACCGACCAGGACGCGACCGAGACGGTCCGGCTCACCAACGGCCTCACCTGCTCGCTGCCTGCCGATTCGCCGCTCGCGAAGCTGCTGCGTTCGCAGCGCACGTGGGCGGGCCCCGACGCGAAGGCCCGCCTGAAGCTCCTCCGCGAGGCGAAGTCCGTCGCGATCGTCGGCGCCTCCCCGAACCCGGCGCGTTCCTCGTACTTCGTGGGCACCTACCTGCAGCAGTCGAGCGACTTCACGATCTACTTCGTGAACCCGAACGCCACGGAGATCCTCGGTCAGCCCGCCTACCCCGACCTCGCCTCCCTGCCGGAGGTACCCGACATCGTCGACGTCTTCCGCAAGGCGAGCGACATCCCCCAGGTCATCGACGAGGTCGTCGCCATCGGAGCACCGACCGTCTGGGTGCAGCTCGGCATCTGGAACCAGGAGGCCGCCGAGTACGGCGAGTCGAAGGGTCTGAACGTCGTGATGGACCGCTGCATCAAGGTGGAGCACGCCCGGTTCCACGGTGGCCTCCACCTGCTCGGCTTCGACACCGGGCAGATCACCGCCCGCAAGACCCTGCGCTGACGCCTCGGTTCCCTGAACTCGTCGGCAGGTCGCACTTCGACAGGCTCAGTGACCGGGGACGGCTCAGTGACCGGGCCGGTCCAAGTAACGAGCCGTGGATACACTCGTGACGTGCCTGCGTCGAACCTCCGAGTGACCGTCCTGGGGCCGGTGCTCGTCGAGGGACGCACCGGTCGGCTCGTCGAACCCGGCGGCCGGCTCGCCAAAGCGCTGGTGACGATCCTGGTGCTCGCGGACGGGCGCGCCGTGTCGACGGCCGCCCTCATCGACGAGCTGTGGGACGACGCACCGCCCGCAGGTGCCAAAGCCGCGCTGCAGACCCTGGTCTCACGGGTGCGCGCCGTGTCGGCGCCGGACCTCATCGACTCCTCGGCTGCCGGGTATCGACTGTCGATCGACCAGTCCCTGGTCGACCTCCGCGTCGCCGCGCAGGCCGCCGATGCGGCGTCGACGGCTATCCGCGCCGCCGACCCGCACACCGCGGGCACGCTCGCCCGGGACGCGCTCCTCCTCTGGACCGGTGATCCAGGCGCGGAACTGGACGGCCCGCTCGGCGACGAGCTGGCGCACCGCGCGGCGCGGCTCCGCGACGAGCTCCGCCGGGTGCGTGCCCAGAGCCGCCTCGAGCTCGGCGACGGCGCGGCCGTCATCACCGATCTCGAGGCGCTCGTCGCCGCCGATCCACTCGACGACACCACCCAGCTGATGCTCTTCAACGCCTACGCGCAGAGCGGACGTCGCTCCGATGCGATGCGGCTCTTCGCAGACCACCGTCACCGGCTCCGGGACGAACTCGGCGCCGACCCGACGTCGGCGCTGGTCGCGGCACACGCGTCGCTCCTGCAGGACGCCGTCGAGCCGTCTCCGCCGGCGGCCACACCAGCGACCGCCCGGGTCTCCAGCATGGTGCTCGGACTCCGGACGGCGCCGAACGAGCTCCTCGGTCGCGACGCCGACCTCGATGCGATCGGCACGCTCGTGTCCGAGGTCCGCCTGACCACGATCCTCGGCCCCGGTGGCCTCGGGAAGACCCGACTCGCCCAGGAGGTCGCCCGGCGTGCCACCACGACCACGCCCGGCGTCGTCGTGGTGGAACTGGCGAGCGTACGGGACCCGGAGGATCTGCCACTCGCGGTCGCGACCGCACTCGGCATCCGCGAGGCCCCGACCCCGCGTCGGCTGAGCGAAGCGATCATGGTGCAACCGGTCGAGCTGCACGAGCGCATCATCGACCGACTCTCGGAGCGGCCGACGCTGCTCGTGATGGACAACTGCGAGCACCTCGTGGATGCGGCGGCGCGCTGGATCGCCGATGCGCTGGCCTGGGCCGGCGACCTCCGCGTCCTCGCGACGAGTCGGAGCCCGTTGTCGATCGCCGCCGAGCACGTCTACCAACTCGACCCGCTGGACGCTGCCGTGGACGGCACCGACCTCGAACACGCGGGCCCGGCGGTGCGGCTGTTCGTCGAGCGTGCGCGCGCCGCCCGTCCGGGACTCCATGTGCCACTCGACGTCACAGCACGTCTCTGCGCGAGACTCGACGGCTCCCCGCTGGCGATCGAACTCGCGGCGGCGCGCACCAGATCCATGTCGGTCGAGGAGGTGGAGCGACGACTCGGGAACCGCTTCACCCTGCTGACCGCCGGTGATCGCAGTGCTCCTGAGCGCCACCGCACCCTGCTCGCCGTCATCGACTGGAGTTGGAACCTCCTGGGCGAGCACGAACGTGTCGTCCTCCGTCGCATGTCCCGGTTCCCCGACGGCTTCGATCTGGAGGCGGCTGCAGCGCTCGCCCCCGAGGTCGAGGTCGTGGAAGCGCTCGACGCGCTCGTCGGCCAGTCGTTGCTCACCGTGCAGGACGACCCGGCCACTGGGACCGTCCGATTCCGGATGCTCGAGACGGTCCGCGAGTTCGGCGCGATCAAGTCCGCCGAGGCGCACGAGGACGACCTCGTACTCGACCGCACTCGGACGTGGGCGGTCGCACTCGCGGAGACGCTCCTCCCCGCCATGCAGGGACCGCGACAGGTGGCGGCGTTCGCGCGCCTCGCCCTCGAACAGGACACCCTGGTGGACGTGCTGCGCGGGGCTGTCGCCGACGATCGCGCCGATGTCGTCGCCCCGGTCTTCGCAGGACTCGCCCTCTTCTGGACGATCCGCAGCGCGCATCAGGAGGTCCTGGTCTTCGGAACGGCCGTCCTCGACGTGCTCCGCCATCAGGACCCGGAGTCGGTGTCGACCGATACCCCGGCCATCGCCGTCGCCATCATCACCGTGACCTTCCTCGCCACCGATCCCCGGACGTCCGCGCGGGCGATCGGCGTGCTCCGCCGACTCGAACGGGCGCGGACGACACAGGCCCCACGGATGCGCGCGATGGTGGGCCTGTTGCTGGTCGCGGGTCGCCCCGAACGCGCGGAGGCCCTCCTCCGCGAGTACTCCCGGTCGACCGACCCGCACGTCGCGAACCTCGGAAACCTCATGTCGGCCCAGGCGGCGGAGAACGACGGCGACCCCCGCGCCGCCGAGGCGGCCGCCGTGCGCGCGAACGACCTCTCGCTCGCGCTCGGGGACGTCTGGGGCGCCGCCATGAGCGCGCACATGCTCGCCCAGCTGCACAGCCAGAACGACGAGCCGGAGGAGGCGCTCGTCTGGGCGGCCCGCGCTGCCGAGGGGCTGACCGCGATCGGTGCCGAGGCGGACCTCCGTCAACTCGAGTGGCTGATCGCGATCGGCGACATCGCCCGCGGTGACCACGCCGCCGCCACCACCGTGCTCGACCGGTTCCTCTCGGACGACGTCTCGTTCTCCGCGTTCGCCCCGCTCCCCGAACGGCGGTCGATCGGCTGGGCCGGTCTCGCCGAGATCGCGCGGGCACAGGGCGACGCCGCACGGGGAGCCGAGCTCTACGGGAAGGCGCTCGTGGCGTTCGCTCCGGGTGAGTCGCGCCGATCGCCGTGGTTCACCCTCGTCGGCTCCGCCGCGATCGCCGCCGCCGTGCTGGACGGTGTCCCGGACGCCACCGAGGTCCAGCGTCTCGCGCGGCGGGTCCGCACCCGCACCATCGCGCTGGGACGCCTCCTCCCGAACCGGTTCGACCGACCGGTGCTGGGCTCCACCGTCATCGCCCTCGGCGCCTGGTACGTCCGCTCGGACGACGCCGAGGTGCGGTTGATCGGCGCCGAGCTCGTCGCGCTCGCCAGTGCGCTCGCCTCCCGTCAGGACATCCCATCGCTCGTCCGCACACCACACGAGGCAGCAGCGGCGGCGCGCCTCACGGCGACCGAGCGCGACCGCCTCGCCGAGCGGACCCTCACCCTGCAGGCGCACGAGAGCGCCGCCAGGGCGTTCGAACTGCTCGGCAGTCCTGCCCTGGCGGCGCGCTGATCGGTCGCTGCGGTCGTCTCGTCGTCAGGCGCGGCGCATGTACGCCCGCACGGTGAGCGGTGCGAAGACCGCGACGATGACGGCGGCTCCGAGGAGCGCCAGCCAGGCGTCGCCGCCGAAGACACCCGTGTTCGCGAGGTCGCGGACCGCGGTCACGAGGTGCGAGACGGGGTTCACGTCCACGAAGCCCTGGAGGAAGCTCGGCATCGTCTCCGGGTTCACGAAGGCGTTCGAGAGGAACGTGAGCGGGAACAGGACGAGGAACGAGATGCCCTGCACGCTGCTCGCGCTCCGGGCGATGACCCCGAAGAACGCGAAGATCCAGCTGATGGCCCAGGCGCAGACGATCACGAGGAGGCCGGCGAGGGCCACGAAGCCGATGCCGCCCTCCGGTCGGTACCCCATGACGAAGCCCATCGCGAAGGTGAGCGTCGTGGCGATCGTGTAGCGCACCGTGTCGGCGAGGAGGGCACCGGCCAGCGGTGCGATGCGGGCGATGGGCATCGACTTGAAGCGGTCGAACACGCCCTTGTCCATGTCCTCGCGGAGCTGGATGCCGGTCACGACCGAGGTCGTGATGACGGTCTGGACCAGGATGCCCGGGATGATGATCGGCAGATAGCTCGCGACGTCGCCGGCGATCGCGCCGCCGAAGATGTACGTGAACATCAGCGTGAAGATGATCGGCTGGACCGTCACGTCGATCAGCTGCTCGGGCGTGCGCTTGATCTTGAGCAGTCCGCGGTACGCCATGGTGAAGGAGTTGCGGACCGTCTGCGAGAGGCTGACGTGGTTCCGGAGGGACCGGTCTGCGGCCGGGGTGATGGTGATCGTGCTCATGCGTGGACCTGCTCTGCGGTGTCGAGGGAATCGGTGTCGGACGTGGCGTCGGCGTCGTCCGCCTCGACGCCGTGCCCGGTGAGGGTGAGGAAGACCTCGTCGAGTGTCGGCTTCTGGACGCTCATCTCCGCGAGCCGGATCCCGGCTTCCCGGAGCGTGATGAAGAGGTCGGTCACGGCGTCGGGGTCGCGCATCGGGGCCGTGATGCGGGTGGCCTCCGGCGAAACGATGGTGTCGACGCCGAGGACGCTCGAGATGACCCGACGTGCATCCTCCAGGTCGGTGGGATCCGCGAGCCGCAGCTGCAGCGACGACTCGCCGACGGAGGCCTTCAGCTCGTCGGAGGTGCCCTCGGCGACCACGAGACCGCGGTCGATGACGGCGATCCGGTCGGCGAGCTGGTCCGCCTCGTCGAGGTACTGGGTGGTCAGGAGGACGGTCGAGCCCGTCGCGACCAGGCGTCGGATCGTGTCCCACATCTGCGCGCGGGTCCGCGGGTCGAGGCCCGTGGTCGGCTCGTCGAGGAAGATGAGGGGAGGCTGGGCGATGAGGCTCGCCGCGAGGTCGAGACGACGACGCATGCCGCCGGAGAACTTCTTCAGGGGTCGCGACGCCGCGTCGCTCAGGCCGAACTCCTCGAGGAGTTCCGCGCTCTTGCGCTTCGCCTCCGCGCGGCCGAGTCCGAGCAGTCGCGAGAAGATGACGAGGTTCTCGGTGGCCGAGAGGTTCTCGTCGACGGACGCGAACTGCGCGGTCACGCCGATGAGCTGGCGCACGACCTGCGACTCCCGCTGGATGTCGTGACCGAAGACGGTGGCGGTGCCGGCGTCAGGACGCAGGAGCGTCGCCAGCATGCTGATGGTGGTGGTCTTGCCGGCGCCGTTCGGGCCGAGGACGCCGTAGACGGTGCCGGTGCGGACCGAGAGGTCGACGCCGTCGACCGCCCGGTTGTCGCCGAAGGTCTTCACGAGGCCGTGGGCTTCGATCGCCCAGTCGGAGCTGATGCTCATGCGGATGCCTTTCGAAATCAGGTGTGGGCCGCCGGTGGGCGACCTGGACAACAGTGTGGGCGGGGGCACTCACGGATCGCTCACCTGCCGCTGACACCCGCTGACGGCCGCTGACACCGCACCCGGCGCCGAAGACGCTTAGAGTGAGAGGAGCCAGTCGCACCGAAGGGGGTCGTCCAGTGACCGCATACGTGTCCGCGTTCGACCTCTTCTCCATCGGGATCGGGCCGTCCAGCTCGCACACGGTCGGACCGATGCGGGCGGCCCTGGCCTTCGCCACCGGGCTCGCGGACGACGGACTGCTCGACCGGGTCGACCGCGTCACGTGCTCGTTGTACGGATCGCTCGGCGCGACCGGCATCGGCCACGGCACCCCCGACGCTGTCGTCGCGGGACTCCAGGGGCTCACTCCCGAAGGGTGCGATCCCGCCGAGGTCCGCCGGGCCTGGAGCGACCACCCCGACGGCGCTCCCCTCGCGCTCGCCGGGACGCGGGCCATCGCGTTCTCGAAGGACGACGTCTCGTTCGTGCCCAGGACGAGGCTGCCGGGCCACCCGAACGCCATGACGCTGCACGCCTGGGATCAGCGGAGCGACCTCCCGGTGCGCTCCGAGACGTACTACTCGGTCGGCGGCGGCTTCATCCGTCGTGACGGCGACGACCCGAGCACGGTGCTGCCGTCGACACCCGTGCCGATGCCGTTCCGGACCGCTGAGACGCTCATCGGCCTCTGCGACGAGACAGGGCTCCCGATCGACGCGATCGCGAGACGCAACGAGGAGGCCCTGCGGTCCGCGGTCGAGGTCGACGCCGGCCTCGACGCCATCTGGACGGCCATGCACGAGTGCGTGACCGCCGGGCTCGCCGACACCGGCACCCTCCCGGGCGGTCTCGGCGTCAAGCGCCGGGCGCGTGCCGTCCGTGAGCGCCTCGACGTGGCCGAGGCCGAGAGCGGGCGCGAGCTCCCCACGGAGTGGCTGCACGCGTTCGCCCTGGCGGTCAACGAGCAGAACGCCTCGGGCGGGCGGGTCGTGACCGCACCCACGAACGGGGCCGCGGGGATCATCCCGGCGGTCGGGAGCTACTACCTGAGGTTCGTGCCGGGCGCCTCGCTCGACGGCATCCGTCGGTACCTGCTCACGGCGACCGCCATCGGCTCGCTCTTCAAAGCCAACGCGTCCATCTCGGGCGCCGAGGGCGGTTGCCAGGCCGAGGTCGGATCGGCCTGCGCCATGGCCGCCGGCGCCCTGTGCGCCGTCCTCGGCGGCACACCGCGCCAGGTCGAGAACGCCGCGGAGATCGCGATGGAGCACCACCTCGGCCTCACGTGCGACCCGGTGGGCGGGCTCGTCCAGGTCCCGTGCATCGAACGCAACGCGATCGCCTCCTCGACGGCCGTCAGCGCCGCACGCCTGTCGTTGCACGGCGACGGGACGCACCTGGTGTCGCTCGACACCGTGATCGAGACCATGCGCCAGACCGGCGTCGACATGTCGACGAAGTACAAGGAGACGAGCGAGGGCGGTCTCGCGGTCAACGTCATCGAGTGCTGAACCGCGGCGTCGTGTGACCGCGTGTTGCCGACCACCGTGGTCATCCGGGCCGCGGCCTCCTACGGTGGGCGCATGACCTCCACGCACGCGCCGTTCCTGGTGGACCCGCTCGTCTCCACCCAGTGGCTCGCGGACCATCTCGGCAGCGAGAGCCTCATCGTCCTCGACGCGAGTGTCGTCGAGCTGCCTCCGCTGGACGGCGGCCCGGTGCGATTGGTGAGCGGCTACGACCTGTACCTCTTCGACGGGCACGTACCCGGCGCCGTGTTCGTCGAGCTGCTGGACGCGCGTCAGGGGCTCGGAGCATCCTCAGCGGACGAGATCCGACGCGGTGCGGCCTCCATCGGCATCACGGAGCAGCACACGATCGTCCTGTACGACCAGCTGGACGGGCGCTCCGCCGAGCGCCTTCGTGCGGCGCTGACCGGAGCCGGATACGAGCGCGTCGCGCTCCTCGACGGTGGACTCGGACGCTGGCGCTCCGAAGCCCGCGAGCTGCGCTTCGGTGGACCGGACGGCACGTTCGGAGCCTGACCCGTCGACGTGACGGGTCGGTCGGTGGGCTGGTTCAGCGGGCGTCGAGCTGCGCCGCGTCCGTCACCGGGAGGCGGCAGACGAAGTCCCGGCAGTGGTAGGCGGTCAACCGGCCGTCCCGACTGGTCCGTTCGGCGAAGACGTCGAACCCGCTCGTCGCCCAGGCCACCGCCTGCCGCTCGGAGACCACCGCCACGACGTCGTCCCGGCGCGTCCTGACCGCGTCGCGCATCGCCCGATCCGCCGTCGCGCGATCTTCGTCCTCGTCCGGGTCCACCCGATCCGGCCCGACGACGATGAGTTGCGACGCCGGCCCGGTGAGCGATGCCGCCAGGGCCAGACTCGCGCCGAACGCGGTCGGTGCCGACAGCGCAGCCGACGCGGCGAACCGGACCGCGCCCTCGGCGGCGTCCCGGAACCGGCCGTCGGCCGTCAGCTGGAACAGCAGCAGCGACGCGCGTCCGAGCGACGATATCCCCGAGGGATACGCGCCCTCCGACGGGTCGCCGTCGATCCGCATGCCCTGGGCCGACAGCACCGGGTCGCCGCCGCCCGGCAGGATGAAGCCGGCCACCGCGGCGGAGGAGGCGTCGGTCACGGTCTCGTCGGTCACGGTCTCGTCCGGCAAGCACCGGTCGACGAGGTCGCGGGCGACTTCCGCGTAGCGGACCTCGCCCGTCGCGAGGCCGAGGCGCAGGAGCCCCTCCGCGAGCATCCCGTAGTCCTCGAGGGCCGCCGCCGCACCCGACCGCCGTTCGTCGAGCGAGGCCCGGGCGAGCGTGCCGTCCGAGCCGAGGTGGTTCTCGACCACCGCGTCCGCCGCCCACCTCGCTGATTCGAGCCACTCGGGGCGGTCGAAGACCGTCGAGGCCTCCGCCAGCGCGCCGATCGCGAGCCCGTTCCAACCGGTGAGCACCTTGCGGTCAACGGCCGGCGGGGTCAGCATCGCCCGGCCGTCCACATCGCGTCGGTAGTAGCCACCCTCCGATCCGACGCCGTCGACGACGCTCTCGGAGTCCTGCGCCGACCCGAAACCGCCGCTCGGCTGCTGCAGCGTGCCGATGAGGAACTCGGCGATCCCGGCGGCGACACTGGCCGCCCACGAGCTCGGGCGCTCGGTCCAAGCCCGCGTGTACGCGGTGAGGAGGAGCGCGTTGTCCGTCAGCATGCGTTCGTAGTGTGGCTCGGTCCAGTCCCGGTTGACCGCGTACCGGAAGAACCCGCCTTCGACCGGATCCCGGAGCGCCGAGGCCCCCATCGTCCTGAGGGTGCGTTGCGCGAGGTCGACACCGCGGCGGGCGACCTCCCCCTCGCGCGGCGTCAGCAGGAAGTCGAACAGCGGGGCCATCGGGAACTTCGGAGCCGTGCCGAAGCCGCCGAGCTCCCGGTCCTCGAGCGCCTCGACCGCCACGATCGCCGCGTCGAGGTCGCCGGGCTCCGGCAGTGGGGCGTCATCCGTGGACGACATCGTCTCGGCGATCGCCCGCGCGAGTCCGTCGGCGCTCGCGACGACCTGCTCCCGTCGCTCGGTCCACGCGACACGGACGGCCTCGAGCACCTGCGGGAACGAGGGATGCCCGCGGAGCGGCACGGGAGGCGAGTAGGTCCCCGCGTGGAAGACGTGTCCGCGCGGCGTCACGAACACGTTCAGCGGCCAGCCCAGGTCACGGGTGAACGCGCCGGCGGCGGCGAGGTAACTGGCGTCGACGTCGGGATGCTCCTCGCGGTCGACCTTCACCGCCACGAAATCGCGTCGGAGGAGCTCGGCGATGTGCTCGTCCGAGAACGACTCGCGTGCCATGACGTGACACCAGTGACACGTCGAGTAGCCGATCGAGACGAGCAGGGGGACGTCACGACGGGCCGCTTCGGCGAAGGCCTCCGGCCCCCAGGGGTACCAGTCGACCGGCTGCTCGGCGTGCGAGCGGAGGTACGGGCTCATCGCCTCGGCGAGCCGGTTCGTCATGCGGGATCCGTTGCCCGGGACCTACTGGCCGAGCGGCAGTCGCTCGCCCGCCGTGATCCGGGTGCGGAGCCGGTTGTTCGGCGCAGGCAGCGGGCACACGTAGTGGTCGCTGAACGCGCACGGCGGCAGGTACGCGCGGTTGAAGTCGACGAGGACGTGGCCGTCCGCGGTCGGCGCCGGCATGCTGATGAACCGGAACCGGTAGCTCTCGTCGCCACTCGTGCCGTCGGAGAAGACCGCCCAGAGTCCGTTCGGGCCGCCCGTGACCGTCAGCGACACCGCTTCATCACCGAGCTCGAACTCGACCCGGCCGACGGGGGTCTCGGTCGTGACGTGGCCGTCGATCGACTCGGTCTCGACCGTGACGTCCGGGGACGGCACGAACCGCGCCGGCCGGATCCAGGCTACGTCGGGGGCGAAGGCGCTGATGCCTTCGAGCGAGGTCCGCGTCGGCGCCTCCGGGTCGAGCACGCGGAGGGCGTAGACGCCGTCCCGCTCCATGCCTCGGAGCAGCGCGTCGCCGAAGTGCAGTTCGTCACCGTGGACCAGCTCGACGCGGTCGGTCATGATCTGCGCGCCGCTCGGCGTGGTCAGTCCGGTACCCGTGAGCCGCTCACCGACGATGCCGGTCGCGTCCGCACGCCAGGTGCCCGGCGCACCCTCGAGGGCGGTCGCCTCCTCGGTCAGCCAGTGGGTGAACCGGAGGGCGGCGATGCCGTGGGGTGCTCGGACGGAACGCTCGCGAGCGGTGTGCCAGGCGGTCCAGGACGCGATGAACTCTGCGGGGGTCTCGGAACTCATACCCTGACGCTACCAACTCCTCAGGTGTCGGAGACCCCCTGGACATCCGGCTGCGGCCGGATGCGCTCCCCGCGAACAGCGCGATGGCGCCGCCCGGAGAACCGGACGACGCCATCGACGTGTGGCTGCTGCTCAGCTGAAGAGCTTCTTGTCCTTCAGCCAGTCGGCCGCGAGGGTCTTCGGAGCGGCCTTCTCGTCGCCCTGGTTGCGGGCGTTGAGCTCGATGAGGTCCTCGGTGGTCAGCTCCGCGGACACGGCGTTCAAGACCTCCTTGACCTTGTCGCTGGCCTTGGCCGAGTTGATCAGCGGCAGGACGTTCTGCGGGAGGATCAGGTTCTCCGGGTCCTCGAGCGTGACGAAGTCGTTCTCGGTGATCGACGGGGTCGTGGTGTAGATGTCGGCGAGCTGGACCGTGCCGTCGAGCAGGGCCGCGGTGGTCTGTGCGCCGCCGCCGTCGCTGATCGGGACGAAGGTGAGCTTGTCGGCGGGGACACCGTACACCTCGGTCAGGCCCTTCGGGCCGTACGGGCGCTCAGCCAACTCGGGTGCGCCGCCGATGGCCAGCGGGATGGAGAGCGCCGCGAGGTCGGCGAGGCTCGTGACGTTGTTCGCCTCGCTGAACTCCTTCGTGACGTTGTAGGAGTCCTTGTCCTCCGCCTTGGACTGGTCGAGGACCTCGTAGCCCTTCGGCGTGGCCTCCTGGAGGGCGGAGTAGACCTCGTCGCTCGACGTGGCCGTGGCGGAGTCGTCGAAGAACTGCAGCAGGTTGCCGCTGTAGTCGGGGACGAGGTCGATCGAGCCGTCTTCGAGCGCTGCGATGTAGACGTCGCGCGCGCCGATGTTGAGGGACTCGGCCGTCTTGATGTCGTTGGCCTCGAGCGCCTGGATGTAGATCTGGGCGATGATCTCCGACTCGGGGAATCCGGCGGAGCCGACCGTGATCGTGTCGGATGCCGCGGTCTCCCCGGCGGTCGGGTCGCCTGCGGAGCAGGCGCTGAGTGCGAGGGCCGCGACGGCGGTCGCGGCGATGCCGACGGCGAGGCGTCGACCCTGTCGAACTGTGAACATGGTGTTTCCTATCTGTGATGGGCGAGAACGGTGGTGCCGTTGTGGGTCTGGGAGCCGGGCGGTGCTGTCGCCCGGGATGGTGGAACGCGTCAGTTGTTGCGGTATGCCGCGGTCTGCATGTTCGCCTCCGCTTCTGCGACGGCGGGGTCTGGTGCGGTGGAGCGGTCGCCGCCGGTGGCGTGACCCCGGGTCTCGTCGACCCGCGTGTGGGTCGCCTGGACGCCGCGCGGCACGACGGCGCGCTGCAGCAGGGAGAAGACGCCCTCGAGGAGGAGGGCGAGCACGATGATGATGATCGAACCGGCGAGCATCTGCGCGTAGTCCCGTACCGGGAGGCCGTCGAGGATGTAGCGACCGAGACCGGGGCCGTTGGTGAGGAAGGCGACGACGGTGGCGGTCGCGATCGTCTGCAGGACCGCCGAGCGGACGCCACCGATCATGAGCGGGAGGGCGAGCGGGATCTCCACCTTGCCGAGGATCTGCCACTCGTTCATCCCGACGGCACGCGCGGCGTCGATGGTCTGGCGGTCGATCGACTCGACCCCGCCGTACGCACCGGCCAGGACGGGCGGGACGGCGAGCACGACGAGTGCGGTGATCGCGGGGACGAGACTCGTGCTGGAGAAGCCCCACCCGAGCGTGATGAGCGCGAGGAGTGAGAGCAGACCGAGGGTCGGCAGCGCCCGGAGCGCGCCGGTGATCGCGACCGCGATCTCCCGTCCCTTCCCGGTGTGCCCGATGAGGAGCCCGAGCGGGATCGCGATGACGCAGGCGATGAGGACGGTCAGGCCGGTCACGGCCAGGTGCTGGAGCACCCGCACGGGGATGCCGCCTGGGCCCTCCCAGTGCGCGGGGTCGAAGATCCAGGCGAAGGCGGCGAGGAAGTTGATCATGCTGCTCCTCCCCCGGCGGTCGCCAGCTCACGGGCTTCGGTGGCCGCGCGACGACGACGGATCGCACCCTTCGAGCTGATCCGCGTCCACGGCATGAGGAGCCGGCCGAGGAGCACCAGCAGGACGTCGAACACGATCGCGATCACGACCGTCCCGACGATGCCGGTCAGGATCTCGATCGGGAACTGCCGGTTGTAGCCGTCGGTGAAGAGGTAGCCGAGGTTCGTGACGCCGATGAGGGCGCCGACGCTCAGCAGGCTGATCGTGCTCGCGGAGACCACCCGGATGCCGGCGAGCATGAGCGGACCCGCAAGCGGGAACTCGACCCGCCAGAAGCGCTGGCCGGTGGAGAACCCCACGGCCTGTGCCGACTGCCGCACCCCGGCGTCGACGGCGTCGAGCGCGTCGGCGACCGTGCGGACGAGCAGGGCCACGGCGTAGATGGTGAGCGCGATCACGACGTTCGCCGGATCGAGGATCTTCGTGCCGATGAGGGACGGCATGAGGACGAACAGCGGCAAGGACGGGATCGCGTAGAGGATGCCGCTCAGTGTGAGCAGCACGCCACGCGACCACCGGTACCGGTGTGCGAGCCAGCCGAGGGGGAGGGAGATGAGGAACCCCAGGATGATCGGGGGCAGGCTCAGCTGGACATGGGTGAGGGTGAGGTCCCAGATCATGTCCCAGTTCGCGATGACCCAGCTCATGTGGATGCGCCGTCCTTCCGGACGTCGAGGCCGGGGCGGTCGCCTGCGCCGGGCCCGGCTCCGAGGACGCCGGCGGGGCGGCCCGACTCGTCGACGACCACGTCGCGTCCGTCGACGCGCTCGACGTGGAGCGTCCGCTGGCCACGATCGGCGCCGATGAACTGGGCGACGAAGTCGTCGGCAGGGTTGGCGACGATCTCGGCCGGCGTGCCGACCTGGGCGATGTGGCCGCCCTTCTGCAGGATGACGACCTGGTCGCCGAGGAGGAAGGCCTCGTCGATGTCGTGGGTGACGAACACGATCGTCTTCGCGATGTCGCGCTGCAGTCGGAGCAGCTCCCGCTGGAGCTCGGCACGCACGAGCGGGTCGACGGCGCCGAACGGCTCGTCCATCAGCAGGATGTTCGGGTCGATCGCGAGGCCTCGTGCCACGCCGACGCGCTGCTGCTGGCCGCCGGACAACTGACTCGGGTACCGGTCGGCGAGCGCGCGGTCGAGTCCGACGGTGTCGAGGAGGGTGAGGGCGTCCGCCCGGGCCTGCTTCTTGTTGACGCCGGTGAGCATGGGCACCGTGGCCACGTTGTCGATCACGGTGCGGTGCGGGAGGAGACCGGAGTTCTGCATGACGTAGCCGATGCGGCGACGGAGACGGACCGGGTCGACGGCGGAGACGACCTCGTCGTCGATGACGATGCGTCCCTCGCTCGGATCGACCATGCGGTTGATCATCCGTAGGAGCGTGGTCTTGCCGCAGCCTGAGGACCCGACGAAGACCGTGGTGGACCGCGACGGGATCGTGAGGGAGAAGTCGTCGACCGCGAGGGTGCCGTCGTCGAAGCGCTTGGAGACGTGTTCGAAGGAGATCATGCTGGACCGATGCCTCTTCTCTGCACGGCTGTTCGTGACAGGTCGTCTTCCAAGGGTCGTCGCCGCCGCGGTCGGTGGCTCGCTGAACGTCTCTCGGTCGGTGGTCCGAACCTACCGGAGGGCACTGACATCGCCCACCCCCTCGACACGTGTCGAAATACATGGCATGCGACGACGTGGGTGCGCCCGCGCACGTTCGCCGGCCGGCCGCCGTCGCTCAGGATCGGTCGACGCCCAACGCGGCGAGCGCCGCCGTGACGAGCTGCTGACCGTGCAGCTCCTGCTCGATCGCCGACCGGAGGCCGGCGTGGGCGACGGAGAACCCGACCGACCATCCGTCGTGCTCCGCCGGGCCGAGCGCGTCCGCCGCGACGACCGCCTCGACCGCCAGCACGTCCGCGAGGAGGGCGGTCGAGCGTTCCAGCAGTCGCAGCGAGGTCCCGGCGAAGGAGGCCGGGTCGTCCGAGTCCTCGTCCGGCACGCCGGCGGTGACGACCGGGGTCGCGAGCACGCGCAGTTCAGCGACGAGGTCCGCCGCCGACTGACCGAGCCGACCCGGTACGAGCCCGTGCCCGGTCCCCCGCGGGTCGACCCCGCCTCCGGCGATGCGTCCGAGCCGTCGCTCGGCGGCAGCAGCGGTGTGCGCGATGGCCGCGCGCAGCCCGTCGAAGGCGCGGGCGAGCCGGGCGCCATGCAGCAACCCGCCGGTCCTCAGGACACCCGATGCCTGATCGACGAGTGGATCCTCCGAGGCCGTTCCGAGCGTCGCTTCCACGAGCTGGACGGCCGCCGTGACCTCGTCCGCGAGGGCACCGTTGATCTGCGGGGTCGCGCGGAGCCGCAGTCCGTCCAGGTCCCGTCCGCCGCGCGCACCCCGCGGGCCGACCGGCGTCGCCAACAACTCGGAGATCCGCTCGCCGCTGGCCCGGGTACCCGCCGACGGGCTACCGGCGAGGACCCTCGCGTCGAACGCCGGTCCTCGCCCGCCGAGCCCGGACCGCGCAGCGGCCCGCGACGAGAGCGCGCTCGTGGTGTCCGCCAGTCGGCTGAGCGCGCCGAGCCGGTGGAGTGCGAGCGCACCGACGCCGAGGGAGTAGGCGTTGTGGTGGACGAACGCCAAGCCCTCGTGCACAGCGAGGTCGAGCGGTGCGAGCCCGACCCGCGACAGAGCGACCTGGGCGGAGAGCCGCTCACCCGCGAGGACCGCCTCCCCCTGCCCGATCACGAGCGTCGCGACGGACGCCAGGTGGGTCTCGTCGCCGTCGCCGAGGGAGCCGACGGACGGGATCACCGGGGTCACCCCACGGTTGAGGAGCTCCGCGACGAACACGGCCGTCTCGAGGCGGATCCCGGATGCGCCACGGGTCCATCCGGCGAGCCGGGCGGCGACCACCGCCCGAGCACGGTCCACCGAGAGCGGCAGTCCGATGCCGCCACGGCGGTCATGGACGACACGCTCCTCCACCGCCGAGGCATCGAGCGTCGCGGTGCGCGGAGCAGCTCGTCCCCCGGCGGGACCAGGGATCCGTGGACCCTGGGACCGAGGGCCCGGCGCACCGACTCCGATCGGCGTCGTCTGCCGGTCGACGACGGCCCGGCCGGCGCCGATGCGGTCGAGCGCCGGGGTGTCGAGGACGACGATGGCGTCGTCGCGGGACACGGCCACGAGGTCGTCGACCGAGATCGGGCCGATGCCGAACACGACCGGGGCTCCCATCAGTGCGCGCCCGTCGATCGGTCGGCGGCGTTCGTCTGGTCTGCGCTGTTGGACACGGTTCGCTCCATCCGCTCGTCATGGGCCGTGGTCCGGCCGGGATGGACGTCAGCGTACGAGCGCCTGGCGGCCGGTGCACGGTGTGTGTCGACGTGTGACAGCACACGGGGACGGTCGGTGCTCGGCGAGGTGTCCGTCGACCTCAGCGGTAGCGGCGGCCCTCGTCGCGGCGGTAGAGAGCGAGGACCACGACGGTCAGGACGAGGGTCCAGGCCAGGACGCCGACCCACGACCACCACGGCAACTCGCCACCCTGGACCGCCCAGACGACGAGCTCCCGGGTCTGGCGGCTCGGGAGGAACATCGACAGCCGGTCGAGCCACGGGGCGAAGAGGAACGGTGGGATGAACAGTCCGCCGGCGAAGGCCAGTGAGAACATGACCACCTGCACCACCGCGATCGCGGCCTTGCTGGGGAGGGCGTACCCGATCGCGGTGCCCAGGAGCATGAACGGCAGGGCACCCACCAGGAGCGCCACGATGCCACCGAGCAGCCCTGTCGGAGTCGTGGTGGCGGCGGTCAGGAGCGCACCGAGCACGACGACCGGTATGACGGCCGCGAACCCGAGGAGACCGACCGAGCACAGGTGCGAGAGGACACGGGCGACACCCGTCACCGGAAGGGTGCGGAGGTACGGATCCCACGCCTGCTCCCTCGCCTGGGCGATGGTCAGGCCGAAGCCGAACAGGGAGTTGGCGAGCACCGCGAAGACGATGAGGGAGATGACGGCCTGGGTCGCGATGACGGGATCGCCGGCGACCTGCGCCTGCGGGACGACGAAGAACAGCAGCGAGAGCGCGGGGAAGACGAGCGAGCCGATCAGCGCGATCGGGACGCGCACGGTCTCGAGCAGGGAGTACCGCGCGTGCAGGGCGGTGAGCTGGAGTGTGGTGGCCATCAGGCGGCGCTCCGTTCGACGTCCGCCCGGGCGTCCGCGGTGAGGGTCAGGAACGCTTCCTCGAGGGTCGCGCCGCGCACGGCGAGATCGGTGAACGGGACCTCGGACCGGACGAGATCGCGCACGAATGCATCGGCGTCGCGGACGTCCAGTTCGACGGCGTCACCGTCACGACTCGCCTGGACGATTCCGGCGAGCCGCTCCACCGCTCCGGGGTCGGTGGTCCGGAGCCGCACCCGGTGGATGCCGACGAGCCCGAGCACGTCGCGCAGTGGGGCATCGGTGATGACCCGTCCATCCCCCAGCACCACGACGCGCTCGGCGAGCGCTTCGATCTCCTCGAGGTAGTGACTGGTGAGGACGATCGTCGCCCCGAGCTCGTGTTGCCGGCGGATCGCGTCCCAGAGGGTCCGGCGGGCGTCGACGTCGAGGCCCGTCGTCGGCTCGTCGAGGAGCACGAGACGCGGTCTGCCGACGAACGCGAGTGCGACCGCGAGGCGGCGCTGCTGGCCGCCCGAGAGCGAGCCCGTCTGGCGTCGGAGGAGGTCGCCGAAACCGAACTGCTCCGCCAGGGCGGCCGTCGGCACGCGGTCTGCGAAGTGCCGTCCGACGAAGTCGACGACCTCTCCCACCCGGAGCGTGGGCGGCAGTGCCGTCTCCTGCGGTGTCGATCCGAGCCTGGTGCGGTTGACCGCTTGGGCGGGATCGCCGCCGAAGAGCGTCACCGTGCCGGTCGTCGGACGTCGGGTGCCCTGCAGCAGGGACAGCACGGTGGACTTGCCGGCGCCGTTGGGCCCGAGGAGCCCGACGAGCGAACCCGGCTCGATACTGAGGTCGACGTCGTGCAGCGCGGTCACGTCGCCGTAGCGTCGTGTCACGCCCTCGAGGGTGGCCAGTGATGTGATCGTCATGATGTCCCCGTTCCCGACGCGCCGCCGAGCATCGCTCGGAGGCCGGTCATGTAGTCCTCGAACGCGCGGCGCCCGAGCGTGGTGAGTTCCAGGTAGGTGACCGGGGTGCGTCCCCGGTGGGTCTTCGTGACGAGGACGTAGGCGCCGTCCTCGAGTTTCCGCAGGTGTGTGGACAGGTTCCCGGCGGTCATGTCGAGCATCTCCTGCAGGCGGGGGAACGACATGCTGCTGTCCGCATCGATCGCCGCGAGCGTCGACATGATGCGCAGGCGGGCCTGGGCATGGATGAGGGGGTCGAGTTCCTCCATCGGTCACGCCGCCGATCGGTGGGCACGCCGACGGCGGGTCGCCTCGAGGAAGGTCGCGTACACGAGGAACCCACCTCCGCCGGCGATGGCCATGATGAGCGCGTTGCCAGGCGAGCCGAAGAACGGCGCGGCCATGCCGACCACGATGATCCAGATGCCCATGCCGTACATGAGGCGGTCGCGCCAGACTGCTCCACCTGCGAGGTACAGCAGACCGACCACGAGGCTGTAGATGGCCGGGTAGAAGATGGCGGCGAGTGCGGGCGCCATCCCGGCAGCGAACAGAGCGCCGCCGAACACCGCCGCTGCCGTGCACCCGATCGCCCAGGCGATGCCGTACATGGTCCCCTGCACCTGCTGTGCTCCCTGGATCCCGCGAGACACGCGGGAGCCGATGATCGACGACGAGACGATGCCGCCAACCATCAGGATCCCGAAGAGCCACCCGGCGACCGCCGGCGGGGTGGTGAACCAGGGGTTCTCGTCGCTCGCGGACCAGAGCGCGAGGAACCCGACGGTCCACGCGACACCCCAGATGTACACGATCGCGATGGTGGGCCTCGTGAAGATGTCGTCGACACGGCTCGCCTGTCGCTCCTGCAGAGCGAGCATGGCGGCCGGGTCGAGCGCATCCGAGCCGTCGGTGGGTTCCATCGGTGAAGTCATATCTACTTTGTAACGCAAACCACTCTGCGAAGCAACCCTGTTTGCCATACAGCGTTCAGACCTGCCCGCTTCACGCCGAGGTGCCACAGCCCGACTGCCCTTCGACAGGCTCAGGGACCGGGTTCATCCGGCCGCCCCTCTCCCACCCACCCTTCGACAAGCTCAGGGACCGAATCACCTTCAGTGAACCTCTCCCGGTCACTGAGCCTGTCGAAGTGCGGCACAGCTCGGGGACCGAAGCGGTGCGACAGACTTCTCCCGCTCACTGAGCTTGTCGAAGTGCCCACGAGGACCCACCCCCCTTCGACAGGCTCAGGGACCGGAACTGGTCAGAACGGTGCGGGATCGGGTTCGGTCCGATGGTGTTTCCCGTCAGATGTCGTCCACTTGAGAACCCCGCCCGGTTTGTGGTCGAGGTTCCATCCGGGCAGATGCTTCATCCGGTGATGATGTCGGCAGAGGCAGGCGAGATTGCCGACATCCGTGGTGCCGCCGTCTTCCCAGGCGACGGAATGATCGAGGTCGCAGGCCCTGGCTCGTCTGCCGCAACCGGGTGCGCGACAGGTGCCGTCTCGCAGGCGGACCGCGCGTTGCAGGTCGGCTGGGACCCGGTACTGGTTGCGTCCGACGGAGAGGACCGCGCCGGTTTCGGGTTGGACGAGGATCCGGGTGAAGCTGGGTGCGTTCACCGCGATACGGGCTGCGGTCTCCGGATCGATGGGGCCGTAGCCGTCGAGGGTGGCCGGGGCGTCGGAGACGCCGGCCATGCTCAGCGCCGGAGCCGTGATCTGCACCGTTGGCTTGATGTGCTCCTGCACTTCGATCGGGTGCGGGAGGACCGGGTTCGACATGACATCTTCCGGGGTCACGCCGGTGAGCGCGAGCGCCGCCAAGGCGTCCGCCTGCAGCTGGGCGCAGGTGCGAGTGTCGCCACCTGCGCGCGACTCCGCCGCCCCGGCCTCGACGCGCTCCATGATGCCCTGGGCGATCGGTGCCGTGGTGAAGAGGTGCACCCATGCCATACCGTCGGCGGCCGGTTCGAACTCAACGCGGCGGTCTGCCTCAGAGCGGGTTGCGCGCGCGGTGATCGATTCGGGGTGCAGGCGCTCCCGGAGCACGCGGGCGCTCGTGCGGAGGCCAGCGACAGTGGTGCGCTCGGCGACGACGAGAACCTCGTCCAGGAACACCGCCCACCCAGCGGTCGGGACGTCGCAAAGCTGGTCGGTGATCACCTGCGCATGCCGCGCCGAGATCCGGCCTGCCTCCAGTGATTCGAGCACGGCCGGTGCGTCGTTCACGAGACGCTCGGCGTCGTTGGTCGCCCGCTGGATCGTCCGCTCCGGTATCCGGGTCGCCATCGCGAGAGCCGCACAGGTCGACCGACGGGACAGCGCCTGACGCTCGGCCGGCGGGAAGATCGCCGGGACCGTGACGTCCGCGAACGCGTCCGCATAGGCGGCGGAGCGGGCCAGCAGACGCGCCTTCCGTGCGTCCAAGACGGCCTGCTGCCGGTGGATCTCAGTCCACTCGTCCGAGAACTCCGCCAGCTGCGCTGCGTATTCGTCGCCGACGCGGATCGCGGCTGGCGTGGTCTCGGTCATGGAACAAGTCCACCATGGACCACTGACATTCCAGATGCCGAGTCGGTTCGGTTATGGGAGTGTCCTCGTATGCCCTTCGACAGGCTCAGGGACCGGGGGAACAGCGCCGGATTCGTGAGGTTCGTCGTATCCCCTTCGACAGGCTCGGGGACCGAAGGAGGTTGCTCAGGGACCGGAGGAAGGGTTCGCCGGATCGGGAGGCCCGGAGCGGCAGCACACCGCGTCCAGCCCGATACGATGGAGGGCTGATGTCCGACCTCCGAATCTCCTACCCGCCCGAGCTGCCGGTCAGTGCCGCCCGCGCGGACATCGCGCGTGCCATCAGCGAGCACCAGGTCGTCATCGTCGCGGGAGCGACCGGTTCCGGCAAGACCACTCAGCTACCGAAGATCTGCCTCGAGCTCGGTCGCGAATCCATCGGGCACACGCAGCCCCGACGACTGGCCGCGCGCACGATCGCCGAACGCATCTCGGAGGAACTCGGCCAGGAGCTCGGTGGCGTCGTCGGCTACCAGGTCCGCTTCACCGATCAGGCGTCGAAGGCGACGAAGATCAAGCTGATGACCGACGGCATCCTGCTGAACGAGATCCACCGCGACCGGATGCTGCGCAAGTACGACACGATCATCATCGACGAGGCACACGAGCGCAGCCTCAACATCGACTTCCTGCTCGGCTACCTCAAGCAGCTCCTCCCCCAGCGCCCCGACCTCAAGGTCATCATCACGTCCGCGACGATCGACCCGGAGAGCTTCTCGAAGCACTTCGACGGAGCGCCCATCGTCGAGGTCTCCGGCCGCACGTACCCGGTCGAGATCCGCTACCGGCCGCTCGTGGCCGACGAGCCCACCGACGACGACGAGGACGCCCCGGAGTCCGAAGCCGCCGACCGCGACTACCTCGAAGGCATCAACGCCGCCCTCGACGAGCTGGCGCGCGAGTCGATGGGCGACGTCCTCGTCTTCCTGTCCGGTGAGACGGAGATCCGCGACGCAGCCGACGCCATCCGCGGCCGCAACCTGCCCGGCACCGAGGTGCTGCCGCTCTACGGCCGGCTCTCCTCCGCCGACCAGCACCGCGTGTTCCAGCCATCGACCGTGGCAGGCCTCCGCCGGCGCATCATCCTCGCGACGAACGTGGCCGAGACGAGCCTGACGGTGCCCGGCATCAAGTACGTGATCGACGCCGGAACCGCCCGCATCTCGCGCTACAGCGTGCGCTCCAAGGTGCAGCGGCTCCCCATCGAGGCGATCTCGCAGGCGTCGGCGAACCAGCGTTCGGGTCGGTCCGGCCGTACGAGCGACGGCATCGCCATCCGCCTCTACTCGGAGGACGACTTCGCGAAGCGCCCGGAGTTCACCGAACCGGAGATCCTCCGCACGAACCTCGCCGCGGTGATCCTCCAGATGATCTCCCTCGGCCTCGGCGACATCGCCGCCTTCCCCTTCCTCCAACCGCCGGACGCCCGCGGTATCAAGGACGGCGTCGATCTGCTGTCCGAACTCGGCGCGATCGAGACGCGCACCTTCGCCGACGGCTCACCTCGCGGCGGCGGTCCACGTCTCACGCGGGTTGGGCGCGACCTCAGCCGCCTGCCGATCGATCCGCGGTTCGCGCGCATGGTCGTGGAGTCGAAGCAGCACGGGGTGTCGCGGGAGGTGCTCGCGATCGTCGCGGCGCTCACCATCCAGGACCCACGCGAACGACCGCTCGAGCACCGGCAGAAGGCCGACGAACTGCACCGCCGGTTCGTCGACCCCACGAGCGACTTCCTCGCCCTCCTGAACCTCTGGAACTACCTCGAGGAGAAACAGGACGAACTGTCGTCGAGCGCGTTCCGTCGGCTCTGCAAGAACGAGTTCCTCAACTACCTCCGCGTCCGCGAGTGGCACGACGTCTACCGCCAGCTGCGCCAGCTCGCGAAGCCCCTCGGCCTGACGATCAACGAGCCGGCGGTGAACCCCGACGGCATCCACAAGTCGCTCCTCGCGGGGCTCCTCTCCCACATCGGGCTGAAGGATCAGACCGTCGCTCCGGTCGTGAAGGGCCGGAACGCTCCACCGGCGACGAAGACCGCGAAGAAGGGCGACTACATCGGCGCCCGCCAGACGCGCTTCGTCCTCTTCCCCGGGTCCGCGCTCGCGAAGAAGCAGCCGAACGCCGTGATGAGCGCGGAGCTCGTGGAGACGAGTCGGCTGTTCGCCCGGACCAACGCCTCGATCGACCCGGCGTGGGCGGAGCAGATCGCCGGCGACCTCTGCAAGCGGTCGTACAGCGAGCCGCACTGGGAGAAGAACCAGGGCTCCGCCGTCGCCTTCGAGAAGGTGACCCTCTTCGGCGTGCCGATCGTGCCGCGCCGCCGGGTGCAGTTCGGTCGCATCGACCAGGAACAGGCCCGTGAACTGTTCCTGCGACACGCGCTCGTCGACGGCGAGTGGACCCACGACATCGGTCGCGACAAGCTGTTCGACTTCCACCGCGCGAACCGACGACTGCGCAAGGAGCTGAGTGAGCTCGAGGAGCGGACGCGACGCCGCGACATCCTCTTCGACGACGAAGCCGTCTTCGACTTCTACGACGCCCGCGTCCCTGCCGAGATCTCGACGACGCGGGGCTTCGAGTCCTGGTGGCGCAAGACGCGCGTCGACCAGCCCGAGCTGCTCACGATGCGCCAGGAGGACCTCCTCCCCGAGGACTCTCCGGCGGTGGATGAGGACCGCTTCCCCGCCGAGTGGGTGCAGGCCGACCAGCGGTTGAAGCTCAGCTACCGTTTCGAGCCCGGAAGCGACGACGACGGCGTGACGGTCATCGTCCCGCTCGCCCTGCTCGACCGGCTCTCGCCCGCGGGCTTCGACTGGCAGGTCCCCGGTCTCCGTCGGGACCTCATCACGGCGATGATCAAAGCGCTCCCGAAAGCCCTGCGTCGGAACATCGTGCCTGCGGCCGACTGGGCGGCGAAGCTACTCGCCGAGCTCCCCGCCGACGTCCCGGCGGTCGCCCCCGGCAGTCCGGCCGCCGAGGACTCGTTCGCCACCCGTCTCGCGAACGCGATCAAGCGGCTCTCCTACATGGACATCACCGCCTCGGACTTCGAGATGGAACGCGTCCCCGAGCACCTGCTCGTGACCTTCCGGGTCATCGACGAGCGCGGCCGGACGCTCGCCAGCGGCAAGGACCTCGTCGAGCTGCAGCAGCGCCTCAAGCAGCGAACGCGGGCGAGCGTCGCCAAGGTCGCGGCTGCCAGAGCGCCCAACGCCATCGAGCGCTCCGGGTTCACCAGGTGGGACTTCGACGACCTCCCCCGCTTCATCGACATCCGCCAGGAGGACGGCGTGATCCGCGGCTACCCCGCGATCGTCGACGACGGCACGAGCGTGTCGATCCGGATCATGAGCACGGAGGCCGACCAGGCCCGCGCCATGCCCGCGGGGGTGCGCCGTCTCCTCCTGCTCGCGATCCCGTCCCCGACGGCGTATGTGCAGCAGCACCTCAAGGCCAACGAGAAGCTCGCGCTCGCGACGAGCCCCTACCGGTCGACGCCGGCGTTGTTCGAGGACTGCCTCGCCGCCTGCATCGACGATGTTCTGTTCCGTGTGGTGCCCGACGGACAGGTGTTCTCCCGACTGCAGTACGAGACGCTGCGCGACCGCGTGTCCGCCTCGGTCATGGACCGGATGTTCCAGACGGTCGCCATCGTCGCCCGCATCCTGCAGGCCGCGCGCGACACGGAGAAGGCCATGAAGGCGGCGACGAGCATGACGCTGCTCGCGGCGCTCACCGACATGCGGGGCCAGCTCGACGGGCTCGTCTTCCCCGGCTTCGTCTCCCGGACGGGCTCCGCACGGCTCGAACATCTGCCCCGCTACCTCGTCGGCATCCGCTACCGTGCCGAGCGGCTGACGGACAACCCGAACCGCGACCGCGTGTGGATGACGGAGGCGCAGACGGCGTCGGCACGGTTCGAGGCCGCCGGCGGCACGATCCCACTGCCCGCCGAGGCTCCGGAGCACCTCGTGAAGGCCCGGTGGATGCTCGAGGAGCTTCGGATCAGCCTGTTCGCCCAGCAGCTGGGCACGGCCGAGTCGGTGTCGTTGCAGCGCCTGCAGAAGGTCCTCGCGGGCTAGCGATCCCCGGTCCCTGAGCTTGTCGAAGGGCGCATCTCGACGAGCTCGTTGTCCGGAGTCGGCGATTCAGGCGTCCGGTCCCGTCGCCACCGGACGCTCCGGGTGGTTCGCCCACTCGCTCCACGACCCCGGGTACAGCACCGGTTCGAAGCCGGCCAGGGTGAGTGCGACCGCGTTGTGCCCCGCGGTCACCCCGCTGCCGCAGTAGGTCGCGACCGTCGCGTCCGCAGGCACGCCCGCGGCGAGGAACTGCTCGCGGAGGGTCTCAGGCGACAGGAATCGGCCGTCGGCGCCGACGTTGGCGGTCGTCGGCGTGCTGAGCGCTCCGGGGATGTGACCGGCCCGAGGGTCGATCGGTTCGACCTCGCCCCGGTACCGTTCGCCCGCGCGCGCGTCGAGCAGCACCCGTCCCTCGCCTGCCCACGTCGCGGCGGTGTCGATGTCGATGGTCGGCAGGACACCCGTCGTCAGCGTGACCGTCCCGGGTTCCGGGACGACCTGGCCGCGCTCCACGGGCAATCCGGCGTCCGTCCACGCCCGGAACGCGCCGTCGAGGATGCGGACGTCCGCGATGCCGGCGTTCCGCAGCACCCACCAGGCGCGTGCCGCCGACAGGCTCTTGAGATCGTCGTAGACCACGACGACGTCGCCGTCGTCGATGCCCCACGATCGCGCGGACGCCTGGAGCGCCTCGCGATCGGGCAGGGGGTGACGGCCTCGGACGGCCGGTTCTCCGGTCGGCACGTGGTCGGCCAGCTCATGGTCGAGGTCGACGTACACCGCGCCGGGCAGGTGCCCCTCGAGATAGGCGGGCCGTCCGTCCGGCGCGTCGAGTCGCCACCGCACGTCGAGGACGCGCACCGGCGTCTCGGAGGCGATCAAGGCGGCGAGGTCGTCCGGGGCGATGAGGATGGGCATGCGTCCAGCGTACGCACGCGAGGTCGACGGGACCTGCGCCCGACCACTCGGTCGCCGTCACACCGGGTAACAGAGTTGCAGCTCCGGCCGGATGAGCGAAACGTAGCCTGTGCAGCGTCCACCGAATCGGCGTTGCAGCAGTCGTCCACAGTCGTTCGAAGGATCCCCCGTGAGCTCAGTCCACCCGGCAGCCGCCTCCGTGACCACCTTGCCGTCTCCCGTCGACGGTGGCGAGGTCGCCCCCGGTTTCGCCTCCCTGTCCCCCGACGACTTCAAAGCGGCGTTCCGTCAGCACCCGGCCGGCGTCTCGGTCATCACCGCGGACGACGGCAGCGGGCCGGTGGGACTCACCGCCACCTCGGTCTTCTCCGTCAGTGCGGAACCGCCGCTCCTCGTCTTCTCCGTGTCGTCGCTGTCCTCGAGCGCGCCGACCATCACCGCGTCCGACACGGTCGTGGTCCACCTTCTGGGTTCCGAGCAGCTGCACATCGCGAAGCTCTGCGCGACGAGTGGGATCGACCGTTTCGCCGACACCTCCATCTGGGACCGCCTGCCGACGGGCGAGCCGTACTTCACGGGCAACGGCGTCTGGATCCGCGGACGCATCGTGAACCGCATGGAGGCGGGCACCTCGACGGTCATCGCGGTGCACGCACTGGAGTCGAGTGTCTCGCAGCCACAACCGGTCGAGGAGCCGGTCCGTGCCGAGCCTGCCGCCGAGGCGCCCGCTCCCGCCGCCCCGACGTTCAGCCCCAGCTTCGACGGCGCGCCGCTCGTCTACCACAACCGCACCTGGCACCGTCTCGACGCGAACTCGCAGATCGACGGCTGAGCGGCCTGCTGCTGGACATCTGTGCACTCCAACCCGCCGTCGGTCCACCGATCTCCGGATAGCGTGGTGACATCACCATCGTCGAGAGGACCCTCATGGCTGGATCGAAAGCCCGCACCGCCGCACGTCTGCTGCTCGGAGGCGCACTCGTGTTCGCCGGCATCAGCCACCTGACCTTCGCTCGGAAGGACTTCCAGGCGCAGGTGCCGGAATGGGTGCCGATCGACGAGGACACCACCGTGCTCGCCTCGGGCGTCGTCGAGATCGCGCTGGGTGCGGCACTCGCCTCAGGCGTCAAGCGGACGGCTGTCGGCAACCTCGCTGCGGCGTTCTTCACGGCGATCTTCCCGGGCAACCTCTCCCAATGGCTCAACCGCCGCGACGCCTTCGGCCTCGACACGGACAGCCGTCGGTTCACCCGGCTCTTCTTCCAGCCCGTGCTCATCGCCTGGGCCCTCTGGTCCACCCGCCGCTGAGCACCCGCCGTCGCTGAGTCGTCCGAATCTGCGCGTTTCCTCGTCGGATTCGAACATCCTCGGGCGAGTCAGCGACGCACGGCGGATCGCCAGGTAGGGTCGAGGACACCAGAGCCACAGGGAGAACGATGCTGACGACCGATGCGACCATGGACGAGCTGCTCGTCGCCGAATCCGTCGAGACGCCGAGCGCCGGACGCAACGGTGTCGTGAGTCTCGTCTCACTCGTCGTCATCCTCACGATCGTGGTCACCGCGATCGCGGCGCTCTTCCTCCCGGTCGTCCAGGGCGCGACGGCGTTCTTCTACTTCTTCCTGGCCGGCTTCGGCGGCCTCGGCGGCTGACGCCGCTACACGTTGGACGCCTGAGGGCCGGATGGAATCGTGGATTCCATCCGGCCCTCAGGCGTTCAGCGCAGCGACTGCACGGCGACTAGAAGTCCCAGTCCTCGTCTTCCGTGACCACGGCCTTGCCGATCACGTAGGAGGAGCCGGAGCCCGAGAAGAAGTCGTGGTTCTCGTCGGCGTTCGGGGAGAGCGCCGACAGGATCGCCGGGTTCACGTCCGTGACCGTCTTCGGGAACATGGCCTCGTAGCCGAGGTTCATGAGCGCCTTGTTGGCGTTGTAGTGCAGGAACTTCTTCACGTCCTCGGTGAGACCGACCTCGTCGTAGAGGTCCTGCGTGTACTGCACCTCGTTGTCGTAGAGCTCGTAGAGCAGCGAGAACGTGTAGTCCTTGACGTCGTCGCGCTCAGCCTGCGTCAGCTTCTCGAGTCCCTTCTGGAACTTGTAGCCGATGTAGTACCCGTGCACGGCCTCGTCGCGGATGATCAGGCGGATCATGTCGGCCGTGTTGGTGAGCTTCGCGCGGCTCGACCAGTGCATGGGCAGGTAGAAGCCCGAGTAGAAGAGGAACGACTCGAGGAGGGTCGAGGCGGCCTTCCGCTTCAGCGGGTCGTCACCGTGGTAGCGGTCGAGGACGATGGACGCCTTCTTCTGCAGGTTCGGGTTCTCGACCGACCAGCGGAACGCCTCGTCGATCTCCTTCGTGCTGCTGAGCGTGGAGAAGATCGAGGAGTAGCTCTTCGCGTGCACCGACTCCATGAACGCGATGTTCGTGTAGACGGCCTCCTCGTGCGGGGTGATCGCATCGGGGATGAGGGCGACGGCGCCGACGGTGCCCTGGATCGTGTCGAGGAGCGTGAGGCCCGTGAACACGCGCATGGTGAGCTGCTGCTCCTGCGGCGTCAGGGTGTTCCACGACTGGACGTCGTTCGACAGCGGGATCTTCTCGGGCAGCCAGAAGTTGTTGACGAGGCGGTTCCAGACCTCGACGTCCTTCTCATCCTCGATCTTGTTCCAGTTGATCGCCTGGACGCGGTCGACCAGCTTGAGCTTCTCTGACATGAATTGGTGTCCTCTATCGGGAAGTGGGGTTGGCCCTTCGACAGGCTCAGGGACCGGTGATGCTGATGGCCCTCGACGGACCGGTGATACTCGTGGCCCTCGACGGACCGGTGATGCTGATGCCCTTCGACAGGCTCAGGGACCGGGGTCGGGCTCAGTGACCGGGACCGGAATCCCGGTCACTGAGCCTGTCGAAGTGCGGATGACGAAGCGCGAAGCTCCTTAGAGCATGCAGCTGACGCAGCCGTCGACTTCCGTGCCCTCGAGCGCGAGCTGGCGGAGACGGATGTAGTAGATGGTCTTGATGCCCTTCTTCCACGCGTAGATCTGCGCCTTGTTGATGTCGCGCGTGGTGGCGGTGTCCTTGAAGAACAGCGTCAGCGACAGACCCTGGTCGACGTGCTGCGTCGCCGCGGCGTACGTGTCGATGATCTTCTCGGCACCGATCTCGTAGGCGTCCTCGTAGTACTCCAGGTTGTCGTTCGTCATGAACGGAGCCGGGTAGTACACGCGACCGAGCTTGCCTTCCTTGCGGATCTCGATCTTCGACGCGATCGGGTGGATCGACGACGTGGAGTTGTTGATGTAGGAGATCGAACCGGTCGGCGGGACGGCCTGGAGGTTCTGGTTGTAGATGCCGTACTCCTGGATGGACGCCTTGAGGGCCGTCCAGTCCGCCTGCGTCGGGATCTGCACGCCGGCCTGCTCGAAGAGCTCGCGGCCACGAGCCGTCTCGGGCTCCCAGACCTGGTCGATGTACTTGTCGAAGAACTCACCCGACGCGTACTGCGAGTCGGCGAAACCGTCGAAGGTCTCCCCGCGCTCCTTGGCGATGAGGTTCGAGGCACGCAGCGCGTGGAACACCACCGTGTAGAAGTAGATGTTCGTGAAGTCGATGCCCTCGGGGCTGCCGTAGTGCACGCGCTCGCGGGCGAGGTAGCCGTGGAGGTTCATCTGGCCGAGGCCGATGGCGTGCGACTTGTCGTTGCCGTCCTCGATCGAACGCACCGAGGAGATGTGGCTCTGGTCGGACACGGAGGTGAGGCCGCGGATGGCGGTCTCGACCGTGCGACCGAAGTCGGGCGAGTCCATCGTGAGCGCGATGTTCAGCGAGCCGAGGTTGCAGGAGATGTCCTTGCCGATCTCCTTGTACGAGAGGTCCTCGTTGTAGGTGGTCGGCGTGTTGACCTGGAGGATCTCCGAGCAGAGGTTCGACATGTTGATCCGGCCCTTGATGGGGTTCGCCTTGTTCACCGTGTCTTCGAACACGATGTACGGGTAGCCGGACTCGAACTGGATCTCCGCGATGGTCTGGAAGAACTCGCGGGCGTTGATCTTCGTCTTCTTGATGCGGGAGTCGTCGACCATCTCGTGGTACTTCTCGCTCACCGAGATGTCGCCGAAGGGCACACCGTAGACGCGCTCGACGTCGTACGGGGAGAACAGGTACATGTCCTCGCCCTTCTTCGCGAGGTCGAAGGTGATGTCGGGGACGACGACGCCGAGGGACAGCGTCTTGATCCGGATCTTCTCGTCGGCGTTCTCACGCTTGGTGTCGAGGAAGCGCAGGATGTCGGGGTGGTGTGCGTTGAGGTATACCGCGCCGGCGCCCTGACGCGCGCCGAGCTGGTTCGCGTAGCTGAAGGAGTCCTCGAGGAGCTTCATCACGGGGATGATGCCGCTCGACTGGTTCTCGATCTGCTTGATCGGTGCACCGGACTCACGGATGTTCGACAGCGAGAGCGCCACGCCGCCGCCACGCTTCGAGAGCTGGAGCGCGGAGTTGATGCCACGGGCGATCGACTCCATGTTGTCCTCGATGCGGAGGAGGAAGCAGGAGACGAGCTCGCCGCGCTGGGCCTTGCCCGAGTTGAGGAAGGTGGGCGTCGCCGGCTGGAACCGACCCGCGATGATCTCCTCGACGAGCGCGACCGCGAGCTGCTGGTCGCCGTCGGCGAGACCGAGGGCGGTCATGACGACGCGGTCCTCGAACCGCTCGAGGTAGCGCTTGCCGTCGAAGGTCTTCAGCGTGTACGAGGTGTAGTACTTGAACGCGCCGAGGAAGGTCTGGAAGCGGAACTTCTTCGAGTAGGCCAGGTCGTTGAGCTCCTGGATGAAGTCGAACGAGTACTTGTCGAGCACTGCCTGCTCGTAGTACTCCTTCTCGACGAGGTAGTCGAGCCGTTCCTTCAGCGAGTGGAAGAAGACGGTGTTCTGGTTGACGTGCTGGAGGAAGTACTCCCGCGCGGCCTCACGGTCCTTGTCGAACTGGATCTCGCCGTTCGGGCCGTAGAGGTTGAGCATCGCGTTGAGCGAGTGGTAGTCCATCTGGCTCGTCGACGGTGCGTCGATCACTGAAACTGGCGCTGCTGCCAAAATGATTCCAATCCATTGTGGACGGTGGTGACATCGTCCTGGGTTCCGAAGAGTTCGAAGCGGTACAGATGCGGGACCTTGCATTTGCTGGCGATCACGTCGCCGGCAAGGCCATAGGCCTCGCCGAAGTTCGTGTTGCCGGCGGCGATGACCCCGCGGATCAGGGAACGGTTGGCCTCCACGTTGAGGAACCGGATCACCTGTTTGGGCACCGCTCCGTCGCCGTTGCCCCCGCCGTAGGTGGGGGTCACGAGGACGTAGGGTGCCGTGGCGTGCACGGCTTCGTCTTTCGCATACAGCGGGATCTGCAACGAGGGCAGGTCGAGCTTCTGCATGAAGCGATGCGTGTTGCCGGAAATGCTGGAGAAGTAGATCAGCCGTGGTTGCACGGGTGGCCTCCTCGTCGACGTCCGGACGGTCGGATGGTGCGGTGCTGCTGGAGCCGGCTCATGATGACGCCTGCGACCGAGGGCTCAAGCCAGACGTGCGGCGAGCTCTTCGATCTTGTCGGGACGGAAGCCCGACCAGTGGTCTTCCTCGGTGATGACGACCGGTGCCTGCAGGTAGCCGAGGGCCTTGACCTGCTCGAGTGCGTTCTCGTCGACCGAGAGGTCGAGGATGTTGTACTCGATGCCCTTGTTGTCGAGTGCGCGGTACGTCGCGGTGCACTGCACGCAACTGGGCTTCGTGTAGACCGTGATTGCCATAGCTCTTCGTGCCTTCCCCTCAAAATCTGGTGATTCCCACGGCGTCCTGCGCCGGGGTTCCAATACTACATATAGATGGCGGTCTTCAGGTCGACCACAAGGGCTAGTAGTTACAGCCCTGTAGTTTTCCACCGGGTTCTCCACCGTTTCGGGCGAGTTATCCACCGGTTCTCCACTGGGTACAACGCTCGTGGGCGACGCGAAAATCCCGGATTGACGGCCTTTTCTCCCCCGTCTGAGGGATATCTATCCACAGGCGAGATTCTCCTCCGCACCTCCGACATCCGTTGTCGGTTTGGGCGTGTCGCGGGCGTGTCGCGCGTGTCGGAACCGGTCCCTAGACTGGTGTCCTTGTGAGCAGCTACCGTGACCTTCTTCGTACCCCCGGCGTCGCCCGGATCATCGCGGCGCAGCTCACCGCACGCTTCCCGTTCGGGATGCTCTCGCTGGCCTTCCTGCTCCACATCGAGCAGGTCACCGGGTCCTATGGGGCCGCCGGGCTCGTCCTGGCCGCGACGAGCATCGGGCAGGCGATCGCCGGGCCTCTCACGAGTCGGTGGATGGGCGTCTGGGGCATCCGCAAGGTGCTCCTCCTCACCCTCGCGGTCTGTGCCGTCTCCGTCACGACCATCGCCCTCGTCACCATGACCGTCCCCGCCTACATGGCGGTCGGATTCGTCGCCGGGCTGAGCACGCCGCCCGTCCAGCCCGCGGTCCGCACCATCTACCCGAAGCTCGTCACCTCCCAGCAGCTCACCCCGCTGTTCTCCCTCGACGCCTCGGCCCAGGAGATCATCTGGGTGCTCGGGCCCGTCGTGACCACCTTCGTGTCCACCCAGGTCGGCACGGTCTGGGGCATCGCCCTGGCGGCGGTGATCATGGTCGTCGGCTGCCTGTGGTTCATCTCCTCACCGGAGGTCGGGCGCGTCCGCATCCCGAGGAGCCGTCGCAAACTCGGACAGGTGCTCAAGCGCCCGCCGGTCCTCCTCGCCACCGTCGTCGGCTTCCTCCTCATCGGCGCCTGTTCGGCCGTCGAGGCGGGCGTCGTCGCGACCTTCGGGCACGACGGCCTCGAGGCCGGTATCGTCCTTGCGATCTTCTCGGTCGGCTCGCTGGCCGGCGGCCTCGCCCTCGGACACACCCCGATCGGTCCCTACGCGCTGGCGCGCCGCATCTTCATCGTCTTCGCCGGACTCGCCGTCGCGAGCCTCTTCCTCAACGCCTGGTGGCTGTCGGTCACCCTCTTCGTCGCCGGCATCGGCATCGCTCCGGCCCTCGCCGTGCTGTTCGCCATCGTCTCGGCGAGCGTGAAGTTCAGCGACACGGCCGAGGCCTACGGCTGGGTCGGCACCGGCCAGCTCATCGGTGCCGCGATGGGGTCGGCGGCGGCCGGCTTCCTCATCGACGGCTCCGGAGCGGTCGGCGCGTTCTGGGTCGCCGGCGTGTTCGCGCTGTTCGGCTTCGTCATCCCGTGGATCGGTCACCGGTGGCACCCCGACCTCCGCGGCCGCGATGCGAGCCCGATCCCCGACACCGAGCCGATCAACACCCACCCGTCCTGAGCCGCCCCGCTTCAGTCGGCGGCACGCAGCGGCGCGAGGGCCCCGTCGAGTGCGGCCAGTTCGCCCAGCAGCATCGGGAGCATGGTCGTCTGGCGGTCGTTGGGCGTGAACACCCCGTCGGCGATCTGCCGTGAGACGTAAGGGATCTCCACGTTCGCACCGGTACTGACGAGGCCGAGTGCCTGCAGGACAGGTCGAAGCGCGACGACACCGCGGGTTCCGCCCGACAGCCCGCCGTAGCTGACGATCCCGACCGGCTTCCGCGCCCACTCGTGCATGAGGTAGTCGAGCGCGTTCTTGAGGGCGGGCGCGTAGCTGTAGTTGTACTCGGGCGTCACGAACACGAAGGCGTCCGTCCGATCGACCCGCTCGCTCCAGGCGATCGTGTGCGGGTGGACGTAGGCGCGCTTCCGCGGGTGCGCGGGCTCGTCCATGAACGGCAACGCCAGCTCCCGGAGATCGACCGCGTCGACGGTGAACCGCTCGTCCGCCTCGGCCACACCCGCGACCCAGTCGGCGACGGCACCGCCCACCCGCTCCGGACGGACGCTCCCGGTGACGATCATGAGTTGCGGCATGGGCTCCCTTTCGACGGTGACGGTGGCCCTGTCGAGGATACTGGTGCCATGGCAGACAGCACCCCGACCGTCCTCCTCAACGACGGGCACACGATCCCCCAGCTCGGCTTCGGCGTCTACAAGGTCCCGGACCTCGCCAGCACCGAGATCGTGCGGACGGCGCTGGAGGTCGGGTACCGCCATATCGACACCGCCTCGCTGTACGGCAACGAGCGCGGCACCGGCGTCGCGATCCGCGAGTCGGGAATCCCCCGCGACGAGCTCTTCGTCACGACGAAGGTCTGGAACACCGATCAGGGGTACGAGGAGACGCTGCGCGCGTTCGACACGAGCCTCGACCTCCTCGGCCTCGACCACGTCGACCTGTACCTCATCCACTGGCCGGCCCCGCGCCAGGACCGGTACCGCGAGACCTGGCGCGCGCTCGAGCGGTTGCGGGCCGAGGGACGAACCCGCTCCATCGGCGTCTCGAACTTCCACCGCAGCCATCTCGAACGGCTCCTGGAGTCGGCGGAGGTCACCCCGGCCGTCAACCAGATCGAACTCCACCCGTTCCTCCCCCAGCGGGAGTTGCGCGCCGTCAACGCGGCACACGGCATCGCGACCGAGGCCTGGTCACCACTCGCCCGCGGCCGCTTCTTCACGCCCGCCGCGGACGGATCCGACGCCACCTCCGACCTCGGGGCCATCGCGCAGAAGCACGGGCGCACGGTCGCGCAGGTGGTGCTGCGCTGGCACCTGCAGCTCGGCAACATCGTCATCCCCAAGTCGGCCACACCGGCGCGGATCTCGGAGAACTTCGCGGTGTTCGACTTCACCCTCGACACCGACGACCTGGCCGCCATCTCGGCGCTCGAGAACGGCGAGCGCACCGGCACCGACCCGGACCGGCTCGACTGACGCGAGACCGTAGGCTGAACGCATGACCGAGCCCGTCGTCGACACCGCTTCCAGCCTCGCCGCCCGCACGATCACGCCCGTGGAGCTCCCACGTCACCGCTGGGGTCGCCACGACGCGCCGACTCGGGCGCTCGTGGTCCACGGACTCGGCAGCAACGGTCCGAGCACCTGGCGCATCTGCGTAGCCCTGGCCGATCGCGGGTGGCACGTGGAGGCGGTCGACCTCCGCGGCCACGGCGTCGCCCCTCGTGCGTTGGACTACCGGGTCGAGGCCTACGCCGCCGATCTGCTGGCCACCAGGCCGACCCCCGTGCCCGGCGTCGGGCACGCCGCGTGGGACCTCGTCGTCGGGCACTCGCTCGGAGGCGCCGCCACGGCGGTCGCCGCCGCAGCCGATCCCCGATGGGCGGCGGCGGTCGTGCTGCTCGACCCCGCCATCGCGCTCGACGACCACGACGCCGAGATCATCCGGGCCAGCCAGGAGGCCGCCTTCGCCGACAACACGATCGCATCCGTCCGCGCGAAGAACCCCGAGTGGCACCCGCTCGACGTGGAGATCAAGGTCCAGGCGGTGTCCGAGGCGAGCCGGTGGGCGATCGAACAGACGAGCGAACAGAACCATCCGTGGGACGTCCGCCCCGCAGCGGCCGCTCTGCGCAACCCGACCTTCGTGATCGCCTCCGACCCTGAGGTGTACAGCCTCTTCCGCGGCGCGCTCGCCGCCGAGGTCCTCGCCAACCGCCAGGTCAGCCTGACGATCATCCAGGGCGCCGGTCACAACGTGCACCGGGACCGCCCGGCGGAGACCACGAAGGCCATCGGCGATTGGGCCGAGCTGCAACTCGAACAGCGGTCGCGTCGCGAGACCTGATCACGACTCGCTTCCCACGGTCCCTGCACCTCCGCGGTACAGCGGCTCCCTCGGGTGATGCGCGTCGCGAGACCTGATCGTGACCCGCTTCCCAGGGTCCCTGCACCTCCGCGGCGTGGTGGCTCCCTAGGGTGATGCCATGACGCGCTCAGCAGTGACCCGCACCACCACCGTGTTCGTCTCCGCCGTCCTCGTCGGGCTCGTCCTCTCGGGCTGCTCGGCCGGGTCGAGCACCGAGGCCGGCAGCGACTCGCGAGCTGCGATGCCCGCGCCCGGCCAGGTCGCCGACGACGCGCAGGTCGGCGTCGACGGCGCCGCCTCCCCCGACCTCACGCAACAGCAGGTGGTCACGACCGGTTCACTCACCGTCACCGCTGACGACCCGATCAGCACCGCGACGGACGCCACCCGGATCGTCACCGAGGCGGGCGGGCGCGTCGACAGCCGCGACGAGACTCCGGGCACCTCCGACCAGGCCGCGCAGGCGACCCTGACGGTCCGCATCCCCGCCGACGACTTCGACGACGTGCTCGCGCAGCTGCAGGCGCTCGGCACGGTGAACAACCTCTCCGTGTCCGCGGTGGACGTCACGGCACAGGCCGCCGACCTCGACGCGCGGGTCACCGCCCTCCAGGCCTCGGTCGACCGACTGCTCGGACTCATGGCGGCTTCGACCACGACGGCCGACCTCCTCGCCGCCGAGACCAGCCTGTCCCAGCGGCAGGCGGAACTGGACGGGCTCGTCGCCCAGCGCGACGCGCTCGCCGATCAGGTCGACTTCTCCTCCGTGTTCGTGAGCTTCGTGGCCCCAGGCGTGGTCGCGCCGGGTGTGCCCACCGACTTCTGGGGCGGCGTGGTCGCCGGGTGGAACGCGCTCGTCGCCGCCGCCTCGGGACTGGTCGTCGTGGTCGGCGTCCTGGTGCCGTGGCTGCTCCCCCTCGCAGTCGTCGCCGCGGTCGTGGTGCTCCTCGTCAGGTCGGGCCGTCGGCGCGCTGCTCGCCGCTCGCAGACACCTGCCACCTCGGCCGGGCCCGATGCGACAATGGACCGGTGACCGCTCAATCGCAGCACCACCCGTCCGATCGATCGTTCGACCCCGCCTCGATCCTCAGTGACGGGCTCGTCGAGCGCATCCGCGAACGTGCCGCCGTGGCGGACCGTGAGAACGCCTTCTTCGACGAGGACCTCGCGGAGCTGCGAGCGTGCGGCTATCTCCGGGCGTTCGTCCCCGGGGAGTTCGGCGGCCTCGGCCTCGGCCTGAGCGAGGTCACGCTGCTCCAGTCCCGGCTCGCCACCGCCGCCCCGGCGACCGCCCTCGCGATCAACATGCACCTCGTGTGGACGGGGGTCGCGCGACTGCTCTACGCCCGAGGAGACGACTCGCTCCGCTTCGTCCTCGAGGGAGCTGCCGGGGACGAGCTCTACGCGTTCGGGGTCAGCGAAGCGGGCAACGACCTCGTGCTCTTCGGATCCGACACCGAAGCCCGTCCGGGCCCCGACGGTTCCTATCGGTTCCACGGCCGGAAGATCTTCACCTCGCTGTCGCCCGCGTGGACCTGGCTGGGGACGACCGGGCTCGACACGACCTCGGCCGACGGTCCGAAGGTCGTCTACGGCTTCATCGATCGCTCACGCGGCGGTTTCGAGATCCTCGACGACTGGGACACCGTCGGGATGCGCGCCAGCCAGAGCAGGACGACCCTGCTCCAGGGGGCCGAGTCGACGGCGGAGCACATCGTCCGACGCCTCGATCCCGGGCCCAACCCGGACCCCATCGTCTTCGGGATCTTCGCCTGCTTCGAGACCCTCATCGCCGCCGTGTACACGGGCATCGGCGAACGCGCCCTCCGACTCGCGGTCGAGACCGCCCACCGGAAGACGTCGAAGAAGGCCGGAGGTGCGAGCTACGCGGCGGACCCCGACATCCGCCGTCGGATAGCCTCGGCCGCCATTGCGTACGACGGCATGCTGCCACAGCTCGCCGGCATCGCCCGGGACCTCGACGACGGGGTCGACCATGGCGCGCTCTGGTTCCCGAAACTCGTCGGGCTCAAGGTCCGCGCGACGGAGACCGCCCGCGAGGTCGTCGATCAGGCGATCCGGGTCGCCGGCGGCGGCAGCTACTTCGCCGCGAGCGAATTGGGCCGGCTGTACCGCGACGTCCTCGCCGGGATGTTCCATCCCTCCGACGACGAGTCCGCCCACGCCACGGTCGCGAACGCCTGGCTCGGGCCCGCGTGACGGCTCTGCTCGGGCCCGCGTGACGGCTCGGGCCGGCCTGACGGCCCGGCTCAGCCGCGGTTGTTGCTGAGCTCGAAGATCCGCAGGAGCTCGCCGACCGCGGCGTCCTTGCTGTCCCCGCCCTCCTCGAACATCTGCGTGACGTGCGTCAGCAGGTGGTTCTCGACGAGCAGCTTGTTGAGGGACCCCAGCGACTTCTGGATGGCGAGCGACTGCGTGATGATGTCCATGCAGTAGTCCTCGTTCTCGATCATCTTCTCGAGGCCACGCATCTGGCCCTCGAGGATCTTCGTCCGGTGCAGGGCCCGCTTCTTGATGTCTTCGATCACCGGCTCAGGGTACCACCAGGGGGTACGGTGTCCTCCTGCTCCATCGGACCGGAGGACACGGGCGACGAGCCTAGGATGGGCGGATGACGAGCTCCCCCACACTCGAACTCACCGCTGCCGACGCGGACCGCGCGCGAGCCCTGCGCTCGATGAAGCGCCTGGCCACCGGACTGCTCCTCGTCATGGCGGTCATCTTCGCCGTCGCGTTCGCACTCGAGGGACGCTACCCGTGGTTGGCGTACGTCAGGGCCGCTGCGGAAGGCGGCATGGTCGGGGCGCTCGCGGACTGGTTCGCCGTCACCGCCCTCTTCCGGCACCCGCTCGGCATCCCGATCCCCCACACGGCGATCATCCCGAAGCGCAAGGACGAGATCGGCGTCAGCCTCGGCGAGTTCGTGGAGACCAACTTCCTCTCCGAGGAGGTCGTGCGGCAGAAGCTCGCGTCCGTCTCCGTCTCGGAGAAGCTCGGCGGATGGTTGTCCGAGCCCGCGAACGCCGAGCGGGTCACCGCCGAGGGGTCCATCGCGGTGCGGGGTCTGCTGGAGACGCTGTCCGACGACGACGTCCGCGAAGTCATCGAGGCGTTGGCGTCCAAACACCTCATCGACCCGCAGTGGGCCCCGAACATCGGCCGTTGGGTCGAGCACATCGTCGGCGTCGGCGCGCACCACGACGCGGTCGACCTCCTCCTCGACCGCACGGGTGAATGGCTGAGCACGAATCCGAAGGCGTTCGAACGCCTGGTCTCGAGCCGTCTGCCGACCTGGGTGCCGTCCTTCGTCGACAGGCTGGTGGACGACAAGCTCTACCGGGAGGCCGTGTCCTTCGTCCAGGCCGTCCGCGCGGACCCCGACCACCAGCTCCGTCATGCCCTCGACGGCTACCTCGGCGAGCTCGCGGAGCAACTGCAGCACGACGACGCGACCATCACCCGCTTCGAGAACGCCAAGCACGAGGTCATCGACAGTCCTCGTGTCCGGGAGGTCGCCGGTAAGACCTGGGCGGCCGCGAAGAGCGCGTTCCTCGAGGCACTCGACGCCCCCGACAGCGACCTCCGCGTGCGGATCGCCGGCACCATCGCGGACTTCGGCCGGCGACTGTCGACCGACCGGGCGTTCTCCACCCGCGTCGACACCCGCGTCGCGGACGCCCTGTCCTACGTCGTCACCCGCTACCGGCACGACATCGCGAGCATCATCACCGAGACCGTCGAGCGTTGGGACGCCCGGGAGACGACCCAGAAGATCGAGCTGCTCGTGGGACGCGACCTGCAGTTCATCCGCTTGAACGGCACCATCGTCGGCGCGCTCGCCGGCCTCGCGATCTTCACGGTCGCGCAGGCGGTCCTCCGCGCGTTCTGACGACGGGACCGGTCAGCGCTTCGGCAGCAGCTCCACGGAGATGAGGTTCACGACGTCGTTCGCGAGCAGGTCGAGCGACGCCTGATCGCGGCAGGTGAAGGTGAAGACGACGAGGATCCCCATCTTCGTGAGCGACCGGACGCCCCAGTACGTGCGCTCCCCCGAGGGCTGGGTCCACGACAGGACCCGGAACTCGATGAGGCCACCACCGCTGTTGTAGTTCAGTTGTTCCGTCGTGCCGTCCGCTTTGACGTAGTCGGCCCCGACGTACTTCGCCATGTAGGCGTCGCTCGACTTCTCGTCGTCTCCGACCGCGATCTCGTCAGGCGTCAGCGCGATGTTGCCGAGTCCGACGTCGCAGGAGGTCGCCGCGTTCCGGTAGATCTCGACGCCGTTCCGGTCCGGACCGATCGCCGCCCAGGACGAGTCCAGGTCGTTCGTCAGGTAGGCCGTCCATTCAGTGGGAACGTCCTGCCCGGCCGCGAAGTCGAGGTCGGGCGGGATGGAGACGTAGGTCTTCGTCGGCTCCGGCGTCGAGTCCGTCTCCGTGGGCGTCGGAGAAGCTGTCTTCGTCGGGGTGGCCGAGCGGGTGGGGCTCGGGTCCGCGACCGGTGCGCCCCCCTGCGTGAGCACGAGGGCGACGACGGTGATGATCGCCGCCAACACGAGCGGGACACCGACGGCCAGGGCGATGATGAGCCCCGTCCGCTTGCGCTTCGGGGCACCGGGAGGCGGCGGTTGCTGGCCGTACCCGGGAGGGCCTTGCGGTGGCTGCGGCTGGTACGGGTTCTGCTGCGGCTGATACGGCTGCTGCGGCTGGTATGGCTGTCCGCCGGAGGGGTTCCGCTGCCCGCCATACGGGTTCTGCTGGTACGGGTTCTGCTGCTGCGGTCCCTGTCCGTACGGCGGCTGCTGCTGTCCGTGCGGGTTCTGCTGCTGCGGTCCCTGTCCATACGGCGCCTGCTGCTGCTGCTGTCCGTACGGGTTCTGCTGCTGCGGTCCCTGTCCATACGGCGCCTGCGGCTGCTGGCCGGTGGGGTGCTGCGGCTGCTGACCCGTCGGCCATTGCGGCGGGCGGGCGTCAGGCTGCTGCGGGTCGGGAGGCGGTGCATCGGTCACGGGAGTGGCCTTTCGACGGAACGGCGGGCGGAGCGGGTGAACTGCCCGGCCGCACGCCTGCAGTTCGATGCCGTCAGCCTATCTGCGACGGACCGGCGCCGGTGGGCACATCCTGCACCAGAATGGTGACGTGTCCACCGCCCCCACCACACCCCGCACCCGCAGCGAGCGCCTCGACGCGCTCCCGTTCACCAAGGCACACGGGCGACTGCTCGTCGGTTCCGGCGTCGGCTGGGCCCTCGACGCCATGGACGTGGGACTCGTGTCCTTCGTGCTCGCCCAGCTCGCCGTGCAGTGGCAGCTCGGGAACACGGAGCTCTCCTGGATCGCCTCAGCCGGGTTCCTCGGCATGGCCATCGGTGCGACGCTCGGGGGCTTGCTCGCCGACCGCGTCGGACGGCGCCACGTCTTCGCGATCACCCTGCTCGTGTTCGGCATCGCGACTGGCGCGTCGGCCCTCGCCTGGGGACTCGGCGTGCTCATCGTGCTGCGATTCGTCGTCGGCCTCGGACTCGGCGCCGAGCTGCCCGTCGCCTCGACCCTCATGAGTGAGTTCGCCCCGCCACGGATCCGCGGGCGGATCATCGTGTTCCTGGAGGCGTTCTGGGCGATCGGGTGGATCGCCGCCGCCCTCATCGGCTATCTGGTCGTGCCGACGAGCGACGACGGGTGGCGCTGGGCGCTCGCCATCGGCGCGTTGCCCGCGGTCTACGCGGCCATCGTGCGGACGCGACTGCCGGAGTCGGTGCGCTTCCTCGAGTCGCGTGGGCGCCACCGCGAGGCGGAAACCGTCGTCCGCGAGTTCGAGGCCTCGGCCGACGTCGCCCACCCGGAGCCAGCCGTCGACACCACCACCGACACCCCCGTGAGCGCCGGTCTCTCCGCCGGCGAGCGCCTCCGTGGGCTGTGGGTGCCCACGCACCGCCGCGACACCGGTTCGCTCTGGATCGTGTGGTTCTGCGTCAACTTCTCCTACTACGGTGCGTTCATCTGGATCCCGACGATCCTCGTCGCCTCCGGGTTCTCCCTCGTCCGGTCCTTCGGTTTCACCCTGATCATCACCCTCGCCCAGATCCCGGGCTACGCCGTCTCGGCATGGTTGATCGAGGCCTGGGGCCGGAAGCAGACCCTCGCGACCTTCCTGGCGGGCTCCGCGGTGTCGGCGGTCCTGTTCGGCACGGCGACGACCGAACCGACGATCATCGTGTTCGGCATGTGCTTGTCCTTCTGCAACCTCGGAGCCTGGGGCGCCCTGTACGCGACGACCCCGGAACTGTATCCGACAGCGCTCCGTGCGACGGGGGCGGGATGGGCCGCCGGCATCGGCCGCATCGCCTCGATCATCGCCCCGCTGTCGGTTCCGGTGCTCCTCCTCGCAGGACAGGCCCTGCTCTTCTCCGTGTTCGCCGCCTTCTTCGTCGTCGCCGCTGTCGCCGCACTGTTCCTCTCGGACATGCGCGGCCGCTCCCTCGACTGAGCCGCGTCCCACCGCCCGACCCGCACCGCCAGTCGGCCCGGTCGGTCGGCGTCGATGCGACAGAATGGGGCCGTGACCGAATCCACCAGCGCCGTGTCCCCGTCCGCCTCCGTCGACCGACGTCCGATCTCGGGACGTCGTGTCGATCTCGAGCACGGTGCGTACACCGCGTCGATCGCCTCGGTCGGTGCCTCACTGCGGTTCCTGCGACACGACGGCCGGGACCTCGTCGTCCCGTTCGACGCCGAGGAGGTCCGTCCGGCGTTCCGCGGCGCCATGCTCGCCCCGTGGCCCAACCGCGTCGTCGACGGCCGGTACACCTTCGCGGGCGTCGACCACCAGCTCGCACTGACGGAACCCGCTCGCGGTCATGCCCTCCACGGGCTCGCCGCCTGGTCGGAGTGGGACCTCGTGTCGTCGAGCGCGGCGTCGGCGGCGTTCCGCGTGGTCATCGAGGCGCAGGAGGGCTATCCGTTCCGTGTCCAGGTCTCCGCGACCTACACGCTCGACGACGACGGACTCCGCACCGACGTCGAGGCGCTGAACCTCGGTGACGTCGACGCGCCCTACGGCACGGGGCCGCACCCGTACCTCGTCGCGGGTGAGGGCCGCGTCGACGACTGGACGCTGGAGCTGCCCGCTGCCGAGGTGCTCACCGTCACGCCGGACCGGCTCATCCCGGTCTCGCTCGAGCCGGTCGACACGGAGGCGACGGAGCACTTCGACTTCCGGTCACCCCGGGCCATCGGCGACACCTTCGTCGACCACGCGTACACGGCGCTCGATCGCGACGTCGACGGCCGGGTCACGGTGCGCGTGACGACGCCATCCGGCAGCGGCGTCGCCATGCACTGGGGCGATGGTCTGCCCTGGGTCCAGGTGCACACGGCCGATCAACCCGTCGCGGAGCTGAACCGACTGGGGCTCGCCGTCGAACCGATGACCTGTCCCCCCGACGCCTTCTCGACCGGGACCGATCTCGTCGTCCTGGCTCCCAATACACCACACCGGGTGTCCTGGACCATCGCAGCACTCTGACAGTCGTCGGGGCTAGGCTGGCGACATGTCACAGACTCTTGCGAAACTCACCGGCGGCCCGCTCGACAGCGAGATCATCCCGCTCGAAGACGGTCAGGACGGCGAGCTCGTCCTGCCCTACGGCGAAGGCCAGCTCATCTACCGTCCGGTCGGCGAAGCGACGAACACCGGCGACCACGATGGCCCGACGACGACCGACTACGAGTACGTCGAGTCGACGGAGGACATCTCCCCGACGAACCGCAACGGCAACGGCGACGACGACTCGATCGGCTGAACCGAGCCACACCGTTCCACCTGAACGCCGGTAGCTGAGCCTCAGCTGCCGGCGTTCGGCGTTCACTCGCCCTGGTCGTCGACTGTCACCGTGAAGGTCTGGACCCGGAGCGGAAGCACGGGTGTCATCCGGACCTCCAGGCGGAGGCGCCCCTCGGTCCCCTCGACGAACCAGACCAGGTGGTCCGGCGAATCGCAGATCGGAGTCGCGCGCCCTGAAGCCACCTCGGCGATGCCACCGACGGCGGCGACAGCGGCGTCGACCGCCTCGCGTCGCTCGTCCAGTGGCCGGTCGAGGGCGACGTTCTCGGCGAACAGCGAGGCGGCGACGCGGTCGTCCCAGTGCGACAGCAGCCCGGTCGCGGTCATGGACGCCACAAGCGTCTCCGGCCAGGGGCGGATCGCCGGTTCCGGCAGCTCACCGGTGGTCTGGGCGCCGGCGATCGCCAGCCGCAGGGCCTGTTCGGCGGGCTTCGCCACGGCCGCGTAGCCGGCGTTCTCGAAGGCGACGACGCCGAACCCGGATGCCGGGTGCCACCGCATGTGGGCGCTGTAACCGGGGTAGCCGCCCGAGTGCGAGACGAGCGTCCCGAGGTCGGCGTCCTCCTCGACGAAGAGGCCGAAGCCGTAGCCGAGCGCGAGTCTCGGCGGCACGCCGTCGAGGGTGGGCCGCGACGGAGCCAGCCGGTGCAGCTGCTGCATCTCGCGGCGGCTGGCGCTCGACAGTGGTCCGGTCTCGTCCCCGGTCCAGGCGCCGTCGAGCCAGCGCACCCATCCGATCAGGGTGGAGGCCGAGGCGAAGAGCCCGCCGATCGAGGAGAAGACCCCGGGGCCGGAGAACGGGACCTCGACGAATCGGCCGTCTTCATCGACGGCCCGTTCGCGGCGGACACGATGACCGGTCGCCGTGACCGCCCCGTCGCCCTCGGGTCGCTCGAACACGGCGCCGAGCCCGAGCGGCTCCAGCAGGAGCGAGGTCACCGCGTCGATGTAGGAGCCACCGGTCACCCGCTCGATGACCTGCCCGAGCAGCGCGTAGCCGAGGTTCGAGTAGGAGAACGCCGTCCCGGGTGTCGTGACGCATCGGACGCCGCGCACGAGCAGCCGCCGGAACTCGTCCACGCTGATCGACTCCTGGCGGTCACCCCACGGATCGTCCGTTCCGAGCCCACCCGACATCGTCAGAAGCATCCGCACGGTCGGCCGGACGGCGATGCCGTCAGGGAGCACCGGCGCGAACTCCGGCACGAACCCGTCCACTGGCGCGTCCAGGTCGAGGCGACCGGCGTCGCGGAGGATGAGGAGCACGGCCGCGGTGAAGCTCTTCGTGCAGGAGGCGATGCGGAACAGCGTGTCGGCGTCGGGCACCGGACCGCCCACGGTGACCCCGCCGAACCCCTGCTCGAACCGGACCCGCTCGCGGTCGAACACGGCGACGTACGATCCCGGGGCGACGCCGGAGGTGATCCGGTCCTGGAAGACCCGCGTGATGTCCGTCTCGGTGCTGTCCTCGACCAGGTGCATGCCGCCTCCTCCTCGACGGCCCTCGGCAGCCGTCCGCGATCTCGTCGCGCTTCGAGCGTACGACCATTCCGCGCCACCGGGCACCATCGCACGGGGTGCCGGGCGTAGGGTGCTCCTCCGCCAGGACGAAGTCAAGGGGCACCGATCAGCGACGTCCGATGCCCGCCGCGGGAGTAGCGTCATCTCCCGGATCGACCGTCGACGGGACGGCCGTGGAAGGAGTCATTCCATGTCGAACACGTCGACCTCCGGGCAGCCTGCCCCGGTCCGGAGCCTCGTCCCCGCCAGGATGGACCGATTGCCGTGGACCCGGTTCCACTGGATGATCGTCGTCGGTCTCGGCTTCTCGTGGGTGCTGGACGGCCTCGAGATCCAGATCGTCGCCTCCGCCGGGTTCCAGAAGTCGCTGGGGCTGTCGGCGGCGGAGGTCGGCCTCCTCGGGACGATCTACCTCCTCGGCCAGGTGACGGGCGCTCTCGTCTTCGGCCGCATGGCGGACCGCCTCGGCCGCAAGAAGCTCTTCATCCTGACCCTCGCGATCTACCTCGTCGCGAGCGGCATCGCCGGCCTGTCCCCCACGTTCTGGTTCCTCGCCATCTTCCGGTTCTTCGCCGGCATGGGCATCGGCGGCGAATACGCGGCGATCAACTCGGCCATCGACGAGCTCATCCCGTCGAAGTACCGCGGGCACGTCGACATCGCCATCAACGGCACCTACTGGGGTGGCGCCGCCCTCGGATCGGCGGCGAACCTGTTCCTGCTGAACACCGACTACTTCGCCGAGGACGTCGGCTGGCGCATCGGGTTCTTCATCGGGCCGGTCCTCGGTCTCGCCATCATCTTCCTGCGCCGCCACATCCCCGAGAGTCCGCGGTGGCTCATGACGCACGGTCGGGAACAGGAGGCGGAGGCCACGGTCGACGACATCGAGGCCACCGTCCGCAAACAGGGCGGGACAATCGAGCCGGTCGACGAGTCGAAGGCGCTCACGGTCCAGGCCCAGGGCCACATCCCGATCCGGACCATCTTCGGCGTCCTCTTCTCGAAGTACCCGAAGCGCACCTTCGTCGGCCTCGCGATGATGATCACCCAGTCATTCCTGTACAACGCGATCTTCTTCACCTACGCGCTCGTGCTGCAGAACTTCTACGGCACGAGCCCCTCGTCGACGCAGTACTACTTCTTCCCCTTCGCAATCGGCAACCTGCTCGGCCCACTCCTCCTCGGCAGACTGTTCGACACCTGGGGTCGTCGCCAGATGATCTTCCTCACCTACGGGGTCTCGGGGGCGGTGCTGGCCGTGTCGGCGGTGCTCTTCAACGCCGGTGCGCTCGACGCGACGACCCAGACGATCTTCTGGTGCGTCTCGTTCTTCTTCGCCTCCGCCGGTGCGTCAAGCGCCTACCTGACCGTGAGCGAGATCTTCCCGCTCGAGCTCCGCAGCCAGGTGATCGGCTACTTCTTCGCGATCGGACAGATCGCGGGTTCGGTCGCGCCCCTGCTCTACGGGATCCTGATCGGTGACGGCACCGACCGCGGGCCGCTCACCGTGGGCTACTTCGTGGGTGCCGGCGTGATGGTCCTCGGCGGGTTGATCGCCCTCATCTTCGGCGTCGACGCCGCGCGGAAGTCCCTCGAAGACATCACGGAACCCCTGTCGATCGTGCGCGAGGGGAAGGGCTCGGGAAGCTGATCCCGGTCCGCGCTCAGTCCTCGTCGGAGACGTAGACCCCGAGCGTCTCGGCGAGGCGCTCCCGCTCCACCGCCCGACGGCCGGCGCCCTTGGCGCTGGCCGTCGTGAGCGTGGCGAGGATGTGCAGGGTGAGCGCGATCCCGATCGAGGAACTCGGGTGGCCGTCCTCGGCACGGCCGAGCACGATCGTCTCGTCGGCGTACGGGGTCAGCGGGGCGTCCGGCGCGTCCGTGATGAGCACGAGGCTGCCTCCCGCCTCGGCGAACGGGACGACGGAGTCGATCGTGTACTTCCGGTACCGCTGCAGCGACACGGCGATCATGACGTCGCTCGTGCGCACGTCGCTCAGGACGTCGAGCGGCCGCACGATGGTGCCGTCGATGAGCGTGACGTTCGCGAGGCCGTAGCTGAGGTCCGCGGCGAGGAGGGACGCGTAGGTGAACGACTTCGACGCCCCGATGAGGAAGCGTCGCCGGGCGGACACGATGAGAGCCGCCGCGCGTTCGAGGGCACCGTCCGCCTTCGCCGAGGCGAGGGACTCCTCGAACTGCTTGCGTTCTTGCTCGAGGAGTCGGTGCTTCAGCACGGACGCGGAGCGTCGTTCGAGACGCTGCTCCGGGCGTTCGCCGGGGACGGCGGTGTCCTCATCGGTGAGGAAGAGGGTGTCGTCGTTCACGCGCGGTCTCCTTCGCATGCCGTCGCCGGGGTTCGGGCCGGCGCCGTCCGTTCGTGTCGGCAGCAACACCGACGGCCCGCCGGCAGGTCACCCGGCGAGGTTCCCTTGATGGTAGCGACGGGAAGCGCATACAGGATCGCCGGAACGACAACGATTCGGTGCACACGCGTCCAGTCGTGCGACGGTCAGCGTTCGGGCTCGTCGTCCAGGTCGGGCAGGGTGATCGAGGAGGTGAAGAGGCTCGCGCGCTGTTCGGCCTCGGCGCTGCCGCTGAACAGCCCGACGGGCTCGGTGACCGGCCCGCCGCGCTTCGGCACCGGACGAGGCTCCTGCTCGACCATCTGCACGCGGTTGCGCGGGATCGCCGACGGGTTCTGCGCGAGGATCCACTCGACCATCTGCTCGCGCACGAGGCATCGGAGGTCGAAGAGGGTCGGTGCGTCCACCGCGGTGACGAGGATGCGGATGCGCACGTAGCCGCCCACGGCGTCCGTGACCTGCAGGACCTGCGCCCGGCCGTCCCAGAGGTCGGTGCGGTCGAGGATGCGCTCCAGCTCGGTCCGCATGACCGCGGGACTCACCCACCAATCGAGGTCGAACTCGACCGACCCGAGCAGCTCGCTCGTGTTCCGCGTCCAGTTCTGGAAGGGCGTGGAGGTGAAGTAGGTGGACGGGAGCACCATACGGCGATCGTCCCAGATGCCGACGACGACGTAGGTGAGAGTGATCTCCTCGATCCGGCCCCACTCCCCCTCGACGATGACGACGTCGTCGACCCGGATCGCATCGCTGAAGGCGAGCTGGATCCCGGCGAACACGTTCCCGAGGACGGACTGCGCCGCGAGGCCGGCGACGATGCTCACGACACCGGCGGAGGCCAGCACGCTCGCCCCGACGCCCTGGACGCCGGGGAACGTCAGGAGGATCGACGCGACACCGACGATGACGACGACCGCGATCGCCAGACGACGGACGAGCGCGAGCTGCGTCTGCATGCGGCGGGCGACCTTGTTGTTCGGGACGTCGATGCGGTACCGGGCCTGGCCGAGCCCGATGACGAAGGCGAGCAGCGCGGCGACCAGCCACGTCGCTGCGGCGATGACGGCGATCCGGAAGGTCTGGTCGATGAACCCACGGGCGGCCTCATCGGGAAGCGTCGCCGCCACCGCCGGCCACACGGCGACCAGGATCACGAGGGCCCGGAAGGGGTGCCTGGCACTCCCGGCGAGCGCACCCGGCCAGTCGCTCCGCCGCGCCGCCATCCGGAAGGAGACCGACACGATCACGATGACGACGAGCGCTGCGATCAGCGCTATCCCGGCTGCTGCGGCGACACCCCACCAGCTCTGCCAAACGAACATCCATGCCTCCTCGAGCCGGTCGTGCACTGTGTGTTCCTCCGCCGACCGATACCGTACGGCGCAAGCGTCCAGCGTAGGGGCGGGTGCATGCCGCACTCGACCGCTTGCGCGGCCTGCCACGAACCTCTCAGGCCGAGTTCACGTGGCTGGCGCGTCCCACGTGAACCGAGCGAACCTCCCCGTTCACCGAGGTGGCACGGCCCGGGCTGCCCTTCGACAGGCTCAGGGACCGACACATGGCGGGCGAACCTCTTCCGGGTCACTGAGCCCGTCGAAGGGCGGCACAGCTCCGGGACCGCAGCGGTGCGGACAGACGTTTCCCGGTCACTGAGCTTGTCGAAGTGCCCACGAACAGGCCTCATCGTTCCGATTCAGTACGGGTGCACCTCTTCCGGTCACTGAGCCTGTCGAAGGGCGGCACAGCTCGGGGACCGCAGCGGTGCGGACAGACGTTTCCCGGTCACTGAGCTTGTCGAAGTGCCCACGAACAGGCCTCATCGTTCCGATTCAGTACGGGTGCACCTCTTCCGGTCACTGAGCCTGTCGAGGTGCCTACGAATGCCCTTCGACAGGCTCAGGGACCGGAGGAGGCCGCTCAGGGACCGGAGGGCTCCGGGTGGACCATCCCCGGTGGCTGAGCCTGTCGAAGTGCCCACGAGGGGCCTCCCGGGCGCGGTGCCTCCGTCAGCGGTTCAACGACAGGCCCGCCGCGGCCCCACTGCTTGAACGGTCGGCCGAGAACCGATCAGCCCGGCAGGACCTCGTGCGGGTACTCGGCCGACCGGTGCTGGAACTCGGTGACCGCCGGGTTGAGGATGACGCCGTCCTGGATCTCGACGGCCCGCTGGACGGTCAGGCTGTCGACCCAGGCGGCCGGTCCGGCCAGGACGGTGGGCAGGAACGGCAGCAACGCCTCGCTGTTCTCCCAGCTCGACGAGTTCCACAGGAGCGACGGACTGTGGTCGACCGCGTAGTAGTTGATCTCCCCGGGCCCGACGGTGAACATCGGGTCGTCGAATCCGGTCGTGCGCGCCCACTCGAAGGCCATGCCCTCGTCGCAGGAGACGTCCACGATGAGGCTCCCGGGCCGGAACGCGCCGAGATCGTCCTCACGGAGGTAGAGCAGTGGTGCGTTGGGGTCCTGCAGCGTGCAGTTGACGACGATGTCACTCTCGGCCAGGAAGGGCGCGAGTGGCACGCGACCCTCGTCGGTGATGACCTCACTCAGGTACGGGCCGTCGTCGTGGTCGAACTGGATCATGCGGGCGGAGTGGATGGGCGCCGCGACCGCCGCGACCCGGCGGTTGGTGAGCACGCGCACGTCGTGGATCCCATGGGCGTTGAGCGCGGTCACGGCACCTCGGGCGGTCGCGCCGAAGCCGATGACCACGGCGGTCAGGCGACGGCCGTAGCTGCCAGTGGAGCCGCAGAGCTCCAACGCGTGGATCACCGAGCTGTAGCCGGCGAGCTCGTTGTTCTTGTGGAAGACGTGCAACCCGAAGCTGCCGTCGGCGGCCCAGTGGTTCATCGCCTCGAAGGCGATCAGCGTGAGCCGTTTGTCGATCGCGAGCTGCGTCAGCGCGGTGTCCTGGACACAGTGCGGCCAGCCCCAGAGCGTCTGCCCGTCGCGGAGCTCCTGGACGTCCTCGAGCTGCGGTTTCGGCAGGAGGACGACGTCGGCCTGCGCGATGACCTCGGCGCGCGTCGCGAACGAGCGGACGTAGGGCGCGATCTCCTCGTCGGAGACACCGAACCGGGCACCGTAGCCGTACTCCACGACGATCCGAGACCGGAACTCCTCCGGGATGCGCTCGAAGTGCGCCGGGTGGATCGGCACGCGTCGTTCGTCGGGTTTCAGCGAGGTGCCGATCACCCCGAGGACGGCGTCATGCTGCACGGTCGGTTCGGATCCTGCTGGCATGACTGCTCGTCCCGTTCACGGGAACCGAAGCGGCGCCGTGCCCCTGACCGTACAGGACGCGGGAGCTGCCGACACCCGGAAACACGACAACCCCGCACCGTGAGGTGCGGGGTTGTCGTTGCAGCTGGTGGACCCAAGGGGATTCGAACCCCTGACCCCCTCGATGCGAACGAGGTGCGCTACCGGACTGCGCCATGGGCCCAACTACTCGTCCAGGCTAGCAGAACCGGCGAGCCGTTTCGAACCGGCCGCGCTAGTCCTCGTAGGGGTTCGGGCCGTCGTCGACCGGCATGCTGCCGTCCTTCGGATTGGCGGCGATGAGGGCAGCGAGGTCGAGATCGCGGAACCAGCGGAGCCGCTGGCTCCGGGCACGCCGATAGTGCTCGTCGACGACCGGCTCGTCGAGGACCCGGTCGAGCTTCGCCTGGATGGCGCGCTCCAGGTCACCCCACGCACGCTCACGAGCGGATTCCGCGATCGCCGCGACGAACTCCTCGTCCTTGCTCACCCGACGGAGTTCGGCGGCGAGCCCTGAGTACACCTCGCGGCGACGGGACAGGGCGCTCAGGTCACCCGCGCGGTAGTCGTGTTGGTGACGCGCACTCCCCCGACGCTGGAACGCCGTCTGGCGCGCCTCCCGTGCGAGGTCGGCGTACTCCTCCTGCTCGTCCGCCATGCGTCCCAGCTCACGCCGGACGGCCACCTGCGTCGCCTCGGCGTCGTAGGAGGCACCGTCGCGGAGTGCTCGCTCGATGATCCAGTTCGTGACCTCGACCACGGTCCAGGACCGCGCGATGAGGAGGCCTTCCTCGACCGCGTGCTCGACCGGCGGCGGAGCCACCTCAGGGGGCGCGACGTAGGGCTTCATCGGCTTCCGCCGGCTCTTCCGCCACACGCCCATGGTCACCTTTCGCGTTCCAGGGCGTCGACGAGAACCGAGCGACGAACCCCCTCGACGAGTCTATCCGTCGCCGGTGACCGGTTCATGAACGACCGGACGGGCGCGGTCGGGACTCAGCCCGCGGCGCGGCGACGCTGCAGCAGGCTGGAGCCGCCGGCAGCGATCTCGCCCTCGTCGATGACACCCATCGAGGCGAAACGGCTCGGGGCCGGCTGCGGTTCGACGCGCTCGGGCTGCGGAGCGGCGACGGGCTCCGGACGACGGACGATCGTCGGTACGACCGGCGCGAGACGCTCGGCGCGGGAGGCGATGGCCTCCTGCATGGCCGCCTGGCGCAGGCGATCGTAGGCGTCGGCCTTCGCCAGCTCGGCGGCAGCCGAGGAGCCCTCGGAGAGGTGGAGCGGCTTCGGGATGGACGTCGGGGTCCACGTCTGCGCCTGCGACGCCGCCTTGACGGGCTCGTTGTACTCGAAGAGCGCCGACTCGACACGCCTGGTCGTGACAGCGACCGCCGGTACCGGCGCGACGGCACGGTGGGCGATGCGCGACATCCGGGAGAGCGCAGAGAGCGCGAGCAGACCGACGACTGTGGACGAGATACCGAGGACGAGACCGCCACCCGCGAGGAACGCGGTCACGCCGGAGCAGAACCCGATGATGGAGGCGACCAACACGGTGGTCGCGAGCAGTCTGGAGCGACGACGGCTTCGCGCGAGCTTCGCCGCTCGGGCGTTGCGCTGCACGGCACGGGCTGCGGCAGCGGCCGCACGACGAGCATCCTCCGCGGCACGGGCGGCGGCTTCGGCCTGCACGGCCCTGGCCTCCTCCTCGCGGCGGATCCGGTCGGCTTCGGCGAGTTCGACGCGCGCCGCGGCCTCGGCCGTCGCCTTCGTCCTGGCCTCGAGCTGCTTGAGGAGCTTGCGCTGCGCGGCGACCTCACGCGACGTCGCCTCGAGCCGGACGGCCTCCGGGACCTCAGCCGTCTCGGCGAGCACACGGAGCGTCTGCTGCAGCCGGATCGCGTTGCGCTCGCTGGCGGAGAACTGACTGTCACGCACCCACGACGGCACCAGGTACACCAGCCACAGCATCGCTGCGACCAGAATGATCACCCCACCGCTCAGGAATCCGCCGTCCATGTCCCTGACCGTAGCGGGTGCAACGACCGGAGACGGGCAGTCGTCGGGTGTGTCCCCGGATGGAGGGGGAAAACGGCTACCGGGTCAGCGGGTGGGGAACGGCGACGCGGCCGCAAGACGGTCGGCCTCGGGGATCACGCACGCGTCCTTCGGGACCTGACCGTCCAACCACCGGTTCAGGACGCCGCCCGGGACTTCTTCGCGGACGAGGCCGAAACAGAAGTGGTCACGCCAGTCGCCGTCGATGTGGATGAAGCGGCGCCGCAGTCCCTCGTACCGGAACCCGAGCTTCTCGACGACCCGCAGGCTCGGAGCGTTCTCGGGCCGGATGCAGATCTCCAGACGATGGAGCTGCAGGGCGGTGAAGCAGTGGTCGGTGGCCAGGGCGGTCGCGATCGGTGTGGCACCGAGACCCGCGAACCGCTGGGAGACCCAGTAGCCGATCGACGCCGAGGCCAGCGATCCGTAGGTGATGCCGGAGACGTTGAGCTGGCCGGCGAACTCCCCGTCGACCTCGATGACGAACGGGAGGCCTGCGCCCGAGCGTGCGTGGTTCTGCAGCGACCGGATCGCCGCACGGCTGTCGGCCGGGACCGGGCCGTAGGGGCTCGTCGCCTCCCAGCGGCGCAACCAGGCTCGGTTCTCCGCGAGCTCGCGCTCGAGCGGCCTCGCGTCACGGACCTTGATCGGCCGGATGCTCACTCGCCCACTGCTCAGAACGGGTACGACCTGCGCCACCGTGCCACCCCTCTCGCGTTCTGTGGTGAGCCTAGTGGAGCGCTCACCGATGCATCGACACCACGTCGTCGACAGCATCGCGCCCCGAGATCCGCAGCTGCGGACCCGGGGCGCGTCGTGTGTCGTCGGGTGGACTCAGTCCAGGTTCCCGGCGAAGCCCTTGAGCCACGGACGCAGCTCGGGACCGAGGTCCTCGCGGTCGACGGCGAGCTGCACGATCGCCTTGATGTAGTCGAGGCGGTCGCCCGTGTCGTAACGACGGCCGCGGAAGATGACGCCGTAGACGCCGCCCGTGCCTTCGACGTCGGCGGCCATCTCCTGGAGCGCGTCGGTCAGCTGGATCTCGCCACCCTTGCCCGGCTCGGTGCGCTCGAGGATCTCGAACACCTCGGGCTTCAGTACGTAGCGGCCGATGATGGCGAGGTTGGACGGGGCGTCCTCCTTCGCGGGCTTCTCGACGAGCCCGGTCACCCGGACGACGTCGGGGTCGTCGGTGGCCTCGACGGCTGCTGCACCGTACATGTGGATCGAATCGGGGTCGACCTCCATGAGAGCGATGATCGTCGCGTTGCGCTTGTCCTGCTCGTCGAGCATGCGCTCGAGGAGGACGTCGCGGGCGTCGATGAGGTCGTCGCCGAGGAGCACGGCGAAGGGCTCGTGGCCGACGTGGCGCTTGGCCCGCAGGACGGCGTGGCCGAGGCCCTTCGGGTCTCCCTGGCGCAGGAAGTGGATGTCGGCGAGCTCACTCGACTCGTTGACCTTCTCGAGGCGCTGGGTGTCGCCCTTCTTCGCGAGGTTGAGCTCGAGCTCGGTCACGCGGTCGAAGTGGTTGGCGAGGGCGTTCTTGTTGCGGCCGATGATCATGAGCACATCGGCGAGCCCGGCGCTGACGGCCTCCTCGACGACGTACTGGATGGCCGGCTTGTCGACGACGGGGAGCATCTCCTTCGGCAGGGCCTTCGTCGCCGGAAGGAACCGGGTGCCGAGACCTGCTGCGGGGATGACTGCTTTGGTAACACGAGTGGTCATGAGGGAAAACCTATCGTGTGGAGCCGGGGAAGTCGCCGAATACCCCCTCGATCGAGGGTGAAATCCCCTGAACCCCTGGACGAGGCGACGGATGTCGGCTATGAGGTCGGGCAACGAGCCGGGCGCGACGACGAGCCGTTTAGAATGGGTCGCATGACGAGCCCCGCCGAACACGAGAAACGAGCGCTGCGCGCCGAGCTCCGTGAGCGGCGGGAGCTGCTCACCTCCCTGGAGAAGGAGCGGTCGACCACCGGCCTGACGGACAACCTCCGAGCCCTCGTCTCCCGCTTCGGCGCGACCTCCATCGCCTGCTACCTCTCCTCCCCGAGCGAGCCCGACACCCGTCCCTTCCTCCAGTGGGCGCAGGAGGCGGGCATCCGCATCCTGTTCCCCATCACCCGCACCGACGGGCTCCTCGACTGGACGATCGGCGAGGAAGGCATCGAGACGGTGGGCTTCGCCGGCACCCCCGAGGTCGTGGGTACCACCCTCGGTCCCATCGCGATCAACGACGTCGACCTCATCCTCGTCCCCGCGGCCGCCGTCGACGCCCACGGCATGCGCATGGGCTGGGGTCGCGGGTACTTCGACAAGACGCTCGGCTCGATGGAGCGCTGCCCGCCCGTCTACGCCGTGCTGTACGACACCGAGATCCTCGACGAGGTCCCGAGCGAGATCCACGACGAACCCGTCGGCGGTGCCGTGACCCCGAGCCGCATCCTCGACTTCGACCAGGTCAGACCGCGCCGCTGAGCGCGCCGACCCACCACATCCCAGGAGACCCCGTGCCCACCTACGCCTACCGCTGCACCGAGTGCGGCAACGCCTTCGACGTCCAGCAGTCCTTCACCGACGACTCCCTCACCGAGTGCCCGGCGTGCTCCGGCAAGCTGCGCAAGCTGTTCAGCGCGGTCGGTGTCACGTTCAACGGCTCCGGCTTCTACCGCACGGACTCCCGCGCCGGTGCCGGCAAGGGCTCGAGCTCCATCCCGGCCTCCTCGAAGTCCTCGGAGGGGTCGTCGAGCTCGTCCTCCTCGGACACCAAGGGCGGATCCTCCTCCTCGGGCGGCTCCTCCAGCTCCGGCTCCAGCGCCACACCGGCCTCCGCCGGGAGCGCCACGTCCTGAGCCGGTAGCGTAGCCAGGGTCCTGCCCATCCCCGATCCACAGGGAGACCCCATGCTCAAAGGCTTCAAGGAGTTCATCCTCCGCGGCAACGTGATCGACCTGGCCGTGGCCGTCGTGATCGGGGCCGCGTTCACCGCCATCGTCAACTCGCTCGTCGAGAACATCTTCAACCCGCTGCTCGGGGCGCTCTTCCGCGCGGAGAGCCTGAACGACGCGTTCAACGTCTCCATCCCGACGGTCGACGGCGACCCTGCCGTCATCCACTTCGGCGCGTTCATCGGCGCGACCATCCAGTTCCTGTTGGTCGCCGCCGTGGTCTACTTCGTCATCGTGCTGCCGATGAACCACTTCAAGCGCGTCACCACGAAGCCGACGATCGCCGACGAGGCCGCAGCTCCGAGCGAGCTGTCGCTCCTCACCGAGATCCGCGACGTGCTGAAGACGGGCACGAGCGCTCCGCTGCCGCCCGCACGCGACGACACGACCGACGGCCGCTAGTCCGGCTCGTCCAGCAGCACCGACGTCCCGTCCCGCTCACCAGTGGGGCGGGACGTTGCGTTGCAGCTCGTCGTCGTTGCCGCCGCCGCCAGCGGGTTTGACGGTGCCGCCCCAGGCGGCGTCGGTGTCCTCCGCCGCCTTGACGGGATCGGCCGGCAGCTGCGGCGCGGGATCCGTTCCGGGAGCACCGGGGCGGATCGCCCGCCTCGATCCTCGGGGGCGGACGATCCGTGGCTCCTGATCGTCCTGCATGATCAGTGTCCGACCATCAGTGGCGTGGGACCTGCACGGCGATCGGCGCGGTGTCGAGGTGCTCGGTCGTGTTGAGCCCGAGCACACCGGCCACACGCTGCGCGACCGCCTCGGCATCGGCGAAGAGGTCGAAGCTGTGCACGCGGACGTAGTGCCAGCCGAGGCGGCGCAGGACGTCGGGACGGAGTCGCAGCGACTCACGGAGACTCGCGTCGCCCAGTTCCTCGTCGCATTCGACGACCACGGCTCGGCCACCCCACGAGGCGACCAGGGCGAGCTTGCCGCGGTAGCCCATGTCGACCCGCATCCCGAGCGTCTCGAGGCGCGTCGCGAGGTCGACGAGCATCGGCTCGGCCTCGTGCGTCGCCTGATCCTCGGAGGCGCGGCGCGACGTGTCCGTGAGGATGCGTGCGAGCGCGAGGATGCCGTGCTGGATCCGGTTCTGGTCGAGGTCCTCGGGGCGGACACACGAGACGATCACCATGGACCGCCGCGCGCGCGTCATACCGACCGCGAGCAGCCGGTCGCCGCCGGGCTGACCCAGCGCGCCGAAGTCGGACAGGACCCGCCCGTGCGGCGTCAGGCCGTACCCGATCGAGAAGATGACACGGTCGCGGCTCTCGGCCACGGACTGCTCGAGCGTCAGCACGGTGAACGGTTCCGCCCGCTCGCGGAGGAGGAAGTCGGAGAGGTCGGCCCGACGGGAGAACGCTGCGAGGACCGCCTGCTGGACCCGGACCGCGTGCTTGTCGCTCGCGGTCACGACCATCAGGGATTCCTTCGGACGGTTCGAGGCGTGCTCGAGGACGAGTTCCACCACTCGTTCGACCTCGACGTCGACACTCTCCACCGCTCCGGTGACCGGGTCGGGCATGCCGAGCCCGCCGGGCACGTAATCGAGGCTCAGGCTGCCGTGGCCCAGGAACGAACCCGCCCACGGCAGGGAGTCGATCTGGCCACCGTAGAACCGCTCGTTGACGAGTTCTGCGAGGTCTTCGCCTCCCGCGCGGTAGGAGCGCGTGAGCATGAGGGTCGGCAGGACGGAGCTCAGCTGTTCGAGCGCCGACTCACGGTGCAGTTCGGCGATGTCGGCGTGCTGCTCGGGGGTCGCCTCCTGATCCGTCAGACGGATCTCGAAGGGCGACGGACTCTGCGTGACGGGGTCACCGAAGGCGACGACCTGACGCGCACGACGGATGGCGTCCACGTTCTCGGCGAGGAGCGTCGCCCCCGCGTCGACGAGGAAGACGGCGTCGAAGGACGCGCTCTCGGGGATGCGCGGCACCTCGTACGGCGAGACGAGCCAGACCGGCGCGAGGACACGGGACAACGTGGGGGCCGCCTGCTCGAGCTCGGCCGCTCGGAGCGGTCGATCGCGCTTGAGGAGCGAACGGAGCGCCATGCCCTCGGTGGCGTGGTCGACGAGACCGATCTTCCAGGTGTCGGCCAGCAGCGAGGCGAGGAGCTGCCCGGAGGCGGAGGCGTGCGCCTCGTCCACCAGCCGGAAGTCGGACTCCAGACGTTCGACGACGCTCGTGTTCGCGCCGAGCAGACCGCGGTCCTCGGTGAGCACGAGTTCGAGCATCGACTGCCACCAGGCGAGCTCGAGCTCGTCGGCGAGGCGCGTCCGCGGCACGTGTCGCTGTGAGAGGTCGATGATGAGCTCGCCGAGACCCTGCTCGCGCAGGCCGGCGAGGATCGCGGTGCGCTCCTGGAGGTTGTGGAGGACCTCGGACTCGGCGGCGAGCTCGGAGATCGTGCGGACGAGACTCGGGATCGCGAGGCGTCCGAGGCGGTCGGGAGTGTCGGCGATACCGAGCGGCTGGTCGACCAGCTCGAGCTTCGCGGCGACCGTCTGGTACGCCTGCTCGACGTCCGCGATGCCGAGCGGCACCTCGGGCGGCGCGCCGGTCGTCACGTAGCGCTGCCACAGGGTGCGCTGCTGCTGGATCCGACGGAGGGCGGCGTTCATGTCGGGCACGTGTGCGCCGGGCCGCAGGTACTCCTTGGCCAGGGCCTTGAGTCGCCGGCGGCTCGCCGACGACATCGCGGCGGAGTCCTTCCGCGGGCTCGTCGCGACGATCAGGTCGGCGAGCGACCGGTCGAAGACGTCGGGCTGGAAGCGGTCGAGCGTCTCCCGGATGTCCGCGAGGAGTCGCAGGTAGATGCCCAGCTCGTCGATGGACTCGAACGGCCGCATCTGCGTCTGCCCGATGAGGCCGTACGCGCGCTCCAGGAGCTGCGGCAGGTCCTTACGGTGCAGGCGCTTGGCGAGGTCGTGGGTCTCCTGGGCTTCCGCGGTCGTGTCGAACGACGCGCCGTACCAGGGCGAGTCGCCCGGACCGTAGCGGAACTCGCCGAGGGCGGCCGCGCCTTCGAGCGCCTCCGCCGCGCGGGAGCGGCCTGCGGCGAGCCCGACGAGCGTCTGGCGGTCGAGCCGGACCAGGGTTCCCGGAGGGTGCGGCAGCTTGGAGAGCTTCGAGAGTGCTTCGAGCGCTTCGATGACCGAGACCCGCAGGTCCGGGTCCTTCGCCTGCAGCGAGGTGCGGTAGTCGATGAGGACCCGACGCAGCCGGACGAGTGCGTCGTCGACCTCGCCGACCTGCGGCGGGATCGCGCGCTCGTTGCGCGTGATCGCCTGGATGAGGTCGCGGCGGAGGGTCGACGGCGACGCGCATAGACCGGGCAGACCGACCTTGGTCAGGCGGTGGCGGATGCCCTCGAGCGTGGAGCGGCGGGGGCTGACGACGAGGACACGCTTGTGCTGCGACGCGAGCACGCCGATCGCGTTCACGATGGTCTGCGTGCCGCCCGTGCCCGGAAGCGTCGTGACGACGAGCGAGTTGCCGGCACCGATCTGCGCGATGACGTTCTCCTGCTCGACGTCCGCGTCGAGCAGGAGGGTGTCGGTCGACGGCGGGCGGTCGTCCTGGCCCGGCGCGTCGACGGGCGTGAAGCTGCTGCGCACGAGACCGACGGCACCCTCGTCGCCGGCGACGGCGTCGAGGATCGGGTGGTCGAGCTTGGCGGCGTCGTCGAGCAGGGAGTGACCGACGGCGGCGAACGAGGAGACGAGCAGACGCGGCTGGACGGTGAACCACTCGAGCCCGGCGGCGAGCGAGCGGAGGCGGTCGATGACGGGCTGCGGCTTGAAGACCCCGCCCGATTCACTCAGCGCGACGAACTCGTCGGGATCGAGGACGATGCCGAACTGCTCGCGGAGGGCGCGGACGAGTTCCGGGTTCGCGGTCGTGGCGCCGCGCAGCTTGACCTCGTAGTCGCGACCGTACCGGCGGATGGCCAGCGGCCGGAGCAGGACCGGCGCGCTGAAGTCCTCACCCTGATGCGTCCACTGGGCGAGACCGACGGCGAGGTGGACGGCGTCGATGCCGCGGACGGTGGAGAGCTCGATGCCCTTCGTCGTGATGCGGTCGGCGGCGCGCTTCGCACCGCGGAGCGCGATCTCGTCGCGGATGAGGTTCGACAGCAGCGTCGATTTGCCCGAGATGAACTGCGGCAGACCACCGGGATGCGTCGAGCTGAGCTCCACCCGGGTCGTCGGGGCGTCCACGAAGTGGAGCAGCGGCGATGGGCCGCCGACCGTGCTGAGCTGCTGACGCCAGGCGTGCAGCGCCGTGTCGACCACGCCTGCCGATGCCGCCACGGGACCCTCGCGGAGTTGCGCCTCCGCTGCTTCCCGTTCGACTCCGGACGTCACGTCGCCGTCATCCCGTCTCTTCTCTAGCCGCCACACACTTGCACCATACGTGCCCGGTAGTGGAAACACCGGGAAGCGGTGCGGTTTTTCGCCGAGTCCGCCGAGGAAATGTGCGACGCGCGCGTCGTCCGAGGGTCAGGAGACGCCGAGGAGGCCGGAGAGCACCATCACCGCGGTGCCACGCAGGACGATGTCGGCGCCCTGCTCGCTCATCCGGATCTGCACGCCGCCGTGGAACTCGGTCATCGTGCGCGCCCGCACGGTCTCGATCGCCGCGTCGAGGAGCACGCCGGCGAGCAACTCCTCCGGGCCGCTCACCACGATCTCCGACAGGTTCAGCGCACCGACGATCGCGGCGAGCGAGACACCGAGGCGCTCCCCTGCCGCGCGCAGGATCTCCTCGCGACGCTGCTCGACCTCCGCGGCGGGAAGATCGCTCGCCTCGGCCGCCGCGAGGAGCTCGCGCAGGTGCGGCACGGCCAGCCAGGCCTCGAGACACCCCCGCTTCCCGCAGGCGCACAGCGGCCCGCCGTCGGTGCCGACGACCACGTGGCCGATCTCACCGGCGGCGAACCGGCTCCCGAAGAGCGGATGGCCGCCCACGAGCAGCCCCGCCCCGACGCCGTTCCCGACGCTCACGAGCATGAGGTCGCCGTCCGCCCCGCCGAAGCTGTACTCCGCGAGCACCGCGGCGTTGGCGTCGTTCGCGACGAGGACCGGCACCTGGGCAACCTGCTCGATCGCCCCCTGGAGGTCGACGTCGGTCCAGCCGAGGTTCGGGGCGCTGCGGACCGTGCCGGTCATGTCGACGACGCCGGGCGAACCGACCCCGATGCCCAGCACCTCGACCGTCGCCTCCTCGACGAGGTCTGCGGCGAGCGCGACGGCCTTCGCGATCGCGTCCGTCCCCGTGGCGCCGTCGAGCGGCACCTCGAGCATCGTCACGACCTCGCCGTCGAGGGTCAGCACAGCACCTCTGAACACCTCGGTGTCGGAGAGGTCGAGGCCGACGATCTGGAACTCGTCGCGGTTGATGTCGATGAGCGTGGCGGGCTTGCCCGGGCGAGAGGTCTCGCGGAGGCCGACCTCGACGATGAGGTTGTCCGCGATGAGCGAGGCGACGAGGTCGGAGATGCTCACCCGGGTCAGGCCGGTGGCGCGGGCGATGTCGGCCCGACTCATGGCACCGCTGGCGAAGAGGGTCTGGAGGACGAGCGCCCGGTTATGACCACGGGCGTGCTCCGGCAGGACCTTCGCGTTCGGCCGCAGCCGCCGCGCCGGGGTGTACGAGAAGGATTCGATCCGCTCCGACGCGATCCCGCCGCCGCTTCCGAATCCACCAGCACTCATGCGATAAGTAAAGCAGGCTGCGCCTCATCGTGCGGCACCGCGATGTCACCCGATGGTCACCGACACGTCGCCCGCCGGGCACCGCTGCGACCCGTACGACGCGGAGCATCATGGGTGTGAGGATCGCAATCGTGACCGAGTCGTTCCTGCCGCAGATGAACGGCGTCACCCACTCCCTGCTCCGCATCATGGAGCACTTCGCGGACCGAGGGGACGAGGTGCTCGTCATCGCCCCCGGCGCCGGAGCCTCGACGCCACGGCTCCACGAGGGCTTCCGGGTGGACGGCGTCCCGTCGATCCCGCTCCCCCGCTACCGGAACGTGCGGGTCGCCGCCGGCGGAGTCGGCCGGATCACCGAGCTCCTCCGCGGCTTCCGCCCCGACGTGGTGCACCTGGCCTCGCCGTTCGTCCTCGGCTGGCGCGGTGTCCAGGCCGCCGAGCGCCTGGGCGTCCCGACCGTCGCCGTGTACCAGACCGACATCCCGGCCTACGCCGGACGGTACGGGTTCCCAGTCGCCGAAGCGTTGCTGTGGCAGCACGTCGAGCGCCTCCACGGCCGGTCGACGCTCACGCTCGCGCCGTCACGACAGTCGATCGCTCAGCTGGAGGCGCACGCCATCCCGCGGGTCCGCCTGTGGGTGCGCGGCGTCGACGCCGTGCGGTTCTCCCCGGAGCGGCGCAGCGAAGCCTGGCGTCGTTCCGTCGCTCCCGGCGGCGAACGGATCGTCGGCTACGTCGGTCGGCTCGCGGCCGAGAAGCAGGTCGAGGACCTCGCGGTGCTCGGTCGGCTTCCGGGCGTCAAGCTCGTCATCGTCGGCGAGGGGCCACTGCGTGCCTCACTCGAACAGCGGCTGCCGAACGCGGTCTTCACCGGATTCCTGGGCGGCGAGGAGCTGGCGGTCGCGATGGCGGGACTGGACGTGTTCGTCCACCCCGGCGAGTCGGAGACCTTCTGCCAGACCATCCAGGAGGCGATGGCCTCTGGCGTACCCGTCGTCGCGACCGGTCGAGGTGGGCCGGTCGACCTCGTGGACTCCAGCCGCACCGGGTGGCTCTACGAACCCGGCAGGCTCGACCAGCTGCGCGGGTTCGTCCAGGACCTCGTGGGCGACGAGGTGAAGCGGGCGGCGTTCGGTGCCGCGGCTCGGGCAGGCGTCCTGCCGCGCAGCTGGAAGAGCGTCAGCAGCGCGCTGATCGGGCACTACAGTGACGCCATCGAGTTGCACGAGGGCGCTCGGGCACGGCGGAGCGGTCTCGACCCGCGCGTTCAGGTGCCTCGGGTCACTCGCCCGGGTACCGGACGCCGATCTGACGCCTGACCTCGTCGAGGGTCTCCATGATCGCGACCGTCTCGGCGAGCGGCATGATGTCGCCGGACAGCCGGCCCTCGGAGGCGAGGCGTTCGAGCTCCCACGCCTGGAAGTGCATCCCACGGCCGTCCACTTCGGAACGGTAGGTCTCCACGACCTCGCCGTCGGTGCCGAACACCCGGAAGGTCGTCGCCGTGTACCAGACGCGGTCGAACTCGATCCAGCCGTCGGTCCCGACGATTGCCGCGCGGTTCGGGCCGACGGTGTTGCTCGCCGACAGGGTGTTCGCCACCTGGCCGTCCGCGTAGCCGAAGAGGGTCGCGACCTGCATGTCCGCCCCCGTGTCGCGGAGCGCGGCCGTGGCCTGGATCGTCGTCGGGGTCCCGAAGACCGACGACGCGAAGGAGACCGGGTACACGCCGAGGTCGAGCAGCGCGCCGCCGCCCAGCTCGAGGTTGTTCATGCGGTGCTCCGGGTCGTCCGAGAGCAGCTGAGTGTGATCGGCGACGAGGCTGCGCGGCTGCCCGATGACGCCGTCGGCAAGCAGCTCGCGGAGCCGGACCATGTGCGGGAGGAACCGGGTCCACATCGCCTCGAGGACGACCAGACCGCGCTCCGCGGCGAGCGCCACGACTGCCTGCGCCTCGGCGGCGTTGAGGGTGAAGGGCTTCTCGATGAGGACATGCTTCCCGGCGTCGAGCGCCAGCACCGCCTGCTCGGCGTGGAACGGGTGCGGGGTCGCGATGTAGATCACGTCGACCTCGGGGTCGGCGGCGAGCGCCTCGTACCCCACGTGGACGTTCGGGATGTCGAACTCGGCGGCGAACGCGGCTGCGGTCTCGGCGGATCGCGAGGCGACGGCCCGGACGTCGAAGCCGTGCCGTCGGAGGTCGGCGGTGAAGCTCTTCGCGACGCCGGCGGGGCCGAGGATGCCCCATCGCAAGCCGGTGGACTGGCCTGCCGCTGGGGTTCCCGTTCCGGTCCGGTCGATGTCCTGCTCCGTCATGGCTCTCCTTCGATGCGCGTTCCAGCAGCCTACTGGAGGGCCTCCGGCGCTCGGGATTTCGGGGGTAGCCCTGCTCGGACTCGCGGCGCCTCGCCGTAGGCTGAGGGTTCGACCGAGCCCCGCCGACCGTGCTGAGGGCCCGGTCCATCCTGGGGGGATGCGTTGTGGGGCCGAAGGAATCGACCGGACGTCGACGTGCGTTGTCGCACGTCCGGACCCTCGCGATCGGTGTCGTCGGTCTCCTCGCCCTCAGCGGCTGCGTCTCGGAGCCGGCCCCGCCTCCGGTGACGGTCGTCGTCACCCAGCAGCCGGACCCGTCGCCCTCGGTCGCCCCGGTGCCCACCTCCACTGCGCGCGACGCGCTGCCTCCTGAACCGGCGCCGATCGTGCCGAACGCGCCGGCGGAACCGGCGGAACCGATTCCGGAGGGCCCCGCGTTCGACCTCGGGCCGAGGGACGGTGCGCTCGGCCCGGTTGTCTCGGACGCCGATGGCAATCCGATCAGTTACACGGTGGTCGCCGGCGACGTGTTCTTCGACATCGCGCAGCGCTTCGACCTGCCGCAGCAGCAGTTGCTCCGCATGAACCCGTCGATCCCCGGCTTCGGACTCGACATCTACATCGGCGACATCGTCAACCTCGACTGGACGACCACGCGTTGAGCCTCGGCGCCCGCCGGTGTCAGCCGAACGGAATGGTGCCCACGAGCACGCCGACGACGAGCATCACGAGCGAGACGATCGCGGCGCGCCACAGGACCTTCTTGTGGTGGTCGCCGAGGTTCACGCTGGCGAGCGAGACGAGCAGGAGGATGGCCGGCACGAGCGGGCTCTGCAGGTGGACCGGCTGACCAGTGATCGACGCCCGCGCCATCTCGACCGGCTCGATGCCGAAGGTCGAGGCGCTCTCGGCCAGCACCGGCAGGATGCCGAAGTAGAACGCGTCGTTGCTCATGAAGAACGTCATCGGGATGCTGAGCACCCCGGTGATGACCGCGAGGAACGGACCGAGCTCCGTCGGGATGATGTCGACGATCCAATCGGCCATCGCGGTGACCATGCCGGTCCCGTTGAGGACGCCGATCAGCACACCGGCCGCGAGCACCATCGAGACGACGCCGACGATGCTCGGGGCGTGGGCGACGATCTCCTTGGACTGCTGCGCGAGCCGCGGGAAGTTCACCAGGAGGGCGATGGCGGTGCCGACCATGAACACGTAGGGCAACGGCACGAGGTCGAGCACGAGCAGCGTCATGACCGCGACCGTGAGCACGAGGTTGACCCAGATGAGTCGCGGGCGCAGGGTGTCGCGCTCGGGGTCGAGCATCGTGTCGGCCATGGCCGTGTCGTCAGGGCGGACGAGGGTCGCGAGGCGCCCACGGGCACTGGTCGAGAAGGTCGTCGACATGCCGCCGGTGAGCGGGTGGTCGGCGGGCCCGGAACCCGAACCCGGTGCGGCGACGCCGGAGGCGCCGTCGCCGAGGAGGTCGACGCCCGCGAGGCGCTTGCGCTCCCCCAGTCCCAGGAACCAGGCGAAGGCGAACACGAGGACGAGGCCGGCGGCGAGCGACGGCAGCATTGGGACGAAGATCTCGGTCGGCGAGACGCCCAGGGCCGAGGCGGCTCGGACGGTCGGCCCACCCCACGGGACGATGTTGAGCGTGCCGTTCGCGAGCCCGGCGACGCAGGTGAGGACGACCGGGTTCATGCCGAGCCGTAGGTAGATCGGCAGCATCGCGGCGGTCGTCACGATGAAGGTCGTCGACCCGTCGCCGTCGAGTGACACCGCGCCCGCCAGGAGCGCCGTACCGACGACGATCTTCGCCGGGTCATTGCCCAGCGCACGGACGATGAACCGGACGAGCGGGTCGAAGAGCCCGACGTCGATCATGATCCCGAAGTACATGATCGCGAACATCAACAGGGCGGCGGTCGGAGCGAGGCTGCCGATCGCCTCGATGACCATGTCGCCGAGCCCGAGTCCGGCGCCGGCGAACAGCCCGAAGACCGTGGGGACGATGATGAGCGCCACCATCGGGGTGAGGCGCTTCGTCATGATCAGCACCATGAAGGTGAGGATCATCGCGAATCCGAGAATGACCAGCATGTCGACTCCTTCGTCTGCGTGCACCGCGGTGTGCACGACGGGACGCGGCGCGGCGACACGGGCGATGGACCGAGCGCGGCGGGCGTTCCCGGAACCGTACGGGAGCGGCACGGAGCTGTCTCGCTTGTGGGCGTTCGGCTCGGATCTGCGGGTTACACGGCCTTCTGCGCATTCTGCTCATCACGCAGTCGACGCCGCCCATCGCCCCGGCGACGTACGATCGGAGCCATGATCGGCGACGAAGCGGAGCGGCCAGGTCGACGACGGGGCGGGCGCTCCAGCTTCGCGGCGCAGGTGCTCGTGCTGCAGCTGGTCGTCGTCATCGCGGTCGTCGCCGTGTGCACGGGCGTGTTCGCCTGGATGAGCAGCGAGCGCCTCGTGCAGGAGGCCCAGTCCACCGCCCTCGCGATCGCCCAGAGTGTCGCGAGCGATCCCGACGTCCGCACCGCCGTGACGCTCGAGGCACGTACCCCGGGGACGCCGACGGCGGCCGACCTCCGGACCGGCCCCCTGCAGGAGCTCGGCCGTGAGGTCGGCGCACGGACCGGGGCGCTCTTCGTGGTCATCACCGACGAGCGCGGGATCCGTCTCGCGCACCCCGACCCCGACCAGCTCGGGCTCCGGGTGAGCACCAGCGCGGAAGCGGCCTTGGCCGGTACGGAGTCGGTCTCGTGGGAGACCGGCACCCTCGGCCCGTCCGCGCGCGCCAAGGTGCCCGTCTTCGCCGCCGAGTCCTCCGACACCGGTGGGGCCGTGGTCTCGTCCGGCGCCGGCGAGGTCGTCGGCGAGATCAGCGTCGGGTTCGCCCCGCAGCGCGTGTTCGCCGACGTCGTGGGCGAGACCATGCTGGTCGCGGGCGCAGCGCTCCTCGCGCTGACGATCGGCCTGGTCGCTTCGATGCTCATCCGGCGCCGGCTGCGGCGGCTGACCCTCGGCCTCGGACCGGAGGAACTCGCCGCGCTCGTGCAGAACCAGGCTGCCGTCCTCGGCGGGGTCGGCGAAGGCGTCCTCGGTGTCTCGCGGGACGGCGTCGTGACGGTGTGCACCGATCAGGCGGCCAGGCTCCTCGACATCGGGTCGGTCGTCGGGCGCCGGTTCGACGACCTCGACCTGCCCGATCCCCTGGTGGACCTCGTCGTGGACGACGCCGCATCGCCGACCTCGGCCCAGCTCGTCGTCGGGTCCCGCGTCCTGTTCGTCGACGTCCGGCCCGTGTCCCAGGACGGCGTCGACCTCGGGCGGGTGGTCGTCGTCCGCGACCGTACCGACGTCGAGGCGCTCACCCGGCGGCTCGACGCGATCGCGACGATGACGACCGCCCTCCGCGCGCAGCGGCACGAGTTCGCGAACCGGTTGCACGCGATCTCCGGACTCCTCGAGACCGGGCAGGACGCCGAGGCCCGCGACTATCTCGCCAACGTGCTCGACCATGGACCGCTGAAGTACCCGGTGCAACACGCGGACCGACTCACCGAGCCCTACCTCCAGGCCTTCCTCGGCGCGAAGGGCGTCGAAGCCGCGGAACGCGGGGTGCTCGTGACCATCGGCTCCGAGACCCTCGTCACCGGCTCCCTGTGCGATCCTGAGGACGTGACCACCGTCCTCGGCAACCTGCTCGACAATGCGGTGAACGCGGCCGTCGCGGGCCGGATCCGACCGGCCTGGGTGGAGGTCGAGGTCCTCGACCACGGCTCCGAGCTGCACTGCTCCGTGATGGACTCGGGCGACGGCGTCGTGGCGACCGGCCAGGACGACGCTCCACCCGCCTCCCCGACCAGCGACCACGGCGCTCTGGACGACGTCCACGGCCACGGGTTCGGTCTGCCGCTCTCACGCGACATCGCCCGTCGTCGAGGAGGGGACGTCTGGTTGGCGTCTCCCGGCGTCCGCGGCGAACACGGAGCGGTCTTCTGCGCGCGGCTCCCCGGGACGGTCGTACCGGCGCCGTCCATGGCGGGAGACGGATGATGGCGGCCGATCTCACCGTGCTGGTCGTCGACGATGACTTCCACGTCGCCCGCCTACACTGCCGGATCGTCGACGAGGTCGACGGGTTCCGTGCGCTCAGTCCTGTCGGGTCTGCTGCCGAGGCCGCACGGACCATCGCCGCCGAGCCGCCCGACCTCGTGCTCCTCGACGGCTACCTTCCCGATCGGAACGGGCTCGAGCTCCTCGTGGACCTCCCGATCGACACCATCGTCGTCTCCGCAGCGTCGGACGGTGCGTCCGTGCGCCGAGCGCTTCGTGCGGGAGCCCTCGGGTATCTGGTGAAGCCGTTCGCGCCCCAGGTGCTCCAGGACCGGCTCGCCGCCTACGCCCGATTCCGCAACGTCCTCGACGAGGCGGTGAACGCCGACCAGGAGAGGATCGAGCGCGCCCTGCGCATCCTGCACTCCGGCGACGCCGGGGCGACGACCCGGTCGAGATCCGCGACGGAGACAGCAGTCCTCGAAGCGGTGTCGGAGGCGGACGGAGAGCGCTCGGCCGCCGAAGTGGCCGAGCTGGTCGGCGTCTCACGCGCGACGGCGCAACGGTATCTCTCCGCGCTGGCCGCTCGAGGGCTCCTGACGACGCAGCTGCGGTACGGGACCACCGGGCGTCCAGAGCACCGGTACGCGCCGCCACCCATCGGCCGCTGAGGCGTCCACACGCCGTCGGCTGGGCGATCCCCCCACGACATCGCCCAGCCCGGCACGTGAACCAACTCTTCACCGATGGAACGCGGAATGCCCCCGCACACCGTGATCCATCCGTCGTCGCACGACGATCAGCAAAGTGAGTTAATCACCCGATTCAGTTTAGGGTGACCTCACGGCGCATGCGTCAGGGCTACCCCCTAACGTGCACCCGACCGCTCAGGCGTCCTGCGCGTCGAAGGCGGCGTCGAGGACGGCGAGCACCTCGGCCTGGCGATCCGCGACGATGACCGCCGCGATGAGGATCCGCCACATGGTGTCGACCGCGTTGAGGAGGTCGGTCCGGCCGGCCAGCAGGTTCGAGATGAGCTGCGTCCCGGTGAAGAACGCGACGAAGGACCTCGCTAGTTCCGCCGGCTCGAGCGGAGACTGCAGCTCACCGAGCTCGATCGAGGCCTGCACCCGCTCCTCGACGCTCGCGATCCACTGCTCGTGGAACGCGGTCGTCGGAGCCTGGATGACGCCCTGCTCAAGGGACAGCCGCAGGCCGGCGCGGGTGATGGGGTCGGTGAGCAGCTGCTCGGTGATGAGGCGGGAGGCCTGGACCAGCCCACCGAACGGCGAGGGCGCGGTGGTCGGCGCGGTCAACGCAGCGATCGAGCGCGTGCTCTGCTCGTTGATGACGGCGATCGCCAGTTCCTCTTTCGAGGGGAAGTAGAAGTAGAGCGAGCCCTGCGTCGTCCCCGCCTCGCGGGCGATGTCCGACAGGCTCGCCTGTCCGTAGCCGACCCGGTCGAACATGCGGGCGGCACCTTCGACGACGGTCTGGCGTCGTTCATGACCTCGTTGCTGCTGTGGTCGTCGTTCGGGCATGTGCGTTTCCTGCTTCTGTCATCCCCCGATTCAGGGATAAGCGTACCCACTCCGAGCTGAGAAGACGGTGTCGAACGCGGCAGATATTCGGAACAAGTCGACCGACTTGATCGCGAGAAGATCCCGGTCGGGTCGCAAAAGGGCGCATCGAGGGTGTCATCACCGACCGCGACCGAGCGGACTCACTCGCGTCGGGTGACCAGGGCGAACCGTTCGCGGAGCTCAGGTGCGTCGGCGAACGGTCGCCAGCACAGGCCGTCGTCCTCCCGCATCGCAGCTACCGGACGGAGGGCGACGAGTCGCTCACCGAAGCGCAGGGCGTCGAGGAACAGGGTGTCGTTCCCCGCGTCGATCGTCAGCGAGCGCGGGTACCAGCCGCGCGCCGCGAGCGCGCCGGCCAACCAGGCCGAGTACGCCGGGTCCTTGCCGGGCTCGGGACGGAGCAGCTCCTGGTCGGCGAGATCGGACCACTCGATGACGTCCTTCGCCGACAGCGGGTGCGCGGCGCGCATGACGACGCCGAGCGGCAGCGCAGCGATCTCCTCTGCGGCGAGCTCGTCCGGCAGCTCCATCGGCAGACGCACGATGGTGGCGTCGAGACGACCGGTGGTGACGAGGTGCAGCTGCTCGACCGGTTCGATCGCGACGGCGACCGCCGGGACGTCGATGCGGCGACCGGCCTCGGAGACGACCGCGTCCCACGTCGTCGGCGGACGGCCGACCCGGATGTGCCGAGCCGGTGACGCGGGATCCATGTCGGCGACGACGTCGATGAAGGTGCGGACCTTCAACAGGAAGCGCTGCCCCTCACGCGTCGGGCGGTACTCCTCCCCCAGGACGCTGAACAGCTCGACCCCGAGCGCGGCCTCGAGCCGCCGCAGCTGCTGCGCCAGGCTCGGCTGTGCGACCCCGAGCAGGTTCGCCGCGGCACCGAGCGTCCGAGCATCCGCGACGACCACGGCCGACCGCAGCTGACGAAGGGTGATGGCGTCGCGTTCGAGTTGGCGGTGGAGGTCGTGCGTCATGGTTCGAGCCTACGGCGTGCTCGCAGCCCTACCCGACAGGCGAAGCCGTGCTCGCCTGGACGACCGTACCTCCGACTGTGCCCCTGGAGGGACTCGAACCCCCAACCCTTTCCTTAGGACGGAACTGCTCTTCCATTGAGCTACAGAGGCTGACCCGTCGAGTTTAGCCGGTCGCTCAGGCGGCGGGCGCCAGGTACTGCTCCCAGTCGGGCTCCGAGCGCTCGACGCCCCGCACCATCCACTGCGAGCCGTGCGGCGTCCCCGGTGAGACCCGGAGGCTCCAGTTCATCTCCATCGGCGTGCGGTCGCCCTTCACGTTGTTGCAGCGCAGACAGCAGGCCACGAGGTTCTCCCAGCTGTCCACACCCCCGCGCGAGCGCGGCTGCACGTGGTCGATCGTCGTCGCCGCCTTCCCGCAGTAGGCGCAACGGTGGCCGTCACGGCGCAGCACCCCGCGGCGGGTCACGGGCACCCGGCGGGCGTTCGGGATCCGGACGTATCTGGTGAGCAGGATGACCGACGGCCGATCGAACGATCCGCTCGTCGCCACCACGGGATGCGAGGAGTCGATCTCGACGACGGTCGCCTTGTGATGCATCACGAGCACGAGGGCCCGCTTGAACGAGACGATCGCGAGCGGCTCGTAGCCCGCGTTCAACACCAGTGTGCGCATGCACGTTCCCTTCCGAAGGGCCACGACGGCTGCCGCGACCGGTCGACGATCACCACCTGCAGCGTCCGTGACGCGCCGGATCGAGTCGTCTCCGGGGAACAAAAAAGGGCACTGTCATGACGACAGCACCCTCTTGACCCACGGCGGAGCCGCGGCACGCTTGGCTGGAATGCCGCAGCACGTAGAGGCCGCGACCATTCGCGACCACGTGGCGACGTATAGCGTGCATCAGCTCCTGAACCTCTCCGAGTTGCAGAGCACCAGATTAACCCACACCGACCGGATTTCCGCACGTTGCAGGAGAATTCCCCTCCGCGCCACCTCTGCTTCGACCGGCGGACACCGCATGGTCGCGAACGGTGACCCCGCATCGACGACGAATCGCGTCCCTCCGACGGAGGGACGCGATCCAGGTCGAGCGGGTCGGATCAGCCGACGCCCGGCGGGTAGAGGTAGAGCGCCACGGCACTCGCGGCGATGGTGCGCGTGTTGTAGCTGTGACGCGCGGACCCCCAGTTGTACTCCTCCAGGGTGACCGTCCCGTCGGCGTTGACCGACTGCACGTAGGCGACGTGGTTGTAGTTGAACCAGGCGACGGAGCCGGCGATGGCGTTGGTCCCCTTGTTGTACTGCCACGAGTCCGCCCAGCCGTAGGCACTGCTCGGCGGCAGGCCGTTGCCCCAGGTGAAGGCCCAGTTCCCGCTCGGCGTGCCCGCGTCGCGGTTGAGTCGCCAGGCGACGAAGTCCACGCACTCACGGTAGTAGTAGCGCAGTGGCGAGAGCCCGCCGCCCTCGTCGTCGGTCGCCTGGTCGAACCAGGGGTAGTCGTCGCCGGCCTGGCGTGCGCCGACGGTGATCGAGTAGGTGGCGTTGCTGGCAGCTGCCGCGGCGTCGAGCTGCCGCTGGCGCTCGGCGAGCTCGTCCGGCGTCGTCGCACTGTAGAGATCGCGAGAGATCGGCGCGTCGGCCACCTTGTCGGAAGCGACGACGCTCTGGGCGCCGGAGGTCTTCAACTGCTCCGAGGCGGACGTCCCGTACGTGGTCTGCGCGCTGCTGCTCGCCGCATACGCCGGGAGGGCGACGGTGGCGACCAGTGCCGGCACGAGGAAGGCCATGGTGGCGACGCCGCGGACGGATCCGGGTCGGGCTCCGGACGGCTTCGGCTTGCGCACGGCGACCGTCGACGCGGTCCGCTTGACCGGGGGCTTGCTGCGGGCGACGCGGTCCGCGCCGGTGCGGAGCGGAGCGACGGTCGCGAACGAGGTGTCGGTGGCGGACGTCACGGTGAAGGATTGCGGGGTCGTCGGCTCCGGCGCGGCGGGCTTCGTCAGCGGCCGCTCGTCGAGACGGACCTCGCCGGTCGTGACGGCGGCGTCGGCCTCCTCGACCACGGCATCGTCGAGGATGATCTCGGGGTGCTCGACGGGTGCGTCCGGAGCGACGTCGGCGACGAGCGCGTCGTCGGTTGCCGACTGGGACGAGGTGGTCGGGTCCGCCTGCTTCGCGGCCTGCTCCTGGAGTCGGAGCTGCTTCCGGGTGAGGGGGACGTTCGGGGTCGTCTCGGCCTGTTCGGGGCCGCTCTCGCCAGCTGCAGTCAAGTGGATTCCTCCGGCACCCCGCATGAGCGACGACGATCGCGGTGTGGCGATCGGCATGGCGCAGCCCCATCCGACGATTGATGTCGGTTCGTGTGGCCGAGGGACGGGCTAGGGGGTGCCTCGGTCGTCTTCCTGGGGCCAGATCATGGCCTTCAGGACGAGTGACAGCCTACGGGTTACCCCTCAGAAAGTCACGTTTCGATCACGGGAAAACGGGCACATGAGGGAATCCTCATACACGTCTCATGCTCACGCGGCAGGGGTCTCCACGAAGATGTGCGTCGCGAGCTCGTTGGGCAGCTCGAGGCCGCCCTCGACACCGTCGATGGTGACGAGCACGTAGCCGCCCGCTGCCGCGAAGGTTCCCGAGCGACCCGGCATGACGCCGGCCTGCTTCAGCTGCAGGAGGAGTTCGGGGTCGACCTGCGCCGGTTCGCCGAGACGTCGGACCGTCGCCGTGACCGGCTCGGAGCGTCCTTCGACGAGGCCGACGATGTTGATGACGCCCTGCGAGAAGGCGACGGCGGGGCTGTCGCCGAACTCGTCGAGTCCGGGGATCGGGGTGCCGTAGGGCGACTCGGTGGGGTGGTTGAGCATGTCGAGCAGCTTGCGCTCGACCTGCTCACTCATGACGTGTTCCCAGCGACAGGCTTCCTCGTGGACGAACTCCCACTCGAGCCCGATGACGTCGCTCAGGAGGCGCTCAGCCAGGCGGTGCTTCCGCATGACGTGTACCGCCTTGCGTCGGCCCGGTTCGGTGAGCTCGAGGTGCCGGTCGCCCGACACGACGACGAGTCCGTCGCGCTCCATCCGACCGACCGTCTGCGAGACCGTCGGTCCGGAGTGCCCGAGGCGCTCGGAGATCCGCGCACGAAGCGGGATGATGTTCTCCTCCTCGAGCTCCAGAATGGTGCGGAGATACATCTCTGTGGTGTCAATCAAATCGGTCATCGACGCCCTCCCTGCCCGATTGCACGTTCCCGGTAAGCCTAGTGCGCGGCGGCGACGTTCCCGCGCCAAGCCACTCCGCCCCGCGTGGACGCATCCGGGCACCGTGGCACGACGCCATGAGGCCCTCGCCTCTAGAATCGCCGTATGCCGGAGATCACGATTCCCACGTCCCTTCTGCCCGCCGATGGTCGATTCGGCTGCGGCCCCTCCAAGATCCGACCTGAGCAGATCGCAGCGCTCTCCGCGGCCGGCCTGTCCCTCCTCGGCACCTCCCACCGTCAGGCTCCCGTCAAGCAGCTCGTCGGCCGCGTGCGCGCCGGCCTGGCCGACTTGTTCCGCGCCCCCGAGGGCTACGAGATCATCGTCGGCAACGGCGGCTCCACCGCGTTCTGGGACGCGGCCGCCTTCGGCCTCATCGAGGAGCGCAGCCAGCACCTCGTCTTCGGCGAGTTCGGCGGCAAGTTCGCCAAGGCGGCGGGCGCCCCGTGGCTCACCGCTCCGGACGTCCGTGAGGTGCCGGGTGGATCCCGCATCGATCCCGAGGTGGTCGAGGGCGTCGACGTGTACGCCTGGCCGCACAACGAGACCTCGACCGGCGTCATGGCCCCGGTGCGACGCGTGTCCGGCGACACCGGCGCCCTCACAGTGATCGACGCGACGAGCGCCGCGGGTGGTGTGGACTTCGACGCGAGCCAGGCGGACGTCTACTACTTCGCACCGCAGAAGAACTTCGCATCCGACGGCGGCCTGTGGTTCGCGCTCTGCTCCCCCGCGGCGATCGAGCGCATCGAACGGATCGCGGCGAGCGGCCGCTACATCCCGGAGTTCCTGAGCCTGAAGAACGCGGTCGACAACTCCCGGCTCGAGCAGACGCTCAACACTCCCGCGTTGTCGACGCTCGTGCTCCTCGAGGAGCAGATCTCGTGGATCAACGGCAACGGCGGCCTCGCCTGGGCATCGGCACGGACGGCCGAGTCCTCCGGCGCCCTGTACGAGTGGGCCGAGCGCACCTCCTACACGACGCCGTTCGTGACGAACCCCGACCACCGCTCGCAGGTCGTCGTCACGATCGACTTCGACGACGCCATCGACGCCGCGCTGGTCGCGAAGACCCTGCGGGCGAACGGCATCGTCGACACCGAGCCCTACCGCAAGCTCGGCCGCAACCAGCTGCGCGTCGCGACCTTCACGGCGATCGACCCCGCAGACGTCCGTCAGCTCATCGCGAGCATCGAACACGTCGTCGGGGCGCTCTGATCCGTCTCCCCCGCTGAACGCCGAACGGGCGGTCGAACCCTCTCGAGGTTCGGCCGCCCGTTCGTCTGTCTCGCGGTGTGCGAGTGCTACTCGTCCTCGAACCGGTCGTCGTCCTCGTCGGAGTCGTCGTCATCCGAGTCGTCCTCGTCCTCGTCCGAGTCGTCGTCATCCGAGTCGTCCGACGCCGCATCGACGTCGTCCTCGTCGTACTCGAGTTCGATGCCGTCGCGGTCGCGGTCGCGGGGATCCCCGGACAGCGCGACATCGTCGTCGTCGAACTCGTCGGTGTCGTCCGCGTCGTCGAGCGCGTCGTCAGCCGCAGCCGCTGCCGCTGCCTCCTGCGCGGCGCGGTAGTCCGCGAGGCGTTCCGACCACGGCACCCACTGCGGAGCCAGCAACGCGCCGTCGCCGGGCATCAGCTCCGTCTCGAGCACGTTGGGCGCGGTGTCGTCGGCGGTCCGCGAGAGCGTCACCGTCCAGAACCATCCGGGGTAGCCCGCCATCGTGTTCGCGAACAGCAGCGAGACGACGTGATCATCGACCACGACGTGCCCGGCCGGCTCACCGACCGTGCTCGCGGGCGTGATCTCCTGCAGCGCTTCGCGCGCGAGCTCCACGGCGGCGATCAGGGTCTCGTCCGGCACGGGTGCCGGGGTCGACTCGCCATCGGTGCCGTCGTCCGAGCGATGCTCGTCCGACTCGGCTCGTGTGTCCGTGTCGGCCGGGATGTCGCGATCCTCGACGGGCGTCTCCTGATCGGCGTCAGGCATCCAGCTCGTCCGCGACCTTGCGCAGCACGGCAGCGATCTTCGTGCTGTGACTGCTGTTCGGGTACTTGCCGCGGCGCAGGTCGCCGCCGATGCCGTCGAGGAGCTTCACGAGGTCCTCGACGATGATCGCCATGTCGTCGGCCGGCTTGCGCTTCAGCTTGACGAGGCTGGGCGGAGCCTCGAGGACGCGCACGGACAGCGCCTGGGCGCCGCGCTTGCCGTCGGCGATGCCGAACTCGAGCCGCGTCCCCGGCTTCACGCCGGCCGTGCCCGCGGGCAGTGCGGAAGCGTGCAGGAAGACCTCCTGGCCGTCATCGGAGCTGATGAAGCCGAAGCCCTTCTCCTCGTCGTAGAACTTGACCTTGCCGGTGGGCATGGGAACCTCGCTGTGTGTCGTGCGCAGAAAATGCAGCGCCGTGCGGTGATCGCGCAGGAAGCGCGATCGAGAGGACCATCGGTCCTCGGCCCCCAGCCTATTCGGTGCAGCAGCCGCGTGCCTCTATCCTGGGAGCGTGACTGATGAGCAGACGCCGAGCATCTCGCGGCCCGAACGGATCCTGGCCTACATGGTCGTGACGATCGTCGCCGTCTCGATCGCCGCGTTCGTCGCGGTGATGGTCGGCACCGCCACCGGCCTCGAGCAGGGCGACTTCGCCGTCGGCGTCTGGCCGGTCGTGACGATCCTGCCGCTCGTCGGACTCCCCATCGCCTTCCTGATGCTGATCACGCTCATCATCGTGGGTGCCGTACGACGGTCTCGCGAGTCCCGCGGTCAGTCGCCGCGCTGACGACCATGGGCGAGGCCTTCGCGATCGCGCGCCGCCTCCGGGAGCTCCCGGACGACGCGCTCCGCCGGCTGACTCCCGACCGCAGGGCCTCCTCCGCCCGCATCGCGGACTTCTTCGACTTCGCCGAGGCCCTGTTGGACGATGCGAGCGTCGCCCGCCGGATGGCACTGCTCGACCGGGACACCCTCGCAGTGCTCGCCGCCGCGCTGGACGGGACCGAGCGCCACTCGCTCGCGACCACGCTCGGACGCGAGCAGTCGGAGGTGGATGCCGCCCTGGAGCGGCTGGAGCGGGACATCCTCGTGCTGGACGACGGAGCCGGTCCGATCAGGCCGGTGAGCGCGGTGGCCGCGGTGTTCGAGGAGTGGACGGCGAGCGGCAGACCAGGCCGAGCAGAACTCCGACTTCCGGCGGCGGCGCCGACGTCCCACGCGACCCGCCCCTCGCCCGACACGGACGCCCTCGCGAGCGAGCGAGCGGCCGGCGCGGTCGGCATCGTCGGCGAGAGCCTCCATGAACTCGACCGCGAGCCCGCACGCCTGCTCGGCCGTGGAGCCCCGTCCATGCCGGACCTCAAACGGCTCGCAGCCGCGGCGGCGAGCACGCCCGACCAGATCGAGCTCGCCCTGTCCGTGGCGTCGGCTGCCGGGCTCACGGACGCGATCGGCTCCGCCATCCGCCTGAGCGAGGTCGGCGAGGCCTGGCTGGCGTCGGCCACCGCGGAACGCTGGCTCCGTCTCGCGACAGCCTGGCGCGACGCGATCCCGGCCACGATCCGCGATCGCATCCTGACGGCGTACCGGCGCGGTTCCGTCGACCTGGTCGAAGAGCTCAGCTGGTGGTACCCGTTGGCGGAGGATGCCGTCGTGGCGCCGACGCGGGCGGTCGACGCGGTCGCCGAGCTGCTCGGGATCACCGTCGACGGCGCGACCAGCGGATTCGGACGACTCCTCGTCGACGACCACGCGGCCGACGCGGCCTCGACGCTCGCGTCCATGCTCCCCGCCGAGGTGTCGCAGGTCGTCCTCCAGGACGACCTGACGGTCATCGCGCTCGGTCCCCCGACGGCGGAACTCGACGTGCGACTCCGGGCCCTCGCGGAGCCGGAGGGGCGCGCTCAGGCGTCGAGGTACCGCATCACGACCGCGAGCGTCACCCGGGCCCTCGCCGACGGAGACACGGCCGAGGACCTGCTCGCGTACCTCGAGTCGATCTCCCTGACCGGCGTCCCTCAACCCCTGCGGTACCTCGTGTCCGAGGCCGCTTCCCGATTCGGCCTCGTCCGCGTCGGGACGATCCGCGCGTCGGCCGACGCCTCGGCCGACCCTGGACGCAGCAGCTACATCCGCTCCGAGGACGCCGGCCTGATCGCGGCGATCTCGGTCGACCAGAGCCTCGTGGCGCTCGGTCTCCGTCCGAGCGACGAGCACCGGCTCACCAGCCGGATCGAGGCGGCGACGGTCTACTGGGCGCTCCACGACGCGCGCTACCCGGTGGTCGCGGAGGACGACGGCGGCGCACCGCTCCGGATCCGCCGGCAGCCGGTCATGCGCACCAACCTCTCCGCTCCGGCCGCCTCGACGGAACCGGATCTGGTGTCGCGGCTCCGCGCCGACGACAGCGGCGACACGAGCAGCGCATGGTTGGCCAAGCAACTGGAGATCGCCGTCCGCGACCACACGCCGGTCACCGTGCAGCTGCAGCACGGCGAGCGCCGATCCACGTTCACGATCGAACCGGTGAGCCTTGCCGGCGGTCGCCTGCGCGGTCTGGACCGGTCGGCCGACGTCGAACGCACCCTGCCGCTCGCGATGATCACCGAGGTCCGGATCGCCGGCTGAGCGCTCGCTCAGGGGGTTGCGCACCGGATCCGCCGGTAGACTCGACCGTTATGTCTGATGGACCACTGATCGTCCAAAGCGACCGCACCGTGCTGCTCGAGGTCGCCCACCCGCTCGCCGAGGACGCCCGCCACGATCTCTCGGTGTTCGCCGAGCTCGAACGCGCGCCGGAGCACATCCACACCTACCGGATCACCCGTCTCGGACTCTGGAACGCACGGGCCGCCGGGCACGATGCCGACCAGATGATCGAGACGCTGGAGCGGTACTCGAAGTTCGCCATCCCCGCGTCCGTGACGATCGACATGCGCGAGACCGTCAACCGCTACGGCCGGCTCGTGATCGAACGCTCCGAGGAGGGCGAGCTCGTCCTCCGCTCCACGGACCTCCCGATCCTGACCGAGGTGGCCGGCGCCAAGCGGATCGCGCCCCTCCTCATCGGGCACCCGACGCCGGACACCTTCCTCGTCGAGCCGTGGGCACGCGGTGCGCTCAAGCAGGAACTCGTGAAGCTGGGCTGGCCCGCCGAGGACCTCGCCGGGTACACCGCTGGCACGCCGCACCAGATCGACCTGGTCGAGGACGGCTGGCACCTCCGCGACTATCAGCAGCAGGCGGTCGACAACTTCTTCTCCGGCGGTTCCGGCGTCGTGGTGCTCCCCTGTGGTGCGGGCAAGACCCTGGTCGGCGCCGGGGCGATGGCGACGGCGTCCACCAACACCCTGATCCTCGTCACGAACACGGTGTCGGCACGGCAGTGGCGCGACGAGCTGTTGAAGCGCACCTCCCTCACCGCCGAGGAGATCGGCGAGTACTCGGGGCAGGTGAAGGAGGTCAAGCCGGTCACGATCGCGACCTACCAGATCCTCACGGCCAAGCGGAAGGGCGAGTACGCCCACCTCGCACTGCTCGACGCCATGGACTGGGGCCTCGTGGTCTACGACGAGGTGCACCTGCTCCCGGCACCCGTCTTCAAGCTCACCGCCGAGCTGCAGGCGCGGCGTCGCCTCGGCCTGACGGCGACGCTCATCCGGGAGGACGGCCGCGAGGGCGACGTCTTCTCGCTCATCGGCCCGAAGCGGTTCGACGCCCCGTGGAAGGAGATCGAGGCGCAGGGCTTCATCTCCCCCGCCGCGTGCTTCGAGGTGCGCGTCGACCTGCCCCAGGCGGACCGACTCACCTACGCCGCATCCGCCGACGACGAGCGATACCGCCTCGCGGCGACCGCCCCGGCGAAGCTCGACGTCGTCCGGCAGCTCGTCGAACGGCACCGTGGCGAGCAGATCCTCGTCATCGGGCAGTACCTCGATCAGATCGAGGAGCTGGCAGAGACGCTCGGTGCCCCGCAGTTGACGGGCGCAACGCCGGTCGACGAGCGCGAACGGCTCTATCAGGCCTTCCGCGACGGCACCGAGCAGGTGCTCGTCGTCTCGAAGGTCGCGAACTTCTCGGTCGACCTGCCCGAAGCGACCGTCGCCATCCAGGTGTCGGGATCGTTCGGTTCACGACAGGAGGAGGCGCAGCGTCTCGGCCGCCTGTTGCGCCCGAAGTCCACGGGACTCACCGCGAGCTTCTACACGCTGGTGTCGCGCGACACGGTCGATCAGGAGTTCGCGCAGAACCGCCAACGCTTCCTCGCCGAACAGGGCTACAGCTACACGATCCTCGACGCCCACGCCCTGCAGACCGCGTGAACCACGCTCTCAGAAAAGTCTCAAGAAACGTGCAGATAATGGTGTCATGACCGGACCCCGCATCCTCATCGTCGACGACGAACCGAACATCCGCGACCTCCTCACCACCAGCCTGCGATTCGCCGGCTTCGCCGTCCGTGCCGTGGGCAACGGCGCAGCCGCCATCTCAGCGGTCCTCGAGGAGGAGCCCGACCTCATCATCCTCGACGTGATGCTGCCGGACATGAACGGCTTCGGCGTCACCAAGCGCCTCCGCAGCGCCGGCTACACGGCGCCCATCCTCTTCCTCACCGCGAAGGACGACACCGAGGACAAGATCACGGGCCTCACGGTGGGCGGCGACGACTACGTCACCAAGCCGTTCAGCCTCGACGAGATCGTGGCACGCATCAAGGCCATCCTTCGCCGGACCATGCAGGCCGACGAGGATGCGGTGATCCGCACCGGCGAGCTGACGATGGACCAGGACACCCACGAGGTCCTCGTCGGCGACACCCCGATCGACCTCAGCCCGACCGAGTTCAAGCTCCTCCGCTACCTCATGCTCAACCCGAACCGTGTCCTGTCGAAGGCCCAGATCCTCGACCACGTCTGGGAGTACGACTTCAACGGCGACGCCGGCATCGTCGAGAGCTACATCTCCTACCTGCGCCGGAAGCTCGACCAGTTCTCCAGCGAGCCGCTCATCCAGACCAAGCGCGGATTCGGCTACATGCTCAAGGCCGGAAAGGCGTAGCCCCCACCCGATGGCCGATTCCCTGTCCACCTGGTGGAGCAGCGTCTCACTCCGGACGAAGATCACCGGGGTGACGGTGCTCGTCCTCGCCTTCGGCCTGCTCGTCGCGGGCATGGGGACGACCCCGCTCCTCAAAGAGGTACTCACCCAGCAGGCGAACGACAGTCTGGTCACTGCCGCCAAGGGCAAGATCGTCGGTGAGATCTCCGAGGACGGACAACTCCAGCTCGACGCCCCCTCGACGCTGTTCGTCGCCGTGTACGACACGAACGGCGAACTCCGCGCCTCGTCCGGGTGGGACGACAGCATCGCTCCCGAACACCCGGCGCACCTCAGCGCGAACGACGTCGCCGCGAGCGGGACCCAGATCTACACGACCACCAACGCGAGTGGCACGATCGTGTACCACGCGGTCTCCGTCCCGGTCACCCTCGACGGGTTCCGCACGGGAGCGGCATGGGTCGCCATCTCGATGCAGGGCACCGACAACACCATCGCGACCTACCTCACGATCTTCTTCGTCCTCGGCGTGCTCATCATCGTGGTCGGAGCACTCCTCACCCGGTGGCTGGTGACCGGCACGTTCGAACCGCTCCGCCAGGTGGAACGGACGGCCGCCGCATTCGCCGACGGTGACTTCAGCCAGCGACTCGCCGGCTCGACACCGAACACCGAGGTGGGGCGACTCAGCCGATCACTCAACACGATGCTGGCTCGCATCGACCGCGCGTACTCGGATCGCGGGAAGACCATCGAGCAGATGCGGAACTTCGTCGGGGATGCGAGCCACGAGCTCCGCACCCCGCTCGTCTCCGTGCGCGGCTACGCCGAGCTCTACCGGATGGGTGCCCTCCAGACGCCGCAGGACGTGGCACAGGCCATGGAGCGCATCGAGAAGGAGGCCATCCGCATGGGTGCGCTCGTCGAGGACCTCCTCCAGCTCGCCCGCCTCGATGAGACGCGACCACTGAACGTCGCGCCCGTCGACCTGCTCCCGATCGCGCGCGACGCCGCGCTCGACACCACCGCCCAGGCCCCCGGGCGCACGGTCCAGGTGGTCCGCGACGAACGCATGGCGCGAGCCGTCGACGACGATGCCTCCGAGACGACGGGCGAATCCCCTACTGCTACCGACACACCCGCACAGACGGGCTCGACCGGGCCGATCTTCGGCGCGACGTTCAACCGCTTCCGGCGTCGGCCGAAGCCCTCCGGCGACGCCACCACGCCCGACACGAAGCCCATCGCCGAACCGCTGACCCTGGCCGTGCCACCGATCGTCCTCGGCGAGGAGAACAAGATCCGGCAGGTCGTCACGAACCTCATCGGAAACGCCCTGCGCTTCACGCCCGCCGACAGCCCGATCGAGCTCGCGGTCGGCACGGACGCCCGCGCAGGGACCGCCAGCATCGCCATCGTCGACCACGGCGAGGGCATCCCGCCACAGATCCGCGAGAAGATCTTCCAGCGTTTCTGGCGTGCCGACAGCTCGCGAACGCGAGAGACGGGCGGCAGCGGCCTCGGACTGGCCATCGTCGCCTCCATCGTCGCGGCGCACGGTGGCACGGTCGACGTGACCGAGACCCCCGGCGGCGGCGCGACGTTCCGCGTCATCCTGCCGCTCGCCCCGTCGGCGGCCACGAGCCCCATCGTCATCGCGGGCCCTCCGGCCTGACCCGCCGGCGGGCTGGCTCGACCCTCCTCCACAGGCTCCGGCCTGCTTCGGAGTGCGCGCACGAAACCTTCCTCGCCGGTTCCGGCCGGTGGCGAGCACCTACCGTCTCGGTAGCGGCGATGACAGGCATCGCCCGGACGAACGGAGTTCCCGATGGCCACTTTCCAGGTCGACAGCGACGCGGTCGAGCGCGCCTCCACGGCAGCACGCGTCACGATCGAGCAGATCCAGAACGAGGTCGCCCGCCTGCACACGCAGCTGGCGGCACTCGACGGCCAATGGACCGGCGCTGCGGCCGCCGCGTTCCACGGTGTCGTCGAGCGTTGGAGGGGCACCCAGCGTCAGGTCGAGGAGAACCTCGGCGAGATCAGCCGGGCACTCGCCGTCGCGGGTACCCAGTACGCCGAGATCGAGCGGGCGAACGCGAGTATGTTCAGCGGCTAAGCGGTTGGCCGCCGACGCGGGTCGACGACCCTGCGCCGGCGGCTCCTCCGAACGCAGCGACGAGCCGGGTCAACGGCCGCTCAGGACCCCGGCCGCGGCAGCCTGAGCATAAGCCGTCGCCTGTGCGCCGAGCTCGGACACCCCGTACACCGGATCGGCCGAGCTCTCGTTGCTGACGTCGATGCGCAGCCACTGTCCGTCGACCGTGAGGTGGACACTGCACGACGAGAAGATCTCCGTGCGGCACTGCAGGAATGCGTCGCGCGATCCCAGGCCGTCGATCGCCAGGAAGCTGATGTCCGCACCGTCCTTCATCCGCGTCTCGACCAGCTGCTCGTAAGCCCACTGCCCATGGGGCAGAGCGGTGAGCAATCCGCGGGCCGAATCGCTGTCAGGGAGCCCGAAGATACAGTCCGGGACGCCGAAGTCGTTGGCGGCCCCTCGGCTGACCGACCCGCCTTTCTTCGGCGCCGACGTGTACGCCAGTTGCTGGCCGAGCAGGTCACTCATCGTCGCCTCGGGCACGAAACCCTCGCACTCGGCCGGCAGGACACCCGCCCCGGCCGTCGTGTCGCCCCAGTCGAAACGGGGCGCGGTCGCCGTCGGCTCCAACGCGACCCTGATCGACTCGACGAACGGCATGACCGCAGTCCGCGCCGCTTCGTCGGACTCGGCGACATTGTCGGCCGGGCCGTCGATGAGGACCTCCACCCAGCTGTCGCCGACGAGGAACTGCATACTGCACACATCGAGCACACGTCCATCACCGGTGAAGCAGGAGAGCGGCGTGGAGTTCTCCCAGGGGCCGGGCTCGCCCGACGTCCAATCTTCGAAGAACGGCTGCCAGACTGCGGACGCTTGCGGGAGCACCATCACCGTCGCCCAGCGCTCGGTCCCGAGCGGAGAGCCGCCCTGCAGCCGGCTGCGGGGCTCCCCGTTCCCCCAGCTGCACTGCAGTCCTCCGAGCGCCACGGGCGCCGTGTTGATCGGTGTCGCGTTGACGTCATCCGTGAACGGGGCCTCGAGTACGACGGAGGGCGCGAGCGCCGAGCTGACGATGTCGGCTGGGACCAGGTCCTGACATCCCATTCCGTACGAGCTGACGGGGGTGGTGGGCCCAGGGGCGGTGGTCGGTGTCGCGGACGACACCGGTGTGGACGTCGTCGTCGGCTTCGGCTCGGCCGGCGTGCACGCGCTCAGCCCCAGAATCAATACGGCGGCGATCGCCGCTCCCCCGATACGTCTCATAGCTCGATCATAGGAACTGGCGCGCGGGCCGATATGCCGTTCCGGTCACGTCTCTACAACGACTGTCGGACCCATGCGGAAACAGGCATACAGATCGAGGGTTCTCCCCGATGCGTCTGGTGTAAACGACGCAGGGCGCCTCCCGAAGGAGACGCCCTGCGCAGGTGTTGCTGTCGGACTTAGAAGTCCATGCCACCGGTCGGGTCGCCGGCCGGAGCCGGGTTCTTCTCCGGCTTGTCGGCGACGACGGCCTCGGTGGTGAGGAACAGACCGGCGATCGACGCTGCGTTGAGCAGCGCGGAGCGCGTGACCTTCACCGGGTCGTTGATGCCGGCAGCGAGCATGTCGACGTACTCACCGGTCGCGGCGTTGAGGCCGTGTCCGACGGGCAGGTTGCGGACCTTGTCGGCGACGACGCCAGGCTCGAGGCCTGCGTTGAGCGCGATCTGCTTGAGTGGAGCGTCGATGGCGACCTTGACGATGTTCGCACCGGTCGCCTCGTCGCCGACGAGCTCGAGCTTCTCGAACGCGGTCTTGCCGGCCTGGATCAGGGCGACGCCACCACCGGCGACGATGCCCTCTTCGACGGCAGCCTTCGCGTTGCGAACGGCGTCCTCGATGCGGTGCTTGCGCTCCTTGAGCTCGACCTCGGTCGCTGCACCGGCCTTGATGACCGCAACACCGCCCGCGAGCTTGGCGAGACGCTCCTGGAGCTTCTCGCGGTCGTAGTCGCTGTCGGTGTTGTCGATCTCCTTGCGGATCTGCGAGACACGACCGGCGATGGCGTCGGCGTCGCCGGCACCCTCGACGATGGTGGTCTCATCCTTGGTGATGACGACCTTGCGAGCACGGCCGAGCAGGTCGAGGGTGACGGTCTCGAGCTTGAGGCCGACCTCCTCGGAGATGACCTGGCCACCGGTGAGGATGGCGATGTCCTGCAGCTGAGCCTTGCGGCGGTCGCCGAAGCCCGGAGCCTTGACGGCGACGGACTTGAAGATGCCACGGATCTTGTTGACGACGAGCGTCGCGAGAGCTTCGCCGTCGACGTCCTCAGCGATGATGAGGAGCTGCTTGCCCGACTGGATGACCTGGTCGACGATCGGCAGGAGGTCCTTGATCGCGGAGATCTTCTGGTTGGCGATGAGGATGTAGGGGTCCTCGAACACCGCTTCCTGGCGGTCGGGGTCGGTCACGAAGTACTGCGACAGGTAGCCCTTGTCGAAGCGCATGCCCTCGGTGAGCTCGAGCTCGGTGCCGAAGGTGTTCGACTCCTCGACGGTGACGACGCCCTCCTTGCCGACCTTGTCGATCGCCTCGGCGATGATCTCGCCGATGGTGGTGTCGCCGGCGGAGATGGAAGCGGTCGCAGCGATCTCCTCCTTGGTCTCCACCTCCTTGGCGTTGGCGATGAGCTCGACCGTGACGGCCTCGACGGCCTTCTCGATGCCGCGCTTGAGGCTGATGGGGTCGGCGCCTGCGGCGACGTTGCGGAGGCCCTCGCGGACGAGCGCCTGTGCCAGCACGGTCGCCGTGGTGGTGCCGTCGCCGGCGACGTCATCGGTCTTCTTGGCGACCTCCTTGACGAGCTCCGCGCCGATCTTCTCGTACGGGTCGTCGAGTTCGATCTCCTTGGCGATGGACACGCCGTCGTTGGTGATCGTGGGGGCGCCCCACTTCTTCTCGAGGACAACGTTGCGACCGCGCGGCCCAAGGGTGACCTTGACCGTGTCAGCAAGAATGTTCAGTCCACGCTCGAGGCCGCGACGGGCCTCCTCGTCGAAAGCAATGATCTTAGCCATGTGTGTTTTTCGTCCCTCCCGGACGTCATGAACGTTGTTAGCACTCAATGAGTACGAGTGCTAAGTCGATTCTGGCACTCAGGGGGTGGGAGTGCAAGTGAGCACCGGCGCCCTGAGCGAACTCCCGGGAACAGCCCCGGAATGACGAACGACGCCGCCCACCGAAGTGGACGGCGTCGCAGGAATCGCGTACCTGATCAGCGGCTACGCCAGGCGCACACCCTCGGCCTGAGGCCCCTTTGCTCCAGTGCCGACCTCGAAGACGACCGCCTGGCCCTCTTCCAAGGACTTGTAGCCGCTCATGTCGATCGCCGAGTAGTGGACGAAGACATCCTGTCCGCCGTCGTCGACCGTGATGAAGCCGAAGCCCTTCTCAGCGTTGAACCACTTGACGGTTCCGTTCGCCATTTCATACTCCCATTGCTGCGTGCTCGCAGGCATCGACTGTTGCCGAACCCGGACCTGCCATCCGGGATCGGGACCCCGGTGACCACCCTGCGCCGAAGCGGACCCGGGGGCGAGTCGAGACGGGACGGGATGAGCGGCCAGTTCCAGATACTAATCCGGAGCACCGCGCGGATTCACCCTCAAGTCGACAAACGGGGCGGAGTGATACGACAACTCAACATGGAGGAAACACTCCGGAAACACGGCGTGCCTGCGACCTGCTCGATCGACCTGCCCCAGCTGCGCTCAGGCGGCCGGCTGGTAGTCCGCGCCGACCACGACGACGATGCGGAGGACCGGTGCCTCGCCCTCCTCGACGGGGATCGCGTACGTGTCCGTGATCTGGATCGGGATGCCGCCGAGCGCGTTCGCGATGGCGCGGGCGACGCCCTCCTGCGACGGATCCTGGTAGTAGACGCCGCTCGCCGTGACGTCCTCCGTGCTGGCGTCGCTCGTCGGGATCTGCTGCGTGAAGCCGGCGGCCGTGATCGCTGCCGCCGCCGATGCGGCCAGGCCGGCGGTGGGTGTGCCGTTCAGGACGAGGATGCTGGCCGCGGGGTCGACGACGGGGGCCACCTCGGTCGGGGTGGGGGTCGGCGTTGGCGTGGCGCTCGGGCTCTGCGAGCCGCCGAAGAAGTCGATCCGGTCGTTCAGCCCGAAGAGGGCGAAGGTGCCGACCCCCACGAGGACGAGCGTGGCGACGACGGCGACGAGGAAGGCGATCCAGCCGCGTCCCTTGGGAGCAGGGGCACGGTGCGCGCCGACGCGCTTGAGGTCGGGGACCTCGTCGAAGCGGTCGGGCGGGAAGGATTCAGCCATGGTGTGGTCTCCGAGAGCTGCTCAGCCGTCGGTGCGGGGAGCCGAGGCTCCTCGCGCCGAGAGTCGGGCGTCGCGGGTGCGCTGCAGCCGCTTGATCAGCATGGGGTCGTGGGCGAGGGCGGACGGCGAGTCGATGAGCGCGCCGAGCAGTTGATAGTACCGGGCCGGGGACAGGGCGAAGCGGTCGCGGATGGCGGCCTCCTTGGCCCCGACGTGCTGCATCCAGTGGGACTCGAACTCGAGGATCTCGAGCTCGCGCTGGTCGAGGCCTCCCGTCGGCGTCGACGCGTCGTCATCGGCAGGCGTGCGCGACGCTGGCTGCATGCTCATCTCCTGCCGATCGGTGCCGATGCGGCGACCGTGGAGTCATGCTCCACTCCGCCGCCGTCCAAGTCTATTCAGCCGATGGCCGCTGAGCCGCATCCACCCCGGCGAGGGCCGACGTTCACCGGGAAGGATCAGGCTCGGTGCAGTGTTATGGAATACGTCGGGAGCCGCATGCACGAGGCAGCCCCGCACGTAGGATGACCGAGACGAATGGAGCAGCATGACGTACGACGTGTCGAAGACCGATGAGCAGTGGCGCGAGGAACTCACGCCGGAGCAGTATCAGGTCCTCCGCGGAGCGGCGACCGAGCGGGCCTGGACCGGTGAGCTCCTCGACGAGTCGCGCGCGGGCCTCTACACCTGTGCCGCCTGCAACGCCGAACTCTTCAAGAGCGGTACCAAGTTCGATTCCGGCTGCGGATGGCCGAGCTTCTACGAGTCCGTGAACCCCGAGGCGGTGCAGCTCATCGAGGACCGCACCCTCGGCATGGTGCGCACCGAGGTCCGGTGCGCCAACTGCGGCTCGCACCTCGGCCACGTGTTCGACGACGGCTTCGGCACGCCCACCGGCGACCGCTACTGCATGAACTCGATCGCGCTCAACTTCGCCGCGGCCGACACCACCGAGCCGACGGAGTGACCGAACCGGTCGAGCGCCCCGTCCTCGCCGCCGTCGCCGGGCGGCGTTCGTGGTCCAAGGTCACCGACGTCGCTCCGAGTGACGCGGAACTCCTCGAGGTCCTCGCGGCGGCTGGTCGGGTGGCCGACCACAGCGCCCTGCGTCCGTGGCGGGTCATCACCCTCCGCGGCGACGACCGCGTGAAGCTCGGCCGGGCGCTCGCGAAGGCGGAGGGCGACTCGAAGCCCTCGACGAAGCCGCTCCGCGCGCCCCTGTTGCTCGCCGTCGTCGTGAGCGTGAAGAAGTCGAAGGTGCCCGCCTGGGAGCAGGAGGCGGTCGCGGCCGGAGTGGCCCACATGGTCAGTCTCCTGCTCGACGACGCCGGTTGGGGCGTGTTCTGGCGCACCGGCGGCGCGACTCGCGCCAAAGCGGTCCGGAAGGCACACGGCCTGAAGAAGGGCGAGGATCTCCTCGGCTGGCTGTACGTCGGAGGGAAGCCGGGTAACGCTCGCACAGGGCGCCGCAAGACGATCAACGCGAAGGCGCACCTCAGCTCCATGCCCTGAGGACGGAGTCGCTCACGGCATCCGACGGCTCGACGGCTCGACTCAGTCGGCGGACGACGATGCCGTGGGACGACGCCTGAACCGCGCCGATGCGATCGCCACGGCGGCGAACGCGAGGAGTGTCCCGATGACCGTCGCAACATGCACGCCGCCGTCGTCGGTGGGCAGGAGCACGTCGAGGGCGAGCGCACTCAGGGTCTGACCGGCCACCGTGCCGAGCCCGAGGATGAGCACGCCCGTGTGCTGCACGAGGAACGCCGCCACGGCGATGAACACGCATCCGATCGGGCCGCCGAGGTAGAGCCACCACTCCCCCGGGAGCGGTCCGGGCGGCGCGACGATGACCGCGTGCAGCACGGCGGCGATGACCAGCACGACCGTCCCCACGACGAAGTTGATGAACGTGGCGGCGAGCGTGCTCTGTGCCCGCATCTTCACGCGGCCGTTGACCGCCTGCTGCCAGCCGATCCCGATCCCGGCGAGCAGCGGCAGGACCAGCAGGCCGAGTGGGATGCTCCCGCCGAGCTCGCCCGAGACCGCGACGCCGACTGCGATGAGGGCGACGACCGCCCCGAGGACGCGCTGGACGCTGAACCCGACGACGCCTCCCGGGCCGAAGCCGATCCGGTCGAGCACGAGTCCGCTCGCCGTCTGGCCGGCGACGACCGCGACCGTGAAGAGGGCGACGCCGAGCGTGGCGGCGGTGAGCCCCTGCGAGAGCACGAGGAACGCGCCGGCACACCCACCGAGCACCGTCCACCAGGGCATCTCCCTGCGTCGGACGGCACCGCCCACCGTGGAGAGACCGCGACGACCGGTACGGGACAGCGCCAGTCCGACGGTGAGGATGATCAAGCCGCCGCCGAACGAGATCGCAGCTGCGGTGAACCCATCGCCGAGTCGCGCGCCGAGCTCGCCGTTCAACCGGGCCTGCACCGCGATGAAGGCACCGCTGACGACGGCGATGAGGAGCGCGAGCGGCGCTGGGACACGGGTCACGGGAGGATTCCTTCCAATGAGGAACCGCCCACTCAGCGAGGCTGAGCGGGCGGTTCTCGGCTGGAGCCGACGACGGGACTTGAACCCGTAACCTACGCTTTACAAGAGCGTTGCGCTACCAATTGCGCCACGTCGGCCGACAGGGGCTGGCCCCGGTCCCATCCATCCTACGATGACGGCGGATCAGCCGTTGGTCACGGGCGACTCGCTGGCTCCCGGCGTCGGCGTGCCGGTGGAGTAGCTCTCGCTCGAGACGGCGAGGACGAAGGCCGCGAACTGCTCGGCGTCGGTGAGCGAACCGGTGTACTGCTTGCCGTTCACCAGGATGGTCGGCGTCCCCTCGACCTTGGCGACGTCGGTGCCGGGCAGCGGGCCGCTGCGCGCACGGTCGGTCGAGTCCTTCACCCACGACTTGTAGGTGCCGTCGTCGATGCAGGCGTTGATCTTCTTCTCGCCGCCGGAGATGACGCCCTTGGCGATCGACTTCAGCTCGGCGTCGGTCAGGCCCTCGGTGTTCTCCTTGGGCTGGTTCTCGAACAGTGCGGTGTTGAAGGAGAAGAAGTCGTTCGGCGAGTACTCCGCGACACAGGCCGCCGCGTTCGAGGCGCGCAGCGAGTACTGCGTCCCGAGCGAGAGGTTGCTCAGCGTTGCGAGGGGGTGGACCGTGTAGGTCGCGGCGCCGGCCTCGAGCCAACCCTTGACCTGCTCGGCGTTCGTGGTCTCGAACTGACCGCAGTAGGGGCAGAGGAAGTCCTGGTAGACGGCGATCTCGACGCCGTCGGCGGCCGGGGTCTCGGAGGCTGCCGGCGTCTCGGCCGGAGCGGGCTCCGCGGGGGCGGCCGGATCGGTCGCGCTCGGCGTCGGTGTGGACGCACCGGCCGGGGCCCCGACCAGCTGCAACCCGGCGGAGACGGTGAAGCCGTCGTTCTTGGCCGCGGTCGGGACCGGTCCGGCGGGCTTGATCGACGTCACGATGATGACCGCCACCACCGCCACGATCGCGAGCGCACCGAGCACGATGCCACCCTGGAGCAGCACCCGGTTGCGGCGGTCGCGGCGCTTCTGCTGCTCGCGCAGCACCCGCGCCTTCTCGCGTGCCGCGTCGCGTCGTTCGTTCTTGGTCGGTCGGTTCTGCGATCCAGCGCCAGACATTGATCCTCGTTTCGGGGGGCTCGCGCTGCGGAGACGAGGCAGCGCCAAACAGAGTAATCGTAGACCTGCCGCCTGGGAGAGGCCCAAACCAGGCCGGGAGCCGGCTGTGCGTCCACCGAGAGATCCACTGGCCGCTGGACCTTCCATTCACAGATGGTCGTGGCATACTGGAACGGCGAACCGGCCATCGACGACGGGTTCGCGTCCATTCACAACGGATCGTCCGGCACGTACCTGCCGGTGAAGGAGAACAACCATGGCGTCTGTGACGTTCGACAACGCAACCCGTTTCTACCCGGGTGGCACCCGCCCCGCGGTCGACAAGCTGAACCTCGAGGTCGCCGACGGCGAATTCCTCGTCCTCGTCGGCCCGTCCGGCTGCGGCAAGTCCACCTCCCTCCGCATGCTCGCCGGTCTCGAAGAGGTCAACGACGGCCACATCTTCATCGGCGACCGCGACGTCACCGACGTGCCGCCGAAGGACCGCGACATCGCGATGGTTTTCCAGAACTACGCGCTCTACCCGCACATGACCGTCGCCGAGAACATGGGCTTCGCGCTCAAGATCGCCGGTGTCGGCAAGGAAGAGCGTGCCACCCGCGTGCTCGAAGCCGCCAAGCTCCTCGACCTCGAGGACTACCTGACCCGCAAGCCGAAGGCGCTCTCCGGTGGTCAGCGTCAGCGCGTCGCGATGGGTCGAGCCATCGTCCGTCAGCCCCAGGTCTTCCTCATGGACGAGCCGCTGTCGAACCTCGACGCCAAGCTCCGCGTCCAGACCCGCACCCAGATCGCGTCGCTGCAGCGTCGTCTCGGCGTCACCACCGTCTACGTCACCCACGACCAGACCGAGGCGCTCACCATGGGCGACCGCATCGCGGTCCTCAAGGACGGCATCCTGCAGCAGGTCGGCACCCCGCGCGACCTCTACGAGAAGCCGAACAACGTCTTCGTCGCCGGCTTCATCGGCAGCCCGGCCATGAACCTGTTCGAGGGCGAGATCGCCGACGGCGGCATCAAGCTCGGCGGATTCATCATCCCGGTCGAGCGCGAGATCACCGACGCCGCTCCGTCGAAGAACGTCACGGTCGGCGTGCGCCCCGAGGACATCACCGTGTCCAGCAACTCGGGCTCCGGCATCGAGGTGACCGTCGACCTCGTCGAGGAGCTCGGCGCCGACGGCTACCTCTACGGCCACACCGACGTCTCCGGCAAGCGCACCGACATCGTCGCCCGCGTCGACGGTCGCAACCACGCGCACATCGGCGACACGGTGTTCCTCGCGCCGACGCCGCACCACGTGCACGCGTTCGACTCGGCATCGGGTGAGCGTCTGGGCAACAAGCCGGTCGTGTCCTCCTCGATCTAGTTTCCCGCCGACGATGGTCGAGCGGTCGGTCTCCGATCGCTCGGCCATCGTCGTTTTCGCTTGTCCAGTCTCAGTACGACGATCCCCGAGGAGCGCTCCGCACCATGTCCGGCGCATTGAACATCACCGCTGCCACCGTCGACCCGGCGCTGCTCGATCTCCCCTGGGAGCTCCCCCTCGAGAACTGGCCGAATGAGGCCATCGCCTCGCTCCCGAAGGGCATCTCGCGCCACCTGGTCCGGTTCGCGAACCTGTCCGGCTACGTCATCGCCGTCAAGGAGACGACCGCGGAGATGGCGAAGGGCGAGTACGACATGCTGCGCACCCTGCAGCGGCTCGACATCCCCTGCGTCGACCCGCTCGCGGTCATCACGAACCGGAGCGATCGCAAGGGCCGTGAGCTGCCGAGCGTGCTCGTGACGCGGCACCTGAAGTTCTCACTCCCCTACCGTGCGCTCTTCCAGGGCACCCTCCGACCCGACACCGCGACCCGCCTCGTCGACGCGCTCGCCGTCCTCCTCGTCCGCCTCCACATCGTCGGCTTCTTCTGGGGTGACGTGTCGCTGTCGAACACGCTCTTCCGGCGTGACGCGGGAGCTTTCGCCGCCTACCTCGTCGACGCCGAGACGGGCAAGCTCTACGAGGGCGGGCTGTCGAACGGGCAGCGTGAGAACGACCTCGAGATCGCCCGGGTGAACATCGCCGGCGAGCTCCTCGATCTCGAGGCCGGCGGACGCGCCGACGCCGAACTCGACCCCGTCACCGTGAGCAACGGCATCGTCGCCGCCTACCGGTCCCTCTGGAAGGAGCTCACGGGCTCCGAGTCCTTCGACGCGTCCGAGCGCTGGCGCATCACCGAGCGCGTCCACCGTCTGAACGAACTCGGCTTCGACATCGAGGAACTCGCGATCAAGACGACCGACGAGGGCTCGACCGTGCGGATCCAGCCGAAGGTCGTCGACGCCGGGCATCACCAGCGCCGCCTCCTGCGGCTCACCGGCCTCGACGCGGGCGAGAACCAGGCGAGGCGCCTGCTCAACGATCTCGACGCCTACTCGGCCTCGTTCGGGAAGGACGGGTTCGACGAGGAGATGGCGGCGCACGAGTGGCTCATCCGCGTGTTCGAGCCGGTGGTGAAGGCGATCCCGCGCGAACTCCGCGGCAAGCTCGAGCCCGCCGAGATCTTCCACCAACTCCTGGAGCACCGCTGGTTCCTCGCGCAGAACGAGGGTCGCGACATCCCGCTGGCGGAAGCCGTCGGTTCCTACGTGAACACCGTCCTGCGGCACCGCCGCGACGAGGCGACCATGATCGTGCCGCCGACCGAGGCGATCAGCGTCCCCGCCGCCATGACCGGACCGGTCGACTGGCGAGACCTCGTCTGACCACGTCCGTCTCCTCGACTGACGACAGACAGGCCCTCGGAACGGAGATCCGTTCCGAGGGCCTGTCCTCGTTCGCGCGGCGCGAGCGCCGGTCGCCTACTCGGCGTTCCGGCGACGCGCGATCTCGTACAGCGTCACGCTGGCCGCGATCCCGGCGTTGAGCGATTCGGTCGAGGCCGAGATCGGGATCGACACGACCGCGTCGCAGGTCTCGGTGACGAGGCGGGACAGGCCCTTGCCCTCGCTGCCGACGACCACGAGGATCGGCTGGTCGGCGAGTTCGAGCCCGGGAAGGGAGACGTCGCCGTCGCCGTCGAGACCGATCACGAAGACGCCGCGCTCCTTGAACGCTTTGAGCGTCTGGGTGAGGTTGGCGGCCAGCGCGACCGGCGTCCGAGCCGCCGCTCCTGCCGAGGTCTTCCACGCGGAGGCGGTGAGGCCCACGCTCCGGCGCTGCGGCAGGATCACGCCGTGACCACCGAAGGCTGCGGTCGATCGGATGATCGCACCCAGGTTCCGGGGGTCGGTGATGCCGTCGAGGGCGATGAACAGCGGGTTCTCGCCACGGGCGATGACCTGGTCGAGCAACTCCATGGGGTGCGCGTACTCGTAAGGCGGCACCTTGATGGCGAGGCCCTGGTGCACGCCGTCGAACCCGGCCATGCGGTCGAGCTCCGGACGCATGACCTCGAGCACCGGGATCCCGCGTCGGGTGGCGATGCTGAGCGCCTCCTTCACCCGGTCGTCCATCTCGATGCGGGTCGCGACGTACAGCGTGGTGGCTGGAATCTTCGCGCGGAGCGCTTCGAGGACGGAGTTGCGGCCGGTGACGACCTCGGACTCGTCGCTCGACTTCTGCTTGGTCCGGCCGTTCGTGGACGGGCGTCCGTTCTGGCCGGCCGCCTGCCTCGGCTTGCCGGTGCCGCCGGAGGCCGCGTAGCGCTCCTGCGCGGCCTTCCGCTTGCCGGCCGGGTGCCAGGCGCGGTCCTCGGCCTTGGGGGTCGGTCCACGACCCTCGAGCGCCTTGCGGCCGAGGCCGCCGGTGCCCTTGGTGGGACCCTTCTTCGCTTTCTTCGGCCCGGTCGGGCGGGAAGGCTTACTTGCCACTGATACTCCAATGTGCTCCGGACGGGGTGTCTTCGATGGTGATCCCAGCCGCTGTGAGTTCGTCGCGGATCCGGTCGGCCGCTGCGAAGTCCTTGGCGACCCTGGCGTCCGCGCGATCGACGAGCAGACGCTCGACGAGTGCGGACAGGGATCGGTGAGTGACGGGGTCGGTGCCCGACGACCACGAAGGGTCGGTCGGGTCGATGCCGAGCACCCGGGTCATGTCGAGGACGGCGACCGCACGCTCGCGGGCTGTCGCCAGGTCGTCGCCGCCATCGAGGGCGGCGTTGCCGACGCGCACGGCGTCATGCAACACGGCGAGCGCGCGGGGGATGTTCAGGTCGTCGTCCATCGCCTCGACGAAGGCGGCCGGGAGCGTCGCTCGACTGGCGGCCGTGGTCGTCTCGGTGAGCAGGTCGGCGCGGGCGGCACGATCGAGGAAGCCCTCGATGCGTCCGAGTGCGGCTTCGGCCTCGGCGAGTGCGCCCGGATGGAACTCGAGTGTCGATCGGTACTGCGCTGCACCGAGGTAGTAGCGGACCACGAGCGGCCGAGCTGCTGCCAAGAGGTCGGCTGCGTAGACGGAGTTGCCGAGGGACTTCGACATCTTCTGCCCGCCCGTGACGGCGACCAGCCCGTTGTGCAACCAGTACCGGGCGAAGGGGTCGCCGGCTGCGCTCGACTGGGCGAGCTCGTTCTCGTGGTGGGGGAAGCGGAGGTCGAGTCCGCCGCCGTGGATGTCGAACTCCTCGCCGAGGTACTTGGTCGACATCGCCGAGCACTCGATGTGCCAGCCGGGCCGTCCCTCGCCCCACGGAGACATCCAACTCGCCGAGCGCGGCTCCCCAGGCTTGGTGCCCTTCCAGAGCGCGAAGTCGCGGGGATCGCGTTTGCCGCGCGGGTCGGCGTCGGTCGCGGCCTCCATGTGCTCGGCGCTCTGCCGCGTGAGTTCGCCGTAGCGGCTCCATGAGGCGGTGTCGAAGTAGACGTCGCCGGAGTCGTCGGGAGCCGGGTACGCGTGCCCGGCGTCGATGAGCCGCTCGATGAGCTCCTGCATCTCCGGGATGCTCGCCGTGGCTCGTGGCTCGTAGCTCGGTGGCAGGATGCCCAGGGCACGGTAGGCGGCCGTGAACTCGAGTTCGTACCGGTAGGCGAGCGCCCACCACTCCTCGCCGGGCTGGGCGAACCCGCCCTCGACGCCGGCGGCGGCGTTCGCGAGGATCTTGTCGTCGATGTCGGTGACGTTGCGGACGAGCGTGACGCGGACCCCGGAGGCCGTCAACCAGCGTCGCAGCTGGTCGTAGACGAGCGCGCTGCGCAGGTGTCCGATGTGCGGAGAGGACTGCACGGTCGGTCCGCAGACGTACAGCCCCGCCTCGGCTTCACGGAGCGGCACGAAGTCCCGGAGGGACTGCGTTTTCGAATCGTAGAGTCGGAGGGCCACGAGACCAGACTAGCCGCCGTCGTCCGGGCATGATGGTCCCATGACCACGGGACGCGACGACCAGCAGGTTCTCCGCGCGCGACTCGCGGCACAGCTCCTCGCCGGAGCCGATCACCGCTCCCCCACGGGTGTCGTCTCGCGGCTGCTCGCGGTCCAGGCCCAAGACCTCGCTTCGTCGCTGTGGGCGGTCGGCGTGAGGTCGAGCGGGACGACGATGGACGAGGTGCTCGCGGCGCTCGAGGACGGGTCGATCGTCCGGTCCTGGCCGATGCGCGGCACCCTGCATCTCGTCGCCGCCGAGGACCTCGGGTGGCTGCTCGGACTCGGTGTCCCGCGAGTCCGCTCGACGATCGCGGCCAGACACCGTCAGCTCGAGCTCGACGCCGAGACCTTCTCGCGCTCCCGTGCGCTCACCGAGGGACTGCTCAGCGGGCATCGGCGCGTGACGAGGGATGAGCTGTTGACGGCCCACACCGATGCCGGGATCCCGATCGACGGACAACGGGGCTCCCACCTCATCATGGAACTCGCGATGTCGGGCGTGGTCTGCTGGGGACCTCCAGCAGGAAGACAGCAGGCACTCGTCCTGACTGAGGAGTGGATCCGTGCACCGCGGGTGCTCGAGGCGGACGAGGCGCTCGGCGAGTTCGTCGTCCGGTATCTCACCGGCCACGGCCCGTCGACGATCGCCGACCTCACCTGGTGGTCCAAGCTCACCGTCGCACAGGCGAAACGCGGCGTCGAGGTGGCCGCCGGACGGCTGGTCTCCGAGTCGCGCGACGGTGTCACCCGCTGGTCGGCGTCCGAGGGCATCGAGCCGTCACCTGCTCCACGGCGACCACGGGTGCTCGCGCTTCCCGGATTCGACGAACTGCTCCTCGGCTACCGCGACCGCGAGCTGACGCTCCCGGCGGCGTTCGCAGACCGAATCGTCCCCGGCGCGAACGGCATCTTCCTCCCGATGATCGCCGTCGACGGACGCGTCGTCGGCACCTGGCGCCGACGGACGAGCGCGACCGGCGTCATCGTCACCCCGACGCCGTTCCAACCGCTGTCGCAGCGGGTGCAGGCGGGGTTCCGACGAGCCGCCGGCGAATACGGCCGGTTCCTCGGGCTCGGTGCGTCGGTCGACGAGGGCACGTCCGCCGACTGAGGACCGACCCGTCAGCGGCGCTCGATGAGGGCGGTGGCGATGGCTGTGACACCCTCGCCACGGCCGGTGAACCCAAGCGCATCCGTGGTCGTCGCCGCGATGCTGACCGGCCCGTGGACGAGCGCGCTCAACACGCCCTCCGCCTCCGTCCGACGGGGCGCGAACCGCGGGCGGTTGCCGACGAGCTGCACCGCGACGTTGACGACGACGAAGCCCGCGGCGTGCACCCGTTCGACAGCTGCCCGCAGGAAGACCTCACCGCTCGCCCCGGCGAAGCGGGGGTCATCGGTGCCGAACATGGAGCCGATGTCGCCGAGGCCGGCAGCGGACAGCAGGGCGTCGACGATGGCATGGGCGACCGCATCCCCGTCGCTGTGTCCGGCCAGCGGCCGTTCCCCCGGCCAGCTGAGGCCCGCGAGGCTCAGCTCGCCGTCGTCGGCGAAGGCGTGGACGTCGACGCCGATGCCGGTCCTGATCGAGGAGGTCGGCCGTGCGCCCACCTCGCGCTCTCGGCCTCGGTCCGCCAGGAGTCGCTCAGCACGCTGGGCGTCCCACGGGGTCGTGATCTTGAACGCCGCCTCCGATCCCGCGACCGTGAGGACGGGATGTCCGGCGTCCGCGTAGAGCGCCGCATCGTCGGTGGCCGCCGCGAGACGGTCCTCGGCGACGCGAAAGGCCGCGATGAGGGCATCACACGGGAACGCCTGCGGTGTCTGGACGGCTCTGAGGGCGGCCCGATCAACGTTCTGCTCGACGAGGTCGCTCGCGTCGACGCGCTTGATCGTGTCGGTCACCGGGAGCCCCGGCACGACCCCCCACCCCGTTCGCGCGGCGGCGTCGATCACCCGTTCGAACTGTTCGGTCGGGGTGAGTGCTCGTGCGGCGTCGTGGACGAGCACCGTGCGGACTCCCGGCCACAGGGCGGCGAGTCCGGCGAGGACGGAGGACTGTCTCGTGTCGCCTCCGACGACGACGCGGAGGTGGTCGGCCGCCTTCCCCGCCGCGCGACGACCGATCGTCTCCGCCTCACCGACGCGATCCGCTGGAACCACGACGACGACCTGGACCGCGTCCCTCAGGCGGAAGACCGGGGCGAGCGCGTGTTCGAGTACGGTACTGCCGGCGAGCGACACGAACGCCTTCGGGATCCCGGCACCGAGGCGCGTCCCACTGCCCGCCGCCACGACGATCACGCCGACAGCCGGGCCGTCCAGGGACGGGTCGGCAACGGCACCCGGTTCGTCGATCGCAGTCATGCCACGAGCCTACTTCTCGGGCGCCCCGCCCGAACGGACGGTCGGCTCAGGAGGCGAGGACCTCGTCGAGGACGGACGACGCCTGCTCCTCGTCGGTCTGCTCCGCCAACGCCAGTTCGGAGACCAGGATCTGGCGGGCCTTCGCGAGCATCCGCTTCTCTCCCGCTGAGAGGCCTCGGTCCTGGTCGCGACGCCACAGGTCGCGGACCACCTCGGAGACCTTGATGACATCGCCCGAGGCCAGCTTCTCGAGGTTCGCCTTGTAGCGGCGGGACCAGTTCGTCGGCTCCTCGGTGAACGGCGCACGGAGCACGTCGAACACGCGGTCGACACCCTCGCGTCCGATGACGTCGCGCACCCCGACCAGGTCGACGTTCTCGGCCGGGACCTCGATCATGAGGTCGCCCTGGGTGACGCGGAGCTTGAGGTAGAGCTTCTCCTCGCCCTTGATGATCCGGGTCTTCACCTCGGTGATGGTCGCGGCGCCATGGTGCGGGTAGACGACGGTCTCGCCAACTTCGAAGATCATGGGTCTCGGTCCCTTCAGCGTCTCCCAGAATACCACGGGACCCCTGATCAGAGCCGGGTACCGGGTGACCCGCGGACCGGGTGGCGCACCGGCCGATCACGGGTCGACGACCCGGCCACACCCCTTCGCAGCCGTGGGCTAGACTCGAATCCGGATCCCGGGACACCTGTCATTCGTCTGCGCCCGGGGCCACCACATCTTGGAGGGTTCTGTGAAGGCGCGTCTCATCGCTTCCATCGTCGTCGCGGGTGCTGTCGCACTCGGCATGAGCGGTTGCAACCTCATCGCGCCGCAGGCGACCCTGAAGCACTACGACGCCTCGGACGGCGTCGGTGTCACCGTCGGCTCCGTGGCCGTCCGCAACGCCATCGTCGTCTCCGACGACGGCGAGACCGGCAACCTCGTCTTCAGCGTCGCGAACCGCGACGACCGCGCCCACACGGTGCTGATCGAGATCGAGGGCAAGGACGAGCAGTTCCAGGTCCTCGCGGAGCCCGGCCTGACGACGTTCGACGGCTCGGGAGCCAACGACCCGCTGCGCATCGAGTCCCTCGGCACGCAGCCCGGAGCCGTCCTGGACGTCTTCTTCCAGTACGGCGACGAGACGGGCGCCACGGCGAGCGTGCCGGTCCTCACCGGCCAGCTGCTCGAGTACTCCACGCTCGTCCCGACGCCGCTGCCGACGGATGAGCCCACCGAGACGCCGACGCCGCTCGCGACGCCCACCACGGAGCCGACCGAATAACGCTCCGTCGCCCAACACGACCGAACGCCCCGCACCTCTTCAGAGTTGCGGGGCGTTCGTCCGTCCTGGACCTGCGTCAGGCCTCGAAGCGGTAGCCGAGCCCACGCACGGTGACGAGCATCACCGGTTCCGAGGGGTTCGCCTCGATCCGGGAACGGATGCGCTTGATGTGGACGTCGAGCGTCTTGGTGTCGCCGTAGTAGTCGCTCCCCCACACCCGGTCGATCAGCTGACCACGGGTGAGGACCCGGCCGGCGTTCCGCAGGAGCAGCTCGAGCAGCTCGTACTCCTTGAGCGGCATCGGGATCGGCGCCCCGTTGACCTCGACGACATGACGCTCGGTGTCCATCCGAACCGTGCCGGCCTCGAGCAGCACCTCCTCCTGCGCCTGGTCCGCCTCGACACGGCGTCGCAGCACCGCCCTGATCCGCGCGAGCAGCTCGCGGGTCGAGTAGGGCTTCGTGACGTAGTCGTCGGCGCCCAGCTCGAGCCCGACGACGATGTCGACCTCGGAATCCTTCGCGGTCAGCATGATGATCGGCGTGCTCGAGACCGCGCGGATCTGACGGCAGACCTCCGTCCCGGGGATGCCGGGGAGCATGAGGTCGAGCAACACGAGGTCCGCGCCGCGAGCCGTGAAGGCCTGGACCGCCGAGGGGCCGTCCTCCGCCACCTCGACCTCGTACCCCTCCCGTTCGAGCAGGTAGCTCAATGGTTCGCTCAGGGACGCTTCGTCTTCGACGAGCAGGATGCGGGTCACGGGGTACTCCTTGCCGTGCCGGTGGAGAGGTCCTCCGGCGGGGTCGTTGCTCTGGGAAGGCGGATGGTGAACGTCGAGCCACGGCCCAGCTGCGACCAGACCTTCACTTCGCCGCCGTGGTTCTGGACGGTGTGCTTGACGATGCTGAGGCCGAGGCCGGTGCCGCCCGTGTGGCGGGACCGCGCCTGGTCGACGCGGAAGAACCGTTCGAAGACCCGATCGCGGTCCTCTTCGGCGATCCCGACGCCCTGATCGGTGACGGCGATCTCGACGACGTCGTCGACCGCCCGGACGCCGACACCCACGTGTGCGCCGGTGGGCGAGTAGTGGATGGCGTTCGAGATGAGGTTGTGCACGGCGACGACGAGCATGGCCTCGTCACCGTACACCTCGAGGTTCTTGCCGCCTTTGAGGGAGAGCCCCACCCCGGTCGCCTCGGCCGGCACGCGGTTCTGGTCCACCGCCGCGGCGATGACCCGATCGAGGCGGACGAGTTCGGGCTGATGGAGGGCGTCGGCCGCCTGCAACCGCGAGAGGTCGATGATCTCCGCCGTCATCCGGGTGAGTCGCTGCGACTCGGTCGAGAGCCGGCTGGCGAACCGCTTCACCCGTTCCGGGTCGTCGGCCGCCGTGTCGAGTGCTTCCGAGAGGAGCCCGATGGCGCCGATCGGCGTCTTCAACTCGTGGCTGATGTTCGCGATGAAGTCCCGGCGGACCTCGTCGAGTCGACGCGCCTCCGTGTGGTCCTCGGCGAGCAGCAGGATGAACCGCGACCCGAGCGGCGCCGCCCGCACGCGCAGGTGCCGGGTTGCCTCACCGAAGCGCCCGAGTGCGAGTTCCAGGTCGCTCGTGACGGCCTCGCCGGTGCGGCGGACCTCGAGCGCGAGGTCGATGAACTCCTGGTTGTCGAGCACGCGGTCGCGCACCAGCCCGAGCGCGAACGCCCCAGGAGAGGCCTTCAGCACGTTGTTGGACGGATCGACGACGATGCCCGCGCTGTCGAGGGCTTCGAGCACCTGGTCGACCCCGTCGGGCACGACCGGGTTGACGACCGTCGCGGCGCGCTCGCCCCGTCTGAGGGCGAGGGTGATGAGGGCGACGAAACCGCCCCCGACGATGAGGCCGAGTGCCAGGGCGATCAGCACCAACCACATGGTGTCCATGGGTACTACGTTACTCAGTCCGCCGAACGCCGAACTCGCGAATACCCCGCCACTTCGACGACTGTTCACGCTTGGTGCCCCAACTGTTAACCTTGGTTCGGCATCATCGGCGGAGCGGGCATCTGCCTGCCCACCGCCAGGTCACGGAAGGACGGCACCCAGAGCCATGCGCGAGGTATTCCAGCAGTCACTGCGAGAGGTCCAGGATCGCCTGGTCGAGATCGCCGAACTCGTCACGATCTCCATCGAGAAGGCGACTCAGTCCTTCGGCAACTCGGACGTCGCGGTCGCTGAAGAGGTCATCGCCAACGACAACCGCATCGACCAGCTCGCGATCGAACTCGACGAGCTCGCCATCGACATCCTCGCCCGCCAGCAGCCGGTCGCGCGCGACCTCCGCATCGTCGTGAGCGCGCTGCGCATCAGCGCGTCGCTCGAGCGGATGGGTGACATGGCCGAGCACATCGCCCAGCTGTCGCGGTACCGCTTCCCCGACAAGGCCGTGCCCAAGGGCCTGCGGACCACCTTCGCCGAGATGGGGCGACTCGACGTCTCGATCGCTCGCAAGCTGACGGAGCTGCTGCGCACCCAGGACCCGCGCATCGCCGACGAGATCCGCAACGACGACGACGACGTCGACGAGCTGCACGCCAGCGTCTTCGAGAAGGTCCTCGGCGACACCTGGAAGGGTGAGCCCGTCGCGACCGTCGACGCCACCCTGGCCTCGCGGTACCACGAGCGCTTCGCCGACCACGCCGTCTCCATCGCCAAGAAGGTCCAGTACCTCGCGACGGGCGACTGGATCCCCGAGGCGACCACGCCGGTGCACCACTGACCAGCTGATCCCGGACACCCCGACGAGCGGTGTCGACCCGAGACCGGGTCGGCACCGCTCGTCTGTTCGTGCGGGACTAGCTCATCCGACGACGGGTGATCGCGCCGCCTGCCAGGAGCAGGAGGCCGAGGACCGTGGCGAGACCGGCGAGCGGCAGGAGCTGACCCGCGGCGCTGCCGGTGTCGGCGAGCGTCGGCTCAGCTGAACGCGCGGCCGAGGCCGTCGTGTTCGAGCCGGTCGAGGACGCCGCCGTCGCGGTGGTGATCACCGTGGCGGGGACCGTCGGCACGACGGGGGTCACCGGGGTGGTGGGGTCCGTCGGGTCGATCGGGTCCGTGGGGTCCGTCGGGTCGACCGGGGTGGTGGGATCGGTCGTCCCGGGACCACCGGTCTCGCTGTCCCCGATCACGGAGATCGCGTTGCCGCCGATCGTGACCGGCAGCTCCAGGCCGAGGTCGATCTGGTTCCCACCGCCGAGGCTGTCGTCACCATCCGTGGTCGACGTGCCGCCGCCGGACGATGCCGGAGCGGAGGCGGAGGTGCCCGTCGACGCGGAGTCGCCGATCACGCTGACGGCGTTGCCCACCACGGAGATCGGGAGCCCGACGTCGCCGAGGACCTGGTTGCCACCGGCGACACTGTCGTCACCGGTCGTGGTCGACGGCGCTGCCGGAACAGCCGCACCACCCGAGGTGGCAGGCGCACCCGCCTCCTCACTGCTCGAATCACCGAACAGCGAGATGGCGTTCCCACCGACCGTGACCGGAACGGTCACCACCGGCGCCACCTGGTTGCCACCGGCGACACTGTCGTCACCGGTCGTGGTCGACGGCGCTGCCGGGACAGCCGCACCACCCGACGTTGCAGGCGCACCCGCCTCCTCACTGCTCGAATCACCGAACAGCGAGATGGCGTTCCCACCGACCGTGACCGGAACGGTCACCACCGGCGCCACCTGGTTGCCACCGGCGACACTGTCGTCACCGGACGTGGAGGCCTCGTCGGTGACCGGCGAGGCGGGCTCCCCCGCGGCCGGTGCGGACGTCGCACCCGACTGCTCGGCATCGCCGATGATCGAGATCGCGTTGTCCTCGACCGTCACCGGGATGGAGACGGGCAACTGGACCTGGTTCCCACCCGCGACACTGTCGTCACCACTGGTGGCGGCGGCGGCTGGCTCGGGCTCGGGTACCGGCGCAGGTGCCGGCTCCGGTGCTGGCTCCGGTGCGGGTGCCGGCTCAGGTGCGGGTGCCGGCTCAGGCGCCGGTACCGCCTCGGGTGCGGACGTCGCCGTTGAATCGCCGACGACGCTCACCGCGGTGTCGACGATCTCGACGGGGGCCTCGAGGACCACGTCGACGAGGGTTCCGCCGAGGATGCTGTCGTCCCCGGACGTGTCGGCGTTGGCCGCCGTAGCGCCGAGGAACGTGAGTCCCGCGACGAACAGGCCGCAGTAGAGGCCTTTCTTGACATACGAATTCATGATTCCTGCTCCTTGCAGAGTGACTGATGTGCTCCCGTGGTCGGGAGGCTTCGGACCGTTGAACCGCCCAGGGGCGGGTCTCCGCCGCGAACGGCAGAGTGGTCCGGGGTCAGTCAGGAGAGGTATCGGAGGGGAACGTGGGTGAAGCCGGGAGGTCTTCGTCTCGCGCAGGTCCGCGACGGTCGTCGCCGGGCGCAGGGAGGATGACGGAGATCGACTGTTCGGCCGCCGCGGCGCCACCGACGGCCCCACCGGAGCCGGAGGACCCGGAACCACTCGGTGTGACGGCCCAACGGCCGTCGGCGTCCGGCAGCAGCGGAAGGTTCGCAGGGGTGGCGGGGAGGCTGGACGATCCGACGGCGGCGGCGGGCACGGCCGTGGTGAAGGACGTGTCTTCGCGATCCTGGCCGCCCGACACGATCGTCGAGTCGCTCTGCTGGCCGGACGGCGGTCCGAGGACCGTCGTCGGGAGGATCGCGCCAACGGCGGTCGAGTCAGTGGCCGACACGTCCGCTGCCGGGCCCTGCGGAAGCGCTGGGACGACCGGATCGATGATCGGCGTACTGGGGACCGGGACCGCGGCGACGACGTCGGCGACGCCGGTCAACGTCTGGTCGACCGTTTGCACGACCGGATCGACGATCGCGGCGACGGGTGCTGCGCCGACGGTCTCCTCGACCACGTCGTTCACCACCGGTACCGCTGCGACGGTCTCGTCAACGACGTCGACCACCGGTTCGAGCACGGTGGTGTCGACGACGTCGACGACCTCGGCTACCGCGTTGACGGGCTGTTCGAGCGAGCCGACGACCTCGGTCACCGCGCCCAGGAGCGACGGATCGGTGGCACCGTCGTCAGCATGCGCGGAGGAAGGCGACCCGAAGAGGGCTATCGCCGTGAACGCCGCGGCGGTGAAGCCACCGAGCGCCAGGGCGCGCCACAGGGGGAAACGGGTGCCGTCGGTCGACTGCTCCATGCGTATCCCCCCAATCGGGTTACAGTGCAGTCACTGTACGCCCAACCCCGAAGCGGTTCAACCCCTTTTTTTCGACATGGAAAACCCCGGCCAGGAGCACTTTCGGCGACGATGTCGCCACGCCGCGCTCCCGACCGGGGTGGTGGTTTGGTGGGGTTTCCGCTACTTCTTCCCCTGCGCCGCGACGGCGGCGGCGCCTGCTGCTGCGGCCTCGGGATCGAGGTACCGGGCCGGGGCGACCGGACGGAAGTCCGCGTCGAGCTCGTAGACGAGCGGGATGCCGGTGGGGATGTTCAGCTCGGCGATCTCGTCGTCCGAGATGTCGTCGAGGTGCTTCACGAGTGCGCGGAGCGAGTTGCCGTGCGCCGTCACGAGGACGGTCTTGCCGGCAGCCAGGTCGCCCGTGATGTCGGACTCCCAGTAGGGCAACATCCGGTCGATGACGTCCTTCAGGCACTCGGTGCGGGGCAGTTCGCCGTCGATCCCGACATACCGGGGATCATCGGCCTGCGACCACTCGTTGTCGTCGTCGATCGGCGGCGGCGGCACGTCGAAGGAACGACGCCAGGTCTGGAACTGCTCCGGACCGTACTCGGCGAGCGTCTGCGCCTTGTCCTTGCCCTGCAGCGCGCCGTAGTGACGCTCGTTGAGGCGCCAGCTTCGCTTGACCGGGATCCACATGCGGTCGGCGGTCTCGAGGGCGAGGTTCGCCGTCTGGATCGCGCGGGAGAGCACCGAGGTGTACAGCACGTCCGGGGTGATGCCGGAGTCGGCGAGCAGTTCACCCGCACGCTTGGCCTCGGTGACGCCGAGTTCGCTGAGTCGGACGTCGACCCAACCGGTGAACAGGTTCTTCTGATTCCAGTCGCTGTTGCCGTGGCGCAGCAGGACGAGGGTGTAAGTCTCAGGCATGTCCCCAGCATACCGACGGCGCATGACCGCGAGGTGGAAGATGACCCCGCTCCGTGAGGGAGAATGGGTCCATGCCCGTCGGATCGATCACCCGCGGGACGACGGGTACGAACCGGCTCCGGCGGGTGGACCGCTGGATCGCGACCCACCCCTCACTCAGACGGACGACGAACCCGCTGGTGGTGGACCTCGGCTACGGCGCGAGCGGCGTCACGGCGTTGGAACTGCACGACCGACTACTCGCCGTCCGGCCCGACGTACGGGTCATCGGATTCGAGATCGAGCCGGGGCGCGTCCGCACCGCCGACGCGCAGCTGCAGCAGGTGCGCGCGGGCAGGACCCGGTTCACGCCGACGGCTGCGGTCTCCTTCGCACGCGGAGGGTTCGAGGTGCCGACCGGCGACGACCGTCCCACGGTGATCCGGGCGTTCAACGTGCTCCGGCAGTACGACGAAGCCGAGGTCACGGGAGCCTGGCGCCTCATGGCGTCGCGGCTGCGGCCCGGCGGTGTGCTCGTCGAGGGGACGTGCGACGAGATCGGACGGGTGTCCAGCTGGATCGCGGTCGACGACCAGGGGCGTGCGGAGTCGTTCTCGATCAGTCTGCGGCTCGCCGACCTCGAGCTGCCGTCCATCGTCGCCGAGCGATTGCCGAAGGCGCTGATCCACCACAACGTGCCGGGCGAGCGTGTCCATGCGCTCATGACGGACCTCGACCGCGCCTGGCGTATGCATGCGCCCCTGGCGGTCTACAGCCCGGTCCAGCGCTGGTTGGCGACCGTCCGGACGCTCCGAGACAGCGGGTGGCCGGTGCTGGCCGGCCGCAGCCGCTGGCGCCTCGGTGAGCTGACGCTGCCGTGGTCGGCTGTGGCCCCGAATCCCTCCTCGACGGACTGAGTGTCGGGGAAGGCTGCCGTCAGAGCGAGGGTAGCGCCGCCTGCGCCGCCTGCGTCGGCAGCCCCGTCGCGGTGAGCAGGTCGACGAGGTACGGCCGGAGCACGAGCACGAGCGCCTGCTCGGAGACCGAGGCGTCGGGGAGGACGGCGACCGGCTCGAGGTGCTTCGCGATCTCCAGCAGAGACTGCCTCGCGACCGGCTGCTGGGCGATGTCGCCGATCGACTGCGACAGGATGCCGAGCGCGACGGAGGTGCGCGCGAGCAGGTCCGCGAGCTCGGGGCGGCTCGTGGCGTCGCGCGACACGTAGTCGATGCGCCGGGCGATCACCCGGAGGTTGCGGGTCGCGAGGTCCATGCCGTCGAGCATGGTCCGCTGCCGTTCGAGGTCGAACACCGCCTTGCGGAGGAACGGCGAGATGCGCGCGATGGCGAGCCCTGAGTCGAGGGTTCCGCGCCACGCGTCCAGGGCCGGCTGGGTGGCCCTCGCCCGTGCGAGCGCGCGGTCAGCCTCCTCGAGGTCGCCGAGACGGAGGGCGGCGACGAGCGAGGCGAGGGTCCGGACGTGTTCGTCGATGAGCCGCTGGCCGTCCCGGCGAGCGCTCCGGCGTGGGTCGCGCGGGATGAGCGCGGTCGCGAGCAGGGCGAAGACCCCGCCGATCAGACCGTCGAGGGTGCGCACGAACGGGCCGCCGTCGGGCACGGGCAGGAGCATGACGAGGACGGACTGCACCGCCGCCGCGATCGCGAACGACGCCGCCGGCGACAGGAACCGGGCGACGAGCAGCGTGAGCACGAGCGCGACCGCGAGCTGCCACGTCCCCTGCCCGAAGCCGAGGAGCAGGATCTCGGCCAGCGCGATCCCGACGCTCATCCCCACGGCCGTCTCGAGGACCCGGATCGGACGGGCGTCGCGAACGAACCCGAGACTCGAGATCGTCACCGTCAAGGCGAGGAGTGGCACGGCGTGCCCGAGCACGTAGTGGGCGAACGCGTACGCGCCGATCGCCGTGGCGCTGACCTGCAGCACCGCCGGCACGGATCCGACGAGACGATGCCAGGCGTCGCCGAGCGCGATGCGGCGACGCACCGCAGCGGTCCATCGGTCGACCCGTACGCCCGGGTCCGAGGCGTCGTCCTTCCCCACCGAGGTCAGCGCCGGACGGCGCCGAGTCGCGGCAGCCGCGGCACGTTCGCCGTGGCCCCGGCATCCGCCGGCACGACGATCTCCTGCGATGCCGCGACATCGATGCCGTCGGCTTCCACCGTCAGCACGGCCGCCGGATCCGCGGAGCGCTTGACGATCGCCAAGGCCACCGGGCCCAACTCGTGATGGATCCCGCTCGAGGTGATGCGTCCGACGGGTTTCCGGGTCGCGTCGTCGCCGACGCCGACGAGCACCACGTTCGAACCGGCCGGCGGCAGGACCGCATCGGAGCCGTCGAGGAGGAGCATGACGAGGCGACGCGGCGGATGCCCGAGGTTGTGCACCTTGGCGACCGTCTCCTGACCGCGATAGCAGCCCTTGTTCAAGTGGACGGCCGAGCGCAGCCAGTCGAGCTCGTGCGGGATGCTCCGCTCGTCGACCTCGGACTGCAACCGCGGGCGCCAGGCGGCGATCCGCAGGGCCTCGGCGGCCAGCGAACCCGCGGCGGAGAACGTCCCCGCACGGACCTGCTGCACGAGCGACTCGAGCTGCTCGCGCGCGACGATCGTCTCGGTCCATGTCCACGCTGCACCCGGGTGCTCGCCCGTGGCGTACTGATGCCCGCCGACCGCGACCTCGGACCACGGATCGTGCCAGACGAGCGGCATGCCGTTCGGCTGTGCAGCGTCGACCGCGAGACCCGCCGCCGCACCGATCACGGCGTACTGCTCGGTCGCGACGGCCACCTCGACGCGCAGCATGAACCGCATCCGGTCGAGCCAGGCGTGGAGGCGCGCAGCATCGTCGGCTTCGGTGACGAGCCACGTGGTCGTGCCGTCGTCGAGCAGCTTGACCGCGTGCTCGATCCGGCCGCTCTGGTCGAGGAAGAGGGTCTCCGTCGAGATGCCGGCCGATAGCGAGCGCAGCTCCTGGCTCGTGATGGAGTTGAGCCAGCTCAGCCGATCGGGGCCGGTGACCGTCACGATGCCACGGTTCGACAGGTCGACGATCGCCTTACCGTTGGCGATGAGGCGCTGTTCGATGTTCGGGCTGCCGTAATGGGAGGGGACGCCGTGGTCGACGGCATCCGCCTGTTCGACGGCACCCGGCAGCGTGAGGAAGGGCGAACCCGGAATCGGGTCCGGTGTGACCGCTCCGTTGGGAATGGTCACGTCAGTCGGCTTTGGCCAGGCGCGCCGAGGCGTGCGTCCGGAGGTCCTGTCCCAGGGCGGCGATGTCCCAGGCCCAGAGCAGGTGGTTCTCGACGAGACCGTACAGGCGGGTCGCGGCGGCGTACTCCTTGGCTCCAGCGGTCCGGACGACGGCGTCGGTCGCGAGGTCGATCCGCGGGCCGTCGATCTGGCCGAGGTAGAGCTCGCTCACACCGTTCGGGTGGACGATCGAGACCTGCAGGGGGAAGGCGCCGGTCGACGTGCGCAGGGTCTCGACCGATTGCGCGGTGCCGAACGGGCGGGGGCCTTGCCCTGGGAGCATGCCCGGGCCCGGGTCGCCCTCGATCAGCGGGCGTTCGAGGCGCCAGTAGCCCGTCTCGGTGACGAGCGGCTCGGGCACACCGGACTCGTCCGCCGAGGCTCCGTCAGGCGCGACGTCCGCAGCGGTGTCGTCCGACAGGGCGTCCTCGTCCGTGGACGAGGCCCCCTCGGCGTCGCGCGGGGGCTGCTCGGGCAGGAGCCAGGTATAGGAGTTGTAGTTCAAGTACGGCAGGCCGTCGTGGCTGAAGCTCACGCGCTGACCGAACTCGCGGGTCACGGTCTCGTCGCCGACCTGATAGTCGATGACGCCGGTGCCCTCCCAGACGCCGATGAGCCACGACAGCGGGACCAGTTCGCTCGGCAGGCCGCTCGGGATCTCGATCATCGAGGGACCCGGACTAGCGCTGACCGCGGTACAGGTTCTTCAGCACGACCACCGCGGTGAACGCGATGGCGAGGCTGGCGAGGACGAGCAAGCCGATGAAGAAGATTTCGAGAGCGAGCAGCATGGGGAAAGTCTACCCCGAGGCCAGGGCGATGAGGCCATACACGGCACCGCCGATGGCGAGGATGAGGACGGCGCCGGTGACGCTCGTCGACATCCGATCGACGAATCCCACCTTCTGGCGCGTCAACAGCTGTGCCGAGAACGCGGCCAGGGTGCAGAGGCCGAGCGTGGCCGACAGCCCGAAGAAGGTCTCCCCCGGGCTCCAGAGCAAGCCGGACACGACGACGCCGACGAGCGCGAGCGCCCAGATGGAGACGACACTGATCCAGCGCAGCCGGGGGGAGAGAGTGGTTTCGCTCACGGACCCATTGTCACAGAGCGGACGCCATCGGACCACCAGCGGGCGCCCGGTGCGACGTGGGGTGCGGTCGTTCGCCTAATATGGTTCCAAACTCAGTCGGGAGGATGCGCGTGGCGCAAATTTTGGTCTTGACCTCCATGGTCGGCACCGAGGTCCTCCCATCCCTCGGGCTCCTGAGCCACCGCACCCGGCAGATCCCAGCCGACCCCGCACAACTCGTGAACGCTCCGAGTTCGGACCTCGTGCTCGTCGACGCCCGCCAGGACCTCGCGAGCGCCAAGTCGCTCTGCAAGATCCTCGGTGCGTCCGGGCTGTCGGTCCCACTCCTCCTCATCCTGACCGAGGGCGGCCTCACGGCTGTCAGCGCCGACTGGGGCGTGAACGATGTCATCCTCGAATCCGCCGGACCGGCCGAGGTCGACGCGCGGATCCGGCTCGCGATCGGCCGCGCCTCGCAGGAGCACTCGGCGAGCAAGATCCAGGCGTCGGGCGTCGTCATCGACGAGGCCAGTTACTCCGCGAAGGTCCACGGCAAGCCGCTGGACCTCACCTTCAAGGAGTTCGAGCTGCTCCGCTTCTTCGCGACCCACCCCTCCCGCGTGTTCACGCGCGAGCAGCTGCTGAGCGAGGTGTGGGGCTACGACTACTTCGGTGGCACGCGAACCGTCGACGTCCACGTCCGCCGGTTGCGCGCCAAGCTCGGCGACCTCGAGCAGCTCATCGGCACCGTGCGCAACGTCGGCTACCGCTTCAACGTCTACGAGGACGATCATGCCCCGGCTGACGCTGTCGGTTCGTAACGTCGACGACGCCCGCACCAGGGATGCGCTCGAGCGCGTCGTGCGCACGGCGTCGCTCGTCGACGGCCAGCCGCCGTTCAGCGACCAGTCGCTCATCGACGCCGCGTCCGGCGCCCGAACACTGATCCTCGCCGTCGAACCACAGGACCCGCCGGTCGACCCCGACGACTTCGCCGTCGTGGGCGCGGCCATCCTCGGCCATGGCGAACTCGAGTTCGTCGTCGAGCCCGAGTGGCGGGGTCACGGCTACGGTCGCGCCGCACTGCGCGGCGTCCTCGCCAACTGTCCTCCGCAGGTGCGCATCTGGGCACACGGCGACCACCCCGCCTCCCGGGTGCTCGCACAGGAGTTCGGCTTCTCGCCGGTCAGGACGCTGCTGCAGCTCCGCCTGACCAAGGCGCCGACGAGCCGCGCACGACCGGCCACCACTGGGCACGCGGATGTCACGGTCGGCACGTTCCGGCCGGGAGTCGACGAGGAGGAGTGGCTCGAGGTCAACGCGCTCGCCTTCGCCGACCACCCCGAGCAGGGACGCATGACCCTCGACGATCTCCGCGCCCGGGAGGCCGAGTCCTGGTTCGACGCCGACGACTTCCTACTCGCACGAGGCTCCGACGGCGACCTCCTCGGGTTCATCTGGTTGAAGGTCGAGGACACGGTCGGCGAGGTCTACGCGGTTGGCGTGCACCCTGCGGCCAGTGGCCGAGGGCTCGGGCGACTCCTGATGGAGGCCGGCCTGGCCCGACTGCGGGATCGACGCGTCGAGGCGGTCACGCTCTACGTCGAAGCCGACAACCTCCCTGCGGTGTCGCTGTACCGCTCACTCGGATTCACCGACCACACCATCGACGTGCAGTACGCGAGAACCGACGCCTGATCCCCTCCACAGCGGTGTGGCGCTGCGGCATTTACACAGTGTTCACCGCAGTCGTCGCGACCACCCCCGCCACGGTGTCATGATGAAGACATGCCAGCAGACCCAACCGTGCTCGATGTCGGCCTCGATGGAGACGAAGAGGACTTCGACCCCGCCTTCGAGCGGAACGATCCCGCGCTGCCCGAACACCGCTACCTCGACCGCGAACTCAGCTGGCTCGCCTTCAACCAGCGTGTGCTCGAGCTCGCCGAAGACCCGGCGCTACCCGTCCTCGAACGCGCCAACTTCCTCGCGATCTTCGCCTCGAACCTCGACGAGTTCTTCATGGTGCGGGTCGCCGGCCTGAAGCGCCGCATCCTCACGGGCCTGGCGGTCCCGACGAACGTCGGCAACGCTCCGGCCGACGTCCTGTCCGAGATCTCGCAGCAGGCGCACGTCCTGCAGGAACGGCACGCGCGCGCCTGGCACGACCTCGTCCGCCCCGACCTCGCCGAACGCGGCGTCACGGTCGTCACCTGGGACTCACTCGACGCAGCCGACCGCGAGTACCTCAGCGAGTACTTCAGCAACCAGGTCTTCCCGGTGCTCATGCCGCTCGCTGTCGACCCGGCGCACCCGTTCCCCTACATCTCCGGCCTCTCGTTGAACCTCGCGGTCCGAGTGCGGAACACCCGCACCGGGCGCGAGGAGTTCGCCCGACTCAAGGTCCCCCAGATGATGCCGCGCTTCGTCCGCGTCGGTCCGGCGGAGCGCCGTTCCGCGTCGCTGGACACCGCTCCCAGCGTTCGCTACATCGCCCTCGAGGAGGTCATCGCCAACCACCTCGGCCACCTCTTCCCCGGCATGGAGATCGTCGACCACCACGTCTTCCGCGTCACGCGCAACGAGGACATGGTGATCGAGGAGGACGAGACCGAGAACCTCATCCAGGCCCTCGAGAAGGAGCTGCTGCGCCGCCGGTTCGGGCCGCCCATCCGGCTCGAGATCACCGACGACATGGACGATGTCACCCTCGGACTCCTCGTCCGCGAACTCGACATCACCGAGCAGGAGGTCTACCGCCTGCCCTCGCCGCTCGACCTCGGTGGCCTCTTCAGCCTCGCCGGCATCGACCGCCCGGATCTCCAGTACCCGAAACGCGTCCCGACCACGGCGCTGCAGTTCCAGCCCGACGAGCCCAACGGCAAGCCCGACCTCTTCCGGTCGATCGCCCGTGAGGACGTCCTGGTCCACCACCCCTACGAGTCCTTCGCCACGAGCGTGCAGGCGTTCATCGAGCAGGCCGCCGCCGACCCGCACGTGCTCGCGATCAAGCAGACCCTCTACCGGACCTCGGGCGACAGCCCCATCGTCGAAGCACTCATCGACGCGGCCGAGGCCGGCAAGCAGGTCCTCGCGCTGGTCGAGATCAAGGCCCGGTTCGACGAGCAGAACAACATCTCCTGGGCCAGGAAGCTCGAGAAGGCCGGCGTCCACGTCGTCTACGGGCTCGTCGGGTTGAAGACGCACTGCAAGCTCGCGCTCGTCGTGCGGCAGGAGCGCGGCGTGCTACGCCACTACAGCCACATCGGCACGGGTAACTACAACCCGAAGACGAGCCGCATCTACGAGGACCTCGGTCTGTTCACGGCCGACGACCAGGTCGGCAAAGACCTCACCCGCCTCTTCAACGAGCTGTCCGGGTACGCGATCGAGAAGAAGTTCAAGCGACTCCTGGTCGCGCCGCGCCACCTGCGCAAGGGCCTCCTCAAGCACATCGAGCAAGAGCGCACGAACGCCGAGGAGGGCAAGCCCTCCGGGATCCGCATCAAGGTCAACTCGATGGTGGACGAGTCGATCATCGACGCGCTCTACCGGGCCAGCCAGGCGGGGGTCCCGGTCGACCTGTGGGTTCGCGGGATCTGCGCGCTGAAGCCAGGCCAGCCGGGGATGAGCGAGACGATCCGCGTGCGCTCCATCCTCGGGCGGTACCTCGAACACTCGCGCATCTTCTCGTTCCACAACGACGGCGACCCGCACGTGTTCATCGGCAGCGCCGACATGATGCACCGCAACCTCGACCGCCGCGTCGAGGCGCTCGTCAGGCTCACCGACCCGAAGCACCTCGAGGCGACCGCCGCGATGTTCGAGCAGGCTCTCGACGAGCAGACGTCGTCCTGGTGGCTCGACGCCGACGGCGTCTGGACGCGCCACGCGGTCGACGCTGACGGACGACCGCTCACGGATCTGCAAGACTCCCTGATGCTCGAGACCGCGGCGCGCCGCCGGCCGAGGAACCGTCGCTGACGACTTCGCACCGCGACCCACCCGAGCACCACGACACGACGAGGCAGTGACTATGACGACGACGGCAATCTATGCAGCCGGTGCCGTGTGCTGGCGTCTCATCGACGGCAAGGTCCACCTCCTCGTCATCCACCGGACGGTCTACGGCGACGTCACCATCCCCAAGGGCAAGGTCGATCCCGGAGAGACGCTCGCGCAGACGGCCGTGCGGGAGATCAAGGAGGAGACCGGCCTGAGCGTCCACCTCGGTGTGCCGCTCGGTGTCTCCACGTACCCCTTGTCGAGCGGACGCGAGAAGATCGTCCACTACTGGTCGGCCGAGGTCACCGACCAGGCCGTCCGCGAGAGCACGTTCATCCCCAACGGCGAGGTCGCCGCCCTGGAGTGGGTCACCATCAAGCGGGCACGGAGCTACCTCAGCTACGAGCGCGACGTGGAGATCCTCGACGCCTTCGCCGCGCTGGTCGACGAGGGCGTCACAGCGACCTTCGCCCTCATCGCGATGCGCCATGGGAAGGCCACGTCCCCCTCCGAATGGTCCGGCGAGGACGCGACCAGGCCACTGGCGCCGCGCGGCGTCAAGCAGGCCGCGGGGAACGTCCCGACCCTGCTCGCCTTCGGTCCTCGCAAGATCGTGACGAGCACGGCCGTGCGCTGCGTCAGCACCGTCAGCCCGATCGCCGCGGCCGCGGGCATCGAGCCGAAACGCTCCGAGCTCATCAGCCAGGACGCCTACGAGCGGGGCGAATCGGATGTCCGCCGGGTCGTCGGCCGCCGCGTCAGGGCGCTCAAGACGGCCATCCTCTGCAGCCACGGACCGGTCCTCCCCGAGATCCTGCACGAGATCGCGCTCGCCACCGGGTCCACCCGAGGCTCCTACCTCGGGAGCGCCGCCGCACTCGAGACCGGGGCGTTCTCCATCGTGCACCTCTCCCGGACCAACCCGAGCTCCGGCATCATCGCCATCGAGACGCACGAACCCCGCGTCTGACCCATCCGCGCGAACCCCCTGAACAGGGGGCGTTCGTCGCGCATTCGCGGCATCGCCACGTCGGCCGCCATGAAGCCGTCGATATCCGTTCACCCGTTGTTTACCATCACGGGGGATGCTCGTCATGCCACGTGGTTAGCGTCACTGACGAGCCAGCACCGGCTCGCACCCACACCAATGAATGGACATCCCTGTGAAGTTCTCACGTTTCGGCCGCGTCGCGGTCGTAGCAGCAGTCGCAGCCGTCGCACTGACCTCCTGTGCGGCCAACGAAGGCGGCGCCACCGCCACGAGCGCAGCCGCCAGCGACCTCAAGGGCAGCCTGGCCGGTAGCGGCGCATCGTCGCAGGGCAGCGCCCAGGAAGCCTGGGTCGCCGCCTTCCAGACGTCGAACCCGGACGTCACCATCAACTACTCCCCCGACGGCTCCGGCGCCGGCCGCAAGGCGTTCATCGCCGGCGGCGTGCAGTTCGCCGGTTCGGACTCGGCCCTCTCCGACGAAGAGCTCTCGAGCACCTTCGCCGCATGTGCAGCCGACACCAAGGCGATCGACCTCCCGGTCTACATCTCCCCGATCGCGGTCATCTTCAACGTCGAGGGCGTCGACGAGCTCAACCTCGACGCAGCGACCATCGCGAAGATCTTCGCCGGTCAGATCACCAGCTGGGACGACCCGGCGATCGTCGCGCTGAACCCCGAGGCCAAGCTCCCCTCGACCCCCATCACCGCCGTCCACCGCTCGGACGACTCGGGAACGACGAAGAACTTCGCCGACTACCTGAACAAGAACGCTCCGGACGTCTGGACCGCTGAGCCGGCCGACACCTTCCCGTTCCAGTCGGGTGAGGGTGCCAAGGGCACCTCCGGCGTCGTCGACACCGTCAAGGGTGGCACCGGCACCATCGGCTACGCCGACGCGTCGAAGGCCGGCGACCTCGGTGTCGCGAAGATCAAGGTCGGCGAGGAGTTCGTCGAGTACAGCGCCGAGGGTGCTGCCGCCGTCGTCGAGGGCTCGCCGCTCGTCGAAGGCCGCGAGGCGAACGACATCGCGATCAAGCTCGACCGCGAGACCACGGACGCGACCCACTACCCGATCGTCCTCGTGAGCTACCTCATCGCCTGCCAGGAGTACGCCGACCCGAAGGTCGCCGACCTCGTCAAGGCCTACGCCGGCTACATCGCCAGCGACGAGGGCCAGGAAGAGGCTGCGAAGTCGGCCGGTGCTGCGCCGCTCTCCGCCGACCTCGCCAAGAAGGTCCAGGACGCGATCGCGTCCATCAAGTAATCCAACGGTCGAGCGTGCCGGGTCCTGCCCGGCACGCTCGACCTGCGTCACCAGCACTCGCAATACCCGCAGTACCCGCTCCCCGAGTCTGTCGAGGGGCACCACCATCGCATCGAGAGAACGGGAACCCATGGCTGTCGAGGCCCTAGCTGCGAGACCCAAAGCCAAGCAACGAGTCGGCGACCGCGTCTTCTCGACGCTCTCCGTCGTCTCCGGATCGCTCATCCTCGTCATCCTGGCGGCGGTCGCGATCTTCCTCATCGTCCAGGCGTTCCCGGCCCTCACGGCCGACTCCTCGTCGTTCACCGGTGCTCCGACGAGCTTCTGGGCCTACGTCGGCCCGTTCGTCTTCGGCACCATCTGGGCGGCCATCCTCGCCCTCGCGATCGCCGTGCCGCTCTCGCTCGGGATCGCCCTCTTCATCACCCACTACGCGCCGCGCCGACTCGCGGTCGCCCTCGGCTACGTCATCGACCTCCTGGCCGCCGTGCCGTCGGTCGTCTACGGCCTCTGGGGCGCGCTCGTCCTCGCGCCGTTCGTCCAGCCCTTCTTCGCCTGGCTGTCCGAGAACCTCGGCTGGATCCCGCTCTTCGGAGGCACGGTGTCCGGCACCGGTCGCACGATCCTCACCGTCGCCCTCGTGCTCGCGGTCATGATCATCCCGATCATCACGGCCATCTCCCGGGAGATCTTCCTCCAGACCCCGAAGCTCCACGAGGAGGCCGCACTCGCGCTCGGCGCCACGCGCTGGGAGATGATCCAGATGGCGGTCCTGCCGTTCGGACGCCCAGGAATCGTGTCCGCCTCCATGCTCGGCCTCGGACGCGCCCTCGGCGAGACGATGGCCGTCGCGCTCGTGCTCTCCCCCGCCGCCGTCTACTCGTTCTTCCTGCTCACCTCGAGCAACCCGAACACCATCGCGGCGAACATCGCCCTGAACTTCCCCGAGTCCTTCGGCATCGATGTGAACAAGCTCATCGCCACCGGCCTGATCCTGTTCATCATCACCTTCGTGGTGAACTTCATCGCCAGACTCATCGTCAACCGTCGTAAAGAATTCTCGGGAGCGAACTGATGACCGCCACGACCGACCGCCGCCAGGCGTCCATCGCCACGCCGTTCTCCAACTCGCTCACCGCGGGTAAGCTGCCGAAGTTCGCGCCGCTCACGATCCTCGCGGGCAGCCTCATCGTCAGCGGTGTCATCTTCCTGCTGTTGCAGCAGTCGACGGCCGACAAGAGCTACAACGTCCCCGGAGCCGTCGTGCTCGGTGCCGCGCTCTACGCGGTGACGGTCTACGTCTCGTCGCTCATGGTGGAGGGACGCCGGAAGGCCAAGGACCGGCTGCTCACCACCCTGGTCACCGCGGCCTTCGTCGTCGCCCTCCTGCCGCTCGTCTCGGTCGCCATCACGGTAATCTCGGCCGGTGCCGCCCGCTTCGACATCGAGTTCTTCTCCCTGTCGATGCGGAACGTCGTCGGTGAGGGCGGTGGAGCACTGCACGCCATCACCGGCACGCTGCTCATCACGCTGGCCACGTCGGTCATTTCCATCCCGATCGGGATCCTGACGGCGATCTACCTCGTCGAGTACGGTCGCGGCAAGCTCTCCCAGGGCATCACCTTCCTCGTCGACGTGATGACCGGCATCCCGTCCATCGTCGCCGGACTGTTCGCCTTCGCCCTGCTGGCGATCTTCTTCGGCCCGGGTGTCCGGCTCGGCATCGGCGGTGCCATCGCGCTGTCGCTGCTCATGATCCCCGTCGTGGTCCGCTCCAGCGAGGAGATGCTGAAGCTCGTGCCGAACGAGCTGCGTGAGGCCTCCTACGCCCTCGGGGTGCCGAAGTGGCTGACCATCCTGAAGATCGTCCTCCCCACCTCGATCGCCGGCATCATCACCGGCGTGACGCTCGCCGTCGCCCGCGTCATCGGTGAGACCGCGCCCCTCCTGATCATCGCCGGATTCACGCAGAGCATGAACTACAACCTCTTCGACGGCCCGATGATGACCCTCCCCGTCTTCGTGTACACCCAGTACGCGAACCAGGGCACCGACGGGGCCGCCTACGTGGACCGCGCCTGGACCGGCGCACTCGTCCTCATCCTCATCGTCATGGCGCTGAACCTCATCGCCCGACTCATCGCCAAGATCTTCGCCCCCAAGTTCGGCCGCTAGGCCGCGAGCAAAGGAACCCCGTGTCCAAGAGCATCGAAGTCAACGACCTCAACGTCTTCTACGGCAGCTTCATGGCTGTCGAGGGCGTCTCCCTCCAGATCCAGCCCCGCACGGTCACCGCCTTCATCGGCCCCTCCGGCTGCGGCAAGTCCACCTTCCTCCGCACCCTGAACCGCATGCACGAGGTCATCCCCGGCGCACGCGTCGAGGGCGAGGTCCTGATCGACGGCAACAACCTCTACGGCCCGGGCGTCGACCCGGTCCTCGTCCGTCGTCAGGTCGGCATGGTCTTCCAGCGCCCGAACCCGTTCCCGACGATGAGCATCAAGGAGAACGTCCTCGCGGGCGTCAAGCTCAACAACCGCAAGATGTCGAAGTCCGACCAGGACGCGCTCGTCGAGCGCTCGCTTCAGGGCGCCAACCTCTGGAACGAGGTGAAGGACCGCCTCGACAAGCCGGGCTCCGGTCTCTCCGGTGGTCAGCAGCAGCGTCTCTGCATCGCCCGTGCCATCGCCGTCTCCCCCGACGTCGTGCTGATGGACGAGCCGTGCTCGGCCCTCGACCCGATCTCCACGCTCGCCATCGAAGACCTCATCGAGGAACTCAAGCAGGAGTACACGATCGTGATCGTGACGCACAACATGCAGCAGGCGAGCCGCGTCAGCGACAAGACCGCGTTCTTCAACATCGCGGGCACCGGCAAGCCGGGCAAGCTCATCGAGTACGACGACACCACGACGATGTTCTCGAAGCCGTCCGTCCAGGCGACCGAGGACTACGTCTCTGGTCGCTTCGGTTGATCTGACGCCGGCATCACGACAGCCCCGCCCCGGGAATCCCGGGCGGGGCTGTCGTCGTCTGCAGCGGCTCCGCGAGTCTGTCGAGGCGAAGGGCCTGCCGACACACCCTCTCGGGCCGGAGGGAACGGACTACGCCGTCTCGATGACCATGATCGGGTCGGTGGTGGGCTGCTTGGAGCCACCCTGCGGCTCGACCGTCACGCCGACCTTGTCGCCCGCGCTCATGGCACCGTCGAGGACCCGCCAGGTGGTGCCGTTCGCTGCGGAGAAGGTGCCGGCCGAGACCGGGCCTCCCTCGCCGATGTACCAGAGTTCGTAGACCTTGTCTGACGGCAGGGAGCCGAGTCCGTCGACGAGCAGAGCTGACTTGCCGAGCTCGCCCGACCAGACGAGGGTCGCCGTCGCATCGTCCATGGACACCTTCGCGCGCTGGACGTCGGACGCCGCGTTGATCTCCGCGAGCGCGACCGTCTGCGTGAGGGATCCGCCACCGAAGGTGTTCGCGAGTCCGACACCACCGAAGATGAGGCCGACCGCTGCTGCGGCGCCGACCACCATGCCGACGGCGCTGCGACGCCACCGTGAGGCGGCCTTGCGCTCAGCTGCACCGGCCACCGGGGTGGTCGCAGCTGCGGGGGCCGGCGTGGCGGTCGGTGTCGACACCGGCGTCTCGTCGACCTCCGGGACCGCGGTCGGAAGCGCCCGCACCTCGGCGACAGGAGCCTCGACGGGGGCGTCAGCGGGCAGCTGCGGCAGGTTCTGGATCGCAGCCATGAGCGAGTTCTTGAGCGCTGCCGACGGCTGCACGGGAGGTGCTGCGAGGTCGAGCATGGCGACGGTCTCCTCGAATTCCGCCGCTTCCTCGCGGACGGACTCGTGTTCGGCGCGCAGGCGGTCGAACCGCTCCTGCTCGCGCGGGGTCAGGGTGTGCAGCGCGTTTCCGGCTGCCAGGTCTGTTGCATCGTCTCGCTCGGTCATGTACGCACCCCCAACTCGTCTCGAAGTCTGATCATTCCGTCTCGCAACCTGGTCTTCACCGTACCGATCGGCACGCCGAGCAGGTTCGAGATCTCGCTGTGACTGTAGCCGCCGTAGTAGGCGAGCGAAACAGCTTCGCGTTGCAGCTCGCTCAACCGGACGAAGGCCCGCTTGACGCGCTCGTGCTCGATCCGGATCTCGACCGTCTCCTGCACGTTGTCGACACGCTCATCGAAGTCGCGGATGCCGATCTTGAGATCGCGGTCACGTCCGGCCTGTGAGGCCCGCACACGGTCGATCGCACGACGGTGGGCCATGGTGAGCACCCAGGTCGTGGCCGTGCCCTTGCCCGCCTCGAACTTCTGGGCGTTCTGCCAGACCTCGAGGAACACCTCCTGGGTGACCTCTTCGGACTGCGCGTGGTCGACGAGCACACGCTTGACGAGTCCGAGGACCCGCGGCGCGATGTGGTCGTACAGCTCGCTGAACGCGACCTGGTCGCCGCCGGCCACGCGGATGAGCAGCGCGTCGAGCACGTTCGCCAAAGACACCTGCGGTGCAGCGTCGGCTTCCGGTCCCGTGGTCACAAGTCTTAGCTTCTCACGGACGCCGGCCGTTTGCGCGACGCCCACCCGAGGTCGGGTCTGCGTGTACAGTGCGGCGGTCATACACGGAGTTCGGTGCCGACCCGGGATCCGATTGGAAGAATCGACGCGATTCGACACCCCAGTTCCGGTGTCATCACGGAACGGGCGGCAGGCGGCTGAAGACCTCCGCACAAAGTAAGTGCCAGGCCGCAGGAACGCCTCTCGGCGCAAGGCCGCTCGAAGCGGCGATTTTTGGAGCCCGGGGTTACTGCGGCCCGGCTAGAACAGTGTAGCAAGGGATCACCTGTGGACATTCCCAGGCCGAAGGCCTTGACCAAGGCGCCTGGATCAGTCCAGGGAGTCGGTGCGCCACAGTCGGGCGCAGCCGGCGAGCTCCTCGGCGATGGTGCTGAACCGTGCGGCCTTCGTGGTGAGTCTCGCGGCGTCTGCGGGGTCGAGCGCGTCCCGGTCGTTCGCGAGGGAGGTGCAGCCGACCGCGTTGATCCGGCAGAAGGACGCCGCCCGCTCGAGGGCGATCGCGAAGTCGCCGGTGTACAGCCCACGGAGGATCTGGTCGGCGAGGACGATGATCTCCTCCGGCCCGGTCGGCTCGGCCGCGCCGGCGATCACGGGGTCGACGGTGGTGATGAGCTCGGTGCCCCGCTGGAAGCTGAAGCTCGTGCCCACCGGGTCCTGCCTGATGAGCAGGCGCAGTAGGTAGATCCGCCAGAGCGCCCCTGGGAGACTCCGCGGGCTGGCGTGCGACCAGAGTTCAGCGATCGCGTCGATCCCGTGCTCGTCCGTGTACGTCACGAGGCGATCGACCACGGCAGGGTCCGGGTCCGCCCGCACCCGGGTGAGGAGGGCGACGGCCGTCTCGTGCGTGATCCTCGACACGGCTTCCGGGTCGAGACCGCCCTGGATGGCTTCAAGCATCGACGGCGGCAGCTTCGTCGGACGATGGAATCCCTCGGTCATGCCTGCTCCTCCCCGCGACGCGCTTCGCGCACCCGACAACGGTACTCGCCCCGGCGCGCGATCCTCCCCTATGGCCCGGACCTGCGCGTCAACGGGTGCCGTCGAAATCTCGTAGAGTAGAGCGCGTATGGGCCTGTAGCTCAGTTGGCAGAGCATCGGACTTTTAATCCGCGGGTCGTGGGTTCGAGCCCCACCGGGCCCACCACAGACGCGGTACTCGAACGCGTCACGTCGGGATGCACGGTCGTCGCCCGTCCATCGCCCAGCGTGGATCGCTACCTCGACGCGGCAGGTCGCGTCGGGCGCACATCGCCCGCAGCGCCGAAGGCGTCCTCCCGGACCCGCGTCGCCGCTGACCGCCGCGCCTCGGGGACGATGGCGTCGATCGCGAGACGCCACATGCGGTCCACCGACGCTGCGATGTCCGAGCGCCCGACCGTCGCCTGGGCGGTGAGCTGGACACCGGTGAAGAACCCGATCAACGTGCGGGCGAGGTCCGGCGCCGACATCGAACTCACCAGGTCCCCGGCTTGCAGCGCCACATCGAGCTGAGCGGCCGTCCCCGAGATCCAATCCTCGTAGAACGCACCGGCCGGTTGGCTCAGCGAACCCTCATCGAGCGTCAGTCTGATCCCGGCCCGGACCACGGGGTCGTTCTCGAGTTGGTCGACGATGGCGCGCGAAACCCGGATGAGCCGTTCGAGGACCCCGTCGTACTGTTCCGACACCCTTGCCATGAGCGGCATCGACCGGTCGTGCTGCTCGTGGATGACCGCGAGGGCGATCTGCTCCTTCGACTTGAAGTGGAAGTACATGGACCCCTGCGAGATCCCGGATGCTTCCGCGATCATCGACAGACTCGCGTTCCCGTAGCCGATGCGGTCGAAGACGGTCGCGGCTCCCTCGACGATCGCGTCCTGCGTCACCTGTCCGCGTTCCTGCGTGGGCGTTCGTCGCGTCCCCGGCATCCTGGCCTCCTCGGGCAGCCTGTGTTCCGGCCCCGATCCATCGGCGCCGTGTCCGTCGACCGTGGCCGGTCGGGGCCTCAGCCTAGAGGCTCGGAGCTCGCACAGCCGACCTCTTTTTGATAACTGGTACGAACGACTTATTCATGTCACACTGGTGGAGGTGATGCCGCCGCAGTCCACGCCTCAGTGGGCTGCTTATTCGCGACGGGGGTTTGCGACGCTCACCGCCTCGACCGGTGGGTCACGCAGGGATCGGGGGATCCAGCGCTGTGTGATCCACCCGGTCACACGCCCGAAGTGATCAGCGCGCGAGCAGCTCCGGGAGGCCGGCCACCGTCGCTTCATCCGCGAGGCTCGCGTCGACCGAGACGAACGACAGGACCGTGACAGGGACGCCGAGACGCGCGGCTGCTTCGAGCTTGTGGTGACCGTCGAGGACGAAGTGCACGAGACCCGTGTGGGCGTCGGCGCTGTCGAACGGCTGCGTCCGGTCCAGCACGGAGACCGCGAGCACGGTCGCCGCTCCCCCGGCGCGAAGCCGCTCCTCGTACGAGGCCACCCGCTCGCGGTCGTTCCAACCGGGCGGCACCATCGGCACCAGGAACTCGAAGAGGGTCTCGTGCTCGCCGATCGTCCGGGTCGGGCCGCGGTAGTAGCCGGTCGCAGGGTCCTCCGGCGCCCCGAGCGTGGGGTCGATGCCGCGGTGCGCGACCTGTTCCCGCGAGAAGTAGTCGTGATCGTCACCCGGAGCGACCAGGACGGGTTCGATGGACAGCAGGAGCGGCAGGTAGGTCCCCTCTGGCAGGAACGTCGACACGAGGTCGCGTAACGAAGGATCGTCGATCGCGGGCACGCCGTCGTCGAGGTGATCGTGCAGTGCGTCTGCGGCGAGCGCCCGAGCACCCTCGTCCAGACGCCGGAACAGCAGCGCGCAGGTTCCGCACGGGAAGCTCAACTCGAACGCCTCCGCGCCATCGACGATGAGGTGGCGTCCGCCCGGCTCACGGAAGCCGGAGAAGCGCAGTGCGGCGTCGGGCGTCCCGAGGCGGACCGGCGCAGCGTGATCGAGCAGCCCGGTTCGAGATCGGGCGGATCCGTCGGTCATCGAGCTACTTCCGGACGGCCGGGATGATGACGCCGTCGATCACCGACACGAGGAAGTCACGCGTCACCGGCTCCCGCAGCATGAGCACGCGATAGCTCACCATCGCCTGGCTGATCAGCGCAAGCGTCTCCACATCGGCGTCCGCGCGAATCTCACCGCGGTCGATCGCGCGCTGCAACAGGAAGCGGTTGACCGCCATGCGCGGCTCCACGATCGCCGCATGGATGGACTCGGTGAGCTCGGGCGCATCCGAGATCATCGACATCACGCCGGCGAACACTCGCATCTTGCGCTCACCCTCGGCGATGGACGGCGCCTTGATCATCGCGACGAGGTCGCCGCGGAGTGAGCCGGTGTCGGGCAGCTTCGAGAAGTCGGGATCGATCTGCTTCATGCAGGCGACCGCGTCAATCACGAGTTCGGACTTCGACGCCCATCGGCGGTAGAGCGTCGCCTTGCCGGCCTTCGCCCGCGCAGCGACCATGTCGACCGTCATCCCGGCGTAGCCCGTGTCGGCGAGGACGTCGAGCGCGGCGTCGAGGATCTCAGCGTCCCGCGTGTGGTCGCGCTTCCGGCCGAGCTTCGGCGCTGCGGGTGGGGTCTCGAGCTGCGTCATCGCGGCTCACCTCCCTTTCGTCTCCCGGAACAGCATAGTTCAGGAACTCGAACGTTCAGGAACTATTCGGTTCCGAAACTGTCCAGTTCCGTATAGAGTCCTCAGCATGACTTCGAACCTCGCCGCCGGAACCCCGGCAGTCTCCTCACGCCGCTGGTGGACGCTCGTCACCGTCGGCCTCGCGCAACTCATGGTCGTGCTCGACGCCACCGTCGTGAACATCGCGATGCCCGCCGCCCAGGCCGACCTCGGATTCTCCGACGGCGACCGCCAGTGGATCGTCACCGCCTACTCCCTCGCCTTCGGCAGCCTGCTGCTCCTCGGCGGACGCCTGTCCGACCTGATGGGTCGCAAGCGGGCGTTCATCATCGGGCTCGTCGGGTTCGCGATCGCCTCGGCCCTCGGAGGCGCCGCTGACTCGTTCGGCACCCTCGTCGCCGCGCGGGCGTTGCAGGGCGTCTTCGCCGCCCTCCTCGCACCGACCGCGCTCGCGATGCTCACGACCACCTTCACGATCCCGAAGGAGCGCGCCCGCGCGTTCGGCGTCTTCGGTGCGATCGCCGGCGCAGGTGGCGCGGTCGGTCTCCTCCTCGGCGGATTCCTCACGGAGCAGTTCGACTGGCGCTGGAACCTGTACATCAACGTCGTGATCGCCGTGGTCGCCATCGTCGGGGCGGCCCTCTTCATCACCACCCCGAAGACGACCGGCCCCCGCCCCAAGCTCGACGTTCCGGGCACCGTCCTCGTCTCGGGTGCGTTGTTCAGCCTCGTCTACGGCTTCGCCAATGCCGAGACCGACGGGTGGGACTCGCCGCTCAGCTGGGCCTTCCTCGCCGCCGCAGCCGTGCTCCTCGTCGTGTTCGTCCTCTGGCAGCGCCGGGCCGCGCACCCGCTCCTCCCGTTGTCGATCATCCTCGACCGCAACCGCGGTGCCGCGTTCATCTCGGTCATGATCGCCGGAGCCGGGATGTTCGGCATCTTCCTCTTCGTCACCTACTACCTGCAGGCCTCGCTCGGGTACTCACCACAGCAGACGGGCTTCGCCTTCCTCCCGATGATCGCGATGCTCGTGCTCGCCGCACAGCTGGGGACCAACCTCCTCGTCCCCCGCTTCGGGCCGAAGGTCATGGTGCCGTTCGGCATGACGCTCGGTGCGATCGGCATGCTCCTCCTCACCCGACTCGACCTCGACAGCTCCTATGTCGGCAACGTCATGCCCGCGCTCATGGTGCTCGGCTTCGCGATGGGATCGATCATGCCCGCCTCGATGCAGACCGCGACGCTCGGTGTCGACCGGGCGTTCGCCGGGGTCGCGTCGGCGACGGTCAACACGAGCCAGCAAGTCGGAGGGTCGATCGGTGTGGCGCTGCTCAACACCCTCGCGGCGAGCGCCGCCACGGCCTACGTGACCGACAACGCGCCGCCCACCCCCGAGGTGCTGGCGCAGGCTGCGATCCAGAGCTACCAGACCGCCTATTTCTGGGGCGCCGGGTTCTTCGCGGTCGGCGCCGTGACGGCGGCACTGCTGTTCCGCCGACGCAACCAGGGGCTCGCCCTGCACCACGCCCCGGAGGCGTCCGCGGAACCGGTGCTCGCGCACTGATCCAAGCGGGTCCCGAGCACACGGCCGTCGCGCACTCGCGCGGCGGCCGTCTGCGTCATCGGAGGGGCTCGCGTTCGTCCGTCAGGCGGAGGTGCGGAGGATCGACGTCATCTTCTTCCCCTTCGCGACCTCGTCCACGAGCTTGTCGAGCTGACGGATGCGCTGCATCTGGGGATCCTCGATCTCCTCGACGCGGATGCCGCAGATGAGCCCCGTAATGAGCGACGCGTTGGGGTGCATCGCCGGCGCTCCGGCGAAGAAGGTCTCGAAGTCGGTACCGTCGGCGAGCACCCGTTCGATCGCGGCGTCGTCGTAGCCCGTGAGCCAGGTGATGACCTGGTCCACCTCGTCCTTCGTGTGGCCCTTCCGCTCCGCCTTCGCGACGTAGAGCGGGTACACGCTGGCGAAGCTCGTCGTGAAGATGCGGTGTCCGGCCATACCGGCCAGTCTCCCACCGTCGAGCGTTCGGGACCAGGCCGATCGCGGGCTATCCATCGCTCGTAGTCCATCGCTCGGGGGACGCGTCCTGTCGCGACGGTTGCCTACCCTGGCAGCATGACGAATCCTGGACAGCACCCGCAGACGCCTTCGCCATCACCATCACCCTCGACGCCAGCCTCGACGCCCGTCGATCCAGCCGTGCCCCAGCGGCAGCTCGCGACCTACGACCACGCCCTCCGCGCCGCACCGGCCTGGTGGCGCGGCGCCCTCGCACTCCTCCTCCTCGTCGTCGGGTTCCTGATCCTCTCGATCGTTCTCGGCGGCATCGCGCTCATCGTGGACGTGGCCACCGGGGCCTACACACTCGACGACGTCGCGAACGGCCTCATGACGCTGACGCCGGTGACGATGCTCGCGAACAACCTGTCGCTCGCCGCGCTCATCCCGGTGTCGATGCTCATCCAGTGGGCGCTCTTCGGCGTCCGGCCGCGGTGGCTGTCCTCGGTGGAGGGTCGCTTCCGCTGGCGCTGGTTCGGGCGTCTCGCGCTCATCATCGTCCCGGTGTGGATCGTGTACGTCGGAGCGTCCGTCCTGCTCTCGCCGCTCGAGCCCATCGTCGTCGACGGCACCATGATCGCGATGCTCGCCGTCGTGATCCTCACGACGCCGCTGCAGTCGGCGGGCGAGGAGTACGGGGCGCGCGGCCTCATCCAACGTTCCGTCGGATCCTGGTTCAGTCGACCGATCACGGCGTTCCTCGTCGGCACGGTCGTCTCCGGCGCGGTCTTCGCCTCGGTGCACTTCGCCGGCGACCCCTGGCTCATCGCCTACTACTTCGTGTTCGGCGCCTCGATGTCCTTCGCCGCACGCGGGACCGGCGGCCTCGAGGCTCCGGTGCTCATCCACGCGACGAACAACGTCCTCCTCCTCGTCCCCACAGCCCTCATGTCGCAGACCGACCAGGTCTTCGAACGAGGCGAGGGCGCCGGCGGACCGTTCATGCTCATCCCGATGGCGCTCTGCGTGGCCGCAGCCGTCGTGAGCACCTGGTGGGGGCGCAAGAATAGCGTGACCGCGACGGCTCCGCTGCCGCCGAGCCGGGTGACGAAGCAGCAGGGGACGCCGCCGGCCGCCATGGCCGCTCCGGTGGCTACACCGACGCAGCTGCCGACGACCCCGCAGGATCCTTCGGCGGCTCCACCGCGATGACCTGCCCGCCGGTCACCCGCACGAGCTCCTCGAAGGTCGTCGGGAACACCGTGTGCGCATGGCCGGCTGCGGCCCAGACCTCCGGGTAGGCGGCGAGCGCCTCGTCCACGTAGGTGCGGATCGGTTCCGGGTGACCGACGGGCGCGACGCCACCGATCACCTGTCCCGTCGCCGCCTTGACGACCTCGGCGTCAGCACGCTTCAGCCGTCCACCGAGCCGCTCGCCGACCCAGGCGGTGTCGACACGGTGGGCGCCGCTCGTGAGGATCAGCGTCGGCTCGCCGTCGAGCGTGAACACGAGGGAGTTCGCGATCGCCCCGACCTCGATCCCCAAGGCCTCCGCTGCGAGCGCTGCCGTTCGAGCAGCATCGTCGAGCCAGGTGACCTCGCCCTGAGCCCCACGATCACGCAGCGTCTGCTCGACGATTGACACGGCAGGATGCGCTCGATCACTCATGCGACCATGCTGCCGCATCGGGCCGTCGGCGCGCGAGTGCCGGGACGCCGCGGGACGGCAGGACGCGGCGCGAGGTCAGTCGCCGAGTGGGACGAGCGTCACCGCGAGTCCCGCTTCTCGGAGGAGCGCGATGGTCTCGGGCGCGGCCCCGTCGTCGGTCAGGAGGGCGTCGAAGGCCTCCAGCCCGGCGATCCGGCCGAGCTGCCGCACCCCGAGCTTCGAGGCGTCGGCGACCACGACCACCCGCTCGGCGGCGCGAACCATCCTGGCCTTCACCTCGGCCTCGGGCAGGTTGACGTTGGTCACGCCATGGCCGGCGTCGACACCGTTGCACCCGATGAACGCGAGATCGGCATGGACCTGGCTGAGCAGCGACCCGGCGAGCGGATCGACGAGCGAATGCTGGAGTGGTCGAAGCGACCCACCCGTGACGATCACCGAGAACCTCGGGATCTCCGACTCGAGTTCGAGCGCGATGGTCAAGCCGTTCGTGATGACCACCACGTCGGCGAGGTCGCGGCGAGCCTTGAGCGCGCGGGCGAGGGCGAGGCCGGTGCTGCCGACGTCGACGATCACGCTCTGACCGGAGCGCACCATCGCGGCCGCGGCCTCACCGATCCGCTGCTTCGCGTGCGCCGAGGTCGCGGTCGCGAGTTCGATCGGCGACTCCACAGCGCCGCGTCCCTGCACGGGCATCGCACCTCCGTGCACGCGGACGGCGTCGCCCTGGTCGACGAGGGTGTCGAGGTCCGTCCGGGCGGTCACCCGTGAGACACCGAAGTCGTCGGAGATGTCGGCCACGCGCACGAAGCCGCGCTCATCGAGGAGCTCGCGGATGCGGTCGCGTCGCAGCGGGGCGGGCAACAGCATCGGCTCGTCGTCGGACATGCTTGAATCTTCGCTGACTTGCCTATACTTTTCAAGGCGAAACGTTGTACGTTTCCTTTCGACAACCCGTTCTGAGGATCCCCATGCCCCCACTCGACGACACTTTCGTCATCGACCCGGCGATCGCGAGCTCGACCCAGCGCCTCGCCGACGGTCGCGAACTCATCTACTTCGACGACGTCGACTCGACGTTGCCCGCGGAGCGACTGCCCGACGCACGCGAACTCGCCCCACGACCGCCGACCGCGTCCATGCGCCAGGACCCGCTGACGGGTGAGTGGATCTCGATCGCCGCCGCACGCCAGAACCGGGTGATGCTGCCCCCGGCGAACCTCGACCCGCTCGCACCCGCGAGTCCCTCGAACCCCTCCGAGATCCCCGACCAGTACGACGTCGCGGTCTTCGAGAACAAGTCGCCGTCCTTCGGGCCGCTCCTGGAAGACGAGAACGCACCGGTCGATCTCGCCGACCTCGAGACGGTCGGGATCGGCCGGACGCGCACTTCGGTCGGCCGCTGCGAGGTCGTGAGCTTCAGCCCGTCGAGCACCGGCTCCTTCGGTTCGCTGTCCCGCACCCGGGCGCGTACGGTGATCGAGGCGTGGGCCCGCCGGACGCACGCGCTGTCGCAGATCGACTCGATCCAGCAGGTGTTCCCCTTCGAGAACCGCGGGGAGCAGATCGGCGTCACGCTCCACCACCCGCACGGACAGATCTACTCCTACCCCTACGTGACCCCGCGCACGCAGCGGCTCATCGCCGCGAGCCAGGCCTACGGTCCCGGGCTCTTCGCCGACATCCTCGCCGCGGAGCAGGCGGACGAGCGCGTCGTCCTCGCCGGCGAGCACTGGACGGCGTTCGTCCCGTTCGCGGCGCGCTGGCCAATCGAGGTGCACCTGCTCCCCCACCGCCACGTGCCCGACTTCGCCGCGACCTCGCTCGAGGAACGGGACGAACTCGCCCTCCTCTACCTGCGGCTGCTGCGCGGCGTCGACGCCCTGTACGACACCCCGACCCCGTACATCGCCGCCTGGCACCAGGCCCCGACCCGAGTCCACCGCGACGAGCTCCGACTCCACCTGCAGCTCACCTCCCCGCGTCGTGGAGCCGATCGACTGAAGTACCTGGCCGGCTCCGAGGCCGCCATGGGCGCCTGGATCGGCGACGTCCCACCGGAGACCACCGCCACCGCCCTGCGCGCCGCGATCGCCGCAGCCGACGAGGAGAACCCCGTATGACCGACCTGCAGCGCACCGCCACGAGCGGATTCGAGAACGCCTTCGGCAGCGAACCGCACGGACTCTGGACCGCGCCCGGCCGCGTGAACATCATCGGCGAGCACACCGACTACAACGACGGCTTCGTGTTCCCGATGGCGATCGACCGCCGCACCGTCGCAGCCGTCCGTCGTCGCGACGACGACCGCATCCGGGTGTCGAGCAGCTTCTCGCCCGAGATCGTCGAGGTCTCAGTGCGCGCGCTCGATCCCGACGCCTTGCACGGCTGGTCCGCCTACCCGCTCGGCGTCGCGTGGGCGCTCGGCCAGTTCGGGGCACCCTTGCAGGAGGTGCCCGGGGTCGACATCTACATCCACTCCGACGTCCCGGTCGGGGCAGGCCTCTCCTCCTCCGCGGCAATCGAGGCCTCGGTCGCCGTCGCACTGAACGAGATCTGGCACCTCGACCACGACCGCCGGACGCTCGCGAAGATCTGCCAGCTCGCCGAGAACCGGGCGGTCGGCGCACCGACCGGCATCATGGACCAGTCGGCGTCGCTCCTCGGCCGGCGTGACTGCGGCGTCTTCCTCGACTGCCGCTCGCTCGAGACCGACGTCATCCCCCTCGGCTTCGAGGAGCACGACCTCGAGCTGCTCGTCATCGACACGCGCGTCGAGCACGCCCACGTGTCGGGCGGGTACGCGGCACGTCGGGCGTCCTGCGAGGCGGGTGCCGCAGCGCTCGGCGCCGACTCGCTCCGCGACGTCACGGTCGGCGACCTCGAGCGCGCTCGTGAGCTGCTCGACGACGAGACCTTCCGCCGCGTCCGTCACGTCGTGACGGAGAACCAGCGTGTCCTCGACACCGTCCGGACCCTGCGCGAGCACGGCCCGACGTCGATCGGCGAGCTGCTCGTGGCCTCGCACGCGTCGATGCGTGACGATTTCGAGATCTCCGTGCCGGAACTCGACCTGGCCGTCGAGACGTCGATGGCCGCCGGTGCGATCGGTTCGCGCATGACCGGTGGTGGCTTCGGGGGTGCGGCGATCGCCCTGGTCCCCGTCGCCCTGGCGTCGGCCGTGGCGGAGGCGGTCACGGCGGCGTTCGCCCAGGCGTCCTTCACCGCCCCGACCATCTTCCCCGTCCGCCCCGCCGCCGGCGCCACCCGAGAATCCTGGCCCTCCCCTCCCCTGCCCGCGAACTGTCACTTCCGGCTAGTCCCGGCCGCTCGGACTAGCGTCGAGTGACAGTTCGCGGGCAGGGTGTGGAGAACTTCCGACGCCGAAGCGCCGCAGTCGGCACCGTGGTGGGATGGTCCGCCGACGTCCCCTCCCCCTCGAACTCAGCAAGCAGCCGTTCTCCATGGCCGACGCCGACGAACTCGGCGTGCCTCGATCGCGGCTACGAGCGGGCGACCTCGCCACGCCGCACCGAGGCGTCCGGGCACCGCTCGACCAGCCCACGGACATCGCCGGACGCTGTCACGCCTATGCCCCGCTCCTGCACGACGGGCAGTTCTTCAGCCACGTGAGCGCGGCGGCCCTGCACTGCCTCCCCGTGCCCACCTGGGAACACGAGGCACCACTCGATGTCGCCTCCATCGCGCCGGCACGCGCGCCTCGAGGAGCGGGCGTGCGCGGGCATCAACTCGACGGGGACCACTGGGAGGTCGTCGCCGTCGAAGGACTGCCGGTACTGACCGCCGTCGACGCCTGGTGTCAGCTCGGAACCCGACTCCCCTTGGACGACCTGGTGATCGCCGGCGACGTGCTGCTCCGCCGCAAGCGACCACTGGCCTCGGAGCAGCAGATCGTCCGCGGGCTGGCACGGATGAACGGCCGTCGCGGCGCGAAACGGCTGCGGCTCGCGTTCTCGATGATGCGGCCTCGGACGGATTCGCCGATGGAGACCGCCTTGCGCTTGCTGATCGTCCGCGCGGGCCTTCCGGAACCGCTCGTCAACGAGGTCATCTCAGACGCCCACGGACGGTTTCTGGCCTTGGGCGACCTGGTGTATCCCGAACAGCGGGTCCTCGTCGAATACGACGGCGGCACCCACTTCAGGGATGAACGGCAGATCTTCCACGACATCGATCGCCTCGACCGAGTCATGGCAGCGGGCTGGCGGGTCATCCGGGTGAATCGCTCACACCTGACGGACCCGTCGCCCATCCTCACCGCCCTGGCTCGCGAACTGTCACTTCCGGCTAGTCGCGGGGCGCCGGACTAGCGTCGAGTGACAGTTCGCGGGCTGGGTTAGGGGGTGGCCATGCGGACGACGTTGGCGAGGAGACCAACGCGGGTCATGGGGCCGACACCACCGGGGTTCGGGCTGATCCACGAGGCGACCTCGGCCACGTCAGGGGCGACGTCGCCGACGACCCGGGACTTGCCGGTCTCGGGGTCGGTCTCACGGCTCACACCGACGTCGAGGACGATCACGCCCGGCTTCACGGCATCGCGCGTGACGATCCCGGGGACACCCGCCGCGGCGACGATCACGTCGGCGGTGCGGAGGATGTCGTCGAGTCCGATCGTTCCCGTGTGCGTCAGCGTGACCGTCGCGTTGTATTCGCGACGGGTGAGCAGCGGGCCGATCGCGCGACCGACGGTGACCCCGCGGCCCACGACGACGACGTGCTTGCCCGCCCAGCTGATCCCGTGACGTTCCACCAGCTCGATGACGCCCTTCGGCGTGCACGGCAGCGGCGTGTGGATCGGACGGTTCACGTTGAGCACGAGACGACCGAGGTTGGTCGGGTGGAGCCCGTCGGCGTCCTTCTCGGGATCGATGCGCTCGAGGATCGCGTCGGTGTCGATGTGCTTCGGCAACGGCAGCTGCACGATGTAGCCGGTGCAGCTCTCGTCGGCGTTGAGCTCGTCGAGGACGGCCTCGAGCTCCTCCTGCGAGACCGTCTCGGGCAGGTCGCGTCGGATCGACTCCATGCCGACCTCGGCACAGTCGCGGTGCTTCCCGGCGACGTACCACTGCGAACCCGGGTCGGACCCGACGAGGACGGTGCCCAGCCCGACCGAGATGCCGCGCTCCTTGAGCGCGGCCACCTCGATCGCGAGTTCGGACTTGATGGCGGCTGCAGTGGCCTTACCGTCGAGGATCTGTGCGGTCATGCGCCCACGCCCTACTGCTGGAGGCCGGGGTAGAGCGGGAAGCGCTCGGCGAGCGCCGTGACGCGCTCTCGGAGGGCTCCGGCCTCGGCACCGTTGCGCAGCGCGAGAGCGATGATGTCGGCGACCTCGGCGAACTCGGTGTCGCCGAAGCCACGCGTCGCGAGTGCCGGCGTACCGATCCGCAGACCGGAGGTGACCATCGGCGGGCGCGGGTCGAACGGCACCGAGTTGCGGTTGACCGTGATGCCGACCTCGTGGAGGAGGTCTTCGGCCTGCTGGCCGTCGAGCTCGGAGGTGCGGAGGTCGGCGAGCACGAGGTGCACGTCGGTGCCGCCGGTGAGGACGTCGATGCCGGCGGCCTTCGACGCCTCGGAGGTGAGCGCCTCGGCGAGGAGCTTGGCACCGCGGAGCGTGCGCTCCTGGCGGTCCTTGAACTCCGCCGTGGCTGCGAGCTTGAACGCCGTCGCCTTGGCTGCGATGACGTGCATGAGCGGCCCGCCCTGCTGGCCGGGGAACACGTTCGAGTTGAGCTTCTTGGCGAGTTCCATGTCGCGGCTCACGATGAAGCCGGAGCGCGGGCCGCCGATGGTCTTGTGCACGGTGGAGGACACGACGTCGGCGAACGGCACGGGCGACGGGTGCACACCTGCGGCGACCAGGCCGGCGAAGTGCGCCATGTCGACCCAGAGCTTCGCGCCGACCTCGTCGGCGATCGCGCGGAACGCGGCGAAGTCGAGCTGGCGCGGGTAGGCGGACCAACCGGCGATGATGACCTGCGGCTTGTGCTCGAGTGCCTTGTCGCGGACGACGTCCATGTCGACGAGGAAGGTCTCGGGGTCGACGCCGTAGGAGACGGCGTTGTAGAGCTTGCCGGAGAAGTTGAGCTTCATGCCATGTGTGAGGTGACCACCGTGGGCGAGCTCGAGACCGAGGATGGTGTCGCCGGGGGTGGCGATCGCCGAGAGGACCGCGGCGTTGGCCGTGGCGCCCGAGTGCGGCTGGACGTTCGCGTACGCGGCACCGAAGAGGCTCTTGGCCCGCTCGATCGCGAGAGACTCGGCGATGTCGACGAACTCGCAGCCGCCGTAGTAGCGACGACCCGGGTAGCCCTCGGCGTACTTGTTGGTGAGGACGCTGCCCTGCGACTGCAGGACGGAGACGGGCACGAAGTTCTCGCTCGCGATCATCTCGAGGGTGTTGCGCTGGCGACCGAGCTCCTGCTCGAGGACCGCTGCGATCTCGGGATCGACCTCGGAGAGTGGCGCGTTGAAGGTGTCGGACAAGACTGGCTCCCTTTTGTGACAGAACGGATGTCGGTGATGTGCCGTTTCGGCCCAGGCGTGCGGCCGAATCCGCCCTTGTCTTCAAGGTGCAGGGTCGCTCCCCGATGGTGAACCATCTGAGGCGGAGCGGAACTCCGTCTATACGCCAGTTGCGACTGCTAGCAGCATAGCAACGGGACGCCCGGCGCGCACCGTCCTGTGGAGAGGCCGGGCAGCGGTGGGGGCCGGTGTGTCAGGATGGCCCGACGCTTGTTCACCCTCCGAACAAAACCCGTTCCAGCCCCCACGATCCCGCGTCGCCGACGCCGAAGGAACCGCGCATGAGCCTGCTGCCCCGCCCCGTCTCGCAGACCACGGACGCCTCCGCTCCCCCGTTCCGGTTGTCGGCAGATTCGGTGATCCGTACCGACCCGTCGGCGGCGACCACGGCCCGGATCCTCGCCGACGCCCTGCGCGCTTCCACGGGGTTCGCGCTCCCGGTCGAGACCACCGGCACGGAGGAGATCGTGGACTCCGTGGGTACGGACATCACGCTGTCGATCGACCCCCGCCTGTCGACGACGAGCGGGGCCTACCGATTGACCGCCGCGGCCTCCGGTGTCGAGATCGTCGGCGCGGACGCCGACGGGGTCCACCACGGCACGCAGACGCTCAGGCAGCTCCTCCCGCCGGCCAACTGGGCACCGACGGCCGGCGCACAGGACTGGACCATCTCCACGACCGTCATCGACGACGCTCCACGCTTCGCCTACCGCGGCGCGATGCTCGACGTCGCAAGGCACTTCTTCACGGTCGCGCAAGTGCAGCGGTTCATCGACCAGATCGCCGCGCTCAAGCTCAACCACCTGCATCTGCATCTCACCGACGACCAGGGGTGGCGCCTCGAGATCGCCGGGTGGCCGGAGCTCACCGGGATCGGTGCGGCGACCGCCGTCGGTGGAGGCTCGGGCGGCTCGTACAGCGCCGACGACTACCGGGCGATCATCGAGTACGCCGCCGATCGCCGCGTCACGATCGTCCCCGAGATCGACGTCCCCGGACACACGAACGCGGTCCTCGCGGCGTACCCGGAGCTCAACCCGGACGGCGTCGCCCGCGAGCCGTACACCGGCACCGAGGTCGGCTTCTCGAGCCTCGACATCCATGCCGAATCCACCTACACGTTCCTCGAGGACGTGTTCACCCAGCTCGCCACGATGACCCCGGGCCCCTATCTCCACCTGGGCGGCGATGAAGCGCTCGCCACCACTGAGGCGGACTTCCTCCACTTCGCCCGTCGGGTGTCCGAGTTGGTCGGCACGACCGGGAAGACCGCCATCGCCTGGCACGAGTTCGGCGCGTCACGCGACCTCGCCCCCGGCACCATCGGCCAGTACTGGAACTACGTCTCCCCCGAGGACGGTCACGCCGACAAGCTGCGCTCGTTCGTGGATCAGGGCGGGCAGGTCATCATGTCTCCGGCAGACGCCGCCTACCTCGACATGCAGTACCCCGACGTCACGACGGCCGGCCTCACCTGGGCGGACGGCCCCACGAGTGTCGAACGCTCCGCCGTCTGGGAGCCGACCGAGATCGTCGAAGGCGTCGGTGAGGGGGACATCCTCGGCGTCGAGGCCCCACTCTGGACGGAGACCGTGGCCGACGTGCAGACGCTCGAGTTCCTCGTCTTCCCCCGGGTCGCGTCCATCGCGGAGATCGGTTGGTCGGAGCGACGCGCGCCGGACTGGAGCGACTTCCTGGTCCGACTGGCCGAGCTTGCCCAGGGCTGGTCGGCCGCGGGCATCGCCTTCCACCGCTCCCCCGAGGTCAGCTGGCTCGACTGATCCGCGCGTCGGACGGGAAAGCGGCCGGGAGTGACGCTCGCCCCCGAGCACCACTCCCGGCCTGTCGACGGGTACGCACGAAGGCGCCCCCTCCCGTCGAGATCTGCAACGTTTCGGGTCCGTTGCCCGATGCACACCGGCCGTGGCGTGCATCGTGGCCGTCCGAGGACGACCCAGCCGGGTCCCCGTCGCCGGGAATCCTGCTGTTCATCCTGAGAGAGTGCCTCCCGAGCAGGTCATGACGCGGTTTCCCAGAACAATCGAAACGGATCTTCCTCGGCGCCAGCGGCTGTCCGCGAGACACCTCGTGCCAAGATGAGGAATCGGCGTCATGATCCCGCTTCACCCGACTCTCTTGAGCGGGCACGGTGCCCGGTAGTGCGCAGCTCGCAGACGGAGGCATCATGAGCCTGGACACATCCCCGGCTTCATCGCTCGCCGAGCGATCGGATGCCGAGCTCATCGAGCACACCCGCACGGGCTCGCAGGACGCCTACGCGGAGCTGTGGCGACGGCACTCGAACGCCGGACGGACCGTCGCCCGGTCCGTCACCTCGAGCCTCGATCCCGACGACCTCGTCTCGGAGTCCTTCGCCCGCATCTATCAGGCGGTCCGCCGCGGGAAGGGACCCACCGGCGCCTTCCGCCCGTACCTGTTCACCACCATCCGGAACACGGCGGCCGCATGGGGCCGGTCGCGTCGGGAGACCTCGCTCGACACCCTGGACTCCTTCGAGGACCCGGACACGAACGAGGCCTCCTCGATCGAGGCCCTCGATCGCAGCCTGAGTGCCCGAGCGTTCCGGAGCCTGCCGACCCGGTGGCAGGAGGTGCTCTGGTACACGGAGATCGAGGCGATGACGCCTGCGGAGGTCGCGCCGCTCCTCGGGATGAAGGCCAACTCGGTGGCCGCGCTCGCCTACCGAGCACGCGAGGGGCTGCGCGAAGCGTGGATCCAGGCGCACCTGCAGGCGGTCGACGACGACTCGGAGCACGCCTTCACGATCAGCAGGCTCGGATCGTACGCGCGCGGGAACCTCTCCGCACGGGACACGGCCAAGGTCGAGTCGCACCTGGACGCCTGTCAGCGGTGCACCATCGTGGCCGCTGAGGCGAAGGAGGTCGGCTCGCGCATGGCGCTCGTCCTCCTCCCCCTCGTCGCAGGCGCCGCCGGTGCGGCCGGCTACACCGCGTGGTTGCAGACGAACGGTGCGTCCACGACCGCGGTCGCCGCGATGCCGGCCGGCGTCACCGGCGGGGTCGCACTGACGGCGCACCTGAGCACCTCGGTGGCGACCTCCGGCGGAGCAGCGGCTTCCGGTGCAGTCGGTTCCAGTGGCGCCGCGTCCGGTGCCGGCGTCGCGTCGGGTGCGGGCGTCGCGGGTGCTGCGACGGCGGGTCTCTCCGGTGGCATCATCGCCGCGATCGGCGTCGGCGTCGTCGCGGTGGTGACCGCCGCCGCGCTCGTCCTGGGTCCGGTGGTGTTCCCGCCCACAGCCGACTCGGCGACCTCCGTCTCCGCCGACGAGACCAGCGACCCCGTCGCCGTGCCGACACCGGGCGCGACTCCGACCACGGGTCCGACGACGTCGCCGTCCGCGCCGACGACCCCGACACCCTCAGGACCGATGCCCACTCCCCGGCCGACGCCCGGCACGGGAGCAACGCCACCTCCGGTCGCCGAGCCGCAGGTCCCGTCGCCGACGGCTCCGCCCGTCGCCCCTCCCGTCGATCCCGTCGACCCGGTGGGCCCCGTGGATCCGACTGACCCCGAGGAGCTCCCGGCGCCGACGATGGCCGCCGACACCGGTGGCGGCTTCCTGTGGCCCGCCTTCAGCGGTACCGCCGCGGCCGGCGCCACCGTCGACATCCTCGACGGAGACGTGGTCGTCGCGTCGACGGTCGTGCCGGCCTCCGCTCGGCGGGCGTCCGCGACAGCCCCTCCCGAGACCGGGACCTGGTCGACCGGCCCGGTCGACCTCGGCCGCACGGGCACCTTCGTCCTGACCGTCCGCCAGACCCTCGGCGACGAGGTCTCCGTGTCCGCCGAACCGGCCACCATGTCGATCAGCGGGCCGGCCGTCACCGGGCTCCGGACGGTGCTGTCGGTGCAGTTCCTCGATCCGACCGGCCCGCTCGTGGTCGTCGGTGCTCCGAACGGTGCGGTCGGATACACGGTCGACGGTGGTGACGAGCAACGCGTCGCGCTCGACGCCGACGGTCGAGCGACGCTCACCGGCGCCGCCGTCGCCGTCGGGTTCCACGAGCTCAGCGTCTGGAGCGTCGCCCCGTCCGACCCATCGCGCGTGGGACCTGCGACCTCCGTCGAGTACCTCGCGCTGACCGGACTCCTGAGTACCGACGCCGCCGTCGATCCGGCGACGGCCCCGCTCCCGGAAGCGGTTCTGGACACCGCACCGGAGGCGGTTCCCGCTCCGGTCCCGGCTCAGACCATCGTCGACCCGATCGCGGACCAGACCCCGGTGGAAGCGGCTCCCGCGACGGAGACGGACGTGCCGAGTACGACCGAACCGGCTCCGACGACGGAGACGGAGACAGAGACGCCGGTGGAGACCGCGCCCGACGTCACCGCGCCCACCGATGGCGCAGACGCCTCACCGGCGCCGACGACGGACGAACCGGCTGTATCGTAAGCGGTCCGCTCAACGCGTCCGCAACGGGTCGTGCTCGATCAGACGGACTCGCGCCTGCGGGTGCGCAGCACGTCCGCCGCGAGGAGCGAGGTCGCGACCACGGCCAGGCACACGTACACCCACGGCAGCACGCCGAGACCGATCTCGGCGAGGAGCAACGCGCCGAGCGCCGAGCCGCCACCGATTCCCGTGTTGAACGCGGTCGTGTAGAACGCGTTCGCGGTGTCGCGGATGCGCGGGCTCGCCGCGTGCAGGAGGCGCGTCTGCATGAGCGGCGGCAGCATGCCGAAGGCCGTCCCCCAGAGGAAGAACGCGACGAGTGCGCCGGGAAGCCAGCCTGCCGAGAGGGCGAGGACGCTCACCATGGCGGCAGACACGGTCAGGGCGACGAACAGGCCCGTGGTCGCACGCCTCGCGAAGACGCTGCCGGTGAGGATGAGGCCGATCGCGCCCGCGACGCCGTAGACGAGGAGGAGGATGCTGAGCTGGCCGGCCGGGACGCCGACCTCGCCGATGAGGAACGGTGCGATGTAGGTGTAGAACGCGTAATGGCCCGCCATGATGACGCCGACCGCGATGCAGACGATCGCGACCGGGACGATGCTCGGATCACGGCCCGTGGCACCCGAGGCGGCCGCGTGCGACTCCTCCCGACCGACGGGCGGCAGCTTCCACCACACGACGACGGCGCCGAGGAGCATGGCCGCTGCGAGGACGCCGAACGCGAGGCGCCAGCCGAGCGCGTGCCCGAGCGCAGTGCTGAGCGGGACGCCGAGGACGAAGGCGAGCGTGCCTCCGGCGATCGTCACGGACACGGCTCGGGCGAGCTGCTCCTTCGGGACCAGGTGACCGGCGTACGCGCCGACGACCGCCCAGAAGACACCATGGGCGAGCCCGCCGAGCACCCGGGTGGCGACGAGGAGTTCGTAGTTCGGGGCGAGCGCGCCGAGACCGGTGCTCACGCCGAGGACGACGATGACGGTGACGAGCAGCGCGTGTCGCGGGATCCGCCTGGTGAGGTGGATGAGCGCGGTGCTCGACAGCACCACCGTGAAGGCGAACACGCTCACGAGGAGCCCGATCTGCGACTCGGTGACGCCGAGCGAGGTGCTCATCTCCGGGAGGAGGCCGGTCGGGATCATCTCGCCGGTGACGGAGAGGAAGGTGCCCGCCGCGAGCGCGATCAGGCCGACCCAGGGGAACGGCGGTGACGACGGCTTGGAGGGTTCGGCGGCGCGCGCCGAGGAGGGCGAAGAGGAGGTCATCGGATTGCTCCAACGATGGCGTTCACTCGTCGGCTGACGTGGCGGACGAGTTCGTCTACGCGCTGATGTGCGCGCCCAGGGTCAACCGACATCCGGCGACCGCGGACGAGTCTACCCGAGGGCGGGAATGCGGAGGGCTCGATCCGACGTTGCAGCTGACGTGAAGGTGACAGAGAGGCCGCTCATGCGCATTGCAGAACTCGCTGAACGAACGGGTGTCCCGGCCACCCGGCTCCGCTCCTACGAGGAGGAGGGACTCCTGGCGCCCGTGCGCGCGTCGCAGGCGCCCGACGAGTACGAACCGTCCGCCATCGACCACGTCGTCACGGTCGACAACCTGTTCGACGCGGGGCTCACGACCCGCCTCGTGCGCGTGGTCCTCGATCTCGACGACGCACGCACCTCGCGCGCCGTGCCCGACTGCTCCCGCGCGACGGCCGAGTCGCTCCACGCGCAGATCGCCTCGATCGACGCCCGCATCGACTGCCTGCGGCAGAGCCGCGAGACGGTGCGGTCGTACCTGCGTCAGTCCTCCCACGCCGACCTCGTCGACGAGCGGTCCGTCCCTGCGGCTTGAGCGGTCGGGTCCCGGTAACCTGAGTCGGTGACGAACTCGACCGATCCCTCCGCTGTGCCCTCGACCACGCACGAGCGCTCCGTCCACTGGGTGCTCTCGATCATCTGCGAGGACCGGCCCGGCATCGTGCACGCCATCAGCGGTGCGATCGTCGAAGCCGCCGGCAACATCACCGAGAGCCAGCAGTTCTCGAGCGATGACACCGGACGGTTCTTCATGCGGCTCCAGGTCGAGGCGGCGGTCTCGCGCGAGCGGTTCGAGGCGGCCATCGCACCCGTCGTCGAGCGATACGCCCTCCAGTGGCGGCTCGACGTCGTCGGTCGTCCGCTCCGGACGCTCGTCCTGGCCTCGACGGCGGCGCACTGCGTCAACGACCTCCTCTTCCGCCAGCGGGCCGGCCAGCTCCCGGTCGAGATCCCCCTCGTGCTCAGCAACCACGGTTCGCTCCGCGATCTCGCCTCCTTCTACGGCGTGCCCTTCGAGGCGCTGCCCGTGACGGACGCCGCATCGAAGGCGGCGTTCGAGGCCAGGGTCGTCGAGGCCGTCGAGGAACACGACATCGAGCTCGTCGTCCTCGCCAGGTACATGCAGATCCTCTCCCCCGAGCTCTGCGAGCGCCTCGCCGGTCGCGCCATCAACATCCACCACTCCTTCCTGCCCGGTTTCAAGGGCGCGAACCCGTACAAGCAGGCGCACGCGCGCGGCGTCAAGCTCATCGGTGCGACGGCGCACTTCGTGACGAGCGACCTCGACGAGGGACCGATCATCGAGCAGAACGTCGTCCGCGTGGACCACTCCCGCTCCCCCGCGGAGCTCGTCGCCATCGGTCAGGACGAGGAGAGCCGCACCCTCACCCAGGCGGTGAAGTGGTTCGCCGAGGACCGCGTCCTCCTCGACGGTGCGCGGACGATCATCTTCCGCTGACCCGGAGCGGGCTCGCGGCCACGCGCCGTAGAATCGTGTGGTGTCTGAACGAACTCCCGCCGACGTGAAGATCGGCCCCAACGAGATCCTGCGGTTCTTTCTCGAACTCTTCGCCTTCTTCTCGCTCGGCTTCTGGGGCGTCGCGGTGTGGCCGTTCCCGCTGAACGTGGTCGTCGGGATCGCCGCCCCGGTCGTGGCGATCATCCTCTGGGCGCTGTTCCTCTCGCCGCGCGCCGTGATCCGCATCGACCTCTACGGCCAGGCGGTCGTCGAGCTCCTCATCTTCGCGGCGGCGGCGCTCGCCTGGTTGCACCTCGGGCAGCCGATCATCGCGACCGTCTTCGCCGTGGTGGCCGTCGCCAGTGGTGTCGTCCGCGGACGGAAGCAGCTCGCATGACCGAGCTCCTGATCCACTCCGCCACCAAGGTCGACGTCGACGGACACCAGGATGCCTTCTGGCTGCACGCGGTCGACGGCGTCATCCGCTCCACCGGCACCGGCGACGACTGGCGGTCCATCCCCGTCGGCGACGGCGCATCCGTCCACGACGCACACGGCGGCCACCTCACGCCGGGGTTCATCGACCTCCACGTCCACGGCGGCGGCGGTTCGTCCTTCGACGACGGACGCGACGCCATCGGACGCGCGCTCGCGGTGCACCGGGCACACGGGACCACGAGGACGCTCATCAGTCTCGTGTCGAACCCGGTCGACGCCCTCGTCGCGAGTCTCGAGGGGATCGCCGACCTCGTCGCCGAAGATCCCCTGGTCCTCGGCGCCCACCTCGAAGGTCCGTTCCTCTCACCGGCCAAGAAGGGCGCGCACGACCCCGGGGCGCTCATCGACCCGAGCCCGGCGGTCGTCGAACGCCTCATCGACGCGAGCCGCGGCACGCTGCGGCAGATCACGATCGCCCCTGAGCTGCCGAACGCCCTCGAGGCGATCCAGGTCCTCGTCGAGGCCGGCGTCATCGTCGCCGTGGGTCACACCGACGCCGACGAGGCACTGACGAAGACGGCGTTCGATCTCGGTGCCCGACTCGTCACCCACGTGTTCAACGCGATGAACGGGATCCACCACCGTGCGCCCGGACCGATCATCGCCTCCTTCGCCGACGAGCGGGTCACGGTCGAGCTCATCCTCGACGGCGAACACGTGCACCCCGACGTCGCCAAGCTCGCCTTCGAGCAGGCCCCGGGCCGCGTCGCACTCGTCACCGACGCGATGGCCGCAGCCGGCTCTTCCGACGGCCGTTACCTCCTGGGCGCGCTCGAAGTCCAGGTGACGGACGGTCTGGCGCGGCTCGTGGAAGGCGACTCGATCGCCGGCTCCACGCTGACGCTCGACCGGGCGCTCCGACTCGCCGTCGCGAGCGGTGTGGCGGCGGACGCGGCGGTCGGTGCCCTCACGAGCACCCCGGCCCGTGTCCTCGGCCTCGCCGACCGCTTCGGTCGACTGGCCCCGGGATACGCCGCGGACGCCGTCCTCCTCGACCACCAGTGGAACGTCCAGGCGGTCTGGGCCGACGGATCAGCCCTGCCGCGATGACGATGCAGACCGTCCTCGACGCCCTCCGTGACGCCCTCGGCGACGCGGTCTCGACGACGGACGCCGTCCTGGCGGACGCACGGTCCGATAAATCGGGTCACGTGTCCGACGCCCCACCGATCGCCGTGGTCTCCGCGCGTTCCATCGAAGACGTCCAGACGGTGATGCGCATCGCCACCGCGACCGGGACGCCGGTCGTGACGCGCGGCGCCGGTACCGGACTGGCGGGCGGCGCGCTCGGCGGCGCGGGCGAGATCGTCCTGTCGACGCTCCAGATGCAGCGCGTCCTCGAGATCAACGAACCCGACCTCCTCGCGGTCGTCGAACCGGGCATCATCAACGGTGCCTTCAACGACCTCCTGCTCGCCCGTGGACTCTGGTTCGCGCCCGACCCGGCGAGCCGCGCGATCTCGACCGTGGGTGGGAACATCGCGACCGGTGCCGGCGGCCTGCTGTGCGCCAAGTACGGCGTGACACGCGACGCCGTCCTCGCCCTCAAGGTCGTCCTGGCCGACGGACGGCTCATCAGCGTCGGGCACCGGAGCGTGAAGGGGGTCACCGGCCTCGACCTCACGAGTCTCATGGTCGGCTCCGAGGGCGTCCTCGGCGTCATCGTCGAGGCGACCGTCCGCATCCGGCGCGTGACGCCGGGCACCGTCGCGACCATCGCCGGGTACTTCCCGAGCGTGGTCTCGGCAGCGGAGGCCACCGCCGCCGTCACCGCGTCCGGAGTCCAGCCGTCGATCATGGAACTGCTCGACCCCGTCGCGCTCGTCGCCGTGCACCGCTACCTGCAGCTGCCGACCCCGACCAGCGGCGAGGCGCACGTCGTGATCCAGACCGACGGCCCGAACGCCGAGGCGGAGGCCGCCGCGATCCTCGAGGTGCTCCACGCCGGCGGCGGGCGTGCCGAGATGTCCACCGACCACGCGACGGGTGAGCACCTGTTGGCCGTCCGCCGCGCCCTGCATCCGTCACTCGAGCAGTTCGGCACCCCGCTCATCGAGGACGTGTCGGTCCCCCGCAGTCAGTTGGCGGCGATGTTCACGGCGATCGGTGAGATCGAGCGCCGGTACGGCATCTCCATCCCCACGGTCGCGCACGCGGGCGACGGCAACCTCCACCCGAACTTCGTCTTCGAGGGTGTCGAGGTACCAGACCTGATCTGGCAGGCCGCCGACGACCTCTTCACCACCGCACTGCGGCTCGGCGGTACCCTCACCGGCGAGCACGGCATCGGCCTGCTCAAGAAGCGCTGGCTCGGCGACGAGCTCGGCGAGGATCAGCTCGCGCTCCAGCACGGGATCAAGCGGCTCTTCGATCCCGAGAACCTCCTCAACCCGGGCAAGATGTTCTGAGGCCCTTCGACAGGCTCAGGGACCGGAGGGTGGCTCAGGGACCGGAACAGGCTCCGAAAACGGGACAGGGCCCAGGGTCCGGACGGATCCGGTCCCTGAGCCTGTCGAAGGGTGTTACGCGAGCGATGCCTGTCGGGCGACGACCTGCGCGAGCACCGCGGGAGCCAGCGGGTGCTCGGGAGCGAGGCCGGTGACCTCCTCGACGAAGGTGCCCGGCGCGAGCTCGTGGAGCTTCGCCTGCAGGTGGACACTCTGCTCGTCGTCGGCGACGTCGAACTCGAGCGCGGCACCGATGGCCGAGACGAGGGCGTCGTGGGCCATGCCGCGCTCCGCCAGCTCCGCGGCGGGTCCGATGAACCGCTCGGTCCGGCTCAGCTTGCGCAGCGGCTGCCGACCGACGCGCTCCACGGTGTCGGGCAGGTGCACGTTCGCGAAGCGACGGAGGATCGTCTCGCGGTACTCGCGTTGCGCGTCGACGTCGAGCCCGTGCTTGGCGACGAGCAGCGCGGAGGTCTCCTCCAGCACCGCACCGACGGCTACGGCGATGGACGGCTCGGCGAGTGCTTCGGCGATGGTCCCGATACCGGCGCGCGCACCGAAGTAGGCGACGGAGGCGTGGCCGGTGTTCACGGTGAAGAGCTTCCGCTCGATGTACGGCGCGAGCTCCTCGACGAAGTGGGCACCGGGGATCGACGGCAGCGAGCCGTTGAACGCCGGGGTCTCGATCGCCCACTCGTAGAAGGTCTCGACGGTCACGTCTATGCCCTGCCCGGCGGGCTGGCCCGGGACGATGCGGTCCACGGCCGTGTTCGCGAACACGGCCCGGGTCGACAGCGACGCCCAGGCCTCGTCGCCGACCGCCTGGCGCACCTCGGTGGCGAGAAGGTCGGTGGCGTTGATCGCGTTCTCGCAGGCCATGACGGCGAGCGGAGCGGCGTCGGCAGGACGGGCGGCGATCCCACGCGCGATGACCGGAGCTACGAAGCGCAGGATGGTCGGACCGACGGCGGTGGTCACCACGTCGGCGGCGGCGATCTCCTGGACCAGGGCCTCCTCGTCGGTGGCGCTGTTGATCGCGCGGAACCCGGTGACGACCGTGTCCTTCGCGCCGTCGCCCACCTCGTGCACCGTGTAGCTGTCGGCCGCGGCGATCGCATCGATGAGCTCGGCGTTGACGTCCGCGAAGACGACCTCGTAGCCGCCCTCGTGGAGGAGCAGGCCGACGAAGCCGCGCCCGATGTTGCCGGCGCCGAAATGGACGGCTCGCATCACTCGTTGACCTCGCTCAGGAGCGCGTAGAGCTCCTCAGGCGTCTCGGCTGCGAGCAGTTTGGCGACTTCGTCGTCCTCGGAGAAGATGATGGCGATCTTGGAGAGGATCTCCATGTGCCCGCCGTCCTTGCCGGCGATGCCGACGACGAAGCGGACCTCGTCGCCGTCCCAGTCGATGGGGGTCTCGTATCGGGTGAACGACAGGGCGGAATCGCGGACCGCCTCTTTCGCGTCGTTCGTCCCGTGCGGGATGGCGAGGAGGTTGCCCATGTAGGTCGACACGGACTGCTCGCGGGCGAGCATGGCCTCGAAGTACTCGTCGGTCACGGCGCCGGCCGCTTCGAGGGCGTCGGCAGCGCGGCGGATGGCCTCCTCCTGCGTCACCGTCCCGGTGACGATGGTGATCCGATCCTGGGTCAGTACCTGCGACATGTCTTCCTCTGCATTCGTCGTGCGGGGCTCCGCCGGTGCGGTCCGGAGCCGGGTGAAGGGCGGTGGATGGAGCCCCGGGGCGCACGCCCTTCGCGTGCGCCCCGGGATCGTTCCGTTGCTAGTGTGCTCCCTCTCCGCGGAGCAACTCCACCACTTCGTCGTACTTCGGAGAGTTCATGAAGTTGTCGACCGACATGTGCACGGCACTCGGGGTCTTCTCCTTCGCGCGCTCCGTCAGCTCGCGCTGGGTGATGACGAGGTCGACGTCGTCGGCGAGGTTCGCGATCGCCTTGTTGGTGACGGTGATCTCGTCGATGCCGGCCTTCTTGATCTTGTTGCGGAGCACCGAGGCGCCCATCGCACTCGAACCCATACCGGCATCGCAGGCGAAGACGATGTTCCGGATCGGGCCGCGCTCGAGCGTCGTGACGACGCCCTCGTCGACGACGTCCGCTCCGGCTGCGGCGCTTCCGGCGGAGAGGTTGCCGAGCACGCTCGACTTCTTACCCTTGGCGGCTTCGGTCGCGGCGACGGCGGCCGAGAGGTCACCGGCGTTCTCGTTCTCGAGGTCGCGCTTCCGGCTGGCCCGCAGGATGATCGCGGAGATCCCGAACGAGACGGCTGCGGCGACGATGACCGACAGGATCACGCCGAAGTAGCTGTCGGGTGCGGTCTGGATGAGCACGGCGATGATGCTGCCGGGCGAGGCCGGGGCGCGGAGACCCGTGTTGAACGCGACGTTCGTCGCCACACCGGCCATGCCGCCACCGATCGCGGCCAGGACCAGCATCGGCTTCATGAGCACGTACGGGAAGTAGATCTCGTGGATGCCACCGAAGAACTGGATGATGACGGCGCCGGGAGCCGACGCCTTCGCGAGACCGATGCCGAAGAAGCAGAACGCGAGCAGGATGCCGAGGCCCGGGCCGGGGTTCGCCTCGAGGAGGAACAGGATGGACTTGCCGGTCTCCTCGGACTGCTGGACACCGAGCGGGGTCAGGACACCGTGGTTGATGGCGTTGTTGAGGAAGAGGATCTTGCCCGGCTCGATGAAGATGCTCGCGATCGGCAGGAGCGAGTTGGCGACGAGCCAGTCGACGATGCCCTCGAGGAAGCTGCTGAGCGCGGTGACGATCGGTGCGATACCGAAGAAGCCGCCGATGGCGAGGAGGGCTCCGAGGATACCGGCGGAGAAATTGTTGACCAGCATCTCGAAGCCGGCCTTGATCTTGCCGTCCCAGATCCGGTCCACCTGCTTCATGAGCCACGCGGCGAGCGGGCCCATGATCATCGCACCGATGAACATCGGGATCGCGCTGCCGACGATGACACCCATGGTCGCGATGGACGCGACGACGCCGCCACGCTCACCGTAGATCATGCGGCCACCGGTGTTCGCGATGAGCAGCGGGAGCAGGTACGTGATCATCGGGCCGACGAGGCCGACGTACTGCGGGAAGGTCGTGCCGTCGTCGGCCTGCGCGAGCGCCGTCGCGGCACCCTGCCAGCCGATGAGGTCGGCGTTGCCGAAGCCGCCGAGGATCCCGTTCGGGAACCAGCCGGTCGCGATGAAGAACGCGGTGATGAGGCCCCAGGCGATGAAGGCCGCGATGTTCGGCATGACCATGCCGGAGAGGAAGGTGCCGAATCGCTGAACGCCGACTCGTGCACCTCCCGGCTTCTTGGGAGTAGACGTCGTTGTCATGATGAGGTTGCCTCTTTCATTTCGGGAGTCGTTGCAGCGGTGGCCGCTGCCCTGGCTTCGGCCGCACCGTCGGCGGCCAGTGCTGCTGCCGCGATGCGCCGTGCATCGTCGAGCGTGTACTGCTGGAGGGAGTGACGGACGTCGGCGAGCGCCGACGGTGACATGGACAGGGTGGTGGCGCCGAGTCCGACGAGGACGACGGCGAGGAGCGGGTCGGCGGCTGCTTCGCCGCAGATGCCGACCGGCTTGCCGTGGTGCTGGCCGGCTTCGCCGACGAGCTGCACGAGGCGGAGGACCGCCGGGTGCCACGGGTCCTGGAACGCTCCCACGGAACCGAGCAGGCGGTCCGCGGCGAGCGTGTACTGCGTGAGGTCGTTGGTCCCGATCGACGCGAATCCGGCGTGGGCGAGGACGCGGTCGGCGAGGAGGGCGCTCGACGGCACCTCCACCATGACGCCGGGCGTCTTCAGTCCGTACTCGGCGGCGATCGCCATGAAGTACTTCGTCTCCTCGACGGTCGACACCATCGGGGCCATGACCCAGAGGTCGGCGTCCGTCGCCGCGTCGGCCTGGGCGAGCGCCGTGAGCTGCTCGCGCAGGATGTCCTCGCTCGCCCGCAGCGCACGGAGGCCGCGGAGTCCGAGCGCCGGGTTGTCCTCGTGCGCGTCGTTCAGGAACGCCAACGGCTTGTCGGCACCGGCGTCGAGGACGCGCACGACGACCTTCTGGCCGGGGAAGGCGTTCAGGAGCTTCTCGTAGTGCGCCCGCTGCTGCTCGACCGTCGGTGCGAGCGCCTGGTCGAGGAAGAGGAACTCGGTGCGGAAGAGGCCGACGCCCTCGGCGCCGAGCTCCGCGGCGGCGTCGGCGTGCTCGGCCGAGCCCAGGTTCGCGAGCAGCGGCACGGGGGTGCCGTCGGCCAGTGCACCGGGGACGACCGGTGCGTTCACGAGCGCGAGTCGATCGGCGATGCGCTGCTCCGTGGCAGCGACGAGCTCGGGGGTCGGATCGACCGTGACCTCACCGGCTGCCGCGTCGACGACGAGCGTCGTGCCGTCGGTCAGTTCGGCTGCTCCGACGACGCCGACGATCGCGACGATCGACTTCTCGCGGGCGAGGATCGCCGTGTGCGAGGTCGGGCCGCCGTCGCTCGTGACGAGGCCCAGGACCAGGTCGAGGTCGAGCAGTGCGGTGTCGGCCGGCGCGAGGTCGCGGGCGACGAGGATGAACGGGTGGCCGGGCGAGGGGACGCCGGGGGCCGGCACGCCCATGAGGTCGGCGATGACCCGCTGCGACACGTCGTCGAGGTCGGCGGCGCGCTCCCCGAGGTAGCCGCCCATCGCAGCGAGCTGGTCGCGGAACGAGGCGAAGGCCGCGTGGACGGCCCACTCGGCGGTCTTGCCGTCCGCGAGCCGCGTGGCGATCTCCTCGGCGAGGGTCGGGTCCTCCGCCATCATCGCCTGGGCCTCGAGGACGTCACGAGCGGCACCACCGGCGGCGGCGCCTCGGGCCTCGAGCTCGCGGGCGACCGCGGCGAGGGAGGTGTTCGCGCGCTCGGTCTCGGTCGCGAGGTCGAGGGTGCTGGCGATGTCGGCGGGCGCGGGGAGCGGGTCGGCCATGCGGGCCACCGGGCCGACGGCGACGCCCTGGCCGATACCGATGCCCTGGAACGCGGTCATCGGACTACTGCTCGTCATGGTCGGTCACCAGGAGCTCGGAGAGCGTGTCGAGGGTGCCCTCGGCTGCGGCGCCCTCGCCGTCGACGGACAGGGTCACGTAGTCGCCGTGCTCGACGGCGAGCGCGATCACGCCGAGGATGCTCGCCGCGTTGACGGGCTTGCCGCTGCCCTTCGCGATCGTCACCGGGACCCCGGCGTCCTTCGCAGCCTGCGTGAACAGCTTCGCGGGCCTGGCATGCAGGCCGTGCGACGAGCCGATGCGGACGGTTCGAGTTGCCATGGGGTTACCTCCTGGTTGGTGATTGGATCGAGAGGACGAGTTCGAGGGCTCGCGCGCCACCCTCGACGCCGAAGACGTCGCCGGGCAGGACGGTGACCGCGGTGCCGGTGGGCTCGGCCGCTGCACGCAACGCGGCCTCGTGGTCGGCGAGGTGGGCGCCGACGAGCAGGACGTCGACACCGTCGAGGGCGATCGTGCCGCCGAGGACCTGTGATTCGGCACCGGCTGCGACGGAGACGTCGATCGATCGATCGGCTGCTGCGCGACGCAGGCGTTGGGCCATGAACGTGCTCGACGCACCCGCGCCGCAAATCACCAGGATCTTCATCGAACCTTCTCCAGAACCGCCGATTGCCTACCAACCCATCATTCCGTCGCGCCCCTCGCGGCTCCACCAGAAGCTCTTCCGCCGGGGCGGAAAGGTCGTCGAACGCGCGGAAGCAGCCGGGAAGGTGGTTGACTCGGTGGAGCGGTTCGCCCGGATCGCGCGACGGCCGACCGACGGAGAGGGCATCGTGGCACGCGAGAAACACGACCGCATGCTCGGCTACCTCGTGGGACGGGACGGTTGGACGACGGCCACGGAGGTCGCGGAGGTGCTCGGCGTCACACCGCGCAGCGTCCGCAGCTACGTCACGGCGGTCAACACGCGCACCGCTCCGCACGATGTCGTCGAGTCCGGGCCGAACGGGTATCGGCTGAACGCCGACGGCTATGCGGTCTACCGGCGACGAGCCGCATCGGCGTTCGAATCGGAGACCCCGCGGGATCGGCTGTATGGGCTCGTCCGGCTGCTCATCAGTGCCCCCTCGGGAATCGACGTGCACGAGACGGCACAGCGGCTCCACGTCAGCGAGTCGACCGTCGAGGGCGACCTGGGCCGGGTCCGCGCCATGCTCGCCGACACCGCCCTCACGCTCGACCGTTCCGGATCGACGGTCACGATGGCGGGCGGTGAGACCGAGCGGAGACGTCTCCTCAGCCGGATGTTCCGCGACGAGACCGATCGCGGCATCGTCGAACTCGAGGCGCTCCAACGCGCGTTCGCGCCGAACGAGTTCAGCCCGTTCAAAGGCGAGCTGCTCGAGGCGTTGACCGCGCGCGGGTACTACGTGAACGAGTACGGCATCGCGAACGTCCTGCTCCACATCGCGATCGCCATCGACCGGGTCACGAAGGACCGTCCGGCGGAACCCGCAGACCATGCTCCGCGCACCCCGGAGGTCGAGGCGGTCGCTGAGGATCTGGCGCGGCTCGTCGACGCCCACTTCCACGTCACGCTCGGCGAGGGCGACCTCGTGTACCTCAGCTACCTGCTCGTGACGCGGGTGGTCACGCCGGGCAGTGGGGCTCCCGCCGAAGTCCTCGTCGACGACTACGTCAACCAGGACGACCTCGCCGCCGTCCGTCAGGCCGTCGACCGTGCCGGCCGCGAGTACCTCGTCGACCTCTCCGACGAGGACTTCATCGTCCGGCTCACCCTCCACGTCCAGAACCTCATCCGTCGTGCGCAGGACCAGTCCTACTCCCGCAATCCGCTGACCCGCTCGATCAAGACCTCGTACCCGATGATCTACGAGCTCGCGGTCTTCATCGCCAGCCAACTGCAGCGGCACGGCTCGATCATCATCAACGACGACGAGATCGCCTACATCGCGATGCACGTCGGCGCCCAGCTCGAGCAGAAGGCCCGCAAGGAGGCCCTCCTCGGCTCCACGATCGTCTCCGCCGGCTACTACGACATGCACGAGGTACTGCGCCGACGCGTCGAATCGCAGCTGGGCGACGTCCTCGACGTCCGATCCGTCATCACCCGCACCGATGTCGACTGGGCCGCCATCGACACCGACCTCGTGCTCACGACGATCGAGCCACCGGCCCCTGCCGACGGCATCGTCGTCATCCAACCGTTCCTCACCGCAGCCGACGTGGAGCGCGTCCGCACCGCGGTCAGCCGCGTCCGTCGATCGTCCCGCTTGTCGGAGATCACCGACGAACTGCTGCAGTACTTCCACCCGGACCTGTTCCTCCGGAACGCGCATGCCGAGGACGAGGAGGGCATGATCCGCTTGCTCGGCGAGCGCATGATCGCGCGGGGGATCATCGACGAGAGCTACCTCACCGCGGCGATCGAGCGGGAGCGCATGTCGTCGACGGCGTTCACCGACACCTTGGCCGTGCCGCACGCCATGGCCATGACCGCGCACTCGACGGCCATCGCGATCGCCGTGAACGAGACGCCGATGGAGTGGGGCGGAGCGCGCGTGAGCGTCGTCGCACTCGTGGCGTTCAGCGAATCGGGTCGTGCCGCGTTCCAGACGGTGTTCGACCAGTTCGTCGAGGTGTTCTCCGAGCGCTCGAGCGTCGCCCGGATCATCCGCCGTTCCGAGGACTTCGCCGGCTTCATCGACGAGCTCGTGCACGTCATCGACGGCTGAGCACCCGTCGCGCGGTCCCGGTCACCGAGCTTGTCGAGGTGCTCAGACGTGCTCGGTGACCACCACCGCGGTCGTACCCGGCTCGAGTGCCTCGAAGACGTGCGGCACGTCCCCGGCGTGGGCGAGGTAGTCCCCCGGTCCGAGTTCGACCTCCTCGCCGACGGGTCCGACGGACGCGCGACCGGTGCTGAGGATCCAGTGCTCGACGACGCCCGGCATGTGCGGCTCCGAACGCCTCGGCTCCCCCGGTTCGACGACGATGCGGTAGATGTCGCGTCGGGCGTTCGGCGGGCACGCGGACAGCACCGTCGCGACGTAATCCGCCCCGGACGCGGCGAGGGTCGGCCCCTCACCGGCACGGATCACCTGGACCGGTCGCCGCACCGGCTCGACCAGGCGGGCGAACGGGACGTCGAGGGTGACGCTGAGCGCCCAGAGGGTCTCGAGACTCGGGTTCCCGAGCCCCGCCTCCAGCTGCGACAAGGTCGACTTCGCGATCCCGGCCCGACGGGCCACCTCGGCGAGTGACAGGCCGGTGCGCTGCCGCTCGCGGGTCAGCGCCGCCGCGACCGCGGCGTGCGGTGCTCCGTCGTCGGATGGTTCGACCTGCGTCATGCGTTCGCTCCAGAGTGTTACGCGTTCGATTTGACGAACGCTTGATCGACGTTCAATATAGTGTACGTGCGTTCGATATGGAGTCACCTCGGTCGGCCGACCACGCGGGCCATCGCGCTGGTCTGCATCGCCGACGGGCTGGTCGGCATCTCCTACGGAGCCGTCGCCGTGCACTCAGGAATCCAGCCCTGGGTCGTGCTGGCGCTCGCCCTGCTCGTCCTCGCCGGCGCATCGGAGATCCTGTTCGTCGGGATCGTCGCGGCCGGCGGGAGTCCGCTCACCGCCGCCCTGGCAGGGTTGCTCGTGAACGCCCGTCACCTGCCGTTCGGCCTCGCGATCCACGAGGTCGTCGGTACGGGCTGGCGTCGCGTGCTCGGGACGCACCTCCTCAACGACGAGTCCGTCGTCTTCGCGCTCGACCAGGACACCCTTGAGCGGAAGCGCGCCGCGTTCTGGGCGTGTGGCCTCGGCATCCTCCTCTGCTGGCCGGCGGGTGCAGCACTCGGAGCGTTCGCCGGCACCGTGATCGAGGACACGGACGCTTTCGGACTCGACGTGATGTTCCCCGCCGTCCTGCTCGCCCTCATCTTCCCCGCCCTCCGCGAGCGCCGGACGCGCCGAGCCGCGCTCGTCGGCGCGGTCGTCGCCGTCGCCGCGACGCCGTTCCTCCCGGCGGGGATCCCCGTCCTGTTGTCACTCGTCGGTCTTCTGTTCGGCTTCGGCCGGAAGCAGCCGAAGCCGGAGGTCACCGCGTGAACCAGTCGATGCTCGTGCTGGTCGGGATCGTGATCCTCGCGGTGGGCACCTACACGTTCCGCCTGGCCGGGCCACTCCTGCGGACCCGAACCGAGGTCTCGGAACGGGTCGAGACGCTGCTCGCGGACGCCGCCATCGTCCTGCTCATGGCGGTGCTCACGACCACGGCCCTGACCCAGGACCAGCAGTTCGCGGGATTCGCGCGACTCTCGGGCGTCCTGGTGGCCGGCGTCCTCGCCTGGAGGAACGCACCGTTCGTCGTCATCGTCCTCGTGGCAGCCCTCACCACGGCGCTCCTCCGCCTGGCGGGCGTCGCCTGAGCCGTCAGATGCCCTGCCAGGCGGGCTTGTTGGCGTACGCGTAGCGGTAATAGTCGGCGTGCTGCAACTCGGACGCCGCCGCTTCGTCGAGGACCACCGTGGCGCGCGGGTGCAGCTGCACGGCCGAACCGGGGAGGTTCGCGGAGAGCGGCCCCTCGAGCGCGGCGGCGATCGCAGCGGCCTTCCCCGCACCGAAGGCGAGGAGGACGAGGTGTCTCGCGCGGAGGATGGTGCCGAGCCCCTGGGTGATGCAGTGCATGGGTACGTCGTCGATCGAGTCGAAGAACCGTGCGTTGTCCCGGCGGGTCTGCTCCGTCAGGGTCTTCACGCGGGTGAGCGAGGCGAACGACGAGCCCGGCTCGTTGAACCCGATGTGGCCGTCGGTGCCGATGCCGAGGATCTGCAGATCGACGCCGCCGGCGGCCTGGATCGCCGCTTCGTAGTCGGCGCCGGCGTGCTGGATGGTCTCGGCCGCACCGTTCGGCACCTGGATGCGCTCTGGCACGAGGCCGAGCGGCTCGACGACCTCACGCGTGATGACGGAACGGTACGACTCGGGGTGCCCGGCCGGCAGGCCGACGTACTCGTCGAGGGCGAACCCGCGGACCTGGGAGAGGTCGAGGCCGCGGGACCGGGTCGCAAGGGCCTCGTAGACGGGGAGCGGTGTCGAACCCGTCGCCAGCCCGAGGACGGCGTCTGGACGCTCCTCGATCAGGGCGACGATCGCCTCCGCGACGAGGGCGCCTGCGGCACCGCTGTCCCCCACGATCACGACTTCAGCCATGCGACGGTTCTCCTCTTCCCACGAGCGCTGCGCCGATCGCCGCGACGGGGGATCCCGTCGGCACGAGGCGCACACGCTGTTCCAATTGCAATGATGCGACGAATCGAGACCCGGCGGCGGATTCGGCCAGAGCCTCGCGGATGACGACGAGCAGTCGCTCGCCGAGAGCGGTGAGTCCTCCTCCGAGGACGATGTCGTCGGCGTCGACGGTGAGGGTCAGGATGCGGACGGCCGCGGCCGCACCGTGACCGAGGCGTGCGCGGAGGGCGATGGCCCGCGGGTCCCCGGCGTCGGCGTGGTCGAAGAGGTCGAGCACCGGCAGCGCCACGTCGGCTCCCCAGGCGGCGGAGACCGCGCCACCGGCGGCCATGGTCTCGACGCACCCGCGCTGCCCGCACCCGCAGCGGTCGCCGAGCGGATCGACCGACAGATGCCCGACCTCGCCGGCGACCCCGCTCGAGCCCTGCCAGAGCCGGCCGTCCGTGACGATGCCGGCGGCGACGCCCGTGCCCAGATTGAGGTAGGCCATCGTGCCGGAACCGTCGAGCAGCTGCCAGGCGCCGAGCGCGGCCGCCTTCACATCGTTCTCCACGGCGACGGGGGCCCCGAGGCGCTGGGCGAGGATCGCACCGAGCTCGAGTTCCTCCACGTCGAGGTTGACTGCGTGGGTCACGCGGCCGGTGCCCGGGACGATGAGGCCGGGGATACCGACGCCGACCGACGTGAACGCGTCGATCGGACGCGCGACGGCGTCGGAGAGCCGGCTGACGGCCTCGACGGCGGTTTCGACGACCGCTTCCGGACCGCGTCCGGTGACCAGCCTGAGCCGGTGCAGGAGCGCGCCGTCATCCGTCACGACGACGGCATCGGTCTTCGTGCCGCCGATGTCGAGTCCCACCCTCACGCGGTTCGTCTCCGGAGGGCGTCGTGGCGCGTCTGCATGCTGTGGTTCCTTCGATCCGTGGTGCGACCCGCTCGCACCACCGGTTTGTTCGCCAAGCTTACAAATAAACGGGGCTCGCGTCCATGCCGACGACGACCGCACACGATGATCGGGCCGCGCACGCCTGCGGGTGGCGGGCTCCACCGGGTAGCCTGGAGGCCGACCCGCAGCGCGCGGGCGGGCCCGCCACGGGCACCGAACACGGGGGAATCACACCACCATGAAGAAGAACGCAGCAGCATTCCTCGGCGCGATCGCCGTCTCGGGCCTGCTCCTCACCGGCTGTGCCGGCGGCGCCCAGAGCAAAGAGGATGCGTGCAAGCTCATCCAGTCCGAGGTGACGGAGTCGGCTTCGCAGCTGCAGTCGGGCCTGAGCTCGCTGTCCTCCGACCCTGAGGCGGCCGTCACCCAGCTCGACGACTTCTCCGGAACGTTCAAGGCGGCGGCCGACAAGGTCACCAACGACGAGGTGAAGACCGCGGCGAACGACTCGGTGAAGGCGCTCAACGACTTCATCGACGTCGCGAAGACGGCTGTCGACGACCCGCAGAACGTCGACCAGACCGGGCTCACCGATTCACTCACGAAGCTCCAGGACGAGTTCACCACGCTCGGCAACACCTGCAGCCTCTAGCTCGACACGACTGACGACGGGCCCCGGATCGGCTGATCCGGGGCCCGTCGCCGTCTCCGGGCCGACGGCTACTTCACGGATCCCTCGGTGAGCCCGCCACGCCAGAAGCGTTGCAGCACGATCATCGCGATCGCCAGCGGGATGATCGACAACAGCGCGCCGCCGGTCGTCAGCTCGTAGAACTCCGGCAGGCGGTCGACCTGGCTCCGCCAGTTGTTGAGGCCCAGGGTGATCGGGTACAGCGTGCTGTCGGACAGCATGACGAGCGGCAGGAAGTAGTTGTTCCAGATGCCGACCAGCTGGAAGAGGAAGACGGTCACGAGCGCGGGCGTGAGGATCTTCAGCCCCACGGTGTGGAAGATCCGCAGCTCGCTCGCGCCGTCGATCCGTGCCGCCTCGATGAGCGAGTCGTCGATCGTCGCGTCGGCGTAGATCCGGCAGAGGAACAACCCGAACGGCGAGACGAGCGACGGCAGGAGCACCGACCAGTACGTGTTCGCGAGCCCCATCTGACTGAAGAGCAGGAACAGCGGGAGCGCGGTGGCCGTCCCCGGCACGAGGACCCCGCCGAGGATGGCGCCGAAGACGAGGTTGCGCCCGCGGAACCGGTACTTCGCGAGCGCGTATCCCCCTGCGGCGGCGAGGTACGTCGCGATGAGTGCTCCCACGCCCGCGTACAGCACCGAGTTGCCGAACCACCGGACGAAGATGCCGCCGTCGTAGGTGAGCACCTCGTGGAGGTTCGACCACAATGAGAACTCGGAGCCGAGGAGGAAGCCGTTGCTGCCGAACAGATCCTCGGTGCTCTTGGTCGCAGCGATCACCACCCAGTACACCGGCACCAGGAAGTAGACCGCGACGACGACGAGGATGCCCGTCACGAGCACCCGCATCGCCCTGGATCCACCCGGCCGACCCTGCTGATCGCTCAGCCGCTGGGCTCGCTTCGACGAGGTCGCGGTCGTGATGCTCCGGGTCTCGCTCATGATGCCCTCCTCGACGTCAGACGCAGGAAGATGAACGACAGCGCGAACGCGACAACGGCGATGAGCACCGCCTGCGCTGCGGCGACGTTGTAGTCGTTGTAGGCGAACGCGGTCGTGTAGGCGCTGAGGTTCGGCGTGTACTCGTTGTCGATCGCGGGCGACACGGTCTGCAGCACCTGGGGCTCGGCGAAGAGCTGGAGCGTGCCGATGATGGAGAACACGGTCGTGAGGATGAGCGCCGGCCGGATGAGCGGGAGCTGGATGCTCATCGCGACGCGGAACGGCCCGGCGCCGTCGACCTTCGCGGCTTCGTACACCTCGCCGGGGATGGCCTTCAACTGGGCGACGATGATCATCATGTTGTAGCCGGTGTAGGTCCACGTCACGATGTTGGCGATGGACCAGAGCACGGTGCCTGCGCCGAGGAAGTCGAGCTCGATCCCCATCGCCCCGGCGATGTCGATGATCGGGCTGAGTCCCGGGACGTAGAGGAACGACCAGAGGATCGTCGCGATCACGCCGGGGATGCCGTAGGGCAGGAAGTACACGGCCCGGAAGAAGCCCGGCCATTTCGCGGAGGCGGACTCGAGGAGGAGCGCCAGCAGGGTGCACAGGGCGATCATGACCGTGACCTGCACGACGCCGAAGAGGAGCATCCGGCCGATCGAGGCGATGAAGTTGCCGTTCTCCAGGGCCTGGGCGTAGTTGGAGAACCACGCGAACTCGGTCGTGACACCTTCCTCGCCGAAGACGCCCTTCCGTGAGACCCGGAGGAAGCTGCTGCCGATCGCGACGATGATCGGCAGGATGAAGGTGAGGACGAAGAGCGCCAGGAACGGTCCGAGGAGCACCCACGGAGCCGCGACCGAGGTCCGGCGTCGTCGTTGCGCTCCCGACCGCGACGGGTCGTCCGCCACACCTCGCGCCGGGCGTTCCGTGACGGCGCTCACGACGCCGCCTCGATCCGGAGGCCCTTGTTGCGGAAGGCGGTGATGACGTCGCGCTGTCCCTGGACCACGGCGTCCACGAGGGTGCCGCCCGAGGCCTTGGCCCGGAACCCGTCGGCGAGGATGTTGAAGGTCTGCTGGGTGAGTGGCCACCACTGCCACTCGTTGTTCTGTTCCTTGGCCGCCGGCACGAAGACCTCCTCGTTGTAGTTCTGGCCACCGAAGAACTCGCTCGGTTGCTGTCGGCGGGCACCGATGTAGGCGTCGTTCGGCGACCACCCGATGCCGGAGTGCTCGATCATGGCGTCGATGCCGGCGTCGCTCGTGGTCATCCACACGGCGAATTCGAGCGCCTCCCTCGGGTGGGCGCTGTTCGCCAGGACGGCAGCCGTGGACCCGCCCTGGAAGGTCGAGCCGTACCCCTCGCTCCCCCACCGGGGCAACGGCGCGACCCGCCACTTGCCCTCGGCCCCCGAGACGCCCTGCAGGAGGGCGTCTCCCCAGCTGGCTCCGGCGAGCGACGCGATCGAGTCCTTCGCCGCAGCGGCGAACCAGGCCGGTGAGAATTGACTGTAGGAGGTGGTCATGACGCCCTCGTCGATGGCCCGGTCGAAGAATCTGGCCGTCTCCAGGGTCGCGTCGTCCGTCATGTCCACGATCCACCGGTCGCCGTCGACACGGAACCAGGACGCGCCGGCCTGGGTCGCCATGGCCGCGAACCACGAGGCGTCGTCGAGGGCGAAGCAATCCAGGTACATGTCGGCCTCGCGCACCGCCCCCGCCACCTGCAACCACTCGTCCCAGGTGGCCGGGGGCTTCGCGCCCACCCGGTCGAGCAGGTCCGGGCGGTAGTAGAGCGCCATCGGACCGGAGTCCTGTGGGATCCCGTAGACCCCGTCGACGTAGGAGACCTGGTTCCAGAGGGTCTCGTTGTACCGCGACGCGACCTCGTCCGCGCCGTAGCGCCGGAGGTCGACCAACCCGTTCACGAGCAGGAACTCGGGGAGCGTCCGCATCTCGACCTGTGCGAGGTCCGGACCACCACCCGCGGCGAGCGCCGAGTAGAGCTTCTGATACCCGCCGTCGTTGCCTCCGGGGATCCAGACCGCCTCGACCTGCACGTTCGGGTGGTCGGCGTTCCAGACGTCCGCGACCTTCTGGAGGTCCTTCAACCAGGCCCAGTACGTGAGCGTGATCCGTTCGCCGGCGGCTGCCGGGGCGATCGTCGGACCGGTGTTCGGCGACACCGTCCCCGGGGTGGAACAGCCCGCCAGGAGCGCGGTCGCACCACCCGCTGCAGCCCAGGCGAGCAACTGTCTTCTCGTCATCGGTGACATCGATGGTCCTCACTTCGTCGTCGAGGTGGTCCATCGACGCTAACACGACCGTTGGCACCGGCGTCGAGACCCGAACGGCGGACGGGGCCCGGGAGCGTGTGCTCCCGGACCCCGTCCGTGTGGTGCTGGTGTCGGTCAGGCCGACGTCATCAGGCCAGGCGTGCCTTGAGGTTCGCCGAGATGGTCTCGAGGAACTCCTCAGTCGTCTGGTAAGCCTGGTCGGGGCCGACGAGGAGCGCGAGGTCCTTCGTCATGGCGCCGGACTCGACCGTCTTGATGACGACGTCCTCGAGGGTCGCCGCGAACTCGATGAGCTCCTGGTTGCCGTCGAGCACGCCGCGGTGCTGCAGGCCACGGGTCCACGCGAAGATCGAGGCGATCGGGTTCGTCGATGTGGGCTTGCCCTGCTGGTGCTGGCGGTAGTGGCGCGTGACGGTGCCGTGTGCGGCCTCCGCCTCCACGATCTTGCCGTCGGGCGTGGCCAGCACGCTCGTCATGAGACCGAGCGAGCCGAAGCCCTGCGCCACGGTGTCGGACTGCACGTCGCCGTCGTAGTTCTTGCAGGCCCAGACGTAACCGCCCTCCCACTTCATGGCCGAGGCGACCATGTCATCGATGAGTCGGTGCTCGTAGGTGATGCCGGCAGCCTCGAACCGCTCCTTGAACTCCGCGTCGAAGATCTCCTGGAAGATGTCCTTGAACCGGCCGTCGTAGGCCTTGAGGATGGTGTTCTTCGTGGAGAGGTACACCGGGTAGTTGCGGTTCAGGCCGTAGTTGAGGCTCGCACGCGCGAAGTCGCGGATCGACGCGTCGAGGTTGTACTGCACCTGTGCGATACCGTCGCCGGGCGACTGGAAGACCTCGAACTTCTGCGGCTCCGAACCGTCGTCGGGCGTGAACTCGACCGTGAGCTTGCCCTCGCCCTTGAACAGGAAGTCGGTCGCGCGGTACTGGTCGCCGAACGCGTGGCGGCCGATGATGATCGGCTTGTTCCACCCGGGCACGAGACGCGGGATGTTCGAGATGATGATGGGCTCGCGGAAGATGACGCCGCCGAGGATGTTGCGGATGGTGCCGTTCGGGCTCCGCCACATCTTCTTGAGACCGAACTCCTCGACACGGGCCTCGTCGGGGGTGATGGTCGCGCACTTGACGCCGACGCCGTGCTTCTGGATGGCGTGTGCGGCGTCGATCGTGATCTGGTCGTCCGTCTCGTCACGCTTCTCGATGCCGAGGTCGTAGTACTCGAGGTTCACATCGAGGTAGGGGTGGATGAGCGAGTCCTTGATGAACTGCCAGATGATGCGAGTCATCTCATCGCCGTCGAGTTCGACGACGGTGCCTTCGACCTTGATCTTCGACACTGGTTGTCCTTTCTGATGCCGCCCTGAGCCGAGCGGCCTACGGAGGTGCGCACGCGGTGGAGTGCTCCGCATGGCATGGAGGAGACCGCATCCGAAAGGTGGACGGCACGGCCACGCCCTAGCTTACAAGACCCGCCAGGTCTCTTGACGTCGAGACAGTTGCGGATGGCCTGGTTCCGTCCACGACCCCAGCTGTGGGTCGGCCGTGGAAGTCGGCGGTCACCGCGTGTCGCCCGGGGGCCGGACTATCCGCGGTCGGCTCGACCGGTTAGCCTAAGGACATGGCTGAGCTGCGTCTGGAAGAACTGTCCGCATCGACGATCGTGGCGGTCAACGCGCTCACCATGAAACCCGGGCAGGAGCAGTTCATCGCCCCGGTGTCCTACGCGGTCGCCGCCGCGGTCGTGAACCCCGCCACCTCCTGGCAGCGCGTCATCCTCGACGGCGACGAGGTCGTCGGCTTCATCTCCGCCAACTTCGACCACGAGTCGACGCAGGAGGAGTTCCGCTCCGCCCTGTGGCGCATCAACGTCGACGCCGACGACCAGGGCCGGGGCGTCGGCCGGTTCGCGGTGGCCTCGCTCATCGAGGAGGCCAAGCAGCGTGACTTCGACCACGTCAACGTCATCTACGAGCCCGGTGATCTCGGTCCGGAGGCGTTCTTCCTCCGCGTCGGGTTCACCCCCGTCGGCGAGACCCAGTACGGCGAGACCATCGGCAGCATCAGTCTCTGAGGCCGTGAGCGGGTCGTCACCGACGGACTCGGCTGAGGCGTTCGCCGAGGCCGTACTGGCCGTCGTCGCCGACATCCCCGAGGGTTGCGCCCTGAGCTACGGCCAGGTCGCGTCGATCATCGGGTCGAAGTCCGCGCGCGGCGTCGGTCGTGTGATGGCGCAGTACGGGCACGCCGTGCCCTGGTGGCGAGTCGTCCGGTCGGGCGGTCTCCCTCCGACGGGGCACGAGGATCGCGCGCTCGAGCACTACGAGGCCGAAGGCACACCGATCGTCCCGATGAGCGGCGGGCGATACCGCCTGGGCCGCGAGGCGCTACTGTACTGACCGGATTCGCGCCCGATCAGCCGGGAAGGTGGATCGAGACGACCGTCCCGGCACCGACCGGGCTCTCGACGCGCATCGTCCCGCCCACGGCGTCGACCCGGTCCGCGAGGCCGCGCAACCCACTCCCCCGCGCAGGATCGGCACCGCCGACCCCGTCGTCCGCAACGACGACCCGGAGCCCGCCGTCGGGGTCGTCGGAGACGACCACCTCGCAGCTGGACGCCCCGGAGTACTTCGTGACGTTGGCCAGGCACTCCGAGACGACGTAGTAGACGGTCGCCTCGATGAGTTGCCCGGGCCGCTCGCGCAGCTCGACGGTGACCCTGGTGACGACGGTGCACCGGCGCCCGAGTTCGGCGATCGCCGGCACCAGTCCCCCCTCGGCCAGGAGCGCCGGATGCAGTCCTCGGGCGAGCTCGCGGAGCTCCTTGATGGCGCTCGCGAGCTGATCGATGGTGGTCTCGAGGCCGTCGGCCAGGGCGAGTTGGCCGTCGGCGCGTGCCGCGTCGCTCGCCATCCGGAGTCGCAGGGCGACGGAGAACAGCTGCTGCTGCGAGCCGTCGTGCAGGTCTCGCTCCGCCCGCCGTCGCGCTTCGTCGGCCGCCTGCACGATGCGCAACCGCGATCGGCTCACCTCCCGCAACGAGTGGCGGAGTTCAGCGGTGAGTCGTTCGTTGTCGATCATGATGCGCAGCGACGCCGACACCGACCGGAGCAACTGCGGGTTGTCGAGCAGTGCCGCGTCGTGCTCGATGTACACGAGCGGCGCGTCCGCATCGCCGACGCTCGACATCGCCCGACCGCGTGGGTCCCGGTCGGTGGTCCGCTGCGATCCCGGCCAGACGAGCCGGGCGGTGCGGTCGCCGAGGACGGTCTTCACGGCACCGTCCCAGCGGTCGTGGCCGGTCTCGCTCAGCTGTCCGGTCTGCACCAGGTCGACGGCCCTGGCGCGGATCGTCCGCATCCGGATGAGACCCGTCGCGTACGCCGCGGGAACGAGCACCACCGAGAACGCGTTGAGGTCTTCGACGAAAAGCCGGAGATGCTCCGGCCATCCCCCGAGGCGGACGAGGGACCACGCCACCCCGATGACGAGCCACAGCACGAACGCGACCGGCATGATGAAGGCAACCTGTCTGGCCGCTCCGCTGCTCCGCGCCCATCGAAGCAGCACGACACCCGCGACGACGACCGCGAAGGCCCCCATGACACCCGCATGGACCCGACCGAGCACGTCGGCCACGTCTCCGGCGGCGAGGACGGCGTACCGACTCCGCTCGTGGCTCGCGTCGAGCACGTGGTTCGGCGTCACCAGGAGCGTCACGATCGCATAGGTGACGAGGTAGACCGATGCGGTGATGACGAGCCGCCGGTCGAAGCCGCGCCGCAGCCGGCCGGCCGGGAAGGCCAGCGCGAGCCACACCAGCGCGACCCCCGGGAGCACGGAGATCGACATGAGGAGCGGCCACAGCCAGCCCGCGTCGACGCCGTACGCCCACATGTAGGCCGTCTCGGCCAGCGCGTACCCGACGATCACCCACCCCGGAGTGGCCGTCGGAGCCAGCCACCAGATCAGCCCCGCCGCCACCAGCGCCGCGAGGTGGCCCACCAACCAGGGCAGACCGTTGCCGTCGGCGACGCCCGGCTGGACGACGCCGAACACGACCGACAGGACGCACACGAGCGCGGCGGCGAGCAGGATGCCGAGTCGCAGCGGCCACGGCAGTCGACCGCGGCCGGCCGGTGCCGGGATCGGCAGCGATGTCGCCCGTCCGTGTGGGCGACCGTCAGCCATCCGCGTGTTCCAGCCATCGCACGACCGCGAGGACGCGGCGGTGGTCCGCCGGAGAGTCCTCGAGTCCGAGCTTGGCCAGGATGCGGCTGATGTGTGCTTCGACGGTCTTCAGACTGACGACCAGCGCCTTCGCGATGCCGGAGTTCGACCGCCCCTCGGCCATGAGGGTGAGGACTTCACGTTCCCGCTCCGTGAGGTGGTCGAGTCCGTCCGACCGGGTCCGCTCCGCGACGAGGAGGGAGACGACCTCGGGATCCACGACGGACTCACCCGCCGCCACGCGCTCCACGGCGTCGACGAGCGTCCCGGAGTCGGCGACGCGATCCTTCAGCAGGTAACCGGTGCCACCACCGGAGCCGAGCGCGCGGACCGCGTAGGACGGCACGGCGTAGGTGCTCAGCAGGAGCACCCCGGCGGCGAAGCCCGACGCCCGCAACTGCTCGAGGGCGACGATGCCCTCGTCGGTGTGGGTGGGCGGCATCCGGATGTCGAGCACGACGGCGTCGAGCTGCAGCCCCGCGTCGATGCGATCGACCAGGTCGACCGCCGAGCCGAACGAGCCGACCACGTCGTGACCACCCGCCTTGAGGATCTGCGCGACACCCTCACGGAGGAGCACCGCGTCGTCCGCGACGGCGACACGGAGCGAACGCGGTTCCAGACTGGTCATCCGCTCATTGTGGCAGGTCGACGAGACGAGGTGTAGTGCCCACGGGGTCACTCCGTCACCGGAGGACCCCGTGGACACGCCTGCGCGGTCCTGGTCAGCCGACCGAAGACCGCCAGGCGGCGTGCATCGCGGCGAACCGACCCGTCCCGCCGATGAGCTCCGCGGGCGCGCCGTCCTCGATCACCCGGCCGTGCTCCATCACGAGCACCCGGTCGGCGATCGCGACGGTCGACAACCGGTGCGCGATGATGATCGCGGTACGGTCCGCGAGCAGGGTCTGCAGCGCCTCCTGGACGAGTCGCTCGCTCGGGATGTCGAGCGAAGCGGTCGCTTCATCGAGGATCAGCACGGCCGGATCCGCGAGGAACGCCCGTGCGAACGACAGGAGCTGCCGCTGGCCGGCCGAGACCCGACCACCGCGCTTGTTCACGTCGGTGTCGTAGCCGTTCGGCAGCGCCTCGATGAAGGTGTGCGCGCCGACGGCCTTCGCTGCGGCGGTGATCTCCTCGATCGTCGCGTCGGGCTTGCCCAACGCGATGTTGTCGGCGACCGAGCCGGAGAACAGGTACGCCTCCTGCGTCACCATGACGATCGCCCGACGGAGGTCCTTCGGGTGCAGGTCGCGCAGGTCGATGCCGTCGAGGCGCACCGCACCGTCGGTCGGGTCGTAGAACCGACTGATGAGCTTCGCGAGCGTCGATTTGCCCGCACCGGTCGTGCCGACGAGCGCGATGGTCTGCCCTGCGGGGATCTCGAGGTCGAACTTCGGGAGCACCACCCGGTCGGCGGCGTACGCGAACGTCACGTCGTCGAAGGTGATCCGTCCCTGCGACGTCCACAGGTCGACCGGCGCGACCGGGTCTGGCACCCCGGGACGCTCCTCGAGCACGCCGGAGATCTTCTCGAGTGCCGCCGCGGCCGACTGGTAGGAGTTGTAGAACATCGCCATCTCCTCCATCGGGTCGAAGAACCGGCGCGTGTAGAGGAGCGCCGCGAGCAGCGCTCCGATCGCGAGCTGTCCGTCCGCGACGCGGAACCCGCCGACGAGGAGCACCACGGCGACGGAGACGTTGCCGATGAACACCAGTCCGGGATCGAACACCCCGAACAGCTGGATGACCCGGGCGTTGGTGTCGCGGTACTGCTCCACGAGCTCGCCGAACGCGCGCTCGTTCCGCCGCTCCTTCCGGAACGCCTTCACGGCGCGGATGCCGGTCATCGCCTCCACGAAGAACACGATGAGCTTCGCCGACCGGACTCGCGACTCGCGGAACATCCGCTGCGAGCGGAGCTGGAACCAGCGCGTGAGCACGAACAGCGGGATGAGCGACCCGAGCAGCACCAGCCCGCTGACCCAGTCCACGAGGACGAGGGCCACGGCCGTGAACCCCATGTACAGCACGCCGGACACGAGCTGGTTGATGCCGGAGTCGAGCAGCTCGCGGATGGAGTCGAGGTCGCTCGTCTGCCGGGAGATGATGCGACCCGAGGTGTAGCTCTCATGGAAGTCGAGGCTGAGCCGCTGTGTCTGCAGGAACACGCGCTTCCGCAGGTCGATCAGGATCGCCTGGCTGATCCGAGCGGCGAGCACGGTGTACCAGGAGATCAGCGTCGCACCGGCGGCGCCGGTCAGCAGGTACGCGCCGACCACGAGGAAGGCCGGCATCCAGTCGGCGCGTTCCAGGACGGCCGGGAGGGCGCGGTCGATGCCGAGGGCGATCAGCGCGGGCCCGGCGACCTGGGCGGCGGTCGACACCACGACGATGGTCATGGCGGCGATCACGCGCAGGCGCAGGGGCGCGAGCAGCGATCCGAGCAGGCGCAGCGAACGGCGCCGGATGTGCGCGGACTCGTCACGGGTGAGGTCGTCGCGCTCCTCACCCTCCACTCCGTGGACGGTCGTCGGCGGGGTCACAGGTTCACCTCCTGGCGGTTGGACTCTCGTTCGTCGTCTTCCAGACTCGAGATCACGTAGCGGTAATGGGCGTTGTGCTGCAACAGCTCACTGTGGCGACCCACGGCGGTGATGCGACCGTCCTCCAGGAGGGCGACGCGGTCCGCCAGGGTGACGGTGCTCGGCCGGTGGGCGACGATCAGGGCCGTGGTGGAGGCGAGCACTCGGCGGAGTGCCGCCTCGACGAGCGCCTCGGTGTCGACGTCGAGCGCCGACAACGGATCGTCCAGCACGAGCACCTCCGGCCGCGCGGCCACCGCACGCGCGAGTGCGAGCCGCTGACGCTGCCCACCGGACAGGCTGAGCCCCTCCTCACCGACCATCGTCTCGACGCCGTTCGGCAGTTCGTCGACGAACCCGGCCTGGGCGATGTCGAGCGCCTCGCGCAGGATCCGATCGGCCTCCGCGGAGTCGAGGTCGATGTCGTCCCGCCCGAGGAGGACGTTCTCCTTGACGCTCGCGGAGAAGAGGGTCGCATCCTCGAACGCCATCGCGATGTGCCGGCGCAGGTCCTCCCGCGTGAGCGCCCGGATGTCGACCCCGTCGAGCAGGATCCGCCCGCCCGTGACGTCGTACAGGCGGGTGGTCAGTGCCGTGATGGTCGACTTCCCGGAGCCCGTCAGACCGACGAGTGCCATGGTCTCCCCCGGCTCGAGCCGGAGGTCGACGCCGTTCACCACGTCCGCGTAGCGGTCGGGTGCGTCCTGGTAGCGGAAGTGCACGTCCTCGAACACGAGCTCACCACGCGGTTCACGGATGCGCTCGGGGTGTTCGGGGTCGGTGATCGTGTTGACCGAGTCGATGACCTCGAAATACCGGTCGGTCGCCGTCCGGGTGTCGAAGGTCATCGCGAGCAGGAAGCCGATCGACTCGATCGGGAACCGCAGGATCGTGGCCGTCGCGAAGAAGGCGAACAGCTGACCGACGGTGAGTTCGCCGATCGACGCGAGCCAGACCCCCGCCAACAGGCAGAGCGCGAAGGCGACGTCGGGCAACAGGACCAGCCAGAACCAGATCCCCGCGATGGCCTTCGCCTTCTCGATCTCGGTGCCCCGCAGGTCCTCGGCGCGCGACGCGAAGCTCCGCAGGGCGTGCTTGCCGCGACCGAACGCCTTGAGCACCCGGATGCCGTGGACGGACTCCTCGACGGCGGTCGCCAGGTCACCGGCCTGGTCCTGGCTGCGCCGGGCGATCACCGAGTACCGCCCCTCGAAGGTGAACCCGAACACCCACACGGGGATGGCGAGCGCGATGAAGATGAGTCCGAGCAGCCAGTTCCAGGTGAACAGGATGACCGCACCGATGACGATCGTGACACCGTTGACGATCAGGAGCACGAAGCCGAACGAGATCCACCGGCGGATGAGTCCGAGGTCGCTGACGGCGCGCGAGAGCAGCTGCCCGCTCTGCCAGCGGTCGTGGAAGGTCACGGGGAGGTCCTGCAGCTTGGCGAACAGCGCATTGCGCATCCGCGCCTCGACGTGCGTCCCAGGAGTCAGGACGAACCAGCGGCGCAGCGCGATCATGACCGCCTCGAGGACACCGAGCGCGAGGACCACGAGCACCGCCGGCCAGATCTGCGAGGAGTCGCCGGTCGAGAGCGGGCCGTCGACGAGGGCCTGCAGCACGAGCGGGATCGCGAGCGCCACCAGGCCGGCGACGAGCGCGGCGACCATGCCGAGCACGATCCGCGGCATGGCCGTCTTCGCGAACGGGTAGATCCGCATCAGGGCACGGAAGGTGCTCTGACGCGGTTGGACAGGACGGCGTTCATCGCCGAGCGGAGTCATTGCGAGGATTCCTTGCGAGAGTGTCGGTGACGTCGATCACCGACGGAATGATGGTCGTGGAACGGCCGGACGGCGAGGTCGCTGTGCGAGGTCGCAGCATCCGGTGACGGGCCCGGACGAGGCCGGACGGATGGTGAGGTGGACTGCCTGGCGCTCGTGCTAAGCGTCGGCGTCCGCTGCGGCGTCGCGTCCGGCTGGCGCCGGGACGGCCACCGGGCGGCGGCTCGAGGCGGAGCGTGCACGATCGACCGTCGGCGCGAGCGCGGTGTGGTTCGAGAGCGTCATGGCATCCTCCTCATCCTGTGGGGCGAGAGCCGCGGGCCGGGTGCACAGGTCGCACTCGAACGCGGACGGCGACCGATCACGGTGAACGAGGTTCGGCGCAGCAGACCAGACTATGGGAATCGGCCGTCGGGCTGCAAGGGATCCATGCGGTTGCACGCACCGGACCGGGTGCGCTCGTCGTCAGGAGGTCGGTTCGTCGACGATGCCGACGAAGGCTCCGATGCCGTCGACCTCGCGCCGACGGGCGCCCTCAGGCACCGGAGGCAGCTCGTCGGCGCCGTGCCAGGAGCAGCTCACCATCGAGAACTCCGGCCACCACTTCTTCGGGCGGAGCGTCTCACTGGTGCCGCAGATCGTGCACCGCAACTCCACCCAGACCGGCCGTTTCCCGGTCCGGTTCGCGCGTGACTGCACGTACCAGGCCGGCGGGTCGGCCAGGAACGCCGCCAACTGGTCCGTCGACCAGAACGGCGGGATCCCGTGGTGCCTGGCCATCTCGAGCGGGATGTCCAGTCGCTGCGCGACGGTCCTCCGGCTCAGATCCCGACCCCCGCGCGCTCCAGCCTGCTGCTCCACGATCGACTCAGCTGACCCGCACGGACAGGCAGGTCACGCAGCCCTCGAGCTTCTCGAACTCGCTGATGTCCACCTGGACCACGGTGTAGCCGCGGTCCTCGAGCAGCGCAGCCGTCTTGGGAGCGGCTGCGGAGATGAGCACGGTGTCCTCCGCGAGTTCGACCACCGCGACGCCCTCGCGCTCGGGCACGACGAGGTGGCGACCGAAGAAGGACGGGTCCTCGACGAGGTCGGGGTGGACGAGCACGGTCCCGTCGGGGAGCGCGGTGACGGTCGACTTCAGGTGGAGGGCGGTCGTGACGGGGACCGCCACGACGTCGAACCCGAGCGGCGCGAGGATGGCTCGGAGCTGCCGGACGCCTTCGGCGTTGGTGCGGCCGCTGCGACCGACGTAGACGGTCGTGCCGACCCGGAGGACGTCGCCGCCCTCGAGGGTGCCTTCGCCCTCGATGCGGTGGATCCGGAGGCCGAGCTCACGGGCGGTGGTCTCGGCTGCGACGACCTCGGGGCGACGGCTCTCGGCGCCCGGTCGGGTCACCACGGCGACGTCGCCGATCACGATGACGGCGTCCTCGATGAAGACGGAGTCGGCGAGCTGGTCGGCCCAGGAGACCTCGGTGGTGTCCCAGCCGGCGGCGTCGAACGCTGCGACGTACGCGTCCCACTGCTTGTCGGCGAGTTCGGTGTCGATCGGCGTGCGCTCCAGGTGCGTCACGAGGCCTTCAGCAAGGTTGGAGGCGGGCATCCGCACGAGTGCGATGCGGCGTCCGTCGTCGAGCACGGCGTCCTGCGTGCGGACGACCATCCAGTACACGGGGTATCCGATGAAGGCCGCGGAGAGCGCGACGACGACCACGAAGACGAGGTTGAGGCTGATGAGCGTCGCGACGATGCTGCCGAGCACGGTGCTGTCGATGGGCTGCCCCGTCGTCGCCACCTGGACGATGAGCCCGAGGAGCGCTCCGATGACGGCGAGGGCGGCGCCGCCCAGCAGGGCGAGGAGTCGGTACCGGTAGAGGCCGACGACGCCCACGATCAGCAGCAGCACGAAGGTGATGATCGTGCTCTCGAAGAAGTACGGACTCGCCTGGGCGAAGATCGTCCCGGCGAACTGGTAGCCGACGAACGTGACGAACATGACCCCCAGGAAGCCCACGACGATGGTCGCGACGGCGGCGGCGGCGGATGCGATGAGCTTGCGGCTCCAGGTGGCAGTCATTCGACAACCGTAGCTCAACGACACAGCGGCGTCGGGCCACGAGGGTCCGACGCCGCTGGGAGATCACCACGAGCCTGCCCAGAACCCCCACAGGGGCGGGCGGCACGGCCTAGTGGAAGAAGTGACGCTCCCCCGTGAAGTACATGGTCACGCCGGCGGCTTCGGCCGCAGCGATGACCTCTTCGTCGCGGACGGAACCACCGGGCTGCACGACCGCGCGCACGCCGGCGTCGAGCAGGACCTGCAGGCCGTCGGCGAACGGGAAGAAGGCGTCCGAGGCCGCGACGGAACCCGCGGCACGGTCACCGGCTCGGCTCACGGCGAGGTGGCAGGAGTCGACGCGGTTGACCTGCCCCATGCCGACGCCCACGCTCGCGCTCCCCTTGGCGAGCAGGATGCCGTTGGACTTCACCGAGCGGCACGCCTTCCACGCGAAGATGAGGTCGAGCAGGGTGTCGTCGTCGGCGGGTTCGCCAGTGACAAGCGTCCAGCCCTTGGCGGTGTCCTGGGGGTCGTCGGCGAAGCGGTCCGCGTCCTGGTAGAGCAGGCCACCCGAGATCTGCCGGACCTCGCGGTCCTCGCGCACGAAGTCCTCCGGCAGCTGCAGGAGCCGCAGGTTCTTCTTCGTCTTGAGCACCTCCAACGCGGCGTCCTCGAAGCCCGGGGCGACGAGCACCTCGGTGAAGATCTCCTTGACCGTCTCGGCCATGCCGAGGGTCACGACGCGGTTGGCCGCGATGACGCCGCCGAAGGCGGAGACCGGGTCGCACTCGTGCGCCCGACGGTGGGCCGAGGCGATCGGGTCGGGTGCCTTCGGGTTCGCGAAGGCGATACCGCACGGGTTCGCGTGCTTGATGATCGCGACGGCGGGGTTGGCGAAGTCGTAGGCCGCGCGGACTGCCGCGTCGGCGTCGACGTAGTTGTTGTACGACATCTCCTTGCCGTGCAACTGCGTCGCCTGGGCGATCCCGGCACCGCCCGGACGGACGTACAGCGCCGCGGCCTGGTGCGAGTTCTCGCCGTAGCGCAGCACCGCCTCGCGACGACCGGTGACGGTCAGCGTGCTGGGGAAGGCCTCGGCTGCGGTCGTCTCCGTGCTCGCGAACCACGCGGACACAGCCGCGTCGTAGGAGGCGGTGTGGTCGAAGGCCTGCGCGGCGAGCGAGCGACGCTGAGCGAGCGTGGTGCCGCCGGCGGCGACGGCCTCGGTGATCAGCCCGTAGCGCTCGGGAGAGACCACGATCGCGACGTTGGCGTGGTTCTTCGCCGAGGCGCGCACCATCGCCGGTCCACCGATGTCGATCTGCTCGACGACGTCGTCACCGGCTGCGCCGCTCGCGACCGTCTCGACGAAGGGGTACAGGTTCACGACGACGAGCTGGAACGGCTCGATGCCGAGCTCGGCGAGCTGGGCCTCGTGGGATTCGAGCCGCAGGTCGGCGAGGAGTCCGGCGTGCACCGAGGGGTGCAGGGTCTTGACCCGACCGTCGAGCGACTCGGGGAATCCGGTGACCTCGGACACATCGGTCACCGTGTGGCCCGCACCGCGGATGGTCGCCGCGGTGGACCCGGTGGAGACGATCTCGACGCCCGCTGCGGCGAGTGCGCCGGCGAGCTCGAGCAGCCCGGTCTTGTCGCTGACCGAGATCAGCGCCCGGCGGACGGGGACGAGGTCGCGTTCGCGGTAGAGGCTGTGGTCGTGGCTGGGACCGCTCATGACTGGGGTGCTCCTTCTGCTGGCGGGCGGGACGCCGTGGAGAGCGCCTCGAGGTCGATGGTTCCGGTGGCGAGGTCGCGGACGGCCTGGACGAGGAGTCGACGCTCCACCGGCTTGATCCGCTCGTGGAGGCTGTGCTCCGTGTCTTCGGGCAGGACGGGGACGCGCTCCTGCGAGATGATCGGTCCAGCGTCGACGCCGTTGTCGACGACGATGATCGATGCCCCGGTCTGCGAGGCGCCTGCCGCCAGGGCGTCCCGGACGCCGTGCGCACCCGGGAACTCGGGGAGGTACGCGGGGTGCGTGTTGATGATGCGCGGCGCGAGGGCGTCGACGACGACGGGCGGCAGGAGGCGCATGAGGCCGCTGAGGACGAGGACGTCCGGGTTCCAGACCCGGATCTGTTCGAGGAGGGCCGCGCCCCATTCCGCCCGCGAGTCGAAGGACGAGTAGGGGACGGTGAACGACGGGATGCCGAACTCCTCAGCGTGGGCGAGGCCGTCAGCCTCCCGATCGGCACCGACGGCGATGACGCGAGCGGGGAAATCCGCGTCGCGTGAGGCTTCGAGGAGGGCGCGGAGATTGGATCCGCCACCGGAGATCAGCACGACGAGTGACAGCACCAGAGCATCCTATCGGTCGCGGGCACCCCGGCCGCTCGGCTGGGCGTGCAGCTCCGGGAGGCGGTCCTCCTCGGCGAGATGCGTCGGACCGGCCGCCATGCCGACCACGGCCGCGATCCCGACCGTCAGCGTGGTCCACAGGCCCGTCGCCCAACCGTTCGGGCCGACCTCGATGAGGCGGCCTGGGCCTGCCGCGCCCGCCGAGAGGGCGGCGAGGACACCGACGATGATGCCCGCTGTGACCCCGACGCCGAGACCGACGACCGCCAGCCGTGCGAGCCCGCCACGCCCGTCGAGGTCGACGAGCAGACGACGGCGCAGCACCACGGCAGCGGCGAATCCGATGACGACCGGGACCACGAGGACCGCGAAACCGAGTGGGCTCTCCCCCGTCGGGATGGCGCCGAGGACCGGCACGGCCGGCATGGGCCCGACGAGCGTGCCGATCGGCGAGATCGCCGTGCCGCTCCCGATGGCGAAGCCCGCGCCGGTGATCCAGCTCATGGCCCAGATCACGAGGTTCGGCAGGTACAGGAGTTCGGCGCCGGTGACGATGGCACCGCCCAGGACGCCGAACTGCGCGCTCTCATGCAGGGAGATGATGGCGCCGTAGCCGACGGCGATGAGGATGGCGGTCAGGACCGCGGAGACCGCCACGAGTCCGGTGGCGGCGAGTGCTCCACCACGCAGCGCCGCGACGACCATCGACCAGGTCCCGTCCGGCATCCGGTCCCGCATCGCGCGGAGTCCGTCGAGGATCGGATCGACCGCGTCCTGCTCTCGGAACCGGACCCACAGCGCGGCGACCACGACCCCGCCTGCGAAGCGCACGGTCGGCGCGAGGGTCCCCTGGACGATCGAGGGACGCACCGCCGGGTGGAGGGCGGTGAGGGTCACGAGGAACGAGAGCAGGGCGAACACGAGCACCGACAGCACGACGGCACCCTGCCACCAAGTGCTGCGTGCCGCGCGGGCCCCGGTGCGCAGGCCGAACAGGACCGTGCCGATCGTGAAGGCGAGGGGCGCCAGGGAGACGAGGAACGGTTCCATCCCGGCAGGCAGGCCGAGCTGCGTGACGAGGGCCGTGTCGAGGGAGATGCGCATGCTCGAGCCGTTGCCGAGCGCCCAGATGTCGACGGCCCCCCGCCAGAGCGCGGCGGGGTCGACGTCCAACTGGAAGTGCAGGGCCCACAGGGCGAGGAGTGGGACGAGTGCGACACCGATGCCGATGGCCACGGCGAGGGTGGCATCGAGGGCGGCGAGGAGGGCGACGGTCAGACGGTTCATGCGCCTTCGACCCTACCTGGAGCCGCGCGTGCGGACGGTCAGGCACACGGCGTGCGTGGGCCGAAACGCCACGACGCGACGCCCGATCCGGGCGTCGCGTCGTGGTCGCAGTCGAGCTGCGGGTGTTACAGCGAGGCGATGATCTCGCGCATGAGGTCGGCGGTCTCGCTCGGCGTCTTGCCGACCTTGACGCCGGCGGCCTCGAGGGCCTCCTTCTTCGCCTGCGCGGTACCTGCGGAGCCCGAGACGATCGCGCCGGCGTGGCCCATCGTCTTGCCCTCGGGCGCGGTGAAGCCCGCGACGTAGCCGACGACCGGCTTCGTGACGTTCGCCTTGATGAAGTCGGCCGCGCGCTCCTCGGCGTCGCCACCGATCTCGCCGATCATGACGATGGCCTTGGTCTCGGGGTCGGCCTCGAACGCGGCGAGCGCGTCGATGTGCGTCGTGCCGATGATCGGGTCGCCGCCGATGCCGATCGCCGTCGAGAAGCCGATCTCGCGCAGCTCGTACATCATCTGGTACGTGAGGGTGCCCGACTTCGACACGAGGCCGATCGGTCCCTTGCCGGCGATGTTCGCGGGCGTGATGCCCACGAGCGACTCCCCCGGCGTGATGATGCCGGGGCAGTTCGGGCCGATGATGCGGGTCTTCGAGCCCTTCGACTGGGCGTAGGCCCAGAACTCGGCGGAGTCGCCGACCGGCACACCTTCGGTGATGATGACGAGCAGCGGGATCTCGGCGTCGATGGCCTCGATGACCGCGTCCTTGGTGAATGCCGGGGGCACGAAGGCGATCGACACGTCTGCGCCGGTCTCCTTGATGGCCTCGGCGACCGTGCCGAACACGGGCAGCTCGACGCCGCCGTCGTGGGTCACGGTCGTGCCGGCCTTGCGGGCGTTCACGCCACCGACCACCTGGGTGCCGGCCTTCAGCATGAGCGCCGTGTGCTTGGTGCCCTCACCGCCGGTGATGCCCTGGACGATGACCTTGGAGTCCTTGTTGAGGAAGATTGACATGCTTGTGCGATCCCTTACTTCGAAGCCAGCTCGGCGGCCTTGTCGGCGCCTTCGTCCATGGTTGCGGCGAGCGTGATGAGCGGGTGCGCGGCGGCGGCGAGGATCTCGCGGCCCTCCGCGACCTTGTTGCCGTCGAGGCGGACCACGAGCGGCTTCGTCGCTGCGTCACCGAGGATCTCGAGCGCCTTCACGATGCCGTTCGCGACCGCGTCGCAGGCGGTGATGCCACCGAAGACGTTGACGAACACGCTCTTCACCTGGGCGTCGCCGAGGATGACGTCGAGGCCTGCTGCCATGACCTCGGCCGAGGCGCCGCCGCCGATGTCGAGGAAGTTGGCCGGCTTCACGCCGCCGTGCTGCTCGCCCGCGTAGGCGACGACGTCGAGCGTGGACATGACGAGTCCAGCGCCGTTGCCGATGATGCCGACCTCGCCGTCGAGCTTGACGTAGTTGAGGTCGTTCTCCTTGGCCTTGAGCTCCAGGGGGTCCTCGGCTGCGGTGTCTTCGAGTTCGGCGTGGTTCGGGTGACGGAAGGCGGCGTTCTCGTCGAGCGAGACCTTGCCGTCGAGGGCGACGATGCGCCCCTCTTCCGTGAGGACGAGCGGGTTGACCTCGACGAGCGTCGCGTCCTCACCCTTGTAGACGTCGTAGAGCTTCACGAAGACGTCGGAGACCTGGTCGACGAGCTCCTCGGGGAAGTTCGCAGCCTTCGCGATCTCGACCGCGGCCGCCTTGTCGACACCGGTGAGCGGGTTCACCTCGATGCGCGCAAGCGCCTCGGGCTTCTCGACCGCGAGCTGCTCGATCTCCATGCCGCCCTCGACGCTCGTGAGCGACAGGTAGGACCGGTTGGCGCGGTCGAGCAGCACCGAGAAGTAGAACTCCTGGGCGATGCGTGCGCCGGCCGCGACCATCACGCGCTTGACGACGTGACCCTTGATGTCGAGTCCGAGGATGGCCTTCGCCGCCTCGTAGGCCTCGTCGGGGGTCTTGGCGACCTTGACGCCACCGGCCTTGCCGCGGCCTCCGACCTTCACCTGGGCCTTGACGACGACCACGCCGCCGAGACGCTCGGCCGCGGCACGCACCTCGTCCGGGGTGTCGGCGATGATGCCGGCGAGGACCGGCACCTCGTACTGCTCGAACAGGTCTCGTGCCTGATACTCGTAAAGATCCACGTGTCATTCCCATCCGCGCTTCGCGCGTTCTGCTGTGATTGTCGTGGCGATTTTCGGCCGCGCGTTATCTCGGCGGCGAGAGAAAAAGGGCCAGTGACGACTCTACCCCCAGCGCTGCGCCGCAACCGGACGTTCACAGTGAACGACTAAGGTCGGGTCCATGACCGGCATGGCGGACCTCGCTCGCGAGGGCATCCTCGTCGCCGGCGCCGGACGGGCCATCCTGCTGCAGATCGCGGACCCCTCGGTCGCCGCCGGGGTGGCGCGGCACAGCGACTTCGGTTCCCGCCCGCTCGACCGGCTGCACGCCACCCTCACCTTCGTGTACGCGCTCGCCCTCGGCACGCCGGAGGAGCAGCGCAGCGTGGCACGGCGGGTGAACCACGCCCACGCGCCGGTCCGTGCCCGGCCGGGCGAGGCCGCTCCCGGGTACTCGGCGTTCGACCACGACGCGCAACTCTGGGTCGCGGCGACGCTGTACGACACCGCCGTCCAGGTCTACGAGCTCGTGCTCGGTCCGCTCGACGAGGAGTCGCGGGAGCGCCTGCACCGTGAGTACGCGATCGTGGGGACGAGCCTGCAGCTCCCGCCCGACCGCTGGCCTCCGACCCGGGCCGCGTTCGACGAGTACTTCGCAGCCCGGGTCGCGGGACTCCACGTCACCGCGGAGGCGCGCCGCGTCTCGATCGAGCTCCTGACCGCTCGCGCGGCACCGCTCCCCGTCCGGTGCCTGCTCCCGCTCGTCCGGCTCGTGACGGCGGGACTGCTGCCCGACGGCTTGCGGAGCGCCTACGGGTTCCGCTGGACGCCGCGTCAGCAGCGTCGCTTCGCGCGGCGGGTCGCCGTCGCGCGGGCCGTCTGGCCGCGTCTTCCGCAGCGACTCCGTGCGGCACCCTCCGCCTGGTACCTCCGGGTGATGCGAGAGCGGGATCGCACGGAGGCGGCCCGCCACCTCGGCTGACGACGTTCCAGCACCGCCCTCCACAGCCCATTGGCGGAGCCGTCCCGTCCACATTCGGATTCCCGCCCGGCTGACCGAGGTGCCGTGGTTCGCACGATGGGGGCATGACAACACACCACCTCCCCCAGACCGGCCGCCTCCTCGGCGGCAGACCGCGGATCCTCCGGCTCCTGGCAGCCGTCCCGATCCTGCTCACGCTCGTCCTCGGCATCGTCCTCGGCGGCGCGACCGCATCCTCCGCACTGACCGCCACCGGCGCCGCCTACGGTCACCGCGACGCGTCGAACGGCCGCTGGCTCGGCTCGTGGGCCTTCGACGACGGGACGGTCGGGTTCTGCATCAACCTCGACCTCCCGATCCCGCCGGGTCACGCCTACGAGCACGTCGACGGATCATCGCTCGGGTGGTTCACCCCCGAGGACGCCGCCCGCCTGGCCTACCTGTCGCGGCACTGGGGCGCCAGCCAGGACGCCGACGAGGCAGCTGCGGGCCAGCTCGCCACCTGGATCATCACCGGCCTGAACGGGTGGACGCCGGCGCAGATCGCCGCTCGGGCAGGAGCGAGCGCCGACCGCGTGCTCTCCCGGGCCCATCAGATGCTCGCCGAGGCCGACGGCCCCGGCGGCGCGAGTCGGGGAGCGAGCGCCACCATGTCCATCGAACGCGGCGAGGACGGATTCGACCTCGTCCGAACCGAACTCGCCGTCGACTTCATCTCCTCCGGCGTCACCACCCTGCCACCGGGCACCCACACCGGGACCGTCACCCTAGACGGCGCTACCTTCGAGGACGGCACGTCCGAGCGGGCCGTCGGGAACGGTGAGAGCCTGCGGATCCTGCCGAGCACCGATGCCGCCGTCGTGGCGTTCTCAGCGAACGCCACGTTCGGTGAGCTGCCCTACGGTGCCGGCCTCACGATCGCTCGAAGCGCCGCCAACGTGCAGAGCGTCCTCATCGCCCGCCCGATCACGGTCGCGGCCGGAGCGAGCGCCGACCGCGAGCGCCCCACGCCACTCCCCTTCCAGCCGGTCGTCGTCACCACCACCTCGCACGCGACGGCGACACCGGGAACAGAGGTCACCGACCGGCTGTCCGTCGGGATCGCGACCGACACCGGCCTCGCAGCGGAGTGGGGCCTCATCGGGCCGGAGGGTGGACCGTACACGCCGATCCCGGTGACCGTCCGAAGCCAGTTGCTCGGTCCGTTCGCGGAGCGCCCGGTCGAGGCACCGGAGGTCCCGCTCGGAGCACCGGTGGTCTGCGAGGTCGAGACGCTCGTGGATGCAGGCCCCGGCGAGTACACGACGCCGTCCTGCGTCCTCCCCGAGGACGGCTACTACGTCTGGGTCGAGCGCATCGAGCCAAGCGACACCCTGCCGGAGAACGGCGGCACGATGATCCGCCCCTGGCGATCCGCCTTCGGCGTCGCCTCGGAGATCACCCTCGCCTCGACGCCGACCGTGCCCGAAGCGCGCCTCGCCGAGACCGGCGCCGACGACCGCTCCCTGCTCCTGGCCGGCTCCGCGGCGATCGGAGCGCTCGCGCTCGGCGGCATCCTGCTCACCCTCCCTGGGCGGATCACTCCGAGTGGTGCGGGTGCGGGGCTCAGCGCACGTCGAGGAGGGGTGCGAGCTGGGCGCGGTCGACGTCCAGCCACGGCGCCGCAGGGTTCACGATGATCCCGGTGATGCCCTCGTCGCTGCGGAGCGCGGCCGCGAGTTCCGCTGCGGTGACCGGGTACGCGTCATCCCCTCGTCCCAGTGCAGCGATCTCGATGGGCGAGGTGAAGACCTCCAGCAGTCGACGGTCGCCGAGGCGGGTCTCCGCGATGCCGACGGTCTTGCGGTTGCCGTCCTCGTCGACCTCGGCGCGACCGGCTACGAACCCGCCATGTGCAGCGAGTGCGGCGACCAGCCGCTGGAGGGCATCGGGTTCTCGCGGCTGGGCGAGCGCCTGCTTCGCGAGGTCGTTGTTCCGGCCGTCCCCGAACAGACGCACGATCAGCGTCTTCGGGACGACCGCACTCGCCTTACCGTCGGCGGGGTTCAGGACGATGCCGGCGTACCCGTCGCCGGTCGCCTGACGGAGTGCCCAGACGGCGTCCACCGCGACCCCGGTGACCGGCCCGTCCGCCGTCCGCGTCTTCTCGAGCTCACGCGACGAGGTGAAGGCGAGGAGGTAGACGGCGCCCTCCGGGTCGCGGTGGACGCCGAGCGGGATGCGCCCGGCAGCCTTGTCCTCCTCCGAGACACCGTCGAGGCTCGTGGACAACAGCAGCTTGCCCTGGATGCTCTGGCGCAACACGTGCATCATCGCCCGTTCATCGCCACCCTCCGCCAGCGCTGTGAGCGCCTGCGCGAGGTCGACGTTGGAGTCAGGCTCGACGGGAGCGGGCGCCCGGGCCGGCGCCGGGGCCGCAGCAGGCACGGAGACAGGCGCCTCCGGTGTCCGAGCGGCTGCGTTGACCGTCGTGACCGAGATCGACACCTGCGGCACGGTCTCCGGGGCTTCCGCGGCCGGATCCACCTCATCCTCAGGTGCCGATGTCTCGGCCTCCACGGCTGCAGATCGGGCATCGGACGCGTTGCGCTTGGAGAACAGACCCATGATGCATCAGCCTAGATGCTGGATTCCGCTCAGGGAACCGGCCGGACCGACGGTGCGCGCCTCAGCGCAGTCAGTCGAGCTTCTCGATGGGCGCGATCTTGATCAGCAGCTTCTTCGCTCCGGCTGACTCGAACTGGACATGGGCGATGCGCTTCGCGCCTTCACCGGTCACCGCGTTCACCCGGCCCGGTCCGAAGTCGGCGTGGGAGATGCGGTCGCCGGGAACGAGCTCGAGGTCGCCGTTGTCGCGGACCTTCGCGGTGATGCGATTGGCCCAGGCCGTCTCCGGCTTGCTCGAACCGCCGGAGAACCGCGTGTCGCCCGCGGAGGCGCCCTCGGGGAGCGAGCGGACCGACCAGCGGTCGCTCGAGGGGGCACGGCGGGCGTTCAGGGCACGCGACTGCGTGCCACCACGACCGTTGACGTTGCCGGGCGACTGACGCCACTCGATCAGTTCGGCCGGGATCTCCTGCAGGTAGCGGCTGGGCATGGCGACGGCCGTCTCGCCGTACTGGGCACGCGTCATCGCCAGCGAGAGGTACAGGCGCTTGCGGGCGCGCGTGATGCCGACGTAGAACAGGCGTCGCTCCTCGGCCGGGCCACCCGGCTCGTTCGCCGACATCCGGTGCGGGAGGAGGTCTTCCTCGATGCCGGTCAGGAAGACCGCGTCGTACTCGAGGCCCTTCGCCGTGTGCAGGGTCATGAGCGACACGCTGCCCGTCGCGTCGTCGAGGTCGTCGGCCGCGGCGACGAGCGAGACCTCGGTCAGGAAGTCGACGATGCCGCCGTCGGGGTTGTTCTTGGCGAACTCCTTGGTGACGGCGATGAGCTCGTCGACGTTCTCGGCGCGTGCCTCATCCTGCGGGTCGCGACTGTTGCGCAGTGAGTCGAGGTAGCCGCTCTTCGTCATGAGGAGCGACAGGACGTCGCCGACGGCGGTCGCGGACGCCGTCGGGCGGTCGGCTGCAGCGGCGTCGTCGAGCGCGGCCTGCGCTTCGTCGAGGAGAGCCGACAGCTGCAGGATCGCGCTCGTGACCTTCGGCCCGAGCCCGAGGGCGTCGGCGCGCCGCATGGCCTCGCGGAAGGTGACGCCGTTGTTCTCGGCGAAGCTCGCGAGTGCCGTCTCCGTCGCCGGCCCGATGCCACGCTTGGGCGTGTTCAGGATGCGCCGCAGCGCCATGATGTCAGCCGGGTTCGCGACCGACACGAGGTAGGCGAGGGCGTCCTTGATCTCGGCGCGTTCGTAGAACTTGGTGCCGCCCATGATCCGGTACGGGAGGGCCGCACGGATGAAGATCTCCTCGAGCGCACGGGTCTGGGCGTTCGTCCGGTAGAACACAGCGATGTCGCTGTAGGCCGTTCCCGCGTTCCGGAGCTTCTCGATCTCGTCGGCGATGAACTGCGCCTCATCGTGCCCGGAGTACCCGGTGAAGCCGACGATCTTCTCCCCGTCGCCGACGGCCGTCCAGAGCTTCTTGTCCTTGCGGTCGAAGTTGTTGGAGATGACCGCGTTCGCCGCCGAGAGGATGTTCTGCGTGGAGCGGTAGTTCTGCTCGAGCAGCACCACCTTGGCACCCGGGAAGTCGCGCTCGAACTCGGTGATGTTCCGGATGTCGGCCCCGCGGAACGCGTAGATCGACTGGTCCGAGTCACCGACGACGGTGAGCGAGGCACCCTCGGTGCGGGTGGTGGCGAGCTGATCCGTGCCTGCCTCAGGCGCGCGGGTGAGCTCCCGGATGAGCGAGTACTGGGCGTGGTTGGTGTCCTGGTACTCGTCGACGAGGATGTGGCGGAACCGCTGCTGGTACTGCGCCGCGACGTGCGGGAACGCCCGGAAGAGGAACACCGTCTGGCTGATGAGGTCGTCGAAGTCGAAGGCGTTCGCGTCGGCCAGCGCGCGCGTGTACTTCCGGAAGACCTGCAGGAACACGAGTTCCTGCGGGTCGTTCGTGTTGATCGTGCGGGAGTACGACTCGACGTCCGACAGCTCGTTCTTGAGCTTCGAGATCTTCGCCGAGGTGTTCGACGGCGTGAAGCCGTATGCGTCGGCCTCGAGCTCCTTGATGATGCGCTTCAGGAGGGCACGTTGGTCGCCGCTGTCGTAGATCGTGAAGTTCTTGGTGAAGCCGAAGTGCTCGGCCTCGCGGCGGAGGATGCGGACGCAGGCGGAGTGGAAGGTGGAGATCCACATGCCCTGCGCGGCCTGGCCGACGAGCGCCTGCACCCGCTCGCGCATCTCGGCGGCGGCCTTGTTGGTGAACGTGATCGCCAGGATCTGGCTCGGCCAGGCCTCCCGCTGCTCGAGCAGCAGCGCAACGCGGCGGGTGAGCACACTCGTCTTGCCGGACCCGGCACCGGCGACGATGAGCAGGGCCTGGCCCCGGTACTCCACCGCGATCCGTTGCTGCGGGTTGAGTCCCTCCAGCAGCCGACTCCCGCCGGCACGCTCGCCGGAGGACGACTCGGGAACGGTTACCGTGGGCCAGCCGACGATCACCGGTTGCACGGCGTCGGCGTTCGAAGAAGGAGAGCTCGCCATATCGCCTGCAAGTCTAGGCGCTGCCTCCGACATCGCTCGGCCGAGCACCGCCGTCGCGGTGATCCGCACGGTCGCCGGCCGCCGACCGCGCGGCGACACCGAGGTCGGCCTGGTCGACGAAGAAGCCGTCGACCCCTGAGGAGAGCACCAGGACGAACTCCTCGAGCCAGCGGCCGACCGCTGCCGGATCGGACCCGTCCCGGAAAGGTGGCGCGAGGAACCGGTTCTCGGGGCGGAGCGTCCAGGTGTAGACGCGCAGGCCCACGGCGTGGGCGCGCTCGACGAGGTCCGTCGGGTGTGCGCCGTCGTCGTCGCCCAGGTCGATGAGCATCGCCTTGTCCACACTGATGGCGTCGACCTCGAGGGCGAGCGCCGCGAGTCCTGCGTCGGTCATCGCGTCGGCGTAGGACGGGGCCGAATCCCCCAGCCGGGCGACGAGATCGCTCGGCCTGCCGGACCGCTCGATGAGGTACGCGAACTCCGCCTGCACCCGACGGGCCTGCAACGCCATGAGGACCGACTGCTCGAACGACTCGATGATGAGCGGCTCGGCATCGGGATCGGTGCCGAAGCCCAGGGCGGCGAGCTCCTCGGCGAGGAGCCGATCGAGCGGGAAGCCGATCGACGCGAAGTAGTCGGCGTGCTTCACCTCGGCCACGATGCCGACGGGTCGTCGGTGCGCTTCGGCCGCGCTGCGCACGACCGCGACGAGGTCGGCGAACCGCAGGATGCCCTCGGTACCGTCGAATCCCGCACTCACCGTCCGTACCTCGGGGATCCGCTCACGTGCGGTCAGGGTCGACAGCTCGGCCCAGGTGAAGTCCTCGGTGAACCACCCGGTCAGCTCGTGGCCGTCGACGCGTTTCGTCGTCCGCCGGTCGGCGAACTCCGCTCGGGCGGCGACGTCGGTCGTCCCGGAGATCTCGTTCTCGTGTCGGACCACGAGGACGCCGTCCTTCGACGCGACGAGATCGGGCTCGACGGCGTCCGCACCGAGCGCGACGGCCAAGCGGTAGGAGGACTCGGTGTGCTCCGGGCGGTAACCGGGAGCCCCGCGGTGTCCGATGACGAGCGGGTTGGGCAGGGAGTCGATGCGCACGCCATCAGCCTAGGACGACGCTCCGGCGTGCGCGCAGGGAGCCGGCTGTCAGCCCGCCGCGAACATCGGCTGATTCAAAGGGAACTCGGATACTCTGGGTGTCAGCAGCGCCGCTTGGCGCGACACAGCCTCCACGACTGAGAGTAGGAATCAGCCATGGCCCTCGACAATCCCGCGTTCTCGAAGAACCCGGCATTCGCGAAGCAGGGAGGCGGGACGCTGCAGGCAGCTCAAGCAGCGAACCCCTCGCTGACCGCCGAACAGCTCCGCAAGATGTACGAGCAGCCCACCGCACCGGCGGGCGTCGGCACCGCCGACCGCATGACGATCGAGAACACGCTCGTCAAGACCCTCGGCTCGTTCGCCGTCCTCGTCGTGTTCGCCGTCATCTCCTGGATGTGGACGACCTCCCTCCTGCAGGCAGGCAGCGGCTACGCCCTCCCCATGATCATCGGCATGATCGGTGGCCTCGGCCTCGGTCTCGTGAACTCCTTCAAGAAGGAGCCGGTCCCGGCGCTCATCCTCGGGTACGCGGTCTTCCAGGGACTCTTCGTCGGCGGCATCTCGCGCGTCTTCGAGGCGAACCCGGCCTGGTCCGGCGTCGTCGTCCAGGCGGTCCTCGCGACCCTCGCCGTCGTCGGCGTGACCCTCGCCCTCTTCGCCAGCGGCAAGGTCCGCGCCTCGAAGAAGCTGACCAAGGTCTTCCTCGTCGCCATCATCGGCTACGGCGTCTTCCAGCTCCTCAACCTCGTGCTCATGTTCACGGGCGTGCTGAACAACCCGTTCGGCCTCTACGGCGCGACGATCTTCGGCATCCCGCTCGGGATCGTCATCGGCATCTTCGCGGTGCTGATGGGTGCGTACTCGCTGGTGCTCGACTTCGACTTCATCCAGCGTGGCGTGCAGAACCGCGCACCCGCAAAGTACGGCTGGACCGGCGCCTTCGGCATCATGGTCACGGTCATCTGGATCTACGTCGAGATCCTGCGTCTGCTGGCCATCTCCCGCAACTAGGAGCGCACGCACTGCAAGGCCCGTCCCGTTCGCGGGGCGGGCCTTCGTCGTTCCCCGGGCCGGTTGAGGTACTGCCCTTCGACAGGCTCAGGGACCGAACCCCTCGGACCGAGGCACCATCCCCGGTCCCACCCACCCCGGTCCCTGAGCCTGTCGAAGGGCGCGGACGATGGAAGGCCGCCCCGCGAACGGGACGGCCTTCCGATGGCTCAGGGAGCGATCACTCCCACTCGATGGTCCCCGGTGGCTTCGACGTGACGTCGAGCACGACGCGGTTGACGTCCTTCACCTCGTTGGTGATGCGGTTGCTGATGCGCGCGAGGACGTCGTACGGCAGGCGGGTCCAGTCGGCGGTCATGGCGTCTTCAGACGAGACCGGTCGCAGCACGATCGGGTGGCCGTAGGTGCGGCCGTCGCCCTGCACGCCCACGGAACGGACGTCCGCCAGCAGGACCACGGGGCACTGCCAGATCTCCTGGTCGAGCCCGGCCGCGGTCAGTTCCTCGCGGACGATCGCGTCGGCGTCGCGGAGGAGGTCGAGACGCTCGGCCGTGACCTCACCGACGATGCGGATACCGAGTCCGGGACCGGGGAACGGCTGACGTCCGACGATCTCCTCCGGGAGGCCCAGCTCGCGACCGATAGCCCGGACCTCGTCCTTGAACAGGGTGCGCAGGGGCTCGACGAGTTCGAACTGGAGGTCTTCCGGCAGGCCGCCGACGTTGTGGTGGCTCTTGATGTTGGCCGTACCGGATCCGCCGCCGGACTCGACGACGTCGGGGTACAGCGTGCCCTGGACGAGGAAGCGGATGGGCTCACCCTCGCTCTGGGCCTCCTTCACGAGGTCGATCTCGGCCTGTTCGAAGGACCGGATGAACTCGCGGCCGATGATCTTGCGCTTCTGCTCCGGGTCGCTGACGCCGGCGAGCGCCGACAGGAACTGCTCGCGGGCGTCGACCGTGACCAGCCGGACACCGGTCGAGGCGACGAAGTCCTCCTCGACCTGACGTCGCTCGTCCTTCCGGAGCAGGCCGTGGTCGACGAAGATGCAGACGAGCTGGTCGCCGACTGCCTTGTGCACGAGCGCCGCGGCGACGGCCGAGTCGACACCGCCGGAGAGTCCGCAGATGACCTTGGCGTCGCCCACCTGGGCGCGGATGCGGTCGACCTGTTCGGCGATGACGTTGCCGCTGTTCCAGTCGGCCGGGATGCCGGCCGCCCGGTGGAGGAAGTTCTCGAGCACCTGCTGGCCGTAAGCGGAGTGCTTGACCTCGGGGTGCCACTGGACGCCGTAGAGGCCGCGTTCCGCGTTCGCGAAGGCGGCGACCGGGGTCGAGGCGGTCGAGGCGAGGACCTCGAAGCCCTCGGGGGCCTTGGAGACGGAATCGCCGTGGCTCATCCAGACGTTCTGCTCGGTCGGGACGCCGTGCAGGAGGGTGCCAGGGACGTCGACGACGCTGGTCGCGTCGGTGGCGCCGTACTCCCGGAGACCGGTGTGCGCGACCTCGCCACCGAGCTGCTTGGCCATGACCTGAAAGCCGTAGCAGATGCCGAACGTCGGGACGCCGAGCTCGAGGATGCCCTCGTCGAGCGACGGGGCGCCCGGCTCGTACACGCTGGACGGGCCACCGGACAAGACGATCCCGACGGGGTTCTTGGCGGCGACCTCGGCGGCGGACACGGTGTGCGGCACGATCTCGGAGTACACGCCGGCTTCGCGGACGCGACGCGCGATCAGCTGCGCGTACTGCGCACCGAAGTCGACGACGAGGACCGGTCGGGCGGCGGTCTGCTCCGCTGCGGCTGCGGGGGTGGTTTCACTCACTGCATGGACTCCACGGGTTCGGCGGCCGCTGCTGCTTGGCGGCCGGAGAGGTAGCCCTTCACTTCCCGCGGGATGCGGCTCTCGAAGAAGAAGGACAGGAACGGGATGATGCCGCCGAGCGCGAGCCAGAGCAGACGCAGGACGTTCCACCGCATGAGGCTCCAGAGCCGGAACGCGGCGAACAGGTACACGACGTAGAACCAGCCGTGGATGATGAGGATGCCCGTGCTGAGGTTGACCGCGGTGGCGGTGCCGGAGGGCACGAAGGCGAGGAAGCCGTAAGCACCGCCGAGCTCGAGCTCGAGGCCGAACGCGTACTTCATGAGCATCTCGGCGCAGAGCGACAGGAGCAGCACACCGGTGATGGGGGCGGCCACCTGGTAGAACTTCAGCGCGCCTCGGATCGCGGGAAACGTCGACGGTTTCGGCTGGAGGGGCATGCCCCCATCTTACCCGCGGCCGCCAGGCGACCGGACATCACTGACGGAGCGCTGCGGCCTCCTCCTCGGCGTCCTCGAGCTCCTCGGTCTCGCGCTCCCAGGCGTCCTTGGCGAGCCGGAACCAGAGGAACACGGCGAAGCACGCGAAGACGACCCACTCGGCCGCGTAGAAGATGTTCAACCAGTTGAGCTGGATCTCCTGGCTGGGCGCGGGCGACGAGATGGGCTCGAGTCCGTCGGCGGCGACGTCGTCCACGACGAACGCGCTGAACACCCGCAGGCCGTCGGCGTCGTTCCAGCGGTTCAGCAGTGCGGCGACCGACATGTTGTCGAGGTCGGTCGGTGCGGCGTCCGCTGCCGGCTCCTCCGGGCCCTCCGGCGGGTTCAGCCGCCCTTCGAGCTCGACGGCGCCGGTGGGGGCGTCCGCGTTCAACGCCTCGGCGACGCGGTCGGCGGTCTCGCGGTCCTTCGTCCAGCCGAGCGCGACCGCGAGACCGGCATGGTCAGGGCGGTCCGTCGCGAGGTGGCCCGTCACCCAGTACCCGAGCGTTCCGTCGTTCACCCGGTTGCCCACCACGAGGTAGTCCTCCGGCACCCAGGTTCCCGACACGCTCACCCGCTGTCCGGCGTCGGCCTCTCGGATGCCGACACCCGGTTCGAGGACGTCCGCGAGCGGCCGGACCGACTCGGTCTCGGTCGGCACCACCTGCCCGGATTCGATGGCGCGTGCGAGCTGCCACTGCCCGAGCGCGGCGAACGCGCCCGCGACGGCGAGACAGAGGACGAGGACGCCGATCCACCGGGGACGCAGCATGACGGAGCGGAGCGTCGGACGGACCTGTCCGTGGTTGTCGGGGCCTGGTGCCGACGGGGCGGTGCTAGTAATCGGGCTCTCGCTTTCGTGCTGGTGGTTCCTGGTCGTTCATCGCCTGTTCGACGAGTCGGTCGATGGCCGCCTGATCGGTGTCGGCGGGTGTCGTGTCCTGGGCGTCGCCCGCACCCTCGACGAGCGCGATGGCCTCCTCCGCCGTCGTGTCGACCTGCTCCACTCGGCGCGCCTTCCGGCGGCGCGGACGCAGGATGACGGCGCCGATCTGCTCGGACCGACCGGCGACGATCGGGCCCATCACGGCCATGATGAGCACGTAGAGCCCGGCGAACGGTTGGATGAGCGGATTGAGCCCCGCGCTCAGCGAGAGCGTCGCGAGGATGAGGGCGAACTCGCCGCGATTCTGCAGGATGACCGCGGCGTTGATCCCAGCTTGCGGCCCGAGTCCGTTGAGCCAGGCGACGAACTGACCGGCCAGGACGTTGAGGACCACCGTCATGAGGACGGCGAGGAGCACCGGGACGAGGACGCTGCCGAACTTCGTCGCGTCGAGCGCGAGCCCGAAGTTCAGGAAGAAGAACGCACCGAACACGTCGCGGAGCGGGATCGCGATCTGCTCGATCTTGTTGCGGAACCGGGTGGCACCGAGAACCAGGCCGATGAGGAAGGCGCCGATCGCGTCGGTGACCCCGAGGAGCTCGCCGATACCGCCGAACGCGACCGCGAGGCCGAAGAACAGGATCGTGAAGAGCTCGTCGTCCTTGGTGCGGAACAGCCGCGATACGAACCGACCGCCGAACCGGGCGATCGCGAACATCACGAGGATGAACGTGAAGGCGATCGCGAGCTTGCCGATGACCGGCCACACCTCGGTCTCGCCGCTCAGGACGACACCGACGATGGCGAGGTAGATCGCGATGAAGATGTCCTCCACCACGGTGACGCCCAGGATCATCGGCGTCTCGTCGTTCGTCAGCCGTTTGAGCTCGATGAGGAGCTTCGTGACGATCGCGCTCGAGCTCGTCGCCGTGATGCCGGCGATGATGAGCGCCTCCCGCGTGCCCCACCCGACCAGGAACCCGAACACCAGCCCGGCGGCCATGTTGACGAGGATGTAGGAGCCGCCGGAGACGATGAGCTTCCCGGCGTTGCCGAAGAACTCGTCCTGATCGAACTCCAGGCCGAGGTTGAACAGCAGGAGCACGAGGCCGAAGACGGCGATGAGTTCGATCTGCGCGCTGGCGAAGTCGAGCGGGAACCAGCCCGTGTACGGACTCGCGAGCAGGCCGACCAGCATGTAGACGGGGATCGACGGGAGGCCGATCAGCTTGCCGAGGCGGCCGAGGATGTAGGCGATGACGAACAGGACGCCGAGGATGAGCAGATCCTGGCCGAGGTGGGGGTTGTCGGTCGCGGCGTGCAGCATGCCTACCCTCCGGGCGGAGCGTCGACGGCGACCTTCTTGACGGCGCCCGAACGGAAGTAGGCGAAGGCCTTGGCGACCTTCTCGGGACTGCCCGCGACGACGAGGGTGTCTCCGGGGAAGACCCGGAAGTCCGCAGCAGGGGCCGGGTTGGCGGAGTCGCCGCGCACGACGGCGACGACGGTCAGCCCGACCATGCCCTTCTCGGCGGGGTTGCCGAGCGGCTGCCCGGCGATGTGGTCTTCGTAGTCGACGGTGAACCAGTCGATGCTGAGCCCGGGGATCTGGTCGAGCGCGCTGAGCGACTCGGTGATCTGCGTGCCACCGAGGAGTTCGGCCAGCGTGTGCGCCTCGTCCTCGTTGAGCCGGAGCGACACCTTGCCGGCATCGGCGCCGTCCTCGTGGTCGGCGAAGGTGATGAGGTCGCTGTGGCCGGACCGGTGGGCGATGACGCCGACCTTGCCGCCGTCGTCCGTGACGAAGGTGTGGAGCACACCGACCCCGGGAAGTTTGACCCGCCGAACATCCACCATGGCTGTACTCCTCAGGCTTGTTGTGGCAGTCCTCCTAGTCTATCCGCCACACCTGGCCCGCTCGCCCGAGGCGCCCGCAGCCGTTGCGCTGCGGGCGATCACCGCCGGTTCAGGCCCCGGGGACGATGTCCGGTGCCTCCAGGCGCACGCGGTCGGCGGCCTCGTCGTTCGGCTGTTCCTGCGAGGCCCGCTCCGCCGCGACGCGCGTGAGGTAGTAGGAGACCTCCTTCTCGATGCGCTCCTCGTCCCACCCCAGGACCCCACCCATGAGCTTCGCCGCGACCGGGGCCGCCGAGACGCCGCGGTCCCAGGCCTCGATGGAGATGCGCGTCCGACGGGCGAGGACGTCGTCGAGGTGGAGAGCACCCTCGTGGGAGGCCGCGTAGACGACCTCCGCCCCGATGTAGTCGTCCGCCCCCGGCAGCGCTTCGGCGAGCGTCGGGTCATCCTTGATGAGGTCGAGCAGTTCGTCCGTCAGCACGCCGTAGCGGTTCAGCAGGTGCTCGATGCGAGCCGTGTGCACCCCGAAGGCCCGCGCGATCTTGCCACGCTTGTTCCAGGCCGCCTGGTACCCCTCGGCTCCGAGGAGGGCGATGTTCTCCGTCGCGCTGGCCGGGATCTTGCCGTCGAGTGCATCCACCGCGGCGTCGATCGCGTCCTTCGCCATGACCCGGTAGGTGGTCCACTTGCCGCCGGCGATGACCACGAGACCGGGCACGGAGTGCGCGACGAGGTGCTCGCGAGAGAGCTTCGACGTCTGCTCCGATTCGCCGGCCAGCAGCGGACGGAGGCCGGCGTAGACGCCCTCGACGTCCTCTCGGGTCAGCGGCACGGCGAGGATCGTGTTGACGTGGTCGAGCAGGTAGTCGATGTCGGCCGCGGTCGCCGCCGGGTGCGCCTTGTCGAGGTGCCAGTCCGTGTCGGTCGTGCCGATGAGCCAGTGCCGGCCCCACGGGATGACGAAGAGGACGCTCTTCTCCGTGCGCAGCAGGAGACCCATGTTCGACTGGAAGCGGTCGCGCGGGACGACGAGGTGGATGCCCTTCGACGCGCGGACCTTGAACTGGCCGCGCTCCCCCACCATCGACTGCGTGTCGTCGGTCCACACCCCGGTCGCGTTGACGACCTGCTTGGCACGGATCTCGAAGCGCTCGTCGGTCTGCAGGTCGTGCGCCTTGACGCCCACGACGCGCTGTCCGACCTTGACGAACCCCTCGACCCGCACGCGGCTCGCGACGTGCGCGCCGTAGGCCGACGCCGTCCGCGCGAGTGACGAGACGTACCGGGCGTCGTCGACCTGGGCGTCGTAGTAGGTGAGCCCGCCCACGAACGCGTCCGACTTCAGACTCGGGATCGAGGTCAGGACCTGACGCTTGGACAGGTGCCGGTGGTGCGGGACGCCGGGCGGACGGCCACCGCTCCAGCTGAAGAGGTCGTAGAGCAGCATGCCGGCGCCGATGTAGAGGCGTTCGAAGACCGGCTTGTTGAGCGGGTACAGGAACCGGACCGGCTTCACCAGGTGCGGCGCGATGCGCTGCAGCAGCAACCCGCGCTCGATGAGCGCCTCCCGCACGAGTCGGAAGTCGAGTTGTTCGAGGTAGCGGATACCGCCGTGCACGAGCTTCGAGGAGCGGCTCGAGGTGCCGCTCGCCCAGTCGCGTGCCTCGAGCAGACCGGTGCTCAGACCGCGCGTGACGGCGTCGAGCGCAGCACCGGTGCCCACGATGCCACCACCGACGACGAGGATGTCGAGCTCTTTCGACTTCAAGGCTTCGATCGCGGCGTCGCGCTCCTCCATCCCCAGCTTGGTGGAACGTGACACGTTGTTGTGGGTGGTGGCCATCGTCGAACTCCGCTCGCTGGAACCGCCCTCGCGATGATCCTGCCGGAGGCAGGTGCTCGTCCACGAGGCTCTGTCTCAGAGGCTAGTCGGCGCGATGCGACCCGACAACCGCTTGCGGAAGCGACTCGCTTCCGGCAGCGCTAAGCGCCCTGGTACGGCGCGACGACGACCTCGACCCGTTGGAACTCCTTGAGGTCGGAGTAACCGGTGGTGGCCATCGAGCGACGGAGCGCGCCGATGAGGTTGGCCGTGCCGTCCGACTTCGGCGACGGGCCGTAGAGGATCTCCTCGAGGGTCGCGACGGTGCCGACCTCGACACGTCGTCCGCGCGGCAGGTGCAGGTGGTGCGCCTCGGCACCCCAGTGCCAACCACCACCGGGTGCGTCCGTGGCGCGGGCCAATGCGGTCCCGAGCATGACGGCGTCGGCACCCATCGCGACGGCCTTGACGATGTCGCCCGAGGTTCCGAGACCGCCGTCGGCGATGACGTGCACGTAGCGGCCGCCGGACTCGTCGAGGTAGTCGCGACGCGCACCGGCGACGTCGGCCACGGCGGTCGCCATCGGGGCGTGGATGCCGAGCGAGGCCCGCGTGGTGGAGGCGGCACCGCCGCCGAAGCCGACGAGCACACCGGCCGCCCCGGTCCGCATGAGGTGCAGGGCCGCGGTGTAGGTGGCCGCGCCGCCGACGATCACGGGGACGTCGAGCTCGTAGATGAACTTCTTGAGGTTGAGCGGCTCCTGGTTCTTGGAGACGTGCTCGGCGGACACGGTGGTGCCGCGGATGACGAAGAGGTCGACCCCTGCGGCGACGACCGTCTCGTAGAGCTCCTGCGTGCGCTGCGGCGAGAGGGCGGCGGCGACGGTTACTCCGGCCGCGCGGATCTCGGCGAGCCGGGCCGTGACGAGTTCGGGCTTGATGGGCTCCGAGTAGATCTCCTGCATGCGCGCGGTCGCGCGGCCGACCGGCAACGACCGGATCTCAGCGAGCAGCGGCTCAGGGTCTTCGTACCGCGTCCAGAGGCCCTCGAGGTCGAGGACGCCGACGCCGCCGAGCTGGCCCATCATGATCGCGGTCGTCGGCGAGACGACGGAGTCCATCGGTGCTGCGAGCACCGGGATCTCGAACTGGTAGGCGTCGATCGACCAGGACACCGAGACGTCCTGTGGGTCGCGGGTCCGCCGCGACGGGACGACGGCGATGTCGTCGAACGCGTAGGCGCGCCGTGCGCGCTTTGACCGGCCGATCTCAATATCCATGCTCACCGCACCAGCCTACCGGTCGCCTGGAACGAGGACGGTCCGGCAGGCGGAAGCCTGCCGGACCGTCGGTGTTCGTGCGGGTGCCTACTTGCGGTAGTTCGGCGCCTCGACGACGATCTGCACGTCGTGCGGGTGCGACTCCTTGAGGCCCGCCGAGGTGATGCGGACGAACTTGCCCTTGGCCTTCAGCTCGCCGATGTTGCGCGCACCGACATAGAACATCGACTGACGCAGCCCGCCGATGAGCTGGTACGCGACGGCCGACACCGGGCCGCGGTAGGGCACCTGGCCCTCGATGCCCTCGGGGATCAGCTTGTCGTCGCTCGGCACGTCGGCCTGGAAGTAGCGGTCCTTCGAGTACGAGGTCTTCTCGCCTCGCGTCTGCATGGCTCCGAGCGATCCCATACCGCGGTAGTTCTTGAACTGCTTGCCGCCCACGAACACGAGGTCGCCGGGGCTCTCGTCGGTGCCGGCGAGGAGCGAGCCGAGCATGACGGTGTCGGCACCCGCGACGAGTGCCTTCGCGATGTCGCCCGAGTACTGCAGACCGCCGTCGGCGATGACCGGGACGTTCGCCTCGCGCGCCGCGAGCGACGCCTCGTAGACGGCCGTGACCTGCGGGACACCGACACCGGCGACGACGCGCGTGGTGCAGATTGAACCCGGACCGACGCCGACCTTGATCGCGTCAGCACCGGCCTCGATGAGGGCCTGCGCGCCGGAGCGGGTCGCGACGTTGCCGCCGATGACGTCGACACCGGCGAACGCCGGGTCGGCCTTGAGCTTGCGGATGATGTCGAGCACGCCGGCACTCTCACCGTTGGCAGTGTCTACCACGATGACGTCGACGCCGGCGTCGAGCAGCTGGCCCGCACGGGACCAGGCGTCGCCGAAGAAGCCGATGGCCGCACCGACCCGCAGACGACCGGTGTCGTCCTTCGTGGCCAGCGGGTACTTCTCGCTCTTGTCGAAGTCCTTGACGGTGATGAGGCCCTTGAGCTTGCCCGCCTCGTCGACGAGGGGCAGCTTCTCGATGCGGTGCTGCGCGAGGAGCGCCATCACCGCGTTGCGGTCGGTGCCGACGGGAGCGGTCACGAGACCGGTGCTCGTCATGACCTCGCTGACGCGGGTCGTGGCCTTCTCGAACGGCGACACGAAGCGCATGTCGCGGTTCGTGATGATACCGACGAGCACACCCTTGTCGTCGACGACCGGGAGGCCCGAGATGCGGAACTGACCGCACAGTTCGTCGACCTCGGCGACGGTGGCGTCGGCCGTGGTGGTGATCGGGTTCGTGATCATGCCCGACTCGCTCCGCTTCACGCGGTCGACCTGTTCGGCCTGGTCGGAGATCGACAGGTTGCGGTGCAGGATGCCGATGCCGCCCTCGCGAGCCATCGCGATCGCCATGCGGGCCTCGGTCACGGTGTCCATCGCGCTCGACAGCAGCGGCGTGTTCACGGTGATCCGCTTCGTCAGGCGGGACGAGGTCTCCGCCTCGCTCGGGATGACGTCGGTGTGCCCGGGCAGCAGCAGCACATCGTCATATGTGAGTCCTACGAATCCGAACGGATCAGGCTGGTCCATTTATCCCTCTCATAGCCACGAACACACCGGAGAAACGCAGACCTGCCGGTATCACCATCGTAACCGAGCAGGGCCTACCCCTATTCCACGATCCCGACAAATCGATGCGGAGAAATACGCACGGGCGAAACATGTAGGCAATAATCAGGTTCTATCGTCGAACAGCGTTGTCCGACGCAGGAGAACGGTCCACGGAAGTGGCCCGGCACTGGAGGTGCAGTGAAGTTCGCTGGAACGACCCGAAACCCGAGACTGGCACGGAGATTCGTGCTCCTCATCGCCCTGTTGTTCGGGGCCATCACCCTCACGTCCGTCATGAGCGCCGTCCCGGCCCATGCTGACGAGGTGGGCGAGGAGTACGACTTCTACTTCGCTGGGAACGTCAAGTACGACGACAAACCACTCGAAGGCGTGAACATCACGGTCGACGGCAACGGCTACAAGGCCGATGTCGACACCGACGCCGACGGCAAGTGGAAGATCGGCGTCCCCGAGAAAGGTACGTACAAGGTAACGCTCGACGAGGAGACCCTCCCGAAGGGCGTCATCGTCGCCGAGGGCGGCTCGACCATCGAGGCCGAGTTCGGTCTCACCCAATCGAAGTCGGTGAACTTCTTCCTCGGCGAGGGCGTCCGCGTCACCGTCAGCTTCTGGGATCAACTCGCAGAGCGACTCGTCAACGGCCTGAACTTCGGGCTCATGCTGGCCCTCGCGGCCATCGGAGCCTCCCTGGTGTTCGGCACCACCGGACTCAGCAACTTCGCCCACGCGGAGATGGTGACCTTCGGCGCGATCATGGCGCTCGTGTTCGGGGTGTTCCTGCAATGGCCGATCTGGTTGGCCATCATCATCGCCCTCGCGTTGAGTGCCGCGTTCGGCTTCGCGCTCGACGCCGGCATCTGGAGACCCTTGAGACGCAAGGGCGTCGGCATCGTGCAGGTGATGATCGTCTCGATCGGCCTGTCGCTGGCGCTCCGCTACGTCTTCCTCTACTTCGTCGGCGGCGGCACGTTCCAGCTGCCCGGTTCGGGAGAGGAGAACATCAAGCTGTTCGGCACGGTCTCGCTCAGCGTGACCGACATGATCAGCATGGCGGTCAGCGTCGTGGTGCTCCTCGGTGTGGCCTGGTGGCTCATCAAGACGAAGACCGGCAAGGCGACGCGAGCCATCTCGGACAACCCGAGCCTCGCAGCGGCCAGCGGCATCGACGTCGACCGCGTGGTCCGCATCGTCTGGATCCTCGCAGCGACCCTCGCCGGCCTCTCCGGCATCCTGTGGGCGTACTTCCGACCGGGCATCAAGTGGGACATGGGAGCGCAGCTGCTCCTCCTCATCTTCGCGGCCATCACCCTCGGCGGGCTCGGAACCGCCTTCGGCGCCATGGTCGGCGCCCTCATCATCGGCATCCTCGTCGAGGTCTCGACGCTCTGGATCCCGTCTGACATCAAGTACGTCGGCGCCCTCGTGGTGCTCATCGCGGTGCTCCTCGTGAGACCGCAGGGCATCCTCGGACGTCGCGAGAGAATCGGTTAGGGGCACGCGCATGGACTGGGGAAGCATTCTCTCGAACACGCTCGCTTGGGTCATCAGCCCGGAGACGATCGCGTACGCGCTCGCAGCACTCGGCTTGGCCGTGCACTTCGGCTACGGCGGTCTGTTGAACTTCGGTATGGCGGGGTTCATGGCGCTCGGCGCCTACGGCTACGCCATCTCGATCCTGAGCTTCAACCTCCCGTGGTGGGCGGGCATCATCGTCGGCTGTCTGGCCTCGGTGGTCTTCGCCTTCATCCTCGGCATCCCGACCCTGCGACTGCGGGCGGACTATCTGGCCATCGTCACCATCGCGGCGGCCGAGATCGTCCGACTCCTCTTCACCACGCAGGTCTTCGACGAGTTCACGAACTCGGCCGACGGACTCGGTAACTACCACGCAGGGTTCCGGGCCGCGAACCCGATCCCGGAGGGCATCTACGGCTTCGGCCCGTGGGAGCTCAACGCGAACCAGTGGTGGGTTCGGATCTTCGGCATCCTGCTGCTCGCCGTCGCCGCCCTCCTCGTGTTCCTCCTCATGCGCAGCCCGTGGGGCCGTGTGCTGAAGGGCATCCGCGAGGATGAGGACGCCGTGCGCGCCCTCGGCAAGAACGTGTTCGCCTACAAGATGCAGGCGCTCGTCGTCGGTGGTGTCTTCGGCGCACTCGGCGGGGTGGTGCTGGCACTCCCCTCCGCGGTCGTGCCGAGCGTGTACGTCACGAGTCTCACCTTCTTCATCTGGACGATCCTCCTCCTCGGTGGAGCCGCGACGGTCTTCGGGCCGCTGCTCGGCTCGGTGATCTTCTGGGTGATCATGGCGTTCCTCTCGAACGTCCTCCCGGCGCTCGTGAAGGCGGACGTCCTGCCGTTCATGAGCTCGACGCAGGCGTCGACGCTCCGCTACGTGCTGGTCGGTGTCGCGCTCATGCTGATCGTCATCTTCAGGCCGCAAGGCATCCTCGGAAACAAGAAGGAGCTGACCTTTGTCAAGTAACAGCTCACCCACCTCGCGACCGGTCAAGACCACCGGCCTCCACGTCGGCGAGATCGTCCCGGGCGTCAAGAAGGTCGACCCGATCCTCATCGCGGACCAGGTCACCCGGACCTTCGGCGGCCTGCAGGCGGTGAACGTGGAGCACCTGGAGGTGCCCCGCAACGCGATCACCGCCCTCATCGGCCCGAACGGTGCCGGTAAGACCACGCTGTTCAACCTGCTGACCGGCTTCGACAAGCCGAACACCGGGACGTGGAACTTCGACGGCAAGAGCCTCGGGGGCGTCCCGGCGTTCAAGGTCGCCCGCATGGGTCAGGTCCGGACCTTCCAGCTGACGAAGGCGCTCGGCCTGCTCACGGTGCTCGAGAACATGAAGCTCGGCGCGACCGGCCAGACCGGCGAGGGCATCTTCTCCAGCCTCGTGAAGCCGCTCTGGCGGAAGCAGGAGGAGGACCTCGAGGTCAAGGCGATGGACCTCCTGCGTCGCTTCAAGCTCGACACGAAGCGTGACGACTACGCGGCCAGCCTCTCCGGTGGGCAGCGGAAGCTCCTCGAGATGGCGCGGGCGCTCATGAGCGATCCGAAGCTCGTCATGCTCGACGAGCCGATGGCCGGCGTCAACCCGGCGCTCACGCAGTCCCTGCTCGACCACATCCTGGCGCTGAAGGACGAGGGCATGACCGTGCTGTTCGTCGAGCACGACATGCAGATGGTCCGGCACATCGCCGACTGGGTGGTCGTCATGGCCGAGGGTCGCGTCGTCGCCGAGGGCCCGCCCGACACCGTCATGGAGGATCCCGCCGTCATCGACGCCTACCTCGGGAGCCACCAGGACGTCGACCTCGGGGTCGTGACCGGCAGGATCGCCGGAGAGGACAGCGCTGCGGCCGAGGAGCTGCTCGCCGAGATCGAGGACGAACGGCTCGCGGCTGGTGCCGAGCCGGAGGAGGAGCGGAAATGAGCGACGTGAAGGGTGCGCCGGTCGGCGGCACTGCGGTCAAGACCGCCGAGATGGTCGTGGAGGTCACCGATCTGACCGCCGGGTACCTCCCCGGCGTGAACATCCTGAACAGTGCCAACCTGACCGCCCGGAAGGGCGAGCTCATCGGCATCATCGGACCGAACGGTGCGGGGAAGTCGACGCTGTTGAAGGCGATCTTCGGTCAGGTGAAGGTGCGCAGCGGACAGGTGCTGCTGAACGGCGAGGACATCACGGGGCTCCGGGCGAACAAGCTCGTGGCCCGCGGCGTCGGGTTCGTCCCGCAGACGAACAACGTGTTCCCGAGCCTCACCATCGAGGACAACCTCAAGATGGGGCTGTTCCAGAAGCCGAAGCAGTACAACGAACGCCTCGAGTTCGTCACCGGGATCTTCAGCGAACTCGGCAAGCGGCTCAAGCAGCGCGCCGGTTCACTGTCGGGTGGTGAGCGCCAGATGGTCGCGATGTCGCGGGCCCTCATGATGGATCCGCACGTGCTGCTTCTCGACGAGCCGTCCGCGGGATTGTCGCCGGTGCGCCAGGACGACGCGTTCATCCGGGTCTCGGACATCAACAAGGCCGGCGTCACCACGATCATGGTGGAGCAGAACGCACGTCGCTGTCTGCAGATCTGCGACCGCGGGTACGTGCTCGACCAGGGTCGTGACGCCTACACCGGGACGGGCCGCGAGCTCCTCTCGGATGACAAGGTGATCGGCCTCTACCTGGGCACGCTCGGCCAGGACGAGGACTGATCAGGGCGATCCCCACTCGCGGGTCGGCGGGTACTTCGGTACCCTCGAACATGCTCGTCCCGGCCGCGTGCCGAGCGACGGGCCAGAAGCCACCGGATCCCGACCGGTGAACGAACCACAACTCCTCCCTCCCCCGAGGGGCACCGTCGTACCAAGACGGCCTCCTGAGACGGGGACGGAGGAGTTGTGCATTCCCCCTCCTCCGCCTTTCGCCAGCGCGGTGCGCTGACGCGAGCGCGGTCCTGGCGCGTGAGCGCGGGTCTCCGGAGGCGCGCGCTCACGCGCTGGACCCGCGCTCACGCCGAATCCCCGCCCCCACGGCACAGCGACCCGCGCTGAGGCCGACGACCCGCGCTGGCGTCAGCGCACCGCGCTGGGCGCCGCTCCACCCTCGCTCCACCGGAGGCTGGCTGGGAGTAGTTCTCCACATCGCTTCCACGACACGAGGTGACGGCGGAGGCGAACGGGCACGGTGAGGCGATGGAATCCTTCGATCTCAACCTGCTCCTCCGCCCGAACGGACTCCTGCTCGTCCGCGACGCACGTCGGGTCGGTGCCGAGCGTCTGGTGAGCGCCGCCCACCGCGACGGCGACCTGGTGCGACTGCGGAAGGGCATCTACGTCCCTGAACCGATATGGAGTTCTCTGTCCCCCGATGACCGCTACCGGGTCCGGATCGATGCGGCGGCCGTCGCGCTCCGGAAGGACGCACTGTTCAGCCACTACTCGGCGGCGCGGTTGTGGGGACTCCCGATCGTGGGTCCGTGGCCTCCCGAGGTGCACACGCTGACGAGCGGTGATCGCGGAGGGCGTTCGGCACCCGGCATCATCCGTCACACGACGCAGGGCTCCGTCACGCGACGGATGCGGCACGGGCTCGCGGTCACGGACCCGGCACGGACCGTTGTCGATCTCGCTCGGATCGCCCGCCTCGAGGACGCCGTCGCCGTCGCCGACGCTGCCCTCCGGCTCAAGCTCACCGACGAGACGGCGCTCCGCTCGCTCGCACGAGACCTGCCGGGCCGTCGGGGAGGGCGCCAGGTGCGTTTTGCGATCGAGTTCGCGGACCCCCTCGCCGCGAACGGTGGTGAATCGAAGATGCGGGTCGTGATCGCGCAGCTCGGTTTCGCCCTGCCGGTGCTGCAGCAGGCCTTCTCCGACGCGGACGGACCGGTCGGTGTGGTCGATGCGGTCTGGCCGGACGAACGCATCATCCTCGAACTCGACGGCCGCCAGAAGTATGTACGGGAGGAGTTCACGCAAGGACGGGATGTGGCCGACATCGTCCTGGCGGAGAAGCATCGGGAGGATCGGCTGCGCGCGCTCGGCTACACGGTCGTCCGCGCCACCTGGGAGGACCTCGTCCATTCGAGCCGGCTCGCCGCGAAGCTCGAGCGCGCGGGACTGCAACGCGCGTTCCGTTGACTCGGGCGCCCAACTGGTCGCTGTCAGCGCGGTGCGCCGACGTGACCGCACCGCACCCTCCGTCAGCGCGGTGCGCCGGCAGGCGCCCCTCCGTCGCCAGCGCGGTGCGTCGGCGTGAGCGCGCCCCGCTGTGCCGCATGGGCTCTGAATCGGCGTGAGCGCGCCGCAGGCGCGTGGGCGCGGGTCTCTGGAGACCCGCGCTCACGCGCTGGACCCGCGCTCGCGTCAGCGCACCGCGCTGGCGCCACCACACACGGCACACCACACGCGGGGTGCATCGGACGGCCGGACACGACGAAGGCCCCGGATCACTCCGGGGCCTCGTCAGTCGCGTGGGCGATTAGTTGGTGCGGGTGTACTTGTTGTCGTCACCGTACTGGTAGATACCGATGGTCGCCTCGGTCGGGTCACCGTTCTCGTCGAACGTGATCGGACCGGAGTTGCCGTCGTAGTCGATCTTCTTGCCGTCGGCGATGGCCTTCGCACCCTCTTCGAAGGTGGTCACCTTCTCGCCCTTGTCCTTACCACCGGACACGGACTGGAGCTGGGCCGCCATGTCGGCACCCTCGGTCGAACCGGCCTGCAGCGCCGCGAGGGCGAGCAGGATGACGGCGTCGTAGGATTCAGCCGCGTAGCTGTAGTCCTTCAGCGGCTCGCCACCCTCGTCCTTCACGAACGCCTGGAGGCGGTCGGTGAAGTCACCGAGCTTCGCGGTGTCGAGACCGGGCAGCGTGCCCTTGGCGCCCGTCAGGGTGCCCGGAGCGAAGTCCGCGCTGTAGTCGGCGAGGTTGCCGTCGACGAAGTAGAGCTTGTCCGACGGGAAGCCTGCGAGACCGGGGACGATCGTCTTGGTCTCCTCGAACGCGATGATCGCGATCGCGTCGGGGTTCTCCGCCTTGACCGCGCTGATCTGCGCGTCGAACGAGGTGTCACCGGTGTTGTACGATTGCTCGGCGACCACTTCACCGCCGGCGCTCTCGAACGCCTCCTTGGTGAACTTCGCGAGACCGGTGCCGTAGGAGTCGTTCAGGTAGATGATGCCGAGGGTGGCGTTGCCGTCCTCCGCGATCAGGTTCCCGAGGACCTCGCCCTGCAGCACGTCGGACGGCGCCGTCCGCCAGTAGAGACCGTTGTCGTCCCACGTCGTGAAGTCCGCGGAGGTGTTCGCCGGGGAGAACTGGATGACGCCTGCGCCGGTGACTTCGTCGATGAAGAGCTTCGACACACCCGAGGACGCTGCACCGATGATGGCCGTGACACCCTCGGAGAGCAGACGGGGGACCTCGGTCGCGTACGCCTTGTTGTCGGAGTCACCCGAGTCGCCGAGCGTCAGGTCGATCTTGATGCCGAGGTCGGCGTCGTTGACCTCCTTGACCGCGAGACCGACACCGGCCTCCTCGGGCGGGCCGAGGAACGCGAGGTTACCGGTCTGCGGCAACGCCGTGCCGAGCTTCAGGGTCAGGTCGCCAGCAGGCTTGCTGCTGCTGCCGCTGTCGCCGCTACCACTTGAGGCGCAACCGCTCAGAACCAGCGCGCTGGCTCCGATCAGTGCGATACCACCGAGAACGATGGAACGTGGGCGGGAGCGAGCGGCCGTGGCCTTCGAAAAGACGCTCATGGTACTCCTTGCTTGTCAGAAGAGTGGCAGCTCCAGGGGCTGCCGTTGAGTCAAGTTATCCGCTGCACGTGCGCTGGACAATGTCGTTGACGTTACAAGCGTGTAACACGACCAAATCGTTACCTCAGGAGCGCCAGTTTCGCGCTTTTCCTGCAGTGGTCGCGCGATCAGCGCTGGAATCCGCTGTTCAGACCCTCGTCGAGCGGCGCCGTTCGGCGCCGGCGGCCCGACGACCCCGGGTGGAGGCGACGAGCATGTCGACGGTGAGGATCGCGAGCGCCAGCCACACGAGACCGAAGCCCAACCAGCGCTCCGGCGGCATCGCCTCGTGCAGGACCGCGACACCGACGACGAACTGGATGATCGGTGCGAAGTACTGGATGAAACCCATCCAGGTGAGCGGGAGGCGGCGGGCCGCCGCCGCGAACAGCAGGAGCGGGACGGCGGTGATGACGCCGGCGCCGACGAGCAGCAGAGCGTGCCCGACGCCCGCGGTGCCGATGGTCAGCCCACCGGTCACGCCGACCGCGATGAGCTGGGCGATCGCGACCGGCATCAGCCACACGGTCTCGAGCGTCAACCCGGACACGGCGTCGACCGAGCCGCCCACCAGTTTCTTGATGTAGCCGTAGAGGCCGAACGAGAAGGCCAGGATGAGGGCGATCCAGGGGACGCTGCCGTGTCCGATCGCGAGGACCAGGACCGCGATCACGCTCACGACCACCGCAGCCCATTGGGCTGGACGCAGCCGCTCGCGAAGGAAGAAGACGCCGAGGAAGACGGTCACGATCGGGTTGATGAAGTACCCGAGCGACGCCTCGACCACTTGGCCGTTGAGCGCACCGTAGACGTACGTCTGCCAGTTGACGTAGATGAGCGCCCCGGCGAGACCCATCGTCAGGACGATGCGACGCTGGCGGAGGATGCCGAACAGCCGACGCCAGGAACGGGTCGCCAGGATGAGGACGGCACAGAAGACGAGGGAGAACAGGATCCGCCACGCCACCACCTCGAAGGCGCCGGCCGGTGCGAGGGCGATGAAGTAGAGCGGGAGCGCTCCCCACAGGCAGTAGGCGGCGACCGCCGAGAGCAGTCCGGACCGGCTCCCCTGCTGGGGCACGGCGACGCTCGCACGTCGATCCCCTCCCCCGTCGACGGTGACGGGGTGGATGTCGACGTCGGCTGGATCGCTGGGGTTCTGCACTGGTCCAGGCTAGACCCGCGACTCCCCGCGACACCCTCCGGAAACGGACACAGCCCGAACGGCGAATGCCATTCGGGCTGTTGAGCGGCCTGAGCCGCCGGATCCGTGCGCTGGTGACTAGCGGACGACGACTGCGAGGACGTCGCGCGCGGACAGGACGAGGTAGTCCTCACCGGCGTACTTGACCTCGGTGCCACCGTACTTTGAGTAGATCACCTTGTCGCCGACGGCGACGTCGAGCGGGACGCGGTTGCCGTTGTCGTCGATGCGACCGGGTCCGACCGCCACGACCTCGCCCTCCTGGGGCTTCTCCTTGGCGGTGTCGGGGATGACCAGACCGGAAGCGGTGGTCTGCTCTGCCTCGACCTGCTTGATGACGATGCGATCCTCGAGCGGCTTGATGGAGACCGACACGGTTGACCTCTTTCTTGAAACGAAGACGTGGTTAGCACTCACACTGCGAGAGTGCTGATTCCAGTGTAGGCATGTTCTGGCACTCATGCAATGCGAGTGCCAATCAGCGACTGCTACCGTTGCCGGATGCATCCAGCTCCGCCCGAGGCCCGCTGACCATGGACCGTTCGGAACTCGTCGAACTCCTCACGGCCGACGGCCTCAGGCTCCTCGACTCCCTCCCCCCTTACCCGACGAAGGACGAGGCCGTCCGCCTGGTCGGGCGCCTGCGCAAGGAGGGCCACTCCCCCGAGCTGGTCGCGGCGGTCCTCACGCAGTCGCGATTGAGGCAGAAGGCTGTCGGCAAGTTCGGACCGTTCGCCGGCCGCATGCTGTTCACCGAGGCCGGGCTCGAACAGGCCACGCGCCTTCCCGTCGCCGCGCTGCACGCCGGGCGGTTCGCCCGGGCCGGCCTCACGCGCATCGCCGACCTCGGCAGCGGCATCGGCGCCGACTCGATGGCCATGGCCTCGCTCGACCTGGAGGTCACGGCGGTCGACATCGACGAGGTCACCGCGGCCATCGCCAGTTACAACCTCGCTCCGTTCCCCACGGCGACCGTGCGGAACGCCGCCGCCGAGGACGTCTCCCTCGACGACTTCGACGCGGTCTGGTTCGATCCCGCGCGGCGAACCGCAGGACACGCCGACACCGCGCGCCTGTCGAGTGCCGCCGACTACACCCCGTCCCTCGACCTGGTCTTCGGTGCGGCGGCCCGCCTTCCCACAGGCGTCAAGCTCGGGCCCGGATTCGACCGCTCCCTCATCCCCGACGACGCCGAGGCGCAGTGGGTGTCGGTCGACGGACAGCTCGTCGAGATGGCGCTCTGGTTCGGCCCGCTGGCCCGTCCGGATGTCCGACGGTCCGCGCTCCTCCTCGCGGACGGCGTCCACCACGAGTTGCACGCCGAGGCCGACGCCGACGACGCCCCGGTGCGGGAGCTCGGCGACTACGTGCACGAACCCGACGGATCTGTGATCCGGGCCCGACTCATCGGCGACCTCGCCATCCGGTTGGAGGCCGGCATGCTCGGCCAGGGCATCGCCTACCTGACCTCCGACACGGCGACGAGCTCGCCGTTCGCCACGACCTTCCGGGTGCTCGAACGGCTGCCGATGGACGAGAAGGTCCTCAAGCGCACGATGCGTGATCGCGGGATCGGTGTCCTCGAGATCAAGAAACGCGGCGTCGACGTCGACCCCGCGGCGTTCCGGAAGCGCCTCGCGCTGAAGGGCGACGGCTCGGCCACGATCATCCTCACGAGGATCGCCGGCAAACACAGTGCGCTGCTCGTCGAACGGGTGACGCCGGCCGCCGACGCCTGACCCGACGGCGTCCGTCGGGCCGCAGCGCCCCGAGGAGCATCAGGTCGAGACGTACCCGATGATCACGACGACGCTGTAGGCGAGCCAGCCGACCGAGCAGGCGAGGCCGACGAACCCGGTCACGAGGCCGGTGAGGGCGCGACCTCGGCCCCGCGGCTCGCGACGCCTGGCCCCGAACCCGAGCACGATCGCGGCGATCGACAGGGGGAAGCCCCAACCGACGAAGACGGAGACGACGAGCCCGACGACACCGGTGATGAGCGACCAGGTGCTCCGCGAGGTCCCGGTCGACGCGGCAGGGGTCTGCGTCTGCGACTGCTGGTACGCGGCGTAGCCACCCTGGCTCGGTGCCTGGTAGACCGCCGTCGGCACCGTCTGGAGATAGGTCGCGTGATCGCCCTGCCAACCCGCCGGAGGCGCCGAGGGGGACGCCCCCTGCTGGGCAGGGTGCGTCGGCGGCGCGACGGGCGCGTCCGAGCCGCGCTGCCCGTCCGTGGGCGGCGGGGAGGCCTGGCCCTGAGGCTGGTACGGCTGCTGGGGCTGAGGCTGGTACCGCTGCTGCTGGGGCTGAGGCTGAGGCTGGTACGGCTGCTGCTGGGCCTGCGGCGCGACGCCGGCCTGCTGAGAGCGCTGTGGCGGCTGGTACGGCGACCAGGGCTGCTGGGCCTGGGGCTGGGGCTGCTGCCCCCACGGCTGCTGCGGCTGCCCGTTCGGCTGCTCGGCCTGCGGCGGGCGTGACTGCCCGTCCGCCGCACCGTCCTGGTGCTGAGGTCGTCCGTCGGGGTGCTCGTGCTGATCCATCGCCGCTCCTTCGATCCGTGACCGGGTACCGGCCCATCCTATGCGCCGACGTCCGCGCACCCGGTCGAGGGCAGGACACGGCTGGTCGAGCGGTCAGTGCACCTGGATATCGGTGACCGGCAGGGTCGAGTCGGCGCCGAAAACGAGCGAGGACGGCTCGTGTCCGGCGGAGATGAGCTGCGCGGCGAGCGCGGCGATCATCGCGCCGTTGTCGGTGCACAGCTGCAACGGCGGGATGCGGAGTTCGATCCCGGCCGAGGCGGTGCGTTCGGCGGCCACCTCGCGGAGCCGCGCGTTCGCGATGACGCCACCCCCCAGCAGCAGGCGGGGCACGCCGAGCTCGGTGCACGCCTTGACCGCCTTCGAGACGAGCACGTCGACGACGGCCTCGCGGAAGCTGGCGGCGACGTCCGCGACAGGAACCGGCTCCCCAGCATCCTGCTTCGCCTCGACCCAGCGTGCCACGGCCGTCTTCAAGCCGGAGAAGGAGAAGTCGTAGCGATGCCGCTCCATGTCCTTCGGCAGACTGAGTCCACGGGGGAACCGGATCGCCTTCGGGTCGCCGCCGACGGCCGCCCGGTCGATCTGCGGCCCGCCCGGGTAGGGCAGACCCAGGATGCGCGCGACCTTGTCGAAGGCCTCGCCCGCCGCGTCGTCGATTGTCTCGCCGAGCAGTTCGACATCCGACACGAGGTCCCGTACGAGGAGCAGCGAGGTGTGCCCACCGGACACGAGCAGGGCGATCGTCGGGTACTCGATCGTCCCGTCTTCGGAGTCGAGGACGTCCGCGCCGACGTGACCGACGAGGTGGTTCACGGCGTACAGCGGTTTGCCGAGGGACACGGCGAGCGCCTTCGCTGCGCCGACGCCGACCATGAGCGCGCCGGACAGGCCGGGGCCACTCGTCACCGCGACGGCGTCGAGGTCGGCCAGGGCGATGCCGGCCTCGGCGAGCGCCGCCGTGAGCGTGGGCTCGAGGGCCTCGAGGTGGGCGCGTGCGGCGACCTCCGGGACGACGCCGCCGTACCGTGCGTGCTCGTCCATGCTCGAGGCGATGGTGTTCGCCAGCAGGTGGTGTCCGCGGACGATGCCGATCCCGGTCTCGTCGCAGCTCGTCTCGATGCCGAGGACGAGCGGTTCTGCACGGTTCACGCGATGCTCCCGGGGTGCTGGTCGGTCTGGTCGAGCGGGGACTGCCCGTGGGCGGGCATGGGTGGCCTCGGCTGGACCGTGAGTCGCATGACGATGGCGTCGACGTCGTCCGGCTGGTAGTAGCCGGGGCGGACGCCGAGTTCCTCGAAGCCGAGGCTCCGGTACAGTGCGATCGCCACGGGGTTGTCGGCCCTGACCTCAAGGAACACCTGGGCGACGTCCTGCTGCCGGGCCTGCTCGATGAGCGCCTGCATGAGGAGTCGTCCGAGCCCTCGTCCTCTGGCGTGCGCGGCGACGGCGATGGTCTGGATGTCGGCGTCGTCGGACCGGGACGGTGCGAAGAGACCGCCGTAGCCGGCGAGTGTCGCGTCGTCGGCGTCGACCTCCGTCGCGACGAGGTAGTACCCGTGCGGCGACGACAGTTCGGCGCGCATCATGTCCGCCGACCACGCGTCGTTCACGAAGACGGTGTGCTCGAGCTCCATGATGGCGTCGAGGTCGGCGACACCGGCGCGGCGCAGCGACCAGCTCACGCCGTCACCCGCTTGGCGCCCGCTGACATCGTGACGTCGGGCGAGCGGAGGTACAACGGCTCCTCCCCCGCGAACGCGCCGTCGGTGGCGAGGAGTGCGGCGGCGACCTGTCCCACTGCACCGGCGGGGACGACCAGCGCGTCGAGGCGCACGGACTCGGAGGTCGGCAGCTCGTCGGGTTTCGCGAGGGCCGGGCCCTGCACGCGGACCGGGAGGCCGGCTGCGTCGAGTCCGGCGTAGCTCGTCCAGTAGCGTTCGCGACGGCGGGCGTCGGTGACCACGAGGAGCGTGGCGTCGGGTGCGGCGGAACCGGAACGGTAGGCGTCGAGCGCGATCGCATCGTGGCTCACCACGGGGTGCACCGGCAGGCCTGCGCCGATCCCGAAGCTGCGGGCCGCGGCGATCCCGATCCGGAGTCCGGTGAACGGCCCTGGTCCCATACCCGCGACCAGCCCGGTGAGGGCGGTGACCTCGATACCGGCGTCGTCGAGACATCCGGCGATGAGCGTCCCGATGACCTCGGCGTGCCGCATCGGGTCGTCGGAGGACCGTTCGGCCAACACCTCGCCACCCAGGGTGACGACGGCGACGCTCGAACCCGCGGATGTATCGATCGCCAACAGCACGTCGTCCAGCCTACCCGGCGTCGATGGCGGGGTGCCGCGAGAGCGTCAGGGTCCGGCGTTCGATCGGCTCCTCGCCGGCGTCGTCCGTCGCGGGCTCGTCGCCGGCTCCGGTCGGACGTTCGATGACGAGCTCGAACCAGGTGGGGACCACGCCGTCGAGCAACCCGGCTCCCCATTCCACGACGACGACGGACCGGGCGAAGTCGATGTCGAGGTCGTCGAGTTCGAGCGCCGAGCCGAGCCGGTAGGCGTCCACGTGGACGAGCGGCGGACCGCCGACGAGGCTCGGGTGCGTCCTGGCGAGCACGAAGGTGGGGCTGGTCACGGGGCCGCGGACGCCGAGTCCCTCGCCGATCCCGCGCGTGAGGGTCGTCTTGCCCGCTCCGAGCGGCCCGGTCAGGACCAGGAGCTGCCCGGCACGCAGTTCCGTGCCGAGGCGGACGCCGTGCTCGTGCATCTCTTCGGGCGTCGCCACCTCGACGACGCCCGGGGTGAGGACGTGATCGGTCATGACCGCTCCCTGGTCGTCCGGACCACGCGCGGCCCGATGCGGGTGACGAGTTCGTAGTTGATGGTGCCGGCGGCCTCCGCCCACTCCTCGACGCGCGGCGCGCCGGACGCCGGATCGCCGAAGAGCACGGCGTCGTCACCCACGGCGACCGCGTCGTCACCGACGTCGACGACGAACTGGTCCATCGCGATCCGCCCGCACACCCGGTAGCGGCGTCCGTTGATCACGACCGGACCGGCGTTCGAGGCGCTTCGCGGCACACCGTCGGCGTATCCGAGCGGGATGAGGGCGAGCGTCGTCGCCGTGCTGGTCCGGTAGCTGTAGTCGTAGGACACCCCGGCACCCGGTTCGACCCGGCGCACGGCGGCGACCGTAGCCCGGAGGGTCATGACGGGCCGGAGGCCGAAGGCGGCGGCCGAGCGGTCGGCGTCCTCGGTGGGTTCGAAGGGCGAGAGACCGTACACGGCGAGTCCGAGGCGGACGGCGTCGTAGCGGAGGGACGGCTCGCCGAGCGCTGCCGCCGACGCGGCGAGGTGCAGACTCCGCGGGGCGAGACCGGCTTCCGTGGCGAGGGCCACACCGCGCTCGAAGCGCACGGCGGCGGCTCGGTCGTCGTCGGTGGAGGTGTTGGAGACGTGCGAGAACAGCCCGTCGACCCGGACGAGCCCGGCGGCCTCGGCGGCTGCGGCGGCTTGGAAGAGCTCCGGCCAGTCGGCTTCGGCCGCGCCGTTCCGGCTGAGCCCGGTCTCGAGTTTGAACTGGACGACCGGCACGACGGACGACCGATCCCGAGCGGCCTCGATCACGCGGTCGAGCTGCGCGACCGACGACAGACCGAGGTCGATCCCGGCGTCGAGTGCGGCGCCGAAGGCAGCCTGCGGGCCGTGCAGCCAGGCGAGGATCGGTGCCGTGATCCCGGCGGCACGCAGCGCGACGCCCTCCGTGATGTCGGCGACACCCAGGCGATCGGCCCCGGCCTCGACCGCCGCGCGGGCGATAGCCTCGGCACCGTGCCCGTAGGCGTCGGCCTTGACGACGACGATGAGTTCACCGACGCCGGTCAGCTCGCGCAGACGACGGATGTTGTGGCGCAGGGCGTCGAGGTCGATGATCGCCTCGCGGGTCGGTCGCTCGTCGTGCTCGGACACGGGCGTCATCCCTCCCGCTCCGCGACGACGAACGCGACGGCGACCCCGGCGTCGTGCGTCATGCTCAGGTGCATGCTCGTGATCCCCCGCTCGGCCACGACACCCGCCGTGACACCGGACAGCGCGAAGTCGGGCTTCCCCTCCGGGCCGTTCACGATCGCCATCTCCTGCCACCGGATACCGTCCGAGGAACCCAGTGCTTTGATGAGCGCCTCCTTGGCGGCGAACCGTCCGGCGAGGGACCGCAGCGGCAGGTCGCGTTCCGACGGGACGAAGAGCCTGGCCAGCAGGTTCGGGGTGCGCGTGATCGCCCGTTCGAACCGTGCGAGGTCGACCAGGTCCACCCCGATGCCGATGATCATCCCTCTACTCTACGGCCGTCCTGCGCGGCCCGGTGGCCCGCTCGACGGGCCACCTCGGACCCCGCGGACCGCCCCTACTCGACCGTGACGGACTTCGCGAGGTTGCGCGGCTGGTCGACGTCGAGGCCCTTCGCCGTCGCGAGCTCCATCGCGAAGATGTGCAGCGGGATGACGGCGAGCAGGGGCTCGAACAGCGGACCGGCGAGCGGGATCGGGATGACCTCGTCGGCCGAGGGCAGGACGGCGGCGTCGCCCTGCTCCGCGATCGCGATGACCCGGGCACCACGTGCGCGGATCTCCTCGATGGTCGAGATGACCTTCGGGTGCAGGATCGCCGAGCCACGTGGGCTCGGGACGACGACGAAGACGGGCTGGCCCGGCTCGATCAGGGCGATCGGGCCGTGCTTGAGCTCGCCACCGGCGAAGCCTTCAGCGTGGATGTACGCGAGCTCCTTGAGCTTCAGCGCACCCTCGAGCGCGATGGGGTAACCGACGTGGCGACCGAGGAAGAGCACCGCGCGGGAGTCGGCCATCCAGTGGGCGAGCTGCGCGATCTTCTCGGAGGCGCCGAGGATGCTGGCGATCTTGTCGGGCACGGCCTGCAGCTCCTCGACCTGCGCCGCCAGGAACTGCGGAGTCTGGGTGCCGCGGACCCGCGCGAGGTGCAGCCCGAACAGGTACAGCGCCGTGATCTGAGCGGTGAACGCCTTCGTGGACGCGACCGCGACCTCGGGCCCCGCGTGGGTGTACACCACGGCGTCCGACTCGCGCGCGATCGTGGCCCCCTGGGTGTTGCAGATCGACAGGGTCTTCGCGCCGGACTCGCTCGCGAAACGCACCGCCATGAGCGTGTCCATGGTCTCGCCCGACTGGCTCACCGAGATGACGAGCGTGCGCGCGTCGATGACCGGGTCGCGGTAGCGGAACTCGTGGCTCAGCTCGACGGTGACCGGGATCCCGGCCCAGCGCTCGATCGCGTAGGTGCCGACCGTGCCCGCGTAGGCAGCGGTGCCACACGCGATGATCACGATGCGGTTGATGTCGAGGAAGAGCTCGTCGAGACCGGCGAGTTCGGGGATGACGACCTGGCCACCGTCGACCCGCCCGCGGATCGTGTTCGCGACCGCGTCGGGCTCCTCGCTGATCTCCTTCGCCATGAAGCTCGACCAGCCGCCCTTGTCGGCCGCCGAAGCGTCCCACTGGATCTCGAACGGCTCGGTCACGACGTGGTTGCCGGAGAAGTCGGTGACCGTCACGTCGTCGGGCGTGATGACGACCATCTGGTCCTGGCCGATCGCGACCGCGCGCTGGGTGTACTGCACGAACGCGGCGACGTCCGACCCGAGGAAGTTCTCGCCGTCGCCGAGCCCGATGACGAGCGGCGAGTTCCGACGTGCACCGATGACGACGCCGGGCAGGTCCTGGTGCATGGCGAGCAGCGTGAAGGCGCCGTCCAGGCGAGCGACGACGCGACGGAAGGCTTCGGTGAGGTCGCCGGTGGAACGGTACTCGCGGCCGATCAGCACAGCGGCGATCTCAGTGTCGGTGTCGCTCTCGAAGGTGAAGCCGTCTGCGAGGAGCTCTGCGCGCAGCTCGGCGAAGTTCTCGATGATGCCGTTGTGGATGAGCGCGAGGCGTCCTTCGTCACCGAGGTGCGGGTGCGCGTTGCGGTCCGTCGGTCCACCATGGGTCGCCCAACGGGTGTGACCGATACCGGTCGAGCCCGGCGCGATGGGGTTCGCGGCGAGGTCCTCGGTGAGGACGGCCAGCTTCCCGGCGCGCTTCCGCGTGTTCAGCGAACCCGTCGCGTCGAGCACGGCGATCCCGGCGGAGTCGTACCCCCGGTACTCGAGCCGCTTGAGTCCGCCCATGAGGACGTCCACCGTCTTGTCGTTCCCGACGTACCCTACGATTCCACACATGTAGAGCAGCATAATCGGGCGATTTTGCGAGGATCCTGCACCAACCTCGAGGTGCCGGCGCTCAGCCTCGGAGCAGGACGGTCTTGCCGAGATCCACCGGTTCCCGGGCCCTTCCCCTGCCGCGGGTCAGAGCTTGCGGAGCAGCACCGAGGACACCGTGTGATCGGAGTCCTTCCGCAGCACCAGCTTGGCGCGTGAGCGGGTCGGGCGGATGTTGTCGATGAGGTTCGGCTCGTTGATCGAGCGCCAGAACCCACGCGCCTGATCGGCCGCCTCCTCATCGGAGAGCTCGGCGAACACGTTGAAGAAGGAGTTCGGGTTCGAGAACGCGCCCCGCTTGAGCGCCATGAAGCGGTCCACGTACCAGGACTCGATGTCGCGCGTCCGTGCGTCGACGTAGATGCTGAAGTCGAACAGGTCGCTGATCGCCAGTCCGCTCGCCGTCGCAGCCGGCTGCAGCACGTTCAAGCCCTCGACGATCAGGACGTCGGGGCGCCGGACGACGACCTGCGCCGTCGGGATGATGTCGTAGCGCAGGTGCGAGTAGAACGGTGCCCGCACCTCGGCGGCACCGCTCTTCACCGCGGTGATGAACCGCAGGAGCGCGCGCCGGTCGTAGGACTCGGGGAAGCCCTTGCGATCCATGATGCCGCGCCGCTGGAGCTCCTCGTTCGGGTAGAGGAAGCCGTCGGTCGTCACGAGTTCGACGTGCGGGGTGTCCGGCCAGCGCGACAGCAGTTCGCGCAGCAGCCGCGCGATCGTCGACTTGCCGACGGCCACGGAACCCGCCACACCGATCACGAACGGCGTCCGGAGCGCCTGGTCGCCGAGGAACCGGCTCGTCGCTCGCCCGAGGTCCTGGGTGCCCTTCGCGTACAGGCTCAGCAGCCGGCTGAGCGGCACGTAGACCTCCTCGACCTCCCGCATGTCGAGACGGTCGCCGAGGCCACGGATCTGCACGACCTCGGTCTCGCTGAGCGGTGTGGCCGTCTCCGGAGCGAGTCGCGCCCATTCGGCACGGTCGATCTCCACGTAGGGCGTCGGCTGCCCGGAGGCACCGCCCGTCGTCGTCGAAGTCATGCGATCACTCTTCCACAGCTGAGGTGCCGACCTGCCGCCGGACGACTCAGATGGCGAGTCGCTCGCGGACGACGTCGGCGAGGCGGTGCGCCAGGCGGTCGGCGGTCGGCTGGTCGGCCGCCTCGACCATGACCCGGACGAGCTGCTCGGTGCCGGACGGCCGCAACAGCACGCGTCCGTCGTCTCCGAGCTCGGCTTCGGCAGCCTGTACGGCAGCGTCGACGACCTCGTCGCCGACGAGGCGCGTGCGGTCGACACCCGTGACGTTGACGAGGATCTGCGGGTACACCTGCATCACCGCGGCGAGCTCCGCCAGCGTCTTCCCGGTGCGCGCCATCTCGGCCACGATGTGCAGGCCGGTGAGGATGCCGTCGCCGGTGGTCGCGTAGTCGGCCATGATCACGTGGCCCGACTGCTCACCGCCGAGCGAATAGGCGTTCGCGTTCATCGCCTCGAGGACGTAGCGGTCGCCGACCCCGGTCTGGACGACGTTGATGCCGTGCTCGCGCATCGCGACGTGCAGGCCGAGGTTGCTCATCACCGTGGCGACGAGCGTGTCGTCCTTGAGCTTGCCGCGCTCCTGCATCGAGACGGCGAGGATGGCCATGATCTGGTCGCCGTCGACGACCTTGCCCGCAGCGTCGACCGCGAGGCAACGGTCGGCGTCGCCGTCGTGTGCGATGCCGAGGTCGGCACCGTGCTCGAGGACCGCCTTGGACAGGAGGTCGAGGTGCGTGGAGCCGACGCCGTCGTTGATGTTCATGCCGTCGGGGTCGTTGCCGATGATCGTGACCGTGGCCCCGGCGTCGCGGAAGGTCTCCGGCGACACTCCCGCGGCCGCGCCGTGCGCGCAGTCGAGGACGACATGGATGCCGTCCAGGCGGTTCGGGAGGCTGCCGAGCAGGTGGAGGACGTAGCGGTCCTCGGCGTCGGCGAAGCGGATGATCCGGCCGACGTCTGCGCCGGTCGGGCTGAGCTTGGGGCGGTCGAGGTACTCCTCGATCCGGCGTTCCACGGCGTCGGGCAGCTTCGTGCCGCCGCGGGCGAAGATCTTGATCCCGTTGTCGGGCGCGGGGTTGTGCGAGGCGGAGATCATCACACCGAAGTCGGCGTCGATGTCGGCGATGAGGAACGCCGTCGCGGGCGTGGGCAGCACGCCTGCCTCGAGCACGTCGACGCCCGAGGACGCCAGGCCCGCCGCGACGGCGGCGGACAGGAACTCGCCGGAGATACGTGGGTCGCGTGCGAGCACGGCGACCGGACGCTTCCCGGCGGCACGGCGGGCCTCAGCACTACGGCCTTGCCCAAGCACCACTGCGGTGGCTTGGGCAAGGCCGAGAGCGAGGTCTGCCGTCAGGTCGGCGTTCGCGAGTCCGCGTACGCCGTCGGTACCAAACAGCTGAGGCATCGAGCTTCGCTTGTCTTGAGAGCGCTTAGCGCTTCGAGAACTGCGGAGCCTTACGGGCCTTCTTGAGTCCGGCCTTCTTGCGCTCCTTGACGCGAGCGTCACGGGAGAGGAAGCCGGCCTTCTTCAGGGTGGCGCGGTTGTTCTCCTCGTCGATCTGGTTCAGCGAGCGAGCGATGCCGAGGCGCAGCGCGCCGGCCTGGCCCGAGGGGCCACCACCGGAGATGCGTGCGATGACGTCGTAGCCGCCGGCCAGGTCGAGGACGGTGAACGGGTCGTTGATGAGCTGCTGGTGCAGCTTGTTCGGGAAGTAGTCCTCGAGCGTGCGGCCGTTGACCGTGATGGTGCCGCTGCCGGGGACGAGACGCACGCGGGCGATGGCCTGCTTGCGACGGCCGACGGCTGCGCCGGGGACGCTCAGCACGGCGCGAGGCGCCGTGACTGCTGCTTCAGGAGCCGACTCGGTGGAGTAGCTCTGCGGGGTCTCTTCGATGGAATCTGCGATGTTCGCCACTGTGTAATCCTTTTTTCTTGTCCGGTGCTTACTGGGCGACCTGGTCGAGCGTGAACGGCTTGGGCTGCTGAGCGGCGTGCGGGTGCTCGCTGCCCGTGTAGACCTTGAGCTTCTTCAGCTGGTCGCGGCCGAGCGTGTTCTTCGGCAGCATGCCGCGGATCGCCTTCTCGACGGCGCGGATCGGGTTCTTCTCGAGGAGCTCGGCGTAGGTGACAGCCGAGAGCCCGCCCGGGTAACCGGAGTGGCGGTAGGCCTTCTTCTGCAGGAGCTTGGCGCCGGTGAGGGCCACCTTGTCGGCGTTGATGATGATGACGAAGTCGCCACCGTCCATGTGAGGGGAGAAGGTCGCCTTGTGCTTGCCGCGCAGGAGCGCTGCAGCGTGGCTGGCCAGGCGGCCGAGGACCACGTCGGTGGCGTCGATGACGACCCAGTCGTGCGTGATCTCACTGGCCTTCGGGGAATACGTGCGCGTCACAATAGTGCTGCTTTCTGGTCGGAGTTGGTCGTTCGTGAATCCCGCTCCTGTTGGGTGTTCCGAACGGAACGCCCGAGGTGGAGGGCTCAACTTCGGGTACCGCGCCGCAGAAGGCGCAGGCACCAACGGGAGAGTCTACGCGACGACGTCCCGGCGGTCAATTCCCACCGGGAACCTCACTCGGCGCTCGCCTCCACCTGCTCGTGGCTCCGCCGCTGACGGGTCTCGGCGGCCCGCGCGTGCAGCAGCCCCGGCTCGGGGTAACCGATCTCGACGAGGGTGAGTCCGCGCGCCGGCATCACCCGGAAATCGATCTCCCGCCGCCCGCCGTCGCGGAGCCGGACGACCTCCTCGAGCGACATGCGCCCCTCCCCCACGGCGACGCAAGCGCCGACGAGCGCCCGCACCATGCTGTGGCAGAACGCGTCGGCGGTGAGGCTCGCCACGAGCACGCCCGCTTCGTCCCGCGCCCAGCTGAAGGACTGCAGGGTTCGGATGGTCGTCGCGCGTGGTCTCGGTTTGCAGTACGCCTGGAAGTCGTGGAGCCCGACGAGCGAGGTGGCCGCCCGGTGGAGCAGCTCGACGTCGAGCGACGCCGTCGTCCAGCTCGTCGTCCGCCGGAGGATCGGGTCCTTGCGGACGTCGGCGTCCGCGAGGCGGTAACGGTAGTGACGCCAGACCGCCGAGAAGCGCGCGTCGAATCCCTCCGGCGCCGGTTCCGCCGTGTGGATCACGACGTCGCGGTCCATCCCGAGCACGCCGTTCAGTCGACGCACGAGGAGCGAGCTCGCGGTCTCGTTCCGCGGCGTACCGTCGTGGAACTCGGCGTGGCGCCCCTGCAATCGTGTGATCTTCGCGAGCTGCGGCTCGGTGAGGTCGAGGTGCGCCACCTGACCGGCCGCGTGCACCCCGGCATCCGTGCGTCCGGCCACCACGAACCGCGGCATGGGCGGGACGGTCTTGCCGAGCACGCGATAGAGCGCCTCCTCCAGGACCCCCTCGACCGTCCGGAGCCCCGGTTGCTTCGCCCATCCGGCGAAGTCCGTGCCGTCGTAGGCGATGGCGAGCCGGAACCGCTGGGTCGGGAGGACGTCCGCTGCCGCGACCTGCTCAGCGCTCACGGACGTACGCCAGATCACGCGTCGTCGCGACGAAGCCCTGTCGTTCGTACAGCCCGAGTGCACCCGTGGGGCTGGCCGTGTCGACCTCCAGGGTCGCCCGCTCGAGGCCGGCTGCCTGGATCCGGCGAAGCGCGGTGGCCAGCAGAGCCGGTGCGAGTCGTCGGCCACGCCAGTCGCGCACGGTCCCGACGAGGGCGATGTACGCGCTGGTGAAACCCTGCGCGGACCAGCTGTCCTCGTCCACCTCGGCCAGCGTGAAGCCGACGACCCGTCCATCGTCGTCGATCGCTACCACCGAGAGGTCGTCGCGGAAGTGGGATCCGCCGACGAACTGCGCCCACATCGCCGGGACCGTCTCCAGGCTGCCCCAGTGGTCCCGGAACGAGTCGTTCCGAGCCTCCCTCGTGCGTTCGGCCACGTCCGGGTGGTACGCCTCGAGTCGGACACCGTCGGGCACGTCGATCTCGTCGATGGGCGCGGAGAGATCGCGTTCCATGATCGTGAAGTACCGCGCCACGCCGAAGCCGAACCGCTCCAACAGGCGCGCCGCCCCCGGGTTCCGTTCGTCGACGTAGGCACGGGAGGAAGCTGGAGCACCCGTCTCGACGGAGGCCAGCTGCTGCTTGGATCGTTCCAGCGACCACGCGAGCAGCACTCGGCCGATCCCCCGCTCACGCCATGCGGGATGCACGCCGCCGAAGACGTACGAATACACGGACACGTCTCGCGAGGGCGACAGGACCACCATCGCGTAGGCGACCAGCGTGCCGTCGGCGGCGATCGCCAGCAGGCTGTCCGCAGCCATGTCGATCCACGCGTGGTCGAACTGGTCCGCGATCTCATCGCGGCTCGTCACCCGGTGGGGGTTGTCGAACGGATCCATGGCACGGCACAGCGCCACGATGTCGTCGATGTCCGCGCGGACCGCCGGACGCCAGTGATCGACGTCGGGGTGCTGTGGCAGGGCCGGCAGGCCGGCCGGGACGGCGGGAGTGGTACTCATGTCTCCAGCCTAGGACACCGTCGCAGCGCCGCCAGGAACGACGGAACCCCGCCCTCCAGGTGGAGAGCGGGGTTCCGTTCGTGTGTCGCTGAACCTACTTGGCGTCCTTCGCGGGAGCCTCGTCGGTGGTCTCGCCGGCGTCGACGGACTCGCCGTCGGTCTCGGTCGCCTCGACGGCTTCCGTCGCCTCTGCGTCGGCTTCGACCTCGGCGGGGGTCTCCTCGGCCGGAGCCTCGTCGACCGGCGCTGCGGCGTGCTTCGCGGACTGCTTGGCCGGCTTCGCCTTCGGCGTGACGGGCTCGAGGACGAGCTCGATCACGGCCATCGGAGCGTTGTCGCCCTTGCGGTAACCGGTCTTGATGATGCGCGTGTAGCCACCCTGACGGTCGGCGACGAGGGGCGCGATCTCCGTGAAGAGCTCGTGGACGACGCTCTTGTCGGTGATCGTCGCGAGCACCCGACGGCGGGCGTGCAGGTCGCCGCGCTTCGCGAAGGTGATCAGGCGCTCAGCGAGCGGACGCAGGCGCTTCGCCTTGGTCTCGGTGGTCTGGATGCGCTTGTGGGTGAACAGCGCAGCAGCGAGGTTGGCGAGCAGGAGACGCTCGTGGGCAGGTCCGCCTCCGAGGCGGGGTCCCTTGGTGGGAGTAGGCATTCTTGTCTCTCTTCAGGTTGGAAAGTCGTCAGGTGGATCGCGTGCTAGGAGACGGTCTCGTCGTCGTAGCCGCTGTAGAAGTGGGCGCCGTCGAACCCGGGAACCGAGTCCTTCAGGGAGAGGCCCATTTCGGTGAGCTTGTCGCGAACTTCATCCACCGACTTCTGTCCGAAGTTGCGGATGTTCATGAGCTGCGTCTCCGACAGCGCGACGAGCTCGCTGACGTTGTTGATGCCCTCGCGCTTGAGGCAGTTGTACGAGCGCACGGAGAGGTCGAGGTCCTCGATCGGGATCGAGAGCTCGCCCGGCAGCACGGCGTCGACCGGCGCGGGGCCGATCTCGATGCCCTCTGCGGCGGTGTTGAGCTCACGAGCCAGGCCGAACAGCTCGGTCAGCGTACGACCGGCCGACGCGATGGCGTCGCGCGGCGTGATGGCCGGCTTCGACTCGACGTCGACGACCAGGCGGTCGAAGTCGGTGCGCTCACCGGCACGAGTCGCCTCGACGCGGTAGGTCACCTTGAGGACGGGCGAGTAGATCGAGTCGACGGGGATCTGACCGGCTTCGCTGAACTCGTTGCGGTTCTGCGTGGCCGACACGTAGCCGCGGCCACGCTCGATCGTGAGCTCGAGCTCGAACTTCGCCTTGTCGTTGAGGGTCGCGATGACGAGGTCCGGGTTGTGGACCTCGACGCCGGCCGGAGCCGAGATGTCGGCTGCGGTGACCTGGCCTGCGCCGGTCTTGCGGAGGTACGCCGTGATCGGCTCGTCGTGCTCGCTGGAGACGACGAGGCCCTTGATGTTCAGGATGATCTCGGTGACGTCTTCCTTGACACCGGGGATCGTGCTGAACTCGTGCAGCACGCCGTCGATGCGGATGCTGGTGACGGCTGCACCCGGGATGGACGACAACAGGGTGCGACGGAGCGAGTTCCCGAGGGTGTACCCGAAGCCTGGCTCGAGCGGCTCGATGATGAACCGGCTGCGGAACTCCGAGATGGATTCTTCGGTGAGCGTAGGGCGCTGTGCGATGAGCACTATGGATTCCTTTCGGCTAAGTGTCCGCTATATGACACTTGCGTTGGCGAGGTAGTGAATGGTGTTCGCTGGCCCTGGTCACCAGGACCATGCCGTGATCCGTCCGCGGCGATCAGACGATCGCTACGGACGGATCACGGCCGGTGAACCGAAGGAATTAGACGCGGCGACGCTTCGGGGGGCGGCAGCCGTTGTGTGCCTGAGGCGTGACGTCGTTGATCGAGCCGACCTCGAGGCCTGCGGCCTGGAGGGAACGGATCGCGGTCTCGCGGCCGGAGCCGGGTCCCTTGACGAAGACGTCGACCTTCTTCATCCCGTGCTCCTGCGCCTGACGCGCAGCCGACTCGGCGGCGAGCTGTGCGGCGAACGGGGTCGACTTGCGCGAACCCTTGAAGCCGACGCCACCGGACGAAGCCCAGCTGATGACCGCGCCCGAGGGGTCGGTGATCGAGACGATCGTGTTGTTGAACGTCGACTTGATGTGGGCCTGGCCCACGGCGATGTTCTTCTTTTCCTTCTTACGCGGCTTCCGAACGGCCGACTTTGGTGCTGCCATGAATATCTCCTGAGTCCTATGACGAGGCGACTAGGCGGGGCCTAGCGAGCCTTCTTCTTGCCGGCGACGGTGCGCTTCGGGCCCTTGCGGGTGCGCGCGTTGGTCTTGGTGCGCTGGCCGCGGACCGGAAGTCCACGACGGTGACGGATGCCCTGGTAGGACCCGATCTCCACCTTGCGGCGGATGTCGGCGGCGACCTCACGGCGGAGGTCACCCTCGACCTTGAAGGTGCCCTCGATGTAATCGCGCAGGGCGATCAGCTGGTCATCGGTGAGATCCTTCACGCGGATGTCTCCGCTGATGCCGGTGTCGGCGAGGGTCTTGAGTGACCGCGTGCGGCCAACACCGTAGATGTACGTCAGTGCAACTTCCACGCGCTTGTCGCGTGGGATGTCTACGCCGGCGAGACGTGCCATGGTGGCTTCTCCTAGGAGTTGTGGAGGTGTGGAGCAGTTCCGGTGCTCGGGCCTCCGACCCGAGGTGTCACCCGCGGCGCACGATGTGCTGCGGGATCTGGAACTGCCGTTAGAGGGGTGGTGCTGTGTTGCTCAGGGCTGCGTGCTGCAGATCCTCTGAGATCAACCCTGGCGCTGCTTGTGGCGCGGGTTCTCGCAGATGACCATGACGCGGCCGTTGCGACGGATGACCTTGCACTTGTCGCAGATCTTCTTGACGCTGGGCTTGACCTTCATAGTTCTCTCTTTTCGCTGTCATCGTGCCGGGCCCACCACCGGATGGTGGCGGCGCGTCCGGCCGTTACTTACAGCGCGACCTACTTGTAGCGGTAGACGATCCGACCACGGGTCAGGTCGTAGGGGGTCAGTTCCACGATCACGCGGTCCTCTGGGAGGATGCGGATGTAGTGCTGACGCATTTTGCCCGAAATGTGGGCAAGTACCTTGTGTCCGTTGGTCAGCTCAACGCGGAACATCGCGTTGGGCAGAGCCTCGACCACTTGGCCCTCGATCTCGATGACGCCGTCTTTTTTGGCCATAGCCTCACTGTCGCTCAGGTTGAGTCGCACTGGTCGTGCGGATGGATTGCGGTGCGGATGTCGGCTCGCCGAAGGCATGCAGAAAGCACCAAAGATCGATTCTATGCTATGTTTCCGGGTTTCGCCAACTCGACGTCGGCCAGTGCCCGTCAGTCGGTGCGGGAGCGCAGCGCGTCGTTGATCTGCGCCGTGAGACCGGCGTCCATCGGCAGCGGGCGTCCGTCCACGGCACGCACCGGCGCGGCCAGTCGGACGCTGGAGAGCAGCCACGCCGCCTCCGCGTCGAGCACGTCCTCCGGTGTCAGCATCCGGTACTCGTGCGGGAGCCCCTGCTCCTCGAGATGGGCCCAGAGCGCGAGCTGCGTGGTGCCGGGCAGGATCCCACTCGACGGAGGCGGTGTCACGAAACTGCCGCCGATCCGCACGACCACGGTGGAGGTGGGGCCCTCGAGGACGAAGCCGTCGCTGCTGACGAAGAGCACGTCGTCCGCTCCACGTCGGTGCGCCTCACGGAGCGCGGCCATGTTGACCGCGTACGACAGCGTCTTGGCGCCGGCGAGCAGCCAGCGCGAACGCTCCTGCACGTCGCTCGCGAGACCGCGGTCGAGCAGGACGACCTCGATGCCGTTCTCACGCTCGGGGAAGCCGTCAGCCGGCGTCGCCGAGATCCACGCGGTCGGGCGTCCGCCACTCCCCCGCGTCACGACGAGTCGGACGGCGCTCTGATCGACGTCGGGGAGTTCCGCGATCGCGCGCGAGATCGCGAGGCGCCACTGTGCGTGGTTCGGCGCGGGCAGATCGAGGATGGCCGCCGACTCGGTCAGCCGATCGAGATGCGCGTCGACCGACTGCGGGTGCCGGCCGACGACACCGATCGTCTCGAAGATCCCGTCCCCCCGCGCGGGGCCCAGATCGAAGACGCTCAAGACGCCGGACCCGTCGCCGGCCGGCGTGATCGTGGCCGCGAGGTCGGCGTCGTCGATGACGGTGTCCGCGGGGAGGACGTCGAGAAGGAACACGATCGGCACGCTCATGCCGAGCAACTCTACCGGGACGGACGAGGTCCGGACGGCGACCGGGCTGCCGCTCGGTCAGGCGGGACGGACGGGGGTGACGCCGAACGCGGCGAGAGCCGCGGCGCCGCCATCGTGAGCGGACAGGACCCAGATGCCGTCGCGGTGCACGGCGACGCTGTGCTCCCAGTGCGCAGCCGAACCACCGTCGAGCGTGGCGACGGTCCATTCGTCGTCGCGGACGAAGGTGTCGGCGCTCCCGGCGACCACCATCGGTTCGATGGCCACCACGAGTCCGGGCTTCACTTCGGGGCCACGCTGGCGGACACGGTAATTGAACACCGGTGGCGCCTCGTGCATCGTGCGTCCGATGCCGTGCCCGACGTAGTCGGTGAGGATCCCGTAGGGCTTCCCCTCGGGTGAGTGGTCCTCGACGTACTCCTCGATCGCTGCACCGACCTGGTTGAGGTGTCGGGCGGTCGCGAGCTCGGCGATTCCGGCCCACAGCGAACCCTCCGTCACCGCCGAGAGCCGCTCGCGCTCGGTGACGAGCTCCGGGCGCGTGGGGTCGGGCAGCACGATGGTCATCGCGGAGTCGCCGTTCCAGCCGTCGATCTCGGCGCCGCTGTCGATCGACACGATGTCGCCCGCCTGCAGCACGCGAGACCCGGGGATGCCGTGGACCACGTCCTCGTTGACCGAGGCGCAGACCGTGTGGCGATAGCCGGGGACGAGCTTGAAGTTGGAGTGCCCGCCGGCCGCGACGATGGCCGCCTCGGCAGCCGCGTCGAGTTGCAGCGTCGTCACCCCGGGGGCGACGAGCGCGCGCACTGCATCGAGCGAGGCCGCCGTGGCCAGCCCCGGCGCGATCATGGCGCGGATCTGGTCAGGGGTCTTGTAGATCGACTTCCGGAACACCGTGGTTGACGTGTCGGTGCGTCAGACGGCCGGGACGATGATGCCGCGGGCAGCAAGGGCGGCGTCGATCCGCGCGGTGACCTCGTCGACCTCACCGAGGCCGTCGACCGCCACGACGAGCCCGCGAGCGGTGAAGACCTCGATCAGCGGCGCGGTCTCCTGTGCGTAGAGGTCGAGCCGGTGGCGGATGACCTCCTCCGTGTCGTCGGTGCGACCCTGCTCGGCGGCACGCTTGAGGAGTCGAGCGACGACCTCTTCTGTGTCGGCCTGCAGCTGCACGACAGCGTTGAGGCTCGCGTCGTTCTCCGCGAGCAGCGCGTCGAGCGCGACCACCTGGTCGGTGGTCCGCGGATACCCGTCGAGCAAGAACCCCTCGACGGCGTCGGGCTGGTGGAGCCGGTCGCGGACGATCTCGTTCGTCAACGAGTCGGGAACGTACCCGCCCTCGCTCACGATCGCCTGGACCTGCTTCCCGAGCGCCGTACCCTCCTTGATGTTCGCGCGGAAGATGTCGCCCGTCGAGATCGCGGGGATGTCGAAGCGCTCCGCGAGGAAGGCCGCCTGTGTGCCCTTGCCGGATCCCGGAGGACCGACGATGAGCAGACGGGGCTTGCCGGCTGCCGCGCTCAACGCAGGAGCCCTTCGTAGTGACGCTGCTGGAGCTGCGAGTCGATCTGCTTGACCGTCTCGAGCCCGACACCGACGATGATGAGGATCGATGCGCCGCCGAACGGGAAGTTGGCGTTCGCGCCCACCAGCGCCAGGGCGATGAGCGGAAGGAGGGCGATCAACCCCAGGTAGATCGATCCGGGCAGGGTCACGCGGGTCAGGACGTAGTCGAGGTATTCGGCCGTCGGGCGGCCGGCACGGATGCCGGGGATGAACCCGCCGTACTTCTTCATGTTGTCGGCGACCTCTTCGGGGTTGAAGGTGATCGCGACGTAGAAGTAGGTGAAGCCGACGATGAGCAGGAAGTACATCAGCATGTACAGCGGGTGGTCACCCTTGGTGAGGTACTGCTGGATCCACAGGACCCAGGGCGCCGGGGTGCCGGTCGTCGGCTGGTTGAACTGCGCGATGAGGGCCGGCAGGTACAGGATCGACGACGCGAAGATGACGGGCACCACACCGGCCATGTTGACCTTGATGGGGATGTACGTGTTGTTGCCGCCGTACGTCCTGCGTCCGACCATCCGCTTCGCGTACTGCACCGGGATGCGACGTTGCGACTGCTCGACGAAGACGACGAGTCCGACGATCACGAGGCCGACTGCGAGCACGAGGAGGAAGACCTCCGGGCCCTTCGCGGTCCAGATGGCGGCCAGCGAGCCCGGGAAGGTGGCTGCGATCGAGGTGAAGATGAGGAGCGACATGCCGTTGCCGACGCCGCGCTCGGTGACGAGCTCGGCCATCCACATGACGAGGCCGGTGCCCGCGGTCATGGTGACGACCATGAGGAGCATGCCGTACCAGGTGCCGCCTTGGGCGGTGATGAGGTCGGCGCAGACGCCGCCCTGGTTGCCGAACAGTGCACCGCTCTTGGCGACCGTGATGAGCGTCGTCGACTGGAGGATGCCGAGGAAGATCGTGAGGTAACGCGTGTACTGCGTCAGCTTGCCCTGGCCGGCCTGGCCTTCTTTGTGCAGCGTCTCGAAGTGCGGGATGACCACGCGGAGGAGCTGGACGATGATCGACGCGGTGATGTAGGGCATGATGCCCAGCGCGAAGATGGAGAGTTGGAGGAGCGCGCCACCGCTGAAGAGGTTGACGAGCTCGTAGAGGCCTGATGCGCCGGCGGCCTGCTGGTTCGCGAGGCACTGCTGCACGTTCGGGAAGTTCACGAACGGAGCGGGGATGAAGGACCCCAGCCGGTAGATGGCGATGATCCCGAGCGTGAACCCGATCTTGCGACGAAGATCCGGGGTCCGGAAGATCCGGCCGATGGCGCTGAACAAAAGGGGCCTCCTGTGAGATGTTGCGGGGTCGGCCCGGGTGACCGGCATGATGCCGGCCACCCGAGTGAGCTCCTGTGCGGAGCCGGCCGAGGGCTACTTGACGCTGCCCCCGGCTGCCACGATCTTCTGCTCAGCTGAGCCGGAGACCTTGTCAACCGCGACATTCAGCTTAACCGAGATGTCACCGTTTCCGAGAACCTTGACCTTCTCGTTCTTCCGGACGGCACCCTTGGCGACGAGGTCGACCGTGGTGACGTCGCCACCCTTCGGGTACAGCTCGGCGAGCTTCTCCAGGTTCACGACCTGGTATTCGACGCGGAAGGGGTTCTTGAAGCCACGGAGCTTCGGGGTGCGCATGTGCAGCGGCATCTGCCCACCCTCGAAGCCGACCTTGACGTTGTAACGCGCCTTCGTACCCTTGGTACCGCGACCCGCGGTTTTACCCTTGGACGCCTCACCACGGCCCACGCGCATCCGGGACTTCTTGGCCCCGGCGGCCGGACGCAGGTGGTGCACCTTCAGGACCTGCTCGCGCTTCTCAGCGGGCTCGTCCTTCGCGGGCTTCTTGGCTGCAGCGGCCTTGGGGGCCGCCTTCGCCTTGGGCTCGGCCTTCGCGGCAGCCGTCTTCGGAGCTGCCTTCGCAGCGGCCTTGGGGGCCTTCTCCTCAGTGGTTTCGTTCTTCTCAGCCATTAGTCGATCTCCTCAACCTGTACGAGGTGAGCAACAGTGTTCACGTAACCGCGGTTCTGCGCGTTGTCCGGACGGACGACGACAGCACCGATGCGACGGAGACCCAGGCTGCGAAGCGTGTCGCGCTGGTTCTGCTTCTCACTAATTCTGCCCTTGATCTGGGTGATCCTCAGCTGGGCCATCAGGCACCTACCTTCGCAGCAGCGGCCGCCTGAACGGCCTCTGCCTCTGCACGGAGCAGGCGGGCCGGAGCGACCTGGTCGAACTCGAGACCACGACGGGCTGCAACGGCACGAGGTTCCTCGAGCTGCTTCAGCGCCGTGACGGTCGCGTGGACGATGTTGATCGTGTTGGACGAACCGAGCGACTTGCTCAGCACGTCGTGGATGCCGGCGCACTCGAGGACGGCGCGGACGGGACCGCCGGCGATGACACCGGTACCAGCGGCGGCGGGGCGCAGGAGCACCACACCGGCTGCTGCCTCACCCTGGGTGGGGTGCGGGATGGTCGAGCCGACGCGCGGGACGCGGAAGAAGTTCTTCTTCGCCTCTTCGACGCCCTTCGCGATCGCGAGCGGGACTTCGCGAGCCTTGCCGTAGCCGACGCCGACCATGCCGTTGCCGTCACCGACGACCACGAGGGCGGTGAAGCTGAAGCGACGACCACCCTTCACGACCTTCGAGACACGGTTGATGGTCACGACGCGCTCCAGGAACTGGCTCTTGTCGCTGTCGCGGCTACCGCGGTCGCGGTTGGGGTTGCGCTCGCGGCCTCCGCGGCGCGCCTCGCGCGGCTCGCGGTCGCCGGTGGGCGCCGTCGATGCCGCGGTCTCGACCGGGGCCTCGGCCACGGTCGCCACAGGCTCTTGCTGCTGCTTGTTGTCTTCGCTCACAGGTTCAATCCGCCCTCTCGAGCACCATCGGCAATTGCTGCCACGCGACCTGCGTAGCGGTTGCCTCCACGGTCAAATACGACATCGTCGATGCCGGCTGCCTTGGCACGCTCGGCGATGAGTTCGCCGACCTTGCGCGACTTGGCGGTCTTGTCGCCGTCGAACGTCCGGAGGGTGTCCTCCATGGTCGAGGCGGAGACGAGGGTGTGACCCTTCGTGTCATCGACAACCTGCACGAACACGTGACGGGCTGAACGGTTGACGACGAGGCGCGGACGGACCGCGGTGCCCTCGACCTTCTTGCGCAGACGCGTGTGGCGACGGCCACGTGCGGCAGTCTTCGTTGGACGAGCCATGGTTACTTACCAGCCTTTCCGGCCTTGCGACGCACGATCTCGCCGGCGTAGCGCACACCCTTGCCCTTGTACGGCTCGGGCTTGCGGATCTTACGGATGTTGGCGGCGACCTCGCCGACGGCCTGCTTGTCGATACCGGCGACCGTGAGCTTGTTGTTGCCCTCGACGGTCAGCGTGATGCCGACCGGCGGCTCGACGGTGACGGGGTGCGAGAAGCCGAGCGCGAACTCGACGGCGCTGCCCTTCTGAGCGACGCGGTAACCGGTACCGACGACCTCGAGGCCCTTGGTGTAGCCCTGGGTGACGCCGATGATCTGGTTCGCGATGAGCGTGCGGGTCAGGCCGTGGAGCGAGCGCGAGTTGCGCTCGTCGTCGGGACGCGTGACGAGCAGCTGTGCGTCTTCGAGCTTGACCTCGATGGGGCTCGCGACGGTGAGCTGGAGCTCACCCTTCGGGCCCTTGACGGTGACGTTCTGACCGGCGACGTCGATGGTGACGCCTGCCGGGATGTCGATGGGGAGTCTTCCAATACGAGACATGACTGGCTACCACACGTAGGCGAGGACTTCCCCACCCACGCCCTTCTTCTCGGCCTGGCGGTCCGTGAGGAGGCCGCTGGAGGTGGACAGGATGACGACGCCGAGGCCGCCGAGGACCTTGGGGATCTCGTTCGACTTCGCGTAGACGCGGAGGCCGGGCTTCGAGACGCGCTTGATGCCGGCGATGGAACGCTCGCGGTTCGGGCCGAACTTGAGGCTCAGCGAGAGCGTCTGTCCGACGGCCGCGTCAGCGACCTCCCAGCCGGAGATGTAGCCCTCGGACTTGAGGATCTCGGCGATGTTCACCTTGAGCTTGGAGTGCGGCATCGACACGGTGTCGTGGTGCGCCGAGTTCGCATTGCGCAGTCTGGTCAGCATGTCTGCGACCGGATCTGTCATGGTCATATCGAGTGTTTCCTTTGTTCACCAGGTTTCGACATCCTGTGCAAGGGTGCCGACCTGTGGTGGTTGAACCGTTCTGGGCAGGAGTGCCCCGAACGGGCGGAAGCCCGGTCCTCGACATACACCGAGGACCGGGCAGAAGCTCAGCCTACTTGGACTCAGCCGCCTTGAACGGGAAGCCGAGCGCCTTGAGCAGCGCGCGACCCTCGTCGTCGTTCTTGGCCGTGGTCACGACAGTGATGTCGAAGCCGCGGACACGATCGATCTTGTCCTGGTCGATCTCGTGGAACATCGACTGCTCCTGGAGACCGAAGGTGTAGTTGCCGTTGCCGTCGAACTGCTTGTCCGAGAGGCCGCGGAAGTCGCGGATACGCGGAAGAGCGAGGCTCAGCAGGCGGTCGAGGAACTCCCAAGCGCGGTCGCCACGAAGCGTGACGTGGGCGCCGATGGGCTGACCCTCGCGCAGCTTGAACTGCGCGATGGACTTGCGTGCCTTGGTGACCTGCGGCTTCTGGCCGGTGATCTTGGTGAGGTCCGAAACAGCGCCGTCGATGACCTTGCTGTCGCGAGCGGCCTCGCCCACACCGGTGTTGACGACGACCTTCACGAGTCCGGGCACCTGGTGCACGTTCGTGAAGCCGAAGTCCTTCTGCAGCTGCGGAAGGATCTCAGCGCGGTACTTCTGCTTGAGACGGGGCTGGATTTTGCCAGTCGCCACTTCTGTGTCGGTCATTACAGGTCCTTACCTGACTTCTTGGCGTAACGAACGCGGACCGTCTTGGTGACGCCGTCCTTCGTGACTTCCTCGTTGCGGTGGCCGACCTTGGTCGGGCCCTTGGTCTCCGGGTCGACGAGCGCGACGTTGGAGATGTGGATCGAAGCCTCGACGGTCTCGATGCCGCCGGTCTTGGTTCCACGCTGGGTCTGGCCGACACGGGAGTGCTTCGTGACGTAGTTGACGCCCTCCACGATCACCCGGTTCTTGTCCGCCAGGACCTCGATGACGCGACCCTGCTTGCCGCGGTAACCACCGCGGTCCTGCTTCGGGCCGGAGACGACCTGAACCAGGTCGCCCTTCTTGATCTTTGCCATGACTTAGATAACCTCCGGCGCCAACGAGACGATCTTCATGAACTTCTTGTCACGAAGCTCGCGACCGACCGGTCCGAAGATGCGGGTACCACGGGGGTCCCCGTCAGCCTTCAGGATGACAGCGGCGTTCTCGTCGAACTTGATGTACGAACCGTCGGAACGACGGGTCTGCTTGCGGGTGCGGACGATGACCGCCTTGACGACGTCGCCCTTCTTGACGTTGCCACCGGGGATCGCGTCCTTGACGGTCGCGACGATGGTGTCACCGAGGCCCGCGTAGCGGCGGCCGGAGCCACCGAGCACGCGAATGGTCAGGAGCTCCTTGGCGCCGGTGTTGTCGGCGACCTTGACTCGTGATTCTTGCTGAAGCATTGTTCGCTTTCCTCTCAGTAAGCCGCGAGGCCTACTTGGCCTTCTCGAGAATCTCGACCAGACGCCAGCGCTTGGTGGCGCTGGTGGGGCGGGTCTCGCTGATCAGGACGAGGTCGCCGATGCCGGCGGAGTTCGCCTCGTCGTGAGCCTTGACCTTGGAGGTGCGGCGGATGACCTTGCCGTAGAGCGGGTGCTTCACGCGGTCCTCGACCTCGACGACGATGGTCTTCTCCATCTTGTCGCTGGTCACCAGACCACGGCGGGTCTTGCGGTAGCCACGAGCAGCGGCGTCCTTGACGTCGTGCTCGGCCGACTCGTGACCCTCGGGGGCCTTGTCAGTAGCGGTAGCCATGTCTAGGCCTCCTTCGTGGTCTCGGCGTCGGCTGCAGCGGTGTCCTCGGACTTCGGTGCGGCCTTGGCCTTCTTGGTCTTCTTCTCAGCCTTGGCCTCGACGACCTCGACGGTCGGCGTGGCACGGATGCCGAGCTCGCGCTCACGGATGACCGTGTAGATGCGAGCGATGTCGCGCTTCACGGCGCGCAGGCGGCCGTGGTTCTCGAGCTGACCCGTTGCCGACTGGAAGCGCAGGTTGAACAGCTCTTCCTTGGCCTTGCGGAGCTCCTCGAGGAGGCGCTGGTCTTCAAAGGTGTCGAGCTCGACGGGGGTGAGCTCCTTGGATCCGATCGCCATTATGCGTCGCCCTCCTCGCGCTTGATGATGCGTGCCTTGAGGGGCAGCTTGTGGATTGCACGGGTGAGCGCCTCGCGGGCCAGGGTCTCATCGACTCCGGCGACCTCGAACAGCACACGACCCGGCTTGACGTTCGCGACCCACCACTCGGGCGAACCCTTACCGGAACCCATGCGGGTTTCGGCGGGCTTCTTGGTCAGCGGACGGTCGGGGTAGATGTTGATCCACACCTTTCCGCCACGCTTGATGTGACGCGTCATGGCGATACGAGCGGACTCGATCTGACGGTTGGTCACGTAAGCGGGCGTCAGGGCCTGGATACCGTACTCACCGAACGACACCTTGGTGCCACCGGTCGCCTGGCCGGAACGGCCGGGGTGGTGCTGCTTCCGGTGCTTGACTTTGCGTGGGATCAACATGGTTATGCCTCAACTCCTGCGGCGGCGGGCGCCTCAGCAGCTGCCTTGGGGGCGCTGCTCGGACCGGCGTTCCGACGGGGGCGGTCGCCACCGTCGCGACGTTCCGGACGCGTCGACTTCTGGTTGGCCTGCTCGCGAGCAAGCTCCTTGTTGGTGATGTCGCCCTTGTAGATCCAGACCTTCACGCCGATGCGGCCGAACGTGGTCTTCGCCTCGTAGAAGCCGTAGTCGATGTTCGCGCGGAGCGTGTGCAGCGGCACACGGCCTTCGCGGTAGAACTCGGAACGGCTCATCTCGGCGCCGCCGAGGCGGCCGGACACCTGGATGCGGACACCCTTGACGGTGGACGTGCGCTGAGCGCCCTGCAGGCCCTTACGCATCGCGCGGCGGAAGGCCACACGTGCGGAGAGCTGCTCGGCGATGCCCTGCGCGACGAGCTGAGCGTCGGCCTCGGGGTTCTTGACCTCGAGGATGTTCAGCTGGATCTGCTTCTTCGTGAGCTTCTCGAGGTCGGCGCGGATGCGCTCGGCCTCGGCGCCACGGCGACCGATCACGATGCCCGGACGGGCGGTGTGGATGTCGACGCGGACGCGGTCACGGGTGCGCTCGATCTCGATGCGGCTGACACCAGCGCGGTCGAGCGAGGTCGCCAGCAGACGGCGGATCTTGACGTCTTCCGCGACGAAGTCGCTGTAACGCTGACCCTTCTTCGTGCTGTCGGAGAACCAACGCGACACGTGGTCGGTCGTGATTCCCAGACGGAAGCCGTATGGATTGACTTTCTGACCCATTACTTGCTCACCTTCTTGGCCTTGGCAGCGCCGGCAGTCTCATCAGGCGTCGAGAGCTCGACGGTGATGTGGCTGGTGCGCTTGAGGATGCGGAACGCGCGGCCCTGTGCGCGGGGACGGAAACGCTTGAGGGTTGCACCCTCATCGACGTACGCCTTCGCGATGTACAGGTCCTGCTCGTCAAGGAACACGTTGTCCTTGTCGGCCGTGACGCGAGCGTTCGCGATGGCCGAGGCAACGAGCTTGTAGATGGGCTCGCTGGCGCTCTGTGGTGCGAACTTCAGGATGGCCAAGGCCTCCTGAGCCTGCTTGCCACGGATGAGCGCGACGACACGACGGGCCTTCTGGGGGGTGACGCGGATGTGTCGCACGCGGGCGATCGACTCCACCATTTCTCTTCCTCCTTCACGTCACCGCGTTAGCGGCGACGGCCCTTCTTGTCGTCCTTCACGTGTCCACGGAAGGTGCGGGTGGGCGCGAACTCGCCGAGCTTGTGCCCGACCATCGTCTCGGTGACGAACACCGGGATGTGCTTGCGACCGTCGTGGACGGCGATGGTGTGACCCAGCATCGCCGGGATGATCATCGATCGACGCGACCAGGTCTTGATCACGTTCTTGTTGTTGGCCTCGTTCGCCGTGACGACCTTGCGGAGCAGGTGGTCGTCGACGAAGGGGCCCTTCTTGAGACTGCGTGGCATCTTCTCTTACTCCTACTTACGCTTCTTGCCGGCGGTACGACGACGAACGATGAGCTTGTCGCTTTCCTTGTTGGGGTGGCGCGTGCGGCCTTCCTTCTGGCCCCACGGGCTGACCGGGTGACGTCCACCGGAGGTCTTGCCCTCACCACCACCGTGCGGGTGGTCGATCGGGTTCATCGCGACACCACGGACGGTCGGGCGGACGCCCAGCCAGCGCTTACGGCCGGCCTTACCCCAGTTGATGTTCGACTGCTCGGCGTTGCCGACTTCACCGATGGTGGCGCGGCAGCGCAGGTCGACGTTGCGGATCTCGCCGGACGGCAGACGGAGCTGCGCGTACGGGCCGTCCTTCGCGACGAGACGCACCGATGCACCCGCGGAGCGGGCCATCTTCGCGCCGCCGCCGGGACGGAGCTCGATCGCGTGGATGACCGTACCGGTGGGGATGTTCTTCAGCGGCAGGTTGTTCCCGGGCTTGATGTCCGCGCCGGCACCCGACTCGACCACGTCGCCCTGGCTGAGCTTGTTCGGAGCGAGGATGTACCGCTTGGTGCCGTCCACGAAGTGGAGCAGCGCGATACGCGCGGTGCGGTTGGGGTCGTACTCGATGTGAGCGACCTTGGCGTTGACGCCGTCCTTGTCGTTGCGACGGAAGTCGATCAGACGGTACTGGCGCTTGTGGCCACCACCGATGTGACGCGTCGTGATGCGGCCCTGGTTGTTGCGACCACCGGTCTTCGACAACGGACGAAGCAGCGACTTCTCCGGCGTGGTGCGGGTGATCTCCGCGAAGTCCGCGACAGACGAACCGCGACGACCAGGAGTCGTGGGCTTGTACTTACGAATAGCCATTTCTTATTCCTCTTCGTTCCCGGCCGTCTTAGCCAACAGCCGTGAAGATGTCGATGGAACCCGACTTGAGCGACACGATGGCGCGCTTGGTGTCCTTGCGCTTGCCGGTGCCGAACTTGGTGCGACGGGTCTTGCCCTGACGGGTGAGGGTGTTGATCGAAGCGACCTCGACACCGAAGATCTTCTCGATGGCGAGCTTGATCTCGGTCTTGTTCGAGCGCGGGTCGACGAGGAAGGTGTACTTGCCCTCGTCGATCAGGCTGTAGCTCTTCTCGGAGACGACCGGCGCGAAGATGACGTCGCGGGGGTCCTTGTTGATCGCGGTCATGCCGAGACCTCCTCGGTTGCGGCCGTGTTGCCGGTCTTGCTGGCGACGAATGCCTCGAAGGCGGCCTTGGTGAAGACGATGTCGTCGGAGACGAGCACGTCGTATGCGTTCAGCTGGTCGTACGACAGCACGTGCACGTTCTGCAGGTTGCGGACGCTGCGGAGGCTGACCTCGTCGTCGCGCTGGAGGACGATCAGGACGTGCTTCGAGGAAGCGACGTTCGTCAGGTACTCCGACACGGCCTTCGTCGACGGCTTCTCACCGATCGAGAGGGAGTCGACGACGTGCAGGCGGCTGCCGCGTGCGCGGTCGGAGATGGCGCCGAGGAGAGCCGCGGCGATCATCTTCTTGGGGGTGCGCTGTGCGTAGTTGCGGGGCACTGGACCGTGGACGATGCCACCGCCGGTCATCTGAGGTGCACGGATGGAGCCCTGACGAGCGTTACCCGTACCCTTCTGCTTGAACGGCTTGCGGCCGGCACCGGACACTTCGCCGCGGCGCTTGGTCTTGTGCGTCCCCTGGCGGGCGGCAGCGAGCTGCGCGACGACCACCTGGTGGATGAGCGGGATGTTGGTCTGAACGTCGAACACCTCGGCAGGAAGGTCGACGGTGCCGGCCTTCTTGAGCTTGGTGTCGAGCACGTCGAGAGTAGCGATAGCCATGGAACTACGCTCCCTTCACTGCGGTGCGGACGAATACGATGCGGCCACGAGCGCCGGGAACGGCACCCTTGACGAGCAGCAGGCCCTTCTCGGCGTCGATGGCGTGAACCCGGAGGTTCAGCACGGTGACGCGCTCGCCACCCATACGACCGGCCATGCGCATGCCCTTGAAGACACGGCTCGGGGTCGAGGAGGCGCCGATGGAGCCCGGCTTGCGGTGGTTGCGGTGAGCACCGTGAGATGCGCCCGTTCCCTTGAAGTTGTGACGCTTCATGACACCGGCGAAACCCTTACCCTTCGAAGTGCCGACGACGTCGACCTTCTGGCCGGCCTCGAAGACACCGTCGACGGTGAGCTCCTGGCCGAGCGAGTACTCGGATGCGTCGGCGGTGCGGACCTCGGTGAGGTGACGACGCGGCGTCACGCCGGCCTTGTCGAAGTGACCCGCGTCAGGCTTGCTGACCTTGCGGGGATCGATCTGGCCGTACGCGATCTGCACGGCGTCGTAGCCGTCGACCTCGGGGGTGCGAACCTGCGTGACCACGTTGGGCGTGATCTCGATGACGGTGACGGGAACGAGCTTGTTGTTCTCGTCCCACACCTGGGTCATGCCGAGCTTGGTGCCGAGCAGACCCTTGCTGGTCTTCGTGTTAGACATGTCTTCCTTCCGTCTCTACCGAGCTCAGAGCTTGATCTCGATGTTGACGTCCGCCGGCAGGTCGAGACGCATGAGCGAGTCGACGGCCTTCGGGGTCGGGTCGATGATGTCGATCAGACGCTTGTGGGTGCGCATTTCGAAGTGCTCCCGGCTGTCCTTGTACTTGTGCGGCGAACGGATCACGCAGACCACGTTCTTCTCCGTCGGAAGCGGCACGGGGCCGACGACGGTTGCGCCTGCACGGGTGACCGTGTCGACGATCTTGCGCGCCGAAGTATCGATGACCTCGTGGTCATACGACTTCAGTCGGATGCGGATCTTCTGTCCCGCCATGTGTGACTCACTCTCTGTCTCGCGTCGTGCGGATCGCTCCGTATTGGACGCATATCGTGCGCTTTGCAACGTTCGGTTGCTCCGCGCCATTGGCACTACTGGTGTCGCACCACTGTTCTGCTGTCAACGACCACTCGTGTCTTGCGACCCTCGTGGTCATCCACCGGCATCCACCCCGACTCGTGGTCGGCGCTGGGCGTAGCACTGCTACGACCTGGATTGCGATGAAGTGATTGGTGTTCTGCTACCCGCGGCCTAGGCTCGATCCCTGTCGCGTTGCCGCGTCTGGGAGCTCCTATGCACTACCTGGCAGTGATCCGCCGGAGCGCGCACAGGCACGCTCGTCCGAAATACTGAACTGGACTAGTTTGCCACGGATCCACCATGCGTGCAACCCGGGCGTGTCGCGATCGGCGGATGGTCAGGATCCGCCCAGTCTCGGGTGTCGTGAGCACCGAGTCGCGGCTGTTCAGCAGGGCTCGACGACGTTGTCGACCTCGACCGCACGCACCCCCGGGGTGCCCTCGAACCGCACCGCGTCGACCGTCGCGCCGGACACGTCCGCATCGACGTCCAGCGTCACCGTCGCGCCCGGCGCGATCGCCACCACCACATAGGCCACCGGGCGTCCGTCGTCCGATCCGGCCGCGTACGGGACCTCGACGCCGTCAACCCGGACCGAGCGGATGACGGCGCCGTCGGGCGCGTAGGCCATGACCCGCAGGCGCATCCAACCACGTGGGAGCCCCTCACGCTCGTGGAACCCCGCGATGTAGTCGAACGCCTCCGTGTCGAGCTCCGGCTCCGTGTCGATCGTGTTGGAGAGTTCCGACGTGACCATCACCGTGCGGGTTCCGTCGACGTCGCACGACCCCGCACGGACACGGACCTGCTGTCGGAGGTAGTACTCGAGCTTGGACCCGACCGCGTCCGAGAGGTACAGCCCGAACGGCACCGAACGAGACGAACGCTCGGGCAGACCGCCGCTCACCCCGGCGAGCACCAGAGCCCGCTCCTCGACGCGGTCGGGACTCCAGGCGAGCAGACGCCGCTCGTCGACCGCCTGGACCCAGCCGTCGATCGCCCGGGGCACCTCCATGGACCCCGCCTGCAGCTGCGACGCGAGCGCCTGCACGACGGCGGTGAAGGTCGCGTCCTGGGCTCGGTTCGCCTCGTCACTGAGACCGGGGTGGTCTCGGTACACGCCGTTCAGGAGCTCGTCGACCACCGTCTCGCTCGACACCTCCGTGCCGTCGGCCAGCACCACGGGGCCGGTCGCTCGCAGCAGGTGGGACAACGCGACCGGATCCACGGCCAGCACCAGGTCCGGCACGACGCCCTGGCTCTCCTCCCACAGCCGCGAGGCCACCTGCGCACCGTACGGGAAGTCCGGCCGCGCCGTCACCTCATGGATGGAGGTACCTGCGGCAGCGTAGCCCTCGGTCCGGTAGAGCGCGTCGGCATCGGCCGGCAGGGGCACCACCGGATCGGCGTGCGACACGAAGTCCGCGCCGCCGAGGGTCCTGGTCACGCTGAGCACCCCCTCCTCGACGTGCACGAGCACCGAAGCTCCTGCGATGCCGCCGAGGGCCCGGCTCTCCGCCGAGTTCTGGAACAGCACGACAACGTCTCGCGGACCCTCCTCCCCCAGGAACCCGGGCAGCGCCCGAAGCACCGGTGCGAGCCGCGCGGCGAGCGATGAGGCCTCGCGCAGCGGTCCGTCGAGTCCACCCAGCGCCGACACCACCTGCGGCAGGAGCACCGAACGGTCGAGACGGTCGAGGCGCGCCACCTGCTCCTCGAGTCGCTCGAGCGCACGCGCCGAGCTCCGGGCGAGTCTCCCCACCCGCTCCGTGTCCAGTCGCCCGTCGACCGCCAGTCCGTCGAGGGACAGGGCGAGGACCGGCTCGACGACCTCGTCGACGACCACGTGCGCCGCCTCGACGGCCGTGCGCACCGCCTCGAAGTTCGCCCCGGAGACGGGCACGCGTTCCGCAAGCCACCAGTCAGGCCGCTGCGTCGACGCCAGTGCCCGCTCGAGCGCATCTCCTGCACGCTCCACGGCGGCAGGATCGATCGCGTCGGTGCCGCCGCCATAGCCGTCCGCCCGGATCGTCTCGAGCTCCGGCAGGACCGACTCGAGCTCCTCCCGGACGGACATGGCCTCCACCGCCGCCGACACGGAGGCTCCAGCGATGCCGAGCAGGACGGACAGGGCGACGGCGCTCGGGATCAGGACACGTGGGCGCGACAGACGACGCGGGCGGGTGGACGAACGGGACACGGTCACCTCGGGCGGCTCGATGCAGAATGGGTCGCCCGATATCTTACATATGAGTCGCTGGATTGCCGACCGGCCGACGGCGCGCGCGACGAAGGGCCCGGAGCGAAATGCTCCGGGCCCTTCGTGTGGAACCGTGCCGACCCTGAGGTCGATCAAGGCTTCGCGTCAGCGGATGCTTACGCGAGCACCTTGGTGACGGTGCCGGCGCCGACGGTGCGGCCACCCTCGCGGATGGCGTAGCCGAGGCCGACCTCCATGGCGATGGGCTGGATCAGCTCAACGGTCATGTCGGTGGTGTCGCCGGGCATGACCATCTCGGTGCCCTCGGGCAGCGTGATGACGCCGGTGACGTCGGTGGTGCGGAAGTAGAACTGCGGACGGTAGTTCGCGTAGAACGGGTTGTGACGCCCACCCTCATCCTTGGACAGGATGTACGCGGTGCCCTCGAAGTTCGTGTGCGGCGTGACCGAACCCGGCTTCACGACGACCTGGCCGCGCTCGACGTCTTCACGCTTCGTGCCACGGAGCAGGAGACCACAGTTCTCGCCGGCCCATGCCTCGTCGAGCTGCTTGTGGAACATCTCGATACCCGTGACGATCGTCTTCTGCGTCGGGCGGATGCCGACGATCTCGACCTCGGAGTTGATCGCGAGCGTGCCACGCTCGGCGCGGCCCGTGACGACGGTTCCACGACCGGTGATCGTGAAGACGTCCTCGATCGGCATGAGGAAGGGCTTGTCCTTGTCGCGCACGGGGTCGGGGACGTTGGCGTCCACGGCGTCCATGAGGTCGAGGATGCTCTGCACCCACTTCTCGTCGCCCTCGAGCGCCTTGAGGCCCGAGACGCGGACGACCGGTGCGTCCTCAGCGAAGCCCTGCGAGGCGAGGAGCTCGGAGACCTCGAGCTCGACGAGCTCCAGGATCTCCTCGTCGTCGACCATGTCGGACTTGTTCAGCGCGACGAGCAGGTAGGGGACGCCGACCTGCTTGGCGAGCAGCACGTGCTCACGCGTCTGAGCCATCGGGCCGTCAGTGGCGGCGACGACCAGGATCGCGCCGTCCATCTGCGCAGCACCGGTGATCATGTTCTTGATGTAGTCGGCGTGACCGGGGGCGTCGACGTGCGCGTAGTGGCGCTTCGGGGTCTCGTACTCGACGTGCGAGATGTTGATCGTGATACCACGCTGACGCTCTTCCGGCGCGGAGTCGATCGACGCGAAGTCGCGCTGCACGTTGGTCGCGGACGGGAACTTGTCCGCCAGGACCTTCGAGATCGCCGCGGTAAGCGTGGTCTTGCCGTGGTCGACGTGACCGATCGTACCGATGTTGACGTGCGGCTTGGTCCGCTCGAACTTGGCCTTTGCCACTGTGAGTCCTCCTCAGGACGTTGTGCGGGACGCCGGGCACCATTCGATGCCCGACGCACTGCAGGGATGTGTATTCATGTTACGCGATCCGCCCGGGTGTTCGCACACCCGGCCGGACCGCGGTGAAGAGAGAGTGAGTGACTACTCGCCCTTGTTCTTCTGGATGATCTCGTCGGCGACAGCCTTCGGGACCTCCGCGTAGCTCTCGAACGTCATCGAGTACACGGCACGACCAGAGGTCTTCGACCGGAGGTCGCCGATGTAGCCGAACATCTCGGAGAGCGGCACGTTGGCACGGATGACCTTGACGCCGGTGGCGTCGTCCATGGACTGGATCTGTCCACGGCGCGAGTTGAGGTCTCCGATGACGTCGCCCATGTACTCCTCAGGAGTACGCACCTCGACCGCCATGAGCGGCTCGAGGAGGACGGGGTTGGCACGCGAGTAGGCCTCCTTGAGACCCATCGAGCCGGCGATCTTGAACGCCATCTCCGAGGAGTCGACGTCGTGCGCCGCACCATCGGTGATGATCGCCTTGACACCCACGACCGGGTAGCCCGCGAGGCCACCGACCTGCAGGGCGTCCTGGAAACCGGCGTCGATCGACGGGATGTACTCGCGCGGGATGCGACCACCGGTCACGGCGTTCACGAACTCGTAGGTCGTCTCCGGAGTGACGTCCATCGGCTCCAGATCGAACTGGATCTTCGCGAACTGACCCGAACCACCGGTCTGCTTCTTGTGCGTGTAGCCGTACTTCTCGACCTTGCGCTTGATGGTCTCGCGGTACGCGACCTGCGGCTTGCCGACGTTGGCCTCGACGTTGAACTCGCGCTTCATGCGGTCGACGAGGATGTCGAGGTGGAGCTCGCCCATGCCCTTGATGACCGTCTGGCCGGTCTCGGTGTTCTGCTCGGTGCGGAACGTCGGGTCCTCTTCGGCCAGCTTCTGGATCGCGGTGCCCAGCTTCTCCTGGTCGGCCTTGGTCTTCGGCTCGATCGCGACCTCGATGACGGGCTCCGGGAAGCTCATCGACTCGAGGACGACCTGGTTCTGCGGGTCGGACAGGGTGTCACCGGTGGTGGTGTCCTTCAGGCCGATGACCGCGTAGATGTGACCGGCGGTGACGAAGTCGACCGGGTTCTCCTTGTTGGCGTGCATCTGGAAGATCTTCCCGATGCGCTCCTTCTTGCCCTTGGTCGAGTTGATGATCTGCGCACCGGAGTCGAGACGACCCGAGTAGACGCGGACGTAGGTCAGGCGACCGAAGAACGGGTGCACCGCGACCTTGAACGCGAGCGCGGTGAAGGGCTCGGTCGAGTCGGGGTGACGCTCCACAACCTTCTCCTCGTCGCGCGCGTCGTGGGCCTCGATGGCCGGGACGTCGAGCGGGGAGGGGAGGTAGTCGATGACGGCGTCGAGCATTGGCTGGACGCCGCGGTTCTTGAACGCGGAGCCACAGAGGACCGGGTACATGGTGCTCGTGATGGTGAGGTGACGGATCGCGGCCTTGATCTCCGCGACGGTCAGCTCTTCGCCACCGAAGTACTTCTCCATGAGTGCGTCGTCGGTCTCGGCGACGGCCTCGAGGAGCGCGGTGCGGTACTCGGCCGCCTTCTCCTTGAGGTCTTCCGGGATCTCCTCGATGGCGTACTTGGCGCCCATCTCGACGTCACCCTTGGCGTCTCCGCGCCAGGTGAGCGCACGCATCTCGACGAGGTCGACGACGCCCTCGAAGTTGGACTCGGCACCGATCGGCAGCTGGATGACCAGCGGCTTCGCGCCGAGGCGGCTGATGATCGTGTCGACGGTGAAGTAGAAGTCGGCGCCGAGCTTGTCCATCTTGTTGACGAAGCAGATGCGCGGGACGTCGTACTTGTCGGCCTGACGCCAGACGGTCTCGGACTGGGGCTCGACGCCCTCCTTGCCGTCGAACACCGCGACCGCGCCGTCGAGCACGCGGAGCGAACGCTCGACCTCGACCGTGAAGTCGACGTGGCCGGGGGTGTCGATGATGTTGATCTGGTTCTTGTTCCAGAAACAGGTCGTCGCGGCGGACGTGATGGTGATGCCGCGCTCCTGCTCCTGCGCCATCCAGTCCATCGTCGACGCACCGTCGTGGGTCTCGCCGATCTTGTGGTTGACGCCCGTGTAGAACAGGATGCGCTCGGTGGTGGTGGTCTTGCCGGCATCGATGTGGGCCATGATGCCGATGTTGCGGACCTTGTTCAGGTCGGTGAGCACGTCTTGTGCCACGGGGTCCTCCGGGGATAGGTAGGGGTGAGCTGATTCACTCGGTGACGCGAGGGCGGGCGGATCGCCCGCCCTCGCATCGGGCGGCGACTACCAGCGGTAGTGCGCGAACGCCTTGTTCGACTCGGCCATCTTGTGCGTGTCTTCACGACGCTTGACAGCTGCACCGAGACCGTTCGATGCGTCGAGGATCTCGTTCTGGAGACGCTCGGTCATCGTCTTCTCGCGGCGGCCCTTCGCGTAGCTCACGAGCCAGCGCAGGGCGAGGGTGTTGGCGCGGTGAGGCTTGACCTCGACCGGCACCTGGTAGGTGGAACCACCGACGCGGCGCGAACGAACCTCGAGGGTCGGGCGGACGTTGTCGAGCGCCTTCTTGAGCGTGACGACGGCGTCGCCCTGGTTCTTGGCGGTGACGCCTTCGAGTGCGTCGTAGACGATGCGCTCAGCGAGGCCCTTCTTGCCGTCCAGCAGGATCTTGTTGACGAGCTGGCTGACGATGGGGGCGCCGTAGACGGGATCGGCGACGACGGGACGCTTCGGAGCTGGACCCTTGCGAGGCATTACTTCTTCTCCATCTTCGCGCCGTAGCGGCTGCGAGCCTGCTTGCGGTTCTTGACGGCCTGCGTGTCGAGGGCGCCACGGACGATCTTGTAACGGACACCCGGGAGGTCCTTCACACGACCACCACGGACCAGGACCAGCGAGTGCTCCTGGAGGTTGTGGCCCTCACCGGGGATGTACGCGGTGACCTCGGTGCCGTTGCGCAGCTTCACGCGGGCGACCTTGCGCATCGCCGAGTTCGGCTTCTTCGGGGTGGTGGTGTACACGCGGGTGCACACGCCGGCCTGCTGGGGGTTGCTCTTCAGGGCGGGCGCCTTGGTCTTGACGACCTTGGGGCTGCGGCCCTTCCGAACCAACTGCTGAATGGTTGGCACTACTTGCTCCTTGATGATGACTGCACGGTGACAGTGGTACTGCAGCATTCGTGGACCGGTCTCCCGGATCACGAGGTCGTATGGACCCACCGGCGCCGCGCGAGTGCGCGTCGCTTTCGTGGTGGGTATGCCGTGGGGGCGATCGGCAACCGGGACCAGCCCGGCGGGGATCAACCCGATGGTGCAAGACTGCTGTCCACTCCCCCGAGCCAGGCTCCGGAGAACGTGGACAGCACGAGAGCGCACGACAGCGCGCACACCCAAACAAGACTAGCCCGCCGACAGGCTGTGGTCAAACGACGACGGCCCCTGGGAGCATCGCTCCCAGGGGCCGTACAGCTCGGCGTCTACGGGGACGGGACGAAGGTCGCGCCCTCGTCGGTGAAGCCCTCGATCGTGCCGCCGACGACGAAGTCGACGGGGTTGATGCTGTAGCCCGGACCTGTCTGGCCGGTGGCCGGGTCGGTCAGCGTGCAGGTCATCGACATGCGTCCGACGGTCTCGGAGTCGACGGCCCAGCCGCCTCCCGCGAAGTCACCGATCGTGAAGGTCGGGCGCGTGTCGAACTTCCAGGTCACACCGGAGGGGGTGAAGCCGGTGTCGTTGCGGATCTCGAAGGGGCACCCCTCCGGGGCGAGCTCCGTCGCCGCACCGCAGCCGTCGATGTACGCGTTGACGGCCTCCTCGACGGCGGTCGTCCCGGCGTCGGTGAGGGCGACGGCGAGCGTCGCGGGTTCCGCGGCCTGACCGAAGCCCACGGCCGTCGTGGTCGTCGCCTCGGCGGTGTACCAGTCGCTCTCGCTGAGGGCGACGTCGTAGGTGCCCGGGAGGGCACGCAGCTGGTACGAACCCTCGGCGATCGGTTCGACGTCGGTGAGGTCGACGCCGCCGACCGTCGCGACCGCGTCCTCAGGGGCGACCACGTCGACCTGGACCGTGCTGAGTTCGGGAGCCTCGAGCTTCCACTTGTCGAAGAGCACGGCGTCCTTACCGACCTTGGTGAGCGTGAACTCCTGGTCGACGCTCTCGCCACCCTGAGTGAGACGGGCCTCGACGGTCGCGGTGTTCCCACTGGTCGTCGTCTTCCCGATCGTGTAGCCGGAGACCTTGCCGGACGCCGCCTTGTACGCGTCGTCGGTCAGCAGCACGTCGGCCGCCGACACCTCGGTACCGGAGAGCTTGAGCGCCTGTTCGGCGTCGCCCGACTTGAGGGCGTCGAGGTAGCTCTTGACCGTCACCTCCGGGGCGTGGAGGGCGTTGCCGACGCTGACGCCGACGATGCCACCGACGATGATGAGGAGGAGGGCGCTCCCGCCGGCGATGATGCCGGTGAGCCCCTTCTTCGAGAGCTTCTTCTTGGGCGGCTGCTGGCCGCCGCCGTACCCGCCGGCGCCCTGCGCGTAGGGCGCCTGGCCGTACTGCTCGGTGGGCTGCTGGCCGTACTGCCCCGTGGGCTGCTGGCCGTACTGACCGGTTCCCTGCTGACCGAACTGCTCGGTCGGCTGCTGGCCGTACTGCGCCGTCTGACCGTACTGACCGGTCTGCTGGCTGTACTGACCGGTCTGCTGGTCGTACTGGCCCGTCTGCTGGTTCTGCTGGCCGGACGACTGCTCACCGTACTGGCCGGACTGCTGCCCGTACTGCCCAGACGGCTGCGTCGGCGACTGCCCGTACGGCGACTGCTGTCCGTACTGACCCGTCTGCTGCTGGCCTGAGCCCGACTGCTGCGGGCCGTTGCCCTGCCACCCCTGCTGCGGGTCGGGCTGAGCGGGTGGTCGCTGCCACTGGGGCTGCTGCGGGTTCTGATCTCCGGGATCGGTCATGGTGTTGCGCCCCCAATGAGCATGGATCGTGCTGATGACAAGTGCTCGAAAGTATAGTGACGGGTGTCGGACAGCACGATGGGGAGATCTCCCCTCCTGCGTCCGGGTGAACCCCGACGGCTACCAGGGCGAGGTGGGGGAATCCAGCTCCAGCGCGAGGTCGTCGAGGAGCGCGGTGACCTGCGGTTCGACGTACCGCTCCACGGCGTCATGGATGGCGAGGCGGTGCCCGACGAGGAGTTCGCAGATGCGGCGCCCGGTCTCGTTCGCGCACTGGTCGGCGAGGGCGATCTCGGTGCGCAGCGCCTCCTTCGCGTCGTCCGACAACGGCGGGGGTGGCGGGACGGCCCTCGCCTGGGATTCGCCGAGCTCCGCGAGGGTGAAGAGGTAGGGCTGCTCGGGATCCGGGTCGGGGTCGAGCTGCAACCCGTCGAACTCCGGGTCGAGCCCCTCCCCCGGGCGGTAGGAGCGCTGCGCCTCGCGCAGGTCCGCCGCGCGCAGTTCGGCGCGGAGGACGGGGAGGTTCCGCTCGGTGTACTCCGCCACCGCGTGGTCGACGAGGGCCTTCATCCGGGTGGCCAGGCCGTGCTGCACCTGGTGCGGGACGTCGTCGACGAGGCCGGCCGCCCGGAGGATCGGCGACCCGATGCACCGGCGGCAGATCCGGGTGCGTCCACGGTGGGCGGCGGGGTGCCAGCGCGGCAGCCACCGGAGCCAGGCGTCGACGGCCTGGCTCACGCTGGTCTCGAGCGAGCGCTCCATACTCACCGAGGGTAGCGCCTCGGCGGTCGTATCGGCCTCAGCGCCGCCCGGCGGCGCGCTGGTCCCGTGCTGCTCGACGGGCGAGCGAACCGGACGGCTGCAGCCGACTCACGAGACTGCGCTTCGCGCGGTAGCGGAACCGGCTCCGCTGGCGGGCGAACCAGCCGAGCGCTCCCTGTGCCCGGGAGGCCTCGGCCTCCGACCGCTGCCACAGCTCGTCGGCCGTCGTGTCGTCCACGTCACGACCGGAGAAGACGACATCGTCGGTCGTCCCCGCGAGCACGGTGAGCGTGGTCGCGCCCTCTGGTTCCTGGGCACCGAGCATGGACGCCGTGGCCGACCGCGTGGCGGCCGGGGGCACCGTGTACCCGAGCTCGGCGTAGCGGTCGATCAGCTCGTCCCACGCACCGGCGGCGCTGCGGTCACCACTGCCCGCGCGGCGACGCTTCGTCCGCCGACGCTTCGCGCCGGAGATGGCGAGGAGCGGGATGAAGTACAGCGACACCGGGACACCCACGATCAGCGCGAGCCACCAGACCCACTCCGGGATCACGAGTCCGTCGTTCTTGTCCTTGTCGTCGCCATCGTCGATCGAGGCCTCGGTGAGGAGGCTGTCGTCGAGGTTGTCGCTGCGCGGCGGCTGACGCACCTGCGGCTGCGGCTCGGTCTTGGGCTTCGGGTCCTGGTCCTGCGGGATCTCGGTCTCATCGGGGGTCGGTGAGAACGCCACCCAGCCGTAGCCCTCGAAGGGCACCTCGACCCACGCCGTCACGTCGTCTCCGACGACCTGCACCGAACCCTGGCCCTCGGTCACCTCGGGCGCGAAGCCCATGACGACCCGCGCGGGGTAGCCGAGCGAGCGGGCCATGAGCGCGAACGCCGACGCGTACTGCTCCTCGTCGCCGACCATCGGTGTGCGGGTGAACAGCTCCGACATCCGGTCGGCACCGTGGCCGGCGCGTGACGGAGAGCTGTCCGAGGCGAGCCCGTGGCTGAGGAACCCGGTGGTGCGGAGGGTCTGCTCGATCGCGCGCAGCTGCCCCATGGGCGTCGTCTCGGTTCCGACGAACTCCGAGGCCTTCGCGACGACGATGTCGGGGATGTTCGTGACGGGCGGCAGCTCGACCGCTGCGGTCGGTGTCGTCGCGAGGGCCGTGTCGCTCGGGACGGCCTGCGTCGTGGTCCGCTCCTCGTAGTCGTCGCCCGTGCCGATGCCCGAGGTGATGACGGCCGCGCCGCTCTCGGCGTTGTAGCGGATGTCCTCGGATCGCTCGGACGCCTTACCGTCGAGGGTGAGCGCGCTCGGATATCCGACACTGGGCACCCAGATGTCGTCGTAGCCGGTGATGTCGATCGACACCCGACGGTCGCTACCGGCCGTGATGAGCTTCGGTCCGGGCAGGTGGTCGCCGACGAGTTCGAAGGCACCGGAGCCGTCGGTCGCCGTGGACGGTCCCGAGACGGTCCACAGGCGTCCGTCGTAGCTGTCCATGGCCGCCAGACGGATCCGATCCCCCGGCTTGAGGCCGGTGGCGGTGAAGAGCTTCGTCTCGGCGAGGTCCTTCGTGTACTCGCGGAACCCGGCGAGCGGGCTCGGGTACTCCAGGGGGTCGAACGGCGGGGTGACGACCTCGCGGAGGACGAACCGGGAGTCCGTGGGCGGTGAGGCGACCACGGCCGCGCCGCCGCCGACGACGACCGCGACCGCGGCGAGGACGGCCGTGCCGATGATCTTCTTGCGACGGAGGACGGCGGTGGTCGACGCCGCCGCGTTCTCGCCACGACCGGCACCCGGCCGCCACCCGAGCCAGAGGAGGGCGATCAGCGCGAACGCGATCCCGCGGACGGCCGCCAGGAAGGGCGTCTGCGTGCCGAGGAGGACGCCGAGCGCGTACAGTACGGCCGGGCCGACGAGCAGGACGGCGCAGCGCACGGCGACCTGCGGACGGCGCGGCAGCCAGCGGACGGCGAGCACGGCGGAGACCACCCCGACGAGCATCCCCGCGACGTAGGGCAGGGTCATGATGTAGGCGGGCGCGCTCAGCGGGGTCTGCAGGGTGACGAAGTCCTTCCACCCGAACACCGCCCCGATGCTGATCCCACCGAGGGTCCGCAGGTTCGGGAGGATCGCGAACGTCGCGACCGACGGCATCGCCAGGGCACTGCCGAAGACGTAGAAGACCAGGACGGTCGAGAGACCGGTCAGGAGGGCGTTCAGCCGGAGCGCGTGGGAGGCGACACCGACCCCCATACCGAGCGCGAGACCGCCGAGGCCGGCGAGGAGGAAGCCGGTGCCGCTGAGCGCCGCACCGAAGCCGAGCAGGCCGAGGGCCGCGAGGACGAAGACGACCACGAGGTCGATCCAGGAGCGGCCGGGCAACGGCCACGGCGCGACGAAGGTCGGGACGATGCCCTGGACGTCGACTTCCGCGGCCGAGCCGGCGGGAACGCGTCCGGGGCGCACGGTCGTGCGCTCGTCGACCCCGCTCACAGGGCCCTCGACATGACCTTGGCGAGGTCGCTCAGTGCCCCGACCGTCATGACGTTCATCCCGGCGACGTCCTTGATGCCGGCCCGTGCACCGCGTTCGACGCGGATGCCGAACACGTTGACGTCGGGACCGAAGAGGCGTTGGATCCCCCGGTACTCCTGTGCCTCGAGCCGCGAACCGGCGACGATGATGACGACACTCGGTGCAGGCAGACGCTTCGTGGTCTCCCGGGCGAAGGTGCGTGGGGTGTCGAAGGTGCCCTCGGCGAGCTGCAGCCTGCAGCTGTCGTCGAGGAAGGAGGTCACGGTGTGGGTCCGCAGCGCGAGCCGGTCGGTCACGACGCTGATCGGCACCTGGTCGAGGATCACCTGGGTCGCGATCGACGCGGTGAGCGACACCGCCAACTCGAACTCGTCCTCATCGTCGGCGTAGTAGCGGGAGTCGGTCGTCATCACCATGGTGAGCTGCGACCGCCGAGTCTCCTCGAACTGCCGCACCATGAGCTGGCCCGTCTTCGCGGAGGACTTCCAGTGGATGTAGCGGCGGTCATCACCGGGGACGTACCCGCGGAGCGCGTGGAAGGAGATGTCGTTGTTCGTGATGGTCTTCGTGACGAGGCCCTCGAGGTCGCGGATGAGACCGGCGGCCGTCGGGTGGAGCCGCGTGGTCTCAGGGTGCACGAAGAGCTCGACCGGTTCCGTCCAGCGCACCTCGCGGCGCAGCAGACCGAGCTGATCGCCGCGGACCGACACGGCAGGCCCGGCCGGGATGACGGCTCGCCGGTTCGTCGGGACGGCGAACAGCTCCTCGTGCTCGCCGTCCTTCGGGATCGCCGGGATGGCGAACTCCGCGAGGCCGTAGCCCACGGGGACCTCGAGGCGCGTGGGCGTCGTGGCGCGGTTGCCGGGGTTGGCGATGAGGACCTGCCCGATCGCGCGCTCCCCGACGGTGACGCGGCTGGGGTTCAAGTGGATGGAGATGCGGAAGGTCGACCGCCCGAAGAGGTACGCGACGGAGGCCAGCAACGCGGCCAGCGGCACGAAGCCGAGGAAGACGAGCTCCGCCCACCCCAGGATGAAGCCGGCGACGGTCGCGATGACGCCGATCGCGAGCACGACCCAGCCGAGGCCGCTGACGACAGCGAGCACGGGCTGCGCAGCCGACCAGACGACCCTGGCCCAGGGCACGACGACGGCACCGACGCCGTCGAGCGCGCTGCGGAACGGGTTCGGCCGTCGAGCGGGAGCCGGCGCGCCATCGATGTGCGCATCGGGACCCTCGGGCCCCGCCTCGGCAGGCGCGCCGACCGTCGCCGTGCGGACCGGCTCGGATCCGTCCGGCGCGGTGTCGGCGCGCTGCTCGAGGGTCTCGCTCATGCTGCGCGGTACGCCGGCGGAGCGATGCTGACGAGGACCCGGGCGACGACGTCCTGCGCGGTCACGCCGGCGAAGTCGGACTCGGGGTCGATGATGATACGGTGCGCGAGGACGGCCTGCGCGAGGTCGTTGACGTCGTCGGGGGTGACATACGTGCGCCCCTGCGAGATCGCCCAGGTCTTGACGGCGCGCACGAGGGCGAGCGCACCACGCATGCTCACGCCGAGCGCGACGTCCTGGTCGTCCCGCGTCGCCGCGACGACGTCGGCGACGTACTCGAGGATGCTGCCGTCGACGTGCACCTCGGTGGCGAGCTGCGCCATGGTGATGACCGCGCTGGAGGCGATGATCGGTTGGACCTTCGTCGCGCGCGCGCGGTTCGAGGCGTCGAGGAGCAGGTTCACCGAGGTCTGGCGGTCGGGGTAGCCGAGCGTGGTCTTGATGAGGAAGCGGTCGAGCTGCGCCTCGGGCAGTTTGTACGTCCCTGCCTGCTCGATCGGGTTCTGCGTCGCGATGACCATGAACGGCTTGCCGGCCTCGTAACTCGTGCCGTCGATCGTGACGATGCCCTCCTCCATCACCTCGAGGAGCGCCGACTGCGTCTTCGGCGAGGCGCGGTTGATCTCGTCCGCGAGCACGATGGAGGCGAAGATCGGTCCCTTGTGGAACTCGAAGATCCCCTTGCCCTGGTCGTAGATCGTCACACCGGTGACGTCGGACGGCAGGAGGTCGGGCGTGAACTGGATCCGCGAGCTCGTGCCGTCGAGCGTGTTCGCGAGCGCCTTGGCGAGCACGGTCTTGCCCGTGCCCGGGTAGTCCTCGAGGAGCACGTGGCCCTCCGAGAGCATGGCGGTGACGACGAGCTTGATGACGTGCTCCTTGCCGAGGATGGCCTGCTCGACGTTGCCGACGAGCTTGCCGAACGCGTCGGCGAACCAGGTGGCCTGTTCCTGCGTGACAGTCATAGAAGTGCGTGCTTTCCGTGGAAGTGGCGTATTGAGTCGAGGAAGATCATGGTCTACAGCCGGTGGAGTTGCAGCTGTCCCAGTTCTGGGCAGAAGAGGTGAAGGTACCTCCTGGACCGGTCATGGTGAACGTGAACGATCGGTTCTGGATGCCCATGATGTTCTGGGTCGTCGCACTTCCGTTGCCCGACGAATCCACAGTCACGGTCGTCGAACTGAGATTGTTCTCGTTGATTCGCGCCGTGTAGGTGCCTGCGGGCACATTCTTCCAGTTGAAGACGACCAATCGGCAGATCGAGGTGTCGGTGCAGTTGCCGTTGCCCGGCCCCGTCGCCTGTCCCGGACCCTTCGTCATCCACAGTTCAGGATCCGGAGCCTTGACACTCGTCTCGGACGGCCCGGCTTCCGGGCTGGTGCCGCCGGTACCGTTCGCCGTGACATACAGCTGATAGGTGCCCTCGCCGACGTTCTGGACACTCGCGCTCGTCCCGATCACGGTGCCCCCATCGATCTGACTCGAGCCCTTCATGACCCGCCAGGTATAGCTTTCGATCCGGCCACCATCGTCACTCGGAACGTTCCACGATGCGCTCAAGGTTGTCGGCGCCCGGCCTCCGGCAGTCAGGCTCGGATTGCGCGGGGCCGTCGGCACGCCGTATGCCGTCGCGGAGACGGGCGCGGAGCTCGCACTGTTGCCGACCGCATTGGTCGCGTAGGCACTGAAGGTGTAGTTCTGGCCGTTCGTGACGTCGAAGGAGCAGTCGTTGCCGGGGGCGCACTCACGTTTTCCGCCGTCCCAGACGACGGTGTGCGACTCGATCGGCGAACCGTTGCTCGCCGGCGAACCGCCGACCACGACGACGATCTTGCCGCTCTTCGCGCTCTTGACCGCGATCGTCGGCGGATCGGGCACGTCCTTCACGATCACCGTGATGCGACCCTGGACCTTTCGGTTGGGGTCGTTCGTCGCGTCCTGGACCGTGTAGATGACGCTGACGGTCCCGCTCTTCGACGAGCCGGGGGTCACCGTCACCGTGCTCCCGGAGAAGGTCGCCGTCGCTCCGCCGGCCGGCGCGCTCTCCACGGTGGCGTCGACGATCTTGAGGGGGGTGTCGGGGAACGGGTTGTAGTCGTTCGCGAGCACGCTGATCGACTCGGCCTTGTTCTTGCGGCCCTCTTCGACGCGGTCGTCGATGGCACGTGGGAGCGGCCTCGTCGAGGAGACGACGCGGACGTTGATCGACCCCGGGACGGAGTACTCCTTGTAGTTCACGGTGAACGTCAGCGTGGCCGAGGTGCCGGGTTGCGTCCCCTGCGGAGCGGAGATCGAGACCTGCGAACCGGAGAGGCTGCCCTGGACGCCCGCGGTCGTGCCGCCGAATCCCTGGTAGGTGAGCGCCGCGAGGATCTTCGGGTTCGGGTGGTCGCTCGACGCCCGCAGGTCGACGGTGATCGGCGCCTCACCGGCCTCGATCGTCACCGTCGGCGGGGTGAACGTCGGCGGGACGTCCTCGAGGTTCGGGTCGCCCACCGTGATCGGCAGCGTGAGCAGCTTGCTCTCGCGGCCGTCCGTGGCCTCGAAGCTCACCGAGGCGGGTCCGCGGTAGTCCTTCGCCGGGGTGAAGGTGATCGTGGCGTCGTCGACGTAGCTGGAGGTGCCGTTGCTCCGGAAGTTGACGACACTGCCCTCGGAGGCGATCGTGACGGGCTTGCCCGAGGGCGCCTCGGTGATGTCGGAGAGCTTCCAGGTGCGCGTCTCGTTGACCTTGACGATCTGCTCCGGCAACGGACTCTTCATCCGCGGTGGCTCGCCGTCGGTCGCGGCCGGCACGATGATGAACGCGGCACCGCTCAGCTGCGTGACCGGGTCCGTCAGGCGGTAGGCGATCGCCTGGCGTCGGTCGGTGAGGGTCACCCGGATGGTGCCACCGTCGCGGACCTCGCCGGAGGCGGCGTTCACTCCTTCGAGGCTCGGCTGCAGGTCGTCGATCAGCCCACCGGGGTTCTGCGCGCCGTCGAGCACGTCGATGTCGATGGTCTTCTTGCCGACGATGTCGGCGTCCTCGAGGACGTGGTCATCCGCCTCGGGGAACTGCGGCTTCGCGTCCTTCGTGACCTTGACCTGGATGTAGGCGCTGTCGATGCCACCCTTGCCGTTGGTGATCTGGTACCGGACCGTGAAGAACGCCTCCTCCTCCGGCACTTCGATGACGACACGGCTCTTGCTGACCTCGGCGGTGAGGCCGTCGTCCACCGAGAGCAGCTTCGGTTCGAGTTTGAGCTTGTACCCGTTCGGGTCGGAGTCGTTCGAGAGCACCGGCACGGACGCCACCTTGCCCGGCAGGACCTCGATGTAGTCGTCGACCGCGTTCGGCTGGCCGTCGACCTCCGGGCGTCCGATGACCCCGATCTTGATCGTGCCGACCGCGACCGCGCCGTAGGTGTCCTTGACCCGGTACTGGAAGGTGTCGGTGCCGGAGGAGTCCGGAGCCGCCTCGTAGACGAACCAGGTGCTCCCCTGATCGATGACGCGACCGAGCAACGGTGCCGAGGCGATGTCGTCGACGACGACGGAGTCACCGTTCGGGTCCAGGCCGTCGAGCGGGACGTCCACACGGACCGTCGCACCCGCGAACACGCGCGAGGTGAGCAGCTGCGGCACAGGCGGCTGGTTGTTCTTCTTGTCCTCGCCGACCACGTTGAAGGTGACCGTCGCCGTGTCGGCCTCGCCGAAGGTGTCGTACACACGGTACGTCGTCGTGTAGGTGCCCGGTTCGCTCGGCGCCTGGAAGCGGACCTCGTCGTCGTCGACGAAGGCGAGGCCGGCGGTCGGATCGTCGACGAGCTGGCGGTCGACGAGCATGACCGCCGCGTCCGGGTGGTAGTCGTTCTCGAGCACCGCGACGTTGGCGATGTCGCCCGCGCGGACGACGACGGCATCGTCGGTCGCGACCGGTGCCTGATGCTTCGGCAGCGGTGGCACCGGGACGACCGTCACGGCCGCCTGAGCCGACGAGGTGCCGTCGGACACGACGTAGGTGAACTGCAGCTGCTGCTCGATCGGCGCGGAGGAGGACACGCGGATGACCGCGCTGTCGAGGACCTCGACGGACAACGAGGTGGACTCGTCGGGAACGGAGACGGACTGCACGGCGAGCACCTGCCCACCCGGCGACTCGTCGTTCGCGAGGACCGGGATCGTGATCGTCTCGTTCGGACGCAGATAGCCTTCGTCCTTCACAGCGACCGGCGGACGCACGTCGGTCGGCTTCTCGAGGACGTCGACGCGGATGAGCCCGATGCTCGAGGCGATACCGGCGCCGAGCGTGTACTTCAGGTAGTAGGTGCCGGGCTCGTTCGAGGAAACGGTGACCGACTGCTTCTCGAGGCTCGGCGAGGACACGAGACCGCCCTGCAACGCTTCGACGCCGATGAGACCGAGCGGGGCCCCACTCGGTGACTGGTCGTTCGCCAACGGCTGGACGAGCGCGGACTCGCCGACGAAGGTCGAGACGAAGTCGGGTGTGCCGATCGGGCTCAAGGCTCCGGCGGGCTGGACATCGACCTTGAGGGTGCCCTCCGCCGAGTTGACCCCGTCGGACACGACGAACTTGACGTCGCGCGGGCCCATTTCGGGCGAGGCGTGCGTGAACGTGACGAAGCCGTCCGGGGTGAACCGGACGAGGTCGCTGGACGCCGGTGAGGCCGACTGGAGGAAGATGTCGTCGCCGTCGGGATCACGCCAGTCGGCGAGCACGTTGTAGGTGACCGTCTGCCCGGCCTCGACCGACACTGCGGCCTCGCGATGCGACGTCGGCGGCTCGTTGACCTCGGGTGGCTTGATGGCGATGCTCACGTTCGCTTCGGCCACGCCGCCTGGGCGGCCGTCGTTGACGGAGTATCGGAACGACGTCGTCCCGGCCACGAAGCCCTCGGCCGGGGTGAACTGGAGCGCGCGCCCGCCGTCGATGTACTCCAGCTTGCCGGTCTCGGCCGCGACGTCGCTCGTGTTCTGGATCGTCAGGACGTCGCCGTCGGCGTCGGAATCGTTGTCGAGCAGTGGCAGGACGGTCGCGCGACCCGGGCGGACGCCGAACGCGTCGTCGCGGGCGATGGGGGGACGGTTCTCCTCGGTGCGCTCGGCGAGCGTGTCCTCGAAGGACTGCTCGGAGGCCTTCTCATCGCCGTCCTCGCCGTCCTCCTCCTGCGGGGGCGTCACCTCGTCCCAGTTGTCGACGAGACGCATGTTCGCCTGCACGAGCCAGGAGTTGCCGGTCTGGACGTTGTTGAGGGCGATGACCGAGCGGTTGACCCGGAAGACGAGCTGCTGGCCGATGGTCTCCGGGTTGATGTCCTCGATGACGGGCTTCTTGTCGGCGCACTCGGCTGCGTAGCGGCTCGATGAGGCCCAGGCTCCGTGCATGCAGCCGTCGAGGTTGACCGGTGCCGTCACCTCGGCAGCGCTCGTCGCCGCCGTCGTGACATCGGCGTCGAGCACCTCGGGGTCGCCGCCGCCGAGCGGGACGCGGACGAGCGAGTCACCGGTGGCGATGACGGCGGCGTCGTCCGATGCCGACGGCTCCTGGATCTTCAGCGGTTTGCCCGGCAGCTCGACGACGGAGCCGTCCTGCTTCACGAGGTCGCCGGACTTCACGTCGAGGATGACGGCCTGCTCACCGGCCGCACTCAACTGGTAGTCGTCGAGCTTCGGGAGCTTCGACTCGGTCTTCGTGCCGTCGGGCAGGATGCGGTAGAGGCGCCCCTTCGCGGGTGCGACCGCGAGGATGGTGCCCGTCGAGGTGACGACCGCTTGACCGGCCTTGCCGATGGACACGATCGGCTTCGTCTCCGTGGGGTCGAAGCGGAGCTCGCCCGCGGCGTCGACGGACCAGAGCTTGCCGGTCTCCCCCGCCACGACCGAGAGTCGGTCGCCGCCGTAGTGCACCGTCGCGCCGGTCGGCAGCGAGACACGCTGGATGAGGCTCGTGAAGGCCGGGTCGATGCGCTCGAGCGAGGACAGCGCCTTGTCCTGGAGGAAGACGTCGTCACCGTCCTGCAGCACGTCGGCGTTGTTCGACGCCGTCGACACCGCACCGTCGAGTTCGGAGATCTGATCGTTGAGACGCCCCGCGAGGAGCGACTCGCCGTTGGTGACCCAGACGTCGCGGGACTCGAGGTCGACCTCCGTGACCGGGAAGCCCTGGTGGATGAGTGCGGCGGTCACCGGTACGGCGACGAGGACCGACAGGGCCGTGATGGACGCCGCCGTCTTGCGTTTGCGCAGCCAGGCACTCCAGTTGCTCACGGTCCCCCAGGTGATGTTCGGTCAAGCATCGGTCGATGCGCCACGCTGCAAACGCGGAGTCACTCTAACAAAGAAGTCCGTCATGGAAAACGGTTGCGAGCGTCAACCACGAACCGGTTGTCCCCCGCCGACGTCCGCCTGATCGGCGTGGTCGAGGAGCGGGAGGTCACTGGCGTCCACGAGTCGGGTCGAGACCGCGTACTCGACCAGCCGTGCACGACGACCGGTCGCGAGCTTCCCCGGCCCACCGCGGAGCCCCTGCACCCCGAACTTGTCGAGCTTGTCGCAGACGTTGTCGAGCTTGCGGTTGAAGGTGGTCTGGCTCCAGCCGAGGCGGGCGGCAGCGGCGGCCGACGCCGGGATCTCGCCGCGACCGGGCGACGCCTGGCGCAGGACGTCCTCCGCCAGGGCGACGATGAGGAGGCGCTGGCTGCTCGTCAGGTGGATCGGCCCGACCGTCGTGGTTCCGGCGGTGGTCGTCGAGAGCTGCGACGGACTGAAGTACTCGAGGTCCGAGGTGATCGTGAAGTCGTAGGTCGTCGTCCCGGCACTGAACAACACCTGCAGCTCGGGGAACACGATCGGGAGCCGGGCACCGGGCGCGAGCCACGCCTGCACGTTGCCGGTCGTGTCCGTCACCGTCGCGGAGAGGGTGTTCCCGATGTTCGTGAGCCACCAGAGCCCGGCATCGAAGGTGACACTGAGGAAGGTGCGATGCAGGAAGGGGTTCTCGTCGACGACGAGGTCGCCCTCGCGCCCGATCAGGAACGGCTTGCGTGCGTCCACGGCGTACTCCTCGCCGCAGAACTCGACGCGCACCGCCGTCTTCGTCGTCGCCGTGTCCGTCGCCTCGTCCGTGGTCATCGTCTGGTCCCCCTGTGGTCGGTCATCGTCTCGCTCCAGCTACTGCTGCGAGCACATCTCGAGTGGATCCGGTGAGGTGACGCCGCCTCGGACGATCACCACCTCGATGCACAGCTGCGCACCCGGAGCGCTCGGCTTCAGGTCGACCGCGTACGTCGAGGTCGGTACCTTCGGCGAGTTCTTGCCGCTGCTCGTCACCTGGTAGATGTACGAGTCGCCGTCCTGCGGATCCGGGTTGTCCCAGATGAACGTCACGACGCTGCCGTCCTCGCTGATGTTCACCCCGAACGGCTTCGGCGAGGGGACGTCGCTCAGTTGGATGGGCGCCCCGGTCGCCGCGGCCGTCGGCTTCGGGTCGGCGGCGGCGCCCTGCCAGATGATCCCGGCCGCGATACCGCCGACCGCGAGCACCGCGACGCCGCCCGCGACGAGGAGGCGGGTCAGTCGGCGACGTCTGGCCCGTCCGGCGGCGTCGGCATCGGGATCCTCCGTGGGAACTGCAGCCGCGGTCTCGAGGCGGTCGCGGCGTATCGTCTCGGAGGGCACCGAGGCCGCTCCGACGGTGATCGGCGCCGACGGCTGGATCGGTTGGACGAGCGGTCCGGCCGAGCGCACGACCGTCTCGTCTCCGATGGACGGCTGCACACTCGGCACGCCGGGTCGGGGCTGGGCCTCGACCGTCGGGACCTGCCGGACCCGCGTCTCGTCCGACGCACTGCTGGACGTGTCCGGTCGGGGGGCCTGCGACTGCGGCTGTACGAGGTTCGGGATGTCGATGGGCGTCGGCGCGTAGGCCAGCTCCATCTCGACACGCTGCAGCGCCCGCGCGAAGTCGACGGCGCTCTCGAAACGGTTGGCGCGGTCCTTCGCGAGGCCCTTCTGCAGCGTCGCGACGAGGGACGCCGGTGCGTCGTCGCGCCCGAGCGGGGTGACGGTCCCGCGCTCGATCCGGCTGATGAGGTCGGCCGCACCGTTCGACTGCCCGGGGATCTCGAACGGCGTGCGTCCGGCGAGCAGCGTGTAGACCGTCGCGGCCAGGGAGAAGACGTCGGATCGGACGTCGGGATGCGGCTCGTCCTCGAACATCTCGGGCGGTGACCAGGGGATGGAGAGACCCACCGTCTGGGTACCCGAGGCGCCTGTCGAGCCGACGTCGCCCGGCCGCCCGGGGCCGGCCGTCGACGGCACCTCGAGTTCGACGGCCTGCGAGATGCCGAAGTCGGTCAGCGCCGGCCAACCGTACGCGTTCGTGAGCACGTTGGCCGGCTTGATGTCGCGGTGGAGGATGCCGGCGGCGTGTGCGGTCGCCACCGCACTGGCCAGGCGGACGCCGGTCCGCAGCGCGTCGGCGACGGCGAACCGCCGCAGCTTCGCCTGCTCGGCGAGGCTCGGCCCCGCGCAGTACTCCATCGCGAGGTACGGTCGGCCGTCCGGGGCGACGTCCGCCGTGTAGATCGTGACGATGTACGGGTGCGCGGAGAGCTGCGCCATGAGGTTCGCCTCGGCGACGAAGGCCTCGCGGGTCTGCTCACTGAGGTGCTCGGCGAGAAGCACCTTGACGGCGACCTGACGCCGCGGCAACTGCTGCTCGTACAGGAAGACGTCGGAGAACCCACCGGCTCCGAGCTGTCGTTCGAACCGCAGCCCGGGGATGGCCGGCGGTTGCGAAGGTGAGCGGCGCACGTCAGCCCTCTCGGACGCGCAGCGCGACGCCGCCGCCGAGGTCGATGACGGTCCCGACGATCACCGGTGTCGGCTCCCCCGGTCGCAGGGACTGCGGCGCCTGACCGGGCAGGACGACCTGCGTGCCGTTCCGCGAGTGGAGGTCGGTGACGACGACCGTGCCGCCCTCGACCGCGACGCGCACGTGGCTCCGCGAGATGTCGTCTCCCGTGAGCGTGACGAGCGTCGGGACGACCGACGCCGGGACCTGCGAGACGCTCGGCGCCCGGCCGAGCACGACGGGTGAGGCGAGCGACTGGCGAGTGCCGCCGGGGAGCTCGAGGTAGGTGAGCGGCGTGGCCGACGGGGTGGTCGATCGAGCAGGCGGGGTCTCGGCCGCGCGACGCGCACGCAATGCGGCGAGATCCTCGGCGAGGATCGTGTGGCCGTCGTGGTCGCCGAGGTCCGATGGTCCGGCTGCTGCGGGTTCCGGCGCGGCGACTGCGGTGGGGGCCGCCTGCTGGTGGGCCGACGCCTCGGCCGCCGCGCGTTCGGCGTCGCCGGCCTCGTCGACCGCCGCCGCACCGACCGGACGGAGCACGGTCTGGCCGAACAGGAAGTCGTAACCCTCGTCGACGGGCTCCTCCGGGGTCGTCGGGGTCTCGTCCGGGTCGTCCTCGTCGTGGAAGAACTGGGTGTCGGAGACGGACGGCACGACGTGGAGCGGTTGAACGGGCTCGACGTGCGCAACCGGGGTCGCCTCATCGCCGTCCGCCCCGGCGTCCGCGTCGTCCGAGGTCGCCGCGGATGCAGCGGGCTCGGCGGGGGCCGGGACGGGCGGGGCCGCGAGCTGCTCCGCCGCAGTCGGCGTGCTCGTGGACGACTCGGTCGGCCGGCGCTCGTCGGTGGTCGGAGTGGCGAGGGAAGCCGTGGCCTCCTCGTCGAGGGTCGCCGTGATGGAGGTCGTCCAGACGGCTCCCGACCCGAGCGGGAGGCGCACGCCGGACGGGTTCGGCTGGTCGCTCCGGAGCGTGACGCTCACCGCGTCGGCGTGGTGTTCCTCGACCCAGGTGGTCGCGCGGGCGCCCAGGACCGTCTCGGTCCCGGCGGCGCTCGTCACGACGGCGGCCGCGAGCCCGCGCACGATGACCGTCGCGCCCGATTCGTCCCAGACGGCCGCGGCGAACGCGGGCGTGTTCGAGAGACCGCCGGCCGCGAGGCGGTCGACGATCAGCGACAGCGACGCGTCGCCCGGGAGGTCCGCGGCGAATGCGGCAGCGGCGGTGTCGTCGCCCTGGGCGTCGACCAGCACCAGTCTGCCGGGCCCCGCCACAGCGAGCCAACGGCGGACCTCGGCCGGTTCCATTTCGTACGAGTACACGGCCACTCCTCTAGCCTCGCGGCATCGTCTCTTCAAGATACCCGAGACCACCCGCGTCATCGTAGCCGGGGCCGCTGGACATCAGCGAGGTCGACACGACGTCGACGACGAGCGCGGTCACGTTGTCCCGTCCGCCGGCGGCCAGCGCGAGCTCCACGAGGCGGTCGGCGGCACCCTCGAAGCCCTGCGACAGGACCTCGGCGATCCGTTCGTCGGACAGCTCACCGGTGAGCCCGTCGGAGCAGAGGAGGAACCGCTGCCGCCCGGCGACGGGGAGGAGCCAGACGTCCGGGTCGATGCCGGCCTCGACACCGATCGCCTTCGTCACGATGTTGCGGTCGGGGTGTTCGCGCGCCTCCTCCTCCGTGATGGAACCGGCGTCGACGAGTTCCTGCACGGCCGAGTGGTCGACGGTGATCCGACGGAGTGCGCCATCGGCCCAGGTGTACACGCGAGAGTCGCCGACGTTGAACACCATCCAGTGCAGATCGGTCTGCGGCGACAGCGCCACGAGCGCGAGACCCGCGACGGTCGTGCCGATGACCCCGTTCGGCGTGGGGATGCTGCGGATGACCGCGTTGGCGGCGACGATCGTGGTCACGACCGCCTCGGTCGTCGTCGGCATGCCGATCGGGATGCCGCGTTCGAGCGCCGCCGCGACCTCACGGCTCGCGACCTCGCCGCGTTCGTGCCCGCCCATGCCGTCGGCGACCACGAAGGCGGGCGCGCCGGCGTAGAACGCGTCCTCGTTCAGGCGTCGGACCAGCCCGGTGTCGGTCCGGCCCTCGCTGCGCAGGGTGTGCGTGGACCGCGCGGTCTCGATCGTCGTCATCCCGCACCGCCCAACGCGGCGGGAAGGGTCGGTACCTCGCCCGGCCAGCTTCCGTACCTCGCGTCGAGGTCGGAGCTCGAGAGCTCCACGGAATCGCCACCGGCGTACTGCTCGGAGGCGATGTCCAACGTGGCGAGGATGGCGATCGTCGACTCGACGGTCTGTCCGGGCGCGTCGAAGGCGAATCGCACGAAGCGCCCACGGTCGACCTCGTCCTGGGAAGCGAGCTGCGCGAGGGAGTAGTCCACGAGGGCACCGGGGTCGCCGGTGAAGGCGTCGGTCGCCGAGAGCGTCGCGGTGACGTACGCCGTCGTGCCGTCCCAGGCGCGGGCGGCCCTGAAGTCGGCCCCGGGGATCTCGGCGACCGCTTCCTCGACGGCGGCCAGTGTCCGGTCCGGGGTGCGGGCCGGGGTGCGTTGCGCCGTCGGCGCTGCCGTCCCGCAGGCGGTGAGGAGCCCCAACAGGACGACCGACACGGCGCCGGATCGGACGATGGTGCTGATGCGCATGGAAGGCCTCACGGTCGGGAACGGGCTGTGGACGGGCGACCCGGTGTCGGGCCGCGGTCGATCATCTCCGCGTAGGACTGTAGTCGGTCACCTGTTGATCACCGCTGAAGAAGCCGCTCGCCGAGTCCAGGTAGGCGTCGACGCTCGGGTCTCCCGACGACGACGTCTCGTCCGCCATCATCTCGTACCGCTGCGCGTTGTGGGCACTCGCGATCCCCGGATCCTGCTGTTCCGGGTTGACGCCGCCCAGTCGCGGGGCGTCACCCTGGACCGTCGTCCAGTTGGCCGAGTCCGGGTTCCCCTGTCCGTCGAGCCGGGCGACCGGATCCTCGTTGAACTCCATCGAGAGGACCTGCACGTCGTCGGGGATGTCGAACCGTGCGATCGGCGAGCCCGCCGTGACGACGTGCGTGACGTTGTAGCCGAAGTCCGGGTCCGAGGCCAGCGACCCGGCGGTGATCCCGCCGAGGCTGAAGCCCTCGAGCATCACCGGGTCCGTCGGCGAGATGCCGGCGGCGGCCATCGCGTCCTTCACCGCCTGGCCGAGCGCCGTCTGTTCACCCTGCATGGCAGCGATGTCCGAGGTGAGGTCGTTCGAGATCGCGCCACCGTGCGGATCCCAGACCTGCGTGCTCGGGATCTGCACGATCCAGCTCGGCGGCGGTCCGGCCGACTGGATCACGCGGATGTTGCTGAGCTCGTCCTCACCCTTGTCGATGTCCGCCGAACCCTGCAGGAGGTCGCCGAGGTCGGTGACGGTTCGGTCTCGAGACACGGCGAGCGGCTGTGAGGGGTCGTCGGGATCCATGGCGAGTCCGCCCCGCCCGTCGTCGAAGAGGCCGAACCGGCCGCCACCGGTGGCGATGGCGTCGATCGCCTGCTCATAGGTGAGCGGCGGCCAGCCCTGGCCGGTCACGACCGACATGAGTCCGTTGAAGCCGGGCAACAACCCGGGGAGGAAGGTGAGGCCGGCCAGCAGGCCTGGAGCGCCGTCCGTGAGGATGTCCTCGATCCACGCGTTGTCGCCCAACCATTCGTTGGCCGCCTGACCTGCGATCGGAGCGAGTTCCTGCAGTCTCGCGAGTGCGTCCGCATACGTCGCGGCGGTCCGGTCGATGACCTCCTGCGGTGAGTAGGCGGCGATCGAGTTGGCGGTGAACAGTCCCGCGACGCCGGCCGGCGAGAGCAGCAGCCAGGGGTTGTCGCCGATCTGGTCCAGCGTCTGCTGGGCGCCCTCGACCAGCGAGTCGACACCCTCGACGACGACGTTGACACCTGCCACGGTGAGCATCCACGCCCCGCCCACCACCGCCACGCCCGCCGCTGCGACGAGGCCGACCGGCACCGCGAGGACGCCGATGACGAAGGCGACCCCGTTGTGGAGGGCGACGGTCGCCGCGGCGATCAGCTGGTCGGCGGTCTCATAGGCGACCACGGCGCCCTCGAGGAAGACGGCGGAGACGCCGGTCTCGGTCGCCACGAGGAGCAGGGAACCGGAGGCGAGGACGATGGCGCCTTCCGCAGCCGCCCCCGTCACCGGCGACAGGATCATGGATTCGAGCAGGTCGCCGTCGACCGCTTTCGCAGCGGCCGTGCCCGAACGCCCGATCAGCTCGGTCGACAACGTGGCGAGTTGCTGCGCCTGCAGTCGCATGTCGTCGAGCTTCGCGCCGACGCCTCCGGCTCCACCGGAGACCGTGATGCCGCTCATGCCCGTGCTCCCTGGATGGTCGCGGCGATCGCCAACACCTCGGCGACGATGTCCGCGCGACGGACGGCCCGGAGCGAGACCCGGGTCCCCTCGGCGACGGTGGACGGGTCCATACCCGCCGCTTCGACGTCCGGAGTGTCGACCGACACGGCGACCCAGCCGTCGGCACCACGGAGCCACGTGTCCGTCCACCGTCTCATGGGCTCCCCGCTCCGGGAGAGTGCGTCGAGCCGGAAGCCGCCGTCGATCCGCTGGGCGACGCCGCCGAGGAGCACTGCGGCCTGCGGGCTGTGGAGCTGTTCGACGACCGCGCCGACGACGTCCGGTCGGTCCTGTCGGAGCGCGAGGACGAGCGCCTCGGCGTCCGCGAGCGGGAGGACGACCACCTCGGTCGAACGACCCCGCGTGTCGGGGACGTCGTGGAGCGCGGAGAGGGGTCGCAGGAGTTGCTGCGCCAGGCCGGCGGTGTCGAAGGCGCGGATCTCGACGGCGTCCTCGTCGCGCGCGGCCGTGCCGTGGTCGGCGACGGACGCGTCCGAGTGGTCGACCCGCTGCGTCCGCAACAGCGCCAGAGCGTGCGCGCCGATCACGGAGACGGACTGGATCGCCGTCCGGTCGAGGGTCCAGCAGGAGGCGTCGACGGCCGCCGTCGCGAACTGCGGCATCGACAGGAAGGCGGCGAAATCGGGATCGACGTCAGCGGTGAGGTCGTCCGGGAGGGTGTCGTCGCCACGGGCGAGGAGTCGCCGCTCCCGGAGCCGCGCGACGGCTCGCTGCTCGCGCTCCCGGACCTCGGCGGGCTGCACGTCCGAACCCCATTCGGTGTGGAAGGCGGGTGGCAGCACGATGTGCGGGGTGCGGTGCTCCAGGACGTGGAGTTCGTCAGCGGTCAGCAGGAAGGCTGCCGCTGCCGGAGCCGGGCGGGTACGGGTCATGGGCATCAGGGGGTCCATCCTCGGCTGCGGTAGAGGTCTGCCAGGTCCAGCCAGCTGCGGTCACCGGGTGTCGGAAGCGATGGCGTGGAGGCGACGATGTCCTTGGCCTGGTGCACGAGGAAGTCCGGGACCTCCTGGCCGAAGAACTCGAACACCTTCGCGGCACCGTCCTTGACGGTCTCGACCGCGCCGGAGACGAGGTTCACCGCGTCGTTCCAGCGGTCGCCCACCCAACGCGCGGCATCTTCGATGAGCTGCTTCACGTGTTCGACGGCGGTCGCGTGCGCGTCGAGCTTGTCGGCCGCGTCGTCGAGCTGCGTCGCCGAGTTCTCGAGCGAGACCGCCCGGGTGCCGAGCTGCTCGATGAAGGTCTCCGCCGCGGTGGAGGTCCACGCGAGCTCGGCGGCCGAGCGGAGGTCTCCGGCACGGCTACGGACCTCGGTCGCGAGGGTTCGTAGCTCCGTCGCGCGGAGGCGGATCTGTTGGGTGTCGCCGTACACTGCTCGCTCCTCGTCGCGTGGTGCTGCGTCGCTGTCGCCGTGGGTCGCCTTCGCCGGAAAACCCGCGCGCCCTCACCGACACCTGGTCGGGAGGGCGCGCAGAGCGAAGCCGACGGTGGTGACTACTGACCGGCGCCGGCAGCGAGCGCTGCGTCGGTCTGCTCGAGCGTGGTCACAGCGTTGTTGAGGTAGCCCGACAGCTTGTCGAGGTGCTGGATCGTGACCGTCGCGCTCTGCGTGAAGGCCGTGTAGGTCTCGTTGAAGGTGCCGGACGCGGTGTCGGTCTGGAACCCGGAGGACACGAGGTTGTTGATGAGGGTCTGGAGGCGGTTGAGCGTGGTCTCGACCTCGCCCTTACCCGTCGTCAGGTTGACGGCGGCCTGCTTGATCTCGCTGTAGTTGACGTTGATGTTGGCCATGAGTCTTGCTCCTTCGTTGTGGTCACCGGCACCGTCGGTGCCTTCATCATGTAACCACAACGCCTCGCGGGAGCACATGGGGAGCACTCCCCATGCAGTCCCCACCCAGGGACGACGCCGCTCAGGCGACGGGGAACTCGGGCGCGATCGGCAGCTGCACGCGCGACAGTGCACCGCGGTTCGCGTAGATCCCGCGCCCCTGCGGGAAGTCCTTGCGCGCGAGCCTGGGGAAGGTCGTCCGGAGGACGAGGTCGCCCTCCATCTGCTCCGGCTGCAGCAGGATGCCCCGCCTGGCGCTCTTGATCTCGCCCATGAGCGGCCAGGACGACGACCAGCCCGACACCTCGTTCTCGGCGATCACGAGATGGTCGCTGCGTTTGATGGCCTTGATGAGCTCCACGAGCGGCGGGTCGGCGATGCCGTTGAGGTAGTCCGACAGCGTCTCGATGACGACGACCGTCCGGCCGGTCACCGTCTCGGCCGCGATCGCGGCGGACAGCGCCTTCGCCTGCTCGGCGATCGTCTCGGGGGTGACGGCCGACTCGTCGAAGCGCAGCTCCCGCAGCAGTTCCGAGCGCTTGGAGCCGAAGTAGACGAAGCGCGTCGCCGGATCGAAGCGTCGCATGGCGCCGACCAGGGATGCGACGGCGTTCGTCCGACCGCTGCCGGGAGGGCCGCCGACGAGGAACGCGCCGGACGGGTCGAACCCGATCGGTGCGAGGTCGGCGTCGCCGATGCCGAGTACGGGGCGGTCGCCGACCCGCTCGGGCAGTTCGCGCGCCTCGATCTCCTTCGGCAGTGCGCCGATCGGCGGGGCCGTGATCGTGGCTCCCGCGCGGGACATGGCCTCCGCGAGCCGGACTGTCGCGACCGACTGGTCCGAGAGCACCGGCGAACCACCGAGGATCGCGACCTGGACCTCGAGTCCGTCGACGATCGCCCGGCCGGCGGGCGACTCGGGGCCGAGGATGTCCTTCGGCACGCCGAGGAGCTGGTAGCCGGTCTCGTCCGCGAGGCGCAGCACCACGCGTCGCTGCACACCGGAGCTGATGTTCGTCGGGACGGAGCCCGGGCGGTCGGCCGAGAACGCGATGTTCACGCCGAGCTGCCGGCCGTCGGTGATGAGCTGCTGGAACAGCGTGTACCACGAGGACAGGCCGAGCGTCGTCTCGTACTCCTGCCGGAAGGACTGGAAGCCGTCGACGAGCAACAGGATGCGGCGCTCGTCGTTGCGACCCGAGACGCGGCGGTAGTCGGTGATGGAGGACGCGTTCGCCTCGGCGTACCGGACGCTGCGCTCGTCGACGATCTCCTTGATCCGGCGGAGCAGTCGGATGACGCGCTCCTGGTCGTCGCCGGGGATGATCGAGCCGACGTGCGGCAAGGCCTCCAGCATGCGGAGGCTGCCCGCGCCGAAGTCGAGGCCGTACACCTCGACCGGACCGCCACGCGGCGTGATGCCCGCCGCGGTGGCGAGGGTCCGCAGGACGGTGCTCTTGCCCGATCCGCCGGTGCCGAACACGGCGATGTGGCCGTCGACGTCAGGCCGGAAGTAGACCGGGCGCTGCTCCTGCGAGTCCGGGAGGTCGGCGACACCGATGAGCAGTTCGGCGTCGGACCGTTGACGGAGCTTGCTGAGGTCGTAGACGGGCGCCAGCTCGTCGAGCCAGGGCCGTCGCGGCGCCGGGATGGATGCGCGGTCGGCTGCGGCGATGATGCTCGCGACGAGCCGCTGCTGGTCGGTGGGGCCGAGGTCGCGCTCCTCCTCGGCGTCGGCCGCGCGGGGCTCCTCCCAGCGCGTCTCACCGCCGAACCGCAGCTCCCGGACCTCGATGTCGGAACGCTTGGGCTCGTCGCTCGTCCAGCCGCCCGCATAGCCGGACTGGAAGATGCTCAGGCGCCCTGGACCCGTCTTCGCGATGCCGCGGCCGGGGACGCCCGGGTCGAAGTGCGCCGCGTCCTTGACGCCGACCACGTCCTGGCTGTCGGACTCGTCGGCCATGCGCAGCGCGACGCGGAGGTTGGTGTTCGCGCGCAGGTTGTCCTTGATGACACCGGCGGGTCGCTGGGTCGCCATGATGAGGTGGATCCCGAGCGAGCGACCGCGCTGGGCGATGTCGACGACGCCGTCGACGAACTCCGGGACCTCGCCGACGAGCGCCGCGAACTCGTCGATGACGAGGACCAGGGCGGGTGGTGAGTCGGGGTCGCCCCGCTTCTCGAGCTCGAGGAGGTCCTTGGCCTTCTTCCGGTTGAGCAGGTGCTCGCGGAAGTGCAGCTCGGCGCGGAGGCTCGTGAGCGCCCGGCGGACGAGGTGCGGGCTGAGGTCGGTGACGAGTCCGACGCAGTGCGGGAGCGTCACGCAGTCCGCGAAGGCCGAACCGCCCTTGTAGTCGACGAAGAGGAACGAGACGCGGTCGGGGCTGTACTCGGCCGCCATCCCGAGCACCCAGGCCTGCAGGAACTCGCTCTTACCGGCACCCGTCGTCCCGCCCACGAGGGCGTGGGGGCCCTGGGCGCGGAGGTCGAGATGCATGGCGTCGACACCGCCCGATCCGACGGTCGCGCGCAGCTGGCCGGCCCGGCGGGGCTTCGGCGGGAGCCCGGGCGTGCGGTCGTGGATCGAGGAGTTCTGCCGCCAGCGGTCGACCACGGCGTCGCTCGAAGTCGTGAGCTCCGGCCCGAGCAGCGTCACCATCGACACCGACCGCGGGAGGTCGCTCGAGTCCTCGACGAGGGCGCCGGCGTCGATCACGGATGCCATACGTCGCGCGTAGTCGAGGGCCGTCACCGGGTCGACGAACTCCGGGCGGGCGTCGTCGACGGAGTAGCCGAGGCGGACCATGCCGACCGTCGCCGGCGCGTCGACGCCGGCCCCGGCCTCCGGGACCTGCAGGAAGGTGCGGCAGGCGGCGGGGAGCGAGACGACGTCGTCGGCGATCCAGATCGGGAAGACCCCCGCGTCCGCCGCGATCTCGGCGAGCTGGACGAGGCGTGCGCGGTCGACGCCGACGTCGTCGGAGATGAGCAGGACGATCGCGGGGATCGGGGACTTCGTGCCGGTGTCGTTGGAACTCTTCGTCCCGATCTCCGCGCCGCGCTCCTGGGCTGCCTGCTTCTCGGAGATGGCTCCGCGTCGGGCGTCGCCGGCCCGGGCCGCCTGCAGGCGGGTCTGGACGAGCTCCTCGATCGCGGCCAGCAGCAGGTTGCCGCTCGACACGCTGTCGGCGAGGTGGCCGACGTCGAGCGGGCTGTTCGGCGAGGACGCGTGCGGGAGCCACTTGACCCACGAGAGGGCGTTCGACCACGCGGGCGAGACGATCGCCGAGACGACGACCTCGGCCGGCGAGTGGAGGGCGGTGAGCTGGACGAGGATGCCGTTCACCGCGCCCCCGGCCGTCTGCGGTGAACCGGCGATGCCGAGCGCGCCGGCGTCGTAGAGGTTGTCGATGATCGGCACGTCGGCGACGGTCGCGTACTGGTCCTTGAGCTTCTCGAGTCGTTCCTGGAACTCCGGCAGGAAGCTGTCGCGGGCCTTCGCCGAGACCTCGTTGCGCGACGGCATCGTGCCGACGCCGAGTCGGAGGTTCAGGAAGGACCAGTGCTCGGGGCGCCTGGTCCACAGCAGCGGCCCCCGTGTGAGCGCGTGCTTGAGCGCCTCGGAGGTGGACGGTGCCTCACGCATGCGGACGTCGTGCTCGATCTCCCGCTCGGCCGCGAGCTGCTTGCCGAGGGACTCGAGCCGCTCGTCGAAGATCTTGATCTGCTGCTTGAGCTTGCGCTTGTTGCGCCCGCGACCGGTGAAGTAGTTGCCGATGAGCATGAGCGGCGTCATGGCGATGAAGATCAGTGACAGCGGATTCTTCGTGAAGAAGTACATCGCGCCACCGAGGAGCATGGGCGTGAGCATGCCGAGGAGCGGGAACGGCTGGTTCTCGCGCTCGGTCGGCGGCTCGGGAGCGGGGAAGGTCTCCCCCGCGTAGCGCTGTTCGACGCGCGGCGAGCGGTTGAAGTACACCGGCCCGGCCTTCGGGACGACACCCGCGCGGCCGACGGTCCCGGCGAAGCCGATCTCGACCTCGGTGTCGCCGATGAGCACGCGCTCCGGCTCGATGACCTTGAGTCGAGGCACGATGCCGCCGTCGACGACGATGCCGTTGGCCGCGCCGAGGTCGACGAGTTCGATCTCGCCGCCGACTTCGAGGCGTGCGTGACGCTTCGAGACGAGCGGGTCGTCGAGGACGATGTCGCAGCTCGCCTCACGTCCGATGGTCCAGCTGCCGGCGGGCAGGGTGAACTCACGGCCGGCGTCGTCGCCGGAGAGGACCCGCACGACGGCGACGGCGGGCGCCTGGCCGGTGCGCGCCGCGGAGTAGTAGACGCCCGCGTCGGCGAGCTCGATGACGGCACCCGAGCCGACCCACGCCTCGCCGATGGGGGCCTCCGGCGGGAGCGGGAGGGTCTCGGTCGAGCCCGGCAGGCGCGCGTGCAGCGTGAAGTCGGCGTTCGCGGAGTCCGGCCCCTGCGGGTCGACGCGCGCGATGGTCGACGCGACCTCCGCGATGCTCGCCGCCGCGTCCGTCGTCACGACGATGTCGGCGGACGACCCGGACGGCCTGGTCAACGTCAGCTTGATGCGCATGCAGGATCCCCTTGGAAGTGCGGGCCGCTCGACGCGACCTCGATCAGCCTAGCGACGGAAGCGGTACCGGCCTCGATCTCGGACCGGCCGGATCAGTCTCGGGTCGGCCGGACGATCCGCTCGACGTCGTCGACGGTCGACGGTTCCGGTGCGGGGTCGAACAGGGCGACGGGCGGGTCGACGGTCGAGCAGTCGAGGTCCGGGACGTTGACCGTCGACGTGACAGTCCTGGACCCGTCCTCCTGGGCGAGCCGGTACTCGATTCCGCGCGCACCGGGCACGGCCGGCGGGGTGCCGCCCTCGCTCGCCCATTGCTCGGCGACGCACCCGCGGACGGACGCTGTCGCGTCCTCCGGGACGCCGGTCACCTCGACGGGGGCGAACGGGAGTGGTCCCGGCAGGACCTCGGTGCTCCCACCGCTGGTCACCTGGTCACGGGCGGCGCTGTAGAGCCTCGACCGCAGGTCGTAGGAGGTCGTCTCCGTGAGCGACGCCAGCGAGAAGTCGTTGCGGTTCACGGCGATCGCCTGCGCCTCCAGGGATGCGCGGACGGTCTCCACCCACGGGTCGCCTTCGAGGGGACCCTCCGGTGCCGCGGACGTCCAGACGGTCGTCGGCATGGGCGCCGGTCCGTCGTCCGTCGGCGTGCAGGCCACCAGCGAGCCGAGGACCAGGGTTGCGAGGGCGACCGGACCGATCACCCGCACATCAACCCTCCGCATCCGCCTGATACGCGTCGAAGGCGTTCGAGGCGTTCGTGGCGATGGAGGCGAGGGTGCGGGTGCTCCCGGAAGCCGGGTCGATGATGTCGTCGAGCGCATCCCGGTTGTCCTGCACCCAGTCCCACCAGACCTCGGCGTCGTTCGTGGTCGGCGGGACGAGACCCTCCGGCGGCGAGAGCTCCATGAGCGTCTGGGCGACACCGATCTGCGTCGCACGCAGACGGGCGTCACCGCCGTCCTCGAGCTGGGTGAGCAGATCGTCGTGCGAGCCGGCCCAGGCGTCGCCGGCCGCGCCGGTCGCCGCGTCCGTCAACTGCCCGCGCACGTAACCGATCCCCTCGCTCGCGATTTTCTCGGCGACCGCGTCACCGAGCGTCCCGACCAGCTTGTCGAGCCCCGGGATCGGGAGCATCCCGACGCCGGTCTCGACGACACCGATGGCCGACTGGACGGCCTCGTCGTGACGCGTGGCCTCGCCGAGGTCGACACCGGCCGTGCTGCCGTCGAGCACGGACTGCAGCATGGAGACACGGGTGGCCGCGTCCACAGGGCTGTACAGGCCGAGCTCCGCTGCGCCGAGGACCGTGTTCTGGTAGTCGGTGACGACGGCGTGCAACGCTTCGGCACCGCCGCCGTTGCTCCCGGCGATCCCGAGGATCCGAGCGAGCGCCTCGGGTGAGAGGTTTGCGTAGACGCGCGGATCGCCCTCGACGCCGTACGGGTCGATCGACGTCGTGGGGTCGGAGGCACCATCCGGGTTCTGGCCCACCATCGGGTGCTCGACGAGCCCCGGGATCTGCGGCGCCAGGGCGTCGACCAGCTTGACGCTCCCCAAGTCGCTGATGTTCTCACTCGTGAAGTGCGGGTTGCCCGCGACGTAGCCCTCGGCGTCCTCGGTGGCACGCGGCTCGCCGATGAGCCGCGAGATGACGTCGTGGCTGAGGGTCGACGCACGGTCCCAGGCTTCGGGGCTGTACGCGGTGCCGTCGGTCGGCCCGCCCGGGATGGACTGGGCACCGTCCCAGAGGGCGAGGACGCCCTCGAACCCGTCGAGGCCCGAGTCCCGGCGTCCGTACCAGTACTCGATCCGGTTCGCACCCAGATCGTCCGAGGCGTACGGCTCGTCCGGATACATGGGGGCGTCACGGTACGGGTCATCCTCGGTGGAGGTCAGCCAGTCCATCGCCGCCTCGGGATACTCCCCGAGGGTGCTGAAGACGCGCGAAGTCCAGTCGCCGAGCCGGTTGACGTCGTACCCGGCCTGCTCGGCCTCGGCGAGACTCAGGAACCCGCCCGGGCCCATGATGCCCTGGCCCGGACCGTACAGGCCCTCGCTGGCGCCCGGGAACCCTCGTTCCATCTCGTCGGCGATGTTCGCCAGGCCGACCGTCGTCGACTCGCCGATCGGGCTGTCTTGCTCATCGCCGAAGAGGAACGCAAGGCTCGTCCAGCTGTCGGTACCGTGGACGGAGGCGGAGCCGTTGTACAGCTCCTGGGCGAACCCCTGCCCCACCCCGTCTGTCCAACGCTGCGACCCGACGGACAGACCACTCCGCACGGACTGCGCGAGGAGGAGGGCTGCACCGGCCTCCATCCAGCCGTTTGCTCCAGCGTCGTCGATCCGGCTGATGAGCGAGATGAGGTCCTCGCCGCCGAGAGCGAGGTTCATCTGCGCCATCACCGACGGGTCGTTGCCGTAGAGGGCGTACAGCGACTGGAGCTGCGTCGCCAGTTCGGATTCGAACGTGCCGTTGCCGAGCTCGGAGGCCATCTCGGCCATGCCCTGCGCGATCGCGGTCGGCGTGAGGTCGCCGGCCGAGGTGATGCCGATCGCGGCGAGTGCGGCCTGCTGCCGATCCCAGTTGTCGCCACCGGGCGAGGACAGCGCCGAGACGAGCGCGGCGTCGGCGGCTTCGCGTTCCTCGGACAGCGCGTCGAGGAGCCGCTGCGCGCTCGCGCGGTCGGAGACGGCCGTCTGGTGCACCTGATCGCGCTGGGCCTGCTCGAGTGGGCTGGGGCCGCCCTGGGGGTCCAGGTACTGCTGGTTCGCGGTGATGTTGGCCTGGAAGATCATCTCCGTGTAGGTCGCCGCACGCGACTTGATGCCGTCCACGGTCGTCGTGTACGTCGAGATCGCCGCACGAACCGCCGCCAGCTCCGGCACGACCGCGTCGATCTTCCCCATCGGCGTCGACAGGGAGGACACCCACGTGGTCGCGGCGTCGCCCGTCCAGATCGCGTCCGAGATCCCGCCCTGCGCGGCGAGCGCAACGGCGCGTGCATCGGTCAGGGCCGTCTCCGTCGTCTGGATGGTGGTCGCGGTGGTGCCGAGCGCACCCGAATCGATCCGCCCGGGATCATCTGCAGTCCAGTTCGCCATCAGCCCTGTGCCTCCTCCGCGATCGCCGCTTCCGTCTGCTGCCAGACGCTCACCGTCTCGCTTGCGACCCGGCCGGCCTCCACCATCGCTCCGCCGGCGAGGGAGACGTGCACGGACACCCACATCGCGAAGCTCTCCGCGGCCGTCGTCACTGCACTGCTGCAGCTGCCGGAGAAGTCGAGGGGGACGTTCTGTGGAAGCCCGGATCCGCTGGGTGTCAGTGGCGCGGCGACGGCCAGGATCTGGTCCCCGTCGACGACGAGTGGTTGCTCGCTCATCATTCCCCTTCGTAGCCCCGGCACCGGTGGTCTGCACCGCAGTACCGGACAGTGGTCCGGCGTGTACGTCGTTCAGCGTAACCGAGCGAGGACGACGCGACGATGGGGAGCACTCCCCATGCACGAAGTGGTCAGCCCGCGACCACCCGGATCGGGAACTCGCCGATCCCGATCGTCGAACCGGCCTCCACGACGTAGGCCTCGCCGGGTTGGCACACGGTGACGGCGCCGGACGCGTCCGTGATCGTCGTGCCGTTCGTGGAGTGCAGATCCGTCACGCGGAGCGACCGCCGACCGGGTACGACGACCGTGTGCGTCTTCGAGACGGACATGCGCGGGTCGACGAGTGAGCGCAGCTCGGCGTCGGGCTGTTCCGGCCGCGCCGCAGGGTTGCGGCCGAGCAGGATCGGCCCGCGGAGCGGGATGCGCTCGCCGTCGGGCAGCTCGAGCGCGAAGTCCCCCGCTCGCAGCGACGCCGAGACGACGGTGGCACCGAGATCCGCTCCCGGTGTCGGGACCACGGTGTCCGCTGCTGGCCGGACCGGTCCCGGCACGTTCGGCTCAGGCGCACCCGGGGATACCGGCGCACCGGCGAACAGTCCCGGCGGAACAGTGATCTGCAGCTCCGGCGGGACCGAGGACGTCGATGTGGCCGGAGCGCGCGTCTGAGCGGGTGCGACCGGTGGCTCACGGAACTGCGGCTCAGGAGCGGGTGGCTCGACGACGAGCGGCGTCGGTTCAGGCGCGGACCCCGCGGGAGCCCACATCGGTTCGGGAGCCGGAGCTGCGGTCCCCGGGGCCCCAGTGACCGGAGTCTCGGGCACGGCACGTTCGGGAGCCGTCACCTGGGCAGCCGGAGCCTCGAAGACCGGAGCCGGCTCGGCGGACGTCGGGGTCGATACGGCAGGGGACGGTGTCGACACATCGGCCGTCGCCGGAGTCCAGCCCGGGGCGACCGACCCGTCCGTGACCGGGACGTGTGCGGATGCACCCGTAGGAGACACTTCTGCGCTGCCCGGCGCCGCTGCTGGACGCGGAGCGAGGACGGTCCGAGCGCCGTGCACCCGCAGGGTGGCGGAGGCGTCGGGGTCGGACTCGGTCACCAGCTCGGCGAGCGCGCGCAGGAAGCTCAGGAACGGCTCCTGCCCGAGCAACGAGCGCTGACGCCGACGCTTCTGGACGCCGTGCTGCATGATGAACGTCGCGGCGGCCGTTCCCCGTGCGGACGGGGCGGTCGTGATCGCGAACGCGAGCAGCGGAGCCGGATCGTCGACCGAGACGAGCCGCAGGCGGATGTCCGCGCTCGTCCCACCGTCGATCGCGACGTAATGCCTGGTCTGCTGCGCATCCTCACCGGAGGCGGCGACCGCACGTTGGACGAGCGCGACGACGTCGTCAGCGGTCCCCGCGAGGTCGAGATCCAGACCGGTGTCGGTCAGGTCGGGTGATCTCATCGGTGGTTCCTCCCCAAGCGCCGTCGGCCGACGACGGCAACGGATCGATTATCGCCTACGCCGTCGCCCTCATGGGGAGGGTCGAGCAGCGCACCGCGCGGGCGGGCCCGGGGTGGACGTCGCATCGGCTCACCGCGCGTCGTGCTCCCACGGCCAGCGCGGGGTCGGACGCCGCCCGGTCGACGACGTGGCGACGGCGGCGGCCGCGAGGACGATGACGAGCGCCAGCACACCGACGGTGACCGAGAACGGCCCGGTCAGTGTCGTCACGGCGAAGGCGGCGGCGTCCGGTCCGTCCCGGCTGGCGATCGCGTCGAACACGCCGCCGCTCACGCCGTACGCGAGCCAGGCGAGGAGCCCTGCGAGGACCGCGGAGCCGACCGAGACGCGCAGCGGGGTGCGGCGCGTCTCACGGATGATCCCCCAGAGGACCACGATCGTTGCGACCACGACCATGAGCGGACCGGTCAGTGGGCCGGCGTCCGGGTCGGTCACGACGTCGAGGTCTGCCAGCAGGCTGATGAACCCGAAGGCGCAGACGACGAGTGCCACGTAGGTGACCGCTGCGAACGGGGCGATCCACCAGGGACCGCGTTCTCCGTCCGCGTCACCGGTCATGCTCAGCGGGCGGTCGTCGGTCCGGCTTCGAGGACGCGCTCGTACTCGGCACGCGCCTCGAGGTTCGCCTCGCGCACCTTGCGGCCGCGGGCGGCGATCCAGCCACCGAACCAGACGGGGATCTCGCGGGCGACGACGAAGGCGAGGACCGGCCCGAACGTGAAGGCGACTCCGGTGACCTCGGCGAGGATCTCGTCGATGCTGAGCGTCCAAGCGCGCTCCTGGATCAGGAACCCACCGACCCACGCGAGGAAGACGACCAGGCCGATGATGAAACCGCCGAGCACCCAGTGCACCCAGCCGGAACGGTTCACGATGGTCGCGGTCACGACCCAGGCCAGGAAGAAGCCTGCGGCGGCCATGAGGAACGGCCAGCTGGTGGCGATCTGGATGAGGTTCTCGACGAACGTACCGTCGCCTTCCAGCACCAGCTGGAGGCCCGCGACGGCCGCCGCGTAGAGGCCGGCGAAGATGATGGTGCCGAGGAGACCGATGAGGATGCCGAAGCCGCGGTTGCCGCGGACCTCCGGCTCGGAGGGTGCCTGGACGTACAGCGGGAAGGCCTGCTGCTGTTCGGTCTCGGCGGCGGTGGCGGTCTCGGTCGCGCCGGAGCGGGCGACCGGCTCGTAGGCCGCGGCGGGGTACGGGTGGGCACCGGTGTCGGCCTGCCGGGTGGCCGCCGTCGACGTCGGGGTGCCGGCGGTGTCGTCGTCGTCGAAGTCGATGTTCGAGTACGCGCGCTGCGGCGTGTGCGGCTGGTACGGACGCGTCTCGCGCACCCCGGCGTCCGAGGCCGTGTCGGCGCGGTCTGCGACCCGACGGTCGTCGACGACCGGGTCCGCGCCGACGCCGTCCGCCGTGGTGATGGTGTCCTGCTGCACGGTGTCCTCGGAGAGGATGTCCCGCTCAGCCACGGGCCGCTCGGCCGCGGGCTGCTCGGATGCGGTCGTGGGACGCGCGGAGCCAGACGCGGTCTGGGCAGCCGCCGGAGTGCTCGGGTCGGTCGGCGATCCGGGCTCGGGGTTCTGGGTGCTCATCGCGTACTCCTTCGGCGGAAGCCAGTTCAGGAGAGCCCTCACGGCACTCCGCTCGCCACGGTAGCAAGCCGGGGCACGGATGCTCGGCAACCTCGCCGGGACTCGCTCACTCCCGTCGACCCGATTCAGGTCTGATTCATATCCGGAGGAAACGGTCTCCTCAGCTCCGCGCAGTTGAGTGGGACTTCTACCAGACATCTGTCGGATCACTGCCGATCCCGCGACGCCGACCCCCCACGGCGCATCCCCCGGAAAGGCCCCATGCCCGAGCAACTCCCCCACGACCGTCACGCCGACGCCCGTTCCCCGTTCAGGCGGCTCTCCTCCCGCTACCGCGCCCTTCCCCTGCGCGGGCGACGCGTGGTCGCCGGTACCGCTGCCGGAGCCGTCCTGCTCCTCGCCACCGCGGTCATCACCCCGATCGCGCTGCAGCAGTCCGACACGACCTCCTCTACACCGGCCGCGCAGGCGGTGGACGACACGACGTCCACGGTCCCGGCCTCCACGGTCAACGCCACGGCGGTCACCGCGATCTCCGCGACGACCGGTTCCGTCGCGGGTGGCAGCACCCTCACGGTGAGCGGTGTCGACGTGGACGGCGTGACCCGCGTCGTCTTCGGTGAGCAGGAGGCCCGGATCCTGTCGGCGACGAGCACCGAGGTGACCGTCGCGGTACCGGCAGCCACCGGCTTCTCCCCCGCCGACGTCGGCATCGCCGTCTACGCGGACGAACTCCGGGTCGACGGCGACGCGCTGAGCTACAGCTACGACATCACGAGCCCCGTCGACGCGCAGATGGCCTACGTGTTCACGCACTGGAACGACTACAACCTGGCTGAATACGGCTCGCTGGTCGACACCGACTGCGCGAACTTCGCCAGCCAGAGTCTGCTGGAACGCGGGTGGACGATGGACGAGGACTGGTGGGCCGAGGGAACCGGCGACGACTTCGACTTCTCGAAGGCCTGGGTCAGCTCGACGTTCTTCATGAACTACGTCGAGGAGCACCCCGAGCTCGCCACCGCTCTCGACGACACGCAGCGCGACCAGGTCAAGGTCGGTGACATCGTGCAGTTCGACTGGGACAACAGCGGGGACCGCGACCACACGGGCATCGTGTCGAAGGTCGAGACCACCGACGCTGGCACCCAGGTGTACTACGCGGGGCACACCGACGACACCGACTACCGAACCGTCGACGAGGCGATCACCGTCATCCACCCCGGCGCCTCCGTGTACTACTGGAGTATCGCCTAGCCCGCTGTTCGGTGTCAGGCGGGGAACAGCGTCGAGACGATGGTCTGCGTCCAACCGGTGATGGCGACATTCGCCCAGCGGGTGGCCACCCAGGTGCCCTCACGCAGGAAATGGCGCTCACCGACGGTGTTCCCTGAGGGGTCGGCACGTTCCGTGAAACACATCGTCCCGCCGGTCTCCTCGGAACAGGTGAACCCGGCTTCGGACATCCTGGCCACCGCCGCCGCTTGGACGTCCCCCTCCACCTGGGCCACGTTCGTGAGGATGAAGACCTCACCGGCACCACTCGCCTTCGTGAGGTCACACGTGAGTCGGTCCGTCGGGGTGAGCAAGGCCACCAGGGCCTCGTCGTTCGACCCGAAACTCTCGGACAACAGCGGCTGCGACCAGGCGGGATTCAACTCGAGGAAACCGTCAGCGGTCAGTGACTCGATGTAGCCGGCGGGGAAGAGCTGCGTGCATTCGGTCGGACGCACCGGTGCAGCAGGGGTCTCAGCGGTGTCCGTCGTGGTCGGAGCAGGAGTGGAGCCGGCGGTCGCCGTCGCACTCGGTGTACGGGTCGAGTCGGCGGCGGGGGTGCCGCCCGGGCCGACGACCAGGAGCCCGATGACGACGATGAGCGCGATCGCCAGCACGCCGGCGAGCACGCTCAAGCCGATCACGACCGGATTGCGCTTCCGCTTGGGTGCCGGAGCTCCGTAGCGGCCGTCTGGCTGCACCGGGGTCGCGTCCGGCTCCAGCGGCTGGAACTGGCCGGTGGGCTGCTCGGGCTGATCACTCATCGGACCAGCATGTCGTGCAGAGGCCCGCCACACAACTCACCGATGCCTGGTTCGTTCGCCCAGGAATGGGCGAACGAACGACGGAGGGCCCGTCCCGATCGAGAAACGATCGGGACGGGCCCTCCGGGTGAGTCGTTCAGCCCTAGTTGTAGTTACCGGGGGTGAAGTCGTCGGAGCTGAAGCTGTCGAAGTCGACGAAGCTCAGGTCGGACTCGTTGAACGCGCCGTCCTCACCGAAGATGCGGTTCGGGTAACGCTCCGCCTTCGCCTCCTCGGTCGCCTCGACCGTCACGTTGCGGTAGCGCGCCAGGCCGGTACCGGCCGGGATGAGCTTACCGATGATGACGTTCTCCTTGAGGCCGACCAGCGGGTCGCTCTTGCCTTCCATGGCGGCCTGCGTGAGGACACGCGTGGTCTCCTGGAAGGAAGCGGCCGACAGCCACGACTCGGTCGCGAGGGACGCCTTGGTGATACCCATGACCTCCTGGCGAGCCGATGCGGTGCGACGACCCTCCGACACGGCCGAGCGGTTGAGCTCGGCGTAGCGCAGGCGGTCGACGAGCTCACCGGGCAGCAGGTCGGTGTCGCCGTGGTCGACGACGGTCACCTTCCGCAGCATCTGGCGCACGATGACCTCGATGTGCTTGTCGTGGATCGGGACACCCTGCGAGCGGTACACGCCCTGGACGCCACCGACGAGGTGCTTCTGGACCTCGCGGACGCCCTGCACGCGCAGGACCTCCTTGGGGTCGACCGCACCGACGTGGATCTTCTGACCGAGCTCGACGTGCTGTCCGTCCTCGACGAGGAGGACCGCACGCTTCAGCACCGGGTAGACGACCGGCTCGTCGCCGTTGTCGGGCGTCAGGATGACCTTACGAGCCTTGTCGTTCTCGTCGATCGTGATGCGACCGGCGGCCTCGGCGATCGGGGTCGCACCCTTGGGGGTACGAGCCTCGAACAGCTCCTGCACGCGGGGCAGACCCTGCGTGATGTCGTCCGCCGATGCCGAACCACCCGTGTGGAAGGTACGCATCGTCAGCTGGGTACCGGGCTCACCGATCGACTGGGCCGCGATGATGCCGACGGCCTCGCCGATGTCGACGAGCTTGCCCGTGGCGAGCGAGCGGCCGTAGCAGGCTGCACACACACCGACGGTCGACTCGCAGGTCAGGACCGAGCGCACCTTGATGTTCTCGACACCCGCGGAGACGAGCTTGTCGATGAGCACGTCACCGACGTCCTCGCCGGCCTCGGCGACGACCTCACCCTTCGGGTTGACCGCGGCAGCGGCCAGCGAACGGGCGAACACGGAGTTCTCCACGTTCGGGTCGCGCACGAGCTCACCCGAGCTGTCGGCATTCGCGATCGCGAGCTCGAGACCCTTGGTCGTGCCGCAGTCGTCTTCGCGGATGATGACATCCTGCGAGACGTCGACGAGACGACGCGTGAGGTATCCCGAGTCGGCGGTACGGAGCGCCGTGTCGGCCAGACCCTTACGAGCACCGTGGGTCGCGATGAAGTACTCCGCGACCGACAGGCCCTCACGGTAGGAGGAGATGATCGGGCGAGGGATGATCTCACCCTTCGGGTTGTTCACCAGGCCTCGCATACCCGCGATGTTGCGGATCTGCAGCCAGTTACCACGAGCACCCGACGACACCATGCGGTTGATGGTGTTGTCCGCCGGGAAGTTCGCGCGCATGGCCTCGGCGACCTTCTCGGTGGCCTCCGTCCAGATCTTGATGAGCTCCTGACGACGCTCGGCATCCGTGGTCAGACCCTTGTCGAACTGGCTCTGGACCTTGGCGGCCTGCTTCTCGTAGCCCTGCACGATCTCGCGCTTGTTCGGCGGGGTCAGGACGTCGCTGAGCGCAACGGTCACACCGGAACGCGTCGCCCAGTGGAAACCGGCGTCCTTGATGTTGTCGAGCGTGGCGGCGACGACCGTCTTCGGGTACCGCTCCGCGAGGTCGTTGACGATCGAGGACAGCTTGCCCTTGTCCGCCACGTCTTCCACGTAGGGGTAGTCCGCCGGCAGCGCCTCGTTGAAGAGTGCGCGACCGAGGGTCGTCTCGACGAGTGCGACACCCGAGCCCTCGTAGCCCTCGGGACCCGTGCCCTCGGCGAACGTCACGTCGGTCAGACGGATGCGCACCTTGGCGTTGAGGTCGAGCGAGCCCTGGTCCTTCGCGAGGATGGCCTCGGCGACGGACGAGAAGGCACGGCCCTCACCCTCGACACCCTCCTTGAGGGTGGTCAGGTGGTGGAGGCCGATGATCATGTCCTGCGTGGGCAGGGTGACCGGGCGACCGTCGGACGGCTTCAGGATGTTGTTCGACGCGAGCATCAGGATGCGCGCCTCGGCCTGGGCCTCGACGGAGAGCGGGAGGTGGACAGCCATCTGGTCGCCGTCGAAGTCCGCGTTGAACGCGGCACAGACGAGCGGGTGCAGCTGGATGGCCTTGCCCTCGACGAGCTGAGGCTCGAACGCCTGGATGCCGAGACGGTGCAGCGTTGGCGCACGGTTCAGCAGCACGGGACGCTCGCGGATGATCTCCTCCAGCACGTCCCAGACCTCGGGACGGCTGCGCTCGACCATGCGCTTCGCGGCCTTGATGTTCTGAGCGTGGCTCAGGTCGATCAGGCGCTTGATGACGAACGGCTTGAAGAGCTCCAGCGCCATCTGCTTGGGCAGACCACACTGGTGCAGCTTCAGCTGCGGGCCGACGATGATGACCGAACGGCCCGAGTAGTCGACGCGCTTGCCGAGCAGGTTCTGGCGGAATCGACCCTGCTTCCCCTTCAGCATGTCGCTGAGGGACTTCAGGGCACGGTTGCCGGTACCGGTGACGGGGCGACCACGACGACCGTTGTCGAACAGTGCGTCGACGGCCTCCTGCAGCATCCGCTTCTCGTTGTTGACGATGATCTCGGGAGCCCCGAGGTCGAGCAGACGACGCAGACGGTTGTTGCGGTTGATCACACGACGGTAGAGGTCGTTGAGGTCGGAGGTCGCGAAACGGCCACCGTCGAGCTGCACCATCGGGCGGAGCTCCGGCGGGATGACCGGGACCACGTCGAGGACCATCGCGGCCGGCGAGTTGCCGGTGATGAGGAACGAGTTGACCACGCGCAGACGCTTGATGGCGCGGATCTTCTTCTGACCCTTGCCCTCCGCGATCTGGTGGTGGAGCAGCTCGGACTCGGCCGCGAGGTCGAAGGACAGCAGGCGCTTCTTGACCGCCTCGGCACCCATGTAGGCCTCGAAGTACAGGCCGAAGCGGTCCTGCAGCTCGTGGAACACGGAGTCCTCGGGCTTGAGGTCGCCGACCTTGAGGTTGCGGAAGTCCTCCCAGACGCGCTCGAGGTGAGCGATCTGCTCGTCGTAGGACTTGCGGGTCTGGCTCATCTCCTTCTCGGCGGCGTCCTTGGTGCGACGCTTCTGCTCGCTCTTGGCGCCTTCCTCCTCGAGGGCGACGAGGTCGTCCTCGAGCTTCTTCAGGCGGTCTGCGATGCGCGAGTCGCGCTGGTCGCCGAGCGTCTTGATCTCGAGACGGAGCTCGTTCTCAAGGCCGGGCATGTCCTGGTGACGTGCGTCCTCGTCCACATCGATGACCATGTAGGCCGCGAAGTAGATGACCTTCTCGAGGTCCTTGGGCGCCATGTCCAGCAGGTAGCCGAGGCGCGAGGGGACACCCTTGAAGTACCAGATGTGCGTGACCGGGGCGGCGAGTTCGATGTGGCCCATGCGCTCACGGCGCACCGACGACTTCGTGACCTCGACACCGCAGCGCTCGCACACGATGCCCTTGAAGCGGACCCGCTTGTACTTGCCGCAGGCGCACTCCCAGTCGCGGGAAGGACCGAAGATCTGCTCACCGAACAGACCGTCCTTCTCGGGCTTGAGGGTGCGGTAGTTGATGGTCTCGGGCTTCTTGACCTCTCCGTGCGACCAGGCACGGATGTCGTCTGCGGTGGCCAGACCAATGCGAAGCTCGTCAAAAGTTGTGACGTCGAGCAATGTATCTCCTATGAAAGGTTTCGTCAGTCTCTACAGTGGTCAGGCTTAGATCTCGTCGATGGACGACGACTCGAACCTGGAGGAAATGTTGATCCCGAGCTCCTCGGCGGCGCGGAACGCGTCGTCGTCGGTGTCGCGCAGGCTCACCGCGGTGCCGTCGGCCGAGAGGACCTCGACGTTCAAGCACAGCGACTGCATCTCCTTGATGAGCACCTTGAAGCTCTCGGGGATACCCGGCTCCTGGATGTTCTCGCCCTTGACGATGGCCTCGTACACCTTGACGCGGCCGAGGATGTCGTCGGACTTGATGGTCAGGAGCTCCTGGAGCGCGTACGCGGCTCCATAGGCCTCGAGGGCCCAGACCTCCATCTCACCGAAGCGCTGTCCACCGAACTGAGCCTTACCACCGAGCGGCTGCTGCGTGATCATCGAGTACGGACCCGTCGAACGCGCGTGGATCTTGTCGTCCACGAGGTGGTGCAGCTTGAGGATGTACATGTAGCCGACCGAGACCGGCGCCGGGAACGGCTCGCCGGAGCGGCCGTCGAACAGACGGGCCTTTCCGGAGGAACCGATGAGGCGGTCGCCGTCGCGGGTGACGTTGGTCGAGTCGAGCAGACCGGCGATCTCCTCCTCGGAGGCGCCGTCGAACACCGGGGTCGCGACCTTGGTGTTCGGCTCGGCCGAGTGCGCGGCAGCCGGGAGCTTCTTGGCCCAGCTGGGCTTGCCCTCGACGTTCCAGCCCTGCTTCGCGATCCACCCCAGGTGGATCTCGAGGACCTGACCGAAGTTCATTCGACCGGGGATACCGAGCGGGTTGAGGATGACGTCGACCGGCGTGCCGTCCTCGAGGAACGGCATGTCCTCGACGGGCAGGATCTTCGCGATGACACCCTTGTTGCCGTGACGGCCGGCGAGCTTGTCGCCCTCGGTGATCTTGCGCTTCTGGGCGATGTAGACGACCACACGCTGGTTGACGCCCGAGCCGAGCTCGTCGTCGCCGTCCTGTGCGTCGAACACCTTGACGGCGATGATCGTGCCGGCTTCACCGTGGGGAACCTTCAGCGAGGTGTCGCGGACTTCGCGGCTCTTCTCGTTGAAGATGGCGCGGAGCAGGCGCTCCTCGGCGGAGAGCTCGGTCTCACCCTTCGGCGTGACCTTGCCGACGAGGATGTCGCCGGGGCGGACCTCGGCACCGATGCGGATGATGCCGCGCTCGTCGAGGTCCTTGAGCAGCTCCGGGCTGACGTTCGGGAGATCACGGGTGATCTCCTCCTTGCCGAGCTTGGTGTCGCGGGCGTCGACCTCGTACTCCTCGATGTGGATCGAGGAGAGGACGTCGTCCTTCACCAGGTTCTGGCTGAGGATGATCGCGTCCTCGAAGTTGTGACCCTCCCACGTCATGAAGGCGACGAGGAGGTTCTTGCCGAGCGCGAGCTCGCCGTTCTCCGTGGCGGGGCCGTCGGCGATGACCTCGCCGGCCTCGATGCGTGCACCCTCGGAGACGATGACGCGGTTGTTGTAGCTCGTGCCCTGGTTGGAGCGGTCGAACTTGCGCAGGTAGTAGGTCTGCGTGCCACCCTCGTCGAGCTGGATGGTGACGGACTCTGCCGATACCTCCTGGACGACGCCGGCCTTGTCGGCGGTGACGACGTCACCCGCGTCGATGGCTGCGTAGCCCTCCATACCGGTACCGACGAGCGGCGAGTCCGACATGAGGAGCGGGACGGCCTGACGCTGCATGTTGGCACCCATGAGTGCGCGGTTCGCGTCGTCGTGCTCGAGGAACGGGATGAGGGAGGTCGCGACCGACACCATCTGGCGCGGGGAGACGTCCATGTAGCCGATCTCCTCGGACGGGATGAGGTCGACCTCGCCGCCCTTCTTCCGGGCGAGGACGCGGTCCTCCTGGAAGTGGCCGTCGCTCTTCAGCGGAGCGTTGGCCTGCGCGACGATGTAGTTGTCCTCTTCCATCGCGGTCAGGTAGTCGATGTCCTCGGTGACCCGGCCGTCGACGACGCGACGGTACGGGGTCTCGATGAAACCGAACGAGTTGATCCGCGCGAACGATGCGAGCGAACCGATCAGGCCGATGTTCGGGCCTTCCGGGGTCTCGATCGGGCACATGCGGCCGTAGTGCGACGGGTGGACGTCTCGCACCTCGACGCCTGCACGCTCACGCGACAGACCACCGGGGCCGAGCGCCGAAAGGCGACGCTTGTGGGTCAGACCCGCGAGCGGGTTGTTCTGGTCCATGAACTGCGACAGCTGCGAGGTCCCGAAGAACTCCTTGATCGCGGCGACGACGGGGCGCACGTTGATCAGGGTCTGCGGCGTGATCGCCTCGATGTCCTGCGTGGTCATGCGCTCGCGGACGACGCGCTCCATGCGGGACAGACCGGTGCGGACCTGGTTCTGGATGAGCTCGCCGACGGCGCGGATGCGACGGTTGCCGAAGTTGTCGATGTCGTCCGTGTCGAGACGGAGGTCGACGGGCTTGCCGTTGCGGACACCCGGGAGGGTGGCCGTGCCGCGGTGCAGGGCGACGAGGTACTTGATCGTGGCGACGATGTCGTCGGTCGTCAGGACGGAGTCGCTGAGCGGCTTGTCGAGACCGAGCTTGTTGTTGATCTTGTACCGGCCGACCTTCGCGAGGTCGTAGCGCTTCGAGTTGAAGTAGAAGTTGTCGAGGAGCGCACGTGCGGCCTCGGCTGCGACCTGCTCGCCCGGACGGAGCTTGCGGTAGATGTCGCGGAGCGCGTCCTCCTTGGTGAGGATCGTGTCCTTCTCGAGGGTGAGCTCGATCGACTCGTAGCCCTTGAACTCCTCGAGGATCTCCTCGCTCGTCATGCCGAGCGCCTTGAGGAACACGGTGACGGACTGCTTGCGCTTGCGGTCGATGCGGACGCCGACCTGGTCGCGCTTGTCGATCTCGAACTCGAGCCAGGCACCGCGGCTCGGGATGACGCGAGCGGAGAAGATGTCCTTGTCGGAGGTCTTCTCCTGAGCCGACTCGAAGTACACGCCCGGGCTGCGGACGAGCTGCGAGACGACGACACGCTCGGTGCCGTTGATGATGAAGGTACCGCGCTCGGTCATGAGCGGGAAGTCGCCCATGAAGACCGTCTGGGTCTTGATCTCACCGGTGAGGTGGTTCATGAACTCGGCCTCGACGTAGAGCGGGGCCGCGTAGGTCTTGCCGCGTTCCTTGCACTCGTCGATGGAGTACTTCTCGGGCTCGAGGTACGGGTTGGCGAAGGAGAGCTGCATCGTCTCGCCGAGGTCCTCGATGGGCGAGATCTCCTCGAAGATCTCGTCGAGGCCGCTCTTCGTGGGCAGGTCCTGTCGGCCGGCCTGGGTGGCTTCTTCGACGCGTGCCTTCCACACGTCGTTGCCGACCAGCCAGTCGAAGCTCTCGGTCTGCAGAGCCAGGAGGTCTGGAACCGTGAGCGTGTCGGTGATCTTCGCGAACGAGAGGCGGGATGCTCCGCGGCCGTTCTTGGGTGAGTTGGTGGTTGCGTTGCGCGCAGCAGCCAAGGGGATAACCTCCGGAGGCCTGTTGGGGGCCGAGTTACTGGTCGTCAGTGGAGTTACTCACCAGAAAGGAACATGTGGCGGGTTGGACCCGCACACCAGCCGACCGCAATATGAAGGCATAGAGATTCTGGGAGCGCAAAGAACAACTATATGCCGGAATCTGCGGCGTGTCTACTCTTTCCTTGACGAGTTTTCGACTTTCCGGTATAACCGCCGCGTCGCCCCCGGTGTTCCCGTCAACCCGCGCCGAACCGCAGGCGCTGACCGGGCCGGAGTTGCGCCAGGAGGTCGCGGTCCGCGGCGCGCACGACCGCGATGACCGGATACCCGCCGGTGACGGGGTGGTCGGCCGACAGGATCGTCGGCAGACCGCTCGGCGGCACCTGGACCGCCCCGGCGACCATGCCCTCACTCGGCAGTTCACGACCGGGATCGAGTCGCTCGAGCGGCGTCCCGTCGAGGCGGATCCCGATGCGGTCGGCGTCGGCCGTCACGCTCCACGACTGCTCGACGAGACGCTGCAGGGAGGCGGCGTCGAACCAGTCCCGGCGGGGTCCCGGCGAGACCCGTATGAGCCGCTCCCCGGGGTCGGGCCGCGTCCAGGGGGCGATGTCGAGCGGAGGGATGCGGCGGCGCGGGGTGGGGAGGACGACGAGTCGATCGCCGCCGACGACCGGTGCCGGGCCGAGGCCGGCCAGGGTGTCGGTCGACCGCGAGCCGAGCAGTTCCGGACCGTCGAAGCCGCCCCGGACCGCGAGGACGTACCGCAGCCCGTGCGTCGCCGCACCGAGTTCGAGCCGGGAACCGGCCGCCACGCGGACGGCGTGGTGTCCGTCGACCGCTCGGCCGTCGACGGTGATCGCACCCCACGCGCCGGTCACGGCGATCCAGAGGTCGACGTCGGGGACGGCGACGAACGGGCCCAGGACGACCTCGAGCGCCGCACGGCCCTCCGGGTTGCCGACGAGACGGTTGGCGAGGCGCAGGGCACCGCGGTCGAGCGCGCCGGACGGGCTGACCCCGAGGGCCGCAGCACCCGGTCGACCCAGGTCCTGCACGGTGGTCGCCGGTCCAGCAGCCTCCACGAGCAGCGTCCCGCCCATCACGCGGGGACCTGTGCGAACCGAACCCGACCGCCGGGGACGAGGAGGGCTGGTGGATCCACTGCGTCGTCCCACAGCACGGCGTCGGTCGTCCCGATGATGCGCCACCCGCCTGGGGAGGCTCGCGGGTAGACGCCGCTGAACGTCCCGGCGAGCGCCACGGAACCGGCGGGGACGGTCGTCCGGGGCACGCTCAGGCGCGGGATCTCGAGCGGCGGGCCGATCGTCTCGTCCTCCCGCTCCGGCTCGAGGTAGGCGAACCCCGGCGCGAAGCCGCTGAAGGCGACGGTCCATGCGTGAGCGGTGTGCCAGGCGATGAGACCGTCGGCGTCCATGCCGAGCAGCGCCGCGGTCTCGGCGAGGTCCTGGCCGTCGTAGCGGACGTGGATGACGGTGTCCGACCGTCTCCCCGCCTCGTCGACAGCGCCGGTCGAGCCTCCCACGCCGGGTGCGAGCGCCCGTTCCGCGGTGGCGAGCAACCATGCTCCCACCGCGGCGAGCGCCGGGCCCCGCACGTCCGTCACGGCGAGCACGGTCCGGGCGGCCGGGACGAGGTCGACCAGCCCCGCCGGGCGCGAGGCGGCCAGGGCCCGGTGCACGAGCAGGACGTCCTCGAGCGATGCGAGTTCGAGGAGTACGGCCTCCTCCCCCATCGCTCGGAGCACGGGTCCGGTGGAGGTGTCCGCGGTCACCACGGCGCGACCAGTTCGACGCCGGCGTCCAGCAGGGCGGCCCTGACCGCCGTGGCGAGCGACACGGCCCCCGGGGTGTCGCCGTGCACGCAGAGCGAGACCGCGTCGAGTTCGACGTCGGCACCGTCGACGCTGCTGATGCGTCGGTCGAGGGCAAGGGAGACGGCCCGGCGGACCGCCGCCGTCTCATCGGTCAGCAGCGCCCCGGGCGCGTCGCGCGGGACGAGCGAACCGTCGGAGCGGTAGCCGCGGTCGACGAAGGCCTCCGCGACGAAGCGGAGTCCGGCGGCGAGGAGCTCCTGTTCGATCACGGAGCCGGGCATCCCGAGGACGGGAAGTGGTCGCCCGAGCTCCTCGGAGGCCGTGACCACCGCCCTGACGACCGCCCGCGCCTGGACCCGGTCGTGCGCGATCCGGTTGTAGAGGGCACCGTGCGGCTTCACGTAGGCGAGCCGCGCGCCGACCCCGTCGGCCTCGCCGACCTCGTCGACCGCTCGCTGCAGGGCGCAGAGCTGCTCCAGGACCTCGGCCTCGAGCACCTCGGCCGGAACGTCCTGGTCGCGGCGCCCGAAGCCCGCCTCATCCCGGTAGGACGGATGGGCGCCCAGCGACACCCCGTGGGCCGTCGAGCGGCGGACGGCGTCGCGCATGGACGCGTCGTCCCCGGCGTGGAAGCCGCAAGCGACGTTCGCGCTCGTGATCAGGGCGAACATGGCGTCGTCGTCGGCGGTCGGCACACCGCGCCAGACCTCGCCGAGGTCGCTGTTGAGGTCCACCTGCGCCACGGCCGCACCCCTTCCGCTCCGCCTCCCGCCACTGCGGGAAAGTCTAGGGTGGGGGTATGGACGAGGCACAGGTACGACTCGGCGTCAGCGGATACCTGGCCAGGATCGAGGCCGACCGCTTCGTGCCGGGCACCTATCAGCTGGTGGTCGACGGCACGCCGCAGTCGCACGTCAACCTCGATCAGCCCGAGGAGCTCTTCTTCGAGTACATCCAGCGGATCGGTCACATCGTCGACGAGATCGCCGACCCCGGTCAGCCGATCACGGCGGTGCACCTCGGTGCCGGCGCGCTCACCCTCCCCCGCTACGTGGAGGCGACGAGGCCGGGCTCGCGGCAGCAGGTCGTCGAACTCGAGCGCGAACTGATCGATCTCGTGCGCGAGCACCTCCCCTGGTCGAAGCGCGCCCAGATCCGCGTCCGATACGGCGACGCCCGCGAGATCGTCGCGAAGCTGCCGCCAGGCCTGCGGGGCACCGTCGACCTCGTCGTCGTCGACATCTTCAGCGGCGCCAACACGCCGGCCCATGTCACGAGCACGGAGTTCTACGCCTCAGCGGTCGAGCTGCTGTCGCCGACCGGCGTCATCGTCGTGAACGTCGCCGACGGCCGCGGACTCGCGTTCGCCCGCGGACAGGCCGCGACGCTCGCCGACTCCGTGTCACACGTCGCCGCCCTCGCGGAGACGCAGATCCTCAAAGGCCGCCGCTTCGGCAACGTCGTCCTCGTCGGTTCGAACACCGCCCTCCCACTCGACTTCCTGCCGAGGCTCCTCGCGGCCGGACCCCACCCCGCCAAGGCGGTGGCTGGCGCCGAGCTGCGCGCCTTCATCGCGGGGGCACAGGTCGTCACGGACACGACCGCCGTCCCCTCCCCGAACCCCGCCCAGGGCATCTTCCAGACGAAGGGCTGACCATGGCCACCACGCAGACGCCGCGACGACGGGGCCTGCGTGCGCCCGCCTCGCTCACCATCCTGCTCGCCGCCACCGCCCTGGCGCTCGTGGCGTGCACCGACGGGGAGCCACGATCACCGGGTACGGCCTCCCTCTCGCCCTCCCCCGCGCCGAGCGTGTCCGCGTCGACGCCTACATCCGCGATTCCAACCGGACCGGTCGCCCCGACCGGTGAGGCCACCACGGTCGTCGGCGGCCTCGACGCGCCCTGGTCGATGGTCCGACTCGCCTCGGGCAGCACGCTGGTGAGCCAGCGCGACGCGGGCGACGTCCTCGAGGTCGTCAGCGGCGGCGCGGTGCGGCAGGTCGGCGTGGTCCCCGGGGTGGCCGCGGGAGGCGAGGGCGGGCTGCTCGGCCTCGCCGTCCTCACGCCGGCGGGATCGGAGCCCGCGGGAACCTGGCTCTACGCCTACCTGACGACCTCGTCCGACAACCGCATCGTGCGGTTCCCGCTCACGGGAGCGGCCGGGTCGTACGCGCTCGGCGGCGTCGAGGAGGTCCTCGTCGGCATCCCCCGAGCCGGGAACCACAACGGCGGACGCATCGCGTTCGGACCGGACGGCATGCTCTACGCCACCGCGGGTGACGCCGGTGACCGCAGCCTGGCTCAGGACGTGGACAGCCTCGGCGGGAAGATCCTGCGGCTCACACCCGACGGCGCGGTGCCGGGCGACAACCCCTTCCCGGGGTCGCCCGTCTTCTCCCTCGGCCATCGCAACCCGCAGGGCATCGCGTGGGATCGCGACGGCGGCCTGTGGGCGAGCGAGTTCGGGCAGAACACCTGGGACGAGCTCAACCGGATCACCCCCGGTGGCAACTACGGCTGGCCGGTCGCCGAGGGCGTCGCCGGAGCCCAGGGCATGATCGACCCGGTCGCGCAGTGGGCCACGGAGGACGCGAGCCCGAGCGGTCTCGCGATCGTCGACGACACGATCTTCATGGCCTCGCTCCGCGGCGAGCGCCTGTACGGCATCACCGACGGCGTGCACGTCCCGGCGGGGAGCAGCGTGCTCGTGGGCGTGATCGACGCGGTGCCCTACCTCGTCGGCGAGTTCGGACGGATCCGCGACGTCGTGGCCGGCCCGCCGGGGACCGCCTGGATCCTCACGAACAACACCGACGGCCGCGGTTCGCCCGGAACCGAGGACGACCGGATCGTCGAACTCCCCCTCACCCCGCTCGCGGCCCGCTGAGGACTCACCGCCACACCTGTGGGTCATCCCGCTCCTGCGGTCCGGTGTCGGTCGCCGGGAGTACCATCCAGGCATGGCAGAACTCAGTCGGGTCACGGCGTGGGCACAGGCGCTCATCGTGCTGCACCTCGACCCGACGGTCTGGACCTTCGGCTTCGACAACGCCAAGCGACGCGCCGGCCTGTGCAACTTCACGACGAAGCGGATCACCGTCTCGCGCTATCTCGCGGCACGCTACGACGACGACGAGATCCACCAGATCCTGCTCCACGAGGTCGCGCACGCCCTCGCCGGGGCGCGCGCCGGGCACGGACCCAAGTGGCGCAAGGTCGCCGAGGAGATCGGCTACGAGGGCTCGCGGCTCCACGAGGGCCAGACGGCCGACGAACTCGCCCCGTGGGTCGGCACCTGCCCCTCGGGCCATGTCCTCTACCGGCACCGGCGCCCGAGCCGGGCGACCTCCTGCGGCAAGTGCTCGCGCTCGTGGGACGAACGCTTCCTCCTCAGCTGGGTGCACCGGGAGGTCACGCCGGCCATGCGGCGTCGGGCGGCCGCGTTCGACGGCTCCACCCCGCCCGAGCCGGGCATCGGGTCATGACCGGCGGCGCGATTCCCACCGACAGCTGGATCGCGCTCCTGCGCGGCGTCAACGTCGGCGGCGTCACGATCCGCTCCGCCGACCTCGCCGAGGTGTTCCGATCGGCCGGGTTCACGGAAGTCCGCACCGTCCTCGCAAGCGGCAACGTCGTCTTCGACGACCCAGAGCACCAGCCTCGCGAGACCGCGGACGATGCACGCGGTGCGCTGAAACGGCGCATCGAGCGGTCGCTCGCGGAGGCCTTCGGATACGAGGCGTGGATCGTGCTCACGCATCAGCGCGCACTCGCCGACGTCATCGAGGCCTATCCCTGGCCGGAGGCCGAGCAGGTCCAGCCGTACGTCATGTTCTCCTCCGAGCAGGCCTCACTCGACGCCCTGCTCGCGTTCTCGGCGGCAGCCGGGGAGCAGCCCGACCGCGTCGCATCCGGCGACGGCGTCCTCTACTGGGAGGTCCCGAAGGGGTCGAGCACCGGCACCGCCTTCGCGAAGGAGTCCTCGAAGGCCCGGTTCAAGCCGCACGTCACCACGCGCAACCTGCGGACGCTGCGCAAGCTCCTCTGAGCAGGCTGTTCCGCGGCACCGGCGCAAGCCCCCGCGAGGTGCTCCACGGTGGCGTACGCTGAATTGATCAGCTAGCTGCACAATTCTGGAGGCATGCGTCATGACCGGCACCGATTCACCCACCACCGCGGACCGCGTCCGGCAGATCGCCGTCGCCGTCAGCGCGGTCCTCGCGATCATCGGCTCCTACATCGGGTCGGGAGCCGCCGGGGGGACGCAGGTCCAGAACGCGGCGAACGGCGCGTTGAGCGCCTCGTCGACACCGATCGCACCGGACGGGCCCGCGTTCTCCATCTGGAGCGTCATCTACCTCGGGCTCGTCGCCTATGCGGTCTGGCAGTTCCTGCCCTCGCAGACGACCCGTGAGCGCCACCGTCGTCTCGGCTACTGGGTCGTGGCGAGCCTGCTGCTGAACGCGGCGTGGATCCTCGTGGTGCAGGCGGGCTTCCTGATCCTGAGCGTGTTCGTGATCATCGCCCTCCTCGGTGTCCTGGCCCGCATCTTCGTGATCGTGCTCCGGACCAAGCCGTCCAGCGTGGTCGACGCGATCATCACGGACGGCACGATGGGCCTCTACCTCGGGTGGGTGTGTGTCGCGACGGCGGCGAACATCACCGCTGCGCTCGTCGGATCCGGGATCGGGAGCGCGGACGGTCCGGCCGCCGGTGTCTGGGCGATCATCGTCCTCGCGGTCGCCGGAGCGGTCGGGATCCTGCTCGCGGTCGTCGGCCGCGGACGGATCGCCCCCATGCTGTCGCTCTGCTGGGGGCTCGCGTGGGTGGCCGTGGGCCGCTTCACCGGCGAACTGCTCTCGACCGAAGCCGGGATCGCGGCACTGATCGTCGCGGTCGTGGTGGCCGTCGTCACCGTGGTCGTCCGCGTCTCGCGGGGACGCGACCGAGCAGCGCTCGTCGGCGCCTGACGCTCCGCACGCTCGACGGCCGCGGCGCTACTCGCCGGTGCGGCCGTCGAGCTGTTCGCGGAGGACGTCGATATGTCCAAGATGCCGGGCCGTCTCCTCGATCATGTGGAGCTCGATCCACCGCAGCGTGAACCGCTGGTCGTTGCCGAGGCAGACATCGTCGAGCTGATACCGCGACGCCACCTCGCGGGACTCCGCACAGGCCGCCTCGTAGTCCGCGATGATCTCGGCCAGGCTGTCGTCGGCCGTCACGCGCCATTCGCCGTCGGGGTCCTCGTCGGTCCACCGCGCCGGGACGTCCGACTGCCCGTCCATGTCCTCGCGGAACCAGCTGCGCTCGACATCGGCGAGGTGTCGGATGACGCCCGAGACGGTCGTGATGCTCGGCAACAGTCGCTTGGCCGCGAGCTCGTCGGTGAGTCCGCGTGCCTTCCAGACGATGCTGGCGCGCTGCAGATCGAGGAAACCCTCGATCGTCTCGCGCTCGCCACCGCGCTCAGGCGGCTGCGGGCGGTCGCCCCAGTCGGCCATCAGTCGACGACCTCGACCTCGTTCCCGAAGGCGACGTAGCCGGAGAAGTCCTTGCCGACGCGGTCGAACGCGGTCGGATACGGGGTCGGGTACGACCAGGCCACATCGGGCTTGACCTCGCCGCCGTCGGTGATGCCCCAGTATTGGGCGTCGCCCTTCCACGGGCAGTGGTACTGGGTGTCGGTCTCGACGAAGCGCTCGCGGTTGAGGCTCGACGGCGGGAAGTACCAGTTGCCCTCGATCTTGATGAGCTCCGATTCGGGGGCTTCGGCGAGGACGGTGGTTCCGAGGAGTGCGCGCATGCGCCGAGACTACGCCCGGAACACGGCTCCGTCCAGGACCGGGACGACGCTTGACACGTCGACCTCGCGTGCCGCCTGGACGTGCTGTGTGGCACCCGCCTGCGCGAGCTGCTGGGCGGTGGCGGACGCGGACAGCAGGTGCCCGACGCCGTTGCGCAGGCCCTCGTACGCGGCGGCAGCGGCGGCGGCCTCCGGTGAGGTGAAGTCGATACCGCGGAGTCCCAGCGCCTCGATCACGGCACCGGCCCCGAAGAGGTCCTCGACGGCGAACCGGGTCTCGGCCGTGTCGTCGAGTTCACCGACCGCGATGACGACGATGCTCGTACGCCGTCCGAGCTCGGCCTGCTTCGCGATGATCCAGTCCGCGACCGCCGACCGGTTGCGCAGGCACCCGGCGACGACCGTCGCCCCCGCGTCGGCGAGCAGCGTGGCGATCTGCGCCGTCTCACCGCGGTCGTCCAACTCCGCGACGGCGACGGCCTCCCCGTCGCTCACGCGCTGCTCGACGGAGGTCGTCGCGTGGAGGACGTCCACGACGACCGCGACGTCCGCCGTCTCGACCCGCCCGGCTCCTGCGACGCCCCAGTCGAACCTGACCTGGTACTTGGTCTGGGCGAACGGCGGGTGGACGGGCGGCGGTGTGGCGGATGCGGTACTCACCCGTTCATCGTATCCAGGCGCACCAACCCACCCCACGAGTGTTGCGTCCCAAGACCTCCGTGGGGGTGGTCGCCAGCGCGGTGCGCTGACGCGAGCGCGGGTCATCGGACGTGAGCGCGGGCCTCCGGAGGGGCGCGCTCACGCGCCAGACCCGCGGTGACGTCAGCGCACCGCGCTGGCGCAAGGGCAGGGGGGGTCAGCGGGAGGCGTCGTCGGGGTGGGGCGGGCGCATCTCGTTGCGGATGAGCTCGAAGTCGTGACGACTGAGTTCGAGGAACCCCCGGCGGAGCTGGACACCCCAGTTCCGGGTGAAGCTCGTGAAGTCGAGGAGCGCGAGCATCGGACGGATGGGCGCCTCGACCGCGTCCGGGTACCAGTCGACACTCCGCCGCCAGGGCCGCCAATCGGCACCGTCCGGTCGCGGCACGGCCGCCTGGTAGACGGTGTCGTCGGAGACCCGCCCGATCGCGGTGAACGCCTTGAGCGGCTCGCCGTCCGGGGTGCTGACCCGCGGCGAGTAGTACACGAAGCCGTCGGACTCGCGCATCTGGTCGAGACCGCCGCGCTGCCCGTGGTTGATCTGCACGAAGCCGTGACGGACGCCGAGGACGACGTGATCCCGCTGGATCACGCCCAGCCAGTACCGGATCGCCATAGGCACAGTCTTCCCTACCGGCGCACCCCCTGCAGCCGCCGAGCCGCACATGCGACACTGAGGCATGCGCGTGATGCTGAAACTCGTCCTGGACTGTGATGTCGACGTCGCCTGGCGGGCACTCCGCTCCCCGGCCGTCCTGCGGGAGCTCTACAGCCCCGTCATGGGACTCGAGGCGCTCGACGACGACGGGTTCCCGACCATCTGGGAGCCAGGGGCGCACCGCGTCCGAGTGAAGGCCGCCGGCGCGATCCCGGTCGGCGACCAGATCATCGACCTCGAGTTCATCGAACGTCGCGACGGCACCCGCATCCTCCACGACCAGGGAGACCCGGTCAGCGGGCCGCTCAGCAAGCTCGCCGGGTGGGACCACCAGATGGCGGTCGCCCGCGACAAGCACGACCCGACGAAGACCCTGTACCGCGACCGACTCGTGATCACCGGCGCGATCGCCCCGCTCTACTGGTACCCGCTGTGGGCGACGTGGCAGTGGCGCGGTGCCCGCATCAAGGCGCTCGCGCCGAGCTGGGCCTACGACCCGCCGCTCCCCGGCGACGAGGAGGACGACGAGGTCGGCGCGACGGTCGAGGGCGCCATCTGACGCCTCGCCGTCCGGAGGCCCGGCCAGCCGTGCGTCAGCGCTGAGCCGCCTCGCCCCAGTGCGTCGACTCACCCGCGGGTGCGACCCTGCGCGGGACACCGGTGGCCGACGACCGCAGCACCTCGGGCAGGAACCGGTCCGGCATGTTCTGGAACGCGACCGGCCGCAGGAAGCGGGTGATCGCGGCCGTCCCCACCGAGGTGCTCGAGTCGTTCGTCGTCGCCGGCCACGGTCCGCCGTGCTGCATGGCGGGCGTGACGGCGACCCCGGTGGGCCAACCGCCGAACAGCACCCGGCCGGCGTGCGCCGAGAGCTGCTGGACGAGCTCCACGAGGTCGTCGCTCGTCTCGTCGGCACCGGCGTGCAGGGTGGCCGTCAGGTTGCCCTCGCAGAACTCCGGCACGAGGGGCGCGAACGCCGTACCGGCCGGGACCTCGACGAGGATCGACAACGGACCGAAGGCCTCGTCGAGCAGGGCGTCCCGACCGGCCCGCAGCGCGTCGAGCGAGACCGCGACGATCGTCGGGGTCGCCCAGCCGTCGCCGTCCTCGTCGACCCGCAGCGAACCCTCGGCGATGACCCGCACGCCGTCGGTGCCGAGGATGGTGTCTCGCCTCGCCTCGTACCCGGCCGTGATGCGGTCGTTCAGGAGTCGGTGCTCGGGAACCGCGGCAGCAGCCTCACGGATCGACTCGTCGAGCCCCGCGCCGTCCGGCAGGTAGACGAAGCCGGGCTTCGTGCACAGCTGACCCGCCGAGCCCGCGACACTCGTGACGAATCCGGTCGCGATGGCCGTCGCGGACTCGTCGAGGGCGGGCTGCGTCACGAACACGGGGTTGACGCTGCCGAGCTCGCCGAAGAACGGGATCGGAACGGGGCGGGCCGCCGCGAGGTCCGCGAGGATCCGGCCGGCCCGGAGGGAGCCCGTGAAGGAACCGGCCCGGACACGCTCGTCCTGCAGGGCGACGACGCCGGCCTCCTGGCCGATGATCGTCTGGAAAACGCCGTCAGGAGCCCCGGACGCCCGCAGCGCGGCCTCGACGATGGCCGCCGTCGCGAGCGAGAGCCGCGGGTGCCCGTCGTGCACCTTGAGGATCACCGGGCATCCGGCCGCGAGGATCGACGCGGTGTCGCCACCGGCGACGGAGAAGGCGAACGGGAAGTTGCTCGCTGCGAAGTTCACGACCGGGCCGAGCGGCACGAGGACGCGGCGGAGTTCCGGGCGTGCGCCGAGTGCGAAGTCCGGGTCGGCCTCGTCGATCCGGACATCGAGGTAGGAGCCGTCGACGATCGTCTCCGCGAAGAGCCGCAGTTGCACGGCGGTGCGACGGAGCTCGCCGCGGAGCCGCGCCTCGGCGAGCCCCGTCTCGACCATGCCGACCGGGACGAGCTCGTCCGCGTGGGCCTGCAGGGCGTCGGCGACGGCGACGAGCGCTCGCGCACGGGCGTCCGCCGGCGTCGCGGCCCACGCGGGTGCCGCCGCGGCGGCTCCCCGGAGGACCTCCTCGAGCTGCTCGGGGGTGGTATCGGCGATGGTGGCGTCGGGGGCTGGCGTGGTCGTCATGTGATCCTCCGGGATCGTGGTGCGGTTCAGAACTGGAAGCCGGTCGGGAACGGATCGGCGGGGTCGAGGAGGTAGGAGCCGATTCCGGTGACCCAGGCCCGACCGGAGATGGTCGGGATGACGGCCGGCCGGCCCGCCACCGTCGTCTCGGCGATCAGCCGACCGGTGAACCGGCTGCCGATGAAGGACTCGTTGACGAAGTCCTGGTCGAGCGGCAGCTCACCGCGGGCCCAGAGCTCGGCCATGCGCGCCGAGGTGCCGGTGCCACATGGCGAGCGGTCGAACCACCCCGGGAAGATGGCCATGGCATGCCGGGACAGCACGGCGTCGGATCCCGGCGCGATGAACTCCACGTGGTGGCAGTGGTCGAGCCCGGCGATCTCGGGGTGCACGGGCGGCGCCTGCTCGTTGATCGCCGCCATGATCCGCAGGCCCGCGTCGAGGATGTCCTGCTGGCGGTCGCGGTCGAAGGGCAGGCCGACGTCGTCGAGGTCGACCATCGCGTAGAAGTTGCCGCCGAACGCGAGGCTGTAGGGCACGGTGCCGAGGCCGGGCACCTCGATCGTGGCGTCGAGGCGGTCGACGTAGCTCGGGACGTTCTCGATCGTCACGCGGTCGGCGTGCCCGTCACTGACGTCGACCCGCGCGATCACCAGTCCGGCGGGGGTGTCGAGCCGGATCGTCGTGACCGGCTCGACCACCTCCACCATGCCGGTCTCCAGGAGGACCGTCGCGACCCCGATGGTGCCGTGCCCGCACATCGGTAGGCAGCCGGACACCTCGATGTACACGACGCCCCAGTCGCAGTCCGCGCGCGTGGACGGCTGCAGGATCGCCCCGCTCATCGCCGCGTGACCGCGAGGCTCGTTCATGAGGAAGAGCCGCAGGTCGTCGAGGTGCTCCATGAAGTGCAGGCGCTTCTCGTTCATGGTCGCGCCGGGGATCACGCCGACCCCGCCGGTGACGACGCGGGTCGGCATGCCCTCGGTGTGCGAGTCGACCGCACTGATCATGCGGGAGGACTTCATGGTGTGCCTCTCAGGACTGGTGGTCGTGGTCGGGGTGTCGCGTTGGCCGTCAGGCTCAGCGTGCCGCGAGGTAGTCGAGCGCGCGACGCGTCTGCGTCGTGACCTGCTCCGTCTGGAGCGCGTTCAGCGGACCGCGCGGCGGACGCGTCGGACCACCGTAGCTCTCGCCGGCGATGTCGATCGACAGCTTGATGGCCTGGACGAACTCCGTCTTCGAGTCCCACCCGAAGACGGGCACGAGCTCGCGGTAGAGGGTGCGGGCCTCGTCGACGCGACCGGAGGTGACGAGCGTGTACAGCTCGACGGCCTCGCGCGGGAAGGCGTTCGGGTAGCCGGCGAACCAGCCGACCGCGCCGGCGACGAGGGACTCGAAGAGGAGGTCGTCCGCCCCCGCGATGACGTCGAGGTCGGTCTTGTCCTGGATCTCGAGCACCCGACGGATGTCGGCCGAGAACTCCTTCACGGCGACGACGTGCTCGAGCTTGGCGAGCTCGACGAGCAGGTCGGGCGTGAGGTCGACCTTGGTGTCGATGGGATTGTTGTAGGCCATGATCGGCAGGCCGACCTCGTCCACGCGGCTGTAGTGCTCGATGACCTCGTCGTCGTTCGCCCGGTAGATGGTGGGTGGCAGGAGCAGGACGCCGTCCGCGCCGTCCTCCTTCGCGTACTCGGCCCACTGCTGGGCCTGGTGCCAGCCGACGCCGTGCACCCCGGCGACGACGAGGCCGCGGTCGCCGACGGTGTCGACCGCGACCTGGATGACCTTGCGACGCTCGGCGTCCGTCAGCGACGAGTACTCGCCGAGCGAGCCGTTCGGGCCGACGCCGCGGCAACCGTTCTCGATGAGCCAGTTGCAGTGCTCGGCGAAGCGGTCGTAGTCGACGGCGAGGCCTGCGGGCGCCGAGGCGTCCTCCTTGAACGCGAGGGTGGTCGCGACGATGACGCCGCCGAGGTCGAACTGCTTGGCCATGGGTGGTTCCTTTCCGAGGGAGTGGTGCGGAGACCGGTCGGTCATCCTGGGTGCTCGGCCGTCGGGGTCGACGGCGGTTCGTGGGAAGGGTGTCCCGGTGCCTGCGCGGCGAGTTCGCCGATGCGCAGCGGGGAGACGATGGGCCGGCGGTCGCTCGAGACGCCGTCGATGAGGCCGCTGCCACCGGATTCGGAGGCGACGCGGTGGAGGAGCTCCTCGACGGTGCGACCGCACATGCGGCCCTGGCAGATCCCGAGCCCGGCACGCGTGCTGAGTTTGAGCGAGCGCAGGCCGGTCGCGCAGGTGGCGGTCGCCGTCGCTCGCAGGGAGCCGTAGTCGACCTCCTCGCAGCGGCAGATGGTGGTGTCGTCGTCGAGCCAGTCGCTCCAGCCGGCGCGGATGCCGTGGGCACGTTCGAGCCGGTCGGCGAAGGCGAGGAACGTGTCGCGTCGGCTCACGGCGGCGCGGATCCCGGAGGCACCGGGGAGGCCGCCGGCCGCAGCGTGTCCCGCGATCGCGCCTTCGGCGAGCGCGGCGTCGACGCCCCCGATCCCGGTGATCTCCCCCGCCGCGAAGACGGTCGGGACGCTCGTGCGCTGCTCGGCGTCGACCTGGACGAACCGGGCTTCGGTGAGCGCGCAGCCGACCGCAACGGGCAGTTCGAGCCGCGGAGTGAACCCGTGACTGACGCACACGGCGTCCGCTTCGACCGTGCGCTCGGTCCCGGGGATCGGCGACCAGTCGGCGTCGACGGCGGCGATGGTCACGCGCTCGACCCGGTCGGTGCCGTGCGCGGCGACCACGGCGTGACCGACGCGGTACGGGATCCGGTGGCGGAGGTGGCCGCCGACGTAGCCGAGCAGTTCACCGGCCTTCCCGGTCACGCCGAGCAGCTGCCAGGGCTTGGGGAGCCAGCCCCTCGCGAGGCCGCCGACGGTCGTGGCCTCGTAGACCCCGAGCACGCGTGATCCGGTCGCGGTCAAGGAAGCGGCCACCGGCAACAGGAACGGTCCGGCACCGGCCACGACCACCCGCTGACCGACGGTGACCCGCTCGCCCTTCGCGAGCGCCTGGGCGGCACCGGCCGAGAAGACGCCGGGGAGGTCCCAGCCGGGGAACGGCAGCGTGCGGTCGTGCGCGCCGGTCGCGAGGACGAGCGCGTCCGGCCGGAGGGTGAGGGGCGCGCGGTCGGTGCCGTCCGGCGGTCCGACGAGGACGTGCAGGCGCAGGCCGGTCGCACCGGAGGTGTCGTCGGACCCGTGGTCGGCGGCGGCGCGGTCGACGTCGATCGCCCACACCTGCGCCTCGGTGATCACCGTGCAGGCGTCGTCTGCGTCGAGCGCCGCGCGCATGGAGACGAAGCGCTCGAACCCGTGGTGCAGCGAGGCCTCTGCTTCCGACGGCCGGCTGGCCGGCAGGTGCCGCCAGTACTGACCGCCGAGCTCGTCCGAGGCGTCGAGCAGCGTGACGGCGGCGCCGAGCGCCCGGGCGGCGAGCGCGGCCTGGAGGCCGGCTGGCCCTGCGCCGACGACGACGACCTCGCGCTGCCGGGCGCTCATGTCCGGTCCCCGAACGGGTCGTTCTCCGTCGTGGGTTCCGGGAGGGCGTCGTGCTGTGTCTCGATGCGGTCGCCGTCCGCGGCGCGACGCTGGCAGGCACGGACGTCCCGCTGGCCGTTCACCGTGACGATGCAGTCGAAGCAGACCCCGATGCCGCAGAAGACGCCGCGTGGGTTCCCGGATCCGCTGGTGCGGCGCCAGGCGAGGACGCCGGAGCCCAACAGGACGCCGGCGATCGTCTGGCCGCGGAGTCCGTCGACGGGCGTCCCGTCGAGGTCGATGCGCAGCGCGTCCTCCGTGCCGGGCAGGATCCGGTCGTTCGTCGCGGGCAGTCGTCTCGAGACCATCAGGCCACCTCCGCCGGCCGGTCGACGCGCAGGTGCGGGGCGAGGCCCGGGCGGTCGAGTTGGAACGGGGCGTCGTCGAGGTCGGCCGATCCGCCGAGCATGCGGGCGGCGATGAGCTCGGCCGTCGCGAGCGCCAGTCCGATGCCGGCGCCCTCGTGGCCCGTCGCGTGCCACAGGCCGTCGACGCGGTGGTCGGGGCCGATGACCGGGAGGTGGTCGGGCATGTACGGCCGGAAGCCGCCGTAGCTGCGCATGACCGAGGCGTCGCGGAGGAACGGGAAGAGGCGCAGCGACTTCGCCGCGACCTCGCGGAGCACGTCGACGTCGAGGCGCGCGTCGAACCCGATCTGCTGCCGGCTCGAACCGATGAGGACCGTGCCCGCGGCGGTGGACTCGACGACGCTCGACGTCTGGAGCGAGGCGTCGCTCGACTGCGTGGCCCCGAAGTAGTCGCCGTCGTAGACCTTGTGGTGCACGCGGTGCGGCATGCGGGTGGTGACGAGCACCATGCCGCGACGGGGACGGACCGGGACGGGCGCCCCGAGCAGGTCGCCGAGCTCGGCCGACCACGGTCCGGCGCAGACGAGGACCGCGTCGCCCGAGACGTCGCCGACGGATGTCCGGACACCCGTGAGGCGTCCGGTCGCGCTCCGAACGCCGCCCGTCACGGTGACGCCGGTGCGCACGACCGCGCCCGCCCGCCGAGCCGAGGCGAGCAGGGCCTCCGTGGCGATGACGGGCTGGACCTGTGCGTCCTCGGGATAGTGGACGGCCGCCGTGGACGAGCGGGTGATCGACGGCTCCGCCGCGAGCAGCTCGTCCTCGGTGAGGGGGCTGGCGTCGACACCGGCCGCGCGCTGGGCGGCAGCGAAGTCGAGCAGGGGCTGCGCGCCGGCCTCGGTGGTGGCGACCACGATACCGCCCTTGCGCTCGAACTCGATGCTCGGGAAGGTCGGTCCCAGTTCGGCGCTGAGTTCGGCGGTGACGACGGGCCAGAGGCGTGAGGCGTACCGCGCGAGGTCGAGTTCGGGGCCGGGCCCCTTGTCGGAGACGAGGAGGTTCCCCTCCCCCGAGCCGCTCGTGCCGCCGGCGGCCGCCGAACGGTCGAGCACGACGACCTCGGCACCGCGTCGGGCGAGGATCCGCGCGCAGGCCGCGCCGACGATGCCGGCGCCGACGACGACGATGCGGGTCACGGGCGGTCCTCTCGGTCGGTGCGGGGAAGGGCTCTCAGTAATGTGTCACACATTCACTGAACAGGCAAGCGTGCACGATCGCGGATCCTGGTCGAGGTCCGCGCACGCACGCCAGGGGCTACTCGGCGTCGGATTCGGGCTTGCCGGCCCACCAGCCGGTGGTGTGCCCGATGTGTCGGTGCATGAGCTCGCGAGCGGCGACCCCGTCACCCCGCTCGAGGGCGTCGAGGAGCTCGTGGTGCTCCACGGCCGAGCGGTCGAGCTGCTGCGAGTCGAGCATGGCGGCCAGCCCCACGAGCCGGGTGCGCCCGCGGAGGTCCGCGACGAGCTCGACGAGCAGCGGGTTGCCGAGCTTCGCCGTGAGTGCGAGGTGGAACGCCTGGTCGGCTTCGAGGTACCGGGTCAGATCGCCGTCCCGGGCACCGGCCACGATGTCGTCAGCCTGTTGCCGGAGCTCGGGGAGCGACCCGTGGTCGAAGACCTCGGCCAGGTCCGCCATCGCGGGCGGCTCGAGGAGCTGACGGATCTGCGCCGTGTTGCGGAGCGAGGCCTCGCTCACGACGGTGACGCGGAACCCCTTGTTCCGGACCGCCTCCACGAAGTCGCGCTTCTCGAGGTCGAGCATCGCTTCGCGGACCGGGGTCGCCGAGACGTTGAACTGCACCGCCAGCGTCGGTACCGAGATCATCGTCCCCGGAGCGAGCTCGCCCGAGATGATCGCCGCGGACACCGCCCGCTCCACCTGTGCGCGCAGGCTCAGCCGTTCCTCGGCCGGTCGGATCGCCGACATGCTCATCGCGACTCCCATCCTTCGTCTCCCACCACGGTCCGCTCAGGTTACTGGGCGCGCATCCACGCTTCGATGCCCGACGCGTCGATGGGCAGCGCATCCGACAGCACCTCGGCGCCGTCGGCCGTCACGAGCAGGTCGTCCTCGAGCCGGACGCCGATGCCGCGCAGTTCCGGTGGAACCGTCTCGTCGAAGGCGTGGAAGTACAGCCCCGGCTCGACCGTGAGCACCATGCCGGGCGCCATCGAGCCGCCCTGGTAGGCCCCGTAGGAGGACTTGGCGCAGTCGTGGACATCGAGGCCGAGGTGGTGACCGATGCCGCACACGAGGTACCGCCGGTGCTGTTGCCCGACCGGGCTCAGAGCCTCGTCGACGGACACCGGCAGGAGGTCCCAGTCGTGGAGCCCCTGCGCGATGACCTCCATGGCCGCGTGGTGGAAGTCGGTGAAGTCGCGGCCCGGGCGTACGGCGGCCATCCCGGCGCGGTGGGACGCCTCGACGAGGTCGTGGACGCGACGCTGCTCCGGACTGAAGGTGCCCGAGACGGGGAAGGTGCGGGTCACGTCCGCCGTGTAGAACGCACGCGTCTCCACGCCCATGTCGAGCAGGATCGCGTCCTCGGGGCGGACCGGGCCGTCGCACCGCACCCAGTGGAGCGTGGGTGCGTGCGCGCCGCTGCCGACGATGGTCGAGTAGCCGGGGCCGTTCCCCGTGGTGCGGGCGTGCCGGTCGAAGGTCCCCTGCAGCCAGCGCTCACCCCCGCCGGCGACGGCCGTCGGCAGCTCCCGGATCACGGCGGAGAACCCGCCGACGGTCGCGTCGACCGCTCGCCGCAGCTCCGCGATCTCCCACTCGTCCTTGATCATGCGCAGTTCCGAGAGCACACGGCCGAGTTCCGGCGCGACCGTCAGCGGCTCGAGCGCTCGATGCTGCGAGGTCAGTGTCCCCGCGAGGAGTGGTCGCTCGACGCCTCGGAGCGCGTCGGGCAGCGCGGCGAGCACCTCGACCCGGAGGTCGAGGACCGCCGACCAGTCGGCCGGCCCCGGCGCGGAGCCGACCCAGAGCTCACCGTGGTTGGCGTCGGCGAAGAACCCGGTCTCGCCCGGGTGCGCCGGTGCCGGGATGTACAACGTCGCGTCGTGCCCGGCGCCGCTCGGACGCAGCACGAGGACCGCGTCCTCGGCGGAGCAGCCGGTGAGCCAGAAGAAGTCGCTGTCGGGGCGGAAGTCGTAGTTCGAGTCGTTGGCACGGACGGGCGCGCGTCCGGCGGCGACGACGAGTGTCCGCCCGACGAAGGCCTCGCTCAGCCGACGACGGTGCTCGGCTGCGGCCGCGGCGATCCCGGGCTCGACCGGCGGCCTGCGGTCGGGGGTACCCCAGCCGGTGCCGAGGAACTCGCGGAACGCCGGCACCTCGGCCAGGCGGGGCAGCTTCGGGTCCGGGTTCGCCGGGCGCGGCATGGACGTGGCGGGTGCCTCCGTGGTGGCCGGCGCGAGGCCCGCCGTCTGCTCGGGTGCCTGCTGCTGCGTGTCGGTCATGCCTGCTCCTCATCCGCGCGACGGCCGCCGCGCTCGTCCACCATCGAGAACAGGCGGCGCACCACGGCGGCGTCCTGGATCCCGTCGTGCTCGTACTCGTTCGTGACCCAGGCGGTCGCCCCGCCGACGGCGTCGACCGTCTCCAACTGCAGCTGCGCGTCCACGTACATGTCGTCGAAGTACACGGCCGCGGCGAGCGGCACCGTGCTCGCCTGCAGGACAGCGGGGTCGTACAGCGGGTCCCAGTCGGTCTTGGCCGCCAGTCGCTCCACCGCGCCCTGGAAGGGTCGGAGTGAGCGGATCTCCTCGAACATCCAGGGGTAGACCATCTCCCCCGTGAACAGCAGCGGCCTGGCCGTCTCGGCGAACGCCGGCCGTGCGCCGCGCTCGGCCTGCGCCGCCCACGCGGTCGCCCCCGAGCCGGCGGCACCGTAGATGCTCTCCTGCAAGGCGATGAAGAGGGGGTTGTCGACGTAGGACGTCCTCCCCCAGACCTGCGCCAGGAAGGTGTCGCTCAAGCGGTCGCCGCTGTCGAACGCCTCGTCGAGCAGCCAGTGGAGGCGCTCGTAGCCGGGCTTCATCCCGAAGTCGATCCCGAGGTTCTGGAAGCGCCGCACGGTGAGTCGGTCGCCGTCCGGCAGGAGCACCTCCTCGGCAGCGAGTCGGTCGGCGATCCGCGCGACGGTGTCGACGTCCTGGGGGTACCGCTCGGCGAAGGCCCGGTTCTTGCGCTCGGTGCGCGGATAGGTGCGGCGGTAGACCTCAGCCGCCGACGGGTGGATGCCCGCGAGACCGCCGGTGACGTAGCAGGCGGCCAGTCCCTCCGGGGCTCGCGAGAGGTAGGTGAGGGTGAGGAACCCGCCGTAGCTCTGACCGAGCGTCGACCAGCGACGGCCACCGAAGACGGTGCGGCGCAGGTACTCGGCGTCGTCGACGATCGAGTCGGCCCGGAAGCGTTCCAGGTACTCGGCCTGTGCGGCAGCGTCACCGACGGCCGCGATGGACCGGCCGTCGATCCTGGTGCTCCGGCCGGTGCCGCGCTGGTCGAGCAGCACGAGCCGGAAGGTGCGGAGGGCCTCGGCGACCCAGCCGTCCCTCGACACCGGGCGCGGGCCTTTGCCGCCCGGTCCGCCCTGGAGGAACACGAGGACCGGGAGCTGCTCGTCGCGACGCAGAGGGTCGACAAGTTCGCGGGCGAACAGGCTGATCGTGCGGCCGTCGTCGGGGCGCCGCCAGTCGAGCGGGACGTCGACCGTGTGGTCGGTCACGTGGATCCCCGGCAGCAGGGAGGTGGTGGTGCGGTGGGTCATGCCTCTGTCCTTCCGGCGGCCGGTCCGTGCGTCCGCTCCTGTTCGAGCATGGTGGCACGCGCGGCCTCCCAGCTCGGGTCGATCGTGGGCACGGCGGCGAGCAGGGTCTTCGTGTACTCGTCCTGCGGGTGGTCGAAGATCGCCTCGCGGTCACCCTGCTCGACCACCTTGCCCCGGTGCATGACCGCGACGTCGTGCGCGATCTGCCGCACGACGGCGAGGTCGTGCGCGATGAACAGGTAGCTCAGGCCGCGCTCGGCCTGCAGGTCGCGCAGCAGGTCGATGATGCGTGCCTGCACCGACACGTCGAGCGCCGACACCGCCTCGTCGCAGATCACGAGCTTCGGGGAGACGGCGAGCGCCCGGGCGATCCCGATGCGCTGGGCCTGGCCGCCGGAGAACTGCCGCGGGTAGCGCTGGAGGTGGTCGGGGTTCAGGCCGACGCGGTCGAGCAGGTCGCGCACGAGGGCACGCTTGCCCTGCTTCGGGGTGATGCCCTGGTAGTCGAGCGGTGCCGACACGATGCGCTCGACGGTGTGCCTCGGGTTGAGGGAGGAGAACGGGTCCTGGAAGACGACCTGCACCTTCGCCCGGAACGCGGCGAGCGCCGGCCCACGCGCAGTGGTGACGTCCTCGCCGTCGAAGGTGATCGTGCCGGCGGTCGGTTCGATGAGCTTCGCGATCATCCGCGCGGTCGTCGACTTGCCGCTGCCCGACTCCCCGACGATGCCGAGCGTCTCGCCGGCGCGGACGGCGAACCCGACGTCGTCGACGGCGCGGAACTGCGTGGTGCGTGCGCGGAACGCGCCGTCGCCCCTCGTGGTGAAGTCCTTCGTGAGCCCGGTGGCCTGCAGGAGCACTGGTGCGTCGTTCATGCCTGTCCCTCTCCGGTCGTGGCGGGTGCCGTCGGCCGCTCGGTGAACGGGTCGTCGATCCGCGGGAGGGCGTCGAGGAGCGCCCGGGTGTACGCCGCCTGTGGTCGGGAGAAGATCTGTTCGGCCGTGCCCATCTCGACGGGGTCGCCGCCGCGCATGACGAGCACGTCGTCGGCGACCTGACTGACGACGGCGAGGTCGTGGGTGATGAAGATCATGCCGGCACCGGTCTCCCGTTGCAGTTCGGAGAGGAGGTCGAGGATCTGCGCCTGGACGGTGACGTCGAGCGCCGTCGTCGGTTCGTCCGCGATGAGCAGGTCGGGTTCCAGACAGAGCGCCATGGCGATCATGATGCGCTGCCGCATGCCGCCCGAGAACTGGTGCGGGTAGTGGTCGACCCGCCGGGAGGCGTCCGCGATGCGGACCCGTTCGAGGGCCTCGATCGTGACGGCCCTGGCGGCCTTCCGGGAGCCGCCGCGATGGGCGCGGTACGCCTCCTCGATCTGCAGTCCGACGGTGTAGTACGGGTTGAGCGAGGAGAGGGGGTCCTGGAAGACCATCGCGATCCGATCGCCGCGCACTCGGCGCATCTCGCGGTCGCTGCGACCGACGAGCTCGTGTCCGCTCAGCCGGACGCTGCCGGTCGTGCGCCCGCCGTTCGGGAGCAGTCCCATGATCGCGAGCGAGGTCATGGACTTGCCGGAGCCGGACTCGCCCACGATGCCGAGGGTCTGGCCGTGCTGGACCGCGAACGACGCCTTCCGCACCACGTCGATGTCGCCGGAGGTGGTCGGGAAGGTGACCGTGAGGTCGTCGACCTCGAGCAGCGCCGCCCCGGGGACGGGCAGGGAGATGGTCCTGGTGACGGTGGGGCTCATGCGCTCTTCACTCTCACTCTCGGGTCGAGGAACGTGTACACGACGTCGACCACGACGTTGCCGATGACCACGAAGAACGCGGCCAGCAGGGTGACGCCCATGATGACGGGCTGGTCGTTCTTCGCGATCGAGTCGGCGGCGAGCTTGCCGACGCCGTTCAGTCCGAACACCGTCTCGGTGATGAGGGCGCCCCCGAGGAGGCCCGCGAAGTCCATGCCGAAGAGCGTGACGACGGGGGTGAGCGCGGGCCGCAGCGCGTGGCGGCGCAGGATGAGCGGCGCGGGCAGGCCCTTCGCCCGGGCGGTCCGCATGAAGTTCTCACCGAGGGTGTCGATGACGTTCGCCCGGACGAGCCTCGCGTACATCGACGCGTAGCCGAGGGCGAGCACGATCCACGGCATGAGGTAGTTCTGGAACCACCGGACCGGGTCCTCGGCGAAGGGCACGGCCTGCGGGAACGGCAGGATCTGCAGTTGCACCACGAGGACGTACTGCAGGAGGAGCGCGAGGAAGTAGTTCGGCAGGCTGATGCCGGCGAGCGCGACCATCATCGCCCCACGGTCCCAGCCGGTCCCCTGCTTGACGGCGCTGAGCAGGCCACCGCTGACGCCGACGAGCAGCCAGAGGACCGCCGCACCGATCGCGACCGTCGCGGTCACGGGGAACCGCGCGGTGATCATGTCCATGACGGACTCGTTGGTCTGGAAGCTGAAGCCGAGGCACGGCGCCGCGCAGGAGACCGCCGAGGCGCCCTCCCCGTAGCTCCGGCCCATGACGATCCCACGGATGAACTCGAGGTACTGCTGCCAGAACGGCTGGTCGAGCCCGAGCTGCGCCCGGATCTGGTCGATGCGGTCGGGGGTGCAGGTCTTGCCGCAGATCTGCACCGCCGGGTCGGGCGACAGCAGGAAGAAGATGACGTAGGTGAAGAGGCTGATGAGCAGCAGGATGCCGATCGCCGACGCGATGCGGCGCAGGAGGTAGAGGGTCATGAGGCGGCGTCTCCCGAGTCGAGGGCCTTGCGCAGGCGGTCGCCGAGCACGGTGAAGGACAGCACCGTGAGGAACAGGAAGGTGCCGGGGATCAGGAAGTACATCGGGTCGACCGCGTACCAGCCGACCGCGGTCGCGATCATCTGGCCCCAGCTCGGCGTGGGCGGGGTGACCCCGACACCGAGGAAGGAGAGGCCCGCCTCCGTGCCGATGTAACCGGGAACGGCGAGGGTGGCCAGGACGATGATGGTGCCGCGGAGGTTCGGCAGGATCTCGCGGAAGACGATGCGGATGCCCCCGGCGCCCGACGCGCGCGCCGATTCGACGAACTCGCTCGTCCGCAGCGACATCGCCTGACCGCGCACCACCCGGGCGGTGTACGGCCAGCCGAAGAGGCTCAGCACGACGACGAGCAGGACCGGTCGGTTGCCGGCGGGCAGGGCCGACAGGAGCGCGATCATGAAGATGAGCGACGGGAACGCCATGAGGAAGTCCATGACGCGGGAGACGACCTGGTCGACCCACCCGCCGTAGAAGCCGGCGAGCATGCCGAGCACGACGCCGAGCACGGTCGTGACGATCGTCGCCGAGACGGCGATCGACAGCGACACCTGCGCACCGAAGGCGATGCGCGCGAAGATGTCGCGTCCGTTCCCGGGTTCGACCCCGAACCAGTGCTCGGCGGAGATCCCGCCGAGGTTGCCGATCGGCACGCCGCCGAGGTCGGAGTCCACCGCCGACTTGTCGAAGGTGTACGGACCCCAGCCGCTGATCGCGGTGATCAGCGGGGCGAGGATCGCGAGCAGCACGACGAGCACGATGAACGCGACGCTGAGCAGCACCGGCGGGCTGGAGCGGAGGGTGGCGATCACCCGCCGCGCGGGGGTGGGCGCGCCGACCGGCGCACCCACCTCCTCGGCGACGGTGGTCAGCTCACTGGGAACGGACGACGACATCTGCGGATACCGGCTTTCCGACTACTTGCCGGCCGAGGACAGGCCGACGGACACGTAGTCGATGCCACCGGAGTACCCGGCGTGCGAGTATGCACCGGCGACGTTGGCTCCGACGACCATGACCGTCTTCTCGAACAGCAGTGGCACCGTCGGCACGAGCTTCTGGATCTGCTCGTCGAGCGCGCCCCAAGCGGCGTTGGCCTCGTCGGTGTCGGTCATCGCGCGGATCTCGGCGATGCGCTCGTTGACGGCGGGGTCGTTCAGCTGCGCGATGTTCGAGTTGCCCTTCGGGAAGATCTGCGAGCCGTCGAAGAGCGGCGGCAGGAAGGTCGAGCCGGAGGCCCAGTCCGGGCACCAGCCGGTGATGGCGGCGTCGTTCTGCTGCGACGTCGTGCCGATGACCTCGTAGTAGGTCGAGGTGTCGATGAGGTTGAAGTTCACCGTGATGCCGGCCTTCGCGAGCGCCTGCTGCACCGCCTCGGCCTGCGCCTGCATCTTGGGCTGGCTGCGGATGTCGAGCGTGAAGGAGAAGCCGTCGGGCAGGCCCGCCTCGGCGAGGAGTTCCTTGGCCTTCTCCGGGTCACCGGCGTTGTCCTTGCTCGGGTAGAGATCGAACTCGGTGTGGCCGGCGACGGTGGGCGGCAGCATGGTGGTCGCGATGTCCGCGAGCTGCGATCCGCCCGAGGCGTCCTTCACCGACTCGCGGTCGATGGCGTAGGCGATGGCCTGGCGGACCAGCGGGTTGTCCATGTTCGGCTTGGTCGTGTTCAGACCCATGTACGTGGTGCAGCCCTGGAGACCGGCGATGGTCCGAGCCTTGAGGGCCGGCGTCTGGATCCGGGAGATGGAGGCAGCCTGGACGGACCCGGCGATCGCGTTCGCGTCGTCACCCTGGCCGGCGATCATGCGCTCGTCGATGGTCGAGGCGTCGAGGCCGAAGGTGAAGTCGAAGCCGTCCGGGTAGGCCTTGCGGACGTCGTCCGTCTTCGGGTCCCACGAGTCGTTGCGGACGAGCTTCAGCTGCGAGCCGCGCTCGTAGCTGTCGACCTTGTAGGGGCCGGAGGCGATCGGCATCTTGTCGAGGCTCGTCGTTGTCACCCGCTCGGTGTCGGCGGGGAAGGGCGTGAAGCTGTTCTGCCCGACGACGCTCGCGAAGTCGGCGAACGGCTCCTTGAGCGTGAAGACGATGGTCTGGTCGTCCGGCGTCTGGATGGACGGCAGGTCGCCCGTGATGTACGGGCCCTCGTACGAGTCCGTGCCGGCGATCGTGAGGCGGGCGTAGGGCGATCCGACGGCGATGGCCGGGTCGAAGGAGCGCTCGACGCCGAACTTCACGTCCTTGCTCGTGATCGGCGTGCCGTCCTCGAACTTGAGGTCGTCCTTGAGCGTGAACGTCCACTGGAGGCCGTCGTCGCTCACCGTGCCGAGGTCGGTCGCGAGGTCGGGGACCATCTCGGTGCCCTTGGCGCCCTCGCCCGTCGACTGCGTCGTCAACGTGCGGTAGATGAGGCGGTAGAAGTTGTTCACGCCGCCGTCGAAGCCCTGGACCGGGTCGAGGTGCGAGAAGTCCGCGTTCAGGAGGACGTCGACGGTGCCGCCCTCCACCGGGGTGCTGGACGGTCCGTCACCTCCTGAGCCGGAACCCGCGGAGGTACACCCCGCGAGGAGGAGGACGGCCGCCGCCGCGAGGGCGGGGATGGAGAATCGTTGCTTCATGACGCTCTGCTTTCGTGTCGATCGGGCGGGTCGCCCGCGGGTGGAGAGGGTGGAGCGGGGTCGGGGGACGGGAGGAGGTCAGTGGGAGCGGAACCAGACGCGCATGGCACCCGGTTCGCGGTTGCCCCAGAGGGCGTAGGGGATGAGGGTCGCGGTGGTCTGTGTCACCGAGGCCGTCGTCGCGACCTCGGCGAGCGGTGCCGTGGCGGGCTCGGCGTCGGGCGCCCCGGACAGGATCGGGTAGAGCACGGCCGGAGCGGGGGCGTCGACGGTCGCCGGGACGAGGAGCGCGACGGCGTCGATCCCCTCCCGGTCCAGGATCCGACGGTGCTCGACGACCGCGCGATCCGCGTCGGCTCCGGAGAACCGCAGGAGATCGAGGTCCGCCGTCGTGTCCTGCTGCTCGGCGCAGGAGACGATCGGTCCGCGGACGAAGGCGATCGAGCCGCGGAGGGCGTCCACGGAGGGGTGCGCGCCGTGCGCCCGGACGGGCATCGGGAGGTCGAGCTCCACGGTGTCGCCCGCACGCCACCAGCGCCGGACACGGACCCATCCGTCGACGGGTTCGAGCGGCGCGGCCGATCCACCCACGCGGATGGAGCCGCCCACGACCCACGCGGGGATGCGGATCGCGAGCTCGACCTCGTCGTCGGCGGCGGCGTCCACCGTCACGGTGACCGCTCCGTCCCACGGATACGCGGTGTCGACGGTGAAGGAGAGCCGCTCGGTCGCGATCGACGCCGCGGTGAGGTGGGCGACTTCGACACCGGCGGGGGTCGACGTCGCGAGGTGATCCTGCAGCTCCGCGGTCCAGCGCACGATGTTCGGCGGGCAACACGGGCAGCCGAACCAGCCCCGTCTGAGGAGTTCGCCGTCCGCCTCCGCCCCCGACCGCTGCAGGTGGTCGGGGCGACGCTGCAGCGGGTTGTCGTAGAAGAAGGCCATGCCGTCCGCGGAGAGGCCGGCGGCGTACGCGTTGTAGAGGACGGTCTCGACGGTGTCGAGGACGGCGGCCGACCCGGTCGCGAGGTACAGGCGCCAGCCCCACTGCATCACGGCGATCGCCGCGCACGTCTCGCTGTAGGAGCGTTCGGACGGCAACTCGTAGCGGTCGCCGATCGCCTCGTCGGAGTGTCGACTCCCGAGGCCGCCCGTGAGGTAGAGCTTCGTCTCCACCATGTCGTCCCAGAGCCGCTGCAGCGATGCGAGCAGCTCCTGGTCGCCGCGTTCGAGGGCGACGTCGGTCGCTCCGGCGGCCAGGTACGCCATGCGGACGGCGTGTCCGGTCACGGAGTCGAGCTCGCGCAGTGGGGCCGAGTCCTGGAAGTACTCGGCGGGGAAGACCCGGAGCTCGACCGTGCCGTGACCACGTCGGTCGACGAACGCGGTCGCGAGCTCGAGGTAGGACGGCACGCCGGTCTCACGGAACAGCTCGACCAGGGCCATCTCGACCTCGGGGTGCCCGCACACCTGCGGGTCGCCGTCCGGTCCGAACCGTTCGACGGCGAGGTCGGCGAACGCCCGGGCGACGATCAGCAGACGGTCGTCGCCGAGACGACGCTTCGCGGCGATCGCCGCCTGGATGAGGTGCCCGAGGTTGTACAGCTCATGGCCCCAGGCGAGGTCCTCCCAGGGTTCCTTCTCGATCTCCGGAGCCTGGAAGTAGGAGTTGAGGTACCCGTCCTCGCGCTGCGCGGCTTCGATGACGCCGACGGCCTCCTCGTAGAAGTCGCGGACATCGCCGGGTGCCGCCCCGACGATCTCGTCTTCCGCGAGCAGGTAGACGAGGCCTTCGAGGGTCTTGAACACGTCCGTGTCGAGGAACGGGTAGCGCCCGCGGAAGCGTGACGTGCCGTCCCCCGGGTCGGCGATCCGGGCGAGGTTGTCGAGGTTGCCGGCGAGGCGGAGCTGCTCGACCGAGTGCGGGACGGTGGCGTCGCGGTTCCGACGCTGCCACGCACCGAGCTCGCCAGCTCCCAGCGCGACCTGTCCGGCGCCCAGCGGGATGCGGACTCCCGCGATCGGTGCGACGGCGGCGTAACGGCCTCCCGCGTGCACCGCGGTGCTCGCTGCTCGGGCGTCTTCGTCGAAGCTCATGGGCGACAGGCCTTTCTGTACCGTGTGACACAGTACACGGATCCGGGTTTGTGATGGGTGACACATTACTCACCTGCTCCAGCGGACTGTCAAGCGCCGACGACCGATTCCAGGAGATGGAAACACAGCCGTAACGCGCCTCTCCCAGCAGACTCCTCACCGGATGCGCTACGCTGAAGGAACTTGCGTGCGATCGCGCCATCCGGTGCGGTACTCGCTTGCGTCGTAGAACGCTCCCTCTCTCCCCTGCACGGCACCCAGCGGTGCATGCCAGGGTCGATGACACTTCATACGGCGAACGGATGCGCGACCTGCGCCTTCGCCACCTCCCACCAGCGACGACGCCGACGGAAGCACGCCGTACCATCCACGTGAGTCATCACGTGCGTGGTCATCCCGGCAGTGCCCGCTACCGCACACGAGTGCGCCGGCAGCCGTCATCGAAGCTCGTGGCCGTGCCTGAAAGAGACACACACCCATGACCGAAGCAACCATCACCTTCGACGCCCTCGGCGTCCCGGCACCGCTCGTCGCCTCCCTCGCGAAGGACGGCAAGACGAGCGCGTTCCCCATCCAGATCGACACACTCCCCGACACCCTCGGCGGACGCGACGTCCTCGGCCGCGGCAAGACCGGCTCCGGCAAGACCCTGGCCTTCAGCATCCCGATGGTCGCCCGTCTCGGCGGCGCCCTCGCCGGTGGCAAGCGCCGCCCGGGTCGCCCGCTCGGACTCGTCCTCGCTCCGACGCGCGAGCTCGCCACGCAGATCGCCGCGGTCATGCAGCCGCTGGCCGACGCCTACTCGCTGAAGACCACCACGATCTTCGGCGGCGTCTCGCAGAAGCGTCAGGAAGAGGCGCTCCGCGCCGGCGTCGACATCGTCATCGCCTGCCCCGGCCGCCTCGAGGACCTCATGAAGCAGGGCTTCGTGAACCTCGACGCCGTGGAGATCACCGTCCTCGACGAGGCCGACCACATGGCCGACCTCGGCTTCCTGCCGGTCGTCACGCGCATCCTCGACAAGACGCCTCGCGGCGGGCAGCGTCTGCTGTTCTCCGCGACGCTCGACAACGGCGTGGACAAGCTCGTCCGCAAGTTCCTGCAGAACGAGGTGCTCCACTCCGTCGACGAGGCGAACTCGCCCGTCGCCGCGATGACGCACCACGTCTTCACGACCCCCTCGGTCGAGTCGAAGAAGGACCTCATCCAGGCCCTCGCCTCAGGTAGTGGCCGACGCATCCTCTTCATGCGCACGAAGCACCACGCCAAGAAGCTCGCGAAGCAGCTCACCGACTCCGGCATCCCCGCGGTCGACCTGCACGGCAACCTCTCGCAGGTGGCCCGCGACCGCAACCTCGCGGCCTTCAGCGCCGGGACCGCCAAGGTCCTCGTCGCCACCGACGTCGCCGCCCGCGGTGTGCACGTCGACGACGTCGAACTCGTCATCCACGTCGACCCGCCGACCGAGCACAAGGCGTACCTGCACCGCTCGGGCCGCACGGCTCGTGCGGGCAGCGCCGGTGACGTCGTCACCCTCGCGATCCCCGGCCAGATGGAGGACCTCAAGAAGCTCCTCCGCAAGGCCGAGATCAACGTCACCCCGCAGGCGGTCACCGCGACCTCCCCGGCGGTCCTCGAGCTCATCGGCGACGTCGCCGCCTACGTGAAGCCCGCGCCGCGCGCGGCCGTGCAGCAGCAGGGTGGTGGCGGTGGTGGTCGGTCGCAGGGTGCCAACGCGCAGCGTAAGCGTGCAGCCCGCGACGGCAACGGCCTCGGCAACGGTCACCGCGACCGCGACGGTGCCCGCGCCGGCGCGAGCCGCGACAGCGCTCCTCGCGAGGGCGGCCAGGGCGGCGGCGGTCGTCGTGGCGGTCGTCCCGCCGGCGGTAACGGTGGTCAGGGCGGACAGCGCTCCGGCGCCGGTCGCTCGGGCGGCGCCCGTGCAGGCGCCGGTGCCGCCACCGGTGGCAGCCGCACGCACTACAGCACCGGCTACGCCGCGAACTCGGGCGCTCCCGCCGAGTCCTCGCGCCCCCGGACCAACCGTCGCGCGTCCAGCGGCAACTAGCAGCGAACCGCTCGAACGAAGCGCCGTCCACCGCAGGGTGGGCGGCGCTTCGCCGTTCGCGAACCCACTCGATTTCGCGAGACGGGGGCGCTCGGGATACGGTTCCACCATGAACGCCACCGCAGTCGTCCGCCCCATCCGAGACGTCGACGCCGAGTCGCTGGGGCGCGTGCACGCCACGTGCTGGCACGAGACCTACGACCACCTCATCAGCTCGGCCACCCTCGCGAAGCTGTCACCACGCCGCATGGCCGAGCTGTGGACCCACTGGGCCGCGCAGGGACCCGAGTACACGCACTTCGCAGCGCTCGTCGACGGCGAGATCGTCGGCTTCTCGGGTTCGGGCCCGGCCCGCGACGAGGACGCACCCCGTGAGCGCGAGCTGTACTTCATCTACCTGTTGGACGCGTTCCACGGGACCGGCATCGGTCAGCAGCTGTTCGACGCCGCCATCCCCGACGGTCAGCCGTCATTCCTGTGGGTCGCCGCGGACAATCCGCGCGCGCACCGCTTCTACCAGCGCAACGGGTTCGTCCTCGACGGTGGAGCCAAGACCGAGCCCTTCCTCGGCGAGATGATCGACGAGGTCCGCTACACCCGCTGACGCATCGGTCCCTGAGCCCTTATCCGGTCCCTGAGCCGCTCCCCCGGTCCCTGAGCCTGTCGAAGGGCAGGTCCCTGAGCCGCTCCCCCGGTCCCTGAGCCTGTCGAAGGGCAGGTCCCTGAGCCGCTCCCCCGGTCCCTGAGCTTGTCGAAGGGCTAGCGCAGCCGTCCGACGGAGGCGAGGGCCGCGCGGAGGAGCGTGCCGCGGCCGCCCTCCATCTCGGCGGCGATCGCGTCGGAGGACGCCGCCTCGGGTGTCATCCACGTGAGTTCGAGCGCGTCCTGGCGGGGTTCGCAGGTGCCGGTCACGGGGACGACGTACGCAAGTGCGACGGCGTGCTGCCGGTCGTCGGAGTACGGCGAGAGGCCGGGCAATGGGAAGTACTCGGCCACCTGGAACGGCACGGGCGACGCAGGGAGCAGCGGGAACGCCATCGGACCGAGGTCCTTCTCCAGGTGGCGGAAGAGCGCGTCGCGGATCGTCTCGCCGTACATGACGCGACCGGAGACGAGCGTTCGCGTCATCTCGCCGAGCGCCGTGGCCCGGAGCAGGACGCCCACCTCGGTGACGACGCCGAAGCCGTCGACGCGGACCGGCACGGCCTCCACGTACAGCAGCGGGAGCCGGCGGCGGATCTCCTCGAGTTCGACGTCCGACAGCCAGCCCGGATTGGAATTGCCGGGGAGATCGGGTTCCGGGTTGGGATCAGGGGTACGAACGCTCATAGCTCCTTCATACCGTATGGAGCCGAGCGGCGATCCAGGCGGGCGGCGGTTCGACCGGACACCGCGCCCGACGCGCGGCGGGATCATACGGGGCCACGCGACCGCGCGCGACGCCGGTCGCGGTGTCGGTGGGGTGCAGGATGATGGAACCCATGACCGAGGTGCTCGAGCGCTTCTCCCCCGCGACGCGCGACTGGTTCGAGGGGGCCTTCGTCGCGCCCACGCCGGCGCAGGCGGGTGCCTGGGATGCGATCTCCCGCGGCGCCAACGCCCTCGTCGTCGCGCCGACCGGTTCGGGCAAGACCCTGTCCGCGTTCCTCTGGTCGATCGACCGCCTGCTCTCCGAGGCCATCGCCGAACACGCCGTGCGGCCGCGCACCGGCGTCCCGCTCACCGGCCTCGAGGCCGACGAAGCGGAGGCCGCCGCCGCCCAGCGCGAGCGCTCCCGCGGCACCCGCGTCCTCTACATCTCGCCGCTGAAGGCCCTGGGCGTCGACGTCGAGCGCAACCTCCGCACCCCGCTCGTCGGCATCGCCCAGGCGGCGCGCCGCCTCGGCACCGAACCACCCACCATCAGTGTCGGCGTCCGCTCGGGCGACACCCCGTCCGCCGACCGCCGGGCGATGGCCAAAGAGCCACCGGACATCCTCATCACCACCCCCGAGTCGCTCTTCCTCATGCTCACGAGTGCGGCACGGGAGACCCTCCGCACGGTCGACACCGTCATCATCGACGAGATCCACGCCGTCGCCTCGACGAAGCGCGGCGCGCACCTCGCGGTGTCGCTCGAGCGGCTCGACGCCATGCTCGAGAAGCCGGTGCAGCGCATCGGGCTCTCCGCCACGGTGCGCCCTGCCGAGGAGGTCGCGCGGTTCCTCGGAGGCCGCGCACCGGTCGAGATCGTGGCCCCGCCGGCCGCGAAGACCTTCGACCTGCACGTGGTCGTCCCGGTCGACGACATGACCGACCCCGACGCCGGCATGCGGACGCCCGGTGAGGCCGACGACGACGGCAGTGGCGGCGGGTTCACCGGGTACACCCCGAACAGCGACGGCGGCGGCGAAGACCGCGTCGGCAGCATCTGGCCGCACGTCGAGGAGGCGATCGTCGACCGCGTGCTCGCGCACCGCTCCACCATCGTGTTCGCCAACTCCCGTCGGCTGGCGGAGCGGCTCACGGCCCGGCTCAACGAGATCAACGAGGCCCGACTCAGCGAAACCACCCTCACGACCCCCGGTGCCGGGCGTCCACCGGCGCAGCTCATGGCCCAGAGCGGCCAGACCCGCGGATCGACGAGCGTCGCGGCCGCAGCCGCCCGGCCGGCCACCGAGGAGAGCGACGACGACATCCCCCTCCTCGCGCGCGCCCACCACGGATCCGTCTCCAAGGAGCAGCGTGCGGGCATCGAGGAGGACCTCAAGTCCGGACGCCTGCGCTGCGTGGTCGCGACCTCGAGCCTCGAGCTCGGCATCGACATGGGCGAGGTCGACCTCGTCATCCAGGTGGAGTCCCCGCCGAGCGTCGCGAGCGGACTGCAGCGGGTCGGCCGCGCCGGCCACCAGGTGGGCGAGGTCTCCCGAGGCGTCCTGTTCCCGAAGCACCGCGCCGACCTCATCAGCACCACGGTCGCGACCGAGCGGATGGAGGCCGGGCTCATCGAGGCGATCGAGGTCCCCTCGAACCCGCTCGACATCCTCGCGCAGCAGACGGTCGCTGCGGTCGCGCTCGACGAACTCGGCGTGGAGGACTGGTTCGAGACGGTCAAGCGCAGTGCCCCGTTCGCCTCCCTGCCCCGCTCGGCCTTCGAGGCGACGCTCGACCTCCTGGCCGGACGCTACCCCTCCGACGCCTTCGCCGAGCTGCGCCCGCGCATCGTCTGGGATCGCGACGCCGGGGTCCTGACCGGGCGGCCGGGGGCCCAGCGCCTCGCCGTCACGAGCGGCGGCACCATCCCCGACCGCGGGCTCTTCGGCGTCTTCATGGTCGGCGAGTCGGGCGCCGGCGCGCGCGTCGGTGAGCTCGACGAGGAGATGGTCTACGAGTCCCGCGTCGGCGACGTCTTCGCCCTCGGCGCCACGAGCTGGCGCATCCAGGAGATCACCCACGACCGCGTGCTCGTGACGCCGGCGTTCGGCCAGCCGGGCCGGCTGCCGTTCTGGAAGGGCGACGGCATCGGTCGCCCGGCCGAGCTCGGTCGCGCCATCGGCGCCTTCGTGCGCGAGCTCGACACCACCGGAACGGGCTCCACCCCACGTCTCGAAGCAGCCGGCCTCGACGAGCGGGCCATCAGCAACCTCGTCGCCTACGTCCGCGAGCAGCGCGAGGCGACGGGCGTCGTCCCCAACGACACGACCCTCGTCGTCGAACGTTCACGCGACGAACTCGGCGACTGGCGGGTCATCCTCCACTCCCCCTACGGACTCCGTGTGCATGCCCCCTGGGCGCTGGCGGTCGGTGCCCGGGTGCAGGAGCGCCTCGGGGTCGACGGCTCGGCGGTGGCGAGCGACGACGGCATCATCGTCCGCCTGCCCGACACCGAGAGCGAGCCGCCGGGAGCCGAACTCTTCGTCTTCGAACCGGAGGAGCTCGACGCCCTCGTCACGCAGGAGGTCGGCGGCTCGGCATTGTTCGCCTCGCGGTTCCGCGAGTGCGCCGCCCGTGCCCTCCTGCTCCCGAACTACTCGCCGCAGAAACGCTCGCCGCTCTGGCAGCAGCGCCAGCGGTCGGCGCAGCTCCTCGAGGTCGCGAAGCAGTACCCGACGTTCCCGATCATCCTCGAGACGCTCCGCGAGTGTCTGCAGGACGTCTACGACCTCCCGGCCCTCGACCACCTCGCCCGCGAGCTGCAGTCGCGCGCGATCCGCATCGTCGAGACCACGACCGATCAGCCCTCGCCCTACGCCCGTTCGCTCCTGTTCGGCTACGTCGGCGCGTTCATGTACGAGGGCGACAGCCCGTTGGCCGAGCGTCGGGCCGCGGCGCTCGCGGTCGACAGCACCATGCTCGGCGAACTCCTCGGTCGGGTGGAACTCCGCGAGCTTCTCGACCCCGGCGTCATCGAGCAGACCGCGCTCGAGCTGCAGCGTCTCGACCCCGAGCGTCGACTCAAGGGGGTCGAGGGCGTCGCCGACGCGCTGCGGATGCTCGGCCCGCTCACCATCGACGAGATCGCGGCCCGGACGGCCTTCGACGGCGTCACCGTCTCCGCCGACGGCGAGTCGAGTCGTGGCGACGACCCGCAAGCCTGGGCCCCCGATCCGGCTCGCTCGGCGGCCGCCGTCGCCGAACTCGAACGCTCGAAGCGCGTCATCCGCGTCCCGATCGCCGGCGAGGAGCGCTTCGCCGCGATCGAGGATGCAGGCCGACTCCGCGACGCGCTCGGCACCCCGCTGCCCATCGGCGTACCGGTCGCGTTCACCGAGCCGGTCGCCGATCCGTTGGGCGACCTCCTCGCCCGCCACGCGCGCACGCACGGGCCGTTCACGACCGGGCAGACGGCCAGGCGCTTCGGTCTCGGGACCGCGGTGGTCCAGCACACGCTCGCCCGGCTGGCCGACGCCGGCCGCGTGGTCAAGGGCGAGTTCCTCCCCGCCGGCCGGCAGCAGGTGGGCGAGGACGACGACGCCGACCGCAGCCCCACCGATGCGACGGAGTGGTGCGACGCCGGCGTGCTGCGCAAGCTCCGCATCCGTTCGCTCGCCGCGCTGCGGCACGAGGTCGAGCCGGTCGAGCAGCAGGCGTTCGCCCGGTTTCTGCCGGTGTGGCAGCACCTCGGCGGGACGCTCCGCGGCGTCGACGGCGTCGCGACGGTCATCGACCAGCTCGCCGGCGCGCCCATCCCGGCGTCGGCCTGGGAGTCGCTCATCATGCCCTCGCGCGTCGCCAACTACAGTCCCGCCATGCTCGACGAACTCACCGCGACGGGCGAGGTCGTGTGGTCGGGTAGCGGTTCGATCCCCGGCAACGACGGCTGGGTCGCGCTCCACCTCGCCGACACGGCGCCCCTCACGCTGCCCCTCGCTCCGACGCCGCACACCCCGGACGCCCTGCAGACCGAACTGCTCGCGACGCTCGGCGGGGGCGGCGCGTACTTCTTCCGGCAGCTCGCGGAGTCGGTCGGCTCGACGGACGACAAGCTCCTCGTCGACGCCCTCTGGGAGCTCGTGTGGGCCGGGCTCGTCACCAACGACACCTTCTCACCGCTCCGCACCCTGGTGGGTTCCGGCTCGGGGAACTCGGCGCACCGGGTGCAACGGCAGACCCCGCGATCGAAGCTGTACCGTGGCCGCAACCTGCAGCGTCCCTCGATGTCGACGCGGGCGAGCCAGACCCTCGGCGGCCGGTGGTCGATCCTGCCGCTGGCCGAGCAGGACGCCACCATCCGTGCCGTCGCCACGGGCGAGACCCTGCTCGAGCGGTACGGCGTCGTGACGCGCGGGTCCGTCGTCGCGGAGGGCGTGACGGGCGGCTTCGCCCTCGCCTACCGCGTGCTGAAGCAGTTCGAGGAGAACGGTCGCTGCCGTCGCGGATACTTCGTGGAACGCCTCGGCGGGGCGCAGTTCGCCTCCTCCGGCACCGTCGACCGCCTGCGCGGGTTCATCCGGACCGACGACGAGCCACCGCTCGACGCCGTCACCCTCGCCGCGACCGACCCTGCGAACCCCTACGGCGCCGCCCTCGGTTGGCCGGGCCAGGAGGTCACCGGGGTGAAGCACCGGCCGGGGCGGAAGGCGGGTGCGCTCGTCGTCCTCGTCGACGGAGCGCCGGTCTACTACCTGGAACGCGGTGGCAAGACGGCCCTCGTCTTCTCGGAGGACGACGACCAGCTCCGCGCCGGGGCGCGTTCCCTGGCGTCCACGGTGCGCGCTGGTCGCATCGAGAAGCTCGGCATCGAGCAGGTCAACGGCGCCTTCGTGCTCGGCACCCCGACGGGCCACGCCCTCCGCGACGCCGGATTCGTCGAGACGCCGCGTGGATTGCGGCTCCGGCGTGGGTGAACCGGCTCGCGGCCGTCCCGCCACGGGTTGCGCCGGACACCCTGCCGGTGGCACCGTAGCCGGAACGGACGGAGCGGTTCATGCCAGAGGGTGACACGGTCTTCCAAGCCGCGCACCGGTTGCGGCAGGCGCTCGCCGGCGAGGTCGTCACCGGCTTCGACCTGCGGGTACCCGCCTTCGCGACCGTCGACCTGCGGGGCGACGTCGTCCACGACGTCATCCCGCGTGGCAAGCACCTCCTGCACCACATCGGCGACCACACGCTCCACACGCATCTCAAGATGGAGGGGTTGTGGCACGTCTACCAGCCGGGCGAGCACTGGCGGCGGCCGGCGTGGAAGGCCCGCGCGATCGTGTCGACGCAGCACTGGGTGACGGTCGGGTTCGAACTCGGTCTCGTCGAGGTCTTCCCCTCCCGCGAGGACGAGGAGCGCTTCGGCTGGCTCGGTCCCGATCTCCTCGGTCCGGACTGGGACGAGGAGCGTGCCATCCACAACCTCGAGGCCGACGGCCGCGAGATCCACGTCGCCCTGCTCGACCAGCGCAACCTCGCGGGGCTCGGCAACGAGTACGTCAACGAGCTGTGCTTCATCCGTGGCGTCCTCCCGACGAGGCCCACCGCCGAGGTCGACCTGCCGGGCGCCGTACGCCTCGGCTACCGGCTCATCAACGCCAATCGCGACCGCCGCAACCGCGTCACGACGGGCGACACGAGGCCCGGCCGGAAGACCTGGGTGTACTCACGCGACGGTCAACGCTGCCTGCGCTGCGGCACCCGGATCCAGCGGGGCAAACTCGGTGCCGACCCCACCGCGCTCCGCGACACCTACTGGTGTCCCCACTGCCAGACCTGACCCGACCACCGGCGGCCACTGAGCCACCACCACCGGTCACTGAGCTTGTCGAAGTGCAGCCCCACCCGACGCACCCCACCCTTCGACAAGCTCAGGGAGCGGAATATGTCCACGAACCAGAAGGTCACCGGTCCCCGAGAGCCACCACCACCGGTCCCCGAGAGCCACCACCACCGGTCACTGAGCTTGTCGAAGTGCAGCCCCACCCGACTCACCCCACCCTTCGACAAGCTCAGGGACCGGAAGGTTCCCCGGTCCCTGAGCCTGTCGAAGGGGCGACCCGGTGCCGCCTCCCGCCGACCCACGACAGCGGGATCGACAGCAGCAGGAGGAAGAGAGCCTGAGTGCCCACGCCCGGCACCAGGGCCGCGAGCACGAAGGCGAGGAGCATGAGTGCCGTCGGCGCCCACACGAGCCACCACGGGCGCTGCGGCATCGCCGCCGCCTCCTCGCTGAGCAGACCGTCGCGCACGATCACCATCTGCTGCAGCCGGACGGCCACCATCGAGACGAGCATGGTCGCGATGTAGAGCATCGCGGCACCGCGGTCCGATCCGGCCGCGTCGACGATGAGGACCGTCGGGAGCGGCAGGAACACGATGCCCGCCAGCCAGATGAAGTTCAACGACACGAGCCGCCGTGAATAGCTCACGGTGCGTTCGAACAGTCGGTGGTGGTCGCGCCAGAAGCTGGCGATGACGACGAAGCTCAGGGCCGCCGCCGCGAGCCCGGAGGCGTTCTCGCCCAGGAACTCGGAGACCGGGCCGCCGCCCGACTCCTGGGCCACGTCGACGAGCGGCAGGATGATGAGGGTGATCGCGATGGCGACGACCGCGTCGCTGAAGTTGACGACGCGGTCCAGGCCGCGTTCCGTCGTGACGCCGCGTCCGCGGCCAGCCGTCCGACCCTCCCCGTCTCCCGCCATGGTCAGCTCACGTCGGCGTCGTCGGTCGCGGTCCCCTGCACCATGGCGACCCAGCGGGCCAGGAAGGCCGCGCCCGCCTCGTCGTGGATGAGCGTCGGGTGGGTCAGCACCGGGTAGGGCTTCTCGGGCACGCCGTCGGCGGGGCGGACGTCCACGTGCGCGACCTCGAACCCGTGCTCGAACAACCAGTCAGCCATCGCGTAGTCGCTCCGGGAGTCGCCGACCGTGCGCCAGGCGAGCGGGAGCGCACCGCCGTCGGCCTCGAGGAGTTCGAGCGCGCGCTCGGCGCCGAGGTCCTTGCCGAGCCGGACCGACTCGATGTCGGTGGAGATGATCGTGGGGTCGATGCGGTACTGCACGAGCCCGGCGTCGTCCGGGTAACGGCCGGGGGCGTGCTCGACCCCGAACCCGCGACGGGCGAGCTCGGCCCGGGCATCGTCGTCGAAGTGCTTCCGCACGACCGCGTAGTCCGCTGCCGGCACCTCGACGTGCTGCTCGACCGAGACCATCGCTCGCTTGGTGTGGTCGAAGAACACCGTCTCGGCGTACCGCTCGTCGACGAGGCGCTCGATGACGTCGCCGTACCCCTCCGGCATGGCGACGTCCTGATCGAGGCTCAGCTCGTCGACCCCCGCCGCCGAGAACCCGAACCACACGGCGCCCTTCTCGCAGATACCGTAGAGCCGGACGTCGTCCGCGAGCCCGGCGGCCAGGAGCGGTGGGACCACCACCTCGCGGAGGAACGCGTCGCTCCGCCCGGTGTTGAAGGCGATCGGGACCCCGGCGTTCGCGAGCGTCGCGAGGTCCTGCGCGATGCTCGGGAGGTTGATCGTCCGAGTGATCGGACTGGCGATGGGGCCGTCGACGTCGAGCAGGAGACCGAGGATGGGGCGGGACGCGTTCACGGGTTCAGCCTAACGAGCACCCGGCGTGGATAGACTCACTCCACCATCACCGGTGTTCGAAGGAGATCACTCGTGTTCACCAGCCCGCATCCCGACGTCGAGATCCCCGACCTGAGCGTCTACGACACCTTGTTCGGCGGCATCGCCCCGAGCGACCTCGACCGCATCGCCCTCCGCGACGGCACGACCGGCGCCGAGACGAGCTACCGACAGCTCATCGGCCAGATCAACGCCCTCGCCGGCGCCCTCGCGGCGGCCGGCATCGGGGTCGGCGACGTCGTCGCCCTCCACGCGCCGAACGTCCCCGCCTTCGCGACCGTGTTCCACGGCATCCTGCGCGCGGGCGCGACGGCGACGACGGTGAACGGCCTCTACAACGCCGAGGAGATCGAGGCGCAGCTGCGCGACGCCGGCGCGACGATGCTGTTCACCGTCTCCCCACTGCTCCCCCAGGCCTGGGCTGCGGCGAGCGCCTGCGGCATCCCCTCCGACCGCGTCGTCGTCCTCGACGGTGCGGAGGGGCACGCGTCGCTGAGCGACCTCCTCCTGCGCCGCCTCCCCGCACCGGACGTCTCGTTCGACCCGGCCACACACGTGGCGGTGCTGCCCTACTCCTCCGGCACGACGGGTCGGCCGAAGGGCGTGATGCTCTCGCACCGGAACCTCGTCGCGAACGTGCAGCAGTCCATCCCGCAGCTCGGCATGGTCGCCGACGACCGGATCCTCGCGGTCCTGCCGTTCTTCCACATCTACGGCATGACGGTGCTCCTCAACCTCGCGCTGTCGCGGCGCGCCTCGCTCGTGACCATGCCGCGGTTCGACCTGGCGGAGTTCCTCCGGATCATCCAGGACTTCCGCTGCAGCTACGTGTTCATCGCCCCGCCGATCGCGGTGGCGCTCGCGAAGCACCCGCTCGTCGACGAGTTCGACCTCTCGAGCGTCCACACGATCTTCTCCGGCGCCGCGCCCCTGGACGCGACGCTCGGGCGGGCGGTCGAGGAGCGTCTCGGCTGTCGGATGCGACAGGGCTACGGCATGACCGAACTCAGCCCGGTCAGCCACGCGATCGCGTTCCAGGCCGAGGGGGCGTCCCTCGACAGCGTCGGCACGACCCTCCCGAACATGCAGTGCCGGATCGTCGATCCGGAGACCGGCGCCGAGGTGGACTACCCGGCCGAGGGCTCGGACGAGGAGAGCGCGGCGGGCGAGCTGCTCTGCGCCGGGCCGAACGTCATGCTCGGGTACCTCGGCAACGAGGAGGCCACTCGCGAGACCCTCGAGGACGACGGCTTCCTCCACACCGGCGACATCGCGACCGTCCGCGGCGACGGCACCGTGCGCATCATCGAGCGGTTGAAGGAGCTCATCAAGTACCACGGCTATCAGGTGGCCCCGGCGGAGCTCGAGGCGCTGCTGCTCGGCCACCCGGCGATCGCCGACGCGGCCGTCATCGGGGTGCTCGACGACGAGGGCCAAGAGGTGCCGAAAGCGTTCGTGGTCCTGCAACCGGGCCAGGACGTCACCGCCGAGGCGCTCATGGCGTGGGTCACGGAGCGCGTCGCCCCGCACAAGAAGATCCGGCGCGTGGCGTTCGTCGACGCCATCCCGAAATCCGCCTCGGGCAAGATCCTCCGGAAGGACCTCCGGGCCGCGGAGGCCACCCCCGCCGGTTCCTGAGCTGCGCCGCACTGAGCCTGTCGAAGTGTCGAAGGGCGCCCTTCGACAAGCTCAGGGACCGAAGGCCGCTCGGGACCGAAGGCCGGTCAGGATCGAGGGCAGGTCAGTGACCGACGGCGGCGACCATCCGGTCGAAGGCCGCGTCGAGCTCCGGCTCGGCCGGCTGCCAGTGCGGGTTCGCGTCGTGGAACGCGACCATCTCCACCGCGCCGTCCCAGAACGGGATGGCGGGCCGGAACTCCGGGACGAGACTGCGGATGCGGGTGTTGTCGAAGACCATCGGGAACGCCTTATCGCCGAGGAGCGTCGGCCCGAGCGGTGGGTGGACCTCCGCGATGACGTCGGACGGCACGTGCACGATGTCGGCCTCCACGCCGGCCGCCTCCGCGATCCACCGGGTGATGTCGTTCCAGCTCGGTGCGTGATCGCCCGTGATGTGGAAGGCCTCCCCGAGCACGTCGCGGCGACCCAGCAGGCCGACGAACCCGACCGCGAAGTCCTCGGTGTGGGTGATGGTCCAGAGGGTCGTCCCGTCGCCGTGGACGACCACCGGCTTGCCCGCGCGCATGCGGTCGAGGTCGGTGCGCCGTCCCATCGTGGGGATGAGCGTCCGGTCGTAGGTGTGTGACGGGCGCACGATCGTGGCCGGGAACCCCTGCTCGCGGTAGGCGTGGACGAGGACGTCCTCGCAGGAGATCTTGTCGCGCGCGTACTGGGAGAACGGGTTCCGGAGCGGCGTCGACTCCACGACGGGCAGGCGCTGTGGCGGCTTCTGGTAGGCCGACGCGGAGCTGATGAACACGTACTGGCCGATCCGACCGGCGAAGCGGTCGATGTCCGCCTGCACCTGCGGTGGCGTGAACGCGGTGAACTGCGCCACGACGTCGAACTCGCGCGAGCCGAGCGTCTCGGTCACCGCGTCGGTGTCGCGCACGTCCGCGCGGAGGAGCTCGACCTCCTCGGGGAGGGGGCGGACGTGGGACAGGCCGCGGTTCAGGACGGTGACGTCATGGCCGAGCGACACCGCTCTGGCGACCGACGCCGAGGAGATGATGCCGCTGCCGCCGATGAACAGGATGCGCTTCGTCGTCATTGCTCCATCCTCGCGCACCGCCGCCCGACTCGCCCAGGCCTGGACAGGATAGGGAGGTCCCTTCTGGCACTTCGACAAGCTCAGTGACCGGGAGAGGTCTACCCGGACTGGGTCAGCGCTTGCGCTTGACGAACGCCATGGCACCGACGACGAGGGCGAGCAGCACCCCGGAGACGAGTCCCCACACGACCGGTGCCTCGGGTCCGAGGACCAGGAGCATCAGCAGCGCGGCGAGCGCGAGGACCCCGGCGACGACGAGCGCCGTCGTCCACTCGTTCCATCGCATTCCACCAGCCTAGGCTCCCGTCACCACCAAACGGCGACGCGGGAGCCACTGAGACGGGCCGACGGGACCGCTCAGCGGTGCTCGGCGAGCAGCTCCTCGGTCCGTTCCCAGAGCCCGCGGGCCAGGGCGACGTCGTCGGCGAGCTTGTTGGTGCGTGCGGGCTTCCGCTTCACGAAGTAGCCGCCCGAGGTCCAGTCGAGGCCCGGCTGACTCTCGGCGAGCCAGAAGAGGGTGTCGGCGCCCTCCTCGGGGGTGTTCAGCAGGCGACGACCGAGCGGGTTCGCATACAGGAACCGCATCGCGCCGTCGGGCGCGCTGGAGAAGTTCGTCGAGATGACCCCCGGGTGGAACGCCGCGGCGGACAGTCCGCGCGGGCCGTACCGGCGGTCGAGCTCCTTCGTGAAGAGGATCTGCGCCAGCTTCGCGTTGCCATAGGCACGCGTGGGCGAGTAGGAGCGTTCAGCGTCCAGGTCGTCGAGGTCGAGCTTCCCGAACAGGCGGTTGGCGACGCTCGAGGTGTTGATGACCGTCGCCTCGGACTCGACGAGGCGGTCCAGCAGGAGGTGGGTGAGGAGCGCGGGTGCCAGGTAGTTGATCTGGAACGTCTGTTCGTGGCCGTCGGCCGTGACCCGGCGGTCGGCGCCGAAGATCCCGCCGGCGTTGTTGGCGAGGACGTCGATCCGCGGGTACCGCTCGAGGAGCTGTTCGGCGAGGAGCCGCACCTGCGCCAGTTCGGCGAAGTCGGAGATGAACGAGGCAGCCCCGATCCGCTGCGCGACGGCCGCGGTCTTCTCCGGGGACCGCCCGACCACCACGACCTGCTCGCCCGCGTCCGTCAACGCCTTCGCGGCCGCAGCACCGATGCCGTCGCTGGCGCCGGTGAGGACGATCACCCGGTCGCTCACGCGGAGGACTTCCGGGGGCGGGGTTCGCTGACGTTGGTCGGGCGCGCCCGCTGGTCGATGTCGGGGACCTCACGTCCGATGGCGAGGTCGCCGGTCTTGTTGGCATCCTGCATCATCGACTCGAGCCAGCTGCGGTTGAGCTCCGGACGCTCCTCCTGGTCGAACTCGAACTGCAACGAGATCGACGGGTGCACCCAGATCGTCACGCGTCCGCCACCGGTCTCGAGCGAACGCGGCCAGGAGATCGTGAAGGACTCGTTGCGCCGCAGCTTCATGACCGCGATCGACTTCACGTGCGCGAGCATCCGGTCGTCGAGTTCGAGTTCTCGCGATGAACTCCCGTAGATCAGCTTTCCCACCAGATGTCTCCCTCTGTGCCGGTCGTCTCGCGCACCCTCGAATCAGGGCATCACGACGCCCGAGCACACCGGGCGTTGCCCCCATCGTAGGCGACCGAAGGATCGCCGTCGTGCCGGTTGACGGGCGGGCGGAGGCCCAGTTCAGGGGGCCGCGGTGTTGTCCCCCGTGCCCTCGCGAGTACGTCAACTTCCGCGGAAAATCAAGGGATTTCAACCCTGTTTCGTGAACCTGGCAAAGCCCTGGGCGGCGGCGGAATCGACCAAACCGCGGTTCGCGCTGCCCCCGAACGGCGTGCATGACCGTGAAGCCCGAATCTTCCGTCGTGCACCCGAGCCAGCCGTCCGTCCCCGAACGATCCGTCGCTCCGGGAACGCGTCCCCGCCGTGCACGCCAGCCGTTGCGTCTCCCCAAGCTCGTCTCCCAGCTGGTCACCTTCGGCCTCGTCGGTGGCACCGCGTTCGTCGTGGACGTCGGCGTGTACAACCTCCTCCGGTTCACCGTGCTCGACGACAAGCCGATCGGCGCCAAGGTGATCTCCGTCGCCGTCGCCACGATCGTCGCGTGGCTCGGCAACCGGGCGCTGACGTTCCGGACCGAGCACCGCCGCGCGGTGTGGAAGGAGGGCGCCCTCTTCGCGCTCATGAACGTCCTGGGCCTCGGGATCGCCGCGGGGTGTCTCTTCGTCTCGCACTACGTCCTCGGCTACACCACGCCGCTCGCAGACAACATCGCGGGCAACGGCGTCGGACTCGTCCTCGGCATGGTGTTCCGCTTCCTCGCCTACCGCTTCGTCGTCTTCCGACCCGCCGAGTCGGCGACCGATCGCCGTCGGAGCACGACGCCGCAGGAAACTTCCGTTTCGAGCCCGGCCGCATCGGCACCCGCCGCCGCACCGCGCACCACGACCCCTCGTCGATCCGCACCGACCCACGCACTGCCGACCTCTGGAGGCCTATCCTGATGGCACCCGCACTCGCACCGCTGCTCGGAGCGCTCGCGCTCATCCCCGCCCGCCCGTTCGCCGCCGCGGACGAGCCCGCTCCCCTGCTGACCCCGCAGCCCGCGGCACCCACGGAACCGCTGCCGAACCGCGGCACCCTGGTGGACCCGGCGTCGGCGGCCGACCCCGGCTCCTGGAGCATCGGTGAGTGGCTCGGCTACGGCACCATGCTGCTGTTCGCCGCCGCGCTGACGATCATCGCCGTCACCACGCTCTACTGGATGCTCCACGCCTGGCGGTCGACCGGCCACCTGAAGAACACGGGGTTCGCCGCGGTCCCGCTGCCCGCCAAGCACTCCTTCACTCTGCTCGTCCCCGGTCGGCATGAGGAGGAGGTCATGGGTCAGACCCTCGACCGCCTCGCCGAACAGGACCACCCCGACTTCGAGATCATCGCGATCGTGGGCCACGACGACCCGGGGACCGAGCGCGTCGTCCGGGAGGCCGCCGCCCGGCACCCCGACCTCATCAAAGTAGTCGTCGACGACAGCGTGCCGAAGAACAAGCCCAAGGCCCTCAACCGGGCGCTGCAGATCGCTCGTGGCGACGTCGTGGGCGTGTTCGACGCCGAGGACGAGGTGCATCCGCGCCTGCTCACGCTCGTGGACTCCCGCTTCACCGAGAGCGGCGCCGACGTCGTCCAGGGCGGCGTGCAGCTCATGAACTTCCAGTCGAGCTGGTGGTCGCTCCGGAACGTGCTCGAGTACTACTTCTGGTTCCGGTCGCGCCTGCACTTCCACGCGAACTCCCGCTTCATCCCGCTCGGCGGCAACACGGTGTTCGTGAAGAAGACCTGGCTCGACTGGTCGGAAGGCTGGGACGACGGCTGCCTCGCCGAGGACTGCGAGCTCGGCGTCCGACTCTCGAGCGCCGGCGCGACGGTCGTCGTGGCCTACAGCCCGGAGGTCGTCACCCGCGAGGAGACGCCGGGCACCCTGCAGTCGCTCTACAAGCAGCGCACGCGCTGGAACCAGGGGTTCCTGCAGGTCCTGAAGAAGGGCGAATGGCGCAAGCTGCCGACGTTCCGTCAGCGCATGTTCGCCCGCTACCTGCTGTCGATGCCGTTCCTCCAGGCGGCGACCGGCCTCCTCATCCCCGTCTCGGTCCTGCTGGTGCTGTTCGCGAAGGTCCCCGCGCCGATCGCGCTCCTCACCTTCATCCCGCTCGCGCCGACGATCGTCACCCTCGCGGTGGAGGCCTCCGGGCTCGGTGAGTTCGGCCGCCTCTACGGCCAGAAGGTCCGCCTCCGCGACTACGCCCGGCTGATCCTCGGCACCTTCCCGTACCAGATCTTCCTCGGCCTGGCCGCCGTCCGTTCCGTCTTCCGCGAGTGGAAGGGCGACCACTCCTGGGAGAAGACGGAGCACACCGGCGCCCACCGCAGCGAGGAGGTCGCCGAGGCCACCGAGGCCGCTCCCGTCTCCGTCGACCTGCCCAACCGCGCACCCGAGCTCGTCCTCCAGAACGGAGCAACCCGATGACCGGCATCCTCGAACGACCGGCCGCCCCCGGCCGACCAGAGCTCCACCTGGAGAGCGACCGCCTCGGCTGGCTCACCTCAGGGCCACCGGCACAGCGAGGCCCCGGCGTCGTGCGCCGCTGGCTCTCGCGCCACGGTCGCACCCTGGCGTTCCTCCTGCCCGTGCTCGCCATCGCCGCCGTCGTGCAGGCCATGAACCTGGGCGGATCCCCGCAGCGCATCGACGACGAGGGCACCTACACCGCCCAGGCGTGGAGCGTGCTGAAGCTCGGCGAACTCGCCCACTACACCTACTGGTACGACCACCCACCGCTCGGCTGGCTGCAGATCGCGGCCTACACGGGGCTGACCGGCGCGTTCGACCGCTACGACATCGCCGTGGTCGCGGCACGTGAGGCCATGCTGGTCGCGACGCTCATCGCCGTCGTGCTCGTGTGGGTCCTCGCCCGCCGCCTGCACCTCAGCCGGGCCATGGCCGCCGTCGCCGCACTCGTGTTCGCTATCTCGCCGCTCGCCGTGCAGTTCCACCGCACCGTCTACCTCGACAACGTCGCGGTGCCCTGGCTCCTCGGTGCCTTCATCCTCGCGACGAGCCGCAAGCACCAGCTCGTCGGCTTCGCGGGTTCCGCAGCCGCATTCGGCATCGCCGTGCTGAGCAAGGAGACCTTCCTACTCGCCCTGCCGTTCCTCGCCTGGACGATGTGGCGGGCCGCTCGGAAGGAGACCCGCCGGTACACGCTGCCGGTCGCCGCGACGATCGTCGTCGTCATCGGCTTCACGTACGTGCTCTTCGCCGCCATCAAGGGCGAGCTCATTCCCGGCCCTGACCGGGTGAGCCTCCTCGGCGGCGTCTTCTTCCAGCTCGGATCCCGCGTCGCGAGCGGGTCGCTGTTCGACCCGGAGAGCCTGTCGGCGAAGACCCTCGGCATGTGGTGGCAGTTGGACGCGGCCCTCCTCGTCGCCGGAGCGGTGGCCGCCGTCGCCGGGCTCTTCATCTCGCGACTGCGTGTCATCGCCGCGATGACCGTCTTCCTCGGCCTCTTCATGCTGCGCCCAGGCGGCTACCTGCCGGTGCCGTACGTCATCATGCTGCTGCCGTTCATGACGATCCTCATCATGGGCGTGACCGGCGCGGCCATCCGACAGTTCCGTCGCCGCTCGACCGTCGAGGCCGGTGCACCGCGCCGTCGTCTTCTCGGCGGACGCGCGGCCGGAGCCGTCTGGGTCGCCGCCGTGCTCGCGGCAGCCGTCGTCGCCGTCCCGAACACGGCGACCCAGCTCCGCGGCTTCCTCCTCGCCGACCTCGACAAGCCGGTCCGGCAGGCTCAGCAGTGGGTCCAGACCAATGTGCCGAAGGAGTCCCGCGTGATCGTCGACGACGCGATGTGGGTCGACCTCGTCGAGAGCGGCTTCGATCGCGACAACGTCATCTGGTACTACAAGATGGACACCGACTCCGCCGTCCAGGCTCAGTCGCCCAACGGCTGGCGCGACGCCGACTACATCGTCACGACCGACTCGATGCGGACCTTCCCGACCACCTTCCCCGAGGTGAAGGGTGCGATCGACAACTCCGAGCTCGTCGCGACCTTCGGCTCCGGGACGCAGGCCGTCGAGGTCCGCCGCATCGACGCCGACGGTCTCGACGCAGCAGCCGAGCAGGCTGCCGGACGAACGGCGGCTCGGGCGGCGCTCGGCGCGCAGCTCCTGCTGAACCCCTCGCTCAGCGTCTCGGCGGAGGCCGCGCAGACCGTGAGCGACGGCCAGCTCGACTCCCGCGCCCTGCTCGCCCTCGGACAGGTGCTCGCCACCACGCCGGTCCGGATCGAGAGCACCCCGGTGCTCGACGGTGAGACAGGCGACGTGCGACGGACGATGGTGCTCCGCACCGGCACCGCGGCGGGCGACAGTCGTCTGGCCGACTCCATCCGCTCGATCCAGGGCGACTACGCGGCCGACCGTGTCGAGCAGACGGCGGCCGGCGTGCGGGTCACCTACTCGGTCGTCGAACCCGACGTCGTCCGCTGACCACCGTCCCGAGCACCGGCTCGAGCCGGACGCCAGAACCACCCGAACCCCCGAACCACCCGAAGAACAGGAGTTCCACCATGCGAACCACCACCACGAGGCGACTCGCCCTCAGCGGCCTCGCCGCCGTCGCGACGGCAGCACTCATCGGCTTCGGCACCACCGCCGCGAGCGCCGCCACTACCGATGCCGCCGGCACCGGCTGGATCCGCGTCGGGCACCTCTCGGCCGACACCAAGACCGTCGACGTGAAGCTGTCGGCGCTCTCCGGCGGCGCGACCGTGTTCGAACTCGACGACGTCGCCTACGGCCAGGTCTCCCCCTACACCGACCTCGCCGCCGGCACCTACGTGGTGTCGATGGTGCCCGCCGGGGCTCCCGACAGCACGAAGCCGGTCATCAGCACCAACGTGACCATCACGGCCGGGGAAGCGGCCACCGTCGCCGCCTACGGTCCCAACAAGGACCTGCAGACGAAGGTGTTCGAGGACGACCTCACCGGTCCGGCCGAGGGTGCGGCGCGCATCCGGCTGATCCAGGCGTCGACCGATGTGAAGAGCGTCGACGTCAGCACCTCGACCGGCATGCCCATTGCGAAGGGCGCCACCACCGGCACAGCGACCGACTACGCGAGCGTCCCCGCCGGCCCGTGGGATCTCGAGCTGACCGGCGGCAAGCAGGCGGCCGAAGCCTCCGTGAACCTCGCGCCCGGCACGGTGAGCACGCTCTTCGTGCTCGACAACGCCGCAGGTGGCGTCACCCTCATGCCCGTCCTCGACAGCTCAGCGGCGGGTGACGCTCCCGAGGGTCCGGTGGAGACCGGTGGCGGTGGACTCGCCAAGGAGTCGTCGACGCTGCGGGGTGTCCTCGACGACCTCGACGCGAAGCTCGCCAGGCTCGTGCGCGACCTCGGGACGGCGGTGAGCTGACCATGAGCGCCAAGAAGACGATCGGCATCGCCGCGACCGCGGTCGCCGCGGTCACCGCGACCGCCGTGATCGCCTCCCTGGCGACCGGGTTCCCGGCGAACCTCCTCCAGGGTCCGACAGCTGCGTCTCCCGGCTCCGCCGACACTGACGGACAGCCTGGCCCGACCTCGACGGTCACGGACCGGACCACCACCGAGGCCGCCGACGCGTTCCTCGCCGACTGGGTCGACGATGGCCGCGTCGTGCGCCGGGACCAGGGTGACGACACGGTCAGCGAAGGGCAGGCCTACGGACTGCTCGTCGCGGCCGGGGTCGGGGACGAGCAGTCCTTCACCGAGATCTGGGACTGGACCGAGCAGCACCTGCAGCGCCCCGACGGACTGCTCGCCTGGCGATGGAGCGACGGCGAGGTCGTCGACGACGAACCCGCCAGCGATGCGGACCTCGACGCCGCCCGCGCCCTCGTCATCGCCGGTACCCGCTTCGACGAGCCGCGGTTCACCGAGGCCGGCGTCACGCTTGCCGGTGTGATCGCGGACCGCATGACCGCCGAGACCGCCGCGGGCCGGATCCTCCTGCCCGGTGTCTGGGCCGCAGCGACCGAGCCCTACGCGTACAACCCGTCCTACGCCTCCCCCGTCGCCTTCTCGGTGCTGGGTGCGGCGACGGGTGACCCGCGGTGGGCCGAACTGCAGGCGGGTTCCGCAGCGGTCACCACCACCCTGCTCGACGAGAGCCCGCTGCCGCCGGACTGGGCCCAGGTGCACGCCGACGGCTCCGTCGATGCCATGCCCGGCGCGGCAGGGACCGGGCAGAGCGTCCGCTACGGCTACGACGCGGCCCGGCTCCCGATCCGCTACGCCGAGTCCTGCGACACCGCCGACCAGGCGACGGCCGCCCGCCTCGCCTCGACCCTCGCGCGGTCGAAGGAGCTGCGGGCGGAGACCGACCTCGGCGGATCACCGCTGACCTCGGACGTGCACCCGCTCGCCCTCCAGGCCCGAGCGGCCGCGCGTGCCGCCGTGGGCAACCTGCCGGAGTCGGCGGACGACCTCCGAGCCGCCGACGAACTCGCGCAGGAGGTGCCGAGTTACTTCGGCGCCGCCTGGGCAGCCCTCGCGCCCATGATGCTCACGACCGGTGAGCTGGACGGGTGCCCGCCGCTCACCGAAGGAGCCACCTCATGATCCGCGCACACCGCCGGACGATCGGCACGCTCGCCGCGGCCGGAGCACTCCTCACGGCGCTCGCCCTCTCGGGCTGCGCCACGACGCACGCCGGGCAGACGCCGACCTCGCCGAACGCCGCCGACGGGCCCATCACCTCCTCGGAGGCGACCGACCGTGGCGCCGCCGGTGCGAAGCAGGACCCGGTCGCCCAGGCGCCGGCCGCCGATGTCAGCGCGCTGAGCGTGAGCCGGGTGCAGATCCCGTCGATCGGGGTCGACGCGGCGGTCGAACCGCTCGAGCGCGATGCGTCCGGTGTCCTCCTGCCGCCGGTCGAGTGGGAGGACGCCGGGTGGTACCGCGCCGGCGTCCTGCCCGGTCAGGTGGGGCCCGCGGTCATCGCCGGTCACCTCGACACGACCCTCCGTGAGGCGGTGTTCGTCCACCTCAAGCAGCTCGTGGCGGGCGACCAGGTGACGGTCACGATGTCCGACGGCTCGACCGCCACCTACGCGGTGGACCGCGCCATCGACGTCGAGAAGAAGACCTTCCCCACCGAGGAGGTCTACGGGCCGACGCCCGACGCGCAGCTCCGGCTCATCACCTGCAACGGACCCTTCGACGACGCCGCGGACACCTACGCGAACAACTACGTCGTCTTCGCATCGCTCGTCGGCACGACCCCGTAGCGCCGCTCCCCACCCCTGGCTCCTGTCGAGGGGCCGCCCCGCTCCGAACCACTCCCAACGACCCGAAAGGAACCGACGTGAACCGCTCACTCGTCGTCATCCCCACCTACAACGAACTCGACAACCTGCAGCCGATCGTGAACCGCACGCTCGCCGTCGCCGGGGTCGACATCCTCGTCGTGGACGACTCCTCCCCCGACGGCACCGGGTTCCTCGCCGATCAGCTCGCCGCGCAGCACCCGCAGGTGCACGTGTTCCACCGAGCTGTGAAGGACGGACTCGGCGGGGCGTACCTCGCGGGCTTCGCCTGGGCGCTCGCCCGCGGCTACGAGGTCATCGTCGAGATGGACGCGGACGGCTCCCACCACCCCGAGGACCTGCCCCGCCTGATCGGACTCCTCGACGACCACGACCTCGCGCTCGGCTCGCGCTGGGTCCCGGGTGGCGTCGTCGAGAACTGGCCCGCGCATCGGCTCGCGCTGAGTCGCGGCGGCAACCTCTACACGAGACTCGCCCTCGGGATCGGTGTCGCCGACGCGACCGGCGGGTTCCGCGCGTTCCGCAGCGAGGCGCTGCGCCGGATCGACCTCGCCGACGTCGCGTCGCAGGGGTACTGCTTCCAGGTCGACCTCCTCTGGCGGGCGCTGCAGCGCGGGCTCCGGGTCGTGGAGACGCCCATCGTCTTCACCGAACGGGTGTCTGGCGAGTCGAAGATGAGCGGCGGCATCGTCTCCGAGTCGCTCAAGAAGGTCACGATGTGGGGCGTGCGTCGCCGCCTGCAGGAGGTCCGTGCGCTGCTGCACGGCCACCCGCTCCCATCCGTGCGTGTGCTGTCCACCCGCTGAGACCAGGTGGTGCGGGCGACGACGACCACGGGCCGACGAGGGCTGCACATCTTCCCAGGTCCTTCCGGTTCCGCCGCCCTCCCCGGAGTCGTAGCGTGAGGGCATGACCAATCGCACGCGCACCCCGCAGCACCCCATCGGTTCCGGCTTCGGCCACTCGAGCACCGCGGCGGAGGTGCTCGAGGGCATCGACCTCACCGGCAAGCTCGCCATCGTCACCGGCGGCTACTCCGGTATCGGCCGCGAGGCCGTCCGTGCCCTGGTCGGCGCGGGTGCCCACGTCATCGTCCCGGCACGGCGCCCGGAGACCGCTCGCGAGGAACTCGCCGGCATCGACGGTGTGGAGGTCGACGAGCTCGACCTGGCCGACCTCGCGAGCGTCGAGGCGTTCGCCGACCGCTTCCTCGCCACGGGCCGGGGCATCGACCTCGTCATCACGAACGCGGGCGTCATGGCGGCTCCCGAGACGCGTGTCGGTCCCGGCTGGGAACTCCAGTTCGCGACGAACCACCTCGGCCACTTCGCCCTCGTCAACCGCCTCTGGCCCGCCATCATCAAGGGCGGTTCATCGCGGGTCGTCGCGTTGTCCTCCAGCGGCCACAAGCGCTCGGGGATCCGCTGGGACGACGTCCAGTTCGAGCACGGCTACGACAAGTGGGAGGCCTACGGGCAGGCGAAGACCGCCAACGCGCTCTTCGCCCTCCAGCTCGACACGCTCGGTGCCGAGGAGGGCGTCCGCGCGTTCTCCGTCCACCCCGGTGGCATCCTCACGCCGCTGCAGCGGCACCTGCCCCGCGAGGAGATGATGGCGCTCGGCTGGGTCGACGCCGACGGCAACCTCCTCGTCTCGGGGTTCAAGTCGCCCGAGCAGGGTGCCGCAACGGAGGTCTGGGCCGCGACCTCGCCGTCGCTCGACGGCCTCGGCGGGGTGTTCTGCGAGGACTGCGACATCGCCGGCCCGGCCGAGACCGCGGTCTCCCCGGCCTCCGGTGTCGCCGACCACGCGACCGATCCGGAGGAGGCGGCCCGCCTCTGGGCGCTCTCCGCCGAACTCACCGGGGTCGACGCCTTCGCCGCCCGCGACTGATCGGCCGGCGCCACCCCTTGCAGCCACCCGCCCACGGACCTACCGTGAGAGCGGATCAGCGCGACGATGCGCGAGACGGAGACCGCCCAGGCGGATCTCGGAAGGAGCACCCCATGAGTGACCAGAACGCCGACATCAACAACCCGGGCCCACACGACGAGGCCGTCGACGACGCGGCGGCCGAGCGCGTGGCCTCCACGACGAACCCCGGCCCGCACGTCGCCGCCGACGACCCCGCGGCGAGCGGCGAGGCCGACATCACGAACCCCGGCTCGGAGACCGAACGCGACGCTGCGGCCGAGCGCGAGGCGGAGCGCGTCGCGAACATCACCAACCCCGGCCCAAGTTCCTGACCGCAACGACCCTTTCTCAGGAGTTCGCCGGCGCGTCGGTCCGTTTCCCGGGCGGCGCGCCGGAGGACTCCTGAGAAAGGTCAAGCAGCTTCAGCGGTCGGCGCGAGGCGGAGTGCGTCGCCGACATCACCAACCCCCGGCCCAAGTTCCTGACCGCAACGACCCTTTCTCAGGAGTTCGTCGGCGTGTCGATCCGTCTGTCGGGCGGCGCACCGGAGGACTCCTGAGAAAGGTCACCCAGCTCTAGTGGTCGGCGCGAGGCGGAGTGCGTCGCCGACATCACCAACCCCGGCCCAAGTTTCTGACCGCAACGACCCTTTCTCAGGAGTTCGCCGGCGCGTCGATCCGCCCACCGGGCGGCGCACCGGAGGACTCCTGAGAAAGGTCACCCAGCTCTAGTGGTCGGCACGAGGCGGCCGCAGGCGCGTCTCCTCGATGTCGAGCATCGTCTGCGCCTCGGCGAGGATGCGCGACGGGTACGCACCGCGCGCCCGCGCGTCGAGGAGCCGCTCGCGCTCGGCCTGCACGACGGCGAGGCGCAGCTGGCGGTAGAGCCGGTGCGGTGTCTCGGCGTGCGTCTCACTCGGCGAGACCGACTCGCGCGAGCGTTCCCAGGCGGCTTCGGCCCGCAGGAACGTCGACTGCCGGACGCGTTCGAGCAGATCGGGGTCGATCTCCTCCTCGATGCCGACCGCCGACGCCGGATCCTCCAGCACACTGATGCCCGCGTAGCTGATCTCGTCGAGCAGGGTCGCGAGCTGTCGACGGTCCTCGGACTCGTCGATCCCCTGCACCTTGAGCAGCCGGATGAGCCACGGCAGCGTGCCGCCCTGGACGACGAGCGTCACGACGGCGACCGTGAAGGCGATGAGGACGAGCTGCTCGCGGTACGGGGTGCTCTGCGGCAGTGACTGTGCGGCGGCGAGCGTCACGACGCCGCGCATGCCAGACCAGCTGAGGATGACGCCACCCCGCCAGTCGATCTGCTCCAGCCGCAGCTGCTCGAGGTCGGCGCGCTGCCGCTCGTAGGCGCGCTCCCGACGCCGCCGTCGATGCCATCGGCGGTTCTGTCTCGGGAACCGTTCCGAGTACCCCATCGACAGCCACCGTTGCAGGGTCTGCCGCTCAGCCCAGCGTTCTCGTGCACGGAGCCCGAGCACCAGCGGGCCCACCCACAGGAACCGCAGCGCGATGAGCGCGGCCGTCGCGACGAGACCGATCCCGATGGACTCCTCGACGGACAGGATCTCGGCGTCGACGGCGCCGATCAGCGTCCGGATCTCGAGTCCGATGAGGAGGAACACGGCGTTCTCGAGCAGGAACTGGATGGTCCGCCAGTTGATGCGGTCGCTGATCCGCGCCTGCGCCGAGAACGCGGCCGAACTCGCGTGGCCCGTGTACAGGCCGGCGATGACGACGGCCAGCACGCCGGACCCACCGAGCGCCTCGGTCGGCATGAACGCCACGAACGGGACGGCGATGGAGATCGCGGTGTCGAGGACGGAGTCGTTGAGCTTCGACCGCAGCCAGACGGTGACGTATCCGGCGATGAAGCCGACGATGATCGCCAGGACGACCGCGTAGACGAAGTCGCCGACCGTCGCCCACGGCGTGAGCATGCCGCCGGCCGCCGCAGCGCTCGCCGATCGGAGGAGCACGAGCGCAGTCGCGTCGTTCACGAGCCCCTCGCCCTCGAGCACCGTCAGGAGGCGGGGCGGGAGGCCGAGACGGCGTCCGATGGACGTCGCCGCGACCGCGTCGGGCGGGCTGATGATCGCGCCGAGGGCGATGGCGGCGGCGAGGTTGAGGTCGGGCAGGAGGCTGAAGAGGAGGAAGCCGGCACCGAACGCGGTGACGATGACGAGCACGACGGACAGGCTCGTGATGGTGGCGAGGTTGCGGCGGAAGTCCATGATCGGGACGCTGATCGCCGCGGCGTAGAGGATGGGTGGCAGGACGACGTCGAGCACGAGTTCCGGCTCGACCTCGATCTCCGGGACGCCCGGGAGGTACGAGAGCCCGACACCGACGATCACGAGGATGATCGGTGCGGCGACGCCGAGCTTGCGGGAGAAGGCCGCGACGGCGACGATCACCGCGATGCCGACGACCGCATACACCCCGAGTTCCATAGCGATCAGGCTATCGGTCGCTCGACCGACCCCATCCCGACGGGCGTCGTGGGTCCCGGAGCCTACTCGAGCAGGCCCCGGATGTCCTCCGCGGTGAGCGCCTGGCTGAAGACCGCGTCGTCGTCGAGGACCGCGGCGAAGAGCTCCGACTTCTTCGCCTGGAGCGCCATCACCTTCTCCTCGATCGTGTCGGCGGCGACCAGTCGGTAGACCATGACGTTCTCCGTCTGGCCGATGCGGTGCGTGCGGTCGATGGCCTGCGCCTCTGCGGCCGGGTTCCACCACGGGTCGAGCAGGAAGACGTAGTCCGCTTCGGTCAGGTTGAGGCCGAACCCGCCGGCCTTCAGGCTGATGAGGAACACAGGGGCGTCACCGGTGCGGAAGCGGTCGATGACCTCTCCCCGACGACGGGTGGACCCGTCGAGGTACTCGTACGCGATGCCCTGCTCCTCGAGCCGACGAGCGGCGGTGCCGAGGAAGCTCGTGAACTGGCTGAAGATGAGCGCCCGGTGCCCCTCGGCGACGACGTCGTCGAGCTGTTCGAGGAGTGCGTCGAGCTTGCTCGAGGGGATGCCCGCGTGCTCCTCAGGGTCGATGAGGCTCGCGTCGAGGCTGAGCATGCGGAGGAGGGTGAGCGAGCGGAACACGATGAACCGGTTGCGGTCGAGGTCGTCGACGAGTCCGAGGAGCTTCTGCCGTTCGCGTTGGAGGACGAGGTCGTAGAGCTTGCGGTGGGCCGGTGCGAGCTCGATGCGCAGCACCTGTTCCTGCTTCGGCGGCAGTTCGGGCGCGACCATCTCCTTCGTCCGGCGCATGAGCAGCGGTCGGATGCGTCGGCGCAGGGTCTGCAGCCGACTGGAGTCGAGCCCCTTGCCGATCGGCTTGACGTAGTGCTCGGTGAAGCGTGGCGCTGACGCGAACAGGCCCGGCGCGACGATCGACAGCAGCGACCACAGCTCCATGAGGGTGTTCTCGATGGGCGTGCCGGTGATCGCGAGCTTGAACGGTGCTCTGAGGTCGACCGCGCACTCGTGCAGCTTGGCGCGGTGGTTCTTCACGAACTGCGCCTCGTCGAGGATGAGCCCCGACCACTCGACCGCCTGGTACGCCGCTGCGTCGAGCCGGAACAGCGCATAGCTCGTGACCACGATGTCGGCGCCCGCCGCGAGGTCCGCGATCGACGCGCTGCCCTTCGCCTGCGTGGCCGTGATGCTGCGGACGACGAGGCCGGGCACGAAGCGCGTGGCCTCGGCGACCCAGTTGGAGACGACCGACGTCGGGGCGACCACGAGGAACGGTGGTGCCGTGGTCCCGGTCGTCTCGCGCGCGTGGGCGACGAGGGCGAGGGTCTGCAGCGTCTTGCCGAGGCCCATGTCGTCGGCCAGGATGCCGCCGAGTCCGTGCTGCCAGAGGAACGCGAGCCAGCGGAAGCCCTCGACCTGGTAGGGCCGGAGGTCGGCATGGAGTCCCGACGGCAAGGGGGTGTCGGGGACCGCTTCGATCGCGTTGAGTCCGGCTGCAGCCTCGCGCCAGGAGACGGCCTGCTCGGTCTCGTCGGCGAGGTCTTCGAAGTCGGCCCAGAGGCTCGCCTGATAGCGACTGATGCTCGGCTTCGTCTCCCACTCCTTGAGCGCGGCCGCCTCGGTGAGCAGTTCGCGCAGGCGGTCGAAGGCGGGGTGCTCGAGCGAGAGGTAGGTGTGGTCGACCATGAGCAGCTTCGTGCGCCCCTTCGAGAGGGCCTTGAAGAGGGGCTCGAAGGGGACGCTGTACTCGCCGATGTGGATGACGATCCCGAGGTCGAACCAGTCGCGCTGCTCCGTCTCCACCGTGGTGACCGAGATGTGAGGTGTGCCGGTGAGCTCCCGGTACTCTGGGCGGTCGCCGGACACCTCGACGAGGACGTCGTCGAGCGATTCGAGGACGGGCAGGGTGCGCTCGGTGACGAGTGCCGCGTCGAACTCCGTCAGTACCTGCGGCCTGGGCGGCCAGACGCCCGGGGTCGTGAGCTCGTCGAACGAGCCGGCGGCGAGCGCGCGGCGTTCCGGTTCCGCTGCGGCGGCGATGGCGGCACCGACCCGGTCGAGGATGGCCCGTTCCGCGCGTTCGTCGCGGAGGACCTCCGCTGCGGCAGTGCCGGTGGCGGCGTCGGTCGGCGCGCCGTTCGGCACCGTGGACACGAGTGGTCGCCCTGCGGCGAGCGCCGGGGTGCCGCCACCGATCGGGACGCGCTGCGCCGGGGCGTACTGCCAGAACCAGGCGAGGCGAAGGGTCTGCTTCGGTTCGAACGAGGCCGCGAGCACGAGCACCGGTGGCACGATCTTGGGGAGGGCGACGGTGCCGTCCGTCGAACTCAGCGAGATGCTGCGGCGGAGTCGTGGGACGTAGTGCTCGAGGAACTCCGCCACCTCGGCTTCGGGGACCACGACGGGCTCGCCTGGCCCGAGGAGTCCGCGGGCCTCGTCCGTCAGCGGTTCGGCGAGCGGTGCGAGCACGATCGCCTGCTGGGGTTCGAGCGTGTAGTGGTAGAGCCCGTGGTCGCCGAGGGCTCCGCTCGTGGCGGCGTCGACGTCGGTGCCGTCGATCGTCACGACGGATCGGAGGACCACGCCCTCGTCGTCGTGCGCGGCGTCCAGCCGGATGGCGGCTGTGGTGCCGAGGGTGACCGTGCCCTTGCGCGTGCCGACGAGTTCGATCCCGAGTTGGGCCGCCTCCTCGAACAGATGCCAGAGGACGGGGCTGCCGAAGTCGTCGAGGACGAGCCAGTCCGAGTCACCGGCGCCGGCGTAGGCACCGGCCGGCGGACGGGTGGCACGCAGGAGCGCCTGGAACTGCGTGAACCACTGCTGGTGCGCCGGATCGAGCGACAGCCGGTGGCCCTGGTGCGTGAACGAGGTCCACGAGATCGTCGACTTCACGAAGCCGCCGCCGGCCTTCCTGACCACGGGTCGGACGGCGATCCGGCGGGGATGCCGCGGCTCGGGCGGGCCGTCGGCCGTGCGGGAGGTCGGTCCGCGCCAGCGTTCGGCGGTGCGCGGGATGCTCTCGCGGACCTCGAACTGCAGGCCCATGGCCGTCGGCGCCGTGGCGCGACCGGCGTCGCCCGCGAGGGAGTCGAGTCGGTTCCGCCAGCTGGGCGGCGCCGTCGGCGTCTGCGGGCTCGGGTTCCACCGCGCTGCTCGCCGTTCCGCCTCCGGACGCCAGGCGTCAGGGAGGTCGTCGAGCTCGTCGAGGGCGTACATCGGCTGGTGCTCGGCCGGTTCGTCGAGCGCGGGGTCGTTGATGGGCGCGGTCCAACGCCGGTCGGAACGCCAGGACGCCTCCTTCCCCGAAGGCGGCCGTTGTGGGGCCACCCACCGGTCGGAGCGACCTTCGGCCCGGAGGTGGGCCGCGTTGCTGTGCAGCAGGGTGGCGACGATGTGCTTGCAGTCGCCGCGCAAGGGGCACGAGCAGGCGCTTCCTTCGATCCGAGCGAACCCGCCGGTGTCGTCGCCGAGGTCGATGATGCAGGCGTACGGGACGTCGGTGGAGCCTTCGACGATCCCGTGGAGCCGACGCTTGTCGGGGTCCCAGTCGGCGGCGGTGACCCGGCCGTCCCTCGCGTAGACCCGGCCGCGGTCGAACGCCACCCGCCCGACGAGCCGGACGAGGTCGGCCACGTCGACCAGTGGTGCGGGCTCGGGAGTCATCGCCCCATGGTCTCACGCACGACGGACACCCTTCCCTCGGGCCAGCGCGGTGCGCTGACGCGAGCGCGGGTCTCCGACGTGAGCGCGCCCCTCCGGAGGGGCGCGCTCACGCCTGTGGGTCGCGGTCGGTCCAGCGCCCCGCGCTGACCACAGCACCGACCGAGGCACGTCCGGCGGCTCGTAGAATGAAGCAATGACCTCTCTCCCCCACGACGAGCCTGCGAACCACGCTCCCGGCGACGACGCGGGCATCGATCCCACCGATCTCGAGGTCACGCTGCGCGTCCTCCAGACCATGGCGACGATGGACGAGGAGCACCCCGACTACCTCCAGGTGCGCCGTGCCACCGCCAAGATGTTCAAGGCGGTCAAGAAGGAGCGCCGACTCGACCGTCGGGCCCGGATCGCCGACGCCGACCGCGCCGTGATCGCCGCCACCGCGACGGGCGCCCCCGACCGCATCGACGACGAGACGCGGGGCATCCCGCTCGCCACCACCACGACGGCCCCGACCGCCGGCGAACTGCTGGTGCCGCGCAACTGCTACATCTGCAAGCAGCCGTACACGACGGTCGACGCCTTCTACCACCAGCTCTGCCCGCAGTGCGCGGCGATGAGCCACGCGAAGCGCGACGCCCGCACCGACCTCACCGGCAAGCGCGCCCTCCTCACCGGCGGCCGCGCGAAGATCGGCATGTACATCGCGCTGCGACTCCTGCGCGACGGCGCACACACCACCATCACGACGCGGTTCCCACGCGACGCCGTCCGACGCTTCAGCGCGCTCCCCGACAGCGCCGACTGGCTGCACCGCCTGCGCGTCGTCGGCATCGACCTCCGCGACCCGGCCCAGGTCATCGCCCTCGCGGACTCCGTGGCTGAGCAGGGTCCGCTCGACATCCTCATCAACAACGCCGCGCAGACGGTCCGCCGCACGAAGGGCGCGTACCAGCCGCTCGTCGACGCAGAGCTCGCCCCGCTGCCCGACGGCCCGCTGCCCGAGCTCGTCACCTTCGGCCACACGAACGACGCACACCCGCTGTCGCTCGCGGCGTCGGTGTCCGCGCACCCGATCCTCGCCGCTGCGGCCGCCAAGGCCGACGCCCTCACCGAGGCGGCCATGACGGCCGGGTCGTCCTCGCTCGAACGCCTCGCCGCCGGCACCGCGATCGACGCCGGTGGACTCGTGCCCGACGTCGACCACAGCAACAGCTGGGTGCAGAACGTCGACCAGGTCGAGCCCATCGAGATGCTCGAGGTCCAGCTGGCGAACGCCACCGCCCCGTTCATCCTCATCAGTCGCCTGCGTGCCTCGATGGCCGCATCCGACTTCCCGCGCACCTACGTGGTCAACGTCTCCGCGATGGAGGGCGTCTTCGGTCGCGGGTACAAGGGCCCGGGCCACCCGCACACGAACATGGCGAAGGCCGCGCTGAACATGCTCACCCGGACGAGCGCGCGGGAGATGTTCGAGACCGACGGCATCCTCATGACGAGCGTCGACACCGGCTGGATCACCGACGAGCGCCCACACCCGACCAAGGTGCGACTGGCGGAGGAGGGCTTCCACGCCCCGCTCGACCTCGTCGACGGCGCGGCGCGGGTGTACGACCCGATCGTCCGCGGCGAGGCCGGCGAGAACCTCTTCGGCGTCTTCCTCAAGGACTACCGCCCGAGCTCCTGGTGAGCTTCGACTCGCGGTCGTGGTCGAGGACCGGGCGATGATCGGTCCGGCGGCCGTCCGCTTCCTCCGGGAGGCACCGCTCGGTTCGCGGGTCGTCGTGCGCTTCGCGCTGCCCGAGGGCGCCGAGGCGGGTGCGACCGACGCCCTCGGCGAGCTCGTCGAGCGGTCGGCGACGGGCTGCACGGTCGAGACCAAGCGCGGACCGGTCGTGATCGCCGATGCCGACGTCATCGCGGCGAAGCCCGTCCCGCCGGCACCGGCACCACGGGAACGCCGCCGCTCGCCCTAGGCTGGGCCGATGAGCAGCGAAGTCACCCAGGACCCGTCGCCGACGCAGCATCGCGTCGAAGTGACTCTCCGACGTCCCTGGTACGGCGCTTTCCAGCGTCCGACGGTGGTGTTCGACGGGCGCGGCCAGCCGGCGCAGTGGGGTACGGGGAGCTGGCAGGTCGGCGGGACGGACGTCTCCTTCGAGGTCTTCCTCTTCAACCGGGTCTGGCGGTACGGCGCAGCCCGGACCACCTTGACCGCCGGCGTCGACACGTCGCTGATCTACCGCGCCCCGCTCCTGCCGTTCCTCCCCGGTCGGTTCACAGCGAGCTGAGCGGTGGCTCGGAAGCCCGTCGGCGGCCGCCCCTAGGCTGGCCGGATCACCCCTTCACGCACGGGCATCGGGAGAACACGGCATGGCGAAACGCACCGGAACGACGGCACCACGGCTCGACCCCGTCCGTCTCATCGGATTGACCGACGGCGACGAGGGAGCCCTCGACGCGCACGACAGCATCGAAGGCCTGCGGTTCGCCGACCTCGACCTGTCGCATCGTGACCTTTCGGGCATCACGATCTCCGAGTCCTTGCTCGCGGGCATTCGAGCCGACCAGACCGACTTCCGGGCGGCGTCGTTCCTCGACTCGCGGCTCGAGCGGTGGGACGCGCCCATCCTCCTCGCCCCTCGGGTTCGGCTGCGCGACGTCGAGCTGGAGGGCTCACGGGTGGGTTCCGCCGACTGCTACGACGCGAACTGGCAGTCCGTGCGGATCACCGGGTGCAAGCTCGGGTTCGTCAACCTGCGGGGTGCTGTGCTGCAGGACGTCCTGTTCGAGGACTGCACGATCGACGAACTCGACCTCGCCGATGCGACGGCCACCCGGGTGCGGTTCGTCGACTGCACCCTCAACAGTCTCGACGTCACGCGGGCGAGGCTCACCGACGTCGACCTCCGGACACTCGAGCTGCGGCGCATCGCCGGCATCGAGCACCTTCGGGGTGCGACGATGACCCCGTTCCAGGTCGGCGAGCTCGCGGCGATGTTCGCCGAGCAGTTCGGCATCCGAGTCGAGGACTGACCTCTCGGGTTGCGCCAGCGCGGTGCGCTGACGTCACCGCGGGTCTGACGCGTGAGCGCGGGTCTCCGGAGACCCGCGCCCACGCCTGTGCCCCGCGCCCACGCCCCCGCGCTCACGCCAGCGCACCGCGCTGGCGCCCGATGACCCGCGCTCACGCCAGCGCACCGCGCTGCCGCCCGAGCCACCGGCACCCGCTACCGGGGCAGACGAACCCCGATGCGCTCCAGGTGTGCGTTCGAGAAGGTGCCGGCCGGGTCCAACTCTTCGAAGAGGTCCCGCGCGTCGGCGAGCCGCGGCACGACCTCGGCGATGCGCTCGGCCGTCAGCAGGTTGAGCTTGCCCCAGTGCGGGCGGGCACCGAAGGGCGCGAGCGCCTCCTCGATCGCGGGCAGCACCGCCCGGACCTCCTCGGGCAGGTTGCGCCACGTAAAGTGCACGGCGAGCATCTCCCGGTGGTACGCACCGCTCAGCCAGAGCTTGTCGGGCGCTGCCGTCCGCAGTTCGGTCACGAGCAGCAGCGGAGCGATGCGGTCGCCGAGCGCACGCAGGGCCGTGATCGCGGCGGGTCCGTCGGCGCGGTCGATGAAGTACTCGGTCTGGATCTCATCGCCGTTGCTCGGCGTCGACTCGAGCCGGAAGTGCGGCAGCCGTTCCCACCAGTCGCCGGGGACACCGCCCTGCAGGGTGAGGTTGTCGGGGTCCGTCTCGACGAGGTTGCCGGCGGTCAGGGAGTCCCGCTGCACGCCGAGCCACGACTCCGGGACCACGGGCAGCTCGTCGTCACCGGCGACCAGGCGGGTCTTCCACCAGATCTGCTCGACGGTGTCGCCGAGCCAGTTCGTGAAGATGCTGACGCTGTAGGCACCACCGGTGACACCCTCGAAGTCGGCGAGGACGGCGTCCCACGGGACGTCGCGGTAGACGTCCTGACGCACGCGGTAGGCGGGCTGCACATCGACCGTCACGCGCACCACGATGCCGTACGCGCCGAGCCCGACGACGAGTCCGTCGAAACCGGGGTCCCCACGACGGACGTGGACGAGCTCGCCCGTGGCGTCGACGTACTCGAGGCCGCTCACCGCTGAGGACAGGATGCCGTTGTCGTTGCCGGATCCGTGGGTGCCGGTCGCGATCGCGCCGCCGATGGAGATGTGCGGGAGCGAGCCCATGTTGTGGAAGGCGAGGCCCTGTTCGGCGAGCCAGGCGGCGGCGATCCCGTAGCGGGTCCCGGCTCCGATCGTCACCGAGCCGGCGGCCTCGTCGAACACCGGGTCGGCGGGGATGTCGAGCACCGTGATGAGCGTGCCGTCGGAGTCGGCGAGGTCGGTGAACGAGTGTCGGGTGCCGAGGGCGCGGACGCGCGTGCCCGTCCTGGCGGCCTCCGCGACGAGTGCGCGGACCTCGTCGATCGACGTGGCGTTCACGATCCGCGGCGCTGCGAAGGTGTGCGTGCCGGCCCAGTTGCGTTCAAGCGTCATGAGCGCAAGCTTGCCAGAGCCGGGGCGACCCGCAGGCGTTCCCGAAACATTTCCGGTCAGGCGGGCGGGGCGGCGTGCTTGTTCTCGAGCAGGATGCCGACCGAGACGAGCACGACCGCGCCGAGGAACTGCGCGATGATCCAAGGGATGCCGCTGAACGGGAGCGGGAGGACCGGGTTCCACACGATCGCGATGAGCAGCGTCGGGATCATCCAGAGCGGCTGCTTGGCCTGCCAGGCGAACACGGCCATGATGAGCGCGAGGATGCTCACCACGAACAGCACGATCGTGAAGGCGTCGAGTTCGAGCAGTGCGAGCCCGAGCATGAGCGCGACCGCACCCATGATGCCCGGGATGAGCGCCGGGCGAAGGGCGAAGGGTGCGGGTGCGGGGGTCGGACTCGGCATCCCACGAGTTTACGTGGAGCGGCGGGGCGTCGCCGAGCGGTGCGGCGGGGCCGATGCGGCACAATCACTGCATGGGGGTTCTCATCTACGGTGCCGGAAGTCACTACGACTTCGACGACCGCGTGCTCGCTCACCTCAGGGCGGCGATCGGCAACAAGCTGCGTCGTCGGGAGTCCTTCTTCGTCGAATGGACCAAGGGGGCTGTGGACGGCGGCGGGCGGGTGAGTCTCTGGATCACGAGCGACGTCCCGTTGCAGTTCCGGTTCGCGCAGCCGGAGCCGTCGGTCAACCAGGCGTGGGTGCGCGCCCTGCTCGACTCCTCCTACACGCCGGGCGGCATGATGCTGACGCCAGAACCCAGCACTGCGACCGATCCGGAGACGGCGTGAGAGGAGGGCTTGCTCAGCGCTGCTCCACCAGCGCGGCGAGTTGCTCCGTGACGATCCCCCAGCCGGCGTGGAAGCCGAGTTCGAGGTGTTCGTCGCGCTGGGCGACCCCGCTGTGGAGCGCGGTCGCTCGGTAGCGGGTGCCGTCGGGGTGGTCAGCGAGGTCGATCACGGCGGTGATGAACGGCTGCTCGGCTGGCCGCCAGCCTGCGGTCAGCGCCGTCGTCCAGACGAGACGCTGCTCCGGAACGACCTCCAGCACGCATCCGGTGATCTGCGGCACGAAGTCGACGCCGTCCTCGCTGAACTCGGTGCGGAAGGACCCGCCGGGTCGCAACTCGAACTCGACGACCCGACACACCGCCGGCGACGGCACCCACCACTGCCCGAGCGTCGCGGGGTCGGTCCACGCCGCCCAGACGGCCGATCGCGGCGCGTGGATGATGCGCTCGACCAACAGGTCGCGCTCGTCGGCCGGTTCGGGTTGGGTGTGATCGGTGTCGCTCATGCGGTGCTCCTCCGTGGTCAGTCGGCGTCGTCCTCGACGCGGGCGAAGCGCGGTCCCTCGTAGCCGTCGCGCGAGACGGGCTCGACGAACATCGCGAGCGGTCGCACCCACGACGTCGGCGGGGTCGTGGTCGTCCGGTAGAAGACGTACGGCTCCTCGGTCTCGCTGTGGCGTCCGACGCCGATGACCTCGTAGCGCGCACCCTTGAAGTGCCGGTAGGTGCCAGGCTCGACGCCGAAGGACTCGCCGTCGTCGGTGCTGGCCGTGCTGTCGTCGCTCATGTCGCGATTCTAGCCAGCGGGCGTCGCGGAGTCAGTGCTCGCTTCGTCGGCCCGGAGGTCGGACACGTGCCGCACCAAGTCCTGCATCTGACGGGGGAACGCCTCGTCGATGTCGATGCCGAACCGGTCGGCGAGCACGAGACACGACCAGATGGCATCACACAGTTCGTGCTCGAGCTGTTCGAGTCCGATGCCGTCGATGCGACGCGTCCCTTCGAGCGTCATCACGATCTTGGCGAGGTCACCGACGTCGCCGACGAAGCCGAGGGCGACCTCCTGGTTCGTCCACGGGCGTCCGATCCGCTTCGTGCTGAGATCGTCGTAGGCGGCGGCGACCTCCATCGCGTGGGCGTTCAGCGTTGCGAAGTCCTGAGTCATCCCCAGAGCCTAATGAGCGCGCAGCTTGGAGGCCCGACAATCACCCGGCGGTCGGTACCACGTCCCAGTGCTCGCGGATGAGCTTGTCGTCGACCCGGAAGATGTCCGCCGCCAGAACGGGGTCGTCGGCCTTCGCGCCGACGCTCTGCGAGAACGTCCACACGAGGTCGCCGTCGCTCAGCGAGATGACCGACTCCTGCGGCGGGAAGGTCGCGGAACCCGAGAAGAAGGACTTGAGCGCCGCCGTTCCGTTCGGTGCGACCGGGTTGTGCTGGAGGTAGGCGGGGTCGAACGCTTTGTCGAGGATCGAGATGTCCTGGTCGCGGAACAGCGTGTTGTACGCGCTCACCGCGAACGTCCGGTTCTGCTCCTCCTGCGACTCCGACGGCGCGACCGCGGGCTTCGCCGGGTTGTAGAGGTCGCTGAACATTGTGTTGGTGTTCCCGCTCGCCGGCGTCCCGGTCGCGATCGGCTGATCGAACGCCCAGCGCTCGACGACGGCGCCGTCCCGCACCCGGAACAGGTCGACAGCGGCTTCGCCCGTCCGTTCGTCGGCCGGGTCGGAGGCGACCTGGTAGTGCACGGCGACGAGGTCGCCGTCGGCGGCGGTGTGCTTGACGACCGCCTGCGCCCCGGGGACCCGCGTCCGGTCGGCGGTGAACTCGGCGAGGACGCCGCTCGGACCGGACTTCTGCCCGGAACCGTGCGCGACGGCGTCGGCCGCGACGAGCTTGTCGGTCGTGGCCACCGCTTTCGAGGAGGCGGGGTCGGGGAAGGCGTCGGTGTAGAGCTTGAGCACGGCGGCGAGGTTCTTCTGCTCGGTCTTCGAGTCGCTGCGGTCGCCCGTCGAGCCGCCGTCGGCGCTTCCCTTCCGTGCCGTCGAGACCGAGGACGACGGATCGGGCACGGCTGCCGAGGTGGCCTGGCACCCCGCGAGCAGTGAGACGCCGGCGAGGACGGCGGCGGTGCGGACGAGGGGGACGACGAGGGCGCGTGATCTGGTCATGGAATCACTGTGCGACGGCGTTCTGAACCTCAGGTGAGGTGTCCCTGGGCTTCGCTGGGAATCGGTCTTTTTCAGTTCGACAGCGATGGAGACTTCCCACAGTCTCCTCTCGCAGCTCGCATCCGTTCGATCCGTTCTCTACCCTGGGTGCAACGACCGTGACATCCGGGGGGGTGCATCGTGGGCCTGATTCAAGACGTGGGTGGCGGGCTGCTGCTCGCGCTCGGACTCCTGCTCGCCGGGCTCGTGCTCTTCCTCGTCCTCGCGCTAGGCACCCAGTACGTGCGGATGCGCCGCCGACGGCCGCAGGGCAAGGTGGCGCGCGCCGACGCCGAGCTCCGAGCGCAGTTGCTTGATGAGGGCTTCACCACGAGCGAGGCCGCGGATGCGATCCGGTCCAGCGATCCTGCCCTGGACTCGGAGAAAACTCACCATGACTGAGTCATGGCTCCTGGTCCTGATCCCCATCTGCAGCGTCCTCGCGATCTGGTCGGCACTGCAATTCCTAGCGGGAAGCAAACGGGTCAGCGTCGGGGTCCTCGTCACCATCGTCTGTGTCTACCTGCTCGGGGCCCTCATCGTGCTGTTCGGTGGGCCGTTTCTGGCGCAGATCGACCCTTCATCGGATGAACTGACGGCTCCCTCCATCGACGGAGGTCTCGTGATGGCGTACCTCGGCCTGGTCGCTGGCGCACCGGCTGTCTTCACAGCACTCGTGCTCCTTGCCGGGTACTGGGCTCTGGCACGGCTCTCACAGAGGACCGCTGGGGTTTCGGGTGGGCAGATGTAGCGCGACTCGTAACGCCCCGACGGCGAGACGACCGCGAACTGCTATTCGCGACCTTGGCTGTTGGTATCGTCGCGGGCCCGCCGTTACGGGCGGCACATCGACGAAAGCCCCTCCATCCCAGCGGCCTCACAACCGTCGGAAATCGGAAACGCTCGAAGCGCGTCTCAGGTGTGCACAACCTCGCTCGCCGCGCGTGGCTAAGCTCACCCCATGTCTTACGAGTTCTGGTACATATCCCTGCCGTCGGGGCAACGGTTCAGGGGTGAGTCGGAGGAAGATGCGGCGAACCGTGAACTATCTGAACTCGTTGACCGTGGGTGGGAGCCGGTGAACGCGACCCGTCCGGGAGCGATTGGACCGATCGGGTTCCTGCTGCGGAAGGAGAAGTGATGAACGATCGCACGCCGCCGGGTGTTCCGAAGGAGAAAGCGAGCCGTCCAGCGAAGATCGTCGCGTGGGTTGCCGTGATCGTGTTGGTGGCAATCGTCGTGTGGATTGCGGTGAACACGGCAGGTTTGGTGTGACATGTCGAGTCGCTAGGAGCAGCACTACCCCGCCGCGCTGCAAGATCTCGGGAGCAGGTCGTCACACACGGAACGTGCGGCCTCGAAAGAGAAGAAGCCCCCTCCGTCCCGGTGTTGCTCGGGGATGGAGGGGGCTTTTTCGTGGCGGTACCGGTGGGATTTGAACCCACGGTGCTCTTTCAAGCACACAACTTTTCGAGAGTTGCACCTTCGGCCGCTCGGACACGGTACCGGGGTCGAGTGTAATAGAAGACGAGCGCCGACGCGAATTGAGCGATGCCGGTCATCCACAGGCGGCGCGGAGGGCCGGCGGTGTCGGCGGCCGCGCTTAGGCTGGCCGCATGGCCAAGGCACCCTCCCCCGCATTCCGCTGCACTGAATGCGGCTGGACCACCGCCAAATGGGCCGGCCGCTGCGGCGAATGCCAGCAGTGGGGCACGGTCGTCGAAGCGTCGGCTCCCACCGGCGTCCTCGGCAAGCTGACGCCGATCCGCGCCTCCGACGAACGCGCCGCACGTCCCATCTCGGAGGCCCGCGCCGACGAGGCACCGCGCTGGTCGAGCGGCATCGCGGAGTTCGACCGGGTGCTCGGCGGCGGCATCGTCCCCGGCGCCGCGATCCTCCTCTCCGGCGAGCCGGGCGTCGGCAAGTCGACCCTGCTCCTCGAGGTCGCGTCCCGAGCGGCGAAGACCGGCGCCCGCGTCCTCTACGTCAGCGCCGAGGAATCGGTCGGCCAGGTCCGCCTCCGCGCGGAACGCACGGGGGCCCTCCACGACGACCTCTACCTCGCCTCCGAGACCGACCTCGCCACCATCCTCGGCCACATCGACCAGGTGCAGCCCAAGCTCCTCATCGTCGACTCCGTCCAGACCGTGTCCTCCTCGCAGTCCGACGGCCTCGCCGGACAACCCGGCCAGGTCCGCGAGGTCTCAGCCGTCCTCACCCGTATCGCCAAGGAACGCGACCTCCCGGTCCTCCTCGTCGGCCACGTCACGAAAGACGGCTCGATCGCCGGCCCCCGGCTCCTCGAGCACCTCGTCGACGTCGTCTGCCAGTTCGAGGGCGACCGCCACACCGCGCTCCGCTTCCTCCGCGCACAGAAGAACCGCTTCGGCGCCACCGACGAGGTCGGCTGCTTCGAGATGGCCGGCGACGGCATCGCCGAGGTCCCCGACCCGAGCGCCCTCTTCCTCAGCCAGAACGAACCCGTGGCCGGCACCTGCGTCACCATCGTCATGGAGGGCCGCCGCGCCCTGCCCGTCGAAGTCCAGGCGCTCATCAACAAGACGCAGGCACCGAACCCCCGCCGGGTCACCAATGGCGTCGACCCCTCACGTGTCGCGATGATCCTCGCCGTGCTGCACGGCCGCTACTCCTACGACCTCACCGACCACGACGTCTACATCTCGACCGTCGGCGGCGTGAAGATCAGCGAACCGGCAGCCGACCTCGCGATCGCCCTCGCCCTCGTCTCCGTCATCCGCGACCTCGCCCTCCCCCGCGACCTCGCGGCCTACGGTGAGATCAGCCTCAGCGGCGAAGTGCGCCCGGTGAGCGTGGCGAAGCAGCGCGGCTCGGAGGGCAACCGACTCGGCTACAAGCTGCTGCTCAACTCCGACGTCAGCAACGACCTCAAGTCGGTGCTGGGCATCGCGAAGACCGCAGCCGAGGCCGCACGGCCCGCCCGACGCGAACGCGAGCTCGACGCGGCCTTCTGAGCGCGCCCGCGCACCTGCTCCACGAACCAGGCCCGGGGGCGTACTGCTCACAACTCCTGCGGGCTGGTCCCGCAGGGCCCCAGAACGGGACCTGCCGGGGTTCGGAGGACGACGTGCAGGAGTTGTGAACCGCGGACGACGCAGAGAGCGGGACTTGCGGTCGGGGTTGGGCTATTCGGCGGCCGGCGCCTCGAGCTCGAGGACCCGCAGCAGTTCCTCCGGCGAAGCCTGCAGCGAGTGCGGACCGGCGACGTCGAAGAGCACCGTCTCGATGTCGTCGCCGTAGGTGCGGAGGAAGCTCGCCAGCCAGGTGCCGTCGTGCAGGCCGACGTAGGGCGGCAGAGCGGCCGGCTTGTTCTTCGCATCGGAGAAGAGGAGCAGCGCGAGCCTCGCGGTCTCGGGCTGACGGAACATCCAGACCTCACCGGTCTCGGTCGGCTTGTCGGGGTTACCCGGCTTCATGAGCGGGACGACGAACCGCCCGTTCCGCAGGGCGAGGGCCACGGCAACCATGTCGCCGGCGGCGAGGGCCGCGGCCAGGGGCTCGGAACGGAACTCGGGTCGCTTCTGCTTCGCCATGCGTCCATTGTCGCAGGCTGGTGCGGGGCTGCGGGTTGTGCACTTCGACAGGCTCAGTGACCGGGGCGGCTCGGCGAGCAGGTTCCGTCAGTTGAGCAGGAACTGCGCGCTGTCGGCGGAGGCGAAGCCGCCGATCGAGGTGTTCAGGTGGTACGAGGCGCCACCGGCGGGCACCGGGTCGCGCGGCTGATCGCAGGTGTCGGGCGCCGACCGCGTGCGGTCCCAGGTGATCGGCGGGTTCGACGAGACCGTCTTCCCCGGCTCGAGGAGCACCTGCTGGTCGCTCGGTGCCGTCTGGCAGTCGGTCGACGTCCAGTAGGGCTCCTCACCGCTCGACACCGTGAAGACCTGCTGACTCGTGCCGGCGTTCATCGTGCACGCGGCCGAACCGGTGTTCGTCACGCTCAGCGAGAGCTGCGGGAGTTCGTCCGCCGCGAAGCTCGTCCCGTTCACGACGGCCTCGACTCGGATCTGGTCGGCCGTGCACGCGGCCGCCGAACCGGGGTCGGTGGTCGCGGCCTCATCGATCGGTGCGGTCGTCGACGCTTCCGGCGCGGCCGTCGGCGCAGGGGTCGCGGTGGGCGTCGGGGTCGGCGTCGCGGCCGTGTTCTCGGTGCCCGGACCCGATGCGAGACGGACGATGAGCACGATGACCAGGACGATGACGGCGAGCAGGACGCCGAACACGATCAACCTGCGTCGCCAGTAGACGGCGGGCCGCTCCGGTCCGCGGGGATTCGTGAGGCTCGACATGCTCACAGATTAAGTGCAGCGGCGCGGAAACGCCCGATGCCCCGCCGTCGGTGCGGACCGTGGTCCGACCGACGACGAGGCATCGGGATGGTGCTGAGTGGTGCGAGCGCCTAGAGCTGCTGCGCCGAGCGACGACGGGCGATCACGAGCGCCAGACCACCGACGAGGAGCAGTGCGGCGAGCGCCGCGTTCCCCCACGGCTCGGCACCGGTCTTGCTCAGGCTGCCGTCCTGGCTGCCGCCGGCCGTTCCCGAACCGGTCCCGCCGCCCGCGCCGGGCTGGGTGCCCGGGTCGGTGCCGGGGTCGACCGCCGCAGCCTGCACGACGATGTCCTGCCAGCCGATGACGTTGCCGTCGGCGTCCTGGACGACGAGGCGGTGAGCACCGACCGGGGCGTCCTCAGGAACCGTGACCTGCACGTTGCCGTCCGCGTCGACCTGCACGAGGCCGTCGCTGACGAGGATCGGGTCGGAGTGCAGCCAGACGCTGACCCAGGTGCCGGCGTACTCCTTGCCGACGTGGATCGTGGCGAGCTTGCCGATGATGAAGTCGGTGATCGCCTTGATCAGGTCCTTGAGCGCCTGGATGAGCGCGGACTCCGGCGCGGGCGTCGGCGGCGTGACCACCGGCGGCGTCGCGACCGTGAGCGGCACCGTCAGCGTCGTCCCCGACTCGAGTGCCGTGAGGCGCACCGTCGCCGCGCCGTCAGCGGTACCCGCCGGGACGGTGAAGGACACCGTCGCGGCCCCCGCGGTGACCGGGACCGTCCCGATCGGCGAGCCGTTGAGTTCGATCGCCAGCGAGGTGTTCACCGGGCTGCCGGTCGAGGTGAGGTCGAGCTTCGCGACGTCGAACGAGACCGTCTTCCCAGCGGCGACCGCTGCGGTCGGCGCGTTCGTGACCTGCACGCTCTGCCGGGCGAAGTCCGGGGACACCGGGCTGTTCGCCGTCAGGTAGGCGATCCACGCGTCGCGGTCGACGAGACCGGAGTCGCGCGTGTCCGTGCCGTTCGCGAACTCACGGAAGTTGTCGCCACCCTGCAGCAGGAAGCTGAAGGAGCCGATCCGGTAGCTCTTGCTCGGGTCGATCGGCGCACCGTTCACCGTGATGCTCGTGATCCGCTGTCCCTGGGCCTTCGTGGGGTCGAACGTGTACTGCACGTTCGACGACAGTCCGAGCTGCAGGTACGGACGGGACGGGACGTTCCCGGCCGCGTCGAGCTGCCACTGCTGCTCGAGCACGGTCTTGAACTGTGCACCCGTGAGCGAGGTCGTCCACAGGTTGTTGAGGAACGGCAGCACCGCGTTCGCCTCGGCGTACGTGATGTCGCCCGCGAGGATCTCCTCACGCATGCCACCCGGGTTGACGATGCCGATGTCGGCTCCGCCCCGGTCGGCACTCGAGAGCGAGGCGCGGAGCGAGTCGGCGACGAGCGCACCGAGCGTCGACTCGGCGCCGCGGTCGTCCTTCACCCCGTTGTTGAACGCGCGGGTGATGTCGGCCTTCGCCTCACCGATCTTCTGGTTGCCGATCTCCGCCGCGACCGCGAGGGCCTTGTCGGTGATCGTCTTGACCGTCGCGACCGCGGGGAACTGCTTGACCAGGTCGGCTTCGGCCACCGTGGTGCGTGCGACGTTCTTCGCGGTGTAGGCGGTGACGTCACCCGACGCGCGGTCGACGGTCAGCGTGATCTGACCGATGAACTCGCCGTAGCTGCCGGTCTGGAGCACCGGGCGGGTCTTGCCGGTCACGCCGGGGATCGGAGCGTCCCACGCGTACTGCTTGTGCGTGTGGCCGGTGAAGATGGCGTCGACGTCCGCGCTCGTCGTGGTGACGATCTCGGTGAAGGCGCTCTGTTCGGCGAGCTCCTGCTCGAGGGTCGCGCCGTCCGGCGTGCCGGCTCCAGCACCCTCGTGGTACTCCGCGACGATGACGTCCGCCTCACCGTTGGACTCGTCGCCGTCGGTCAGCTGAGCCGCGACGCGGTTCACGGCCTCGACCGGGTCACCGAAGTCGAGGTCGGCGATGCCGGCGGGCGACACGAGCGTCGGCGTCTCCTGCGTGATGGCGCCGACGACGGCGACCTTCACCCCGTCGATGTCGAGGATCGTGTACTCCTGGAGCGCGGGCTGCTTCGTGCCCTTCTCGTAGACGTTGGCACCGAGGTACGGCCAGGCCGCGTTCTTCCCGTCGGCCATGACGCGGTCGACGAGGTCGCCGTAGCCCTGGTCGAACTCGTGGTTGCCCACCGCGGAGGCCTTCAGACCGAGCGCGTTCAGCACGTCGATCGTCGGCTGGTCCTGCTGCGCCGACGAGGCGAAGAGCGAGGCGCCGATGTTGTCACCAGCGGAGATGAACGCCGTCTGGTCGGGCGCGAACATCGCCTTGAGCTGCTCGATCGTGCCCGCGAACTTCGTCGTGTTGGCGTCGATCCGACCGTGGAAGTCGTTGATGTTGAGCAGGTTGACGGTCGCGGACTCGCTCGCGTCGGCGCTGATGCCGACGATCACGGGGTCGTGGTCGCTCGAGCGGAACATGTCCGGCACGTTGAAGTCGGTCACGTTCGCGTTGTAGCGAGAGTACTCGAGGGCGATCGACTCGACGGAGTTGATGTTCCACACGTCGGCACCGGTGACGCTCTGGTCGGCTTCCGGCGACGCGAAGATGTGGTCGAGGGATCCGACCGCGCCTTCGTATGCGTAGGTGTACTCGCCGGTCTTGGCCTCCTGGCTGATGTAGCCGGCGTCGCGGAGCACGTCCAGCGGGTCCTCGGCGTCGTAGGAGTTGAAGTCTCCGACGAGGAAGACCTTCTTCGTGCCGACATCCTTCGAGACCGTGTCCGCGAAGGTCACGAGGGCCTTGGCCTGACGCGTGCGGTCGCCGGTGAAGGCGCCCTGCCCGGTGTTGGCGTTGTCACCGGTGGCCGCTGCCGAGGTGCTCTTCGACTTGAAGTGGTTGGCGATCACGAGGAACGTCGCGGCGTCGTCCGCACCCTTGGGCTTGAACGCCTGCGCGTCGGGCTCACGGGCGTTGTCGAAGGCGGGCGAGTCGAGCAGGATGCGCGATTCACCGACGGTCTCGACGGTGGCGGACTTGTAGATGAAGGCCGTGCGGATGACGTCCTCGTCCGTGGGGACCTTCGCGGGCGAGGGGACGAACGTCCAGGTGCCTGCACCGGCATCGGCGTTGAGCGCCGCGGTCAGCGTCTTGACGGCGTCGTCGCGGTCGAGCCCGATCGAGGCGGAGTTCTGGATCTCCTCGAGCGAGACGACGTCGGCGTCCAGGGCGTTGATCGCGGAGACGATCTTCGCCTGCTGACGGGCGAGGCTCTCGGCCGTCGCCGCGCCCCGGACGCCACAACCGGCGGCGTCGGAGTTGTTCACCGTGGTCTTGCCGCCCTGACGGTCGGTGTAGAAGGTGCACCCGGTCCGGGAGTCACCGGTGGTGGCGAAGTAGTTGAGGACGTTGAAGGTCGCGAGGGACACGTCGCCGCCGACACCGCGAGGCGAGGTGGAGCGCGTGTTCTCGAACGTGGCCGGCTGCACGGTCGCCGTGTTGGCACCGGTCAGCTGCTGCGTGGGCTGGAACTTCCAGTTGCTGTTGCGGAAGTCGAAGACGACCGGAGCGGTGAAGTCGACGGCGGCACCGACCCGGACGGGCGCGGTGGTCGAGACGTACGGGAGCGGGATGCCCGTGTTCTCCGCCTTCGAGAAGTCGACGGTAGAGCCGTCGTCGAGGACGACCTTCTCCGCCGGCACACGGGCCGCGGCTGCGAGCGCCTCAGCGGAACCGGGCTTGCCGAGGACCGTCGGCGTGACGAACGGCGTCGTCGATGCCGCGAGTGCGATCTCGCCGTAGCGGTTCGTGCTGTAGGTGTCGGTGACCGTGTAGTCGCCGGCGGGGGCGAGCAGCATGCCCTCGAGGCGCTCGCGCTCCTCGTCGGTCGCCGGGAAGGCGACACTGGCGGCGGTCGGCGCGGCGACGCCGGTGGCGTCGAGTGCCGTGACGGCGGCCGCGTCCGTGACCTTCAGCTGCGTCAGTCCGTAGTACTCGTCCACGACGCCGGTGACCTGCAGGTACTGGCCGACGGTGACGGAGCCGACGGTGGCCGGCGAGTAGACGAAGACACCGTCGGACGCGAGGTGCGTCGCGGGGTCGATCGCTCCGCCGGTGCCCGCGGTCTGCAGGTAGTAGCCGTTGAAGCCGCCGGTCGGGAAGCTCGCGGTGACGAAGCCCGTGGTGGTGACCGTCTGGCCGACCATCGTGCTCGCGGCACCGGTGCCCTGGATTTCCGCGATCGTCGCCGTACCGGGCTCGACCGGGGTGGTCGGGTCGGTGGGCTCGGGGGTCGGCTCCGGCGTGGGCTCGGGGTCGACCGGGGTGTCGCCGGCGCTGTTCTGCGGCGTGACCGTGTCGCTGAGCGTGAAGTCGGCGGCGTTGCTGTCGGTGTCGGCGAAGGTGGTGCGCACGATCGACTGCGGAACGGTGTTGCCCGACGGGGACGGCGACGCGGCCGTCTCGAAGGTGTTCGACGTGCCGTAGCCGAGGAGGTCGACGACAGCCGGGTCGCCGACGACGGAGCCGGGCGTGAGCGTGACCGCAGTGGTCGAGGCGACGAGCGCGAGCGTGCCGTTCTGGCCCTGGGGGCTGAGGGTGCTCGTGACGTCGGGGGTCGGCAGGGCGACGCCGTTGGCGCCGTTCGAGGAGCCGGAGACGAGGTAGTAGCCGCCGGCCGCGATGGAGCCGGTGAGTGGCACGACGGTGGACGAGGCGCCGACGCCGTCGAGCTTGCGGTACTGGATCGACCAGCCGCTGACGTCGACCACCGCGTCGCTCGGGTTGTAGAGCTCGACGAACTTATTCAGGTAGGGCGCGTTCGCGCTCCCGCCCGAGAGGTAGGCCTCGTTGATGACGACACCGAGGCCGTCGGTCGAGGCGACGGCTGGTGTCGCCACGAGGGGCGCGGCGACGAGCCCGGCAAGGGCGGCGAAGGCGGACAGCCTCCACGGGTGTTTGAACGACATGTGGCTCCGAATCGAGGGCCGTCCTCGTTCGGAGCGCGCGACAACGCACCCCCATTCGAGGCACAGACGATGGGTAGTGCCTCACAAGCTAACCGACATGCGTGACGGAAGACCACCGCGAATGTGAACGGCACGTAAATCCGGGCCTGCTCATCTGAGCACGGGCTTCGCGCTGGAAACGAAGGAAAGCGCTGATCAGCGCGGCATTGTGAACGGTCTCATCGGTCACTCCGACGAGCACCAACCTTCAAGCTGTGGTTCAGAGCAGCTTGAGCATCCGCGTGTTACCGAGCGTATTCGGCTTGACCCGCGCGAGGTCGAGGAACTCCGCGACACCTTCGTCCGAGGAGCGCACGAGCTGTGCGTAGACCTCGGGTGGGACGATCTCCTCGCCGATCTCCTGATAGCCGTGCCTCGTGAAGAAGCCGGTTTCGAAGGTCAGGCAGAACAGGCGACGCAGACCGAGCTCGACCGCGTCGTGCTCGAGGCGCTCGACGAGCGCGTGGCCGACCCCGGTGCCGAGGTGGTCTGCGGAGACGGCGAGCGTGCGGACCTCACCGAGGTCCTCCCAGATGACGTGCAGCGCGCCGCAGCCGATGAGTTCGCCGTCGGGTGTCTCGGCGACGCGGAACTCCTGGACCGCTTCGTAGAACACGACGTCGTCCTTGCCGAGGAGGATGCGCTGCTGCACGAGTGGTTCGACGAGCGCCTGGATGCGGCGGACGTCGCTCGTGCGGGCGCGACGGACCACATACCCCTGCTGAGCCTGCTCGACCATCCCGCCTCCTCCTGTCAGAACCTCCGAGAAGTCTACTGACGGCAGCGCGGTGCTCCCGACCGAGCGCGGATTGGTGGGCGCCAGCGCGGTGCGCTCGAGCGAGCGCTGCCGAAGCGGCGTGAGCGCTACCCAGCCGCGCGAGCGCGGGCCTCCGGAGGGGCGCGCTCGGTCCGGTGGGGCGCGCTCACGTCAGCGCACCGCGCTGGCTCCGGACACCGGAGTGACGGCACCGGATCACGAGGGGCGGATCAGTGCCAGGACCTCGGGCCCGCGGTGCCGGCCGGGTAGGTGTCGATGGACACCTCGTCCTTGCGCCACGCCTTGAGCACGGGCGCGACGATCCGCCAGCATTGCTCGGCCACGTCACCGCGCACCGACAGGGTCGGGTCTCCCTCGAGGATGCTCGACAGGACCTCGCCGTAGGCGCTGAGCTGCCCCGCCTGGAGTTCTGCGTGGAGGGCGACCGGGTCCAGTTCGAAGGGGTCGTCCTCGCCGTTGATCATCAGGTCGAGGTCGAGCGACGCCGGCTTCAGGCCGATACGGAGCCGCGCCGGGGTCTTCATGCCGTGCAGGCCGGACGGGAGGTGCGGCACCGGCTTGAAGGTGAAGACGATCTCCTGACGGGTGTCCGCCAGCGCCTTCCCGGACCGCAGCACGAACGGGACACCGGCCCAACGCCAGTTGTCGATCGCGAGGGTCATCTCGGCGAGCGTCTCCGTGTGGTGCGACGGGTCCACGCCCTGCTCGTCGATGTAGGCGGGCAGCTTGCGGTCGCCGATCGTCCCGGCGCCGTAGCGTGCACGACGACTCTCCGTGCCGTTCGCCTTCCACGGACGGGTCGCCCGCAGCACCTGGGCCATCCCGCCGCGCAGATCCTCGGCGTCGACGCTCGCAGGTGGCTCCATGGCGGCGAACGCGAGGACGAGGAGCAGGTGACTCTGGATCATGTCGATCAGGGCGCCCGCACGGTCGTAGTATCCGGCGCGACCCTCGAGGGCCAGCTGCTCGTCGAAGACGATGTCGACGCGTTCGACGTTGTCGGCGGAGAGGAGCGGTTCGAAGATGCGGTTCGCGAAGCGGAGGCCGAGCAGGTTGAGGACCGTCGACTTGCCGAGGAAGTGGTCGACGCGGAACACCTGCTCCTCCGGCACCAGGTGCTGGAGCAGGCGGTTGAGCGAGCGGGCGGAGGCGTAGTCGGTGCCGAACGGCTTTTCGAGGGCGAGCATGATGCCCTTGGGGAGCTCCAGCTTCCGCAGCGCCTTGCACGCGAGCAGGGTGATGGCGGGCGGCAGGGCGAAGTAGAGCGCGACGTTCGGTCCGGCTGCCGCGAGGACGCGTTCGAGCGACGCCGGGTCGGAGACGTCGGCCTGCACGTAGGTGGTCTCGGCGACGATCGTCTCGGCGAGCTTCGACGGGGCGTCGGCGAACGCGTTCCCGACGCGCTTCCGCCAGGCCTCGTCGCTCGACTCGGACCGGTCGACTCCGATGAGGCGCACCGCCTCGCCGCGCGGGGAGCCGAGGAGCGACGCGAGTCCGGGCAGCAGGAGCCTGGCCGTGAGATCGCCCCCGGCACCGAGGATCACGAGGGTTCGAGGGGCGGAGGATTCCGAGGTGGCGGCGGTCATGCGGCGATCCTACGCGGTGCGCCGACGAGGTCGCGCGGCCTTGCACCCTCCCGAGGTCCGCCCCACCCCGGCTCAGTGCGGTGCGCTGACGCGAGCGCGAGGGTGTGGGCGTCAGCGCGGTGCGCTGACGCGAGTGGCGCGGTATAGGCCTCGCCGCGGGTCAGGGACGTGGGAGCGACCCTCCGGAGACCCGCGCTCACGCGCTGGACCCGCGCTCACGTCAGCGCACCGCGCTGGCGACCGACCACAGCACACCCAGGCAGGCAGGCAGTACTGTGAGCGCATGCGACTCGGAGTCCTCGACGTGGGATCGAACACCGTCCACCTGCTCATCGTCGACGCCCACCCGGGAGCCCGGCCGATCCCCCAGTCGTCGCACAAGTCGGTGCTGCGACTCATGCGATACCTCACGCCGGATGGATCGATCAGCGATGAGGGCGTCGCGGTCATCCTCGAGTCGATCGGTGCAGCCGCAGCGATCGCCCGCGAGAGCGGCCTCGACGAGCTCCTTTCCATGGCGACCTCGGCCATCCGTGAGGCGACGAACGGGCCGGAGGTCCTCGCCCTCGTCGAGGAGCGGACCGGCATCGCCCTGCAGGTCCTGTCCGGCGACGACGAGGCGAAGCTCACCTTCCTCGCCGTCCGCCGCTGGTACGGCTGGTCGGCCGGCGAGATGCTCCTCCTCGACATCGGCGGCGGCTCACTCGAGATCGCGGCCGGCGGCGACGAGTACCCCGATGTCGCGATCTCCCTCCCGCTCGGCGCCGGACGCTCCACCGTCGGCTTCCTCCACGACGACCCACCGACCGCCGCACAGCAGGAGGCGCTCCGCCTGCACGCCCGCGAGGTGCTCGCCGCGGCACTCCCCGCGTTCGCCGAGGAGCCCGACGCCCATCACGTCGTCGGGTCGTCCAAGACCATCCGCTCCCTCGCACGCCTCGCAGGATCGGTGGCAGACGGGATCGGTGGCACCGAACGATCGCTGCTCCGGCGCAGCCAGCTCGACGACTGGATCCCCCGGCTCGCCCGCATTCCGGCTGAGGCCCGCCCCGCGCTCCCCGGGATCACCGCCGACCGCACGTTCCAGATCGTCGCCGGCGGCATCGTCCTGTCCGAGGCGATGGCCGCCTTCCGCGTCCGCGAGCTCGACGTCTCCCCCTGGGCGCTCCGCGAGGGCATCATCCTCCGGTACCTCGACCGCCTCGGCTGACCGCCACCGTTCGCTCGCCCAGGTTCGGGCGCTCCAGTGCTCGCGCGCCCGGAGATGGGCGAACGAACACCCCTGACACGACGAAGGCCCCCACTCCGCGGAGTGGGGGCCTTCGGTGACTCGGGACTACTCGCCCGTGATGGCGAGGTCCGGCGTGGCCGAACCCGTACCGAGCGACGCCTGCGCGTTGACGCCGGCACCGACCGACTCACCACGAGCCGAGGTCGTGAAGGCGAACGCGCCGTTCACGAAGTCGACGTGCACGTGGTCGCCGGCGTTGAGCTCGCCGTGGAGGATCTGCTCGCTGAGCTGGTCCTCGACCTCGCGCTGCATCGCACGACGCAGCGGACGAGCACCGAGGGTCGGGTCGAAGCCGACCTCGATGAGGCGCTCCTTCGCCGGCAGCGTGAGCTCGATCGTCATGTCGCGGTCGAGCAGACGCTCCGAGAGACGCTTCGTGAACAGGTCCACGATCTGCAGCAGCTCCGGCTTCGACAGCTGCGGGAACACGATGATGTCGTCGACACGGTTCAGGAACTCGGGCTTGAAGTGCTTCTTCAGCTCCTCGTTCACCTTGCCGCGCATGATGTCGTACCCGGTCGAGGCGTTGCCCTCGATCTGGAAGCCGACCGGACCACCGGCGATGTCACGAGCACCGAGGTTGGTGGTCATGATGATGACGGTGTTCTTGAAGTCGACGACGCGACCCTGACCATCCGTCAACCGGCCCTCTTCCAGGATCTGGAGGAGCGAGTTGAAGATGTCGGGGTGGGCCTTCTCGATCTCGTCGAAGAGCACGACGCTGAACGGCTTGCGACGCACCTTCTCGGTGAGCTGGCCGCCCTCTTCGAAGCCGACGAACCCGGGAGGAGCACCGAACAGTCGCGAGACCGTGTGCTTCTCGCCGTACTCCGACATGTCGAGGGAGATCAGCGCGCCTTCGTCGTCGAACAGGAACTCGGCGAGCGCCTTCGCGAGCTCGGTCTTACCGACACCCGTGGGGCCGGCGAAGATGAACGAGCCCGAGGGACGCTTCGGGTCCTTGAGGCCGGCACGCGTGCGGCGGATGGTCTTGGAAAGCGCCGAGATGGCCTCCTCCTGACCGATGACCCGCTGGTGCAGCGCCTTCTCCATGAAGACGAGTCGCGAGGACTCCTCTTCCGTGAGCTTGAAGACGGGGATGCCGGTCGCCTGGGCGAGGACCTCGGCGATCAGACCCTCGTCGACCTCGGCGGTCGTCTTGACGTCGCCCGAGCGCCACTGCTTCTCGAGGCGCAGACGCTCGCCGAGGAGGTTCTTCTCCTCGTCGCGGAGCGACGCCGCCTTCTCGAAGTCCTGCTCCTCGATGGCCGTCTCCTTGGCCTCGCGGACGCCGGCGATCTTGTCGTCGAACTCGCGCAGCTCCGGGGGGCTCGAGAGGATCGACAGACGCAGGCGTGCACCGGCCTCGTCGATCAGGTCGATGGCCTTGTCGGGCAGGAAGCGGTCGGAGATGTACCGGTCGGCGAGGTTCGCCGCCGAGACGAGCGCGCCGTCGGTGATGGACACCTTGTGGTGTGCCTCGTACCGGTCGCGCAGCCCCTTGAGGATGTTGATCGTGTGGGGCAGCGACGGCTCCATGACCTGGATCGGCTGGAAGCGACGCTCGAGTGCGGCGTCCTTCTCGAAGTGCTTGCGGTACTCGTCGAGCGTGGTGGCACCGATGGTCTGGAGCTCACCGCGAGCGAGCAGCGGCTTGAGGATGGAGGCCGCGTCGATCGCGCCTTCGGCGGCACCGGCACCCACGAGGGTGTGGATCTCGTCGATGAAGACGATGATGTCGCCGCGGGTGCGGATCTCCTTGGTGACCTTCTTCAGGCGCTCCTCGAAGTCACCGCGGTAGCGGCTGCCGGCGATGAGCGAGCCAAGGTCGAGCGAGTACAGCTGCTTGTCCTTCAGCGTCTCCGGGACATCGCCCTTGACGATCGCCTGGGCGAGACCCTCGACGACGGCGGTCTTGCCGACGCCGGGCTCACCGATGAGGACCGGGTTGTTCTTCGAGCGACGGGAGAGGATCTGCATGACCCGCTCCATCTCCTTGTCGCGACCGATGACCGGGTCGAGCTTGTTGTCGCGCGCGGCCTGCGTGAGGTTACGGCCGAACTGGTCGAGGATCTGCGACCCGCCCTGTGCCTGCTGCTCACTCTGGTTGCCGCCGACCGGGGCTGCTTCCTTGCCCTGGTAGCCGGACAGCAGCTGGATGACCTGCTGGCGCACGCGGTTGAGGTCGGCACCCAGCTTCACGAGGACCTGGGCTGCGACGCCCTCGCCCTCGCGGATGAGGCCGAGCAGGATGTGCTCCGTGCCGATGTAGTTGTGGCCGAGCTGCAGCGCTTCGCGCAGGCTCAGCTCCAGCACCTTCTTGGCGCGCGGCGTGAACGGGATGTGTCCCGTCGGCTGCTGCTGGCCGGTGCCGATGATGTCGGTGACCTGCTCGCGCACGGCATCGAGGGAGATCCCGAGGGACTCGAGCGCCTTGGCGGCGACTCCTTCTCCCTCGTGGATGAGGCCGAGCAGGATGTGCTCGGTCCCGATGTAGTTGTGGTTGAGCATCTTGGCCTCTTCCTGGGCCAGGACGACGACACGACGCGCACGGTCGGTGAATCTCTCGAACATGATCACTCTCCTCCGGCACCGGGCAGGGTGGTGATGCCGTTAGTAGGAGCGTAACGACCGCCGCAGCTCTCTTCGCCCCTGTTCGCCGTGGGCGTGATGCGCGGCCACCGGGAACGCCACAGCGCACGTGCACCGGGCACGTGCGCTGCGGGTGTCGGAGGATCGCGGCTCGGTCAGACCGGGAACCGGACGGTCGCCGCGAGGGCGCCCCCGCCGGGGACGTCGTCGGCGCGGACGGCGAGGATCCGAGCGTCGGAGAGCAGCGCCCGGCGGAGGATCTCGTCGATCACGCCGTAGTTCGTCGCGTCGGCGTCGTCGGCGAGCGTGACGACACCGGTGGTCTCGTCGACCGTGCCCGGCAGGTTGCTGTCGATGTCGACGAACAGGGTGTCGACCGCGTTCGCCGTCGCGGCGCGTGCCACGTCGCCGAGGTCGGTCACGGCACGGCCGTTCGACGCGCGGGTGCCGAACTCCTCGCACAGTGCGTGCAGTTCGGCGGCGTACAGCTCGTCGAGGATCGGGCGGGCCGCCGCGGCGAGCTGCTCGTCCGAGCGCTCCTGCTGATTGCCCTCGATCTCGGGCTTCACCAACTGCTTCGAGGTGCACACCGATCGGAAGATCCCGGTCATCGGCTCGGCTCCGGCGAGGATCAACGGCTCCTTCGAATTCGCGAGGATAGGGGCGAGCGCCTTGTCGATCACCTGTGCATACTCCTGCATCCGGATCTTCTGGCCCTCCGACCCCTGGATGCGTCCGAGCTGCTCCCGACCGTTCGATCCACGCCCACGGATGGAGTCCACGTGGGCGGCCGCCGCGACGTCGTCGGGGATGTCCAGTTCGATGCTCGTCGCCGGGAGGTCCCGTGCCACGGCGACGAGCCGCACGCCGCTCTGCGCCAGGGCGAGCACGTAGGCGGATTGCGGGAACGTGAGGGCGCGCATGAGCGGCTTGATGTAGAAGCGGTCGGAGACCTCGTTGCACGAGCGCAGGACGTTGGGCACGCGGAAGTACCTGGTCGTCGACGGGCTCACGAAGATCGCGAGGCTCGACGACAGGTACCGCAGGAAGTCGGGGTCTTCGAGGAGCCGATCGATCTCGTCGGTGAACCGGCTGACGTCGGTGCGGTCCGCCCCGGCCGACGCCAACTGTTCGACGGCCTGTTTCACCTGGTTCTTCAGGTCGAGCCGGATGTGGCTCGTGTCCGCGGGGTTGGTGCTCGTCTCGAGGTAGATCGACACGCTCGACGCTTCTCGGGCGGTCGCGAGCTCGACGATGTCGGAGCGGGTCGGAATATCGGTGTGGTGCACTGATGCCTCCTTCGATCGCGTCAGGCGAAGGGTCGACCGGGAGCAGGCGACGCCGTCGTGGGCCTGACTTGACCCCAGTATAGGGAGCACCCACCCCTCGATCCGGGGTCGATTCTGCGGACATTCGGAGCCGGGTCGGGCCGCAGGACCTCGATCCCGCGGCCCGACTCACGGCCTCGTCACTCGGTCGTGACCGGTCCGTCCGGCGGCTGCTCCGGTGCGACGAGGCGTCGCGTCCGCCGCAGCGCGAGGACGAGCAGACCGGCGACGACGAGCAGGCCGGCCGCGAGGAGCGCGCCGGTCGTGAGCCCGGCGCCGGTGACGGCGAGCGGACTCGCGGTGTCCCGGCCGGTCGTGGCCTCCGGCGCACCCGGCGTCGCGCCCGGTCCCTCCGGAGCCGGGCCGGTCCCGGGCTCGGTCGCGATGAGACCGCCGTTCCAACGGAGGTCCTCGCCGTCGGCTCCACTCGGCGACGGGTCCGCGATCACGATGTCCGCCATGACCCACTCCGCCGGGTCGATCGCGGAGTTCCGGAGATCGTCGTCGCCGACCCGAGGCGACGTGGCGTCGGCCATCAGGTCGTCTGGGAGTCGCACGTCGATCCGGTAGGCACCGGAACGGAGCGCCTCGAACCGGTACTGCCCGTCGGCGTCGGTCGTGACAGTCCGGGTGACCGGCTCCCCGCGCTTGTCGGTGCCGGTCAGTTCGAGCTCGACGTCTGCGACACCAGGCCCCGGCGTCCCGTCGAGCCCGTCGTCGTCGAGCCCGTTCGCGTCGAGATCCCACCAGATGCGTTCGCCGAGCGCCGAGCTCACCAGCTGAGCCGCGACCTGAGGCGATTGTGCGCCGAGCGATTGCGTCGCGGAGTGCACGACGGCGTCGTTCACGAACCGGGCGTCGACCGCGGCACCGGTGGTCGTCAGCTCGTAGTCGACGACCACCGGCGCGAACGGCGCGAGCTCGGCGACGGTGGCCTCGATCGCGGTCGCCTCTGCGATGGACGCCGGGCAGCCGGTCATGCCGAACTCGTCCGCCGCGCACCACCGCGCTCCGTCCGGCAGGGTGCCGAAGCCGTCGTCGACGACGGGGTCGACGTTGCTCGCGACCGCATCACCGGGGGCCGCCGTGTAGCGGAGGTCCGCTCCGTCCGACGAGGCCGAACCCGCCAGGACGCCCTGCCCGGTCGAGCCACGTTCGTCGCCCGGGTACGGGAGGACGTCGATCATCCGCACCTCGCGCTGCACCGCCCCGGCGCTCATGTTCCCGAAGACGACGTCGACCTCGACCGCGTCGCCGAACTCGACGACGGACCGGGCCACGTGCTTGTCGATCTGCAGTCCGGATGGGGTGGTGACCACCATCGACTGCCAGGAGTAGTGGGAGTCGAGTCGTCCTGGCTCCGCGGGGAAGTCCGTCAGGGACCCCGGGTCGTCCGGACTCGCGACGATCGCACGATTGAGGAACTGTCCGACGGAGAACCGGTCCGAGACCGCGATGTAGGCGATCACCGGCTCGGCTCCCTGTCGGATCCGCCCGAGGTCCCAGGTGAGGAGCGTGCTGCCGTCCGCCTGCGGGACCACGGTCGTGGCCGCCGGGGTCGCCGAACCCTCGTCGAAGAGGAATCCGGCCGGCAGGGAGTCCGTGACCGTCACGGCGTCGGCTCGATCGGCCACCCCGTCGGGGGTGATGATCTGCGGACGCACATCGAAGGTGATGGGTGAGCCAGCCGCGATCGGTGCCGGAGCGCCAGGCGCGACCTCCGGTGAGGTGGCCCGCTTGTTGAGCGTGACCGCCGCGTTCGCGGCGACCAGTTGATCGCCACGGGGGTACTGTGCGTTGCCCTCGGACGCGCGGTACCGGCCGTGCCACCATCCGTCCTCCACCCAGGCGGTCGCCGACTCCCGGTCCGGACCGTTGCCGGAGGACTTGATGCTGTAGGTCTCGGTGATCATGGTGCCCACGTCGAGGCCCTGTCTGGCCTGCAGTTGCACCCACAGGGTCACGCTCGTGCGAGGAGGGAGCTCGCCGTCGACGGGACGAAGACGGACCTTCGTGATGTCGTCGGTGTCGACGAGTGACGGGTCGGCGATCCAGGTGTCGTCGGCGTCGTCGCAGGTGGTCGCATCCATCTGCGCCTGCCGGGTCTCGGCGTCGGCCGCGGCGTCGACGCTGGGCGTCGTCCCGTACTCGACGATCACAGCCCCGGCGGTTGAGCGGAACTCTGCAGGGTCTCCTCCGCCGGGACGCTCACCGACCTGCTGGGTGGCCGGGTCGAACACCGCGCAGAGCACGGCGCCGGTCAGGGGGCTCGTCGTGGTGTTGTTCCAGGCGACGGTCTGCTCGAACCGCTGGCCGCCGGCGACAGGCCCGTCGCCGGAGCCGGCCGTGCTCTGTCCGGGCACCATGCGGTTGTCGGTCCGGCGGTCCGAGTACCGGCTCGCGTGGTCTCCGCCGCCGGTGCGCTGGGCGATCGTCGCGGTGGCGACGTTGTCCGCCAGCGGCTCCGGAGCGTTCGGCAGAGGCGACCCGTCCGCGGCGACACCCGTCACGCGGAGATCGGCGAGGTCCAGCCGCACGGGCAGGGCGCCGTTCGCCGGGACGTCGTCCTCGGGCACGAACACGCCGAATCGTCCAATGGCGAGGTAGCCCTGCGCCGTGATCGCGGAGCCGGAAGCGGACCGCGAGGGGATGTGGTCGCCGCTCAGGTCGGCCCCACTGACCGTGACGAGGACGGAACGGCCGTCGGCTGCCGGCTCGCAGGTCCAGGTCCCGGAATCCGAGACCGCGTCGTCGCCTCCGCCCGCCGCCTTCGGGAAGACCGCGGAGTCGAAGGCCCCGGTGAGACAGCTCTGCGGCACCGGCCTCCCCTCAGGGTTGACGGTCGCGAGCCGCGCGCCGGCTGGATACCCGTTGAGATCGATGACGAAGGTGACGTCGCCCACGACGTTCCCGGATCCGCGAGCGCCGCGTCCCTCATCGGTGCCGAAATCGGTGATCGAGAGGTAGGTGTCGTGTGCGATGTACCAACCCACGGTGCCGTCCTGCTCCTGCACGCCGTCGACGACCGGCCCCCGTCGGACGCCGACGTTGACGCGCGGGCCGCTGCTCACCACCAGATCCGGTGCGGTCGTGCTGGCCCGGATCTCGGACCCGTCGGCGGCGTCGGCGGCGATGATCTCGATACCGTCCTGCGGCGCGCTGATGACGGTGCCGTTCGCCGGCGCGGTGGTGAGCATCGCGGTGAGCTCGATGGCGCTCACGGAGTTCGGGAGGACGTCGGAGCGGACGCAGTCGAGGACGGCGCGGTCGGGACTGACCGTCGATCCGGCGACGCAGTACCCCGGCAACTGATCGACGGTGGGCCACTGCAACCCTTCGGGCAGCCGCTGTCGGACGACCACCCGGTTGTCGCGGGCGGCCCCGCGCAGCTGCGCCTCGATCGTGTATGTCACGGCGTCGTGGGACCGCAGCACCGCGTCGTCGGCTGAGACGTCGAGCCCCGGACCGGGCGCCTGATCGAAGGGAACGCTCCCGGTGGCGGTCCGCTGCAGCGAGGTGTTGAGGCCGAGCGACTGGGTCGCGGCGGCAGCGGGAGTCGAGGTGGTGTCCGGTGCCGTGACCGGCAACATGGCGCCACCGGTGACGGCGACGATGGACAGGGCGCCGAGCGCCCTGCGGAAGAGGATGGTGTTCACGTGGGTCCGACCTTCTGGAGGAGAGGGGGCCGTCACACGATACACAAATTGGTCGACTGATATGTGGAATACGCAAGAATCCCGACGATGTAAGACGGATGTTGGGGCCGGGTCATGTGCGGTGGACCGGCGGAGGAGGGTGTCCGCGGCGCGGACGGCTCCTTCGGTCGGATCGCCCGGCCGCGGGCGCCAGCGTCTACTGCAGCGCGGACGTCAATCTGGCGAGGTTGTCGAGCACCGTCGACCGGAGGGGCTGCTTCAACCATTCCGCGAGCGTCAGTTCCTTGCTGATCTCCCGGTACCCGTCCTCGACGCCGCGCATCTCCTGAACGAACTCGCGCCCGCGGACCATGAGCGAGACCTCCAGGTTGAGACCGAAGGAACGCATGTCCATGTTGCTCGACCCGATGACGGCGACGTCGTCGTCGATCGTGAAGTGCTTCGCGTGGAGGATGTACGGCGCCGGGTACTGGAAGATCCGCACGCCGGCTCGCAGGAGCGCCTCGTAGTAGGAGCGCTGCGCGTGCCAGACCATCGCCTGGTCGCCGATCTCCGAGACGAACAGGTCGACCGGCACACCACGCTGGACCGCCGTCGTGACCGCTGCGAGCAACGACTCGTCGGGCACGAAGTACGGACTCGTGATGACGATGCGCCGCTGTGCCGCGTAGATGAGGGTGAGGAACAGCTTGAGGTTGTTGTCGCCGTCGAACCCCGGCCCGCTCGGCACGACCTGCAGCTCGAGGTCGCCCACCGGTCGGGCCTCGAGCAGACCGACCTCATGAGACAGGACGTCGCCCGTCTCGCTGTACCAGTCGCTTAGGAAGATCGTGTTGATCCCCGCGACCCCGGGGCCCTCCACCCGCGTCATGAGCTCCTGCCACTGGAGACCCCGCTTGATGTTGCCCGGCTTGTTGTAACTCCGGTCGATCATGTTCTGCGAGCCCATGAACGCGACCGCGCCGTCGACGATCACCATCTTGCGGTGGTTCCGGAGGTCGGGACGTTGGAACTTGCCCTTGAACGGTTGGAGCGGCAGCATGAGCGCCCACTGGGCACCCATCGCGGTGAGGCGTTTCAGCGTGTGCTTGTAGTCGGGGGTCCGCCAGCTCGCGAAGTGGTCGAGCAGCACCCGGACCGTGACGCCGCGGGCCACCGCGCGCTCGAGCGCGTCGAAGAACGGCTTCGTGGTGCGGTCGCAGGTCAGGATGTAGAACTCGACGTGCACGAACTGCTCGGCACGGTCGACCTCGTCGGCCATGGCATGGAGCGAGGCCTCGTAGTCACCGATGAGACTCGCGGTGTTCCCGCCCTGCAGCGGCATCGACCCGAGGTTGCGGTTGAGCGTCACGACCGACCGGAACCAGGCCGGGGCGTTCGACGTCAGGTTCGCCTTGACGAGGTCGCGGGTCGTCTGGCGGATGTAGACGTTGATGTCGTACTGCTTCCGCCGGCGCACCCGTGGGAGTTTCGGATTGCCGATGAGGAGGAAGGCGATGACACCGACGTACGGGATGAGGAAGATCGCGAGCAGCCAGGCCATCCCCGCGGTCGGGCGCCGGTTGCGCGGGACGACGATCACCGCGATGACACGGATGATGAAGTCCAGGACGAGGGCCGTGATGCCCAGCCAGTTCCAGGAGAACTCGATCGTCATGTCGCCCATCCGCTCAGCTGCCGAGGCTCCAGCCTACTGACCATGCCGGACAGCTGTGGGGCGACATCGCCACGTGATACGGGCGGGTCAGACCTCGCGAGGGGCGGAGGGCTCGACCGGCGGGAGACCGAGCTTCGCGCGCTGCTCCGCCTCGACCTGCGCGTACGCCTTGCGCTCGTTGCGGTCGGACCGCAGGATGGCGCGCATCACGACCCAGAAGATGATGCCGACGACCACGGTGGGCAGCAGCGACCAGAGCGCGTTGAGCCAGTAGTCTTCGATCACTCCTCAATCGTACCGCCCTTCGACAGGCTCAGGGACCGGAGAGTGGGCTCAGGGACCGGAGAGTGGGCTCAGGGACCGGAGAGTGGGCTCAGGGACCGGAGAGCTGGCTCAGGGACCGGAACGAAGCGGTGGTGCGATCCCGAACGGGCGCGCAGCCGGCTCAGGAGCCTCCGGCGAGGGCACCCCACAAGCCGCTGACGACGAGGTACAGGCCGATCCCGCCGACCACGATCCAGATGGTGATGCGCGCCGTCGTCGGCCCCTGTTTCTTCGGGTCCTGGTGGTCGCCGGGGTCCATCATGCTCATCGTCGCGCCTGACTGTCGGTGGTCGTGCTGCCGGGTGGCCGCTACTTGACCAGGGGGAAGAGGATCGTCTCGCGGATGCCGAGACCGGTCAGCGCCATGAGGAGTCGGTCGATGCCCATCCCCATGCCTCCGGACGGCGGCATCCCGAACTCGAGCGCCCGCAGGAACTCCTCGTCGAGACGCATGGCCTCGACGTCGCCCTGTGCGGCGAGCTTCGCCTGCTCGATGAAGCGTTCGCGCTGCACGACCGGGTCGACGAGCTCGGAGTAGCCGGTGGCGAGCTCGAAGCCGCGGACGTAGAGGTCCCACTTCTCGACCGCGCCATCGATGGAGCGATGGGCGCGCACGAGCGGGCTCGTGTCGACCGGGAAGTCCATGACGAAGGTCGGGCGCTCGAGGCCACCCTTGACGAAGTGCTCCCACAGCTCCTCGACGTACTTGCCGTGGATGGGGTGCGGGACCTCGACGCCCTCACGCTCGGCGAGCGCCTTGAGTTCCTCGATCGGCGTCTGCGGCGTGATCTCGACACCAGCGGCGGCCGAGAGGCTCTCGAACATCGAGATGCGGTCCCACTCGCCACCGAGGTCGAACTCCGTGCCGTCGGCCCAGGTGACGACGTGGCTCCCGCTCGTCGCGAGCGCGGCGTTCTGGACGAGGGTCTGCGTGAGGTCGGCCATGGTGCCGTAGTCGCCGTAGGCCTCGTACGCCTCGAGCATGGCGAACTCGGGGCTGTGCGTGGAGTCGGCGCCCTCGTTGCGGAAGTTGCGGTTGATCTCGTAGACGTGGTCGATGCCGCCGACGACGGCGCGCTTCAGGTACAGCTCGGGCGCGATGCGCAGGTAGAGCTCGGTGTCGAACGCGTTCGAGTGGGTGACGAAGGGGCGGGCCGAGGCTCCACCGTGCATGACCTGGAGCATCGGCGTCTCGACCTCGACGAAGTCGCGCTCGGTGAAGGTCTGGCGGAGGCTGGCCACCGTCTTGGCCCGGTCGAGCACGTTCTTGCGCGCCTGGTCGCGGGCGATGAGGTCGAGGTACCGGCTCCGGACCCGCGTCTCCTCGTTCAGCTCGTTGTGGAGATTCGGCAGGGGCAGGATCGCCTTCGCCGCGATGGTCCACTCGGCCACCATGATCGACAGTTCGCCGCGGCGGCTGGAGATGACCTCGCCGGAGACGAAGACGTGGTCGCCGAGGTCGACGAGTTCCTTCCAAGCGGCGAGCTGTTCGTCGCCGACGCTGGCGAGGCTCACCATCGCCTGGATGCGGCTGCCGTCACCCGACTGCAGGCTGGCGAAGCAGAGCTTGCCGGTGTTGCGCAGGTGCACGACGCGGCCTGCGACGCCGACCGTGACGCCCGTCGCCTCGTCGGGCTGGAGCTCACCGAATCGGGCGCGCACCGCCGGGATCGTGTCGGTGATGGGGAGGGTGACGGGGTAGGCGCCACCGGCACCCGACGTCGCCTCGTCGATGAGGCGCTGGCGCTTCGCGAGCCGGACGGCCTTCTGCTCGGAGAGCTCTGCCTGCTCTGCTGCGTCGTCGATCGGCTCTGGCGTCGTGTCAGTCATGCGGTGGGATTCTCCTCGTGCGGTCACTGGAGTTTACCGGGGACCGTGCGGGCCGCGCGCACGGCCGGTTTCCTATGAACCGGCTATCGACGCCCTGACAAGGGTCTGCGAACAACCATTCGGAGGACATCGCCGGGTACCCGGGCCGTGCTTGGCTCGAAGGACAGGAGTCCCGATCGGGGGCACCGACGCCGGAAACGAACTCGAAAGGCTCGTCATGACGACGCTCTCCGACCACCAGCACACCGACCACCGCGAAGCCACCACCGTCCCACCGGTACCGGCCTCCCCCGCCGCGCCGCGCGGACAGGCGGGGATCGACGCCGGTCTCCTCCTCCTTCGCCTGGCCCTCAGCGTGGTCTTCGTCGCGCACGGGCTCCAGAAGTTCCTCGTCGACTCCATCCCGGGCGTCGCCTCCGGGTTCGGGGGCATGGGCATCCCGGCTCCAGAGGTCGCGGCGGTCGTCGTCGCCGGTCTCGAGGTGGTCGGTGGCCTGCTGCTCATCGTCGGCCTCGGCACGCGCATCGTGGGCGCCCTGCTCGCGGTGACGATGGCCGTGGCGATGGTGCTCGTGCACCTGCCGGCGGGGTTCTACGCCGCCGACGGTGGCTTCGAGTACGTCATGCTGCTCGCGCTCGCGTCGCTCGCGCTCACGCTCGCCGGCCCGGGCCGACTCGCCGTGGACGCGCTGATCCGTCGCCGCCGCAGCCGCTGACACGGGCCCGCCCGCCTGCCCGGACTCGGGTGGGCGGGCGGCGGTTCGTCCACTCGGCTAGAGCAGCTCGTCGACGTCGGGCGTGGTCGCCCCGCGCAGCGCCTCGTCGACCGACGACCGCACGAGCGACGACAGGAAGCCGCCGGCGTTCTCCACGCCGATCTCCTGGAGCAGAGCCGTCGACTGCTGCACGACCGCGCGGGAGAAGCTCGCGGCCGTCTCCACCGCTTCGGCGTAGGCCGCACGATCGGCCTCGGCGATGATCACGGGCTCCGCGCCCATCTCGACCACGAGCGCCTGCCCGATCGGTTGGACGGGGGCCGGTGCGGTCACGGCGAACGACGTCTCGTGGAGCCGGGCGAGGTCGAGGCTCGTCCCGGTGAACACCATCGCGGGGTGCAACGCCAACGGGATGGCACCGGCGCGCGCTGCCGGAGCGAGCACCGCCGTCCCGAACCGAGCCGAGGTGTGCGCGACGAGCTGACCCGGCTGCCACGCACCGACCGCCGCGAGCCCTTCGACCAACGACGCGAGTTGCGCATCGGGCACGGCGATGACGACGAGTTCGCTCCGCTCGACCACCTCGGTCGGATCGAGCACCGGCACATCCGGCAACAGGGCGTTCGCCCGTTCGAGGCTCTCTTCCGACACCGCGGTGATGCCGACGATCGCATGTCCGGCTCCCCCGAGCGCCGCTCCGATGACCGGGCCGACGCGACCACTCCCGATGATCCCGACGCCGAGCCTGGCGCTCCGTCGTTCCGCGCTCACGTGGTCCTCCGGTCCTGGTCGGTCGTCGGGAACGGCACGGACGGTGCCGGGCTCTGCTCCTGCCACGGCTCGGCGTGCGCCCGCGTCGTCGGTTCGGTGCCGGACTGCGCCACCGGCTCATCGAGGTAGGGCGCCGTCGCCTGCGCCTCGTCGGGCTGGTGCTCGGGGTCGAAGCTCGCCCACCGGTGGCTGCGGTCGGTCGACTGCGCGACCACGATCGCCGCCGACGCCGCGTCGAACATCCGCACCGCCTCGTCGCGGGCCATGGCCGGGAGCTTGGCGATCACGGGGCCAGGGACCGTGTGCGCGGTCGCGGAGGCGAGGTCGAGCGCGCGCAGGAGCGGCCCCTGGTCGACCCGGATGCTCTGCAGGCGTGCGAGCGGGAGGATGTGGAGTTTGCGCCAGACCACCCCCTGCCGGAACAGCAGCATCCCGTCGCGCAGGGCGTAGCCGGTACGACGCCAGGAGAACCAGTTGATCCATCGCGAGCGGCGGGGCGAGCCCACGAAACCGACGCCGTCGCGTGTGGCGAGGGCCGACTGCAGGGGAGCCCAGGCGCTGCCGTCGATGCGGCCCGCGAGCATCAACTCCACGACCTGGGCGGCGTCCACGAGCGACCCGACCGGCAACACCGTGTTGCTCGTCGCACCCCGAGCAGCCTGCTCCAGTGACAGGCCGGCCTTGTTGATCCGGACCCGCCACCAGCCGAACGGGCGCCAGATGATGGGCTGTGACACCTCGATCGCGTGGATCCGTCCGGGCGGGACGGTGTCGTTCGTCGTCGAGAAGAGCCCGAAGCCGATGCGGACGCCCGAGGGCGTCGCGGCGATGCTGTAGCGCAGCGACTTCGTCACGCTCGACCAGACGAAGGCCCCGAGACTCAGCACCATCGGGACGAGCCAGAACCAGGCCCAGTCCAGCCCGTTGACGAGGAGCACGACGCCGGCCACGACCGAGATCAGGACGATCACGGTGAACGGGCTGAGCAGCGTGGATCCGACCAGGCGTCCGAGCGTCAATCGCACGACGGAGTCCGGCACCGCCTCCTCCGGGTCGAGTTCGGGCGAGATGAAGTCGTCGACGCGCTCGGTGACGAACCGGGACACCCCGCCGGCGCCGTCGGGCACCGATTGCGGCGGCAGGGTCGGGTCGGCCGGGTCGCCGGCTGCGGCGGTCTGCCGGCGTTCGGCGAGCTTCACCCCGCTCGCGAGCGTGAGGACGTCCCGGCGGAGGCCGTCGGCGTCGGCACCGTACAGGTACTCGAGTTTGACGTTCGCGTCCTGGCCCGCGACGCTCACGTTGATGCGGGAGGCCCCGATGAGCCTGGCCAGGAGCGGCTTCTCGATGGAGACGCCCTGGATGCGGTCGAGCTTGGCTTTGCGGTTCGTGCGGAACAGGATCCCGCTGCGCACCTCCACCGCCTCGTCGGTCACCCGGAACGTGTGCATGCGCCATGAGAACCAGAACACGGCGATCACCACGATGAGCCCGACGGCGATCGCGAGGAGCACCCACCCGACGAAGCCGTGGTTGAGGATGTAGTCGATCGGGTCGGTCGGCTGCTCCATCCCCGGAGCGGGGATGAAGAACTCGATGAGTCGCTCGCGGAGGTTCGCGATCACGATGCCGAGGATGGCGACGAATGCGATGCCGCCTCGGAGCAACGGCGTCGCCGGGTGCAGCCGGTGCCACTGCCCGTCGACGAGACTCTGCCCGGCCACCCGCGGGACGATCGCCTCGGCCGTCGGCTTCACCCGAGGACCCGCGGCCGGAGCCTCGAACCGCTCCGGCGGTCCTGCCGCCTGGTGCTCGCTCACAGTCCGGTCCGCCGGCTCTCCGCCACGGCGACCAGATGGTCGCGCAGCCCCTCGGCCTCGGCTTCCGGCAACCCGTTGATCACCACTCCGGTCGAGGCGGAGGCGGTCACGAACTTGAGGTCGGCGAGGCCGAACGCCCGCGAGAGGGGCCCGCGGTTGATGTCGACGAGCTGCATACGCCCGTACGGCACGGCGACGAAGCGCTGCCACATGATCCCTCGGCGGAACAACAGATCGTCCGCGCGCAGTTGGTACCCGATCGATCGGATGCGACGAGGGATGAACGCCGCGGCGATCAGGGAGATCACGGCGAAGGCGGCGAACGGCCACCAGATCCAGGTCCAGTCCCAGACGAGCGCGACGAAGACCACGGCCGCCGTGACGAGCACGAGACCGGCACCCTCGGAGATGAACTCGACGGCGATGAGCTTGCGACTCACGCGTCGCCACTGGGCATCAGGCAGTTCCAGCCGCTTGCCGCTCTGCTCCGCAAGGTCGGCCTGGACCGTCTCCGGCGACGACAGCTCCTCCAGCGGCGTCTCGATCAGCGGCCGCTCGGCGGGCTGATCAGGTGTGGGACGGGGCTCCCCCGGGTGCGGCGTCGTCATCATCATCCTTCGGAACGGTGCAGAACCACTCGGCCACCAAGGCGGCGACGACGAGTGCGACGGATCCCACGATGGACGCGATCACCAGCCACAACGAGCCTATCGCGGGCAGGATCGGGCGGGTCAGGACGAAGAGCAGGATCCCGACGGTCGCCCCGGCCACCAGGGAGCCCGCATGACTCGAGGCCTTCGCGAGCGCGGCGACCCGCATGGCGCGGAACGGATCGATCCGACGGGTGGCGCGACCGGTCGTGCTGCGGCGGATCGGCCAGGACAGGGCGATGAGGATGATCGCGACCGCCACGAGCGAGACCGCGAGGGTGACGGGCGGGATGATCGACGCGCGTCCGCCGGAGACCATCGCGACCTCGACGAGGAAGCCGAAGACGACGCCCACCCCGGCGAGGACGATGAGCGGTGTCGCGGTGGTGCGGGTCACGGGTGCGTGCCGTCGTCGGGGACCACGGAGCCGTCCTTGGCGGCCGCAAGGGTGTCGAGGCGGCCGACGCCGGGCAGCGTCGCGTCGGGGTCGAGGAGCAGCCAGGGCACGACGACGAACCCGCGCTCGGCGGCTCGCGGGTGCGGGACCGTGAGGCGTTCGTCGTCGATCGTCTCGTCGTCGTAGGCGACGAGGTCGAGGTCGAGCGTCCGATCGCCCCAGCGTTCCTCGCGGACGCGGCCGTGCGCGAGTTCGATCCGCTGGAGTTCGTCGAGGAGCGCGTGCGGCTGGAGGCGGGTGCGGACGGCAGCGACACCGTTGAGGTAGGCCGGAGCCGACTCGTCGACACCGGACGACTTGACGGCCGCGCTCGACACGAGCGGCGACGGCCGCACCTCGAGCACCCCGTCGACGGCGGCGAGGTCGTCCACCGCCTGTGCGATCGTCGCGCGGCGGTCCCCCAGGTTGGCCCCGATGGCCACGACGGCCCAGACGGCGCGCGGCTTCGGTGGTCCGGGCCGACGGGCGGGGTCGTGGATCGGTGTGCGCGAGACCATCAGACGGCCCGCCCGGCCTGGGTGCGGTCGGCCTGGGTGCGCTCGATCGTCACCGCCACGTCCGCGAAGGGCACCGTGATGGGGGCGCTCGGCTTGTGCACGGTGACCCGGACCGCCTCCGCGCGCTCGTTCGCGAGCACCACGTCGGCGATGCGCTCGGCCACCGTTTCAATGAGGTCGACCGGGTCGCGCTCCACGGCCGCGACGACCGCCTCGGCGAGCTCGCCGTAGTGCATGGTCGCGCCGAGCTCGTCGCCGCCGGCGGCCGGGCGGAGGTCCAGCGACACGGTGACGTCGATGACGAACTCCTGTCCGGCCTCGCGCTCGAAGTCGAAGACGCCGTGGTGCGCGAACGCACGCAGGCCCGTGAGGGTGATCGAATCAGTCATCGGCTCCACCTTGCCATGCATCGAGGGTATCGAGAGCGAGTCTGGTTGCGGCGACGTCGTGGACGCGCACACCCCAGGCTCCGGCCTGCGCGGCCAGCACGCTCACCACGGCGCTCGGCAGGTCGCGCGCCTCCATCGGGGCGTCCTCGGGGAGGAGCGCTCCGATGAACCGCTTGCGGGACGCACCCACCAGCACCGGGTACCCGAGCTCGCGCAGCAGGTCGAGTCGGGCGAGGATGCGCCAGTTGTGCTCGGCGTGCTTGGAGAACCCCAGGCCGGGATCGACGACGATCCGGCCGGGGTCGACGCCCTGACCGCGGAGGGTCGTCACCCGGTCGTCGAGTTCCCGAGCGACGTCGACCGCCGCGTCGGTGTAGGTGGCGCGGCTCGCCATGTCGGCCGAGTGCCCGCGCCAATGGCTGATGACGCAATCGAGACCGGACGCCGCCATGACGCCCGGCATGCGATCGTCGGCGAGGCCACCGGAGACGTCGTTGATGATCGAGGCACCGGCGTCGGCCGCAGCACGGGCGGTCTCCGCGTTCATCGTGTCGATACTCACTCGCGCACCAGCGGCGGCCAGTGCGGCGATGACGGGTGCGACCCGGTGCTGCTCCTCGCGGGTGTCGACCCGGGCGGCACCGGGCCGGGTCGATTCGCCGCCGACGTCGATGATGGTCGCGCCGGCCGCGATGAGCTCGAGCCCGTGGGCGACGGCGTCGTCGACGTCCAGGTACCGGCCGCCGTCGCTGAACGAGTCGGGGGTGACGTTGACGACGCCCATGATCTGGAACATGCGATCACCCCGCCTGGTCGGCGGACGCGCCGATCAGGACCATCAGCTCGGCCCGTGCAGCCGGATCGGCCAGGGCTCCACGGCTGGCGATGGTGACGGTGGTGCTCGTCAGCTGGCGTGACCCGCGCATCGAGACGCAGCCGTGTGCGGCCTGGAGCACGACGAGGACGCCGCGGGGCTCGAGCCGTTCGACGAGGGTGTCGGCGATCTGCTCGCTCAGCCGCTCCTGGACCTGCGGGCGCGAGGCGAGTGTGTCGACGAGCTTCGGCAGGGCACCGAGTCCGATGACGAGTTCGTCGGGCAGGTAGGCGATGTGCGCCGTGCCGAGGAACGGGAGCAGGTGGTGCTCGCAGACGGAACGGAAGGCGATGTCGCGGACGAGCACGACGTCGCTGGTCGCGCCCTCCTCGATCGGGATTGGGCGCGCCAGGTGCACACCGGCGTCCTGACCGACGCCACCGAAGAACTCGGCGTACGCATCGGCGACACGCGTCGGGGTGTCGGCGAGGCCGTCGCGGGAGGGGTCCTCGCCGATCGCCTCGAGGATCTCGAGGACCGCTGCGGCGATCCGCTCGCGGTCCACGGACGACCGCGAGGCCGAGCCCTGATCGGGCTCGGCCTGCGCGGCTGCGACCGCGTCGTCCGCGGTGTGCTCGCCGTGGGTCATGCGGGCTAGGCGGTCGCCGGTCGCGGCTTCGTCGCGCGGGTGCGCTTGGGCTTCACGGGAGCCTCGGGCTCGGGCTCCGAGCTCACGCCACCGTCGGCCGCACCGGAGTCGATGGGTGCTGTGAAGGACGCGGAACCGACGGCCGAACCCGACCCGACGGGACGCTTCTTGCTGGACAGCCAGACGGGGCGCGGCGGGAGCTTCTTGACGTCCTTGAAGATCTCGGCCAGCTGGTTGTGGTCGAGGGTCTCCTTCTCCATCAGCTCGGCGGCGAGGCGGTCGAGCACGGCCCGGTTGGTCGTGATGACCTGCCAGGCTTCGTCGTGTGCGGCCTCGATGAGCTCGCGGACCTGGGCGTCGACCCGCTGCGCGATCTCCTCCGAGTAGTCGCGCTGGTGGCCCATGTCGCGGCCGAGGAACATCTCGCCCGAGGACTGCCCGAGCTTGACGGCACCGACATCGGTGGTCATGCCGTACTCGGTGACCATCTTGCGAGCGATGCCCGTGGCCTTCTCGATGTCGTTCGACGCACCCGTGGTCGGGTCGTGGAACACGAGCTCCTCGGCGACGCGGCCGCCCATCGCGTAGGCGAGCTGGTCGAGCAGCTCGTTGCGCGTGACGGAGTACTTGTCTTCGAGGGGCAGGACCATCGTGTAGCCGAGGGCACGGCCGCGCGGGAGGATCGTGACCTTCGTGACCGGGTCGGTGTTGTTCATCGCCGCTGCAGCGAGCGCGTGCCCGCCCTCGTGGTAGGCGGTGATGAGCTTCTCCTGCTCGCGCATGACGCGCGTGCGGCGCTGCGGGCCGGCGATGACGCGGTCGATGGCCTCGTCGAGTGCGCGGTTGTCGATCAGCTGGGCGTTGGAGCGCGCCGTGAGCAGCGCGGCCTCGTTGAGGACGTTGGCGAGGTCGGCACCGGTGAACCCGGGCGACTTGCGGGCGACGACCTCGAGGTCGACGCTCGCGGCGAGCGGCTTGCCCTTGCCGTGCACCTCGAGGATCTTCTTTCGGCCTGCGAGGTCGGGGGCGTCGACGCCGATCTGGCGGTCGAAGCGACCGGGGCGCAGGAGCGCGGGGTCGAGGATGTCGGGGCGGTTGGTCGCGGCGATCAGGATGACGTTCGTCTTGACGTCGAAGCCGTCCATCTCGACGAGCAGCTGGTTGAGGGTCTGCTCGCGCTCGTCGTGTCCGCCGCCCATGCCTGCACCGCGGTGGCGACCGACGGCGTCGATCTCGTCGACGAAGATGATCGCGGGCGAGTTCTCCTTGGCCTGCTGGAAGAGGTCGCGGACGCGGCTCGCACCGACACCGACGAACATCTCGACGAAGTCGGAACCGGAGATCGAGTAGAACGGCACGCCGGCTTCACCGGCGACGGCGCGGGCGAGGAGCGTCTTGCCCGTTCCGGGAGGGCCGTACAGCAGGACGCCCTTCGGGATGCGCGCACCGACGGCCTGGAACTTCGCGGGCTCCTTGAGGAAGTCCTTGATCTCCTCGAGCTCCTCGATCGCCTCGTCGGCACCGGCGACGTCGTCGAAGGTCACCTTCGGCGACTCCTTCGAGACGAGCTTCGCCTTCGACTTGCCGAACTGCATGACCTTGTTGCCGCCGCCCTGCATGCCGGAGAGCATGAGCCAGAAGAAGACACCGATGAGGAGCAGCGGGAGGAGGAGTCCGAGCATCGACAGGAGCCAGCTCGGCTGGGGCACCTTGTCGTTGTAGCCACCGGACGGGTCTGCGGCGTCGACGGCCTCGACCACGTCGGCCGCACGGGCGCCGACGTAGTAGAACTGCACCTGCTTGCCGAACTCGTCGTCCGCCTTCGTCAGCGTGAGGTCGACTCGCTGGTCGCCGTCGGTGATGACGGCCTCCTTGACCTGACCCTTCTCGAGGAAGGCGAGACCCTCTTGCGTGGAGACCTCACGGAAGCCGTTCATGCTCATCAGGCTGATGCCGATCCAGAAGACCAGGGCGGCGATGATGAGGTACGGGATGGGACCCTTGAAGAGACGCTTGACGTTCATAAGTTGAGAGGCCGGGGCTGGCCCGTTCCCTTTCTGCAGGAGGGGTCGACGGGCGGAGCCGCGTCGGAAATCAGGCTACCCCCTCGCCGCTGGATGCCTCCCCTGTGTTTGCCGTGGGCTTAACGGGGGTGCGGTGTGAGGTCGGTGGAGTGGTTCAGGCGTAGACGTGCGGGGCGAGGACGCCGACGTCGCGGAGGTTACGGTACTTCTCGTCGAAGTCGAGACCGTACCCGACGACGAAGTCGTTCGGGATGTCGAAACCGACGTACTTGCACTCGACGTGCACCTTGGCGGCCTCGGGCTTGCGGAGGAGCGCGCAGACCTCGATGGACGCGGCTCCGCGCGAGGCGAAGTTCTCGAGCAGCCAGGAGAGGGTGAGGCCGGAGTCGATGATGTCCTCGACGATCAGGACGTGGCGGCCCGTGAGGTCGGCGTCGAGGTCCTTGCGGATCTGGACGACACCGCTCGACTTCGTGCCGGCGCCGTACGAGCTGACGGCCATCCAGTCCATCGAGAGCGGGATGCGGAGTTCGCGCGCGAGGTCGGCCATGACCATGACCGCACCCTTCAGCACGCCGACGAGCAGGACGTCCTTCCCGGCGTAGTCGGTCTCGATCTGCCGGGCGAGTTCGGCGAGCTTGTCGCGGATCTCCTGCTCGGTGACGAGGATGGTCGTGAGGTCGTCGGAAATGTCGCTCTGCTCCATGCGTCGAGTGTATGCGAGATGACCCGGACGCCCGTGCGCCTCCTGCTCGGGGAGCCCCGGTGGTCAGCGGGCCGCGAAGACGATGCGTCCCGCGTGCCGGGACGCCGTCAGGCCGGGCAGGTCGATCGGACCCTGGCCCGCCCAATCGGTGACGAGCCGTGCGACCTCGATCGTCTGCGACCTCGTGAGCGAGACGCCGAACTCGCTCTGCACGATGTACCGGATGATCCGCTGGCGGAGTGCCGCCGGATTGGCGGCGAGTGCCCCGGCGCTGACGGAGATCCCGGCCTCGGCGTGCTCGACGAGCTCCTCGATGGTCTCCTCGATCATCTCCTCGAACGCGTCCGCGTCCTCCCGGGCGGCGTCGGCGGTGCGGGTGAGGGCCTCGGCGATCCCCGGCCCGAGCTCCGCCTCGAGCACCGGCAGGACCCGTTCCCGGACCCGGACCCGCGCATAGGCGTCGTCGGTGTTGTGCGGGTCGTGCCACGGTTCGAGTCCTTCGGCAGCGCACGCCTCTCGGGTCTGGGAACGCCGGATCCCGAGCAGCGGTCGGAGGAGCGCACCGGAGACGGGCGCCATCCCCTGGAGGCTGCCGGTTCCGGACCCGCGAGCGAGGCCGAGGAGCACGGTCTCCGCCTGGTCGTCGAGGGTGTGCGCGAGCAGCACCAGGGACGCACCGACCTCGACTCGCGCGGCGTCGAGTGCGGCGTACCGTGCCGCCCGTGCAGCGGCCTCCGGCCCACCCTCGGAGCCCACCTCGACGACCCGGACGAGGACGGGGTCGAGCCCGAGGGCACGCGCCTGGTCCGCGGCACGCGCCGCGACGTCCGCCGAGCCCGGTTGCAGTCCGTGGTCGACGATCACGGCACCGGCCCGCAGGCCGAGCTTTCCGGCTTCGAACGCGGTCGCGGCGGCGAGCGCGAGCGAGTCGGCGCCACCGCTCAGTGCGACGAGCAGGTCGGCACCGGCGACGTCACGCGACGCCGTGGGCGCCGTGCCCGCGATCGCGTCGCGCACCGCCTTCCGGAGGGCGGCGACGGACGGGTGGAGCGGGGGTCGGACGTCGTTCACGCGGACCACGCTATTGCACCGCGACGAGCGCCTCCCCACACCGTTCGCTCCGGGACGCATCGGTTATGGTTGGTCCTCGTCGGCGACCGCGCCGACTCAACGTCATCCAACCGCGCAAGGAGCAGGCTTATGGCCGAGTACGACGCCGTCATCGAGATCCCGCGGGGCAGCCGCAACAAGTACGAGATCGACCACGAGACCGGTCGGGTCTTCCTGGACCGCGTCCTGTTCACGAGCTTCGTCTACCCCGCCGACTACGGCTTCTTCGAGAACACCCTCGGCGAGGACGGCGACCCGGTCGACGTGCTGGTCCTGCTCGACTTCCCGACCTTCCCGGGCGTCGGCATCAAGGTCCGCCCCGTCGGTGTGCTGCACATGACGGACGACGGCGGCGGCGACGACAAGGTCATCGCCGTGCAGTACAAGGACCCGCGCTGGTCGCACATCCAGGACCTGACCGACATCCCGCAGGCGACGCGCGACGAGATCGAGCACTTCTTCGTCCACTACAAGGACACCGAGCCCGGCAAGTGGGCGCGGATCGACGGCTGGGGCGACGCCGCAGCGGCCGAGAAGATCATCCTCGCGGGCTTCGACAAGCTCAAGGCGGAGGGTCACTGACCCCCTGCGGACCTCCGCACACCGCATGACGAAGCGGCCGGCACCCTCGGGTGCCGGCCGCTTCGTCGTGCGGGTCGCTGCGCTCGGTCAGCCGAGCGGCGCCCCGCGGTCGGCCATGAACGGCTGCGCGTCGATCGCACTGCCGTTGATGCGGACCTCGAAGTGCAGGTGGCAGCCGGTGGAGGCACCGGTCGTGCCGACGTAGGCGATGACCTGTCCGGCGGAGACCTGGTAGCCGACGCCGACCTGGATGCCACCGTTCACGATGTGCGCGTAGCCGGTCGAGACGCCGGAGCCGTGGTCGATGAGGATGAAGTTACCGTACGTGCCGTACCAACCGGCGTAGGTCACGGTGCCGGAGGTCGCCGCGTAGATCGGGATGCCGCAGCCGCCCGCGATGTCGGTGCCGCGGTGGAAGCTGCCTGAGCTGCCGCCGCCCGTGGAGATCGGATCGCGGTAGCCGTAGGTGCCCGAGATGCTGCCGGAGGCCGGGATCGCCCAGCCCTGGCTGCTGAGCTGACCGCCGTCGGCGCTCTCGCCACGCGCGGCCGCTGCCGCAGCTTCGGCGGCCTTCCGCGCGGCCTCGCCGGCTTCGAAGTCCTTGACCGTCTTCGCGGTCGTGTCCTGCAGCGCCGTCAGCTGGGCGTTGAGCGTGACGATCAGCTCCTGGTTCTTCTCGAGCTTCGCCGCCGCCGCGGACGCCGCCGCCTGGGCGGCCTCCATGGCCGCCTGCGCCGCCTGCCGGAGCGACTCGCGCTCGTCGCGGGCGACACCGGCCTGTTCACCGAGCGCAGCCGCGGTGTTGCGCGCGGCGACCGCCTGCTCGTAGACGCCGTTGCTGTGCTCGGCGACCTGGTTCATGTTGCCGAGCTTCGACAGGAGGTCGGTCGCGCCCTTGCTCTCGCCGTCGAGGAAGAGGCTCAGGCTGAGGTCGGCGCCGCCGGAGCGGTAGAGCTGCGAGGCGACCCGACCGGCCTGCTTCGTCGCGGTGTCGGCCTCGGCCGTCTTGGCGTCGGCCTGCGACTGGATCGCGGTGGCTCTGGCGTCGGCCTCGAAGAAGGCCTCCTCAGCGGCCTGGAACTCCGTACCGCGCTTCTCGGCCTCGTCCTGGGCGACCTGCAGCTCGTCCTGCAACTGGACGATGAAGTTCTTGATGTTCGTGACCTCGGCGGCCTTGGCGGCCTCGTTGCCCTTCGCGGCCTGGACGTCGTCCCACGAGGGGTAGTCGGCTGCTGACGCCGGGCCGGCGACACCGAAGGAGCCGACGATCGCGAGCGACATGACGATGGCGGCGGTGAGGCGTCCTCGCCACCGCACGGAGGACACCGATCCGGCGTTGGTCGTCCGGCTTCGGCGCCAAGCGCCGGCAAGCTTCTTGCTCATGAAGTAGGGGCCCATCTCGGTTCGCTGCAGTCACATCGGTCACATCGGTACCACTGTCCACGCTAGCCCGACGGGGGTCGGGACCGGCTGTGGACACTCCCGTCGGCCGCGGCATCCGGGAGTGGTCCACGCCAGAGGCTAACCCCGGCCGGGGGCCGTGGAGTGGTCATTCGGCGCCTGTCGTCACATCCGGCATGGAGCGCCGATCGCTGCTCCGCGAACCCGATTTTGGATTCGGGGGTTTCATCCGTATGCTTGTCGCTCGGTAGTCATGAAGCTTCAGGGCTTCGCGGCCCTATCGTTTAGCGGCCTAGGACACCGCCCTTTCACGGCGGCAGCACGGGTTCGAATCCCGTTGGGGTCACCACCGACTACTGGAAAAACAGCCGCTCGGATTCAGGTATAGTGAGTCTGCGCGACTGCGAGAAGCACCGAGTAACACCAGCATCACCGCAGTTCGCATCACCAGCAATTCAACATGTATGGCCCTGTAGCGCAGTTGGTTAGCGTGCCGCCCTGTCACGGCGGAGGTCGCGGGTTCAAGTCCCGTCAGGGTCGCAAAAGGTCGGAAGCCCTCTCGCAAGGGAGGGCTTCTGCTTTTGAGACATCGTCGCCGTTCGTGCAGCTGATGTACTCGGCTCTGTAGCTCAGTTGGTAGAGCGCACGACTGAAAATCGTGAGGTCACGGGATCGACGCCCGTCGGAGCCACGGAACCCCCACCTAGCTTCTACATGGTGGGGGTTCTTTTTTTGCCCGGATGCCCGCGAACACCCACGCCACCACCCGAGTTGCCACTCCTGGCCCACGGCGGACAGACTCGCACTGTGGAATCGAAACCGTCACGCTGGGTGACCGCCTCCGTACTCGCAGTCCTGCTCGGCACGTCGCTCGTCGCCTGCTCGGACACGCGGTACGGACTGCCACGTGGTGAGGCCGTCGGCACCTGGCGCACTGGGGACACCCGGCTCGAGCTCGCCGACGACGGGACCTTCGAGGCCACCGCCTGGCCCTCGGATGTCCAGTGCAGTCTTGGCGACGACCCCCGCGCGGACGACCCGATCGACTTCTCCGGGACCTGGATGGTGGACAACGAGGGGACCAATCGAGACCTCGTCCTCCATCCCGGCGACGGCGCATGCGAGACGTCCCGGATCACCTCCGACGTGCGGAGCGACGACGGTCTCGCGCGCCTGTGCGTCCACGCCCGCGGATCCTTGTCCGGCCCGGCCGAGAACTTCTTCACCCTGTATCAGGGTGATCCTCCGGAGACCGAGGACCCGGATCGCTGCTTGAACTACTAGCCCGCCCGGGCAGACGAGTCTCGCCCGCCCGATCCCTGAACCCCCTCCGCTCACTGAACCTGTCGAAGGGCGCACGGAGAAGCATCCAAGACCAGCGACACCCATCCGGTCCCTGAGCCTGTCGAAGGGTACTCGTAGGCACTTCGACAAGCTCAGTGACCGGAAGAGGTGCACCCGCACTCACTCCGGTCTCCGCGCAACCTTCCCCGGTCCCTGAGCTTGTCGAAGGGCGCCCGGGAGAACCCCGCGAATCCGGCATGCCTTCTCCGGTCCCTGAGCCTGTCGAAGGGCACACGATCAACTTCCACATCCGAGACGACTCGGCATCTGGAATGTCAGTGGTCCATGGTGGACTGGTTCCATGACCGAGAGCACCTCCGCCGCAGTCCGCGCGGGCGACGAGTACGCCGCGCAGCTCGCGGAGTTCTCGGACGAGTGGGCGGAGCTCCACCGGCAGCAGGCCACGTTGGACGCACGGAAGGCGCGCCTCCTCGCCCGCTCCGCCGCCTACGCCGACGCGCTCGCGGACGCGACGGTCCCAGCGATCTTCCCGCCGGCCGAGCGACTGGCCCTGGCGCGCCGATCCACGTGCGCAGCCCTTGCGATGGCGACCCGCACGCCCGAGCGGACCGTGCAGCGGGCGACGAACGACGCCGAGCGCCTCGTGAACGACGCACCCGCCGTGCTCGCGTCCCTCGAGGCCGGGCGCATCTCGGCCCGGCACGCGCAGACGATCATCGACCAACTCAGCGACGTGCCGACCGCAGGACGGACGGTGTTCCTCGCCGAGGTCCTGCCGGTCGCGGAAGAGTCCACCAACGCGAACCTCCGCAGGCGAGCCCGCGTCCTGCGCGAACGCCTCCACCCCGAGTCCATCACCGCCCGAGCGGTCCGCTCAGAGGCCGACCGCCGGGTCGAGTTCGAACCGGCCGCCGACGGCATGGCGTGGGTGCACCTCTTCACCACCGCGCCGATCGCGCAAGGCATCCTCGAGCGCGTCGAAGCAGCCGCGGCGGAGTCGCGCGCTGCAGGCGACACCCGCACGTGCGCGCAGCTGCAAGCCGACGCCCTGGCGGCACTCGCCCTCACCGGCGTGACCCCGGACGACGTGATGTCGAGCCCGGTGCTCCCGCACCCAATCGAGGTCCAGGAGCACATCAAGCCCACCGTGCAGATCACCGTCCCGGCATTGAGCATGGCCGGTGTCAGCGACGCCCCGGCGACCCTCGACGGATACGGCCCGATCGACCCGGAGACCGCAGCACGCATCGCGGTGAACGCGCCCAGCTTCAACCGGATCCTCGTCCAGCCGGAAACCGGCGCCGTCCTCTCAGCGGGGCGGAATCAGTACCGCGTTCCCGCCGACCTGCAACGCGCGGTCCGCCTCCGGGACGGCACCTGTCGCGCACCAGGCTGCGGCAGACGCGCCCGGGCCTGCGACCTCGACCACTCGGTCGCTTGGGAGGACGGCGGAACGACGGATGTCGGGAACCTCGCCTGTCTCTGTCGACATCATCACCGGATGAAGCACCTCCCCGGGTGGAACCTCGACCACGGACCCGGCGGGGTCCTCGACTGGACGACACCCGACGGCAAACACCACCGGACCGAACCGGACCCCGCACCGTTCTGACCGTTTCCGGTCCCTGGGCTGCGCCGCGCTGAGCTTGTCGAAGTGTCGAAGGGTTCCCGGTGGGCACTTCGACAAGCTCAGTGACCGGGAGAGGTGTGCCCGGAACGATGAGGCGTCCTCCGGGACACTTCGACAAGCTCAGTGACCGAGCGAGGTGTGCCCGGAACGATGAGGAGTCCTCGTGGGCACTTCGACAGGCTCAGTGACCGGGAGAGGTGTGCCCGGAACGATGAGGCGTCCTCGTGGGCACTTCGACAAGCTCGGTGACCGGGGTGGACTGTGCTCGCACGCTTTCGATCCCTGAGCCTGTCGAAGGGCACCTCGGTCGCGCCGGCTCCGTGGCCGGGAACGGTACGGCCGGATCGCTTCGGTCCCTGAGCCTGTCGAAGGGCAGTCGGGGTGCTCTCGCTCGGTGCGCGGGAGGACGTCCGCCGGCTCACATCGTGCACCTCCGTCCGCAAGCCCCAGACATCCGGGGCCGATCCGGACAGACTGGTCGTATGAGTTCTGCAGACGACCGCACGACCGACGGCCCCGACGACGCCCACCGAGTCCCCGCAGGGGTCGACGACGCGACTGTGGAAGCGGTCGGCAAAGTGACCGAGGCGCTCGAAGTGGTCGAGCAGGCGCGCGGCATGCTCTACGGCTTCCATCGCCTGACCGGCAAAGCGGACCTCGCGCTCGGCGAAGCCGCGGACGCCCTGCGCGAAGCCGGACACGACGCCCTCGCCGACCGGATCGACACCGAGCTGGTCGGACGCAATGTCATCGACGGACGCTGGACGTTCCAGATCGTCGAAGACTACGACGGCAACTACTGGGAACCGTTCCGCACGCTCGAGGCGGAGGTCCGCAACGAACTGGCGGGCGGCCGACGCCACCTCGCGGAAGCCGCCATGAAGGAGGACCGCCGCACGCACGGCGCGCCCCACCACGAAGCCACACCGCCGACGGTCTGAAGCCGCACGGCATGAGGGCCGCGTGGCGTTAGGCTCGATCCGATGACCGATGCACCCGTTTCCCGGACGAAGTTCTCCCGCCAACGGGTGATCGTCGGAGCCGCCGAGTTCGCCGACACGTATGGCGCCGACGCCCTCACGCTCGCCGCCCTGGCCCGCGAGCTCGACACCTCGGCACCGGCCCTCCTCAAGCACGTCCGCAGCACCGAGGACCTCCGCGCCGCCGTCGCCCAGCTGGCCCTCGCCCAACTGGCCAGCGGACTCGACATCGCGACGACCAGTCTGAGCGGGTCCCCTGCACTCACCGCGCTGGCCGAGGGGTACCGCCGCTTCGCCCTCGCCTATCCCGGCCGGTACGCCCTCGCGTTCTCGATCGAGGACGTCCGCGCCGACACCGGCGAGCCGGCCGACCGCGAGCTCGTGATGCTCGTCGAACGGGCACTCGCGGGGCGCGGTCTCGACAGTGTGGCGATGACGGACGCCGGACGCATCGTCCGGGCGGCCCTCCACGGCTTCGTGTCCCTCGAGCTCGTCGGCGGCTTCACCCGCGGCGCCGACCCCGCCACCAGCTACGCTGCCCTCGTGGACCTGCTCGACCATTCGTCCGCGCTCGGCTCACGCCACCTCCAGGAGACGCCATGACCAGCACGACCACCACCGCCCCGACCGTCCTCTTCGTCTGCGTGCACAATGCCGGTCGATCCCAGATCGCAGCCGGCTTCCTCGACGCCCTCGCCGGCGACCGGGTCGAGGTGCTGTCGGCCGGGAGCGAACCGAAGGACCGGATCAACACCGTGGCGGTGGAGGCGATGGCCGAACACGGCATCGACATCACCGCAGCCGTGCCCCGCATCCTCACGACCGACGCCGTCCGGGCGTCCGACGCGGTCATCACGATGGGCTGCGGCGACGCCTGCCCGATCTTCCCCGGCAAGCGCTACGAGGACTGGGAACTCGAGGACCCGGCCGGCCAAGGCATCGAGGCCGTCCGCCGCATCCGCGACGACATCGAGGAGCGGATCGCCGCGCTGTTCGTCGAACTCGTGCCCGCCGAGGCGTCCGAGTTCTCGGCCACCATCGGCTCGGTCGCCCACGAAGCGCTCGGCGCGCACGGGTTCACCCGCTTCGAGCAGCTCACGCGGGTCTCCCCCGCCGCCCTGCTCCGCATCCACGGCGTCGGACCGAAGGCCGTCGACATTCTGACCGAAGAACTCACAGCCCGCTCACTCGCCTTCGCCTCCTGAGGACGCCTGCGGCGCGCAACCCCATTGCCCAACGCGACACCAGTCGTATCGTGGTCGTATGAGCAAGCACGCAGCGAACGACGACAACCTCCCCGAGGACCACGAGACCACCGAGGACTCCATCGAGCAGGAGGTCGACGGCGAGGACACGTTCCTCCCCATCGCCGAGCCGACCACCGGTCCCGCTCCCGCCCCGTAACCCGACGCGCCTCCGGGGCCGCGGATCAGGGGCCGACGAGGGCCTGGAGGTCGCGCAGGGAGCCGTCGAAGACGTTCACGTCGATGAACTCCTCCTTGCCGACGTACCCGGGCATCCGTTCCCGGCTGGTGTACTGCCAGAGGTCCCACGCCCGCCCGTCCGACAGGACCGGCGGCGTGACGACCGAGCGGATCCACATCGGGTTCCGCTCGTACGAGCCCGCGAGGAACGCGTCGTAGTACCGCATGGTGGCGTAGATGATCGGCGGCCGACCGTAGTGCTCCTCGAGTGCCGCGAGGAGCGGATCGAGCACGGCGGCGACCCGCTCCGCACTCGGTGGCGTCCGGCAGTAGTCGGCATAGCACTCGAGATCGATGGTGATCGGGAGAGCGCCCGCCGTGACCGGCACGGTGTCGAAGATGTTCTGCGCCTGCGTCTCGGCAGGGCTGTCGAAACTCAGGAAGTGGTACGCCCCGATCAGCAAGCCGGTCTCGTCGGCCGCTCGTTGCGCGCCCGCCCAGTTCGCGGCGAACCGTTCGTCCTGATCACCGGATCCCTCGGTCGCCTTCATGATCGCGAAGTCGATGGGCTGCGCCGCGAGGACGTCCCAGTCGATCTCGCCCTGGTACGAGGAGACGTCGACACCGCGCACCGCGTACGAGGCGGCCAGGATCGCGTTCGGCCGCACCAGCCCCATGGCGACGAGCACCGCGCAGATCCCGCCGATCGCGAGCGTGCCGGCGGCCCCGACGACGATCGGCCACCAGCGTCTCCAGAATCGGCTCATCGACTCACTCTGTCACGTCCCGGCCGTGTCCCGGTGCAGGGCGCCTCAGCGCGGGTAGAGGACGGCTGCCCGCGGGTCGACCACGAAGTCGACGACGTCACCTGTCGACCAGCCCGCGGCCGCGAACTGCTGCACGGCGACGTCGGCGGTGATGACCGCCGAGCGGACCCGGACGACGTCGCCCCTGGGTTCGAGGTCGGTGATCGTCGCCCGGAGGGCGCCTGACGCAGTCGGGCCGCCAGACCCGCCAGCCTCGCGGACCTCGACGCGGGACGGTCGGAACGCGCAGGCGACGGCGACCCCGGCCGGGATCGGGTCGGCCTCCGCGGAGGGGTCGACCTCGACCGCGACCTCCGCTCCATCCGGCAGACGGAGCCCGCGTGCCGTGCGGACGCCCGTCAGCAGTTCGAGTCCCGCGAGGTCCGCGGTGAACGCCGTCCGCGGCCGTTCGAGCACCTCAGCCGTCGGCCCCTGCTCGACGATGCGCCCGGCGTCCAGGACGATCACCCGGTCCGCGAGCGTGTACGCGTCGAGCACCTCGTGCGTCACGAGCACGGTCGTCCGCCCACGCAACTGCTCACGGAGCATGCGGCGCAGGTGGGGCGCGACCGTCGCGTCGAGCGCGGCCATCGGTTCGTCGAGGAGGAGGAGGGCCGGGTCCGGGGCCAGCGCGCGGGCGAGTGCCACCCGCTGCGCCTGGCCGCCGGACAACTCGGCGGGGCGGCGCCTCTCGAGCTCAGACGCCTCGACCTCCGCGAGCCGTCGTCGGGCGATGTCCCGAGCCTCGCCGCGTGACGCACCGGCGACCAGCGGGCCGTAGGCGACGTTGTCGAGCACGGAGCGGTGGGGGAAGAGCAGTGCTTCCTGGGCCAGGAGCGAGATCCCCCGCCGATGCGGCGGCGACCACTGGTCCCGACCCGGTCCACCGACCGCGAAGAGCTCGCGACCGGCGAGGGTCGCGTGACCCGTGTCCGGACGCAGGAGCCCGGCGAGGACCGCGAGCAGCGTCGACTTGCCGGCGCCGTTGGGGCCGAGCACGGCGACGGTCTCCCCCGCGGCGAGGTCCACGGCGAGCTCCCAGTCGCGTTCACGCAGCGTCGCTCGGAACGCCAGGGCCGCCCCGGTCATCGAACCACTCCGGCGACGGTCCGTCCACGGCGGATCGACCCCTGCGCCCCAGCGACGCCGACGACGAGCACGGCCACGACGACGAGGACGAGCGACAGTGCGACAGCGGCGTCGGGATCCGTCTCGCGCTGCAGGTAGATCTCGAGCGGCAGCGTCCGGGTGACCCCCTGGAGGCTGCCCGCGAAGGTGAGGGTCGCCCCGAACTCGCCGAGGGCCCGCGCGAACGAGAGGATCGCGCCCGACACGACGGCGGGCGCGAGGAGCGGCAGCGTGACGGTGCGGAAGACGGTGGTGGGACGAGCACCGAGTGTCGCGGCGACGGCTTCGTACCGCGAGCCGGTCGTGCGGATCGCCCCCTCCAGGCTCAGCACGAGGAACGGCAGGGCGACGAAGGTCTGGGCGAGGACGACGGCGGTCGTGGAGAACGCGATGTCGATCCCGGCGTCCGCGAGTGCCGGTCCGAGCAGGCCGAGCCGGCCGAAGGTGTAGAGCAGGGCGATCCCGCCGACGACGGGCGGGAGCACGAGCGGGAGGAGGACGAGCGACCGCAGCAGACGCTGCCCCGGGAACCGGGTGCGCGCGAGGACGAGGGCGAGCGGCACGCCGAACACGATGCAGAGGGCCGTCGCGAGTGACGACGTCCGCAGACTCAGCCCGAGCGCCGCGACCGACGACTCCGAGCTGACGAGCGCACCGAAGTCCGCCCAGTCCACCCGCAGGACGATCGCGACGAGCGGCAGCAGGACGAACGCCGCGCCGACCATGGCGACGACGACGATCCAGCGGGGCACCCCCGAGCCGAGTCCTCTCACGGGGTCACGGTGCGCCGAAGCCGGCGTCGGCGAGCACCCGCTGTCCCTCGGCGCTCACGACGTACGCCGCGAAGGCCGCCGCGACGGTGGGGTTCGCGCTCCCTGCGAGCGGCGCGATCGGGTAGGTGTTGACGGCCTTCGACGACTCGGGGAAGGTGATGCCCCGCACGGCGTCGCCGGCCGCGATGACGTCGGTCACGTAGACGAGCCCGGCATCGGCCTCGCCCGAGGTCACCTTGCCGAGGACGTCGGTCACCGACGACTCCTCGCTGACCGGGCTCAGCGCGACACCCGAGGCGTCCTCGACGGCGACGGTGGCCGCTCCACAGGGGACCTGCGGCGCGCACACGACCGTCTTGACGCCCGGACGGGCGAGGTCGGCGAAGGTCTTCACACCGGCGGGGTTCGACGAGGGCACGGCGATCTGCAGGACGTTGGTCGCGAAGTCGACCGGATCGCCCTCGACGAGGTCGGCATCGGTCAGCTTCGCCATGTTCTTCTCGTCCGCGGAGGCGAACACGTCTCCGGGAGCACCGTTCGTGAGCTGCGTGACGAGGTCGGAGGAGCCGGCGAAGGTCAGCTCGACGGTCGTACCGGGGTGCGCCTCCTCGAAGTCCTCCGCGAGCGCGGTGAAGGTCGTCTTGAGCGAAGCCGCCGCGTAGACCGTGATGGAGCCGCTGAGCTCGTCCGTCGTGGCCGAGGCGGTGGGTGTCGGCGTCGCGGCGGGGGCGGCGCAAGCGGATGCTGCGAGCAGGACGCCGGTGCCGAGTGCCAGCGCGCTGAACAGTCGGAAGGATCGACGGGGTGCGATGCGGTTCATGAGCTCGCCTTCGGGGTCTCGATGAGGACCGTCGTGGCCTTCACGATGGCGATGGCCGTGGAGCCGAGTTCGAGGCCGAGTTCACGCACGGCCTCACTGCTCATGAGCGACACCACGCGATGCGGGCCGCACTGCAGTTCCACCTGCGCCATGACCGTGTCCATCGTGATGTCGGTGACGATGCCGACGAAGCGGTTGCGTGCCGAGCGTCCGATCTCCGAGGGGTCGACGGGGAGGACGGCGTTCTGCCTGGCCAGTTGAGCGAGCGACAGGCCGTCGACGACGCCACGGCCTGCGTCGTCCTTCGCGCTGACGAGTGCGCCCTGGTCGATCCAGCGACGGACGGTGTCGTCGCTGACCCCGAGGAACAGGGCGGCGTCTCGGATACGGATCTGCGGCATGGAGTCAGGCTAGTGCACGCATTCGCGTTGACACGACCTAGCTGTAACCGCATTCGCGCTTCGGGTCGTCGGCGGCCGACCGGCGCTTCGACCCTCTGCGACGCCCACCGCTCCGAAGCATCCCTATGAAATCACGACTGCTCGCCGCCGTCACCCTGCTCGCCCTCGCCACTGGCCTCACCGCCTGCGCGTCCCCCGGCTCGGGGACCGGCGGCGCCCCGGGCGACGGACCGCTCGTCGCGTTCTACGGCGATTCGTACACCCTCGGCACCGGAGCGAGCGACCCGGCCAACCGCTGGTCCACCGTCGTCAGCGAGGAACGCGGCTGGCGGGAGTTCAACCCCAGCGTCAACGGCCTCGGGTTCGTGAACCACCGCGACCGCTTCGGCGACGGCAGCGGCGACCTGCCCTCCCTCATCATCGCCGAGCAGCCCGACATCGTCTTCGTCACGATGGGGCTCAACGACGCGTTCAGCTTCGACAATGCCGCCGACCGGATCCACGAGCAGATCACGACGGACCTGCAGCGCCTCCGCGACGCGCTCCCGGAGGCCCGCTTCATCGTCGTCGAACCGTTCTGGTACACCGACGAGCGTCCGCAGTCGATCGAGACGATCATCGGCTGGGTGGACGACGCCGCGCAGGAGATCGACGCCGACACCATCCCCGGGGCGTCGCACTGGATCGAGGGGCACCCGGAGTGGATGGCCGCGGACGGCCTCCACCCGAACGACGAGGGATACGCGGAGATGGCTCGCCGGATGGATGCCGAGCTCGAGCGCCTCGGACTCTGACGCCCCGGTGTCCGTCGCCGCTCAGCCCAGGCGGATGCCCCGGTCCGCCATGAACGGGACGGCATCGACGCGCGAGCCGCCGATCCTGACCTCGAAGTGCACGTGGCATCCGGTCGAGGCACCCGTCGTCCCGACGAGCGAGATGTTCTGACCGGCGGACACCCACTGCCCCTCGCCGACGAGGATGCTGCTGTTGTGCGCGTACCCGGTCATGACGCCGCCACCGTGGTCGACGAGGACCCAGTTGCCGTACGTGCCGAGCCAGCCGGCGTAGACCACCGTGCCGGCGTTCGCGGCGTAGACCGCTCGCCCGCAACCCGCTCCGATGTCGGTGCCCGAATGGAACGGGTTGACGCCGGGCACGGGGCGACCGGGTCGCGGTCCGTAGTTGTCGGTGATCCGGCCGGAGATCGGCAGGGCCCACCCCTGGCTCCCGACGGCACCCGAAGCACCGCCACCTCCGCCGCCGCCACCTCCGCCACCGCCCGCGTTCGCAGCGGCCTCGGCAGCCGCGCGTGCAGCCTCAGCCGCAGCCGCCGCGGCTGCAGCAGCGGCGGCCGCAGCCGCCTTCACTTCCTCGCCCTTGCGGTAGTCGGCCTCGGTGGCTGCGCGGTTCTCCTTGAGGACCACGAGCTGGGCCTCGAGCGTCGCGAGGTACTCCTGCTGCTCGGACACGGCGGTCTCGGCGTCGGCACGGGCTGCGACCGCATCTCCGAGCGCGGTCTCGGCTGCCGCGGCGAGCTCGCCGAGGGCGGCCTCGGCGATGGTCGCCTGCTCGGTGAGGAGCGACGCCGTGTTCGCATCGGTCCTCGCCCGGTCGTAGGTGCCGTCCGTGGACTCGCTGAGCTTCGTGATCGTGCTCAAGCGCCCGAGGAGCGACTCCGGCTCCTGGCCGTCGAGGAATGCGGCGGTGCTGAGGTCGACGTTCCCCGACCGCAACCACGCGGCGACGAGCGCGCCGGCCTGGCGCTTGGAGGCCTGTGCCGCGGTCGTCGCGGCGACGGCCTGCTCGCGGAGCGAGACGGCACGGTAGCTCGCCTCGTCGACGGCCAGCTGAGCAGCCTCGTACTCATCGGCACGGAGGACGGCCTCGGCTTCGGCGAGCGCCGCAGCGGCCTTCAGCTGCTGGACGAGCCCTTCGATCTGACCGATGGTCGACTGCTTCGAGGATTCGCTCGAGCGGGCCGCCTCGACGTCCTCCCAGCTGGGGTACTCCGCAGCGGCGGCCGGCTGTGCGAGACCCATCGAGAGGACGATGACTCCGGCGAGGGCCGCGGCGATGGAGGCGCGACGGCGCGCGGGACGGAGGCGTGGCATGGTGCCATCGTGGCAGTGGTCAGCCCTGTTCGGGGGGAGGCTCGCCCGCCTGGGAACGAACCGGCTCCGCCCGGTGGGCGAGCACGAGGTCGAGCAGCCGGTCGGCGATGCTGCGCTTCGATCCGGTCGCCTCACCGACCACCTCGCCGGCACCGTCGATCACGACGACCTCGTTGTCGGGCGTGCCGAAGCCGTTCGTCCACCCCACGCGATTGAGCACGAGGAGGTCGGCGCCCTTGCGTACCGCCTTGGCCCGGCCGAGGGCCAGCAACTCCTCGCGGTCGGTGGCGGTCTCCGCGGCGAACCCGACGACCATCCGTCCCGGCACCCGGGCCGCGGAGAGTCCGGCGAGCACGTCGGGGTTGCGGACGAGTCGCAGGGTGAGCTCGTCGCCGGTGTCGTCCTTCTTGATCTTCCGTTCGGCGATCTCGGCGGCGCGGTAGTCCGCCACGGCGGCCGCCATGACCACGAGCGTCGCGTGGGCCGCCGCGTCCTCCATGGCCGCTGCGAGTTCCGCTGCGGTGCCGACCGGGACGACCCGCAGACCGTCGACCGCATCCGCTTCGGCCGCGACATCGGAGTCCAGGTGCGCCGCGACGAGCACCACCTCGGCTCCGCGCTCGGCGGCGGCCTGCGCGATGGCCAGCCCCTGCCGGCCGCTCGACCGGTTTCCGAGGAACCGCACCGGGTCGAGCGGCTCGCGGGTGCCGCCGGCCGAGACGACGACGCGCTCGGCGCGGAAATCGTCCGGGTGCGCGTCCGTTCCACCGCTGCGTCCGGCGAGCAGCGCCAAGCCGGCGGCCACGATGTCGTCGGGTTCGCTCATGCGTCCCGGCCCCGTGTCGCCGCCGGTCAGCGCGCCGTTCGCCGGCCCGATGACGGCCACCCCGCGCGATCGCAGGAGGGCGACGTTCGCGGTCGTCGCCGGGTGCTGCCACATCTCGGTGTGCATCGCCGGCGCCAGCAGGACCGGCGCCCGGCTGGCCAGGATGGTGGTGCCGAGGAGGTCGTCGGAGAGTCCCGCCGCGAGTTTCGCGAGGGTGTTGGCCGTCGTCGGCGCCACGACGATGAGTTCCGCGCGCTGCCCGAGGGCGACGTGCCGGACTTCGGCGACGCCGTCGTACAGCGAGGTCGTGACGGGGTTCCGGCTGATCGCCTCGAGGGTCGGCAGGCCGACGAACCGGAGGGCGCTCTCGGTCGGCACGACGTGGACGTCGAAGCCCGCGAGCACGAACCCGCGAATGACGCCGACCGCTTTGTACGCGGCGATCCCGCCCGTGATCCCGACGACGACCGTGCGCCCAGCCGCCTCCCGCGATGCGTCCTGCACGCCCATGCCGCCTCCTCGCTTCCGGCGCTCCCGCGCCGGGTCCTCGTCTAGTCTGTCCTAGTCCGGCCGGCCGAGGAGGAACCAGCGTGTGCACCGTCATCATCGACTTCGAGCCGGGGCGCGCGTGGCCGATCGCCGTGCTCGGGCTGCGAGACGAACAGCCGGGGCGTGCCTGGGACCCACCAGGCGCGTGGTGGCCCGGACTCGGTGACAGCGTCCGCGGCATCCACGACCGCGAAGCGGGCGGCGCGTGGCTGGCGACGAACGACGACGCCCCGGGCGGCCCCCGGGCGGCGGTGGTCCTCAACCGACGCGAGGACCTCGACATGCCCGCCGACGGGTGGACCTCGCGGGGCGTGCTGCCGCTGGAAGCCGTCACGACCGGCGTCGACCCGGACGACGCCCGCAGCGCCAGGTCCTGGAACCTCGTGGAGCTGCGTCCTGACCGCGTCACCGTCACGAGCTGGGACGGCACCTCGCCCCGGTCCATCGACGTCGCACCCGGTCTCCACCTCGTGACGCACGAGGGCCCCGACCACCTCGACGTCTCACGGGTCCACCGGTGGCGGCCGGCCTTCCTCGACGTCCCATCGCCCATCGGGCCGCTGGACGGTGCGACGGCCGCGTCCTGGGAGCCGTGGTTGCGCACGTTGCGCTCCACGACGACCGTCCCCGCCGATGCCGACGAGGCGATCGTCCGCATCGACGACCACGACGGCCTGCGCCTCGCCTCGCTCTCGGTGACGGCGCTCTCGCTCGGCCCCGACGGTGCGGTGCTCCGGAACGCCCGACTCGCCGAGCCCGGCCATCTGCCGGAGGAGCTCGTCTGGGAGTGACCAGGACGGCGACGGTCGGCACCCGCCGGGAGCCACGGGACCCGGATCGGACTGCCACCCGTGTGGAGGGCGCCCTGGCGCGCTCGATACTGTTGCAGCATGGCCCTGAACCCCGTGCGACTGCGACTGCTCGAGGCGTTCGACCGCCTCGGTACGATCCGCGCCGTCGGCCGTGAGCTCGACCTCAGCCCCTCGACCGTCTCGCAGCAGCTCTCCGTGCTCGAGGCCGAGACCGGCGCCGCGCTCCTGGAACGACGCGGCCGGACGCTCACCCTGACCCCGACGGGGGCGCTGCTCGTCGAGCGCGCTCGGGCCCTGCTCGCGCAGATGGACGCCATCGAGGTCGAACTGGCCGAGGTCGAGTCCGAGCCGTCCGGCCGGTTCCGCATCGCCGGGTTCGCGAGCGTCATCGCCCCGATCCTCATCCCCGCCGCGCGCTCCCTCGCGCGGCAGTACCCGCGCCTCGAGGTCGAACTCATCGAGGTCGAGCCGCACGAGAGCACCACCGCCGTCCAGCGGGGCAGCTGCGACGTCGTGATCACCGTCGATCAGGAGGACGGGTTCCTCCTCGACCCCTCAGTGCACAGCGTGCCGCTCACCACCGACCCGCTCCTGCTCATCGCGCCGCTCGACCACCGACTGGCCGCGCAGGATCAGGTCACCTTCAGCGAGCTGCAGACGGAGTCCTGGGCCCTCGACGCACCGGGCACCTACCTCGGCGAACTCGTCCCGCTGATCTGTCGTCGCGCCGGGTTCGAGCCGAGGGTGGCCGGACGGTTCACGAGCTACGAGGTCGTCATCGACCACGTGGCGGCCGGGCTGTCGATCGCCGTCCTCCCGGACATCGCGATCGGCTCGCGGACGGACGTCGTGCGGAAGCCCATCGCCGGGATGAGCGAGCGGAAGATCGTCGCGACGGCGCGGAAGGGCTCACTGCAGCGTTCGGCCGTCGCGGCAGCGCTCGCAGCGGTGCAACGGGCCACGGACGAGGCCGTCGCCCGCTGACCCGCCGTGGGACCGGCCGAGCCTCCTGCGGAGAGGATCAGCCGTGGTAACCCGACTTGGCCATGGCGACGAGCGCCCCGACCAGGCCGATGCCGCCGAAGACGGAGATGAGGGCGATCACGCCGATGAGGATGTCGTTCACGGTCATGCACCCATCGTACTGAACCCGACGGGCCCCACGACTAGGGTTGGTCCGTCCCCCGACACCACCCGGAGCAGCACCATGATCACCTCATCGAGCGAGTCCCAGGCTGCCGCCTTCCGCGACGGCCGGATCCCTGCGACGGAGCACCTCGACGCCGACACGGTCGTCATCGCCGTCCCGACCGGCGACCCCGGCAATCCCTTCACCCTCTGCTCGGTCCTCTTCGGCACCGACGGTCGCGCGATCGTCGTCGACCCCGGAACCGACACCCCCGAGGGCCGCGAGCACCTGTTGCGGGAGCTCCGCGGCATCGGGGTGACGACGCTCACGGGCGTCGTCGTGACCCACCTGCACCCCGACCACCTCGGCCTCGCCGGCGCCCTCCGCGACGAGCTCGCCGCACCCGTCCTCATGCACCGTCTCGAAGACGAGGCGGCGGGCTCGACGCCGCCGGGCCCGGCCGACCTCGCCGCAGCATTGGACGAGTGGGGCGTCCCGGCCGACGACACGACCGTGCGCCCCTGGGCCACTGGTGCGACGGCACCCGCCGGGCACCTCGGCGACACCCGTGCGGACCGGACGCTCGAGGACGGCGACCTGCTGACGCTCCCCGGTCGCTCGATCAGGGTCCTGCACACCCCCGGCCATACGACGGGTCACCTTACCCTGCGCGATGAGGACCGCGGCTACCTGTTCACGGGCGACCACGTGCTGCCGACGATCTTCTCGGGGCTCGGGCTCGGCGCGCGCACCTCGGAGAATCCGGTGACGGCCTACCTGTCATCACTCGACCGCGTCCGCGGATACGACGGCGACCAGGTGGTCCCCGGACACGGCTTCCGGTTCACGGGACTCGCGGACCGCTGCGACGAGCTGGCCGCCCACCATCTGCGGCGAGCCGACGAGGTGCGCGCCGTCCTCGCGGACGACCCAGATGCGAGCGTGTGGACCGTCGCCTCCCGCATCGGCTGGTCGGCCGGATGGGACGCACTGACCGGTCTCCTCCGCGTCTCGGCCCTCACGCAGACCGACTGGCACCGGGCGCGCCTTCAGCAGCTCGCCGGCTGACCGTCCGCGCTACCGACTGAGGCCGGCCCACCCGGCTCGACGACGCGCCAGCGCCCGTTCGAAGGCGTAGAGCCCACCGCCGGCCGCCACCCCGGCGGCGAGCACCGCGAACACGACGACCCCGATCGTCGAGGCGAGTCCGATGGGTGCGGCGATGAGGCCGCCGACGATCAGGACGAGGAAGGCCGCACCACCACCGGCGATCCAGGCCCGGTGGACCGGGCCCCGCTCGCCCCAGTGGTCGAGGATGCCGAGCGCCAGCAGCGCACCGACCGCCCCGACGGCGGCGAGCATCCCTCCGACGAGTCCACCGACGAGGACGGCGATCCCGCCGAGATCGGCCGGATGCACCGAGACGGTCCCGACCGTCCCGAAGAGCTCTGCACCGGCCGCGAGGGCCGCTCCGGCGACCGCTCCGACGCTGACGGCGAGGCCGAACAGCGGGACGACACGGAGGAGGGACCAACCCGGGTCCGCTGCTTCATCGAACACGTCCATGGCTTCGACCGCCTCCTGCGCGCCTCGTCGTCGACGGCGCTTGGCGCTCAGCGTGGCATGTCGGTGCGTGGTGCCCCAGGGCGTTGCGCGCGGAGGAGGAGCGGGTGTAAGGCTGCGGCGTCTGCTACCAGCCGCGCGTGCCCGGGGCGCCCTTGAACGGCCCGACGATGCCCGGCGTGATCCATCCGCCGTAGAAGTCGCCCTCCTGCGCCTGCACCGGCACTCCGTCGACCTCGCAGGCGTCCATGCGTCCCGGATAGACGGCGATCATGCCGAACAGCGGCGCGTATCCCGGACGCGGATCGGGGTAGGTCCACGCGGCGGCACCGGCGACCGCGTCGCCCACCCGCACGTCGAGGTAGTGGGCCTCGCCCTTGAACTCGCACATGGTCGTCCCGTCGACCGGCACCAGGACCCCCGGCGAGAAGTCCGCCGCCGGGACGTAGTACACCGGCGGGTGGCTCGTCTCCAGGACCCGGACCGCGGCCGTCGACTCCGCGATGACCGTGCCGCCGAACCGGATCACGACGCGCTCGTCGCGCGGCTCGACCCGCGGCGGACGCGGGTACTCCCAGACGGACTCCTCACCGGGTCCGGGCTGGACGGGCAGGGGGCGGCGGAATCGCGAGGAGTCGGGCATCTCACCATGCTGCCCGGTCCACCTGAGCGACGACCGCGAATCAGGCGCGCCGGCCCACGGTCCGGAGCGCGAGCCAGAGCAACCAGGCACCCGCCGCCGCATACCCGATCAGTAGCAGCACGACGGCCGTCGACCCGAGGTCGTAGACGACGGGGATCACCGGCGAGCCACCGACGCCGGCGTCCGTCGACTTCCCGTTCGCGGTCAGGAGGGCCAGGACGAGCAGCACCGCGGCGCTCGCGAGGATCGGTCCGCCGGTGGCCCAGACCTTCTGCTTGGTCGTCCAGGCGCGCGACCGCCACAGCATGACCATGCCGGCCACCCAGCCGACGAACGGCACGACGAGCCCTCCGAGCATGACGAACAGGGCCGCCGTGACCGCGAACCCGCGGCGTTCGAGGAGCTGCTCCGCGAACGGCCGGTCGTCCTCGGGTGGGCGGGCACCCTCCTCGTCATCGTGTCCGATCACGCGCTCCTCCTCGTCGACGTCGCGCGGACGTGCATCCGTTCACCCTGCTTGCCGAACAGGCTGAGGAACTCCACCGCTGCGGCCTCGGCCCGGCCGAACCAGTGCGGGACGCGGGTGTCGAACTCGGCGACCTCTCCCGCGGTGAGCACGATGTCCTGGTCGCCGAGGAGGAGCCGCAACCGACCGTTGAGGACGTAGAGCCACTCGTAGCCCTCGTGGACCTTCTGCGTCTCGGGCGTCTGCGGGCCGTCGCCGCCGTGGATGATGCTCTTGAACGCGTGGAGGCCGCCCGATCGGCGCGTCAGCGGCACGATCGTCTGGCCGTACCGCTGGACGGGCTTCAGGTGGACGCGGGGATCACCCGTCTGCGGAGCACCGACGAGGTCGTCCAGGGGTACCTGGTGCGCCTTGGCGAGTGGCAGGAGCAGCTCGAGGTTCGGTCGGCGCTGGCCCGACTCGAGCCGGGAGAGGGTGGAGACCGAGATGCCCGTCTCAGCCGACAGGGCGGCGAGGGTGGTGCCGCGATGCTGCCGGATGGCTCGCAGCCTCGGCCCGACGGCATCCAGGACGCCGTCGATGGACCGTTGCTCGTCGTGTGCATGCGCCATGGGTCGATTCTCGCTCGCACGTTGCCGCTTCGGCAAGTGTTCTTGCCACTTCGGCACCGCTGGGCGCACCCTGGACACCTCCCAGCACGTCGACCGAACGGAACGATCCATGAGCACTCCCGTCACCCCAGCACCCACCACCGACCTCGTCGACGCCGTCATCGTCGGCGGGGGCGCCGCCGGGCTCAGTGCAGCCATCATGCTCGGACGATCACGACGGTCCGTGATCGTCGTCGACGGCGGCGAGCCCCGGAACGCGCCCGCCGACGGCATCCACGGTTTCCTGACCCGAGAGGGCACCCCGCCTCGCGAGCTCCTGCGCCTCGGCCGCGCGGAGGTGGCGTCGTACGGCGTCCGCGTCGTCGACGGTCAGGTCGTCGATGCGAGGCGTGACGATGACGGCTTCACCCTGACGACGGCGGACGGCGCGATCCTCCGAGGCCGCCGTCTCCTCATCGCCACCGGCACCGCCGACGAGCTCCCGTCCATCCCCGGCCTCTGGGAGCGGTTCGGCCGCGACGCCCTCCACTGCCCCTACTGCCACGGCTGGGAGGTCCAGGACCGCGTGATCGGTGTCCTCGGCACGAACGCGGAGGCCGCAGCCCATCAGGCGCAGCTGTTCCGGCAGCTGAGCGACCGGGTCGTCGTGCTCCGCAACACCGCGGGCGCCTTCACGGCGGAGCAGGAGGCGGCGTTCGCGGCGCGGGGCATCGAGGTGGTCGACGGCGTCGTGGAGCGGCTCGAGATCGCCGACGACCGGCTCGTCGGCGTGCGACTGGACGACGGCCGCACCGTCCCCGTCGAGGCGCTGGCCGTGGCCCCGGTCAACCGGGTGCGCGCCGACGCGTTCACCGGTCTCGGGCTCCACACGCGACCGCACCCGCGTGGGGCCGAGTTCGGTGACGCGATCGGCGTCGACGAGCTGGGCGCCACCTCGGTGCCGGGTGTCTGGGCGGCCGGAGACGTCACCAACCTGCGTACCCAGGTCCTGCAGGCGGCGGCCGCCGGATCGATGGCCGGCGCGATCATGAACGCCGACCTCGTCCAGGAGGACGTGCGCCGAGCCCTCGCGAAGCGGTAGAACCACCACTGTCGCGCGAGACGCGGACATGGGACGATGACGGCACGGGGGCAGGGGCTCCCGTGCCGTCTCCGTTCCGACGAGGAGAGACATGCCGGGTGCACCCACAACGATCGACGACTACCTCGCCGCGCAACCCACCGACGCCGCGGACGCCATCGAGGAGATCCGACTCCGCGTCCACCGCATCGTGCCTGGAGTCACCGAGGCCATCCGCTACGGCATGCCGACGTTCATGCTCGACGACCGCTACCTGCTCTACCTCGGCGCCTGGAAGCACCACATCGCCCTGTACTCGATCCCGCCGTTCGACGGCCCCCTCCAGAACGCCGTCGCCGACTACCGGGCGGCGAAGGACACGCTGCAGTTCCCGTTCAGCCGGCCGATCCCCTTCGAGCTCATCGATCGGATCGTCACGGAGCTGTTGGAGCGGCGTCGAGCGGCGGACGCACGCCACGAGCACTGAGGGAGCGCGACGCGTCGCCGCCCTTCGACAGGCTCAGGGACCGGGGAATGGTGCTCAGGGACCGGGGAATGGTGTTCAGGGACCTCAGGGCAGGATCGCGCCGGCACCCTGCGCCAGCCAGAGCCCGACGGTGGCGAGGGCGACCGTCAGCGGGGCGACCACGAAGCCGAGCGCGATGAACCGGCCCCAACCGAACTCGACGTCCGCCGCGGTGAGCCGCGCGTGCCAGAGCAGCGTCGCGAGCGCCGCCCACGGGGTGATGAGCGCGCCCGCGTTCACGCCGATGAGCAGTGCCGCGAAGCGCACGGGGTCGCCGGCCACCGGCTCGAGGGCCAGGTACGCCGGGAGGTTGTCGACGAGGTTGGCGCTCGCCATGCCGACCCCCGCCAGCTGCAGGAGCGCCAGGAGCGAGTCGCCGGTCCCCGCGATGGACGCGAGCGCCCGCGCGAGCCCGAGGGCGTGAGCCGCCTCCACCACGAGGAACAGTCCGGAGGCGAGCAGGACGAGCTGCCACGGAACGAGCGCCGGACGGAGCGCCCCGGGACGCCGGATGAGGAAGACGACCACCAGGATCACCGCCGCACCGACCGCAGACATCCACACCGGGATGCCGGACACCAGCAGCGGCAGGAGCACGAGCACCACGAGCCCGGACGTCCACAGCAGCACCCGGTCGTCGTCCCGCGCCTCCACGTCCACCGTGTAGGCACCTGCGAGCTGACGGCGGTACACGATCGCGAGGACCACGCAGGGAACCACGACCGCGATGATCGCGGGGACGACCATGAGCGCTGCGAATCCGCCAGGGCCGAGCGGACCGCCACCCGACGCCGTGGCGGCCTCGTCGATCGCGTGCTCCGCGAGGAGGTTGGTGAGGTTCGACACCGGCAACAGCAGCGACGCCGTGCACGCCAGCCAGACGGTGGTCAGGGCGAACGGCACCGGCGACAGCCCGGCATGCCGCGCGAGGGTGATGACGACCGGCGTCAGGAGGACGGCCGTGGTGTCGAGCGAGAGGAAGACGGTGCTGAGCGTTGCCAGCGCGACGACGAGCAGCCACAGCAACCAGGTGCTCCCCCGACCCCAGCGCACGAGCCGCGAGGCGACGAGGGTGAACAGGCCGGCGTCCGCAGCGAGTTCGGCGACGACGGTGATCGCGACGACGAACAGGAGGATCGGCCAGACGCGGTCGGCGATGCCGAGGGCCTCCGGGGCGGGGAGGACACCGGTGAGGATCGCGATCGTCCCGATGACGAGCAGCACGAGGCCGAGCACGGCACTGCGCACGAGGCCTCCTTCACCGCCGGTCCGTCGGTGCGCTGTCGCCCGCTCGGCAGTCGATCATACGACGGCTCGCCGACCGCGTGCTCCCGCGCTCGTCGACGGGTGTCAGGCCCGCACCCAGCGCCCGATGAGTTCGAGCAGGGCGGGCTCGGCATCCGCCGCCGCTTCGATGCTGGAGAAGGTGACGACACCGCGGTCGGGCGCCGCCCACACCACGAGTCCGGAGGGGTCGTCGAACCGGAAGGCGTCGGTGTCGTCCCGCTGATGCGCGCCCCGGTGCAGGATGATCCGGATGCGGTTCGCCGGGTGCAGGGCGAAGGTGACGCGGTCCTCGCCGTCGTAGACGAAGCTCGGCGCCTTCCACTTGAGGTGCTCCGAGATGCCCTCGTCCGAGGCCATGATCGCCTCGCGCAGCCGCACGACCGCCGGCTTCAGCTGGTGTGCGAGGGAGACGAGGTAGGCGTCGACCTCGGCGGAGCTCATGGGATCAACCCGTCGGGCGACCGACGTAGGGTGCGACGTCGCCGGATCCCCAGATGCCGCCGACCCGGGTGCCGGCCCGCTCGTTGGCCGCTTCGACGATCTGGCCGTTCCCGAGGTAGATGGCCACGTGGTAGTAGTCGTAGCCGCTCGACCAGAAGATGAGGTCGCCGCGCTGCTTCTGGCTGTAGGGCACGAGGCGTCCCTGCGACTGCATCGTGTAGTACTGGTTCGTCGCGGAGTGCGTCCCGATGCCGCTGCCGTAGGCCGCGCGGGTGAGCCCCGAGCAGTCCCAGACGTTCGGGCCGGAACCGCCGAGCTGGTAGCCCTTGCCGACCTGAGCGAGCGCGAAGGCGATCGCCGACTCGACGCCGGCGGAGTCCGGAGGTGCGACCGAGCCGCCGCCACCACCGCCGGACGCGCCGCCGCCACCGCTCGATCCACCGCCGCCGGACGAACCGCCGGACGACGCAGGAGGGGTGTTGGCCGCGGCTGCCGCCGCCGCTGCAGCCGCTTCCGCCGCCTGACGAGCGGACTCGCCGGCTGCGTACCCGCGCTCGGTCTCGGCGGTGGTGTTCTTCAGGGAGGCGAGCTGCGCGTAGAGCTGGTCGGCCTGCTGCTCCTGTGCAGCCACCGCTGCGGACGCCGCCGCCGAGGCACTCTCCGCCTCGTCGTACTTCGTCTGCGCTTCGCCCTCGAGGCGTTCGCGTTCCGTCTTCGCGACCTCCGCCTGGTCGGTCAGGCCGCTCGCCGCGTTGCGGTCGGTCACCGCCTCGGCGTAGCTCGCGGCGTTCCGTTCGCCCAGCTTGTCCATGACGGACAGCCGGGACAGCAGGTCGTCGGACTTCCCAGCGCCGAGGACGAGGTCGAGCGAGACGTCGCCACCGCCGCCACGCGACAGCTGCGCGATGAGCGCACCGGCGCGCTGCTTCGAGACCTTGGCGGCGGCCGCAGCGGCCTCGGCCTGCTCGCGCAGCGCCGACTCGCGGGCGGTCGCCTCGGTCACGGCGTCCTGCGCCTGACGATAGGCCTCGGCGGCGATCTGCGCCGTGCGGAACGCGGCGTCTGACTGCTCCTGCAGCGAGGTGATGAGTGCGGTGATGTTCGTGATCTCGGCGGCCTTCGCGGACTCGCTCGACTTGGCCGCTTCGACATCGGCCCAGCTCGGGTAGTCGTCCGCGTGGGCCGGTAGGGCACCGACCGTGAGTGACGCCGTGACGACGCCGACGGAGAGGGCCATCGCCAGCCAGGGACGGCGGCGGCCGTACTGCGCACCGGGCGTTCGTGCGGGGGTCATCATTCTCCAGTCCGACGACACGATCACGGCGACCTCGGCGGGTCGCGGCCGTCATCCTGTCACAACAGTCACAATAGAAACTTTGATCACACTAGCCACTCTCGTCCCGGAGCACCAGCTCGAATCCCCCCGGACGGGGCACGGGCGTGCTCAGATCGGCCCCGCCCTTCGACAGGCTCAGGGATCGGTGTTGCACGGGAGGCTCAGGGAGCGGTTGTGCAGGGCAGCCTGGGGACCGCTGTCGACGGGCGGCCCGGCAGGCAGGTCAGGCGGGTTCGACGTCCTCGGGCGACCAGCGGGCGGACTCGCCCGAACGGATGATCGCGAGCAGCTGCGACCGCAACGCCGACTCGTCGGGCAGCTCCGGGAAGACGTCGGCCTCGAGCCGGTGTGCCGCCAGCCAGGCCTCATCGCCCGCGGGCGTCCGGCTCACCACGTGACGACGACGGTCGTCGGCCGCGGCGATGCGCTCGATGTGGCCGGCCCGCTCCAGCCGGTCGAGCGTGCGTGACATCGTCTGGTTCTGCACGCGGGCTCGTCGGGCGAGCTCCTTCTGACTGGCGGGGCCGCTGTCGAGCAGGTGCAGGACGATGAGACCGGCATGCGTGACACCGATGCCGTCGAGGGCCTGCTGCCAGGTGTGCTCGATCAGTCGGGACGCCGTGGACAGGAGGCGTCCGGTGGGCCAATCGGCCATGGGATCGCGGGCGGCGTCGGCGATCACGCCATCGGTCGCGCGCGCTCCATCCATGGCACCAATGTAGTCGCTGAGCGTACTGCCGAGCCGCCACCCATCCCCGGCGTGACGTCGGCAGTGGGTGCTGTCCCCCACCGGGCGGCGACGAGAGCGACCGACGAGGTCCGTCGTCATCTTGGCCGATGACGACGGAATCGCGCGTCGAAGGACCCCCACACCCCCAGCATTGGGGGCGGCGACCCCCCTGGAGTGGGGGATCCGCCGATGACCCCCGCTTCCTACAGTTGAGGGATATCCAAGGGGGACGCTCATCTCGACCGGTTTCACCGGTCGGTCGTGGGCACACGAGCGACGTCGCGTTCTCCGCGGGCGGCCCGAACCGCCCTTGCGCATCGCGCACCCGAACCGCACCCGAACCCCTCAAGTGGATAGCAACCCAATGACGACGTACCCGAACCGCCGTCGGTCCTCCCGACAGATCCGTCCGCGCACCCGAAGCGCGGCGTTCGCCCAGTTCCGCTCCGAGGGGTCGACCCGAGCATGAGCGCCGACGTGAACGACAACGCCTTCCCGATCACGGGACCCATCGCGCTCGTCCGACGCCGAGCTGCTGCGCTCGGCGCGGAGTCCTCCACCGTCGCGGTCAAGTCCATGACGCAGCGCGAGTGGTCGAAGCGATACCGTCGCTGGCTCATCCTCACCGACAGCGTCATCGCACTCTTCGCCGTCTCGGCCGCCTTCGTCGTGCGGTTCGGCGACGACCCGGTCGGCCCCGAGGCCCAGCAGCTCTACATCCTGCTGTCGGGCGTCATCGTGCTCGTGTGGCTCGCCTTCCTCGGCTTCACCAGGACCCGGGACAGCCGCATCATCGGTTCCGGTGTCGCCGAGTACAAGCGCGTCGTCAACGCCAGCGCGTTCGCCTTCGGCATCCTCGCCATCGTCTTCTTGATCCTGAAGATCGACATCGCCCGGGGCTACTTCATCCTCGCGCTCCCCGCGGGGACACTCGCGCTCCTCGCTTCCCGCTGGATGTGGCGCAGATGGCTGCTCAGCCGTCGTCGCGTCGGTGAGTACACCGCACGGACGGTCGTCGTCGGCCGGCGTGACGATGTCGCGTACGTCCTCGAACAGGTCGCCAAGCAGCACAGCATGAGCTACACCGTCGTCGGTGCGGCCGTGGTCGACCAGGAGACGGCCGAGCCGTTCTCGAGCCGGGGAACCTCGGTGCCGGTCATCGCGCACATCGACGGCGTCGCCCAGGCCGCCGCGAACCTCACCGCCGACGCGGTCATCATCGCCGGCCCCGTCGACGGCGGCAGCGACTACGTCCGCCGACTCGGGTGGGACCTCGAGGGCACGGCGACCGAGCTCGTGCTCGCGGCCCGACTCACCGACGTGGCCGGGCCCCGCATCCACTTCCGCCCGGTGGAGGAGCTGCCGCTCATCCACGTGGAGATCCCGCAGTTCGAGGGCGGTCACCACATCATGAAGCGCGCACTCGACATCGGGCTCACGAGCCTCGGGATCCTCCTCATCTCGCCAGTGCTGGCCCTCGTCGCCCTCGCCGTCAGGCTCGACAGCCCGGGCCCGGTCCTCTTCCGGCAGGAACGCGTCGGCAGGAACGGTGAGCGCTTCACGATGTTCAAGTTCCGGTCCATGGTCACCGACGCCGAAGCCGCCCTCCCCGCCCTCATGGCGCAGAGCGAGGGCAACGGCGTGCTCTTCAAGATGAAGAACGACCCGCGCATCACGCGCGTCGGTCGCATCCTGCGCAAGTACTCCCTCGACGAGTTGCCTCAGCTGTGGAACATCCTCACCGGCGACATGAGTCTCGTCGGGCCCCGGCCGCCGCTGGCGAGCGAGGTCGCCGAGTACGAGAAGGACGTCCACCGGCGTCTGCACATCAAGCCGGGCCTCACCGGCATGTGGCAGGTCTCCGGACGTTCCGACCTGACGTGGGAGGAGAGCGTCCGCCTGGACCTCTACTACGTCGAGAACTGGTCCATCACGGGCGACCTGATGATCATGTGGCAGACCGTCAAGGTCGTGCTCAAACCGGTCGGCGCGTACTGATGTCAGGACTTCTGTCGGTGATGCCCCCAAAGCGAGGGGTGTCCTGCGAAAAGAGGACAAATCCCCTTCCAGAGGGGGCAACACTTCGATACAGTCGTCACCATCACCGCCCGCAGTCACCCGGCGAGTCACCCGAAAACGGCTCGATCGCACAGCTGCTCACTGGCGAGACCCGCACACCCGAACCCTCCCGCGACGCACTGCAGCGACGACTTACCCGAGCCGTCGGCGCATCACGTCCGGCACCGTGCGCGCCTCGCCACGATTCCCGCACTCCGGCACCCGTCCGGTCGCGGAACACCCGAACCCGGGCGCGCCTTCGTCGCCCGACCGCTCACGACCGCTCACCCGAATCAGCGATCGTCTGCAGCGCCCACATGAGAACACAAGGACCGGCATGACCCGAACTGCCCCCATGACTCAGCCCACGGAAGACCCCGACGTCGCCGAGCGGTACTCCGACATCGTCGCCCGTCTCGCCGGTGCACAGAAGAAGCGGACGCGAGGCGCTCCGGCGTACTCGATCTACGTCAACCGCAAGGCGGGTCGCTACCTCGCCGCGGCGGCGTACCAGCTCGGTCTCACGCCGAACATGGTCACCGTGATCAGCGCGGTCTTCACGTTCAGCGGCATCATCATGCTCGCGACCCTGCCCCCGACCATCGGTCTCGGTGTCGGCGTGTGGCTCTGTCTCGCGATCGGGTACGCCTTCGACTCGGCCGACGGCCAGGTCGCGCGACTGCGCGGCGGCGGATCACCGTCCGGTGAGTGGCTCGACCACGTCATCGATGCGACGAAGATCTCGTCCCTCCACCTCGCCGTCCTCATCAGCGCGTTCCGGTTCTTCGAGCTGCCGACCCCTGCGCTACTGCTCATCCCCATCGGCTACTGCGTCGTGGCGGCCGTCGCGTTCTTCGCGATCATCCTCAACGAGCAGCTCAAGCGTGTCTACGGTGCCGACCCGGCTCCGGAGAACGGCCACAGCACCATCCTGCGCTCGCTGCTCGTCATCCCGACCGACTACGGCTTCCTCTGCCTGATCTTCGTGCTCCTGGGTGCCCCGCAGGTGTTCTTCGCCGCCTACACCCTCATGTTCCTCGCCAACGCCGGCCACCTGCTGCTCGCGTCGGTGAAGTGGTTCCGTGACATGGAGCGGCTCGGCTCGGTCGGGACCGCGTCCGGCGGCCAGCCCGTCGCGCTCGGCCGGTGACCGCCATCGACGCATCGGAGACCACCCTGGACGCTCACGAGCTCGCCGGCACCTCGGCCACCGATGCCGGTCAGACGGTCCTCATCGCGAATCCGTCGGGCGACGTCTACGGGTCGGACCTGCAGATGCTCGAGAGCATCAGCGCGTTCGTCGGGCGCGGGTACCGGGTGATCGTCGCCCTCCCCGCCGACGGCAAGCTGGTCCCGAGGTTGCTCGCCCGCGGCGCGGAGGTCCGGTTCGTCCCCTTCCCCGTCTTGCGGCGGGCCAACGCCTCGCTGGGCGGCGTCGCCTCGCTCGCGATGGAAGGCCTGCGCTCCGTCCGCTTCCTGCGGAGGGTCATCGAGGAGATCGCGCCGACCGCGGTCTACGTCAACACGGTGACGCTCCCGTGGTGGATCCTCGCCGCACGCCTGACGCGCACACCGGTCGTCTGCCACGTGCACGAGGCGGAGACCGCGGACGGCAGGCTGGTCCGGTTCGCCCTGAACTCGCCGCTGATCCTCGCCGACGCGCTCATCGTCATCAGCCGCGCGGCGGTCGAGGCGACCACCACGGCCGCACCCGGGCTCGCCAGGAAGGTCCGGCTCGTCTTCAACGGCGTCGCCGGCCCCGACGTCGATCCCACGCCGGCGCCGATCGGCTCCGAACCGCATCGACTCGCGATCGTGGCCAGACTCTCCCCGCGGAAGGGGCCCGACATCGCGCTCGACGCGGTCGGGATCCTGCGCCGTGCCGGGCGCGATGTGCGGATCGAGATCGCGGGCACGCCGTTCGAGGGGTACGAGTGGTTCGAGCAGCAGCTCCGGGACCGTGCCGACCAACCGGACCTCCGTGGCGCGGTCACCTTCTCCGGCTACGTCTCCCCGATCTGGCCGGCGTTGGAGCGCGCGCACCTCGTCGTCGCCCCCTCGCTCCGGGAACCCTTCGGCAACGCCGTGGTCGAGGCCCAGCTGGCGCTGCGACCCGTCGTCGCATCAGCAGCGCTCGGTCATCTGGAGAGCATCGAGGACGGCGCGACCGGCCTGCTCCTGCCGGCGGGTGACGCCGAGGCCATGGCCGCAGCGGTCGCCGAGCTCCTCGACGATCCGGGCCGGAGCGCACGGATCGCCGACCGGGCCCGCCGCTCGGCGCAGGAGCGCTTCTCCCCGGAGCGCTACCGATCCGAGATCATCCAGGTGGTCGAGTCCGTCCGGCGCGTCCGCGTCTGACGGCGGGGTCACCGACCGGCCGACGCACCGACCACACGAGGAACGGCCCCTGGCATGCCAGGGGCCGTTCCTCGTGTCAGCTGGGCTCGCGCCCGATCACACCCCGAAGAACTCGTCGACCAGGCGGCGCGTGCTCTGGATGTTCTGCCGGCTGGAGGCGCCGAACACCATCGACTCGATGTTCGGCTGCTCGGAGAGCCATTCGATCGCCTCGCGCGGGGGGATCGCGCCGGACGCGTAGACGGACATCGCGACGGCACGGAACCGACGCTCCTCGAGTACCCGCTGGTACCCCTCGATACCGCCCGACATGCGGAAGCCGATCTTGTTGATGTTCGAGCACACGATCGGGTTCTCGAGGCCCGCCTCGTCCAGGGCGTCGAGCAGGAGCGGCAGGTTCATCGTGATGAACCCGGGCTGCGCGTGGTACTTCGTGCGCACGTGGTGGTCGAAGATGGCGAACGCATCCTTGAACCCGAGGCCGAGCAGGAGGTCCACGACGACGTTCTGCAGCCAGATCACCGGCGTTTCGACTCCGCGGAACATCGCCATCTCGGCGTCGATGAGCAGCGTGATGATCCCCTCGACGTCCTTCGTGGCGAACGCCTTGCCGCCACGCAGGGCGGCGTTCATGAGGCCCTCCTCAGGCAGGAAGCGCTTGAGCGCGCCGAGCATGCCGTTCTCCGTGACGGCGTCCGCGTACTTGTGCGCGTACGGCATGCACGGTTGGAACGTGAAGTCGGCGTACCGCGTCGGGTCGAGCCGTACCCGCTCCGCGACCTCGGCGATCCGGTCGTGCGTGGTGCACATGAACGAGGTGATGCCCTCGTCGTACGCGACGTCGAGCACGTCCATGATCGCGCCGGTGTCCTGGAAGCGCATGGCCTGGGCGCGCGCCTTCTCCTCCGACATGTGGTTGACGCCGAAGAACTGGTTGTCTCCGAACAGGAGCCGGGGAAGCTTCGGGGCAGCGGTCGCGGCCGCGCCGGTGTGGGTCTCTACGCTCGTCGCCATGGGAGGAGGCCTTTCTTCTTCGCGACGGGAGCGGGTGCGGCCGTCGCGGCTCGGGTGGACGGGCCTGCCGCCGCGTCGATGGTGAGGAGTTCGAGGACGTGGTCGGTGGCGGCCGCGCTGGTGAAGGAGTTCGTCCCCAGCACGGCGCCCTCGACGACCCGGGTGACGAAGTGGTCCAGCTGTGCGCTGTACTCCTCGCCGCGCAGGTAGTACCAGACCTCGTCGGTGAGCTCGGTGGTGTACTTGACGTTCCAGCCGGTCTCGTAGCCCTCGATCTCGGGCGCGGTGTCGCGCAGGTAGACCTGGCATTCCTGCCGGTCCGCGTGGATGCGACCGGCGGTCCCGGTGATGGTGATCTGCGTGGTCATCTTGCGGTAGGACTCGTCCGACCAGTTGACGGAGAGCTGCGCGCTGACGCCGGCGTCGAAGAACAGGGTCGAGAAGACCTCGTCCTCGGTGTGCTCGGAGAACACGCTGCCGAGGACCGTGCCGCCGACGCCGATCGGCTCGCCGGCATACCAGGTGAGGAGGTCGACGGGGTGGGCGGCGTAGTCGTAGAGGCAGCCACCGCCCTCGTTGCGGTTGCTCCGCCAGGTGGAGCCGCGCGATTTCAGCACGACGGGACCGTAGGCCTCCGCCTGGATGTGCGTGACGCGACCGATGGCTCCGAGGTCGAGCAGACGCTTGACCTCGCGGAACGCACCCACGAAGCGGTTGTGGTACCCGACCTGGGTCACGACGCCGCGACGCTCGGCGAGTGCGGCGAGTTCATCGGAGTCGGCCGCGCTCAGGCTGAGCGGCTTCTCGCAGAAGATGTGGAGACCGCGCTCGAGCACCGACTTCACCATGGGTGCGTGGAACTTCGTCGGGGTCGCGATGATGACCGCGTCGAGCTCGACCGCGGCCAGCATCTCGTCCACCGAGGTGAAGGTCTTGAGACCGGTGTACTTGCCGAGGACGTCGAGGATGTAGCCGGTCGAGTCGACGACCGCGTCGACGCTCACCCACGGGTGGGCCTTGATCATGGCGAGGTGGGAGAGGCCCATCTTGCCGAGACCGATCACGCCGACCCGCACGCGGGCCGTCTCGATGGGCACTTCCGCGGCCGGGGCGTTCGTTTCAGACACGTGCGACACGTGCACCTCCAAGGTAGGTCTGCAGGACGGTTTCGTATTGGCCGGCGACGTGCTCCCAGGTGAACTCCTCGGCGTGCCGCGCGGACGCGGCGGAGGACAGGGCGGCGCGGCGGGCGGGGTTCTGGAGCAGCTCGCCGATCCGTGCGGCGGCATCACGGGCGGTGGTGAAGTAGAGGGCGCCGTCGCCGGCGACCCATCGGTTGTACGGGTTGTCGTGGGCGATCACGGCGTTCCCGGCGGCCATCGCCTCGACGAGCGAGGGGTTCGTGCCGCCCACGGTGTGCCCGTGGAGGTAGCCCAGCGCGTGGAATCGGAGGGCGGCGAGCTCCTCGGGGTCGTAGACCGACCCGACGAACGCGACCTCGTCACTCGCGGCGTCGACGACCGCGCGGTGGTACGGGTCCGTCTCCGGGGTGTAGGTGCCGAAGACGGCGAGGGTGACGCCACGTCGTTCGGCCGAGAACGCCTGCACGAGCTCCAGGATCGTGTTCTCCGGGATCGGGCGGCAGATCAGCGTCAGGTACTCCCCCGGCGTCAGCCCGTGAGCCGTCAGCGGAGCGACGGGTGCCGAGTCGACCCGGTGTGCGCCATAGGTGATCGTCGTCAGCTTCGACCGCTTCGCCTTCTTCGCGAGGTAGGTCTCGATCTCGGGGTGGTCGGCGATGAGCGTGTTCCCGACCCAGCACGCGATGCGTTCGTTCACGTAGAGGATCGCCTGCTTCATGAAACCCCAGCGTGCCCGTGACCATTCGATGCCGTCCATGTTGATGACGTTCGGGATGCCCTTGAGGCGCTGCAGGACGTTGAAGACGGCGGTGTTGTAGCCGAACGTGAGGCAGACGTCGTCGAACCGCGAGGCGTGTCTGATCGACTTCAGGTCGAACAGGGAGGTGCCCTTCCACCCGTCGGGGCCGACGGGGATCGTCACGCGTTCGATGCCGCGCCACTCGTCCTCGACGATCGGCCCGTGGCCGTCGGACTGGCAGTAGACGATGACGCGCCACCCCTGATCCCGGAGGAAGACGGCGATGTTCTCGGCTGCCGTCTCGAACCCGCCGTAGGCCGCCGGGATCCCGTGCGTGCCGAGGATGCGAACCGTCGGCTGCCCATCCTGCTCGGGATCGTTGTCATCCCCCATGTGGTTCATCCCTCCTCACTGCTACCCGCGCGTGGCGCGCCGCGCCGGTGCGCACGAGGAGCAGTCGAGCTGTCATGTCAATGTATCGGGTGAAATCCGCCAGGTGGCGGCTTTTCAAGGCGATGTTCACCCCCAAAACCGGGGGCATGTTGCCCCTCGTCCGGATCGAAGGATGCGTCTAGAGAACCTTCGGGTCCGCCAGGACAGCGTCGTTCTCCACGCGTGATCGCCCCGCGAACGCAGCCGACGCGACCGCCCGCTCAGGCGCGTACACGACGAGCGAGTGGAAGACGAAGCGGATCACGAAGGCGACGACGAGCGTCACCGCCGTTGCAACGACCGCCGAGACATGGCCCGATTCGACCATCAGCGCGACGACCGGGATGCGGATGGCCGCCTCTGCGTTGTTGAAGGCGAACGACTTGAGCAGCCGTGATCGGAATGCGCCGGCGGACGCTCGCATGTCGGCGAAGACGAAATGTTCGAGGAGGAGGAAGTTCCCAACGATGGTGAGCTCTGCCGCGATGATCGCCGCCCAGACGTACTCGATCCCCCACAGCGTCAAGAGGAAGACGAGCGCGAGGTTGGCCACGGCTCCCAGCGCCCCGATGAGCGCAAAGGCCGACATCCGTCCGAAACGAAGCATTCCGAGCTGGACGAGGAAGTGCACGCCCTGCAGGACGCTGGCCTTGGACTCCCCTCCGAAACGCTCTGCGAACTCGAACGGCACCTCGGCGACGCGTGACTGGCGACGCGCGAGGATCTCCAGCAGGATCTTGAACCCGCGCGGCTGTAGGGACGAGGCGTCGATCGCCGTCCGGTTGACGAGGAAGAAGCCTGTCATCGGATCGCTGCAATCGCGGAGCCGTACCGGGAACATCGCCTTCGTCACCAGCGTCGACGCCTTCGAGACGAGGGTCCGGACCCAGCTGGACAGGCCATCCGCACGGCCGTCACCGACGTACCGCGACGCCAACACCACATCCGCATCGCCCTGTGACGCCCGAGCGAACAGCTCGGGGATGATCTCCGGAGGATGCTGGAGGTCTCCGTCCATGACCAGGCACCAGTCCGAAGCGGCGAGTTCGAACCCGGCGAGGACTGCGCCGCCGAGCCCTCCGCTGGGACGGTCGCGATGCAGCAACCGCACGGGCATCCCGGAACGGGCGGCCACCGCGCGGACGACGTCCGGGGTGTCGTCGCTGGAATCGTCGACGAAGATGAGCTCGCCGCTGATGCCAGCCTCGGCGAGCACGCGCTCGACCCGACCGACGAGCTCGGCGACGTTCGGCGCCTCGTTGTAGGTCGGCACGATGATGGACAGCTCCACTCGGGCTGCTGAAACCATGGGTACCTGCTTCGGGTGTGCGGGCTCTCCGATGGAGCGCTTCGGCGTGGACGTCGGGTGCTTCCGGCTCGCTCGCTTCGACGGTTCGGGTCGTCGGCGGCGTGGTTCAACGCTATGTCACGGGTCCGTGGCGGGCAATCGGTTGATTACCCCCAATACCGGTGTGATTTGGGCAGCCGTCGGCCGGATGGGAACGGACCGAGGATAGTCTGACGAACAGTCCGGCCCTTCCGTCGGACGGAGCCCAGTCCCGGATCGGAGGTCGCTGATGTCCCCTGTCACGACACCAAGCGGGCTGTCCACCAGCCAAGACGAATTCACCCGTTCCCGGCAGCGCAGAGCAGCGACGCCAGCCGTCATCGTCGGCGTAGCGATCGCGATCAGCATGGCGAACGCGTCGAACGTGTCGTTCTGGACCGACGAGGGCATCACTCTCTCAGCTGCTTCCCGGACGCCGGCTGAGCTGTGGCGGATGCTCGGGCAGGTGGACGCCGTCCACGGGGTCTACTACGCGTTCATGCACCTGTGGCTCGGCCTGTTCGGATCGAGTGAGTTCGCGGCTCGACTCCCGAGTGCGCTCGCGGTCGGCGCCACCGTGTTGGGTGTCTGGGCGCTGACCCGTCGCCTCACCGACGCGCGAACTGCAGCGGTCGCGAGTGCCATCGCCGCGCTGATGCCGCGTCTCACGTGGGCGGGGATCGAGGCTCGCCCGTGGGCGTTCACCGCTGCCGTCGCGGTCTGGGCCACCTACCTCGTGCTGCGCGCCCTCGAACGCCCGTCATGGCGGGCGTGGACACTGTACGCCGCGGTCGCAGGGTTCGGCGTTGCCCTCAACATCTACGTGGTCCTACTCATCGCAGGCCACGGCATCACCGTGCTCTTCCTGAGACCATTCTCGCTCCGGCGGCTGCTCACGTTCTGCGGCGCCGCGGGTTGCGCAGGGGTCCTCGGAGTACCCGTGATCCTTACGGCCACGGGTCAGCAGGGGCAACTCGGCGTCGACGGCGAGCAGCGACCGCTCGAGCTCGCCCGACGCCTCCTCGTGAATCAGTGGTTCCTCGGTGAGACGCCCACCGCCGCGGCGACGAGCCGCTGGCTCGACCTCGGTTGGCGAGGAGCGAGCGTCGTCCTCGCCGTGATCTCGTGGGGGTTGATCGTGGCGGCGATCGTGTCGCTCCTGCGTGACCGCGATCCGCAGCAGCGGCTGGCGCTCGCCCTGCTCGGCCCGTGGCTCGTCCTCGGCCCGACCCTGGTGATCGCCTACACCTTGGTCGACTCGCCGCTGTACTCACCCCGCTACTTCACCTACACGGCACCGGCTGCCGCGATGATGATGGCGATCGGCATCACCTCCGTCCGACCGAGCGCCCTCCGATCAGCGATCGCCGTGGTGATGATCGCGTGTCTGCTGCCGATCGCCGTGTCGCAACGCGTACCCGGCGCGAAGAGTGGGAGCGATTGGGCGGAAGCGGCCCGCATCATCGAACGCGATGCCACGCCCGGCGACGCCGTGTACTTCTCCCCCCGGTACGCTCCGGTCGACGGCGTGTCGACCTGGACCAGTCGCCGCATGGCGTACGCATACCCGGCCCCGTTCGCCGATCTCGACGACCTGACGCTCCTCACAAGCGGAGCGGCAGACGGCACCCTCGACGGCACGTCGTCGACGCTCGACGCAGCCGTCGAGCGGCTCGAGCGCCACGAGGTGGTCTGGGTCGTCACCGGCCGCCAGTCACCGGAGGCGACCGCTGCCGCGGATCGGAAGCTGCTCGCCCGACTGGGCTATGTGGCGACCGAGGACTGGGCCGGAACGCGGAACACGGTCACCCGCTACGAACGTCTGTGACCCCTGCTTTGGGGCTCAACAGTCCGCCGGCAAACGGATACGTTTTTCTCCGGGCGACATCGGCGTCGACCCGTCCACCGGCTCGCCCCATGTGCGCGCGCCCCACATCCCAGACGAATGAGCCCATGCAGCAGACGCCAGCACCGCCCCGTGACGAGTGGGCCGAGCGATCAGCCCGTGGACACGGCGACCAGCGACCGAACGCCATGAGCGAGGTCGCCGGCTGCCAGTTCCGTCTCGCGGATGATGTCCGAGTGCCGCACCCCGCGCTCCGTGTGCGCATCTCGGATGTCGAAGCCGTCGACACCCCGACGCCGACGACGGACGGACGGCATGGCGAGGCCACGCCGACGGTGCAGCACATTCGCCAGCACTCGGATTCGCTCCGCACCCGGCCCGGCATCCGCGATGCGGTCGAGCTCCTCTGGGAGCGGTTGCAGTCGAACGAGCTCCACGGCCTCGAGCAGCGTGAACGTACGCGTCCGCGCCGACGGGTCGAGGCGAGCGACGTGGGCTCGCTCTTCGGCGCTCGCGGTCAGGATGAGGTCCGCCTCGAGGATCTGCTCCGGCGTCAGCAGGCGGGTCCGATGCGCCGCAGCGAACGCAGCGCCGCCCAACGGCATGAGCCTGCGGTGCACCTCGGAACAGATGGCCCGCTCGACGGCACGCGTGCCAGCGCTCCGAACGCCGATCTCGTCGCCCAGCCCGGCCCGAAGCGACGGCCCGAGCAGGAACTCCATGAGTGGAGAACGACACACGTTCGCGTGGCAGACGGCGAGCACGCCCGGTGAAACCATCGACACTCTCGCCTCCTGAGAACGGCCTACAGTATACCAACGAGCCGCCGGCGTCCCGATCGCGACCGCCGGCACAGCTTCCACCTGGGGGAACCAGCATGACACTGCACGAGTATGTCCAGACGCTCCGAAAGCACATCTTCGTCATCGCAGCCCTCGTCGTCCTCGGGGGTGTACTCGGATACGTCTACGCCAAGACACAGGTGCCGATCTATCGGTCGACGAGCAGCGTGCTCTTGTCCGCCGAGCGAGGAGAGAGCACCTCCGAACTGGTGCAGGGCTCCAGCTATGTGCAGAGCCTGGTGCAGACGTACGCCCTGATGAGCGAATCCAATCTCGTGCTCGCACCGGTCATCGGCGAGCTGGACCTCGACATGACGGTGTCGCAGCTGAGTAAGGCCGTGTCGGCCGACTCCCCGCTCAACACGGCGATCATCGAGGTCTCGGTCGAGAACTCGGACCCGGCGCTCGCCCAGAAGATCAACGCATCGGTTGCGAACTCGCTCGCCGCCGCAGTCGCGGAGGTGTCTCCCCAGGACGCCCAGCAGCGCCCGACGGTCCGCCTGACGAGCATCAACTCCGCCACGCTCCCGATGTTCCCGATCTCGCCCAACACGGCGCTGCTCGCCGCCATCGGAGCGGCGCTCGGGCTCGCCGTCGGCGTTGCGTTCGCGTTCGCCCGCCGAGCGCTGTCCACGCGGATCGTCGATGCGGAGGATCTGGCGCAGATCACCCCGACCCCACTCCTCGGCGAGATCGCCGAGGCCAAGCGCGGGACCTCCCTGGTCGCCACCCTGCGGACGAATCAGCACGGGATCGTCGCGGAATCATTCCGCAACCTGTCGGCGAACGTCAGGTTCGCGAACATCGACACCCCGCTGCGCTCGCTGGTGGTCACGTCGGCACAGCCGGACGAAGGCAAGAGCTCCGTCGCCATCGGCCTCGCCCTCGAGCAGGCGGAGGCGGGTCAGCGCGTCCTCCTCATCGACGCCGACCTCAGGCACCCGTCGATCGCCGGCTACACCCAGCTCGAGGGCGGCGTCGGACTCACCTCGGTGCTGGTCGGCGGGGAGAGCCTCGCCTCAGCCATCCAGCCGTGGGGGAGCGACAATCTCGACGTGCTCACGGCCGGGACGGTGCCGCCCAACCCGAACCAGCTCCTGGCTTCGTCGTCGATGAAGTCGCTCCTCGCGACTGCTTCGGAGCGATACGACCTGGTGATCGTCGACTCGGCCCCGGTGATCTCGGTCACCGACGCACTCTGGCTCGGGAACATGGCCGACGGTGTGCTGTTGGTCGTCCGGGAGCGGTTCACGAGGCACCGCCACCTGGCGAAGGCGGCGACCGCCGTCGAGAGTTCGCACTCCACTCTCGTCGGAGTGGTCCTGAACCGGGTGAAGCGAGGCGATCGCGACAGCAAGTACTACACGAGCGAGAAGGAGTCGCGCGAAAGCTCCAAGCGCTTCCTCGCCGCACGCGCCGGTCGCTGAGCCGTGACCGTCGCGTCGACGCTCGGACCGGTCGGGATCCTCCCTCCCGGTCGAGCTCCGGCACGCTCCGGCACCGTCGAAGTCTGGTTCGCCGGAGCGCTGTGCGTCCTCGCCGGCGCTCGTTTCCCCCGGTACGAGGAGATCTTCGCGATCGCGGTGATCGCGGTGCTCCTCATCCCACTCTGGCTCCCCGCCTTGTCCCGGTACCGGGGAGCACGCCTCGCCGTCGGCCTCGGCGTCCTGGCGGTGCTCTCGGGCATCACCCTCACCGGGCTCGCCGCAAGTGACCACACGACGTCCGAGCGTCTTCTGATCATGACGTCGGCCCGGATCCTCGGCATCGTCGTGTTGATCGGCCTGCTCCTTTGGGCGCGCCTCCGTCTCGGAGCCCCGCTCGTCGCGGTCCTCTTCGCACTCGGAATGCTAGCCGTCCTCCCGCTCCAGGGCTTCGAGGCACTCAACCCGTGGAAGTTCAGCCTGTCGGTACCCATCGCCATCCTGCTCCTCGGCCTGTCGTGGTTGCTCGGGCGCCGCTGGCTGGACATCGTCGCGCTGATCGGACTCGTCGGAGTCAGCGCGCTTAACGACTCACGGTCCGCTGCGGCGATGTTCGCCCTGGCGGCCGCAGTCGTGGCGATGCAGCGCATCCGCCTCTTCGAAGGCCGCCGGCGGGTCTGGTGGGCGCTCGGCAGACTCGGCATCATCGGGTACCTCGTCTTCCTCCTCGCCCAGGCCGCGATCCTCGAAGGGTACCTGGGCGTCAGTACGCAGCAGCGGACGCAGGCTCAGCTTGAACTCACCGGCTCGGTCATCCTCGGCGGTCGACCCGAGCTCGGGGCATCGGTTGCGCTCCTCACGCAGCAACCGTGGGGCTACGGCTCCGGCACGACGCCGTCGATGTTCGACGTCCTCGTGGCCAAGTCCGGGATGGCGTCTCTCGGCTACGATCCGAACAACGGCTACGTCGAGCGCTACATGCTCTCTCCGAGTTTCGAGGTCCACTCGATCCTCGGAGACGTGTGGATTCTCTACGGCGCCCTGGGGCTCGTCTGGCTTCTCATTACCATGGGGTTCGTCTTCTACGGCGTCGCGTTCAGACTCACCGCTCGACGGATCAGCGGGCTCGAGGTGTTCCTGGCGACGCGGATGGTGTGGGACCTGTTCTTCAGTCCGCTCTACAGTTCGGTCTCGACCGTCATCCTCTTCATCGTCGTCGTCCTCGTCCGCAGGGCAGGACCCACGCAGGTCGCAGCGCCTCGGAGGCTCGCTTCGTGAACATCATCAAGTCCATCGGAGCGAAAGCGTTCACGATGGCGCTCGCGCTCGTGTGCGGCCTGACGACGACGCGCCTCCTGATCACTGACGCGGGCGCAGCGCAGTACGCGCTCTACACGCTCCTCATTGCCCTACCGAACCTCATCGGTTTCACCGACCTGGGCTCGGGTGCGGTCGTCGTCAACCGAGTCGCCCGCTCGGACGACCCGCGTCGAGACCCCCTGCTGGTCGGTGAGGTGACGACGGTCGGTCGCATCATGATCGGGTTCGCCGCAGCGGCGATGGTGCTCAATACCGTCATGCTGACGACCGGCCTGTGGCAGTCGTTCCTGGGCGAGGCGGGCGACCTCACCCATGCACCAGTCGCAGCCTTCCTCTCGATCACCGTGTTCTGCCTGGGGATCCCGCTCGGGATCTGGACGAGATTACTCATCGGCCTCCAGCGCAATCACATCCTCATCCTGATCCAGGGTGCTCAATCGCCGCTCACGCTGTTGGCGGTGTGGTTGGTCCTGCAGTTCGACGCGCCGTCGCTCTATCCGTTCCTCGCGGTCTTCGCCCTGATCGCCGCCTTCCTCGTCGTCCTCACCGGGTTCCTCGTGACCTCGCGGCTGGTGAGCCCACTGATCGGGACAGTGGCGCGGCGAGTGCCGTTCCCCCGCGCCTACCCTCGCGTCCGGGTGATGGACATGGGCTGGCCGATGCTCGCCCAACTGCTGACGACGCCACTCGCGATGCAGTCCCAGCGGTTCATCCTCGCCCAGTTCGTCACCACCATCGCCCTCGCCCAGTACGCCATGGCAGGTCAGTTCTTCTTCGCCCTCCAGGGACTCGTCAGCGCGGTCGGGCTGACGCTCTGGCCCCGCTACACGCGCGCCCGCGAGCTCGGTACGTCGGTGACAGGACCGTTCACCATGGCAGCGTACTTCGCCGGCGGTGTGATCGTGTTCACGACCGGGATGCTGATCGCCGGACCGTGGATCTTCGCCTTCATCTCGGACGGAGACGTCCACGTGCCGGTGGAGGTCATCCTCGCCTTCGGCGCGATGGTCGCAACACAGGCGGCGCTCTACCCGCTCGGCATGTTCCAGATGGACACGGCCGGCGTGCGCTTCCAGGTCTTCCCGGGGCTGCTCATGGCCGCGATGACCGTCGCCCTCGCCTTCGCACTGACCCCTGTGATCGGCACGGTCGGGCCACTCCTGGCGAACACGTTCGCGGTGCTCGTCTGCCAGATCATCCCGTACGGGTACCGCATCATCCGCCTGCGCCGAGTAACGGCCTGAAGGACACTGCGACCGGACGGACCGTCGACTCCCGCAGGTCGAGGGCGCGCTGTGACCGACGACGCGTCAGGGCGCTGCCGGCCACCCCGTCTCACGGGTACGCGCCCCGCGACGGACCGGGATGGGCAGCGGTGGTGCGGTAAGGACGAGCACGGCGCGGCGCGACACGGTACGGCGAGTACGACACGCGGCGCGACACGACATGGAGCAACGCAGAACGGCCCGGCGTGAGCCGGGCCGTTCTGCGTTGCTCCATGTCGGGTTAGGAACCAGTCACGGTGAAGTCGTTCACCGCGAGCGTGGTGGCACCGTTCACGGAGGCACCGGACACGTAGGTGATGATCCCCACCGCACCCGCGGCCTGCAGCGCGGGCGTGCTGTCGGTGGCGCTCACCTGCCAGGCCGAAGGCTCCGCTTCGGCGTCCCGCCAGACCTTCGCGGCGATCGTCGTCGGTGCGGTCCCCGACACGGAGAGCGACACGTGCAGCTGCTGACCCGCGACGTAGGCTCCACCGGGAAGCACCACGCTGTCCCCAAGTTGGGTCTCGTCCTTCAGGACCGAGACCCGCACGAGCCCTGCGGCATCGAGACGAACCCGAGCCGAGTAGGTCGAGTTGCCGATCTTCCGGCCGGCAACGGTGATGCTGTGCGAGCCTCCAGCAGGTGCCTTGTCCACCGAGAACGTGGTCTGCACGAGGGCGTTCGTGAGGGCCACGCCGGTGAGCGTCACGCTGCAGGTCTGCGAGGCGACGGCGGTGATCTTTCCGACGCCGTTAGCGACGCTGTAGCTACCGGCGGGGCCGGTCGTGGACCAGGCGCCACCGGTCTCGGCGGACCCCCAACCGCTGGTAGACGTCCGGTTGTCGAAGTCGTCGACGACTGCCGGAGCCTGAACCGGCGGATCGACCGGCGGGTCCACCGGCGGATCGACCGGCGGATCGACCGGCGGGTCCACGGGCGGCACGACCACCGGCGGTGCGGTGACGGTCGCCGTCTGCTGTGTCGTGGTCGAAGCACCGGCGTTGTCCGTGACCGTGAGCTTCACGGGATAGGCCCCGGCGGCGAGGAAGGTGTGCTGGGCCGTCGGCCCGGTGGCCGTCCCGCCATCGCCGAAGTCCCACGAGTAGGACGAGATCGTGCCGTCACTGTCCGTCGACGTCGTCGCATCGAAGGTCACCGCGAGATCCGTCGCGGCCATGGTGAACGCCGCGGTCGGTGCGACGTTCGGAGCCGGAACCGGTGGGCTGACCGGGCCAGCGGCCGGCTTACTCGCTTCGAACCGCTCGATGCGGAGCTTGGCCGTCGCCGAAGCTGAAGCACTTGACATGTACGTGATCAGTCCCATCATGCCGGCCGACTGCATGGAGGCATCTCCGTCCGTCCCGCTGAGCTGCCACGTGCTCGGCTCGGCCGTTCCGGCTTTCCACACCTTCGCGCCGAGCGTCGTCGGACTCGCACCGGTCACCTTGACGCTGAGGTTCAGACGGTCTCCGGGGGCGTAGACGATGTCGATGAGCTGCGAGCCCACGATCTGCACCTCGTTGCGGAGGAGGAAGAGGCGGACCTGCCCGTTCGCCTCCCAACGGACGCGGGCCGTGTACATGTTGGCCCCGACCTGACGCCCGATGAGACCGACGTAGTACCCGGGGCCGGTTCGGTCGACGGAGAAGGTCGTCGAGACGATCGCATCGTCCGTGGAGACGCTCGCCAGTCGAGCCGTGCGGGTGTCGAGCTTGTTGACCGAGACGATCCCGCTTCCGTCGCCGACCGTGTAGCTCGAGACCGCACCCTGCAACGACCAGGCTCCGCCGGTCGTGGCAGTCCCCCAACCGCTCGCGCTCGTCCGTTCGAACTCGTCCAACGCCACGGTCGTGGCGGATGGAGTAGCCGTCGTCGTCACGGTGCGCTGCACCGTCCCGGTCGCTCCGCGGTCGTCCGTCACCGTGAGGGTCACGGTGAACGTCCCCGCCGCCGGGTAGGTGTGGCTCGGGTTCGCCCCGGTCGCCGTCCCTCCGTCCCCGAAGGTCCAGGCGTAGCTTGCGATCGAACCGTCAGGATCGACCGAACCGGTCGACGAGAACGTCGCGACGAGCTGATTGACCGTCGAGGTGAACGCGGCAGTCGGCGTCGTGTTGGGCGGGAGTGCCGGTGCGACGGTCCGGGTCGTCGAGGTGTTGGCACCTCGGTTGTCCGTGACGATGAGCGTCACGGTGTAGGACCCGGGCGCCGTGTAGTTGCGGGTGGTCGTGGCTCCGGTACCCATCGTCCCGTCACCGAAGTCCCAGGCGTAGGAGACGATCGTGCCGTCGGGATCCGCCGAGGTCGTCGCGTCGAACGATGCAGTCATCTGGTTCACCGAGGTGGTGAAGGCTGCTACCGGAGGGGTGTTCGGCGGCAGCGCCGCAGCGACGTCCTGCGTTGTCGTCGCCGAGCCGCCCCGATCGTCCGTCACCGTCAGCGTGATCGTGTAGGTGCCGGCCGCGTTGTAGCTGTGGCCGGTCGTCCGTCCCACACCGGTGGTCCCGTCGCCGAAGTTCCAGGAGTAGCTCGCGATCGTCCCGTCCGGGTCGGTCGACGCGCTGGCGTCCACGGTGACCATCAGATTCTGCAGGCTCGTCGTGAACGACGCCGTCGGAAGGACGTTCGGAGCGACGACGGTGACGGGCGCCGTCGTGGTCGCAACCTTGCCCAGGTCGTCGGTCACCGTCAGCGAGACCTGGTAGGTCCCGGCCGCCGTGTAGGCATGGGACGGCGCGGATTCGGTGGACGTCTGGCCGTCTCCGAAGTTCCAGGAGAAGCTGGCGATCGTCCCGTCGCTATCGGACGATGCGGTCCCGTCGAAGGCGACGGACAGGCCGTTGGGCAGCGACGTGAAGGACGCGACCGGTGCGACGTTGACGCGGCCCAGCGTGCCGAGACTGAAGTGGGCACCGATCTGCTCCGGCGTGAGTACCTTGGAGTAGACCGCGACCTCGTCGAGTGACCCGCGGAACCAGTTGTCACCGCCCCAGGTGCTGTCACCGCCGATTCGCCAGTATCCCGTGTAGTCCTGGGCGTTCGTCTCCGCGCCACTCGCGACGAGTGCTCCGTCCACGAAGAGCCGCATCCCTGCACTCGACTGCTCGGCGACGACGTGGTGCCAGGTGTTGTCGTTGTAGGCGGAAGGCGAGGACACGATGATCGTGTTGCCGGTGTAGACGCCGAAGTTCAGACGCCCGTCGTCGGTCATGTACACATGCCGGTCGTAGGAGCTCGATGTGCCGTTGACGGAGTTGTTACCGAAGCCGATGAGCTTCCCGCCCCGGGTCGTCGAGGTCTTGAACCAGGTCTCAAGCGAGTACGTCCGGGGGTTGTTGAACTGCTGGTTCGAACCGACACCCGAGTTCCCGTCTGGCGAGAAGGTCGCCGCCGTGTCGGAGGTTCCCGCGATGGCTCCGGCGGTCTGCTTCACCACGTCGCCCCAGTAGGTTCCGCTGTTCCCGGAAGGGCCGGAGTCGATTGCGGTGTTCCCACCGCTCTCACCCAGACGCCAGTAAAGGTCCGGGTCGAGCCCGAACACGCTGGCTCCGTAGCTGTCCGCAGGAGCCGACGGCACGGTCGACGTCTTCCCCGCAGCGGTCCAGTGCGCGTCGATCTGCGCTCGGGACAGCGCTGTCGGGTACACGGCCACATCGGAGACGCTGCCGTTCAGGTAGGACGAGCCGACGTTCGGCCAGCCGCCGGTGTTGTCGCCACCGACCCTCCAGTACCCGGTGTACCCCTGCCCACTCGTCGTGTCGGTCCGTGCTGCGACGCGCTTCCCGTCGAGTGAGAGCGTCATGCCCTCTGGGCTCAGTGTTGCGGCGACGTAGTGCCACTGCCCGTCGTTGTATGCCGTCGAGGTTTGGACAGTCCGCACACCGCCGGGATGCACGCCGAAGACCACTCGCCCGCCGTTGTCGATGTAGACGTGACGGTCGTAGTTGTTGGAGTCGCCGGTCTTCGCGTTGCCGAATCCGACGATCTTGCCGCCCTGGGTGCTGGTGGTCTTGAACCAGGCCTCCACCGTGAACGTGTCGGGCGCGGTCTCACTCGAGCCGGGGGCGGCGTACGAGGACGAGGTGCCGCTGAACGAGGTCGCCGAGTTCGCCTGAGCACTGTTGCCACCCGGCACACCGCGTTCGGCCGGCGCGTTGACGGTCACATCACTGCCGCCTGCCCAGTCGTATCCGGTCGAACCGGTCTCGCCCAGCGGCCAGTAGTGGGTCGGCGAGGCGTCGAGGACAGCGCCGTTGTAGGTCGAGAACGTGGAAGCACCGGTGGCGGTCGCCGGGACCCAGGTCGACGTGTTCGTCGAGTTACCGTACTGGTCCAGCGCCTTGATCCGATAGTTGTAGGTCTGACCCGCGACGACCTGCGTGTCGGTGTAGGTCAGCGGGGGCTGGGTCCAGAAGTTCGAGTTCGCGGTCGTGGTGTAGATGGGCGTCGTGTTGCCCTTGTCCTGGCGGAACAGCTGGTAGGTGAGCGTCGTGTCGTCCGGGTCGTAGTTCGCCGGCCAAGAAACACGGACCTGATTCGCGCGGAAGGAGACGGCGTTGAGCTTCCAGGTGTCGCCCCACACCTCGGGAGCCATCTTGTTCGGAGCCTTGTCCTTGGTGACGAACCGCACGAGGCCCTGCTGACGAACGCCTCCTGCGCGAGTGAACTCACCGCCGTAGAGGATGTAGTCGCCGGACCCGACGACGCTCCATCCGGCTTGCGAGAGGCCGGTCTTCGTGCCGACCTGCCAGGTCGGGAACCAGTGCAGGAGGTCTGGGCGAGGCTGACCGGTGAAGCTGCGGTATCCGTAGGGGTCCGGGGTGATCGTTCCGGTGGCCTCCGCCGAGAACGCCAACGAGTGGTGGAAGACCCACGGGTCGGGTTGCGGGAACGCACCGATGTTCCCGCAGTAGTGGGCGTGGCCCGCGGTGTAGACGACGCCCTTCAGGACGTTGATGGAGTAGGTGTCTCCGTGACAGTCCTCCATCCAGGTGAGGGTGCCATCGGTCCAGGACGCCTTGAACGCCCCCTCGAAGTCGTCGTCGGTCTTGCTCCCGCCGAAGTCGTACCCCGTGCCGTAGACGGAGGTGCCGTCACTGGCGAGTGAGTACATCGCCGAGTTCTCACCGGCGTTGCGGAGGACGCTGTTCATCGCCCAGGGCATGGTCGCGCCGGTCACGGCGTCGATGGCGGCGATACCGCGACCGGGATTCGTTGACCCGTTCGTCGAGGTGAACGAGCCGGCCACGACGATCTTGCCTCCGTCAGGAGAGATCACGAGCGCTCGGACGCCGTAGCCACCCGCGAGTGTCGCGCTGAAGGGCAGCAGCGCGCCGGTCGAGCTGTTCAGCGCCGCGACGCGGACACGCGCCGTTCCGTTGATGTTCGTGAAGTCTCCGCCGATGTAGACCGTGGAATTCGTCGCGACGATCGACTGCACCTTGGCGTTGACGATTGGCGCGAACGTCGTGATGAGCGCACCGGTCGCAGCGTTGAACGCGGCGACGCGGTTGCGGGTGACACCGTCGATCGTGCGGAAGCTTCCACCGACGTACACCTTTGTGCCGTCCGGTGTGACCGCGACACTGGTCACGGCTGCATCCGCGATCGGTGCCCAGTTCGTCATCACGCCGGTGTTGATGTTGTACGCCATGAGGTTCTTGCGGACGACCTCGCTCGTACCGAGGGCGGCACCGGCCGGACGCGCCTTACCGAAGTCACCTCCGACGAAGACCGTGGAGCCGGCAACCGCCTGGCCCCAGGCGACACCGTCCATCTGCGCCGTCGGCAGGGCGTCGGCCGAGACCGTCGCGGGGGCGGGAACAGGCGCTGGCGCCGGCTCAGCGGCCTGCGCGACCTGCGGGATGAAGACCAGCGTGGCTGCGATGACGGCAGCGGTGCCGATCGCGGTCATTGCTCTCCGGACGAAGCCGTGCGGCGGGTGGGACGCGCTCGTGGGCGTGGTCAGCTTGGACAATGTCGTTCCTCGTCATCCGTAACAAAGCATGATTCGTTAGCGGTAACACAACAACCCGAACTGCGTGCGCCCTCGTGGGATGGTAGAACGGCGGGAGTGTGCGGGACAAGGACACGAATCACCCCAAAGCGAGCCATCCCCGAACAGGGGACAGCAGGGGCGTCATCGAAGACGTCGTCAGAACGGAGCGGTCGCGTCGCCCTGGAAAACGAGTGAAGGCTGTCCCGCCTGGTAGTCCAGCGTGATCTTCACATCGGCGCGATCGGCCTCGGGGATGGCGAAGATCAGGACCGCCTCCTGCGTGCCGCCGGGCGCGATCACGCCGGCGAACGGCTTGCCACCAGGCTTGACGAGCAGGTTCGCCGGCGTCTCGTCCGGACCCGAGTAGGCGTTCACCGCGATGAACGCAGTGTCGAGATCGGCGGAGGTGCCGTTCGTCAAGGCGATCGTGACCCGGATCGACGGGCCCGAGATGTCCCCGGCGCCGACGGCCTCCCCCTGGATGCTCTCGAGCTTGGTGATCGCCGCGCCGACGCCGGATGCTGCGACAGCTGCCTGGTCGAGACCGACCGGGTCGAGCTCGGGCAGCACCTCGCTGGCACCGCCGTCCGACGGGCTGACCGACGGGTCGGGCGTGGCGGACCCCGCCGATGAGGATCCTGTCGACGATCCTGGTCCGGACGGGTGGGCGGCCGGGCGCACCAGGAACCAGATGCCGATTCCGATGACGACCACGACGACGATCGCGATGCCGATCAGCACCCTCCGACGGACTACCGGGTTCATTGCTGCTCCACTTCCTGGGACGGCCCGCTCTGATCGGCCGTCACGCTCTCAACATAGGGCCCAGTCCGGGCCAGGGCGAGCTTGAGCAGCCGACGTCCAGCCAGGAAGCCACGTGCACCCGCCAGGATCGGTTTCGGCGAGCGCAGGAACTGGCGCTTCCCGCCGCGGAGCAGGATCTCCCAGGATGCACTCCATGCACTCCTCGACCACGACCGCATCCCCGCAGCGTCGAGGTGCCCCGACGCGTACCGGAATCGGTTCACAATGTTGTAGTAGTAGTAGGTCGTCGACTTCGCCCGGTCTCCACCGACCCGTCCGGCGACGTGTGTCCCACCCTCGTCGTGGATCGCGACGGCTCGCGGCTCGAACCGGACGGCGCCGCCGAGTGCGAGGATGCGGTGACTGAGATCGACATCCTCCCAGTAGAGGAAGTACTCCTCGTCGAAGCCACCGACCGCTCGCCACAGCTCGACCGACATCACGAGACAGGCTCCCGTCAGCCAGGGACGATCGGTCCTCGACAACGTCTGGTTGTCGAGACGGCGCATGCGCCCGGTGTCGACGTCGAGGACGTGCCCGCGCGACCAGACACGGCCGTCGGGTCGGCGGATCTCCGGGCCGAGCAGCGAGTGAGGCGACTGCAGCGCCGCAGTCACCAGCACCTCGGTGTTCCCCGCATCGATCGACGCGTCGGGGTTGAGCAACAGCAGCGTCTCGGTCCGTGGATCGCCGATCGCCGCAGCGACGCCGAGGTTCATCCCTCCGCCGAACCCAAGATTGGCGACGGGTTCGAGGACCGTCCACCCGTGCTCGGCGCCCAGGTCTCGGACGGCCATGCGCTCGTCATCCGAGGTGGCGTTGTCGACCACGACGAACAACGCCTCGGGCAGTTCCGACTGCACCTGCACGAGGTTTGCCCTGAGCAAGGTCGAGGAACCGTAGTTGACGACGACGACGGCGAGTCCCCTGCCTCGATACCCCTCGGGCACTGCGCACCTCCATGATCGCCCGTGCTCGGGTAGCCTGGCGAGCGGTAGTATACGTCGACCACCCTCCTCCCGCTCTCCGGCCGACCCGAATCGCCGCGAGCCGACCGGGGCCGATCCGCCGAGTCGCTTGCGCGCACGGCCGCCTCGATCGCCCTTCCGACCCGACCACTGCGAGGACATTGATGAGCCGCCGACTGCGTGTGATGCAGGCGTTCAAAGCCCCCCGGGCCACGACCAACCCGTACATCGTCATGCTCGACGAGGCGCTCGGCTCGGCCGACGGCCTCGAGCACCTCCGCTTCTCCTGGGGCTCGGCGATCTTCGGACGCTACGACGCGATCCACTTTCACTGGCCGGAGGCGAAGTTCGGCGGGGCGTCCCGTCTCCGCGCGATGGGGAAGCGGTTCCTGTTCGCCGCGCTCCTCGCACGTCTGACCTGCTCGCGGGTCGCCATCGTACGGACGATGCACAACATCGAGCTCCCTCAGGGGATGCCGCGGTGCGAACTCGCCATGATCCGACGGCTGGACCGACTGACCACGCTCCGTATCGCGCTGAACCCCACGACGCCGATTCCGGCCGACGCCGCATCGGAGACCATCTTGCACGGACACTACCGCGACTGGTATGCCTCGTACCCGCAGCCGCCCGCGCTCCAGGGCAGGCTCGGCTACGTCGGACTCATCCGCCGGTACAAGGGCGTCGAGCTCCTCCTGCAGGCGTTCGCCGAGGCCAGAGCCTCCGACGACGCGCTGTCGCTCTCGGTGAGCGGCAAACCGTCGTCGACGGAACTCACCGCGACGATCACGGAGCTCGCAGGTGCCGGTGTCGAGCTCGACCTCCGTTTCCTCTCCGACGCCGAGCTGGTCGCAGCAGTGTCGCGGTCCGAACTCGTCGTCTTGCCCTACCGGTTCATGCACAACTCGGGTGGAACACTCGCTGCGCTGTCTTTGGACCGCCCGGTCCTCATTCCGGAGAACGACACGAACCGCGCGTTGAGCGCGGAGGTCGGAGCGGGGTGGGTGCATCAGTACGCGGGCGATCTCGATGGAGCGACGCTCCGCAGGACGATGGACGAGGTCCGCCGGCTCGCGCGAGCTGATCGCCCCGACCTCTCCGCTCGCGACTGGGACGCGGTGGGCGCCCAACACGTGCGGGCCTTCCGGCGGGCTGTCGCAATCCGTCGCGGTCGCTCCTACACCGGGTCGGCGCGCTCCGTTGCGCCTGTCCGCAAGCAAGCATGATCCGATCGTCCTCGAGAGGAGCCCGTCGATGAGACGAGCCGCGTTCACCGTTAAGACCGTCATCGGGGCACGCAGCAGTCGCGCGGCCCTCCGGGAGTTCCGAGCGAACGACACCCTCGAGCCGACGGCTCTCGCGTCGCTGCAGGCCGAGCGGTCGATCGCGCACGCCCGCTTCGCCTTCGAGCACACCACGTTCTATCGCGACTGGTATTCGGCTCACGGTGTCACGGGCGAAGACTTGCGCGATCCAGCTGCGTTCTCCAGCCTGCCCCTGCTCGACAAGGAGACCGTCCGCGAGCACTTCGACTCGATCCGTTCAGACGAGGCCACTCCGGAGACGAGCACGGTCTCATCGACCGGCGGGAGCACCGGCCGGCCGCTTCGTCTGCTTCGCGACCTGCGGTTCCCAGCGCGTGCGCTCGAGTGGCGACTGCTGCGGTGGTGGGACGTCCGGCCGTGGGAGGACCGCGGCATCGTGACGAGGCATGTGTTGACCGGTCGCGCTGCAACGAGCCACAACCGCCAGTGGTGGCCGTCGAAACGAGTCGAACTCGACGCGCAGCGGATGGACTCGTCATCGATGGCCGCGTTCGTGGCCGAGTGGAATCGCGTTCGTCCACCGTTCCTCCTCGGGTACGTCGGTGGCGTGCTCGAACTCGCGCGCTACGTCGAGCAGTTCGGGCCGCACTTCGCACCGCCTCGCGCCATCGCGCTGACGGCAGCACCGCTCGGTCCGGCCGCCCGTGCCGAGATCCAGAGCGCCCTCGGAGCTCCCGCGTACGACCACTACCGCTCGGCTGAGGTGCCCTGGATCGCCGGAGAGGGTCCCGCCCAGGACGGCCTGTACGTCTTCGACGACGTCCGTCGCGTCGAGATCCTGCGAGCCGACGGAACCCCCACCGCAGTGGACGAGACCGGCGAAGTCGTCGCCACCGACCTCACGAACCGCGTCTTTCCGCTGATCCGCTACCGGATCGGCGACACATCTGCGCGGCTCGACGGTCCCGGGGCGGACGGCTTCACCCTCACGCGCATCGCGCCGGTCGGCGGACGGACGTCCGACGCCCTCCGGCTCCCCAGTGGAGTCACGATCTCGGGGGCCCTCGGGCACATCTTCGACGATGCACCATGGGCGGTCCGCCAGTTCGAAATCGAACAGGCGGAGGACTTCTCCGTTGTCCTGCGCTGCATCATGAAGCCGGTCGACGACGCTCCGGCCGCCCTGGAGACCGCGGTGTCGAAACTCCGCGCGGCCACGCTCGGTGAGGTCCCCGTCACGGTGAGCGTCGTCGACACCATTCCTCACGTGGGCGGGAAGATGCGGTTCATCCGGAGCAGTGCGCCGCATGCTTGAGACCCGCTCGGACGACACTCCGCTCTCCGCTCTCATCGCGGTCCCCACCTTCCATCGGCCGACCGAACTCGCGCGCATCCTCCGGGCAATCGCAGTGTCCACCGGTGCCGCTCGCACGGACTTCCCCCTCGTGCAGGTGGACATCGTCGTTATCGACAACGACCCCGAAGGGAGTGCACGGGCGATCGTCGAATCCTCCCCCGGCTCACCGCGGTACGTCGTCGAACCTCGCGCGGGACTCGCCGCGGTGCGGAACAGGGCGCTCGACGAGGCGCGCGATCACCGACTGCTCCTGTTCCTCGACGACGACGAGGAGCCGACACCCGCCTGGTTCGGCGCGATGGTCTCGGCCTGGCTGACGTTCCGACCCGCAGGTGTCCTGGGCCGTGTCGTCTCGGTGTTCGAGGTCGAGCGGAACGCCTGGTTGATCTCCGTCCGAGCCTTTCTGCGTCCCGCGAGGCAGACGGGTGATCGTCTGCGAGCCGCCGCGACGAACAACCTGCTGCTCGACCTGCATCGCATCAGGACCCTGGGACTGCGCTTCGAGCCGACCATGGGCCTCAGCGGTGGCGAGGACACGCTATTCACCACATCCCTCACGCAGGCTGGGGAGACACTCGTCTGGGCCGATGACGCTGTCGTTCTCGACCACATCCCGGCTGATCGGATGAGTCGCCGCTGGGTGTTGACGAGGGCGTTGCGTGGCGGAACGGTAGATGCCGCCGTCGAACGACAGCTCGCGTCGGGACGGCTGGGCCAGGCACGGGCGGCCGGCGTATCCGCGGCGCATGGCCTCGTCCGTGTCCTCGGAGGATCGGCGCGAGTGGCTCTCGGTGTCGTCACCCGGAGTCTGCGCCACCGGGCTCGCGGCGAGCGCGCGGTCGCTCGTGGAGCGGGAAGGTTCCTGGGCGCCTTCGGCTACACCTATCAGGAATACGCACGCCGGGCGAACCGCTCGTCGTGAGATCAGGCGCGGGCTATGGTGTCGGCCCGAGCGGCGTCACCCCGCGGTGGGCGACAGGATCGCGCCGAGGTGCGCGCACATGACCTGGGTGGTGAACCCCTCCTCGACCACGCGGCGGCCTGCTGCCCCCATCGCCGCTGCGCGGGTCGGGTCATCGAGGAGGCTGATCAGGCGATCGGCCATCGCCTCGGCGTCCCCGACGGGTACGAGGTGTCCCGTTCGACCTTCCGCCACGTACTGCGACATCCCCGGCGTCCCCGTGTTCACCACGGGTCGTCCGGTCGCGAGTGCTTCCAGCGTCACCGTCATTCCAGAGACGTGCAGGTTCGATCGAGTGGCTGTAGCCACAACGCTCGCCGTCTCGTAGAGCTCGCGCAAATCGCGGTGCGACATCCGCTGTACGATCTCGATGCCGTCCGGGGCTTCCGCCGCGGAGGTCTGCACGATGATCTCCGCCTCTGGTCGGGCTTCCCGCACGCGAGCCAGCGCGCGGAAGAGCGTCTGAGGATCGCGATCGCGATCGTTGCCGATGCTGACGACCCGCGGCCGATCCGGAAAAGGGCGAGGGGAGAAGAACTCAGCGTCGACACCGAACGGCACGGCGACAACGCGCGGTCCATCAGCCCCCAACACGCGGCGCAGCGGTTCGACCTGCGCCTCGCTCAGTACCCACAGCGCTTCGGCGCGCCGCAGCACGTCGACGAGCCGGCCGGGGACCGTGCCTCGTTCGACCATGTCGGTGAGCCAGATGACTCCTGACACGAACCGTTCGTGCGGGTGCCCGACCTGCAGTCGGAAGGCAGCATTCTCGTCCCACGTGAATGCGAGTCCCGCGCGCGGACGAGGTCCGATCCCGAGACGCGAGCGGAATCGTGCGAGCCGCCCAGGCGCTGACAGGTCCACGAGTGACACCGGGGCGACGTCGCGGAGCCCGTCGAGCCCGTAGGGCCAGACACTCGGCACCTCGCCCCGGCCATGGCGCTGCTCCCAAGCGCTCGCAGAGCGCTCGGCGGGAACACCCCAGGTCAGGAGGCGATCGGTGCTCTGAGGTTCGGACACCGGACCAGGATAGCCGGATGCTCTCGCCGGACCACTCGGTGAACGCGAAACCCCATCAGCCCCGTCCGGGTGCCACTCGAAAGTGGACTCGGCAAGCGCTGATGACCCTCATAGGCTCGCAAGAGGCCCGATGGATGTGCCGAATGCCGGAGTCGATCCCGACGGCCCCGTGCGCACACCACCACGAGCATGCCAGGGGGCAGACCATGACGGATCGCAGTGCAGTCGGACGCGTCGGCTACGCAGCAGGCGCCTTCGACCTCTTCCACGTCGGGCACCTGAACATCCTCCGTCACGCCAAGAGCGCGTGCGACTACCTCATCGCCGGGGTCGTCTCGGACGAGCTGCTGCGCACCCGAAAGCGCATCGAGCCCATCGTCCCGCTGACCGAGCGTCTCGAGATCGTCCGCCACATCGGCTTCGTCGACGAGGCCGTCGAGGAGACCTGGGAGGACAAGCTCCAGGCGTGGGAAGCGCTCCGGTTCGACATCTTCTTCAAGGGCGACGACTGGCGCGGGACCGCCGAGGGCCTCCGGCTCGAGGCGGAGTTCGCCAAGGTCGGCGTCGAGGTCGTCTACTTCCCGTACACGATGAGCACCTCGAGCACGGCACTCCGCCGTGCACTCGCCCAGCTCGAGGAGCAGCGCGAGCTCGACACGACGCTCGTCCAGGCCTGACACCCGCCGCACCCCTGCGCCCGTTCCGCCGCCGCGGCCTCGCTCCCGTTCGCCACGACAGCGAGGTACTGTTGGACGGATCGACTCACAGGGCGGTGGACACATGACGAAGGCTCGGCAGGCGCTGCTCGCACGCCTCACCGGTTCGCTGCCCGTCCACGGCTCGATCGTCGGTGTCGCGACCGAGGAGCGCACGGTCGTCATGACCTACGGTGACGGTCCGAGCCCCGACGGCACGCCAGGCGTCCTCGACGCCCTCGCCGAGGCAGGCGCGACCGCGACGTTCTTCGTCCTCGTCGGCCGCGCGCGGAAGCACCCCGAGCTCCTCGAACGCATCATCGCCGGTGGGCACGAACTCGCGCTGCACGGCGACGACCACGTGCGCCTCACCGACTTCTCCGAGGAGGCGGCCTATCGGCGGACCCTCGCGGCCAAGCAGGAGCTCGAACAATTGAGCGGCCAGCCGATCGAGTGGTTCCGGCCACCCTACGGCGCGCAGAGCATCGAGACCTGGCAGGCCGTCAAACGAGCCGGCCTGCAGACGGTGCTGTGGACGGCGACCGCCTGGGACGTCAAGGACGTCGGCGAGCACGAGCGCGTCGCCCACGCCGTCCGGCACTGCCACCAGGGCTCGATCCTGCTCGCCCACGACGGCTTCGCCGGCCCGGCCGACGGCGTCGACGACGGCCCGGAACCCGAGGTCGACCGCGGCGCGCTCGCTGCCGAGCTGCTGAGTGGTTTCGCCCGCGAGGGCCTCGTCGGCCGCTCGCTCGGCGAGGCCCTGCGGGTGGGCAAGGCCGTCCGCCGGGCACGCTTCACGGAGTGATCACCCCCGGTCCCTGAACCGACTCCGGTCCCTGAGCCGACCCCGGTCCCTGAGCCTGTCGAAGGGCGTCCAGGTCCGGCCACCCTCAGTCCTTCGCGAAGCGGTCCGTCGCGTCGATGAGCGCCGACAGAATGCCCGGCTCGTCGAAGGCGTGCCCCGCGTCGGGGACGATCGTGAAGTCCGCCTCCGGCCACGCCCGGTGCAGGTCCCAGGCGGTGAAGACCGGGGTGCACATGTCGTAGCGGCCCTGGACGATCACGCCGGGCACCCCGGCGAGCTTGCCGGCGTCGCGGATGAGCTGGTCGGGTTCGAACCAGCCCTTGTTCGTGAAGAAGTGGTTCTCGATGCGCGCGAACGCCACCGCGAAGTGCGGGTCGGTGAACCGCGCGACGGTCTCCTCCTGCGGGAGCAGGGTGATCGTCGAGGACTCCCACCGCGACCAGGCGACGGCCGCCGGCCCGTGGACGGCCGGGTCCTCGTCGAACAGGCGCCGGTGGTAGGCCTCGATGAGGTGACGGCGTTCGCCGACCGGGATCGGCTCGAGGTAGCCCTCCCACAGGTCGGGGAAGACCGCGGAGGCACCACCCTCGTAGAACCAGTCGAGCTCGGCGTCGCGCAGCGTGAAGATGCCTCGGAGCACGAGCTCGGTGACACGCTTCGTGTGTTTCTGCGCATACGCGAGCGCGAGCGTCGAGCCCCAGGACCCGCCGAACACCATCCAGCGCTTGATCTTCAGCGCCTTCCGGAGGACCTCGAGGTCGGCGACGAGGTGCCAGGTGGTGTTCGTCGACAGGTCGGCCGCGGGGTCGCTCGCGTGCGGGGTGCTCTTGCCGCAGCCGCGCTGGTCGACGAGGACGATGCGGTAGCGCTTCGGGTCGAAGAGTCGACGGTGGATGGGGCTCGTCGCGCCGCCCGGGCCGCCGTGGAGGAACACGACGGGCTTGCCGTCGGGGTTGCCGGAGGTCTCCCAGTACAGCGACTGCCCGTCGCCGACGTCGAGCATGCCGGTCTCGTACGGCTCGATCTCGGGATACGGCTCACCCATACGGTCCACTTCCTCCTGTGTTCACGACACGTGTCTCATCTAGCATGCCGCACCCGGCACGCCGGTCAGAGCTGGTCGGCCGACACCGAGAAGGTGTCGCACGCGGACGGACCGGACTGGTAGCCGGTCATGAACCAGCGCTGCCGCTGCTCGGCCGAACCGTGGGTCCACGCCTCGGGGTTCACCTGGCCGGTCGCGGCCTCCTGGATGCGGTCGTCACCGACGGCCGCCGCGGCGCTCAGCGCGTCGTCGATCTCCTGCTGGGTCACGGGCTTCAGGAAGGCGACCCCCTTCGCATCCTCGGTGTCCGATGCCGCGGCGACCCAGGCACCGGCGAAGCAGTCGGCCTGGACCTCGATGCGCACGGAGTCGGAGGCCGGACCCGTACCGCTGCGGTCGGCGCGGTCCATGATGCCAGTGAGCGCCTGGATGTGGTGACCCCACTCGTGGGCGACGACGTACATCTCGGCGAGCGGTCCGCCGGAAGCGCCGAAGCGGTCGCGCAGTTCGGCATAGAAGCTGGTGTCGATGTAGATGGTCTGGTCCGGCGGGCAGTAGAACGGGCCGGTGGCGCTCGTGGCGGCACCGCAACCCGTGTTCGTCTGCTGGTCGAAGATGATGAAGTCGGCTGGCGAGGTGTAGTCGACGCCGAGCGCGGGTAGCTCCTCGGCCCAGTAGGCGTCGAGCGACGAGTAGGCACCGCCCATGCGGCAGTCGACGTTCGCGTTCGCGTCGGCACCGGTCTGGCATTCGTCGGAGAGCTGGCTCTCCTCCTGCTGGCCCCCGCCGATGCCGCCGCCGCCGAGGATGCCCGACACGTCGACCCCCAGGAACTGGGAGATGAGGGCGATCACGATGACACCGACCGCGCCGCCACCGACGGCGATGCCGGTCGTGCGGCCCCGTCGCTTGACCTTGTTCCCGCTGATGTCGGCGTTGTCGTTGAACGTCATGTCGGCACCCTACCGCTCAGCGCGAGGTGAGGCATATCGTCGCCGGACCCTTGCGCGGACGACGATGTGCCTCCCGTCAACCGCGCGTGGTCAGCGGGACTTCTTCGTGAGCGTCTTCTCGTCGACGGGCGCGTCGCCCGAGGCACGGAGCTCGGCGAAGTAGTCGGCGGCCTCCTGCTGGCGCTGCGCCTCCTGGCCGGTCGCGATGGGTGCGCGCACATGCTCGGGGGCGAAGCCGAACGCTTCGACGAGGTCGAGGGCGTGCGGACGCAAGCGGGCGATGAGGCGGTCGACGTAGGCGCTGACGGCCTGACCGCGCTGCGGGGAGAGGCGCCCGTGGATGAGGTACCAGGCAAGGTGCTTCTCGATGAGCGAGAGCCCGAAGAGGTCGTGCACCCAGGTCAGCACCTGCTTGGTGCCGGGGTCCTGGATCTGCTCGACACCCTCGGTGAACGCCTCCCACTGGAGGAGCTCGCCATGAGCGCGCGCCGCCTCGATGAGCTCGTTCTGGTGCGCGTTGAACAGGTCGGACGCGGCCTGCTTGGAGAGCTTGTTCGCTCCGCGCAGCTTCGTCGCGACCTCGGCGATCATCGACTCGACGCGCTCGGTCAGCAGCTCGCGCTGGACGTTCGTGTCGCGCAGCTGGCTCACCGAGCGTGCGGTGGACCCGAAGTCCTTCACGGTCTGCGCGAGGCTCCGGAGTCCACTGCTGTGCACGGCGCGGTCGGTCGCCTGCTCCACGACGTAGCGGGCGAGCGCACCGGCGTCGACCTTCGCGAACTTCCGGCTGTAGTCGGTGAGGAGGCGCTTGGCGACGAGCTGCAGCAGCACGTTGTTGTCGCCCTCGAACGTCGCGTAGACGTCGAGGTCGGCGCGCAGGCCGGTGAGGCGGTTCTCTGCGAGGAAGCCGTTGCCACCGCACGCCTCGCGCGCCTCCTGGAGCGTGTCGAGCGCGTGCCAGGTCGACAGCGGCTTGAGGGCCGCCGCGAGGGTCTCGAGGTCCTGACGGTCGTCGTCCGAGTCGGCCTTGCCGCTGAAGACCTCGTCGAACTTCACGAGCAGCCGGTCGTGGGCGAAGATCTGCGCGTACGTCGTCGCGAGGCGCGGCAGGAGCCGGCGCTGGTGGCGCTGGTAGTCGAGGATGACCTCCTCCTGGGTGTCGCTGCCCGCGTTGAACTGCCGACGCTCACTGCCGTAGGTGATCGCGATCTGCAGGGCGAGGGCGGAGGCCGACGTCGCGGCTCCGTCGAGGGACACCCGGCCCTGGACGAGCGTGCCGAGCATGGTGAAGAAGCGACGCCCGGGGCTCTTGATGGGCGAGGAGTAGGTGCCGTCCTCGGCGACGTCGCCGTAGCGGTTGAGGAGGTTGGTGCGCGGCACGCGGACGCCGGTGAAGTGCAGCCGGCCGTTGTCGATGCCGTTGAGCCCGCCCTTCAGGCCGTCGTCCTCGCCGCCGATCCCGGGCAGGAATGCGCCCTCGTCGTCGCGGATGGGCACGTAGAAGCAGTGCACGCCGTGGTTCACACCGTTCGTGATGAGCTGCGCGAACAGGGTCGCCGCCTTGCCGTGCACGGCCGCGTTGCCGAGGTAGTCCTTCCACGCCGCGCGGAACGGGGTGTCGATGACGAACTCCTGGGTCTCCGGGTCGTAGGTCGCGGTCGTCGCGATCGAGGCGACGTCGGAGCCGTGACCGGACTCCGTCATCGCGAAGGCACCGGGGACGTCGAGGTTCATCGCGCCGGGCAGGAACGCGTCGTGGTGCGGCTCGGTGCCGAGGTGCAGGATTGCCGCACCGAAGAGGCCCCACTGGACACCGGACTTGATCTGGAGAGACGGGTCGGCGAGGAGGAGCTCCTCGAACCCGGCGATGTTGCCGCCGTGGTCGTCGGCGCCGCCGAGGCGCGTCGGGAACGCCTTGAGCACCTGGCCGTTCTCGACGAGGAGCTTCAGCTGGTGGAAGACGCGGTCGCGGTGGTCGTCCATCGACTGGCCCTCGATGCGCTGCATCTCCGGCTTCGCGGCGAGCGCGCGAGACGCGAGACGCGCCTCCGGCCAGGTGCCGAGCAGCTGGTGCGCGAGCGCCGGGACGTCGATCCGCGCGTCGGACGGCGCCACCTCGACCGTCGCTGCCGTGGTACCGCTGACGCTCGTCCGGATCGCTGTATCGACCATCGCTGTGTCCTGCCTTTCACCCATGAAAACCTCCCACAATGGTAGGACTGTCATAACGATGGGTGAAAGCGCCTGTGGGATGTGGACAAGGGCCCGCCCGATCGTCGTCGATCGACTTGGTCCTCCCCCACAGCTGTCGCAGCTCGCTCCCAGGAGCGGCGTCAGGCGTTGGCGGCGACGACCTCGATGAGCGCCTGCCCGTAGGCGTCGAGCTTCTTCGCACCGATGCCGCTGATGCCGTCGAGCGCACCGAGCGAGTCGGGCTTCGCCGTCGCGACCTCGCGCAGCGTCGCGTCGCCGAAGACGATGTAGGCGGGGACGCCCTGCTCCTTCGCCACCCCGGCGCGCCAGGCACGCAGGGCCTGGAACAACTCGGCCGCGGCCGGCTCGAGCTCGGCGTTCGCGCTCGACGAGCGCGAGGACGACCTCGACGAGGAGCGGGCGGCACGTTCCGGCTCGCGACGCATGGCCACCGGTCGGTTCCCTGCGAGCACCTCGGCGCTCCCGTCGGTGAGGCCGAGCGTGCCGTACTCGCCGACGGTGGCCAGGAGGTCGCGTGCGAGCAGCTGACGGACGACGCCGCGCCACTCCTGGTCGCTGAGGTCCTCGCCGATGCCGAAGGTCGCGAGTTCGTCGTGCCGCTGCTGGGCGACGCGGTCGGTCCGCTTGCCGCGAAGGATGTCGATGATCTGCCCAGCGCCGAAGGACTGGTTGCGCTCGCGCTTCAGGCGCACGATCGTCGAGAGGAGTTTCTGCGCCGGCACGGTGCCGTCCCAGGTGACCGGGGGTTCGAGACAGGTGTCGCAGTTGCCGCACGGCGTGGAGGGCTGACCGAAGTAGCGCAGCAGGTTGACCCGGCGGCAGTCGACGGTCTCGCAGAGGGCCAGCATCGCGTCGAGGTGGGCGCTGAGGTTGCGCTGGTGCGCGAGGTCGCCCGGTGATTCCGCGATCATGCGCCGCTGCTGGACGACGTCCTGCAGGCCGTAGGCGAGCCAGGCGATCGACGGCTCGCCGTCGCGCCCCGCACGGCCGGTCTCCTGGTAGTAGCCTTCGACGCTCTTCGGGAGGTCGACGTGGGCGACGAAGCGGACGTCCGGCTTGTCGATCCCCATGCCGAAGGCGATGGTCGCGACGACCACGACGCCGTCCTCGCGGAGGAAGCGTGACTGCGCAGCCGCTCGAACGGAGGCGTCGAGTCCGGCGTGGTACGCCACGGCGTCCACCCCGTTGTCGCGCAGGAGCTGCGCCGTCTGCTCCACCGTCTTGCGGCTGAGGCAGTAGACGATCCCGGCGGTGCCGGCCGGCTGTTCCTTCACGAACGCGACGAGCTGCTTGCGGACCTCGTTCTTGCCGACGATCCGGTACTGGATGTTCGGGCGGTCGAAGCTCGAGACGAAGTGCTTCGCCTCGCCGAGATGGAGCCGCTGCGTGATCTCCTGGTGCGTCGCGTCGGTGGCGGTCGCGGTGAGCGCGATGCGCGGGACGTCGGGCCAGCGTTCGGCGAGCTCGCCGAGCATGAGGTAGTCGGGGCGGAAGTCGTGCCCCCACTGCGACACACAGTGCGCCTCGTCGATCGCGAGCAGGGCGATGGTGCCCTGGCCGAGGAACCGCCGGGTCGCCTCGGAGCTCAGGCGCTCGGGCGCGACGTAGAGGAGGTCGAGCTCGCCGGCGAGGTAGGCCTGTTCGACCCGCGAACGCTCAGCGGGATCCTGCGTCGAGTTGAGGAACGCGGCACGGACGCCGACGGCGAGGAGTGCGTCGACCTGGTCCTGCATGAGCGCGATGAGCGGGGAGACGACGATGCCGGTGCCCGGTCGGAGCAGGGCGGGGATCTGGTAGCAGAGGCTCTTGCCCCCACCCGTCGGCATGAGGACGACCGCGTCGCCGCCACCGGCGACCTGCTCGATGATCTGCTGCTGCTCGCCGCGGAACGCGTCGTACCCGAAGACGGTGTGGAGTGCCTCCTGCGCCGTGGCGAACTTCTGGCCGGCCGCACGGGCAGCCACCGGAGCCGCTGCGGGCGGAGCGCCTGGAGCGGACGCGACCGCTCCACTCCCCCACGCGACACCACCGCCGAGGTACGCGTCGTCGGGCGGTGGGGCGTCGAAGTCGTCGGGAGCGTCCGCGTCGTCCGGGATCCAGTCGGGTTCGGTGCTCCAGCTCATCCGTCGATCGTAGCCGCAGCAGCTGACACCCCGGTGCCCCTCCACAGGAACGGATCCGAAGAATTTCGCTCCTCTTAATGCGCGACCCCGTCCGACACGCGATCGGATCTTTTTCCAAACCACCCCCGTGGGGGCTCCGAAGTGTCATCGAGGGCCGGTTCTGAGAGGCACTCGACAACCGGTCCAAACCTCATCAAAGGAGAATCACATGCGTACCATCAAGCGAAACCACATGGCAGTGCTCGCACTCGCCGCCGTCGCGACCTTCGGCCTCGCAGCCTGTTCCAGCGGCTCCAGCTCCGACAGCGGTTCCTCGATGGAGCCGAGCTCCGCTCCCACCGAGTCGATGGCTGCAGACCCCGCAGCGGACCTCGTCGGCTCGGGCTGCGCCGCCTACGCTGACGCCGTCCCGGACGGTGCTGGCTCCGTCGCCGGCATGTCGGCCGACCCGGTCGCCGTCGCCGCGTCCAACAACCCGCTGCTGACCACGCTCACCGCTGCGGTCTCCGGCCAGCTGAACCCCGACGTCAACCTCGTCGACACGCTGAACGGCTCCGAGTTCACCGTCTTCGCCCCGGTCGACGACGCGTTCAAGAAGATCGACGCCGCGACGATCGACAGCCTCAAGACGCCTGAGGGCGCTGCGACGCTGACCTCGATCCTCACGTACCACGTGATCCCCGGCCAGATCGCTCCGTCCGACATCGACGGTGAGCAGACCACCGTCGAGGGTGGAACCGTCAAGGTCGAGGGCTCGGGTGACAACATCACCGTCAACGGTGCCAAGGTCATCTGCGGTGGCGTCAAGACCGCCAACGCGACCGTGTACCTCATCGACTCGGTGCTGATGCCGCCGGCAAAGTAGCCGACCGCGGGTTCACCCGCACGCTACACCGGTAACAACGGAACAGCCCCGTCATCCTCTCCAGGATGGCGGGGCTGTTCCGTTGTGTCGGGACCGGAACCCGCTCGCCCGATCCTCCCCCGGTCACTGAGCCTGTCGAAGTGCCCACGAAGCACCTCGCCATCCGAGGACACCATCGACCGGACCGCCCTTCGACAAGCTCAGGGACCGAAGCGTGTCACCTCCCCCGGTCACTGAGCCTGTCGAAGTGCCCACGAAGCACCTCGCCATCCGAGGACACCATCGACCGGACCGCCCTTCGACAAGCTCAGGGACCGAAGCGAGTGACCTCCCCCGGTCACTGAGCCTGTCGAAGTGCCCACGAAGCAGCTCGCCATCCGAGGACACCATCGACCGGACTGCCCTTCGACAAGCTCAGGGACCGGGCGGGGTGGCGCTCAGAGAACGCACCGCGGTGCCGGCCCAGGGACCGGACGGGGTGTCGCTCAGGGACCGGAACGGGTGCGGCTCAGGGCGCGGAGGTGTCCGTGCCCTGGTCGTCCGAGGTCGGCTCCGGCTTCCGCCGGGTCACGAGCAGCACGCCGATGCCGGCGATGAGGACGACGCCGATCGCGCCGACGATCCACCACACATCGCCACTGAGCCCGCCGGAGGACGACTCAGGCTCGACGCCACCCGCCTCCGACGAGGGCTCGACCGTGGAGGCACCGCTCGTCGCGCACGCGGGCTTCGCACTCCCCGCGGCGAGTTCCTGGCCCTCGGCCGGCGCCCACTCGAAGGTGTAGCTGCCCGACAGCGGGTGGCCGTCGGTCGAGACGAGCTGCCAGACGACGGTGTACTCACCCGCTTCACCGAGCTGCAGCGGCATGACGAGCGCAGGGCCGTTCACGGCTGCGCACGCGGTGCCGTAGTAGAGCCGCTCGTCGCCGGGACCGGTCACCTGGATCTGGTTGGACTGGCCGGCTTCCCCGAGGTCGAGCAGGTTGTCGTTCGTCGTGATGACGAGTTGCTCCGGCTGTTCGGTGATCGTCGAGCCCTCGGCCGGCGTCGTCGAGATGATGCTGTTGTGCGCTGAGGCCGGCTGGGCCACGGCGAGCACCGCCGCGACCGCGAGGAACGCGGTCGCAGCGGTGCCGACGAGACGGCGACGACGGGAGACCGTCATCAGGCCTGGCGCTTCGCGTCGGACGCTGCGCGGCGTGCGGAGGCAGCGATGACGATGCCGGCGGCACCGACGACGAGACCGGCGATGCCGAGCACGCGGCCCAGCACGTCGGTGGTGCCGGCGTCGGTCGAGGCAGCGGCCTCGGTGTGGTCGCCGTCACCGTCGTCGTCCATGGCGGCACCACCGTGGTGGTCGCCGGCCTCGGCAGCGGTCACGACCACGACCGGCGCCGGTGACTCGAGGTCGTCCTCGGTCTGACCGTCCTTCGCGACGTCGGTCCAGTCGGTCTGACCGACCTCGCACGTCTGCGTCACGGGGAAGACGAGCGTCTTGCCCTCGGCGTCGGCCGGCAGCTGGACCTGGAAGGAGACGGTGTCGCGGTAGCCGTCGGCGAGCGGCGTCTTGGCCGTGTAGACGACCGTGCCGACGCGCTCGGCGAGCTGCTCACCGTGACTGTCGGTGATGGGCTTCGCGAGCGGGGCCATCTGCTTGTCGATGGTCCAGTTCGGGTTGACCGTCGGCGTCACGGCGTTGATCTCCTCGGGGATCTCGAAGGAGAGGCTCGTCGTGGGCGAGCCGTCGCAGCCGTGACCGACGGCGAAGCTCAGCACCGTGTAGGAGCCGGCGGCCGTGGAGGTCGGCGTGACGCTGACGTGGGCGCTGGCGGCGAGCGGTGCGCCGACCGCGAGGAGCGCTCCGGCGCCGATGGCGATGGCACCGAGCACGGCGGGCTTGCGGAAGGTCGGGCGGGGGGTGGTTGCGTTCATGATCGTCCTGTCGACTGATCCGCACGGCGTCGAGCGTGCGGAAAGGGGATGGTCACGCCGGATGGCGCGCCGAAGGGTGCTGCTGCGCTGCGGCCGACCCGGCCCCGCACGGCACCCGTCCCGGTCGGAGGGTGGTGCGTCGGTCAGGCGGCGGCGAGAGCCGGCGGACCGCGGTGTCGCAGGTGGAGCAGGACCACCCCGAGGTTGCGCGGACGACGGTTGACCCGGACCCAGCGCACCCGACGGGGCGCGGGGACGAGGTGCGTCGGTGCCGCACGGCGGGCGAGGATCCGGACGGTCAGCGCGGCGAGCGCTGCGAGCGTCGCGCGTTCCGCGAACAGGATGGCTGCGATGGTCGCGACGGCCGCGACGAGGTGCGCCGCCCACATCGTGGTGTCGCCGTGGGTGTGCGCCGCGGTGACGCCGCCGGTCGCGAGTTCGACGACCCCGTGCCGGTGCCAGTCGGCGGGGCCGGTCGCACTGCCGGATGCGACCGTGGCGCTGACGGTGCTCGGGACGAGGGTGAAGAGCGCGTGGTAGCCGAGCTGACTCACGAGCACGGAGGCGACGACCCCGAGTGCGGTGATGCGGCGGCCGGCGAGGAGGACGCAGACCAGGACGGCGAAGGTGCCACCGACCAGGAGGACGAACGCGGACGGCGCGGCGGCCCCGCCGATCGTGTGCGAGAGGGCGGCGGCGAAGGTGGCGAACGCGGCTGCGGCGGTGCCGCGGGCGACACGGGCCCACCGTTCCGTCATGCGATGCCTCCGGGAGAGCGAGCGGACCAGGTGTCGACGCTCGTGCACAGAGCCTACCCGAGCGTCGCCCTTCGACAGGCTCAGGGACCAGGGAGCGGGTGCTCAGGGACCGGGGAGGGGGTGGTCAGGCACCAGGGAGCGGGCGCTCAGGCCCCGGTGTCGGCGACGAACAGCAGCACGATCGAGGCGATGGAGCAGACGACGCCGATGCCGAAGGTCACGCCGAAGAGCAGGCGGAGTGCTCTCGTGTGATCGGCCGTCCGGCGGAAGCGTGCGCGCGACGGTTCCCGGCGGGCGTAGAAGACGTTCGGCTCCTCGGGGTCGCGCAGGGCGTCGAACTCCGCATCCGTGACGGGTCGTGAGTACAGCTCGGCCGCCTCGGTCATCCAGCGGACCTCGCGCCCCGGACCTCGATCGACGTCCCCGCCGCCCGCGTCCTCCGGCAGGTCCACGATGACCCCGTGCGTCTCCACCCAGCTGCCGTCCGCGGCCCGCGCGATGAGCATGACGAGCAGCACGACGACGGCGCTGCCGAAGCCGATCCAGGTGAAGACCTCGAAGACGAGGCCGAGGAGATCGTGGGGGTCCACGATCACATGCTATCCGGCGGGCGGACCCACGATCCTGACGGGCTCCCTCAGACGGACTCGGGTCGCTTCTGCCGCATGGGCTCGGCCGGCTGGTCCGGACCGTTCCAGACGCCGATGATGCCCCAGGCGACCGCCGCGATCGGGACGGCGAGGACCGCGCCGACGATGCCGCCGAGGATGGTGCCGGCGGTCAGGGCGAGGAGGACGACGAGGGCGTGCAGCTTGAGCGAGCGTGCCATGACGACGGGCTGGAGGAAGTTGCCCTCGAGCTGGTTCACGAGCACGACGATGCCGACGACGATGAGGGCGGCGCCCGGACCGTTGGCGACGAGCGCGACGAGGGCCGCGAGGACGCCGGCGGCGGTCGCACCGACGATCGGGATGAAGGCGGTCAGGAACACGATGACGCTGAGCGGCAGGGCGAGCGGGACCCCGATGATCGCGAGGCCGATGCCGATGCCGATCGCGTCGACGGCCGCGATCGTCGCGGTGCCGCGCACGTACCCGCCGAGGGTGTCCACCGTCTTGCCGCCGATGCGCTTGGCACGGTCGTACGCGGTTCCGGTGAAGGGGCGGAGCAGGAACTCCCAGAGCCGCGGCCCGTCCTTGAGGAAGAAGAACAGGACGACGACCATGAGCACCAGGCCGGTGAGGAAGCTCGCCGTCGCGGAGACACCAGCGAGCGCCCCGCTGCCGAACTGGCTCGAGGTGAGGAAGTCGACCGCGGTCTGCTTGGCGTCCTCGATCTGCTTCTCGTCGATGTCGAACGGCAGGGTGCCGAGCCAGTCCTGCAGCTGCCCGAAGCCCTTCGAGGCGGAGTCGACGAGGTCGTCCCACTGGCTGCGAACGGCCCAGACGATGAGCCATCCGATGCCGCCGAGGACGACGAGGATCGAGACGAGGGCGATCCAGGTGGCGAGGATCGAGGGGAGCCCCTTCGACCGCATCCACCGCATGAGCGGGTAGATCGCCGAGGCGAGGATGAGTGCGATGACGACGGGGATCATCACGAGGGAGAGCTGGGTCAGCGCGAAGACGATCAGCGCGGCGACCGCGACGATGGCCAGCGTCTGGATGCTCCGGGTCGCGAACGTGCCGATGCGGTCGTGCCAGAGTCCCCGGGCGAGCGGCTCCGGTGCGTCCTCATGCTTGTCGAACAGGCCCATGGGATCCCCAATCTCGGCAGCGGCGGAGCCGGACGGGCCCCGCGCCCAGTCAACCACGTCGGTGCGGGCCGAGGTCAGGCCGAGCGGGAGTAGCGTTGTCCGTGATAAGGAGGCGCTCATGACGAGACTCGACGCCGACCCGGTCCCCAGCGTCTGCCACGCACCCGACGGATCCGGAACGAGACTCCTCGAGGCCCGCGAGGTCCCCCTCGGCGGCGTCCGCGGCTTGAGCGTCCATCGCACCCTCCCGCAGCGCGAGCTGCCGATGATCGGCGCCTGGTGCTTCCTCGACCGCTTCGACGAGGACCGGTCGCTGATGCGCGTCCTGCCGCATCCGCACACCGGCCTGCAGACCGTGACCTGGCCGCTCGTCGGCGACATCCGCCACCGCGACAGCGTGGGCAGCGACGTGGTCGTCCGCCCGGGCGAGCTCAACCTCATGACGAGCGGTCGGGGCGTGTCGCACTCCGAGTTCTCGGTGGGCGAGGAGGCGGCCGCCATGCACGGCCTCCAGCTGTGGGTGGCGCTGCCGGAGACCGCCGCCTCGGTGCCGGCGGCGTTCGAGCAGCACACGGACCTGCCCGTCCACCGCGCTCCGGGCTTGGAGGCGACCGTCCTCGTCGGCACCCTGGGCGGGGTGACGTCGACCGCGACCGTCCATTCGCCCCTGCTCGGTGCCGACGTGACACTTGAGGCCGACACCGTCGTCGAGGTGCCGGTGGATCCGTCCTTCGAGCACGGCGTCCTCGTGATCGACGGGGTACTCGAGGTCGGCGGCGTCGAACTCGGCTCCGGCCCGTTGCTCTACCTGGCGCCCGGGTGCGATCGCCTCGAGCTCCGGAGCGCGACCGGTGCCCGCTTCGTGCTCCTCGGAGGGACGCCGTTCCCGGAGGAGCTGGTCATGTGGTGGAACTTCGTCGGTCGCAGCCATGAGGACATCGAGTCCGCCCGGGAGGACTGGGAGGCGGGGTCGCCGCGCTTCGGGTCGGTCGCCGGCCACGGCACGGACCGCATCCCTGCGCCGCCCTTGCCGAACGTCCGTCTGACCCCGCGCCGACGCTCGATCTGATCGCCCGGACGGGGCGCTCGGGACCCCGTTCCGAGCGGTGTCGGTCGGCATCTCGACGGGCTGATAAAGGATAGGCTGTCCTCAGGAGATCGGCTGCTCGTGAAGGTGGGCTCATGCAACGTCTGAGTACGCGACTGCTGCTGACCTGCGCCGCCATCGGCGTCGGCGGCGGCCTCGTCTTCGTCGTCTCCGGGTATGTCGGCGGCACGATCTCCGCGACCGCCCCCGTGCTCTACGGCCTCATCATCGGCGTGTACTTCCTGCCGGGCGTCGTCTCGCAGGCGCTCCTCCGACGTGGTGGCGTGGCCCTCATGACCGGGCTCACCGCCGGCCTCGTCTCAGCGGCGTTCAGCCCGCAGTGGTTCTTCCGGTACTTCGGCACCGGCCTCGCGATCGGGCTCCTGCAGGAGATCCCCTTCGCCGTGTCGCGTTACCGCGTCTGGAGGGCCTGGGTCTTCTACCTGGCAGCGGGCATCGCCGGACTCGTCTTCGGCGGCTCCGTGCTCGTCGTCCTCGGGATCGAGCATTTCGCACCCCTCGCCCAGACGGTCTACATCGCGCTCTTCGTCCTCAGCCCGATCGCCTTCACCGCGCTCGGGCGGGCGGTCGCAGCAGCCCTCGCGAGAGCCGGTGTGGGGCGGTCCATCGCGAAACCCCTGCAGCGCGACCGCGGCTCGGCCGGCACGCGGGCCTGAGTGGACCCCGTACCGCCGACGCACCCCGCCACCGTCGTCCGGCGGGTGCGCATCCGCCACGACGAGCGTGAGGAGTGGACCCCGGACGACGTGTCGTTCCAGGTCGCACCCGGTGAGGTTGTCCTCCTGCTCGGGCCGAGCGGCTCGGGGAAGTCGACGCTCGCGCTGGCCCTCAACGGCCTCGTCCCCCACGCCGTCCCGGCCGAGTTCGAGGGTGCTGTGGTCACCGGCGGGCTCGACACGGCCACCTCGACGGTCGCGCAGTTGAGCGAGCACGTGGCGATGGTGTTCCAGGACCCCGACGCGCAGATCGTCACCGGAACGGTCCTCGACGAGGTGTGCTTCGGCCCGGAGAACCTCCTGCTCCCCGTCGAGGAGGTGCTGTCCCGCGCCGAGCGCGCGCTCCGGCAGGTCGGGCTCTGGGAGCGCCGGGCTGAGAACCCCGACCGACTCTCAGGCGGAGGCCGACAGCGACTCGCGATCGCCTGCGCCCTGGCCATGGGGAGCGACCTCCTCGTCCTCGACGAGCCGACGGCGAACCTCGATCCGGTCGGGATCGAGGAGGTCTACGCCGCCCTCCGTTCACTCGTCTCCGGACCCGACGGCGTCGGGAAGCGGCACGCGATCCTGCTCGTCGAGCACAACCTCGACGCCGCCATCGACCTCGTCGACCGGGTCGTCGTCCTCGATCGCGACGGGCGGCTCGCCTTCGACGGCCCGACCCGCGACGTCCTGCTCGGACACCTCGACGAACTCCTCGCGATGGGTGTCTGGCTCCCGGTCGCGACGCTCGCGGCCCTGCGACTGCGGTCGGCCAGTGTCGCGTTGCCGGACCTCCCCCTGACACCCGCCGAGCTGACCGCCGCACTCGACGCGACCGCACTGCCGACGCCGCCGACAGCACCCGTCGCCCCGGTCACCGCAGAGCGGTCGGTGGCGGTCCGCGTCGACCGGCTCAGCGTCGAACGCGGTCGCGGCCGCCGGCGCACCCCGATCCTCCACGAGGTGAGCCTCGAGGTCGGGACGGGCGACTTCCTCGCGGTGATCGGGACGAACGGTGCCGGCAAGACGACGCTGCTCCAGGCGATCGCCGGGGTGGTCCGGCCTCCCCGCGGCCGCATCGACGTCGGCGGGATCGACCCGGGGCGCAGCGACGTCCGGACGATCGCGGCACACATCGGCTTCGTCTTCCAGAACCCCGAGCACCAGTTCATCGCTCACACCGTCCACGACGAACTCGCGCACGGCCTGCGGATCCGGGGCGTCGACGACGCCGAGATCGAGCGGCGCGTCGACGACCTGCTGCGGCGGTTCGGCCTGGAATCCGCACGCGACGTGCACCCGTTCCTGCTGTCCGGCGGCCAGAAGCGACGGCTGTCCGTCGGGAGCGCCCTCATCGCCGGAGCTCCGGTGCTCGCGCTCGACGAACCGACCTTCGGTCAGGACCGGGCGCGGGCGAACGAGCTCCTGGACCTCCTCGCCGGACTCAACGCGCAGGGCACCACGGTCCTCGTCGTGACCCACGACCTCCAGCTCGTCGCCGATCACGCGAGTCACGTCGCGGTGATGGCCGGCGGTCGCCTGCTCGCCCACGACACGACCGCCGCGGTCCTCGGCGACGACGAGCTCCTGCGCCGCGCGGGGCTCCGCCCACCACCGCTCGCCCAGGCGATGCGCTCGCTGGTGAACCACCCCGACTGGCGGCTCCTGTCGAGACTCGACGACCTGCCCGGGGCGGCCGCCCGATGAGCGCCACGACGATCGACCCGTACGCCTCGAGCACGGCACCGGCCGGTCGATTCCTGTACCGGTTGAACCCGCTCGCGAAGCTCGGCGCTCCGCTCCCGGTGATGATCCTGCTCGCGTTCACGAGGGACCCCGTCACGCCGGCGCTCTTCATCGCCCTCGCGGTCGTGGTCATCCTCGTCGGGGCCCGACTCACGCGGACGGTCGCCCTCCTGCTCTTCGTGGCGCTGCCGCTGCTCGTCTCGATCATGTCGTTCAGCTTCGGCCTGTGGACCGACCCGAGCCGCGTCGACCAGTCCGTCCTGCTGTTCCAGGTCGGCGACTACCGGTTCTTCCTCGGGGCGCTGCTCGTCGGCCTCGCAACGGCACTGCGACTCGCGGCCCTCCTCCTCCTCGCCTGCATCGGCGGCCTCACCTCGACCGGTCCTGAGTTCGTGCGCGCGATGATCCAGCAGCTGCACGTGCCCTACCGGATCGGGTACACGGCGCTCGCCGCCTACCGGTTCGTGCCGCGGTTCGGGCACGAGCTGGAGGTCATCCGTTCCGCCCACCGGGTCCGCGGCATGGCCGAGGGTCGCGGACCGATCGCCGCCGTCCGCCGGGCCGCCGGCACCGTCGTGCCGCTGCTGGCCGGTGCCATCCGTCACGCGGAGCGGGTCGCGCTCGCCATGGACTCCCGCGCGTTCGGCGCCCATCCGCAGCGGACGGAGCGGACCCGCATCCCGTTCCGCACCCGAGACTGGTGCTTCATGGTCGCCTTCTGGCTCGTGAGCGCCGCTCTCCTGTGGTGGAGCCTCACCGCCGGTCCGGGTCCCGTCATCCGGAACTGATCGTCCGGAGTCACCCGCAGCACTCGAACGTATGTTCTAATGGAGGCATGCGGTGGAGCGGACAGGAACTCGGGGTTGAGACGACGTCGGCGCTGCCGGGCCTCGCGAAGCTGAACAACCTCGTGCGCAGCGTCCAGACGCCCGAGTTCGCCGGGATCACCTTCCACGAGGTGCTCGCGAAGTCCGCACTCAACCGCGTGCCCGGCCAGTCCGTGATGCCGTTCGGGTGGACCATCAACCCCTATCGGGGCTGCTCCCATGCCTGCGTGTACTGCTTCGCCCGACCGACGCATTCGTACCTGGACCTCGATGCCGGGAAGGACTTCGACTCGCAGCTCATCGTCAAGGTGAACGTCGCCGAGGTCCTCGAGAAGGAGCTCGCGAAGGCGAGCTGGGGCAGGCACCCGGTGGCACTCGGCACGAACACCGACCCGTACCAGCGCGCCGAGGGCAAGTACCGGCTCATGCCGGGGATCATCAAGGCCCTCGCCGACTCGGGAACACCGTTCTCGATCCTGACGAAGGGCACGCTGCTTCGGCGCGACCTGCCCCTCCTGGCCGAGGTCGCTCAGCGCGTACCGGTCGACCTCGCGATGTCGATCGCCATCTACGACGACGAGCTCCAGCAGTCGATCGAACCCGGCACCCCGACGGCGGCGGCCAGACTCGCGACCGTCCGCGCGGCTGCCGACCTCGGCTTCGACGTCGGGGTCTTCATGATGCCGATCCTCCCCTACCTGACCGACACCGTCGACCACCTCGACCTCGCCCTGTCGCGCATCCGCGAGGCCGGCGCGAGCACCGTCCTCTTCTCGACCCTGTACCTGAAGGCCGGCGTCAAACCCTGGTTCATGCAGTGGCTGTCGCGGGAGCACCCCGAGCTCGTCGACCGCTACACCTCGATGTACGCCGACGGCGCCTACGCCCCGAAGGAGTACCGGAAGTGGCTGGCGGCGCGCATCCGCCCGATGATCCGCGAGCACGGGCTCGAGCGCGGCACCGAAGACCCCGCCACCGGGGGTGTCCGCTCGTCGGCGCTCGGCATGCTGCGCGACGGGTACGGCGAGCGGGCCGAGCTGCGCAAGCGGGCCCCTGAGTTCGTCACGACCGGCCTGCAGGTCCAGCCGACCCTGTTCTGACCGAGAGCGTCAGGCGTCGGGGATGAGCCGCTTGCTGAGCAGCGCGACCTCGTCGGTGCCGTACCCGAGCGCCTCGTAGAACCCGATCACCCGGTCGTTGCCCGTCCGGACCATGAGGTTGATCTTCGGGCACCCGAGTCCGATGAGCAGGCGCTCGGCCTCGGCCATGAGCTCCCGACCGAGTCCACCACCCTGCTGCGCCGGTGACACGGCCAGGTAGTGCACCCATCCGCGGTGGCCGTCGTACCCCACCATCGCGGTGCCGACGACGGCACCGTCGGCATCCGCCCCGACGAGGAACAGCTCGGGCTGCGTCGTCAACTTGCGCTCGATGTCCTTCGCCGGATCGTTCCACGGTCGGGTGAGACCGACGATGCTCCACAGGGCGATGACGGCGTCGGTGTCGGCTGGGGTGAACGGACGGATCTGCATCGTTCCAGTCTTCCGCACCCGTCTCCCGTCCGATGCACAGGCACGCGTACGACCGCCGTCGATACAGTTGGTCACCCGAGCATCGACGAACGGACGCGTATGAGCATCGACCCTGGGCTGGAACCGGCCGCCGACGACACCCGGTCGGACGACCAGCCCACGCCGATCACCGTCGACACCGGCAGCGGCCCGGTCACCGGACGCAGCGCAGACGGTGTCTCAAATTTCCTCGGCATCCCGTATGCGGCGGCGCCGTTCGGCGACGACCGGTTCCGCCTCCCCCAGCCGGTCGAACCCTGGGACGAGCCGCGGGACGCGACCCGGCCCGGCGCCACCGCCCCGCAGGCCCCGTATGCCGGCGCGGTCGGCGACCTCCTCTCCACGGTGACCGTGCCGGGGAACGAGATCCTCAACGTCAACGTGTGGACACCGACCGAGCCGTCGACCGCCCTGCGCCCGGTGATGGTCTGGATCCACGGAGGCTCGTTCGTCCACGGCTCCAACGCGCTCGACGCCTACGACGGCACCGCATTCGCTCGCGACGGCGTCGTCCTCGTCTCCGTCAACTACCGTCTCGGTTCCGAGGGGTTCTCGGTGCTCGACGACGTCCCGCTGAACCTCGGCATCGCCGACCAACTGGCGGCCCTGACCTGGGTCCAGGACGAGATCGCCCGGTTCGGCGGCGACCCCGACAACGTCACCGTGTTCGGCGAGTCCGCGGGCGGCGCCTCGGTGGCGACGCTCCTCACCCACCCGGACGCTCCAGCCGTGATGCGCCGGGCGATCATCCAGAGCGGGCCACTGGAGGCGCAGACGCGCGAGCGGGCGGGCCGCATCTCGAAGCTCATGGCGAAGGATCTGGGGGTCCCCACCACCCGAGCAGGCTTCCGACGTGTTCCACCGGAGGGGCTCGTGGCCGCGCAGGAGCGGGCCATGGCGGGCGGCAACCCGCTGAACGGCGGCGCCGGCTTCGCGGTCGCGACGGCCGCACCACTCGTACCGGACAGTCCGTTCGACGCGTTGCTCGCCGGACGGGCGGCCGGCATCCCCATCCTCATCGGCAGCACGACGGAGGAGTACCGACTGTGGTTCGTTCCGACGGGACTCCTCCCGACGATCAAACGCATCCATCTGCTCGCCGCACGCCTCAAGCTCGGGATCCCCGCGGCGACGGTCCGCACCTTCCGACGGAACCGTCCGAGGGCCTCGACCGGGGAGATCCTCGGCGCGATGGCGACGGACGTCCTGTTGCGCGTGCCACTCAACCGGGTCGCCGACGCGCGTGCAACCGCGGGTGCGGACACGTGGGTGTATGAGTTCGCTTGGCGGAGCCCCGTCGGCGAGGACGGGCACGGTGCCCTCGGAGCCGCCCACGCGATGGAGATCGGCTTCGTCTTCGACCACCTCGACTCCCCGGAGGCCGTCCGGATGGCCGGCCCCTCGGCCCCGCAGTCGCTCGCGACCGCGATGCACGACGCCTGGGTCGCGTTCGCGAAGGCGGGCGACCCGGGCTGGCAGCGTTGGGACGCCACCCGTCCGGTCCGGACCTTCGACGGGGTCGACGACGCCGTCGTCCTCGCGCCGCGCGACGACGAGCGGGCGGCCCTCACCCCCTGACACGCGAGAACGCCCGCCGCGCGTGAGCTCGGCGGGCGTTCCTGATGCGGTGCGGACTACGCGGTGGCGATGTCCTCGACGAGCTGGTCGCCGGGGGCGGCGTCGTCGAACGCGGCCTCGATCTCAGCGCGGTCGAGCAGTTCGGTCATCCGGCGGCGACGGGCCTTGGGGATGATCGTGACGACGCGACCGATCTTGCCGGCACGGCCGGTGCGGCCGGCACGGTGCAGGTACGTCTTGTACTCGTCCGGGGCGTCGGCCTGCACGACGAGCGTGATGTCGTCGACGTGGATGCCGCGGGCGGCGACGTCGGTGGCGACGAGCACGTTGACCCGACCCGAGGTGAGCTTCTCCAGGTTGCGCGTGCGGCGCGCCTGGTTGAGGTCGCCGTGGAGCGAGACGGCGGGGATACCCGCCATGCCGAGCTGCTCCGCGAGACGCTCGGCGTACGCCCGGGTGCGGGCGAACACGAGGGTCTTCTCGGTGCGGTTGACGAGCTCCTCGATGAGGCGGTCCTTGCCCTTGTGCTCCACCACCAGCACGCGGTGGTCGATCGTGGAGGACGCCTGGTCCTCACCGGCGACCTCGTGCACCGACGGGTTCGGGAGGAACTCGTTGACGAGGGCTGCGACACCCTTGTCCAGGGTGGCGGAGAAGAGGAGCTTCTGGCCGTCGGGCGCGGTGCGACGCAGGATGCGCTGCACGGGCTCGAGGAAGCCGAGGTCGCACATGTGGTCGGCCTCGTCGAGGACGGTCACCGTGACCTGCGAGAGGTCGAGGCGACCCTGCTCGATGAGGTCCTCGATGCGACCGGGCGTACCGACGATGATGTCGACGCCGCGCTGCAGTGCGCCGACCTGGCGACCCTGCGGGACACCGCCGTAGATCTGCGTGGTGAAGAGGCCGACGGCGCGCGCGATGGGCTGCACGGTGCGGTCGATCTGCAGGGCGAGCTCACGCGTCGGGGCGAGGATGAGGGCGCGGGGCTTGCGACCCGGCTTGCGGTTCTTGCCGCCACCGTTCTCCATGAGCTTCTCGACGAGCGGCGCACCGAAGGCGATGGTCTTCCCGGAGCCGGTGCGGCCACGGCCGAGTACGTCGCGGCCCGCGATGACGTCCGGGATGGTCGCCGCCTGGATCGGGAACGGGCTGTCGGCGCCGAGCTCGGCGAGGGCACGGACGATGTTGCCGCCGAGGCCGAGGCTCTCGAAGGTCACACCCTCGACGTCGCCGGCCTGGATCGCGTCGGCCTCGAGGCGCTCGAGCACCACGTCGTCCTGGGGCGTGTAGGAGCCGGCGTCGCGCTTCGGGTAGTAGTCGCTGCCACGGCCGGCGTCGGACGCGCCGCGGTCGTCGAACGAGCGCTTCGGGCGGTCGTCGAAGGACCGCTTGGGGCGGTCGTCGTACGAACGCGCGGGGCGGTCCTCGAAGGAACGCTTGGGACGGTCGTCGTACGAACGCGCGGGGCGGTCGGTGCGGTTCGCCTGACGCGGGTCACCCTGACGGGCCGGGCGGTCACCGTAGGACGGACGCTCGGTCCGCTCGCCACGGTTGTACGCGGGACGCTCGGTGCGGTCACCGTACGAGGGACGCTCCGTGCGCTCACCCCGGTTGTAGGCCGGACGCTCGTTGCGGTCGCCACCACGGTTGTACGCGGGACGGTCGTTCCGGTCGCCGTACGAGGGACGCTCCGTGCGCTCACCCCGGTTGTACGCAGGACGCTCGGTGCGGTCGCCACCACGGTTCGAGGCCGGGCGGTCGTTCCGGTCGCCGTACGAGGGACGCTCGGACCGCTCACCCCGGTTGTACGCAGGACGCTCGTTGCGGTCGCCACCACGGTTCGAGGCCGGGCGGTCGTTCCGGTCGCCGTACGAGGGACGCTCGGACCGCTCACCACGGTTGTAGGCAGGACGCTCGTTCCGGTCACCGTAGGAGGGACGCTCGGTCCGCTCGCCGCGGTTGTACGACGGGCGCTCATTGCGGTCACCGTACGAAGGACGCTCGGACCGCTCACCACGGTTGTACGCGGGACGCTCATTCCGGTCGCCACCACGGTTGTACGCAGGACGCTCGTTGCGGTCGCCGTACGAAGGACGCTCAGTCCGCTCACCACGGTTGTACGCAGGACGCTCATTGCGGTCGCCACCACGGTTGTGCGCGGGACGCTCGTTGCGGTCGCCACCACGGTTGTACGCGGGACGCTCGTTGCGGTCGCCGCGGGGTGCGCGGTCGCCGCGCTCCTCCGACTCGAAGCGGGCGGCGCGCTCGGCACGCTCGTCTGCGTTCCAGCGAGACTTCTGCGGCGCTCCACCGGCGTCGGGACGGTAGCCGCGGTGGCCTTCGCTCTTGCTGCCGGACTTCGCGCCGGGGCGTGAGCCGAAGGGCCGCTTGTTCTCGCCGTACTTGGACTTGGGGTCGAAGTTCTTGGCCGGGCGTTTGCCGGCGGGGGTGTTGTTCTTGGGCATGGAGAAATGCTTTCCGGGTTATAACTCGTTCGCATGAACAACCTGCATGACTCACACAGCGCCATCCGAAATCTCGGCTGCGCTGCGGCATGCTCATACCCGGGCGATCACTGGCCGGGGCCGTCCACATCATGTGTGTGTTCGCGGAGTTCTCTCCGACGAAACCGGCCCACCAGACTGACATAACCCTCCGCGGTACAAACGCGGTGTCTAGAGCCGACTCACCTACGTTACCCGATCCACCCTGAGAAGTCACGGAGCATCGCTCCCAGGCAGGCGCGCGGCGGCGTGGCAGCATGGGTGCATGCCCAGCCCCATCGAGGATTACGCCCTCATCGGTGATTGCCACACCGCCGCGCTCGTGTCGTCGGAGGGCAGCATCGACTGGCTGTGCCTCCCCCGGTTCGACTCGCCGTCGATGTTCGGTGCGCTGCTCGGCACCGAGGACCACGGCTGCTGGACGGTCCGGCCCGCCGACGCTCGGGCGACGGCGAGCCGCGCCTACCTCGACGACACTTTCGTCCTCGAGACCGTCTGGACGACTCCCGACGGGCAGGTGCGCGTGACCGACCTCATGCCCCACGGCGACCGCCGGGCGGATGTGGTCCGCCGGGTCGAGGGGCTCAGCGGCACCGTCGCGGTCGACGTCGAGGTTCGCCTCCGCTTCGGGTACGCCGACGCGATCCCGTGGGTGCGGCAGCTCCCGGACGGATCCGGGATCGTCGCGGTCGCCGGCCCCGACGCCGTCGTGGTCCGCGGCGTGCACCTGACGGCATCCGACCACGCCCACTCGGCGACCGTCGAGGTCTCCGCGGGCGACACCGTCGACCTCACCCTCACCTGGTACCCCTCGCACCGCGAGGTGCCGGACCCGGTCGACGTCGGCCCGCGCATCGACCACACGATCGCCTGGTGGCGCGACTGGGCGTCCCGCTGCGATCCCGCCGACGAGTACGAGGAGGCGGTCGTGCGGTCGCTACTCGTCCTCCGCGCCCTCACGCACGAGGACACCGGGGGCATCGTCGCCGCCGCGACCACGAGCCTGCCGGAGTCGTTCGGGGGCGTCCGGAACTGGGACTACCGCTACGTCTGGTTGCGCGACGCCTCGCTGACCCTCGAAGCCCTCATGCAGCACGGCTTCACCGAGGAGGCGCACGACTGGCGCAGGTGGCTCCTCCGGGCGATAGCCGGTGACCCGAACGACCTGCAGATCATGTACGGCCTCGCCGGCGAACGCCACCTCGTGGAGGAGGAGCTCGACAGCCTGCCCGGCTACCTCGGTGCCGCCCCCGTGCGCGTCGGCAACGGCGCCTACACGCAGTACCAGGGCGACGTCTTCGGGTCTGTGATGATCGCCCTCGACGAGGCGCGCTCGGTCGGTCTCGCGGACGACGACTTCTCGTGGAGCCTCCAGCGCGCGCTGCTCGGCGTCCTCGAGGAGCACTGGAACCGCCCCGACCGCGGCATCTGGGAGGTGCGGGGCGACGAGCAGCACTTCACCCACTCGCGCGCCATGATCTGGGCGGCGCTCGACCGCGGCGTCCGAGCGGTTCGCGAGCACGGCATGGACGGGCCCGTCGAACGTTGGGAGGCCCTGCGCGAGACTCTCCGCGAGACGATCGAGCGCGAGAACGTCGACCACGCACGCGGGTGCTACGTCCAGCACGCCGGGACGACCGAGGTCGACGCGTCGCTGCTCGTCCTCGCGCAGATCGGCTACGTGGCGCCCGACGACCCGCGCATGCTCGCGACGGTGGCCGCGATCGAGGAGGACCTCCTCCAGGACGGTCTGCTCCTGCGCTATCGCACGACGAGCGGGGTCGACGGTCTGCCGGGCGACGAGCACCCGTTCCTCGCGTGCTCGTTCTGGCTCGTGCAGCAGTACGCGGCCTCGGGCCGACTCGACGACGCCCGCGAGCTGATGGACCGGCTGCTGTCCTTCCGCAACGACCTGGGCCTGCTGTCCGAGGAGTACGACGTGCAGCAGGCGCGGCAGGTCGGCAACACCCCGCAGGCGCTCTCGCACCTCACCCTCGTCCGAGCCGCCGACGCCATCGCCGCAGCCACCGCCACCCCCTCCACCAGCCCGCGAACTGTCACCAAACGCTAGTCACGGGCCCCGGAACTAGCCTCAAGTGACAGTTCGCGGGCAGGTGGAGGGACGTCAGCGGGTGAAGCGGGCCTCGCGCTCGTCGGAGGCGGCGAGCGCTATCCGGGTGCGGAAGTTCTGCGAGACCTGCTCGGGCAGGGCATCGAGCGGGAACCACCGCGCCTCGGAGTTCTCGCCGTCAGCCGGATACGGCTCGCCCGACTCGTAGCGGCATCGGAACACGAGGTCGATGTACTGCGTGATGTCGCCGTTGTCGTAGACGTTCTGCGGGAGCACCTGCACCTGGGAGAGACGCTCGGCGACGGCGACCACGGCCGCCTCCTCGAGGACCTCGCGCTCCGCCGCGACCGCGGGCTCCTCGCCCGGGTCGATGATGCCGGTGACCGGCGTCCACGCCCCGTTGTCCTGTCGCCGGACGAGCAGGACCTCCGCCTCGGGCGTCCCGAGACCGCGCAAGACGACGGCGGTCACCCCCGTCAACCAGAGGGGCGCGTGCCCGATCCGCTCGCGGAGGGCCAGTACGAAGTCAGGAGTCGCCATGCCTCGACTCTACGGGGGCCACAGCGGGACACGAGATCGAAACACGAGTGCGGTCTACTGGGCGCATGGAACACGATCCCATCACCGTCTCGATCGAGCGACGCGTCAACCCGGCGTCGATCTCCGAGGCCACCATCTGGGTCCAGGCCGGCATCAACCTGGCGAACCGATACCCCGGCTTCCTCGGCTCCGGCTGGGTGCGCGCCGGCGCCGAGAGCGACGTCTGGTACATGCTCTACCGCTTCGCGGACGAACAGACGCTCACCGACTGGGAGGAGTCGAAGGAACGCGCCTGGTGGCTCTCGAGCGGCCGCGAGTTCATGGAGCAGTCCCGCGTCGAACGGCGCAGCGGGATCGAGGGGTGGTTCGACGCGCCCGACGGGATCCTCCGCGTCGAGGAGGCCGAGCTCTCCGGCGACCCGGACCCGATCCCGCCGGCACCGCCGCGCTGGAAGCAGGCGGTGAGCATCTGGTTGGGCTTCTTCCCGCTCAACCTCGTCTTCACCCTCCTCGTCACGGCGCTCGTGCCCGGTTGGGAACCGCTCGGCGTGTTCCTCCACGTGCTCATCTCGACGCTCATCCTGACGCCGATCATGACCTACTGGCTCCTGCCACTCGTCACGAGGCTGCTGCGGCCCTGGTTGACGGCTCCGCGACGAAGCGGGCGCACCGCAGCCTGATCCGGTGCACTCGGACGGCGCTGCGACCTCAGGCGTCCTCCGCCTTGGTCTGCTCTCGGAACTGGCTCGGGCTGAGACCGGTGTGCGCGACGACCGCTCGACGGAGGTGCGCCTGGGAGTGGTAGCCGCAGCGGGCCGCGACCTCGGCGATCGACAGGCCCCGGTGGTCGGGGTCCGAGAGGAGGGCGAGCGCGAGCTGCACCCGCCGCTCGGCGATCTCGCCGGCGGCGCTCGTGCCAGAGCCTTCGAACACCCGTTGCAGGGACCTGGTCGACATGTTGAAGCGACGCGCCAGCGTCTCCGGTCGCAGCTCCCGCTCGGCGAAGGACGCCGCGATGTGCTCGATGATCCGGAGCCGGAGCGGAACCCGGCCGGCCTCACCCTCGGCCCGGAAGAGGTCGTTCTCCGCGTAGAGCGTCGCGAGCATCGTGTCGATCACGCGGCAGAGTCTGAGCTGTGCGGCGCCGCCGATCGGTTCGAACGCGGAGATGACCTCCACGAGGAACGCGGCGCTCCCCCGCAACAGGGGCGACGGCGCCAAGGGGCCGAGGGCGCTGGTCGGGGCGATGCCGAGGCGGCGAAGCGCACGCATCGGCACGAACACGTACAGATAGGTCGCGTGGTCGTGGATCGTCGTCCGATACGTCTCGGCGCCCTCCGTGAGCGTTCCGGTCCCGGGGAGCAGGTCGAGTTGCTGTCGTCCGTGGACCAGGCTGGCCGCACCCTCGATGAGCATCACGATCGTCGCGACCGGCTCATCGAGCCCGTAGGCGTCGGCGAGGACGTCGAACGTCCCGGGCCCGACCGTGTTGCGATGGAGGACGTACTCGCCGAGCACGACCGAGTCGACGGTCATCGAGAACCGGTCGGGGTCCACGTCCACGAATCGCAGCGCGCCCGACGCCTCCTGCATCCCGGTCGCACCCTCGAACCGTCGTGTGGTCACGCGGCCGCGCGCAGGGAACCGACCGGATAGGCCATCATCAGGTGCGGGCATCATCGGACCCTTCGAAGAGTTCATCCACCCTCGCACAGGGTTCCGTCCGAATCGAGGGGTTGCCAGCCGCATCGCACGGTGGTCGGCGATACTGGACTGATGATCTCCGCTGACCTCGCCCGAGCGCTCCGCACCGCCGGCCTGCGCTGGACCCCCGAACCCGGCGACCGCTTCACCATCGATGGCGGCGAGCTCGCCGGCGACGTGTTCACGGTCAGCGAGATGACCGTCGAGGTGCACGAGCACCCGGGTGGCCGCAGCTTCGGCTTCAACGGCACGACCGAGTGGGCGTTGGACTCCGTCGACCAGGAGGAGACGCTCTGGCTGCCCTCGGAGCACCAGCTGCGCGCTCTGCTGCGCGGCTCGTTCCGGTCACTCGAACGCGCGGTCTCCCCCGCTGCACCGACCGACGGTGAGCCGACCCTCGACGACGAACTCGACGTCCTCCTGTCGCTCGGCGACGCCGAGGCGTACACCGTCGTGGTCGAGCTCGGCGGCGAACTTCGACGGTTCAGCGCCGCGACGGCGCCCGACGCGTATGCGACCGCACTGCTCGAGCTCATCCTGCGCTCGGTCGCCTGACCACGGTTCCGGAGCCGCCCGCACGCTCCGCCCGCCCGCTCCGCCGAGCGCTCAGCGACCCCGGATCCGCCGCGACAGCTCGGCCGCCGCCGGGTGGATCTCGCGGGCCAACCACGCCGGGTCGAGCCCGGCATCGGCGTCGTACGTGACCGCGATCGCCGCCGCCGGCCACCCCGTGTGGTCACGGACGACCACCCCGACACTCGCGAGGCCGAGCGTCACCCCGCCGGCCTCGCGCGCATACCCGTCCTGCGTCGTCTGGGCGAGGACCTGGCGGAGTTCGCGGTACCGCTTCGGCCCGTGGCCGGTGCGGTCGACGAACGCCGCCTGGTCGGGGAACAGGGCGCGCAGCTGGCCGGCCGGGAGCGCGGCGAGGATCGCGCAGCCGCTGGCGGTCAGGTGAGCCGGGAGGCGCACACCGACGTCGGTGACGAGGTGCGGCCGACGCGGTGCCCGCTCATCCACGATGTAGAGCACGTCCCGGCCGTGCAGCACGGCGAGATGCGCGCTCTCGCCCACCCGGTCGACCAGCTCGGCGAGCAACGGGCGCCCGAGCATGCTGAGCGGCTCCTGGCGGGCGTACCCGCCGGAGAGTTCGAAGGCGGCGACCCCGAGCCCGTAGCGACGGGCTTCGGGCAGGTGGACCACGAAGCCGTGCTCCTGCAGCACGCTGAGGAGGTGGTAGACCGTCGATCTCGGCAGGTCGAGCGCCGAGGCGATCGCCGCGGCCGGAAGCGGGCCGCGGGCGCCGGCGAGATGGCTCAGCACGCGCAGGGTGGCGTCGGCTGCCGGGACCTGACTCACCGTTGACCTCGTCTCCGCGGCTCGGACGCGGCCGCCTGGTCGTCCATGTCTGTCATCCCAGACACGGACGACTCTACGCGCACCGCCGCGGTCGGCGTCCGGGTGTTCCATCGGAACATGGACATCCAGCCCGGCGCGACCCCGACCACCAGCGACCCGACGACCTCCGGTCGCTCGTATCCCCAACCCGCCGGCCCGGCCTCGGTCTCCCTCGGCGCAGGGCCGCTGTCGATCGACGAGGTCGTCGCCGTCGCCCGACACGGCGCGCGGATCGACCTCGATGGCGCGGCCCTCGACGGTGTCGCCGCATCCCGTCGGATCATCGAGGCGCTCGCCTCCGACCCCGAGCCCCACTACGGGATCTCGACCGGGTTCGGTGCGCTCGCGACCACGTTCATCGAGCCGGCGCGCCGCGCGCAGTTGCAGGCGAGCCTCGTCCGCTCGCACGCCGCAGGCAGCGGCGAGGTCGTCGAGCGGGAGGTCGTGCGTTCTCTCATGACGCTGCGCCTCTCGACGCTCATGACGGGCCGCACCGGGGTGCGGATGGAGACGGTCCGCGCCTACGCGGCGATGCTGAACGCCGACATCACCCCGGTCGTGCGCGAGTACGGGTCGCTCGGCTGCTCCGGCGACCTCGCGCCCCTCGCACACTGCGCGCTGGCGGTGATGGGCGAGGGCGAGGTGACCGATGCGTCCGGGCGCACGCGCTCCGCTGCGGAGGCGCTCGCGGACGCCGGCCTCAAGCCGGTACAGCTCGCCGAGAAGGAGGGGCTCGCGCTCATCAACGGCACCGACGGCATGCTGGGGATGCTCGCGCTCGCCGTGGACGACCTGCGGATGCTCTTGCGCACAGCCGACGTCGCCGCGGCGATGAGCGTCGAGGGCCTGCTCGGCACGGACGCGGTGTTCGCCGCAGACCTGCAGGCCCTGCGCCCGCAGGCGGGTCAGGCCGAGAGCGCCGGGAACCTGCGGTTGCTGCTCGACGGCTCCCCGATCGTCGCGAGCCACCGGGGTCCCGAGTGCACCCGGGTGCAGGACGCCTACTCACTGCGCTGCGCCCCGCAGGTGCACGGTGCCGCCAGGGACACCGTCGACCACGCCGCGATGGTCGCCGAGCGGGAGCTCGCGAGTGCCGTCGACAACCCGGTGCTCACGCCGGACGGGCGGGTCGAGTCGAACGGGAACTTCCACGGCGCCCCGGTCGCCTACGTGCTCGACTTCCTCGCGATCGCCGTCGCCGATGTCGCGTCCATGTCGGAGCGCCGCACCGACCGCTTCCTGGATCGGAGCCGGAGCAACGGCCTCCCACCGTTCCTCGCGCACGAGGTGGGTGTCGACTCGGGCCTCATGATCGCCCAGTACACGGCGGCCGGCATCGTGAGTGAACTGAAACGGCTGGCGCACCCGGCGTCCGTCGACTCGATCCCGTCCTCCGCGATGCAGGAGGACCACGTCTCGATGGGCTGGGCGGCGGCGCGGAAGCTCCGTCGGGCGATCGACGGTCTCGGCCGCGTGCTGGCGATCGAGGTCATGACGGCGGCCCGTGGCCTCGACCTGCGCAGCCCGCTCGAGCCGGCCGTCGGCACCGGGGCGGTGCTCCGCCGGGTGCGTGAGCAGGTCACGGGTCCCGGACCCGACCGGTTCCTCTCCCCCGAGATCGAGGCGGTCACCGCGCTGGTGCAGTCGGGCGAGGTCGTGCGGGCGGTCACCGGCGCGGTCGGCGATCTCCGCTGAGTCGGGCGTCACACGACGAAGCCCTCGGGCGCCGGTGACGGCGTTCCCGAGGGCTTCGTGTCGAGGGGCTCGAACCTCAGCTCATCGACCGAGCGGGAGGTGGTCGATCACGGCCACTGCGCGCGGCGGCGCTTCGGCCGTTCGGTGCCCGAAGACGGCTCAGTCCCGGGTGCCGGGTCGGCATCGGGCTTCGGCTCAGCGTCAGGCGTCGGCTGGGTGTCGCTCGTCGGGCTGGAGTCAGCAGGGAGCTCGGACTTCTCCGCCGCCTCAGCCTCTCCGGCCGGCTCCGTCTCCAGGATCGGCTCGGGCTCGGCGACCGGCTCAGCCGTTGCTTCCGGCTCAGGCCGCACCGCAGGGGCTACGTGCTCGCCGGAATGAGCGACCTCGTCCGCAGGGCCTTCGGAGACCGCGTCGGGAAGGGTGATCGCTTCGGTGCGCGGCAGCTCGTCACCCGTCGCCACATGCGCCCCGTGCACCTCGTGGGCTTCGTGCACCTCGTGCGCGGCGGGCCGCGTCATCGGTCGATCCACCGCCGACTCACTCGGCGCAGCGACCTGCGGCTCGAGTGCCGCATCCGAGTCCGTGGGAGCCGCATCGGCAGGATCGGCGTCGGCAGCAACCGAATCGATCGGGGCCTCCTCCGCCGGTTCCGCGTCAGCGGGAGTGGCGCGATCTGGAGCCGCGTCCACCGGAGCCACATCCGCCGAGGCCGACGGAACGGATGCGTCAGGCACGCTCGGCGCGGTTGCAGCGCTTCCGCCACCGGCGCCGACGAGGACCGGCTCCTCCGCGGGGACAGTCGCGGCCCGCGGCCCCTCGATCGCGGCGACCGTGCGCGCCGTCGGCTTCGGCTCGGCTGCAGCCCGCCGCTGCTCGCGACGTTCGCGGAACCCCTCGACGAGGTTGTAGAGGGTGGGGAGCACGACGAGCGTCAGGATGGTCGAGGAGACGAGCCCGCCGATGACGACGATCGCGAGCGGCTGCGAGATGAAACCACCGTGTCCGGTGATGCCGAGTGCCATCGGGGTGAGGGCGAAGATCGTCGCGAGCGCCGTCATGAGGATCGGACGGAGCCGGCGTGCGGCACCGTGCTCGACGGCCTCGATCACCGTCATGCCGCGGCGCCGGTACTGGTTCACGAGGTCGACCAGCACGATCGCGTTCGTCACGACGATACCGATGAGCATCAGCACGCCGATGAGCGACGGTACGCCGAGCGGCACGCCCGTGATGATCTGGAGCCCGATCGCGCCGGTCGCGGCGAACGGTACCGACACCAGCAGCAGGAGCGGCTGCCGCAGCGAACGGAAGGTCGCGACCATGATGACGTAGACGATGAGGATCGCGGCGAGGAGCGCGAGGCCCAGCTGTCCGAACGCGTCGCTCTGCGATGCCGTGACACCCCCGAGGGTCGCCGTGGTGCCGGCGGGCAGCTTGACGTCGTCGATCGCCGTCTGCACCTCGGCGCTGGCGGTACCGAGGTTGTCGCTGCCCGGAGTCGCGCTGATCGTGGCTGAGCGCAGCCCCTTGACGGTCGAGATCGTCGCGGGTCCGTCGACCTGCGAGACCGTCGCGAGGGTGTCGAGGCGTCTCGGGCCGGTGGCCGTCGGGACCTCCGTCGCCGCGAGGGCGTCGACGGTGGTCGGCGGGTCCTGGGCGTCGACGTAGATGGTGAGCGTGGTGTCGTCGATGACGATGGAGCCCACCGTCGTCGGCTGCATGAGCTGCGAGACGTACGCACCGAGCGCGACCTCGCTGAACCCTGCTGCGGCGGCGGCGTCGCGGTTGACGGCCACCTGGACGTAGGGCCGCGATTCGCTGAGGTTGCTCGTGACCTGGTCGATGCCGTCGAGACCGGTGACGGCCTGCTGGATCGCGTCGGCGGCCTCCGCGAGATCGCTCTGCCGTGCGGAGGTGATGTCGATCTCGATGTCGCTCGACCCGCCGAAGCCCGCGGACGCGGCGACCTCGATCTCGCCGACGTCGTCGAGCCCGGACAGGTCCTTGCGGACCGTCTTCTGGAGTGCCGTCTGGTCGGCGTCTTCGCTCGTCGTGATCGAGTAGGTGATGGCTCCGCCACCGCCGCCCGAGAACGCGTCGCGCAGGGAGCTTCCGCTCGACCCGATCGAGAGCTGGACGGTGTCGATGCCGTCGATGTCGCGCAGCTTCGTCTCGACCTGCTTCGCCGCCGCGTCCTGAGCGTCGAGGCTCGTGCCGACCGGCAGGGTCTGCGTGACCGTGAGGGTGTTCTGGCCGGAGTCACCGAGGAAGTTGGTCTTCATGAACGGCGTCAGCGCGAAGGTGCCGACGAGCACGAGCACCGAGAGCAGCAGGGTGGTGACCGAGTGCTTGAGGGTCCAGTGGATGATCGGGAGGTAGGCCTTCTGGAGCCGTGACGGCTTCTCGAGGTCGTCTTCGTCCTGCACGCTGACCCGGCGCTCGCGTCGGCTCCGGACCGGTCCGCTCGTCGCGTCGGACGGCGCTTCCTCCGCTGCGGCTGCGGCTGCGAGGCGCTGGGCCTTCGGGGCGCGGAGGAACCAGTAGGCGAGCACGGGCACGATGGTGAGCGCGACGAGGAGCGACGCGAGCAGCGCGATCGTGACGGTGAGGGCGAAGGGTCGGAAGAGTTCTCCGGTGACGTCGCCGACGAACGCGATGGGCAGGAACACGGCCACCGTGGTGATGGTCGAGGCGGTGATCGCGCCTGCGACCTCCTGGACGGCGCTCAGGATCGACCCGGCGCGCTGTGCACCCGTCCGATTGTCGCCGAACGAAAGGTGTCGCTTGATGTTCTCGATGACCACGATCGAGTCGTCGACCACGCGCCCGATGGCGATCGTCAGCGCGCCCAGCGTGAGGATGTTGAGCGAGTACTCGGCGACCTGGAGACCGATGAAGGTGATGAGCACGGACGTCGGGATGGAGATCGCCGTCACGAGCGTGGCCCGGACGTCGAGGAGGAACACGAGGATGATCAGCACCGCGAAGACGAGGCCGAGCAGGCCTTCCGTCGTCAGGGCCTCGATGGACTGCTCGATGTAGGGCGCCTGATCGAAGACGACGGTGAGCTTGGCGTCGGAGCCGATGGTCCGCTCGAGCTCGGGAAGGATGTCGCGCACGCCCTGCGAGACCTCGACGGTGTTCGCCGCGGGCAGCTTCGTGACGGCGATGGTGAGCGCCGGCTCGCCGTCGACGCGCGAGATCGACGTGATCGGGTCGTCGCTCAGGGCGACCGTCGCGACATCGCCGATGGTCAGGACGGAGCCGTCGGCGGCGAGGGCGCCCGTGATCGGCAGTGCGGCGATGTCGTCGACCGAGGTGAGCTTCGTGCCCGTCTGCACGGAGAACGTCTTGTCGCCTTCGGTGATGTCGCCCGCAGGCTGCAGGGAGCCGTTCTGCTGCAGCGTCGTCCCGATGACCCGGCTGGTCTGCCCCGCGAGGGCCAGTTTGGCGTCGTCGGGGGTGATCGTGACCCGCTTGCCCACCTCACCGACGATCGCCGCGTCGCGGACGCCGTCGACGTCCTTGATGTCGGGGACCACGGAGCTCGAGAGCACCTCGGCCAGGGAGTCCTGATCGGCCGCACCGGACACGGCGATCTGGATGACCGGGAGGTCGTCGATGCTGCCGCTGACCACCTGCGGGTCGACGGTGTCGGGCAGGGTCGACTTGATGCGGTTGATCGCCTGGGTGATCTTCTGCTCGGCGGTGGCGAGGTCCGTGCCGTAGGTGAAGGTCGCGCTGATGAGGCTCGAGTTCGTGCTCGACGTCGCCGAGGTGGACTCGATACCGGGCACGCCCTGGATCGCGGTCTCGATCGGGGTCGAGACGTCGTCGTTGACGACCTCGGGTGCCGCACCCGGGTAGCTCGTGATGATCGCGAGCTGCGGGAACTGGACCGACGGGATGAGCTCCTGCTTGAGGCCGCCCACCGCCAGGACGCCGAACACGGCGGCCACGATGGTGACGAGCGCGATCAACGCGCGGTTCTTCATGCTGAGGACGGAGAGCAGGTGCACGGAGCCGCTTTCGGTTGTTGCGAGAGGTGCGGACGCTGTAATTATGTCACCGCACACCCGTCCGACGGCGGTCTCGCGCGGAGGCTGGACACGGCACGCACAAGCACTGCGTGTGGAGCGGTGTCACGCTCGTCGGCGACGAGATCAGACGACGTCTTCGAGGTAGTCCAGAGCCGGCACGTGCCCGAACATCGCGGAGTGCCAGGTCTGCGTCAGCAGCTCGACCGCCTGCTCGGTCTGGGCCCACGGATAGCTGATCGGGATGCGAAGGTAGCGCTCGAACGCCCCGTCGATCCCGAACCGTGGCCCGGCGACGATCACGAGCCCGTGGCTGCGAGCCGCGAGCGAGAGCTGCGATGACGCGGCCTCGCCGAGGTTCACCCAGGTGGCGATCCCACCGTCGACCCGCGGCACGGTCCACTCGGGGAGGCGGTCGGCCAAGAGGTCGACGAGCCGGTCGCGGGTCTCGCCGAGCGCGACGCCGCGCCGGGCGACGATGCCGTCCATCGCTGGCATCAGCTGCTGGACGGTCAGCTGGTCGAGGATCGGGGTGCCGAGATCGCCCAGCGAGCGTGCCGAGACGAGCTTCCTGATCGTGCCGCGCTCGGCCCGGATCCACCCGATGCGGAGGCCTCCCCAGATCGTCTTGCCCACCGAACCGATCGTGATGATCGACGCCGGCGCGCCCTGGAGCGCGGCGAACGGGGTGCCGTCGAGGCCCTCGTCCGTCGGCCGGTCGATGTCGAGCTCGGCCGTGGTCTCGTCGATCACGAGCACCGTCCCGTGCCGCTCGGCTGCTGCTGCGACCCGTCGGCGGGTCTCGAGCGGCATCGACGCCCCGGTCGGGTTGTGGAAGTCCGGCATGAGGTACGCCATCGCGGGGCTCGTGCGCTCGAACCACTGCTCGAGTTCGCGGACGTCCCAGCCGGTCTCCGAGGAGACGGTCGCGGCGCCGAGCCTGGCCCCGGCCGCCCGGAGCGCCTCGTAGGCGTGGGGATAGCTCGGCATCTCGACGAGGACGCGGTCACCTCGGCTGAGCAGGGTGCGTGCGATGAGCGCGATCGCGTGTTGGGCCCCCACGGTCACCATGATCTCGTCGGGGTCGGTGGGCAGCCCGCGCGCGGTGTAGCGGTCGGCGATGGCCTGCCGCAGCTCGGGCATGCCGACGAGGTCGTAGTCGAAGTCGTGCATGTACCGCGGCAGTTCTGCGGCGGCGGTGGCCACGGCGTCGATGATCTCGGGGCACGGCGGGACGGCCGCCTTGCTGAAGTCGAGGAACCCGCCCTGTGGCACGGGAGCCAGCGCAGTGGGCGCCGACGGCAGGAGGGTGACACTGCCCGAACCGCGGATGCTGCGGAGGTAGCCGGCCTCGCGCAGTTCGCGGTACGCCGCGGTGACCGTGGTGCGGCTCAGCGCGAGCCGATCGGCCAGTTCCCGCTCGGCCGGCAGACGGGTGCCGACCGGGATGCGTCCGTCGAGGACGAGGAGTCGGATGCGGTCGGCGAGACCGCGGTATGCGGGCGCAGCGGTCTTCCACTGCCCGAGCAGGGCGGCGAGCGATCGGGCACTCAGGGTGATGGAAGCCATTGAACCACGATACCCAGATTGGCCTCTAGCGCCAAAGCCAATCGTGCAATTGGATTGTCCACCATGACCCGTCGTGTGCTCCAACTCCTCATCGGCCTCTTCCTGTACGGCATCGCCATCGCGATGATCGTGCGCGGTGCGGTCGGCGTCGCCCCGTGGGACGTCCTCACCCAGGGACTCAACCTGCGGACCGGCCTGAGCTTCGGACTCATCACGATCATCGTCGGCGGGCTCGTGCTCCTCGCCTGGATACCGCTCAAGCAGCGGCCGGGTGTCGGCACCGTCCTGAACGTCCTCCTCGTGGGGCCCTCGGCCGACATCGGGCTGGCGTTCATCCCCGCGGACCTCGACCTGTGGGCGCGCATCCTGCTGTTCGCCGGCGGACTGCTCCTCCTCGGCGTCGCCTCGGGCCTCTACATCGGCGGCAACTTCGGCCCCGGCCCGCGAGACGGCCTCATGACCGGCATCCACCGCGTCACCGGGTGGCCGATCTGGGTCGGGCGCACGGGCGTGGAGCTCGTGGTCCTCGGCATCGGGTGGCTGCTCGGCGGGAACGTCGGCATCGGAACGGTGGTCTTCGCCGTGCTCATCGGCCCGATCTGCGGCTACACGATCCCGTTGTTCCGGATCGCTCCGCGGACGGAGCACTCGACCACCGCCGTGGACGAGGCTGTGCTCGAGGGCGACACCCCGCCGTCGAAGCCGATCGTCGACTCCCCGGCCAACTGAAGCCACCCTTCGACAGGGAGGGATTCCTGCCCTTCGACAGGCTCAGGGACCGCCCCCTGTCGAAGGGCCGATCCCTCAGGGCTTCGCCACCGCCACTGCGCCCGTGTGGTCGTCGACGCTCATCGTCGCCTCGTCGAACCGCGAGCGACCGGAGAGGACCTCGCCGACCTGCACCCGGTCGACCTCCTTCACCCACGTGCCGATGATGATCGTGGCGACCGCGTTGCCGGTGAAGTTCGTGAGCGCACGCGCCTCCGACATGAAGCGGTCGATGCCGACGATGAGGCCGACCCCGTCGACGAGGTCGGGCCGGTTGGCCTGCAGGCCGCCGGCGAGGGTCGCGAGACCGGCGCCGGTGACGCCCGCGGCGCCCTTCGACGCGATGATCATGAACACGAGGAGCGAGATCTGCTCCCCGAGGTTCATCGGGACACCCATGACGTCGGCGATGAAGATCGACGCCATGGTGAGGTAGATCGCGGTGCCGTCGAGGTTGAAGGAGTAGCCCGTCGGGACGGTGATGCCGACGACCGGCTTGGAGACACCGAGGTGCTCCATCTTCGCGATGAGTCGCGGCAGCGCAGCCTCGGAGGAGGAGGTGCCGACGATGAGGAGGTACTCACGGCCGAGGTACTTCATGAGCTTGAAGATGTTGAAGCCCGTCGCGAGGCGCAGGACGCCACCGAGCACGACGACGATGAACAATGCGCAGGTGATGTAGAACGCGATCATGAGCGTGGCGAGCCCGACGAGTGCACTCGCGCCGGCGGACCCGGTCACGGCGGCGATCGCGCCGAACGCTCCGATGGGCGCGATCCACATGATCATCGCGAGCACCCGGAACACGAGCGCCTGGATGAGCTTGATGCCGCGCAGGATCGGTTCACCCGTCGTCCCCATCTTCTGCAGGCCGAAGCCGACGAGCAGGGCGACGAAGAGGACCTGCAGGATGTTGCCGCCGGTCAGCGAGGACACGAGCGTCGTGGGGATGATGCCGAGGATGAACTCGGTCGTGCTCTTGGCCTCCCCCTCCACCTGGTAGCTCGTCTCGGCGAGGTTCAAGCCGGCGCCCGGCTGGATGAGGTTGCCGACGACGAGGCCGATCGCGAGGGCGAAGGTCGATATCACGATGAAGTACAGCAGCGCGAGCCCGCCGACCTTGCCGACGGTCGCGGCCTTCGCGATCGACCCGACGCCGATCACGATGGTGCAGAAGATGACCGGGGCGATCATCATCTTGATCAGCGCCACGAAGGCGTCGCCGATGGGTTTGAGTCCCTTCGCGAACTCCGGGGCGGCGAGTCCGACGACGATGCCGGCGAGCACCGCGACGATCACCGCGAGGTAGAGGTAGTGGGTCTTGTCCAGCCGTTTCAGGGAGGAGAGCGTCATTGCCATTCCGGATCCGTTTCGTCGGCCGCGTCAGTGCGGCAGCGGGTGGTCGATCGACCCATGCTGCGACCACGCCGGCGGATCGATCGGGTTGTGGTCGTAGTGACCGCTTGTGGTCGTACTGGTCGCGGTCGGCGACGCCTGTGGCCGTCGTCACCCCCGATACTTGAGGGGTCGACGCGACGGAGCAGACGGAGGTGACGCGATGGCCGGTCGGTCCAGGAGCATCGCCTCGCGACTCTTCCTCGTGCAGCTCGTCGCGGTCGTCGCGATGACGCTCGTCGCCGGCGTCCTGCTCTGGTTCCAGGCCCGCACCGAGACCGAGGACCGCGCGGTCGCGAAATGCCTCGACGTCGCGAACGGCGTCGCGGACAACCCCTACGTCGTCGCGCAGCTCGGCTCGGATCGCCCGTCCGACGCGCTCCAGCCCTACGCCGAGGCGCTCATGCGCGACACCGGTGTCGACTTCGTGACGATCATGGCTCCGGATCGCACCCGGTACACGCACCGCGAGCGCGACCAGATCGGCAAGCCGTTCATCGGCACGATCGGACCGGCGCTCGAGGGACGGACCTTCACCGAGACGTACACGGGCACGCTCGGCCCCTCCGTCCGCGCCGTCGCACCCATCCGTGACGACGCCGGCGAGGTCGTCGCCCTCGTCGCCGCAGGCGTCACGGTCAGCAACGTGTCCGAGACCTTCGAGACCCGGGTGCCGTGGTTGCTCGGAACGGCTCTGCTCGTGCTCGTCATCGGCGCGATCGGCTCCTGGACGCTCCGCCGCTACCTCGCACGGGTCACCGGGTCGCGCGGACCGGAGGACCTCGCCAGGATGTTCGACTACTACGAGTCGGTGCTCCACTCGGTGCGGGAGGGGCTCGTCCTCGTGGACCGCCACCGCCGTCTCGTGCTCGTCAACGACCAGGCGTCCGAACTGCTCGGGCTGCCCCTCGGCGAGCGTTCCCCGGGAGCGGCGCCGGTCGACGAGCTGCCGATCGACGCCGGCCTGCGCGAGCTCCTCGCGAGCGGACGCCAGGCCGTGGACGAGATCCACCTCACACGCGACCACGTGCTCGTCGTGAACCAGGAGTCGGCGGTCGGTCCGGGCGAGACGGCAGGCCCGCACCCGCGTGGGTGGGTGATGACGCTGCGCGACCACACCGAGATCGAACACCTGAGCGGCGAGCTGGCGTCGATGCGCACGATGAGCGACGCCCTGCGCTCGCAGACCCACGAGTTCGCGAACCGGCTGCACACGATCGTCTCGCTCATCGAGCTCGACCGGCGGGAGGAGGCGCTCGACCTCGCGGCGCAGGGACTCGGAGCGAGTCAGCGGTTGACCGACCGCGTGCTCGCGGCGGAACAGGAGCCGGTGATCTCGGCGCTGCTGCTCGGCAAGACGGCGCAGGCGGCCGAGCAGGGGGTCGAGCTGCACCTCGAGAGCGACCCCGCGCTCGGACGCGTGCGCGTCGACCCGGCCGTGATCGTCACCATCCTCGGCAACCTCATCGACAACGCGATCGACGCGGCGTCCGGCGATCGCCCCTGGGTGGAGGTCTACCTCGGGCAGGGGCTGCCGGACGACCTCGGCGCCGGGCGGTCCGACGACGCCGAGACGACGGAGCTCGTGATCCAGGTGACCGACAGCGGACCGGGCCTGCCCCCGGAGGCGCTCGACCTCGCGTTCGTACGCGGCTGGTCGACGAAAGAGCCCGGCCGATACGGCCGGGGGTTCGGTCTCGCGCTGGTCCAGCAGGCGGTGACACGACTCGGCGGCACGATCGAGGTCGTCCGCGAGCCGTCCTCGGCGTTCGTCGTGACGCTGCCGGCCGCGGTCGGCGTCCGGGACGAGGCAGGCACATGAGCGAGCGCATCCGGGTCCTGGTCGTCGAGGACGAACCGATCACCCAGCAGGCCCATGCGTCCTACCTGCGCCGCGTCGAGGGCTTCGAACTCGCCGCCGTGGCGGGCGATGCGGCCACCGCGATGCAGGCGCTGCGGGCAGCTGCGGCCCACCGCTCCCCCGACGACCGGATCGACCTCGTCCTGCTCGACCTCAACCTGCCGGACGCGCACGGTCTCGAGCTCTGCCGACGCATCCGGACGGCGGGTATCGACGTCGACGTCATCGCCATCACCGCGGCCCGTGATCTCCGGATCGTCCGAGCGGCGGTCTCGGCGGGCATCGTCCAGTACCTCATCAAACCGTTCGCGTTCCCCGCGTTCGCCGACAAGCTGGAGGCGTATCGCTCCTTCCGGCACACGATGTCGGCGGAGGGCTCGGTCGCGAGCCAGCACGAGGTGGACCTCACCCTCGCCACGCTGCGAGCGCCGTCCTCCCGCCCGCAGTTGGCGAAGGGACTCTCGGAGGACACCCTGCGTCTGGTCTCGGACCTCCTCCGGCAGGCCACCGGACCGCTCTCCGCGAGCGAAGCGGCGGCCGCCGGGTCCCTGTCACGGGTGACGGCCAGGCGTTACCTCGAGTACCTCGCCGAGACGGGCGCCGTCGAGCGGTCGCCGCGCTACGGCACCCCGGGGCGCCCGGAGCTCGAGTACCGCTGGCGGTGATGCCGCCCCGATCTCCGCCGCTCGACGGAGACCGGCTCGACGGCGGATCAGTCAGCCGACGGATGTCGGCTGAGCGGCTGGTTCGTAGGCTCGGATCATGACCTCCGCGACGACGTCCACCGCCCGCCCCGCCCTGATCGACCCCGTCGTCATGAGTGCGATGACCGGCGCCGGAGTCGGCCTCGGTTTCGCCGTCGCCCTCGTCGTAGCGGCTCTGCTCGGCATCCCCTTCGGCCTCCCGCTCGCGATCGCTCTGCCCTCCTCCATGCTGCTCGCCGTCGGTGCCGCAGTCCTCATCACCCGCCGGCGCAACCGGGTCGGCTGAGCGTCGGATGGCTGTGCCGCGCCCGGTCTCCGAGCGTGTCGACGGTCAGCCCGGGTTCACCACCGCGTACACCTGGTACCAGTCGCCGAAAGCGGAGACCGGTCGGTCGGAGCCGTTCAGCATGATGTCCTCGCCCACCGAGTTCGTCTCGCCCGTCGACGGGTCGTAGATCTCGTACTTCCCATCGTGGAAGCCGACGATCAGCACGTAGTGCTGCGGGATGGTGTTGTCGCCAGGGCCGACGAGCAGCGGGACGGGCGTCCCGTCGTTCGCTGCCGCCGCGGCTTCGGTGAGTGCCGCTCCTCGGCCCGAGTCACCACCTAGGGCGTTGGTCCAGTCGATGTGGTAATCGGTGCCGGTGCGGTCGGACTCGTTGACCGCGCCGCCCGGTGCCGTGCCCGCGACGTTCGGGTAGTCGATCGGGCCGGGGAACAGGTCGTTCGCGCGGTCCTGCACGGTCTGCTGCAGGAAGGTCATCCGATCCTCCGTGTCCAGACCGGCTGCGTCGGCGAGGTCCAGTCCCCGGAGGTAGTCGGGCACATGGCCGTCGAGGAGCTCACCAGTCCGCAGCCAGTAGGCGAGGAACGGATCTGACTGGGCGGCGAGGGTGATGAGCATCGTCGACCCGCAGGTCTTGTCGTTGTACTGGTCGAAGGTCTCGCCGTTCACCGTGGCGTCACCGTTGTCGCCGACGCCGAGGTTCGTGAGCTCGTCGATCATGCGCTGGCGTTCGCCGGGCTGAGCGTTCTTGATCGCGTCGGCGAGGGCGAGCACGGAGGAACTGCCGGCGCCGGTGGCGATCGCACTCATGAGGAGGGCACTGACGGCAGGATCGCCGGACTCCTCCATCGCCGCGAGGATGCGTTCGCGTTCGTCGTCGCTCATCGCGTTCCAGTTCTGGACGTAGTTCGCCCACTCGGTCTCGGAGAGGACCGAACTGTCGGGGTCGCCGTTCGGGAACTGCGTCCGCGAGACGAGGACGTCCAGCCGCGTCTGACCCACGGGCACCTCGACGCCCGCGAGCACGGCGTAGCCCTCGGAGTCCGACAGTGCCCGCTGCAGCGCCTCACCGGCCGCCCATGCGTCGTCGTAGGCGTCGTGGCAGACGGACACGCCGTCGAGGATCTGGCCGGCCCCGCGGATGAGGTCCGAGAGCACACCGGCGACCTCTCCGGCTCCGGTGATCGGGTTCGTCATCGCCCACGGGTTCACGGAGATGTTCCCGATGGTCCGGTGGCCGTCGCGGATGCTGTCGGCACCCGGCTGGTGTGCGGTGCGCGCCGAGGTGATGGCGTCCGCGTAGTCTCGGAGGCCGCTGGCCCCGGATCGGAGCCCCTCGATCTCGGTGCCGACGAGGGTGTCGACGGACGCCAGGACCTGCGTCGCGCTCGCGCCGGTCACGCCGACGAGGGCGTCGGGCAGGCTCGACGCGGTGACGGTGGAGAGCGTGGTCTGGATCGCCTCGGCGGCGATCACCGCGTTCTCGTACTGCTCCGCGAGCCCGTCGATGGTGGCCGGGTCACCCGGCGGCGGGGTGTCCGCGAACGTCGAGGATCTGGGGATGAGCCCGACCGCGCGATCGACGAACGAACCGATCGACGTGATGAAGCTCAACGGGTCGCCGCTCAGCGAGCCGATGAAGGTGGCGAGCACGTCGATCTCGGCTGAGCTCTTGGTGCGGAGTTCGGAGAGGTTCATGGTCGGTCCTTGTTTCCGGTGGTGCTCCTGGTCGCGGCGAGGCCGGAGAGGAGCTGCAGGACGACGGTCTGCAGCTTGGCGACCGCGCGCAGTTCGGCGGCCGTCTCCGCACTGTCGGCTCCTCGGCGACGCGCGTCGAGGAGGGCGTCGAGCAACACCACCCCCGCCTGCTCGTCCGTCAGCATGCCGGCGCCGAGGCCGATGACGGCGTCGAGACCGGCCGTGCGGACCACACTCGCGACCTGCTCGGTGACGCCGGCGGGGACGCCGGCACCTCGGAGTTCCGCGGCCAGCGACGCGACCCGCGCGCCGGTCTCGGCCCGCTCGGCCGCATCACGGCGGTCGGGCTGAGCAGCCGTGCGTGTCCGGGCCGGCGGCGACGGCGCGGTCATGAGGCGTCCTCGGCGAGCGCCGCATCCGTACCGGCCATCGTGTCCGCGACGTTCTGCATCCACCGCGCGAAGTCGTCGAGCGTCTTGCCCGCCTCCGTCATCTCGGTCCGCCACGTCAGTTCGAAGGCGGCGGCGCTCGTGGCCACCTGCTCGTCGAGGAACGACGTGTCGAGGCACGTGGAGAAGATCCCCGTCGCGCTCGACGCCGCCCCGGCGACCGCTTGGACGACCGCCGCCAGGCCCGCATCGTCCACCTGCATCGTGCCGCTCATGGTTCCCCGCTCTCCGGTGCTGTTCGCGCTGCCCGGCCGATCCCGGTGATGCGCCTGATCCGATGGCTCCACCCTGTCCCAGCCGGCTCCCCAAGACGATGGGCAGCACTCCCCATAGCCCGGTGGGCGTCGGACCTGGCGCACGACGGGGCGTCGGTTACGGTGAGGGTGACGCGTCCACCCGGGCGCCGCGGAAGGGGCCGTCATGCAGCAGATCCATCGTCGCCTCGCGACCGTGTCGTTGACCATCCTCGTCGCGGCGCTCTGTTGCACGGGATGCGGCCTGTCGTCGACCCCCGTCGTGGCGGACGAGACCGACGTTGCCCGGCTCACCGCGTTGGCCGATGATCCGCTTTTCGCGGACGGCAGCGTCACCGGGCCACGGGTTCCGGACACCTCGGCCAACGTCAGTGTGCAACGCGGGGCGATCACGGTCGACGACCTCTGGCCGACGGACGTCACCGCGGAACCAGGAGTGAGCGGGCCCGCCTGGCCTGCCGCCACCGCCATGTTGGCCCAGCTGCGCGAGGCAGGTTGGCGACCGGTGGCCGTCTCCTGCGAGCTGGATCGGTCGTCCGGGCTGGAGGGCGCGACGGTGTACGCCACGAAGGAGTTCGACGACTTCACCGCTGCGCTCGAGGCCGAGGTGAGGCCTCCGTCCTCGAAGCTCGTCGGGTACGTACCCTTCCATGCGGAGGCCGACGACCCGTGGTCGGCGCGCTCGGAGGTCCCGGCCGGGTCGAGTTGCCTCGACGGCGACGGACCGCCGAGCGACGAGGGGTCCGTACCGGACGACCTGGCCATCGCTCCCTGGTACTGAGCGGCCGCCGATCCCAGGGTCGACTCAGGGTGATCCCGGAGGTTCCAGGGGTTGCCATGCACCGAGACGCGATATATCGTGAATTCTAGTTCAACGCGATATATCGCGATCACTCGGAAGGAACCGCACCATGGCACAGGAGAAGTGGATCATCGCTCCCGGCGAGAGCCGCATCATCGACCTCGAACTCGTGAGACGACTCAAGGTCGGCCTCATCGGCGGCCAGGTCGACATCATCGGACACGACGAGCGCGGCGCCCGCATCGAGGTGGGGGCCGTCACCGGCAAGGACCTCAAGATCACCATCGACGGCGACGTCGCCGAGATCGACCACCCGCAGCTGCGCTGGGACAACTTCCTCGAAGTGTTCTCGAACTTCGGCGCCAATCGCGCCACGGCCCAGGTCAGTGTCCTCGTCCCCCGCGACATCGCCCTGACGTTCGGTGTCGTCAGCGCCAGTGGACTGGTCGCAGGCCTCACCGCAGACGCCAAGCTCAACACGGTGTCCGGCGACCTCGTGGCCGACCGGATGACCGGGCGACTCGACCTCAACTCCGTGAGCGGCGAGCTCACGGTCCAGAACCACACGGGTCGCATCCAGGCGCACACGGTCTCGGGCGACGTCACCGTCTCCGGCGACATCACGCGCGCCTCGATCGACGGCGTCTCCTCCGACCTGCTCCTCGACATCCACGGTGCGTGCGAGCAGCTCGACCTGAACACCGTGAGCGGCGCGATCACGGTCCGCCTCGACGAGGAGCTCGCCGCGCGCTACACGGCGAACTCGGTCGGCGGCCGCCTGGCGATCGACGGCGTCGTCCTCAAGGGACTGCGCGGTGGTGGGTACAACTCACACACCGGTGCCCTGTCCGGACAGTTCGCCGAGGTGCGCATGAACACCGTCGGCGGCGCGGTGACCGTCCTCCGCCGGCCGGCTGCCGAGCCGGCGGGCGCGGCCACCACCGCAGGGAGCGAGGCAGGCGCATGAGCCCCGTCTTCGCCCACGGCAGCCTGCGGCTGTACCTCCTGAGCCTGCTCGACGAGTCGCCGAAGCACGGCTACGAACTCATCCAGGCGCTCACCGACCGGAGCGGTGGCACCTACAGCCCGAGCGCCGGCACCATCTACCCGCGCCTCGCGAAGCTCGAGGAGGAGGGACTCGTCACGAAGACGAGTGACGGCAGGAAGACCGTCTACGAGATCACCGAGGCGGGCCGGGCGGAGCTCGCAGCACGGGCGGGCGAGCTCGACGGCATCGAGGACCAGCTCACCGATTCCGTCCGTCGCATCGCCGACGAGGTCCGCAGCGGGGTCACGGCGGCCATGAAGAGCCTCCGGGCCGATCTCGCCTCCGCCGCGCGCGAGGCGAAGCAGTCCGCGAAGCCCGGTCCGAGCTGGACGTCGACCGCCGAGGAGAGCGCCGACCAGAAGGTGCAGGGTCGCCTGGCGCTCCACGAGACCGACGTGTCGATCAACGAGTTCCGGCAGGCGGTCCGAGCCGAACTCCGCGAGCACGTCGCCCGTGGGGGCGTGCTCGACGACGACACCGTGTCGGCCCTGCGTGCCGACCTCGTCGCCGTCCGCGACCGCCTGCGGGAGCGCCTCCAGGGCTGAGCACCCCGACACGCAGGCCGAGACACGGAACCGCCCGGCCCCTCACGGGAATCGGGCGGTTCCGTCGATACGGCGCGTGCGGTCGGCCTACCGTGCGGCGCCGGCCAGCGAGCCCGTGGTCGCCGCCGAGTCGTAGATCACGCAGGTGACGAGCCGGTCGTCCACCCCGTTCCAGCTGGCCTCGGTCGGCGTGTAGTAGTTGAACTCGAGGCTGGAGTCCTCGTAGACGATCCCGACGAACGCCTGGAACTGCGCGTAGCAACCGTCGTCGGCCTGCTGCGTGACGGCCTCCTCGCCGGGCCACTCGTCGCCGGTCAGCGTGACCTCGCCGTACACCTCGTACTGGTGCGGCTCGGAACAGGGCACGGTCGGCACCTCCGTGACCTCGTCGGACGACGACTCGTCGTTCAGGCAGTCGCCGACCGAGAGGGTGAAGACGTCCGTGGTGCCTCCACCGACGATCTCGCCGGACTGCGCATCCCGGGTCTCGGCGGGCTTCGGGAGGATGCCCTCCACGACACTGCAACCGGAGAGCGTCAGGGCCGCAGCGAGAGCGGCGAGGGCGAGCGGGAGAAGACGACGGCGAGCGGTCACGATGAGGGTCCTTGAGGTGGGTGTCGATCACGAGCGACTGTTCAGGCTCACAGCCAGGCAACAGCCGTCGATCAGGATATTGGTCGACCATCCGGGTCCGCCACTCCCCCGCTCGATGAACACTGCGTCACGGTCGGGTGACGATGCCTGTCCATCCAGCTCATCCCCGCTTGACTCCGGTTCCCGAAGGAGTAATATCGCCGCTCGTGACAACTGAGGGTCGAGAGCCCGGGACAGAACCACGATCGGCAAAACGCTGGTTGATCGGGGACCCGCTGCCGACCGACAACCTGGAGGGCCAGCTCCTCCCCAAACGCCTCGCACTGCCGATCTTCGCGAGTGACGCGTTGTCGAGTGTGGCGTACGCGCCGCAGGAACTCCTCATGATCCTGACGCTCGGCGGGCTCGCCTTCCTGAGCTTCGCGCCGTGGGTCGCGGCGTGCGTCGTGATCCTGCTCGTGGTGGTCGTCGCGAGCTACCGACAGCTCATCAAGGCGTACCCGTCGGGTGGTGGCGACTACGAGGTCGCCCACCGGAACCTCGGCGAGAAGGCCGGCCTCGTGGTCGCCTCCGCGCTGCTCGTCGACTACGTCCTCACGGTCGCCGTGTCGGTGGCCTCGGGCGTCGACAACATCATCTCCGCGATCCCCGGGCTGAACCCCTGGCGCGTCGAGCTGGCCGTCGGGTTCGTGCTCGTCCTCATGGCCGTGAACCTCCGCGGCGTCCGGGAGTCGAGCAAGGCCTTCGCGATCCCCACCTACTTCTTCATCGCGAGCGTGCTCGTCATGATCGTCGCGGGACTCGCCCGCACGTTCATGGGCGACGCCCCGGTCGCCTCGAGCGCCGCGTTCACCGTGCAGGGCGAGAGCCTCACCCAGGCGGCGTTCATCCTGCTCCTCCTGCGCGCCTTCTCCTCCGGTTGTTCAGCGCTCACCGGTGTCGAAGCCGTCTCGAACGGCGTCCCGGCGTTCCGTCGCCCGCAGATCAAGAACGCCCAGAAGACGCTGGTCCTCATGGGCGGCACCGCGATCGTGCTGTTCGTCGGCCTCACCGCGCTCGCCCTCATCTCCCGCGTGCACTACGCCGAGAACGCCTGTCACCTGGAAGGGTTCGCGGACTGCGCGACGACCCCGCAGCCGAGCCTCATGGCACAGGTCGCGACCGCGGTGTTCGGTGCGAACAGCATCCCGTTCTTCCTCATCCAGGCGGCGACCGCGTGCGTCCTGCTCCTCGCGGCCAACACGGCGTTCAACGGCTTCCCGCTGCTCGGCGCCGTCCTCGCGCGCGACTCCTACGCGCCGAAGTCGCTCAACACCCGTGGCGACCGCCTCGTGTTCTCGAACGGCATGATCATCCTGGGTCTCGCCGCATGCGCGATCCTCGTGGTGTACCAGGCGAACCTCACCCAGCTCATCCAGCTGTACATCATCGGGGTGTTCGTGTCGTTCACCCTCGGCCAGACGGGCATGGTGAAGCACTGGCTGCGGATGCTGCGGGAGGGCTGCGACAACCGCGGCTCCGTCTACCGGGGCCTCGCGATCAACGCGTTCGGCGCCCTGCTCACGGCGAGCGTCCTCATCGTCGTGACGATCACGAAGTTCACCCATGGCGCCTGGCTCGTCTTCGTGCTCATGCCGATCCTCTTCGTCCTCATGCTCGGCGTGAACCGCTACTACCGCGACGTCGAGAAGGAGGTCGAGGTCGACCCGACCACGACCTTCGGCGCGACCGGCGACCACGCGATCGTCCTCGTCGGCAAGATGCAGAAGCCGATCCTCAAGGCGCTGGACTACGCGATCGCCGCCAAGCACGACAGCCTCGAAGCGGTCCATATGTCGATCGATCCGGAGGCCACGAAGCTGCTCGAGCAGCAGTGGATCGAACAGAACATCCACGTGCCGCTCGTCATCCTCGAGTCGCCGTACCGCGAGTTCGCGATGCCGCTCGCGAAGTACATCAAGGCGCACCGTGCCGAGCACGGCGCCGAGGTCGTCACCGTCTACATGCCGCAGTACATCGTCGGGCACTGGTGGGAGAGCCTCCTCCACAACCGACGGGCGTCGCGGATCCGCAACCAGATCATGCTCGTCCACGGCGTGACCGTCGCCCTCGTCCCCTGGCTGCTCGACTCCTCCGAGCTCATCTACGGACGTCGGTCACGGCCGCTGCCCGGCCAGGAACGACGTGGCGAGATCGTCCGCGTCAAGAAGCCGATCGAGCGGAAGCCGCACATCGACCGCAACACGGGGCAGCCCCGCTCCTGATCGGCCACGCGCTCCCGCGACGGCGTGAGGGAGTTGTCGCAGACTGACAGACTGGGGACATGTTCACCTGGGGTCTCTCGCTGCTGTTCCTCGCGGCCGTCTTCGGGACGCTCTCGATGGCCCGCCTCATCGCCGCGAACCCCGACTCGCCGCTGCCGATGTGGCAGGGCCGCCCGCAGCGACTCCCGCAGTTCACGATCATCCTGCGCGGCCTGTCGGGCGGACTCGGGGTCTTCGGGGTCTTCCTGCTGTGGTCGGAGATCGGATTCTGGAGCATCCTGCTGCTCATCGTCGCCCTCGGGATCCCGATCGTGCTGAACCTCCGGCACAACCGCCGCTTCGAGGCATAACCGCCGCGTCCGTTCGCCCATAGTTCGGCGAACGAGCGGCTAGGCGAGGAGCGAACCGAGCCCGTAGCCGACCAGGGCCGCGACGACCGACGCGACGAGCATGCCCAACGCGTTCGTCAGTCCGGCCCGGGAACGTCCGTCGTGGAGCAGCCGGACGGTCTCGACACTCGCCGTGCTGAACGTCGTGTACCCACCGAGCAGCCCGCCTCCGAGGACGAGCCGCCACGGCTCGTCGACGACCCCGCCGAGGGCCAGCGCGGTGACGAGGCCGAGCAGCAGCGACCCGCTGACGTTGATCACGGTCGTGCCCCACGGGTAGGCGCCGCCCACACGGGAACGGACGATGCCGTCGACGACGAAGCGGGCCGCGGCACCGACACCGCCGGCCGCCGCGATCGCGAGGAAGAGCCAGGGCGTCACGAGCGGCCACCGCCGATCCGTCGGGCGAGGACGATGCCGCCCCAGCTCGCCAGGGCGCCCAGCACGACGCTCCCCACCGCGTACAGCACCCCCACGAGGGCGCTCCCCTCGATGAGGAGGACACTGCTGTCGGCCGCGAGCGCGCTGTACGTCGTGAAACCGCCGAGGACGCCGGTGCCGAGGAAGAGGCGGAGATCGCGTCGACGGCCGGCGTCGGGCCCGCGTCGGAGGAGCGACTCGAGGAGGAGACCGAGCAGGAAGGCGCCGACGACGTTGATGCCGAGGATGGCCACGGGGAGACCACCGATGGGCGGGATGGCGAGGGAGATCGCCTCGCGGGCACCCGTCCCGATCGCGCCACCGAACGCGACCATCGCGATCGTGGCGGGTTGGAGGTGCGGGGCCCGTGTGCCCGTCGGAGCGGCCGTCACCGCAGGTCGCCGGCGGGGGCGTCCCAGAGTGGTTCGTCGGTGGCGCTGGGCGCGAGTGGGACCACGATCACCGGACGCGCCTGCCGATGGGCCAGCGTCGCGGCGACGGAACCGTTGAAGAACTCGAGGATGCCCTTCCGGAGGCCACGCTCCCGGGTTCCGACGATGATCGCCCGCGCGCACACCGAATCGGCGAGTCGGCCGAGGGCACGCGCCGGGTCCCCGGCGAGCTGGGTCAGCTCCCACACCACGCCGGTGTCGTCGAGGAGACGATGCGCCGTCGCCTCCAGGCCGGGATCGGCGGGCTCCGGTTCGAAGTCGTGCAGATCGGCGTCGAACGGCAACGACGTGACGGTGCCGTCGACGTTCTCGACCACGACGAACCGGCTCGCGTCGACGTGGGCGAGGACGAGCCGGCAGGCGAAGGCTTGCGCGAACGACGCCGCCTCGACGAGCACGGTGTCGGGCTGCCCCGGCGTGACACCGACCACGATCGCGGTACCCCGCTGCGCTTCGCTCATGTCGTCACTCCCCCTTCGTACGCTTCGCGGCGGCCTTGGCCGCCTGCTTCGCCGCCCGCACCTGCGCGAGCGACTCCGGGTCGACGATGTCGGCGACGGACCGGAGGCTGCCGTCCTCGCCGTAGGGCGCCGAGGCCGTCCGCCAGTCGGCCGCGTCGAGCCCGTACTGCTTGCCGAGGAGCGCGAGGAAGATCTTCGCCTTCTGCTCACCGAACCCCGGGAGGGCGAGCAGGCGCTTCAGGATCTCCGGGCCATCGGGCGCGTCGCGCGTCCAGATCGCCTCAGCGTCGCCGTCCCAGTCGTCGACGATCGCGGCGCAGAGCCCCTGCACCCGGCCGGCCATGGAACCCGGGAATCGGTGCACGGCGGGACTCGTCTTGAAGAGGGAGGCGAACGCCTCGGGTTCTTCCCGCGCGATGGTGGCCGCGTCGAAGGAACCGAGTCGGTCACTGATCTTCAGCGGGCCGGCGAACGCGGTCTCCATCGGCACCTGCTGATCGAGCAGCATGCCGACGAGCAGGGCGAGCGGGTCGGTCGACAACAGGCGGTCGGCGTCCGCATCTCCGGTGATGTGCAGGGTTCCGGTCATGGGTCCATCGTCCCACCACTCGACGTCCTGGCCCAGCCCCGTTCCGTCGCGGTGTCGGCATCGGTGCCCGGCAGACCGTCTCCGTACGAGCGCCCCGTCCACGGGCGGCATGGTAAGCTCAACGCTAGTCTTTATCGTTCCCTGGTAGGCGAAAGCCCCGGACGCCCCGCAAGCGCGGCCGGTCAGAAAATCATGAGGGGGTCTCGCATGGGTCGTGGCCGTCAAAAGGCAAAGCACACGAAGATCGCTCGTGAGCTCAAGTCGTTCAGCCCGGACGTGAACTACAACGCGCTCGAGCGCGAGCTCACGGGGCACTCCGTCGACCACCCGGGCACGGGCGTCGACGAGAGCTACGACGACGAGATCGCCAAGTGGGCTGAATACGCCGAGAAGTACGCCGACGGTGAGGCGAAGGGCGCGTAGGCGCGCCCTTCGCACCGTTCCGGCGCGCCCCTGCATCGGCGGTTCGCCCTCGCTCCAGCACCTCGCGGCTGGGTGACCTCTCAGACGACTGTTGGCAAATGGAGTTCTCGCTGGGCGGAGACTAGCCTGGACGGATGAACACCGACGAACTCCGCGTTGCCGCCAAGAAGCGCCTGAAGGCGCAGCACGATTTCAAGCAGTTTCTCGCCGTCTGGGGTGCGGTCTCCGTCCTCCTGATCGTCATCTGGCTCCTCACCGGCGCCTGGGGATACTTCTGGCCGATCTGGCCGATCTTCGTCATGGGCATCGCCCTGGTCTTCGTCGGACTCGACGCCTACGGTCCGTCCAAGCACATCACCGAGGACGCCATCGACGCCGAGGTCGCGCGCCTCGTGAACCAGCAGCAGCAGCGCGCTGCCGCTCGTGAGGCCGCTTCGCAGCCGAACGCCACGCAGGCACCGTACGCCGGTCAGAGCGGTTACGAGCAGCACCCGTACCAGGCGGGCCAGACCGGCCAGGCGCCGGTGTACGACCCCGCACAGTACGGGCAGACGACCGCCTACGACACCTCGCAGTACGCGGGTGGCCAGACGGGCGGCTACGGCACGCAGCAGACCCAGCAGGGCTCCCAGGCGACGCAGCAGTACGGCGCCTACCAGGCACCAGCGACCGAGTCTCCGAACCCTGAGGCGCCGGCAGCGGAGCCCACCTCAGACTGGGTGCGCGCCGCCGAGCCCACCCCGACCGAGCAGTTCGCCGCGGTCTTCTCCGGCACCGACCGCGCACCCGAGGCCGCAGCCGCGCCGGACACGTCCGCTGAACCGGCCGAGTCGATCGTCCTCGAGTCGACCTCCACCGGCGACGCCGAGACCGTCGCAGCCGCCGCCGACGAGACCGAGGCGCGCCTCGCGAGCGACGAGACCGGCCCCGCCGACACGACCGGACGCGACGAAACCGTGTCGGCCACTGCACCGGCCGCGGCCGTGAGCGCGCCCCGCACCTCGACCAGCCGGTCGACGACGACGCGTTCGACGACGGCCCGGAAGCCCGTCGCCAAGACGACCACGTCGGCGACGGCCGCGGGCACCACCGTCCGCAAGACGAGTTCGACGCGCGCCACCACCGGTTCGACGACACCCAAGGCCGCAGCAGCCAAGACCACGACGCCGAAGGCCGCAGCCACGAAGGCACCGACGACGAAGACGACGGGCGCCGCAGCGAAGCCGGCCACCGCGAAGGCACCGGCGAAGCCGCGCACCACGAAGCCGAAGGCGGCCCCCGCGGCCACGCCGGCGCCACTCGAGCAGCCCGGTACGCCGGAGTAGCAGCCGGTTCCTGAACGACGAAGCGCGCGATCCCCTCGGGGCTCGCGCGCTTCGTCGTTCAGGCGGGACTCAGGAGAGCTGCGAGCGCTCCACCCACTCGAGGTACTCGTCGGAGACGGTCCCGGTGATGTACTCGCCGGTGAAGCAGCTCATCTCGAGGTCGCTGATGCCGGAGCCCTCGAGGATGGCGGCCTTCATGTCGGCGACCTCCTGGTAGATGAGGTTGTCGGCGCCCAGCTCGCGGGCGATGTCGGGGATCTTCTTGCCGTGTGCGACGAGCTCCTGGCGGGACGGCATGTTGATGCCGTACACGTGGGGGTAGCGGACCGGCGGTGCGGCGGAGGTGAAGGTCACCTTGTTGGCACCGGCGAGACGCGCCATGTCGACGATCTCCTTCGACGTCGTGCCGCGGACGATCGAGTCGTCGACGATGAGGATGTTCTTGCCCTTGAACTCCGAGCCCATCGCGTTGAGTTTCTGACGGACGCTCTTCTTGCGCTGCGCCTGGCCCGGCATGATGAAGGTGCGCCCCACGTACCGGTTCTTGTAGAAGCCCTCGCGGTACTCGATGCCGAGCTTCTGGGCGACCTGCATGGCCGCTGGGCGGGACGAGTCCGGGATCGGCATGACGACGTCGATGTCGCCCATCGGCGTGTACTCGGCGATGGTGTCGGCGAGCCGGTTGCCGAGACGCAGTCGGGCCTCGTAGACCGAGATGCCGTTCATGACGGAGTCGGGGCGAGCGAGGTACACGTACTCGAAGGAGCACGGAACGAGCCGCGGGTTCTTCGCGCACTGCCGCGAGTACAGCTCACCCGAAGCGGTGATGAAGACGGCCTCGCCCGGGGCGATCTCGCGGACGATCTCGTAGCCGCCGGCTTCGAGGACGAGCGACTCCGAGGCGACCACCCAGTCGTTGCCGACCAGGCCCGTCTGGCGCTTGCCGAGGATGAGCGGGCGGATGCCGAACGGGTCGCGGAAGGCGAGCAGGCCGTGACCGGCGATGAGGGCGATCGTCGCGTAGGACCCCTCGACCCGCTCGTGCACGTTCTCGACGGCGTTGAACACCTGGTCGGGATCGAGGTCGAGACCGCTGATCTGCCCCTGCAGCTCCGTCGCGAGGACGTTGAGCAGCAGCTCGGTGTCGCTCGTGGAGTTCACGTGGCGGCGGTCGACGTGGAACAGGTCCTTGCTGAGCTCGCGGGTGTTCGTGAGGTTGCCGTTGTGGATGAGCGTGATGCCGTAGGGCGCGTTCACGTAGAACGGCTGCGCCTCGCTCTCGTTGGCGGCGTCGCCCTTCGTCGCGTAGCGCACGTGGCCGAGGCCCATGTTGCCGAGGAGCGAGCGCATGTCGCGGGTGCGGAAGGCTTCACGCACCTGGCCCTTGGCTTTGACCATGTGGAAGGTGCTGCCGTCGGCGGTGGCGATGCCGGTGGAGTCCTGACCGCGGTGCTGGAGGAGCAGGAGGCTGTCGTAGACCTGCTGGTTGGCAGGCTCGGTTGAGACGATGCCGACGATGCCGCACATGCGTGGGGACTCCTTGGGGTTCGTGCTGGGCGAGTGACGGAACGGAGGAAGGTGTGCCGGAGCGGTGCGACTAGTCGCGGTAGGCGCCCACGAGGCGGACGGCACCGCCGTCGACCCCCTTGGCACCCTGTTCGAACGCGCTGAGGTCTGCGGCGGCGTCGCCGAGGTGCACGGTGCCGACCTGCCAGGTCGCGATCCCGTCGGCCTCGAGCGCGGCCGTGACACCGGCGGCGACCGCCGGCGAGACGACGGCAAAGAATCCGACGCCCAGGTTCCAGGTGCCCTCGCTCGACTCGAGCGAGGATCCGGCCAGCTCGCTCAGCGTCCGGAACACCGGCGACGGGCTCCAGGTGGAGCGGTCGACCTCGGCCCAGGACCCCTTGGGCAGGACGCGCGCGAGGTTGGCGGCGATCCCGCCTCCGGTGACGTGGCTGAGCGAGTGGACGCCACCCGCGAAGGCCGGGGCGTCGAGCAGCCGCAGGAGGGGCAGGGTGTAGAGCCGCGTCGGCTCGAGGAGGGCCTCGCCGAACGTCGTGCCGAGGTCGTCGCTGTGGTCGGCGTAGCCGACGCCCGCCTGGGCGAGGATGTGCCGCACGAGGGAGAAGCCGTTCGAGTGCAGGCCCGAGGACGCGAGTGCGAGGACGACGTCGCCGTCCTCGACGCGGTGCTCACCGAGGATGGCGTCCGCCTCGACCGCACCGGTGCAGGCGCCGGCGACGTCGTAGTCGTCGACCCCGAGGAGTCCGGGGTGCTCCGCGGTCTCGCCGCCGATGAGCGCCGTCCCGGTGTCGGAGCAGGCCTGGGCGATGCCCGAGACGATCGAGGCGATGCGCTCCGGGTGGACCTTGCCGCAGGCGATGTAGTCGGTCATGAAGAGCGGCTTCGCCCCGACCACGACGATGTCGTCGACGACCATGCCGACGAGGTCCTGGCCGATGGTGTCGTGCTTGTCGATGGCCTGGGCGATCGCGACCTTCGTGCCGACGCCGTCGGTCGACGTCGCGAGCAGGGGCCGACGGAAGGCGGTGAGCGCCGAGACGTCGAACAGGCCGGCGAACCCGCCGAAGCCGCCGAAGACCTCCGGACCGTGCGTCTTCGCGACGGCGGCCTTCATGAGCTCGACGGCGCGGTCACCGGCTGCCGTGTCGACACCGGCCTCCCGGTAGCTGGTGGATGAGGTCATGACCGTCCTGAACCTTCTGCGATGGGTGGATTCGGGGGGCCGGACTCACCTGGCTCGGCACTGACGGAACCGTTCGGTTCCGCGTCGGCCGCGGGGGTCCCGGCTGGATGCACGTCAACTCTATCCGCTGCGACGATCCGCGTCCGTCGCGCCATGGAACGGTCGATGAGGAGACCGACGACGAGGGCGATCGCACCGAAGACGACGACGCACACGAGCAGGAGGAAGCCGAACACCTGGGTGAGCGAGTAGTCGGCGCTCCCCGGGAACGCGAAGGTGAGGATGAGCGCGGCGATGATGCCGACGAAGACGCCGATGACGAGGAACCGCCAGTAGCGCGGCGACCGGCGCACCGAGACCGAACCGGAGGAGTACACGGTTGCGACCTCGGTGTCGGGCTCGGTCGAGGGCGTCGGACCGGTCGGTTCGGATGGGTGCTGAGCTTCCGGTGCTGGCTGCCCGGTGGCGTCTGTCATGCCTCCATTCTCCCCCACGATCCTGGGCATCGTGAACCGATGGTGAACGGCCGCGGTCGACATGCCGACGGGTACGATCGAGCGGTGGACACGACGGGGACCGAGACGACCGATCCCGCTCCGATCCCTCCCGACGACACCCTGCTCTCGGCGGTCGAGTCCGCCGCCGCCGACGCCGGGTTCACGCTCGAGCCGGAGCAGCTGGAAGCGGCGAGGCGTCTGGCGTCACTCCGGATCGGCGAGGACCGACCCGGGCACCTGTACCTGTGGGGTGCGGCCGGGCGGGGTAAGACCTGGCTTCTCGACGCGTTCTTCGAGGCGCTCCCGACGCATCGGAGGCGTCGCGTCCACTTCCACTCCTTCTTCCGCGGGCTGCACGCCGCGATCCACCGGGTCCGCACGGAGGCCGCCGACGCCGCTCGGGCGACGGGTGAGCCGGGCGCCGGGTCCCGCGCGGCGGCCGGAGCGGTGACGAACGCGGTCGAGCAAGCGGTCGACGAACTGCTGGACGAGGTGGACGTCGTGCTCTTCGACGAGTTCCAGGTGCACGATCCCGGCGACGGCGCGCTCATGATCCGGCTGCTCGACGCGCTCTTCGCCCGACAGGTGACCCTGTTGACGAGCTCGAACTCCGCGCCGCAGGATCTGCTGCCGGACCCGGCTCACCACCACATCTTCGAACCCGGCATCGCCCTGATCGAAGCGAACATGCAGGTGCTCGAACTCGCCGGCTCGACCGACCACCGTCGCAGCTCCCCGGTCAGGCACGGCGACGGCTTCGCCCGCGGCAGCTGGTCCATCGCCGGCGAGTCCGCGGACGCCCACCTCGCGGCACTCGGCCTCCACCGTCCGGGGCCAGGCGAGGCGACGACGCTGACGATCAGTGGCCACACGTTCCAGGCAGCCGCCGCGCGCGACGGCGTCCTCTGGTTCGCCAGCGCCGAACTCATCGAGCGTCCGACCTCGGTCGGCGACTACCTCGCCTGGGCGGCGGACGACGGCCGGTGGGTCCTCGACGCCCTGCCCGAGTCCCACGCCCTCACCCGGGAGGCGCGCGCCCGATTCGTCCACCTCGTCGACGCCCTGTGCGATCTCGGCGTCGAACTCCACGTCGTGGCCGCCACCGACCAGGAGACCTTCATGACCGATCCCGCCCTCGGACCGGAGGGGTTCGCCCGCGACGCGGTCAGGACGCGCAGTCGGCTCGCCCTCCTCCGCGAGATCCACTGACAGCAGTCAGTTCCCGGCGAGCACGGCCCGCTCGATGGCACGGTCCAGTCCGACGACGGGCCGGTCCGGGCGCTGCGGCGCCACGCCGCCGAGTGCCTGCAGCCACACCCAGGTGTCGGCGACGGTCTCGGTGACCGGACGACGACGGAGACCCGCCGCAACCGCACGCGAGACGTCACCGTGATGCATCGCGTCGGCGTCCGGTCCGGTGGGTAGCCAGACGGGCAGTTGGGTCCAGGGCTGGATCCCGGCCGCGAGCACCCGCTCCTGATCCACCCAGCGGAGGGTCGCACCCGACCCGGTCGCGGCGACGCAGGCGTCGAGCAGCTCCCCCAACGTCGTCGCCCGCGGCTCGCTGACGACGTTGAACGCACCACTCGCGCCCGTCGAACCGGCGGCGAGGAGGAAGGCCGCGAGATCCCGCGCATCGATGTACTGGATGGGGTCGGAAGCGGCACCAGGGGCGAGCACCTCACCGCCCTCGGCGATCCGCGCCAGCCACCAGGGCAGTCGTCCGATGTTCTCGTGCGGGCCGAGGATGAGGCCGGCTCGCGCCAGGACCGCTCGGTCGCCGAACGCCTGGACGGCGGCCAGCTCACCGCCGCGCTTGGCACGGGCGTAGTCCGCGAAGCCGTCGTCGTGCGCCGACCCGTCGACGACCGGCGCGTCCTCGGCGGCGCCGGCGGGCAGCGGGTCGGCGTAGACCGAACGGCTCGAGACGTAGACGTAGCTCCCGACCCGGTCCGCCAGCAGCGCGGCCGCGTCGCGGACGGCGACCGGAGCCCATGACCAGGTGTCGACGGCGAGGTCCCACGACCCGACCCGGAGCGCGTCGAGTCCGCCGGGCATCGTCCGGTCGCCGTGCAGCACGGTGACCGCGTCCGACGGCGAGGAACGGTTCGTACCGCGATGGAAGACGGTGACCTCCCAGCCGGCGGCGACGGCCTCGTCGACGACCGCTCGCCCGACGAACTCCGTCCCGCCCAGGACCAACAGCCGATTCGTGCTCATGCCTCCATCACAGCGCACGAGGCGGTGATGCACCACCCCGGTTCGCTGGGAGCAGCGAGCAGTGCGCGCGAGCGGAGCTCCGTCCGCGGACTACTTGCGGCTGTGCTCCAGCGAGCCGGCGCGCATGGCGGCCTCATCGTCCAGGTCGACGCGGGAGGCCACGTAGTAGCTGCTCCACTTCGCCGCGTGATAGGCCGGGTTCATGACGAACCAGTAGGCACGTCGCTTCCAGCTGTACTGGGGGTCGCGGACGATCCGCTTCGCGTCCCGAAGGGCGCCGAAGACGGTGTACCCCACCTGCCGGAACCGACTCAGCCGCGTGATCGGCTTCCCGATCCGACGCAACGCCGTCGTCTCGTCGAAGATCCGCTTCCGGTACTCGTCGAGGGTGAGGTCGTTGGAGTGGACGACCCAGCCCCGCGGTGCGTACGCCTTCCGCAGTCCGGCCGCGATGATGTCGGCGCCGAAGGCCATGTCCTCGGAGTACGGGAGGTCGCGGTACGGGATGTCGCCGAGCAGCAGGTCGCGGCGCGTGGCCGAGTTGACGTCGGAGTAGAACGCGAGGGCGTCGAGCAGTCCGCCGTTCCCGTCGGCGAAGCCGTCGTTCGCGAAGACGGTCGTGCCGAAGTCCGGCCCGAAGTTGTGGAACACGTCGTGGATCTCGTACTTGAGCAGCGGGAAGCAGTTCGGGCGTGCGATCTGCTTGCCCATGACGGCGACGACGTCCATGCCGTCCGGGTCCAAGGGTGTGGTCAGCTCGTGCAACCAGCGGGAGTCACCCGGGATCGCATCGTGCGTGAGGTAGGCGACGTACTTCCCCCGGGCGAGCCGGGCGGCGAGCTGGCGGGTCCGGCCGTGGCCGAACTCACTGTTCGGGATGACGTGCAGCCGGACGTCCGGGTGGGCGGCGACGATGTCGAGCGTGCGGTCGGTGGAGCCGGAATCGATGACGAGGGTCTCGTAGGTGCCGTCGTAGTCCTGGCCTTCGATCGCCGAGAGGATCTGCTCGAGATACCGCTCGCCGTTGTACGTGGGGATGACGATCGTCGCGTCGAGCGTCGTCTCGGCTGGGGCGTCGATGTCAGAGGTCACCGCACCAATGTACCCGGACCGTCAGCGCGGCAGCAGCAGTGGCACGAGGCCAGTGAGATCCGCCCGCTGGCCGGACGCGTGCACCGTGCCGCCGGCCATCGCCGTGGTCCAGTCGATGCGGCCGGAGGCGAGCGCGAGCCAGGTCGGTGCGTCCATCTCGATGACGTTCGGCGGCGTGCCTCGGGTGTGGCGGGGGCCCTCGATGCACTGCACCGCACCGAACGGCGGCACCCGCACCTCGACGGTGTTGCCGGGCGCCCGCTCGACGAGGAGCTCCAACAGGTATCGGACCGCGGTCGCCGTGTCCGTGCGCGACGCCGGTGCGTCCCCGAGCGCCTGCTCCAGGGCTGCGCGACCGACGGCGTCCGTGATCCTGGGTCTGGCCATGCATTCGAGGCTAGGCCATTGCGCCTTAAGCTAGACGGGTGAAGATCCTCGTCCTCGGTTCCGGTGCTCGCGAGCACGCCATCATCAAGGCTCTCCTCTCCGAAGAGGCCGGGCACCACATCATCGCCGCGCCCGGCAACGCGGGCATCGCGGGGGATGTGACCGTGGTCGGAATCGACCAGGAGAACCCTTCGATCGTGCGCGACTTCGCCCGCGACGAAGCGGTCGACCTCGTCGTCATCGGGCCCGAGGCCCCGCTCGTCGCCGGCGTCGCCGACAAGCTGCGCGCCGCCGGTATCCCGGTCTTCGGCCCCAACCGCTCGGCGGCCGCACTCGAGGGCTCGAAGTCCTTCGCGAAGCGGATCATGGACGAAGCCGGCGTGCCCACCGGTCGCGCGGTCCGCGCCGAGGACCTCGACGCAGCGATCGCCGCGCTCGACGACTTCGGTGCCCCGTACGTCGTCAAGGCCGACGGCCTCGCGGCGGGCAAGGGCGTTCTCGTCACCCACGACCGCGACGCGGCCATCCAGCACGCCACCAACTGGCTCGGCTACGGCGGCGTCCTCGTCGAGGAGTTCCTCGACGGCCAGGAGGTCTCCCTGTTCTTCATCACCGACGGTGAGACGGTGCTCCCACTCTCCCCCGCGCAGGACTACAAGCGGCTGCTCGACGGCGACGCCGGCCCGAACACCGGCGGCATGGGCGCCTACTCCCCGTTGCCCTGGCTCGACAACCGTTTCGGGAGCGAGACGGCCTTCGTCGACGAGGTCCTCGAGACCGTCGCCGTCCCCGTCGTGCGGCAGCTGGCGTCGGAGGGCAACCCGTTCCAGGGCCTGCTCTACGCCGGCCTCATCCTCACCGAACGCGGGATCCGGGTGATCGAGTTCAACGCGCGCTTCGGCGACCCGGAGACGCAGGTCGTCCTCCCCCGGCTCGTCACGCCGCTGTCGACGCTCCTGCTCGGCTCGGCCACCGGCACGCTCGGCGAGCAGCCGCGACCCGCGTTCGCCGAGGCGAGCGCGGTGACGGTGGTGCTCGCGAGCCAGAACTACCCCGAGACACCCGTCACGGGCCGGAGCATCACCGGCCTCGACGCCGCCGTCGCCGTCGAGGGGGTCCACCTCGTCCACGCGGCCACGGCCGACGTCGACGGCGGGCTGGTCGCCACCGGCGGCCGCGTCCTCAACGTCGTGGCGCTCGGATCCACGTTCCCGGAGGCACGCGGACGTGCGTACGAGGCGCTGTCGCGCATCGAACTCGAGGGCGGTCAGTACCGCACCGACATCGCCGCACGCGTCTCCTGATCGCGGCCCGGATGAGCGCCGCAGCGGGAACCGGGTCGTCGGCCGTCGTCGAGAGTCACGACGGCACCCGACTGCACGTGGACGTGATCGGCGACGACGCCCTGCCACCCCTCGTCGTCCTCGCCGGTGGTCCGGCGCGCCACCCGGTCTACCTCGGTGATCTCGGCGGCCTGAGCACCAGGCGTCGCCTCATCGTGCTGCACCAGCGCGGGGTCGGACGGTCCGAGAGCGGATCGTCGACCGCTGCGGCGAGCTGGCCGGAACTCGCCGAGGACGTCGAGGCCGTGCGTCGCTGGCTGGACGTCGACCGCCTCGAACTCCTCGGGCACTCCGCCGGCACCCGCGTCGCCGTGAGCTACGCCGCGCGCTACCCGCACCGGCTCGACCGCCTGTGCCTCATCACGCCGCCCGCCACGTGGCTCGTCGACACGGACGACGACAGCGCGGAGATCATCGCGCGGCACGCGGCGGAGGACTGGTACCCCGGCTTCCTCGAGGCGCTGCCCGCGCTGCTCGCGGCGCCGGACTCCGCTTCGGGGAACCGGCTGTTCCCGGCGGTGGCGCCCATCGCCTGGGGCGAGTGGGACGACACCGCCCGCGAACACGAGCGGCTGGGCGCCTGGCATCCGGCCGCGCAGGACGCGTTCGTGCACACGCCCACGATCGACGAGGTCGAGGACATCCGCGACGCCCTCCGCACCGTGACGGCTCCCGTCCTCGTGGTCGCGGGCTCCGAGGACGGCCTGACGGGACTCGCGCCCGTCGTCGACCTCGCGAAGCGGTTCCCGCTCGGCCAGGCCATCGTGCTCGACGGGTGCGGACACTACCCCTGGGTGGAGCAGCCGCGATCCTTCGCCGCCGCCGTCCACGGCTTCTTCCCGATCGGCTGACCGGTGCGCAGCGTCGATCTGACCTTCGACGAGGCCCTCGAGGCTGCCGTCCGCGACCGCTGGCACGCGCTCCTCGACCTCGGCATCAGCAGTCTCGCCACGCATCGCGGTGCGAGCAACCGTCCGCACGTCACGCTGTCGGCCGGCGAGGAGCTCGAGCTCACCGGGAGGCCGGCCTTCGCGCCGTTCGCCGTCCGACTCGGGGCTCCGCTGCTGTTCCCGCGTCGCTCGGGCGCCGTCCTCGCGCTCACGGTGATCCCCACGCGTGAGCTGCTGGAGCTGCACGGACGTGTGGCCGGCGACGTCACCGGTGCCTTCGAGCACACCCGGCCCGGCGCCTGGACACCCCACGTCACGCTCTCCCGACGCGTCCTCGGCGAGCAGACCGCGGCGGCACTCGACGGGCTCCGGTCGCTCGGCGACCTCCCGTCCGGGCTCGTCACCGGGCTCCGGTTCTGGAACGGCGACACCAGGACGGTCACGGACCTCCTCGGCCCGTGACCGTCCGGTGTCGCCGTGTCGGCGGAGCCGCTACTCGGCTTCGGACCGGGCGGTCACGGCAGCCGCGGCGACCGCGGCGGCCTGTCCGTGCTGGGTCTCGGGGGTCGACCAGGCGGCCGCCTTCGGCTTCTGGAAGAGCAGGACCACGACCGCGCCCACGAGCGCGAGTGCTGCCGGGAGGAGCAACGACTGGGCCATGGCGGTGGTGAACCCGGCGTGCAGGAACTCCGGCAGCTCGCCACCCGTCACCTCGCTCACGCCACCGGCCGCCCCACCGGGTGCAGCGGGCAGCTCGGCCGCGAGGCGTCCCTGGATGAGCGCGGCGATGGCCGCACTGCCGAGGACGGCTCCGATCTGACGCGTCGTGTTGAACACGCCTGAGCCGGCACCGGCCTGGTGCTGTGGGAGCCCCCGGGTGGTGAGGTTGGAGACCGGGCCCCACATGAAGCCGTTGGCGAGGCCGAGGACGGCACTCGGGAGGAGCAGCATGAGGATCGGCTGCTCAGGCGTGAGGAGGATCGAGTACCAGCCGAGCGCGAGGGCCAGCAGGAGGAGCCCCGCGAGGGCGAACCACTTCGGGTTCACCCGGTCGATCGCCCGCCCGACCACGGGCGCGAGCCCGGCGGAGAGCACGGCCATCGGGACGAGCATGAGCGCGGACTGCGTCGGGGTCAGGCCGCGGACGGTCTGGTAGAAGAAGACGAGCGGCAGCGACATGCTCGTGATCGTGAACCCGATCGTCGAGATCGCGAGGTTGCCGACCGAGAAGTTGCGGTCGCGGAACAACGCCAGCGGGAGCAGCGGCTCGCCCTTCATGACGGCCTGCCACACGACGAACAGGCCGAGGACGACGACACCGGCGATGATGAGGCTCCACACGGTGATCGGACCGGTGATCGTGCCCCAGTCGTAGCTCTGGCCCTCCTGGATGCCGAACACGAGGAGGAACATCCCGAGCCCGCTCAGGACGACCCCGAGCACGTCGAACTTGTGCGGGTGCGTGGCGAGCGCGGGGACGTTGCGCCAGACCATGATGAAGCCGATGACACCGACGGGCACGTTGATGAAGAAGATCCACTCCCAGCCGAAGCCGTCGACGAGCACGCCGCCCAGGATCGGGCCGACGAGCGTCGCGACACCAGCGGTCGCTCCCCAGAGACCCATGGCCGCACCGCGGCGGTCCGGCGGGAAGATGCGGGTGATGACGGCCATCGTCTGCGGGGTCATGAGCGCGGCGCCGAGACCCTGCACGACGCGGGCGACGATGAGCATCTCGATCGAGCCCGACAGGCCGCACCAGAGTGAGGCGAGCGTGAAGACGACGAGGCCGATGAGGTAGAGGTTCTTCGGGCCGAAGCGGTCGCCGAGACGGCCCGTGATGAGCAACGGCACCGCATAGGCGAGCAGGTAGGCGCTCGTCACCCAGATGACGTTGTTGATGCCGGTGTCGAGGCCGCGCATGATCGCGGGGTTCGCCACGGACACGATGGTCGTGTCGATGAGGATCATGAAGAAGCCGATGACGAGCGACCAGAGCGCCGGCCAGGGGCGCACGGCCCCTGGCGTCGGACCGGAGACGCCCTGGGAAGGCGTGGTGGGGGTGGTGGACATGATGTCCCTTTCTGCACGGAGGACGGGTTCGCGTTCGGGACGCGAGGATGAGCGGGACCGCCGGCCGGACTGGTCGGTCGTCCCGGAGGTTCAGGTGGAGGGTGTCGGCTGAGCGGACACGGGCGGGGTCGCCGCCTGCTCGTGGAGTGGCGCACGGGTCCCCGGCACGTGCCAGGCGAGTGCGCCGTCGGCGATCTCGGCGAGGAGCGATTCGAGGTGGGTGATCTCGGCGCGCAGCATGGCGGCCGAGTAGGGGACGTTGATCCAGTACACGCGCGGGATCCCGCGCTCGAGCGCCCACGTCATGCGGCGATCGAGGTCGGCGAGCTCGGCCTGCTGCCGGAGGATACGGGTCTCGAGCAGCATCCGCACCTCCTCGGCGCCCAGTTCGTGCGCCTCGGACAGCGCGAGCCCGAGCTCCGGGTACTCGTTCGTGGGGGTGCTGAGCAGCTCGCGCAGCCGCTCCCCCAGCAGGTGCCGGCCGAGGTCGGTGATCTCGAAGGTGGTGCGCTCGGGCCGGGCTCCCTCGCGGTCGGTCCCGGAGGCGAGCACGAGACCGTCGGCCTCGAGTCCGTAGACGGCGCGGTAGAGCGAGCCGGGGCTCACCTTGACGACGCGATCCTCCTGGCGGTGGAGCGCGAGTTGGTACATCTCGTAGGGGTGCATGGGGCGCTCGGCCAGGTAGCCGAGCGCGGCGACGGCGAGCAGTCCGAGCGGCTTGGTCTTGCCCATGACCCTCCCATCACTCCACGCGAACTATTCCACGTGGAATATACGCGTACCGCCCTGAGGTCGCAAGCCCTGGCGACCGACCCGGCCACGGCCGATGCACGATAATGAACGAGTGAGCGCACCCTCGGAGACCAACGCCTGGAACCACGTCTACTCGGGCAAGGTCCGCGACCTGTACGAGCCGGCCGCCGGGCCCGACGACCTCTTGCTCGTCGTCGCGAGCGACCGGGTGAGCGCCTTCGACCACGTGCTCGAGCCGGGCATCCCCGGGAAGGGCGATCTGCTCACCAGTCTGAGCCTCTGGTGGTTCGACCAGCTCCGCGAGGTGCCGAACCATCTCGTCCCCGATCACGAGCTCGACGCCGCGGGTGTCGCGGTGTCCAGCATCCCGGCGGAGTTCGCCGGTCGGGCGATGCTCGTCCGCAAGCTCGACATGTTCCCCGTCGAGTGCGTCGTCCGCGGCTACCTCACCGGCTCCGGCTGGAAGGAGTACGTCGCGAACCGCACCGTCTGCGGCATCCCGCTGCCCGACGGCCTCCGCGACGGCGATCGCCTGCCCGAGCCGTTGTTCACCCCCGCGTACAAGGCGCCGCTCGGCGAGCACGACGAGAACATCTCGTTCTCCCGCATGGTCGAGCTCATCGGCGAGGACGACGCGGTCGCGCTGAAGGACCTGTCACTCGGCATCTACGAGACGGCATCACTGACGGCGGAACGCCACGGCGTCATCCTCGCCGACACGAAGTTCGAGTTCGGCCGCAACCCGGGGACCGGCGTCATCACGCTCGGCGACGAAGTGCTCACCTCCGACTCCAGCCGGTACTGGGACCGCGACGTCTACCTGACGAGCGACGACCCCACCGCACGGATGGCGAGCTTCGACAAGCAGATCGTCCGCAACTGGCTGGCCCACAACTGGGACCAGGACGACCCGTCGACACCCACGCCTCCGACCCTGCCTGCCGAGATCGTCACGCAGACGGCCGACCGCTACCGCGAACTCCTGGAGCGCCTCACCGGCAGCGGGCGCTGACCACCGGAACCATCCGCATCGCGGAGGTGCCGGTCAGCTCGTCTTCCGACGGGCGCGGAGCCGAGCGTTGTCGGCCAGGATGGCCTGCGCATCGGGCAGCGGCCCCTCCGGCACGATGACGCCCATGAGCGTGGCCGTCTTCTCGAGTGCGTCGCGTGCATCGTCGGCCGCGAGCCGCGCCTCGACGAGATCGCAGGAATCGTCACTGCCCACCTCGCTGCGGGTGCCGCTGCGCTCCACGAGCTCGCGCTGCAGGCGCTCCGCGGTGGCGTACATGCGCGTCAGCGTCCAGAGTGAGGTCCACGGGAGGTCGTCGCTCAGCCCGATGAGGTGATCGTTGACCGGGTCGATCCACCGCGACGGCTGGTGCCCGCCGTCCAGGCGACGACGACGGTTGCGTCGTTCGGCCGACACGAGCAGGAAGACGGCGACGAGGATGGCACCGAGCAAGGCACCGACGACGTCGAATCCGGGCACCCACTCCGGGTCGAAGCCGGGGAGCGACACTGACGAGCGTTCGTCGTGGACGAGTGACCACTCGACAAGCACGCCCACCGTCGCGCCGATGACGAAGCCGCTGAGCAGGAGGAATGCACCGAGCAGGAGCGTGATCCTCCGCCGCAGCTGGTGACCGCGCTGTTGATCCTCGGTGAGCTCACCTCGTTCCGCGAACGGATCCACGACCATGAGGCGACCACCGACACGGACCACACCAGGGTGGCGAGTCGTGACCGTCATGGCCCGAGGATACCCCACAAGGTGGGTCATGCGGCGGGATTCACGAGCCGAGATCGGCGGAAATCCGGGGTGGATCGGCCGTCGTGACCCCCGGAATGGGGGCGCTCGAAGAGGTCACGTCGCCCTCGGACGCCGTCGCCGAGACCTCGACCCGATCCCGCGAGGCTCGCCGGAGGGTTCGAGCCGGCTCGCGTGACCTCCCGCGGGTCGTTCAGGGTCGGACACCGACGCGCGGGAAGGCGCCCGATGCAGCTGCGACGAGCGCCTCGTCGACGTCCTGCAAGGGGAACTCCGGGCCGACGAGTTCGGCGAACGGATACCGACGCCACGCACCGGTCAGGAAGTCGACCGCGCGTGCCAGATCCCGCGGTCGGTAGTTGTGTGCGCCGCGCACCGTGAGGAGGCGTCGGACGATCCGTTCGGCGTCGATGCCGAGCGGCGCACCGGGCGACACGCTGCCGACGAGGACCGCCGTCCCGCCGATCGACAGCGACGCGATGGCGGCATCGACGGCACGGGCGTCGCCGGACATCTCGATGGCCACCGGGAATCCCTCAACGCCCGCCGCCAGGTGCGCGGCGTCGAGGTGCTCGGCGGCGCCGATCGTGGGGTCGACGGTCGCGATGGCGCCGAAGCGACCGGCGAGCAGCCGGCGGGCGGGGTCCGGATCGCTCACGACGACGCGCGCCCCGGCATCGGTCGCGATGGCTGCGACCGTCAGCCCGAGCATCCCGGCGCCGGTCACGAGGACCGCCGTGCCGGGCAGGTCGTGCCCGGCCGCATCCAGTGCGGCGATCGCGGTGGCCGTCGCGCAGGACGCCGGCGCGAAGACGGCGGCGGGCGGCGTCTCCCCCACGATCACGATGGCCGTGCCCTCGAGGAGTTCGACGTGGGTGGCGAATCCGCCGCTCAGCTCCCAGCCGCGGTGGACCCGGTCGTGCCCGTACTTCGCGAGCCGGCGGCACTTCTGCTCCAGGCCGGCGGAGCAGCGGTCGCAGACGCCGCAGCTCACGACGACCGACCACACGACCCGCATCCCCGCGACGAGGACCGTGCCGTCCACCGCGGTGACGGGTCCCCCGACCGCCACGACGCGTCCCACCTGTTCGTGCCCGAGGACGAGCGGCGTGGCGGCGTCGCGGTGCCCGAGGACGGTGTGCACGTCGGAGCCGCACACGGTCGCCAGTTCCACCTCGACGAGGACGTCGCCCGGCCCGAGCGTCACCCCGGGCACCGCCATCGCCTGGTGCGGGTGCCCCGGCCCCTGCCAGACCATCGCGATCGGCGACGGTCTGATGAAGACGTCGTTGCCCTCGTGCGCGGTGAGCGTCGTGTGCATGGTTCCCCCGGTCGGTCGTTCAGTCGAGACCGAGCAGCGCGGGCAACTCGGCGATGCTGGTGATGATCTCGTCGGCGCCCGCCTCGAGCAGCGTCTCCTCGTCGTGTGCTCCGGTGAGCACCCCGACGACGAGCCCGGCGCCGGCGTTCACCCCGGACAGCATGTCGCTGGCCGTGTCGCCGACGACGACCATGGTGTCGACGGCGCTCGCACCGAACCGGAGGAGCGCCGTCAGCGGCAGGTCCGGCGCTGGACGCCCTCGACCGGCGTCGGCGGGCGACAGGGCGTCGTCGGCGAGTTCGGACCACCTGAGGCTCGCGAGGAGCGCGTCGCGCGTGGCGGGGGCGAACCCGGTGGTGAACACGACGCCCATGCCGAGCTCGCGGAGCCGCCGCACCGTGTCCTCGGCTCCGGCGATCGCCTCGACGCGCCCCTCGCCGACGAGTCGCTCGTAGGCCTCTTCGAAGGCGGCGTTGCCGGAAGCGGCTCGAGCCTCGTCGCCGTCGGTCAGCATGAGGAACACGTCGAGCTTCGACTGGCCCATCGTGTCGCGGACGAGCTCGATGGCCGCGTCGAGCGCGTCCTCGGTGTCGATGCCGATCGTCTCGGCGGCGACGCGGAAGGCGTCCTCGACGACGCCGTCGTCCGAGACCGTCGTCCCGGCGAGGTCGAGGACCACCAGTTCGAGCAGGAGGTCGTCCTCGTGCGCGTCGTCGAACCCGCCTTCCAGCTCGTCGAGGTCGGTCTCCACGTCGTCGTCGAGGTGGGGCGCCGCGGTGCTGTCCTGCTGGGGTCGATCGATGCTGGTCACGAGAGGCCTTTCTGAAGGTGGGCTGATGCGGCACGGATGCTGGTCGGCTGCGCCGGCGAGAAGGTCGGGCCGAGGTGCTCGGCCACGGCCAGCTCGCCGAGCGCGGGTCCGGTGGTCATCCCGATGCCCGTGGTCGCGGCGACCACGCGGACGCCCGGGGTCGGTTCGTCGATGAGCAACTCCTCCGGGGCGGTGGCGTAGACGCCCTGCCAGCGTTCGAGGACGTCGAGCCTGGTCCCGAACAGCGTGCTTCCAGCCCGCAGGAGTTCGTCGAAGGCGTGCTCGGACTGGAACGGGGAGACCGCTTCGCCGCGACTGTGGGTGTCGCCGAGGATGATCGAGCCGTCCGGCAACTGGGTCGCCATGAGGTTGACGTCGAGCGAGGCGAGCCCGGGGTGGTCCTGCTGCAACCGCTCCCGGAGTGCCGGGATGGCGGGCGAGTCGGCGAATCCCGCGTAGCGCAGGAGCGACCACCCGGTCAGGAGCGGCGCCGGCATCGGCATCGGGAGTTCGGCGCGCACCCGCACCATGTCGAGCGCGCATCGACGGACGACCGCCCGCTCGGCCAGCTCGGGGAGGAGCGTGTCGATGTCGTGGTTCACCGCGACCACGGTGAGGCCTGCGGCGATGACCCCGCGGCTGGTGTCGACGAAGCCGGAGCGCAGTCCGGTCACGGTCGTCCGGCGTCGGAACTCGACACCGCGGCGTTCCAGGTACGCCGCGACGGCGCCCAACGCCTGACGCGGGTTCACCTGGAGGTCGCGTGGCAGCCAGGCGCCGCCCACCACGTCGTCGGCACTGATCGGCACCTCCTGCAGGAACTCGGCCGCGTCGTACAGGCGGACGTCGGCCGCAGCTCCCGCCTGGGCACGGGACGCAGCGAAGTCCTCGAGGACGCGCAGCTCGTCGAGGTGCCGGGCGACCACGTGCGTGCCCGAGCGCCGGACCCACAGCCCAGCGTCCTGCTCGAGTCGCTGCCAGATCTCCGCCGAACGCGCGGCGAGGCGGGCGGCGAGCCCGGCCTGCGGCGTCGCGGCCAGATGACCGAAGTTGCGGACCGACGCACCCTGGGCTTCGGCCGAACGTTCGACGACCACGACCTCGGCACCGGCGTCCACAGCGGCGAGCGCCGCGGACAGCCCGACGATGCCGGCTCCGACGATCACGACGTCCGCGCGATCGGCCGAGGCACCGAGCGAGCCGACGCCGAGGCCGACCCGCGGCGCCGACACCCCGCCGCTCATCCGTCGTCCGTTCACGAGAACACCCTCCGCATCCACATGGCGATGCCCTCGACGACGAGGACCACCGCGAGGATCATCAGCACGATGGCCGTGACCTGGTCGTAGTTCCCACCCTGGTCCGCCTGGATCAGGTAGTAGCCGATGCCGCCCCCGCCGACGATGCCGAGCATGGTCGCGGCGCGGATGTTCGTGTCGAGCGTGTAGAAGGTGTGCCCGACCAGTGCACGGGCGCCCTGCGGGAGCGTCGCGGCGGCGTAGACCTGTGGGCGCGTCGCGCCGACGGCGGTCAGCGCGCGTTCCGGTCCGGGCGCGACCTCCTCGAAGGAGTCCGCGATGAGCTTGCCGAGGAGGCCGATCCCGCAGATGCCGAGCGCGAGCGTCCCCGCCTGGGCCCCGAGCCCGGTGACCACGATGAGGAGGATCGCGAGGATGAGCTCCGGGATGCCGCGGATGCCGACGAGCGCGAACCGGGCGCCGGTGCGGACACCGCGGTTCGGGGCGACGTTCCGTGCGGCGAGGGACCCGATGACGATCGAGCAGACGAGGGCGATGAGGGTCGCCGCGAAGGCGATCGCGACGGTCTCGAACATGGCCTCGACCATCTGCTCCGTCGTGCGCATGCCGAACGACGGAGGCCAGAGTCGGACGAGGACGTCTGGGGCCTTGGCCCAGAACGTCACGAGGTCGCCCCACTGGATGTCGGACACGACGACGCCCCAGACCACGACCGCCACGGCGAGCCAGGCACCGACGGTGTCGCGGACGCGGGCCGGCGTCCACGGACGCTTCGCTGCAGCGGCGATCCGGGACTCGGCGCTCGGAGAGGCGACCGTGCGGCTGCTCCCACCCGCCGCACGACGTGCCTCCCGGCCCGCGGCCACCCGACGCACGACGCGGTCACCGAGTCCACGTCCGGTCGGCTGCACCCCGAGCATCACGGTCCGCACGGTGCTCGACACGATCTCCATGACGACGCACAGCGCGAAGATGACGATCGCGAGTCCGATGCCGAGCGAGTAGTCGAGGGATTTGAACGCGAGCGACAGTTCACGGCCGAGGCCGAGGACGCCGACGTAGCCGAGGAGGACCGAACCGCGCAGGTTGATGTCGCCGCGGTGGAGGACCGTGGCCACCCAGGACGGGAGGACCTGCGGCAGGACACCCGAGGTGAACTCCTGCAGCTTCGAGCCGCCGGCCGCCCGGATCGCGAGTCGTGGCCCCTCGTCGACCTGCTCGATCGCGTCCGCGAAGAGCTTCGAGATCATGCCGACGGAGTGCAGCCCGATCGCGATGATGCCGGGCAGCGAGCCGAGCGAGAACATGAGCACGAGGATCATCGCGATGACGACGTCCGGCACGGCACGGCTGAGCACGCCGACGAACCGACCGACCGCGCGCCAGGCCGGTCCCGGGGTCGTGTTGGCGGCCGCGAGGTACGCGACCGGGATCGAGAGCACCGCAGCGAGGACGGTGCCTGAGATGACGATCCCCAGGGTCAGGGCGGTGAGTGACAGCAGTTCCCCGGGCGGCGGGAACGTGATCGTGCCCACCCGGTTGAAGAAGTTGACCGCGTTGCCCCAGCTCGCCACCATGTTCGGGATCGAGATCCCGACCTCGAGGAGCGAGTAGACCGAGAACGCGAGCAGCGCGATCAGCGTGAGCACGGCGGCGATCGTCTGCGGTCGGAGCCGACCGACGGGAACGGGTCCGGAGAGTCCTGGCGGGCGGCCGGCGGGCGGTGCCGTCTTCGCGGGTGCGGTGACGACCATCAGCGGGTCCTGCCCGGTCGACGGAGCTCGTCGGGCTCGCGGCCGTCGACATCGGCGTCGAACTCCCACTCCGGGTCGTCGGGCAGTTCGTCCTCGCCCACGCGCTCCTCGACACCGAGCAGGCCGCGGAGGTCGTCGTCGGGGTCGCCGAGCAGCTCGTCGGTCTCCAACTCCACAGCGATCGCCTGCAGCTCACGGGTGCTCGTCGCGACCCGGCCGTAGATCTCCATCACCTCGGTCTTCGACAGGCCGTCGGTCGTGGTGTCGAGGACCACCTCGCCGTGGCGGAGACCGACGATGCGGTCGCCCCAGGAGAGCGCGAGGTCGACCTGGTGCAGGCTGCACACGACGGTGAGTCCGCGGTCGATCGCGATCTCGCGGATGAGGGCCATCACCTGCTCGCTCGATTCCGGGTCGAGGGAGGCGACGGGCTCGTCGGCGAGGAGGATCTCGGGGTCCTGCATGAGCGCTCTGGCGATGGCGACGCGCTGCTGCTGACCGCCGGAGAGGGTGTCGGCGCGCTGGTAGGCGCGCTCGAGGAGCCCGACGCGGTCGAGGTGACCGAGCGCCTTCAACTTCAGGGTGCGGCCGTAGCCGAGGATGCCGAGACGTGGTCCGCGGACGCCCGCCAGCGAACCGGTCAGGACGTTCTCGAGGACGGTGAGCGACGGGACCAGCTCGAACTGTTGGAAGACGAACCCGACACGGGCGCGGAGCCGGCGCAGGGCACGCTGTCCGAGGGCCGGCACCTCGTCGCCGAGGACCGAGACCGACCCGGCGGTGGGCCGCTCGAGACCGTCCAGGTGACGGAGGAGCGTCGACTTGCCGGATCCCGACAGACCGAGGAGGACGACGATCTCACCACGGCGGATGTCGAGGTCGACGCGCTGCAGCGCGACCGTGCGGTCGAAGCGCTTCGTGACCCCGCGAAGACGCACGAGCGGTTCCGCTTGGTCGGGTGCGGTGTGACGCGCCTGCTGCTCGGTGACGCTCATGACTGCTGCCTCTCGTGAGGTTGATGGTGGTGCGGATGTCGCAGCTCGACAGGCTCGGTGACCGGGTACCGGAGCACCGGTCACTGCCCTTCGACAAGCTCAGGAACCGCTTGTCGAAGGGCGGGACTGGCGCTCAGGTCAGGCCTGGCACTGCTTGGCGTTGGTCTTCTTGCAGATGTCGCGGATGGTGTCGTAGTACGCGTCGTCGACCGGCGAGGTGCCGTAGAAGGTCGCGCGGAAAGCGTCGCTGTCGGCGCTCTTCACGCCGGAGTCGATGATCTGGTCGATCGTGACCTCGGACAGGGCCTTCTCGAGCTTCTCCTTCACGTCGGCGGGCAGCGAGTCGGACTCGACGATCGGCGCACCGGGGACCATCGTGCGGTCGATGACCTTCACGCCGTCGTTCTTCTCGACCTCGGAGTCCTCGGCGAAGCCCGCCTCGCACTCGACGCCCTCGGCGGTCTTCGTCACCGAGACGTCGTGCTTGCCGGCGAAGACCGGGGTGATGTCCTTCTCGGGGTCGATGCCGGCCTCGAGCAGGTTGTAGCTCGGGAACAGGTACCCGGACGTCGAGGACGGGTCCACGAAGCAGACCTTCTTGCCCTTGAACTCCTCGATCTTCGTGATCGACGAGTCCTTCGGGACGATCGCCTCGGAGTAGTAGCCCGGCTCCTGCCCCTTGACGGTGATGATCGACGAGATCGGCGTGATCTTGGCCCCGTTGTTGAGCGCGGTCACGTAGGTGAAGCCGGAGAAGGAGGCGACGTCGATCTTCCCGGCCACGGCCGCCTCGATGAGGGCCGCGTAGTCGGTCGACTCGTGGTACTCGACCTTCTTGCCGGTCTCCTTGGCGATGTAGTCCATGAGCGGCTGGTAGTTGGTCTGCGTGTCGACCGAGTCGGGGACGACGCCGAAGACGAGGGTCTGGTCGTCGACCGCGAAGGTCCCGGCCGCGGCGGAACCGGTGTCGCTGGCGGTGGCGCTCGAGCAGGCGGCCAGGCCGATCGAGAGGAGGGCGGCGGCGCCGAGCGCAGCGACGCGGGTGAGGGAGAGCTTCATGTGCTGGGACGTACCTTTCAGAAGGACCGATGCACCCGCCCGCTCCGCGCGTGGCTCCGGTGGATCGGAACCGCGAGTGACCGACGCGGGCACTGCTGTGTGCCGTACGTGTGATCACGCTACGAGCGGCGCCCGAACAGGGCCGGGCCTCCCGGTGAACAGGAGGTGAAGCCCCGCGGAAGGATCGATCAGGCAAGCCACGGCCGTCGTCCGCCGAGCCGCCTAGACTGCTGGAATCCGCCCATCCGAGCAGCAGAGCAGGTGAGTCGTTTGCCCCTCGACCCGATCTTCGTCGAACGAGCGCGGACGCACCGCGCCTACCTCATCTCGACCGCACTCGAGCAGGCGAAGGCCTTCTTCCTGCGGCCGAAGACGACCACCGTCGCGCGCCCGAAGCCCGCTCCCGCGGCGGACCCGAAGGCGACCTCCCCGAAGGCCGCCGGACCGAAGGCGAAGCCTTCGAGCCCGACGGCGAAGGCAACCACCGCCGCACCCCGCCGCAAGAAGACGCGCGCACAGCACCGCAAGGCCGCGCGGAACTGGGACAAGAAGGAGCTCGCGACCGTCGGCGTCCCGGGCCCGGAGCTGCGCATCGAGGAGCACACGATCCCGGTCGCCGGCTTCCCCGACGTCCGGATCCGGCTCTACCACCCGCCGACGGCCGACGGCGACCAGGCGGTGCCCGCGGTCCTGTCGTTCTTCGGTGGGGCGTTCCGCATCGGCGGGATCGACTACCCGACGACCGACGCGGGGTTCCGTCGTCGGGCGGCCGACGCCGGCGTGGTCATCGCCGCCGTCGATTACGCGCTCGCTCCCGAGCACCGGCACCCGACCCAGCTGGAGCAGGCCCACGCGGCGCTCGAGTGGCTGTTCGCCGAGGCCGCGACGCTCGGGATCGACTCGGGGCGGATCGCCGTCGCCGGGGTGTCCGCCGGCGGCAGCATCGCGGCGGCGCTCACGCTCGTGAATCGTGAACGCGGCCGGCTGCCCATCCGGCTCCAGCTGCTCGAGGTGCCGGTCACGGACCTGACCGGCGGCCACATCGACCTCCGCCCCGTGCGGGAGATGGGCATCCCGAGGATCTTCGCGATCAAGGAGCTCCGTTCCGTCGCGAAGACCTACCTCCTGGATCGACGTCAGGCGAAGGAGCCGCACGCGTCGCCCCTCCTCGCGCGGTCGCACGCGGACCTCCCCCGCGCCGTGATCCTCACGGCCGAGTACGACCCGCTCCGCGGCGACGGCGCGGCCTACCTCGCCGCGCTCCGGGCCGACGGCGTCGACGCGAGCGGGACGATGTACCTGGGCGCGACGCACGACACCCCCATCTTCGGCGGCGTGCTCCCTGCGGCCCGCCGCTGGCACGACGACGTCGTGACCGCCCTGCGCTCGCTCCACGACTGAATCGACGCGACATGCCGGCAGCGGCCCGCGTGACCGCTGCCGCTGCACCGTGCGGCACCCCGCGCTGCGTCAGCAGGAGAGCAGACGACCGACGTTCTCGTTGAGGACGCTCACTCCGCCGAGCAACGTGACGTTCGACGCGTTGGCCCGGAGGACCGCGTTCGTCGTCGGAGGGATGCAGTACTGCCTGGAAAGGTAGAGCGGCGCGTGTTTCAGGGCGGCGAGGGCGCCACCCGTCAGTGCATCGGCGAAGTCGCTCCCGGTGGCCAGGTAGAACGTCGCGGGCGAGGAGTCCTTGAAGAACTCCGAGTTGATGACCACCGCGGTCTCGAACCGGTCGGACCCCGCCAGTCGGATGACGTTCCCGGCTCCCTCCTGGCTCCCGATGCCGTCCGCGATGCCCTGCGACACCGACACCGTGCCTCCCGCGATGTAGACGCTCTTCACGTCCATGGCGGCCAGACGACCGAGCGTGGCGGCGTCGGCGGTCGGTGCGGTGCCGTCGACGAGCAGCATGGGTCCTGCGTCGGAGATCGCCGCCGCCCCGGTGAGCGCATCGGCGAAGCTGAGTCCGGTGGCGATGAACGCCTTGTCGGCTGCCGGGAAGACCTCGCTCGCGACCGCCAACGAGGTCGCGAAGCGGTCGTCGCCCGCGTACCGCACGACGGGTGCGACGGTACTGAGCTGCGCGAGCGCCGCTGCCGAGACGGCTTGTTCACCGCCGACGACCTTGATGGTCTTCGGCTTGAGACGACGCAGCTCGGTCATCACCGCCTCGGGTACGGCATCGGCGAGGGTGAGCAGCACCGGGCCGTTCTCCTTGGCCGCTGCAGGCGCTGCCGACAGGGCGTCCGGCGCGGAGAGCGCGTTGGCCACGTAGGCGACGCCGGCGTTCCCGCTGGGGAACGCTCGTTGCGACACGGCGACGGCGGTGCCGAAGCGATCGGAGCCGGCCAGCCGGTCGACCGGGGCCCATCCGTTCCGGGTGAACGTGTCGGCCTTCGCGAGGTTCACGTCCACGGCACCGGAGAACCCGGCCACCACGCCGCGGCTCGAGTACTGCCACATCGACCAGTCGGACCAGTTCCGGGTCAGCTGCGGCGAACCGTTCGGCGCCCCGTTGTTCGAGCCCCACACCGCAACCCACAACGGGTGGCCGGCGTTCGCGACCGCACTCCAATCGCCGTTGTTGACCGCGTTCTGGTTGAGGTAGATGAGCACCTTGAGGCCGGGGTAGCTCTGCTGCACACGCTGGATCCACTCCATGGCCTGCGCGGGCGTGTACGCCGCGACGCCGTCGATGGCCTCGATGTCGAGCGCGACGACCTCGCCGATGCGGATGTCGCTCTGTGCGACGAAGTAGTCCGCCGCGGCTGTCGGCGTGAGACCGTTCTTGTCGCCGTTCATCCAGTAGTGACCCACGAGGAGTCCTGCGGCTCGCGCACGGGCGAGTTGCGCACGGTAGGCGGGCGCGACGTAGGGGCTGTCCGAGGCGTTCCCGCCGCCCATCTTGATGATCGTGAACTGCCCACCCGCCGCCTTGAACGCCTGGAGGTCGATGTTGGTCTGCGACGTGGCGATGTCGATACCGAAGAGCTGGCCGTCGGCGCGGGCCGGGACGCTCGCCTCACCGAGGGGCGCGGGCGCCACTCTGCGCTGCTGTTCCTCCGCTCGAAGCTCGGCTCCCATGCCGTCCTCGACGGCGACCGGTTCGCCCGACGGGGTGTCGCTGTCGGCTGACGCCGCGGGCGCGATGCCGACCGATGTGGCGAGCAGCGCCATCACCACCACCGAGAGCACGCCAGCCGATCGGGACCGCCAGAATTTCGTCATCGCCTCACCAAACATCCTTCGTCGTCTCCGGGCTCCGTGTCGGCCCGCGGGCCGCTTGGAGAGGCCGCATTTCGTACATTATGGTCCGAGCGGCTCGCCGGGGGCCGCATTCCAGGTCGATCGGGGCGTCGAGACCCCCTTGCGGCGCGACGGCCGGTGACCCGCGACCGGAGTGGGCCGCGTCGCCGCGCCGACCGGCTTCCCCTCGGGCCCGAAAGCTGGAATCGTGTCGGCATGGACGCCCACGAGATCCGCAACGCCTACCTCGACTTCCTCGAACGGAACGGCCACGCGCTGATCAAACGGGCACCGCTCGTCCCGCGGGGCGACACGAGCACCCTGTTCAACGGCAGCGGCATGCAGGCACTCCTGCCGTACCTCCTCGGTGAGGAGCACCCCGACGGGCGGCGGCTGACCGACAGCCAGCCGTGCGTCCGTGCCCAGGACATCGAGGACGTCGGCGACAACCGACACACCACCTTCTTCGAGATGCTCGGCAACTGGTCGCTCGGCGACTACTTCAAGGAGACGCAGATCCGGCAGTTCTTCACCTTCCTGGTCGACATCGTCGGGCTGGATCCGGAGCGGATCTCCGTCACCTGCTTCATCGGCGATCCCGCGAACGGCATCCCACGCGACGACGAGGCCGCGTCGATCTGGGCGTCCGTGTTCGCCGAACGCGGGGTCTCCAACGGGATCGCGGAGATCGGCTCCCAGGCCGACGGCGACGCGCGCGGGGTGCGGCCCGGAGAGCGGATCTTCTTCTACGACGGCGGCGAGAACTGGTGGTCCCGCGGCGGGTCACTCGAGGGCACCCCGATCGGCGACCCGTGCGGCCCCGACAGCGAGGTGTTCTACGACTTCGGCCCCGAGTTCCAGGATCCGTCCTACGGCCTCGCGCATCCCGCGAGCGACGGCGGACGGTTCATGGAGATCGGCAACCAGGTGTTCATGCAGTACCGCCGACGCGAGGACGGCTCGTTCGAGGAACTCGCCAGACGCAACGTGGACTTCGGTGGCGGCCTCGAACGCATCGCCGCCGCGTCGATCGACTCCGACGACGTCTTCCGCATCTCGCTCCTGTGGCCCATCGTCGAGCGACTCCAGGAGCTCACCGGGAAACGCTACGAGGACGAGACCGCCGCCATGCGCATCATCGCCGACCACCTGCGGGGTGCGACCTTCCTGGCCGTGGACGGCGTGCGTCCGTCGAACAAGGAGCAGGGCTACGTCATGCGGCGGCTGCTCCGACGGGCGATCCGGCTCGCACTCTCGCTCGACCTCCACGAGAACTTCTTCGGTGAGATCGTGCCCGTCATCGCCGGCTTGTACGCCGACGACTACCCGGAGGTGGCCGCCGCCCGCGACGAGGTCGTCGCCGTCCTCGTCAAGGAGGAGCAGTCGTTCCGACGCACGCTGGGCGCAGGCCTCCAGATGGTCCAGGGGTACGCCGGGCGGGTCATGACGGGACACGACGTGTTCCGACTGTCGGATACGAACGGCTTCCCGAAGGAGCTGACCATCGAGGAGGCCGGGCGCCTCGGCATCGAGGTCGCTTCCGGCTGGGAGGCGGAGTTCGCCGCCGCGCTCGCGGAGCAGCGTGCGCGGTCCCGCGGGGCGACGCACCTCGGCGCCGCCGGCCTCCCGGGCGGCGACACCGCCTGAGGGTCGGCCTCCGCTCAGTCGCGCTTGAGCATGTCGATCCCGGCGCCGGCGAACTGGCGGAGCGTCGCGTCCGGCAGGAACGCGCGGGTGAGCGCCGCGGCGATCCGCGTGAGGTCGCCCTCGTCGCGGTACAGGAGGTAGATCGGCTCCGATCGGGGGTTGAACTTCTGCTTGAACCGGTGGAGGGACGAGAAGCCGTACACCGGCTCCAGGATGCCGCTGAGCTGACCCAGCAGGTGCGCGATGCGCCCCTCGTCGTCCTCCACCCGGTGCGCGAGCGGCGCGCCCGAGAGCGAGAGGATCTGCGCGCCCTCTTCGGCGAAGACCTTGGCCGAGGAGGCGATGAGGAACTCCATGACCGAACCGAAGCCCTCTTCGCGTCGCCGCATGAGGTCGAGCGTCCACCCGCGGTGCTCGCCGTCGGGGCCGAAGACCGGAAGCCAGCTGAGGAAGCCGTCGACGTCGCCGTCCGGTGAGATCGCGAGTGCCAGACGGACCTCGGGGTCGTCGGCCTCCTGCAGGGTCCCGAGGGTGAACCGCATCTCCGGCAGACCCTTGTCGCCGACCCAGCCCTCGGAGATGGCGCGGATCTGCTGCCGGACGCCCCACGTCTCGGCGGCGTAGGTACTCATGCGGAAGACCATGCCCTCGCGCTCCGCCTTGTTGAGCGCCGTGCGGATGTTCGACCAGGCCTTGCCGGTGAACGCGAGACCGGGGAGGTCGACGATCGTGTCGTCGGCGATGATGAGGTCGCGCCATCCCTCGGGCATCGCGTCCTTCGTCGCCTGGCTGGAACTGAAGAAGCACGGGATGAGGGAGTCGCGCTCGGCCGCCTGGACGAACTCCTCGACGCTCGCTCGGAGGTGCTCCGGCGGGCCGAGCGGGTCGGCCAGCACGATCGCGACACCGGCGTGCTTCTGGTAGGGCACGAGGCCCACCGAGGTGCGGAAGTACTCCATGCCGTCCCACGTGGCCATCCAGGAGAGCGAGCCGCCGCCGTCGGTCCGGATGAGCGCGCGGGCGTCGTCCGCCGACGGCAGGTCCTGCTGCTGCTTCCGCCCGACGCCGAGCTGCCGGCGTCGGTGGGACGAGAACGCGCTGCGGGTCGCAAGGAGGTAGACGAGGAAGGCGAGCCAGAGCACGGACGTCGCCAGGAACACGTCGGTGTCGCCCCAGTCGATCGGGAGCTCGGCGGGGTCCAACGGAGACAGCGCCAGGTACAGGACCGCGACCAGGACGTTGAGGATCGCCCAGACGACACTCAGCACCCACGCCCAACGGCGACCGAGCCGCAGGCCGTTGGCGACCAGGATGATCACGACCGTGTCGATCGCGACGTCGAGCCACGGGCCCTCCGCCGGAGCGGTCGGACCGAACGGGCCGTTGGTCGGCACGAGCAGGGCGACGATCTGGACGACGCCGAGGGCCACGCTCGTCGTGAACGCGAGCAGTCGGCGCTCGCGGACGCTGGCCCGCTGGATGCGGAAGGAGCGGTTCACCGCGAGGACGAAGAGCACCGCGAAGGCGTGCTCGAGGTCCGCGAGCGAGCCGATGAAGAGGACCCCGATCGCGGCGTAGGACGCGACGATGATCCAGCCCCGCTGCCGCCAGGGCGAGGCGAAGAGCGACACACAGGCGGCGAAACAGGCCATCGTCCCGCCGGACGGACCGACGTCGAGCATCCCGGCGAGGCTCGTCGCCCACGGCCAGGGCAGCTGACTCGCGGCCCAGAGGAACCCGGCGGTGGCGAGGACGGCGACGAGCTGACCGGCGGCGAAGGTGATGAGCGCCACCTTCGATCCCCGCCACCACTCCAGCAGTCCGACCCAGGCGAATCCGATCACCGCGAACACGTAGGCCCAGGGCTCCACGACGAGGAACGTCCCGGTGACGGCGGTCCACCAGCGCCCGGCCTCGAAGGCGGGCAAGCCGTAGGCGACCGCGTCCCACCACGGTTGCGCCGTCGTCGACTCCCAGAGGCCACGCCCGACGACCCCGACGACGAGGACGACCAGCACCAGGGCGATCGTGACCGGCACCCGGCCGACCACCGTTCGTATCCTCATGCGCGCTGCCCCCTTCGTGGTTCCACGGAGCACACGCGCGCCGTGCGGTCGAGGCTACAGAACGGCCGCGCGGGACCGCAACGCATCGCCGTCCGGCAGGCTGACCAGCCCGAGCCAGAGCAGATGTCACCGAGTGTGGTCCGGCTCCGTCGAGCGGAGTGCACGGCGCCGCAGATTCCGGGCGACCATCGACCCGGTCAGCAATGCGACTGACGCGACCGCACAGACGATCAGGCTGATGCCGAGGAGCATTCCCGGGGTGAACACCTGCAGTCCGAGCAGGCTTAGACCGAGCATCAGGAACGCACCGATGGTGTTGCCCGTGCCCATGAGGGCGTTCATGGAGGACAGCAACGCTGCAGGCGCGCGCGTTTGCAGCGAGAACACCAGCGAATTCGAGTACAGGAACAGCGGGAAGGGCAGGATGACGACGAGGAGGACGCGAATCAGGCTGTCGAATGCGACGATTCCACAACCGATGAGGGCGATCAGGCACAGCAGCGCAGGACTCATCCAGGTCCGGTGAGACAGGCGTCTCCACGCGGCGTTCGCGGCGATGTTGACGCACTGGAAGAGCACGAAGATCAGTCCGAACCATGCAGCGGTCAGGCCTGAATCGAGAAAGACCATCTGCCACATCTGAAAGAACGGCGTGAATGCCAACTGCGTCAGGGCGACGAGGAGGACCGCTGACACGATGTAACGATCCTCTCGTAGCGATGCGAGAAGTCGTGGCGGCGGCTCCATTCTGGATCGGCGAACCACTGCTGTTTCCGGCAGGCAGAATGCACCCCAGACTGCCGAACCGACGAACAACGCGACCGACAGGACGTACACGTCGGACGCGACAAGCGGATACAGCACTGTCGTCGCACTGGCGCTAGCGATCGTGGCGCAGAGCACCACATTCCGATCGACGACGAAGAACCTGCGGAACGCTTGGTCATCCTCGCGGAGCAAGGTTGCGAAATGGATGTCCATCGTCGAGCCGTTGAGTGCCATGCCCACGGCGTAGATCGCCCAGGCGCTGCACATGGCTGCGAGCCCGTCGCCGCACCAGACGATGCTGTATGCCACGCCCACGACGAGGATCGACAGCACATACAGGCGCTTGCGCGAGTACCTGTCAGCGAGCAGTCCAGCCGGGAACTGGGTCACCGTGAGAACGACCATGTAGATCAGCTGCGTCCAGATGATCGTGTCGAACTGGAGGCCTTTCTCCAACAAGATCGGCGTCAGCACCGCCTGCGGAAGCACACGACCGATGGTGAAGCCGGCACTCACGCCGAAGTACGCACTCATACGCACGCGAAGGTCCCTCTCCATGACGGGAACGGGCGGAGCAGCCAGGAGCGACCGCTCCGCCCGTTCCAGTGATCCACGGCGTAGAAGCGTTGCGGTGCATACGACCAGCTCCGGTCACACCGAGCCTAATATATATGTTGCTCACGGCGAGCGGTTGACCGGGATCCCCACCCACCATCCGGAGCCTGCTCGCAGGCCACGCTCGGCCACGGCGGGCGAACGAGGATCGGGGCACGCTGTGACGTCAGCGTGAAATGACCGAACCGGAGGCTCCCAGGCTGACCAGCGCGAGCCAGAGTTCGGCCCGAGCGGCGAAGGTGTCGAGGGGTCGCCCGAGCACCTGTTCGACCCGGGTGATGCGGTTGCGGAGCGTGTGTCGATGGATCCCGAGTCGCCGCGCGGCGGGCTCCCACTGCCCGTTCGCCTCGAGCCAGCCGCGGAGGCTCGGCACGAGGTCGGAGCCCTCATCGCGGTCGACGCGGAGCACGGGCTCGAGCAGTTCCTCGGCCACGGCGGCGGCGCGGACGGGGTCGAGCAACCCTGCCATCCCCGCTGCGGCGAGCGCCCCGAACCGTACGACGGCCTCGCCGGCGGAGACGGCGTGCTCGTGTGCGGAGACCGCCTGCTCGATCCCCGTCGTCAGTTCAGCGAGCGCGACGGCTCGGGAGAGGCCGAGCCGCCGAGCGGGGGCCGCCGCGATCACCGCCTCGACCGCCCGATCGACGTCCGTCTCGGTGTCCACCTCGGCCGCTGCGAGGAGGAGGACGGGCCGTCCGTCCTGCTCGGCGACGAAGAGCGAACCTGGACTGAGCGTCTCGGCCCGTTCCAGCTCGGTGAGGAGTGCCTCGCGTGCTGCGGTCGGCCCGGAGCAGACGCCGACGCGAACCGCTCCGGTCGGCAACGGCGTACCGAGCTGTTCGGCGACCTCACGCGCCGCGGTGGTCTGTCCGGCGCGGAGCAGCTGCCAGACGCCGGTGCGCAGCGAGCGCCCAGCCCGTCCGAGCGCGCCGCCCTGCTCGAGGGTGAGCCCGGCGATGGCGACGACGGAGGTGACGACGCTCTGGGCTGCGGCGTCCAGGGGGCCGTCGGTCCCGGCGATGGCGAGGACACCCCGGAGGTCCCCACGCCGACCGAGGGTCTGGAGCGAGACCGTGCGGGTGCGGCTCGCGAGCGTCGCACCCGACCGCTGCCCGCGGCTGAGGAGCATGGTGGCCTCGCCGGCCACCCGCTCCAGGAGGCGCTCGGTCTCGGGACCGGCGGTGGGCCCGTCGCCCGCGATCGCCACCGGGGTCGCATGCGCGTCGAAGAGCACGACCCAGGCACCGAGCGACCGCGCGAGTTCGGTGACGACGGCGGCCGTCGCGTCGGGGCGGAGCGCGGCGAACGCGATGGCGCGCTGGGCTCCCAGGGCCCAGGCGTCCCTCGCCCGCGCCGCCTCAGTGAGGAGGTCGGACGCGTACCGGATGACGGCGATGAACGGCGTGCGGTACGGAACCTCGATGAGCGGCATCCCGTGCGCCGCGCAGGCCTCGGCGAGTTCCGGCGGCGTCCCGGCCGTGATCACCTCAGTACCGAACCCCAGTCCGGCGACACCGGCGTCGCCGAGACGGGCGACGTACGCCTCAACCTGCGTCGTCGACACCGCGGTCCCGAACTGCGTCCCCGTCGTGAGCAGCACCTGGTCGGCGAGGAGGAACGGCGTGGGGTCCGGGAGGTCGGATCCGGAGACCCAGGCGATCTGCCGGTCGAGCGCACCCTCGGTCCCGGCCACCACGAGCTTGAGGCCGAGCGCGCGGTGGTCGAGGAGGTCCTGCAGCGTCGGCGCCATGGCGTGAGTCTACGCATGGATGCCGAATCGTCCAACCGATGCCGCTGGCATGGACAGACTGTCGACTGCCCCGAGGCGGACCGCTGCCTAGCCTGGGTGCACTGCTCGCGGACGACCTCGGCGCCCCCGCCGGACGCGGCAGCCGAAGGAGTACCGATGACGAGCAGCACCGCAGCCCCCGCGCCCTCCATCCTCGGCGGACCCTCGCTCCCCCAGGAACGTCGCCTCGTCACCGCCATCCCCGGACCGATCTCCGAGGAACTCATGGCCCGGAAGCACGCCGCGGTCGCGTCCGGCGTCGGCACCACGATGCCGGTGTTCGCGGCCGGCGCGGGCGGTGGCGTCCTCGTCGACGTCGACGGCAACTCCCTGATCGACCTCGGGTCCGGCATCGCCGTGACCGGTGTGGGCAACAGCAACCCGCGCGTCGTCGAGGCCGTCACCCGACAGCTGCAGGAGTTCACCCACACCTGCTTCACCATCACCCCCTACGACTCCTACGTCGAGGTCGCCGAGGCGCTCAACCGCCTCACCCCCGGCGACCACGCCAAGCGGACGGCACTGTTCAACTCGGGCGCCGAAGCGGTCGAGAACGCGGTGAAGATCGCCCGCAGCCACACGAAGAAGCAGGCGGTCGTCGCCTTCGACCACGCGTACCACGGCCGCACGAACCTGACGATGGCCCTCACCGCGAAGTCCATGCCATACAAGAGCGGCTTCGGCCCCTTCGCCTCCGAGGTGTACCGTGCACCGCTGTCCTACCCCTTCCGCGACGGCGGACTGACCGGCCCCGAAGCGGCGCAGCGCGCGATCACCCAGATCGAGAAGCAGATCGGCGCCGACAACCTCGCGGCGATCATCATCGAACCCATCCAGGGCGAGGGCGGCTTCATCGTCCCGGCGGACGGCTTCCTGCCGGCCCTGCTCGACTGGGCCCGCGCGAACGACGTCGTCTTCATCGCCGACGAGGTGCAGACCGGCTTCGCCCGCACAGGTGCGATGTTCGCGTCCGAGCACTTCGACATCGTGCCCGACCTCATCATCACTGCCAAGGGCATCGCGGGCGGCCTGCCACTCTCCGCCGTCACCGGACGAGCGGAGATCATGGACGCCCCGCACGCCGGCGGCCTCGGCGGCACCTACGGCGGCAACCCACTCGCCTGTGTCGCTGCCCTTGCGGCGATCGAAGCGTACGAGGAGGAGGACCTCGCAGCCTCGGCCCGGGCGATCGAAACCCGTATCGTCGACCGCTTCACCGCGGCACAGGCCTCCGACCCCCGCATCGGCGACATCCGCGGGCGCGGCGCCATGATGGCGGTCGAGTTCGTCGACCCAGCCACCGGCGAGCCCGACGCCGCCCTCACAGCACGCGTCGCGAAGGCCGCCCACCAGGCCGGGGTCATCGTCCTCACCTGCGGCACCTACGGCAACGTGGTCCGCTTCCTCCCGCCGCTGACCATCCCCCTCGAGCTGCTCGACGAAGGACTCGACGTCGTCCTCGAGGCGCTCGCCGCGAACTGACGGCGCGCCCGCCGGTCCCTGAGCCTGTCGAAGGGCCGCCCTTCGACAGGCTCAGGGACCGAGGCGGCCCCGCCCTTCGACAAGCTCAGGGACCGATGTGGTCGTCCCCGAGCTTGTCGAGGGGCATGCACGCTGAAACACTGTGACCGACGGCACCGACACCACCAAGGAGCTCCACCCATGACCGACGCACGTGAAACCGATCTGCTCGCCAAGGTCCCGAACGGCCTGTTCATCGGAGGCGTCTGGCGCGACGCGACGGAGGGCGCGACGCTCGACGTGAGCGACCCGTCCACCGGCGACGTCATCAAGACGATCGCGGACGCCTCGGTCGCCGACGGCACCGCGGCCCTCGACGCAGCCGTCGCCGCCCAGGACGAGTGGGCGGCGACCGCTCCCCGCACCCGCTCGAACATCCTCCGGAAGGCCTTCGACCTCCTCCAGGAGCGCCGCGAGGAGTTCGCCCTCCTCATGACGCTCGAGATGGGCAAGCCCCTCGCCGAGGCGAACGGCGAGGTCACCTACGGTGGTGAGTTCCTCCGCTGGTTCTCCGAGGAGGCCGTCCGCATCTCCGGACGCTACGGGTCGAACCCCGAGGGCACCGGCATGATGACCGTCTCGCAGCACCCCGTCGGTCCGTGCTTCCTCATCACGCCGTGGAACTTCCCACTCGCGATGGCGACCCGCAAGATCGCCCCGGCGCTCGCCGCCGGCTGCACGGTCGTCGTCAAGCCCGCCGAGCTCACGCCGCTCACGACCCTGTACTTCGTGAAGCTGCTCGAGGACGCCGGGCTCCCCGCCGGCGTCGTGAACGTCATCACCACCTCCAGCTCCTCCGCAGTGTCCGGCCCGATCATCGCCGACCCGCGGCTCCGCAAGCTGAGCTTCACGGGCTCGACGGCCGTCGGCCAGAAGCTCATCGAGCAGTCCGCGAAGAACGTCCTCCGCACCTCGATGGAGCTCGGCGGCAACGCCCCGTTCGTGGTGTTCGAGGACGCCGACCTCGACAAGGCCGTGGAGGGTGCGATGGCCGCCAAGTTCCGCAACATCGGACAGGCGTGCACCGCAGCGAACCGCTTCATCGTCCACCGCGACGTCGCGGACGAGTTCGCGCAGCGCGTCACCGAGAAGGTCAACGCGTTCCGCATCGGTCGTGGCACCGAGGACGGCGTGACGATCGGCCCGCTCATCGACGACCGCGCGGTCACGAAGGCGAAGACCCTCGTGGGCGACGCCGTCGAGCGCGGTGCCGAGGTCCTCACCGGCGGCGAGGCCGTCGACGGCCCCGGCACCTTCTTCCAGCCGACGGTCGTCACCGGGGTCGTGCCGGGGTCCGACATCCTCCGCGAGGAGATCTTCGGCCCGGTCCTCGCGATCGTGCCGTTCGACGACGAGGACGAGGCCGTGCGGCTCGCGAACGACACCGAGTACGGGCTCGTCTCCTACGTGTTCACCACCGACCTCGCCCGCGGACAGCGCATGATCGGCCGCCTGCAGACCGGCATGATGGGCCTCAACGTCGGCGTCATCTCGAACGCCGCTGCACCGTTCGGTGGCATCAAGCAGTCGGGTATCGGTCGCGAAGGCGGGCTCGAGGGCATCCACGAGTACCTGTACACGAAGTACACCATGACGCCCATCGGCTGACCGCCTTGGTCGGCACAACGGAAACCGTCGCCGATCGTCGATCCGACCGGCGACCTCGCCATCCCCGGTTCCATCCGACCGCCGGATCCGCCATACTCGACTATCGGCGCCGGTCCCGAGCACCAGCCGACACCCGCACCACCCGGCCCCGAGCACCACCCGGTCACCCGAGCACCACTCCGGCCCCGAGCACCACCCCGGTCACCCGAGCACCACCCGGTCCCTGAGCTTGTCGAAGGGCCACGAACAGGAAGACACCTCATGAGCGCTATCGAACGCGACGTCGTCATCATCGGCGCCGGGGCCTCCGGGCTCACGGCCGCCACCAAGCTCCGCGCGGCGGGCCTGTCCGTCGCCGTCCTCGAGGCGCGCGACCGCGTCGGTGGTCGCCTCTGGACGAACCACATCGACGGAGCCATGCTCGAGCTGGGCGGCCAGTGGGTCTCCCCCGACCAGACCGCGCTGCTCGCCACGCTCGAGGAGCTCGGACTCGACACCTACTCCCGCTACCGCGAGGGCGACAGCGTCTACGTCAATGCCGAGGGCGTGCGCACCCGCTTCACGGGCGACATCTTCCCCGTCGCCGAGTCGACCGCGGCCGAGATGGAGCGACTCATCACCCTGCTCGACGAGCTCGTGGAGGAGGTCGGTGTCACCGAGCCGTGGGCGCACGCCCGGGCGAAGGAGTACGACCGCATCTCATGGAGCGCCTGGCTCGCCGAGCAGACGAACGACGTCGAGGCACGCGACAACATCGCCCTCTTCATCGCCGCCGCGATGCTCACGAAGCCCTCCCACTCCTTCTCGCTCCTGCAGGCGCTGCTCATGGCGGCGTCCGCCGGCAGCTTCACCCACCTCGTCGAGGCCGACTTCATCCTCGACAAGCGCGTCGTCGGCGGCCTGCAGCAGGTTCCGATCAAGCTCGCCGAGGCCCTCGGCGACGACGTCCACCTGTCCTCGCCCGTGCGTCGCCTCGAGTGGTCCGACGCCGGCGTCTCGGCCGAGGCGGACAGCGTGACGGTCAACGCGCGGTACGCGATCGTCGCCGTCCCGCCGAACCTCTACTCCCGCATCGACTTCCAGCCGCCGCTGCCGCGCCTCAGCCACCAGATGCACCAGCACATGTCGCTCGGGCTCGTCATCAAGGTCCACGCCGTGTACGAGACGCCGTTCTGGCGTGAGGACGGCCTGTCGGCGACCGCGTTCAGCCCGTACGAGCTCGTCCACGAGGCCTACGACAACACGAACCACGAGGACCCGCGCGGCACGCTCGTCGGGTTCGTCTCGGACGAGCGCGCCGACGAGGTCTTCAAGCTGAGCGCCGAGGAGCGCCGCGAGCGGATCCTCACCTCGCTGTCCCACTACTACGGCGAGCAGGCCCTCTCGCCGGTCGTCTACTACGAGAGCGACTGGGGCAGCGAAGAGTGGACGCGCGGCGCGTACGCGGCGAGCTTCGACCTCGGCGGGCTGTCGCGCTACGGCGCCATGCAGTCGACGCCGGTGGGCCCGATCTACTGGTCGACGAGCGACCTCGCCGCCGAGGGCTACCAGCACGTCGACGGCGCGATCCGCAAGGGCGCCGACACCGCGGAGGCGATCATCACCCGCCACCAGGCGTAAGCGTCTCCCGGTTCCTGAGCCTGTCGAAGGGCCTCGGTCCCTGCCCTTCGACAAGCTCAGGAACCGCGTGTCGAAGGGCGCTCCGCTCCCCGCCCACCACTTCCGGTCCCTGAGCTTGTCGAAGGGCCACCCCCGTCGATACCCTGCACCAACGAAACACCCGCACACCGCCGTGCATCCTGGTCCCGGTTCCTTAACCGGCGGTTCCTGAGCTTGTCGAAGGGCAGGAACCGCCATCACACGCTCGCACCCGATCGAAAGCGAACACCAGATGAGATACATCGTTGGCTACACCGATACGCCGGCGGGACGCGACGCGCTCGCGCTCGGCATCCGGATCGCTCGGACCACCGGCGCCCGGCTCGACATCGTCCTCGTGCTCGCGAACGAGGAACGCCCGACGATCACCCCGGCCGATCCCGGCTACGAACGGTTCCTCCGCGAGACGGCCGACCGCTGGCTCGCCGAGGCGCTCGACGCGGTCCCCGCCGACATCACGGCCAAGACGCACCTCGTGTACGACGAGTCGTTCGCGGAGGGCCTCTTGGAGGCCTCCCGCATCCTCGAGGGCGGGCTCATCATCATCGGTGCGGCGCGCGGCGGACTCCTCGGCCGGTTCACGCTCGGCAGCGTCGCGAACACGCTCCTGCACTCGGCGGTCGTCCCGGTCGCCCTCGCTCCGGTCGGCAGCCGCGACCTCCTCGACGCGCAGCCCACCGGCGGCACGGTCAGCCGGATCACCTGCGCGATCGGCACCCGTGCCGGCGCGCACCAGCTGCTCGACGCGGCGATCGTCGTCGCCAAGAACGCGGTCATCCCGCTCCGTCTGGTCTCGCTCGTCGCGCTCGACCAGCCCGAGGGCGCCGAGCACGCCGAGGCGACCGCCCGGGCCGAGTCGCACGCGGCGGAGGTCCTCGCCTACGCGACCGAGCACCTGCCGAAGGACATCGACGTGACCACCGAGATCGCCTCGGGCACCCGCATCGAGGACGCCGTCTCGCACCTCGAGTGGAAGCCCGCGGAGATCGTGCTCGTCGGTTCCAGCCGACTCGCCACCCCGAAGCACCTCTTCCTCGGCTCCACGGCGGCGAAGATGCTGCGGGAGCTCCCCGTACCCATGGTGGTCGTGCCCCGCGACTCCGTGCTGACCCTCGGAGACCCGACATGACTCCTCCCGAAACCACTCCCCCGCGCGACGTCGCCCACCCCGAGACCACCGCGACGGGCGCCCTCTCCAAGAAGGGCCTCGGCGCCGGCACCGTCGGCCTCCTCGGCGCGATCGTCATCGGCATCTCGTGCATCGCCCCGGCGTACACGCTGACCGGTGCCCTCGGTCCGACCGTCGCGGAGGTCGGCACCCACGTGCCGGCCATCTTCCTCGTCGGCTTCATCCCGATGCTGCTCGTCGCCTTCGGCTACCGGGAGCTCAACAGCCGCATGCCGGACTCCGGCACGTCGTTCACCTGGGCGACGCGCGCGTTCGGCCCGTGGGTCGGTTGGATGGCCGGTTGGGGCCTCATCGCCGCGACCATCGTCGTGCTCTCGAACCTCGCGGGCATCGCGGTCGACTTCTTCTACCTGATGCTGTCGCAGATCTTCCAGAACCCCGACATCGCCGGCCTCACGTCGAACCCGTTCATCAACGTCATCACCTGTCTGGCGTTCATGCTCGGGGCGACGCTCATCTCCTACCGCGACATGCAGACGACGCAGAAGCTGCAGTACGTGCTCGTGGGCTTCCAGTTGCTCGTGATGGTGCTGTTCGGCATCGTCGCCTTCGCGCACGTCGCGGGCGGGGACGCGTTCGACGCCCTCCCGATCTCGCTCGACTGGTTCAACCCGTTCGCCGTTGGGTCGTTCAGCGCCTTCGCCGCCGGCCTCTCGCTCTCCATCTTCATCTTCTGGGGTTGGGACGTCACGCTGACGATGAGCGAGGAGACGAAGGGGTCGAGCTCGACGCCAGGCAAGGCCGCCACGGCCACGGTCGTCATCATCGTCGTCCTCTACCTGTTCCTGTCGGTCGCGCTCATCAACTACGCGGGCGTCGGCGACGGCGAGTTCGGGCTCGGCAACGAGGACATCCAGGGCAACGTGTTCTTCTCGCTCGCGGGGCCCATCCTCGGTCCGCTCGCGATCCTCGTGTCGATCGCGGTGCTGTCCTCCTCGGCCGCCTCGCTGCAGTCGACGTTCGTCTCCCCCGCGCGGACCCTGCTCGCGATGGGGCACTACGGCGCGCTGTCGCCGAAGTTCTCGAAGGTGCACCCGAAGTTCTTCACGCCCGGCTACGCGACGATCGTCTCCAGTGTCGTCGCGTCGGTGTTCTACGCGGTGATGCGCTTCATCTCCGAGGACGTGCTCTGGGACACGATCACGACCCTCGGCATGATGATCTGCTTCTACTACGGCCTGACGGCGTTCGCGTGCGTCTGGTACTTCCGGAAGCAGTGGTTCTCGAGCGCACGGAACTTCTTCTTCCAGTTCTTCTCCCCGCTCGTCGGCGGTCTCATCCTGGGCGTGCTCTTCTTCACCACGATCATCGAGAGCGCCGACCCCGACTACGGCAGCGGGTCGAACATCGGCGGTGTCGGGCTCGTGTTCATCCTCGGCATGATCATCATCGTGGCGGGCATCGTCATCATGCTCATCCAGGCGAAGCTCCGACCGGACTTCTTCCGCAACAAGACGCTCGCCCGCGGCATCGCCGGCGACGCGAACGAAGCGGACGCCGCCCTCCCGGAATGACCCGCTGACCACGACGCCCGTCCGACGCACCTCGTCGGCGTCGCGTCGTGCGCTCGGCGCTAGACTGTTCGCATCCCCGCCGCGTCGCAACGAAAGAGACCTCCGTGCCGACCATCGTCGTAGAAGTCATGCCGAAAGCCGAACTGCTGGACCCCCAGGGCAAGGCCGTCGCCGGCGCCCTCGCGCGTCTCGGCAAGAGCGAGTTCACCGATGTCCGCATCGGCAAGCGCTTCGAGCTCACGGTCGACGGCCCCATCACCGACGCCACGCGCGCCACGGTGCAGCAGATCGCCGACGACATCCTCTCGAACGCCGTGATCGAGGACGTCGTGGCCATCCACTACCCCGAGGGCTCCGAGGCATGACGACCCGTATCGGTGTCATCACCTTCCCCGGTTCGCTCGACGACCGCGACGCTCAGCGCGCGGTCCGCATGGCGGGTGCCGAGCCCGTCGCGCTCTGGCACGGCGACCACGACCTCCAGGGTGTCGACGCCGTCATCCTGCCGGGTGGCTTCAGCTACGGCGACTACCTCCGTGCCGGCGCGATCGCCGCAGTCTCGCCGATCATGACCGAGCTGAAGGACGCCGCCGGCAAGGGCATGCCGATCCTCGGGATCTGCAACGGCTTCCAGATGCTCGTCGAGGCACACCTGCTGCCCGGTGGCCTCATCCGGAACGCCCACCAGCAGTTCATCCGTCGCGACCAGCTGCTCACGGTCGAGAACGCCGACACCGCCTGGACCCACCAGTTCTCGAAGGGGCAGGAGATCACCATCCCGCTCAAGAACGCCGACGGCGGCTACATCGCCGACGCCGAGACCCTGGCGCGCGTCGAGGGCGAGGGCCTGGTCGCCTTCCGCTACGCGGGCGTGAACCCGAACGGTTCGCTCGACGACATCGCCGGCCTCACGAACCCGGCCGGCAACGTCGTCGGGCTCATGCCGCACCCCGAGCACGCGATCGAGCCGGGCTTCGGTCCCGACACCCCGCTCGCCATGCGCTCCGGTGTCGACGGTCTCGCCTTCTTCACGAGCGCTGTGCAGGCCCTCCAGGCGGTCTAGCAAACACCCGTCGTCTTCACGCCCGTCCCGATCCGTCGGGGCGGGCGTGTTGCGTCGGTGGAGGGATCCCGCAGTGCCGCCCAGGTCCCTGAGCGCTGCCCCGGTCCCTGAGCTTGTCGAAGGGCGGCCCGCACCACCGGCTACCATCGACACTGGTCGGACCAATCGAGGGGGCAGCATGGCGGAGCCGCTCGAAGCGCTCGTGGCGAGGCTCGTCGAACTGGCCACGCCGGAGCCCGGCACCACCGCGCGGCGCCTGCCTCCGGAACGCGAGCTCGGCGAGGCACTGCAGATGAGCCGCGGCGCCCTTCGCGAACAGCTCGCGGTCCTCGAACGGCTCGGCTTCCTCCACCGCACCCAGGGTCGGGGCACCTCCATCGACGCTCCGGGCGACGACTTCGTCCGCAGTTGGTTCACCATCTCCCGTCAGCTGGGCTACCTGTCCGACGATCAGTTCGCCCGCTCGCGCATGATGCTGGAGGAGACCGTCGCCGAGGCGGCCGCCGGGCTCGTCACCGACGAGGCGGTCGCGGTGCTGCGCGACGACGTCGACCGCATGATCGCCGCGACGCTCGCCGGGGATCACGATGCGGCGCTCGAGGCCGACGTCGACTTCCACAGCCGACTGAACGCCATCGTCGACGACCCGATCTTCCGACTCATGCACGAGGGCTTCAGTCACGTGCTCCGCGAGACGATCCGGCAGCGTCGACTCCGCGCGATCGAGGTAGAGCAGCCGGACGAGCGCGGCGTCCGGCGGACCGACAGCGTGCACTACGCCGTCGTCGACGCCCTGGCCGCTCGAGACGCCGAGGCCGCCCGACGCGCGATGCGCCAGCACTTCGAGGACTGGTTGCGGCTCGAAACGGACGACGGCGCGAGCTGACGCGTCGCGACCCCGACGCCGTTCGGCAACCTCAGCCGATCCCTGAGCCTGTCGAAGGGCCCGCGGAACACATCCAAACCGGCGCACCCTCCCACTCACCAACCCCGTCGACGAGCAACCCTTCCCCGCTCCCTGAGCTTGTCGAAGGGCCAACGATGGAACCCCACGAGTCCGGCCGCACCCCTCCGGCCTCCGAGTCTGTGGAAGTGCCCACGTCAGCACTTCGACAAGCTCAGTGACCGGAAGAGGTGCGCGCGAAAACCTTCCGGTCCGTGAGCCACCCTCGCCGGTCCCTGAGCAACCTCCTCCGGTCCCTGAGCAACCCCCTCCGGTCCCTGAGCCTGTCGAAGGGCACACGGATGAACCCCGCGAATCCGGTATGCCCCCTCCGGCCCCTGAGCTTGTCGAAGGGCACGCGGAGAACCTTGCGAATCCGGTACGCCTCCTCCGCTCCCTGAGCCTGTCGAAGGGCCCACGGGTGAACACCGCGAACCCGACATGCCTCCTCCGCTCCCTGAGCCTGTCGAAGGGCACACGGATGAACCCCGCGAATCCGGTATGCCCCCTCCGGTCCCTGAGCCTGTCGAAGGGCCCACGATCAACTTCCACAACCGCTTCGACTCAGCATCTGGAATGTCAGTGGTCCGTGGTGGACTTGTTCCATGACCGAGACCACCTCCGCCGCGATCCGCGCGAGCGACGAGTACGCCGCGCGGCTGGTGGAGTTCTCGGACGAATACGCGGAGATCCAACGGCTGCGAGCAGCGCTCGATGCACGAGAGGCCCGGCTCCTGGCCCGCTCCGCCGCATACGCGGACGCCTTCGCAGACGTCACGGTCCCGGCGATCTTCCCGCCGGCGGAACGGCAGGCGCTCTCCCGCCGGTCGACCTGCGCAGCCCTCGCGATGGCGACCCGCACGCCCGAGCGGACCGTGCAGCGGGCGACGAACGACGCCGAACGCCTCGTGAACGAAGCCCCAGCAGTGCTCGAGTCCCTCGAGGCCGGGCGCATCTCGGCACGGCACGCGCAGACGATCATCGACCAACTCAATGACGTGCCGACCGCGGGGCGGGCGGCATTCCTCGCTGAGGTCCTGCCGGTTGCGGAGGAGTCCACCAACGCGAACCTCCGCAGGCGAGCCCGCGTCCTGCGCGAACGCCTCCACCCCGAGTCCATCACCGCCCGAGCGGTCCGCTCAGAGGCCGACCGCCGGGTCGAGTTCGAACCCGCAGCCGACGGCATGGCGTGGGTGCACTTGTTCACCACGGCGCCCATCGCGCAGGGCATCATCGAGCGCGTCGAAGCAGCCGCCGCGGAGTCACGCAAGGCGGGCGACACTCGCACCTGCGCTCAGCTGCAGGCAGATGCCCTCGCGGCGCTCGCGCTCACCGGAGTAACCCCAGAAGACGTGATGTCGAGCCCGGTGCTTCCGCACCCGATCGAGGTCCAGGAGCACATCAAGCCCACCGTGCAGATCACGGTCCCGGCCTTGAGCATGGCCGGCGTCAGCGATGCCCCGGCGACGCTCGACGGCTACGGTCCGATCGATCCGGAGACCGCAGCACGCATCGCGGTGAACGCCCCAAGCTTCACCCGGATCCTCGTCCAGCCAGAGACGGGTGCGATGCTCTCCGTCGGACGCAACCAGTACCGCGTTCCCGCTGACCTCCAGCGCGCGGTGCGCCTCCGAGACGGCACCTGTCGGGCGCCAGGATGTGGGAGACGAGCCAGAGCCTGCGACCTCGACCATTCCGTGGCATGGGACGACGGCGGGATGACAGATGTCGGCAATCTCGCTTGTCTCTGCAGACATCATCACCGGATGAAGCACCTGCCCGGATGGAACCTTGACCACGGGCCCGGCGGTGTGCTCGAGTGGACGACACCCGACGGGAAACACCATCGAACGGAACCGGACCCCGCACCGTTCTGACCCCCGCCGGTCCCTGAGCCCGTCGAAGGGTTCCTCGTGGGCACTTCGACAGGCTCAGTGACCGGGCTGGCCTGTGCTCGCACGCTTTCGGTCCCTGAGCCTGTCGAAGGGCACTCGGGTCGCGCCGCCTCGATGAGCGGGAGAGGTTCACCCGGATGGCCCGGTCCCTGAGCCCGTCGAAGGGCAGCCGAGCCGCGCCACCTCGGCCATCGGGCTAGGGTTCCCCGAATCACCCTCGATCGCTGAGCTGCGCCGCAGTGCGCCTGTCGAAGGATCCTCGGGGGCATTTCGACAAGCTCAATGGCCGGAAGGAGCCGCGTACCCCGTGTCGACGGGCAGCCGGGCGCCCACCACCGGGCGCTTGCCCGTGTCGACACCGGCGGCTACGATTGGTCCAACCAATCCACCGGAGGACGCCATGGCATCGACGCCACTGCCCGCACGCACCATCACCTTCGTCGGCGTCGGCGCGATCGGCCTGCCGATGGCCACCCAGCTCGCCGCGGCCGGCCACCGGGTAACGGGCGTCGACCCCTTCCCCGCCGCACGGGGACGCGCGGCCGACGCCGGCATCAGCGCGGTCGAGTCGATCACCGAGGCGCCACAGGCCGACACCGTCGTGGTCATGGTCGCGACGCCCGACCAGCTCGCCGAACTCGTCACCCTCGCCCTCGCCGCCACCGATCCCGCCGGCCAGACCTGGATCATCATGAGCACCGTCGGTCCCGCCTCCGTCGTCGAGCAGGCCGCTCGCCTCGAAGCCGCGGGCGCAGCGGTCGTCGACGCCCCGGTCACCGGCGGCGTGGCACGCGCCAGCACCGGCGAGCTCACCATGTTCGTTTCCGGATCCCCCGTCGCCACCGCGGCCGCAGCGGAGCCGCTCGCCGCCCTCGGCACCGCCAGGATCGTCGGCGAAGCGATCGGCGACGGCCAAGCGATCAAGGTCGTCAACCAGCACCTCTGCGCCGTGCACATCGCCGCGGCCGCCGAAGCCCTCGCCCTCGCGTCCTCGCTCGGGCTCGACCCGGCGGCCGTCCTCCCCCTCGTCGAGTCCGGTGCAGCCGCGTCCTGGATGCTGTCGGACCGCGGACCCCGCATGCTGCAGGACACCGATGCCCCGGTGATGAGCCGCGTCGACATCTTCGTCAAGGACACCGGCCTCGTCGCCGATGCGGCGAGCGCCGCCGGAGCCGCGACCCCCGTCCTCGACGCAGCGCGCGAACGCTTCCTCGCCGCTGCGGCGTCCGGCCTCGGCGCACGCGACGACTCCCGAGTGATCGAGACCTACCAGGATGCCGGCCACCCCCGCCAGGAGACGCACGCATGAAGACCCTGATCCTCGACGACGGCACGTCGCACCGCCCAGGAGCCCCACGCATGACGCCCCAGCCCCTCGGAGCCGCACGTTCCACCACCCAGGAGGCCGACGCATGAAGACCCTCATCCTCGACGACGACCCCACGGGCACGCAGTCGGCCTCCGGCGTCGACGTCCTGCTGGAGTGGGACGCCGACCTCATCGAGCAGGCCCTCGGCGGAGCCGACGCGGTCTACCTGCTCACCAACACCCGCGCCGTCCCGGAGGACGAGGCCGTCGCGCTCCTGGAACGCACCCGCGAGCAGGCGGCGGAGGCCGGCCGTCGTCTCGGAGAACGCATCCACATCGTCCTCCGAGGTGACTCGACCCTGCGCGGGCACGTGTTCCCCGAGACCGCCGTCTTCACCGGGGACCGCAGCGTCATCGTGTTCGTCCCGGCCTTCCCGGAGGGCGGGCGCACGACGATCGACGGCACCCACTACGTCCGGATCGGTGACGAGACACTGCCGGCCCACGAGACGGAGTACGCCCAGGACCCCGTGTTCCCGTTCCGCTCGGGACACCTGCCGGACTACGTGCGCGAACAGTCCGGGCGGGAGGCCACCCACTTCGGTCTGGCGGGCCTCCGCGACGGCGCCGCCGAGTTCCGTGCAGCTCTCCGCGAAGCCGTTCCCGGAACGGTGCTCCTTCCGGACGCGGAGACGGGAGACGACGTCCGGATCATCGCGCAGGCCATCACGGCGGCCTGGGCCGACGGAGCCGACGTGGTCGTCCGGTCAGCGTCACCCCTCGCTGCGGCCATCGCGGGCGTCGAGAGCGACGGCCTCCTCCCCTCGCCGCTCGTCACGAAGCCGGTCGCCGCGCTCCTCGTCTGCGGCTCCCACACCATCGGTGCGACTCGACAGCTCGCGCCCGTCGAGGCGGCGTTCGGCCCCGCCGAGATCGTCCCCACGAGCGACGCCCTCCAGGATGCCGTCGCCACCGGACGGGCCGTGGCGGAGGCCGCTCGAGCGAGACTCGCCGCGACGGGGTTCGCCGCGATCTCGTCCGAGCGGGAACGGGACGCCTCGCACAATACGCTCGACCACGGCGAGCGGGTGATGACCGCACTGACGTCGGCGACCGCTGCGCTCCGAGGATCGGTGGAGGTCGTCGTGTCGAAGGGCGGCATCACCTCCGCCGAGGTCGCCCGGGTCGGCCTCGGCGCCAGGCGCGCACGCGTCCTCGGGCAGGTGCTGCCCGGGGTCTCGGTGTGGAGCGTGGTGACGCCCGAAGGCGAGGAGAAGCTCTACGTGGTCGTCCCGGGGAACGTCGGTGACCCGTCGACGCTCGTGGACGTCCTTGAGGCGGTCGGGCGGAGCGTCTAGCGTCCGAGGATCTCCGACGCGTTGTGGTCGATCCACGCCATCAAGGGCATCAGGTGCTCGTTGAGGTCGCGACCGCGGTCGCTCAGGCTGTACTCGACACGGGGCGGGATCTCGGGGTGCGCGACGCGGACGACGAGGCCGTCCTCCTCGAGCGTGCGGAGTGTCTGGGCCAGCATCTTCTCGCTGATGCCCTGGACCACCCGTCGCAGCTCACCCCAGCGATGGGTGCCGTCGGACAGCGCCAGGAGGACGAGGACGCCCCACTTGCTGGTCACGTGGTCGAGCACCGTGCGCGAGGGGCAGGCGGCGGGCAGGATGCCGTCGGTGAATCCGGGGCGTCTTCCCAGCTGCGTGTCTACGCTTGTCATGACTCATTCCTTACTCATCGGACAGTAGCTTACCTCAAAGTGGGTACTGCAGATCGGGAAGTAATGTGATCGGAAGCGGGTTCCTCCTCAGCGAACCCCATCGAAAGGACCCTCACATGTCTCTCGTCGTCACCGGAGCCACCGGCCAGCTCGGCCACCTCGTCGTCGAGCACCTGCTCGCCCGCGGCACCGATCCCGCCACCATCGTCGCCACCGGCCGCCGGACCGAGGCACTGGCCGATCTCGCCGCACAGGGCGTCCGCACCGCGAAGGTCGACTTCACCGACCCGGCCACCCTCGACGCCGCCCTAGAGGCCGGCGACACCCTGCTGCTCGTCTCCGGGAGCGAGGTCGGCCAGCGCGTCGCCCAGCACGCCGCCGTCATCGACGCCGCCAAGCGCGCCGGCGTCGCCCGCCTCGTCTACACGAGCGCGCTCCGGGCCGACACCTCCCCGCTGATCCTCGCCCCCGAGCACAAGGCGACCGAGGAGCTCATCCACGCGTCCGGCCTCCCCTTCACCATCCTCCGCAACGGCTGGTACACCGAGAACTACGGCCAGTCCGTCGACCAGGCCAAGGCGACCGGATCGTTCGTCGGGAGCGTCGGCGACGGTCTCGTGTCGAGCGCGTCGCGCACCGACTACGCGGAGGCGGCCGCCGTCGTCCTCACCACCGAGGGCCACGAAGGGAAGGCCTACGAGCTCGCCGGCGACGTCGCGTGGTCGCACCCCGAGCTGGCGCAGGCGATCGGCGAGGTCGTCGGCCGCGAGGTCGTCTACCAGGACCTCTCCCCCGAGGACCACCTGCAGGCGCTGCTGGCCGCCGGTCTCGACGAGGGCACCGCGGGATTCGTCGTCGCCCTCGACGGCAACACCCGTGACGGACTCCTCGCCGACGCGAGCGGCGACCTCGGTCGACTGATCGGGCGTCCGACCACGCCGCTGGTCGAAGGACTGCGCACGCTCGTCGCCTGAGCCACGTCGACACCTCCTGCAATCAGCCGGGCCCGGAGCGCTTGCTCCGGGCCCGTTCGCGTGCACTGACGCTTCGGCTGAAGGATTCCGTTGCAGAAACGCGATCGGACGCACGAATCCGTCACCTCGATCCGGGTTATGCTCTCGATACCGCTAGCGCGCCGAGGATGACGCGCCGGCCAGACGGCACCACCGACGCTTCGAGCAGGTGATATGACGAGCAACGCGGACACGGTCTTCACCGGAGGCACCGTCTTCCGGAACGCCCTGCTCACGCCGCAGACCGGAGCCGTCGCCGTCTCCGACGGCCGGATCGTCGCCCTCGACGCCGCCGCACACGCGGCGATCGGTCCCGACACCGAGATCGTGGACCTCCGAGGCGGTCTCCTGCTCCCCGGCTTCGTCGACGCGCACGTCCACCCCGTCGAGGCCGGACTCGAACAACTCGCGTGCGACCTGTCGGCCGAGCGCACACCCGAGGGGTACCTCGCCACGATCGCGGCCTACGCCGAGGCCCACCCCGAGCGCCCGTGGATCGTCGGCGGCGGCTGGCAACAGGCCGCCTTCCCCGGCGGCACCCCGCTCGCCGCTGACCTCGACCGGGTGGTGCCGGACCGCCCCGTCTTCCTCCAGAACCGCGACCACCACGGCGCCTGGGTGAACACCGCGGCACTCCGCCTCGCCGGCATCGACCACACCACACCGGACCCCGCCGACGGCCGGATCGAGCGGGACGCGGACGGCACCCCGAACGGCATGCTCCACGAGGGTGCCCGTTCGCTCGTGTCCCGGTTCGTCCCCGTCGACACCGGCGGGGACGTCGCGGCCGCCCTCATCGCAGCCCAGCAGACCCTCCACAGCTTCGGCGTCACCGGCTGGCAGGACGCGATCGTCGGTGACTACGGCAGCCACACCGACACGAGCGACGCCTACCTGCAGGCGATGGCGGACGGGTCGCTCACCAGCGACGTCGTGGGCGCGCTCTGGTGGGACCGGGATCGTGGACTCGAGCAGATCGACGACCTCATCGCACGCCGCGACGTGATCGCACGCCGCGCCGCAGCCCTCGGGACGACGACCGGGCGCTTCACCGCGGGCACCGTCAAGATCATGCAGGACGGCATCCCCGAGAACCGGACCGCCGCGATGATCGACCCCTACCTCCGCACCTGCCACTGCGGAGACACCGCGCCCGAGCGCGGCATCTCATTCCTGGAGCCCGCGACCCTCGTCGAGGCGGTCACGAGGCTCGACGCCGCCGGATTCCAGGTCCACTTCCACGCGATCGGCGACCGGGCGGTCCGCGAGTGCCTCGACGCCCTCGAGGCCGCGCGGGAGCGCAACGGCGAGAGCGACAACCGGCACCACATCGCGCACGTGCAGATCGTCCACCCCGACGACCTGCCGCGGTTCGCCCGACTCGGCGTCACGATGAACATGCAGGCGCTCTGGGCCACGTGGGAGCCCCAGATGGTCGAGCTGAACCTGCCCCTGCTCGGCGAGGAACGCGCCTCCTGGCAGTATCCGTTCGGCGATGCGGCACGACTCGGCACCCTGCTCTGCGCCGGATCGGACTGGCCCGTCACGACCCCCGACCCGTGGCAGGCCCTGCATGTGGCGGTCAACCGGACGCTCCCGGCCGACGATCCCGACCACCACCCCGAACCGCTCAACCCGGGACAGTCGCTGACGCTCGGGGCGGCGATCGCCGCGTACACGCACGGGTCCAACCGGATCGACCACCGCGACGACACCGGAGTGATCGAGGTCGGCGCCGTCGCGGACCTCGTCCTCGTCGATCGCGACCCGTTCGCCGGCCCCACCACCGAGATCGCGCACACCAGGACCGTCGGGACCTGGATCGCCGGACGCCGCGTCTTCACCTCCACCACCACATCAACCGAGCAAGGAACCTGACATGAAGAACCGATACCTGCTCCCGGCCGCACTCACGGCCGCCGCCGCGCTGCTGCTCACCGGCTGCGTCAACAACGAGGTCGCCACACCCGACGCCACCGGCTCAGCTGCCGCGGTGACCGTCGACAAGGCCGCCGAGGCACTGCTCCCCGACGACATCCGTCAAGCCGGCAAGCTCATCCTCGGCACCGACGCGACCTACGCGCCCAACGAGTTCAAGGACGCGAACGGCGACCCGATCGGTTGGGAGATCGAGCTCGCCGACGCGATGGCCGGCAAGCTCGGCCTCACCACCGACTACCAGGTGGCGAAGTTCGACAACATCATCCCGAGCATCACCGGTGGCAAGTACGACGTCGGGCTGTCGTCCTTCTTCGACACCAAGGAGCGTCAGCAGCAGGTCGACATGGTCGACTACTTCACGGCCGGGATCCAGTGGGCGACCCTCGCGGGCAAGTCCGTCGACCCCGACAACGCCTGTGGGCTGAAGGTCGCCGTCCAGAACGGCACGACGGAGGCCCTCGACGACGTCCCCGCCAAGTCACAGGCCTGCACGGACGCCGGCAAGCCCGCGATCGAGGCCCTCGGCTACGACACGCAGGACGAGGCGACGGCAGCGGTCACGCTCGGCCGCGCCGACGCGATGACCGCCGACTCCCCGGTCGTGCAGTACGCCGTCCAGCAGAGCGACGGGAAGCTCGAACTCTCCGGTGACGTCTACTCCACGTTCCTCTACGGCATGCCGATCGCCAAGGACCGTGGCGACCTCGGCAAGGCCCTCCAGGCCGCCCTGCAGTCCCTCATGGAGGACGGCACCTACGGCTCGATCCTGAGCAAGTGGGGCGTCGAGTCCGGCGCCATCGACAAGATCGACATCAACGGCGCGACGAGCTGACCATGAGCGACTCCAGAACCACCGGAACGGCGTCCGCGCCCCCGGTGCCGTTGAAGGTCGTCAAGCTCCGCCATCCGTGGCGGAACGTGTTCGCCGTCATCATCGTGCTCTTGCTCGTCGCCTTCGTGGTCGACGCGGCGACGCGGCCGGCGTACGACTGGCCGGCCGTGGGCAAGTACGTCTTCGACCGGCGGATCACCATGGCAGCGCTCATCACGCTGCAGCTGACGGTGTACTCGATGATCGGCGCCATCGTCCTCGGCGTCGTGCTCGCGATCATGCGACTGTCGCCGAACCCGGTGCTCAAGGCCATCGCATGGGGCTTCGTCTGGCTGTTCCGCGGGACGCCGGTCTACGTGCAGCTGGTCTTCTGGGGCCTGCTCGCGACGATCTACCCGACGCTCAACATCGGACTGCCGTTCCTCCCGCCGATCGCGCAGCTGCCGACGGACGCCGCGCTGAACACCTTCTGGATCGCCGTCATCGGGCTGGCGCTCAACGAGGCCGCCTACATGTCGGAGATCGTGCGCGCCGGTCTGCTGTCGGTGGACCGCGGACAGGAGGAGGCGTCGACGGCGCTCGGGATGAGTTGGGCGCAGACGATGCGGCGGGTCATCCTGCCGCAGTCGATGCGGATCATCATCCCGCCGACCGGCAACGAGGTGATCTCGATGCTCAAGACCACCTCGCTCGTGACTGCCGTCCCGTTCACGCAGGAGCTCTACACGAGGTCGCGGGACATCTCGTCCGAGACGTTCAACCCGATCCCGCTGCTCATCGTCGCGTCGCTCTGGTACCTGCTGTTCACCTCGATCCTGATGGTGGGTCAGTACTTCCTGGAGAAGCGGTTCGCGCGCGGGCTCACCAGGATCGACGCGGGGGCACCGGTCACGACCGAGGCCATCCAGGTCCAGGAGGCCGAGGCGCGCGCCAAGCAGAGTCCTGCCGACGGCGAGAGCGGAGAACGACGATGACGATCACGGACACGACCGACATGGTCCGCGCGGAGGGCGTGGTGAAGTCCTTCGGCTCGAACACGGTCCTCAAGGACATCTCGCTCACGGTACGACGCGGCGAGGTGATGTGCCTGGTCGGGCCGTCGGGCTCCGGCAAGTCGACCTTCCTGCGCTGCATCAACCACCTGGAGCGGGTCGACGGCGGACGGTTGCTCGTCGAGGGTGACCTCATCGGATACCGCGAGCGGGGTGACAAGCTCTACGAGTTGAAGCCCAAGGAGGCGGCGAAGCAGCGGCGCGACATCGGCATGGTGTTCCAGCGGTTCAACCTGTTCCCCCACATGACGGCGCTCGAGAACATCATCGAGGCACCTATGCAGGTGAAAGGCCAACGGCGCGCGGTCGCCGAGCAGCGCGGCCGGGAACTCCTGGACCGGGTCGGTCTGAGCGACAAGGCGGCGGCGTACCCCGGCCACCTGTCAGGCGGTCAGCAGCAGCGGGTCGCGATCGCGCGGGCCCTCGCGATGGACCCGAAGCTCATGCTGTTCGACGAGCCGACCTCGGCACTCGACCCGGAGCTGGTCGGCGAGGTCCTCGACGTCATGAAGGGACTCGCGAAGGACGGCATGACGATGATCGTCGTCACGCACGAGATGGGGTTCGCCCGGGAGGTGGCCGACTCGCTCGTGTTCATGGACGGCGGCGTCGTCGTGGAGACGGGAGCACCTCGCGAGGTGCTCGCCAACCCGCAGCACGCCAGGACGCGGGCGTTCCTCTCGAAGGTGTTGTGAGCACGAACGCCGCCCGCTCCCCCAGACTGGGGCGAGCGGGCTGCGTTCCACCCGAGGACGGGCGGGCGAAGGGGCTCAGTGGAGCTTCTTCTGGACTTCCTTCTGGGCCTTCGCCGTGGCCTTCTTCGCGTTCTTCACGGCCTTCTTGCGCGCCTTCTCGACGCGAGGGTCGTTCCAGAACTCTTCTGCGGCGTGCTTGATCTCGCGGTACCGGGTGCGTCCGGCCTTCGCGCCGAGCGTGTAGGCACCGAAGGCGATGAGGCCGACGATGATGAGGAGGATCTTCTTACCCATGGTGTTGCTCCCTCTCCCACGGATCGCCGTGGGGCGTTGATGTGTCCCGATGGTTCTTCCCGCGACACTGGCATTCTGCGACGCGCGGCTGCGGATCAGCCGATTCGGACGGGGGCTTGCAATTGCGCCGGCACGTCCGGATCAGTGACGGTCACTGGAGGACGCGCTTCGGCTTGGCGGCGCGGAAGTCGCCGCCGACCTCGACGAGGACGGGGAGCTCGACGCCGAGCAGGCGGTCGAGCGACTCCACCGCCGTGCTGACGGTTTCCACCGCCGTGCGGGGCGAGACGCCGCGCCGGCAGGTGACGGCGACCTTGAGCGCCTGCGCCCGGTTCACGTCCCAGGCGGAGACGCGGACGGATGAGAACGCTTCGGTGTCGTCGAGCGCATCGCCGAGCGCGTTGGCCGCGACGTCCGTCTCGAGCACGATGTCGCCGTGCTCGACGGTCGCACGATGCACGACGCCGGAACGGCCACGACCCTGACGCAGGACGAACGGGATGAGCAGGGCGGCGACGATCACGAGTAGCACGATCCCGACGATCGGGACGATCGGGACGAGGACCGGGGCCGTCTGTCCGGCGTCCGCGCCGGGCGCAGCGGCGAACGGGTTCCAGGCGAACCAGCCGTCGATCGTGTCGAGCACCGCGTCACGGTTGTCGCGCCACCAGTCGGCGACGACGGGCACGGTGACGACGGCGAGGGCCGCCGCCCCGATCACGACGAACACGAGTCCGATGAGGAGGATGAGCAGACGGTTCAGTCCGCGGTTGGTGGAGTTCACTGTCCGACCTTCCCGTTCGACGAGATGGAGGTGGTCGCCCGGAGCGACGGCTGCAGGCCGAACGCGTCGAGGTCGGCGGCGACGGCGCGGTCGACCTCGGACCGGTCGACGGGCATGCCGCTGGCGGGGGTGATCCGGATCGCGGCGCTCCGCCGGCCGACGGCCACGGAGGTGCCGTCAGGATGCGTGGCAGCCGTCGTCGAAGCGCGCTGTGCGAGGGCCGACGCGATGACCTCGTCATCGACGACCGCGAGTACGCGCCCGGTCGACAACAGATGGCGGTGACGACGCCCCGGTCCGAGCGCGATCCCGATGAGGACCACCCCGAGCAGGAGCACAAGTGCGCCCGCGACGGCGAGGATGACGGGCTGCGTCGTCGGCAGGCTGGCCGCGGCTCCCGGGATCTCACCCGGGGCGACGAGGAGCGGGCGGACGCCGATGAGGGCGAGCACCGTCTCCACGGCGATCCAGAGCGCGACGAGCACGAGCAGGACCGCGAGGAGGATCGCGGCGGTCGAGCGCGGCGAGTGCAGTTCGCGGCGAGCCAGGCGCCGGAGCACCCGCGTCGGGCCGGTGACCGGGGTCGTGGCTGTGGGGGTCATGACACGCGTCCTTCCTGGTCGATCTCGAGTCCGCTCACGCGGATGGAAACGCGCGAGACGCTCGAACCGGACAACTGCTCGACGCGAGCGGCGATGGCACCGGTGGCGGCCGAGACCCGTTCGACGATGGAGCCCCCTGAACGCTGGAGCGCGTCGGGGGTGGCCGAGACGCGCGCCAGTGGGATCGCGCGCATCGGCGAGGTGACGATGAGCGCGAGTGCACCCCGGTCGTCGGCGAGCTCGACCTTCACGCGTCCCGCCGGGACCCCGAGCGATTCGGCCGCGATGTTCACGGCGACGTGCTCGAGGGCCTTCGCGGTGATCCGCGTCCGGCCCGGCCCGCCGTGCGGGTGCACGCCGGGAGCTTCGGCGACCGAGGGGACACCCCGGTCGAGGACGGCGGTGGTCATGACGAGACGCGCTTCCCGCGGACGGCGTCGACGATCGCGTTCAGGTCGGTCTGGCCGGTGACGATGCGGGCCACGAGGGCGCCGATCCCCATCGCGACCGCGACGAACACGAACGCCCAGAACCCGAAGGCCACCCAGCTGAGTGCGAGGACGGCACCGATCAGGATGCCGGTGTTGGTGGCGGTCACTGGACTCGCGCCTCGGCGTTCTGGTCCTCGTCGTCGGACGGGATGAAGACGTCGCTGACGGTCACGTTGACCTCGGTGACCTCCATGCCGACGAACTGCTCGATCGCGCGGATGATGGAGGCGCGGACCTCACTCGCGACGGCCTGCAGGTCGACCGGGTAGTCGGCGACGATCACGACGTCGACGGCGACCTGGGTCTCGCCGACCTCGACGCGGATGCCCTGCGACAGGTCGGAGGAGCCGATGGCGTCGCGGATGGCACCGAAGGCACGGGCTGCGCCACCACCGAGGGCGTGCACGCCGCGGACCTCGCGGGCTGCGATGCCGGCGATCTTCGCGACCACGCCGTTGTCGATGACCGTCTTGCCGTGGGTGTTCGTCTGCGTGGCGGCGTTGTTCTCGCCGACGACACCCTTCGTGACGGTGGGCTTCGGGGAGTTGGTGGTGTTCGACATGGTGTTGCCCTTCCTGGTTCGTCTCGAGCGAGCGGTTGATCGCTTCGTTGGTGATAGGACGCAACCATCGCACCGATCGTCACGGTCGATCTCGAAGCTCGTGAAGAGACCGCGAATCAGGCACCGCACCGTGACGAATCGGCGTCGACCTCCGACGCCCATCCGAGGATCTGTTCGTCGCCGCGCGCCGCTAAGATTGGTGGGTCCGGCATCCCACCACTTCCTTTGGAGTCCTGCCCTCGTGACGACCACCACCCCCACCAGCTCCGCCGTCGCCGACACCGTCGAGAACGCCGTCGCGACACCGGACCGAGAGCAGCCCTACGGCGCCCTCGGCCTGAAGGCCGACGAGTACGCGAAGATCCGCGAGATCCTCGGCCGTCGTCCCACGAGCGGCGAGCTCGCCATGTACTCGGTCATGTGGAGCGAGCACTGCTCCTACAAGTCCAGCAAGATCTACCTGCGCCAGTTCGGCCAGAAGGTCACCGACGACATGAAGAAGAACCTCATGGTCGGCATGGGCGAGAACGCCGGCGTCATCGACGTCGGCGAGGGCTGGGCCGTGACCTTCAAGGTCGAGAGCCACAACCACCCCTCCTACATCGAGCCCTTCCAGGGTGCGGCCACGGGCGTCGGCGGCATCGTCCGCGACATCATCTCGATGGGTGCCCGACCGGTCGCCATCATGGACCAGCTCCGCTTCGGCGACATCGACCACCCCGACACCGCGCGCGTCGTGCACGGTGTCACCGCCGGCATCTCCTCCTACGGCAACTGCCTGGGCCTGCCGAACATCGGTGGCGAGACCTACTTCGACAAGGTGTACCAGGGCAACCCGCTCGTCAACGCCCTGTCGGTCGGTGTCCTGCGTCACGAGGACCTCCGCCTCGCCAACGCCTCGGGCGTCGGCAACAAGATCGTCCTCTTCGGTGCCCGCACCGGTGGCGACGGCATCGGCGGCGCCTCCATCCTCGCGTCCGACTCCTTCGACGCGAACGGCCCGACGAAGCGTCCGGCCGTCCAGGTCGGCGACCCGTTCGCCGAGAAGGTGCTCATCGAGTGCTGTCTCGAGCTCTACCGCGACAGCCTCGTCGAGGGCATCCAGGACCTCGGTGCCGCCGGCATCTCCTGCGCCACGAGTGAGCTCGCGGCCAACGGCGACGGCGGCATGTTCGTCGAGCTGTCGCACGTGCTGCTGCGCGACCCCTCGCTGACGCCCGAGGAGATCCTCATGTCGGAGTCGCAGGAGCGCATGATGGCCGTCGTCGAGCCGGGCAAGCTCGACGCCTTCCTCGCCGTCACCGACAAGTGGGACGTCGAGACCTCGGTGCTCGGTGAGGTCACCGACACCGGCCGCCTCGTCATCAACTGGCACGGCGAGGAGATCGTGAACGTCGACCCCTCGACCGTCGCGGTCGACGGCCCGGTCTATGAGCGCCCGGTCGCGTACCCCACCTGGATCGACGCCCTGCAGGCCGACTCCGCGTCGGCCCTCCCCCGCACGGACGCCCCTGCCGAGCTGGAGCAGCAGTTCCGCTCACTCCTCGGCTCGGCGAACCTCGCCGACAAGAGCTGGATCACCAACCAGTACGACTACTACGTCATGGGCAACACGGCGCTGTCCTTCCCCGACGACGGCGGCATGATCCGTGTCGACGAGGAGTCCGGCCTCGGCTTCGCCATCGCAACCGACGCGAACGGCCGCTACTGCCAGCTCGACCCGCGCCAGGGTGCACAGCTCGCGCTCGCGGAGGCCTACCGCAACGTCGCCGTCACCGGTGCCGTCCCGGCCGCCGTCACCGACTGCCTGAACTTCGGCTCGCCGGAGAACCCCGAGGTCATGTGGCAGTTCTCCGAGGCCGTCGCCGGCCTGTCGGACGCCTGCCTCGAGCTCGGCGTGCCGGTCACCGGCGGCAACGTGTCGTTCTACAACCAGACGGGCGACGTCCCGATCTTCCCGACGCCCGTCGTCGGCGTCCTCGGCGTGATCGACGACGTCGCGCGCCGCATCCCGAGCGGATGGCAGGACGAGGGCGACAACCTCTACCTCCTCGGCACCACGTCACTCGAGCTCGACGGCTCCGCCTGGGCCGGGACGATCCACGACCACCTCGGTGGCCTGCCGCCGAAGGTCGACCTCGCCGGCGAGAAGACGCTGGCCGAGCTGCTGCACGCCGCAGCTAAGGAGGGCCTCGTGTCCTCCGCCCACGACCTCTCCGACGGTGGTCTCGCCCAGGCGCTCGCAGAGAGCGTCATGCGCTTCGGTGTCGGTGCCCGGGTGTTCCTCGGCGAGCTGCTCACGCGCGACGGCGTCGACCTCACGACGGCGCTCTTCTCCGAGTCCACCGGACGCGTCATCGTCTCGGTGCCGCGCGAGGACGACGTCAAGTTCCAGGGTCTGTGCGAGGGCCGCGGCTACCCGGTGCTCCGCATCGGCGTGACCGACGCCTCGGCCGTCGGCGACGCGACCGAGCCCGCCCTCGAGATCCAGGACGTCCTGACCATCCCGGTCTCCGAACTGCGTCGGGTGTCCAAAAGCGTCCTCCCCGAGCGGTTCGGCCCGGTCATCGGCTGAGCGACCCGCCTCCACACAGCCCCTGCGCCCGACGGCGTGGGGGCTGTGTCGTTTCTGGATGGGGTTCGAGACGCCGGGTGGGCGGATACCCGAAACCCACCCACCCGACTCACCACCGGGCGCTCGAGCCAGGAACCCGAATGTCCTGACCGGCGTCTCCGGCAGTGGTGTCGCAAGCGACGACTTCAGCATATCAGCATTTGGAATGCTTCACGGAAGCGTCGCGGCCATGCCCCACAGTCGTTCCACGGCCAGTTCCGCGGCGATCGCGTCCCCCTCCGCGACCGCGTCCCGGAGGATCGGGAAGTCCACCGCGAGTGACGGCCAATCGAGCCAGTCGGTGTCGGCGGTGACCTCGAGTTGCGGCGAGAGCAGCGCGAGTGCGTCGCGAGCGGTCGTGACCAGGATGCGATTCGGGCAGAGGGCGACGAGATGGTCCATGAGCGGCCACGAGAGCTCGGCGTAGGCGACCGGGTCCTGCAAGCCGATCACTCGCGACACCTCGTCCAGCTCGGCGACGAGCGCCGCTCGGTCGGCGTCCTCGAGGACGGGCACGGTCACCCGCGTCACGCCGCCCAGCAGCGCCCCGAGCGTCTGGAAGAGATGGATCCGCCGATGGCGGGGCCTGCTGGCCGTCGAGTCCGTCGACATGCGTCCCACCTTCCTGCCGCTCCGGGGTGCGCCCGTGCGCGCCAGGATAGCAAGGCCCGGCGCACTCGGCTGCACCTGTGCATCCGGCATGTTCACCAACACATGAGGCACAAAACTATCCAACACACCTTGGATATCGGTATTCTGAACTGGTCATATCCCAGCTCGACGATCGGAGTCCCATGCCTGTTCCCAAAACCGTCGAGACGAGCCCTCGGAAGCTCCTGCGCGACATCGTCTTCGAGCAGCTCCTGACCGCGATCGAGGACGGCACCCTCGAGCCCGGCGAGCGCCTCAACGACGAAGAGCTCGAGAAGTGGCTCGGCGTCTCGAGGACCCCGATCCGCGAAGCGATCAGCAAGCTCGCCGACATCGGACTGGTCGAGACCGCACCGCAGCGGTACACCCGAGTCGCGAAACCCACCGCCGAGCAGTACGCCGAAGCACTGCGCCTCCTGAACGGCTTCCACGAGCTCAGCGCACGGTGGAGCATCCCGCAGTTCACCGACGAGGACGTCGCGGCGTTCCGCGAGCTCGGCGACGCGGTGCTCGCGGACATCGAGGCGCGTGACAAGCACGTCCTCCGGTCGTCCTCCGCCTTCGCCGACTTCATGGTCGAGCGTTCGGGCAACTCGCTGCTGCAGCAGGTCGCCCGTCAGATGAACACCCGGGTGACCTACACCTCGCTGCCGACGATCGACTTCTTCCAGTGGGACATCTTCGCCGCGTACGTCACCGGGCTGGTCGCGGCCGCCGAGGCACGCAGCGCCGAGGACGCCGAGCGCGTCATGCGCAAGCAGGCCGCGGCCACCGACGCCTTCCTCGAGCAGGTCATCGCCGCCGGTGGAGGACTGCCCGCCGCGAGCTAGCCGGCGAACAGGGCCATCGAGCCGCAGAGCGTCACAGAGCCGCCTCCCGATCGGGAGGCGGCTCTGCACGTTGTACGGTGGACCGTCGGTCGCGTGACCGCGCATCATCTGGCAACGGACCCGATCGGAGCACTGCAGTGGGGATCCTCCTCTGGCTCTTCGACGCGACGTTCAGGGTCGGCGACCAGGTGGTCCTCTGGCGGGAGGTCGTCGGCAACCTGTTCGGCCTGGCGAGCGCCCTCGGCGGCATGCGTCGCCGTGCCTGGGCCTGGCCCGTCGGCATCATCGGCAACGCACTCCTCCTGACCGTCTTCCTCGGCGCGGTCTTCCACACGCCGAACCCGACCAACCTCCTCGGGCAGGCGGGCCGCCAGCTCATGTTCATCGTCGTGTCGGTCTACGGCTGGGTGCAGTGGCGGCGGGTCGAGCGGGTCGAGACGACGACCGGTCCGGTCGCCGTGATCCGGCCCCGCTGGGCCGGGTGGCGGGTGAGACTCGTCCTCGTCGGCCTCCTGCTCGGCGGCACGCTGGTCCTGATCCCCGTCTTCCGGGCACTCGGCTCCTACGAGCCGGTCTGGGCCGACGCCTGGATCTTCATGGGCTCCCTGCTCGCGACCTGGGGGATGGCGAAACGCTGGGTGGAGTTCTGGCTCATCTGGGTCGCGGTCGACCTGGTCGGCGTCCCGCTCCTGTTCGGCGCCGGGTACTGGGTCTCGGCGTCGATGTACCTGTTCTACGGGGCGTTCACCCTCGCCGGATTCTTCGTGTGGGCACGGGGCGAGCGCGTCGTCACGGCGCGCTGAGCTGACGCCTCGGTGCCGGCGTCCGGGTCGCTCGGCGGGAACGTGACCGTCACCACCAGCCCGCCCTCCGACCGCGCGGTGAGCTCGAGCGAAGCCCCGTGCACCTCGGCGATGCTCTCCGCGATGGCGAGTCCGAGCCCACGTGACCGCTCCGGTCCGCGCGCGACCCGGCCGCCGGCGCGATAGAACGGTTCGGTGAGCCTCGCGACCACGTCCGCCGGGATCGACTCCCCGGAGTTCTCGACCCGGAGGACCACCGCGCCGCCCGCGGGACCGCCCGACCGGCGCACCGAGACCCGCACGAAGCCGCCGTCGACGTTGTGCCGGACGGCGTTCTGCAGGAGGTTGCCGCACAGCTGGTGCAGCATGGCCTCGTCGCCCCAGACCGCGAGGTCCTGCACCTCGGCCGTGCAGTCGAGCCCGCGCGCTCGAGCCGCGGAGGCGGCGGCGACGCAGGCCTCGGAAGCCAGCTCTCCGAGTGCCACGGTCTCACCCCGCAGCTCCGAGTGCTCGAGGTCGGCGAGGTCGAGGACGGCCTCGACGGTCTGGATGCTGCGCGTGTTCGTCTCACGGAGCCGGGCGATCAGTCCCCTGAAGGTCTCGTCGTCGAGGTCGTCGCTGGTCGCCGCGACGTCGAGCATCGCCTGGGTCGTCGCGAGCGGGGTCCGCAGCTCGTGCGAGGCGTTCGCCGCGAACCGTTGGTGGGCGCGGAACGACCGGTCGAGCCGGTCGAGCATGTGGTCGAAGGTGTCGGAGAGGTCGGTGATCTCGTCCCGCGGGCCGGCGAGGGCGACCCGATGGTCGAACGATCCGGTCGCCGCCCGCTGCGCGGCCACGTTGATCTCGTGCAGCGGACGCAGCAGCCGGCCCGACAGGATCCAGCCGCCCCACGCGCTCGCCGCGGCGAGGATGACGAGCACGATGAGCGACCAGACGAGGAGGGTGTTCAGGATGTCACTCTGGTCCGAGACGACGAGTGCCGCTGCACCGTTCGCCGAGGTCAGCCCCTCGGCCAGCTGGTAGGTGGCCGCCCCGGCGACCTCGCTCGGCACGGTCGCCCGCCAACGGGTCGCGCCGTCCATGGCCGCATCGGCCCGCACCGCGGTGATCGCGTACGTCGGGACGTACCGCATGAAGGCGTAGATGAGCGCGAGCATGATCGAGCCGGCGACGGTGAACAGCAGCGCGTACGTCAGCGTCAAGCGCATACGCACTGTCAAGCGGTTCGGGCGGCTGAGCAACCCCGCGGCGTCGGAACGGGGCATCAGTCGCCCTCGATCCGATAGCCCGCGCCCGGGACGGTCGTGATCACCCACGGCGAGCCGAGGCGTCGGCGGAGGTTCGAGATGGTCACCCGGATGGTGTTCGTGAAGGGGTCGACGTTCTCGTCCCAGGCCTTCTCGAGGAGGGTCTCGGCGCTGACGACCCCGCCGTCGGCGAGCAGCAGCTGCTCGAGGACCGCGAACTCCTTCCGCGAGAGCTTCACGTACACGCCGTCGCGGAAGACCTCTCGACGGAACGGGTCGAGTCGCACTCCGGCGCGCTCGAGGACCGGAGGGCGCGACTCCGCCGTGCGCCGGGCGAGCGCGCGGAGCCTGGCCACGAGCTCTGGGAACTCGAACGGCTTCGCGAGGTAGTCGTCTGCTCCGAGCCCCAGTCCCGACACCTTGTCATCGAGACGGCGAGCAGCGGTGAGCATCATGATCCGGACACCGGGGTGCCCGACGACGACTTGCCGACAGACGTCGTCACCGTGGGTGCCCGGCAGGTCCCGGTCGAGGAGCAGGACGTCGTAGTCGTTGATCGTGAGCGCCTCGAGGGCTGCGTCGCCATCGTGGACGAGGTCGGCGGCGATGGCCTCCTGGCGGAGACCGGCTCGGATCGCCTCGGCCAGATAGACCTCGTCCTCGGCAACCAGGACGCGCATGGGGGTTCCTCTCGGGTGGGGTGGGGTGGTGATGACACGGGGAGCGTACGGAGGCCGGTCGAGCATCCCCCGAATGTCGGTTATCTATGCTCCCGGGCCGCATGTTCAGAGAACGTCAACGTTTTCCTTGACGCCCGGGCAACGCGCCGCCGAGTGGACTGGTCGTCACCAGTCAGCCCACCCAGAGGAGTGCAGATGTCCGACACCGCCACCGCCCGTTTCACCCGCCGCCCGTTCGGCACGCTCGCCGCACTGATCGCCATCCCGATCCTCGTGGGATCGTTGGCCGCGTGCGCATCGGGCTCACCGGGATCCGAGTCCGGCTCGAAGACGCCGTCCACGGTTCAGAGCTTCGAGGACTGGCAGCTCGCCTTCGCCTCCTGCATGCGCGACGAGGGCGTGGACATGCCCGACCCCAGCAAGGACGGCTCAGGTGCCGCGATCAGTCTCGGCGACGCGGACCAGGAAGCCTTCACGGCTGCGTCCAAGACGTGCACCGACAAGCTCGGCGCCCCGCCCGCACCGTCGGGCGGCGATGTGCCCGTCTCGGACCGGTTCGACGAGCAGCTCCAGATGGCCGAATGCTTCCGAGAGAACGGCATCGACGTCCCCGACCCGGTCAAGGGCGAGGCGATGAGCATTCCGAGCGACGTCCCTGAAGACGTACTCGACGCCTGCGGACTCGACCTGAGCAACAGCAGTTCACTCGGTTCGACCGGCCGATGAGCGCCCGTCGTCGAATCATCGCAGCCCTCTGCGTCGGCGCCGTCCTGATCTCGGGCGGCGCCGTCGCGAGCATCGCGATGCTCTCCTCCGCCGAGGCGTCCAACCAGGAGGAGCCGTCGAACACCGTCCGGACGGGCACCGCGCCGATCACGACTGGTGACCTGGCCGGTACGACCCAGGCCACGGGCACGCTCGACTACGCCGACCAGCGGACCATCGGTGGCGGAGCCGGCATCGTCACGGCGGTACCGGCCCCCGGCAGCACGGTAGCGCTCGGCGGCACCCTCTACGCCGTCGACAACGTTCCGGTGACGCTCCTCCACGGGCCGCTCCCCGCTTGGCGGGCGTTCGAGTCGGGCATGGGCGACGGGCCGGACGTCCAGCAGCTGGAACAGAGCCTCGCGGCGCTCGGGTACTTCGACCGCGAACCGGACGGTGAGTTCGCCGCGTCGACGGCGCGCGCCATCGAGCGCTGGCAGAAAGCCCTCGGCGTCGAGGAGACCGGACGCCTGGAGCTCGGATCGATCGTCTTCATGCCGGGCGACGTCCGGATCGCATCGGTCGACGCCGCGGTCGGCACCGCCGCATCCGACAAGGTCGTCACCGTGTCATCCCTGAACAAGCGCATCGACGTCCCGCTGAAGCTCGCGGATCAGCGTCTCGGTGTCGTCGGGACCAAGGTCGACGTCAACCTCCCCGGCGGACAGCGGACCACCGGCACGGTCACCGACGTCGGCGTCCCGACCGAGTCGGATGCGGACGGACAGAAGAAGGTCACGATCCCGGTCGGCATCACGCTCGACGATCCGGCGGCCGCAGCCGAGCTGCAGCGCGCGACCGTGACGGTGGGCTTCCCGACGGAACGACGCGAGAACGTCCTCTCCGTCCCGGTGGAAGCGCTCATCGCGATCGACGACGAGACCTTCGGCGTCGAGGTCGTCGAGGGGAAGGGGAAGCGCCGTCAGGTCCCCGTCACGACGGGCCTGTTCGCCGATGGTCGCGTCGAGGTCTCGGGTGACGGCATCCGCGAGGGCCTCGACGTCGTGGTGCCGGTCTCATGACCGACGCCGCGACGACATCGGCAGCGGTACCGCCACCGCCGGCCGGACCGCCGATCATCCACCTCGAGGGGGTCACCCGTGAGTACGGCGAGCCACCCACCCTCGCGCTCGCGGGCGTCGACCTGACGATCGATGAGGGCGAGTTCGTCGCCATCGTCGGGCCGAGCGGCTCCGGCAAGTCGACGATGCTCAACCTCATCGGGACCCTCGACCGGCCCACCGGCGGAACCGCCCGCATCGCGGGCTCGGACGTCGGACGCCTCTCCGATGCGAGGCTCTCGGCCCTCCGTGCGTACCGCATCGGCTTCGTCTTCCAGCAGTTCCACCTGGCCGACGGCTCGACCACGGTCGACAACGTCGCCGACGGCCTCATCTACGCAGGGGTCCCCCGAGCCGAGCGCCGCCGCCGAGCGGTCGTCGCCCTCGAACGCGTCGGCCTCGGACACCGTCTCGGACACCGCCCGACGCAGCTCTCCGGTGGTGAACGCCAACGTGTCGCGATCGCGCGCGCCGTGGTCGGTGACCCGCCGCTGCTCCTCGCCGACGAGCCCACCGGCAACCTGGACTCCGTGTCCGGGGCGAGCATCGTCGAACTGCTGCACGAACTCCACGCAGCGGGCACGACCATCGTCGTGATCACGCACGACGCCGAACTCGCCGCGCGACTCCCCCGCCAGGTGGCGATCCGCGACGGCCGCATCGTGAGCGACTCGGGGCGGGCCGCATGAACGAGCACCGCGTGCACCCCGACCACGACCGCCGCTCTCGGTTGCTCGGTCGCGACGTCCTCCGGCTCGGGACCACGGGCCTCCGGGCGCGCCCGACGCGCGCCGTCCTCTCCGCGTTGGGGATCGCGATCGGCATCGCGGCGATGATCGCGGTCGTCGGCATCTCCTCGTCCAGTCAGGCGAAACTGCAGGCGCAGCTCTCGGCTCTCGGGACGAACCTGCTGACCGTCCGACCGGGCCAGAACCTCTTCGGCGAGGCGGCGACCCTGCCCGCGAACACCGTCGGCAAAGTGGGGCTGGTCGACGGTGTGGAACGGGCCGGCTCGGCCGCCGTGCTGAACGGCGTGCTCGTCTACCGCAGCAGTCTCATCGACCGGGCGTCGAGCGGCGGACTCGGCGCGGCAGCGGTGACGGAGAGCCTGCTGGACGTCGTGGGCGGCACCCTCGCCACCGGGGAGTGGCTGAACCGGGCGACCGGGAGCTACCCCGCCGTCGTCCTGGGGTCGAAGGCCGCGGAACGGCTCGGGATCGCGACGGTCGGCTCGATGATCCAGCTCGGCGATCAGTACTTCACCGTGGTGGGCATCCTGGATCCGCTCGACCTCGCCCCGGAACTCGACACCACGGCGATGATCGGCGAGACCGTCGCCGCCGAACGTCTCGGGTACGACGGCAAACCGACGACGGTGTACGAACGGTCCTCCGACGAGCGCGTCGAGGCCGTCCGTGAGCTCCTCCCCCGCACCGTGAACCCGGCGGCGCCCGAGGAGGCCGAGGTCTCCAGGCCGTCGGACGCCCTCGCCGCCAAGCAGGCCGCCGATCAAGCCTTCACCGGCCTCCTCCTCGGACTCGGTTCGGTCGCCCTGCTCGTCGGTGGCATCGGTGTCGCGAACACGATGGTCATCTCGGTCTTGGAACGACGACGCGAGATCGGTCTCCGTCGCGCCCTCGGGGCGACGCGGGGCCACATCCGGTCCCAGTTCCTCACCGAGGCGCTCCTGCTCTCCGCCCTCGGCGGGGTCGCAGGCGCCGCACTCGGCACCGGCGTCACGAGTGTCGTCGCCGCACTGAACGACTGGCCGACCGCCGTGCCGCCCGAGGTGCTGCTCGCGGGCATCGGCTCCACCCTCCTGATCGGGGCGATCGCCGGCCTCTACCCGGCGATCCGGGCGGCCAGGACGCCACCGACCTCAGCCCTCAGCGGCTGAGTCGGGGCCGCCGCCTGACTGCTCCGACGTGGGCCCGTTCCAGGAGACCCTGGATCGGGCCCGCGCGGCCGGGTAGCGTGCAGCCCATGGACATCAGACTCGAGAACGTCGGGATCGCGGTCCGCGACCTCGAGGCGACGATCGCCTTCTTCACCGACCTCGGCCTCACCGTGGTCGGCCGCGACACGGTGAGCGGCGAGTGGGCCGACACGGCCGTGGGCCTCGACGGCAACCACGCCAGGATCGCCATGTTGCAGACCCCGGACGGTCACGGTCGCCTCGAACTCTTCGAGTACCTCCACCCGGCAGCGATCGAGACGGAGCCGACGCGTCCGAACGAGATCGGCATGCACCGGGTCGCGTTCGCCGTCGACGACATCGACGAGGCGCTGGCGATCGCCGCACGCCACGGCTGCCATCCGCTCCGCGGTGTGGCGGACTACCAGGGCGTGTACAAGCTCAGCTACGTGCGCGGACCGAGCGGCATCATCGTCATGCTGGCCCAGGCGCTGCAGCCGGATCGAGCCGGCGAGTCGGCCTGACGTCAGTCGGTGATCGACTCCGTGAGGGCGCGGACGATGGCCGGGAGCGTGCGCATCGCGAGCTCGCGCGGTGAGCCCTCGTCGCCGTCCGGGTCCATGAGCACGGCCGTCTGGATGGCCGACTCGTAGAGGGCGACGACGATGTTCGCGATGTCGGGCGTCGGGATCGTGAACCGGACGTGTGCGAGTCCGGCCGCCTGGTCGAGCCATGCGGCGAGCTGCTGACCCGCACTCTCCTGGTGCTGGAGGTAGCGGGCTGCGACGTCGGCGTCGCGCATCGCCAGCATCCGGAACTCCGACTGCACGAGGCACCAGCGGCGGTCGTCCGGCTGGAGCTCGAGGAAGGCACGGATCAGGGCCTCGAGCGAGCCCTCGGTGTAGCGGCCCGCCGCATCGAGGAGCGACGGGCTGACCGCCTGCAGTCCGGCCTCCAGACGATCGAGTCGGAGCTGGTTCTCGCGTGACTCGAGGGCGAAGAACAGCTCCTCCTTCGAGTCGAAGTTGGAGTAGAAGGCGCCGCGGGTGAAGCCCGCGCGCTCACTGATCTGCTCGACCGACGCCGCGTGCACGCCGAACTCGGCGAAGACCTCGTAGGCGGCGTCGACGAGTCGCTCGCGCGTCCGCTGCCGACGCGCAGACTCGACCGGCGCTTCGTCGCTCGGGGACTCGACCGCTTCGTGCACGCGCATCCTGACACCTTACTGACAGCTCGACCGACTTCTTGCCGATACACCACTGTATCCAATACAGTCGTGTATCGGATACACCGCTGTATCGATCCTGTCCGAACATCTCCGTCGGCTCGCCTGCAAGCAGCGCCGACCTCTTTAGGAGCGACGCGTGTCCTCACTGCTCTACACCCTCGGCCGCTGGGCGTTCGGCGCCCGCAAGCTCGTGCTGATCCTCTGGATCGCCGTGCTCGCCCTCGCCGGTGGCGGCGCGCTGCTCTTCAATCAGGGGACCGACAACGCCTTCTCCATCCCCGGCACGGAGTCGCAGGAGGCGCTCGACTCGCTCGACCACACCTTCCCGCAGGTGGCCGGTGCCTCGGCGCAGATCATCGTCGTCGCACCGAAGGGCGACACCGTCGAGGACGCCGGGGTCCGGTCGGCGATCGACGACGCCGTCACCGCCCTGGGCGACATCGGGCAGGTCGAGCAGGCGGTCTCCCCCTTCGACGAGAACGTGACGGGGGCGGTCTCGGAGGATCAGCGGGCGGCGCTCATCTCGATCCAGTTCGACGGCGCGCAGACCGACATCACCGCCGCCACGATCAGCGACGTCGAGGACGCGGAGGCGAGCCTCGCGAAGGCCCTCCCGGCCGGCGCCGAGTCGTCCCTCGGCGGGCAGCTCTTCAGCAACAGCCTGCCGACGTTGAGTGTCATCGAGCTCGTCGGCGTGGTCGTCGCGCTCGTCGTCCTCATCCTCACCTTCGGCTCCTTCCTCGCCGCTGGCATGCCGCTCATCACCGCACTGCTCGGGGTCGGCATCTCGATGGCGCTCATCTTCGTGGCGACGGTCTTCGGACCGATCTCCTCCACGACACCGATGCTCGCGCTCATGCTCGGCCTGGCCGTCGGCATCGACTACGCGCTGTTCATCATCTCGAGACACCAGGACGGCCTGCGCAGCGGGCTCGACCCGGCCGAATCAGCTGCCAGGGCGACCGCCACGGCCGGCTCCGCCGTCATCTTCGCGGGCCTCACGGTCATCATCGCCCTGCTCGGGCTGGCGGTCGCGAACATCCCGTTCCTCACGACGATGGGTGTCGCCGCGGCTGTCGGTGTCGCGATCGCGGTCGTCATCTCGCTCACCCTCATCCCGGCCATGCTCGGCTTCGCCGGCGAACGCCTCCGGCCCAAGGCGAGGCCTGCCAGCAAGCGCGCGGCGGCTCGGGGCGCTGCCGCTGAGCACCACCACGCGGTCCCTGAGCTTGTCGAAGGGCAGCAGGACTCGGTCCCTGAGCCGCACACCGCGGTCCCTGAGCCTGTCGAAGGGCACCCCAACCGCTTCTTCCTCGGCTGGGTGCGCGGCGTCACGCGTCTCCCCATCGTCACGATCGTCGCCGTCGTCGCCGTCTTGGGCGCCCTCGCCATCCCCGCCCTGTCACTCCGACTCGCGCTCCCCGACGCCGGTTCCCTGCCGGAGGGCGACGGAGCCCGCACGACATACGACCTCGTCTCCGAGCACTTCGGTGAGGGCTTCAACGGGCCGCTCATCGTCACCGGCGGCATCGTCGGCAGTACCGACCCGCTCGGACTCATGGCCGACCTCAAGCAGGAGATCGAGGGACTCGACGGCGTCGCCGCCGTCCCGCTCGCCACCCCCAACGCGACGGCCGACACCGGGATCATCCAGGTCATCCCGAGCGGCAGTCCCGACTCCCAGGCGACGAAGGACCTCGTCGCCGAGATCCGAGGACTGCACCAGTACTTCCAGGACGAGTACGACGTCGACCTCCAGGTCACCGGGTTCACGGCCATCGGGATCGACATCTCCGACCGCCTCGGCGGCGCCCTCCTCCCCTTCGGTCTGATCGTCGTCGGCCTGTCGCTCGTGCTCCTGACGATGGTCTTCCGCTCCATCTGGGTGCCGATCAAGGCGACCCTCGGCTACCTGCTGTCGGTCGCCGCGTCGTTCGGCGTCGTGGCCCTCGTCTTCGAGCACGGCGTGTTCGCCGAGGCCCTCCACGTCGCGAGGACCGGTCCGGTGATCAGCTTCATGCCGATCATCCTCATGGGTGTCCTGTTCGGACTCGCGATGGACTACGAGGTCTTCCTCGTCTCCCGGATGCGCGAGGACTTCGTCCATTCGGGACTCGCGAGGCGATCCGTCGAGACCGGCTTCCTCGGCTCGGCGAAGGTCGTCACCGCCGCCGCCGTCATCATGTTCGCGGTCTTCGCCGCCTTCGTGCCGGAGGGCGACACGAACATCAAACCCATCGCCCTGGGGCTCGCGGTCGGCGTCTTCGTCGACGCGTTCATCGTGCGCATGACCCTCGTGCCGGCGGTGCTCGCGCTCCTCGGCGACCACGCCTGGTACCTGCCGAAGTGGCTCGACCGCATCCTGCCGTCCTTCGACGTCGAGGGCGAGGGCCTGCAGCGCGAACTCGAGCTGCGCGAGTGGCGCAACGGTGACGAGGTCGCCATCGCCGCCGCCGGGGTCACCCTGGCCGGTGCGAACGGCCCGCTGTACGAGGACGTCGACACGACGGTCGCCGTCGGTGGCGTGCTCGCGGTGCAGGGCGCGCGCCCGGTTTCGGTCACCGCCCTCCTGCTGACGCTGGCCGGTCGCCTCGAACCCGACCACGGCCGACTCAAGGTCGCCGGTCTGGTCCTGCCGGTCCGCGCCGGGGCCGTCCGGTCCCGCGTCGCGTACGTCCGTCTCGACCACGGCGAACCCGCCGGGACGCTCGCTTCGGCGCTGGCCGAACGCCCGGCCGTCATCGTCCTCGACGGGGTCGACACCGTGCCGGACGACGACACGAGACGCGGACTGTACGAGCACCTCCTGACGGCGACCAGAGCCGCGGAACGCTCGCGTCGGCCGCTCACGATCGTCGTCGGCACCGCGGACGCGTCCTCGCTCGCCGACGTCCTGCCGACCACGGCGCCGGAGGTACTCGACCTCGACCGCGCCGCCACCTCCTCAACTCCCACCGCCATCGCTGAATCGAAGGTCGACGCATGAGCACCATCCTGAACCGCCTCGAACGGGCCCGCTCCGGCAAGGGCATCACGGTCGTCTCGATCATCGGCCTCATCCTCGTGCCGCTCGTCATCGCCGGCGGACTCGTCTGGGCGCTGTGGAACCCGGCGGAACGACTCGGTCAGGTGACCGCCGCCATCGTGAACGACGACAAGCCGGTGACCGTCAACGGCCAGACCGTGCCGCTCGGACGCCAGCTCTCCGCGGGCCTCGTCGACGGCGACCAGAAGACCAACTACACCTGGGTCATCACCGACGCGTCCGACGCGAAGGCGGGCCTCGCCGACGGTTCGTACACGGCCGTCGTGACGATCCCGGAGAACTTCTCGAAGGCGGCGACCTCGTTCTCCGGCGACGCCGCCGACGCCGAGCGCGCCCGCCTCGACGTGACGACGAGCGACCGCAGCAAGCTCGTCGACGACGCCATCTCCCAGACGATCACGCAGACCGCGGCCTCGCTCCTCGGTCGGCAGCTCACCACCACCTACCTCGAGAACGTCTACGTCGGGTTCAACACCCTCCACGACCAGCTCGGCGAGGCCGCCGACGGCGCGAAGCAGCTGTCGACGGGCGGACTCTCGCTCGCGCAGGGTGCGCAGCAACTCGCGAACGGCACCACGCAGCTCGCCACGGGCGCGACGCAGTTGTCGTCGGGTGCGACGCAGCTGAGTGACGGCGTGGATGCGCTGGCCGACGGCGCCACGCAGCTCTCGTCCGGTGCGTCGCAACTGAGCGGCGGAGCGAGCCAGCTCGCCGGTGGTGCCGCGACACTGAACGCCGGGGCGCAGGGTGACGGGACGACCGAGAACCCGGGGCTGGTCGGTGGAGCGGCGGGGATCGCCGGCGGCGCGAACGACGTGTCCGCGGGGCTCGCCGACCTGTCGGCCGGCGCCCAGGGTACCAAGCAGCTCACGGCCGCGGTGGCCGCGCAACTCGCGTCGCTCACCGCCGAGTGCGCTGCGTCCGGAGCTTCCGCGACGTACTGCGCTGACGTCGCGGCGGCGAGTGGACTCGCCACCACGGTCGCGAGCGGCGGACCCGTCGGCGCGGCCACGGACTACCCGGGCACCGCATCACTGGCGGACAGCACCGCCGAGGCCGCCGGTGGTGCGGCCGGTTTGGCGGCAGGAGCGACGCAGTTCTCCTCCAAGATGCCCGCCCTCGTCGAGGGCATTGCGCAGCTCAACGCGGCGGCGGCCCAGATCGCCGCTGGTGCGTCCGGGCTCGCCGACGGCGCCTCCCAGGCCGCCAGCGGCACGGCGCAGTTGCAGACGGGTGCGTCCGCCCTCGCCGACGGTGCCGGTCAAGCGGCCACGGGTACGACCCAGCTCGCCGACGCGTCGAACCAGCTTGCTTCGGGCGCCGGAACGTTGTCCGGCGGGATCACCTCGCTCGCGTCCGGTCTGCAGAGCGCGGTCGACAGCCTGCCGACCTACACGAGCTCCGACCGGCAGACGCTCGCGGACGTCGTCGCCGACCCGGTCTCGGCCGGCGATTCGGCGACGGTGTCCTTCGGCACGAACAGCGCTCCCTTCTACGCCGTCCTCGCCCTCTGGCTGGGTGCGCTCGCGAGCTTCCTCGTGCTGCGGCCGGTCCCCTCGCGGGCGTTCGGGTCCACGCGGTCCTCGTTGCGGCTCGCACTCGGTGCCTTCGTGCCGGCGGGGGCGATCGGGATGCTGCAGGGCCTGCTCGTCGCCGTGATCACCGCACCGCTGCTCGACCTGGACCCCTCCGGGTGGACCGCCTTCGCCGGGATCGCCGTGCTCGCGGGCCTCGTGTTCGCCGCGGCAAACCAAGCCCTCAACGCCCTCTTCGGCGGTGCGGGACGGTTCATCTCGATGATCGTCGCCATCATCGGCCTGGCGACCGGGATCATCGCGACGGTTCCCCAGGTGCTCGACCAGATCCTCACCTTCCTGCCGATCGCACCGGCGCTCGTTGGCCTGCAGGCGATCGCGATCGGCGACACGGGAGCAGCGGCCGGCGTCGTCGGTCTCGTCCTCTGGCTCCTCGGATCGCTTGCCGCGACGACGTTCGCGATCGCCCGGGCGAGGACCACGTCGGTGAAGGCGCTCGTCCCGGCCGCCGCCTGATGCCCGGCGAGAACCCCGCCGGTAGGCTGGGGTGATGAGCAGCAGCGAAGACCGGGAACTGGCCGAATGGGGCGAGCAGCGCAAGCGTCGTCAGCGGCTCGTCGCCTGGGTCCTCGTCGTCGCGCTCGTCCTCGGTGGAGGCGGCGCGACCGTCCTCGGCTTCATCTTCAACTAGCCCCGCCCTCCCTGCCCGGTCGCCAGCGCGGTGCGCTGACGCGAGCGCGCCCCACATGCGCGAGCGCGGGTCTCCGGAGGGTCGCGATCACGCCCTGGACCCGCGCCCACGCCGGGACGGAGCATCTCGGATCAGCGCACCGCGCTGGCGCCGGAACCCGACGTCTCGGGTCAGCGCACCGCGCTGACCGTCGTCAGGGTCGGGCGTCGTGCAGGTCTCGCTGCTTGACGATGCGCTCCGGGTTCGCAGGGCGCATACCGACGATGATCTTGCCCCGCGCGTGCAGCCGCTCGAGATCCTCGAACGCGTCGATGATCAGGTCGAACGGGTAGAACGCCGAGACGACGACCTTCAACGCGTGGTCGGCGGCGTACTCCGCGAGGCGTTGCAGCTGCTTCGTGGCGTGCGCCGAGAACTCCTCGTCCGGCTCCAGCGCGGCGAGCTCGATGGCCTTCCGATCCTCGCTCGACCGGTACTTCTCCGGCGGGACGCCGAGTTCGAAGGCGAGCTCCTGGCCGTCCTGACCGAAGTTGTCGATGAACGCCGTCACGCCCTCTGGCGCGAGCTTGCGGATCCGATCCGCCATGCCCTCGCCATAGACGACCGGCTTGACGCCCTGCTCCCGCAGGAAGTCGTGATTGCGCTCACCGCACGTGCCGATGACCCGCACGCCCGCGAACTTCGCCAGCTGCGCCTCGATGTTCCCGACCCCACCGGCCGCCGCCGAGATGACGAGGGTGTCACCCTGCTTGAGGTGCAGCCCGTCGAGCGTGTCGAGCGCCGTCAGTCCAGCGAGGTAGAGCCCGCCGGCCTCCTCCCAACTCACCCGTTTCGGCTTGCGGACGAGCGACGCCGCCGGGACGACGACCTGGGTCGCGTGCGCGCCGCGGACGGCGTGACCGATCACCTCGTCGCCCCGCTTCCAGCCTTCGACACCGGTCCCGACCTCGCGGACCAATCCGGCGAAGTCGCTCCCCTGCCCCGTCGGCAGCTCGATCGGCACCGTCTCGGCGAGGTGCCCCTCGCGGACGAACGCCTCGATGTGGTTGATGCCGCTCGCGAGGACGTCGACCACGACCTCGCCCCATCTGGGATGCGGCATCTCGGACTCGATGAACTCGAGTACGTCGGGCCCGCCGTAGCGGGCGTAGCGGAGTGACCTCGTCGTCTGCTTCGAACCGAACATGGTTCATCATCCACCTGGTGTTCGCTAGACGGTCGAACTATCAGCTGGCTTGCAGGTTCGATGGTCGAACCGTCATGACGACGCCCGCTCGCCCAGGCGTGGGCGAACGGACGTCGGGTCACCCGAAAGTGGCCGGGTGGTACGGGGTCAGCCCTTCACCGCTCCAGCGGTCAGGCCCTGCACGATGTACCGGCTCGCAAACGCGAACAGCACCATCGTCGGGATGATCGTCAGCACGGCGGCCGCCGACATGGAACCCCAGTCGATGTTGTAGCTCGTGATGAAGCCGTTGAGCGCCGTCGGGATCGTCTTGTTCGCATCGCTGTTGATGAGCGTCACCGACAGGAACAGCTCGTTCCAACAATTCACGAAGTTGAAGATGAACGCCGCCACGATCCCGGGCTTCAGCACCGGGACGAGCACCCGGAAGAGCGCGCCGAACCGCGAGCAGCCGTCGATCATGGCCGCCTCCTCGAGGGCGTCGGGGATGTTCTCGAAGAACCCTCGGAGCATGACGGTGCAGAACGGGATGCACACCGCGATGTAGATGAGGATGAGCCCGAACCGGTTGTCGACGAGCTTGAGCTGCGTCATCAGCAGGTACAGCGGGCCGAGCGCGATGAACGACGGGATCATCTGCGTGGCGAGGAACGCCAGCAGGATCGCCCCCTTGCTCCGGAACTCGAACCGCGCCAACACGTATGCCGACAGCATCGAGATGAAGGTCGCCACGACGGCTGCGATCGTCGCCACGATGAGGCTGTTGACGACGTAGGTGCCGAACTGCGCCTTGCTGAACAGGCCGAGGTAGTTCTCGATCGAGAACACCTCCGGCCAGTACGTCAGCGGGTAGGAGAAGATCGCGCCCGGCTTCTTGAACGAGGTGACGACGATCCAGTACAGCGGGAACACCGTGATGACGAGCCACAGCCCGAGGAAGAGGAACTTGACGACCTTCGCGGTCCGTGTCTCCTGGTCGATCATGCCTTCACCTTCTTCTCACGCATGGACAGCAGGTAGAACGCGGTGAACACCAGCAGGATCGCGACGACGATGAGGCCGATCGCGGAGGCCCGGCCGTAGTCGCCGCGCTGGGTGGTCGCGATCATCCAGGTCGTCAGGATGTGGGTCTGGTTCGCCGGACCGCCGCCCGTCATGCCGTAGATGATGTCGGGGAAGTTGAAGATCCAGATGACGCGGAGCAGCACCGTGAGGGCGAGCGTCGTGCGGATGTACGGGATCGTGATCTGGAAGAGCATGCGCGCCTTGCCCGCGCCGTCGAGCGCCGCGGCCTCGAAGAGGTCCTCCGGCACCGACTGCAGGGCGGCGAGGATCATGATCGCGAAGAAGGTGACGCCGTACCAGACGTTCGCGACGATGACGGCGAACATCGCGGTGTTCGGGTCGGCCAGCCACGGGATCGGGGTGTCGATCAGCCCGACCTTCTGGAGCAGGTCGTTGATCACGCCGAACTCGCTGTTGAACATCCAGCGGAACAGGATGCCGATGAGGAAGCCCGAGATGGCCCACGGGAAGAAGATCATCGCCTGGTAGAGACCGCGGAAGCGGAACTTCCGGCGCAGCCACAGGGCGATGCCGAAGCCGATGACGAACTGCGGGACGATCGACGCCACCACCCAGAGCACGGTGTTCGCGACGACCTTGCCGAAGGCGGGGTCGGCGAAGACGGCCAGGAAGTTGGCGAAGCCCACCCAGGAGGTGTCGGTGAGGTTGGCGAGGTTCCAGTTGCGGAACGCCATCTGGGAGCCGGCGATCATCGGGTAGTAGATGAAGATCGCCACGAAGATGAACGCGGGGGCGAGGAAGGCGAGGAGGCCGAAGCCGCGGCGCACCGTGAAGGTGCGCCGCCGACGCCCGCCGGCGGTCCGCGAGGGACCGGCCGGGGGTGTCGGGGTCGCACGCTGCTGCATGCGACCCGCTTCGTCAGTGGTGGTCGTCATGGACGGTTACTCGCTCTTCCACTTCTCGGTCCAGTACTCGTCCCAGCCCGCGAGGAGCTTCTCCGGCGTCAGCTGGCCGATGAGGACCTGCTGGATCTCCGAGTCGGACTTCTGGATCCATTCGGTCCACCAGGAGGAGCCGCGCGGCTGCGTGACGCTCAGGTAGGTGTCCGGGTTCTCGTTCATGGTGACGTAGCTGGCCCACGGGCCGGTCTTGTAGAAGTCGCTGTCCGCCGCGCTCTTGACGATCGGGACGAGGCTGTTCTCCTGGGCGAAGGTGGTGGCCTGCTTGTCCTCGGAGAGGAACTCGATGAGCTTCGCGGCCTCGGCTTTGTGCTCGCTCGACGCCGCCGTGCCCCAGCCCGCGGTCGCCATGGGCTGCGCGGCCTTGCCGGTCGGACCGGTCAACAGCGGAGCGGTGCTCCACTGCTCGGCCGTGATCGCCTCGGACTGCTCGACGGTCGCGATGACCTCCGGGTCCTGCAGGAGGAACGCGGTCGAACCGTTCGAGAAGCCTTCGACCATCTCGGGGTAGCCCCACGCGACGGACGACGGCGGCGAAGCCTCCTTGAAGAGGTCGAAGTAGGTGTTGACGGCGTCGAGCGCCTCCGGTGCGGAGAAGATCGTGTCGCCGTTCGTCAGCTTGAACGCGTTCTCGGTGTCGAGGTCGTCGGCGACGTAGGCCTCGATGGCCGCGACGACGTTGCTGTTCGCGTTGGTGCCGCCCCGGAAGGCGTAGCCGAACTGGTTCTTCGAGGGGTCCTGGATCGCCGAGGCCTGCTCGAGGAGGTCGTCCCAGCTCGTCGGGGGCCCGTCGAAACCGGCTTCCTTGATGAGGTCGGTGCGGTAGAACAGGCTCAGCCCGTAGAAGCCGTAGGGCACGTAGTAGACCTTGCCGTCCTCGCCCTTCGCGTACTTCGTCGCGTTGTCGGTGAGGTCGTCCCAGCCCTTCCAGTCCTCGAGCTCGCCGCTCATGTCGTCGAGCCAGCCGTTGGTGGAGAAGGGGCCGACGGTGATGTCGCGGACCTCGAGCACGTCGACGCCCGAGCCGGACTGCAGCATCTGGGTGATCTTCTGGTCGGCCTGGTCTGTCGGCGGCGAGATGAGCTCGACCTTGATCTTCGGGTTGTCTGCCTCGAAGTCCGCGATGAGCGACTTCAGGACCTCGGTCCGGGCGGGGTTGGTCAGGCTCTCGACCATCTGCAGGGTGACGGTGCCGTCGCTCGCGCCGCCGGCACAGGCCGACAGGGCGAGGCCGGTGACGACGGACAGGCCGATGGCTGCCGTTGCGCGTGACTTCCTCATGCTCGCTTCTCCTTTGAGTGGTGCTGGTGGGGGTGCTGCGGGGGTGGGTGCGGTGGTGCTGGTGTGGTGGTGTCGGGTCGGGCGGTTCCGCGCTCAGCTCGTGGCCGCGCGCTCCTCGTCGGCCCATCGCGCGAGCACCGGGACGGCGTGCTCGGCGAAGTGTTCGAAGTCCTCGGGGGTGTTGTAGACGTGGGTGGAGAGTCGGACGTAGCCGATCCCGTCGAGGCTCGTGAACGCGCCCTCGACACCGAGCTCGGCGGAGACGCGGTCGCGGAGGCCGTCGGCGGTCGCGTGGGTCGTCGCAAGTCCGGTCGGGAGCTTGACGAGCCGGAGGGCGTTGACGGGCATGCCCACGTCGACGTGGCTGTCCTCGCCGGTGATGGCGGTCACGGCGTCGGCGACCACCTCGACGGCGTAGTCGGCGAGCTCGGTCATGTAGTCCCTTGCGGCCGACCAGCCCCACATGTCCTCGATGAACCCGAGCGAGGTCGCCGCGGCGAGGTAGCTCGTGACGTCGACCGTGCCCTGGGCGTCGAAGCGCTGCGGGAACGGGTACGGCGAACCCCAGGAGTCGATGAGCGGGTAGAGCTCCTGCGCGAGCGGGCTGCGGGCGACGAGGACGGCGGCACCGCGCGGGGCGCACCCGAACTTGTGCAGGTTGCCGACCCAGAAGTCGCAGTCGAGGTCGCGCATGGGATCGGCGTACAGGCCGGGGACGTGCGCGGCGTCGACGAGCGTGGGGATGCCGGCGGCACGCGCGGTGGCGGCGATCTGCTGGACCGGCAGGAGTCGGGCGGTCGGCGAGGTGATCTGGTCCATCACGATGAGGGCCGTGCGGTCGCTGAACTCGGCGACGACGGCGTCGTGGGCGGTCTGCGCGTCGGCGTCGAGCGGGATGCGGGCGGTCCGGACGGTGCCGCCCCAGCGACGCGCGAGTCGCTCGGCCCCCATCGTGACGGCGCCGTAGCCGTGGTCGGTGACGATGATCTCGAGGCCACGCTGCACGGGGAGGCTGGAGAAGACGACGCTCGCTCCGGCGCTCGCGTTCGGAACCATGGCGAGCTGGTCGACGGACGCCCCGAGGAAGTCGGCGATCCCGACACGGGCCGCGCCGACCTTGGCCGGGAGGGCCGGGAACCAGGTGAGGGGTGCCGCCTCCATCTCGCGGCGGAGGGCCTGCTGGTGCTCCTGCGCGACGATCGGGACCGCCCCAAAGGATCCGTGGTTGATGTGACGCTTGGTCGGATCCAGCGTCCACCCGGCCGTTGCCGGTCGGCCGTCGCCGAGCGTGAGCGGCGCTGGCCGTGCGATGGTGCGAGTGTCCACAGTGACGTTCCTCCGAGTCGATTATGCAGTGGATTGTCCGATAACCATAGGGGCAACGTTTGATGACTTGGGTTTCTGTCGTGTTACAAGTGATCACCCAGGTCGTTTCGGGATCAATTCATCGGATGACTTGACGTTCGAGCATGGATTCATCGGACGTCTCGCAGTCCTGGGCGGCTCGCGGATCACCGGCGAGTGCCCGCTACGATGGCGGGACGACCCCTGAGGAGGAGCCGCATGTCCGCAGTCGACACCGCGTTCCACGGCCTGCGACACATGATCGCGTCGGGACGGCTCGCGGCGGGGCAGCGGTTCCCGGCCGAGAATGAGCTCTGCGACGAACTCGGCGTGTCCCGCGGGTCCCTGCGTGAGGCCGTCCGCATGCTGGCCGCCCTCGGGATCATCGAGTCGCGGCACGGCTCGGGCACCTACGTGTCGATGCTCCGGCCCGAGGAGATCATCGGCAGCCTGTCGCTCACGGTCGACCTCCTCCCCCTCGACGGTCTCCTGCAGATGTACGAGCTGCGGCGGGTGCTCGAGACCCATGCCACCTCGCAGGCGGCTGCTCGCGCGAGCGACGAGGTGCGCGCGGAACTCGCCGAACTCGTGGAGGCGATGGAACGGACGACCGACCCCGCCGAGTCGAGCGAGCTGGACCACCGGTTCCACGAACTCATCGCGCGGACGGCCGGGAACGCCACGCTGACGGCCCTGCTGCAGGTCTTCCGGTCGCGCTCGCGTGCCTACGACGTCTTCAGCCTCCCCGCCGGCGACGAGCTGCGTCGCGTCAGCAACCGCGGACACCGGGCGATGACCGAGGCGATCCTCTCGCGCGACCCCGTCGGGGCGGCCGGGGCGGCGTCAGCGCACGTCGCGCAGACCGAGGAGTGGTTGCGGGTCCTGCAGCCGCCGGCGACCCCCGCCGACTGAGGTCTGGTTGCGCCAGCGCGGTGCGCTGACGTCAGCGCGGGTCTGTGGCGCGAGCGCGGGTCTCCGGAGGGGTGCGCTCAGCGCCATGCCCTGCGGTCACGCCGGTTGAGGCGCAGTCACGCGAGCGCACCGCGCTGGGGCCGATTCCCCGGCGCTCGTGCCAGGGCGGTGCGCTGACGACTGTGGTCAGGAGGTCGGGAGGATGGGCGTGCCGATGAGCCGCTCGAGGTCGGTCCAGAGCGCCGACGCGACGTCTCGATCGGTCGTGATCGCTGCCGGGGTCTGTCGGACGGCGTCACCCTTCGTCAACCACCGGGGACCGTAGAACCAACCACCGTCGGCCGCCTCGTCGGTGACCGCTCGGAGCGTCGGCTCGGCACCCCGCTGTTTGCTCTGCGCGTAGACGGACTGCAGGGTGTCGGAGAAGCGGCGCCCGCGGGTCGGCTCGTTGACGCCGGGGACGCGACGGTCGAGTCCGTTGACCGAGTAGCCGGGGTGCGCGACGAGTGCTCGGACGGTGCTGTGCGACGCCGCGAGCCGACGGTCGAGCTCGAAGCCGAGCGATGAGAGGGCGATCTTCGACTGGGCGTACGCCTGCCAGCCGCTGTACCCGTCCCGCAGTTGCAGGTCGTCGCCGTGGAACCGGACGAGCAGGGTGGAGAGGCTTCCGAGGAGCACGACGCGCGGCGCGGAATCGTGCGCATCCGCCGTGCGCTGCAACACCGGCAGGGCCTCGGCGAGCAGGGCGGCGTGGCCGACGACGTTCGTCGCGAAGACCAGCTCGATGCCGTCGCCCGTCTCCTGCCGTTCCTTCGGCATGTGCACCATGCCGGCGTTCGCGACGAGGGCGTCGAGACGGTCGAGGTCCGCGAGTCGCTCGCCCGCCTCGCGCACCGAGTCGAGCGAGGAGGTGTCGAAGGGGAGGTGACTGAGTCGGGCATCGGGCACCTTCACCCGGATCGCCCGCATCGCCGCCTGCGTCTTGGTCGCACTCCGCGACGCGAGAACGACCTCCGCGCCCGCTCGCGCGAGCCCGAGGCTCGTCCAGAAGCCGAGGCCGGCGTTCGCTCCGGTGACGAGGACGACGCGTCCGGTCTGATCGGGCAGGGAGTCGGCGTTCCAGGTCATGGACTCATGATGGCGCAGGACGCTGGACACCGCCCGAAGAAGCACCACCCCTTGCCCTGGTTCACCCGAGGTGTCAGCGCGGTGCGCCGACGTGACCGCGCGCGAATCGAGCCGAGCGCGGACGAACGGGCCTGACCGCACACGAACGGGCGTGACCGCGGGCCACACGCGTGGGCGCGACCCTCCGGAGACCCGCGCTCACGCCACAGACCCGCGCTCGCGTCAGCGCACCGCGCTGGCGGAACGGAACACGCGGGATCAGTGCTGGTTGGCGAGACGCTCGTGGTGGTGGATGACCTCGGCGACGACGAAGTTGAACCACTTCTCGGCGAAGGCCGGATCGAGGTGCGACTCCTCGGCGAGCGCCCGAAGACGGGTGATCTGCCGCTGTTCGCGCGCCGGGTCGCTCGCAGGCATGTCGTGCTCGGCCTTCAGGCGACCGACCTCCTGGGTGCACTTGAACCGCTCGGCCAGCAGGTGGACGAGTGCCGCGTCGATGTTGTCGATGCTGCTCCGCAGGCGGCCCAATCGCTCGGTGGCCGCCTGGGCGTCCGCCGCAGCGGCGCCGGTCGTGGGTTCGGGTTGCTGCTCGGCCTGGCTCATGCGAAAACTCTAGCAACGCGCCAGGGACCGGAGACGGGTCGCCGGGCGATCCCCCAGCCGGTTCACCGCGGATCCTCGACGAGACATCCCGCCTCGAGGTGCACCCGCGCGTCGGCCTCCGCGACCGCGACCGGATCATGCGTCACCTCCACCACCGTCGCGCCACGGTCGGCCTCCGCCCGGAGCACCTCGCGGATCGCCAGCCCGGCAACACGGTCGAGGCCGACGGTCGGCTCGTCGAGCAGCAGCAGGTCGGCCTCACGCGCGAGCGCCTGCGCGACGAGGACCCGCTGGCGCTGCCCGCCCGACAGCTCACCGAAGGAGCGCCCGGCGAGGTGCAGGACGTCGAGGCGGGCGAGGCTCTCGTCGACGATGCGTCGGTCCCCAGCCCCGAGTCGACCCCACCAGCGACGCAGCGTCGGCCAGCGTCCCATCGACGCGACGTCGCGCACCGTGACCGGGAAGCGCTCAGGCACGGCACTGCGTTGCGGGACGTAGGCGGCCGACCGACCGTCGAGGCCGTCGACGCCGCCCGAGGTCGGTCGGTGGAGGCCCGCGATCACCGCGAGCAGCGTCGACTTCCCCGCTCCGTTCGCCCCGGTGACGACGGTGATGGCGGCCGCCCCGACCTCGGCTGAGATCCCGTGCAGGACGCGCGCGCCGTCGTACTCGGCCGACACGTCGTGGAGTCGGATGCCGGACACGACGGGCCGTCCCGACATCGGAGGGCGAGGGGTGCTCGTCGCGGATCGCATGTCATCACCCTATCAATACTGAGAATCATTTTCATGTAGAGTGCTCGACCATGACCTGGATCACCGAGCCGTTCACCGCGGCCTTCCTCCTGCGCGCCCTCGTCGGCGGTCTGCTGGTGGCGGCCGTCTGCGGTGTCGTGGGCACCTGGGTCGTCCTCCGCGGCCTCGCGTTCCTCGGGGAGGCGATGGCCCACGGCATGCTGCCCGGCGTCGCCACCGCGGCACTCCTCGGCCTGCCGCCGGTCGCCGGCGCGGCCGTCAGTGCGGTCGTGATGACCGCCGGCGTCAGCCTCGTCTCGCGGCGCGGCAGGCTGTCCCACGACACCTCGATCGGCCTCCTCTTCGTCGGCATGCTGGCCCTCGGGGTCATCATCGTGTCGTCGAGCAGATCGTTCGCCACCGACCTCACGGCGATCCTCTTCGGCGACATCCTCGCCATCCGGCCCGCGGACCTGGTGGGCCTCGCCATCGCCCTCCTCGTCACCGTGGGCGTCGCGGTCGCCTTCCACCGCCCGTTCGTCGCGCTCGCCTTCGACCGCCGGGTCGCTCAGACCATGGGCCTCCGGCCGCGACTCGCCCACGCGATGCTCGTCGGCCTCGTGACCCTCGCGGTCGTCGCCTCGTACAGCGCCGTCGGCACCCTGCTCGTCGTGGCCCTCCTCCTCGGGCCGGCCGTCGCCGCGGCCCACTGGGCGCGTCGCATCCCGCTCATCATGCTGCTCGCCACGGGTTTCGGCGGCCTCGCCGTGCTGCTCGGCCTGCTCCTCTCCTGGTACGGCGACACCGCGGCCGGAGCGTCGATCGCCGCCTGCTCGATCCTCCTCGCCACGGTGTCGTGGGGCGCGCGGGCGCTCGTCGGACGGCTCCGGCGGCCCACCGACCGACACCTCGACCACCCCGACGACCACCTCACCGAACCGACCCATCTGGAAAGCGCACCGTGCACCGACTCCTCCGACCGACCATCCGACCAGGCGGCATCCGCCCGACCGACGACCGGCTCCCCCGCGCCACACGCACCGCGCTCGCTCTCGGCACCCTCGCACTGACCCTCACCGCCTGCGCGCCGCAGGGGTCGGCATCACCCGCAGCAACGGCCTCGGACGAACCGCGCGGACACGGCTACGTCGAGGGCGCGAGCGAGCTCCCCGAACCGCAACTGCACCTCGCGACCGCCGACGTCGACGGCACCGTCGAGCTGACCGACCTGCTCAGCGAGGAGCGCACGACGCTCGCCGAGCTCGGCCCGATCTCGGCGCTCACGGGCGACGGCCGGTTCGTCGCCGCGCAGTCCGAGCCCGCCGGCACCGTGACGATCATCGACACCGGTGTGTGGACGGTCGACCACGAGGACCACCAGCACTACTACCGCGCCGAGGCGCGGGTCGTCGGCGAGATCGAGGGCGACGGACCAGCGACGATCACCGCCGGTTCGACGACCACCGCCGTGCGGTTCGCCGGTTCGGGCGAGACACTCCTCCTCGACACCGCCGCACTCGGCACGGGCGACATCACGCAGTCCGGTCGGATCCGGACCTCGCCCGGTGCTCCCGGGATCACCGTGCCGATCGGCGAGACGGTCGTCGCGACCGACGGGACCGGCAAGCTGCATCTCCATGGCATCGACGGCGACCTCCTCGACCCCTCGTCGGCGTCCGTGACCGCTGCCGACGCTGTGCTCGCCGGGTGCACCGATCCGGCCGGCAGCATCACGACCAACGTCGGCGTCGTCATCGGCTGCGCGGAGGGCGCGCTCCTCGCCGTCGTCGACCGCAGCTCGAGCGAGGCCGACCCGGTACCCACGTTCGAGGCGATCCCCTATCCGCAGGCTGTCGCCGCCGCCGACCGCGCGACGTCCTTCCACGCGCGTCCCGGCCGTCCGACGGTCGCCGCCGTCGCCGGCACCTCCGGCGCATGGCTGCTCGACACCCGCGAGCGTAGCTGGGCGCTGCTGCCGACCCCCGCACCCATGCAGCTGGTCACCGCCGTCGACGACCGCGACCAGCACGTCGTCGGCCTCACGACGACCGGCGACCTCCTCGTCATCGACGGTGCCACCGGCGCCGTGACGGGGACCGCGGCCGCACTCGTCGGTGCAGCCGACCTCGCCACCGGCGTCCAGCTGGAGGTCGACCAGAACCGCGCCTACCTGAACACCCCGGGCACGCGCACCGTCTCCGAGATCGACTACGGCGACGCCGCGCGGATCGCCCGCACCTTCACCTTCGACACGGCACCGGCGTTCCTCGCCGAGACGGGACGCTGACCATGCGAGCGACCATCCCCCGGACGACCGTCCTCCTGCGCACGACCGCCGTCCTCACGGCCGGCCTCGTGCTGGGCACCGGCCTGACGAGCTGTGCGGCGAGCGCCGACGACCGCCCGCTCGTCGTCGTGACCACGAACATCCTCGGCGACGTCGTCGGTGAACTCGTCGGCGACCAGGCCGAGGTCCTGACCCTCATGCCGCCCGACGCTGATCCGCACTCCTTCGAGATCTCCGCGCGGCAGGCGGCGCGCATCACCGGTGCGCAGCTGCTCGTGTCGAACGGCCTGGGACTCGAGGAGGGACTCACCCAGCACCTGGAGACCGCGGCCGACGAGGGGGTACCGATCGTCGAGGCCGGCTCGCTCGTCGACGTCCTCGAGACCGCGTCCGGCGCGACCGATCCGCACTTCTGGACCGACCCGACGCAGATGGCGTCGGTCGTGGACGGGGTCACCGAGGCATTGCTCGAGGAGATACCCACGCTCGACGCGGCCGAGCTGCAGGCGAACGCCGCCACGTACACGGCCGAGCTCGAGGCGCTCGACGCCGAGATGGCCGAGGCGTTCGCCGCCATCCCGGCTGAGCAGCGGAAGCTCGTCACCAACCATCACGTGTTCGGGTATCTCGCCGCCCGCTACGACTTCCAGGTCATCGGCGCCGTGATCCCGAGCGGCACCACGCTCGCGGCCCCCAGCGCCTCGGACCTCGACGAACTGTCTACCGCGATCGAGGAGGCCGGCGTCCGGACGATCTTCGCCGACTCCTCGCAACCCGACCGGCTCGTGCAGGTGCTCGCCGACGAGGCGGACGTCGACGTCGCCGTCGTCCCGTTGTTCACCGAGTCGTTGACCGCCGAGTCGGGCGACGCTCCCACTTACCTCACCATGATGCGCGCGAACACCGAGCGCATCGCCACCGGACTCTCGCCCTGAGCGGGCGTCCACGAACCGATAGGAAACCATGCAGCAGCACCACCGCAGTCCCCTGGCTCCGCGCCTGAAGCGCGGCCGGGTCCCGTTCCTCGCCGTCGGCACCGCCGCGGCCCTCCTCCTCACCGGATGCTCGACCGCGAGCGGCTCCGCGCCCGACCCGAGCGCGTCGACCTCCGCCGACCCGCAGCGTCGGATCACCCTGACCTACGACGGCGGCCTCCTCGTCCTCGACGCTGCATCCCTCGAGGTGGTCGGCGACCTCCCACTCGACGGGTTCAACCGGGTGAACGCCGCCGGCGACGGGCGGCACGTGCTCGTCACCACGACGAAGGGCTTCCAGGTCCTCGACACCGGGACGTGGACGGACGAGGACGGCACCTCGAAGCAGGCCGACCCGGTCCTGACCGACCTCGTCTTCCCCGCCGACACCGCAGGCCACGTCGTCCGTCACGCCGACAAGACCATCCTGTTCGCCGACGGCTCCGGCGACACGACGATCTTCGACAGCGCTGACCTCCTCGAAGCCACCGACGAACTGCCCGAGACCGAGACGATCCCGTCGGAGGCCGCGCACCACGGTGTCGCCATCGAGCTCGAGGACGGCACCGTGCTGTCCACGATCGGCACCCCGGACGCCCGAACCGGTGTCCGGGTGCTCGACGACTCGCGCACCGAGATCGCCCGCAACGAGCAGTGCCCGTCGGTGCACGGTGAAGGCACCGTCAAGGACGAGGTCGTCGTGTTCGGCTGCAGCGACGGCGTGCTCGTCTACGACAGCGGCGTCTTCACGAAGATCCAGGCGCCGGACGCCTACGGGCGCACGGGCAACCAGTACGTCAGCGAGACGTCCTCCATCGCGGTCGGCGACTACAACAGCGACCCCGACGCCGAGGGCTACGACCTCCGCCAGCTCGCGTTCACCGACACGGTCGCGAAGACGACCAAGATCGTCGACCTGCCGGAGGGCGTCGGCTACACCTGGCGCGACGTCGCGCGAGGGCCGAGCGACGAGGTTATCGTGCTCGGCAACGACGGTTCGCTGCACATCCTCGACGAGCAGACGGGTGCCGTCACCAACACGATCAAGGTCATCGACGCCTGGGAGCCGCCGGCTGAGTGGCAGGACGCCCACCCGGCGCTCGTCGTCCAGGACGGTGTCGCCTACGTGACCGACCCGGCGACGAAGTCGATCCACGCCGTGGATCTCGCGTCGGGCGACATCACGACGGGTGAACTGCCCGGCGTCCCGAACGAGATCGCGGTCGTCACGGGCTGACCCGACCTCACCGAGAGCGCCCGTTCCGTCCTCCCCGCGTCATGCAGGGGACGGAACGGGCGCTCCCGTCGTGCGGGCCGGGCGGTCAGACGCGCTCGGGCGCTCGGAGCACCCCGGAGACGACTGGACGGGTCGCGCGAAGGGCCGCCCACACGAGCCCGATGCCACCGGCGAAGCACCCGACGATGACGAGGACCGACAGCGGGGCGAGGATGACACTGATGCTGGCCATCGGCAGGACGAGGAGGACGCCCAGTCCGGCCGAGCCCAGCGCGACCACCCGCAGGGGCAGCATGACCGCGCGACCGCGAGCCCGTTCCATGACGTCCCGCGGCACCCCCAGGCGGTCGAGGCTGACGTACAGGTCTCGCCGGTCGAGGACCGCCGACGCCTGGTTCACCCCGACGGAGCACGCGACCATGAGGAACGACGCGACGAGCGTGATGATCACGCCGGTGCGGATGTCGTCGATGAGGATGGCGCTCTCACGGTCGAGGTCGGAACCTCCGGCGGCGTCCATGAGCGCCACCCCGGTCCCGGCGACGACGGCGACGAAGCTCGTCATCGCCACGCCACTGACCTGACGCCACGCCGCCTTCGGCGACTCCAGGATCGTGCGGGCAGCGAGGAGCCGCTCCGGTGTCTTGGCACGCTTGGCCGACCCACGGCCGATCACCCCGACGACCCAGGGGCCGATCAACCCGAGCACCCCGACGCCGGCAGCGAACCCCACCCCCAGGACGGCGATCATGACGGCGACCTCCTGCAACCCCGTCACGACGGAGAGCATGCCGTAGGCGACGATCACGACGACGACCCCGACGACGATGCGCAGCCAGTGCACGGTCGGCGCCTGCTGCTTCGTGCGGACGCCGAGCGGGCTCACGTTCACCGCGCGGAGACCGATGGCGGCACTCGCTGCTGCGAGCAGCACGACACCGAGGATCACCGCGGCGATGATCGGGACACCGACCCAGACGCCCTCGACCCCGATCGGGGAACCACCGAACGGGATGAGCCCGACGAGCGGCAGCATGCCGAGGTACAGCAGGATCCCGGCGAACGCACCGAGGAGGGCGACCCCGGCCGACTCGAGGACGGTCATCGCCGTGACCGTGCCGGGTGTCGCGCCGAGGAGTCGGAGGGTGGCGAGTCGGTCGTCGCGGCGCCGGGCGGAGAGCCGCGCGGCCGCCCCGCCGAGCGAGCCGAGCGGGACGAGCAGCAGGGCCAGCGCCAGCACACTGAGCACCTGGTAGATGAAGGCCGTCTCACCGGTCCACCGCCAGAACATCATCGCGCCGCCGAGCACCGTGAGTACGAGAGCGGTGGTCACGGCGAACGCGACCGCCGGGAGCACGATCGTCGCAGGGCTCTGCGCGCCCGGGCGGGCGAGCATCCAGGTGAGACGGACGACGGGACTGCGACCGCTGCCGGCGGGGACCGGGATCCGGGTCGGTGCGACCCCGACTGCGGCGGTCACGGTCGGGCTCCGTTCGGGACGACGCCGGTCGCCTGACCCGGGTGGGCCTGCGGCGGGTACGGCTGCGCAGCGGGCTGGGCGTACGGCTGCGGCGGGAACGGCTGCCCGGCGGGCTGCTGCTGGTACGGGGGCTGCTGCTGGTACAGGAGCTGCTGCGGCGGGTACGGCTGCTGCACCTGCTGCGGCACGGGTGCCTGCCCGGTCGCGAACTGCTGCGGCGGGGTCGGCGCGCCGACCCCGCCCGGCTGCCCGACGATCCGACCGTCGGCCAGGCGGATGGTCCGCGAGCACCGCGCGGCGACCGTCTCGTCGTGCGTCACGAGGACGAGCGTGCGTCCCTGCCCGGTCGTCGCGTGGAGCAGGGCTCCCATGACATCGGCTGAGGTCCGGGAGTCGAGCGCGCCGGTCGGCTCGTCGGCGAAGACGATGGGGGCACCGGTCACCTGGGCGCGGGCGATCGCGACGCGCTGCGCCTGACCACCGCTCAGTTCGCCGATCCGTCGGGTCTCCATGCCGGCCAGTCCGAGGGCGGCGAGCCACGCCGCCGCGCTCGTTTCAGCGGCGATGCGCGGTGTCCCGCCGAGCATCAGCGCGATGGCGACGTTCTCGACGGCGGTCAGCTCGGGGATGAGCAGGCCCTGCTGGAAGACGAAGCCGAAGGACTCGCGCCGCAGCTGCGACCGGTGCCGTTCGTCGAGCTGGTCGACGCGGACGACGCCCGTCGGGGTGCTGAAGGCGATCGAGCCGGTGTCGGGGGTGACGATCCCGGCGAGCGCATGCATGAGCGTGGTCTTGCCGGAGCCGGAGGCACCCATGATGGCGACCGACTCACCGGGGAGGATGTCGAGGTCGACGCCGGCGAGGGCGACGGTCGGCCCGTACTGTTTCGTGAGTCCGCGTGCGGAGAGGATCGAAGTGTTCATGCTCCCATCGTCGGCGGCAGGTGTCCCTCGGCGCGTCGGCCGGGCGATGCAAGCTCCGCCGCCCGGGTCATCCGCGAGGTGGACCCGGCGTGGACCTCGCGGTCAGTTGCCGCGGCGGCGGTACTGGGCGAAGACCGCCGCGTCGGCTGCCCAGCCCGCACCGAGGAACCGGAGGCCTGTTCCGGCGTCGGTCCCGTCGGTTCCGGCCGCGGGCGCTTGCGTCGGCTCGACCGAGGCGGTGAGGTCGACCCCGGCAGCGCCGGCGGCGACGTGTGCCGTAGCGCTGACGCGCTCGGCGACCACTCCCTGCTCCGCGGCCTCGTCGCGCCGGCTCGGCATCGGCTCCGTCAGCGGGACCGCCCGCAGCGGTGCGGTGACCCGGGTGTGGACGGCGTGCGAACGGGTGATCGATGACATGTTCCCATCGTCCTGAACCCGAGCACCCGGCACATCCCGCAGTCGGGTGATCCTGCAGGGCCCGGTCTCATCCTCCGGTACCACGACAGCTGTCGGGCAAACGGGCGGTGGGCAATACGCTTGCGGCATGACGAGTGCACCCCATCGCCACCAGCCGCTGCGTCCGGCGGCACGTCAGCAGCGGGTCCGGTTCCGTGCCCATCGCCCGGCCGAGGTGACGACCACCGTCAGGACCACCCTCCAGCGCCCCTTCGCGATCGGCTTCGTCGGAGCACTCGGTGCCCTCGCGGCCATCCTGCTCGTCCTCACCCTCGGCTCACTGTCGACCATCCTCGTCTCCATCGCCGTCGGCCTCTTCATCGCGCTCGGCCTCGACCCTGTCGTCGTCCGGCTCGAGGCACGCGGCATCAAGCGCCCGTTCGCGATCGCGATCGTCTTCGCCGTCTTCGCCGTCCTGCTCGCGCTCCTCCTGGCCCTCGTCATCCCCGTCGTCACCCGGCAGGCCGTCGAACTCGTGAGCAACGCCCCGACCTTCCTGACCGGCATCCAGGACCAGGAGTGGTTCCGGTCCCTGAGCGACTACCTCGGTCCGGGCGTCGACCTCCAGGGCGCGCTCGACTGGCTCTACGGGGTGGCCGCCGACCCGAAGACGTGGGTCGTCCTGGCCGGCGGCGCCCTCAACCTCGGCGTCGGCATCGCGAACGGCTTCTTCGGCGGCTTCATCGCCCTCGTCCTCGCGCTCTACTTCCTCGCGTCCATGCAGGCGATGAAGAACGCCTTCTACTCCTTGGTGCCCCGTCGCTCCCGGCCGCGCGTCGTGTCGATCACCGACCAGATCACCGCCTCGATCGGCGGATACGTGAGCGGCATGGTGGTGCTGGCCGGGATCAACGCCGTCCTCGGGCTCATCATGATGCTCATCGTCGGGGTGCCGTACGCCGGGATCCTCGCCGTCGTCATCTTCTTCGTGACGCTCATCCCGCTCGTCGGCTCGATCATCGCGACCGTCGTCGTCGCGACCGTCGGGCTGTTCGACTCACCGACGACGGCACTCATCGTCATCGTCTACTACCTGGTCTACATGCAGATCGAGTCGTACGTGCTGACGCCGCGGGTCATGAACAAGGCGGTCGCAGTACCCGGCGCCCTCGTCGTCATCGGCGCGATGGTCGGCGGTTCGCTCATCGGGCTGCTCGGCGCCCTCGTCTCCATCCCGGTGACGGCGTCGATCCTGCTGATCATCAAGCAGGTCGTCGTGCCACGGCAGAACGCGAAGGCGTAGCCCTTCGACAAGCTCAGGGACCGGTGGTGGGCTCAGGGGACCGGTGGTGGGCTCAGGGGACCGGTGGTGGGCTCGGGGACCGGTGCTCAGGCCGCCTGCACCGGGACGGGACGACCGGCGAAGCGGACGCGGACGGACTCCCCCGCCTCCAGTCGTTCCGTCGCACCGTGCTGCACCGCGACCAGCGTGCCGTCCGGCAGCTCGACGGTCGTGCGACGCACCGGCCCGAGGAAGCTCGACGTGAGCACGACCGCAGCGGACCCGACCGCGGGCTCCGTCGCGTCGGTGAACACGACGTCCTCCGGCCGCACGAGCGCGACGACGGCCCCGTCCCCCCGCTGCTCGCCGATCACCGGCAGCACCTGCCCGAGCACCTCGACGCCACCGGGCACGAGCACACCAGCGATCCGGTTGCTCAGGCCGATGAACTCCGCGACGAACGGCGACGACGGCCACGAGTAGAGCTCCTCCGGCGTCCCGATCTGCTCGATGACACCGGCGCGCATGACGGCGACCCGGTCGGCGACGGCGAGCGCCTCCTCCTGGTCGTGCGTGACGAAGAGGGTCGTGATCTGCAGCTCCGACTGGATCCGACGGATCTCGTCGCGCAGCTGGACGCGCACCTTGGCGTCGAGGGCGCTGAGCGGCTCGTCGAGGAGGAGGACCCGAGGCCGCGTGACCAACGCCCGGGCGAGGGCGACGCGCTGCTGCTGCCCGCCCGAGAGCTGGTGGGCGTAGCGGGCGGCGAGGTGGCCGAGGCCGACGAGGTCGAGGCTCTCGGCGGCACGCGTCCGTCGCTCGGCCGCGGGCACCTTCCGCATGCGCAGGCCGAACTCGACGTTCTCGAGCACCGTGAGGTGTGGGAACAGCGAGTAGGACTGGAACACCATGCCGAGGTCGCGCCGGTTGGTGGGCACGGACACGACGTCGACGCCGTCGATGAGCACGCTCCCCGAGGTGATGTCCTCGAGTCCCGCCAGGCTGCGGAGCGCGGTCGTCTTCCCGCACCCCGACGGCCCCAGCAGCGCGACGAACTCGCCGGGCGCGAGGTCGAGGCTCACGCCGTCGAGGGCGCGGGCACCCGAGCCGTAGTCCTTCACGACGCGATCGAACCGCACCGCTGCGCCGGCCGGGCGTCCGTCTCCGGGCGTCGCTGCCGGTGCCGACTGGTCGATGGTGGTCATGGTGTCTCCCTGATGCGTCGGATCGATCCGACGCGGCCGATGATGAACAGCAGGACGAATGCGAAGGCGAGCGCCAGCAGAGCGAAGGCCACCGCGACGAAGGGGTCGCTCTTCGACACCTGCACGAGCGAGGTCTGCAGCGTGTTGCGTCCGAGGAGCGAGGCGATCGTGTACTCGCCGAGGACGACGGCGACCGAGATGACCGACGCTGTCAGCACGCCACGACGCAGGTTGGGCAGCAGGACGCGGACGAGGACGGTCCCCCAGCCGGCGCCGAGCGTGCGCGCGGCCTCGGCGAGGGTGCCGACGTCGACCGACTGCAGGTTCGCGGCGATCGCCCGATAGGCGTACGGCAGCACCGTGATCCCGTAGGCGAACGCGAGCGTCCACGGCGCACTGCCGAGGAGCCTGGCCACGACGGAGTAGACCGGTGCGAGTCCGACGACGAGCACGATTGCCGGGACGGTGATCGGGATGATGCAGACGAACTCGAGGACGCGCTGCAGCTTCGGGAAGCGGAGCTTGACGAGGATCATCGTCGGCAGCAGGAGCACCACGACGATCAGGACCGTCACCGCGGCGAGCACGACGGAGTTGCCGATGCCTTGGAAGAGCACCCGGTACTTCCGCGAGTTCTCCGGGTCGAGGATTGCGGCCCAGTGCCCGAGGTCGTGGCCGCCGTCGATCCCGGCGCGCAGGGTGAACTCGACCATCGACAGGATCGGGACGGCGAACACCACCGCGACGACGACGAGGATGATCCGGCTCGCGAGCTTGGACGGCGTGGCCGAGTCGCCGACGGCGCTCATCGCTGCCACCGTTCCGTCCGCGCCTGCAGGGCGGAGTAGGCCGTCATCATGACGACCATCACGACGATCATGCCGATCGCGAGCGAACCGGCGAGGTTCTCGCGGCCGAGGACGGTCTCGCTGATGAGCGCACCGCGGATCTGCAGCGGCACGATCTGCGCACCCTGGCTGATGAGCGCGGCGGCGGTCGCATAGCTCGAGAACGCGTTCGCGAACAGCAGCAGGAGCGACCCGAGGAAGGAGGGGGCGAGGATCGGCATCGCGATGCGGGTCCAGTAGGTGAAGCGCGTGCCGCCGAGGGTCGCGTTCGCCTCGGACCAGGTGCGCTTCAAGCCCTCCATCGCGGGCATGAAGGTGATGACCATGAGCGGCACCTGGAAGTACAGATACGGCAGGAGGAGGCCCGGGACCTGGTAGAGCCAGACGCCGTCGGCGAAGAGGTCGACCCCGAGGCGGTCCTTGAGGAACACGGTCACGAGCCCCTGGATGCCGATGGTCGCGATGAAGGCGAAGGCGAGCATGACGCCGCCGAACTGGGCGAGGACACTCGAGGCCGCATCGACGAAGGTGCGGATGAGCCCGTCGGGTCGGACCGCGAGGAGCGCGTAGCAGACGAGGGCTCCGATGACGGCTCCGGCGACCGCGGTGACGGCGGAGACCCAGAAGGAGCTGGCGAACGCCCCGAGGACCGCCGGCTCGGCGAGCGCCGTGAGGTTGTCGAGCGTGAACGCGCCGTCGCCGTCGAAGAAGCCGGTGGCGAGGGCGAGGAACGTCGGGACCGCGAGGAAGAGCAGGGTGTACAGGGCGAACGGCGTCAGGCCGAGGAGCGCCCAGCGCGGACGGCGGCGGGGGCGCGCCTCGGCGGGGGCGGCCGAAGCGTCCGATGCGTCGGTCGGCGGGAGCGAGACGGCGGGGCCGGCGTGTGCCGACCCCGCCTCACTCCGCCGGGTGGCGGAGGTGGTCATCAGGAGATCGCTGCCGCCCACTTCTCGGCGAGCAGCGAGGTGGCCTGCTCGGTCTGCTCGGGCGTGAACTGCACGAGGTCGGCGGGCATCTCGCCCACGGCGTCGAGCGCCTTCTGGTCGACGGTGTCGGCCTCGACCATCGCGGCGAGGGTCGACGGGTACGCGCCGGCGGCGAGGTACAGGTTCTGCGCCTCGGGGCTGAAGATGAACTCCTGCCAGAGTCGCGCGGCCGCGGGGTGCGGGGCGTCCACGTTGATGGCCTGGTTGTAGTAGCTGCCGACGGCCGAACCCGGGAGGACGGTGGTCTTCCAGTTGCGCTGGCCCTCGTTCTCGGTCGCCGCGGCGAGGTTGTTGTAGCTCCAGTCGATCACGACGGGGGTCTCACCCGAGGCGATGGTCGCGGGGGTCGGGTCGAGGGGCAGGAAGTTGCCCGCCTGGTTGAGCTTCTGGAAGAAGTCGACACCGGGCTGGATGTCGTCGGCCGAACCACCGGACTGCAGGGCGGCGAGGTAGACGCCGGCTGCGGCGGCACCGGCCTGGGTCGGGTCGCCGTTCAGCGCGACCTTGCCCGCGAACTCGGAGCCGAGGAGGTCGTCGAGCGACTTCGGTGCCGGGACGGCGTCCGCGTCGTAGCCGATGGAGACGAGACCGGTGTAGTCGTAGACCCACAGGCCGGTCTTCTCCTTCGAGCCCTCCGGGATGTCGTCCCAGTTGGCGACCTGGTACGGCGCGAACTGGTCGAGGTTGTCGAGGGCGACGGCGGAGCCGAGGTCGAAGACGTCGGGAGCGGTGTCCTGGCCCTTCTGGTTCTTCGCGGCCGTGATCTCCTCGGCGCTCGAGACGTCGGGGTCGGCCGAGTTGACCGTGATGTCGTACTTGTCCTCGAACGCGGAGATGATCTTCCCGTAGTTCGCCCAGGTGTCGGGGAGGGCGATGACGTTCAGCTGGCCCTCGGCTTTCGCCGCCTCGACGAGCGCGTCCATCCCGCCGAAGTCCTCGGCGGAGGTCGCCTGCTTGGCGTCGACGTCGGAGCCGGCTCCGGTGTCCGCTCCGGCGGAGCATGCGGTGAGCGCGGTCGCTGCGAGCGCGACGATGGCGAGGGCGGTCATACGCCTGGTGTTCACGGTTCCTCCAGTGACGTCGGCGGCCGCCCGTGCTGTCGGGCCGTCGGATACCGCGTCCGTCGTCTGGAGGACAAGCTAGGGTCGCGACGTAGCGCGATCGGGGCCTGCCGGTGTCGCGCAGGTGAACAGTGCCCGTCGCCATCGCCCAGGCCCACCTCCGGTCCCTGAGCCTGTCGAAGGGCAGGGGTGACGCCGGGGACCGCCCTTCGACAAGCTCAGGGACCGGGCGGGGGTCTGAGGGACCGGGCGGGGTCTGAGGGAC